>NZ_CP047475.1:0-2400000 GCF_010587385.1 Vibrio astriarenae
TGCTGAAGTGGCTTAAGTAGGTGTTCACGTGCGATTGTAAATTTCATTATTTGCTCTAATCAGTTATCTGAACCGTTTTCTCTAGCTTAACTCGAACTCTGTTAAGACGATAGCGTTCGAATTAGGTTTGAGTAATCTTCTTTGATGTCGTGGCTCTCTTCCCGCAACTGCTGTATCTTGCGGCAAGCATGCAGGACGGTTGTGTGGTCACGGCCGCCAAACGCATCACCTATCTCAGGTAAGCTGTGGTTGGTGAGCTCTTTTGCCAGCGCCATGGCTAACTGACGTGGACGTGCCACCGAGCGAGAACGGCGCTTAGATAACAGGTCTGCGACTTTAATCTTGTAGTATTCAGCGACCGTCTTTTGGATGTTATCGATCGTGACTAACTTTTCTTGTAGCGCGAGCAGATCACGCAGCGCTTCACGTACGAAGTCGATGGTAATAGGACGACCGGTAAAATTCGCATTCGCGATAACTCGGTTCAACGCCCCTTCTAGCTCACGTACATTTGATCGCAGGCGTTTAGCGATAAAGAACGCCACTTCATCAGCCAGGTGGATTTGGTGGTCTTCCGCTTTTTTCATCAAGATCGCAACGCGCGTCTCAAGCTCCGGTGGCTCGATCGCCACGGTGAGGCCCCAACCAAAACGGGATTTAAGACGATCTTCAACGCCGTTAATTTCTTTTGGATAACGATCCGAAGTAAGGATGATCTGTTGATTACCCTCTAATAGCGCATTGAAGGTATGGAAGAACTCTTCTTGCGATCGCTCTTTGTTAGCGAAGAATTGAATATCATCGATTAACAGTGCATCGACACTGCGATAGTAGCGTTTAAACTCTTCAATTGCGTTGTTTTGCAGTGCTTTTACCATGTCTTGCACAAATCGCTCAGAGTGCATGTACACCACTTTCGCGTTTGGCTTGTTATCAACGATCGCGTTACCGACCGCATGCAATAGGTGAGTTTTACCCAAGCCAGTACCACCGTATAGAAACAGTGGGTTGTATGCCGCGCCTGGGTTATCAGATACCTGACGGGCTGCCGCTAAACCAAGTTGGTTAGATTTACCCTCAACAAAGTTCTTAAAGCGGTGCTTAGGGTTCACATTTGAGCGGTGGTTAATATCCGCGATCGCCTGAACATCATCATCCCAAGTTTTATGTACAGGTTTACGCGCTTGTAGCTGTGCCGGTGCTGAAGACTCTGCCGCGACATCAGCAGGTGTGCGAGTCGGTGCAGGCTTTGGCGCTTGAACTGGGCGGCTGCCCACTTCAAAGCGAAGATTCGGTACGTCATTACCACAGAACTGCTGCAGTAGACGGTTTATGTTATTGAGATATTTGTCGCGAACCCAATCGAGAACGAAACGGTTAGGCGCAAATAGCGTCAACGTGTTGTCGTTTAATTCAGCCTGTAAAGGACGAACCCACATACTGAATTCAGTAGCAGGTAACTCCTCTTGGAGCTGCTGCATAACTTGCAACCAAAGCGAAGATGACACGGTGACCCCACTCAATAGATAATAAACTTGGAAAGACCCACAATTTTACCTGTTGATAACTAAGATCGCCAGTGAATGATCGGTCGTTCAGTGAATAAGATCGAAGTTATTCACAGATATTTTGTCGAAAAAGCAGAGATCATCACATCGATCACCCAGATTACTCACAATATGATCCACATTCAGGCGTTTTTCCCCAGATCCTGATTTTGGTGATAAGTCTGTGAATGAAGCGGATCGATGGGCCGTTTTGCGACCAACTTCAACTTATTACTATGCAACATACGTTATGCCACAAAGTTATTTATTCAAACGTAATAAGAAAACGTAGTATCACTGGCTACATAATTAAGGAGTTGTATTATGAAAAACTGGATGAAGGCAGCTATCGCTGCAATCGCACTTTCTGCTGCCACTGTGCAAGCAGCCACGGATGTTAAAGTCGGCATGTCTGGTCGCTATTTCCCATTTACTTTTGTTAAGCAAGATCAGCTACAAGGTTTTGAAGTCGATCTATGGGATGAGATCGGTCGCCGTAACGATTACAACGTTGAATATGTGACTGCGAACTTCTCTGGTTTGTTCGGCCTGCTTGAAACTGGTCGTATTGATACAATCTCAAACCAGATCACGATGACCGACGCTCGCAAAGCGAAATACCTATTTGCTGACCCATATGTGGTCGATGGCGCGCAAATTACCGTGCGTAAAGGTAACGACAGCATCAAGAGCATCGATGATTTGGCAGGTAAAACGGTAGCGGTAAATCTAGGCTCAAACTTCGAGCAACTGCTGCGTGACCGTGATACTGAAAACCAAATCAACATCAAAACCTACGACACAGGCATCGAACACGATGTGGCCCTGGGTCGCGCTGATGCGTTTGTCATGGATCGCCTTTCTGCACTAGAGCTGATCAAGAAGACCGGCCTGCCACTGCAGCTTACTGGTGAACCGTTTGAGACCATCGAAAATGGCTGGCCATTTGTGAACAATGATCGCGGTAATGAGTTGCGTGATGACGTCAACAAAGCACTGTCAGCGATGCGTGAAGACGGCACTCTGGCTAAGATTTCCGAAAAATGGTTTGGTGCTGACATTACAAAATAGCACCATATGAGTGACCACTCACTTTAACTTGATGTTTTATTCCAGGTGGGATTCTCGGATCCCGCCTTTTTCTTTTATTTAAGGGAAAGTCATGGGTTTCGATTTTAACTACATGCTCGAACTGATGCCGATTCTCCTCAAGTACCTAGGTACGACGATGGAGATGGCAGTATGGGGACTGATCTTCTCACTCATCTTGGCAGTCATTATCGCCAACATTCGAGTGTTTAAAATTCCAGTGCTCAATCAACTTAGCCAGCTTTACATTAGCTTCTTTCGCGGCACGCCTCTTTTAGTTCAACTGTTTCTTCTTTATTACGGTCTGCCACAGATCTTCCCTTTTCTGGTTGGACTCGATGCCTTTAGCGCTTCCGTGATCGGCTTAACGCTACACTTTGCTGCTTATAAAGCAGAGAGCATACGTGCCGCCATTATCGGTATTGACCGCAGCCAAATGGAAGCAAGTCTATCAGTAGGCATGACTACCTCACAGGCGATGCGTCGCATTATCTTGCCGCAAGCTACGCGTGTGGCTCTGCCCTCTTTGATGAACTATTTCATCGATATGATTAAGTCAACATCACTCGCCTTTACGTTGGGTGTGGCTGAAATTATGGCCCGTGCACAGATGGAAGCGGCTTCTAGCTTTCGTTTCTTCGAAGCCTTCCTAGCGGTTGCACTCATTTACTGGGCTGTGGTTATCGTGCTCACTCGAGTACAGATTTGGGCTGAAGAGAAATTGAATAAGGCGTATGTAAGATGATTAAGCTGAACAATATCCACAAGTCCTTTGGCGATACCGAAGTACTAAAAGGCGTGAGCTTTGACATCCAACAGGGCGAGATCATTGTCATCATTGGATCAAGCGGCACCGGGAAATCAACCCTGTTGCGCTGTGTTAACTTTTTAGAGCAAGCCGACCAAGGTTCAATCAGCATCGACGATATTGAGGTGGATGCACAAAACCACAGTAAGTCAGAGGTTCTCGCCCTGCGTCGTAAGACGGGCTTTGTATTCCAAAACTACGCCCTGTTTGCTCATATGACAGCACGCCAGAATATTGCTGAAGGTCTTGTTACTGTGCGCGGCTGGAAAAAAGAGCAAGCCCATGAACGAGCTCAGCAAATTTTGGACGATATCGGCCTCGGTGATAAAGGTGACAGCTACCCTGCCGCTCTATCAGGTGGTCAGCAACAGCGTGTCGGTATTGGTCGTGCAATGGCGTTACAACCAGAGCTGCTACTTTTCGATGAACCGACATCCGCCCTTGACCCAGAATGGGTGGGTGAAGTTCTTAACCTCATGAAAAAACTCGCCACCCAGCATCAAACCATGCTAGTGGTCACTCATGAGATGCAATTTGCTAAAGAGGTCGCTGACCGAGTGATCTTTATGGCAGAAGGCAACATTGTCGAGCAAGGTTCTCCACAGGATATTTTTGACAATCCACAGGATCCTCGTTTGCGCAAGTTCCTAAACCAAGTCGGAGCCTAAACAAGGATCATCTTAGATCGAAAGATCCTTGAGATTTTGTTTTGTCTCCGTATAATCGCCCGACCGGAATTGTCACCACTATGAATATTGACGCCTAAGTTGATATTTCATACCACTGACACAGAATCTGTGATTGACAGTAAATGTGACAGTGATTACAATTCCGCCTCTTTGTTGAGAGGCGTCGGTACTTAACGCTACCTTTCCTCTTATATATAAGAAGAAAGCAATAGCCGCCCACGCCGGGTTAACATTGACCTAAAACTGATCAGTAAAGGTATATATCATGAAACGCACTTTTCAACCTTCAGTTCTAAAGCGCAAGCGTACTCACGGTTTCCGTGCACGCATGGCGACTAAGAACGGTCGTAAAGTAATTAATGCACGTCGTGCAAAAGGCCGTGCGCGCCTTTCAAAATAATTCGCGATTATTTTGAATAAGTACGCATTCAATCGGGAGTTACGCTTGTTAACTCCCGAGCATTACCAAAATGTCTTCAAGCAAGCTCACCGAGCTGGCTCACCTCATTTCACTATCATTGCTCGAGAAAACTCTCTTTCTCACCCAAGACTTGGCCTCGCCGTTCCTAAAAAGCAAATCAAGACTGCGCCCGCTCGCAACCGCTTTAAACGTATAGCGCGAGAAAGCTTCCGTTTACGTCAGCACAAACTTCCTAACAAAGATTTTGTTGTCATTGCCAAAAAAAGCGCCCAAGATCTCAGCAACGAAGAAATGTTCAAGCTATTTGATAAGTTATGGCGCCGTCTTTCTCGCCCCTCGCGTGGCTAGCAATAGCCCTAGTCTATCTGTATAGATGGATTATTAGTCCTATAATTGGGCCGCGTTGTCGCTTCACCCCAACTTGCTCAATGTATGCCATTGAAGCATTGAAAGCTCACGGTTTTTTAAAAGGTTGTTGGTTATCTGGCCAACGTCTATTAAAATGCCACCCAATGAATGATGGCGGGTATGACCCCGTCCCACCGCCCAAAAACAAAGACAGAGATTAAACAACGATGGATTCTCAACGTAATATTCTGTTAATCGCTTTGGCTTTGGTCTCTTTCCTACTCTTCCAACAATGGAATGTAGAGAAGAATCCAGCGCCTCAGACGCAGCAGACACAATCAAACAGCACACTGCCTGCCCCAGGGTTTGCTGACGATCTCGACCCAATGCCTTCGCAGCAAGCTTCAGCGAAAACGATTACCGTGACCACTGACGTATTGACTCTGTCAATCGACACTGTCGGCGGTGATATTGTTGCAGCTGATCTAAACAACTACGCTGCTGAGCTAGAATCTGAAGAACGTTTTGTTCTGCTACAAAATGAGCAAAATCATCAGTTCATCGCACAAAGCGGTCTAGTGGGTCCACAAGGCGTTGACCGCAGCAGCACAGACCGCCCGACGTACTCTGTTTCTGCAGATAGCTTTGCGCTTGCAGACGGCCAAGATGAACTTGTGATTCCAATGTCATACACAGAAAATGGCATTGAGTACATTAAGACTTTCGCACTGAAACGCGGCAACTACGCAATTGATGTCTCTTACGACATCGTGAACAACTCTGGCAGTACAGCAAATGTGGGTATGTACGCACACCTTCGTCAGAACGTCACAGATTCAGGTGGTAGCCTAACCATGCCAACGTACGCTGGTGGTGCTTACTCAACTGAAGATACTCGCTACAAAAAATACAGCTTTGACGATATGCAAAGCCGCAACCTATCTCTGAACCTGCCAAATGGTCAGGGTTGGGCTGCGATGATTCAGCACTACTTCGCAACGGCGTGGATCCCACGTGATGAACCAGGTACAAGCCTGTACACGCGCGTGATCGGCAACCTTGGTGACATCGGTGTTCGCATGCCTAACAAAGCGATTGCTGATGGCGGTGAAGCTCAATTCAAAGCAACGCTATGGGCTGGTCCTAAGCTACAAAGCGAAATGGCTGACACTGCACCAAACCTAGACCTCGTAGTTGATTACGGCTGGCTATGGTTCATCGCTAAACCACTGCACACTCTGCTTTCATTTATTCAAGGCTTTGTCGGCAACTGGGGTCTAGCAATCATTGGCCTAACCTTTATTGTTCGTGGTGCGATGTACCCACTAACAAAAGCTCAATACACATCGATGGCAAAAATGCGCATGCTTCAGCCTAAGCTACAAGCAATGCGTGAGCGTCTAGGCGATGATCGCCAACGTATGAGCCAAGAGATGATGGAGCTGTATAAGAAAGAAAAAGTGAACCCACTGGGTGGCTGTCTTCCTCTTATCCTCCAAATGCCAATCTTCATCGCTCTATACTGGGCGCTAATGGAATCTGTGGAGCTACGTCACGAGCAGTTCCTATGGCTACAAGATTTGGCAGCAATGGACCCATACTTCATCCTACCGCTACTGATGGGTGCAAGTATGTTCATCATTCAAAAGATGAGCCCAACAACGGTAACGGATCCAATGCAGCAGAAGATCATGACCTTCATGCCAGTGATGTTCACGTTCTTCTTCCTATGGTTCCCATCAGGCCTAGTGCTTTACTGGTTAACGTCAAACATTGTGACGCTGATCCAGCAAACACTGATCTACAAATCTCTTGAGAAGAAAGGTCTACACTCTAAGTAACCTTTGAGCTTAAAGAAATTCTAAGAAAGGCGGCCAAAAGGTCGCCTTTTTGTTTTTCGCTGATTACAATTCTTCACATTACATTTAAATGGTGCCTATTGGCGCCATAGCGTTTAAGGTCATCCTATGACAACAGAGACTATTGTTGCTCAAGCTACCGCGACCGGTCGTGGTGGCGTTGGTATCATTCGAGTTTCCGGCCCAAAGGCCAATGATGTAGCGCTTGCCGTAACCGGTAAGACCCTCAAGCCACGTTACGCTGAATACCTGCCCTTCAAAACGGCTGACGGTGTTGAGCTCGACCAAGGCATTGCCTTGTACTTCCCTAACCCACACTCATTCACTGGTGAAGACGTGCTTGAACTGCAGGGGCATGGCGGCCCAGTGGTGATGGACATGCTCATCAAGCGTATTCTTGAGATAGAAGGAGTGCGTCCAGCCAGACCTGGTGAATTCTCAGAGCGCGCGTTCTTGAATGACAAGATGGACCTCACTCAGGCTGAAGCGATTGCAGATTTGATTGATGCGAGCTCAGAAGAAGCAGCGAAATCAGCCCTTCAATCACTGCAAGGTCAGTTCTCCAAGCGTATCAATACGCTGGTGGAGTCTCTTATCCATCTACGCATCTATGTAGAGGCTGCCATCGATTTCCCAGAAGAAGAGATCGATTTTCTGGCTGACGGTAAAGTCGCCGGTGATCTGCAACAAATCATCGACAACCTTGATGCAGTAAGAATGGAAGCCAATCAAGGTGCCATCATGCGTGAAGGCATGAAAGTGGTGATCGCAGGCCGCCCAAATGCAGGCAAATCGAGCCTGCTCAATGCGCTCTCAGGCAAAGAGTCTGCAATCGTGACAGACATCGCAGGGACCACGCGTGACGTCCTTAGAGAGCACATTCACATCGACGGTATGCCTTTACATATTATTGATACTGCAGGCTTGCGTGATGCCTCTGATGAGGTTGAAAAGATTGGTATCGAGCGCGCTTGGGATGAAATCGAGCAAGCTGACCGCGTGCTATTCATGGTCGATGGCACGACGACCGATGCAACCGATCCGAAAGAGATTTGGCCAGACTTTGCCGATCGACTGCCTGACAATATGGGGATCACCGTGATTCGCAACAAGGTTGATCAAACCCAAGAAGAGCTCGGTATCTGTCACGTCAATTCCCCTACATTAATTCGCCTGTCAGCGAAAACGGGACAAGGGGTGGATGCCCTGCGAACTCATCTCAAAGAGTGTATGGGCTTTGCGGGCAACAGTGAGGGTGGCTTTATGGCGCGTCGTCGTCACTTAGACGCCCTAGAAAAAGCCGCTCAACACCTCGATATAGGCCAGACGCAACTGGAAGGCTATATGGCAGGTGAGATCCTGGCAGAAGAACTGCGTATTGCTCAGCAGCACCTTAATGAGATCACGGGAGAGTTCAGCTCAGACGACCTACTTGGCCGTATTTTCTCTTCATTCTGTATCGGCAAATAACCTCAATGGGAAGGCCGATCGCCTTCCCTCTCCATTTTCGGTCTAGACGCCTCTTACTCCGTTAGTGAGCCGTGGCGATCAACAAAAGGAAGTAACTATGATCCACATTATTACCGGGAGTACATTAGGCGGCGCAGAATACGTCGGTGATCATCTCAGTGATATTCTTCAACAACACAACCTCGAAACTCAGATACATAACCAACCTTCAGCCGAAGAGATAGAGAACAGCGGTATCTGGCTTATCATCACCTCGACACATGGTGCAGGTGAATACCCTGATAACATCCAGCCTTTCATTCAGTCACTGCAAGATACGCCACCACGTATGAGTGACGTCAAGTATGCGGTGATTGCTATCGGCGACTCTAGCTACGATACTTTCTGCGCTGCGGGCAAGCATGCCGATGAGTTGTTAGAGGATATTGGTGGAACACGTATCGCTGACAGCCTGCTTATCGATATTCTTGAACAAGCGGTTCCAGAAGATGCGGCAGAGGCATGGATCAAGGATAGAATCGAGCAATTCAAATAGCGCACATGTCCAAGAGCACTTTCGAAAAACAGTCCTTTGGGGCTGTTTTTTTTCGGATTGTGAATAACTTTCTAGATATCGAAGTGTTCAAGTGTTGTTATTTTAGCCAAACCACCTGTGGATAACTAGTCAAGTTTCCTCTGATCAAACTATAGTTATCCAAATAATAACTTTAGACCTTGCCACCCCCTGTGCATAACCCACCTTTTTGATCCCAGCTAATCCTCAACCTGATCAAAATAAGATCACAAGAAATGATCGCCTCAAGCTCTATGATCCTGTTGATCATTTTTGACTTATCCACAGAGATCGCGATCCCTAATAATAGATCCAATAAAAGATCTATATATAGATCTTATATATATTTAATTTGGATCTCTCGAGACAAAAATCACAAAACCGATGTTATCGTTCTTAGAAAAGAGGTAAAATACCGCTCTTTTATTTTATCTACTTGAATACCTGAGGTCGGTTCATGCTCTATCAAGAAAAATTTGATGTTATCGTCGTGGGTGGCGGACATGCAGGAACGGAAGCCGCACTTGCGTCAGCGCGCACAGGACAAAAAACACTGCTATTGACTCACAATATCGATACGCTAGGCCAAATGTCGTGTAACCCTGCGATTGGTGGCATCGGTAAAGGTCATCTCGTCAAAGAGGTGGATGCAATGGGTGGTTTGATGGCTCAAGCGATCGACCACGCAGGTATTCAATTTAGAACACTCAATGCCTCAAAGGGCCCAGCAGTGCGCGCAACTCGCGCGCAAGCAGATAGAGCCCTATACAAAGCTTTTGTTCGAAATGTTCTTGAAAACACACCAAACTTGACGTTATTCCAACAGTCGGTTGATGACTTGATCGTTGAAAATGATCAAGTGATCGGTGTTGTGACTCAAATGGGCCTTAAATTCCACGCTAAAGCGGTCGTTTTAACTGTAGGAACGTTTTTAGGGGGTAAGCTACACATAGGCCTAGAAAACTTTTCTGGTGGCCGTGCAGGCGATCCACCATCCATTGCGCTTGCAGATCGTTTACGTGAAATGCCGTTTAGAGTAGATCGTTTGAAAACGGGGACTCCACCACGCATTGATGCTCGTAGTGTCGATTTTTCTCAACTAGAGGTTCAACACGGTGATAATCCAACACCTGTGTTCTCGTTTATGGGAAATCGCACGCAACATCCACGTCAGATCCCATGTTTTATCACTCATACCAATGAGCAAACACATGATGTGATCCGTTCAAATCTTGATCGTAGCCCGATGTATGCAGGCGTAATCGAAGGTATTGGTCCACGTTACTGTCCATCGATTGAAGACAAAGTCATGCGTTTTGCGGATAAGAACAGCCACCAGATATTTATCGAACCTGAAGGTCTTGATACACATGAGCTATACCCTAACGGTATCTCAACCAGCCTTCCTTTCGATGTGCAGATTGAAATCGTTCGCTCAATGAAAGGTTTTGAGAATGCTCATATTGTTCGTCCTGGCTATGCGATTGAGTATGATTTCTTTGACCCACGCGATCTTAAGCAGACTTATGAAACCAAGTTTGTTCAAGGCCTGTTCTTTGCTGGACAAATCAACGGCACAACAGGTTATGAAGAGGCGGCTGCGCAAGGTCTAATGGCAGGCCTGAATGCAAGCCTGTTCAGCCAAGGCAAAGAGGGCTGGAGCCCGCGTCGAGATCAAGCTTACATGGGCGTATTGATTGATGATCTATCCACAATGGGTACCAAAGAACCGTATCGCATGTTTACATCACGTGCGGAATATCGCTTGCTGTTGCGTGAAGATAACGCAGACTTACGTTTAACTGAGCAAGCGCGTGAGCTTGGTTTGATCGACGATGCTCGTTGGTCACGCTTTAACGAGAAGATTGAAAATATTGCCAAAGAGCGCCAACGCCTAAGTGAAACTTGGATTAATCCGAAGTCAGAAGGTGTGGAGTCGCTGAACGAGTTGCTCAAAACACCGATGGCCCGCGAAGCGAGCGGTGAGGATCTTCTGCGTCGACCGGAGATCACTTATGCACAACTGACTGAGCATGATCATTTTGCTCCGGCACTTGACGATCAGCAAGCGGCTGAGCAAGTCGAGATTCAAGTGAAGTACGAGGGGTACATCAAACGCCAGCAAGACGAGATCGAAAAGTCTTTGCGCCATGAAAATACGACCATTCCTACGGATATCGACTTCTCCGATGTCAAAGGTCTATCGAATGAAGTGGTACACAAGTTGAATGAAGCGAAGCCAGAAACGATTGGTATTGCTTCACGTATTTCAGGCATTACACCAGCGGCAATCTCTATCTTGCTGGTTTACCTAAAGAAACATGGCATGCTTAAGAAAGGTGAAGAAGTACAATGAGCGCACTACGAACACGACTAGACCAACTGTTGGAGCAAACTGATCTTGAAGTATCAGAGCGTCAACGCGAGCAGCTTGTTGGCTACGTAATGCTTCTAGACAAGTGGAACAAAGCGTATAACCTCACGTCAGTACGTGACCCAATGGACATGTTGGTGAAACATATTCTCGATAGTGTTGTGGTGAGTAAGTACCTGGATGGCCAGAGATATATCGACGTGGGTACAGGCCCTGGCCTGCCAGGCATTCCTTTGGCGATCATGCAACCTGAGACCTCATTTGTTTTGCTTGATAGCCTAGGAAAACGAATTCGATTTATTAAACAGGTGATCCATGAGCTTAAAATCTCAAACGTCACCCCAGTGCAAAGCCGAGTTGAAGAGTACGACCCTGGTGAAGGGTTCGACGGTGTTCTCAGCCGTGCTTTTGCTTCTCTTAAAGATATGATTGAATGGTGTCACCATCTTCCAAAGCCTGATACAGGCGTGTTTTTAGCACTTAAGGGACAGTACTCAGAGGATGAGTCGGCAGACATACCAGCCTGGTGTTCTGTGACCGATATCAAATCTTTACAAGTTCCTGAATTGGAAGGTGAGCGACATCTAGTAATCTTATCACGCACTGCATAACAGCGAGATGGACCCGTGGGTAAGATTGTAGCGATAGCGAATCAGAAAGGTGGCGTTGGTAAAACGACCACCTGTATCAATTTAGCTGCCTCTATGGCAGCAACAAAACGCAAAGTATTGGTCATCGATCTTGACCCGCAAGGGAATGCCACCATGGCAAGTGGGGTCGATAAGTACGGTATTGAAACAACTGCTTACGATTTACTGGTCGAAGACGTCCCTTTTGAGGAAGTAGTTTGTCGTACAACAAGTGGTCATTTTGACTTAATTGCCGCCAATGGAGACGTTACTGCGGCCGAAATTAAGCTAATGGAAGTGTTTGCACGCGAAATTCGCTTAAAAAATGCACTTACCCCAATACGTGATAACTATGATTTCATATTTATCGATTGTCCTCCCTCTCTAAACCTTCTTACTATCAATGCGATGGCAGCAGCTGATTCCGTGCTTGTTCCGATGCAGTGTGAGTACTTCGCGCTTGAGGGGCTGACGGCATTAATGGATACTATCAGCAAGTTAGCAGCAGTAGTAAACGAGAACCTCAAAATCGAGGGCCTACTGCGCACGATGTATGATCCTCGCAACCGCCTCTCCAATGAAGTTTCTGACCAGCTCAAGAAACACTTCGGCAATAAAGTGTACCGTACGGTGATTCCGCGCAATGTACGTTTGGCTGAAGCCCCAAGTCACGGTAAGCCCGCAATGTACTACGACAAGTACTCTGCGGGAGCAAAAGCTTACTTAGCGTTGGCCGGAGAGATGCTTCGACGCGATGAAGTCCCTGCTTAATCAAAAAATATAGGAACGATTGATGTCAAAACGTGGTCTAGGTAAAGGGTTGGATGCACTGCTTGCAACCAGCTCATTCGCGCGCGAAAAACAACAAGTCGCGACGCAAAGCCAAGCACTCTCGAATGATGGTGAACTGGCTGATTTATCCGTCCACCAGCTGCAGCCTGGTGTGTATCAACCTCGTAAAGATATGTCTGATGAAGCGCTTGCAGAGTTGTCGGCGTCAATTCAATCACAAGGCATCATTCAACCTATCGTTGTTCGCCAAATTGCCAACGATCGCTATGAAATCATTGCTGGTGAACGTCGCTGGCGCGCAGCAAAACAAGCAGGCTTAAAGCAAGTACCCTGCTTGATCAAGAACGTTCAAGATCGAGCAGCGGTTGCGATGGCTCTGATCGAGAACATTCAGCGTGAAGATCTTAACGCCATTGAAGAGTCTCAAGCACTTGAGCGCCTGCAAGAAGAGTTTCAGCTAACGCATCAACAAATCGCTGATGTTATTGGTAAATCTCGTGCTACGGTTAGCAACTTGTTACGACTAAACCAGCTTGATGCGAATGTTAAGCACCTTGTTGAACAAAAATTATTAGAGATGGGCCATGCCCGAGCTCTGCTTGCTTTGAGCACCGATACTCAACACTCAGTGGCTGAGCAGATCGTTAAGAAAAGCTTAACCGTTCGCCAAGCTGAATCTTTAGTCAAGAAAACGCTTGCTGCGCAAGAAAGTGGTGCACAATCGGAAGATTTACCCGTTGTGAACACAACGGTAACTCAAGACACTTACTCTAAATTAGAGAGATTGCAGCAAGCTCTGGAGACCAAAGTGGATGTAAAGCTTGCCAAGAATGGTACGGGGAATGTCCTTATAAACTTTAAGGACGAAGAACAGCTCGTTACAGTTTTGAAACAACTAGAAGCAATTGTTAAGTAATCACAGGTCACATTCTTAATCGAATGTTAACGATGTGGGTAGGCAACCAATTGTCTTTTAATTGATTGCAGATATAATTCTGCATGCTTTTTCATCTACCAACGCTTTTGTGCTTGGTGGGGTGAATAGAAAGGGAAACAGGTACTCTAGATGTTAATTTCAAATAGAAGTGCGCAAGGAAGAGCTGCATTACGAGTGGTTCATCTTCAGCTGATATTTGTCATGCTAATCGCGAGTATTGCGTACATGAAGTTTGGCCAAGACTCTGCTCGCTTTGTTCTCAAAGGCGGGTTGATCGCTGTTTTTGCTAATTACATATACGCTCTGTTTGCGTTCCTTCCAAAACCGGATTCTGATGGCAGTGTGCTATTGGGATTTATACTCATTGGTTGGGCGCTAAAGCTGGTGTTTACCATGGTGATGTTTGTGTTGGTGTTTTCAGTCTCAGAGCTGCTCCAACCCGGGGCGTTTTTTACTGGGTATAAACTAACCATTCTGATCTTCTGGTTATCACCAATATTATTTTTTCAAAAAAATGGGATTAACCATGGCTGATACTCCGCAGGAATATATCCAGCACCACCTAACCAACGCCAAGGTGTGTTTGGTTGATGGTGGCATTGCAACCAATAAAGGTTGTTATGACGCTGGGTTCTGGACGTTGCACTGGGACTCTCTGTTGGTCTCTGTGACGCTAGGCGCACTATTTTTGTGGTTGTTTTATCGGGTCGGAAAAAATGCAACCACGGGCGTTCCTGGAAAGTTTCAATGTTTTGTTGAAATCATGGTCGAGCAGGTCGATGAGATCTGTAAGAACGCTTTCCATGGGCGTGATAAGTTAGTCGCACCGCTGGCGTTAACCTTGTTCACTTGGATCTTCTTGATGAACCTAATGGACTTGGTGCCGGTAGACTTTATCCCTCATCTGATGGGAGTGGCTGGTTTTGAATACTTCAAGCTCGTACCGACGGTAGACTTGAACATCACACTAGCGCTTGCACTGGGTGTCCTTGTATTAACGATTACTTACTACATCAAATACAAAGGATTTAAGGGGTTTGTTAAGGAATTTACGCTTCATCCGATCAACAACAAAGCGTTGATACCTTTCAACTTAGTTCTGGAAACCGTTTCATTACTGGCTAAGCCTGTATCCCTCTCATTACGTCTGTACGGTAACATGTACTCAGGTGAACTTATCTTTATCCTGATTGCGGTGACATACAGTGCTGGTGTAGTGCTAGGTGGTCTAGGTGTTATAGCTCACATTATTTGGGCGATTTTCCATATTCTGGTTATTGTTCTGCAAGCCTTTATTTTTACAATGCTGACGATCGTGTATCTAAGCATGGCAAGCAATGACTCTCACTAATTATTAACTGTTTAATTCATTAAAAACTTATTTCGGAGATTATTATGGAAATTTATATGGTTGTAGCTCTACTACTAGGTATGTGTGCAATTGCTACTGGCTTCGGCTTCGCAATCCTAGGTGGTAAGTTCCTTGAGTCTGTAGCTCGTCAACCAGAGATGGCACCTGTACTACAAACAAACATGTTCATCCTTGCAGGTCTATTGGATGCGGTTCCAATGATCGGTGTTGGTATCTCAATGTACATGCTATTCGCACTGTAAGATCCCTTTCTCTTTATTGAGTTACATCGTCTCGAGGTGATCTCGAGACATATCATGGATAAAGGAGGGTCATTGTGAATATCAATGCAACTCTGCTGGGACAAGCGATAGCGTTTATCCTCTTCGTATGGTTCTGTATGAAGCATGTTTGGCCGCCAATCATTGCTGCCATCGAAGAGCGACAAAAGAAAATCTCTGAAGGCTTAGAGTCGGCACAACGTGCGGATAAAGCTTTAGAGTTAGCGCAACATAACGCAGCAGATCAGTTAAAAGATGCTAAAAAGCAAGCACTAGAAATCATTGAGCAAGCGAACAAGCGTAAAACTCAAATTCTAGATGAAGCTCGTCAAGAAGCACTTCAAGAGCGTGAGCAGATCCTGGATCAGGGCCGTTCAGAGCTTGAAGCAGAAACATTGCGTACACGTAATGAGCTGAAGAAAGACGTTGCTGAGCTAGCTATTTTAGGTGCTGAGAAAATTATCGAACGTTCGATCGACCCAGCTGCTCATCAAGATATTCTTGATGGGATTTCAGCGAAACTGTAACGGGAGGGCATCAGCATGTCGGATTTGACAACTATTGCTCGACCATACGCTAAGGCAGCATACGGCTATGCAAGCGACAATGGGGCTGTTGAAAAATGGTCTGAAATGTTGGCGTTTGCAAAAGAGATGTCTTTGGTTAAAGAGCTAAAGACAGCAGCGTTAAGCCTGCAGCCAGAGCAATTGGTGCAATTGTATGTTGATGTTGCTGGTGAGCAGTTTGATGAACACTTTCAAAACTTCTTGAAAGTGATTATTGAAAATCACCGTACCTCAGCGCTCAGTGATATTTATCAGCAATACACGCGCTTAACTGTTGAAGCCTCAAATACAAAAGAAGTTTCCGTAATTACTTCTTTTGCAATGACTGAAGCACAGATTGCAGAACTGACTGCGAGTCTAGAAAAACGACTTGATAGCAAAGTTCAAATTAACTGCACAGTTGACGAGGCGCTTATCGGTGGTGCTGTCATCCGTATCGGTGACACAGTATTGGATAACTCACTAGTTAGCCGTTTAACACGTCTAAAAGACACGATTCAGTCTTAATAGGGGAATTGGAGCAATGCAACTTAATTCCACGGAAATTAGCGAACTAATCAGACAGCGAATTGAAAAATTCGAAGTTGTTTCTGAAGCTCGCAACGAAGGTACTATCGTTTCTGTAAGCGACGGTATCATTCGCATTCACGGCCTTGAGGACGTGATGCAAGGTGAAATGATTGAGCTTCCGGGCAATCGTTTCGCACTAGCACTTAACCTAGAGCGTGACTCTGTAGGTGCTGTTGTAATGGGTCCTTATGCCGACCTTAAAGAAGGCATGAAAGTAACAGGTACTGGTCGTATCCTTGAAGTGCCAGTTGGTCCAGAACTGCTTGGTCGTGTTGTTAATACACTAGGTCAGCCAATCGATGGCAAGGGTCCAATCAACTCTTCACTGACTTCTCCTGTAGAAGTGATTGCACCAGGCGTAATCGACCGTAAATCGGTAGACCAACCTGTACAAACAGGCTACAAGTCTGTTGACTCAATGATCCCAATCGGCCGTGGTCAGCGTGAGCTAATCATCGGTGACCGTCAGACTGGTAAAACAGCGATGGCGATCGATGCGATCATCAACCAGAAAGATTCTGGCATCTTCTCAATCTACGTAGCGATTGGCCAAAAAGCGTCAACAATTGCTAACGTAGTACGTAAGCTAGAAGAGCACGGCGCACTGCAAAACACTATCGTAGTAGTTGCATCTGCATCTGAATCTGCTGCACTGCAATACCTAGCGCCTTACGCGGGTTGTGCAATGGGTGAGTACTTCCGTGACCGCGGTGAAGATGCACTGATTGTTTATGATGACCTATCTAAACAAGCGGTTGCTTACCGTCAGATCTCTCTTCTACTAAAACGTCCACCAGGCCGTGAAGCATTCCCGGGTGACGTATTCTACCTTCACTCACGTCTACTAGAGCGTGCAGCTCGTGTAAACGAAGAGTACGTAGAGCGTTTCACTAACGGTGAAGTGAAAGGTAAGACCGGTTCTCTAACTGCGCTACCGATCATCGAAACTCAGGCGGGTGACGTATCTGCATTCGTACCAACCAACGTAATCTCGATTACCGATGGTCAGATCTTCCTACAGACTGAGCTGTTCAACGCGGGTGTTCGCCCAGCGGTTGACCCAGGTATCTCAGTATCTCGTGTAGGTGGTTCTGCGCAGACTAAGATCATTAAGAAGCTATCTGGTGGTATCCGTACTGCACTAGCGGCTTACCGTGAACTTGCAGCATTCGCACAGTTCTCGTCTGATCTTGATGAAGCGACTAAGAAGCAGCTAAACCATGGTCAGAAAGTAACAGAGCTAATGAAGCAGAAGCAGTACGCACCAATGTCTGTTTTTGATCAAGCGCTGGTTGTTTTCGCTGTAGAACGTGGTTACCTAGAAGATGTTGAGCTAGATAAGCTAGGCGACTTCGAGGCTGCTCTACTTTCATATGCTCGTGCTCAGTACGCTGACTTTGCTGCTGAAATCGACAAGTCGGGCGCTTACAACGATGAAATCGAAGCGAAGCTAAAAGAGCTAGTGGACGATTTCAAAGCGACTCAAACTTGGTAAATGCCACTAGGTTTGACACTGACGGAGAGTAATGATGGCCAACTCGAAAGAGATTCGTAATCAGATTGGGAGCGTAAAAAGCACCCAAAAAATCACGAAAGCAATGGAAATGGTTGCCACCTCCAAAATGCGTCGCACGAAAGACGCGATGGAAGGCCCACGTCCATATGCAGAGAGCATACGTAAAGTCATTGGTCATGTGGCAAATGGTACACTGGAATATAAGCATCCTTTCTTACTAGAAAGAGAAGCACAACGTGTGGGATACATTATTATCTCAACCGATCGTGGTCTATGTGGTGGCTTGAACATTAACATGTTCAAGCAAGCAACTATGTCGATGAACGAGTGGGCTGAAAAAGGGGTTGAAGTTGAACTGGCCGTTGTCGGTGCGAAAGCAACATCTTTCTTTAACAGCCTAGGTGCAAACGTTGTAGCTCAGACTTCAGGTTTGGGAGATAACCCAACACTTGACGACTTGATTGGTGTTATCCAAGTAATGTTGAAAAAGTGTACAGAAGGGGTTTTGGACCGTTTGTATTTGGTGTCAAACGAGTTTGTTAACTCGATGACCCAAACACCGAAAATTGACCAATTGATACCTTTGCCTAAACAGCTAAGTGAAGACGATGACCAGTTCAAACACGCGTGGAGCTATATGTTTGAATCGGATCAGAAAGTCCTCCTTAACACGCTGATGAACCGATTCATTGAATCGCAGGTTTATCAGGGTGTGGTAGAAAACTTAGCGTGTGAAACAGCAGCTCGAATGATTTCGATGAAAGCGGCATCTGACAACGCAGGAAACCTGATTGAAGAGCTTGAGCTTGTTTATAACAAGGCTCGTCAAGCAGCAATCACTCAAGAGCTTTCTGAGATTGTTTCAGGCGCGGCAGCGGTTTAATTTAGGTAAAAGAAACTAATTTAGAGGATTAACGATGGCTACAGGTAAGATCGTACAGATCATCGGTGCGGTAGTCGACGTAGAGTTCCCACAGAGCGAAGTACCAGCGGTATATGACGCTCTAAACGTAACAGAATCGAAAGAGCGTCTTGTTCTTGAAGTTCAACAACAGCTAGGCGGTGGTGTAGTTCGTTGTATCGTTATGGGTAGCTCTGATGGTTTACGTCGTGGCGTTGATGTAGTAAATACAGGCGCGCCAATTTCTGTACCAGTAGGTACAAAGACACTTGGACGTATCATGAACGTTCTAGGTGATGCAATCGACGAGCGCGGTGAAGTAGGTGCTGAAGAGCTTTACTCAATTCACCGTGAAGCACCAAGCTATGAAGAGCAGTCAAATGCGACTGAACTACTAGAGACCGGTGTTAAGGTAATCGACCTAATTTGTCCATTCGCTAAGGGTGGTAAAATCGGTCTATTCGGTGGTGCAGGTGTAGGTAAGACCGTTAACATGATGGAGCTTATCAACAACATCGCACTACAACACTCGGGTCTTTCTGTATTCGCTGGTGTAGGTGAGCGTACTCGTGAGGGTAACGACTTCTACTACGAGATGCAGGAAGCTGGCGTTGTAAACATCGAGAAACCTGAAGAATCAAAGGTTGCGATGGTTTACGGTCAGATGAACGAGCCACCAGGTAACCGTCTACGTGTTGCACTGACGGGTCTAACGATGGCAGAGCGCTTCCGTGATGAAGGTCGTGATGTACTATTGTTTATCGATAACATCTACCGTTACACGCTTGCAGGTACTGAGGTATCAGCACTTCTAGGTCGTATGCCTTCTGCGGTAGGTTACCAGCCAACACTAGCAGAAGAGATGGGTGTACTTCAGGAGCGTATCACGTCAACGAAGAACGGCTCTATCACATCTGTTCAGGCGGTATACGTACCTGCGGATGACTTGACTGACCCGTCTCCAGCAACAACGTTCGCGCACTTGGATGCAACGGTTGTACTTAACCGTAACATCGCTGCTATGGGTCTATACCCAGCGATCGACCCGCTAGACTCAACGTCTCGTCAGCTTGATCCACTTGTTGTTGGTCAGGAGCACTACGACGTAGCACGTAACGTTCAGCAAACGCTGCAACGCTACAAAGAGCTAAAAGACATCATCGCAATCCTAGGTATGGACGAGCTATCTGAAGAAGATAAGCAAGTTGTATCTCGTGCACGTAAGATTGAGCGTTTCCTAACTCAGCCTTACCACGTTGCAGAAGTCTTCACGGGCGACCCTGGTGTATACGTATCACTGAAAGAAACGCTACGTGGCTTCAAAGGCCTACTAGCGGGTGAATACGACGATATCCCAGAGCAGGCGTTTATGTACTGCGGTACAATCGACGATGCGCTAGAGAACGCGAAGAAGCTGTAACCTGAGACTGAATAAGGAGGCTATATGAGTACCTTCCATTTGGACGTAGTGAGCGCTGAGAAGAGAATTTTCTCTGGTTCGGCTGCGAGCATCCAGGTTTCGGGTGAACAGGGTGATTTGGGTGTGTTGGCGAACCATACGCCGCTCCTAACTCGAATTCGTCCTGGCATGGTTCGTATTGTAACTAAGGACAAGAAGGAAGAGATTGTCTACCTATCGGGTGGCATCCTTGAAGTTCAAGCTTACGATGTGACCATCTTGGCTGATACAGCTATTCGTGGCGAAGATCTTGACCAGGCAAAAGCGGAAGAGGCGAAGCGTCGTGCTGAGCAACTCTTCAACGAGAACCATGGTGATGTCGACTTCGCGCGTGCATCTGCAGAGCTTGCGAAAGCAATCGCTCAGCTGAAAGTAATCGAGTTAGTGAAAAAGCGTCGCTAATATCTAATTGATTACATTCAAATCGAACAAAGGCAGCCTATTGGCTGCCTTTTTGTTTGTTTATTAGCTAGAATTGCACCATCAAAAAATAAAACTAGAGAGTTTTCCAATGAAGTTTAGCGCGGTGATTCTAGCGGCGGGTAAGGGGACCCGTATGTACTCCAACAAACCAAAGGTGCTGCACACATTAGCGGGCAAGCCGATGGTAAAACATGTGATTGATACATGTAATGGTTTGGGTGCACAGAGCCTGCACTTGGTTTACGGTCATGGTGGCGATCAAATGAAGGCCGCTTTAGAACAAGAGACCGTTAACTGGGTGTTGCAAGCGGATCAGTTAGGTACTGGTCACGCCGTTGATCAAGCTTCACCGAGTTTTGCTGATGATGAAAAGATCTTAGTGCTTTATGGTGATGTACCGTTGATCTCAGAAGAGACGATTGAAGCATTACTGGATGCGCAGCCAACAGGCGGTATTGCCCTTTTGACCGTAGTGCTGGATAACCCAACCGGCTACGGGCGCATCGTACGTAAGAATGGTCCAGTGGTTGCGATTGTTGAGCAGAAAGATGCGACAGAAGAGCAAAAGCTAATCAAAGAAATCAATACCGGTGTGCTGGTAGCAACAGGTGGTGACCTGAAACGTTGGTTATCAGGCCTAAATAACAATAACGCTCAAGGTGAGTACTACCTCACTGACGTGATTGCTGCAGCGCATGATGAAGGTCGAGCTGTTGAAGCTGTTCATCCGCAAAGTGCGATTGAAGTGGAAGGGGTTAATGACCGTGCGCAACTTGCGCGTCTAGAGCGTGCGTTCCAGCAAGGCCAAGCGAAGAAGTTACTAGAGCAAGGTGTGATGTTACGCGATCCTGCTCGTTTTGATCTTCGTGGTGAACTGCAGTGCGGTATGGACTGTGAGATTGACGCGAACGTTATTATTGAAGGTTCTGTATCACTGGGTGACAACGTTAAAATCGGTGCAGGCTCGGTGCTGATTGACTGTGAAATTGATGACAATACCGTGATTCGCCCATATAGCGTCATTGAAGGGGCAACGGTTGGTGAAGAGTGTACGGTTGGTCCATTCACTCGCCTTCGCCCAGGTGCTGAAATGCACAATGACTCACACGTAGGCAACTTCGTAGAGGTTAAAAACGCAACGCTAGGTCAAGGCTCAAAAGCGAACCATCTTACCTACTTAGGTGACGCGACGATTGGCCAACGCACTAACATTGGTGCAGGTACGATCACGTGTAACTATGATGGTGCTAATAAACATAAAACCATCATCGGTAACGATGTGTTTGTGGGCTCTGATTCTCAGTTAGTTGCTCCTGTCACTATCGAAGATGGCGTGACGATTGGCGCAGGCACAACCGTTACGAAGTCGGTTGAAAAAGACCAGTTAGTGATCACTCGTGCCAAGGAGCGCCGAATTAAAGATTGGCAGCGTCCAGTAAAAAGTAAGTAATCACTTACTTTAGAAGTTTATTTCCGCACGATAGAGCAATGTCTCAATACATTGCTCTTTTTTTGTATCAATGGCTTGGTATCGTAAGGCGCTTTTCCAGCCGCCTTACTAAGTGAGAAACAACGAGAATGAGGATCAGATACTCCGATACCAAAAAGGTGTAAATTTCGAGAGGTAAGTACTCATTGACGACCAATTCATTTGCTCGTCGTGTTAGGTCGCTCAAACCAATCACACTTACTAATGATGACATCTTTAGAATATAAACAAACTGATTACCCAACGCTGGCAGTATTTGGCGGATAGCTTGAGGTAAGACGACCAAACGCATCTTTCTTATGTAGTTAAGACCAAGAGACTCAGCCGCTTCGTGCTGGCCTTTAGTAATCGATTGAATGCCTCCACGAAAGACTTCTGCCATAAACGCACTTTCTGCGACAGTGAGCGCAATGATCCCAGCCCAGTAGTGATTGAGTGATATATCGAGGAGTGTGGGTAAACCATAGTAGACCCATAGCAAAAGCACGAGCACTGGAATAGAGCGAACACATTCGACGTAGAATCGATTGAACAGATTCAGTGTATGACTTTTAGTCAGAGCAAGCAGAGCAATCGCAAGACCAAGCAACATAGCAAAGCACATGCTGATCAGGGAGACGCCGATGGTGTCTCCGAAGCCCTGAATAAGAAACCAGAGGTTGGTTCGTCCTTGTTCTGTATTTGGGTTTAATACATACCAACCCCACTCATATTGTGAGCAACCCGTGAGGGCGAAAGTGATGAATATGGCGCTTATGACTCTATACACACCTGATCCTTTTACTAAAAAAATCATCAATCTACTGCTATGGTATCAATGATGATGCCAGAATGTTAAGGAAAAGATAATGAAAAGGATTTTGCTGTCACTGTTTTTACTTTGCAGCGTTTTCTCTGTTCAAGCCGCTGAGAAAAGCCGTCTGCATAGTATTCTTGATAGTGGTGTACTTAGGGTTGGAACGACCGGGGATTGGAACCCAATGACCATGAAAGATCCAGCGACTAACAGTTACCGCGGGTTCGATATTGATGTCACCACTGAGCTAGCTAAAGATCTCGGTGTTCAGGTGGAATACATAGCAACGGATTGGAAAACATTGGTTAATGGAGTTACAGCAAACAAGTATGATATTACGGGGAGTGCTTCATTAAACATGTCTCGTGCCAAGGTGGCAGGATATAGTGAGCCTTATTTCTATCTCGCCTTTGTACCCGTGGTGCAAAAAAGAGACTTAGACAAGTATAGTGATTGGAGCGATTTCGACAATGAGCAGGTTAAAGTGGCTGCGACGCTCGGGACAGTCCAAGAGAAAATGGTGAAAGATTTCTTCCCCAATGCAAAGCACATAGTGATAGAAGCACCTGCGCGTGACTTTCAAGAACTGCTTGCCAAGCGTGCTGATGTCTCGGTGACCTCAAACGTAGAAGCAGCAACGCTGGTGGATAAGTTCAGCCAGCTCGCGATTGTTCCAGTTAAAGAGCAGCGCAGACCAACCCCAATTGCGATGCTCCTACCACAGAGCGATCAGGTATGGATAAATTATATTAATCACTGGGTAGAGTTAAAGAAAACCCAAGGCTTCTTCAAACGTACCGCTGAAAAGTGGGGGTTGCAGACAAGCCAGTAGATTATCACCCGTAGTGAAACAGATAAAAATAGTACGCCGCTCTCTGAGCGGCGTACTTCTATTGGATATCAATGATTGGGTGTTAATGCATTATGGGCGTTCAAACACCGTCGCGATGCCTTGTCCCAACCCGATACACATGGTGGCCAAACCGTATTTCGCCTCTTTTTCCTCCATGAGGTTAATCAGAGTGGTTGAGATTCGTGACCCTGAGCAGCCCAGCGGGTGCCCCAGTGCGATGGCGCCACCGTTAAGGTTAACCTTCTGGTCCATGACCTCAAGTAAGCCGAGGTCTTTGGCGCAAGGCAGAGATTGGGCAGCAAAGGCTTCGTTGAGCTCAATCACACCCATATCTTCGATGTTTAAACCTGCACGCTTGAGCGCCTTTTGCGTTGCTGGCACTGGGCCATAGCCCATAATGGAAGGATCACACCCGGCAATCGCCATTCCTTTAATTCGTGCTCGGACCTTAAGCCCAAGTTGGTTGGCTTTATCTTCACTCATTATCAGCATCGCCGATGCACCATCAGAGAGCGCTGACGATGTCCCTGCTGTGACAGTGCCATTGGCTGGGTCAAATACTGGGCGCAGCTGTGACAACCCTTCAACAGAGGTTTCAGGGCGAATAACTTCATCGTGGTCAAGGGTAAACAAGGTTCCGTCTTCTGCATGTCCTTCAGTGGGTAAAATCTCATTCTTAAAGCGACCTTCAACTGTTGCTGCGTGAGCTCTAGCATGTGAACGTGCAGCAAACTCATCTTGTTGCTCACGACTAATGCCATGCAGCTTACCCAGCATCTCAGCAGTTAACCCCATCATGCCTGCTGCCTTGGCGACGTTTTTCGACATCCCAGGGTGGAAATCGACACCATGAGTCATCGGCACATGGCCCATATGCTCCACGCCTCCAATCAGACAGATTTCGGCGTCACCCGTCATGATAGCGCGCGTGGCATCATGCAGGGCTTGCATTGAAGAACCGCACAATCGATTGACGGTGACAGCACCAATCTCAATAGGCAGTCCAGCCAATAAAGCTGCATTTCTAGCAACGTTAAAACCTTGTTCCAGCGTTTGCTGTACGCACCCCCAATAAATATCTTCTATTTCATTGGGGTCAACCTTTGGGTTACGCGCCAAAATGCCCTTCATTAAATGCGCTGATAGATCTTCAGCGCGAGTATGGCGAAACGCTCCGCCTTTGGAGCGACCCATAGGTGTACGTAGACAATCTACGACAACAACGTTCTTAGTTTGAGTAGTCATTTGGGTATCCCTCCTTAGATTGATCCTTGCTGTTGCTTACCGTAGAAAGTCTCTCCACGCTCTGCCATATCGAACAGTGTTTGTGGGACTTGATACATCGCTCCGAGATCTGAGTATGCTTGTGCCATCGCAACGTACTCAGCAATGCCAATACTATCGAGGTAACGGAAGACACCACCACGGAAAGGAGGGAAGCCAAGGCCATAGATAAGCGCCATGTCTGCTTCCTGTGGGCTAGCGATAATGCCTTCTTCGAGACACAGCACGACTTCATTGATCATCGGAATCATCACCCTTTGGATGATGGTTTGATCATCAAAGACCTGTGATTGAGCACATACATCAGCAAGTACAGGCAATATCTCTGGGCTGAAGGACTTTTTGGGCTTACCTTTTCTATCGATAGTGTAGGTATAGAAGCCACTGCCATTTTTCTGGCCATATTTATTGGCATCGAACAGCGCATCAATTGCGTCACGCCCTTCTTTACCCATACGCTCTGGGAAGCCTTGAGCCATAACTGCTTGTGCGTGATGTGCGGTATCAATGCCAACAACGTCAAGTAAATAAGCCGGTCCCATTGGCCAGCCAAACTGACGCTCCATGACTTTATCGACTTGGGTAAAGTCCGCGCCATCTCGAAGCAACTTACTGAAGCCGCCAAAATACGGAAAAAGGACACGATTGACGAAGAACCCAGGACAGTCGTTGACGACGATAGGTGATTTACCCATTTTCGCCGCATAGGCGACAACACGGTTGATGGTTTCATCTGAGGTGTGTTCACCGCGAATGATTTCAACCAGAGGCATGCGATGGACTGGGTTGAAAAAGTGCATTCCACAGAAGTTTTCTGGTCGCTTTAATGACTTTGCTAAGAGGTTAATCGGAATGGTTGATGTATTGGAAGCGATAACAGCCTCTTCAGATACATGCGTTTCGACCTCACTCAATACGGCTGCTTTAACATTTGGGTTCTCAACCACTGCTTCTACAACGACATCAGATTCTTCAATCCCTGCATAATGAAGGCTTGGCGTGATTGAAGCGAGAATCCCCGCCATCTTAAAGCCATCAATACGACCTCGCGACAACCGTTTGTTTAGGAGTTTAGAGGCTTCTTTCATGCCCAAGTCGAGAGAGGCTTGAGCAATGTCTTTCATGATGACGGGCACCCCCTTGAGTGCTGATTGATAGGCGATTCCACCGCCCATAATCCCAGCTCCCAGCACGGCTGCGCGTGAAGTGTCTTTAGAGGCCGATTTTGCCGCCTTTTTAGCGATCCCTTTGATGTATTGGTCATTGAGGAACAAACCGACCAGAGATTTTGCTTCTGATGATTTTGCTAACTTGATGAAATGTTTTCGCTCAATATCGAGAGCCTCATTTCGAGCGTAGCGAGCGCCTTCTTCTATCGCTATAACCGCCGTCATTGGTGCTGGGTAGTGTGGGCCAGCTTTTTGCGCGACCAGGCCCTTTGCCATGGTGAAGCTCATCATTGACTCAAGCTTGCTGAGCGTGAGTGCTGAGGTTTTTTGTTTGCGGCGCGCTTGCCAATCGACTTTTTCATTGATCGCATCGTTAAGCGTTTTGAGCCCGGATTCATACAGAGCATCGTTATCGACTACGGCATCAAGTAGACCTAACTTCAATGCTTCGTCGGCGCGGCAGGCTTTACCTTGGGTTATGATCTCCATAGCGCTGTCAGCACCGATGACTCTAGGCAGACGAACACATCCTCCAAAACCTGGCATGATACCGAGCTTGGTTTCTGGTAAACCGATGCTGGTGGTCTTGTCGCCGATGCGTAAGTCGGTTGCAAGGACACACTCACAACCTCCACCCAATGTGTGGCCTTTAAGCACTGACAGTGAAGGCATAGGGAGATCTTCGAGTTTGGTGAAGATGCTATTAGCAAACTGTAGCCATTTATCTAACTCTTCATCTGGCTTGGCGAACAAACCAAGGAACTCGGTAATATCGGCTCCTACAATGAAGGCTTCTTTGCTCGAGGTCAGCAGTAAGCCTTTGATATTTGATTGAGTACCGATCGCATCTAGGGCTTTGTCCAGAGACTCTAAGGTTGCAAGGTCGAGTTTATTGACTGAACTTGGTGAATTGAAACAGAGTTCAGCGACTCCGCTTTGTACTTCCTTTACTTGAATGGTGTCTGATTGGTAAATCATTTTCCATCTCCATGACTTACGGTGGATGTGTAGGGTTTTGTTCTATTTATTGTCTGGTTAGACCAGTATACGTAGTGTGCGCTTGGTTTTGTTGAAATTCAATACATTTTTTAAACAAGTGTTTAACATTGTGGTTGGCGTTACCTATTCTGTCTAGCTGACAGTTCGTGATAAACTGGATCGATTGAGACAAAAAGCGATCGCCAATGAACAACCAGCCTTATTTAATCCCGCAGCAAGCCACTAGTTTTGAAGAAGAAATCAAAAAGAGTGTGTTTATTACTCATCTTGCACACACACCGACGATTGAAGCGGCGAAGGCGTTTGTTGACGAGGTAAAGCGCAAGCACGCTGGTGCAAGACATAATTGCTGGGGGTTTGTTGCAGGAAGGCCCGAAAATTCGATGATGTGGGGCTTTAGCGATGATGGTGAGCCCTCTGGTACGGCAGGAAAGCCCATTTTGGCCCAATTGTCTGGATCGGGTGTTGGTGAAATTGCTGCGGTCGTTACGCGCTATTCTGGTGGAATCAAGCTCGGAACAGGTGGCTTAGTTAAGGCATACGGTGGTGGAGTTCAGCAGGCACTCAAACAGCTTCAAACAATTGAGAAAAAAATAACCACAAACTTGATAGTGGAGTTAGACTACGGGTTTGTGCCTATTCTTCAATCGATGTTGGGGCAATTTGGAGCACAGGAAGTGCAAGCTAATTATGGTGCGGGGGTCGAGTTGATGATTGAAATAGAAGTCAATCAAGTCGTGCCGTTTAGAGAAGCAGTCATTAATAAAAGCGCTGCTAAAGCCATCGTACGATCGCTAGATAACAACTAACAAGGAAGAGAGAAGCTCAGCTTCGGTACCGATTACTCATGCAATTTCGATCCATTATCCGCATCGTTGGATTACTGTTAGCACTCTTTAGCGTTACGATGCTTGCGCCTGCGCTGGTCGCTTTGATCTACCGTGATGGTGCAGGTGTACCCTTCGTCACCACTTTCTTTGTTTTGCTTTTCGCAGGCTTCATCTTCTGGTTTCCAAACCGTCGACACAAACATGAGCTCAAAGCCAGAGATGGCTTTCTGATTGTTGTTTTGTTTTGGACGGTACTGGGCAGTGCTGGTTCGTTACCTTTTCTTATCGCTGGAAACCCAGCAGTGTCAGTTACCGATGCTTTTTTTGAGTCTTTTTCTGCTCTGACAACAACGGGCGCCACCGTGATCGTTGGGTTGGATGATTTGCCTAAAGCGATCTTATTCTATCGACAACTGCTACAGTGGTTTGGTGGTATGGGTATCATTGTATTAGCCGTGGCAATACTCCCTGTACTTGGTATCGGTGGTATGCAGCTATACCGAGCAGAGATTCCAGGCCCAGTAAAAGACACCAAAATGACGCCGCGTATTGCAGAGACTGCAAAGGCACTGTGGTATATCTACCTGAGTTTGACGATTGCTTGTGCAGCCGCTTTTTGGTTGGCCGGGATGACGCCATTCGATGCGGTCAGTCATAGCTTCTCTACTATAGCCATCGGCGGCTTCTCAACCCACGATGCAAGCATGGGTTACTTTGACAGTTATGCCGTTAACCTCATCACGGTGGTTTTTCTGCTTATATCCGCGTGTAACTATTCACTGCACTTCGCCGCTTTTGCGTCGGGCGGTGTGCATCCCAAGTATTATTGGAAAGATCCCGAGTTCAGAGCCTTCCTCTTTATACAAGTTGTCCTATTCGTCGTTTGCTTTTTGATTCTGTTAAATCATCACTCCTACGACACCACCTATGATGCTTTTGACCAAGCTCTATTTCAGACCGTCTCAATCTCGACGACCGCGGGCTTTACCACAACAGGATTTTCTGAGTGGCCGCTGTTTTTGCCAGTGCTATTACTGTTCTCTTCGTTTATCGGAGGATGTGCAGGGTCAACCGGTGGTGGTATGAAGGTAATTCGTATCTTATTACTGACATTACAAGGTGCTCGCGAATTAAAGCGTTTGGTTCACCCTAGAGCGGTTTACACAATCAAAGTTGGCGGGACAGCTTTGTCACAGCGAGTTGTGGATGCAGTCTGGGGCTTCTTCTCTGCTTATGCTTTGGTTTTTGTGGTGTGTATGTTGGGGCTGATCGCTACAGGGATGGATGAGCTAAGTGCTTTCTCGGCAGTCGCTGCTACACTCAACAACCTTGGCCCTGGTCTAGGTGAAGTTGCTGTTCACTTCGGGGAGGTGAATGACAAAGCAAAGTGGGTGCTTATTGTATCCATGCTTTTTGGGCGTTTAGAGGTGTTTACATTACTTATATTGCTGACACCCGCATTTTGGAAAAGCTAATAGGAGAGCGCTTTGGAAAAGGCACTGTTACTTTACTCCTCACGAGAGGGGCAAACACGAAAGATTATCCGACGTATCTCAGAGTTACTTAATGATACCGAGGTCGAAATCGCGGACCTGCATCAACCACTGTCAGTGAATATTGAAGACTATGACCGAATCTTGATCGGCGCTTCAATTCGATATGGTCATCTAAACAAGAAGCTATATCAGTTTATTGAGAGCAATAAAGCCGCACTAGATAACAACCGAGCCGCATTTTTCTGCGTAAACCTAACCGCGAGAAAAGAAGACCAAGGAAAAGATACACCGGAGGGAAGTGCGTATATAAAGACTTTCCTTAAGAAGTCTCCATGGCAACCGAACTTAATTGGGGTTTTTGCCGGCGCTCTCTATTACCCAAGATATAACTGGTTTGATCGAACGATGATAAAGTTCATCATGAATATGACAGGTGGTGAGACGGATACCACCAAAAAAGTTGAATATACGAACTGGGAAAAAGTAGAGCTATTTGCCCAAAAGTTTAAAAATCTGTAAAGATAAGTGATATTTTTGGGTGTTTTAGCTTGATTTCTGTCCAGTCACTAAAAATATTCAAAAAAGTTTAAAAAAGGGCTTGCCAACTGATCGGCAATCTCTATAATGCCACCTCGCTGACACGGGAGAGGCCGCAAGGAATCAAACGAAGTCAGTAAGTGCAAAAGCTTCAAGCAAATCGCTTGAAAAAAGATTTAAAAAAAAGTGGTTGACACGAAAACTTAAATCGCTAAAATGCACATCCGCTTTGAGAGAAAGACTTAAAGCAACGCTCTTTAAAAATATAAACCTATCAATCTGTGTGGGCACTCGTTGATGATAATCCAAAATGAAGCTTAGGCTTCAACTTAGATTTCAATGAACTGAGTGACCAATCGATACTTAGTATCGGCACAGTCAATTCATTATCGTTCTGTTGGAACGATAATAGCTTTAAAATTACATTAGTAGTTTTGAAGTCAGTATTCATTGAGTCAGTTCTTCGGAACATCAAAATCTTAAATTGAAGAGTTTGATCATGGCTCAGATTGAACGCTGGCGGCAGGCCTAACACATGCAAGTCGAGCGGCAGCGACATGATAGAAGCTTCGGTGGAAATCATGGGCGGCGAGCGGCGGACGGGTGAGTAATGCCTGGGAATATGCCTTGATGTGGGGGATAACTATTGGAAACGATAGCTAATACCGCATAATGCCTTCGGGCCAAAGAGGGGGACCTTCGGGCCTCTCGCGTCAAGATTAGCCCAGGTGGGATTAGCTAGTTGGTGAGGTAAAGGCTCACCAAGGCGACGATCCCTAGCTGGTCTGAGAGGATGATCAGCCACACTGGAACTGAGACACGGTCCAGACTCCTACGGGAGGCAGCAGTGGGGAATATTGCACAATGGGCGCAAGCCTGATGCAGCCATGCCGCGTGTGTGAAGAAGGCCTTCGGGTTGTAAAGCACTTTCAGCAGTGAGGAAGGCGGGTACGTTAATAGCGTGCTCGTTTGACGTTAGCTGCAGAAGAAGCACCGGCTAACTCCGTGCCAGCAGCCGCGGTAATACGGAGGGTGCGAGCGTTAATCGGAATTACTGGGCGTAAAGCGCATGCAGGTGGTTTGTTAAGTCAGATGTGAAAGCCCGGGGCTCAACCTCGGAACAGCATTTGAAACTGGCAGACTAGAGTACTGTAGAGGGGGGTAGAATTTCAGGTGTAGCGGTGAAATGCGTAGAGATCTGAAGGAATACCGGTGGCGAAGGCGGCCCCCTGGACAGATACTGACACTCAGATGCGAAAGCGTGGGGAGCAAACAGGATTAGATACCCTGGTAGTCCACGCCGTAAACGATGTCTACTTGGAGGTTGTGGCCTTGAGCCGTGGCTTTCGGAGCTAACGCGTTAAGTAGACCGCCTGGGGAGTACGGTCGCAAGATTAAAACTCAAATGAATTGACGGGGGCCCGCACAAGCGGTGGAGCATGTGGTTTAATTCGATGCAACGCGAAGAACCTTACCTACTCTTGACATCCAGAGAACTTTCCAGAGATGGATTGGTGCCTTCGGGAACTCTGAGACAGGTGCTGCATGGCTGTCGTCAGCTCGTGTTGTGAAATGTTGGGTTAAGTCCCGCAACGAGCGCAACCCTTATCCTTGTTTGCCAGCACTTCGGGTGGGAACTCCAGGGAGACTGCCGGTGATAAACCGGAGGAAGGTGGGGACGACGTCAAGTCATCATGGCCCTTACGAGTAGGGCTACACACGTGCTACAATGGCGCATACAGAGGGCAGCCAACTTGCGAGAGTGAGCGAATCCCAAAAAGTGCGTCGTAGTCCGGATTGGAGTCTGCAACTCGACTCCATGAAGTCGGAATCGCTAGTAATCGTGGATCAGAATGCCACGGTGAATACGTTCCCGGGCCTTGTACACACCGCCCGTCACACCATGGGAGTGGGCTGCAAAAGAAGTGGGTAGTTTAACCTTCGGGAGGACGCTCACCACTTTGTGGTTCATGACTGGGGTGAAGTCGTAACAAGGTAGCCCTAGGGGAACCTGGGGCTGGATCACCTCCTTATACGATGATTATTGCGATGAGTGTTCACACAGATTGATGGTTTATAAAGTAAAGAGATATGAACATCCCCCAAGATGTTCAAGCACTTAGTGTCCCGTTCGTCTAGAGGCCTAGGACACCGCCCTTTCACGGCGGTAACAGGGGTTCGACTCCCCTACGGGATACCATTGGGTCGTTAGCTCAGTTGGTAGAGCAGTTGACTTTTAATCAATTGGTCGCAGGTTCGAATCCTGCACGACCCACCATTCTCTCTGAGAATGAAATCTCAAGATGGGGCTATAGCTCAGCTGGGAGAGCGCCTGCCTTGCACGCAGGAGGTCAGCAGTTCGATCCTGCTTAGCTCCACCAATCTTGACTTCTTCCACAAGAAGTAAAACTCATGTGGGCGATTAGCTCAGTTGGGAGAGCACCTGCCTTACAAGCAGGGGGTCACTGGTTCGAGCCCGGTATCGCCCACCATCTTTAAGCACATTTCTTTGAAATAAAAGCGTTAAGTGTTCTTAAAAATGGTTACTTCATGAGAAGTGATTAGCTCTTTAACAATTTGGAAAGCTGACGAATAACAACAATCCCCATCTCTTTGAGATGCGTTGTTATTCAATTAAAAGTTCTCAAATCCTAAAACTACGGTTTTAGGTACCAACACACATTCAAGTGTTCTTGGAAGTATCGAAAGATACTTAATATTTGAGTCCGGCAAAATCGAGTCTGCATCATGTATAAAAATTGCAGACAACTTTGGTTGTTTAAACAACAACTCGAAACTCCTTCGGGTTGTATGGTTAAGTGACTAAGCGTACACGGTGGATGCCTTGGCAGTCAGAGGCGATGAAAGGCGTATTAACTTGCGATAAGCCTAGATTAGATAGTAAAAATCTTTGAGTCTAGGATTCCTGAATGGGGAAACCCAGCACCATAAGGTGCTATCACTAACTGAATACATAGGTTAGTGAGGCGAACCGGGGGAACTGAAACATCTAAGTACCCCGAGGAAAAGAAATCAACCGAGATTCCGAAAGTAGCGGCGAGCGAAATTGGATTAGCCCTTAAGCTTTTAGTGAGACAGGTGAAGCCTCTGGAAAGTGGCGCGATACAGGGTGATAGCCCCGTAACCGACATCTCATCATCAGTGAAATCGAGTAGGGCGGGACACGTGATATCCTGTCTGAATATGGGGGGACCATCCTCCAAGGCTAAATACTACTGACTGACCGATAGTGAACCAGTACCGTGAGGGAAAGGCGAAAAGAACCCCTGTGAGGGGAGTGAAATAGAACCTGAAACCGTGTACGTACAAGCAGTAGGAGCACCTTCGTGGTGTGACTGCGTACCTTTTGTATAATGGGTCAGCGACTTATATTCAGTAGCAAGGTTAACCATCTAGGGGAGCCGTAGAGAAATCGAGTCTTAACTGGGCGTCGAGTTGCTGGATATAGACCCGAAACCAGGTGATCTAGCCATGGGCAGGTTGAAGGTTGAGTAACATCAACTGGAGGACCGAACCGACTAATGTTGAAAAATTAGCGGATGACTTGTGGCTAGGGGTGAAAGGCCAATCAAACCTGGAGATAGCTGGTTCTCCCCGAAATCTATTTAGGTAGAGCCTCGGACGAATACCACTGGGGGTAGAGCACTGTTAAGGCTAGGGGGTCATCCCGACTTACCAACCCTTTGCAAACTCCGAATACCAGTGAGTACTATCCGGGAGACACACGGCGGGTGCTAACGTCCGTCGTGGAGAGGGAAACAACCCAGACCGCCAGCTAAGGTCCCAAAGTATAGCTAAGTGGGAAACGATGTGGGAAGGCTTAGACAGCTAGGATGTTGGCTTAGAAGCAGCCATCATTTAAAGAAAGCGTAATAGCTCACTAGTCGAGTCGGCCTGCGCGGAAGATGTAACGGGGCTAAGCTATACACCGAAGCTGCGGCAATGACTTTTAGTCATTGGGTAGGGGAGCGTTCTGTAAGCCGTTGAAGGTGGACTGTAAGGTCTGCTGGAGGTATCAGAAGTGCGAATGCTGACATGAGTAACGATAAAGGGGGTGAAAAACCTCCTCGCCGGAAGACCAAGGGTTCCTGTCCAACGTTAATCGGGGCAGGGTAAGTCGACCCCTAAGGCGAGGCCGAAAGGCGTAGTCGATGGGAAACGGGTTAATATTCCCGTACTTCTTACAATTGCGATGGGGGGACGGAGAAGGCTAGGTGGGCCTGGCGACGGTTGTCCAGGTTCAAGTGCGTAGGCTTGAGAGTTAGGTAAATCCGGCTCTCTTTAAGGCTGAGACACGATGTCGAGCTACTACGGTAGTGAAGTCATTGATGCCATGCTTCCAGGAAAAGCCTCTAAGCTTCAGATTGTAAGGAATCGTACCCCAAACCGACACAGGTGGTCGGGTAGAGAATACCAAGGCGCTTGAGAGAACTCGGGTGAAGGAACTAGGCAAAATGGTACCGTAACTTCGGGAGAAGGTACGCTCCTCGCGGTGAAGTCCCTTGCGGATGGAGCTATGGGGAGTCGCAGATACCAGGTGGCTGCAACTGTTTATTAAAAACACAGCACTGTGCAAAATCGTAAGATGACGTATACGGTGTGACGCCTGCCCGGTGCCGGAAGGTTAATTGATGGGGTTAGACTTAGGTCGAAGCTCTTGATCGAAGCCCCGGTAAACGGCGGCCGTAACTATAACGGTCCTAAGGTAGCGAAATTCCTTGTCGGGTAAGTTCCGACCTGCACGAATGGCGTAATGATGGCCACGCTGTCTCCACCCGAGACTCAGTGAAATTGAAATCGCTGTGAAGATGCAGTGTACCCGCGGCTAGACGGAAAGACCCCGTGAACCTTTACTACAGCTTGGCACTGAACATTGAGCCTACATGTGTAGGATAGGTGGGAGGCTTTGAAGCGAGTACGCCAGTATTCGTGGAGCCATCCTTGAAATACCACCCTTGTATGTTTGATGTTCTAACTTAGCCCCATTATCTGGGGTGAGGACAGTGCCTGGTGGGTAGTTTGACTGGGGCGGTCTCCTCCCAAAGAGTAACGGAGGAGCACGAAGGTGGGCTAATCACGGTTGGACATCGTGAGGTTAGTGCAATGGCATAAGCCCGCTTGACTGCGAGAATGACAATTCGAGCAGGTGCGAAAGCAGGTCATAGTGATCCGGTGGTTCTGTATGGAAGGGCCATCGCTCAACGGATAAAAGGTACTCCGGGGATAACAGGCTGATACCGCCCAAGAGTTCATATCGACGGCGGTGTTTGGCACCTCGATGTCGGCTCATCACATCCTGGGGCTGAAGTCGGTCCCAAGGGTATGGCTGTTCGCCATTTAAAGTGGTACGCGAGCTGGGTTTAGAACGTCGTGAGACAGTTCGGTCCCTATCTGCCGTGGGCGTTGGAAGATTGAAGGGGGCTGCTCCTAGTACGAGAGGACCGGAGTGGACGAACCTCTGGTGTTCGGGTTGTGTCGCCAGACGCATTGCCCGGTAGCTAAGTTCGGAATCGATAACCGCTGAAAGCATCTAAGCGGGAAGCGAGCCCTGAGATGAGTCTTCCCTGGCACTTTAAGTGTCCTAAAGGGTTGTTCGAGACTAGAACGTTGATAGGCAGGGTGTGTAAGCGTTGTGAGGCGTTGAGCTAACCTGTACTAATTGCCCGTGAGGCTTAACCATACAACACCCAAGGGGTTTTGATGGACTCAAAGCCAAGAATATTGAATGTGTGTACATTAACTTTTAAATAGCTTTCCGAATTAAGAATTTGCTTGGCGACCATAGCATTGTGGACCCACCTGATTTCCATGCCGAACTCAGAAGTGAAACGCAATAGCGCCGATGGTAGTGTGGGGCTTCCCCATGTGAGAGTAGGACATCGCCAGGCTTTGAACATTATCTATTTGAAGCACGATTTAGATAAGACTTTAAATAGACCACTGCGGAGTGGTAGTTCAGTTGGTTAGAATACCGGCCTGTCACGCCGGGGGTCGCGGGTTCGAGTCCCGTCCACTCCGCCACTTATTAAGAAGCCTCGCTTACAGCGAGGTTTTTTTGAATCTAGAGCTTACTCGATTCAAATAACATTTTAGGGGTGTAGCTCCAATTGGCAGAGCAGCGGATTCCAAATCCGCGTGTTGGGAGTTCGAATCTCTCCACCCCTGCCACACATTAAAGCCTCGTCGAACGATGGGGCTTTTTTACATTTGTCGCTTTTCAAAGCGAGTGTTGGGAGCAGGGTCGCCTGCCCGGTCGAATCTCTCCACCCCTGCCATATATTAAAGCCTCGTCGAACGACGAGGCTTTTTTGCATCTGTAGCTTTTTCAAATATAGAAAACCCAGCAAGATTGCTGGGTTTGTAGAGTGAGTAAAAAGGGAAGTCTATTCCTGATATGCTTTTAGAACCTCTTCAGCAAGTATCTCGATGCCTTTTTGCAGCTTTTCATCATCTTGTACATAGTTCATACGTAGACATTGATGGCTATGCTCCCATGAGCTTTCTTGGCCAATAAAGAAGTACTCTCCTGGAACAATAAGAACCCCACGCTGTTTTAGGCGCTTATATAGCTCCATCGTGGTAATTGGCAGTTCGTCAAACCACAGCCAGAGAAAGATCGCCCCCTCAGGTTTATGGATCCTAAAGCGTGGATCTTGGATTGTTCGCTGCAGCAGTTCTATCGCTCTTTGGGACTTTTGTTGATAGAAGGGCTTTATGATCTCAGTGCTTAATGGCAGGAGGTTGCCTTTATCGATCATGTGTTTGACCACTGCAGGTCCAACACTTCCGGGCGATAAACTAATAATACCGTTCATATTGGACAATGCCTGGGTGATCTCTTCGTTCGCGATGATGATGCCACAACGCACACCAGGTAACCCAAGCTTTGATAGGCTCATACATAGTATCGTGTTGTTATTCCAAAACGGCTTCACATCTTCAAAGATGATATTTGGGAATGGTACCCCATAGGCGTTATCGATAATCAGTGGAATATCATTTTGGCGAGCTAATTCATCAAGCTTTATAATTTCTTGTTCTGTAAGAACGTTGCCTGTGGGGTTTGTCGGGCGTGAAGCACAAATCGCTGCAACATCAGAGTCTATCTTCAGTTGATTAAAATTAACGTGATACTTAAATAAGCCGTCGTCGAGCAGTTCAATCTCTGGCTTGTAGGAGACAAAGATGTTTTGGTCGATGCCAGCGTCACCGTAACCAATGTACTCAGGCGCTAATGGCAGTAAGATCTTTTTATTGCTCCCGTCAGCATACTTACCCGCTAGCAGGTTAAATAGATAGAAAAAGCCACTTTGACTGCCATTAGTTAGGCTGATGTTCCTCTCTGATATGTCCCAGCCATAAGTCTCTCTAAGCAGGCCGACTAAGGCTTTGATGAAGCTGTCTTTGCCTTGTGGTCCATCATAATTAGCAAGCGATGCGACAAGCTCCCCGCTATCTAACAGTTCTTGGCAGGTGTTATGGAAGTAATCGAGCATTGCAGGTATGGCTGCAGGATTGCCGCCACCAAGCATAATGGCACCTGGTGTACGTAGACCGTCGTTAAGGTCATCCATTAGCTGTGTAATACCTGAATATTGATTAAACTTTTCACCAAACTGAGAGAACTGCATTACCTGTTACCTGTCGGTTGATTAAACGATAAGAGAACGAAAATAACGCAATGGCGGCCTCAGTGAAAGGGCTGAAATAAAATAAAAGCCAGCTCGGATGAGCTGGCTTGTCATTGGAGGCGAATTAGAGCTAGTTTCCGGTATAAACGACTAGGACTTTGTCATCTTCATATTGACGTTCAAAGGCATAGTATCCGCTTTGATTACGCGTGATATGCTGACCTTTGGCAACAGCGGGGTGACGTTTACGGAAATCACCGAGTGCTTGCCAATGCTCCAGTAGTACTGCGCGTTCACCCTCTATTTGATCCCAAGGCATCGGTGAGCGAGTTCCTTGATGTGTATCTGAGCCTGTTGGACCAAAGTCTCGAGCAATCTCATCACCATAATAGATTTGCACAGCACCAGGGGACATCATCAGTGCGTTAGCGGCTTTATGTTGGTCATCAAAGCTCTTACTTCTTGATGCCCAGAATAGCGCAGTATCGTGTGAAGAGAGGTAACTCAGCACGTTAAAGCTATCATCGCTGTTGATGGCTTTCGCATAGCGATTGAAATCTTGGTCTAACTTAGCAAAACAGTCGAGTGCTTTAGGGGCAACATCCGTTTGAAACTCAAAGTTAATGATGGAATCGAATCCATTGTTGAAGTAGTCACTCTTGATCACGCCATGAGCCCATACTTCACCTGTCATCCAGAATGGTAAGTCATCAAGCGCTTTCTCTGGGTTATTTTGCTTCCATTCAGCAAGGGCTTCTGTTGTGCTGTCCTTCAGCTCTTGCCAAGCCTCCATCTCTACATGTTTTGCAGTATCAATTCTAAAGCCATCAATGCCATATTCTCTCACCCAATCAGATAACCAAGTAATGAGGTGTTCTCTGGGTGTTCTTTGTACATCCGTTGCGTTAGTGTCTTTATTGACATAAAAGTTTGGTAGTCCAGTTTTCTTTTCTGACTCCGTTTTTAAGTCTGGTAGGAAATTAAGGGACATCGTTATGTCGTTGTAGCCAGGGGCATCATAGTTGCCTATATCAGTGCGTAGCCAGTCCGTCCCCCACCATTTATCCCAAGCTTCGGCTTCATTGTATTTGATATAGTCATTGAAGCTATGCCAGCTTTGACCAGACTTTGGTGTCCAATCTGTCCACTTCTCTCCTAAGATCTCTTTGGCTTCTTGATCATCAAGATACAACTTGCCAAAACCAAACTCCTGCATATCGGCGAGTGTGGCATAACCCGTGTGGTTCATAACCACATCCCAAACGATTCGAATTCCTTTTTGATGAGCGGTGTCGACAAACTCTCTTAGCTCATCTTCTGTCCCCATATTAGCATCGAGTTTTGTCCAATCTTGGTGGTAATAGCCGTGGTAGCCATAGTGTTTAAAGTCACCGTTGTTGCCGCCACCAACCCAACCATGAATCTGCTCAAGCGGTGAGGTTATCCAAATCGCATTGACACCTAATGACTCGATATAGTCGAGCTTTTTCGTTAGTCCAGCAAGGTCTCCACCATGGAATGTGCCGATCTCTTGTTCACCATCTTGGGTTCGCCCGTAGCTGTTGTCATTGCCTGGGTTACCATTGTAAAAACGGTCTGTCATAACAAAATAGACCGTTGCATTGTCCCAGCTAAAGGTTGCATCTTGATACTCTTTCGCTTCTTCCAGTAGCAGTAGTCCCTGACTATTTACTGCGGCTTGCATCACTACTTTGCCATTTTCTACGGTCACTTCTTGCCCAGACAGCGCATCGCGTACACGAGTTCCATCAGTAAAGGTTTGGGCAACATCAATGGTTGTTAGAGCGTCAGTGGCTACAGGGCAGGTGTCCGCAAAGTTGGTCTTTTGCTTTGGTTTGACTTTGACGGTCAGTTGCTGGTTTTGTGCATCTAATTCGAATTGGTACGTGTTGGCTTTGTAGATACGCAGCGGCACATCGGATTGTTCGGCACAATTGTCGACCGCCATTGGAGTATTAAACTTGGCTCGGCTTAGCTCTGCGAGCGCGTAGGTATCACCACAGGTCGCGTTCTTGCCTGTGATTGATAGGTTGTACTGCCCTTTATCAAAATACTGCTCAGCGACCCATAGTCCGTCACTGTTTTGCTCAAAGGCGACTTGGTCATCAGCAGCAGTAAGATAAATCGTATCTTGAGAAGTTTGGCTGCATCCAGCAAGTAAAGCGATTGAGAGGGCAATCGTGGTTTTTTTCATTGTATCTCTCCCTGATTAAACATCAGGGTTATAACAACAATAGACCTCAGCATTCTGCGCTGTAGAACATAAAAAAGGGAAGCAAATGCTTCCCTTTTCATCAATCTGAGTAATGGATCTACTTCTGTAGTACTGAGATATCTGCGATCTGTAGGAACAGGTTACGCAAGTTGTTGAGTAGCGTTAGACGGTTCTTCTTCAGAGCTTCGTCATCAGCCATCACCATTACGTTATCGAAGAAGGCATCCACTGGATCACGTAGGTCAGCAAGCTTGCTTAGTGCTTCTTGGTAGTTACCGGTCGCAAATGCTGGCTCTAGCGCTTCCGTCATGACTTCAACGCTTTCTGCTAGTGCTTTCTCTGCGTCTTCTTGTAGAAGTGCTAGGTCGATTTCTGCGGCTAGTTCGCCGTCGAATTTCGCTAGAATGTTACCTACACGCTTGTTCGCTGCTGCCAGTGCTTCTGCTGCTTCGAGCTCACGGAAGTGAGACACCGCTTTAACGCGCTGATCGAAGTCCGCAGGTTTAGTTGGACGACGTGCCAATACCGCTTGGATGATATCAACACTGAAGCCAGCATCTTGATACCATGCACGGAAACGGCCTAGCATGAAGTCGATAACGTCTGCTTCTACGTTGTCGTTAGTTAGCTTGTCACCCAGTAGCTCTTTTGCTTTCGCGATAAGATCAGTTAGGTCTAGGTTGTAGCCGTTCTCAACGATGATACGCAGCACACCTAGAGATGCACGACGCAGAGCGAATGGGTCTGAACCTTTAGGTGCTTGGCCAATACCGAAGATACCTACGATAGTGTCTAGCTTGTCAGCCATTGCTACTGCAGATGAGATACCAGTGCTTGGTAGATCGTCGCCTGCGAAACGAGGCATGTACTGCTCGTAAAGTGCGAGTGCGACTTGCTCATCTTCACCATCATGAGTTGCGTAGTGCATACCCATCACACCTTGAGTATCGGTAAATTCGAATACCATCGATGTCATTAGGTCACATTTCGCTAGTAGACCAGCACGCTTAGATTTTTCAACGTCAGCGTTAATTTGCTCAGCGATGTAGCCAGCAAGCTCTGTGATGCGATCTGTCTTGTCTTTGATAGTACCAAGCTGCTTCTGGAAGATAGCTTGCTCTAGCTCAGGTAGACGGTCGATAAGAGGACGCTTACGGTCAGTGTTAAAGAAGAATTCTGCATCCGCTAGACGTGGACGTACAACCTTCTCGTTACCTTCGATTACGTAGCGAGGCTCTTTAGATTCGATGTTTGAAACAAAGATGAAGTTAGGTAGTAGCTTCTTGTTTTCGTCGTAAACAGGGAAGTACTTTTGGTCACCCTTCATGGTGTATACCAGCGCTTCAGAAGGCACTTTTAGGAACTCTTCTTCAAACTTTGCAGTGAGGACTACTGGCCATTCAACCAGAGACGTTACTTCTTCTACTAGGTCATCTTCTAGATCCGCTGTACCGCCAACCGCTGCTGCTGCTTTTTGAGAGTCAGCAAGGATGATTGCTTTACGCGCTTCGTAATCTGCCATGACTTTACCGCGCTCTTCTAGGATCGCTGGGTATTGCTCTGCAGAATCAATAGTGAACTCTTGCTCACCCATGAAGCGGTGACCACGGATAGTGCGGTCAGAGGCTACGCCTAGGATCTCGCCTTCGATAAGGTCAGCACCCATTAGCATAGTCAGTGTTTTAACTGGACGAATGAACTGAGTCGTCTTGTTGCCCCAACGCATTGGCTTGGCGATTGGTAGGTTACCTAGTGCTTTTGCAGCTAGGTCAACAACGATTTCAGACGTTGCTTGGCCTTTTACTTCTTGTTTGAAAAGAAGCCATTCGCCTTTGTCTGTCACTAGACGGTCAGCTTGCTCAACCGTGATGCCGTTACCACGAGCCCAACCTTGAGCTGCTTTAGTAGCGTTGCCATCAGCATCGAATGCGACAGAAACCGCAGGGCCACGCTTTTCAACGATTTTGTCTTCTTGGCCTTCAGCCAGTGCGGCTACTTTAAGAGCAAGACGACGAGGTGCTGCGTACCATTTCACACCTTCGTGAGCCAGGCTCGCACCCTTTAGCTCTGCTTCGAAGTTTGCAGCGAAAGCTTCTGCTAGAGTACGAAGCTGCGTTGGTGGTAGCTCTTCAGTACCCAGTTCAATTAGAAATTCTTTAGCCATGATTACTTCTCCTCGCTCTTTGCATCTTGGGTACGGCACATTGGGAAGCCAAGCGCTTCACGTGATGCGTAGTACGCTTCTGCAACAGACTTAGTCAGGTTGCGGATACGAAGGATGTAACGTTGGCGCTCTGTAACAGAGATAGCTTTACGCGCATCAAGGATGTTGAATGCGTGGCCCGCTTTTAGAATGCGCTCGTAAGCAGGAAGCGGAAGTGGCTTTTCAAGCTCAAGTAGCTCTTTACACTCTTTCTCACACTGATCAAAGAACGTGAATAGGAAATCTACGTCTGCGTGCTCGAAGTTGTAAGTTGATTGCTCAACCTCGTTTTGGTGGAAGATATCACCGTAAGTTACTTTGCTGCCGTCTGGTGCGATGTTCCACACTAGATCGTACACAGAGTCTACTTCTTGGATGTACATTGCGAGACGCTCGATACCGTAAGTGATTTCACCAGTAACAGGTTTACACTCAAGGCCACCAACTTGCTGGAAGTAAGTAAATTGAGTTACTTCCATGCCGTTTAGCCATACTTCCCAACCAAGGCCCCATGCGCCTAGCGTTGGGTTTTCCCAGTTATCTTCTACGAAACGAATGTCGTGTACTAGCGGATCGATACCAAGAACTTCAAGTGAGCCTAGGTACAACTCCTGAATGTTGTCTGGAGATGGTTTTAGAGCTACTTGGAACTGATAGTAGTGCTGCAGACGGTTCGGGTTTTCACCGTAGCGACCATCGGTCGGACGACGTGAAGGTTGAACGTATGCCGTAGACATTGGCTCTGGGCCAAGTGCACGTAGACATGTCATTGGGTGAGAGGTGCCAGCACCTACTTCCATATCTAGAGGTTGAACAATGGTACAACCGTTTTGTGCCCAGTAATCCTGCAGCGCGAGGATCATTCCCTGGAAGGTTTTGATATCGAATTTTTGCATAGTCAGGTTCGCGCGATTCTTCTAAATGATTTGAAAAAATAACAATCAAGTATAGCGAGATATTGGCTTGGCGAGTAGAGGTAATCTTGACTAATTCGTCGCCAGAAATGTCGTTTAGTGGAAAAATAGCAACACAGATAGTGTGTTTTTCTTAAAAGGGAATTTTCAGCTTGAGCTTTGCCGCTTGGCTGATTAAAATCCCCTCCGTCTTTGGGGAGTAGCTTACCTGAGATAAAACGCCTGTTTTATCTGGTTCGTTCGTCAACATAATTGGTGCAAAATCACCATGGCGTCCGAGACTCATCATCCACCGATGGGTTTAGCAAGACCTTAGACAAATCATCACGAACCGGGGTGGGGCGTGAGGTTTGTCTATGGTTGTTATTTATACCCCCGCCCCTTAGAGCATGTCGTGAGCGTTTTAGCTATATCAATTACTACTGTTGCCCTTGCTGAAATTGGTGACAAAACTCAACTTTTATCCCTGCTGCTGGCCAGTCGTTACCGCAAACCCTTGCCTATTATCGCAGCCATTTTCTTTGCAACCATCGCCAATCATGCCTTAGCCGCTTGGCTAGGTGTTGTCGTCGCAGACTATTTGTCACCTGATGTGCTGAAGTGGGTTGTCGCGGCGAGTTTCCTTGCGATGGCTGGTTGGATTCTGATACCAGACAAATTAGACGAGGATGAAAGCATCTCGAACAGAGGCCCATTTGTCGCTTCATTTATCGCTTTCTTCATTGCTGAAATAGGTGATAAAACCCAGATCGCAACATCAATTCTCGGCGCGCAGTATGCGGATGCTTTGATGATGGTGGTTCTCGGGACAACCATCGGTATGTTACTTGCCAATGTGCCGGTGGTATTGATAGGGAAACTTTCTGCCGATAAATTGCCGCTTGCTCTGATCCGAAAGGTCACTGCATTGCTGTTTTTGGGCTTAGCGATTGCTGCCGCTTTCTTCTAAATTTGCGGCAAATCATACTCTTGCTCGAATTCAATCTAAGGCGTGACGGGTGACATATTAGTTTCACAAATCTCATGCTAATTTTAGGTTAACACTGACAGCCGGAGGGCAAGAGTATGCTTACACGTTATATGGGAATGACCGCCAAAAGCCAGAGCTACCTGTTCACTTTTGGATTGGCGATTACCTTACTCGGAATGGTACTGACTGATATGTGGCTGCCAATGGTGGCAGGGGCATTCATCCTCACCGCGCTGACAGTAGAGGCATGGATTCGTGTCGCTCATATTATTCCCATGCATGATGAGATGCGAGCGATGCGCAAGCAGCTCAATAAGCTACAACATGAGGTTCGTACTCTAGAATACGATGAGTAAAGTGCATAACTTACGTAAAAAAGGCTGCCATTGGCAGCCTTTTGTCGTTTGTATCGAGCTCAGCGTTAAGCCAAGCCTTTCTTAATTAGGTATTGATACGGTAGTTGCTCTGTTTGAGCTGCAAGTAGCTGGTGATCCATAAAGCGGCAGAAACTCGGAATATCACGAGTTGTAGAAGGATCATCTGCATTCACCAACAGAACTTCTCCCTCTTCCATAGTTCGAATTGTCTTCCTGACCATCATTACAGGCTCTGGGCAGCGTAGCCCTTCAGCTTCAAGCGTTTTGTTTGCTTTAGTCGGATCGAAACTCATCTGTTCTCTTTAGCGCGGTGGAATCAAGCGACAATCATACTCTTGATCAAAAAAGATTCAATATCACCTTGGCAAACGCCTTTTTATAGATTAACTTAAATTAACAAGTTGATAACAAATGGAGTCTTGTTATGCTGTCGACGATGGAACGTTTGTCCGTATATTCGGTATTGTGTGTCATTGCTATGTGCTCCTTGCTGTTGCAAGCAGGAAATGGCGTTTCTCTCATCCCAGTCGTTGCCTTCTTTGGGGCTGTGTTGGGGATTTATATAGAAATGCGAGCGTGGAATCCAACCTCAGAAGAGGCCGAAGATAACTAAACACACATTACCCTCATTCCCAGTTTTATTTTAAGTCATATAATCTCCAGTTTTCTTGGGCTTCCCCGCTGAAAGGCGGGATTTTTTTTGCCTGAAAGAAGGTACACTGATAGTGAATATCATGGCAGTAAGGAAAAGTGATGGAGTTGGAAGAGGTATATCGGCGCGATTTAAATCTGCTGGTGGCACTGCGAGTGCTGATTGAAGAAAGTAGTGTTAGTAAAGCGGCTGAGAGATTAAACCTAAGTCAATCGGCAATGAGCCGCGTGTTAGGGCGCTTGCGTGATCTTCTTGGAGATCCACTGTTTACTCGTCAGGGACAACGCTTGATACCGACCCAAAAAGCACTTGAAATCGACCACTTGCTGGGTGAGCCCCTAGAATCACTGCGGCAACTGCTTTCTCCAAGAGAATTTGACCCTGCGAAGTGCACGCAGACGTTTACGATTGCGACGACCGACTATGCGATGCAAACCATTTTGCCGTTTGCTCTGCCACGAATTTACCAAGAAGCTCCGCAAGTCTCATTTAACTTTTTACCCTTGCAGCATGACCGCCTGACCGATCAACTTACCTATGAGGGGGCAGATTTTGCCATTTGTCGTCCAACGGGACCGGTAGAGCCTCTACAAAGTGAGATATTGGGCAAGGTTGGTGTGCTTTGTTTGCTGAGCAAGCAGCACCCATATGCCCATAAAGAAATGACATTGGAGGCGTATCTGGATTGTCCACACGCGATGATTGCGATCAGTGACGGGGTGAAAGCACTCATCGATCAAGCGCATGCTGGAATGCCTGAGCCAAAAATGGTATTGCGTGCATACCATTTGGAGGCAGCACTGGCGATTGTCGATTCCATGCCGTTGGTAATAACGGTTCCGGCGGATTTGGCCTATTTGGTTGCTGAGCGCTATGACTTAGTCGTTAAGCCATTACCGTTTGCTTTCACACCGTTTGATTATTCAATGATATGGCATCCTCGCTGTGAGCACTCTCCAGCACAAAAATGGCTGCGTGATACGGTGAAAGAGGAGTGCAGCCGACTCATCGCCAAGAGAATCGAAGATATCGGCTTAGCCTAAATATGAAAAAGCCGAGCATGAAGCTCGGCTTATCGATCGTTGCGGAGTTACAGCTTGATGACGACACGACCTGTTACTTGGCCATTGGTGATATCTTCAGCAAACTGAGGCGCTTGCTCAAGCGTTGCTTCGGTACATGCTTGCTCGAAGTAGCTCTCAGGAAGTAGCTCCACCAGTTTTTCCCATGCAGCAATGCGTTTATCTGTTGGACAAGAGACAGAATCAACACCTTGTAGGCGCACATTACGCAGGATAAATGGCATGACCGTGGTCGGTAGATCAAAACCACCAGCCAGACCACATGCAGCCACAGTGCTGTTGTAGTCCATTTGCGCGAGAACTTTTGCCAGCACTTTGCTGCCGACCGTATCCACAGCACCTGCCCATACTTGTTTTTCTAGAGGGCGTGCAGGCTCTTCGAATTCAGTACGATCAATGATACGTGCAGCGCCAAGCTTCTCAAGTAGCGGGCCGTTTTGCTCCAAGCGGCCTGTAACAGCAGCCACCTTGTAGCCAAGTTGCGCAAGCAGAGTGACGGCTACAGAGCCAACCCCGCCGCTGGCGCCAGTCACAAGAACCTCACCGTCTTCTGGCTTTACACCACCATCTAGTATCGCTTGAACACACAGCATTGCAGTAAAGCCAGCAGTTCCTACCATCATCGCTTTCTTGCTATCGAGACCTTTTGGCAGTGGTACCAACCAATCTGCCTTTAGGCGTGCACGTTGCGCCATGCCACCCCAATGGTTTTCACCAACGCCCCAACCTGTCAGAACAACACTATCACCGGCAGAGTAACGCTCATCGTCAGAGCTGACGACAGTACCTGCTAAGTCAATACCGGGTACCATTGGAAAGTTGCGGATGATCTTACCTTTACCCGTGATGGCAAGGCCGTCTTTGTAGTTTAGAGATGAGTAATCGACATCGATCAGAACTTCGCCTTCAGGCAGTTGGCTTTCATCGATCTGTTCGATAGAAGCGATAGTACGTTTTTCTTCTTGGTTTAGGAGTAGTGCATTAAACATTGAGATTCTCCAAATAAATTCGCTCAGGAAACAGGGTTAGTATAGGGTGAATACGTATATGAAAAAAATGAAACATTTACATAAAATGTATGCATTTATAGCATTAATTAATGCGTAAAAAAGCCAGTCAAGGTGACTGGCTTAGAGTTTAGGATAAAAAGAATTGATACGATGGATTATCCGTCTCATCTTTACATTGATAGCCTAACTCGCGCAGATGGCTAGAGAACTGTGCTAGGTCGGCTTCATTAAGTTCAAACCCACACAATACGCGGCCATAGTCAGCGCCGTGATTGCGGTAGTTAAAAAGACTGATGTTCCAGTGAGTCCCCAATGTGCTCAGGAACTTGAGTAGTGCCCCTGGATATTCAGGGAACTCAAAGCTATAGAGACGCTCTTTAAGTGGTTTAGAGGGCTTACCGCCAATCATATAACGAACGTGCAATTTAGCCATTTCATCATCGGATAGGTCGACAACCGGGTAGCCGCCCTCACGTAGGTCATTGATGATGTGGTCGAGCTCTTCTTGCCCCCCCATAAGCCTAACGCCGACAAAGATGTTCGCTAGGTCGTCATCATTGTACCGGTAGTTAAACTCCGTCACGGCACGACCACCAATGATGTTGCAAAACTCAAAGAAGGCACCCTGACGCTCCGGGATCGTCACAGCCAACAAGCCCTCACGTTTTTCACCCAGCTCACAGCGTTCAGAGACATAGCGTAAACCATGGAAGTTGGTGTTGGCGCCCGAGAGTACGGTGCCAAGATTCTTATCTTTGAGCTGGTTTTGTTCTGCAAACTTCTTTAATCCAGCAAGCGCTAATGCACCTGAGGGTTCAGCGATCGCTCGCGTATCTTCAAAGATGTCTTTAACCGCAGAGCAGATCTCATCACTTGATACTGTCACATGTCCATCAATGTATTGCTGACACAAACGAAACGTCTCTTCACCGATACGTTTAACTGCAACACCATCAGCAAACATACTGACTTGGTCGAGTACCACTGGCTCTCCGGCATCCAGTGCGGCTTTGAGGCAAGAAGAGTCTTCAGGCTCTACCGCAATCACCTTAATTTCAGGCATCAGTTGTTTGACTAATACAGCGACACCAGCAGCCAGGCCACCACCACCGACAGGCACGAAGATGTAATCGAGATGACCATTTTGCTGCAGCATCTCCATACCAATGGTGCCTTGACCGGCAATCACTAGAGGGTGATCAAAAGGAGGAACAAAGGTGTAGCCATGAAGCTCCGACAAGCGCTCAGCTTCCGCTTTAGCTTCGTCAAAGTTACTGCCATGCAGAACCACCTCACCACCAAAACCACGCACAGCATCAACTTTGATGTCGGGGGTGGTTTTAGGCATCACAATAATCGTTTTGATACCAAGCTTGGTGCCAGAAAGTGCCATTCCTTGAGCGTGATTCCCCGCAGAGGCAGCGATCACCCCCGCCGCTTTTTGTTGCTCAGAAAGACTCGATACCATGTTATAGGCACCGCGCAACTTGAATGAGTGTACCGGCTGGCGATCTTCACGCTTGAGTTGCACGTTGTTGTGAATACGTGCAGAGAGACGTGGCATCTCTTGAAGTGGCGTGACTGTTGCCACTTCATAAACCGGAGCTCGAAGGATTTGGCGCAGATAATCTGCGCCAGTCTCACTAGTTAGTGTCATAAGCTAGCCCTCTAGCTTAGATTTATCTCGTACGGCACCCTTGTCTGCACTTGTAGCCATGCTCGCATAAGCTTTGAGTGCAAATGAGACTTCGCGCTCACGAGCTGCAGGTTTCCAGCCTAATTGGTCTTGCTCGGCACGACGCGCAGCCAGCTCATCTGCAGCAACGTCGAGTGAGATGGTGCGGTTTGGAATATCGATAGCAATAGTATCGCCATTTTTAACCAGACCAATCGTACCGCCATTCGCCGCTTCAGGAGAGGCGTGACCAATAGACAGTCCAGATGTGCCACCCGAGAAGCGACCATCAGTTAGCAGCGCGCACTCTTTACCAAGGCCCATCGATTTCAGGTAAGTCGTTGGGTAAAGCATCTCTTGCATACCAGGGCCACCTTTAGGGCCTTCATAGCGGATGACGACAACATCTCCGGCTTTAACCTTGCCACCTAAGATGCCTTCAACCGCATCTTCTTGGCTCTCAAAAACCACAGCAGGGCCAGTAAATTTGAGGATGCTTTCATCTACACCGGCTGTTTTCACGATACAGCCATCCAGAGCGATATTGCCTTTAAGAACAGCAAGGCCACCGTCTTGGCTGTATGCATTCTCTTTCGTTCGGATACAGCCATTTTCACGGTCTGCATCAAGGCTATCCCAACGGCAGTCTTGAGAGAACGCTTCCGTTGTACGAATACCCGCAGGTCCGGCACGGTAGAAAGATTTCACCTCTTCCGAGTCAGTCAGCATGATGTCGTATTGTGCCAATTGCTCTTCCCAGGTTAGGCCAAGCACGGTTTTAGATTGGTTGTTGAGTAGGCCTGCGCGATCAAGTTCACCCAATATACCCACAACGCCACCAGCGCGGTGGACATCTTCCATATGGTATTTTTGTGTTGATGGTGCGACCTTACATAGGTTTGGTACGCGGCGAGACATTTGGTCAATGTCTTCCATATCGAAATCGACTTCACCTTCTTGAGCGGCTGCCAAAAGGTGCAATACGGTGTTGGTTGAACCACCCATCGCGATATCGAGTGCCATCGCGTTTTCAAACGCAGCTTTGGTGGCAATGTTGCGTGGAAGTGCAGATGCATCATCTTGCTCGTAGTAGCGTCGCGTCAAATCGACAATGCGCTTACCTGCGTTAACGAATAGGTCGCGGCGATCGGCGTGAGTCGCGAGCATTGAGCCGTTGCCTGGTTGAGATAGCCCCAGCGCTTCGGTGAGACAGTTCATTGAGTTCGCGGTAAACATACCAGAGCACGAACCACACGTTGGGCAAGCGGAGCGCTCGATCTGCTCACTTTGCTCATCCGATACATTGGGATCGGCACCTTGCATCATCGCGTCAACAAGGTCGAGTTTGATGATTTGGTCAGACAACTTAGTCTTACCCGCTTCCATAGGGCCGCCAGAGACAAAAATCACTGGGATGTTCAGACGCATCGAGGCCATCAGCATTCCCGGAGTGATTTTGTCACAGTTGGAGATACACACCATGGCATCGGCACAGTGAGCATTGACCATGTACTCAACAGAATCTGCAATCAGTTCGCGTGAAGGGAGTGAGTAAAGCATACCACCGTGACCCATTGCGATACCGTCATCCACTGCGATAGTGTTGAACTCTTTGGCGATACCGCCCGCCGCTTCAATCTCTTTGGCCACCAATTGCCCTAGGTCTTTTAGGTGCACGTGACCTGGAACAAACTGAGTAAATGAGTTTACTACGGCAATGATTGGCTTACCGAAATCTTCGTCTTTTACCCCAGTTGCGCGCCACAGTGCTCGAGCACCTGCCATGTTACGGCCATGAGTGGTAGTGGCTGATCTATATTTAGGCATGTCGTTGTCCTTCTCTTATGCTTCTGGGTATACGTAATCTAACCAGCCCCACTTGTCTTCAGTGGTGCCATTGAATAAACCAAAGTAAGCTTCTTGCATCTCTTTGGTGATTGAGCCGCGTTTGCCTGTACCAACCTCGATTTTATCAACGGTGGCGACTGGAACGATTTCTGCGGCCGTGCCTGTCATGAACACTTCGTCAGCCAGGTATAGAGCTTCGCGCGCAATGTTCGCTTCGCGCACTTCATAACCTTTATCACGAGCGATGGTCATGATTGAATCACGAGTAATGCCTGGCAAAATTGCGCTGGTTGCTGGTGGAGTGGTGATCACGCCATCTTTAATCACAAAAATGTTCTCACCAGCGCCTTCTGACAAGTAGCCATCAACACTAAGAGCAATACCCTCATCGTAACCGTGACGACGCGCTTCACCACCGACTAGGAGAGAAGATAGGTAGTTACCACCGGCTTTGGCCGCAGTAGGAATGGTGTTTGGAGCCGCACGATTCCAGCTAGAGATCATCGCATCCACACCGTTTTCCAGTGCTTCTTCGCCAAGGTAAGAGCCCCAAGGGAAGGCGGCAATGATCAAATCCATTTCGGTATCAACCGGAGGACAAACGCCTAAGCCGACATTGCCAACAAAGCCAAGCGGGCGAATGTAGGCATTATCTAGCTTGTTTTGACGCAGAGTTTCACGGGTTGCCTCCATGATCTCATCAACAGTGTATGGGATCGGGAAGCGATAGATTTTAGCGGAGTCTTTTAGGCGTTGAGCATGCTCACGGTGACGGAAGACAATTGGCCCTTTTGGTGTGTTGTAGCAGCGTACGCCTTCAAATACCGAAGTACCGTAGTGCATGGCATGAGTTAGAACGTGCACATTCGCCTCAGCCCATGGAACCATTTCACCATTAAACCAAATGTAATCAGCAGTTTTTGTCGCCATTGTTGCCTTCCTTATGCGTTTACTCGTTGTTGTAGGTTGTTGTTTGGCAGTTCGTTGTTATTGATTTTGATAACATCTACGCTGATCACATCCCACAATTTTTCAATTTGATTAGTTAAGAATGAGATTGGTCGATCGCTATCGACGATGATCTCAACACTTGCAATTTTGCTTTCATGATTTTGCGTTCCTGCCACCTGTTTCACGACAAAGCCGCGGTGGCGCACGACGCGAAGAACACGCTCAAGCAGTACCGGTTTGTCGTCTGCTTTGATATCTAATAAGTATCTTTCCATTAGGTGTTCTCCAACATATCACTATTTGATGCACCAGGTGGTACAAGTGGCCAAACATTTTCTTCTTCATCGATCAAAACATGCAGTAGGTAAGCGGTTTTGCTCTCTAACATCTCTTTTAGCGCAGGTTCGACTTCTTCTTTCTTAGTAATCGTTTTACCCGGAATATCGAACGCTTTCGCGAGCATAACGAAGTCTGGGTTGTCATCGAGAATGGTTTCACTGTGGCGACCGTCGAAGAACAGCGATTGCCATTGTCGTACCATACCTAGGCGTTGATTGTTAATAAGCACCATCTTTACTGGGATCTGGCGGCGTTTTAGCGTGCCAAGCTCCTGCACATTCATCATGAACGAGCCGTCACCTGAAATAAGAATCGATTGATCGTCAGGACGAGCAACCGCAGCGCCCATGGCGGCAGGCAAGCCGAATCCCATCGTGCCAAGGCCTGCAGAGGTAATAAAGTTTTGCGGGTGGCGTGGTTGAATGTGTTGCGCTGCCCACATTTGGTGCTGGCCGACATCGGTGGAGACCATCGAGGACTCTGGCATCATGTCTGAAAGCTGCTTGAGTAGTAGTGGTGCATAGATGAGCTCACCAGGGTGGTCATAGCGCCATTTGAAACCGCTTCGTAGGCTTTCAGTGTGGTGAAGCCAAGGGGCGATATCATGTTCAAGATGTAGCTGAGGTAATATTTGACGAATATCACCACGCAGTGCAGCGTGTGCATGGCGCAGCTTGTTGATCTCCGCAGCATCAATATCTACATGCACCACCTTAGCATTTGGCGCGAAGGTATCTAATTTACCCGTTACTCGATCATCGAAGCGCGCGCCAACGACGATTAATAAGTCACTCTCTTGCACGACAAGGTTCGCCGCTTTGGTGCCGTGCATCCCTAGCATTCCCAAGTAGTGTGGGTCATGACGCTCGATTGTGCCTAACCCTTTTAACGTGCTTACTGAAGGCATTGGGTTATCGATAAGAAATTTGCGCACGGTGTCCGTTGAGTGTGCTAGTTGTACCCCACCACCGACGTAAAGTACCGGGCGTTTTGATTCGCGGATGAGGGCATTTGCCAGGCGGTAAGACTCCGGCGTTGGAACTGGGAACGGGATATGCTCAAACTCAGGAAGAATTTCGATAGGTGCTTCGGCAAGTTGCACATCTTTTGCTATATCGACAATAACGGGACCAGGGCGACCGGTTTTCGCTACTTCAAACGCCTCTGAAAGGGTAGGAGCAAGATCGTTGATATCGGTGACAAGATAGCTGTGTTTGGTACAGGCCAGCGACATACCGATCACGTCCATCTCTTGAAACGCGTCAGTACCGATGTGTGTACTGGCAACCTGTCCCGTGATTGCTACCAATGGGATAGAATCAAGAAAGGCATCAGCAAGGCCAGTGACCAGGTTGGTTGCACCAGGTCCAGAGGTTGCCATGCAGACAGCCACGTCTTGTTGTGCTCTTGCCATGCCGATAGCCGCCATCGCTGCGCCTTGCTCGTGGCGACAAAGGATATGTTCAACGCCACCATCGTACAGGGCATCATAGATAGGCATGATGGCACCGCCTGGATAACCAAATACGGTTTCAATACCTTGTTGTTTTAGTGCGGATACAACTAACTCTGCTCCAGTCATTGTGATCCTCCATGTACCGCTTCATTGCGATGAGCTGCTTGCTTGCACATCATGTGCGCTCCCGTTCTTTGTTCCTAAATGCTCGATGAAATGAGCTTTTAAATCTTCTTAGTGTAAAAAAACCCCCGGACTTTTCAGTGCGGGGGTTTTTCTTATTCGATGGCTATCTTTCGCCCACTCGACCCCGCGCGGTGTCCATAATGACCACGATAATCAGGGCTAGCAGTGTGTTAAATGCGAAGATAGATTTCATTATAAATTTGGTTACGAATTGTCGTCTGCCTCTAGTGGTAACATACAAAACTGCCGAATGACAAGGGAAAAATTAACAAGTCTGATGTTTTTTTGAGTGATTATAAGTATCGATAGCACGCTTGTGATTGATATTTAATCCCGTTATGTGGTTATTATGTAGTTACAATTACTTCTAAGTTGTATTTTGTTGGTCTTTTTGACTGTAAAACGATTGCGCAATTAGCAGTGAATTAATCTAAAAATACTCAATATCCTTTCCTGTTTAGGACAAAACAACCAACTCTCACACTTCATTCACAATGCAGTTTCACTAACAAGAGATCCTGGTCGCGTCGTTATGGCGTGAGTTATGACAGCACAAAGTTATCGCCTCATGATGCGCTTCTTTTTCCGATCTTATTGAGAAGAGCAACGATGAGTTTAGCTATTATTCATAGCCGAGCAAGCGTGGGTGTGGAAGCGCCGGAAGTAACCGTAGAGGTTCATATTAGCAATGGTATGCCGGGATTTTCGCTGGTGGGTTTGGCGGAGACAACGGTTAAAGAGGCGAAAGATCGTGTCCGTAGTGCCATCATTAATTCTAACTTTGAGTTTCCTTCTAAGCGAATAACGGTCAATCTTGCTCCCGCAGATTTACCCAAAGATGGAGGGCGATTTGATCTCCCCATTGCTTTGGGGATTCTTGCTGCCTCTGAACAGATCCCGATATCTCATCTTGGCCATAAGGAGTTTCTTGGCGAGCTGGCGCTTTCTGGTGAACTTAGGAGCGTTAAAGGCGTGTTGCCTGCAGCGCTTGCTGCCACAAAAAAGCAGCGTACCTTGATTGTCCCACATTATAATGGCGACCAGGCTGCACTCGTCGATAAAGAGAAGCACTGCTCAGCAGAAAGTTTGTTAGATGTGTGTGCCGATTTATGTGGACAGCAGAAACTGTCTCTGCATCAAACACCTACGGCTATAACAACACCAGCCTCAACACGTGATCTTCAAGATATTATTGGTCAGCAGCAAGGCAAGAGGGCGTTAGAAATCGCAGCAGCCGGCAGCCACAACCTACTGCAGCTTTGCAATATTTACCTATTTGGGGATTCATATGCTCTTTAGTGTCAGTGATTACTTTAGCTATCAGCTGGTTGAAGCTAGCAGCCATGATGAAGCAGTGAAATTGTTTACTGGTAAATCAAATCTAGTATTGCTGACAGATGAGCAGCTCAATGATGACACCACTGTCGTCGTCGCCATGTGTTGTGTGTACCAAGGGAATATTGAAGCCAGACTTGAAAGCTGCTCTATAGATATAGACAGAGTTTTGCTTATGGATAGCTTTGCTTGTACTCGTTTCTACACGCTGATATGTGGACGTTAGTAAACTCGTTAACCGTTGGAAGTGAGATAAAGACGGTTGGTGTGTGTATGGGGTATCACAGGTAAATCGCCATAAATCGCACCATAATTACGGTGGAAAACACAGAGAACCGATTCCAATAGGAATAATCGATATTCCAAAAGAACAATTAATAACCAGTAGGATTCGAGCAAATTTTCTGATGGTAATTGGTTTATGAATAGTTTGGCTAAAACGCTATTAGCTTCTTTGGTTATTGGTTTGGTTGGTTGTAGTTCGGATAGTGATTCTCCTGCTCCTGAACAACCTCCCGTTGATGGTATTCCTCCTATTGATGGTACTCCACCATGCTCTGAGGATTGTGGCGGTGAAGAAAAGCCACCAGTAGACAGTGATAAGCCTGTACTTCCGCCTGTAGAATTGCCAATTGAAGTTGTACCTGAAAACCCAGTAGAGCACTGCTCCTTGGGTAATTTTTACAGCGAAGATTGGCACATATATGGTGAAATATTAATGCTAGCTTCAAACTATTGCTCAAACCTTTCCGCTGTAGTTAAAGACACTATTAGAGGTGAGTTAACATTACTCCAAGCTCATTATGAGAAGGATGAAGGTGAGCGCTACATCTATATGTTTGACAATCCTAGCTCAACTAATCTTAAGGGGCTTGTTTCTCATTATACCGCTGGCACTTGTGACAAGGATACTGGAGAAGGAGAGGGGTATGTGTATACATCGGCTACTCTCTACAATTCAAATGACTATGACGATTACATCAGATTGAATGTAACTAAGAATACCTATGATTCTTGGTGTTACATTATTGATACTGAATATTCTTATCCTTATTTTTACAAAGACACTGCTGAGTACGAGCAGTTCATGAAAGCTATTGATAGGGATACTCATTTACCATATGTAGAAGAGGCTTTTCTTTTTGCCAATGAGATTTAGAGGCGGAAAAGTTAGGTAAGGTTTTCAAATCGACTTTAAGGGTGTGCATGATATGCGTGTACACCTTATTTCAAAAAAGGGGGAGTCCCCCCTGTTCTTTTCCTGTAGTAACAGCACATCACTTAAACTCTTTCAATTTAGAGCCTTTCAACAATGTGTGGCTTATCGCTTTAATCATCGTTGTTGATTCAGTGGATAGTAGGCATATTTCAATGAGTTCGTTTGTACCTTGCCCTAAATGAACAATGGTTTAGTACATTGGTTTGGTTCGTTTAGAGTTTGCATTTGCATTTACGAACTAAATTCAGTTAAGATCTTAGATGTTAAATGAACACTATTGGTGAATTTATGTTGATAGGTTATGCGCGGACTTCTACGGTTGAGCAAGAGGCAGGGCTTGAAGCCCAAGAGCGAGAGCTAGATAAACTTGGTGTAGACAAACTTTTTTCTGAACAGGTTAGCTCTGTCGGTGAAAGAGAAGTGTTGCAGGAGTGTATTCGCTTCTGCCGTGAAGGAGATACATTGGTTGTCACCAAGTTAGACCGTCTTGCTCGTAGTGTTGCGAACCTCTGTGACATTCAAAAGCAACTGGAGAGCAAAGGTGTAGAGTTACGTATTGCTGATATGGGACTCGATACAGCTACACCACAAGGTAAGTTGATGCTTAATGTCTTTGGTGCTGTGGCGCAGTTCGAGCGTGAAGTGATGCTAGAGCGTCAACGGGAAGGAATTGCCAAGGCGAAAAAAGAAGGTAAATACAAAGGTCGCAAGCCCACCAGCGACGATGTGAAAGATCAGGTAAGGGAACTCTTAGCCCAAGGCAAAAAGCCTGCTGAAATCATATCCCTCACAGGTATCGGCAAAACTACCTTTTACAAAGTTAAGAAAGAATTTCAGAGTTAAAGGCAATGACTTATACAGGGTGGCAACTACGGCAACTACGGCAACGCTGGCAAGTATGGCAACAAAGTTACTATTTTAGTGCGAAAAGGGGCGGGACTATACACACCTCACTGCTTAAACACATCCCTTTTGTCGCTGTGTGATTACATCATAAACAGTCATTGCGGGAACAATCATAATTTTGAAAACCTGATTTGTAGTCCGATACAGCAACGAGTAAAACAAACGAGCACCTGCATGGGTGCTTTTTTTATATCTGAAAAGGAGGAAAAGTTAGTAAATGGGTGTCACACACAGGCGACCCTTTACGTTTATATGCTGTAGGAAATGGTAGGAATCAATGCAGCACATGATTGTTTTTATCCATTTCATTAAATATCTGTCAGTTAACGCTGACCCATCCTAGTCGAGTAAGACTACTTCAGAACAACACCAGCTAAGAGAGCAAAGGAAGAGACCTACTGTCCGTCAGTGCCACGTCATTACGGTCACAGGCAGTCTGTCCTCTGTTGGCTTTTTGCGTTCGTTTATAAGTGGTTTGGTCTGGACACTAGGGCAATGTCTAAAGGCATAAAAAGCTACGTGGAGCTTTGCTGGAGGATGTTGCTAGCGATGGTTAGGCACACTGACGTTAAGTTGCAATTCTAATTACATGGAGGTTTAGATGATTAGAACATCAAGAGCAACCCGATACGCGAGGCAAGAAAAAGCGCGCGTTGATAAGGAGTTGCTGCAAGAGGGTGAAGTTGTTCACAACCAAACCTATACGACAGGTAGTTATGGCAATGCGGTTAAAACCGATTGGCAAGCTATCGAAACTGAAATAGAGCGAAGTCTTCAAAGCGAACATAGGAGTTTGAGGGACTTTGCTGAATGGTATTTCGAACTGATTGATAGTGCGGAATATGAAAGAGCCGAGGCAGTTCGTAGCTGCTGGTTGGCGCAATACACGGAAGTAAATGGAGGTTCAACTGATGCGAGTATTAGTTAGACCAGAGAACGAAAAGCAGCTGATGGATTGCTGCAACAAGTGGGGCATTAGCCCTACTTCTCTTATTAATAAGTTGATTAAACAACTAGATACCGAAGAAACCCAACATGGAGGTTATAACGATGCTAGGAGCACTATTGGCGCAGAGCCAGCAACACGATAATGAACTGCGAGAGCAGATTATGAAGCACGGTGAAACGCCAACGATGGCAGTTGTAAAATACGCCAAAGATCGATGGGCGTATGTGATACCAGAACGTAAGTGGCTAGACACCCATAGCGAAGATTATGAACTGCAAAAGGGTATGGATGCGATTGCATTGATGGCTAGTTGTGGAATCTTTGAGGATAGCAGTGGTACGGATGACAGCATTTACAAAGTGTTGAGCACTCCGTCCCAAGGGCTTGTGCAGATTTGGGGGCATGAATATCGACCAGATGAAGCCAATGCTATGTGGGTTGATAAATCGGGGCGTAAGTGGTTGAACACTTTTAAGCCTATGGTTATCGGTTCTGAGATGGCAACTGCTGAAGAAATGGCCATGATTGATGCCTTCTTTGAGTTCGTTGTACCTGATGAAGATGAACGTTATCAAGTACAACAGTGGATAGCTCAAGCAGTGCTTAAACCTGAGCAGCGTAATGAGTTTGCATTGCTGTTGTACGGTGAGAGTAACGGTACAGGCAAGGGCACGCTGCAAGAGCTATTGACTAGGCAAATTGGCTACTGGAACTCGTTGAAACCTGCTGATAGTTCTGAATGGGCGTTGAGTCGGTTTAAGAGCGATGTAGATGGTAAACGCTTGTTGATACTGGATGAGCTGTATTACGACGGTTATGCGGTGTCTAACAAGATGAAGCCGTTCATCACTGAGCCAATGCTCGATGTAGAGGCGAAAGGTAAGCCATTAAAGACAATGCGTAACCACTTAAACGTGATGGCAAGTAGCAACAGCATACAGCCATTATGGCTAGATGATAGCGATAGACGATGGATGTGCGTTCGTGTTGAGTGGGCGAATCCCAATGAAAACAAAGACCATTCAGACAACATTGAACAGAGCAAGATCGTTGCTAGATTCCGACATTGGCTAGAGACCAGTGATAGAGCCGATGCGGTTATTAGGTACTTCTTGATGGGGATTGTGTTGGATGATTGGGATGTTAGCAAAGCTCCAATGACAGATGCTAAACGGTCGCTGATTAACGGCTCTGTAAGCATTGCTGAGGATAACTTTAAGCACAGTTATGATTATGGTGATGCGCTTGTGGTTCAGCGTGTTGAGATTTTTAAAGGTCATAATGTAGCTGTTGCGAGACAGAAACAGTGGTTAGAGGAATCGGGCTTTAAAGCCGTAGATGGAAGGGTTTCGCTCAATGGTATTCAAGCTCGTGACTGGGTAATAACTCCTAAAGGTCTCGAAGCTGGTATGTGTCCGAAGATGAACGGCAAAGAGTTAATGTCGTTGTTGGAAGCACATCAGATGGATGGATGCTCACCTTTCCACACGCCAACGGCGAGGATGTAGCTAATGGAGGTGAAAGTGAGTGAGCCACAAGAGGTGGCAAGTATGGCAACGGTGGCAACTCCGGCAACCGCTCGTGAAGCCTTAGCCGAATTTGAAGCACAACATGGGGCAGAGTTAGCACAATGCCCTGTGCTTGGTTGTGTTACTTGGAGTAGCTTACCTAGGCCTGATTGGAGTTATAAAGGGATTCGGATGCCACTTTATAGGTGGGCGTGTCTAGCTGCTCATCGTGAAAGTATTTCTGTTGGTGAACATCGAGTTGCTAGGCATAAATGCGACAATGAAAAATGCTTCAATCCTCAGCACTTACACTGGGGAACACGGGGCGAAAACAATAGTGATAGGGCTTTGGAATAGCCCTTTCCTTTAACGACAACTAACGCCGTGAGGCAGGAGTAAAAATATGATTACGAGTACACAGGTAGTAGCGGCCTTGGAACAGTTACGATTAATTTTAGGTTTGAGTTCAGATGTAGATTTGTTGGCAGAGCTGAACATTGCAACTAGTGCTGAGTGGGTTCAGTTAGAACACTATCCGAACTATCAACAAAACCAACGTACAAAAGCGATTCGCAATGCACGAACAAGGCGAGTCCTTAAAGCTGACAGTAAAGGTTACGTGAAGTGTAAAGATCGATTTGGCAAGTGGGGTAACGTAAAAGCAGTGCTCTAGACAAGTGAAAGCACCACAGTGGCTAGCTGTGATACTTTTCTTAAAGGGCTAGGTTTTAAGAGTGTTTAACGCTCTTACTGCAACGTATCGTCGTTTGCAGCTTCTCCATCAAATTTCAACTGTTGGATGGTCTGGTTTGGTAGAGGGGTGTATTCGACAAAATACCAGTGGAAGAAATCCGCACTTCGCGAGATACCAAGAGCTTTGAAAGGTTTTAATTCTAGCCCAAATTTTTGTAGCTGTTTATTCAAGCGCACGCGGTATTGAGCGATGTTCGTTACACCAGTCAAATCCGTCAGTGCATCAGATTGGATCCCAGGTTCATCGTGAACAGCGGACACAAGAGTTTTGAACTTGGGGTTTGAGAGTTCTGAAAGAAGGAATGTCTTTTCTTCAATGGTCAGAAACTTGGGAGTGTAGCCATACTCGATTGGCAACAAGATGATGTGTGACTTTTTGGGCGTCACAGAACCGCTATCTACGTATGTCATAGAATTTACCTCAACTGTTTTACGAATAATTTGTAGACTGCAAGAGCCACTTACAGTTTTAAGAGGGAGCTATAGATACACTTGATTTGCAGCCCCATGTATTCAGCCCAAACACATGACAAACAAGTATGAAACTCGACTCTTAATGGCATGGTATCATAAATCAAATGAGAGTGTCAAATTTGAAACGCAAAAAGCCCGCCGAGTTGAGGAACGGCAGGCTAAGCTTATTTTTAGTCGATATGTCGTAATCATTCGACTGGTTATTTTTGTTACTCAAAGGGCTAATCTGAGTAACTAACCAAAAAATATCGAGGGGCTAGCTCAATACTGCTAACTTTAATTCTAGAACAAAAGTCTCGAAATGAAGTTAGTTTTTAAATTTATTCTTTCTCAAACCTAATACTTGTAGGCTTCGAAACCCTTTACAGCACTAGATTAGAAATCAAATTATTACTCACTGACCTTGCGGTCAAGTGTTTTTTATTCGGAGCGCATGATACTCAAACTAGACTTTTGTGCAAGTAAATTTTACATGCAACCTGATTTATTTATGGCGTTAAACAGCCCATAAGCGATTCTAACGAGCTAAACTGTAATTGTTCATTCCGTGGTACCAAGTACATAAGAAAGGCTCATATGGGACGATTAGAGCGAGAAATATACAATTAAACAATATTGTGATCTTTGTCACATTATTGCTGTGCGACGAACCATGTATGATCGTAAAAGCCAGTTTTCATAGCGTCCTTGTGTGCGATGTACACAAAGTCATTTGCTGTGAGACTGGCTTTTTTAGTTTCTGGATCATGATAGACCTTAACCTCTGAGAAGGTCGTTTTCAGTGTGCGGTTTAACTTAACTCGTACCTTGAATAGCTCTTCACTTGAGAGTTCACGGGGTGTTTTTTTATAGACCTCAACTTGCAAGGCATCGGCTACAAGTTGGCAAGACTCCCTGAAATCCATATGAACTGTGGAATCTGATTCTACTGATTGAGCTTTGGCATCCTCTAATTCTTGTTCATGTTTTTTAACTGTCTCTGAACGAGCCGTTAGTTCTTCTAGGAAGATAGAGTCAGTGAACTTTGATGATAGGGCTAGTAGTTGCCTGTAAGCCTCTCTAGCGGATTCCAGTTTACTCTCAAGCACTGACAAATCATTGATCGTTGTACTTTGCTTTGCCACCAGCTTTGAGTGTTGCTCAAAGTGCTGAGGATGAAGGAATTGCTCTGTGATGAAGCGATGGATTAACTCGATTCGGACAGGTTTGTTAGTGCATGCTTTCTTTTTGAACTCACGACATGATAAGTAAATCCATTGGGGAGATTTTTGGTCATAAACCATAGAAGCACCACAATCACCACAGACTGCAATTTGGGATAGTACATTGGGGAATGTGCTCTTTCGTCCCGCAGCTTGTGGTTTATGGCGTTCCTTTTGTTTTGCTTGAGAAAGGTAATAGGTGTCCTCACTGATTATCGATGGATAGAAATCAGGAACGGTAGAGGATTGGACTTTGTTGTTGATGATATGGGTGTGATGACCAATAGCAGCTTTAGAGCCTAAGATCTTCTTGATGCTGGTGGTTGCCCATGTTCCGCCCTTTGGTGCTTTTAGACCTTCTTCGTTGAGAATGCGACAGGTGCTTACTGCTCCATGACCATCTATCGACATTTGGAAGATGCGCCTAACAATATCAGCCTTTGATTCGATGATTGAGTAGGTGCGTTTGTCCTCGTTGAGAGATAACCAGAAAGGTGTGTTGCTGTGTCTGGTTGTTGTGTGTGGGTTTGCTCGCTTGTTAGCCCATACCGCCTTGAGACGTTCTGATTTGGTTTTTGATTCATTGTGAGCACGTTCCATCACTGTCAGAGAAATGATGAGATCAGTGGTGTTTGATTCGCTGTCGTATGTGCGGTCATCAATTAAAGTCACTACTGTGATGTCGTGGTCTATGATGTTGAGAAGTTGACGGAGTGCAGTTTGTACCTTTGCTCGTGATAGACGGTCTAGTGACTCCACCAGCAAGAATGAACCACGAGGGATTACACCTTGTTCCAAAGCTTTAAGGAATTGCCCTAAACCGTTGTCCTCGTGTGTATTTGCTGATCGAAAGGCAGAAACACCAAGGTCTGTAAAGGATTGTTCAGAGAGGGTTAAAGAGTGCTTTATGCAGTAGTCTTGAGCCAGTTGTGTTTGTCTACGTAGGCTATCGCCTTTTGACTGAATAGCACTGGAAAAGCGGATGTAGGAGTAAGCAATCGTCATCATTATCTCTAATCAAATATTATCTTGGAGATGCTAAACCATTTCAAAAGTCGATATGGAATAACGAATATTCTAAAAAAGGTAAATGGTACATAGTCTGCTTTTTCTTGGCCCTCCCGGAACGGGGAAAACCATGCTAGCTTCACGCCTTTGTGACCTATTACCTGAGATGAGCGACGAAGAGGCGATGGATACGGCTTCTGTCGCCTCGTTAACGCAACAAGATATCAATGAGCACAATTGGCGTCAGCGCCCCTTTAGATCGCCACACCATTCTAGCTCAATGGCAGCGCTGGTCGGTGGAGGCAGTATTCCTCGGCCGGGTGAGATTTCCCTAGCACATAATGGATTGCTCTTCCTCGATGAGATGCCCGAGTTTGAACGCAAAGTTCTCGATTCACTTCGTGAGCCACTAGAGTCGGGCGAAATCATCATCTCTCGGGCTCAAGGTAAAACGCGCTTTCCCGCTCGCTTTCAATTGGTAGGCGCATTGAATCCAAGTCCTACTGGGTACTATGAAGGCAACCAAGCAAGAGTGAACCCTCAAGTTATCCTACGCTACCTCAATCGCCTTTCTGGCCCCTTGCTGGACAGGTTTGATATGTCACTGGAGATCCCCTCACTGCCCAAGGGCACGTTGGCACAAGGTGGTGATCGCGGAGAAACAACACAAGTGGTTAAGCTTAGGGTTGAGCAGGCACGAGGTGCTATGGTTGAACGAGCAGGGAAAGTCAACGCACTCCTTGGCTCGCAAGAGATAGAACGCTATTGCAGATTAGAAAAATCGGATGCCGAATTTCTAGAAAATGCGCTACACCGACTGGGTTTATCGATTCGCGCTTACCATCGAATTATTAAGGTGGCGCGTACCATCGCCGATCTTGAGGGCCAATCAAGTATTGCTCGAGCACATATCGCGGAGGCACTAGGGTATCGCGCCATGGATCGTTTGCTCAAGCAACTAACAGCACAAGCGGTGTGAATCGAGAGTAATCAGACCATTAATACAAGGGCTTACATCCAGCGGCGGGATTAGTATAATTGTCCACCGTTTTAATATTTCAGTTTGTAAGGTCGCCTTTTTTCATGCTTAGCAAAATACTCATGGTGCTCAATGCTACGTTGGTTATTCTCAATTCAGCGATGTGCTCTGTGCTGATCTGCTTGATTGCCATTGTTAAGCTATTGCTTCCAACGGCACAGCTAAAAGCAAAAGGGACAGCCGCTGCGAATAAGATGATGTGGCTTTGGGCGACAGTGAATGCCGCTATTCTTGAGGTATCAAACGATGTTGAGTGGGATATCGAGGAGATCGAAGGTCTTGAAAAAAATGGCTGGTACCTGATGATCAGTAACCACCTAAGCTGGACCGATATAGTCGTTCTTTGCTGTGTGTTTAAAGACCGAATCCCGATGCCAAAGTTTTTCCTCAAGCAGCAACTTCTTTACGTTCCATTTATTGGTATGGCCTGCTGGGCGCTCGATATGCCATTTATGCGCCGCTACTCTCGAGAGTACCTACTGCGCAACCCACACAAACGTGGTCAAGACCTTGCGACTACGCGCCGTTCTTGTGCCAAGTTTCAGCATACTCCGACTACGGTTGTGAACTATGTTGAGGGCACGCGATTCACCAGTGAAAAACAAGCCAAGAGTCGCGCTGGCTATCAATATTTGCTGCAGCCAAAATCTGGCGGCATTGCATACACACTGGCCGCAATGGGAGAGCAGTTCGACAATATTATTGATGTGACCCTCGCTTACCCGAATAACCCCAATCAGCCCTTTAAAGAGATGTTGATGGGCAAGATGAGTAAGATTGTCGTTCGAGTGGATGTCTTGCCTGTTGACGAGAAGGTCACTGGTGATTACTTCAACGACAAGCCTTTTAAGCGAGATTTCCAGCGTTGGTTAGCAGAGCGTTGGGAGAAGAAGGATAAGCGGTTAGATGATATTCATCGTCAATCCACTGGACACTAAAATACGAAGGGAAGCTGCTGCTCCCCTTGTTGTGTCGCTAAAAGAGCAAGTTATTGCTCGAGTAGGTAGTTCACCAGTTCAAAGTACTCATCGACAGATGAAATAGAGCCAGCTTCAACTAGGTAGCGGTTGTTGACGATAACGGCTGGAACGCCTCTTAGACCACTGTCTTGGAACTGCTTATCGAAGCGACGAATCATCGAGTCGACGGCAAAGCCATTGAAAGTTGCGTCAAACTTCTTCGCATCTACACCTTCATCTAGGAAAATTTGACGCAGCTCTTCGTCATTACGTGGAGCTTTGTTCATGTTATGGATGCGGTTGAACATGATTGGCGCCATTTGGTCATCAATCTTCAAAGCCAGCATCGTGGCGTAAGCCTTACTCATTGATGGGCCCATTGAGCCACCCATGAATGACACGTGGTTTTTGTTGAGCTTCACGCCTTCAGGTAGTTGAGCTTTCAATTGTGCAATGATTGGCTCAAATGAGTGGCAGTGTGGGCAGTAGAACGAGAAGAACTCTGTCACGACAGGTTTTTTCGCTGGTTCTAGATCCAATACTGTGTAGTGTGTCCCTTCTTTAAAGTTAGCGGCATGTGCCGAAATGCTGACTAGAATTGTGGCAAACAGTGCCATTAGTTTTTTCATTATATACTCCATTTTTACTACCACTGTGGCATCAGCGAGAGCGGTGGCTCTTCTAACGCCGCAAGTTGTTCTTTGAATGCTAAGACTTGACCTTCCCAATACTTTGGATCATTAAACCACGGAAACGCAACAGGAAATGCAGGGTCGTGCCATCTTTTTGCCAGCCAAGCCATGTAATGCACCATACGTAGACCGCGTAGTGGCTCAATAAGTTTCAGCTCAGATTGATTAAAGTCGCTAAACTCTTGGTATGACTCCAATATAGTGTCCAATTGCGCTAGCTTGTCAGCACGCTCACCATTAAGTAGCATCCAAATGTCTTGGACAGCGGGGCCATTACGACAGTCATCGAGATCAACAAACATCGGCCCGTCACGCCATAATATATTGCCTGGGTGGCAATCCCCATGCAGACGCAAAGACGTGTCAACCCCCTTCCATTGCTGGTTAACGGCTTGAATGAGCATGTCTAAGTCATTGAAAAAGGCGTTTTCAAGATGAAGTGGGATAAATTGACTCTCTTGTAAGAGCTTTCTCGGTTGAAGCATGTACTCATCTATGCCGATGGTTGGCCGGTGTTGGAAATGAGTTCGGCTGCCCACTTTATGGATACGTCCAAGGTAGCGTCCAACGGCTTCTAGTTGATCGTAATTATCGACTTCGAACTGACGACCACCCACGCTTGGAAAGACGGCAAAAACATAGCCCTGATAGTGGTGCAGAGTCTCGCCATTGATTTTTAACGGTGCGGCTACCGGGACCTCTGCCTCAACGAGCTCAAGGGTAAAGTCATGCTCTTCTTGGATCTGCTGCGTTGTCCAGCGTTGAGGACGATAAAATTTGACGACATAGCGTTGACGCTCTTCGTCAGTGAATTGATAGACACGGTTTTCATAGCTATTGAGGGCGAGAAGCCCCGACTCTGCACGAATACCTACGCTCTCTAGCGCATACCACATTAGATCAGGGGTTAGCGCATCAAAATTAAAAGACTGTTCAGACATAATGAGAAAAGGCTCATTGCTGAGCCTTTTTCCTTGTTATTTCAACTAGAGCTTCTTAATGAAACGACTCTCTACTTGAACGGTAAAACTTCCACTGTCGCTGAGTATAAACTGAATTGTAGAGACGGGTGAGGATAATGTCTCCGGGTCGACACCTAAGCTCATCGGCAAACTAAGCACCTCTCCTGGGTTTACCTGTATGGTTTGACGGCCATACCAAGTCACGTCAGATAAGCCCTCAACATCCAATTGATAGGTTTGGGTTTGTTGGGTTTTGTTGATGATCTTGAGCGTGTAGGTGTTCTCTATTTCCCCTGAGTTGTTGACACGAAACAGTTGGGTTCTATCACGAAGGACACTCAGTCCGGCTGGGTCAACATTGACAACTTGGGTGAAGAACAGACCCATCATCACCAGTAAAATTGCACCATAGCCCAGCAATTTTGGTCTCATGATCTTAGTGTCATCGCCCGCGAGTCGATGTTCGGTGGTGTAACTGATCAGGCCTTTTTGATAACCCATTCTCTCCATCGTGTGATCACACGCATCGATACAAGCGCCACAGTTGATACACTCGTATTGCAGCCCGTCGCGGATATCAATGCCCGTAGGGCAAACTTGAACGCAGAGATTACAGTCAATACAGTCACCTAATCCCATCTGTTTAGGGTCAGCTTTGCGTGAGCGGGGGCCGCGAGCTTCACCGCGCTGGGCGTCATAACCGACAATAAAGGTGTCTTTATCAAACATCGCAGACTGAAAGCGGGCGTAAGGGCACATATGTAGACACATGATAGAACGCATCCAACCTGCGTTGCCGTAGGTGCAGAGCATAAAGAAGATCACCCAGAATGCTGGCCAGAAGGCGACATCAAGGGTAAAGAAGTCGATAACCAATTCACGGATAGGAACAAAGTAGCCAACAAAGGTAAATCCGGTTAGTAGGGCGATGATAAGCCAAGCAAGGTGTTTAACCCCTTTGCGCAGTGCGAGGTTAGCAGTCAGTTTCCCTGAATCTTGCTTGCGGCGCTTGTTGGCGCTGCCTTCAAGCTTCTCTTCAAACCAGATATACATGAAGGTCCACACGGTTTGTGGGCATAAGTAGCCACACCAAACACGCCCAAGAAACGTGGTGATAAAAAACAAGCCAAAGGCGGCAATCACAAACAGCAGTGCGAGTAGTGTGAGGTCTTGCGGGTATAGGGTTGTGCCGAAGAAGTTGAACTGTTGATGGCCAATATCGAGCAGCACCGCCTGACGTTCACCAAAGGGTACCCAAGGGATTGCAGCAAACAACACGAGTAGGAACCATCCACCATAGCGACGGAGCTTTTGAAAAGTCCCTTTGCTCTCGCGAACATAGATGCGGTTGCTAGGGTTAAAGCGATCCTTTGCTCCTTTGTGGGTTTTTGGGTTGAAGGTTTTAGGCGTCACGTCTTTGACGTCTATTTTGTCCTGACTCATTGGGCTTCCTTACTTGGGTCACCTGCAGTGCCCCTTTGTTATTGTGCTTCGAATTATATCTTTCTCATCACAATATTTTAGCTAGCTATATCACTTTTATAACGATCGGTTTACTTGGTTAGTATCTGGAAGGAGGCAAGGAAAATCACGTAGGGGAGGGGAAATAAAAAAGCGACTCTGTCGAGTCGCTTAGTTTTGCTTATTCAATAATGCCGCGAGCTTTTAAAATAGCGGTTTTGAAATCATCTTCTTGGTCCTTTTTCAGACCTGGGATCATCTCTTCTTTATCACTATTGCGCATCTTTAGGTGATAGATAAGAACATCATCTGTCAAATCTTCCAGTTTTCCCTCGTAACCTGCTTCTTGTGCAAGTTTAACGATAAACTGCATTAGGTTGAGCTCTTGATCTTTAATCCACTCAGGTTGTAGAAGCTCTAGTAGCTCCTCAATACGATGACATTGCATCACTTTCTCCGCTGTACTTTCATTTTATAGGTAGTTATAGCGATAAAGTACCAGAGATCGATAAGTAACCTCAAGAAGCTTGGGTGTTTGTCAGCGGGAGAAAAAGAAAAAGCGCAGTAAAGACTGCGCTTTTCATTAGGCTGCTCTTACAACATTAGAAGAAGCAGGAGTTTGTAGAGCTTTCTGCTCCACTAACGTCATTTTTGGAGCTGCTTTTTTTGCCATCGGAGCGGAAACAAATCCACTGCGACGACGGGTCGCACTGCGGTTGGTGTGCGAAAACCTGACTGTTGCTGGTCGCATTTAGATACCTAACTGTCAGGCATATCCATTGCCGAAGTAATGGCCTTACTGATCTTGAGTTATGTTTTGCTTACGCAAAGTGTTGCTCTATGGCTTCTCGCCTATCCAATCCACCAGTAAGGGGTAGTAACGGATTTACCGTCACTTAAAGGGTAACACTGTTAATAAAGTTGGTCGATAAATAAACACTCTCATATGTAAAAAAACGCCGAATCAGCACTTTAGTTGCAAGGCAAATGGTGTATAAAGGATAAATAGAGTGGTGCTTAAATAAGCACTAAGCATTGCAGGTACGCGCAAGGAGGTCGCTATGTCTTTTCTGAAGAAAACCCTAGCCAGTTTTGGTATTGGATCTGCAAAAGTTGATACCGTACTGCAGCAGAATGTCCTCTTTCCAGGACAACCTGTTGAGCTCAAGATATTTGTCTATGGTGGTGGCACTGAGCAGGATATCGACAATATTGATGTTGATCTGTGCTGCCAGTATGTGGCAGAAGAGGCGGTGGAGCGAGGCAGTCATGGTGGCGATTCAATGCGAACTCGTCGTGTAAAACGCCCTTATGTTCTTGGTCACTGGCAGCTACCTTATGCCTTTACTATTCATCCTGGTGAGACTCGAGAGTTTGATGTCAGTATCGAAGTGCCATGGAATACCCCGGTCACCGTTGGGGAATCGAAAGTTTGGTTAGAAACGGGTCTCGATATCTCTCATGCCATCGACCCAACTGATAAAGATATGCTAACCGTTCGGCCTGATCCCCTGACAGAGGGCGTGTTTTCTGCTCTAGAGGCGCAGGGCTTGCGTATACGTCAGGTTGAGTGTGAAGAGACCAAAGGTTTTTCACTGCCTTTCGTGCAGGAGTTTGAGTTTGTCCCAACGACGGGGCCGTATCATGGGCGCTGGCGTGAGCTTGAAATCGTCGCCAATCGCACCAGTGAGGAGCTAGAGCTCTGGCTTGAAGTAGACCGTAACAAGTCAGGTATGAAAGGAATGATGGCAAGCTTGCTTGGTGGAGGAAAACTCAAACGTCACATGCTGCTATCCAGTCAATTGACGTCTGAGCAAGCGGGGCAGCAAGTTCTAGAGTATTTAGAAACCCACTGCTAATTTGAGCTTACACTTGTACGCTTAATCTGCCATGCTAGCAATTCAATCACTGAATAGCAGTATGGCGGATGCTTGGCGATGGAAAGAAAACAGGCTTATGGTGCAAGAGAAGAGTTTCTCAATGCACTGACTCACGGTGTAGGAATTTTGCTGGGTATTGTTGGTTTAGTGCTGTTGCTGTTTAAAGCGCTAAGCCATGATGCTGATACTCTGACTATTGTCAGCATGAGTGTGTATGGTGGCAGTATTATTCTCTTGTTTCTTGCGTCAACGCTCTATCACGCCATCCCCCATGAGCGCGCGAAGCGTGCGTTAAAGACGTTTGATCACTGCGCTATCTATCTATTGATCGCTGGTAGCTATACCCCATTTATGTTGGTTAGCTTAAGGACACCGATGGCGATGGGCTTGATGGCGGTGATTTGGTCGATAGCACTCATCGGTATTATCCTCAAAGTGGCGTTCATCTACCGCTTTAAAAAGCTCTCTTTGATGACTTACCTTGCGATGGGCTGGCTGTCTTTGCTTGTCATATATCAACTGGCGTTGAAACTGGATGTTGGTGGACTAACTCTGCTGGCTGCGGGCGGTGTTATCTACTCTCTTGGGGTGATTTTCTATGTTGCTAAGCGCATCCCATACAATCACGCTATTTGGCATGGCTTTGTACTTGCGGGCTGCGCCTGTCACTTTTTGGCGGTCTATTGGTATGTTGACCCTATCTAGGCTTACCAACTCCGTGTTTTTACTTCTGTGATTTTGGCTTGTATTTGATACTGCTCTAACTCGGGTACCTTAATAGAGAGATCTCTTCCTTGGGTTGCTTGCTTGGGTTTTAGGTAGGTATCTGCTAGGCGCTTGATAGCAAGCCAAGCATCAGCAGACTGTTTACCCAGCTCATTTCCATTCATGTCGTAGAGAACAATTTCAACGGTAACCAATATGACGGCTTGCGAGCTTTGGTTGGTGATTGCTGTTGGGAAGGTGACCGTGCCATTAGCGTAGTTGGCTGTTCCCAGTATTAGGTCGATACCAGAGTCGGATAATTGGAGCGTGGGCTTGCTATCCCCGATGGTAAAAGTGGTGGCGTTTGGTTGGTTTAGAGCAGGCACAAGTGGTACAACGACGTCAGCACTTTTTTCCTCAAGTGCTTTGGCTTCTGTAGCGGCAACAACATATTGCCAAGTGAAGTCATCATTCAGTTGTGCTTGGCGTCCATCCTCGAGTGTGACGGTTTGGGCCGCAAAAACACTCGTGCTTAAAAGTAATGATAGGAGTGGAATAATGGATGATTTCATGCTGTCACCTATGAGCACCAATGATGTGCTGTTGATTTAGTTTGCTGCTATCGACGCCAAAACGCAGGGAAGAAGAGTACCATTAGGGTCAAGATCTCTAACCTGCCCATTAACATACCGATGCTCAACACCCACTTCGCGGCATCGGGTAGTGGGGCAAAGTTTCCAGTTGGCCCTATGACATTTCCCATCCCGGGTCCAACGTTCGCCACTGCGGTGATCGCACCAGAGATACTCGTGATTGGGTCGAGTCCCATTCCACTTAAAATACCAGCAATCATAATGATAGTGATAAAGAACATCAGACCGAAAGCAACCACTGAACGAACAATGTCATCATTGACTGGACGTTGGTTGTATCTCTGAACAAAGACGCCAGAAGGGTGTACAAGCTTCATCATCTGTTTATTGAGAAGCGTTCTGGCGATTTGGAAACGAAAGACTTTAATACCACCAGAAGTGGAGCCAGAGCACGCTCCAGCCATCATTAAAAAAGCAAATAGCGTGGTAGGGAGTGCACCCCAAGCGGTGAAATCTTCTAAGCCAAAACCGGTGGTTGTTACCACGGAAACGATATTGAACATGGCTACCCGCAAGGCATCCATCACACCGTAGCCATCGCGGATCACCAGCCAAGCACTAATGATGATACTCGAGATAAGAAACAGGTAAGTAAATCCTCGAACTTGTTCATCTTTCGATAATGGCTTTAGGGTCTTTTTCTTCATCGCGGCAATGAATAGTAGGAAAGGCAATCCGCCCAAAAACATAAATAGGGTTGCAACCCAGTGTGCGCCGTTGGAGAAATGATTCATTGAGCCATCAGAGGTAGAGTACCCCCCAGTGGACAATGTCGTGAAGGCATGGTTAATCGCCTCAAAAATACTCATTCCAGTGAATAGATAAGCAACTAAACAAGCCAAGGTAAGGGAGAGATAAACCAGCACGATGTTTTTGGCTACCGTTTTGGCTCTCGGGCTGCTTTTATCTGACCAGTCCGATGATTCGGTTTGGAATAGGCGCATACCGCCAACGTTTAGCATCGGCAGTACGGCGACGGCCATAACGATAAAGCCGATCCCACCGAGCCATTGCAGCGTCGAGCGCCATAGCAAAATACTTGGCGCCATATCATCAAGCCCACTTAATACCGTCGAGCCAGTGGTGGTAATGCCGGACATGGTTTCAAAGTACGCATCGGTGAAACTAATGTGGTTGATGAACACGAAGGGCAGTGCGGCAAACGCGCTTGCTATTGTCCAGACAAGGCTTGTGATGAGAAACATATCACGCACGCTGAGGTGAAATTTCTTCGTACGCCCAATGGATAGGCACAAAAAAGCCACAGCGTGTGTGATTAAAAGAGACTGACCAAACTCAAGGAAACCACCGGTACCCGAAAAAAAGGCGACCAAGGTGGGGATGTACATAAATAGGGCAAGTTTTGACAGCACAAGCCCTATTACAAAAAGTACCGGACGAAAGTTGACCATCACCTAGCCTCACTTATAGGAAGAACGGACTCGGTTGGAACAAGGCCTCTACGTCAGTCACGTATTTCTTATCGACCAGGAACATCACAACGTGGTCGTCTTGTTCAATCACAGTACGGTCATGAGCGATTAATACCTCTTCACCACGAACAATCGCACCGATAGTCGTTCCCGGTGGCAGTTTGATATCGCCAATCGCGCGACCAACGACTTTGGAGGTGGTTTCATCACCGTGAGCGATCGCCTCAATGGCTTCTGCCGCTCCACGACGCAGTGAGGATACGTTCACAATGTCAGCTCGGCGAACGTGAGTAAGCAGCTCTGAAATGGTCGCTTGCTGTGGAGAGATCGCGACATCAATGACTCCCCCTTGTACAAGGTCAACATAGGCACTGCGCTGAATTAACACCATGGCTTTTTTCGCACCCATGCGCTTTGCTAACATAGCGGACATGATGTTCGTTTCATCTTCATTAGTGAGAGCGATGAACACATCAACTTGGTCGATGTTCTCTTCATTGAGGAGCTCTTGATCAGCCGCGTCGCCACAAAAAACGATGGTGCCTTCAAGCTCTTCAGAAAGCCTTTCCGCTCGCTGATAGTTACGCTCAATTAACTTAACGCTGTAGTTCTGTTCTAGACGTTTGGCCAAGCTTGAACCGATGTTACCCCCACCAACAATCATGATGCGTCGATAAGGTTTTTCTAGCCTCTGTAGCTCACTCATGATGGAGCGTATGTGATTACTTGCGGCAACGAAGAATACCTCGTCATCGGCTTCAATGATGGTTGTGCCTTGTGGGCGAATCGGTCGGCCTTGACGGAAAATGGCTGCCACACGCGTATCAATATGAGGCATGTGTTCACGTAGTGCGGATAGTGCATTACCCACCAAAGGGCCGCCATAATAGGCTTTCACCGCCACTAGGCTGACCTTCTCTTCAGCAAAACTCACCACTTGCAGAGCACCCGGATATTGAATCAGACGCTCAATATAGCTGGTCACAAGCTCTTCAGGCGCAATCAAATGATCGACGGGCACGGCGCCTGATTGAAATAGGGCTTCTTTTTCGTTGAGGTATTCAGGAGAGCGAATTCGAGCGATGCGATTAGGTGTATTGAACAGGGTGAATGCAACCTGACAGGCCGCCATATTGGTCTCGTCCATATTGGTTACCGCAACCAACATATCGGCATCTTGTGCCCCCGCCTCTCGCAGTACATCGGGGTGACTAGCGTGACCATTGACAACGCGCAAGTCGTACTTATCCTGCAGCTCACGCAGGCGCTCACTGTTTTTATCAACGATGGTGATATCGTTGTTTTCACCCACGAGGTTTTCAGCCAGAGTACCGCCAACCTGACCTGCACCAAGAATAATGATTTTCATCTATTGCTCTCTTGAACGTAAACAAAGCCACCCGATAGGGTGGCTATAAATCCTTGTTAATTATGCACTCTTTTTAAGTACAGCATAGTAGAAGCCATCCATGTCGTCTTCTCCTGGCAGAATTTGTCGCCCAGGATGTGACGCGTCACTCCCAATCAGCTCGACACCATCGGTACGCTCAAGGAAGGCCTTCACTTGCTCAACGTTCTCTTGTGGCGTGATTGAGCACGTCGCATACACTAGAGTTCCGCCTGGTTTTAGCTGTTGCCACATAGCATCGATGATTTCGCTCTGTAGCTTAGCTAGAGCCTCAATGTCATCGGCGCGACGCAGCCACTTGATGTCTGGGTGGCGTCGAATCACACCGGTTGCTGAACAAGGCGCATCAAGCAGAATACGATCGAACTTATCACCCTGCCACCACTCTTGTGGGTAACGAGCATCACCACAGATCACGTCAGCTTTAAGGTGCAGACGGTCTAGATTGTCATACACGCGATCTAGGCGAGCTGGGTCTGCATCAATAGCCACGACTTCAGTGTCATTAGTGTGCTCTAGGATGTGGGCTGTTTTGCCACCGGGAGCGGCACAACAATCAAGAATTAGCTCACCTTCTTGCGGCTGCAAGTAATCAACGGATAACTGAGCGGCAGCATCTTGAACTGACACCCAACCACGGTCAAAACCAGGAAGTAGAGTGACATCACAAGGTTTCGCTAATTTTATCGCGTCCGCTGCTTGCGGGTGGAGAGTGAATTCAATGTTTTCATCATTGAGGTACTCAATGTATTGCTCACGGGTGTGGTGTTGACGGTTGACGCGCAGCCACATAGGCGCTTTGTTGTTGTTAGCTTCAACAATTTCCTCCCACTGCTGTGGATAGTGTTCTTGAAGCAATTTGAGCAACCAGTTCGGGTGACCGTACTTACCCGCATTATGACTTGTGGCCATCTCATCAAGCGCTTCTTGATTACGCAGGTAGTTACGCAATACAGCATTGATTAATCCACGTAGGTTTGGACCACGCAGGGTTTTGGTCGCTTCAACGGTTTCAGCAACCGCTGCATGAGATGGGATGCGCATGAAGCTCAATTGGTAGATACCCACCAAGATCAGGTGATGGAACACACGCTTTTTCCCTTTTAGGGGGTTATCCATCAGTTCATTGGCAATCGACTCTAAGCGCGGAAGGTAACGTAATGCGCCGTAGCAAATTTCTTGCAGTAGGGCATGATCACGAGGTCTGATGGTCTTTTGTGCCGCAGGTAGTGCGTGTGAAAGGGATTGGCCTTTGTCGACCACTTGAAAAATTACGTTTGCGGCAGCTGCGCGAACATTCATAGTGAGTACCTTAAATTAAGGGAGGGCATCTCTGCCCTCAAAATGTACGTTATTCACTGCATGACAGTGAATGAGTAGCGTTAGCTGAGTTGAGAACCAACTTCGAACCAGCTTGCTCTTGAGTTTAGGATGTCTTGAACCGACATCGCTTTCTTTCCAGGCACTTGTAACTGCTCTAGCACGAGCACACCATTACCAGTGGCCACATAGATACCTGTTTTGTCTGCTTGGATGATCGTACCTGCAGGCTTGTCCGTTGCTTGTTCGGCAACGCGGCTTTGCCAGACTTTGATACTATTGTCTGCTGCAGTGAAGTGGCTCATTGGCCATGGGTTAAAGGCACGAACACATCGCTCGATGTGCGTTGCTTCGTCACCCCAATGAATACGAGCTTCTTCTTTGCTGAGTTTCTTCGCATAGTTCGCTAGCGCATCGTCTTGCTTTTCAGCCACTGCTGACCCATTTGCAATATCAGCTAAACAGTCGATCAGTGCATCAGGACCGAGCTCAGCGAGCTTTTCATACATTGAAGCGCTGGTGTCTGTCGCTTCAATAGGCAGGGTGGCAATTTTCAGCATGTCGCCAGTATCAAGACCAATATCCATCTGCATAATGGTCACACCAGTCTCTTTATCACCGGCCCAAATAGAGCGTTGGATAGGCGCAGCGCCACGCCAGCGCGGCAAGATAGAGCCATGTACGTTGATACAGCCAAGTTTTGGCGTGTCGAGTACGGCTTGTGGCAGTAATAAGCCATACGCGACGACAACCATGATATCAGCGTTGAGATCGGCAAGAGCTTGCTTCGCTTCATCTGATTTAAAGTTCTCAGGTTGGTAAACGGCGATATCATTTTCTAGCGCGATCGTTTTTACCGGGCTTGCCGTTAGCTTCTTACCGCGTCCAGCTGGACGGTCTGGTTGGGTGTAAACCGCGATGACTTCATGCTCTGAAGACAACAACGCCGCCAAATGACGGGCGGCGAAATCGGGAGTACCAGCAAAGACAATTTTTAATGGCTTGCTCAAGGTAATGCTCCTTTGTTTGTTAGGCTCTGCTTGATTGCTTTTCGTTAAAGCGCTTGATCTTCGCAAGTTTATCTTGGATACGCTTGCGCTTCAGTGGTGAAAGGTAATCAACAAACAGTTTGCCCTCTAAATGGTCAAGCTCGTGTTGAACACAGATAGCCAGTAGGTCGTCAGCTTCAAAAGCGAACGCTTTGCCATCACGATCCAGTGCTTTCACACTCACTTCAGCTGCGCGAGGCACTAGGGCACGGGCACCAGGTACCGACAGACAGCCTTCTTCAATGCCATCTTCGCCACGCTTATCTGTGATCTCAGGGTTGATAAGCACCATCGGCTCATCACGAGTCTCAGAGATATCGATAACAACAATACGCTGGTGGATATCAACCTGCGTCGCCGCTAAGCCGATACCTTCTTCTGCGTACATGGTCTCCAGCATATCATCTACGATTTTCTGGATTTCAGGAGTCACTGCCTCGACAGGTTTTGCCACTGTGCGAAGACGATCATCCGGGATACTTAATACATTTAAAACAGCCATAAACACTCGAAATATTGAACTGTGCCGAAACAGCACGACGCTTGTTGGGTCAATTCTAGACATTTTATGACCTAAATGACAGCATCCAACAGCGTTAATTCGGAATCTAGGACCAAGGGAATTAGCTCATGAAGCGATACTTACGCCAATTTGTGGCGACCACTTTCGCATGTTTGCTTACCCTCTCTCTGTCTTTGGGAGTTGAAGCGAATGTATTGTCCATTAAGCAAGATGCGCCCAAGACTTACACCGTCATCAAAGGAGATACTTTGTGGGAGATCTCCAGTTTGTATCTTGATAGTCCGTGGCTTTGGCCTCGTTTATGGCAAATGAATCCAGAGATAGAAAACCCTCACCTGATTTACCCAGGCGACAAACTGAGTCTGGAGTGGCGCAATGGGCAGCCCATGTTGACCTTGAAACCCATGGTTAAACTGAGTCCTAAAGCGAGAAAGCAGGCTAAGCCGCCGATCAAGGCGGTTCGTGAAGAGTTGTTCTTACCCTATCTTAAATCTCACCGATTGCTTGATACTCAACAGCTGCATTCTGCTGAGCGAGTGGTTGGTGCCAGTGATGGTCGCCGTTATCTGACGGATGCCAATCTGATCTATATCTCCGGTCAACAGCCTCCCTCTCGTTGGGGTATCTATCGAGAGATGCGCACCTTTGATGTTGATGGACGAGAGGTAACGGCTTTAAAGAAGATAGCAGAAGGAGAAGTGGTGACTTCGGATGAAGAGCTATCAGCGTTATCGGTATCGATTCAGTATCAAGAGATCATGGCAGGGGATATTGTTTTGAGTGATATCGGTACAGAGGAAGCTTTACTCAACCCTACCTTTTATCCGCAGCCTGGCCCCTCAGGTTCAGTGAGTAAAATATTAGGCTCTTTAGAGGGCAGTCAATACTCTGGTTCTAATGATGTAGTGGTGGTTTCTGGCGGTCGCGACCAGGGCTTTGAACAGGGCAGTATGTTTCAACTGTATCAAAAAGGTGTGTCGAGTAAGCTTGAGCAGCACCAAGATAAACAGTATCAACTCCCCAGCGTTGCTGTTGGATATTTGATGGTCATTCGCCCATATCGTGACTACAGCTTGGCGTTAGTGACACAAGCAACGGCGCCAATTGGTATCGATACTGAATTGATGGCCCCTAACCCGGAAGGTACCCACTAATGAAAGAGCAAGAACTAGCGGCTTGGCTAGCCCTTTCATTGACCCCAAGGTTGCGGGCAAAAACGTTTGAAAAGATAGTCAGTCTTGATGCGCCAAAACAGTGGCTATCAAGGTCAGTTTCTGAGTTGCAGTCCGTGGGCTTTACTGCGGCGCAGATAGATTATTTAAAACACCACAGCGAAGCGAAAGTAAACGCTTTGCTGCAGTGGAAAGCGTCGAATGACCATCACAATATTGTGACGCAGCAAGATGAGGCCTATCCGCCACTACTCAAACAGGTTTCAAATCCACCGAGAGTATTGTTTGTTAGTGGCCGTCTGTCCGCTTTGTCGACAACACAGATTGCCATGGTAGGCAGTCGACACGCAACGATTGATGGGTTGAATCTGGCGAGGCAATTCGCCAAGCAGTTGGCAGAGAACCAATTGACCATTACCAGTGGTTTAGCATTAGGTATCGACGGCTATGCCCATCAAGGCGCGCTTGATGCTGGAGGCTGCACTGTTGCCGCTCTTGGGTCTGGGTTGGATTGCCTCTATCCAGCGAAACATCGTGCGCTCGCAGAGCAAATTGTCTCAACGGGTGCACTCGTCTCAGAATTTCCCCCCGACACGCCTCCAAAAAGAGAGAACTTTCCTCGTCGCAACCGTATTATTAGTGGCCTATCTACCGGAGTATTAGTGGTTGAAGCGGCGGAAAAAAGTGGCTCTTTGATCACTGCTCGATATGCGGCAGAGCAAGGTAGAGATGTCTTCGCCATACCTGGCTCTATTCATCTTCCTACCTATAGGGGTAACAACCAACTGATAAAAAACGGTGCCTGCTTGGTGCAAACGGTGGATGACATTTTGTGTGAAATTGACACTCTAGTGCGTTGGACTCAGCAAGCGGTGGCGCCATCGTTGCTTGATCCACATGAAAACTTGCCCGCAGATACACAACAAGAATTGCCATTTCCTGAACTGTTCGCTAACGTAGGATTAGAACCGACGCCTATTGATATTTTGGTGAGTCGGACCCATATACCAATACAAGAATTAATGAATCAACTTCTTGAGCTCGAGCTGCTTGGTGTGGTGACTTCCGTCCCCGGTGGTTACGTTCGTTTAGGGGGAGGCAAACGATGATGATGGACATTTTGATGTACTTGTTCGAAACCTATGTCCATAGTGATGCAGAGTTGCAAGTCGACCAGGACGAACTGGAAGATGAGCTACTCAGAGCGGGTTTTCAAGATAAAGACATCTATAAAGCGCTGCAATGGTTAGAAGAACTCGCCTTGCTGCAACAAACGGATGAACACGCGGCTATTGCCTCAGGTGATATACGTTCGACTCGCATTTATACCAATAAAGAAGCCGATCGCTTGAACCTAGAGTGTCGAGGCTTTTTACTGTTTCTAGAGCAAGTTGGTGTCATGAAACCAGACATACGCGAGATGGTGATCGATCGCGTTATGGGTCTAGAAACCAATGAGTTTGAACTGGAAGACTTGAAGTGGATTGTCTTGATGGTTCTGTTTAATGTTCCAGGGAATGAGAACGCTTATACGCTAATGGAAGAGCTTTTGTATTCAAAAGAGCAGGGTATTCTCCACTAGTCATTTGTTATGAGCAGTAAAATCGACAGCCAATTATTCTCCGCCCACGAACATGCACTAGAGCATGAGGCGTGCCCCAAATGCCAAGAGAGCGGTCGCTCAGGTGAGCTTGAGCTGCGTAATGGTAAGCACGGTGCGTTCTTGGGCTGCAATCAGTATCCTCAATGTGACTATATTCGCCCGCTACACCAAAATGATGGGCATATAGTGAAACATTTAGGGGTGGCATGCCCTAAATGCGAACATGAGTTGGTGCTGCGTCAAGGCCGTTACGGGATGTTTATTGGTTGTAGTGATTTTCCTAACTGCCACCATATAGAATCCCTCACAGCGCCGCAGGATGAGCAAGAGCCAGAGCAGATTGCTTGCCCTGAATGCCACAAAGGGCATTTAGTTGAGCGTAAGACCCGCCATGGTAAATCTTTTCATGCTTGTGATGCCTACCCGAAATGTCGCTTTGCTGTGAATTTTACGCCGGTGGCAGGTCGTTGTGAAAAGTGTGGTTTTAGTTTGCTGGTGGAAAAGAAACGTGCAGCTGGCAACGTTCTGTTGTGCGCTGATAAAAAGTGTCAGCATCAGCAATAAGTGCAGATTTAGTTGCTAAAAAAAGGAGCCATTGGCTCCTTTTTGTGTTTTCTCGATACTGCTATTAGTGCTGAGCGGCAAACGCATGCACTGCAGGGTAAGCCTCTTTATCCAGCTCTCTCGCCAGTGCGACTAACTTAGTCACGAGCTCTTCATTGCTGTCGGCACAAACATTAATATGACCCATTTTGCGGCCAGGGCGCTTGTCTTTGCCGTACCAGTGAATATGACAGCCTTCCATTGCAAATAGAGAGGTTGGTAGGGAGTCTTCACCAAGGATGTTAATCATCGACGTTTTGCGAATCAGTTTGGTGCTGCCAAGTGGCAGGCCGCACACTGCGCGAAGATGATTTTCAAATTGGCAAGTTACAGCACCTTGTTGAGTCCAGTGACCTGAGTTGTGTACACGTGGTGCGATCTCATTCACCAGCAGTTGTCCATCGACATCAAAAAACTCGAGTGCCAGAACACCAACGTAATCTAGACTATTCGCAACGGCAGTGAACATCGCTTTTGCCTGCTCTTGTAGTCCGGCATCTTCGATTGCTGTCGACAGAGAGAGAACACCATCGGTGTGGACGTTTTCAGCCAGTGGGTAGACCTCCACTTGTCCATCTTTGCCGCGAGCGCCAACAAGAGAGACTTCACGGTTGAAGGGAACAAACTCTTCAGCGACGATTGCTTGAGTGCTGGTCGCAGCAATGCACGCTTCCATCTCTGCCCAGATTGCTTCTACTTGGTCTGCAGATTTCAAACGCCATTGACCTTTACCATCGTAACCACCAAGCGCACTTTTCAGTACCATTGGCATGCCAACGTGTTCAATCGCTTTGGTGAAGTCTTCGCGACTGCTAATGACCGCGTATTTGGCATTTTTTACGCCGGCGTTATCTAACAGTGCTTTCTCTATGCGGCGATCACCGCCTGCTTTAATTGCATCGGTGGTCGGTAGGAACTTGCCACTCTGTTCGCAGACATCAAGAATATGATGTGGAATATGCTCAAACTCTGCAGTGATCACATCCGCTTGCTCAATCGCATTTTCTAAGCCATGGCCTAGTACAGCTTGAGTTAGAGGGTGAACGATGTTTTCACTACCGACATCGAATGCACTGATATTGATATTGAGTGGCGCACCTGCAAGCGACATCATGCGTGCAAGTTGGCCAGCTCCGAGTACAAGCACTTGCATTGATTAATCCTCAGCAGGGTTTGGGTTTGCCAGAACAGTTTCAGTCTGCTCAGTGCGGAATGCTTCCACTTTTGCCATCACTTCTTCGTCATGCGTACCGATGATTTGAGCCGCAAGAATGCCGGCATTTGCCGCGCCTGCTTCACCAATCGCCAAAGTACCAACAGCGATACCTTTTGGCATTTGCACGATAGACAGTAGAGAGTCCATGCCTTTAAGAGCACGAGACTGAACAGGAACACCTAGCACAGGAACGCTAGTAAATGCTGCTGCCATACCTGGAAGGTGCGCCGCACCGCCAGCACCAGCGATGATAACTTTGATACCACGCTCCTTAGCACTGTTCGCGTAGTCAGCCAGTAGTTGAGGAGTACGGTGAGCTGAAACCACTTTGGTTTCGTAAGGTACGCCAAACTGATCCAGCATCTCTGCTGCTAATTTCATTGTTGGCCAGTCTGATTTTGAACCCATGATGATGCCGACTTTCATCTCTTGCTCCTAAATAATCACAAAGTGAGGTGGTAAAGTAGAATTTGAGCGCATTATACGAGTATTTACGCCTCAAGCAAACGTTTGCGTGGGGCGTTTGGCAAGAATAGTATTTGCACTCTTTTGTCAGTCATTGCAAAGTCTCTATTCTAGTGTGCAATATCGAAAAAGGGAGTCACGACGTGGATAATTTAACATTGGCGATCGAAGCCTTGCAGCAGGGAGAGGTCATCGCTTATCCAACCGAGGGAGTGTTTGGTGTTGGTTGTGATCCAGATAATGCAGAAGCGATTCAAAAACTACTTAATGTAAAGCAGCGCCCAGTAGAGAAGGGCTTAATACTGATTGCGGCTGAGTTTTCGCAATTGCAGGACTATATCGAACTGTCACAGCTTACCGATCAGCAGCTAGATGCGATGAAAGCGAGTTGGCCTGGACCAGTTACCTGGGTTGTGCCTGCAAGTAATAAAGTAACAGACTGGGTATCTGGACAATTTGACTCTGTTGCTGTGCGTGTTACTGATCATCCGTTGGTGCAAGAGCTTTGTCTCGCATTTGGCAAACCGATCACCTCGACGAGTGCCAATTTGACAGGGCAGCCTGCTTGTAAGACCTATGATCAAGTTAAAGAACAGTTGGGAGATACCGGTGTGACTTTGGTAAAAGGTGAAACTGGAGGTCGAGATAACCCAAGTGAGATTCGCGACGTCAAGACCGGGCAGGTTTTCCGTCAAGGATAAGGTTCAACAGTAAAGTAAAAGAGATCAACCCAAGTAAGGAAAGATTGGTGGTAGATAAAGAAGCGGTAAAGAAGTTCTTGTTGTCATTGCAAGACGAGATATGTCGCCAGCTTGAGCAAGCGGATGGTGCTGGGCAGTTTGTTGAAGATGCATGGACACGAGAGCAAGACCATCGCTTAGGCGGTGGGGGACGCAGCCGTGTGATGAAAAGCGGGGCTGTGTTTGAGCAAGGTGGCGTCAATTTCTCACATGTCACCGGTGGTGAGATGCCTGCCTCAGCGACAGCGCATCGCCCTGAGCTTGCTGGACGTAAGTTTGAGGCCATGGGGGTGTCTTTAGTGATGCATCCGCATAATCCATTTGTTCCTACTTCCCACGCAAATGTGCGCTTCTTTATTGCAGAGAAAGAGGGAGAAGCTCCAATCTGGTGGTTTGGCGGTGGTTTTGACCTTACTCCTTTTTACCCTTTTGATGATGATTGCACCCATTGGCATCAGACCGCTAAGTCTTTGTGTGATCCTTTTGGCGACAAGGTGTATGCCGATCACAAGCGATGGTGTGATGAGTACTTCTATTTACCACATAGAGAAGAGACTCGTGGTGTGGGGGGCTTGTTCTTTGATGACTTAAATCAATGGGGTTTTGATAAAAGCTTTGCTTATATGCAAGCCGTCGGAAATGGATACTGCCAAGCCTACTTACCTATTGTTGAGCGCCGTAAATCGGTTCCTTATTCAGAGCAGCAACGAGAATTCCAGCTTTATCGTCGTGGTCGATATGTAGAGTTTAATCTCGTTTATGATAGGGGGACGCTGTTTGGCCTGCAAAGTGGGGGGCGAACTGAATCTATTTTGATGTCGATGCCTCCGCTTGCTCGTTGGGAGTACGCGTATCAGCCACAGCCTGGATCAGCGGAAGAGCGCTTAACAACCCAATATTTGAAAGCCCAAGAGTGGCTAGCACAATAAATTAAGGACTAGAGATGACACCGTTAGTAGATCGCTACCTTGTGTTCGGTAACCCAATAAAGCAGAGCAAGTCACCATTTATCCATACTCTGTTCGCGCGTCAAACCAATCAGTCAATGGAGTACACGATGGCTGAACCTGAGGTCGATGGTTTTCAGCAAGCTGTCGACGCCTTCTTTGCTGAGGGAGGGAAAGGATGCAACGTAACCATGCCTTTTAAGCTGGATGCGTTTCAATACGCGAGTACACTCACGGAAAGAGCTACGCTTGCAGGCGCGGTAAACACGCTTAAACGTCTCGATGATGGCCAAGTGATCGGTGACAACACAGATGGTGCTGGGTTAGTTCAAGACCTACTTAATGCACAAGTGGTATTGGAAGGCGCTCGTATTTTGGTGATTGGGGCTGGTGGTGCATGCCGTGGGGTATTAAAACCTTTACTGGACCAAAAACCGTCGGAACTCATCATAACCAACCGTACTTTTGCAAAGGCTCAAGAGCTTGCTCAGATATTCACTGAGTACGGTAAGATCATCGCAATACCCGCTAACGAATTGGAGGGTGGCTTTGATGTGGTGATCAACTCAACAGCGTCGAGTATGAGTGGTGACCTACCAGGTGTTCCTAGTACTATTTTCACCTCCAGTACGACAGCGTATGACATGGCATATAAGTCGCACGTTACCAGCTTCAACCAGTGGGCAAAAGAGCATGGTGCGAGCAAAACGCTGGATGGGCTTGGCATGTTGGTAGGTCAGGCTGCGGAAAGCTTTATGGTATGGCGCGGGTTAATGCCAGGAACCAAGCAAGTACTCAGAGAATTAAGAAAGAACTTAGAGGGCTTATAGTGAATCAATCAATCCTATTTCCTGACATTCAAACGTGGGATGAAGAGAAGCAATGTGTTTTGTTTCCCGCACAGCAGGGGGGGGCACTGATTGAATGTGCAATCTCTAAAGCTAGATTAGAGATGCTTTCTCAACAGACTTGCGAAACAGAGAAGCAAGCATTAGCACTTTTTTGTCAGTTTCGGTTCGACATTGAAGAGTTAGTAGAGGAAGAGATAGAGGAAGAGAACTTCGACCCACAGGGGAGAGTCGCATTATAGTGGTTGTTCGCTCTCTTCTATATATAGACGTAATAAATGTGTGGTGATGTCAGTCGTCACCACACGCCTATAGATTAATGACATGCTCTAAATAGTCATTTTTGTTCTGCACATAGTTATCAGCAGAACGTTGCAAAAAAGCCGATTCTTTTTCAGTCAGCCTTCGAGCTTGCTTTACAGGGCTACCAACGTACAGAAAGCCAGATTCTAGAACCTTTCCTGGAGGCACCAAGGCTCCAGCACCGATCATTACGTCGGATTCGATAATGGCGCCATCCAAGAGAATTGCCCCCATACCAACTAAAACTCGATCTTTTATCTCACAGCCGTGGAGCATCACCTTGTGACCCACAGTTACATCGTTGCCAATGATAAGCGGGTAACCGTTCGGGTTATCTTGATTCTTATGAGTCACGTGCAACACTGAGCCATCTTGGATGTTTGTGCGGTTTCCAATGTGGATATGGTTTACATCGCCACGAGCGGCCACAAATGGCCAGATACTCGCATCATCTCCTAACACAATATCGCCAACTAAAACGGATGTTTCGTCTATATAGACGCGTTCGCCAACTTTTGGGCTTAATCCTTTGTAACTACGTAAAGACGCCATAAAACTACTCTTTTGCTAATAAATAGGGGGAAATAATAGAGAAGAATAGTAAAAATAGCCTGTTTTGAGCAAAAAAACAGCTAACGGCAAGAAAATATAAAAAAACCCAAAAAAGGGCTTGCCAACTGATCGGCAATCTCTATAATGCCACCTCGCTGACACGGGAGAGGCCGAAAGGAATCAAACGAAGTCAGTAAGTGCAAAACGTTTCAAGCGAATCGCTTGAAAAAAGATTTAAAAAAGTGGTTGACACGAAAACTTAAATCGCTAAAATGCACGTCCGCTTTGAGGGAAAGCCTGAAAGCAACGCTCTTTAACAATATAAACCTATCAATCTGTGTGGGCACTCGTTGATGATAATCCAAAATGAAGCTTAGGCTTCAACTTAGATTTCAATGAACTGAGTGACCAATCGATACATTAGTATCGGCACAGTCAATTCATTATCGTTCTGTTGGAACGATAATAGCTTTAAAATTACATTAGTAGTTTTGAAGTCAGTATTCATTGAGTCAGTTCTTCGGAACATCAAAATCTTAAATTGAAGAGTTTGATCATGGCTCAGATTGAACGCTGGCGGCAGGCCTAACACATGCAAGTCGAGCGGCAGCGACATGATAGAAGCTTCGGTGGAAATCATGGGCGGCGAGCGGCGGACGGGTGAGTAATGCCTGGGAATATGCCTTGATGTGGGGGATAACTATTGGAAACGATAGCTAATACCGCATAATGCCTTCGGGCCAAAGAGGGGGACCTTCGGGCCTCTCGCGTCAAGATTAGCCCAGGTGGGATTAGCTAGTTGGTGAGGTAAAGGCTCACCAAGGCGACGATCCCTAGCTGGTCTGAGAGGATGATCAGCCACACTGGAACTGAGACACGGTCCAGACTCCTACGGGAGGCAGCAGTGGGGAATATTGCACAATGGGCGCAAGCCTGATGCAGCCATGCCGCGTGTGTGAAGAAGGCCTTCGGGTTGTAAAGCACTTTCAGCAGTGAGGAAGGCGGGTACGTTAATAGCGTGCTCGTTTGACGTTAGCTGCAGAAGAAGCACCGGCTAACTCCGTGCCAGCAGCCGCGGTAATACGGAGGGTGCGAGCGTTAATCGGAATTACTGGGCGTAAAGCGCATGCAGGTGGTTTGTTAAGTCAGATGTGAAAGCCCGGGGCTCAACCTCGGAACAGCATTTGAAACTGGCAGACTAGAGTACTGTAGAGGGGGGTAGAATTTCAGGTGTAGCGGTGAAATGCGTAGAGATCTGAAGGAATACCGGTGGCGAAGGCGGCCCCCTGGACAGATACTGACACTCAGATGCGAAAGCGTGGGGAGCAAACAGGATTAGATACCCTGGTAGTCCACGCCGTAAACGATGTCTACTTGGAGGTTGTGGCCTTGAGCCGTGGCTTTCGGAGCTAACGCGTTAAGTAGACCGCCTGGGGAGTACGGTCGCAAGATTAAAACTCAAATGAATTGACGGGGGCCCGCACAAGCGGTGGAGCATGTGGTTTAATTCGATGCAACGCGAAGAACCTTACCTACTCTTGACATCCAGAGAACTTTTCAGAGATGAATTGGTGCCTTCGGGAACTCTGAGACAGGTGCTGCATGGCTGTCGTCAGCTCGTGTTGTGAAATGTTGGGTTAAGTCCCGCAACGAGCGCAACCCTTATCCTTGTTTGCCAGCACTTCGGGTGGGAACTCCAGGGAGACTGCCGGTGATAAACCGGAGGAAGGTGGGGACGACGTCAAGTCATCATGGCCCTTACGAGTAGGGCTACACACGTGCTACAATGGCGCATACAGAGGGCAGCCAACTTGCGAGAGTGAGCGAATCCCAAAAAGTGCGTCGTAGTCCGGATTGGAGTCTGCAACTCGACTCCATGAAGTCGGAATCGCTAGTAATCGTGGATCAGAATGCCACGGTGAATACGTTCCCGGGCCTTGTACACACCGCCCGTCACACCATGGGAGTGGGCTGCAAAAGAAGTGGGTAGTTTAACCTTCGGGAGGACGCTCACCACTTTGTGGTTCATGACTGGGGTGAAGTCGTAACAAGGTAGCCCTAGGGGAACCTGGGGCTGGATCACCTCCTTATACGATGATTATTGCGATGAGTGTTCACACAGATTGATTGGTTTAATTTGAGCTCAGTTTGCTTCTGCTTTTAAGCAGAAATAAACAAACCGTGTCCCGTTCGTCTAGAGGCCTAGGACACCGCCCTTTCACGGCGGTAACAGGGGTTCGACTCCCCTACGGGATGCCATCTTTAAGCGCATTCGATGAGTGCTTTTAAAAATGGTTACTTCTTTTGAAGTGATTAGCTCTTTAACAATTTGGAAAGCTGACGAATAACAACAATCCCCATCTCTTTGAGATGCGTTGTTATTCAATTAAAAGTTCTCAAATCCTAAAACTACGGTTTTAGGTACCAACACACATTCAAGTGTTCTTGGAAGTATCGAAAGATACTTATATTTGAGTCCGGCAAAATCGAGTCTGCATCATGTATAAAAATTGCAGACAACTTTGGTTGTTTAAACAACAACTCGAAACTCCTTCGGGTTGTATGGTTAAGTGACTAAGCGTACACGGTGGATGCCTTGGCAGTCAGAGGCGATGAAAGGCGTATTAACTTGCGATAAGCTCAGATTAGGTAGTAAAAACCTGTGAGTCTGAGATTCCTGAATGGGGAAACCCAGCACCATAAGGTGTTATCACTAACTGAATACATAGGTTAGTGAGGCGAACCGGGGGAACTGAAACATCTAAGTACCCCGAGGAAAAGAAATCAACCGAGATTCCGAAAGTAGCGGCGAGCGAAATTGGATTAGCCCTTAAGCTTTTAGTGAGACAGGTGAAGCCTCTGGAAAGTGGCGCGATACAGGGTGATAGCCCCGTAACCGACATCTCATCATCAGTGAAATCGAGTAGGGCGGGACACGTGATATCCTGTCTGAATATGGGGGGACCATCCTCCAAGGCTAAATACTACTGACTGACCGATAGTGAACCAGTACCGTGAGGGAAAGGCGAAAAGAACCCCTGTGAGGGGAGTGAAATAGAACCTGAAACCGTGTACGTACAAGCAGTAGGAGCACCTTCGTGGTGTGACTGCGTACCTTTTGTATAATGGGTCAGCGACTTATATTCAGTAGCAAGGTTAACCATCTAGGGGAGCCGTAGAGAAATCGAGTCTTAACTGGGCGTCGAGTTGCTGGATATAGACCCGAAACCAGGTGATCTAGCCATGGGCAGGTTGAAGGTTGAGTAACATCAACTGGAGGACCGAACCGACTAATGTTGAAAAATTAGCGGATGACTTGTGGCTAGGGGTGAAAGGCCAATCAAACCTGGAGATAGCTGGTTCTCCCCGAAATCTATTTAGGTAGAGCCTCGGACGAATACCACTGGGGGTAGAGCACTGTTAAGGCTAGGGGGTCATCCCGACTTACCAACCCTTTGCAAACTCCGAATACCAGTGAGTACTATCCGGGAGACACACGGCGGGTGCTAACGTCCGTCGTGGAGAGGGAAACAACCCAGACCGCCAGCTAAGGTCCCAAAGTATAGCTAAGTGGGAAACGATGTGGGAAGGCTTAGACAGCTAGGATGTTGGCTTAGAAGCAGCCATCATTTAAAGAAAGCGTAATAGCTCACTAGTCGAGTCGGCCTGCGCGGAAGATGTAACGGGGCTAAGCTATACACCGAAGCTGCGGCAATGACTTTTAGTCATTGGGTAGGGGAGCGTTCTGTAAGCCGTTGAAGGTGGACTGTAAGGTCTGCTGGAGGTATCAGAAGTGCGAATGCTGACATGAGTAACGATAAAGGGGGTGAAAAACCTCCTCGCCGGAAGACCAAGGGTTCCTGTCCAACGTTAATCGGGGCAGGGTAAGTCGACCCCTAAGGCGAGGCCGAAAGGCGTAGTCGATGGGAAACGGGTTAATATTCCCGTACTTCTTACAATTGCGATGGGGGGACGGAGAAGGCTAGGTGGGCCTGGCGACGGTTGTCCAGGTTCAAGTGCGTAGGCTTGAGAGTTAGGTAAATCCGGCTCTCTTTAAGGCTGAGACACGATGTCGAGCTACTACGGTAGTGAAGTCATTGATGCCATGCTTCCAGGAAAAGCCTCTAAGCTTCAGATTGTAAGGAATCGTACCCCAAACCGACACAGGTGGTCGGGTAGAGAATACCAAGGCGCTTGAGAGAACTCGGGTGAAGGAACTAGGCAAAATGGTACCGTAACTTCGGGAGAAGGTACGCTCCTCGCGGTGAAGTCCCTTGCGGATGGAGCTATGGGGAGTCGCAGATACCAGGTGGCTGCAACTGTTTATTAAAAACACAGCACTGTGCAAAATCGTAAGATGACGTATACGGTGTGACGCCTGCCCGGTGCCGGAAGGTTAATTGATGGGGTTAGACTTAGGTCGAAGCTCTTGATCGAAGCCCCGGTAAACGGCGGCCGTAACTATAACGGTCCTAAGGTAGCGAAATTCCTTGTCGGGTAAGTTCCGACCTGCACGAATGGCGTAATGATGGCCACGCTGTCTCCACCCGAGACTCAGTGAAATTGAAATCGCTGTGAAGATGCAGTGTACCCGCGGCTAGACGGAAAGACCCCGTGAACCTTTACTACAGCTTGGCACTGAACATTGAGCCTACATGTGTAGGATAGGTGGGAGGCTTTGAAGCAGGTACGCCAGTATCTGTGGAGCCATCCTTGAAATACCACCCTTGTATGTTTGATGTTCTAACTTAGCCCCATTATCTGGGGTGAGGACAGTGCCTGGTGGGTAGTTTGACTGGGGCGGTCTCCTCCCAAAGAGTAACGGAGGAGCACGAAGGTGGGCTAATCACGGTTGGACATCGTGAGGTTAGTGCAATGGCATAAGCCCGCTTGACTGCGAGAATGACAATTCGAGCAGGTGCGAAAGCAGGTCATAGTGATCCGGTGGTTCTGTATGGAAGGGCCATCGCTCAACGGATAAAAGGTACTCCGGGGATAACAGGCTGATACCGCCCAAGAGTTCATATCGACGGCGGTGTTTGGCACCTCGATGTCGGCTCATCACATCCTGGGGCTGAAGTCGGTCCCAAGGGTATGGCTGTTCGCCATTTAAAGTGGTACGCGAGCTGGGTTTAGAACGTCGTGAGACAGTTCGGTCCCTATCTGCCGTGGGCGTTGGAAGATTGAAGGGGGCTGCTCCTAGTACGAGAGGACCGGAGTGGACGAACCTCTGGTGTTCGGGTTGTGTCGCCAGACGCATTGCCCGGTAGCTAAGTTCGGAATCGATAACCGCTGAAAGCATCTAAGCGGGAAGCGAGCCCTGAGATGAGTCTTCCCTGGCACTTTAAGTGTCCTAAAGGGTTGTTCGAGACTAGAACGTTGATAGGCAGGGTGTGTAAGCGTTGTGAGGCGTTGAGCTAACCTGTACTAATTGCCCGTGAGGCTTAACCATACAACACCCAAGGGGTTTTGATGGACTCAAAGCCAAGAATATTGAATGTGTGCACATTAACTTTTAAAAGCTTTCCGAATTAAGAATTTGCTTGGCGACCATAGCATTGTGGACCCACCTGATTTCCATGCCGAACTCAGAAGTGAAACGCAATAGCGCCGATGGTAGTGTGGGGTTTCCCCATGTGAGAGTAGGACATCGCCAGGCTTTGAACAACATCGAACTAAAGCAGTCGAGTAAGACTTTAGTGAGATTACATATTGTGGAGAGATGGCTGAGTGGTTGAAAGCACCGGTCTTGAAAACCGGCATACGTTAATAGCGTATCTAGGGTTCAAATCCCTATCTCTCCGCCACATTAAAAAGCTCGCTAAGTAATTAGCGGGCTTTTTACTATTTTCGGTTTCGTACTGAAGTGAAAAGCGACTATCTCCACTCTTCATTTTTGGGTCGGAATTGCACAACTTCCGCCTCTTTTACTTCTTCATACTCTCCGCAAAGCGCTTCACGAAACTTCTGAAACTGACACAATAGCTCTTTTCGCAATAAAACATTGGCATGAATTGGGTTTTTACTTTGACTGATCACGAGATCGATGTGGCTTTGCTGCGCTCTTAAACGCGGCTGCATGTCTGGTGACGCTGACTCTATGCAGGCATTACACATGTTAGCTTTCAGTTCATCGAAAGCCTCTGGGTTATCTTTGGCAAGTAGCACCAATTCATCAAAAGATGGAAGTTGTTGGTAGTGGGCGGACTCGGTTGTCATAGCTTCACTCCTTAAAGCGACCTTGTATAAATTATATGCAACTATGAGTTAATCCCCAGTTCATCTCTATTAAGTCTCATTGATAAGAAAATAAGCTTAAGTGGAGCTGACCTCTAGCTCTCTCTTTTTGCAGGCTAAATCACACTTTTTTTACGTCTCCCCCTTGGGATTAAGCCTTTCATACCTCATATATGAGGTAAGCAAAGCCCAAATACGTTATGGGCAATTACCTCATTAAACATGGAAATTATCAGGAGAGACGACCAATGAACATTCGTCCATTACACGACCGAGTTATCGTTGAACGCAAAGAAGTTGAATCAAAGTCGGCTGGCGGCATCGTTTTAACTGGTTCTGCAGCAGAGAAATCAACTCGCGGTGTTGTACTAGCTGTTGGTAAAGGCCGTATCCTAGAGAACGGTTCAGTTCAGCCATTGGACGTAAAAGTTGGTGACACAGTGATCTTTGCTGAAGGCTACGGCACCAAGACTGAAAAAATTGACGGTAAAGAAGTGCTGATCATGTCTGAAAACGACATCATGGCAATTGTTGATTAATAAGCAATCGTTGAGTAATTTTTTGCTCGATTCGAAAACAACTCAAAAAACAGAATTTAGAAAGGAATAAAAGATGGCTGCTAAAGACGTTAAATTTGGTAACGACGCTCGCGTAAAAATGCTTGAAGGTGTAAACGTTCTAGCTGACGCAGTAAAAGTAACACTAGGCCCTAAAGGCCGTAACGTAGTTCTAGATAAATCTTTCGGTGCACCAACTATCACTAAAGATGGTGTATCTGTAGCGCGCGAAATCGAACTTGAAGACAAGTTCCAAAACATGGGCGCGCAAATGGTTAAAGAAGTAGCGTCTCAAGCAAACGACGCTGCGGGTGACGGTACAACAACAGCAACTGTACTTGCTCAATCTATCGTTAACGAAGGCCTAAAAGCCGTTGCTGCTGGTATGAACCCAATGGATCTTAAGCGTGGTATCGACAAAGCCGTCGTTGCTGCCGTTGAAGAGCTAAAAGCGCTTTCTGTTCCATGTGCAGATACTAAAGCTATCGCGCAGGTGGGTACTATCTCTGCTAACTCTGACGCTAGCGTAGGTAACATCATTGCTGAAGCAATGGAAAAAGTTGGTCGCGACGGTGTTATCACTGTTGAAGAAGGTCAAGCACTACAAGACGAGCTAGACGTGGTCGAAGGTATGCAGTTCGATCGTGGTTACCTGTCTCCTTACTTCATCAACAACCAAGAAGCCGGTTCTGTTGATCTAGAAAACCCATTCATTCTTCTAATCGATAAGAAAGTTTCAAACATCCGTGAACTTCTTCCGACGCTAGAAGCTGTTGCGAAAGCATCACGTCCTCTTCTAATCATTGCAGAAGATGTTGAAGGCGAAGCACTAGCAACACTGGTTGTGAACAACATGCGTGGCATCGTTAAAGTTGCAGCAGTTAAAGCACCTGGTTTTGGTGATCGTCGTAAAGCGATGCTTCAAGACATCGCTATCCTAACAGGTGGTACAGTAATCTCTGAAGAGATTGGTCTAGAGCTTGAGAAAGTCGTACTTGAAGACCTAGGTCAAGCGAAGCGCGTTTCAATCACAAAAGAAAACTCAACCATCATCGATGGTGCGGGTGAAGAAGCGATGATTCAAGGTCGCGTTGCTCAAATTCGTGGTCAAATTGAAGAGGCAACCTCAGACTACGACAAAGAGAAGCTTCAAGAGCGCGTAGCTAAGCTAGCTGGCGGTGTGGCAGTTATCAAGGTTGGTGCTGCTACTGAAGTTGAGATGAAAGAGAAGAAAGATCGTGTTGAAGATGCCCTTCACGCGACTCGCGCTGCTGTTGAAGAGGGCGTTGTTGCTGGCGGTGGTGTTGCTCTAATCCGTGCAGCTTCGAAAATCACAGAACTAGAAGGTGATAACGAAGAGCAGAACGTAGGTATTCGCGTTGCTCTACGTGCGATGGAAGCACCGATTCGTCAAATCACACGCAACGCGGGTGACGAAGAGTCAGTGGTGGCTAACCAAGTTAAACAAGGCGAAGGTAGCTACGGTTACAACGCTGCGACAGGTGAGTACGGCGATATGCTAGAGATGGGTATCCTAGACCCAACTAAAGTAACTCGTAGCGCTCTACAATTTGCAGCATCAGTTGCTGGTCTAATGATCACAACAGAAGCTATGGTCACTGATATGCCAGCTAAAGATGCTCCTGCAATGCCTGATATGGGCGGTATGGGTGGCATGGGCGGTATGCCAGGCATGATGTAATCCGACCAAACATCAAATAGAAAAAAGGCTCTCGTGATGGGAGCCTTTTCTGTATCTGTGGTATCGAAAATTTTGGATTAAGTGCTTTTAAGTGTGTTATGCCATTTCACGCAGTAGAGACAGTGTGGCCAGTATTTGGTTGCTCGTGCGATTGCGCGGCTTAAACTTGAGAACGACATGAGCCAAGAATTGAAAATGGCTCAAAGTGCGACACATTTTCTGCAGGGCCTGCCAGTCGGCTTCGCTGACAATCTCTTTCCATAGCGTCACAGCTTTAATCTTTTGCTTGTTGGTAAGGTGCTCTATACGACATAGATCCATCAGTAACAGAAAGATATCACGAGCTTTGAGTTGGGAGTTGGCGCTTAACACCGATTCTTCAAAATCGACTAAGGTAATATTTTGCTCTTCATCGACCAAAATATCGCGCATGGCTGGTCGGCCGTGCACGATGTCACGATTGTGCATCTCGCCAAACTGAGTAAATAGCGTGTTGAGCAACTCGCCTTTGAAATACTCTTTAGGGGCTCGATCGAGTGATACGCCAGCATTGGGTGTCACAAAAAAGTCATCACTATCGACTAGAATGTGCGGGACGTTGAGGCCTTCTTGATAAAGGTATTGAATCGTCGTTTTTTCGTGATTAAAGCGCACTTTGGTATCTAAAGCCGCATTGCTACGAAAATACGACAACGACTCAAATTTTGCGAGTTTAGTTGAGATTGCGCGAACCAAGTTAGACTTGTCTTCACCGCACACCTTGACCCAGTAAGTATTCTCTTCATGCGTGAGCTTGTACACTCCAGCGGTGCTCTCTTTCGCAATATTTTGTGCAGCCAGTTCAAGCAAAGTCATTACCCAGTTTTTCGCAACTAAACCGTAATTATATCAATTTCATTGAGTTGTGTGATGCACAATTGTTTCAATATGTACTAAATAAGCATAAAAAAACGAGGCATATCGCCTCGTTAGTGAATACATCTGGTTTAATTACAGAATGATATCGCGTACTTCTGGGTCTTTACGTTCTAGGTAGTGGGTAGACTTGATGCGACGAATTGTGCGGCAGCGACCACGAATCAATAGTGTTTCTGTTGTCGCAATATTGCCTTGGCGAGTAATGCCTTCTAATAGGTCACCTTTGGTGATACCCGTTGCGGCAAATACCACATTATCACTGCGAGCCATGTCTTCCATCTTAAGAACTTTGTGCGCTTCTACCCCCATCTCTTCACAACGACGTAGCTCAGCTGCGCCGTAGATGCGGTTCTCTTCACTGTCGCCTTTTACATCGTGACGAGGCAGTAGGCGACCGTGCATGTCACCGTCTAGTGCGCGAATTACCGCAGCAGAAACAACACCTTCAGGTGCGCCGCCGATGCAGTACATCATGTCTACTTCACTATCTGGCATACAAGTTAGAATAGAAGCTGCTACGTCACCATCTGGCACCGCAAATACACGAACGCCCATGGCTTGCATCTCTGCAATGACTTCATCATGGCGAGGCTTAGCCAGTGTCACGACAACCAATGTATCTACTGACTTACCTAGTGCTTTTGCTACGTTTTCGATGTTTTCTTTCAGTGGTTTGTGCAGGTCAATGCAGCCTTTCGCACCTGGCCCAACGACCAGTTTTTCCATGTACATATCTGGTGCTTTTAGGAAGCTACCCTTTTCACCAGCCGCCAATACAGCTAAGGCATTTGACTGGCCCATCGCCGTCATACGTGTGCCTTCAATTGGGTCAACTGCGATATCAACTGCGTCGCCACCCACACCGACTTGCTCACCAATGTATAGCATTGGTGCGTCATCAATTTCACCTTCACCGATAACAATCTCACCGCTGATATCGGTTTTGTTAAGCAGCGTGCGCATGACTTCTACAGCTGCGCCGTCAGCAGCGTTCTTATCGCCACGCCCTAACCATTTGTAACCAGCCAGTGCTGCACCTTCAGTAACACGTGAAAAGGCCATTGCTAAATCGCGTTTCATGATGACTCCAAGAGTAAAAAGGGGAAAGAATTTGGACGCGCAGATTCTAACACAGTCATGGTTAAACGTTTGCTTTTTTGCTTAATCGAGATCAAAAGTGCTGTAAATGACAGCATTAAGTCAAGGGTGGCTATTTTCTGTGCAAATGACACATTTTCTCAAGATAGCAGGTGTTTCTGTCTACAGGGCTAGGTAGAATGGGCTATACAGTGAAGATCACTTCATTCAAAACGGATAATTAAAGGTAGGCGACAATGTCTTTTGAAGTATTAGAGCAATTGGAAGCAAAAATCCAAACTGCAGTTGACACTATTACTCTTCTTCAGATGGAAGTAGAAGAGCTGAAAGGTGAAAAATCACAGCTAGAGTCAGAAGCGACAGAACTGCGCTCTGGTCGTGAAGAGCTAGAGGGTAAAGTTCAACAGATGCAACAAGAGCATCAAGCGTGGCAAGAGCGCATTCGTGGTCTGCTAGGCAAAATGGATGAAGTAGAGTAATCCACACCGAATATAGAAAGAGCTGACCATGGTCAGCTCTTTTGCTATCTGGGTATGCGGTTATGGCTGCGGACGAACACCGAGTGTGTGGCAAAGAGCGTAGGTCATCTCTGCGCGGTTCAGTGTGTAGAAGTGGAAGTCTTTGACGCCTTCTCGACTCAAGATGCGCACCATATCGATGGCTTGACTGGCTCCCACAAGTTGACGAGTCGTTGCATCATCCTCTAACCCTTCAAACTGCTTTGCCATCCAGCCAGGAACCTTAACGTTGTTTTGCGCAGCAAAGCGTGAAGCTTGTTTAAAGTTCGATACTGGAAGAATACCCGGCACAATCTCCACATCGATGCCAGCAGCCACGCAGCGATCACGAAAGCGCAGGTAACTTTCAACGTCAAAGAAAAACTGGGTAATAGCACGGTTAGCACCCGCATCAACCTTACGTTTTAGGTTGAGTAGGTCTGCTTGGGCACTTTTCGCTTCTGGATGCACTTCAGGGAACGCAGCAACCGAGATATCGAAGTCGTGACGGTTTTTTAGTAGCTCGACAAGATCGGATGCATACATGTCAGGTTTTCCACCACCTGGGGGAATATCACCACGAAGAGCCACGATGCTTTCGATACCATTGTGCCAATAGTCATCAGCAATCTGGATAAGCTCTTCGCGTGATGCATCAATACAGGTTAGGTGAGGGGCCGCGATAATCCCTGTTTCTGATTTAATCTCTTTGATGATGGAGTGGGTGCGGTCACGCTCTCCAGAATTGGCTCCGTAGGTGACTGAAACAAACTTAGGCTTAAGCGTTTTTAGACGATGCACGGAATTCCACAGGGTCTCTTCCATTTTTTCGCTGCTTGGTGGAAAAAACTCAAAAGAAACATTGATGTTATCTTCTGATAACTCAGCGATATTTTGGTTTAGCGCATCAATATGGCTTGCGTGTGTGTAACCCATGTCATTCTCCCTGTGGTGATGAGGTTCACCAAAAATTCCAATCCTGAAACTGACGTTTAGACGTCTATATGTCCACAGGATGTAATGAAAGCAGATTAATGTCAATGCTATCGATTATGAAATTTCTTCATGTACAGAATGAGGTAGATTGAAGTTAGAAAAAAGGCTAACTCAATCGTTAGCCTGATTCGTTTTACAGTCGTCCTGCCAGCAGGTTAAGGTCCGACTGCAGTGCCCCAGCGGTGACTTCACGACCAGCCCCAGGGCCACGGATCACCAATGGGTTATCCTTGTACCATTTGCTCTCAATCGCAAAGATGTTGTCGCATGGCAATAGGTTCGCTAGCGCGTGCTCTTTATTCAAGGCCTCGACTCCAACGGTGGCTTTTCCATTTTTCTCTAGTCGTGCAACATAGCGCAGCACCTTGTCCTCTCGCTGTGCTTTCTCTAATCGCTCTGCAAGTGCTTCACTGAGAACGATGCCGTTGTCGAAGAAACCGTCGAGTGTCATCTCACGCAGTGCCTCTGGCACCAGAGACTCAACTTTGACCTTTTCCGGCTCGATGAACAAACCTGATTCTCGAGCCAAAATGACCAGCTTACGCATGACGTCCGAACCATCAAGATCGGCTCTAGGGTCTGGCTCTGTTAGCCCTTGCTGCCATGCAAGATCGACGAGCTCACTAAATGGAATGGAGCCGTCATATTGTTGGAACAACCAAGATAGCGTGCCTGAGAAAATTCCTGACAGCGCGACAATCTCATCCCCACTTTCACGCAAGTCTCGAACGGTATGATTGATCGGCAACCCAGCACCTACAGTGGCGTTATATAGCCAGTGACGGTTAATCTTCGCGAAGGCGTCTTGGACTTGATGGTAATACTCGCTCGATGCAGAGCCCGCGACTTTGTTTGCCGATATCAGGTGCATGCCTTGCTGAGCAATATCCAGATATTGTTCAGCTAACTGTGCGCTGGCGGTGACATCGAGCACGACGAGATCATCATAGTCTTGTAGAGCACCGAGCTGCTCAATCCAACTTTTACCGTCATGCGAAACAGACTCATCATCAAAGCAAGATTCAATGGTCGTAGGATCGATACCTTGCGGGTTAAACCAATAAGTTTGACTATCGATGACCGCCACCAGCTCAAAATTCATGTTGTGACGCTTTTCGAGCTCCTCTTTTTGGGTTGCAAAGAGGCTTAGCCAGCTTGAACCAATGTTGCCTTTACCACACAGTGCGATGGCAACGCGTTTTTGTGCTTGGAACAGTTGTGAGTGCAGCTGGCTCACGAGCGGCTCAACGTCGAGTTTGCGCGTGACAGCGACCAAACTTAGTCCAGATTCTGATTCGGTAATAAACTCAATCGCTGAGCTTTTTAGCTGCTGGTAGAAACCAAAGCAGTGATTTGGGTTCTTGCTAACGCCTGCGCCGACGGCTGCGAGCAGTGAATAGCCCTCTTTGAGCTTGATCTCTGCTTCAATGGCGGCATCTTGCAAGAAGGCGAGTGCGCCATTGGCGATCTCTTGAGTGTAAGCCAGTCTGAGTACGTGTTGGTCTGGTTGGGCATCATAGGCAAGCGGCTCTAGCTGAGCTTGCTTAAGCTTTTTCAGTACCTCTTGCTGCGCTCGTAAGTAGTCATGGCGATGGGAGAAACCAAGTTGGATCAGTAACACGTCATCAAGAGAGGTGATGATCTTTGCTCCGCGACCAGACGCCAAAACTCGTTCGATACGCGTTGAGCCGGTTTCTGGCTCGTAGCTACAGCGCAGATGCAAATCCATGGCGCTTTGCGCGACAGGTTGAAGAGTGCGGCTGTGTAATACCGGTGCCGCCAGGCGAGCAAGTTCGCTTGCTTCATCTAGGCGCAGCAGAGGCAATAAACATGCGTCAGCGACGATGCGAGGGTCTGCGCTATACACACCAGCAACATCACTCCAGATGGTCACACGCGAGACTTCCGCGAGTGCGCCAATGATGGTTGCTGAGTAGTCAGAGCCATTGCGCCCAAGTAAAACAGTTTCACCTTGTTGGTTTTGTGCCATAAAACCAGTAAAGACGATTCGGTATTGGCTGTGTTGTGCAAGCAGCTCTTTAAGAAGCGGATAGGAAGCGCCTCTATCGACTTCTGGTTGTGTGCCGAGCTCTGCACGCAGGAACTGTCTGGAATCCTGTTCAATCGCATTAAGTCCTTTCTCATTGAGCAGATTCGCTAACAGCCTTGCTGACCACATTTCACCGTGACCGAGTACCATAGCACGCGTTTGACCACTCACCGGGTATGCAATCTCTCCCAAAGCACTGAATTCCGTGATGAGATTATCCAGCAGACGAGCCTTGGTTTCTGGTTGGTTGATCAGGCTCTCGACCAATTCAATTTGAAATTGACGCAGCTCTTGCAAGGTTTCATGTGCAAGACGCCCATCACGTTCGAGGTTATCAAGGAACTCGATTAGGCGGTTGGTGGTTTTACCTGCAGCAGAAACAACAATCAGGTCGTTGCTGTTGGAGTAGTCTTTGAGAATGTTCACTACTCGGCGGTAGCACTCAGGGTTCGCTAAGCTGCTGCCCCCAAATTTGTGCAGTTGACGTGGGTGAGTCATCTTAAAATGCCTCCTTGGCTTGAGCGAAAGCTTGCTGAAGGTCTTCGATAAGGTCTTGACTATCTTCTAACCCGACAGAAAGACGCAAAAGGTGCTGAGTCACCCCCGCTTCTGCGAGTGCTTCCTCTCCCATCGCGCGATGGGTCATGGATGCAGGGTGACAGATTAAGCTCTCAACGCCACCAAGTGATTCAGCAAGCGAGAACAGCTCGAGCTTGCCAACAAAGAATTTGAGTTGTTCAAATGATCCAGCAAACTCAAAACTCAGCATAGACCCAAAGCCCGATTGCTGTTTTTTGGCTATCTCATGACCTGGATGGCTTAGCAGGCTAGGGTGGTAAACTTTACTGACTAGAGGCTCTTCAACCAAGAAGTTCAATATCTGTTGTGAGCTCTCTTCATGCACACGCATGCGAGCGCCGAGTGTACGAATGCCGCGCAGCGTCATGTAGCTGTCAAACGGCGTTCCAGTTGCTCCAATACAGTTACCCCACCAAGCAAGCTCTTCGGCATGTTCTTCTGTTTTCGTGATCACCACGCCGCCAATCACATCGGAGTGGCCATTAATGTACTTAGTGGTTGAATGAATCACAAAGTCTGCGCCGAGCTCTAAGGGCTTTTGGTACACAGGTGTCAAAAAGGTATTGTCTACCGCTACTAGTGCACCCACTTCTTTCGCTTTGGTACAAATCGCGTTGATATCTACCACGCGAACCAATGGGTTCGATGGTGTCTCCAATAGAATCAGTTTTGGTTTTTTCGCTAGCGCGGCATTGAGGGCTTGTTCATCTGTTTGGTCAACAAACTGGACCTTAAAATCGCCTTTTCGCGCGCGTGTATTGAACAGGCGATAAGTACCGCCATAACAATCATGCGGAGCAACAATAAGATCATCTGGACCTAAAAATGCGGAAACCCAAAGATTGAGTGCGGAGGTGCCACAGTTGGTAACGACGGCCCCTTTTCCTGATTCTAACTCAAAAAGAGCCTGCTCTAGCAAACCTCGATTTGGGTTACCAGAACGGGTATAGTCATAGTTTGGTACTTCACCAAAGGCTGGAAAGCCATAGTTGGTAGAGAGGTAGATGGGTGGAACAACCGCATGGTATTGAGTGTCTGATTCGATGCCGGTGCGAACGGCAATTGTCGCAGGCTTGCGTGCGCTCATAAGAGTGTCCTTCCCAAAGAGTGATAGTGCTTCACAAAACGTTTATCTTTATCTGCTATAAACGTTGTTTAATCCGTTATCCAACACTTTACTTTTCATAATGTGAGACGTCAACACTTCTAGACGTCTATATGTCTTTGCTCTTAGCCTTAAATCCGGCTAAAATCTCCCCCTTATCCATTTAGATTAAACATGACTGAAAGGTGTCTCATGGCAGACTGGAATGGCGAATACATTAGCCCATATGCTGAACACGGTAAAAAGAGTGAACAAGTAAAGAAAATCACGGTATCAATCCCACTTAAGGTATTGAAAGTACTAACCGATGAGCGTACTCGCCGCCAAATTAACAATCTGCGTCATGCGACCAACAGTGAGCTGCTGTGTGAAGCTTTTCTACATGCTTACACGGGGCAGCCTCTCCCAACAGATGAAGACTTGAGAAAAGACCGTCCTGACGAAATTCCTGCAGAAGCGAAAGCGTTAATGACAGAGATGGGCATCGAGTTTGAAACGTTTGATGAAGAGTAAGATCAAGTCGCTTGGTGAGTAGGGATCGTTCGTTGCGATCGAGCTTTCGTTTAGAGTGAACAACGAATCAAAGCCCAAGGAACATATGGCTCAAAACAGTAAAAAAAGACGTACTACGCTACAGGATATCGCTGATCAAGTGGGTATCACCAAGATGACAGTATCTCGCTATATGCGTGATCCCAATTCTGTAGCAGAAAAAACGCGAGAAAAAATAGCAGCAGTTATCGAAGAGATAGGATACATAGAGAATCGCGCGCCAGCGATGCTCTCCAAGTCATCGAGTCGTGCCATAGGTATACTCTTACCCTCTCTTTCCAACCAAATTTTTGCTTCGTTTGTGCAGGGCATTGAAACCGTCACTAAAGCCAACGGCTATGAAACCTTGATCGCCCACTTTAGCTACGATGAGCTTGAAGAAGAGAGTAAAATAGCCTCTCTGCTCGCTTACCAAGTTGATGGCTTAATTTTAACGGAAAGCCATCACACCAACCGCACACTGCAAATGATCAAAGCGGCAGATGTTCCGGTTGTCGAAACGATGGAGCTACCGGAACAACCGATCGACATGGCGGTTGGGCTTGATCATCGCGAGGCCTCTTACCAGGTTACGAAGCAGATAATGGCGGCAGGCAAGCGCACCATAGCCTACTTTGGCGCACGTCTCGACACGCGAACTCGTTTGCGTATGGAAGGCTATGATAGAGCGGTGACTGAGGCGGGTATAACCCCGTTTCACGTCCTCACTGAAGAGCACTCTAGCTTCTCGATGGCGGATGATCTTTTAGATAGAGCGCTCGCTGATAAGCCAGAGCTGGATGCGGTATTTTGTACCAATGATGATATCGCGATCGGTGTGTTGATGAGTGCGCAAAGACGTGGGATTAAAGTGCCCGAGCAGTTGTCTGTCGTCGGCTACAATGCGTTAGATATTGGCACTATGGTGACGCCGCGTTTGACGAGTGTCGATACACCAAGGTTTGAGATTGGGGTAAAGAGTGCGGAGCTACTGATTGCACGCCTCAAAGGTGAAGAGATCGAGAGTGATAGAGTAGATATGGGCTATCACATCACTAAAGGCGAGAGTATTTAGCTCTTCTAGCTGAATCAATTAAAAAGGAGCCAAAGTGGCTCCTTTTTTGGTATCTGAAACGAGCCTAAACGATAAAGCTCGCGCCGTCTTCTGCGCTTGAAACACTTTGGCGTAAGACGCTAAATAAGTTACGTCCCCAAGTTTGTTGAACCGCTTCCGTGTCGATGGACAGAGGCTCGCGTCCAGTCGTGTCGGCTAGATTGTTCAGCTCGCCAGTCTGACAGTTCAAACTCAGAATATCACCATCGCGAACCAGACCAATCGCGCCGCCACGCAGAGCTTCTGGCGATACGTGAATCGCCGATGGGATTTTGCCTGACGCGCCAGATAGGCGACCATCAGTAACCAGAGCGACACTAAAACCTGCTTTTTGGATATTGCCCAAGATCGGCATCAGCTTGTGCAGTTCTGGCATCCCATTCGCGGCAGGACCATTGTGAGTAACGACAACGATACAGTCTTTGTTGAGTTCACCGCGCTGGTAAGCGGCTTCCACTTCATGTTGGCATTGGAAGACAACAGCCGGTGCTTCGATGATGCGCTGCTCTTCTTTGACCGCAGATACCTTCACGACGGCTTTACCTAGGTTACCATCCAGAACGCGAGTCCCGCCCGTAGCTTGGAAAGACTCTCCTGAGCTTGCAATGACACTTGGGTCATCGCTTTGAGCACATGAGGACCAGCGAAGCTCACCGTTATTTAAGCTTGGTATTGTCATCTGACTTTCAAAATCACCAAACACAGGTTTGACATCTCGGTGCAGAAGCTGCGACTCATCAAGGCGACTCAATAGTGCAGGAACCCCTCCAGCTTGTTGGAAGGCATTCATGTCTGCCGGGCCATTTGGATAAACGCGAGCGAGTAATGGTACGACTTCAGATAGATCGCTAATGTCTTGCCATGTCAGCAACAGACCCGCAGCTCTTGCCACTGCAATCATGTGGATGGTGTGGTTAGTACTACCACCGGAAGCAAGCAGAGCGACGATACCGTTGACTAGGCTTTTCTCTGTGACAACTTCAGATAATGGGCGGAAAGTCGGCGAGCCAGCGCTCATTGAAGCGATCTTTACTGCCGCATAATCGGTAAGCGCCTCACGGAGCTCTGAGTGGGGGTGAACAAATGCCGAACCAGGAAGCATCAAACCCATGGCTTCAAACACCAATTGATTGGTATTGGCAGTGCCATAGAATGTACATGTGCCCGGGGCATGATAAGCGCGGCACTCCATGTCGAGTAGAGCATCTTTACCTACCTCACCAGCGGCATACTTTTGACGTACATCGACCTTTTCTTCGTTACTGATGCCCGTTGCCATGAGGCCCGCGGGTACAAAAGCGGTAGGCAGATGAGCGTAAGAAAGTGCCCCCATCAATTGTCCTGGAGCAATTTTGTCACAAATACCCAGAAGCAAGGTTGCATCAAAGACATTGTGGCTTAGGGACAGTGCCGTTGATTGAGCAATCAAGTCACGAGAAAACAGAGACATATCCATACCGGCTTGGCCTTGAGTCACGCCATCACACATGGCAGGGACACCGCCTGCGACTTGCGCAGTGTGGCCGAGCTCTGATAGAGCCTGCTTGATTTGGTTTGGATAAGTCTGATAAGGCTGATGCGCGCTAAGCATATCGTTGTATGAGGTGACAAGAGCGACATTGGTTCTTGTAAAATCAAGGATTTGCTTTTTTTCGGTAGAGCAAGATGCCGCGACAGCATGAGCTAGGTTGCCACAAGTCAAAGCAGCGCGAGTCTTGCCATGATCCAATTGCTCTTGAGTACGAGCCAGAAATGCTGCGCGTGAGTTTTTACTGCGCTCTAGTAGGCGATGAGTAACGTCTAAGATTACGGAATGAGTCATTACGCAACCTCTTGAGATGCAGTCAATTCTTGTGCCGCGCGTTCAACGACATCTTCGATTGTGCCATCGATGCTGATCACGAGTGTTTGCGGTTCGCCATCGGGACGCTCGAGCGCTTCAAATTGGCTTTTTACCATGTTCTCTTTCATGAAGTGGCCTCTGCGCATACGCATACGCTCCATGATGAGGTCCATGTCGCCATCGAGGAAGACAAAAGTCACATTCTCGTTGCCTTCACGGATTTGGTCACGGTATTTCTTTTTCAATGCAGAACAGACGATGATGCCATGCTCATTCTTGTTTTCTAGGCTGTAAGCAGCGTCGCGAATGCGTTCAAGCCATGGACTGCGATCATCGTCATTCAGTGGTTCGCCTGATGACATTTTTTGAATGTTCGCTCGTGGGTGAAGGTCATCACCATCAATAAACTTGCGACCTAGCTTCTTTGCCAGGTGTTCACCAATGGTGCTTTTACCACAGGCACAAACACCCATCACAATGACACTACTACCAGCCATAATTATTCCTCATAACAAATTTTGCGCGTGATCCCACTTTTGGCATTCACTTAAAAATATGGGTTTATCTTATTCATGTTATGGGTAACATGTTACCCGTAACTGAAATAAAAGTGAACTACATCACAAACAATCATTCAAAAGGTGAAAACATGGAGCAGCTAGCCCAAGCCTCTGACCCAACCTACCTACTAACAATCGCAGCATTGGCAATTGCTGCTCTTTTGTTATTGATTATTAAACTAAAAGTCCACGCGTTTGCCTCTCTTACTATTGTAAGTTTAGGCACGGCAATCGCGACGGGCGTCTCTTCTGACCAAGTTGTACCTACGATGATGGGAGGCTTTGGTGGCACACTAGCCTCTGTCGCTCTTCTGGTTGGTCTTGGTGCCATGATCGGTAAGATTCTTGAAGTAACGGGTGGCGCGAAAGTGCTAGCGGATACGTTGATTGGCCGATTTGGTGAAGACCGAGCGCCGCTTGCGCTGGGTATTGCTTCACTGCTATTTGGCTTCCCAATCTTCTTTGATGCTGGCCTTGTCGTTATGATGCCTATCATCTTTAGCGTTGCAGCGCGCTTTGGTGGCTCACCAATCAAATACGCATTACCGTCTGCGGGTGCATTTGCGGTAATGCATGCGTTCGTTCCTCCTCACCCAGGTCCAGTAGCCGCGGCGGAGTTCCTTGGCGCGAATATTGGTCTGCTACTGGTTGTGGGTATCTTAGTTGCTATCCCTACTTGGTATCTAGGTGCTTACCTGTTTGGCCTGTACGCCGGTAAGAAATTTGATATTCCATTGTCAAAAGCCTTCTTTAACAGTGACACCATCGTAGATGAGAGCAACCTACCTAAGTTTGGTACGGTCATGACCATTCTAGTTCTGCCCGTTCTTCTTATCTGTTTGGATACGGGCCTGAATACACTTGCGGTTGCTGGTGTGATTGATGGTTCGACACCAACGGTAGAATTCCTACGTATGCTAGGTAAAACCCCGGTTGCTCTTTTGATTACTTTGATTGTATGTCTGGCGGTATTTGCTAAAGACTACGGCATGGCAAAGCTTGAAAAACTGTGTGGTGACTCACTAGCGCCAATCTGTGGTGTGATCCTAGTAACGGGGGCGGGTGGTATGTTTGGCGGCGTACTACGTGCAAGTGGTATCGGTGATGCACTCGCAGGTGTTTTGACAGACACAGGTATGCCAATCGTGGTTGCTGCGTTCGTTATCTCTACGTGTCTGCGTGTTGCACAAGGCTCAGCAACCGTGGCTCTGACGACGACGGCTGCATTGATTGCTCCAGTCGTAACGGCTTCGACAGGTTTATCTGAACTAGACCTATGTTTCATTGTTATTGCGATTGCTGGTGGTGCAACTGTGCTTTCCCACTTCAATGACTCGGGTTTCTGGTTGGTTTCTCGCTTGCTTGAGATGGACGAGAAAACGACACTAAAAACTTGGACTGTGATGGAAACTCTATTGGGTACTATCGCGTTCCTGATCGTAGCAATTCTTAGCTTCATTCTTTAAAGGTTATATATGAAAACTCTAGAACAGCGCTTACAAGAGATTAAAATCGTTCCTGTGATTGCGATTAACGACGTTGCTCACGCTGTGCCGCTGGCCAAAGTACTGGTTGAAAACGGTCTGCCTTGCGCAGAGGTGACGTTCCGCACAGACGCAGCAGCAGAATCGATTCGTCTTATGCGTGAGGCATATCCAGAGCTTCTGATTGGTGCAGGCACTGTTTTGAACTCACAGCAAGTTGATACGGCGATTGAGGTTGGTGTGGATTTCATAGTGAGTCCTGGTTTGAATCCAACGACGGTTAAGTACTGCCAACAACGCAATATTGCTATTGTCCCTGGTGTAAATAACCCGAGCCTTGTTGAGCAGGCAATGGAAATGGGGCTCAAAACACTGAAGTTCTTCCCTGCTGAGCCATCAGGTGGTGTGCCAATGCTTAAGGCTCTATCTGCTGTTTACCCTGTGCGTTTCATGCCAACGGGAGGGGTAAGTCCTTCTAATGTGGATGAATACTTATCTCTAGGGTCTGTGGTTGCGTGCGGAGGTACCTGGATGGTACCGACTCAAATGATGGATCAAGGGGATTGGGATGGCATCGCGGAGTTGGTTCGCGCACTTAAGTAATCTGCTTATCTAGAGTCTAAATAGAAAAAGGTCATCAACGTTTGTTGATGACCTTTTTAGTATCTCATGTCGAGAAGTCATAGATTAACTGGTATGGAAGACTTCTTCGGCACTGAGCGATGTCATGCTGCTGATCTTTTTCCAAACATAGTAGAAAATTGCCATCATCATGATCATGCTTGGAATAGCGATAGCAGGGTAGCTATACAGAGCTAACTTACCCACCTCTTCATTGAATGCCGCAGTACCCGCGGGGCTCGTGACAATCCATGTGGTTAAGAAGTAGTTCATTGCCGACGAAAAGAAGAAGGTGGTCGCGAACAGGTAATTGGAGCGGGTTAGGCACTTTTCAAAGGCTTCTTCGTTGCCAGACTGCTGCAATCGCTCTTTAATCAGGGCAAGGTTCAACACGGTGTCATTGAACAACACCTTTTTTACCACTGGGTAGCGAGTGAAGGTAGAGACATAAATTGCAGTACCGATTAATCCAGGGATCAGGGCTTCTTTAAAGGCTAGCCAGCGAGTATCTAGTTCGAGTAGACCGATGCCACCAGTGAGTAACACACTGATAAAACCTAAAGCTGCGATGAAGTTAAACTTCTTGTTGCGGATGAGCTCATAGCCACCGTAGACAACTGGGAAAGCTAAGCCAATGACTAAAGCCATGACGGCACCAAGGTGTTCATCTCCACTGAACTTCATCAAAATGAAGGAAGGGATAAGAACGTTAAAGATAACCTCGAACAATGGGTTCGATTTCTTGCTGTTGTTTTGACTCATAGTAATCCAGAGTTAAAGTGACAAACCGTTTTATTGGTCGAAAATAGTATCCAAGTTGTCATGAAACGCAAATGCCAATACGGTGACAGGATGTTTCATGTCTCCAAATGAGCTGATTACCCAGCATTTACCCAAATTGAAAAAACCACCGAGTAACGATTTACGCGGTGGTTTTATTAGTCAGAACTCGCTTGATGGCATAGTGGCGAAAGCCCTATCTCATCGTCACGAACTCCTCGCTGCCGGTCGGGTGAATGGCAACAACTGAGTCAAAGTCTGCTTTAGTTGCACCCATCTTCATTGCGACAGCGAAGCCTTGAATCATCTCATCAACGGTGAAGCCGATACCGTGAAGACCAACCACTTTTTCGTCTTCACCCGCACAAACCAGTTTCATCTTGCATGGCTGACGGTGCTTGGTGACGGCTGTGTACATCGCCGTAAAGCCTGAAGTGTAAACCTTCACGCTATCTTTACCGTACTGCTCTTCAGCTTCTTGAGTCGTTAGACCGATCGTGCCAATAGGTGGGTGGCTAAATACCACGGTTGGGACAAGGTCGTAGTCCATTTTTGCTTCTGGTTTGTTGTTAAACAAACGTTCAGATAGCTGGCGACCTGCTTTTACCGCCACAGGAGTCAACTCAATACCGCCTTCCATGATATCACCGACACAGTAGATGCCTTTGACGTTGGTCTCTTGGTACTCATCTACTTTGATGTAGCCGCGCTCATTGGTTGCAACGCCGGTTGACTCAAGATTGATTGCATCGGTTGCTGGATGACGGCCGATAGCCCAGATAACGTGGTCAACGTTTTGGCTGTTACCATTTTCTAGGTGTAGCGTCAGGCTGCCATCGTCTTCTTTCACGATCTCTTTTGGTACCGAGTTGTTGTGCAGCGTTGGTCCTTCCGCTTCCATCACTTCAACCAGTGTCTCAATGATCATCGGGTCGAAGCTGCGAATCGGGGTCTCTTTGCGACAGAATAGGTGTGTTTCGGTACCTAGAGCGTGCAGTACGCCTGCAATTTCAACCGCAATGTACCCAGCGCCAATGACAGCAACACGTTTTGGTTGCTCTGCTAGGTCAAAGAAACCATTTGAGTCGATGCCGTACTCAGCACCTGGAATGTTTGGAATTGTAGGGCGGCCACCCACGGCGATAAGAATATGATCAGCCGTGTATTGCTCACCATTCACTTCAACGGTGTTCTCATCAACAAACTTAGCAAAGCCTTTGATGACGTTGACTTTGTTGTTGCCAAGAACGCGATCGTAAGACTGGTGGATACGGCCAATGTAAGCCTGGCGACTTTCAACCAGTTTGCCCCAGTTGAAGCCTTTGACATCGACATCAAAGCCATAATCTGGAGCGTATAGGTTCATTGCTTCAGCAACTTGTGCACCGTGCCACATGACTTTCTTTGGCACACAGCCTACGTTTACACACGTACCGCCAAGGTCTTGTGCTTCAATCAGTGCCACTTTTGCGCCGTACATTGCCGCACGGTTAGCTGATGCGATACCGCCACTACCGCCGCCAATACAGATATAGTCAAAATGTGTAGCCATTACTTTCTCCAGGAGCTTATTGATTTTTTGGATTGCCTATTACAGATACATTGGGGTGTTTTTGCTCAGATCAATAGTAACTGTCAGGAATCGATAGCCTTAATAGTACGATGAGTCTAGCAAGTTAATCTAATGGGAAAAAGCGAGATTGATTATGACTAATAACGATTAATTCGCATCAGTGACTCATCACTTAAAGACGTATGATGGTGAGAATAGACGATGATGGGGATGATATCAGGCACACGTGGGTGCCTGATGATGAGGTTTTACATGGAAGGCTATTCAGGAACGACCCACTCAACCTTATGGTGGCCGGTTGCTGGCGCAATTGCTTGCTGCAAAAATGGCAAAATCTCTTTCATCTGACTTTCCAGCTTCCACGGCGGGTTGATGACAATCATGCCCGATGCGGTCATGCCACGTTCGTTAGTATCCGGTGCGACACCGAGCTCGATCTGCAAGATCTTTTTGATCCCAAGGCTTTCGAGCCCCTCAAGCATGTCGTCAATATCATGACGGTTTACCACAGGGTACCAGATCGCGTAAACACCGGTCGCCCAGCGTTTGTAGCTTTGAGCAATGGCAGTGACGACATCGCGGTACTCTTTAGCCAACTCGTACGGTGGATCAATCAACACCAAACCGCGACGTTCTTTTGGTGGCAGGCTCGCTTTTAGGCGTTTGAAGCCATCTTCTTTGAAGATTTTTACCTGACGATCGCGGTGAAACTCCTGCTCGAGTAGTGGGTAGTCACTTGGGTGTAACTCAGTCAATACCATACGGTCTTGTTCACGAATTTGTGCGCGAGCAACGCGAGGAGAGCCTGGGTAGTACCTCAGGGTATCACCATTATTCAGTACCTTGATGGAGTCGAGGTAGCTTGCGATTTCCTGTGGAATATTCTCTTGCTGCCAAACTCGCGCGATACCTTGTTTGTACTCGCTGGTTTTCTCCGACCATTCGTGCGTTAGGTCATAGCGACCTACACCAGAGTGCGTATCGTGGTAAACAAAGGGCTTATCTTTTTGCTTGAGTGCATCTAGGATGAGACTTTGTACAATGTGCTTAACCACATCGGCGTGATTGCCCGCGTGAAAACTGTGACGATAACTTAGCAAGGTAGACTCTCAAAACGCTACGCAGAGCGTGTCTTGTAAATAAAGATAGTGGGTAGATTATACGCCACTATTGAAAATTGCTGAACCTACCTATATTTACTTAAGTAATGATTAAAAAAAGACTGTCGAATTGATGACTTAGCTAGGCTCAGTCAACGGCAGAAAACCAGCTTTGCAACACAAGGAATGATTATGTCTAATCCACTGTTGACCTTTTCGGACTTACCTCCATTTTCTCAAATTAAGCCTGACCACGTAAAACCCGCTGTCGAGCAAGCGATCACTGAGTGTCGCGCTAAGATTGATGCACTGCTAGAAGGTAACGATACCCCAACTTGGCAAAACCTTGTGGCGCCAATTGAACAGGTAGATGATCGTCTCAGCCGCATTTGGTCACCTGTGAGCCATATGAATTCAGTCGTGAACAGTGAAGAGCTGCGTGAAGCGTATGAAAGTTGCCTACCGCTACTGTCTGAGTACGGTACGTGGGTTGGTCAACATAAAGGCTTGTTTGAGGCTTATAAGGCAATCAAAGCCAGCGATGAGTTTGCTCAGTTAACTCAAGCACAAAAGAAAACCATCACAGACGCTTTGCGTGACTTTGAGCTCTCCGGTATCGGGTTACCTGCGAATGAGCAGCATCGTTATGGTGAGATCAGTAAACGAATGTCTGAGCTGGGCTCTCAGTTTTCTAACAATGTTCTGGACGCCACCATGGGCTGGACCAAGCATGTGACAGATGAAGCCGAACTTGCCGGCATGCCGGAATCGGCACTAGCAGCAGCGCAAGCGGCGGCTGAATCAAAAGAGCTTGAAGGGTATCTTTTGACGCTCGATATTCCTTCCTACCTACCAGTGATGACCTACTGTGACAACCAGGCTCTGCGTAAAGAGCTGTATGAAGCGTATGTCACTCGCGCCTCTGATCGTGGGCCAAATGCCGGTAAGTGGGATAATAGTGAGATCATCAATGAGCAGCTTAAGCTGCGTCATGAGATAGCACGTATGCTTGGCTTTAACACGTTCAGTGAGAAGTCACTAGCGACTAAAATGGCTGAGACGCCAGATCAAGTGCTAGGCTTCCTCAATGATTTGGCGAGCAAGGCCAAAACACAAGGTGAGCGAGAAGTAGAAGACCTGCGCAGTTTTGCCAGCAAAGAGTTTGGGGTAGAGAGCTTAGAGCTGTGGGATATAGCCTATTACAGTGAAAAGCAAAAACAGCACTTGTTCCAGATTTCTGATGAAGAGCTGCGCCCATACTTCCCAGAGAGCAAGGTTGTGAGTGGTTTGTTTGAAGTACTCAATCGCGTCTTTGGTATGACGGTGACTGAGCGTGAAGGCGTCGATACTTGGCATGAGTCTGTACGCTTCTTTGATATCTTTGATGACAAGCAAACATTGCGTGGTAGCTTCTACCTAGACCTCTATGCGCGCGAGCATAAACGTGGTGGGGCATGGATGGATGATTGTCGTGGTCGTCGCGTGACGCTAGAGGGCGAGTTGCAATCACCAGTGGCTTACTTAACATGTAACTTCAACCGTCCAGTCGGGGATAAACCAGCCCTGTTTACTCACGATGAGGTGGTGACCTTGTTCCATGAGTTTGGACACGGTATTCACCATATGCTGACTCAAGTGGAAACAGGAGCGGTTTCTGGCATCAATGGGGTACCATGGGATGCTGTTGAGCTACCGAGTCAGTTCCTAGAGAACTGGTGTTGGGAAGAAGAAGCGCTGGCGTTTATTTCCGGTCACTATGAGTCAGGTGAACCTTTGCCTAAGGCGATGCTAGATAAAATGCTGGCCGCGAAGAACTTCCAGTCTGCGATGTTTATTCTGCGTCAGTTAGAGTTCGGCCTGTTTGATTTTACGCTGCACACCGAGTTTGACCCAGAGGTGGGTCCACGCGTGCTTGAGACACTGGCTCAAGTGAAGTCGAAAGTTGCGGTACTGCCTAGCTTAGAATGGAATCGTTTCTCGCACAGCTTTAGCCATATCTTTGCCGGTGGCTACAGTGCTGGTTACTACAGTTACCTGTGGGCTGAGGTGTTGTCTTCGGATGCCTTCTCGCGCTTTGAAGAAGAGGGTATTTTCAACAAAGAGACAGGAGCAAGCTTCCTAAATAACATCCTGGAGATGGGGGGCAGTGAAGAGCCGATGGAGCTCTTTAAGCGCTTCCGTGGTCGAGAGCCACAGATTGATGCTTTGCTGCGTCACTCAGGCATTTCAGCGTAAATAGTTGATAAGATTGTATATGAGAAGGGCTCTTCACTTGAAGAGCCCTTTTTCGTGCTATCAATTTTAAGAAAGTTCTATTTGTTGTTCATTACTCGGCGAACTTGCCCGTCAGCAGACAGTGGCCCTGCGCCCCAAACGATGACAATCAGTATCATCAATCCCCAAAGTTGGTGGTCATAGAAGCCTTTTTCCCATAGAAGGGGGTAAGAGATAACAGCAATAATGTTAAAGACAAAAAGAATCGCTGCCATTGGGCGAGTAAAAAAGCCGATGGCAAGAAAGACGGGCAGGATCAGCTCCGCGCCGGTTCCCATGTAGGCGGCAAGCTCCCACGGTAAAATGGGTACTTGGTATTCGTACTCGAACAGGAAGAGCGTGCTATCCCAAGAGGCAATCTTAACTAAGCCTGAATTAAAGAACACCCATCCGACCCATAAACGACAAAACAGGAGTAGCAGTGGCACAAACAGCGCTTGTGTTTTATCAATCAGGTTGTCGTAATTTTGTATGTGGCTTTTTAGACTCGTTGTCATAATGGTGTCCTCTCTAAGTTCTGGCTAGTGTTTAGCGAGCGTAAACCCAGCAATCAGGGCTTTTTCCATGAGGGTATTGAGATGAGGAAGCAGCTCGGGTGGAATGTCTGATAGTGGCTGTTGCTGGTGGATAGACTCAACCAGTTGAAATATCTCGGGCTCAAGAGCAATTGGTGTTCGATGCCCATTGGGCAGAGCTTGTATGACACCCTGCTGAGCGCGATGAATGTCGAGTGCATCAAAGCAGTTGCTTTGCACCGCATCAAATAGCTCAAAGAGCGCGTAGTTGCTTTTGATGAGTTGGACCGATGGGAACAGGTGGAAGACGACTTGCCCTTGCTGCTCCGCTGGGATCTCTGCCAGAGCTTGCACTTGAAGGACCTCTTCATCAACAGGTACGCCTGCTTTATGAAAGGCGATATCCATCGACCATTCAAATGATGCAACATCCTCAATATAGGGCGCGGCATCAATGACATTCGGAAATTGAGTGAGTGTGTCGTCAAAGCTTTCTCCATAGTCACTCACATCCCCTTTATGGAGTGGCGTGTTGAGAACATGATGGCGGGCGATTTGGCTAAAACACTCATCACCTAACAGCAGCTCTACCATAGGGTAAGTGGCAGACAGCACTTCACTGAGACTAATAACAAAGTTATTTCGATAGACTTGGAGACGAGAGTCTGCATCAAAATGGTTGCTGGTAATGTCGCAGTCTGCGCCATCCGATTGATATTGCAGAGCTAAGCCAAATTGCTGCTGGAGTAGAGTCAGTTCCATTTTAGCCTCCTACCACATTCACCGTATTTGGCGCTACGGTACTCATCAATCGGTTACGTGCTTTGCTTGCTTCATCAAGCAGTACCTCAGGCTCTGGTATGTCGAGATCCCATTCAATAAGGGTATGTCTCGCCCCTGCCTGCTCCAACCAATATTGATACAGGGCCCAAACCTCCTCACTGACTGGGCGGCTGTGGGTATCGATCCACAGTTCACCCTGTTCCAGTGTTTTCACCGTAAAACCAGCAAGGTGGATTTCATCGACCGCGTGATGCGGAATAGCGTCGATGTAGTGTTGACTGTCAAAATTGTGGTTAAAAGCCGACACATGAATGTTGTTTAAATCGAGCAATAGGCGGCATTCGGTGCGTCGATGTACTTCCGCTAAAAAATCCCACTCATTGATGGTGGAATGATTGAAGGCAAGATAACTAGACGGATTCTCAATCAATATGGCTTGTCCTAGGGTGTCTTGTACTTCAAGCACGTTACGACAGAAAACATTGAGTGCTTCTTCGGTATAGGGCAAAGGCAAAAGGTCATTAAAATAGTGACCGCCTGTTTGACTCCAGCTTAGATGGTCAGAGATCAATATAGGGTTAATGTCTGCAATGAGATTTTTTAGATGAAGTAGGTGCTCAGGATTCACTCGCTCCACACTACCCAATGATAAGCCGATACCGTGGCAGCTAATCGGATAATGCCGAGCAATATCCCGAAGCTGCTGGCGAGCGACAGAGTGGGGGTGGAAGTAATTTTCACTGTGTATCTCAAGCCAACCTGTCTCTGTTTTCATTTGCGAGAAGTAGTTCATGTGTGGGTGACGAAGACCAACACCAACTAATTTGCTTGGGTCAAATGATGAGTGAGCGTGGGTTTGCATGAGGCATCCTTGAGGCTTATGTTGCGGTTCGGCGAGCGGGTGGAAGGGGTGGTTGTTGAGCATCACCCACCCCTAAAGTCTGAGTTATGATGATTGAGTACTACCACCAGTGAGTTTGTCACAAAGACCTTTTGGTACCACTACAAACGCATCTGACTGATTGTCTTCTTTTGATGTGCCTGCACATGAGCTTGATTTGGTTGCACAGTCATTTTTACCGGCTTTTGAAACGCCATAGCATTTCTCTTTGTCCATTGCGACGGCGGGAGCGGCGGTAAGCATAGTGCCACCAAGAGCAAGAAGACCTGTAACTGCGGCTGTAACGGCTAGATTAGACTTTTTCATCATCATTTCCTCTGATAGTTTCCTTTACTTTGTATTGGCAGAATGGTTAATGATTACCCAAGCTGCTTAATCAAAAAGATAGGAACAAGCGGAGAAAAATTTCGTCTGAGTTAACAAAAAGTTTACATTTTGATTGGTTTTTTAAGTTAAACACCTGAATTAACTGATGTAAAAAGGATCAAAAAAATCTGCAATTAGTGCCTCAAATATCTATCGTGATTACGTTATAATCTACTTTTATGTATAAATAACCAGTAAGTAGACATCATGGATCCTTCCTTATTGCTCGATGGTCTCAACGACAAACAGCGTGAAGCTGTTGCAGCACCTCTAGAAAATCTGCTCATTCTCGCGGGTGCGGGGAGTGGTAAAACTCGTGTTCTCGTGCACCGAATCGCTTGGTTGATGTCGGTAGAGCAAGCCTCACCCTTCTCAATCATGTCAGTGACCTTCACGAATAAGGCCGCTGCCGAGATGCGTGGTCGTATCGAAGAGCTCATGATGGGCAGTGCTTCTGGTATGTGGAATGGTACCTTCCACGGTATTTGTCATCGTATTCTTAGAGCACATTATCTTGATGCCAAGTTACCTGAAGACTTCCAAATCATTGATAGTGACGATCAGCAGCGACTCATCAAGCGACTCGTCAAGGCGCAGAACCTTGATGAAAAACAGTGGCCGGCGCGTCAGGTATCGTGGTGGATTAATGGTAAGAAGGACGAGGGTTTGCGCCCTAGTCATATTGATGCCTACCATGATCCAATTACTCAAACTTACCTGCAGTTGTACTCGGCTTATCAAGAAGCATGTGATCGTGCAGGTCTTGTCGATTTCGCTGAAATACTGCTACGTGCACATGAGCTACTGCGAGATAAAAAGCATATTCGCGAGCACTATCAAGCGCGCTTTAAGCACATCTTGGTGGATGAGTTTCAAGATACCAACAACATTCAGTATGCATGGCTGCGTATGATGGCAGGTCCAGATAGCCATGTGATGATCGTTGGTGACGATGACCAGTCCATCTATGGTTGGCGTGGTGCGAAAATTGAGAACATTGAGAAGTTTACCCTCGAGTTCCCGAGCGTGAATACCATTCGCCTCGAGCAAAACTACCGTTCAACTAAAACCATCCTAGAGGCCTCTAATACCCTGATTGCCAATAACACCGAGCGCATGGGCAAAGAGCTGTGGACTGATGGCAATGAAGGTGAACCTATCTCTGTATATGCGGCTTACAATGAGCTGGATGAAGCACGCTTTGCAGTGAATAAGATCAAAGAGTGGCAAGATAAAGGTGGTGTGCTCAATGATGCGGCTATGCTGTATCGTAACAATGCACAGTCTCGTGTACTTGAAGAAGCGCTTATTCAGGCGGGTCTACCATACCGTATCTACGGTGGTATGCGATTCTTCGAACGTCAAGAGATCAAAGATGCTTTGAGCTACATGCGTCTGATGGCTAACCGTAACGATGATGCGGCATTTGAGCGTGTGGTGAACACACCGACGCGTGGTCTTGGTGATAAAACCCTGGAGACCATTCGGCTTGCTGCTCGTGAGCGTGGCTGCACCATGTGGGATGCGAGTAAGGCCTTGCTTGACGAGCAAGTGCTACCTGGGAGAGCTGCGGGTGCATTGGGCCGTTTTGTCGAACTGATCAATGCTCTGGAAGATGACACTGATGAGATGTCTCTACACTCACAGACTGACCATGTCATTAAGTACTCAGGCCTGTTTGCTATGTATGAGCAAGAGAAGGGTGAGAAATCGAAGGCGCGAATTGAAAACTTGGAAGAGCTGGTAACAGCAACTCGACAATTTGAAAAGCCGGAAGAAGCGGATGAGATGACGCTTCTGACCGCTTTCTTAACCCACGCTGCACTTGAGGCCGGTGAAGGTCAGGCAGATGAGTTTGAAGATGCGGTTCAGTTGATGACACTGCACAGTGCGAAAGGTCTGGAGTTCCCACTTGTATTTATGGTGGGTGTCGAAGAGGGGATGTTCCCAAGTCAAATGTCAGCGGAAGAAGCGGGTCGCTTGGAAGAGGAGCGTCGACTTTGTTATGTGGGGATGACCCGCGCAATGCAGAAGCTTTACATTACTTACGCTGAGATGCGCCGCTTATACGGCCAAGATAAGTACCATAAGCCATCACGCTTCATCCGTGAGTTACCAGAGAAGTGTCTTGATGAGGTTCGAATGAAGGCGCAAGTGAGTCGCCCTGCGAGTAGTGGTCGCTTCAGTCAAACGGCCGTTAAAGAGAACTTCAATGAAACAGGCTTCACGCTTGGTTCTCGAGTGATGCATCCCAAGTTTGGTGAAGGCACCATTATTAACTTTGAGGGTAGCGGCCCACAAAGCCGGGTTCAGGTTGCTTTCAATGGTGAGGGCATTAAGTGGTTGGTGACGGCTTACGCTAAGCTGGAGAAATTATAGCCATTGACGATAACCAGTGGTTGGTAAATGAAAGAGCTGCATTGTCAGCTCTTTTTTATTGCCTTTAATGAGACAACGAGTCGAGCTTAAGTAGAGTTGGGCTGCAATGACTGACCAATAGACAAAGAAAAACCCCGAGGGCTTGCGCCCATCGGGGTTATAGTCTTACTCGCAGCAATCCGGCTACTAATAGGTGCTCCCTGCATCTATTCCTTGATAGTAGGCTGAAATCCGTCAGCTTAATCCTTTCATCGCCATCCTAGCGGTGTCCGTTGACCCTATCCTGGTCCGCTAACAATCCTCGTTAGCTCACTTCACTTGCTCCCTGAGCGGTGTCCCTTTCATCGTCCTGATGATCGTTCCTTGCCTCGTCCAGAGGTGTCCATTTCCCATCCTTAGTAGCTACCATCCTAGTAACTATTGCGTCCGTTCAATGTCCAATTTGCTATCCATGCCGACTATTCATCCTGAATAACCGAATCTTCATCCTGAAGAGTACCAAATCCTTGGCTGTTTCCTGTTCCGTGTCGGTATCCTTCCGACAGGTTCAATATTACGTGAATCGACTTTCGGAACAATGAGCGAGAAGAAAAAATCTAACGTGCGATTTACGCCAATTAATGTGTAATTCAATAAAAACAACAACTTAATTTTTGTAGTGGTGAATTTATTATGCCTTTAGAGGAGATCTCCGTAGCTCTTTGTAAGAGATCTCTCACAAGAGGTGTTCCACTTTAGCTATCACCACCACACACTTAAACAGTGATAAATGATGGTTAAGCCAATCCCAGAGAACACGACACCACACAAACTATCAATATAGGGGGTTGCAGAGAGAAGTTTGCGCTGCAAACGCTGAGTAGAAAGCAGCCAAGCCAGAGCGCCAAACCAGATAAATGACACACTCCAGAGGATTAACAGCGCTGTCGCCTTACCCATCAGCGACATACTAGCGGGTACTAAGCTAGACATCAGGCTGACAAAAAACACCAAGGCTTTTGGATTTAAAATGTTGGTGATAAAGCCGCGTTTGAAGGCTTGTTTGTTATCCGAGATCTCAAGGGTTGAACGCGTTAGGCCAGATTCAGGCTGATCAGTTTGTGCATTTTTCCAAGTAGCGATCAGTGCCCCGAATCCGAGATAGAGCAGATAACTGCCGCCAGCAAGCTGGATAAGGGTATACAGTAGAGGTTGCTGGTGGATAAGGTAACTGACACCGGTCAGGCTCAGAATAGAGTGAAGCAAAATTCCGACGGACAAGCCTAAAGCGATATACACGCCAGTTTCACGACCATAGCGAGTTGCGTTTTGCACCACTAGAGCAAAGTCAGGGCCTGGGCTCATTAAGCCAATGAGGTGCACTGTTGCCAAAGTAAATAGAATGAACAGCTCATTCATTACGCCTTACCTCTCTTTGAGTTGCGGATACCATCGAAGGTGAAGACCACTAGAGCGCTCCAAATAAAGGTGAAAGTAAGCACCTTATCGGCAGAAAAATCTTCGCCATAAATAGAGACTGCCAGCAAGAACATTAGGCTCGGACCGATATATTGGAAGAAGCCGAGCGTCGATAGCTTGAGACGAGTCGCCGCACCGGTAAAACACAGCAGTGGTAGTGTCGTGACAATACCTGCCGAGATGAGTAGTAGGTTCAGTGACCAGTCATTCGCCAGCAATGATGAGGTGGGTGAGTTAGCAAAAGCAAACAGGTAGAGAGCTGCTAAAGGCATCATAATTACCGTTTCGATGAACAAACCAACTTGTGCATCGAGTGCGACCTTCTTGCGCAGTAAGCCATAAACCCCAAAGGTACTCGCAAGGGCAAGGGCGACGATAGGTACAGAGCCAAACGCGATAAGCTGAATGATGACACCAAGGGTTGCAAGGGCTACGGCAAACCACTGTAATTTGCGTAGGCGCTCGCCTAAGAAGAACATACCGAGCAGCACATTAAGCAGCGGGTTGATGTAATAGCCAAGGCTGGCATCTAACATCCGATTTGAATTAACAGCCCAGATGAAGAGTAGCCAGTTAACTCCCACAAGCAGTGCCGTGCTGCACAGGTATAGCATGGTCTTTTTTGTACGCACTGCATCACGAACTGCGCGCCATCGGCGACCCAGATGAAGAAGCCCTGCAAGCAGCAGCACCGACCAAATAACTCGGTGGCTGAGGATCTCTAAAGGTGATACGTCACTGATAGACTTAAAGTAAATCGGGGCGATGCCCCACATGGAGTAAGCGGCGATGGCAAGCAGTATACCTTGACGCGTGCGCTGCTGTTCGTCTGATGACATGTGGCAGATTTTCTCGTTGGTTGGCAGGAAAGGCGAAATTATAAAAGCCGCTTGAGAAATCACCTAACACTTTGCGGTTTTATTCAACAACAAACCCCTCTACAATGTGGCGCTCGATCGCAAAGGTAAACTGAGAAGGTAAATGACCGCAACTCTACAGGCGCAGCAGCCAACATATGCTGATAGTGCTCAACAAGTATTGGAGCAAGTTTTTGGCTATCAAGCATTTCGTGATGGGCAGCTGACGGTCATTGAAGCCGCACTCGAGGCCAAAGACAGTCTGGTCATTATGCCGACAGGTGGCGGTAAGTCTCTGTGCTACCAAATCCCCGCTCTAGTCAAAGATGGGCTAACTTTGGTGATCTCCCCTCTGATTTCTTTGATGAAAGACCAAGTCGACCAATTGAAAGCCAATGGCGTTGCTGCCGAGTGTGTCAATTCAACCATGTCACGCGAGGCGTTGATGTCGGTATATCAGCGTATGAACTCGGGCCAACTCAAGATGGTGTATGTCTCTCCAGAGAGAGTATTGATGCGCGACTTTATAGAGCGTCTTGAGGCGCTTAATCTGTCGATGATTGCGGTCGATGAAGCGCACTGTATCTCTCAGTGGGGTCATGACTTCCGTCCAGAGTACGCCGCGCTTGGTCAACTTAAGCAGTATTTCCCACACGTACCGGTCATGGCGCTGACCGCGACGGCCGATGATGCAACGAGAAATGATATTACTCAGCGATTAGGTTTGATAGAGCCAGAGGTCTACCTCGGTAGTTTCGATCGCCCAAACATCCGCTATACCCTAGTCGAAAAGCACAAACCAGTGTCTCAGGTGGTTCGCTTTCTTGGTCAACAAAAAGGGCAGTGCGGTATTATCTACTGCGGTAGCCGTAAGAAAGTGGAGATGCTAACGGAGAAGTTGTGCAATAACCATATTCGCGCTGCAGGCTATCATGCAGGGATGGATGCGGATGAACGCGCTTATGTTCAAGACGCCTTCCAAAAAGACGATATTCAGATTGTAGTGGCCACCGTTGCGTTTGGTATGGGTATTAATAAACCGAATGTACGCTTTGTGGTGCACTTTGATATTCCACGTAATATTGAGTCCTACTACCAGGAGACGGGACGCGCTGGTCGTGATGGCTTACCTGCTGAAGCAATGATGCTGTATGACCCAGCAGATATGAGCTGGTTGCGCCGTATGGTGGATGAAAAAGAAGACGGGCCACAAAAGCAGGTTGAGTCGCACAAGTTAAATGCCATGAGTGCCTTTGCTGAAGCGCAGACTTGTCGTCGTCAGGTACTACTTAACTACTTTGGCGAGTATCGCGAAAAGCCCTGTGGTAACTGCGATATCTGCCTTGATCCTCCGCAGCATTTTGATGCAACAGAGCAAGCTCAGAAAGCCCTGTCCTGTGTCTATCGCGTCAATCAGAGTTTCGGTATCGGTTATGTGGTGGAAGTGCTGCGTGGAATGCAAAATGTGCGTATTCGAGAGCAGGGGCACGATAAGCTATCAACCTATGGCTTAGGTCGAGAGAATAGCCATGACTACTGGGTGAGTATTTTCCGCCAGTTGATTCATAAAGGATTGTTGTTCCAGAATATCACCCGTAATTCGACCCTGCAGTTGACTGAAGAGGCGCGTCCTATCTTACGTGGAGAGCAGGCACTAGAGCTGGCCGTACCTCGGTTAGATATTTCTGCTCGAGCGGCAAAGTCAGAAAAACTCTCTAACAAGCATTATGATAAGAAGCTGTTTGCCAAGCTGCGCAAGCTACGTAAGTCGATTGCAGATGAAGATGGCTTACCGCCGTATGTGGTATTTAGTGATGCGACCTTGATCGATATGGCCGAAATTTTACCGACATCTTATGGTGAGATGCTGGCTGTTAATGGTGTCGGTGAGCGCAAGCTGGATAAATATGCCGATCCATTCCTTGATCTGATTCAGGAGCACATTACTCATCATGGTTAATAGCGCACATGGTTTTGGACTTGAACAATACCAAGCAGAGCAGGGACGACTTATCCTGAAATTTCCTCGCTTTGATTTTGACAGTTTCCCGAGTATAGGTGAGCAACTGGTCACGTTGCTTTCAGCGACGGTTATTGAGAAACAGCAAGATGCTGATATTCACTCATGGTTAATCGATTTTGAAGGTTGTCAGTTCTTTCTTAAAGCAGAACACTATAGTGAAAGTGTTTGGTTGGAGGCTTTGACCCCGAAGCAAGCAAGGGAAGAGTCTGACTTTCTTGCAGGATTATTTGAGCGCGGTTTTTAACCAAACGTTTGCTTTTCCGATGCCAGCTATCAACTGCTTGCAGGGTAAGTTGGTTAATGTATAATCGCCGCCCTCTGCCTATGTTAACTGTTTTGACATAGGGTTATTTACATTGTTGGTCAGAGTCATCCATTGTGGTGATTCAATTTGGGTTCCCTCACCCCCAAACCAAACTAAAAAGGTATCGCATGAGTAACTTTACCCCTGCGCAGCAGCGCAACGCCCTTATCTATCTTGTCCTATTTCATTTAGGCATCATTGCATCAAGCAATTATCTCGTTCAGCTACCCTTTACGGTCATGGGGTTCCATACCACATGGGGGGCGTTCACTTTTCCCTTTATCTTCTTAGCAACAGACCTGACAGTTCGCATTTTTGGTGCGCAGCTTGCACGCCGAATCATCTTCTTGGTGATGCTACCGGCTTTAGCGGTGTCTTACGGTCTCTCGGTTTTGTTCTTTGAAGGACAGTTTCAAGGCTTTGGACACCTGACAGAGTTTAATCTATTCGTCGCTCGAATTGCTGTCGCTAGCTTTATGGCTTATTTGCTCGGTCAGATTTTGGATGTCCATGTCTTCAATCGTCTACGTCAACTTAAGCAGTGGTGGGTTGCACCGACATGTTCAACGTTGTTTGGCAATGCTTTAGATACACTGGCGTTCTTTGCGATTGCTTTCTACCAGAGCCCAGATGCATTTATGGCTGAACATTGGGTTGAAATCGCGCTGGTGGATTACGTGTTTAAGATTGTTATCAGCTTGGGTCTATTTGTACCAATGTACGGTGTGCTACTGAATTATCTTACGAATAAACTGACCTCGGTGAATGAGAGTGAGGTTCAAGGTTCGACAGTTCAGTCATAGCAAACCTTAAGAGAGCGAGAAGCTTGGCTAGAAAAAGCAGATAGAAAAAACGCGACGCTATTTTTAATGGGTCGCGTTTTTTCGTTGTTTTAGCCTGCAATCGTTAAAGGCCAGCCGATATCGGTTTGACGGTTGGCTTCGATCTCTAGTTCAGCCGCCGTCAGCGGGTTTGCCTCAAGCCAAGCGTGGTTGATATTTAGCGTTAGGGCTTCACCATCAGACTTGATCATAAACTCAGGCTCAAGCGCAGGGCTTCTACGATGAGTCAGTAGTACGGCGAGGCGCAGCAGTCGCAATACACGCTTGCCACTCGAGCCAGAGAGTGCGTGCTGCTCTGGAAGTGAGGTTAACCCCTCTCGATAACGACGGGCTGTTTCCGCTAGAAAGAACTTCTGAGCTCGGGTGTACCCGGGTAAATCAAGATTACTCAGTAAGTAAGCTGAGTGCTCACCACCCTTTTTGAAGTCAATCGCGAGACCAATCTCATGAAGCTTGGCAACTGTATCGAGGAGCATTGCACCTTGAGGTTCCGTTATCCACGCATCACCGCCGACTTGCGCTAGCAACTTGGTTGCCATTGAAGCCACTTGTTCTCCATACTCGATGTCAATTTGATAGCGAGTTTGCACACTAGCAATTGTTCGAGCGCGAATGTCATCTTGACGCAACTCGGCAACCATTTCGTAGGCCATACCTTCACGCAAGGCACCACCTGCCAGTGTCATGGATTCAATCTCAAGCAGCTCAAAGATAGCAATAAGAATAGAGAGCCCACTAGGGAACACTAAGGCGCGCTCTAGGGTTAGCCCTTCAATCTCAAGTTCTTCAAGGTGATTGGAGGTCATTGCCTGCTTTTGTAAGCGCTTGAGCTTGGCATGGGTGATGACCTCATCCATACCCTGTGTCAGCATTATCTCTTGTAAAGCCTGCACGGTACCTGAAGCGCCCACACAAACATCCCAACCAAGGTCTTTGTATTGTTCCAAGATAGGCAGTAATGTCTGCTTCGCGGCTTCTATCGCGTTGTCAAAGTTGGTGCTATTGAGCAAGCGGTCTTTGAAGTGTTTTTCTAACCAAGTAACACAACCCATTTTTAGACTGGTTAGGGCTTTCGCCTCAAACCCTTCTCCGATGATAAGTTCAGTACTCGCACCGCCAATGTCTACCACTAGGCGTCGACCACTGCCTCCAGAGGTATGAGCTACCCCACGATATATCGTAGCGGCTTCCTCTTCCCCAGAGATAACTTCAATTTGATGACCGAGAATCTCATTGGCTTTTGCCAAGAAAATATCCACATTGCCAGCAGTCCGCAGCGTTGCGGTGCCGACAATACGGATGTTTTCCGCAGGAATGTCTTGTAGTCGTTCCGCAAACAAGCTCAAGCAGTCCCACCCACGTTGCATGGCTTCATGGCTAAGCATGTTGTTTTCATCTAAGCCTGCGGCGAGACGAACTTTACGCTTAATCTTTGCCATGGTTTGTACGCTACCATCGATATGACGCACAACGAGCATATGAAAACTGTTCGACCCGAGGTCGATAGCAGCATAGAGGGGTGATGACGTTACTTGGCTTGTAGACAACTTAAGAATCCCTTTGTTGACGTTGACGAGGGCGACGCTGCGGTTTGCGACCGTTATTGCGTGAGCCGCCGGTATTCGTACGGCGTTGTTGAGAGTTTTGCGAGCGAGAGTGAGTACGCATACGCAATGGCGCTGGCAGATCCTCGATCAGCGCTGCAGCATCATAGTCTGAAACAGGGATGCTGTGTTCAATATACTCTTCGATTGAAGGAAGGTTGATAGCATAGTCTTCACAAGCGAAACTGATTGAGTGACCACTTGCACCAGCACGGCCAGTACGACCAATACGGTGAACGTAGTCTTCACAGTCGTCAGGAAGGTCAAAGTTGAATACGTGCGTTACCTGAGGAATATGTAGACCGCGAGCAGCCACATCGGTGGCAACCAGGATATCTACTTCACCTTTGGTGAACTGCTCAAGGATTTTCTCACGCTTCTTCTGTGGTACATCACCAGTTAGAAGACCTACTCGATGACCATCCGCCGCTAGGTGACCCCAAATTGATTCACATTTGTGTTTCGTATTCGCAAAAATGATCGCACGATCGGGCCACTCTTCTTCAATAAGAGTTTGTAGTAGCGCCATCTTGTGTTCGTTAGATGGGTAGAACAGCTCTTCTTGAATACGGTGACCGGTTTTTTGCTCTGGCTCGACGACAACGTGCTCTGGGTTGTGCATGTGCTCAAACGCAAGCTCTTGAACACGGTAAGACAGTGTTGCAGAGAACAGCATGTTCAAGCGATCTTTTGGTTCAGGCATACGGCGGAACAAGAATCGGATGTCTTTAATAAAGCCAAGATCAAACATACGGTCAGCTTCATCAAGTACCACAGCTTGGATGTGGTTTAGATTAAACACACGTTGCTTGTAGAAGTCGATGATACGACCCGTTGTGCCAATCAGTACATCCACGCCTTGCTCTAGTTTCCCAAGCTGCTTGTCGTAGCTCTCACCACCGTAAGCAAGTGCAGCTTTGATACCAGTAGATTCAATCAATGGCGCAGCATCGTTATAAATCTGGATCGCCAGCTCACGAGTCGGTGCCATAATGATAGCGCGAGGGTGGCTTGGCTTACGACCTTCATGCTCAGGTGTATTTAGTAGATGGTTAAAAGTAGCAGTTAGGAACGCAAGCGTCTTACCAGTACCCGTTTGGGCCTGGCCTGCAATGTCACGGCCGGTGAGCAATACCGGCAACGCCTTAGCTTGGATTGGGGTACAAAATTCAAACCCTTTTTTATCCAAACCTTCAACAACTTTGGAGTGTAAATCCAAATCGGCGAACTTCTGCTCTGTGATATGCGTCTTTTTCATTCCTATAGAATATCAGCTTAGGCTTGCAATACGGAAGTAAATACATTCCAATAGAGAACTAATTTACTGGTTATTACCTCACCAGTTTGAAAAAAATATTGGAGTGAATAATGAGCGACAAGATTTTGCAGCTAACCGATGACGGTTTTGAGAACGATGTAATCAACGCTGCAGGCCCAGTCCTAGTGGACTTTTGGGCTGAATGGTGTGGTCCATGTAAAATGATTGCACCGATTCTTGATGAAATCGCAGACGAGTACGAAGGCAAGCTGACGGTTGGTAAATTAAATATCGACCAAAACGCTGGCACACCACCAAAATTCGGTATTCGCGGTATTCCAACACTACTTTTGTTTAAAGATGGTGCGGTTGCAGCGACGAAAGTGGGTGCACTTTCTAAGACTCAGCTGAAAGAGTTCCTAGACGCGAACCTATAATCTTTCACAAGTCCCATCAAACCGCGCTGAATAGAAAGCGCGGTTTTGTTTTGTATCTCAACTAGATCTAGACTAGTCTCATATTTAGTGCTAATTTATCGCACGTTAATTATACAAACGTTCATTTCTTGGTCGATCCTGTGACCAAAATCTATCTCAACTAACAAACAGATCCTATTTTGACTAAAAAAGCATCCACCACAATGAATCTTACAGAACTGAAGAACAGACCTGTGTCTGAGCTTGTTAAGCTGGGCGAAAGCTTAGGGTTAGAAAACCTTGCTCGCTTGAGAAAACAAGACATTATCTTCTCCATCCTAAAAGCACACGCAAAAAGTGGTGAAGACATTTTTGGCGATGGGGTTCTAGAGATTCTTCAAGACGGTTTTGGTTTCCTTCGCAGCGCAGACAGCTCTTACCTTGCTGGCCCAGATGACATCTATGTCTCTCCAAGCCAAATTCGTCGTTTCAACCTGAGAACAGGTGACTCGATTGCCGGTAAGATTCGCCCGCCAAAAGACGGTGAACGTTACTTCGCATTGTTGAAAGTTAACACGGTTAACCATGACAAACCTGACAATGCTCGAAATAAGATTCTGTTTGAAAACCTGACGCCACTGCACGCTAATGAGCGTATGGTTATGGAGCGCGGTAACGGTGCGACAGAAGATATTACAGCTCGTATCCTAGATTTAGCGTCACCTATCGGTAAGGGTCAACGTGGTCTAATCGTTGCTCCACCAAAAGCGGGTAAAACAATGCTGCTGCAAAACATTGCACAGAGCATTGCCCACAACCACCCAGAATGTGAGCTAATGGTGCTTCTTATCGACGAACGTCCAGAGGAAGTAACTGAGATGCAACGCCTTGTTAAAGGTGAAGTCGTTGCATCGACATTCGATGAACCAGCGTCACGTCACGTACAAGTGGCAGAGATGGTTATCGAAAAAGCCAAGCGTCTAGTTGAACACAAAAAAGACGTGGTGATCCTTCTAGACTCGATCACTCGTCTAGCTCGCGCATACAACACCGTAGTGCCATCATCAGGTAAGGTACTGACTGGTGGTGTTGATGCGAACGCACTGCACCGTCCAAAGCGTTTCTTTGGTGCGGCACGTAATGTAGAAGAGGGTGGTAGCTTAACAATCATCGCAACTGCTCTGGTTGATACTGGCTCTAAGATGGACGAAGTTATCTACGAAGAGTTCAAGGGTACAGGTAACATGGAACTGCACTTGAACCGTAAGATCGCTGAAAAACGTGTTTTCCCTGCGATTGACTTTAACCGCAGTGGCACTCGTCGCGAAGAGCTTCTGACTAAAAATGATGAGCTGCAGAAGATGTGGATTCTGCGCAAGATTGTTCACCCAATGGGCGAGATCGATGCAATGGAGTTCCTCATCGACAAGCTAGCGATGACGAAAACCAACGACGAGTTCTTTGACGCGATGCGTCGTCAGAAATAATCGGGTTTTTATACCAGTTCGTGAGAGCGCTACCAGTTTTGGTGGCGCTTTTTTATTGCTTTATCATTAACGCACTTCCAAAATGATTGGTAGGACTAATCAGGAGATTTCTATGCGACATGGATGGTTGATAGCTCTCGTGGTGAGCTTACTATGGTTGTCTCCAGTCAATGCGGGCACTATTGAAATCACTCAGCAAACCGCATATAGCTGGATGAGTGATGAACGCTCCCAGAATAAAGCATCAGAGTTACTACAACAGCTACAAGACAATAAAGTTGATAGCGTTAAATTTGCGATAGAGCGCTTAGCGATGCCTCAGCAAGAGGTCGTGAAGTACTTACTACTGACAGACATGGAACAGTCACAAGTTGCACTATCAACCAAGATGGCGCTGTTTGTTGATGCCCAACGCACTCTCAGGCCCACCTATCAAGTGATTGAACAAGGAGATGGTTATGAGTTCTCTGCCCCCGCATTTAATTACCCAGCGACAGCCACTCGCCTTATTAATCGTTGGAAGATAGACCAAAAAACGCTTGATGTTGTTCTGCAGGCAGAGCGCGGTGAACTTGTCCTCAGAGATTATCTCTCCGGTGATGAAGTTCAGCTTAAAACACGCGAGGATCTGCTTATTCAAGAGTTAAGCAGTTTGTCTGAGCAAGCAATTGAAGTGTTAGTAGAGCAGATCACGGTCGCCAATATTAACGCGTGGTTGCCGCGCTCTAGAGTGATGGTGAACTTGGCGAGACAGTCCCGCAGTGATGAGCTATATCGACTCCTTTGGTTGATGAAGGCTGATACTCATAGCCAGCGTGAACTGGAGCGATTGTCTCAAGAGTCGAGTTCTTTTGCTTATCAACAAGTGATGGCCGCAACCAATAATCCCAGTCTGAAAAGTCAAGCACTCCAGCAACTAGCACGAGTTAAACCGATGCCTGAGGATGTGCGCTCTTTTCTGGTCATGCGCATGACTATTGAGGAAGATGCACCTATTGTTGCTCGCGAGTTAGTAGATCAGGGCTACAGCCAGTGGTTGGAAGAGTTAATGGCAACGAATGGTCGAGTTCGAGCGAATGCGATTAATGGTGTGTTAGCAAAATAACCCCTCTGACGTGCTGCCCCCACGAGCATTTGGTATACTACTGACAACGATTACTTGCCAGTAGAAGGCCCATGAGCTTTAAGGATTTACGCTACTTCATTGACCATTTGGAGCATAAAGGTCTACTTAAACGTATTACTCACCCTGTTGACCCTGCCTATGAAATGACAGAGATCAGTGACCGCACTTTACGTCAAGGTGGGCCCGCTTTGTTGTTTGAAAACCCTATCGGGTCGGATTATCCCGTGTTGACCAACCTTTTTGGTACGCCGGAGCGTGTCGCTATCGGTATGGGGCGTGACAATGTCAAAGAACTCCGCGAAGTTGGTAAGCTACTGGCCTATTTAAAAGAGCCCGAGCCACCTAAAGGCTTTAAAGATGCGCTTGAGAAACTACCGGTTTTTCGTCAGGTATTAAATATGCCTGTAAAGCGTTTGCGCAATGCGCCTTGTCAGCAAGTAGTATGGCAGGGTGATGAGGTCGATCTTGATAAAATCCCGGTGATGAGTTGCTGGCCAGAGGATGTGGCACCGCTATTAACATGGGGTCTTACCATTACCAAAGGGCCAAATAAAAAGCGTCAAAACTTAGGCATCTACCGACAGCAAAAAATAGCAAAGAACAAAATCATCATGAGATGGTTAGCTCATCGTGGCGGTGCTCTAGACTTGCGTGACTGGATGGAGACAAACCCAGGCAAACCTTTCCCTGTTTCCGTCGCTTTTGGTGCAGACCCAGCAACCATCCTTGGTGCCGTAACCCCGGTACCTGATACTTTATCTGAATATGCTTTTGCGGGGTTGCTTCGAGGCAAAAAGACGGAAGTGGTTCGCTCGTTGAGTAATGATTTAGACGTACCAGCCAGCGCTGAAATTGTGATGGAAGGTTACATAGATCCTAAAGAGTATGCAGATGAGGGACCCTATGGCGATCACACGGGGTACTACAACGAAAAAGAGCAGCACCACGTTTTCACTATAACTCATGTTACGATGCGTAATAATCCGATCTATCACAGCACTTACACAGGTCGCCCACCAGACGAGCCGGCCGTGCTAGGTGTTGCTCTTAATGAAGTGTTTGTGCCAATCTTGCAAAAGCAGTTTCCTGAAATTGCTGATTTCTACTTACCCCCTGAAAGGTGCTCTTATCGCATGGCGGTAGTGACACTCAAGAAGCAATATCCAGGGCACGCTAAGCGCGTGATGATGGGAGTTTGGTCTTTCTTGCGCCAATTTATGTACACCAAGTATGTGATTGTGTGTGATGAAAGTGTTGATGCGAGAAACTGGGACAGTGTCGCTAAAGCGATAAATGAGAACATGTCACCAGAAAGAGACTGCCTCTTTATCGATAATACGCCAATAGACTCTTTGGATTTTGCGTCGCCTGTTGTTGGCCTTGGGTCAAAAATGGGGTTGGATGCGACAACTAAGTGGTCGGTTGAGCGTGATGAAAGTGATGACTCCCCATTATCTTGTGATATCAAGCAACTCGAAAATAAACTGCGTGAAAGTTTACCGAACTTGAAGCAATGTTTTGTACCAGATGCTGCGCGAGGTGGCATTGTCGTTTTGGATATCAATAAGTCTCAGCCGGGGGAAGGGCAAGAAGTGCTGCGAATTGCCGCTCCCTTGATTAGCCAGTACACCACTGCAAAGTTCATCATTGTCTGTGATGATGACGTTAAAGTTAACGATTGGAATGATATTATCTGGGCGATCACCACCCGTATGGATCCGTCGCGTGACTCCCAGTTTATCACTGTCGAAAACCAAAAAGTGAGAGTGCTAGGAATGGATGCGACCAACAAGTCTGGTGCTGAAATTACCCGAGAATGGGGAGTGCCCATTAAGAAATCGCCACATTTAGTGGCAAAAGTCGACAGTATTTGGGATGAGTTAAATATACTATGACCTATACAGTGACTATCACCCCAGAAAACATCGCTTTTGATGTAGAGAATGGACAGACGATTTTGGAAGCTGCGCTCAACAACAATATACGCTTTCCAAATCGATGTCAGGTTGGTGCTTGTGCTGCGTGTCTTTGTCGGCTTTTAACAGGAAGGGTGAAATATCACCTTGAGCCGATGCTGACAGAAGCCGAAAAGGCGCAGGGGTGGGTGTTTGCTTGTCAGGCCGTAGTAGAAAGTGATTTAAAGATCTCACTGTCAGAATAAAGATGCCTTATTAGGATTAGAAACAGAAATGACGATTAAATGTAAAGTAAAGTCGATTGAGCCTTTGGCGTGTAATACGTATCAAATATTGCTTCACCCTGACACACCTGTGTTGTTTAAAGCAGGTCAATACCTAACGGTAGTGATGGGTGAAAAAGACAAACGTCCGTTCTCAATAGCAAGCAGCCCATGTCGACATGAGGGTGAGCTAGAATTGCACATTGGCGCTGCCGAACATAATGCCTATGCAATTGAAGTTGTCGAAGCGATGCAGCAAGCCCTAGAGCTTGGTAGCGATATAGAAATAGAAGCGCCATTTGGAGATGCGTGGGTGCGAGAGCAAAATAAACGTCCATTACTTCTAATAGCAGGTGGAACCGGCTTTAGCTATGTGCGTTCGATTCTCGATCATTGTGTTGCACAGTCGATTGAATCACCGATCTACTTATACTGGGGAGCAAAAGATGCTCGTCAGTTATATGCGCATGATGAAATCGAACAAATTGCGAAGGCTCATCAGAACGTACATTTTACTCCGGTCGTTGAGCAAAGTGAGGAACAGTGGCAAGGAAAGAAGGGTAATGTCCTTCAAGCTGTAGCGGAAGACTTTACCTCATTAGAAGAGTTCGATATCTATATCGCTGGACGTTTTGAAATGGCGGGTGCAGCGAGAGAGCAGTTTACTCAACATAAGTCAGCTCTAACCGAACATATGTTCTCTGATGCGTTTTCTTTCATATAAAAGTGCGTAATTTGGGGTGAAAAGGGAGGCAATTAGCCTCCTTTTTTAGTGTTTTGATGGTTTATTCGTCAGTTGATGAGAAAAATGCATTTTTTTCAAAAAAACACTTGTGCCACAGAATAATCCCCCTATAATGCGCCTCCACTGACACGGCAGAGCCCACAAGGCTTCAACGAGAATTGTCAGTCAGGCAACTAGATTTATTTCTCCTATCATTGGTTGAAATAAAAATTCAAAAAAGTGTTTGACACTTTGAATTAAATCTCTAGAATGGCCGCCTCTTCCGAAGTGATTTAAGTCACAAAGAAGAGAAGCTCTTTAAAAATTAAAACCTATCAATCTGTGTGGGCACTCGTTGATGATAATCCAAAATGAAGCTTAGGCTTCAACTTAGATTTCAATGAACTGAGTGACCAATCGATACTTAGTATCGGCACAGTCAATTCATTATCGTTCTGTTGGAACGATAATAGCTTTAAAATTACATTAGTAGTTTTGAAGTCAGTATTCATTGAGTCAGTCCTTAGGGGCATCAAAATCTTAAATTGAAGAGTTTGATCATGGCTCAGATTGAACGCTGGCGGCAGGCCTAACACATGCAAGTCGAGCGGCAGCGACATGATAGAAGCTTCGGTGGAAATCATGGGCGGCGAGCGGCGGACGGGTGAGTAATGCCTGGGAATATGCCTTGATGTGGGGGATAACTATTGGAAACGATAGCTAATACCGCATAATGCCTTCGGGCCAAAGAGGGGGACCTTCGGGCCTCTCGCGTCAAGATTAGCCCAGGTGGGATTAGCTAGTTGGTGAGGTAAAGGCTCACCAAGGCGACGATCCCTAGCTGGTCTGAGAGGATGATCAGCCACACTGGAACTGAGACACGGTCCAGACTCCTACGGGAGGCAGCAGTGGGGAATATTGCACAATGGGCGCAAGCCTGATGCAGCCATGCCGCGTGTGTGAAGAAGGCCTTCGGGTTGTAAAGCACTTTCAGCAGTGAGGAAGGCGGGTACGTTAATAGCGTGCTCGTTTGACGTTAGCTGCAGAAGAAGCACCGGCTAACTCCGTGCCAGCAGCCGCGGTAATACGGAGGGTGCGAGCGTTAATCGGAATTACTGGGCGTAAAGCGCATGCAGGTGGTTTGTTAAGTCAGATGTGAAAGCCCGGGGCTCAACCTCGGAACAGCATTTGAAACTGGCAGACTAGAGTACTGTAGAGGGGGGTAGAATTTCAGGTGTAGCGGTGAAATGCGTAGAGATCTGAAGGAATACCGGTGGCGAAGGCGGCCCCCTGGACAGATACTGACACTCAGATGCGAAAGCGTGGGGAGCAAACAGGATTAGATACCCTGGTAGTCCACGCCGTAAACGATGTCTACTTGGAGGTTGTGGCCTTGAGCCGTGGCTTTCGGAGCTAACGCGTTAAGTAGACCGCCTGGGGAGTACGGTCGCAAGATTAAAACTCAAATGAATTGACGGGGGCCCGCACAAGCGGTGGAGCATGTGGTTTAATTCGATGCAACGCGAAGAACCTTACCTACTCTTGACATCCAGAGAACTTTCCAGAGATGGATTGGTGCCTTCGGGAACTCTGAGACAGGTGCTGCATGGCTGTCGTCAGCTCGTGTTGTGAAATGTTGGGTTAAGTCCCGCAACGAGCGCAACCCTTATCCTTGTTTGCCAGCACTTCGGGTGGGAACTCCAGGGAGACTGCCGGTGATAAACCGGAGGAAGGTGGGGACGACGTCAAGTCATCATGGCCCTTACGAGTAGGGCTACACACGTGCTACAATGGCGCATACAGAGGGCAGCCAACTTGCGAGAGTGAGCGAATCCCAAAAAGTGCGTCGTAGTCCGGATTGGAGTCTGCAACTCGACTCCATGAAGTCGGAATCGCTAGTAATCGTGGATCAGAATGCCACGGTGAATACGTTCCCGGGCCTTGTACACACCGCCCGTCACACCATGGGAGTGGGCTGCAAAAGAAGTGGGTAGTTTAACCTTCGGGAGGACGCTCACCACTTTGTGGTTCATGACTGGGGTGAAGTCGTAACAAGGTAGCCCTAGGGGAACCTGGGGCTGGATCACCTCCTTATACGAAACGGATAGTTTGCTTTCACTTTTTAAAGTGAAGACAAATAAGTCGCGATGAGTGTTCACACAGATTGATGGTTTTGAGGCTTTAGCCTCGAGCTATTTTGCTCTTTAACAATTTGGAAAGCTGACGAATAACAACAATCCCCATCTCTTTGAGATGCGTTGTTATTCAATTAAAAGTTCTCAAATCCTAAAACTACGGTTTTAGGTACCAACACACATTCAAGTGTTCTTGGAAGTATCGAAAGATACTTAATATTTGAGTCCGGCAAAATCGAGTCTGCATCATGTATAAAAATTGCAGACAACTTTGGTTGTTTAAACAACAACTCGAAACTCCTTCGGGTTGTATGGTTAAGTGACTAAGCGTACACGGTGGATGCCTTGGCAGTCAGAGGCGATGAAAGGCGTATTAACTTGCGATAAGCTCAGATTAGGTAGTAAAAACCTGTGAGTCTGAGATTCCTGAATGGGGAAACCCAGCACCATAAGGTGTTATCACTAACTGAATACATAGGTTAGTGAGGCGAACCGGGGGAACTGAAACATCTAAGTACCCCGAGGAAAAGAAATCAACCGAGATTCCGAAAGTAGCGGCGAGCGAAATTGGATTAGCCCTTAAGCTTTTAGTGAGACAGGTGAAGCCTCTGGAAAGTGGCGCGATACAGGGTGATAGCCCCGTAACCGACATCTCATCATCAGTGAAATCGAGTAGGGCGGGACACGTGATATCCTGTCTGAATATGGGGGGACCATCCTCCAAGGCTAAATACTACTGACTGACCGATAGTGAACCAGTACCGTGAGGGAAAGGCGAAAAGAACCCCTGTGAGGGGAGTGAAATAGAACCTGAAACCGTGTACGTACAAGCAGTAGGAGCACCTTCGTGGTGTGACTGCGTACCTTTTGTATAATGGGTCAGCGACTTATATTCAGTAGCAAGGTTAACCATCTAGGGGAGCCGTAGAGAAATCGAGTCTTAACTGGGCGTCGAGTTGCTGGATATAGACCCGAAACCAGGTGATCTAGCCATGGGCAGGTTGAAGGTTGAGTAACATCAACTGGAGGACCGAACCGACTAATGTTGAAAAATTAGCGGATGACTTGTGGCTAGGGGTGAAAGGCCAATCAAACCTGGAGATAGCTGGTTCTCCCCGAAATCTATTTAGGTAGAGCCTCGGACGAATACCACTGGGGGTAGAGCACTGTTAAGGCTAGGGGGTCATCCCGACTTACCAACCCTTTGCAAACTCCGAATACCAGTGAGTACTATCCGGGAGACACACGGCGGGTGCTAACGTCCGTCGTGGAGAGGGAAACAACCCAGACCGCCAGCTAAGGTCCCAAAGTATAGCTAAGTGGGAAACGATGTGGGAAGGCTTAGACAGCTAGGATGTTGGCTTAGAAGCAGCCATCATTTAAAGAAAGCGTAATAGCTCACTAGTCGAGTCGGCCTGCGCGGAAGATGTAACGGGGCTAAGCTATACACCGAAGCTGCGGCAATGACTTAGGTCATTGGGTAGGGGAGCGTTCTGTAAGCCGTTGAAGGTGGACTGTAAGGTCTGCTGGAGGTATCAGAAGTGCGAATGCTGACATGAGTAACGATAAAGGGGGTGAAAAACCTCCTCGCCGGAAGACCAAGGGTTCCTGTCCAACGTTAATCGGGGCAGGGTAAGTCGACCCCTAAGGCGAGGCCGAAAGGCGTAGTCGATGGGAAACGGGTTAATATTCCCGTACTTCTTACAATTGCGATGGGGGGACGGAGAAGGCTAGGTGGGCCTGGCGACGGTTGTCCAGGTTCAAGTGCGTAGGCTTGAGAGTTAGGTAAATCCGGCTCTCTTTAAGGCTGAGACACGATGTCGAGCTACTACGGTAGTGAAGTCATTGATGCCATGCTTCCAGGAAAAGCCTCTAAGCTTCAGATTGTAAGGAATCGTACCCCAAACCGACACAGGTGGTCGGGTAGAGAATACCAAGGCGCTTGAGAGAACTCGGGTGAAGGAACTAGGCAAAATGGTACCGTAACTTCGGGAGAAGGTACGCTCCTCGCGGTGAAGTCCCTTGCGGATGGAGCTATGGGGAGTCGCAGATACCAGGTGGCTGCAACTGTTTATTAAAAACACAGCACTGTGCAAAATCGTAAGATGACGTATACGGTGTGACGCCTGCCCGGTGCCGGAAGGTTAATTGATGGGGTTAGACTTAGGTCGAAGCTCTTGATCGAAGCCCCGGTAAACGGCGGCCGTAACTATAACGGTCCTAAGGTAGCGAAATTCCTTGTCGGGTAAGTTCCGACCTGCACGAATGGCGTAATGATGGCCACGCTGTCTCCACCCGAGACTCAGTGAAATTGAAATCGCTGTGAAGATGCAGTGTACCCGCGGCTAGACGGAAAGACCCCGTGAACCTTTACTACAGCTTGGCACTGAACATTGAGCCTACATGTGTAGGATAGGTGGGAGGCTTTGAAGCAGGTACGCCAGTATCTGTGGAGCCATCCTTGAAATACCACCCTTGTATGTTTGATGTTCTAACTTAGCCCCATTATCTGGGGTGAGGACAGTGCCTGGTGGGTAGTTTGACTGGGGCGGTCTCCTCCCAAAGAGTAACGGAGGAGCACGAAGGTGGGCTAATCACGGTTGGACATCGTGAGGTTAGTGCAATGGCATAAGCCCGCTTGACTGCGAGAATGACAATTCGAGCAGGTGCGAAAGCAGGTCATAGTGATCCGGTGGTTCTGTATGGAAGGGCCATCGCTCAACGGATAAAAGGTACTCCGGGGATAACAGGCTGATACCGCCCAAGAGTTCATATCGACGGCGGTGTTTGGCACCTCGATGTCGGCTCATCACATCCTGGGGCTGAAGTCGGTCCCAAGGGTATGGCTGTTCGCCATTTAAAGTGGTACGCGAGCTGGGTTTAGAACGTCGTGAGACAGTTCGGTCCCTATCTGCCGTGGGCGTTGGAAGATTGAAGGGGGCTGCTCCTAGTACGAGAGGACCGGAGTGGACGAACCTCTGGTGTTCGGGTTGTGTCGCCAGACGCATTGCCCGGTAGCTAAGTTCGGAATCGATAACCGCTGAAAGCATCTAAGCGGGAAGCGAGCCCTGAGATGAGTCTTCCCTGGCACTTTAAGTGTCCTAAAGGGTTGTTCAAGACTAGAACGTTGATAGGCAGGGTGTGTAAGCGTTGTGAGGCGTTGAGCTAACCTGTACTAATTGCCCGTGAGGCTTAACCATACAACACCCAAGGGGTTTTGATGGACTCAAAGCAAGAATATTGAATGTGTGCACATTAACTTTTAAAAGCTTTCCGAATTAAGAATTTGCTTGGCGACCATAGCATTGTGGACCCACCTGATTTCCATGCCGAACTCAGAAGTGAAACGCAATAGCGCCGATGGTAGTGTGGGGCTTCCCCATGTGAGAGTAGGACATCGCCAGGCTTTAATTTCGACTTGTCTCGATGAGACGAGTCACCATAAAGTTTTAAGAAATATCTTAAAGTTTTATGTTGACTTACAGAGTCAATCGCGTATTATACGCATCCGCTTCGAGGTTAAGGCCTTGATAGCAAAGCTCTTTAACAATATAAACCTATCAATCTGTGTGGGCACTCGTTGATGATAATCCAAAATGAAGCTTAGGCTTCAACTTAGATTTCAATGAACTGAGTGACCAATCGATACTTAGTATCGGCACAGTCAATTCATTATCGTTCTGTTGGAACGATAATAGCTTTAAAATTACATTAGTAGTTTTGAAGTCAGTATTCATTGAGTCAGTCCTTAGGGGCATCAAAATCTTAAATTGAAGAGTTTGATCATGGCTCAGATTGAACGCTGGCGGCAGGCCTAACACATGCAAGTCGAGCGGCAGCGACATGATAGAAGCTTCGGTGGAAATCATGGGCGGCGAGCGGCGGACGGGTGAGTAATGCCTGGGAATATGCCTTGATGTGGGGGATAACTATTGGAAACGATAGCTAATACCGCATAATGCCTTCGGGCCAAAGAGGGGGACCTTCGGGCCTCTCGCGTCAAGATTAGCCCAGGTGGGATTAGCTAGTTGGTGAGGTAAAGGCTCACCAAGGCGACGATCCCTAGCTGGTCTGAGAGGATGATCAGCCACACTGGAACTGAGACACGGTCCAGACTCCTACGGGAGGCAGCAGTGGGGAATATTGCACAATGGGCGCAAGCCTGATGCAGCCATGCCGCGTGTGTGAAGAAGGCCTTCGGGTTGTAAAGCACTTTCAGCAGTGAGGAAGGCGGGTACGTTAATAGCGTGCTCGTTTGACGTTAGCTGCAGAAGAAGCACCGGCTAACTCCGTGCCAGCAGCCGCGGTAATACGGAGGGTGCGAGCGTTAATCGGAATTACTGGGCGTAAAGCGCATGCAGGTGGTTTGTTAAGTCAGATGTGAAAGCCCGGGGCTCAACCTCGGAACAGCATTTGAAACTGGCAGACTAGAGTACTGTAGAGGGGGGTAGAATTTCAGGTGTAGCGGTGAAATGCGTAGAGATCTGAAGGAATACCGGTGGCGAAGGCGGCCCCCTGGACAGATACTGACACTCAGATGCGAAAGCGTGGGGAGCAAACAGGATTAGATACCCTGGTAGTCCACGCCGTAAACGATGTCTACTTGGAGGTTGTGGCCTTGAGCCGTGGCTTTCGGAGCTAACGCGTTAAGTAGACCGCCTGGGGAGTACGGTCGCAAGATTAAAACTCAAATGAATTGACGGGGGCCCGCACAAGCGGTGGAGCATGTGGTTTAATTCGATGCAACGCGAAGAACCTTACCTACTCTTGACATCCAGAGAACTTTCCAGAGATGGATTGGTGCCTTCGGGAACTCTGAGACAGGTGCTGCATGGCTGTCGTCAGCTCGTGTTGTGAAATGTTGGGTTAAGTCCCGCAACGAGCGCAACCCTTATCCTTGTTTGCCAGCACTTCGGGTGGGAACTCCAGGGAGACTGCCGGTGATAAACCGGAGGAAGGTGGGGACGACGTCAAGTCATCATGGCCCTTACGAGTAGGGCTACACACGTGCTACAATGGCGCATACAGAGGGCAGCCAACTTGCGAGAGTGAGCGAATCCCAAAAAGTGCGTCGTAGTCCGGATTGGAGTCTGCAACTCGACTCCATGAAGTCGGAATCGCTAGTAATCGTGGATCAGAATGCCACGGTGAATACGTTCCCGGGCCTTGTACACACCGCCCGTCACACCATGGGAGTGGGCTGCAAAAGAAGTGGGTAGTTTAACCTTCGGGAGGACGCTCACCACTTTGTGGTTCATGACTGGGGTGAAGTCGTAACAAGGTAGCCCTAGGGGAACCTGGGGCTGGATCACCTCCTTATACGATGATTATTGCGATGAGTGTTCACACAGATTGATGGTTTATAGAATTAAAGAGATGATGTCGGGTCTGTAGCTCAGGTGGTTAGAGCGTTCGCCTGATAAGCGAGAGGTCGGTGGTTCAAGTCCACTCAGACCCACCAATTTCCTCCCAAGAGATTGGCGACGACATCACCTATTGATGGGGCTATAGCTCAGCTGGGAGAGCGCCTGCCTTGCACGCAGGAGGTCAGCAGTTCGATCCTGCTTAGCTCCACCATCTTTAAGCGCATTCGATGAGTGCTTTTAAAAATGGTTTCGAAAGAAATCTTGCTCTTTAACAATTTGGAAAGCTGACGAATAACAACAATCCCCATCTCTTTGAGATGCGTTGTTATTCAATTAAAAGTTCTCAAATCCTAAAACTACGGTTTTAGGTACCAACACACATTCAAGTGTTCTTGGAAGTATCGAAAGATACTTAATATTTGAGTCCGGCAAAATCGAGTCTGCATCATGTATAAAAATTGCAGACAACTTTGGTTGTTTAAACAACAACTCGAAACTCCTTCGGGTTGTATGGTTAAGTGACTAAGCGTACACGGTGGATGCCTTGGCAGTCAGAGGCGATGAAAGGCGTATTAACTTGCGATAAGCTCAGATTAGGTAGTAAAAACCTGTGAGTCTGAGATTCCTGAATGGGGAAACCCAGCACCATAAGGTGTTATCACTAACTGAATACATAGGTTAGTGAGGCGAACCGGGGGAACTGAAACATCTAAGTACCCCGAGGAAAAGAAATCAACCGAGATTCCGAAAGTAGCGGCGAGCGAAATTGGATTAGCCCTTAAGCTTTTAGTGAGACAGGTGAAGCCTCTGGAAAGTGGCGCGATACAGGGTGATAGCCCCGTAACCGACATCTCATCATCAGTGAAATCGAGTAGGGCGGGACACGTGATATCCTGTCTGAATATGGGGGGACCATCCTCCAAGGCTAAATACTACTGACTGACCGATAGTGAACCAGTACCGTGAGGGAAAGGCGAAAAGAACCCCTGTGAGGGGAGTGAAATAGAACCTGAAACCGTGTACGTACAAGCAGTAGGAGCACCTTCGTGGTGTGACTGCGTACCTTTTGTATAATGGGTCAGCGACTTATATTCAGTAGCAAGGTTAACCATCTAGGGGAGCCGTAGAGAAATCGAGTCTTAACTGGGCGTCGAGTTGCTGGATATAGACCCGAAACCAGGTGATCTAGCCATGGGCAGGTTGAAGGTTGAGTAACATCAACTGGAGGACCGAACCGACTAATGTTGAAAAATTAGCGGATGACTTGTGGCTAGGGGTGAAAGGCCAATCAAACCTGGAGATAGCTGGTTCTCCCCGAAATCTATTTAGGTAGAGCCTCGGACGAATACCACTGGGGGTAGAGCACTGTTAAGGCTAGGGGGTCATCCCGACTTACCAACCCTTTGCAAACTCCGAATACCAGTGAGTACTATCCGGGAGACACACGGCGGGTGCTAACGTCCGTCGTGGAGAGGGAAACAACCCAGACCGCCAGCTAAGGTCCCAAAGTATAGCTAAGTGGGAAACGATGTGGGAAGGCTTAGACAGCTAGGATGTTGGCTTAGAAGCAGCCATCATTTAAAGAAAGCGTAATAGCTCACTAGTCGAGTCGGCCTGCGCGGAAGATGTAACGGGGCTAAGCTATACACCGAAGCTGCGGCAATGACTTAGGTCATTGGGTAGGGGAGCGTTCTGTAAGCCGTTGAAGGTGGACTGTAAGGTCTGCTGGAGGTATCAGAAGTGCGAATGCTGACATGAGTAACGATAAAGGGGGTGAAAAACCTCCTCGCCGGAAGACCAAGGGTTCCTGTCCAACGTTAATCGGGGCAGGGTAAGTCGACCCCTAAGGCGAGGCCGAAAGGCGTAGTCGATGGGAAACGGGTTAATATTCCCGTACTTCTTACAATTGCGATGGGGGGACGGAGAAGGCTAGGTGGGCCTGGCGACGGTTGTCCAGGTTCAAGTGCGTAGGCTTGAGAGTTAGGTAAATCCGGCTCTCTTTAAGGCTGAGACACGATGTCGAGCTACTACGGTAGTGAAGTCATTGATGCCATGCTTCCAGGAAAAGCCTCTAAGCTTCAGATTGTAAGGAATCGTACCCCAAACCGACACAGGTGGTCGGGTAGAGAATACCAAGGCGCTTGAGAGAACTCGGGTGAAGGAACTAGGCAAAATGGTACCGTAACTTCGGGAGAAGGTACGCTCCTCGCGGTGAAGTCCCTTGCGGATGGAGCTATGGGGAGTCGCAGATACCAGGTGGCTGCAACTGTTTATTAAAAACACAGCACTGTGCAAAATCGTAAGATGACGTATACGGTGTGACGCCTGCCCGGTGCCGGAAGGTTAATTGATGGGGTTAGACTTAGGTCGAAGCTCTTGATCGAAGCCCCGGTAAACGGCGGCCGTAACTATAACGGTCCTAAGGTAGCGAAATTCCTTGTCGGGTAAGTTCCGACCTGCACGAATGGCGTAATGATGGCCACGCTGTCTCCACCCGAGACTCAGTGAAATTGAAATCGCTGTGAAGATGCAGTGTACCCGCGGCTAGACGGAAAGACCCCGTGAACCTTTACTACAGCTTGGCACTGAACATTGAGCCTACATGTGTAGGATAGGTGGGAGGCTTTGAAGCAGGTACGCCAGTATCTGTGGAGCCATCCTTGAAATACCACCCTTGTATGTTTGATGTTCTAACTTAGCCCCATTATCTGGGGTGAGGACAGTGCCTGGTGGGTAGTTTGACTGGGGCGGTCTCCTCCCAAAGAGTAACGGAGGAGCACGAAGGTGGGCTAATCACGGTTGGACATCGTGAGGTTAGTGCAATGGCATAAGCCCGCTTGACTGCGAGAATGACAATTCGAGCAGGTGCGAAAGCAGGTCATAGTGATCCGGTGGTTCTGTATGGAAGGGCCATCGCTCAACGGATAAAAGGTACTCCGGGGATAACAGGCTGATACCGCCCAAGAGTTCATATCGACGGCGGTGTTTGGCACCTCGATGTCGGCTCATCACATCCTGGGGCTGAAGTCGGTCCCAAGGGTATGGCTGTTCGCCATTTAAAGTGGTACGCGAGCTGGGTTTAGAACGTCGTGAGACAGTTCGGTCCCTATCTGCCGTGGGCGTTGGAAGATTGAAGGGGGCTGCTCCTAGTACGAGAGGACCGGAGTGGACGAACCTCTGGTGTTCGGGTTGTGTCGCCAGACGCATTGCCCGGTAGCTAAGTTCGGAATCGATAACCGCTGAAAGCATCTAAGCGGGAAGCGAGCCCTGAGATGAGTCTTCCCTGGCACTTTAAGTGTCCTAAAGGGTTGTTCGAGACTAGAACGTTGATAGGCAGGGTGTGTAAGCGTTGTGAGGCGTTGAGCTAACCTGTACTAATTGCCCGTGAGGCTTAACCATACAACACCCAAGGGGTTTTGATGGACTCAAAGCCAAGAATATTGAATGTGTGCACATTAACTTTTAAAAGCTTTCCGAATTAAGAATTTGCTTGGCGACCATAGCATTGTGGACCCACCTGATTTCCATGCCGAACTCAGAAGTGAAACGCAATAGCGCCGATGGTAGTGTGGGGCTTCCCCATGTGAGAGTAGGACATTGCCAGGCTTTGAACATTATCTATTTGAAGCACGATTTAGATAAGACTTTAAATAGACCACTGCGGAGTGGTAGTTCAGTTGGTTAGAATACCGGCCTGTCACGCCGGGGGTCGCGGGTTCGAGTCCCGTCCACTCCGCCACTTATCCTAAGCCCTAGTCGAAAGACTAGGGCTTTTTTACGTTTGAACATTCGAGTATTCACTCCTTAAGACTCACCATAGTGGTCAGTCTCCTCTAATCTTTGAGGAAACTAAGGTATGGACGTTCTATATCCAAAAGGTACTCTCACTAGCGGCAATCAAACTGGTGGCCAGTTTGCTATTCATCGTCGCCTGATTTTACTCACTGGTTACGCTATTCCTGGAACTATTAATGAACCGTAAATAGCAGTCTACAAGAACGGCATGTGTAAAGAGAGCGTTAGACGATGGTTGTCATGCCACTGATAGAACGATAGCAAACACCCCCAGAGTGAGAATATAAAAAAAGCAGCCTTGCGGCTGCTTCTTGGTATTTATTGCTTAGTTTCAAATAACCGCACCATGACTATTTAACAAGAGTTAAAGCCTTACGTGAGACGTCTCGTGCTGCTTGATTGAGATTTTGATGCTCAAGTGCGTCTGCCAAGTAAGCGTAGTCAGAGACATTAGAACGTTTTTCTAGGGCTTGCTCTAAGTGCTTTTGGGCTTCAGTCCAGTTTTGGTCACGTATATACAGTTGCCCTAATGCACTGTGTGCGGCAGCATTGTTGGGATCTTTCTTAACTGCAGATAGCAAGAATTGACTCACCGGATGTCGATCAGAAAGGTTCATTTCAGGCAGTAGAGCATACAGCTCTTCGATATGATTCTTCTTTAAGACACTTTTAATAACGCCAAGTGCTTCATAATCTGCTTTTCTTGCGATGAGTTGTTTTGCAAAAGCGGTGATGAGAGTAGGGTCACTCTTGAGCTTTTTGGTTAATCGATCCCAGTGGGCAACTAACCCTTCGCTGCCTTGCTGTTGCGCGACATCTTCAAGAAGGCCTGAGTGTGCTCTGATCAAGTAGCTATCGGCTTCCTGTTTCGTTAACACTTTATCTCTGGCCAGTTTTGGTATGATGTCGATAAGTGGTTGCCAGAGTTTGAGCTCTATGTAGACACCTTTCAACAGATCCAGAATCAAGGTGTTATTGGGGAATTGCCCACTCAACGTGGTGAGTGTGTCAAAAGCGAGCTCGCAGTTCTTTGCTCGTATATCTTGTTTGGCCTTTGTCAGACCGACAGCCAGTGTTGAATCGTCTTGCTCACTTGCCTTTTCAAGATATTGTTGGCGTTTGTTTTCATCTCCTTGACTAAACGCAGCCTCAGCAGCAATCAGATAACACAGTAGAGGTTTGTCATGGTGGTTTGCCCAACGCATTACTTTCTTCTCTGCGTGTTTAAAATCACCTTCAAGAAGCTTGATGATTCCTTCATTGGTATAGCGTCGTGAGCGTCTTAGCTTACGGACGCTAAACCAGTTCCACGTGTTGTAACTCATTGACGCGGCACGTTTGAGAATGAATTCAAGAAAGAACAATGCGGCTAATGCAGCAATGATGAAGATGACGAGTGTAGTGACACTCATTTCAATGGTTTTATCCGCAAAGGATATGAGTACATAGCCTTGTTGGCCAGAGTATTGAGAGCCAACGAAGAGTCCTAAGCCAAGAACAACAAAGAGAAAGATGGTTCTAAACATTATTCAGACTCCTCTACAATGCTAGTCACATTACGTCGTAGACGATCGCTGATTACATCTTCTAATGGTTGCTGTGAGACCAGTGCCTGCGGATAAGTAACATCAATATCCTGTTGTTGGAGCTCTTTCAGTGCGCTGTTAAACTGTTTTACTTGGTGCTCGTCTTGGTCAAAGAACGTCTCACTCCACTCAACCGCATTCGCTAATGAGGTTTGATAGATCTCCCCTTGCTCTAGATAAACCGACTTAATGGCGGTTTCTAGCTTACCTTTAATGTTCTCACTGAGATAAAAATGTTGCTGAGGTGAAAGTAGCGGGATGACGTTACCATCACGGCTACGGAAGGTAATAAAGTTCTCACTGAATGACTTAAGTGAATTTTTTAGGTTATCTTGCCAATCATTGATGTCATTGGAGACGGTGATCTCTTCTTGTGGTTGTGCCTCTGGTAATATCGCATTAGCGAGAGGTAAGCCGCTCACTTGCTGTTGCAGTGCGGTTAGACGAAGTACTAAGCCTTCTCTGTCAACCAGTGGTATACCTTTGAGGGTTGTAATGTCTTTTGCCATTTGCTGACGCAGTGGAACCAAACTAGGGTCATTTAAGGTCGCAATCCGCTGGTCGGCGGTTTCCATTAGTCTTGTCGCCGTCACCGCGTCTTTCTCTAAAAATAACTTACGACCCGCCAATTTAACTAAATGGTCCGCTTCAGCCAGCAGCCAATCATTTGGTCGACGTCCTTGCACGTCTGAAATCGCCAGTTGGAGGCTCTCAATGCTGTTTTGTTGTTGCTCAATGGCTACCTCGGCACGGTGAGTTAGCTCTGTCGCCTTCTGTATTGTTTGAGCTTGAGTATCCTCAAGGCTTGAGACCATCTCATTTTGTTTCATCTCTATTTGCGTTTTCAAAGCGGCAATTTCTGCTTGGTAGATTTTGTCTTGCTCTTGAAGCTTATAAAAACCTGCAGCGCCAATACCAAGGGCAATAAGAATAGCGATAATGGCAAGCTTACTGCTTGGCTTTTTCTCTTTGTTGTTTTCTTGAGGATTACGGGGGGTAGCCGGTTTAGTCGTCGACTTATTGCTATCTTGAGTTGGTTTTTCCTGAGGTGCACTTGAAGAGGCCTGTTCCTCTTTACTCGTGTTTTGATCTTTCAACGTGGACTCATCTTCTTGAGCTTTTTTATTTGATTCTGGTTGCTCATTAACTTTTTTTGTCATTGGTTATTTTCCTTAATGTGAGCTTGGAGAGCACAGCTAATGACAGGGTTTGACGCGCCATGGGTACAAATTACTTTTGAGAATCCCAGCGCTTTTGCTTGTGTCGCGATGCGTTCACTGGGAACGTAAAGCGTGCGCTCTATTAACCACTGTTTGTCACTCTTGCACATAGATAATAGATGGTTTAGTTGCTCGTTGCTTGTGATAACAACATGTTTTATTTGTTTATCTTTCCACTCTTTAACGGTTAATTTTGAATCAAAATAGAGATTTTTTCGCTGATAAACCTCTCGATATTCAACATCGGCCCCTCTTAAAGACAGACGCTCTTTAATCAGCTCTCGTCCACCGTTGCCCCTCAATATCGTGACCTTTTTTCCTTTGACCGTGGATGGCTGAAGTTGAGGAAGAGTCAGAAAAGACTCACTTTCATGGATCTCTGGTGTGTAGACCTTTGACTGTGTCACTTGTTCCAGCTGTTGGGCTGTTTTGCTGCCGATGGCGAGGTAGGTGGAGTGCTTCGGCCAAGATGAGATGGCTTTGTCGGCATAAATCACCGCATATTGGCTAACGGCAATAATAATATCGCTGCAATTAATATCGAGTTGAAGGTGATCGATTGCTGTAGAGGCGCAGATTGAAATAAGGGGAAAATGGTGGGCTGATATGCCCACCTCTAAGAGTTGCTGTGTTAATTGCTTGCCCGGCTCATCAGGCCGAGTGATGAGCACAGACATGGTTAGTCCTCTTGGTAAAGGCGAGTCAAAATCTCTTTTGCGCCGTCATCAAGTAGTTGATTGGCCAACTCGACACCGAGTTTCTCTGCTTCTTGGCGGTGACCTGAAATTTCGCCTCGAACAATGCATGAGCCATCGGGCTCACCAACAAGCGCTCTCAGCCATAAGTTATCACCATCTAATAGCGCGTAACTGCCGATTGGCACTTGGCAGCCCCCTTCAAGAGTAAGATTCATTGCACGTTCGGCGAGAACGCGATCTTGCGTGTCTTTGTGATTAAGTGGCTTGAGCAGCTCAATTAAACGCTCATCATCCAGACGGCACTCAATACCGACAGCGCCTTGACCCACAGCAGGAAGCGACTGTTCTGGCTCGATGAAACTGCGAATACGCGCTTCCAGCTCGAGACGCTTTAGGCCAGCGGCTGCTAGGATAATCGCATCATATTCTCCTGCATCTAACTTACCCAAGCGCGTGCCGACATTACCTCGTAGCTCTTTGATGATGAGGTCTGGGCGAGCTTCTTTAATTTGGCATTGGCGACGTAGGCTACATGTGCCGACCACGGCACCTTGTGGCAGCTCATCAATGCTTTGATAGGTGTTGGACACAAATGCATCTCGAGGGTCTTCACGCTCACAGATAGTGACGAGCCCAAGCCCTTCAGGAAATTCGACAGGAACATCTTTCATTGAATGAACCGCGAGATCGGCTCTGCCTTCAAGCATGGCGACTTCCAACTCTTTTACAAACAGACCTTTTCCGCCAACTTTCGCCAAAGGGGTGTCTAAAATAATGTCACCTTTGGTGACCATTGTTACCAGTTCCACTTCCAATCCAGGATGCGCGGCTTGGAGAGCATCTTTAACATAGTGTGCTTGCCAAAGAGCAAGTGGGCTTTTACGCGTCGCGATGCGAATTGGTGTGTTGGTGTTCATGTGTATTCTCACTAGCTTAGATGAAGCCAATCGTACCATTATTCACTGAAAAGTAACTTGCTTGATTGTCATCGAAATAGGTTAAATGTTATTAACAGGTTGGATGAATTAAAGAACGTGACTTGTATCACGTGGATTTGGACAAAAAAGATTGGCAACAAGGCAGGTAAATGACAGCATGAGCAACACTTTGAGCTCAGCCAAAGATCAGCTTTCTTGGCTTCATTCTTTACCCGAACGGATAAAAGTGTTAAATTGATCACGTTTTATTGGTCCTTTTGTACAAAAGACCGACAAAGTGAGAATTTGACTTACTAACCAAGGATCGTCTCTTGCAGGCATATACAACCAAGCTGACCGACAGACTGGATATTCTCAACCAGCAACGCGTAGAGCGTGCGCTGGCCCTAATGAATGTACCATGCCAGCAAGTATTTCATCAGATCCCAACTCTCCTTCACTTCAATCACCCTATTTTGCCTGGCTATTACTCTGAACTTACCCCATATGGCGTGTTCGGTATGGAGTTTAATGACCATCAGAAGAAGTACATTACCAATACCGAGTTAACGGTCGGCCATACGCTGCATCAAGCAGAGCAACCGGCGATTCACGCGCTTTATACCATGGGTAGTACTTCATCGATTGGCCAAAGCACGTCCAGTGATCTCGATATTTGGGTTTGTGTCTCTTCTGATATGCCTTCAATGGATAGGGAAGCGCTGACCAACAAGTGTTTATTGATTACCGAGTGGGCAAAAGGGCAAGGGGTTGAAGCAAACTTCTTCTTGATGGACGAGCAGCGCTTTCGCCATAACCACTCTGAAGAGATGACGGGTGATAACTGTGGCTCCTCACAGCACATGCTGCTGTTAGACGAGTTTTATCGCTCTGCAGTTCGTCTCGCGGGTAAACGATTATTGTGGCAAATCGTGCCCCCTGAAATGGAAGAGTGTTACGACCAATATGTAAGTCAACTGTGTCAGCAGCACTACATTGATTGTAACGAGTGGATTGATTTCGGCCAGCTTAATGGTATTCCTGCTGAAGAGTATTTTGGCGCGAATCTATGGCAACTGTATAAGAGTATTGATTCTCCATACAAATCGGTTCTTAAAGCGATTCTGCTGGAAGCGTATTCGTGGGAGTACCCGAATACCCAGCTTCTGAGCCTCGACAGCAAACGTCGTTTCTTCGCACAAGAGCCTGATCTTTATGGGATGGATTCCTATTACCTCATGCTTGAAAAGGTTACACGTTACCTAGAGCGTATTGGTGATCACGAGCGTCTAGAGTTGGTTCGTCGCTGTTTCTATCTTAAGACCCATGAAAAGCTATCGCGAGAGCCTGGCGTTGGCTCGGTCTCTGTACCTTGGCGACGTGAAGCGCTTGCCGACATGGTGGCGCAGTGGCAATGGGATCAAGACAAGATAGAAGAGCTTGATGACCGTCGTAATTGGAAAGTAGAACAAGTCAAAGTGGTTCATCACTCTTTACTTGATGCTTTGATGCAGAGCTACCGTAATCTTATCCAATTTGCACGTCGCAACAACATTACATCCGCGATCAGCCCACAAGACATTAGTATTCTGGCTCGTAAGCTTTATGCTGCTTTTGAGGTGTTGCCGGGTAAAGTGACACTGCTCAACCCGCAAATTTCCCCTGATCTGCATGAGTCTGATTTAACCTTTGTTGAGGTGAAGCCTGGGCAGACTAACCCTGAGGGTTGGTATCTCTACAAGCAGCCTTTGATTGCGCATCGTTTGATAGGTCAGCCTAAGTTAGAGCACAACCAGTATCTCAGTAAATTGGTGGCTTGGTCATTTTTTAATGGCTTGATTACTGAGTCAACTCGCCTGAACGCAGTTGTTCGCGATGCGGATATTGATATTGATAAGTTCTATCAAATGGTTGGCGATCTGAGAAATACGTTCTCTTTGAACGCGAATCGCCCTTCGATGGATGCATTGGCAAGCCCCTGTGAAATTAATCAACTGGCCATGTTCATTAACTTTGAACAGGACCCTACGGCGTCTTTAGGCAACCGAACTTTCCGTAATGACTTTAAAAACATGAACGTGTTTAGTTTTGGTCAGCAGCACGAATGCTTAGTGGGGAGTGTCGATCTTGTCTATCGTAACTCTTGGCATGAAGTTCGTACTTTGCACTTCAAAGGCAATATGGCGATGCTTGATGCGTTGAAAACGATGTTGGGTAAGATGCACCATGATGCGATTCGTCCTAAGTCTGTAGATGTGTTCTGTTACAGTAAGCATCTGCGTGGTGTGATTCGTAATTCGGTGTATCAGTTGCTTGCTGAGTGCATTGATATGCGCCTTAAGCCAGTTGAACAAGAGAAGAAACGTAGCTTCAAAGGCCTACGTATATCGGATCAGATGTATGGCTTGTTCTTCGAGCGCCGCGGTGTCTCCGTTAAGAAGCTTGAGAACTCAGTCGATTTCTATCGTAGTATCTCTACCAACAAGTTGAAGGGCTCACCACTGCTCAAACTGGATAAAGAGCAGGATTACCAACTGCCTAATATCATTGATAGTTTCGCGAGCGAAGGCCTAGTGCAGTTCTTCTTCGAAGATACTGCGCCAAACGGCTTCAATATCTATGTTTTGGATGAAGCAAATCAGGTTGAGGTTTATCAAAAACTGGTGGGTGAGAAAGATGAGCTGATTGCGAGTGTGAATAGTTTCTACACATCGGTCAAAGATGAGCGCTCTATCTCCTCTAAGCTGATTAACTTTAATCTGCCGCAGTATTATGACGTGATCCATCCCGAGAATGGTGCGGACAGCTATATTGTCCCTTATCGTAATGACTCTGGCTATAAACGCTCACAGCGCGTGGCCAGTGCGTAACTTTAGTTGATACAGTTAGGTGAGCATAATGCTCACCTAATTTTTATAATCTGTGGGTACAGACTAGGGCCACTCTATCTCTTCGCCGGCGTGCTTCTCACACTCTTCTTTCACCATGTCGATAAGCTCTTTGTCGGTCTTAGAACAAACCCATTGCCCATCCTTCCATTGGAAGTGAAATCCGCCCGACTTTGACGCAAGCCAAATCTCGTGCTTTGGCTCTTGGCGGTTGATGATGATTTGGCTGCGGTCTTCAAACTCAAGTGTCATTACGTTACCAGAGGTCTCGTAGTCGACATCCGCCCCCGATTCGTCGATCATTTCTTCAATGGTTTCCATTTGAGAATCGACGAGTTGATGAAATTCAGTATCGTTCATCAGTACATCCTATTGCTTTTCTTGATTGTGGTGCGATTATAGGGGGCATCGAATAAATAATCACGACAAGCGCGATGAAAAAATCACTAGTAGTCATGTTTATTGTATCGACACTCGCGATTGCGGGTTGTGGTCAGTCAGGTGCTCTCTACTTGCCACAAGACGATACTCAAAGTGAACAAACACAACAGCAATAACTCATCGTTAAACCGGTGAGTGCTTTTTCTTAGCAGTGACAAGGGGATTGTCCTTTGTTCTTCATTAAGAAAACTCGGTCAGATTAAGGGAAACAACTTGGATTACTTCAATTATCAGGAAGATGGGCAGCTTTGGGCTGAAGGTGTCACACTATCTTCTCTTGCAGAGCAATATGGAACGCCGCTTTACGTATACTCGCGTGCGACTTTAGAGCGTCATTGGAACGCCTTCGATAAGTCAGTGGGTGACCATCCTCATCTCGTTTGTTATGCCGTGAAAGCAAATTCAAACTTAGGTGTATTGAATACGCTGGCCCGCCTAGGCTCGGGCTTTGATATCGTATCTGGCGGTGAGCTAGAGCGTGTGGTCGCTGCGGGTGGTGACCCGAAGAAGGTCGTATTCTCAGGGGTTGGTAAAACAGAACAAGAGATGCAGCGTGCGCTAGAGCTTGGTATTAAGTGTTTCAATGTTGAGTCAGAGCCTGAGCTGGAGCGCCTGAATAGTGTTGCCGCTAAGCTAGGGGTTAAGGCACCGATTTCGTTGCGTATCAACCCGGATGTGGATGCGAATACTCACCCTTATATCTCAACAGGCCTGCGCGAAAACAAGTTTGGTATCGCCTTTGACCGTGCTCCTGATGTGTATAAGTTTGCTCAAAGCCTGACGAACCTAGAGATTCATGGCATCGATTGCCATATTGGCTCTCAGTTGACAGATCTTGAACCGTTTATTGATGCGACGGATCGTTTGCTTGCTTTGATCGATCAACTTAAAGACCAAGGTGTCAGCATTAAGCACCTCGATGTCGGTGGTGGTCTGGGTGTGGTTTATCGTGATGAACTACCGCCACAACCATCCGATTACGCACGTGCCTTGATGGAGCGCTTGGTGAATCACAAAGAGCTTGAGCTGATTTTTGAACCGGGTCGTGCTATCGCCGCGAATGCGGGCGTACTACTGACTAAGGTTGAATTCTTAAAGCACACTGAGCACAAGAACTTTGCCATTATTGATGCCGCAATGAACGATTTGATGCGCCCAGCACTCTATCAAGCGTGGCAGGATATCGTTCCTGTTTCACCGCGTCAGGGAGAGGCAGTCACTTACGATTTGGTTGGGCCTATCTGTGAGACAGGCGACTTCCTAGGTAAAGACCGTGCGCTTGTTCTTGAGCAAGGTGACCTTCTTGCAGTGCGCTCAGCGGGGGCATATGGGTTTGTTATGGCATCAAACTACAATACTCGAACACGCGCAGCTGAGGTGATGGTTGATGGCAATCAAGCTCACTTGGTTCGTCAAAGAGAAGAACTATCCAGCCTTTGGGCCCTAGAGCAGATTTTACCGGAGTAACGAGCGTCTCATGCACTTCCATTTTTCTAAAATGCATGGTTTGGGTAACGACTTTATGGTCGTTGATTGTATCACCCAAAATATCTTCTTTTCACCGGATCTGATCCGTCGCTTAGCGGATCGTCATACGGGGGTAGGCTTTGATCAACTTCTAGTGGTCGAGGCTCCTTATGATCCTGAAACTGATTTCCACTATCGCATCTTTAATGCCGATGGCAGTGAAGTAGAGCAGTGTGGCAATGGCGCTCGTTGTTTTGCGCGTTTTGTGCGGATGAAAGGGCTAACGAACAAGTTCAGCATTAGCGTCAGCACCAAGAAAGGCAAGATGGTGCTCAATATTGAAGAAGATGACCAGGTGACCGTTAATATGGGAGTGCCTGAGTTCGAACCAAGTAAAATCCCATTTAAGGCAAAGCAACAAGAGAAGACCTATATTCTGCGTGCTGAAGATAAGACTTTGTTCTGTGGCGCAGTGAGCATGGGTAACCCTCATGTTGTTACCGTTGTCGATGATGTACTGACGGCTGACGTAGAGACGCTTGGCCCTCTACTTGAATCTCATGAGCGTTTCCCTGAGCGAGTCAATGCAGGGTTTATGCAAGTACTGAATCGCAATGCGGTGAACCTGCGTGTGTATGAGCGTGGTGCAGGAGAAACTCAAGCTTGTGGTAGTGGTGCTTGTGGCGCGGTTGCAGTAGGTATTGTTCAAGGCCTGCTTGATGAACAAGTTAAGGTTACCTTGCCGGGCGGTGAGCTGAACATTCAATGGAAGGGGCCTGGCAAACCACTGTATATGACAGGTCCTGCAACACACGTCTTTGATGGGCAGCTGTCTTGTTAGCAAGAGTGCGCTACAATAGGCACAGTTGTTAATACTCTCAGGGATTGATTTTGTCTCAAGTGGAAGCCAATGCGCTAACTGCAGAGGTGGTGACGGAATATTTACGTGACCACCCTGATTTCTTTTTGTCTCGTCCAGAGCTTGTTGAGCGTTTAGCTCTGCCGCACCAAGACCAAGGTGCCGTTTCTCTCGTTCATGTCCAATTGCAGCGTCAACGTCAGCGAATTGAAGAGCTGGAAGAGGAAATTACGGCTCTGATGTCTCTTGCAAGACAAAATGACCAGACTTTCCATGATTTTATGAGCTTGCAGGAGCAGGTGCTCAAAAGTGATTCTGTTGTCGATGCAATAGACTCAGTCGAACAGCTTGCACAAGATTTGAACCTGGTTGCTTACATTAAGCTGCTGGATAGCCCATCAGCGCAATATCAATTAGCGGGTGATGTCTTCAAGCGTTTCGTGACGAACCATCTGAATGGTAAACCTGCTTATTTGGGGCGTCTGCGACAAACTGATCGTCAAAGCCTGTTTTCCGATGAAGAACAGGCACCCGAACTGGGTTCATACGTCGTCCTCCCTCTAGGATTCAAACAGCCTTTTGGTCTTCTCGCTTTTTCTAGTGAAGATGGTGGGCACTTCCAACCTCAGATGGATACTCTGTTTTTGCGCCACCTTGCGATGGTGCTTACCCATGTGATTAATACTCAACCTTGGAAAGCGGTAGTAGCGGATGAGCGAATCTGTAGCACCACTGCCTAAAGGGTTAGAAAAATCCTTGCTGCGCTTTTACGAATACTTGCGCAGTGAAAAAGGACTGAGTCTTCATACTCAACGCAACTACAAGCAGCAGCTAGAGACGATGGCTCAACACCTCGCCCAGATGGGGTTAAAGGACTGGACCCAGGTAGATGCCGCTTGGGTTAGACAGTTGGCGAGTAAAGGCATGCGCGAAGGAATGAAGGCGAGTAGTTTATCGACACGTCTTTCGTCGCTGCGTAGCTTTTTTGATTTTTTAGTCCTGCGTGGAGAGCTCTCTGCCAACCCTGCAAAAGGTGTTTCAGCACCTCGCAAACAGCGCCCTTTACCAAAAAACCTCGATGTTGATGAAGTCGGTCAATTACTGGAAGTGGATGACGACGATCCACTTGCGATTCGTGACCGCGCGATCATGGAACTGATGTATGGGGCCGGACTGCGTCTCGCGGAGTTGGTGAGTATTGATGTCCGCGATGTGCATCTGCGGAGTGGTGAGATCCGCGTTATAGGTAAAGGGGATAAAGAGCGTAAAGTTCCGTTTTCTGGTCAAGCAAAGGAGTGGGTTGAGCGCTGGTTGAAAGTGAGACCGAGTTTACTCAAAGGGGATGATCCAGCCTTGTTTATCTCCAAGCTTGGACAGCGTATCTCGCACCGTAATATTCAGAAACGCATGGCGGAATGGGGACAAAAACAAGGTGTCGCCAGTCATATTAGCCCACACAAGTTGCGCCACTCTTTTGCAACGCACGTTTTAGAGTCAAGCAACAACCTACGAGCAGTTCAAGAGCTACTGGGGCATGAGAATATCTCCACCACCCAAATCTACACGCACTTAGACTTCCAGCACCTTGCACAGGCGTATGATCAAGCGCACCCACGAGCGAAGAAAAAGGGCAATAACGGATGATTTTCTATCGACCATTTTCAACCATTGAGGCGATGACGTTCGATCTCGATGATACCCTCTACGACAATCGCCCCATCATCCGTCGCGTTGAGCAGCAGATGGTGTTGTGGCTGCATGAGCAGCACCCCATTTCCAAGACGCGCTCTCTGAGCTGGTGGCACAACACAAAATTGCAGGTGTTAGCTGAACAGCCAGAACTAAAGCATGACGTGACTCGTTGGCGCTATCGCCAAATAGAGTCAGGTCTAAATGCTCTCGGCTATAGTTCTGCGCAGGCGATGAAGGCCGCGGGTGAAGCGATTGATGAGGTGTTGCGCTTGCGAAGTGACTTTAGTGTGCCGCAGGAAACTCATCGCGTTATGAGTGAGTTATCTAAAAGAATGCCATTGATAGCGATAACCAATGGTAACGTTGATGTAGAAAGAATTGGCTTAGGGCAATACTTTCAGCGCGTTTACAAAGCAGGTCCTGATGGTCTGAGCAAGCCGAATGCGGATCTATTTGTACAAGCTGTGGACTTACTAAACCTACCAGCAGATAAAGTACTGCATGTCGGTGACCACTTACGCTCAGATGTTCGTGGCGCTAATTTAGCGGGGCTTAAAAGCTGTTGGATTAACGATCAGTCTAGTTGTTTGATGAAAGCCAAGCACGCGACAACGCTACCGGATGTTGAAATTACGCGCTTGGCTTCACTGCTTGAGCTTTAACTTTTGAGTGCGTGTCCGCTCTTATCTGCCTTAAATACCTGAGTGTAGTGGTCCAGAAATGGTGCGATTTTTTGACCATCCTTTGCATCACCATTCAGTTCTAGCAGCTCAGCGACGACCTCAAGTGTACAAAGATGCCCTTGTGATTGATTACGTCTGAGCTGATAGCGTGATGCCCCCTCAATATCTAAGTGCACTTTAGGAATGGTTTTCAACCAATCGCTCCTATTGAGCATTTTCTTTGCTTCTTGCCATGTTGCGTCCAGCACGATAAATAGAGGCGGTTTGTTCATACTTTCCACGGTCTCATTGCTCAAAAGGTGACTGTCCGAGCTTGGATAGAGAAGTACTGGCTCAAAGTGACCGCTTTTTAATTGTTCAATGAACGTTTCAGGCGGCGACTTTCTGTGCCAAATATGAACCTGGCAGTGTGAAAGCATTTTCCCTGCCCATTGGCCGGTATTAGTGTCACGTGATAACTCATTCTCATGCGTGAGTAGAGCGATGTGGGCTTGGCTCTCTAGCTTTGGGATTTGATCACAAATACACTGGTAGGCGAGGCCGCAGTTAGCGCATTGAGCCATTACATCACCACACCTTTTTGGGTCGGGTAAACGCCGTCTGCAAATAACAACACGCCACTGACCTCATTCGATTCAACCACGGGAGCAACACTTGGGTTTAGCGGATAGCTTGCCTCACCATAACTAAGGCGATGCTGCGCAGCTTGTGCTCCACCACCGTAAACATCAAACACCAGATCTTGCCAACCATTCGATTGGGTTGTTGCCAAACGAATCGGTGTGTTGACGAGGGTGATACGACTATTGAAGCGCCATTGTTGTTGATGGTCTTCGAAGATAAGCAAGGTACAACCGCCGCTGCCACACCAATCAAGAAGCACGAGCAACTCAGGGTTTCCATCACCATTGAGATCATGCTCTAGCCAACGATATTTAGTATTAGCAGGGTCGGTTTTGTGCAGCGAGAAATATTCACGCAGAGTCACATCCACCTTGCTATCAAACTGTGCAGAGCCGTTGATGTTTTGTGTACCAAGCCCCTGGGCTTTGCTAGATGCGTTCTCAACCTGAGCTTGTTGCACTTTGAATAAAGTTAAACCTCCGTCGGCGATCGGGTAGACAATCTCACTCACCTTCTCTTTTTTGGCGGTTAACTGATGCCCATCTCGAGTGAAAATCCGCTCCGATACCAGATATTGCTGCTGGTGGCGAGTCATCGTGACTTGGACTTGAGTTGGATTGAGTTGTTGCCAAAACCCACGCTCAACGGTAGAGGGCTGATCGTTTAAATACTCGTAAGTGGTCACTGCACTGTGGTCCGCATTAAGTTCCAGGTGCACAGTAAACAGTGGGTTATCAGTGGATTCAGCATGATAATAGCCCACCCATGATTCACTATGATCCTGGTTTGATAAGGTGGCACAACCTGTATATTCACGCTGTTGACTGTCAAATGAGGCTTGCCAACCATAGATAGAGTCGCTCATGCCATCATTACAGGTGTCTTGAATCATGTTTAGCTGAGCATTATCGCTTAAACGATAACGTCGCTGCTGTGCGTCCGTTTCTCCTGAAATGGTTGAACCTTCAATTTGATAGTGGACTTGCTCTTCACCAAGAATATTGAACGCTAGGCCTTTCTCTTCAAAGTTGGTAGACCAGAAAGGTTCATTACCAAATGCTCGAGTTGGCCTAGGTGGCATGTCACATCGCTGAGGGTTTTCTGCTGTTAGTAGGTTTATTGACTCAACCTGAAAGACAGCGTTGAAATCAGAATCAAAGCCGTGATGACTAGATGGTTTCAGGTAGCCGATAAACTCTCCATACATCGGCTGGTAGGGACGGCTGGTAAGAAATAGTGCTTGCTCCACCACATCACTCGGCATATTGAGCCAATATTGCTGCTGGCTGCCACAAGGCATAATCGTTCTAACCTCGTGGCCAACCACAACCTCTCCACGAATGATGAACGGTTGTGGCTGAATACTCTCTGGTGCATCTAAGCTTGCAAGGTTTGCGGGTGCCTCACTAGTATCGGTTGATGTGTTAGAGGGACTGGAGCAGGCTTGCAGCATCATAAGCATGCTGATTGCTGCTGGGTTTCTCAACGCCTTCATGATATATCTTCCTGATGTTCAAATAGATGGATCTGATTATGGCATATTGGCTGTTTAAAACCGAACCAGACACATTTTCTATTGATACCCTGAGGGCGCAAAAAAACTCATGTTGGGAAGGGGTTCGTAATTATCAGGCGCGAAACATGTTGCGTGATGACGTAAAACAAGGTGATTTGGTTTTCATCTATCACTCGTCCTGTAAACAGGTTGGAATTGCTGGCATCGCACGCGTTGTCAAAGAGTCATATCCGGATCATTTTGCTTTTGATCCGCAAAGTGACTATTGCGATGCTAAGTCCGATCCGAGTAATCCAAGGTGGATGATGGTGGACATTGAGTTTGTGCGTAAAACCGAGCGCCTGATCCCTTTAGCGCTACTGAAATCAATGCCGGAACTCAGTGAACTTCCTTTGGTTAAGCGAGGAAATCGTCTGTCGGTGATGCCAGTTTCAGAAATCGAGTGGCAAGCGATATTAACCAAAGAGACTCTAGCCAAATGATTGACATTAAGCCGAAAAAATAAAAAGGCAGTCGAGAGACTGCCTAGTGTTCGAGCAAGTGCAAGTACTGGGGGGAGCACTTACATCAGGAGCTGCTCTTTAAGGTAAACGGCAACAGCATCATCAGCATTGCTGCCAATGACTTCATTCTTCGGGAGTGCGTTAAACACTTTCGCATGAGAATCTGCCATAACCAGTCCTTTGCCAGCCATAGTCAGCATCTCCACATCATTCATACCATCACCAAACGCGATACAGTCTTGTAGCGACTTGCCAAGCGACTCTGCAACGGCTTTTAATGCTTCACCTTTAGACACACCCGCAGCCATGACTTCAAGACACCAAGGCGTTGAAAAAGCCACATTCACTTGGTCGCCAAAGTGTTGGTTCAGTTTGTCTTCTAGCACAACCAGATAGTCATGATCTTTCTCTGGATGAGTAAAGAAAATTTTCGCAATCCCCTCAGTTGGCGCTGCATGGGCATCGAAGAGTTGGTAATTAAATCCGCTCTCTTCATGGAAGTTTGCGAGGGTTGGATCGTGCCTGTCTAGCATCCACTCTTCATTACGATAGAGGTGGATAAACAGGTTTCTATCGTCCTTGGCAAGATCAACGATGTTCTGCACGATCTCACTTGGCACGTTATTGCTGTACATGAGTTTGTCATTTTGATCATGAACGCGAGCGCCATTTGAGGTAATCATGTAGGCAGGGATTCCCGCCGTCTTGCGAATACCAGCAACGTCAACGTGGTGTCGGCCGGTGGCAAAAATAAAGGTGAACCCTTGTTCTGATAGAGTGTTTAGTGTCTGCTTGGTGAAATCACTGAGCTGGTGGTTGGGTGCCAGCAAAGTACCATCGAGGTCAGAGGCAACAATAGAATAAGGTGTCTTTGCGTTCATAATTCTCTCAATCATGTAGAAAAAAGAGCGAGTGCTCAATCAAGGTAGCGGAGTGCTCTGCCAAACCTTAACAATTGATTTTATTCTAGATGAAAAAGAGGAAAAGAAAGAGGGTAAACATTCACAAGATGATTTCCCCCTTTAATAGTTGATTACGATGTCGAGTGGTTCTCGAAGAAAGTAAAGATGGTGTCTAAGGTCTCTTGTCGGTAGCTGTCTTGCTCAAATAGCAGCTCATGTCGCGCTCTGTAAACAATTTTTAGTGCACAGTCTTTTCGGGTTCGCGCCAGTCTGCGCATAAATCGAATCTGTGCCGAGTTAGACACGATTTTATCTTCACTTGCTTGAAGCATCAAAAGAGGCAATGAAATATCTTCTGCATCCGCATAGATATCTTGGATCGCATCGAGACTTTGCCACACCCAGTGGGTGCTTGGGCCGCCGAGTTTAAGTTGTGGCATCTCTTCGTAGAGATCTCTGAACCAGTGATAACGGCCGGCACTTTGCGTGAGGGGGTTATCTGCAAATGGTTTCGCGTAATAGGCTTTATGGCCCGGGGCATACTGTGGCTCCCTCGCTAGCTTGCTCATCAAATAAATCAGCGGCTTTGCGATTGGAGCAAGGTAGCTTGGCATCTCTATCCCCATCATAGGAGCAGTGAGGGCCACCGCTTTAAATTGCTGGGGTTGATACTCTTGAAGATAGCGAGTGGTAATCGCCCCTCCCATTGAATGAGCCAGGAGGTATCGCGACTGATAGTCCTCGAGTGAAAAGTGGTCGATGAGACATGCAAGGTCATGCACGTAATCATCAAACTTATCAACATAGCCGATGTCTTTGTTAGAGGTTAAGCGCTCTGATAGACCTTGGCCACGATGATCAAAGGAATAAACATCAAAGCCCTGGTTATACAGGTCGAAAAACAGCTCTTGGTACTTCCAATAGGATTCGACACGTCCATTGACCACGACAATCGCTTTAGTGTGTTGGCTGTTCGTCAGCTTACACCAAGCAATGCGTTTGCCATCGGTGGTCGAAAATTCTCCCTCTTGGCGCTGTTGCCATACTTTAAAGATATTCCCACAAATAGACTGTTCAAATTCAGACTCTTGGGAAAGCGAATAAGGAGAGAGTTGGGGCATAAAAGTCCTTGATGAGCACAGATAAATAAAAATGATTAAGACAAAGTATATCTCGAATATTGTGCCTGATTAAAAATGAAAAATTAATTTCAAAATGGTTATTTGTTTAGTGTATTAATTGTTTTTTACATATTTATCATGAATATACTGCGCATAATAGCGAAATAGTCGTACTTTTTGAGTAAATTACTTTTCATCGTTATTCGCATTTGTTACTTTGCTCTACCTATCCAGGGTTTGGAATTTCTATTGGAAGATAAAGTGGATTTTATCAGTTATGCCAAGTACTTATATCGCACGTCAGCCTATTTTTAATGCCAAGCGTCATACGCTAGGGTATGAGCTATTGTTTCGCGATGGTGAGAGTAATGCATTTCCCGCGCATATAGAGTCCAATCGTGCGACCTATCGTTTAATCGCTGAAAATTTCCTATCTTTTGGAACAAATCCATCGGTAAATCAATCACGCTGCTTTATTAATTTTCCTTATGAATCCTTAATTAGGAAGCTACCACTCACCCTCCCGAAAGATAAAATAGTGGTCGAAGTATTAGAATCGTGTCCTCCAACAGAAGAGTTATTGCTCGCACTAAAAGAACTTCATCGAGCGGGTTATCTCATCGCTCTAGATGATTTTGTGTATACGCCAGAATGGTCACGCTTTTTACCCTTTGTGCGTATCATTAAAGTCGACTTGGTGCAGATGGGGATTGAAGGTGCCTGTCAAATGGTGGAAGAGATGAAGCAAAAGGGTACTCGTAAACTCTTTCTGGCAGAAAAAGTGGAATCTATCGAGGAGTTTCACCGAACAAAAGAAGCTGGGTTTAGTTTTTTTCAGGGGTACTTTTTCAGTAAGCCAGAGGTGTTAAAGCAGCGATACGTGAGCCCTGAATATCTCATCGCGATGCAGCTCTTCCAGGAGATTTGTCGCAAAGAAGTCGATTTTGCTAAGCTTGAGTCAATTGTTACTCAAGATGTCACTTTGTCCTTTAAGTTGCTCAAGTTTGTCAACACTATGTCTGATAGGGTGTCGGTACAAATTTCCTCATTTCGTCAGGCGTTAGTGTACCTTGGGCAAGAGAAGCTAAAAATGTTTCTCTCTCTCGCATTAGCTTCTTATGTTAGTGGCAAAAAACCACGTGAGGTCTACACACTTTCTCTGCAAAGAGCACAGTTTTGTCAGCAGATGTCCGCGAAAAACCCTTTTACCGAGCATCGTGAACGGGCGTTTATGATCGGTTTATTCTCGATGTTAGACTCACTACTCGATGTATCGATAGAAGCGATCGTTGGCGATCTTCCTGTTGATGAGTCGATCAAGGACGCGTTGATCTCTCGAACCGGTCCTTATGGCTTGTTGCTTCAAGCAGAAGAAAGTTTTGAGCGCGGTGAGTGGTCTGTGGTTAAACAGATTTGCCAGCAGTTAGACTTTGATTACGACCAACTAGTAAATGAATGTATGCAGGCTCAACAATGGAGCCACGAAATCTCTCAAATTTCATAGCTTCCCCACCTTCTAGTTTTTACCGCTATCCTTATTGTTAAACTTTTATGACTGTGAACGGCACAAGCTTGCCTTGTAAACTAAGATATGTTTATATCTGCCTATCCGTATATGTGAATTTAAATTATGCTACCACATCAGTTTTTCAAACTACTGTCAGATGAGACGCGAGTACGCTGTTTACTTCTGATTGCTCGAGAAAGCGGCATATGTGTTGGTGAACTCACTGAAGCCATTCAAGAGAGCCAGCCTAAAGTATCCCGTCACTTAGCTCAACTGAGAGCGCAGGGTCTCGTTCGTGATGAGCGTCGTGGACAGTGGGTTTATTACCATCTGGCAGAGAATCTGCCTGGGTGGGCAAAGAAAGTGATTGAAGATATTGCTGCATCACAATGCTTGAAAGCAGAGTATCAACAAGATTTGAATCGATTGCAGGGCATGAATCGTGCCTCTTGCTGTGATTAATTTGACTCGATAGAGAGAATAAGAGTTATGACAATTAAAGTCGGAATTAATGGTTTTGGTCGTATTGGTCGTCTTGCACTGCGTGCAGCGTTTGACTGGGAAGAGCTAGAGTTTGTACTCATCAATGATGTTGCGGGTGATACTGCGACCCTTGCCCACCTTTTAGAGTTTGATTCTGTTCAAGGTCGCTGGCATCACGAAGTGACAGCTGAAGGTAGTGAGATGATCATTGACGGTCAGCGTGTCAAAACGACTCAAGAGCGCGATATCGACGCGATTGATTGGTCTGGCTGCGATGTTGTTATTGAAGCAACAGGCGTTCATCGCAAGTCGGAGTTCCTGAATAAATACCTCGCTCAAGGCGTTAAGCGCGTTGTGGTTTCTGCACCTGTAAAAGAAGACGGCATCGCGAACATCGTCGTAGGTGTGAATGATGAGATTTTCGAACCTGCAGTGCACAAAATTGTTACTGCTGCGTCTTGTACCACCAACTGTATTGCACCGGTGGTTAAGGTTATTAACGAGAAATTGGGGATTGAGAACGCGTCATTCACCACGATTCATGATCTGACGAACACGCAAACCATTCTAGATGCACCGCACAAGGATCTGCGTCGTGCTCGTGCATGCGGTATGAGTTTGATCCCGACAACAACCGGCTCTGCAAAGGCTATCGTTGAAATCTTCCCTGAGCTAGAGAACCGTATTAACGGTCACGCTGTGCGTGTACCGCTAGCGAATGCCTCTCTAACCGATATTATCTTTGAGGTGAAGCAAGACACGACAGCAGAGGAAGTTAACGCGCTGCTCAAAGAAGCTTCAGAGAACGAGCTAAAAGGCATTCTTGGCTATGAAGAGCGCCCGCTAGTCTCTATCGATTATAAGGGTGACCAACGCTCAACCATCGTTGATGCACTATCAACCATGCTAGTGGGCAAGCGTATGGTGAAGATCTACGCTTGGTACGACAATGAAATGGGTTATGCAACACGTACTGCTGAGTTAGTGCGTAAAGTAGGCTTGGCGTAAGTTAGAGAATTAGGAGATAACAATGACACATCCAACATGGCAACTAGACTTAGAAAAAGGTGCACTCATCCTAACGCCATGCCCAGGCACAAAAGAAACAGACCTTGATGCTTCTCTAGCTCAGCTAAAAGAGCAGGGCGTTGAAGCGATTGTAACCGCACTTGATGATGCAGAACTTGCAAGCAAAGACGTTGCAGCACTGGGTGAGAAAACACAAGCGCTTGGTATGCAATGGTTCCAAATCGAAATTGAAGACGACTGTGCACCGGGTGCTGAATTTGCCGCTAAGTGGCAAGCGGCTAGCCCTGCATTGCATGCTGTTGTTGATAATGGCGGTAAGGTAGCGATGCACTGCATGGGCGGTTCGGGTCGTACAGGTCTTTTGGCTGCACACCTTCTGTTAGAAAAAGAGTGGTCACTAGAGACTATCTTTGAGCAGGTTAAAGCTCTGCGTCCTGGCGCTTTTACTAAGCCAGTACAGATCGACTACATCCAGTCGGTCGCGCAGTAATTACCCCTCTATGAGCTTTTGGGTTGCCATGATCCAAAAGCTCTTCTTTCCCCATTCGGTCATTGATTATGATTGCTCAACTCGACAAAAGTATTCGTCAATACATCCTTGTTACGTTTAACTACTGGAACTTTACCCTTACTGACGGTGCCTTGCGTATGCTGGTGGTACTGTACTTTCACGACTTAGGGTATAGCTCTTTAGCGATAGCGTCCCTGTTCCTTTTCTATGAATTTTTTGGTGTGGTGACCAACCTTATCGGAGGATGGCTTGGTGCACGACTGGGTCTGAATAAGACCATGAATATTGGCTTAGGAATGCAAATATTTGCCCTTGCTATGCTTGCAGTACCAAGCACATGGCTGACGATTCCATGGGTGATGGCTGCTCAAGCACTATCGGGCATCGCCAAAGATTTGAATAAGATGAGTGCGAAAAGCTCGATAAAGACCTTGGTTCCTGACGAACAGCAAGGGGCTCTTTATAAATGGGTTGCTATTCTAACGGGTTCAAAAAACGCGTTGAAAGGGGCAGGCTTTTTCTTAGGTGGTGCTCTTTTAATGGCATTTGGTTTCCAAGTGGCCGTCGCAATTATGGCTGCAGTGCTGCTGGTGGTATTGATAGGTAGCCTGATCTTCCTTGAGAGTGATTTAGGTAAAGCCAAGTCAAAGCCGAAATTTAGCCAAATTTTCTCTAAGTCGGAATCCATCAACATCCTCTCCGCAGCTCGCATGTTCTTGTTCGGTGCGCGTGATGTGTGGTTTGTGGTCGCGCTACCGATTTATCTTGGAAGCGTGTTCGGTTGGGATCATCTTTGGGTAGGTGGTTTTCTAGCCCTTTGGGTTATCGCGTATGGTTTTGTACAAGGTATTGCTCCTCGTATTACGGGTAAAGCCGATGGCCGTGTTCCTAATGGTGGAGCCGCGCTTATTTGGGCCGTTTTGCTTGCGATGGTGACCGGGCTTATCGCGCTTGGTGTGCAGTATGAGTGGCACCCTCAATTTGTCATCGTGTTTGGTCTTTTGTTGTTCGGGGCGATTTTTGCCGTCAACTCATCACTGCACTCGTACCTGATAGTGAGCTATGCAAAGGGTGATGGAGTTTCTCTTGATGTGGGCTTCTATTACATGGCAAATGCGATGGGCCGTTTGATTGGTACGGTTCTCTCTGGATGGGTGTTCCAAGTTGCAGGGCTAGCCGCTTGCTTGTGGGTATCGTTCGCATTTCTGATTCTCACAGCGCTAATATCAATTAAGCTGCCAAAGGTGCGTCCAGTCGCAACGGCGTAGTGCAAACTTCACTGACTCTGTACATAAAGCTGACCAAAGCATAGCTTGGTCAGCTTTTTTATTGCTATAGTCAAAGACATACGAACGATTAATGGCTAAGGGATAGTGATGAGAGAACGGGTTCTGTGTTTTGATATGATGCGATGTGTTGCCGCTGTTGCGGTTATTGCAATACATGTATTGGCCCCTTATCGACATGAACTTAACTCGATACCTTTTGACCAATGGCTGACGGCGATCACGGTGAATGGTATTAGCCGTTGGGCGGTTCCAGTTTTTATTCTGATTTCAGGTGCGCTGATGTTGTCAGACACACGCCCGTTTGATGGCAAGTACTATGTCAAACGAAGGCTTGGGAAGGTGTTGATCCCCTTTATTCTCTGGTCGCTGTTTTATGCTTATTTCTCTGGCTGGACTGCTCAAGGCTTTGATGCACAGGTGAGTCAAACGGTATTAGGAGAAAGTCTACACCATGCCACTTACTACCACCTCGGCTTCTTCTATTACTTTATCCCACTCTATTTCGTGATCCCACTTTTTCAGTGGGCTCTACGCCAATATGGTGAGCCAGCTTTGTATGCCTATGTGGGTGTCTGGTTAGTCACTAGCTTACTGTTCCTACTACGGATCGATGGCTTTTGGAGCAATGAATTATGGTTATTCAGTGGTTATTTACCTTTGGGTTACCTGTTGTTCAAAAAGGTACCCTTGCAGCGTAAGCCCGTCGCAATTTCAGTTTTGTTAGGCATCGCTGCGTTAGTATTAACGGTCACCATGGTCGTGCAGCTCAGTGTGGCCAATGGTGAGTATTCAGTGGGACGCTGGTTTTCATACAAAACACTGAATGTCATTCTGGCCGCTTCAATGGTCTTTATGCTGTGCCGATATTTCGGCGAAGGCTTATCTCAAGGAAAGCAGAGGGTGGTGAGCCTGGTTAGCCAATACAGCTTAGGTATTTATATTCTTCACCCTATCTTCCTTTGGCCGATGAAAGAGTATGGCTGGCATCAGGGGCACCCTGTTTGGGTTATTCCGGTATGGATCGTGATCAGTGGTGCCGGCGCTCTTGGGTTGAGCTGGTGTTTTGCACAATCAAAATGGACTCGCTGGATGCTCCCTTAGCGTTGTAAGGCAAAGTGGATAAATTGATCGCCGCGATAGGTTAAAGCGCCTTTATCCCCCGGTGTTAGGGCTTGATAATAGTGCGGGGTCACTTGGAACTCACGTTTAGGTCCAAAGTGGCCTTTTTGTACATAAATCCAATACTCCTGTGTATCTTGACCGATTTGTTGTCGTTGCAAGTCAATATCAATACTTTGCTTGTCGAGTATTGTCACGTTGACGGTTTGCTCGGGAGCATTGAGGCCTTGATTGTGCTGGGTGAAGTTCTTCCAACACAACCAGCCTGCTAATATCGCTAATAACCCTATTGTGACAAAAAGTGGTGAAAGCATCCTCTATCTCCTTTATTGAGCTGTAACAATATTACTCTGCGGTTTCTCCAAAAATCACAATAAGCCATACATTTCGTGACGCATATCTTATTGAAATATCAGATTTGTCGAGGTGATTTCACCTTCGTTACTTGGTGTAGTACACAGTTATGAACAAAAAGACTCGAATTATCTAATGAGCTGATAAAGAATTAGTGAAAAGGACATACGTAGGTAGGGAGGTCACTATGTCTGATATCGAAAAAGTGGTTGTCCGTACTCGACGATTAGAGAAGTTATTGAGAGCACAGTACCATGCCGAGGGGCGAGGTTTACATCAGCTGATCTCTAGCTGTGAAGAGCGCTTGCCTCATGATGTGATTAGTCGACTGCGTTTTGTTGCGACCATAAGAAACAAAGTGGTTCACGAAGAAGACTTTGCGTTCAAAGAAGTGGATGATTTTTTCGCGGCATGTGATTTGTGTGAGGAAGATCTAACACCAAGGAGCAGTCGTTTCATTTGGCGAGCGGCAATGTGGTTGATGGTATTGATAACTACGATGGCCATTGTTTTTTATTACATTCACTGGGATACGCTAGAGCGTTTTCTGTAGTTGAATTGAAAAAGTGGTACTAAAAAGGGGGACGCTGTGCGTCCCCCTTTTTGTTATAGGCCCTAAACCACCGCCTAGGGCGGTGGTGATTGTCCCTTTGGGCTCTTGCCCGAAGGAGTGCCCATGTTAAAAGTTAATCTCTTATTCACCACAAGTAAGAGGAAACAAATAACATGAGCGACTATAGAAGTTCATCACATGTATATTGGCGTTGCAAATACCATATTGTATGGACGCCAAAGTATAGGTTCAGGATTTTGAAAGGTAATGTAGCCAAAGAGCTCTACCGGTCAATCTACATTTTTGTGCAATATGAAAGATTGCGAAGTCCTAGAGCTGAGTATCCAAGAAGATCACGTTCATCTGGTAATAATAGTGCCGCCTAAAGTCTCGATATCGACTCTAATGGGGGTACTAAAGGGAAGGGCTGCAATCCGATTGTTCAACAAATTTCCACATATAAGAAAACGATTGTGGGGAAATCATTTCTGGGCAAAAGGTTACTTTGTGGACACGATTGGTGTTAACGAGCAAATTATACGAAGGTATGTACGTCACCAGGAGAAGAAAGAGTTGGAGCACGAGGCTCAGTTGGAGATGAAGATGGACTAACCATCTCGTTTGCCCCCTTATAGGGGGCTCAAAGCAAAACCGCCTTCTCAGAAGGCGGTCAGTTTACTTTTTTGATGAGATTAGTACATCATTGGCAGTGTCATCAGACCGAATACCACTGCAATCATTACCAATCCTTGCTTTTGAGATGAAGTCATCTTGCCACTGCTCCTAAATTCTTGTGATGTGAAGATAATAATACTTTTTAGTGTTAAGTGCAAATTAGATCTTAAAGGCGACAAAAAATTAACTTTATCGAGTCGATAAGGTGCTTTTGTTAGGTATTTGTCATGGTTATTTTAGGTGTTTATAATGTTAATGGAAATGTAGTTGTGGATTAAAGTGCTGATTTTAAATTATTTTATCTTTGGTTTTTATGTGGTTTAATTTTAATCATACGATTATAGGGCCTTGGTAGTTAAGCTAGGTGTTATTCCTCAAATAGGGTTGGTTTTCGCCATTTAACTAGCCAGTATATCTACTTGTCATACCACTCTCTTAAAGAGCGTTACTTAAGCTGACTATCAATGATGATTCAGAAGACAAATGGCCATCACGGCTCAGGCAAACGTTTGCCTTTAAAATATTAATTATAAATCACTGATTTAAAGTGTTATTTTGTTTTGGTTTTCTATTGTCTTCACCATGGTTTTTTCGATTTTAAGTATCAAAATCAAAGGTGTAGGTATACTTATTGCGATGCTAGTGAAAAACTAAGGCTAAAAGAGGTAAAGTGAGAGTTTTACTTGGTTAGCTCATCTAGATCCAAGTTTTGAGCTTGCTGACTAGACTTCACATCACTACGCCATACACTGGCCATCTCAGTTCATTCTAGGTGGTTTATATGTGGTTTTGGTTTACGGTTGCATTGTCAGGGTTGTTGGGCAGTGAAGCGGCATTAGGTCGTAACTCAACCAAAGCAATACTGTTTAAACTGCTCTCATTTGCTTGCTTATTGTTGGGTGTCTTTAAAGCAGAGCTCAGTTTTAGTTTGCTGCTTGCCATTTCAACGGGTTTGGTCAGCAGTGCTGGAGCTGATATTCTGTTTTTTGTTAAACAGCGACGACGTCTAAGCTACCTAGCCTTTATCTCGTCACAGCTCTGTTTTAGTTGGGCATTTTGGCAACAGCTCGAAGGGCCAGTGTTCCTGTGGTTACCTGCACTACTCTTTGCTGTTGCTATCGTGCTATTTTTATTATTGCTCCCAAGGATTGATAGCACATTAGTGCCCACGGCAATAACAGGCTTCATTGCTGTAGAACTGGCTTGTGCTGCAGGTGAGGTTTGGCTGAGTTCGCCAAACCTATCGAACTTGTTAGGCTTTCTAGGGTGCTTACTTATGCCAATCTCGGTCATCTTGGTCTCTCTAAGAGTCGACCAAGCGGTGCTTTGGCAAGATCGCCGACTCTCATCTTTCTTGTTCTTATTGGCGAATGCTCTGATAGTGGCATCTGTTCTAATCTAGAAATAATCACAGTGTGGGCTCTGTTTGGCCTTTAGGGTAAGATGTGCGCCAAAATAGGAGGACGCCATGTCTCAAGAAATCCACGCACATAAAATTCTTAATCTTCTTCGTGAGCAGCCGATGTCTCGTGAAGCACTGCAACTTAAAGTTGACCAAGAGTTTGGTCAGCATGCGTCATTTCGCACTTGTAAGCTCAATGGATTTTCACTCAATGACTTACTTGAGTTTTTCTTTGCAAGAGAGAAAGTGATTGAGGCAGACGGACGTCTGCATATCAATGAAGAGAACGTGTGTAGCCACCACTAAATACAGAGGATAACGCCTTATGGATATACTGGCCGCTGCAACCATGTTGTTTCTGATCATGGATCCGCTAGGTAACTTACCGATCGTACTGTCTATTTTGAAGCATATCGATAAGAAGCGTCAGCGGATGGTGCTGGTTAGAGAACTGCTTTTCGCGCTGGCGATACTGATGTTGTTCCTGTTTGCGGGTAAAGGCATCATGAACTTTCTGCAAGTTCAACCCGAAACGCTCAGTATTTCGGGTGGTATTATTCTCTTCATTATCGCTATCAAAATGATATTTCCAAGTGCTGGAAGCATTACGGGGTTAGCCGCTGGTGAGGAGCCATTTATCGTGCCGCTTGCCATCCCTATGATTGCAGGTCCGTCTGTAATCGCGGCTCTGCTGCTGTTATCAAGTCAGCATCCAGATAAGCTAACAGAGCTTTCCATTGCGGTATTACTTGCATGGGGGGCCACCTTCTTCATTTTGATGTTCTATGGTTTATTCCATAAACTGCTTGGTGAGCGAGGGTTGAAGGCCATTGAAAGGTTGATGGGCTTATTGCTTGTGATGATCTCAACACAAATGTTCCTAGACGGTGTAAAAGGGTACCTCGGTTAACGACCTAACCGCCCTTTTACACTCAGACTACGCCGATCAAGATGAGGTATCGCTCATTTGGTCGGCGTACTTGTATTTGATACCCAATAGGCCGACGACACCAAATACCACCAATGACAACTTATCCCCAAAGGTTAGAGCAACCCGTTGTCGTATTGCCGTAATGAAAATCGCTGCCTGCATGGCATGCATCAATATCATAAATCCAAGGATGACGAACAACACGATGTTGACTCCCTTGGGGTATGAAATGAAAAAGTTACTCAATAAAACACCCCAAACCGCAAGAAATAGTCCTTTTGCTAACAGAATGAGCCACTTCATTTTACTTCACCTCTCTCTCATAGAGTCGAAAGGCCACTTGTCCCGCTTGTTTTTCGCGATGCAGTGACCACGTTGATGGAACATTGCTGACATCGAGCTCTTTTTCCGTTTCAAGATAAATCATCGCGTTGTCGCTTAACCAGCCATTTTGCTCTAAAAGTGTGATGCACTCATCCACTAAGCCTTGATGAAAAGGCGGATCGATAAATACAACATCATGGGCAGTACCCGGCTGTTTTAGGTAAGCAAGTGCATCTGTCTGCACTGCTAGGATATTATCAGCTTTGAGCGTCGCAATATTGGTTTTTAGCTGATTAAATGCTTTGCTGTTGAGTTCAAGCATGGTCACTTTTTCTGCCTGGCGGGAGGCCGCTTCAAAACCGAGTCCACCAGAGCCTGCAAAGACATCTAAACATAGAGCGCGTGGAACATCTTGGGCAAGCCAGTTGAAAACGGTCTCTTTTACTCTGTCGGTGGTTGGTCGTAGACCTTCAGCGTCGTGTACTGGCAGCTTTCTACCGCGCCACAAACCACTAATAATGCGAATTGAGCCAAGAGAAGCTTGTTTTTGTGATGAATTTTGCTGGCGTCGTCTTACCATAGATTTTTTGACCGCTAATTAAGTGTTACTATATTCAGTCGCTCAAGCTTTGTTCATCTTGAGCGCATATTGAGATTTGTACACTAAAGTGTACCTGTAAATAGTTTTTAGTGATACGACTGCCCACGGTATGCCTGTGAACCTCAGTGTATAAGCATTGATAGGGGAGTGGCCGTCGGATCCAATGTTAGTTTCGATTCATAAAGCATTCAGGGTAAATGATAACCAAGTTATCCAGATTTATCCGTTGTGGTCGATAAAGATTAAGATTTAACTCTAGGATATTCCTTAAAATGGCAGAAAAGAAAAAGCGTGGATTACTTTCTTGGTTGGGCTTTGGTGATGAAGAGCAAGTAAAACCAGAGGCGCCAGCCGAAGAAACAACAGCGGAAGAAATTACAGCAGAGAGCAGTGAGCCAACTGAAGAGAATGTTGCAGAGACGATAGAGCAAGCGGACCCTGAAAAAGCAGAAGCAGAAGCAGAAGCAGAAGCAGAAGCAGAAGCAGAAGCAGAAGCAGAAGCAGAAGCAGAAACAGAAACAGAAGAGCCAAAGGTTGTGGCTCAGGAAGAGGTTCAGCAAAAGCCAACCGAGAGTTTCTTTACTCGCTTGAAACGCAGTTTAGCCCGAACTAAGGCGAATATTGGTGCCGGTTTCTTTGGCCTGTTTAAAGGTAAAGAGATTGACGATGATCTGTTTGAAGAGCTCGAAGAGCAGTTGTTGATCGCAGATGTCGGCATGGACACCACGCTAAAAATTATCGATAACCTAACAGAAAAAGCCTCTCGCCAGGACTTAAAAGATGGTGAAGCACTGTATGGTTTGCTCAAAGAAGAGATGGCGGAAATCCTATCTCACGTAGAGAAGCCGCTAGAAATTGACACCACAAAAACGCCATACGTCATCTTGATGGTAGGTGTTAACGGTGTTGGTAAAACAACAACGATTGGTAAGCTGGCTAAGCAATTCCAAGCGCAAGGCAAGAAAGTGATGCTTGCGGCGGGTGACACCTTCCGTGCTGCTGCTGTTGAACAGTTGCAAGTTTGGGGTCAGCGCAATGATGTTCCCGTTATCGCTCAGCATACGGGGGCCGACAGCGCTTCCGTTATTTACGATGCTATCGAAGCGGCAAAAGCGCGCGGTGTTGACGTTGTCATTGCCGACACAGCAGGCCGTCTGCAAAACAAGAGTAATCTGATGGAAGAGCTGCGCAAGATTGTGCGTGTGATGCAGAAAATTGATGGCAGTGCGCCACACGAAATTATGCTGACGCTTGATGCGGCGACGGGTCAAAACGCCATTAGTCAGGCGAAGCTATTCTCGGAGGTGGCACCACTGACGGGTATTACCCTGACCAAGCTTGACGGTACAGCAAAAGGTGGCGTTATTTTTGCGTTAGCTGATCAGTTCCAGATCCCAATTCGATACATTGGTGTGGGTGAAGGGATAGATGATTTACGTCCATTTGAAACACAAGAGTTTATTGACGCTTTGTTTAGCCGCGACGAGTAATCGTTGTATTGCCAACAAGGATTGAGGGATAGTCGGTGATTAAATTCCAGCAAGTAAGCAAAGCTTATCGTGGTGGTCGTCAAGCACTACAGAAGGTGGATTTCCACCTTCACCGAGGTGAGATGGCGTTTCTAGGGGGCCACTCTGGAGCAGGTAAAAGTACACTCCTTAAGTTGATTTGTGCGATTGAGCGCCCTTCTGATGGCAAGGTATGGTTCAATGGGCATGACATTTCTCAAATTCCAGCGCGTGACATTCCTTTCTTGCGTCGCAACATCGGTATTGTTTTCCAAGAGCATCGCCTGCTGATGGATAGAAGCGTGTTCGATAATGTGGCTTTGCCTATGAGAATCGAATCCTATTCGGAAGAGGAGATCAAGCGACGAGTATCGGCAGCGTTGGACAAGATAGGCTTGCTTGATAAAGCTCGTTGTTTGCCAAGCCAGTTGTCAGGTGGTGAACAGCAGCGTGTTGGAATCGCTCGTGCCGTTGTGAACCGACCGACCCTGCTACTTGCGGATGAACCAACGGGTAACTTAGACCCTGAACTGTCCAGTCGCGTACTCAAACTTTTTGAAGAGTTTAATCGTGCAGGTGTCACGATATTAATTGCCACTCATGATATCAACTTAGTGAACTCTCGACCTCAATACCGCCATTTAGAATTGAATCAAGGATTCTTGAGCGAGGTGCATGATCATGGCTCTTAAGATGCGTAAGAAAAGCGCTGTGAATAGCCGCTCTAAGCGCCAAAAAGTGGCTCGACCAAAGACCGATGGTTTCTTCAAGGTCCACTTCAAACAGGCAAAAAGCTCCTTGGGTGCTTTATGGCACCGACCGCTAGGTAACATCTTAACCTTGGCGGTCATTTCAATGGCGTTGGCATTGCCTGCTTGTCTCTATCTGATGGGCAAAAACATCGCTTATGTGACCAATCAAGTCGCGACGACATCGCAGGTCAGTGTGTTTCTGACCGAGCAGTTACCAGAAGCTCGAGCGATGGTAATGAAGGATGATATCGAGAGCTGGCCGCTGGTGGAACATGTTGACTATATTTCGTCCCAACAAGGCTTAGCAGACCTGAGTGGTCACACGGGATTTGAGAGTGCGATAGAACTACTGGACGGTTATGCGTTGCCAGGCGTATTTATCGTCACGCCGAGTGTTGAAGACGATGTGACTATTAAGAGCATTGCAACCCAGCTCAATTCTCTTGACGGTATTTCTGATGTGAGAATTGATGAAGATTGGCTGAGTCGCGTGAATGCAATTCGCGCTTTAATGAACAGCGTCATCATTGTTCTGTCGGTGTTGATGCTAAGCTCGGTCTTTCTCATCGTCGGCAACACGCTCAGATTTAATGTGCTCGCGAACAAAGAAGAGATCCAAACCATGAAATTGATCGGAGCAACGGATCCATATATTTTGCGTCCTTATCTTTACTCTGGAATGTGGTTTGGCCTGCTGGGTGCGGTGACTGCGTGGATTTTTACCGCTCTTTTGACCGTTATTTTCAATAGCGCGGTCGAAAACCTAGCAACACTTTATGATAGTCAATACAGACTGTTAGGTTTAAATTGGGATGAATCTTTACTGCTATTGATGCTAGGAACCTTTATTGGTTGCCTTGCCGCTAAATTATCAGCACAGCGTCATCTTAAAGAAATTGAACCAGTGTAAGCTTATGTGGTCTCAGTAACGGATAAAACAGCACCGCTTGAATTAGGCGATAGTTTATGCATAATGATCTATCGCTTTCGATGAGCGTAAGTTTTAAGCACTTTCATTGAAGGTGAGATCTTCATAGTTAACATATTAATGAGGAAATGAATGACCAAATCAGCATATCCAATGGCGGTCGTAACGCAAGATAGCCTAGACAGCTATATCCAATCAGTAAACAGCTACCCAATGTTGACTGCTGATGAGGAGCGTGAATTCGCTGAGCGATTGCACTATAAAGGTGAGATCGATGCGGCGAAAGGCCTGATCTTGTCGCACCTACGATTCGTTGTTCACGTGGCACGAGGTTACTCGGGCTACGGTCTTCCAATGGCTGACTTAGTGCAAGAAGGTAACATCGGCTTGATGAAGGCGGTAAAACGTTTCAACCCTGAGGTTGGCGTGCGCTTGGTGTCGTTCGCTGTACACTGGATCAAAGCCGAAATTCATGAATACGTGTTGCGTAACTGGCGTATCGTCAAGATTGCGACAACCAAAGCTCAGCGTAAGCTGTTCTTCAACCTGCGTAAGTCTAAAAAGCGTTTAGGCTGGTTTAACAACGGAGAGGTTGAAACGGTAGCGAAAGAGCTAGGTGTAGAGCCGTCAGAAGTACGCGAGATGGAATCTCGTCTTGCAGCACAAGATGCGGCGTTTGAATTGACGGTAGATGATGATGATTCATCTTCAGTATCAACAGCCCCAGTTCTGTATTTAGAGGACAAGTCTTCCGATCTAGCGGAAAATGTTGAGGCTGAAAACTGGGAATCACACACCAACAATCGTTTATCGTTGGCACTTTCTAGTCTAGATGAGCGTAGTCAGCATATTGTGCGCTCTCGTTGGTTGGATGACCAAAAGGCGACGCTGCAAGATCTAGCGGACAACTACGGTGTGTCGGCAGAGCGTATTCGCCAGCTTGAAAAGAATGCGATGAAGAAACTCAAACTCGCGGTTGGTGAGTTCTAAACGGCATCTCTCGAGCTTCGCACCGATTTTATGAAACGCCTGGGCTTAACACCCAGGCGTTTTTGTTTGTCTGCCATTGTGATACTTATCTCCGATAGGTTTTTACCTCTACTCATTACTTCCTCTAACCTGAAACCCGAGCGTCTTATCATGGTGGATAAGTAATCATAGTGATCACAGCATGTTATTCACACGATCGACGATGACGAGTTGGCTTCGACGATATGCTGTGTATAACTTTGTGGGTTAATTATTTGATCATTGTAAAAAACTCGGTTATATCTGGGCTGATGACCCATTCTTGGTTTGGGGATAACGGTAGTCTTAAACACAGAAAGATCATGATCATTACTACATATAGTGGATCTTCTTTGACAAAAACACTTTATCAACGCAATCCACAGATTTATCCACAAAAGCTCATAATTTCAACAGTGGTGGATAAGATAGATCGACTAAAGTCTGTGCTTGCCTTGGGATAGTGTTAAACTGTCGCCAAGATTTATTACATAGAAAGCCTCAACATGGACCAGTTTCTACATATAGACGTGACATCAGCTTCAGCCCTAATAGAGCAACAGGGTGCGCACTTAGTTGATATACGTGATCCTCAATCTTTTGCGGTCGCACATGCGGTTGGTGCCTATCATTTGACCAATGACTCGATTGTATCTTTCATGAACGATGTAGAGTTTGAGACTCCGATTCTAGTGATGTGCTATCACGGAATCAGCAGTCAGGGTGCTGCTCAATACTTAGTAAATCAGGGCTTTGAAGAGGTTTACAGTGTCGATGGTGGTTTTGAAGCATGGCAAAGGGCCTCGTTACCGATAGAGAGAATGAGTTGATATGATCCGATTGATCACATTACCTAATCCTAGGTTAGCCCAGGCGTTCATAGACTATATGGCGACGAAAAAAGTAGAGGTTGCCATGATGCCAGAAGGTGAAGGTCTCTTTGCCCTGTGGTTACGTGACGACTCCCAGAAAATGTGGGTTGAAGAAGAGCTACAGCAGTTTTTGTCAGAACCGAATCATCAACGCTATCAAGCGGCGTCTTGGGAAGTGGCAGAAACTCGGAAATCTAACTTTAGTTATTTGACCCCGAGCATGATGAGTATGCTCAAGTCTAAAGCCGGTCCATTGACTCTGCTCATTATACTTGTGTGTGGTGTGGTATTCATTCTTCAACAGCTAGGTTGGGGACAAGCGGTATTTTCGCTGTTCCATTTTCCTGCGTTTGAGCAACAACAGTGGCAACTTTGGCGTTGGTTTACCCATGCTTTTCTGCATTTCTCGGTCATGCATGTCGCTTTCAATGCTCTTTGGTGGTGGCAGCTTGGCGGAGATATTGAGCTTAAGCTAGGTTGGAAGCCGCTTGGGAAATTGTTTCTGATCAGTGCAGCGCTTTCAGGGGCTGCTCAGTATTGGGTGCAAGGAGCCAATTTTGGTGGTCTCTCTGGTGTGGTTTACGCCTTGGTTGGATATCTTTGGGTACTATCTAATAAAGCGCCACAACTAGGGTTACATATGCCTAAACCTATTTTTGCTTTTATGTTGGTGTGGTTGGTACTCGGCTATGTTCAGCCCTTCCTCGCTATTGCTAATGCGGCGCACTTAGCCGGACTATTGTCAGGATTTGCTGTTGCGGTGGTGGATTTGAACCGATACAAGAAAGGAGCCTGATGGCTCCTTTCTTTTAGTTAGAGCGTTACTGGTATAAATATTTGGTGAACAGTAGATCGGCAACCACTTTTCTTCCTGTCTCGGGAAGAAGGGTATCGTTGATCTGATCAACAAGCGATCGGCGCAGCTCTTCTCTTCCTGCCAGAGATTTGATGGTGTCTTCTGACTGGCGACCTAACATTTCAATGACGGCGTCTCTAATCAATGGTTGATGTAATTCAATCACCGGTAAGTCAGATTGATTTGCCACCATGACATCAATACGCACCTGAATATAGCCGAGCTTTTTACCAGAAGTATGAAAGTTCGTGGTGAGATCTGGGCTCAAGGTAAAGTAAGCCAGTTGAGGTTTTGCTTCTTGCTCCGCAAATGCAGGTATAGCCAAAATCACGCATAAGCCAATTAAGGTTTGGGTCACGTAACGTTTATACATATTTATCTCTGTTATTTCTTATCGGTCAGGTGACCTTGCAAGGTTAAGCTTGTTACAATGCGATGTCTATCAGCCGCATACGAGCACGCTGTTGCAGATGCATTCTCAGATGCATTCTTGCAAAAATAAACGAGCTTTTATTGTACGATGTTCGTAGCCTTTGTTAAATATAAGTATGGAACTATCAGTAACAGAATATCTCCAAGCATTGCGAGAGATGCATTGGCAATCTCCGGAAGTGTTTGTTTTCGAAGACTCTTTATCGCGCGAGTGGTTGACTGAACAAGGTTCACTGTCTTTGTTGTTAGAGAAGTATTGTAATAATCTGTCGGTTGAGTTGCTACAAAGTGACATGAGAAAACCAACAGAACTCGCACTCAGTGAGAGTGAGCACTTACCTTTTGAGGATTACCTATTGCGTAAAGTGATACTCAAAGGCGACGGACAAGCTTGGGTATTGGGTCGCACACTCATCCCCAACTCTTCACTCACTGGAGAGACTCATGACTTAGCGAACCAAGGTGAAATCCCGCTTGGTTTTACGGTATTTAAACGCGGTGATGTAAGTAGGGACTCACTTCAGATTGGCCGAGTGAGCATTGCCGGTCATACATTGCTGGCGAGACGTTCACGTTTGTGGGTAGCAGGCAGCCCAATACTAGTGGCAGAGCTGTTCTTACCGAACGCCCCTATCTACGCCCAAGGGAATCAATAATGATGCAGGCAAAACTACAGGGATATTGGCAATTGATGCGTATGGACCGACCGATAGGTTCGCTATTGTTACTATGGCCAACGTTGTGGGCCCTTCTTTTAGCGGCGCAAGGTATCCCTGACTTAAAAGTACTCCTTGTTTTTGTGATTGGGGTACTGGTGATGCGTTCCGCGGGTTGTGTCATCAATGATTTTGCTGACCGCAAAGTCGACGGGCACGTCAAGCGCACCCAAGGCAGGCCGATCCCTTCTGGAAGAGTTTCCGCAGCGGAGGCAATCGGTCTGTTTCTGGTGCTGGCTCTGGTTGCGCTTGCTCTTGTAATGACGATGAACTCACTCACCATTCAGCTCTCTTTTGTTGGTATCGCACTCGCTTTTATTTATCCCTTTATGAAGCGTTTTACTCACTTGCCACAGCTTTTTCTTGGGTTAGCGTTTAGTTGGTCGATCCCAATGGCATGGGCAGCGCAAGCAGACAGTGTCCCAAGTATGGTTTGGTTAGTGTTTTTGATTAACGCTTTGTGGACCATTGCTTATGATACTCAATATGCCATGGTAGACAGAGATGATGATCTAAAGATTGGTGTGAAGTCGACGGCGATTCTATTTGGTCGCAGAGACAAAATGATTATCGGTGCGCTGCAACTAGCGACTCTGTTATTGTTGATGCTCTTAGGCTATTTGAATCAGTTATCGAGCGCTTTTAATTGGTGTTTATTGGTGGTGGGTGGCCTATTTGTTTATCAGCAGTGGCTGATACGGCACAGAGAACGTGAGGCCTGCTTTCAAGCTTTCCTCAACAATAACTATGTCGGAATGGCGATTACAGCCGGAATATTAGCCGCTCTCCTTTGAGATGATTGAAATAAAAAAATAGCCCCCACAGTGAAGTGGGGGCTATTTTTTATCTGATACCGTCGAGGTTCTTACTCTTCATTGGATCGAGCGATGCTTTCCTCGATCGTCAGTTTTACTTCTGGGTGCACAAGGCCATTAAGTTTATTCATCAGTAGCTGAGTTTTCTCGATGTCACAATCACCCTCTAGGTTTAAGTATTGCTCTTGCTTGAGCGTACTAAACATTGATGCAAATACCCCTTTATCAAAAAACTCAGGTGCATTAACACCGTTGAGGCGACCTAGGCGCTGTGCAATATCTTGACTGCGTTTCTCGAGGTCAGATTTACCGAGTTCTGGGTCGTTAACCAATAGGTTCATCGCAATGGCGTAGCGCTGAAGTGTCTCTGAAATAGTGCTGCCAAGAAGCAGAAGAATTTGTGTATTGGCTTGGTTAATTGCCACAATATCATCATTGATGGCGATCACTGATTGACGATGTAGTTCATCCAAATACTGACCGACCAACTCTGGTAGCTCCTGCGCATCAGAACCTAAGAATAGCTCTTGCTTCAAGAATGGATAGATAGATTGAACCGTCTCAACAATCTGTTGCTTAGTGCAGTTTTGATGGCGAATTAATGTTTGAGCAATCAAAGATGGTAATGCGAACAGGTGAATAATGTTGTTACGGTAGTAGGTCATTAGGATTGATTGCTGACGATCAAGAGAGACAATCGCCCCCATTGAATCCTCTTCAATAACAAACTTTTCAAGAGACTCCGCGTGAGTAACCAGCTCTTCTGCGCTGTCTTTTGGCACCGTAAACGTCGATGAATAACCCACATTGCGCAACAATTGCAAGTAGCAATCAATTTGGCGAACTAAATTGTCACGGGACAAAGCGCGTTGGCGAGAGGCAAGAAGTGCCGTTGCACAGAGCGTAAGTGCGTTCGTTGCAGCAGCATCGTTAATGTTGGTCATCATCTTGTTGGCAAGCTGATTAATGACTGGATTCATCCATTGTGGCTTCGCACCGCCCATTGGGTCGATATCTTGTCGCCACTCTGGAGCGTGCTCGTTTAAGAAGCCATTTAATGGAATTGGCTCACCGAAGTTTACATAACCCTTACCAAAGTTACGCAGTTTACGTAGGGTTTTCAGAACCAGACCTGCGTTCTCTTTCTCCTTACGTTTGCCACGAAGTTCTTTAGCATAAGTCGCCACTTCCATAACATGCTCGTAGCCAATGTAGACTGGCACCAGTGTTACTGGACGATTTAAGCCACGCAACATTGCTTGAACTGTCATCGCTAACATACCTGTTTTTGCTTGCAGTAGGCGACCTGTGCGCGAACGTCCGCCCTCGCTGAAGTACTCAACCGAGTAACCCTTAGCAAATAGCTCAGAGAGGTACTCACGGAAGATCGTTGAGTACAGCTTATTACCTTTAAAACTGCGGCGAATGAAGAAAGCACCTCCGCGACGGAAAATCTGTCCCGCAGGGAAGAAGTTCAAGTTGATACCCGCGGCAATGTGTGGTGGCACCATACCTTCTTTATAAAGCACGTAAGAAAGCAGTAAGTAGTCCATGTGACTGCGGTGACAAGGCACATAAACAATTTCGTGACCATCTTGCGCTAGCTTGCGCACAGTGGAGGCATTGTTGATGTTCAGTCCTTGGTATAGTCGGTTCCATAACCAACCTAATACTCGTTCACCATTTTTAATCAGTCCATAAGAGAAGTCAGCAGCGATCTCATCGATGATCTTCTCGGCCTCTTTCTGTGCCTTTTCTTTGGTGATGCCTTTTGATGTCATCTCCTCTTCAATCGCTCTTTGAATCGTAGGCGATTGGACTAAGCGGTCAACTAATACTTGGCGGTTCGGCAGTTTTGGGCCGGAAGCAGCCAGTTTTTGACGAGAAAAGTGAATGCGAGCAACACGCGAAAGCTTTTGGGCTATAGCAGGTTCAGTGCCATGCTTGTCTGCCATGTAGCGCAGTGAAACGACAGGACTCATTCGCACCATGCAGTCGCGACCAGAGAAAAGAACAGCAAGCGACTTTTGTGGGCCATTAAGGGCTTCAAGGTGTGGCCTTACCGCATCTTCTTTGCCAGGTTTACGTCCCCACATGACTGACACTGGGATCAGCTGTACATCAAGCTCGCTATCCTCACCATGCAAAGCGAGGAGTTGCGAGAAGAGCACCTTAGACTCCGCTGGAGCATCATAGTCATTCGCCATTACCGTCGGGCGCGTGGAGGTGAAGACATAACGAGAAAACTGCTGGCCATTAATATCGACTGGTTCAAAAGGGTCAGGTAGTCCCCAGTGCAGAGCTTGTGAGCGCAGCGTAATAAGGTCAACATCAGAGCGGAATGGCAGGGCATAGACAATCGGTTTGGAGAGATCTATCTCTAAATCTTCGATTGGATTGGATGGAATGGTCGTCCCTTTTACCAAAGCCGAAAGTGGCAGCTTCAACGCTGCTTGGAATAAAGATTGTCCTGAAGACATATCGTGCTATCGCCTCAATTGATTGTTATCGACGTACTTCTTTTGAGCGTTTGCTCTTGAGTGTTTGCTCTCAGTCGCTAAACCAGTGTGATTGCCTGTCTTTTTCCAAGGCAAAACACCTGAGAATGGTTTGGGCTTACTGCCAGTAAGTATGGACAAATTTTTGAAATACGTTAGCCGAATTCATGGTCAGCAAGAATATCAGAAACTGGTCTAACCTTTGAATGGTAAATCATTAAGCATGATTAATTTTTGGTCATTTTGTTGCAATTTGTTGTCATTAATTTGATTCCTGTACCAATAAGGCAGTGATTATTTTCTAAACACACCTTTTCATTTGATTTTTTACTGGATATACTGACAGTTAACTGTATAAAAAGACAGGTAGCTAACATGAAGCCTTTGACGCCGCGCCAACAACAAGTTTTTGACTTGATAAGAAGTAAAATCGACGAAACAGGAATGCCACCGACTCGAGCTGAAATCGCACGAGAACTTGGTTTCCGCTCCGCTAATGCAGCAGAAGAACACCTAAAAGCGCTTGCTCGCAAAGAAGCCATCGAGATTATTCCGGGCGCGTCTCGTGGTATTCGTATTCTACTAGAAGCCGCAAACGAAGAAGAAGGTTTGCCTCTCATTGGCCAGGTCGCTGCCGGTGAGCCTATACTGGCGCAAGAGCATGTAGAAACTCACTACCAAGTCGATCCGGGTATGTTTAAGCCACAGGCTGACTTTCTACTCCGTGTTCAAGGTGAGAGTATGAAGGACATCGGTATTATGGACGGTGACTTACTGGCAGTTCATAAAACGACAGATGTGCGTAATGGCCAGGTTGTTGTCGCGCGTGTCGATGAGGACGTAACGGTTAAGCGCCTAGAAAATCAAGGCGATCGCGTTCTGCTTCATGCTGAGAATGAAGAGTTCGCCCCGATTGTGGTTGACCCAACCTATCAGAGCCTTGAAATTGAAGGTCTTGCCGTCGGTATCATCCGCAACACAGATTGGATGTAGTCAGGCCTCCTTTATCAGAAGCCTATTGGCATTCTAGTTCAAGCAGTTACACTCTAGTTTTTGACTGGACAGAGTGTGACTGTGATTCCCTCCTACCTCTTCGATAAATCTCTTCACCAGCGAATTCTCGCTTTAGCCTTACCAATGGTGTTATCAAACATTACCGTGCCTCTGCTTGGTCTGGTTGATGCGGCTGTTATTGGTCACCTTGAGCATGCTTGGTATTTAGGTGGTGTTGCACTTGGCAGCACAATGATCAGTGTGACGTTTTGGCTGCTTGGCTTCTTGAGGATGTCCACAACGGGTCTGACTGCCCAAGCCGCTGGTGGCAATGATAAATGTGCACTCGGGTTGACCTTTGTTCAAGGTAGCATCATGGCGCTTGTGTTTGCCATGGTCTTTTTGATTCTTCATGGTGCAGTCGCTCATTATGTCTTTGCGCTTAGTGATGCCAGTGCAGAGGTAAAGCATTATGGTGAGCAGTACTTTTCTATCAGAGTCTGGAGCGCTCCGGCTGCTTTGATGAATTTTGTATTGCTAGGCTGGTTGCTGGGAACACAAGACGCTAAAGCCCCAATGTGGATGGTGATCATTACGAATCTGATGAACATCATATTGGATGTTGTATTTGTTTTGGGTTTAGGTTGGAAAGTGGAAGGCGCAGCACTGGCCTCGGTGATGGCAGACTATTCAGGCATGAGCTTTGGATTGTGGTGTGTTGTACGCAGCTGGCAAAGACAGAATTTACCCAGCCCTATGTTGTTAGTCGGCGATATCACCAACAATATCGGGCGTTTTGTCCGGCTCAACCGTGATATCTTCTTCCGCTCTTTGTGTTTACAGATGACTCTTAGCTTTATGACGTTTCAGGGAGCGAGCTATGGTGACAACATCGTGGCCGCTAATGCCGTGCTCATGAGCTTTCTTATGATCATTTCTTATGGCATGGATGGCTTTGCCTACGCGATGGAGGCGATGGTTGGTAAGGCTGTAGGGGCTAAGCGAAGAGATGAGCTTAAAGAGTCGATAGCCGGAACTTTTTTGTGGGGTACGGTCATTTGCTTTGGGTTAAGCTTGATCTTTCTTATCTTTGGTCGAGCTCTAGTGGGGATGATTACCAGCATCAAGGAGGTTCAGGCAGTCGCTTATGCTTACCTGCCGTGGCTCGTGGCGATGCCGTTAGTATCACTATGGGCGTTCTTATTTGATGGTCTATTTATTGGCGCGACCAAAGGAAGAGAGATGCGAAACAGCATGTTTATAGCGACATGTTTCTTCTTTATCGCTTTTTCAATGGCATCTGGTTTCGGCAATCACGCGCTGTGGCTGGCAATGAGTCTATTTATGGGGATGCGTGGCATCGGATTGGCCGTCATCTTTGTTCGTCAATGGGGTCGAGGTCAATTTTTAGTTCATTAGCGAGTCGGTAGTGATAGGGTGGGGACCATTTGGCTCCCCATGATCTCATTACTCTCAGAACAAGCGATTAAGCCCATTGAGGGCTGCAACACGATACGCTTCCGCCATTGTTGGGTAGTTAAAGGTGGTATTAACGAAATACTCAATGGTATTGGCTTCCCCTTTTTGCTCCATAATAGCCTGACCGATGTGGATGATCTCTGCAGCACGCTCTCCAAAGCAGTGAATACCCAGAATCTCTTTAGTTTCACGGTGAAAAAGGATTTTTAAACTACCGATGTCTTTACCCGCAATTTGTGCGCGCGCAAGGTGTTTGAATGAAGAGCGACCCACTTCATAAGGCACTTTCGCTGCCGTCAACTCTTGCTCGGTTTTTCCAACAGAGCTGATTTCCGGAATGGTGTAGATCCCCGTTGGAATATCCTCGATCAAAAAGCCTTGTGCTTCTCCTGTTGTGATCGCTTGTGCAACAAATCGGCCTTGATCATAAGCAGCGCTAGCAAGGCTAGGGTATCCAATAACATCGCCAACCGCATAGACGTGACCAACTTCAGTCTGATAGTTGCCATTAACGGACACTTGACCACGAGAATCAGGTTCTAATCCAACCATTTGTAAGTTCAGTTTATCGGTGTTACCAGTGCGACCATTGGCATACAAAATACAATCGGCCTTCATTTTCTTACCGGACTTAAGATGGACGATCACGCCATCTTCTGTACCTTCAATTTTTTCATAGGTTTCATCATTACGGATAATGACACCGCTGTTCCAAAAGTGGTAAGAGAGTGCATCTGAAGTTTCATTATCGAGGAAGGCGAGTAAGCGATCGCGCGTGTTGATTAAGTCGGTTTTTACCCCAAGACCTCGAAAAATAGAGGCATATTCACACCCAATAACCCCCGCACCGTAAATAATAATATGTCGAGGGTCATGCTTTAGACGCAAAATAGAGTCACTGTCATATACACGTGGGTGATTGAAATCGACATCGCTCGGTTGGTATGGACGAGAACCTGTTGCAATCACAAAACGGTCAGCACTGTACTCTTCAATGCTGCCATCCTGTTTAGTGACCTCGACAGTATGAGTACCATTAAACTTAGCGGTCCCGAAGATCAGCGTACAGTGATTGCGGTCATAAAAGCCTTGGCGCAGTCGAGTCTGCTTGTCGACCACAGATTTCGCGTGACTAAGAATGTTTGAAAAGGTGCTGTGCAGGCTGGTGTTATTGTGGCAAAAAAGGGGATTGCTGTTGAACTCGATAATACGGCTAACCGCATGGCGCAGTGCTTTTGAAGGAATCGTTCCCCAGTGTGTGCAACCACCACCAACGCTACTTTCCTTCTCGATGACAGCAACGTTAAGACCGGCCTTGGTCAGTCCCATTGCAGCCCCTTCGCCGCCCGGGCCACTACCTATAACGATTACATCAAAGTGGTTACTCTGTGCCATACTCTTTCCTTGCTAGCCTGCTTAACATTTTGATAGCGCAATATTAACGGAAATGCGTGCAGGGTACAGAGTTCAGCTCTGATAGAGTGGAGGTGATCACGCAGAAACAGCAGGCCGGAGACTTAAGCAAAGCCCGAGAACCATGTATAGTGTGTTCGAGAGTGATAATAAGGTATATAGAGTTATGAAACCTAACGGGATTCGTGCCCAGCAAAAAGAAAAAACGCGCCGTTCATTAATCGATGCAGCATTCAGTCAGTTAAGTACCGAGCGTAGCTTTTCCAACTTGAGTTTACGTGAAGTAGCTCGAGAGGCTGGCATTGCACCCACTTCATTTTACCGTCACTTTAAAGATATGGACGAGCTTGGTCTTACTATGGTTGATGAGGGCGGCTTGTTACTTCGCCAACTAATGCGCCAGGCCCGTCAAAGGATCGTCAAAGAGGGGAGTGTGATTCGCACTTCAGTGGAAACCTTCATGGAATTCATTGAATCAAGCCCTAACGTGTTTCGCCTTTTGCTGCGTGAGCGCTCTGGTACTTCTTTCGAGTTTCGTGCGGCTGTCGCGCGAGAAATTCAACATTTTGTGGCAGAGTTGACGGAATTCCTTATAGGCTCAGGTATGACGAGGGAAGAAGCGTTTGTGCAGGCAGAGGCTTCTGTAACACTGGTTTTTAGTTCAGGTGCTGAGGCGCTAGACTTGAATAGAACTGAGCGAGACGAGCAAGCAGAGCGGTTAATTTTGCAACTCAGAATGATCGCGAAAGGGGCTCATTGGTATCGCAAAGAACGTGAAAGAAATAGAAATAAAGGTGATTACAAATAATGGAAAATACAACACCAGCTCAACAACGATCGGAGAAAAAGCCACTTATCCTAGCACTGATTGCAGGCATGTGTGGTGATGCCATTTTGTCTTGGATGACGATAACGTCAGTGCCGTTTTCAATCTTTCCATGGATAGCGATGGTCCTGGCTGTGCAGGCACTCTATCAAGATTACTTGGTTAACCCAGTATCAGAGGATATGCCGCTTGTCGGGTTAGCTTGTTTCTTAGTCGGTGGCTTTGGTCACTCTGCCTTTGTTAAAGCACAGTACCCAGAGGCGGGGTCGAACTTTTTCTCCATCATTATTCTGATGGGCCTCTTGTTCTGGTTAGGGCGTAAGTTAGGTTATATCGGCGCGATCAAAAAAGCCGAGTCTGGCGATTTGTAGAGAATAAAATAAACCCTCGCATTGCGAGGGTTTATTGTTTTAGAGCTTTAGGAACACAATGATCTATTTGCGCTCTAGCATCACACCCGCTTCCATATGGTGCGTGTATGGGAACTGATCGAACAGGGCAAAGCGCGTAATTTTGTGGGTCTCTCCCAGAATCTCTAGGTTTTGCTTTAGAGTTTCAGGATTACAAGAGATATATAAGATACGGTCATAGCCTTGCACCATGCGGCATGTGTCGTCGTCCATGCCTGCACGTGGAGGATCGACAAAAATGGTATTACAGTTGTAGCTCTTAAGGTCGACACCCGCATCTTTTAGGCGGCGGAACTCGCGTTTACCTTCCATTGCCTCAGTAAACTCTTCTGCAGACATGCGGATGATTTGCACATTATCAATCTTGTTGGCTGCGATATTGTACTGTGCAGACACGACTGAGGGCTTAGCCAATTCAGTCGCAAGCACACGTTCAAAGTTTTGCGCAAGCGCCAAAGAGAAGTTGCCGTTACCACAGTAGAGCTCAAGTAAATCGCCTTGGCTGTTCTGTGTGCAATCTACCGCCCACTCCAGCATCTTTTCAGCCACTTTGCCATTAGGTTGAGTAAAGCTGTTCTCGACTTGTTGGTAGATATAGGTATCACCGTTTACGCTTAGTTTTTCAACGACGTAATCTTGGTCTAGCACGATCTTCATTTTGCGCGCACGACCAATAAGGTTCAGATTAAAGCCTTCATCATTCAAGCGTTGTTTTAGTGCTTTGGCTTCTTCAATCCAAGCCTCATCAAGCTGACGGTGGTAAAGCAAAGAAACCAAGATTTCACCGCTGAGCGTAGATAGGAAGTCAACCTGAAACAGTTTGCGGCGCAGCGTATCATTATCTTTCATTGCTTCCATAAGCAGCGGCATCAGATCGTTGATAAGACGGCTTGCTGTTGGAAATTGGTCAACGCGGTATTTTTCGCGCGTCTCTTGGTTAAACATGATGTAGTAAATATCTTCACCTTCATGCCAAACGCGAAACTCAGCACGCATACGGTAGTGCTGCTCAGGAGATTCAAACACTTCCAGCTCTGGCGCATTAAAGTCACTGAACATATCAGTGAGACGAATGACTTTGTCAGCCAATTGCTGCTGGTAGGTTTGTGGGTTTACATCAAGAGAAGCCATAGCATTACCTTATCGGTGCATTTTTCAAAGAGAGCGCAGATTTTATTCAATCCCACTATGATGTCCAGCCTATCAGCAAAATATTCACTGAAGCCGTCGAACATCACGTATCTCACAGAAGTTTAGCTCAAGTCAGCTACAGATTATTTCTATCTTATCTAGACATTCCATTAGTTGCGCAATACCATGCCCAGCAAGCTGGTGGCTTCTTTACTTATAGTACGGAAGCCTGAAAAGGGAATCTGGTGAGAACCCAGAACTGACGCGCAGCGGTATAAGAGAACGACCCCCCAATAGACACTGCTTTGAGGAATAAAGTGGGAAGTCGGGGCAGTAGGCTTTAGCTCTTGAGTCCGAATACCTGCCAGCGGCTAAGCAAACGATGTTTAGTAGGATTTTCGCGATTTAGGATAAAATAATGAACAAGTCTATTTTAGCGGTTGCAGTGGCATCGCTACTTTCTCACGCCCATTCTATACATGCCCAAGAAGTGACTGCTGACGAAACGATGGTGGTGACGGCGAATCGATTTGAGCAGTCGTCAAAGTCTGCTTTAGCTGAAGTTGAAGTCGTTACTCGAGAGGACTTCCAACGCACACAAGCCAAAACAATTCCTGATGTATTAAGAAGGTTAACGGGTATACAGGTCACGCAAAATGGTGGAAGAGGTCAAGTCGCCTCTATCTTTGTACGTGGTACCAGCTCAGATCAAGTTCTGGTGTTAGTCGATGGTGTCCGTTTTGCTCGTGCAGCAAAAGGTGCTGTGGATTTCAATCAAATCCCTTTAAGTTACGTTCAAAGAATAGAATATGTGAGAGGAGCAAGGGCTTCACTGTATGGCTCTGAGGCAATTGGTGGAGTGATTAACATCATAACCATTGCTAGGGCAACAGAGGAGTCGACTACGCTAAGTGCGGGGCTAGGTAGTTTGGATTATCAAGAGTTGAGCCTCGCCTCTGGTGTTCAAACCTCAGAAAATGGGCAGCTCAATTTTGCGCTAGGTTATGAGAGCGACAAGGGCTACAACGTTAAGCCACAGCCTGGTTTAAATGATGGAGACCGACATGGCTTTGAAACCTTAAATGGATTAATTGGCTATACGCATAAAGTTAACAGCAAACTATCTTTATTCGGCAATGTCAGGGCTTACGAAAATACTTATCAGTATGACAGCTCTTCTTCTTTTTCTGGGCGTCAGTATATGGAGGCAGAAAAAGAGGATCTATCACTCACGTTGGGTGGAACTTATCAGACAGATCGTCTTCGTTCAGAGCTTCAAGCTTCGGCACAAAAGCAAGACTCCTGGGACTATGAGCATGAAACGAACAAAAGTACCGGGCGCCAGGATGAACTGGAGCAACAGAATATCCAGTGGGTCAACAGTTTTTTACTCAACGATATTGTTCAACTTAATGGCGGCATAGATTGGAGGGACGAATCTTATGTTGATAAATCAGCGAACAGAAAGTTTTCACGTTCTAATACTGCGATTTTCGGATTGGCTGCGATAACGTATGACTCCACTACATTAGAAGCGAGTGCAAGGCTTGATGATAACGAGGAGTTTGGTTCACAAGCTACATACAACTTAGGACTGGGGTATTCGCTGATACCAGAGTTAGGTTTTCGAGCTTCCTTTGGAACCGCATTTAAAGCGCCGAACTTATACCAACAATATGATCCTAGTTATGGCACGCCAGAATTGAAACCCGAAGAGTCTGAGGCGATTGAGGTTGGTTTTAATGGTGTTATCAAAGCAGTGTACTGGTCTCTTACTGGATACGATTACAAGATAACGAACCTAATTGATTATCATCCAGATACATACAAATACATCAATGTAGATGGTGAAACTCATATCCAGGGTATCGAATTAACGGCGGAGTTTAACACTGGAATCGTCCAACATCAGTTAAGTGCTGATTATAAGAATTCTGAGGATAAAGATGGCAAGCAACTTCAGCGCAGAGCGAAAGAACTTTATAAGTGGAATGCTTTAGTGCCTTTTGGACAGTTCGATTGGTCTATCAGCTACCAGTTCGTAGGAAAGCGACCAGATGTTGATTATGGAACTTGGCCATACTCAGATGTGTATCTTTCATCATATTCTTTAGTTGATACTGCACTAAGTTACTACGCTAATGAAAACTTAACAGTCAGTGCTCGAATAGACAATTTAACGGATGAGTCTTACGAGACAGCATTGGGTTATCCTGCTGCTGAAAGAGCATACTATCTGAACGTTATGTACCGTTTCTAACTTCCCAGAGCCGCCTTCGGGCGGTTTTTTTACGAGGTAACAATGAAAAACGTAATCATTAGCTGGTCATCAGGCAAAGACTCCACTCTAACCCTTGAGCGGTTATTAGAGGACAATAACTATAATGTAGTCGGACTATTCACAACTTACGTGGATGATACTGTGCCTTTTCAAGCCACGCCTTTAACCGTTGTACAAGCTCAAGCCGATGCCATTGGGTTACCCCTAATCCGAATTCCCTTACCAGAGATCTTCCCTGCAAATGATCTCTATCAGTCAACGATTGTTGGAGCTTTAAAAAACAGCGGCCTTGCTATTGATGCCGTTGCCTTTGGTGATATGTATTGTAATGGCATAGCTGACTACAGAAGAAGTTACATAGAGCCCCAAGGCTGGGAATGCACTCTCCCCCTTCTTGGTGCGGATACTTCAGCGTTAGCGAAAGAGGTTATTCAAAGAGGGATTGAGACACGGCTTATGACGGTCGACAGTTCACAGCTAGATAGCTCATTTTGTGGCGCAGTTTACGATTCTAAATTAATTGAGGCATTACCTAAGGGGGTAGACCCTTGTGGTGAAGATGGTGAGTTTCATACCTTAGTAACCAACGCACCTTGCTTTCGCAAATCAATTAATGTGGAGATGACGGTGCAAGAAAATGATGGTCGCTTCTTCTATCAAAGATACAAGTATATTGCTTAATTTTTGTCAGTCGCTATTATCGCGATGTTTCAGTAATTAGGTAGTTTCTAGTGGTCGCTTCAACAACCCCATCCATATTGATATTCGACTCTGGTGTCGGTGGCTTGTCTGTGTTTGATGAGATTCAAGATCTTCTTCCACAAGTTAACTACTATTACCTATTCGATAATGAAGCATATCCCTATGGTGAATTAGCTCATGAAACGTTAGTCGAGCGCACGACAAAACTGATCGAGCAGTTTATGCGTAAGCATACGATCGATTTAGTTGTGATTGCGTGTAACACTGCCAGCACAGTGGCACTCCCTGCACTTAGAGAGTTTTTATCCGTTCCGGTGGTTGGGGTTGTTCCTGCAATCAAGCCTGCATCGACAGTTGCAACCATAGGAATTGGCTTAATTGCGACACCGGCAACGGTGACTCGACCATACACTCATGAGCTCATTAAAGACTTTGCGCAAGATAAGCCTGTCGAACTGCTAGGCTCAACTAGATTGGTTGAAATGGCAGAGCATAAACTTCGCTCCGAAACTATTGACCTTATTGAATTAGAGCAGATCTTGTTCCCTTTGAAGGATAAGGTAGATGTTGCAGTATTGGGCTGTACCCACTTCCCGCTCTTAAAAGAAGAAATCCAACAGGTGTTGGGAGAGGCTGTGTTGTTGGTTGACTCAGGAAACGCAATCGCCAGACGTGTTAAAGAGATTTTAGCGCTGGTGGCTGACAGTGAAGTAAAGGGTAAAAGAGAGATATTCTCTAGTGCCACTCCTTTTAGCCAGCGTGCACTAGAGAAAACGATATCAAAATGGGGATTTGCGACTATTCAGAGCTCTCCGCTTGAGACTTAGGTTCATTCGCCACACGTACTTTTAAGGTCCTTTCCATATAAACGTGCTCGTTGAGTTCTTCAATCATCGAATCAGCGTCGGCAGAGTCGACAACAACAAAACCAAATCCACGACGTTTGCGAGTACGTTTATCTTTCATTAAACGTACGTTGACGACTGTTCCGTAGTCAGCAAACAAATCACGCACGTGCCCTTCATTTGCTTTGTAAGGTAGGTTACCTACATAAAGAGTCGTAGTATCGACTTCCTCTTCAGAAGTACCGTCTACTGAGTTAGTAGATGGGCCAACTAAGTTAATTAGCAGCGCAGTCAGAAAAACACCAAGAAGAAAGGCAAGACTAGGGGTGATTGGAATCAGGCTAGTAGCGATTCCACCGACGACAGCGACAGCGATCAGCGAAAAATAAAACTTATTTGAATTCATAATTGATCTACTTCGTTAATAAAACAAACAATTAAAACAGAAATTAAACATTTTGATATTACTTTTTCACGACGTGCTTTTCCAATCTATTGGTGTGACTTGACTCAAATGTTGAAATTTTATTCAAAAACAGCGTTTTTGATGGATAAATGAACGCTCGACAATAAAAAACAGAAAAACTTCAAAAAAAGGGTTGTCATTGTCTCAGGTCTCCCTATAATGCCGCCTCACCGACACGGAGTGCGACGCAAGTCACACACAGTGAAGGAGGTGAGAAAAGAAAGTTGAAAAACTTCTTGACTCACAAAAACCAAAGCGTATTATACGCACCCCTGACGACGAGGCGCTAAGCGACAAGTCAGTTAGGAAAGCTCTTTAAAAATATAAACCTATCAATCTGTGTGGGCACTCGTTGATGATAATCCAAAATGAAGCTTAGGCTTCAACTTAGATTTCAATGAACTGAGTGACCAATCGATACTTAGTATCGGCACAGTCAATTCATTATCGTTCTGTTGGAACGATAATAGCTTTAAAATTACATTAGTAGTTTTGAAGTCAGTATTCATTGAGTCAGTTCTTCGGAACATCAAAATCTTAAATTGAAGAGTTTGATCATGGCTCAGATTGAACGCTGGCGGCAGGCCTAACACATGCAAGTCGAGCGGCAGCGACATGATAGAAGCTTCGGTGGAAATCATGGGCGGCGAGCGGCGGACGGGTGAGTAATGCCTGGGAATATGCCTTGATGTGGGGGATAACTATTGGAAACGATAGCTAATACCGCATAATGCCTTCGGGCCAAAGAGGGGGACCTTCGGGCCTCTCGCGTCAAGATTAGCCCAGGTGGGATTAGCTAGTTGGTGAGGTAAAGGCTCACCAAGGCGACGATCCCTAGCTGGTCTGAGAGGATGATCAGCCACACTGGAACTGAGACACGGTCCAGACTCCTACGGGAGGCAGCAGTGGGGAATATTGCACAATGGGCGCAAGCCTGATGCAGCCATGCCGCGTGTGTGAAGAAGGCCTTCGGGTTGTAAAGCACTTTCAGCAGTGAGGAAGGCGGGTACGTTAATAGCGTGCTCGTTTGACGTTAGCTGCAGAAGAAGCACCGGCTAACTCCGTGCCAGCAGCCGCGGTAATACGGAGGGTGCGAGCGTTAATCGGAATTACTGGGCGTAAAGCGCATGCAGGTGGTTTGTTAAGTCAGATGTGAAAGCCCGGGGCTCAACCTCGGAACAGCATTTGAAACTGGCAGACTAGAGTACTGTAGAGGGGGGTAGAATTTCAGGTGTAGCGGTGAAATGCGTAGAGATCTGAAGGAATACCGGTGGCGAAGGCGGCCCCCTGGACAGATACTGACACTCAGATGCGAAAGCGTGGGGAGCAAACAGGATTAGATACCCTGGTAGTCCACGCCGTAAACGATGTCTACTTGGAGGTTGTGGCCTTGAGCCGTGGCTTTCGGAGCTAACGCGTTAAGTAGACCGCCTGGGGAGTACGGTCGCAAGATTAAAACTCAAATGAATTGACGGGGGCCCGCACAAGCGGTGGAGCATGTGGTTTAATTCGATGCAACGCGAAGAACCTTACCTACTCTTGACATCCAGAGAACTTTCCAGAGATGGATTGGTGCCTTCGGGAACTCTGAGACAGGTGCTGCATGGCTGTCGTCAGCTCGTGTTGTGAAATGTTGGGTTAAGTCCCGCAACGAGCGCAACCCTTATCCTTGTTTGCCAGCACTTCGGGTGGGAACTCCAGGGAGACTGCCGGTGATAAACCGGAGGAAGGTGGGGACGACGTCAAGTCATCATGGCCCTTACGAGTAGGGCTACACACGTGCTACAATGGCGCATACAGAGGGCAGCCAACTTGCGAGAGTGAGCGAATCCCAAAAAGTGCGTCGTAGTCCGGATTGGAGTCTGCAACTCGACTCCATGAAGTCGGAATCGCTAGTAATCGTGGATCAGAATGCCACGGTGAATACGTTCCCGGGCCTTGTACACACCGCCCGTCACACCATGGGAGTGGGCTGCAAAAGAAGTGGGTAGTTTAACCTTCGGGAGGACGCTCACCACTTTGTGGTTCATGACTGGGGTGAAGTCGTAACAAGGTAGCCCTAGGGGAACCTGGGGCTGGATCACCTCCTTATACGATGATTATTGCGATGAGTGTTCACACAGATTGATGGTTTATAGAATTAAAGAGATGATGTCGGGTCTGTAGCTCAGGTGGTTAGAGCGTTCGCCTGATAAGCGAGAGGTCGGTGGTTCAAGTCCACTCAGACCCACCAATTTCCTCCCAAGAGATTGGCGACGACATCACCTATTGATGGGGCTATAGCTCAGCTGGGAGAGCGCCTGCCTTGCACGCAGGAGGTCAGCAGTTCGATCCTGCTTAGCTCCACCATCTTTAAGCGCATTCGATGAGTGCTTTTAAAAATGGTTTCGAAAGAAATCTTGCTCTTTAACAATTTGGAAAGCTGACGAATAACAACAATCCCCATCTCTTTGAGATGCGTTGTTATTCAATTAAAAGTTCTCAAATCCTAAAACTACGGTTTTAGGTACCAACACACATTCAAGTGTTCTTGGAAGTATCGAAAGATACTTAATATTTGAGTCCGGCAAAATCGAGTCTGCATCATGTATAAAAATTGCAGACAACTTTGGTTGTTTAAACAACAACTCGAAACTCCTTCGGGTTGTATGGTTAAGTGACTAAGCGTACACGGTGGATGCCTTGGCAGTCAGAGGCGATGAAAGGCGTATTAACTTGCGATAAGCTCAGATTAGGTAGTAAAAACCTGTGAGTCTGAGATTCCTGAATGGGGAAACCCAGCACCATAAGGTGTTATCACTAACTGAATACATAGGTTAGTGAGGCGAACCGGGGGAACTGAAACATCTAAGTACCCCGAGGAAAAGAAATCAACCGAGATTCCGAAAGTAGCGGCGAGCGAAATTGGATTAGCCCTTAAGCTTTTAGTGAGACAGGTGAAGCCTCTGGAAAGTGGCGCGATACAGGGTGATAGCCCCGTAACCGACATCTCATCATCAGTGAAATCGAGTAGGGCGGGACACGTGATATCCTGTCTGAATATGGGGGGACCATCCTCCAAGGCTAAATACTACTGACTGACCGATAGTGAACCAGTACCGTGAGGGAAAGGCGAAAAGAACCCCTGTGAGGGGAGTGAAATAGAACCTGAAACCGTGTACGTACAAGCAGTAGGAGCACCTTCGTGGTGTGACTGCGTACCTTTTGTATAATGGGTCAGCGACTTATATTCAGTAGCAAGGTTAACCATCTAGGGGAGCCGTAGAGAAATCGAGTCTTAACTGGGCGTCGAGTTGCTGGATATAGACCCGAAACCAGGTGATCTAGCCATGGGCAGGTTGAAGGTTGAGTAACATCAACTGGAGGACCGAACCGACTAATGTTGAAAAATTAGCGGATGACTTGTGGCTAGGGGTGAAAGGCCAATCAAACCTGGAGATAGCTGGTTCTCCCCGAAATCTATTTAGGTAGAGCCTCGGACGAATACCACTGGGGGTAGAGCACTGTTAAGGCTAGGGGGTCATCCCGACTTACCAACCCTTTGCAAACTCCGAATACCAGTGAGTACTATCCGGGAGACACACGGCGGGTGCTAACGTCCGTCGTGGAGAGGGAAACAACCCAGACCGCCAGCTAAGGTCCCAAAGTATAGCTAAGTGGGAAACGATGTGGGAAGGCTTAGACAGCTAGGATGTTGGCTTAGAAGCAGCCATCATTTAAAGAAAGCGTAATAGCTCACTAGTCGAGTCGGCCTGCGCGGAAGATGTAACGGGGCTAAGCTATACACCGAAGCTGCGGCAATGACTTAGGTCATTGGGTAGGGGAGCGTTCTGTAAGCCGTTGAAGGTGGACTGTAAGGTCTGCTGGAGGTATCAGAAGTGCGAATGCTGACATGAGTAACGATAAAGGGGGTGAAAAACCTCCTCGCCGGAAGACCAAGGGTTCCTGTCCAACGTTAATCGGGGCAGGGTAAGTCGACCCCTAAGGCGAGGCCGAAAGGCGTAGTCGATGGGAAACGGGTTAATATTCCCGTACTTCTTACAATTGCGATGGGGGGACGGAGAAGGCTAGGTGGGCCTGGCGACGGTTGTCCAGGTTCAAGTGCGTAGGCTTAAGAGTTAGGTAAATCCGGCTCTTTTTAAGGCTGAGACACGACGTCGAGCTACTACGGTAGTGAAGTCATTGATGCCATGCTTCCAGGAAAAGCCTCTAAGCTTCAGATTGTAAGGAATCGTACCCCAAACCGACACAGGTGGTCGGGTAGAGAATACCAAGGCGCTTGAGAGAACTCGGGTGAAGGAACTAGGCAAAATGGTACCGTAACTTCGGGAGAAGGTACGCTCCTCGCGGTGAAGTCCCTTGCGGATGGAGCTATGGGGAGTCGCAGATACCAGGTGGCTGCAACTGTTTATTAAAAACACAGCACTGTGCAAAATCGTAAGATGACGTATACGGTGTGACGCCTGCCCGGTGCCGGAAGGTTAATTGATGGGGTTAGACTTAGGTCGAAGCTCTTGATCGAAGCCCCGGTAAACGGCGGCCGTAACTATAACGGTCCTAAGGTAGCGAAATTCCTTGTCGGGTAAGTTCCGACCTGCACGAATGGCGTAATGATGGCCACGCTGTCTCCACCCGAGACTCAGTGAAATTGAAATCGCTGTGAAGATGCAGTGTACCCGCGGCTAGACGGAAAGACCCCGTGAACCTTTACTACAGCTTGGCACTGAACATTGAGCCTACATGTGTAGGATAGGTGGGAGGCTTTGAAGCGAGTACGCCAGTATTCGTGGAGCCATCCTTGAAATACCACCCTTGTATGTTTGATGTTCTAACTTAGCCCCATTATCTGGGGTGAGGACAGTGCCTGGTGGGTAGTTTGACTGGGGCGGTCTCCTCCCAAAGAGTAACGGAGGAGCACGAAGGTGGGCTAATCACGGTTGGACATCGTGAGGTTAGTGCAATGGCATAAGCCCGCTTGACTGCGAGAATGACAATTCGAGCAGGTGCGAAAGCAGGTCATAGTGATCCGGTGGTTCTGTATGGAAGGGCCATCGCTCAACGGATAAAAGGTACTCCGGGGATAACAGGCTGATACCGCCCAAGAGTTCATATCGACGGCGGTGTTTGGCACCTCGATGTCGGCTCATCACATCCTGGGGCTGAAGTCGGTCCCAAGGGTATGGCTGTTCGCCATTTAAAGTGGTACGCGAGCTGGGTTTAGAACGTCGTGAGACAGTTCGGTCCCTATCTGCCGTGGGCGTTGGAAGATTGAAGGGGGCTGCTCCTAGTACGAGAGGACCGGAGTGGACGAACCTCTGGTGTTCGGGTTGTGTCGCCAGACGCATTGCCCGGTAGCTAAGTTCGGAATCGATAACCGCTGAAAGCATCTAAGCGGGAAGCGAGCCCTGAGATGAGTCTTCCCTGGCACTTTAAGTGTCCTAAAGGGTTGTTCGAGACTAGAACGTTGATAGGCAGGGTGTGTAAGCGTTGTGAGGCGTTGAGCTAACCTGTACTAATTGCCCGTGAGGCTTAACCATACAACACCCAAGGGGTTTTGATGGACTCAAAGCAAGAATATTGAATGTGTGCACATTAACTTTTAAATAGCTTTCCGAATTAAGAATTTGCTTGGCGACCATAGCATTGTGGACCCACCTGATTTCCATGCCGAACTCAGAAGTGAAACGCAATAGCGCCGATGGTAGTGTGGGGCTTCCCCATGTGAGAGTAGGACATCGCCAGGCTTTAATTTCGACTTGTCTCGATGAGACGAGTCACCATAAAGTTTTAAGAAATATCTTAAAGTTTTATGTTGACTTACAGAGTCAATCGCGTATTATACGCATCCGCTTCGAGGTTAAGGCCTTGATAGCAAAGCTCTTTAACAATATAAACCTATCAATCTGTGTGGGCACTCGTTGATGATAATCCAAAATGAAGCTTAGGCTTCAACTTAGATTTCAATGAACTGAGTGACCAATCGATACTTAGTATCGGCACAGTCAATTCATTATCGTTCTGTTGGAACGATAATAGCTTTAAAATTACATTAGTAGTTTTGAAGTCAGTATTCATTGAGTCAGTTCTTCGGAACATCAAAATCTTAAATTGAAGAGTTTGATCATGGCTCAGATTGAACGCTGGCGGCAGGCCTAACACATGCAAGTCGAGCGGCAGCGACATGATAGAAGCTTCGGTGGAAATCATGGGCGGCGAGCGGCGGACGGGTGAGTAATGCCTGGGAATATGCCTTGATGTGGGGGATAACTATTGGAAACGATAGCTAATACCGCATAATGCCTTCGGGCCAAAGAGGGGGACCTTCGGGCCTCTCGCGTCAAGATTAGCCCAGGTGGGATTAGCTAGTTGGTGAGGTAAAGGCTCACCAAGGCGACGATCCCTAGCTGGTCTGAGAGGATGATCAGCCACACTGGAACTGAGACACGGTCCAGACTCCTACGGGAGGCAGCAGTGGGGAATATTGCACAATGGGCGCAAGCCTGATGCAGCCATGCCGCGTGTGTGAAGAAGGCCTTCGGGTTGTAAAGCACTTTCAGCAGTGAGGAAGGCGGGTACGTTAATAGCGTGCTCGTTTGACGTTAGCTGCAGAAGAAGCACCGGCTAACTCCGTGCCAGCAGCCGCGGTAATACGGAGGGTGCGAGCGTTAATCGGAATTACTGGGCGTAAAGCGCATGCAGGTGGTTTGTTAAGTCAGATGTGAAAGCCCGGGGCTCAACCTCGGAACAGCATTTGAAACTGGCAGACTAGAGTACTGTAGAGGGGGGTAGAATTTCAGGTGTAGCGGTGAAATGCGTAGAGATCTGAAGGAATACCGGTGGCGAAGGCGGCCCCCTGGACAGATACTGACACTCAGATGCGAAAGCGTGGGGAGCAAACAGGATTAGATACCCTGGTAGTCCACGCCGTAAACGATGTCTACTTGGAGGTTGTGGCCTTGAGCCGTGGCTTTCGGAGCTAACGCGTTAAGTAGACCGCCTGGGGAGTACGGTCGCAAGATTAAAACTCAAATGAATTGACGGGGGCCCGCACAAGCGGTGGAGCATGTGGTTTAATTCGATGCAACGCGAAGAACCTTACCTACTCTTGACATCCAGAGAACTTTCCAGAGATGGATTGGTGCCTTCGGGAACTCTGAGACAGGTGCTGCATGGCTGTCGTCAGCTCGTGTTGTGAAATGTTGGGTTAAGTCCCGCAACGAGCGCAACCCTTATCCTTGTTTGCCAGCACTTCGGGTGGGAACTCCAGGGAGACTGCCGGTGATAAACCGGAGGAAGGTGGGGACGACGTCAAGTCATCATGGCCCTTACGAGTAGGGCTACACACGTGCTACAATGGCGCATACAGAGGGCAGCCAACTTGCGAGAGTGAGCGAATCCCAAAAAGTGCGTCGTAGTCCGGATTGGAGTCTGCAACTCGACTCCATGAAGTCGGAATCGCTAGTAATCGTGGATCAGAATGCCACGGTGAATACGTTCCCGGGCCTTGTACACACCGCCCGTCACACCATGGGAGTGGGCTGCAAAAGAAGTGGGTAGTTTAACCTTCGGGAGGACGCTCACCACTTTGTGGTTCATGACTGGGGTGAAGTCGTAACAAGGTAGCCCTAGGGGAACCTGGGGCTGGATCACCTCCTTATACGATGATTATTGCGATGAGTGTTCACACAGATTGATGGTTTATAAAGTAAAGAGATATGAACATCCCCCAAGATGTTCAAGCACTTAGTGTCCCGTTCGTCTAGAGGCCTAGGACACCGCCCTTTCACGGCGGTAACAGGGGTTCGACTCCCCTACGGGATACCATTGGGTCGTTAGCTCAGTTGGTAGAGCAGTTGACTTTTAATCAATTGGTCGCAGGTTCGAATCCTGCACGACCCACCATTCTTTCTCCGCGAAGGAATTAAAACTTATCGTGGGCGATTAGCTCAGTTGGGAGAGCACCTGCCTTACAAGCAGGGGGTCACTGGTTCGAGCCCGGTATCGCCCACCATTCTCTAAATATTTTTGGATTAGGATTTCCAAACCACTTCGGTAACTTGTATGTGGTTGGATTTTTCGACTCTGAGAGTCTTTAGAAAATGTTTCTTTAAGTAGAAATATGCTCTTTAACAATTTGGAAAGCTGACGAATAACAACAATCCCCATCTCTTTGAGATGCGTTGTTATTCAATTAAAAGTTCTCAAATCCTAAAACTACGGTTTTAGGTACCAACACACATTCAAGTGTTCTTGGAAAGTATCGAAGGATACTTATATTTGAGTCCGGCAAAATCGAGTCTGCATCATGTATAAAAATTGCAGACAACTTTGGTTGTTTAAACAACAACTCGAAACTCCTTCGGGTTGTATGGTTAAGTGACTAAGCGTACACGGTGGATGCCTTGGCAGTCAGAGGCGATGAAAGGCGTATTAACTTGCGATAAGCCTAGATTAGATAGTAAAAATCTTTGAGTCTAGGATTCCTGAATGGGGAAACCCAGCACCATAAGGTGCTATCACTAACTGAATACATAGGTTAGTGAGGCGAACCGGGGGAACTGAAACATCTAAGTACCCCGAGGAAAAGAAATCAACCGAGATTCCGAAAGTAGCGGCGAGCGAAATTGGATTAGCCCTTAAGCTTTTAGTGAGACAGGTGAAGCCTCTGGAAAGTGGCGCGATACAGGGTGATAGCCCCGTAACCGACATCTCATCATCAGTGAAATCGAGTAGGGCGGGACACGTGATATCCTGTCTGAATATGGGGGGACCATCCTCCAAGGCTAAATACTACTGACTGACCGATAGTGAACCAGTACCGTGAGGGAAAGGCGAAAAGAACCCCTGTGAGGGGAGTGAAATAGAACCTGAAACCGTGTACGTACAAGCAGTAGGAGCACCTTCGTGGTGTGACTGCGTACCTTTTGTATAATGGGTCAGCGACTTATATTCAGTAGCAAGGTTAACCATCTAGGGGAGCCGTAGAGAAATCGAGTCTTAACTGGGCGTCGAGTTGCTGGATATAGACCCGAAACCAGGTGATCTAGCCATGGGCAGGTTGAAGGTTGAGTAACATCAACTGGAGGACCGAACCGACTAATGTTGAAAAATTAGCGGATGACTTGTGGCTAGGGGTGAAAGGCCAATCAAACCTGGAGATAGCTGGTTCTCCCCGAAATCTATTTAGGTAGAGCCTCGGACGAATACCACTGGGGGTAGAGCACTGTTAAGGCTAGGGGGTCATCCCGACTTACCAACCCTTTGCAAACTCCGAATACCAGTGAGTACTATCCGGGAGACACACGGCGGGTGCTAACGTCCGTCGTGGAGAGGGAAACAACCCAGACCGCCAGCTAAGGTCCCAAAGTATAGCTAAGTGGGAAACGATGTGGGAAGGCTTAGACAGCTAGGATGTTGGCTTAGAAGCAGCCATCATTTAAAGAAAGCGTAATAGCTCACTAGTCGAGTCGGCCTGCGCGGAAGATGTAACGGGGCTAAGCTATACACCGAAGCTGCGGCAATGACTTAGGTCATTGGGTAGGGGAGCGTTCTGTAAGCCGTTGAAGGTGGACTGTAAGGTCTGCTGGAGGTATCAGAAGTGCGAATGCTGACATGAGTAACGATAAAGGGGGTGAAAAACCTCCTCGCCGGAAGACCAAGGGTTCCTGTCCAACGTTAATCGGGGCAGGGTAAGTCGACCCCTAAGGCGAGGCCGAAAGGCGTAGTCGATGGGAAACGGGTTAATATTCCCGTACTTCTTACAATTGCGATGGGGGGACGGAGAAGGCTAGGTGGGCCTGGCGACGGTTGTCCAGGTTCAAGTGCGTAGGCTTAAGAGTTAGGTAAATCCGGCTCTTTTTAAGGCTGAGACACGACGTCGAGCTACTACGGTAGTGAAGTCATTGATGCCATGCTTCCAGGAAAAGCCTCTAAGCTTCAGATTGTAAGGAATCGTACCCCAAACCGACACAGGTGGTCGGGTAGAGAATACCAAGGCGCTTGAGAGAACTCGGGTGAAGGAACTAGGCAAAATGGTACCGTAACTTCGGGAGAAGGTACGCTCCTCGCGGTGAAGTCCCTTGCGGATGGAGCTATGGGGAGTCGCAGATACCAGGTGGCTGCAACTGTTTATTAAAAACACAGCACTGTGCAAAATCGTAAGATGACGTATACGGTGTGACGCCTGCCCGGTGCCGGAAGGTTAATTGATGGGGTTAGACTTAGGTCGAAGCTCTTGATCGAAGCCCCGGTAAACGGCGGCCGTAACTATAACGGTCCTAAGGTAGCGAAATTCCTTGTCGGGTAAGTTCCGACCTGCACGAATGGCGTAATGATGGCCACGCTGTCTCCACCCGAGACTCAGTGAAATTGAAATCGCTGTGAAGATGCAGTGTACCCGCGGCTAGACGGAAAGACCCCGTGAACCTTTACTACAGCTTGGCACTGAACATTGAGCCTACATGTGTAGGATAGGTGGGAGGCTTTGAAGCGAGTACGCCAGTATTCGTGGAGCCATCCTTGAAATACCACCCTTGTATGTTTGATGTTCTAACTTAGCCCCATTATCTGGGGTGAGGACAGTGCCTGGTGGGTAGTTTGACTGGGGCGGTCTCCTCCCAAAGAGTAACGGAGGAGCACGAAGGTGGGCTAATCACGGTTGGACATCGTGAGGTTAGTGCAATGGCATAAGCCCGCTTGACTGCGAGAATGACAATTCGAGCAGGTGCGAAAGCAGGTCATAGTGATCCGGTGGTTCTGTATGGAAGGGCCATCGCTCAACGGATAAAAGGTACTCCGGGGATAACAGGCTGATACCGCCCAAGAGTTCATATCGACGGCGGTGTTTGGCACCTCGATGTCGGCTCATCACATCCTGGGGCTGAAGTCGGTCCCAAGGGTATGGCTGTTCGCCATTTAAAGTGGTACGCGAGCTGGGTTTAGAACGTCGTGAGACAGTTCGGTCCCTATCTGCCGTGGGCGTTGGAAGATTGAAGGGGGCTGCTCCTAGTACGAGAGGACCGGAGTGGACGAACCTCTGGTGTTCGGGTTGTGTCGCCAGACGCATTGCCCGGTAGCTAAGTTCGGAATCGATAACCGCTGAAAGCATCTAAGCGGGAAGCGAGCCCTGAGATGAGTCTTCCCTGGCACTTTAAGTGTCCTAAAGGGTTGTTCGAGACTAGAACGTTGATAGGCAGGGTGTGTAAGCGTTGTGAGGCGTTGAGCTAACCTGTACTAATTGCCCGTGAGGCTTAACCATACAACACCCAAGGGGTTTTGATGGACTCAAAGCAAGAATATTGAATGTGTGCACATTAACTTTTAAATAGCTTTCCGAATTAAGAATTTGCTTGGCGACCATAGCATTGTGGACCCACCTGATTTCCATGCCGAACTCAGAAGTGAAACGCAATAGCGCCGATGGTAGTGTGGGGCTTCCCCATGTGAGAGTAGGACATCGCCAGGCTTTAATTTCGACTTGTCTCGATGAGACGAGTCACCATAAAGTTTTAAGAAATATCTTAAAGTTTTATGTTGACTTACAGAGTCAATCGCGTATTATACGCATCCGCTTCGAGGTTAAGGCCTTGATAGCAAAGCTCTTTAACAATATAAACCTATCAATCTGTGTGGGCACTCGTTGATGATAATCCAATTAGATACTTCGGTATCAACTTAGATTTCAATGAACTGAGTGACCAATCGATACATTAGTATCGGCACAGTCAATTCATTATCGTTCTGTTGGAACGATAATAGCTTTAAAATTACATTAGTAGTTTTGAAGTCAGTATTCATTGAGTCAGTCCTTCGGGACATCAAAATCTTAAATTGAAGAGTTTGATCATGGCTCAGATTGAACGCTGGCGGCAGGCCTAACACATGCAAGTCGAGCGGCAGCGACATGATAGAAGCTTCGGTGGAAATCATGGGCGGCGAGCGGCGGACGGGTGAGTAATGCCTGGGAATATGCCTTGATGTGGGGGATAACTATTGGAAACGATAGCTAATACCGCATAATGCCTTCGGGCCAAAGAGGGGGACCTTCGGGCCTCTCGCGTCAAGATTAGCCCAGGTGGGATTAGCTAGTTGGTGAGGTAAAGGCTCACCAAGGCGACGATCCCTAGCTGGTCTGAGAGGATGATCAGCCACACTGGAACTGAGACACGGTCCAGACTCCTACGGGAGGCAGCAGTGGGGAATATTGCACAATGGGCGCAAGCCTGATGCAGCCATGCCGCGTGTGTGAAGAAGGCCTTCGGGTTGTAAAGCACTTTCAGCAGTGAGGAAGGCGGGTACGTTAATAGCGTGCTCGTTTGACGTTAGCTGCAGAAGAAGCACCGGCTAACTCCGTGCCAGCAGCCGCGGTAATACGGAGGGTGCGAGCGTTAATCGGAATTACTGGGCGTAAAGCGCATGCAGGTGGTTTGTTAAGTCAGATGTGAAAGCCCGGGGCTCAACCTCGGAACAGCATTTGAAACTGGCAGACTAGAGTACTGTAGAGGGGGGTAGAATTTCAGGTGTAGCGGTGAAATGCGTAGAGATCTGAAGGAATACCGGTGGCGAAGGCGGCCCCCTGGACAGATACTGACACTCAGATGCGAAAGCGTGGGGAGCAAACAGGATTAGATACCCTGGTAGTCCACGCCGTAAACGATGTCTACTTGGAGGTTGTGGCCTTGAGCCGTGGCTTTCGGAGCTAACGCGTTAAGTAGACCGCCTGGGGAGTACGGTCGCAAGATTAAAACTCAAATGAATTGACGGGGGCCCGCACAAGCGGTGGAGCATGTGGTTTAATTCGATGCAACGCGAAGAACCTTACCTACTCTTGACATCCAGAGAACTTTCCAGAGATGGATTGGTGCCTTCGGGAACTCTGAGACAGGTGCTGCATGGCTGTCGTCAGCTCGTGTTGTGAAATGTTGGGTTAAGTCCCGCAACGAGCGCAACCCTTATCCTTGTTTGCCAGCACTTCGGGTGGGAACTCCAGGGAGACTGCCGGTGATAAACCGGAGGAAGGTGGGGACGACGTCAAGTCATCATGGCCCTTACGAGTAGGGCTACACACGTGCTACAATGGCGCATACAGAGGGCAGCCAACTTGCGAGAGTGAGCGAATCCCAAAAAGTGCGTCGTAGTCCGGATTGGAGTCTGCAACTCGACTCCATGAAGTCGGAATCGCTAGTAATCGTGGATCAGAATGCCACGGTGAATACGTTCCCGGGCCTTGTACACACCGCCCGTCACACCATGGGAGTGGGCTGCAAAAGAAGTGGGTAGTTTAACCTTCGGGAGGACGCTCACCACTTTGTGGTTCATGACTGGGGTGAAGTCGTAACAAGGTAGCCCTAGGGGAACCTGGGGCTGGATCACCTCCTTATACGATGATTATTGCGATGAGTGTTCACACAGATTGATGGTTTATAAAGTAAAGAGATATGAACATCCCCCAAGATGTTCAAGCACTTAGTGTCCCGTTCGTCTAGAGGCCTAGGACACCGCCCTTTCACGGCGGTAACAGGGGTTCGACTCCCCTACGGGATACCATTGGGTCGTTAGCTCAGTTGGTAGAGCAGTTGACTTTTAATCAATTGGTCGCAGGTTCGAATCCTGCACGACCCACCATTCTTTCTCCGCGAAGGAATTAAAACTTATCGTGGGCGATTAGCTCAGTTGGGAGAGCACCTGCCTTACAAGCAGGGGGTCACTGGTTCGAGCCCGGTATCGCCCACCATTCTCTAAATATTTTTGGATTAGGATTTCCAAACCACTTCGGTAACTTGTATGTGGTTGGATTTTTCGACTCTGAGAGTCTTTAGAAAATGTTTCTTTAAGTAGAAATATGCTCTTTAACAATTTGGAAAGCTGACGAATAACAACAATCCCCATCTCTTTGAGATGCGTTGTTATTCAATTAAAAGTTCTCAAATCCTAAAACTACGGTTTTAGGTACCAACACACATTCAAGTGTTCTTGGAAAGTATCGAAGGATACTTATATTTGAGTCCGGCAAAATCGAGTCTGCATCATGTATAAAAATTGCAGACAACTTTGGTTGTTTAAACAACAACTCGAAACTCCTTCGGGTTGTATGGTTAAGTGACTAAGCGTACACGGTGGATGCCTTGGCAGTCAGAGGCGATGAAAGGCGTATTAACTTGCGATAAGCCTAGATTAGATAGTAAAAATCTTTGAGTCTAGGATTCCTGAATGGGGAAACCCAGCACCATAAGGTGCTATCACTAACTGAATACATAGGTTAGTGAGGCGAACCGGGGGAACTGAAACATCTAAGTACCCCGAGGAAAAGAAATCAACCGAGATTCCGAAAGTAGCGGCGAGCGAAATTGGATTAGCCCTTAAGCTTTTAATGAGACAGGTGAAGCCTCTGGAAAGTGGCGCGATACAGGGTGATAGCCCCGTAACCGACATCTCATCATCAGTGAAATCGAGTAGGGCGGGACACGTGATATCCTGTCTGAATATGGGGGGACCATCCTCCAAGGCTAAATACTACTGACTGACCGATAGTGAACCAGTACCGTGAGGGAAAGGCGAAAAGAACCCCTGTGAGGGGAGTGAAATAGAACCTGAAACCGTGTACGTACAAGCAGTAGGAGCACCTTCGTGGTGTGACTGCGTACCTTTTGTATAATGGGTCAGCGACTTATATTCAGTAGCAAGGTTAACCATCTAGGGGAGCCGTAGAGAAATCGAGTCTTAACTGGGCGTCGAGTTGCTGGATATAGACCCGAAACCAGGTGATCTAGCCATGGGCAGGTTGAAGGTTGAGTAACATCAACTGGAGGACCGAACCGACTAATGTTGAAAAATTAGCGGATGACTTGTGGCTAGGGGTGAAAGGCCAATCAAACCTGGAGATAGCTGGTTCTCCCCGAAATCTATTTAGGTAGAGCCTCGGACGAATACCACTGGGGGTAGAGCACTGTTAAGGCTAGGGGGTCATCCCGACTTACCAACCCTTTGCAAACTCCGAATACCAGTGAGTACTATCCGGGAGACACACGGCGGGTGCTAACGTCCGTCGTGGAGAGGGAAACAACCCAGACCGCCAGCTAAGGTCCCAAAGTATAGCTAAGTGGGAAACGATGTGGGAAGGCTTAGACAGCTAGGATGTTGGCTTAGAAGCAGCCATCATTTAAAGAAAGCGTAATAGCTCACTAGTCGAGTCGGCCTGCGCGGAAGATGTAACGGGGCTAAGCTATACACCGAAGCTGCGGCAATGACTTTTAGTCATTGGGTAGGGGAGCGTTCTGTAAGCCGTTGAAGGTGGACTGTAAGGTCTGCTGGAGGTATCAGAAGTGCGAATGCTGACATGAGTAACGATAAAGGGGGTGAAAAACCTCCTCGCCGGAAGACCAAGGGTTCCTGTCCAACGTTAATCGGGGCAGGGTAAGTCGACCCCTAAGGCGAGGCCGAAAGGCGTAGTCGATGGGAAACGGGTTAATATTCCCGTACTTCTTACAATTGCGATGGGGGGACGGAGAAGGCTAGGTGGGCCTGGCGACGGTTGTCCAGGTTCAAGTGCGTAGGCTTGAGAGTTAGGTAAATCCGGCTCTCTTTAAGGCTGAGACACGATGTCGAGCTACTACGGTAGTGAAGTCATTGATGCCATGCTTCCAGGAAAAGCCTCTAAGCTTCAGATTGTAAGGAATCGTACCCCAAACCGACACAGGTGGTCGGGTAGAGAATACCAAGGCGCTTGAGAGAACTCGGGTGAAGGAACTAGGCAAAATGGTACCGTAACTTCGGGAGAAGGTACGCTCCTCGCGGTGAAGTCCCTTGCGGATGGAGCTATGGGGAGTCGCAGATACCAGGTGGCTGCAACTGTTTATTAAAAACACAGCACTGTGCAAAATCGTAAGATGACGTATACGGTGTGACGCCTGCCCGGTGCCGGAAGGTTAATTGATGGGGTTAGACTTAGGTCGAAGCTCTTGATCGAAGCCCCGGTAAACGGCGGCCGTAACTATAACGGTCCTAAGGTAGCGAAATTCCTTGTCGGGTAAGTTCCGACCTGCACGAATGGCGTAATGATGGCCACGCTGTCTCCACCCGAGACTCAGTGAAATTGAAATCGCTGTGAAGATGCAGTGTACCCGCGGCTAGACGGAAAGACCCCGTGAACCTTTACTACAGCTTGGCACTGAACATTGAGCCTACATGTGTAGGATAGGTGGGAGGCTTTGAAGCGAGTACGCCAGTATTCGTGGAGCCATCCTTGAAATACCACCCTTGTATGTTTGATGTTCTAACTTAGCCCCATTATCTGGGGTGAGGACAGTGCCTGGTGGGTAGTTTGACTGGGGCGGTCTCCTCCCAAAGAGTAACGGAGGAGCACGAAGGTGGGCTAATCACGGTTGGACATCGTGAGGTTAGTGCAATGGCATAAGCCCGCTTGACTGCGAGAATGACAATTCGAGCAGGTGCGAAAGCAGGTCATAGTGATCCGGTGGTTCTGTATGGAAGGGCCATCGCTCAACGGATAAAAGGTACTCCGGGGATAACAGGCTGATACCGCCCAAGAGTTCATATCGACGGCGGTGTTTGGCACCTCGATGTCGGCTCATCACATCCTGGGGCTGAAGTCGGTCCCAAGGGTATGGCTGTTCGCCATTTAAAGTGGTACGCGAGCTGGGTTTAGAACGTCGTGAGACAGTTCGGTCCCTATCTGCCGTGGGCGTTGGAAGATTGAAGGGGGCTGCTCCTAGTACGAGAGGACCGGAGTGGACGAACCTCTGGTGTTCGGGTTGTGTCGCCAGACGCATTGCCCGGTAGCTAAGTTCGGAATCGATAACCGCTGAAAGCATCTAAGCGGGAAGCGAGCCCTGAGATGAGTCTTCCCTGGCACTTTAAGTGTCCTAAAGGGTTGTTCAAGACTAGAACGTTGATAGGCAGGGTGTGTAAGCGTTGTGAGGCGTTGAGCTAACCTGTACTAATTGCCCGTGAGGCTTAACCATACAACACCCAAGGGGTTTTGATGGACTCAAAGCAAGAATATTGAATGTGTGCACATTAACTTTTAAATAGCTTTCCGAATTAAGAATTTGCTTGGCGACCATAGCATTGTGGACCCACCTGATTTCCATGCCGAACTCAGAAGTGAAACGCAATAGCGCCGATGGTAGTGTGGGGCTTCCCCATGTGAGAGTAGGACATCGCCAGGCTTTGAACATTATCTATTTGAAGCACGATTTAGATAAGACTTTAAATAGACCACTGCGGAGTGGTAGTTCAGTTGGTTAGAATACCGGCCTGTCACGCCGGGGGTCGCGGGTTCGAGTCCCGTCCACTCCGCCACTTATACTAAGCCCTAGTCGAAAGACTAGGGCTTTTTTACGTTTGAACATTCGTTCTTTACGCTTCTTTTCCTATATTTGGCCAAGTTTTCCCTCTTTAACCAGTTTTTGATCTCAAATTTTGTAAGAAAACAGCGTTGAATGTGTATCGATGTACGAAATGTGACCATAAACGGTTCTGGTTTTTCTTTTAGTGCTATTTTTAATTCTTCCAATTCCATTCTGAAGTATTTACCAAAGCATGATTGAAAAGGAGAACAACAAGATGGCTACGATCAAACAAGAGATACCACATCGTGTAACTGTCTATCATGATAACCCTGATCAGGAGAAAGAGCTGAAGAATGCTATGCTGCCTGAAAAGCCGCGTTACTTTAATGGTAACCCTACATATAAGGGCGATAGCTTGGATGACTTTAAAGATCGTTTGAGTGCGGTTGGGCTGTCTGTAGATAACTAGATACAAAAAAGCCCCGATAAAAATTCGGGGCTTTGTATTAAATAGCTAAACTACTTATTCAATATTCTGGATCTGCTCGCGCATTTGTTCGATAAGAACTTTCAGTTCGACCCCAGAAGCCGTGATATCCGTACTGATTGATTTTGAAGCTAATGTATTTGACTCACGATTGAACTCTTGCATCATAAAGTCAAGACGGCGGCCAACTGCCCCACCTTTTTTCAGTATATTCGTCGCTTCTTTTACATGTGAGTCTAAACGGTCGAGCTCTTCTGCTACATCCGATTTTTGTGCAAGAAGAATGAGCTCTTGCTCCACTCGAGTTGGGTCTAGGTCAACTTTAGCATCTTCAAATTTACCAAGTAGGCGCTCGCGTTGCCATTCTAGGATCTCAGGCATGCGTGCGCGTACCTTAGTGACTTCAGAAGTAATCGCTTCAAGTCGCTGATTGATAAGTGCCTTCATGTTCTCGCCTTCTCGGCCACGAGCTTCGATAAACTCACCTAGAGCATCATCAAATGCTTTAAGCAGAGTTATGTTGATGGCATCCATGTCTTGCTCAGGTGTTTCCATAACACCTGTCCACTGCATTACTTGAAAAGGATTCAGACGGCTACTTTCACCTGTAATCGCCATGATTTGGTTTGCTGCATCAACGACCTGCTTTGCAAGAGTTTCGTTGATGGTCAGCTCCCCTTTTGCCGCAGGGTTTGCTTCAAAGCGCAGTGCACACTCAACTTTACCTCGGGCAAGGCGCTTGCGGAAACGCTCACGAAGCACAGGCTCTAAACCACGGAACTGCTCTGGCATACGAAAGTAAGTTTCAAGGTAGCGTTGGTTAACACTACGAATTTCCCAAATTGCGGTACCCCAATCGCCTTTTACTTCTTTACGAGCATAGGCCGTCATACTGAAAATCATCGAATTTTCCTATTTAATATTTTGAAAATTTACAGCGCAATAGTAGCACATCCTTGTAATCTATTGCTGAGATGTCGCGAAACCTATGCATATTCTTTAATCTGTTAGCGAAACCCCCTTGTTTCCGCTATAATCTTGCCCCAATTAAAGCCCACACCTCACTTGATAAGGTTATTGTCTATGCGTCCAAACGATCGTGCTAAAGACCAAGTTCGTCCTATTAAGATTACTCGTAACTACACCGCCTATGCTGAAGGTTCAGTATTAGTAGAATTTGGTAATACGAAGGTTCTTTGTAATGCGACTGTGGAAGAGAACGTTCCTCGTTGGCTGAAAGGGCAAGGTAAAGGTTGGGTAACGGCAGAATACGGTATGTTGCCTCGCGCGACGCACTCGCGCACTCGCCGTGAAGCGGCAAGTGGTAAACAAGGCGGCCGTACGATGGAAATTCAGCGTTTGATTGCTCGTAGCTTACGTGCCGTCGTTGACTTGCAAGCCATGGGTGAAATCATGGTGACTGTCGATTGTGATGTTATTCAAGCCGATGGTGGTACGCGTACTGCCTCTATCTCTGGCGCAAGTGTCGCTATGGCTGATGCATTCCAATACCTCGTCGATAATGGCAAGCTAAAAGCAAATCCGATGAGAGGCCACGTAGCCGCAGTTTCTGTGGGTATTCTGGGTGAAGATGTACTATGTGATTTGGAGTACGTTGAAGATTCTGCTGCCGACACTGATATGAATGTCGTGATGACTGAAGAAGGCAAGATGATTGAAATCCAAGGTACAGCAGAGGGCGAACCGTTTAGCCATGAAGAGCTGCTTGACCTTTTAGATTCGGCGAAGAAAGGCATTACAGAAATTGTTGCTGTGCAGAAAGCTGCACTAGCAGACTAGTTTTTATAGCTCCCACTATGGGGGCTATTTTTTTGTCTGTGTTGTGGTTTCGGCAACGACACAGTATTTGAGTAAACCTGTTAGTCTTCCTCCTACTAACACTTTTATATAGAGAGACACCAATGAAAGCATACCAGCGTGAGTTTATTGAATTTGCACTAGAGAAAGAAGTTTTGAAGTTTGGCGAATTTACCCTGAAATCAGGTCGTAAAAGCCCATATTTCTTTAACGCTGGCTTGTTTAACACTGGTCGTGACCTAGCTCGTCTTGGTCGCTTTTACGCTGCTGCATTAGCGGATTCGGGTATTGATTATGATGTTCTATTTGGCCCTGCGTACAAAGGCATCCCAATTGCGACCACAACCGCAGTCGCTCTTGCGGATCACCATGATGTGGATACTCCATACTGTTTTAACCGTAAGGAGGCAAAAGACCACGGTGAAGGTGGCAACCTTGTGGGCAGTGCATTAGAAGGCCGTATCATGCTGGTTGATGATGTCATCACAGCGGGCACTGCCATTCGTGAGTCTATGGAGATCATCAAAGCGAACGGTGCTGATCTAGCGGGTGTGCTTGTTGCCATCGATCGTCAAGAAAAGGGCAAGGGTGAGCTATCCGCGATTCAAGAAGTTGAACGTGATTTTGGGTGTGCTGTTATTTCGATTGTCAGCCTGACAGACCTCATCACTTTCTTGGAAGAGAAAGGTGACAATACAGAACACCTAGATGCAGTTAAAGCTTATCGCGCGCAATACGGCATCTAGATTTCGCTGATGTTGAAAGCAAAAAGGTATCCATTGGGATACCTTTTTTGTAGCTGCTAATTGTAACGACTGCCTTTTTCGGCGGATTCATCTTCCATTGTCTTGAAGCGCTTATGTAGCCACATCCACTGGGATGGCGCGCGTAGGATAATCATCTCAACGTACTTGTTCATGTACGCAGCTGCCGCCTTCATGTCCTTTTGCGGGTAGTCTGCCTCAATTGACTGCTCAGCCATTATTTCGTATTTCCCATTGTCGTTACGGAAACCAGATCCTGGCACAATGGCACAGTGGCTGGTATACGCAAGAATACTCGTCCCTGTTGTGGTACATGCATCCTCTACCGCGAAGAATGGAACGAACTCTGATTTGTTGCGACCGTAGTCGTGATCCGGCAGATAGAATAGGCGTTCGCCTTGGCGCAAAATCTTGATCATGTACTTAACGTCTTTACGGTCGATCAGCTTATTACCATTGTGCGTACGTCCCCAGTACTGAATGAAGTTGTAGGCGGGGTTATTGTGCGGGCGAAATGCGCCATAACCAGGCACACCGAGCACAGCAAATGCTCTTGCCGTGATCTCTAGGTTGAGTGCATGCACGCAGCATAGAAGGACGCCTTTACCGCTCTTAGCATGCTGTCGGACCGCTGAAATATCTTTTTCAATCAGCAGTTGTTTGAAGCGCCAAGTTGGCCAAAACCAAGTGATGCCAGTTTCAATGAGCGCTAGACCGGTGTTCTCAAAGTTTTCTATAACGAGTACTTCGCGCTCCTGTTCATCCATATCAGGGAAGGCAAGTTCGAGATTGCGCTTTGCAACGCTGACGCGTTTTTTTCCATAGCGCATACCTAAACGCCCTAAGCTTTTGCCAAGTTTTAGCAGCAGGGCGTAAGGGAGTAAATTGACTATGATGGCAAGAGAGCCAAACCCTAGCCATACTCCCCAGTTTTTTGGGTGCAATAGTGACAATGAGAATTGAGGTGCGGCGTACTTACTTTTATCCATAGCTCTACTTTATTTGTGCACTGAGTAATGACCAGTATTCATCGAAATTGGCGGTTGGAAGGTATTTGAAGTCAGAGCGTACAAAACGGTTTAGGCTTCCTTCAACTTGTCCCAGCAATTGTGCAGCCAGTATTTTTTCATCAACAGGAAAGGACTTACCTTCACGCAGCTTACGTTCACGCAGTATCTGGCGCAGAGAGGTTTCTATACGTTCAAACAGTTGATTGATGCGCTCACGTAGGCGCTCATTTTCAAACATTAGAGCATGGCCCGAGAGAATGCGAGTCAGGCCAGGGTTACGTTCTGCAAATGCCAGTATCAATTGCATCACCATGCGAATACGCACGAGTGTGTCTTTCTCTTCATCTAAGATTCGGTTGATGCGTGACATCAATGACTCTTCAATAAACTCGATTAATCCTTCAAACATACGAGCTTTGCTCGGGAAGTGACGATAAAGAGCGGCCTCAGATACGCCAACTTGCTTAGCAAGTTTTGCTGTTGTTATCCGTGACGCGCCATCGGTCGACTCGAGCATTTCTGCGAGGGCTTGTAGTATTTCTTCTTTGCGATTGCTTTTCTTGGTCCCAGCCATGCAAACGTTCCTTTTTACTGCTTGATGAGGGTTATAGTTTTTCCGCGATCAGAGTTAAGATCTGTCGTGCGATATTTTGCTTAGATTCTAGTGATAGTGACTGCTTACCATCAGACCAGAACGCTGTGATGGCATTGTTGTCACTGTTAAACCCTTGCCCGGCAATCGAGACATCATTGGCACATATCATATCGAGATTTTTTCGCTCCAGTTTACTCTTTGCGTAGGCTTCAACATCTTGTGTTTCTGCAGCAAAGCCAACAGTAAATGGTCGGTGATGACTCAGACCGGCAACATGAGCAATGATGTCAGGGTTTTTCACCATCTTAATATTCATATCGTCCTGACCGTCCACTTTCTTAAGCTTATTGTCGGCAATTGTTTCAGGGCGGTAGTCAGCAACGGCTGCGCAACCAATAAAGATGTCAGAGGTGATAGCCTGTTGTGCAGATGCCTCAAACATTTGTTGGGCAGATTCAACATTAATGCAATTAACACCTTTAGGTGTATTGAGTGATACTGGGCCTGCTATCAGGTTTACCTCAGCACCCAATGATTTCGCTGCTTCGGCTAATGCAAAGCCCATTTTCCCAGAGCTATGGTTAGAGATGTAGCGGACGGGGTCAATCGCTTCTCGAGTTGGTCCAGCAGTAATCGTTACCGTCTTACCGCTTAGCGACTTTGGGGCAAAGAAGGCCTCACTGTGTTCGACCAACTGCATTGGTTCAAGCATTCGCCCAGGGCCAACATCACCGCATGCTTGTTCACCCGCCGCCGGACCCCAGATATTGACGCCCCTACGTGTCAAAGTGGCTAGATTTTCTTGTGTAGCAACATTGCTGTACATCTGCTGGTTCATAGCTGGCGCAATCGCGACTGGTGCTTCTGTCGCTAATACCAGTGTCGTAAGCAAATCGTTGCCCATGCCAGCAGATAATCGTGCGATGAGGTCGGCAGTGGCTGGAGCTAATAGGACAAGGTCTGCCCATTTGGCAAGCTCAATATGCCCCATAGAAGCTTCTGCTGCGGGGTCAAACAAGCTATCGGATACCGGGTGGCCAGAAACGGCCTGCATCGTTAATGGCGTGATGAATTCTTTGGCCGCGTTGGTCATAACAACACGCACCTGAGCTCCGCGTTCGCTAAGGCGTCGGGTAAGCTCTGCACACTTATAAGCTGCGATACCGCCGCTGATGCCAAGTAGAATATTTTTACCAGCTAGAGTCGACATATTGAGTAATTCCTTTGATTTTCTGCGCGCTAAGATAGCATTTTTGTCAGCAAAGTGCCTAGTTTCAGTCAACAGTTCGTAAAGAGAGATTCGTCGAAATAACCACTACCACCAAGGCAAAGGCGTTACATATTGTCGTGTCTCTAACCTTATTTCTTATGCAGATTCTCTGCTTAGTGCTTGGGTAAACGTTAGCCTGTTGCATGCTTGAACTTAGGAGAAGCCAGCGTTGTCACCACTACCAAAAGAATCTATGCCTCGGGAAAAGTTGTTGTCTCATGGTCCCACTTCACTTACGGATGCAGAGCTATTGGCCATTTTCCTACGAACTGGGACACAGGGAATGAATGTCCTGACTTTGGCAGATAAGTTATTGAAAGAATTTGGTTCACTACGAGCGCTGTTTGCTTCGGACCAAAAGACATTTTGCACTCATCGTGGTTTGGGGCAAGCGAAATATGTGCAACTGCAAGCGGTGCTTGAAATGACCCAGCGTTATCTCGCTGAAACGCTTGAACGAGGAGAGGCGCTATCGAGCCCAACACAAACCAAGCTCTATCTCTCTAGTTTACTGCGTGACCGCTGTCGAGAAGCCTTCTTTGTACTGTTTTTGGATAATCAGCATCGCGTTATTTGCGACGAAATCATGTTTGAGGGCACGATCGATGCTGCATCCGTTTACCCGAGGGAAGTGGTGAAACGCTCTTTGCAACACAATGCCGCGGCATTAATTCTTGCGCACAATCACCCGTCAGGAATAGCAGAACCTAGTCAGGCGGACAGACGAATAACGCGCCGTTTGGTTGACGCGTTATCTCTGGTGGATATCCGTATTCTTGACCATTTTGTGGTGGGTGATGGAGAGGTTGTCTCTTTTGTTGAACGAGGATGGATGTAAGTTTTTACTTACCTTTTTGCATCTCTTTCCACCATGCCTCGTCAGCGATGATTTGACCTTGTTCATCAAGAGAAGGGTAGGCGAGTCCTTTACGCTTCGCCACTTTCGCTAATACTGGGTGGCCTCGCTCAAATAGGGTGCGGTGGATATCTTCTGCGGGCACCGAGCTCTCTTCTTTGTCGTACATGCCGGCAGCTTGGCGCTGACGCTGAGCTTCATACAAAATAACCGCACTTGCCACAGAGACATTAAGAGATTGCACCATACCTATCATAGGAATAATGATGTCTTGGTCAGCCAGGCGCTTGGCCTCCTCTGAAGCCCCATACTTTTCACCACCCAGGATAATTGCGGTTGGCTTGGTATAATCAATCTCACGAAAATCTACGGCAGTATCCGATAGGTTCGTCACCAGTACCTGCATACCTTGATCTTTCAAACATTGGATCGCTTCTGCTGTACTTTCGTGTGTATCCACTTCAACCCAGTTTCTCGCACCAGCAGAGGTGTGGCTCAGAGTGCGCATTTTCGGATCAGGCCAAACAGCATGGATTTTATGCAGCCCAGTCGCATCAGCAGTTCGGATTACCGCTGAAACATTGTTGGGTTTGTGGACCTCTTCAAGGCAAACCGTGAGGTCAGTTTGGCGTGATTTGAAGACTTGCTGGATTTTGTTATAGCGTTCTAGATTCATGGTACTTGAAATTGTATTTCGAGGAATATAAGAAAAGAGCAGCTCGTGCTTGAGCTGCTCTTGTTGGGTTAGTGCTTGCGACGGCGAACTCTGAGCGCATCAGGCATAACGCGAATACGCTTCATGATGCCCGCTAAATGAACGCGATCTTTCGTTGTCAGCAGAACAGTCACTGTGTACAAGCGACCATCACGCTCTTCTGTTGAGAGACCGTGGATGTTAGAGCCCGTCTTCGAGATCACGTTAGTCAGTTCTGCCAGTGCACCTTGTCGGTTCTGCATATCAACTTGGAGCTCTGAGATAAACTCTTGCTCGTAGTCTTCTGACCAATCAACCGCCATGTACTTATCAGGCTCTTTTTGGTAGCCACGTACGTTAGGGCAAGTTTCACGGTGAACCACAAGTCCACGACCCGGAGAGACGTGAGCAATAATGTGATCATCTGGGATCGGGTGACAACAGTTGGCAAACGTCAGCAGAATACCTTCAGCACCACGGATAGGAAGTTTCTTATTCGAATCCGATGGAATGGAGCTGGTGGTTGTCAGTTCATCGGTATCTCCGAGTAGGCGACGAGCGATAACGATACTCATCAACTCACCCAGACCAATCGCTGCAAGTAGGTCATCGACGCTCTCAAGGCGCAGGTCTGTCAGTACTTCTTGAATGTTATCAGGGTAGATAGAGTCAATGGAGTGACGACCAAGTGCGTGGTTGAGTAGGCGACGGCCAAGCGTAACAGACTCTTCGCGGCGCATGGTTTTCAGAACCTGACGGATCTTGGTACGAGCACGTGAAGTGACCACGTAGTTAAGCCATGCGGCATTTGGACGCGCGCCTGGTGCACTAATGATCTCGACAGTTTGACCGTTCTTAAGAGCTTTACTTAGAGGGTATGGATGACGGTCGACTCGAGCACCAACACAGGAGTTACCCACATCTGTGTGCACAGCATAGGCAAAATCGACAGCAGTGGCGCCGAGAGGCAGTTCCACAATGCGACCTTTTGGCGTGAAGACGTAAATCTCATCTGGGAACAGATCCGACTTAACGTTTTCAATAAACTCAAACGAGTTACCCGCACTTTGTTGTAACTCAAGCAGGCTTTGCATCCAACGCTGGGCTTTGACTTGAGCAGTCGTGCCAGAGCGTTCACCTTTGTCTTTATAAGACCAGTGCGCGGCGACACCTTTATCGGCCATTTGATCCATATCTTCTGTACGGATCTGAACTTCAACGGGTACGCCATGAGGGCCGACCATTGAGGTGTGAAGTGATTGGTAGCCATTGGCTTTTGGTACCGCGATATAGTCTTTCATGCGACCTGGGCGTGGCTTGTATAAGCTATGGACTTGACCAAGCACTCGGTAACAATCGTCAGGGCTATCTACGACAACGCGGAAGGCATAGATATCCATGATGGTGTGAAAGCGCTGCTCTTTGGTTTTCATCTTGTTGTAGATGGAGAATAGATTCTTCTCACGACCAAAGACACGGGCAGAAACCCCAAACTCACCCAAGCGACCTTCAATTTCACTGTGGATGCGCTGAATCATCTCTTTACGGTTACCACGCGCAGTTTTCACTACCTCTTTGAGTACGCGATAGCGATTTGGATATAACGCTTCAAAGCCTAACTCTTCAAGCTCGGTTTTGATGTTATGGATACCTAAGCGGTGTGCCAGTGGAGAATAGATTTCGAGGGTTTCACGTGCAATACGACGTTTCTTGTCTGGGCGTAGTGCTCCCAGTGTACGCATGTTGTGCGTGCGGTCTGCGAGTTTGATAAGAATGACACGAATGTCTTGCACCATTGCCAGAACCATCTTACGAAAGTTCTCTGCTTGGGCTTCTTTTCTATCGCGGAATTTGAGCTTGTCGAGCTTAGAGACACCATCTACCAACTCAGCAACGGCGTTGCCAAATTGTGCCTCAAGTTCTTCCTTGGTGACATCACAGTCTTCAATGACATCATGAAGAAGTGCTGCTTGCAGGGTTTCAATATCCAGACGCATTTCCGCCAAGATTCGAGCTACAGCAACAGGGTGAATGATGTACGGTTCGCCGCTTGAGCGGGTTTGCCCTTCATGGGCGTCGCGCGCTACCACATAAGATTGACGCAGAGCCTCAATTTGAGGCTCTGTTAGGTATTCTTGGGCAACGTCTTTGAGGCTATCAAATAGATACAAACTATGGGCCCGACTGGTTGTGCTTACTGAATATAGTTGTTCAGTGAGTTGAATTAGCGGCTGTGAGCAATGCTGCTTACTGCTGCTAGTTCTGCTGCTTCTTGTTCTTGTTGCTCTTGACGCTCGCGTGCATCTAGAACTTCTTTCGTGATAAGACCTTCTTCGATTTCGCGTAGAGCGATAACCGTTGTCTTATCATTCTCTTCTGGCACTAATGCATCTTTACCACCAGTTTGCATTTGACGAGCGCGGCGAGCCGCAATAAGAACTAAGTCGAAACGGTTACCAACTTTTTCAACAGCGTCTTGAACAGTTACGCGTGCCATGAGAACTCCAAAATAGTTAACTAAAATTTAGTGTGACGAGAAATTATACAAGCATCACAAGGATCTTGCTAGAGGAAATATAGACTTACTCTGATAATAGAGCGTCTAACATGCCTTTATATTTTGCTGCTTGCTTATCATGCTTCAAACGCTCTGCGCGAATGATTGCTTTAAAATCCATTAGTGCCGTATCAAAATCATCATTAACAATGACATAGTCGTATTCATTGTAGTGTGAGATTTCTGATTTTGCCTCAGCCATACGCTTAGCGATAACCGCTTCACTGTCTTGACCGCGCGCATTTAGGCGACGCTCAAGTTCACCGTTTGATGGCGGTAGGATGAAGATGCTTTTTGCTAGAGGCATCTGCTCGCGGATCTGACGTGCGCCTTGCCAGTCGATATCTAGAAAAACGTCGATACCTTTATCTAGGTTCTCTTCAATCCATGGGCGTGAGGTGCCGTAGTAGTTACCAAATACTTCTGCGTACTCAAGGAAAGCGCCTTGCTCGATCAATTCTTCAAAGCTCTCTTTCTGCACGAAGTGGTAGTGAACACCATCTTGTTCACCAGGACGCATACCGCGAGTTGTATGAGAAACGGATACTTTCATGGCATAAGTTGGGTTTGTTTCCAGCATTGCTGAAATAAGGCTAGATTTGCCTGCGCCACTCGGTGCCGAAACAATGTATAGAGTACCTTTTGCCATGGAAGTCTTCTCACTCTGGTTAAGTCAAGGTGTGTGGTGACCTAATAGTCACTGGGTTAAAGATAGCATATCTACTGGGTGAATCATCGCGACAGTAGGCTAAAAAATGGACGCGAAGGGTAGCACAAACCCTTGTCTAAGCTCAAGAAAAGATCCTGTCTAGGATCTAGGGTAGAGAGAAAGATTCAGTTTATGTGGTACCGCGATGGCAAACGTTTGCTTGTTTTTCAAGGGTTTGTTTTTAAAGTCGTTTCTTTATTATGGTTTTTGTGCGAAATCTGTTGAATTTTTACTCTATATCGCTAAAATTCGCGCCTAAATTCTGTCGCGTTGTATATGTTGGATGAATGGGATCTGACGTTTCTACCACCGAGCCTATCTTGGTGACTACAACACATTGTCTTGATGCCCGCATCTACTGCATGCAGCGCGATGTACCTACACTTTAAACATAATAGGTTTCCTCGTGAGTCACGAAGCTGCTGCAAAGCCCACCTCTCCTTCTTTTTTAGAAGCTCGATTCAAACTATCTGAACGTAAGACAACCATTGGTACAGAGATCTATGCAGGTTTTATTACCTTCCTAGCGATGAGCTATATCTTGGCAGTTAACCCTGCGATTTTGGGGGATATTCCAGGAATGGATCGTGGTGCGATTTTCACTGCAACGGCGTTGGCTGCGGGTCTAGCGACATTGATCATGGGTTTGTTTGGTAACTACCCAGTGATGCTTGCCCCAGGCATGAGTATGAATGGTTTTTTCAAAGGCATGTTGCTTAGTGGCTCGGTCGCGTTGGTTTGGCATGAAGCGCTATTTGGTATCTTTTTGTCGGGTGTGATCTACCTAATTCTGTCAATGACCAAGATTCGCAAGGCGATGATTGAATCCATCCCTGAGGATTTGAAGCTGGCGATTACCGTATCGCTTGGTCTGTTTATCGCGTTCCTTGGGTTAAAAAATGCGGGCATTATTGTTTCAAACCCAATTATCTTGGTGAGCATGGGGGATATCTCTAACCCTCAAGTCATTATTGCTTATATCAGTATCTTTATTGCTCTAGGGTGCATGATCCGCGATATTAAACTCGCCACGTTCATTTCATTCATTTCTGCGATTTTGCTGACAGTGATCGCGGATGCGTTTATGGGCACGTCTAACGCGCCTATCCCAGAGGCAATTGTGACTGCTCCGCCGAGCATCGAGGGCAGCTTTGGCGCGATCTTTAACTTCTCTGGCTTAACGGCAGAAAAGCTGTTCGATCTGCTATTTATTGTGATTATCTTTTTGATTGTCGACTTCTTTGACGGGTTGAGCACCATTGTTGGTGTTGGCCGTGATGCGGGTATCATCGATAAAGACGGTAAAGTGCCAAACGCTCGTTCTGCACTCGTGGCAGACGCTGGTGGTACGGTGATTGGTTCAGTACTTGGTACAACATCGATTACCGCATTCTCTGAATCCGGTATTGCTTCTGCCCAGGGTGCGAAAACAGGTTTGGCGGCGGTAACAGTGGCGGGTCTATTCTTCTTGTCGCTATTCTTCTACCCAATCTTCTCGATTTTCTCTGCGGCGATGGTTGCACCCGCGATGGTGGTTGTGGGTATCTACATGATAGGTCGTCTAGGTCAGATCAGCTGGGAGCAGAAAGAGTCACGCATTGCGGCTTTCTTTACCATTATGTTTACGGTATTGAGCTTCTCGCCAGCAAACGGCATGGCTATGGGCTTTATTAGCTACGCGTTCTCAATGTTCGTGGCTGGTAAAGGCAAGCAGGTACACCCTATTATCTATGCGCTATGTGGTCTATTTATGCTTTATCTTGTGCTGCTATAGATTGATATCAGTTCGATAGTGAAAAGGGTCAAAACTCACGTTTTGACCCTTTATTTGATCTTAGTATTTTAATACTTCGAGAAATGCTAAGAGAGTGCGAATTTCTCTAGTGGTTGCTGCCGGGGATTGCTCCGGTAAAGAGATTGAGTACTCTGACGGACAATGAGCTCAATAGGGGGAAGACGAGCTTCGTGTGTTTCACCGTTTAGCAGATTGAGAAGCGAGTGGGCGCATACCACGCCCACCTCTTCAATAGGCTGGCGTAAGGTTGTCAACGCTGGCGTAAAGTACTGAGATGTCGGGAGATCATCAAAGCCGACAACGGAAACGTCTTCAGGTACCCGATATCCACGGTCAGTCAGTGCTTTTATAGCGCCATAACCGGTTTGGTCATTGGCAGCAAAAATCGCAGAAAAGTGCACTTTAGATTCAATCAGTTCGATGGTTTTTTCATACCCAAGTTCAGAGCTAAAGTCTCCTTGCTTGACCAGTTTAGACATCACTTTGATACCTGACTCTTCTAGGGCTTTTTTATAGCCCTCAAAGCGGCACGTTGCGTCTGGCTGTGAGCTGTGCCCCTTGATGTGTGCAATATTCACATGACCTTGCTGCAATAAATGCAGTGTCGCGATGTAACCACCCAGCGTGTTATCAAGGTTGATGCTGCGAACATTCTCTGCCTCAATTTGATAACCCACGGCCACAACGGGGATGTTGTTCGCGAACTTGATGATGGTCTCTTCTTTAATGTCACCAGTGACAATTATGACACCATCAACGTTACTTTTTGCGAGGTAATCCAGCGCATGCTGTTCAAGATTTTTTTGCCAATGCCCAGTAGCAATGACCAGTGAATAACCCTTGGCGATCAACGTCTTTTCCATGTCGTTCAGAATACGACAAGTAAACGGACTGTCTGGGTGTTGGATGAGCACCCCGATAGTCATAGAGCGTCGATTTGAGTGTGTTGTCGAATGTTGGTTCGGCTTGTAACCCAATTCTTTGATCGCTTGTTCGAGTTTTTCACTCTTTTCATCGGAGACATAAGTCGTCCGGTTTAAGAAGCGCGAGACGGTACTAGGTGATACGCCAGCAAGCTTTGCAACATCATAGACCGTCGGAGCTTTTTTCTTTTTCATTATGTTCACTCCTGAGTGGTAGCCTTTTCTTATTTTGGGGAGGCTTCACATAGAGGGTGGAGTACGCATACCCCCCAAGGCAAGCTTGGGGGAGGGAAAATGAGATCTCACTGAATAAATATTTCCAGTTCGATACATTTAGCGACTAAATAGCTAGTAGTTGTAGGCAAATATCATCCCTGGACGGAAATAACGTCCCGCAGTGTACTTCAGGCCGGTTGCTTTCAACAGGTTGAATAGTTGCTCGGTCAGTGCTTTTTCAACCGTTGGTCCCATCTGAACTTGGAAGTCACCGAGATCTTGGCACATACTCGGGCTTACTCGTCCGTCAGGAAGCAGACATTTGTCTTCTTTGAGTGCATCAATCCACAGCTGAGCCTGTTCAAGAGTGAGTCCTAGCTCTGATACCAGCAAGCTAGGTTCAACTTGAACCGAGGCATTGAAGCCTTCAGGGGCAGCAAAAGGGATACGAGCATACTGGTAAAGCGCTCGATAAGTGGTGTCCATTAACTGCTCGGCCTCATCGCGTTTATCAGCAAGCTGCAGCGCAGTCGCGACACTAAACTGAACACCAATCCAAACATCTTGTGCTTGGAACGCATGGTGCGGCATGCCATCCGCCAGTGTCATGTTCGCTACGCCCACTTTCGGGCTGTTGGCCTTGAAATTGGTTTTACAGACAAAGTCCAGTGCGCGAGCGACACGTTCTTGTGGGAATAAGCCGTTATCACCGAGCAATTGCAGGTAGCTGTCTGCCAATAGCGCATCACCAAAGCTGTTGTCTGAGTCGAGCTCAACGATGGCGTCATACTCTGCGGTAAATGCGTTTGGTGCGACCTGCTTGAGTGAGCGCTTTTTAGTGCGGCGCTCTTCTAGCTTACTTAGAGCTGGATTATCGCGTCGGTTGAGGTATTGGTTGATAAGGTTCTTATCAAGGATCTTATCGCCACTGGCTTCAATACCCATTTCACGCAGCTCTTGCAGACCTTCACCAGTGAGGTGTTTGGTTTGAACAGGGGTGACAAAGAAGTGGTAGTAGCCTTGCTCTTCATCCCAAAGACTCTCTTCCAGCTCTTCGAGGGCAGCCTGTGCTTTCTCTGCATAATCGATGCTTAGCTCTGGCTCATTCATGAGTTCAGCAAGTGCAGATCCAGCGCGCAGCCCCGCTGACCATAGGCTTGCACAATAGATGGATATGCCATGCGAGGATAGGTTGTCGAAGGTGTCATCGGTGCCGCGTGTCAGTGGCAAGGTATCGCCTTCAGCGACAAGGTTTTCAAGGTAGACAACACTCTCTTTAACCGCACTCCAACAAGCTTCAACCACTGCGCGATTGCCTGTTTTCTTGAAGTGACGATACACCATCAGAATGAACTTCGGCGCAAGATCCTTCCACTCTTTGACGTTGTGCCAGCTGTAAGCATCTGGCTGAATGTCAAACGGGCTGCCTAGATCGTGAATCACTGCGCCACGGACTGCGCGAGTGCCTTCGTACTTACTATCCACTAGCTCGGCGAAAGGTTTATCTTCATATTCCCAGTAGCGTCGTTTGGTGTCGTCCTCTGCAAGAATAGCGCGAGCAAACTCTTCCATCACAAAGCCATCAAGTTCAGGCAATAGGTAGAGTAGGGCAAATGAGCCGTAGAAATACACATCAAGTGAGTTGAAGAATGGGTAATCTACACACTCTTTCACCAGGAACTTGTTCTCTTTGTCCCATACCGTTGACTCAGCCATAAACGAGAGTGTGTTCATGGCCATAGTGGCAAAGCGCAGAGCTTTATCACTATCATTGAACTGCTTGTTTGCTTTATTCAAGAAATCTGTCTGTTGTTGAACAATGCGCGCTTCAATTGACTCAAACTCGCCGATGAGGCGTTGTGTGATCTGCGTGGATCGTTGTGATCCTGTGAGGTATTGAGCGTAGGCTTTTTCCGTTTCCCAATCACCCAGCGCGATCTTACCGTGCTCCATCGTTTGAATAAAACGAAGATCGATGGCTTCGTGAGCAGCAAGCTCGACATTAATAACGGCTAAACCAGCAAGCGCTTCTCGACCTGAGTAGATCCCTTTGTCAAAGTGTTGGTTTGTACGACCTGTATTTAACGCATTTTGCACTTCACGCTGAGTATGAGCTGAATACATCGCAGGTTTCACGGTCACGCAAACTTTGGCTTGTTCCACGAGCTCTTTTGTCGTGACGATACCAAAGTTCACCTCACCTTCAATATCAGCGCCATAGCGGGAATCACTCGCCATCAATACACCGCTAAACAGATGATCATCAGTGTCTAGGCTCAGTGCTTGGTGCTGCTGTTTGATTGGATTCTGCGTTAGGGTGCAGAAAGAGTCTTGGATACCGTCACGACCTTTACGGTAAGTGGAACCAATCAAGTTGAGAAGTGGCTGAACAATGGTGACACTTTGCGGTTGATCCGTATTGTTCACTAACTCAAAGTGGTTCCAATGACTTGGCAGGCTGCACAGCTCGGCATCGTCTTTTACGACCGGTGACACCGCCTTACGTTTTATTGATACGGTCTCGAAGCTACGATAATCAAATTCAGCGATAGGGTAGAGGGCGCGGTAGTCAATCTCATCGCCTCGTACTGACTCAACAGAGCTTGTCCCCTTTGCTGTCAACTGTTTTGATTGTGATGTGCTGTTGATCAATAGACCATTGAAGAAGTCCACCGCCACTAATACTTGAGTGTGCAGTGCGGTCGGATCTTGGTTGATCGCCTGTTGCGTGCGGCGAGTAAATTCGATATTCCAACGAGAAAAACGCTCTTGGTTCTCTTGGTAAAAAATACCTTTCAGCAAGCTGGATTTTAGTTCTTCTAATAGGCTTGATGATTCATCTTGGTGTATTTCTTTTCCAGAAAATAAAGCAGGGTAGTAATTTAAATAGCTTCTCGCCTCACCATCAGATTTTATTTTAATATTTTCAATGCTAATTGGTTGAGCAACAGAAGTATAAAAATCATTAAAGTGAATATCTTGATCAGAGATATCAATAAAGATTCCTGGGATAAAACTGAAGTTCGGCGTATCCCCATTAGGTGTTAGGGTGAAGGTGCTACCAATACCACCAAATGCCATGCCAGTATTCTCAGGGGTTGTAGAGATTGGAGTGTACCAAGGCTGGATGAACTCAACCGCATCGCCTTTTGAGGTGAGTCGCTTTGCATCACCTAAATAGCTTGTGTAGGGAATGGTATTTTTCATATCACTATCCAGATTGATTAATTCTTTTCTTTGTTGTTACTATCTTAAAAAAAAGGAGTAACAGCATGTTCAACATTAATATTGATAACCCGAGTGGTTTGGAAATTATAAATATAACGAACCGCCAGTTAGGAATTGAACTGGAAATTATTGCGAGCTTTGGTGCCGTCATTAATCGCTTTGTTGTTAATGACAGTCCATTCTCATTTATTACGGGGTATGCGGATCATAAAGATCTCGTTGATAATCACCCATTTTTCTCTCGCAGCGCTAAATTGTTTCCTTTTCCAAATCGCCTCGCTCATGGTCAATACACATTTGCTGGTGAGTCTTATCAGTTGCCAGCGAACTTTCCTTGGTCTGATCACGCCGTTCATGGCCTGCTCTACAACCAAGCTTTTTTAATCAAAGAGACGCAAGTTGATGAGAACCATGCTCGCGTTACTCTGCAGTTCGACTCTAAGCATTTGGATGCGCCGGGCTATCCGTTTCCTTTCTGCTTAGAGGTCATCTTTGTTCTCAACACGACAGGTTTACTGCAGTGTGAGACGCACATTGTTAATACTGGTGAGAGCGCATTGCCGTTTGGTGATGCCTGGCACCCGTATTTTAATTTGGGTGTTGATCGTTCTCAGTTCACACTTTCAATGTCACCATGCCATGAGTGGCTGCACGATGATGACTTGCCAAGTGGTGAGAAGCAGACCTTCTCTCAGTTTGTCTCCCCTAGCACTCTTGAAGGGGTGGAGTTCAATCACTGCTTTGAGTTCGATGACCTTGAAAGTGGCCTAATTGAACTTAAGCGTCTTGATGGCAAAGCGCAGCTTCTCTACGCTCAGCAATCGAGTTATCCATTTGTTCAGCTTTACACTCCAAACTCAGAAGCGAGTATTGCGGTAGAGCCAATGACTTGTCCTGCGAATGCGTTCAACAATGAAATTGGGTTGTTGGTTTTGGAACCCGGTCAATCTTCAACATTCCAATGGCAGTGCCAAGCGATTTACACAGGGTAGAACATAATGCCCTCCCCATCGAAGGGGAGGGCAGTCGTTTTAGCCTAGCGTTACTTCAATCGTGTGCTCGCCACTGTTAAATACAGGGGCTTTGTTACCTTCAATTCGGTCACCATTAACGCGCATTTCAACCACGCCTTTGCTCACCTTATTTGGGTTACTGACATGGATATGATAAGTCGCGCCACGGAACTGACGACGAACCTTAAACTCTGGCCACTCAGTAGGAATACAAGGGTCAACGATCAGGCCATCAATGTCAGGGCGAACACCCAAAATCCACTGTGTACCCGCTACGTAAGTCCAAGATGATGTGCCAGACAACCACGCGTTACGACCCAGACCAAATTGCTCATGCTCATCACCTAAGATGTTTTGTGGGTAGCAGTAAGGCTCTGACTCAAACGTATCAAGGGAGTCGTTCTTAGACGCTGGGTTGATTTGGCGGTAGTACTCGTAAGCACGGTCACCATTACCCATGATCGATTCTGCAATCATTACCCAAGGGTTTGAGTGCAGGAAGATACCGCCATTTTCTTTTGCGCCTGGTGGGTAGGTCGATACGCCGCCAAGCTTTGGATCGAAGCCGTTGTAGCCAGGTGTTGATAGCTTGATGCCGTTTGCGGTATTGAGCTTGTTGTAGACAGAATCTAGTGCTTGATTTGCACGCTCTGGCGTTGCAAAACCGGAGATCACAGGCCAGCTTTGACCATTGGTGTAGATTTGACCTTGCTCGTTGGTGTGTGAGCCAATCGGTGCGCCTTTCTCATCAAAGTAGCGAACGTACCATTCGCCATCCCAGCCACACTCGTTCATGGTTTGCTGCATTTCAGCGTAGTAACCGCGGAACTGCTCTGCTAGCGCTTCATCTTCACGCAGTTTACACAGATCCAGCATATCGTTTAGCGCTTTACCAAACATGCTTGCCACCATCATAGACTCTGCGCCCGTTGGTAGGTTTACCGTGTCATTCCAGTCAGCAAAGCCAAGAAGAGGCAGTCCATGTGCACCCTTGTTGTTTTGTGTGAAATCGATAGAGCGACATAGGTGATCCCATACCGTTCCCTCTTCCACAGGCTTACCTTGCTTATCTTTCTGGTAGTAAGGAATTACCTTGTTCAGGAAGTCCGCGTTGCCCGTCTCTTTCACGTATTGAGTCACAGCGTAGATAATCCACAAGTGGTCATCACCGTAGTAGTCAGGACGATCTTCTTCTTCGCGCGAGTCGCCCGCGTTCGCTTCCATCGTTGAAGGGAAGAACTGGTGCATTGCAGAGCCGTTGGTGTTTTGCACGGACAGGAGACGTTCAATAAACTCACGCGCTTCTTCAGGCATGTGGGTAATTACACCGAGTGTGTCTTGTGAAGAGTCACGGAAACCGATACCACGTGCGCCAAAGCCAAGTTGGTAGAGCGATAAGTAGCGAGACCAGTTCTTAGTAGTATGACACTGGCGCGGGTTATGAACATTCAGCATTGAGTTCATTGCAGGGTCTGGTGTCTCTACCTGAACGGTCGCTAGGTAGTTGTCCCAGAATGAATTTAGGTTGGCAAACGCTTGGTCAACCGCGTCGTGGCTGCGATATTTCTCAAGCAAAGGTTTTGCTGCTTCAACGCTGTCTTGCTGGGTTAGCTGCACAACCGTACGCTCTGTTTGCTGTGGAGATAGCCAACCTAAGCGTAGGTTTAATGCCGCAATATTGTCGCCACGCAAACACTCGCTATTGCCTAACTCTTCATTATTTAGCGCTTGTGGCGCAGCCCAGCTGCCGTAGCCGAATTCGCCAAGGAATTTAGCGCGGTCGCCTTCAAATGAGGTGGCTGGACGATCTGCTGTTACTAGGTTTACTGCGTAGTCACGCTTCATGAATGCGTATTGTTCAAGAACCGTGTGCTCACCGTGCTGGTGGGCTTTTAGCGTCATCGTTTGCGGTACCCAGTCTGCATTCAATAGCTGCTTCAATGCATCGAAGTGAGTGAACTCAAACACAGGAACAACATCGACGTGCAGTTCACCATCAGAGATGTTTGTGATCTTAATGTCTTCAATCAGCACTTCATCATCACTTGGTACAAAGAAAGTCACTTCACAGCGAACGCCAAAGGCTTCTGAAACGATCGTCGTGTAAGACAGGCCCGTGTGGTTCTCGAACTTATCAAGTGGCTTAAGTGTTGGAGTAAAGAAAGGAGAGAAGATCTCTTCTTTGCCCGAGCTGTCTTTGACCTTTAGGTAAACGGTTGAACCTTTGAAGTCGGAGTTCGGTAGTTGTGCCACATACTTAGTAATACGGTTTAGTGCAGGGTCGCCTTTACAAAGAAGAACACCGCCGTTGCTGTCGACAATACCACCGAAGTTTAGTGTGCCGACGTAGTTACACCATTTGATGGGAGTACATGGTGTTGTTGCTACATATTCTTTGTTGTTATCGTCGAAATATCCAAATTTCATCATCACAATCCTCGGCCCCTCCATGAGGAGGAGCCTAATAAATAGTTTTTATCGCTGGTGGTTAGAACGTTGCTAGAGACTTTTCACTCAATGAGTCGAACAGATGAATCGCATCGAGGTCGAGGTAAAGGGTCACTTCAGCAGTGTCCACTTCAGCCGCTTGTGTTTCGATCATCAGTTGTTGACCCGCGATTTCTGTTTTAAGCAGGATGCTTGCGCCTAATAGCTCTTTGTCTTTGATCTTGACTGGAATAGGCAGTACGCGGTCGTGGTCAACGTGCTCTGCACGCAGGTGAATATCGGTCGGACGTACACCAAAATGTAGTGCAACGTTTTTCGATGCCAACGCTTTGAAGCGCTCAGGAAGTGGAATGTTGATGTCACCAAGCTCAACGACCCATTCCCCTTCTTTTTCAGTCAGGTGTGCGTCTAGCATGTTCATCGATGGGTTACCGATAAACTGAGCAACAAATTTGTTCGCCGGGCGTTGGAATACTTCTGTTGGGGTACCCACCTGAGCCACATAGCCATCTTTCAAGATAACGATGCGATCCGCCAGCGTCATTGCTTCAATCTGGTCGTGCGTTACATAGATAGTGGTGGTTTTTAGTTCACGGTGAAGCTGTTTGATCTCTTCACGCATCACACCACGCAGTTTCGCATCAAGGTTAGATAGCGGCTCATCGAACAAGAATACTTTTGGCGTACGAACCATTGCGCGACCCATTGCTACACGCTGACGCTGACCACCAGAAAGCTCTTTTGGCTTACGATCTAGCAGTGCATCAAGCTCAAGCATTTTCGCTGCTTTGCGTACTTCTTCATCGATCTCTGCTTTAGGCATGCCTTTTAGTTTCAGAGCAAATGCGATGTTCTCGTATACCGTCATGTGTGGGTACAGCGCGTAGCTCTGGAATACCATTGCTAGGTCACGGTCTTTCGCATCAACCTTATTCATTAGCTTTTCGCCAACGTAGATTTCACCTGCGGTGATGCTCTCAAGGCCTGCTAGCATGCGTAGTGTTGTCGACTTACCACAGCCTGATGGGCCAAGGAATACAACAAACTCGCCGTCTTGAACGGTGAAGTCGAACTCTTTTACAACTTCTACGTCGCCGAATGATTTTTTGATATTACGGAATTCTACTTTAGCCATTATTGTGCTCCTCAGCGCGCTCTATAAGCATATTGCGGTAAGCGATAGCGCTCTGTTTTAGTGTTCTTTGTTGCGTGTTGTAATCAACGTGTACGATGCCAAAGCGTTGGCAGTAACCGAAGGCCCACTCGAAGTTATCCATTAAACTCCATGCGAAGTAACCATCGATGCGAACGCCAGCTTTCAGTGCTTCATCTAGGGCTTCTAGGTGACTTTGGAAATAGCGTACACGCTGCTCATCATTGACTTTGTTCTGTGTGATTTCGTCATTACCTGCAGCCCCATTTTCCGTGATGTAAATTGGTGGCAGGTTGTCATAACGTTCATTAAGACGAATCATTAGGTCGCGCAGACCTTGCGGGTAAATTTCCCAGCCGATGTAAGTGCACTCTGCCCCTTCTGGAATCACTTTCTTCACATCGCCTTGCTCATCAAAGTGAACCAGATTGCGTGAGTAGTAGTTGATACCAATGTAGTCGACAGGCGCGCTGATGATGTCGAGGTCGCCCTCAAGGATCATGGGCACGACGTCTGCGCGCTTATCAAGAACCAGCTGTGGGTATTCACCTTTGAGTACAGGGTCAATAAACCATTGATAGTTCTCTGCATCTGCATAATCTGCTGCACCTTGGTCAGCAGGCGTTAGCGCATAGCCCGGTGAGGCATTGAATACCACACCATGTTTAGATTTTGGTGCGTTTTTGCGCAGTACTGGCATCGCCAAGCCATGACCTAGCATCAGGTGGTGCGACGCTAGGAAGCCTTCTTTTTCCCCCTTGATACCCGGTGCGTGTTCGCCCCAACGATATCCGAGGAAAGCAGATACAAACGGTTCGTTTAACGTGGTGTAAACGTCAACTTTGTTGCCAAAGTGACGACTTACAACGTCGGCATACTCAGCAAATTTGTATGCCGTCTCACGGTTTAGCCAGCCACCTTTATCTTCGAGATATTGTGGTAGATCCCAGTGATAAAGAGTGACAAAGACTTTTAAACCGCGCGCATGACACTCATCAATGATCTGCTCATAGAATGCCAAGCCTTCAGGGTTAACCTCGCCATCGCGTGGCAGAATACGAGGCCACGCGATAGAAAGACGGTAAGCGTCAACGCCCAGACCTTGAATCATTTCAATGTCTTGCTTCCAAAGGTGGTAGTGATCGCAAGCGACGTCACCACTGTCACCGTTGTCAACAGCACCAGGTTTTTTGCAGAACGTATCCCAAATCGATGGAGTGCGACCCCCTTCCATCACTCCCCCTTCGATCTGATAGGAAGAGGTCGCAACACCGAACACGAATTCAGGTGAACGTAGTTTTGAATCTTGTGGTAATTGATACTTGTTCATGACTGCTAATTAACCCTTAACCGCACCGGATGTTAGACCACTGATCATCTGGCGAGATGCGAACAGATAAGCGGTGACCAGAGGTAGAATCGAAATCGTTGTACCCAGCATTACCGCACCCCAAGGTGTGTTCGGAATCCCTTGTACACTTCGTAGTGCCTGAGTGATGACGTAGTTCTCTGGTGTTGTTAGTACAACGAGTGGTTGCATGAACATGTTCCAGAAGAAGACAAACTGAACGATCGCAAGGGTTGCGAGTGCCGGTTTCATGAGCGGCAGTACAACACTCCAGTAGGTACGGAACTCACCAGCGCCATCGAGTTTTGCCGCTTCTAGAAGCTCTTTAGGAATTGAAGCGACGACGTGTTGGCGCATCAGGAAGATACCAAATGGTGTCGTCGTGAACGGCAGCCATACCGCAAGGTGGTTATCCAGTAGTCCCAAGAACTTCACAATCATGAAGTAAGGGATAAGGCTAAGTACTGGTGGAATCATCATGGAGCCCACAAGCATGCCAAATAGGATGCTCTTGCCTTTGAACTTGTACACAGCAAACGCGTAACCACCCATACTACAGAACAGTAGTGAGATGGTTGTGCCTAGGAATGCAACGTAGATAGAGTTAAACATTGCTTGCCAAAATGGCATGATTTCCAATAGACGCTGGTAGTTGTAAGACAGGCTATCACCCATCGCTAGACTGATACCGGTACCAAAGATCTCACTACGGTCGCGCGTTGAAAGTAGTGCTGACCAGAAGAACGGGAATACCGTGATGATTGCTGAAACAATTAAGACAGCAGCCAATGCAATCAGAAGAATCTTGGTTGCGATCTCAATCGTACGATCGCTCGGTTTTAGTGCTTGAATTGACATCTTATTGCTCCCCTAGACCTTTCTTACCAAAGAAGAAGAATTGGATTGAAGTACAAGCTGCAATTAGAGCGAACAGTAGCCATGAAATTGCTGATGCTGTACCCATTTCTAGCCATTCCCAACCCACTTTGTAGAGGTACATAGAGATAGTTAGACCTGCTTGACCCGTACCACCAGTACCGCGAGTCAGTACGAACGGTTCTTCGAATAGCTGCAAGTTACCGATGATAGTCATGGTGATTGCAAAGAAGACGAACGGGCGAATCATTGGTAGTGAGATGCTGAAGAAGCGACGAACTGCGTTTGCGCCGTCCATGCGAGCGGCTTCTAGAATCTCTTTAGGAATCGTCATTAGACCTGTGGTGTAAAGAACGATGTTGAAACCGGTGTATTTCCAGAAAACCATGAAAGCGATTGATGGCTTGATCATGGTGGAGTCTTCTAGCCAACGGATTGGCTGGTAATCGTTAACCCAGCTAAATGCCCAGCCGAATAGAGAGCTATCAGCCAGCGCCATCAATGATTGGTTGATGATGCCTGAGTTTGGCGAGTACATGTTAAAGAAGATCAGTGATGCCGCTACCGTTGATGTGATGAACGGTAGGAAGTATGCCGATGTTAGCCAGTGACGAAGACGGTCACCAAGCGAAACTAGGATGTATGCCACCGGCAGTGCCACTAAGTGCTGTGCGACACCTGATGTAATTGCTAGCCAGAATGTGTTCTTCAGTGAGCGCCATAGCCATGGGTCTGTCAGTGCGAGATGGTAGTTCTCGAACCCAACATACTCCATTGCACCGAGCCCCTCGACTGGGTTCCATTCATGGAATGATAGAAAAACGGAAAACAGTAGTGGAAAGATTCCAAATACTGAAAAAATGACCAAAAACGGCAATAGGAACCCGTATGGTGTAAGCGCTTTCAAATTTAGCCAAGAAAAAAGGCTTGTGCGCCCATCATTAGAGTCTAAAACCTTGCTTGCAGCTTGATTCATTGTTTCGACCTCTTACCCAAAGTGGAAGCGCAGTTGCCTGCGCTTCCCAAAATTAAACAGCTTATAGATTACGTGTGCGGCGCTTGATTAGACGCTCTGCATCAGCAAGTGCTGTCTTGATATCTTTACCTTCATCTAGAACTTCCATTAGCGCGTTCTCAAGAATGATTGAGCGCGCTACGTGGTCGCCTTTTGCAGGAGCCACTGGCTTGATGTTTTTCGCAACATCAGCAAACAGTAGACGAGCCTTTTGACCACCTAGGAATTCGATCTCTTCTTCGAACATTGGGTCATCGTAAGTTGTCACGTTTGCAGGGAAGGCAGCGATAGTTTCAAAGTGCTTAAGCTGTACATCACGTTTTGTTGTCATGTATTCGATAAGCTTCCAAGCTTCATCTGGGTTAGCTGATTGTGTTGGGATTGATAGGAATGAACCACCCCAGCTACCGTAGATGCCATCAGGAAGGTGCTCAACGCCCCAGTTGCCCGCAGTATCAGGAGCAATCCAGTTGTTTAGGTGGCCAAGTAGCCATGCACCAGATAGCTGAGTTGCGAATGTGCCGTTACGGAAGCCTTCGTACCACTCGTTAGACCAAGCTAGGATGCGACCATCTAGACCCTTTTCACGAATTTGCTTAGCAACTTCGAATGCGTGAACAAAACGGTCAGAAGTCACAACAGGGTTACCATCCATGTCGAAGTACAGACCTTCGCCTTCAGGTACAGTTGTAAAGATGATTGCTTGCGCTACGTCAGCCGCTGATGCGATAAGCTGAACGTTCTTCTCTTTCAGTTTTTCACCGGCTGCGATGTAAGAATCCCAATCCTTGATTGCGTCGTTGATATCGATGCCCGCTTTTTCAAATACGTCAGTACGGTAGTACATAACACCTGGACCTAGATCGACAGGGATACCGTAAACGTCGCCGTCACCGCCTTTACCTTGTGCCCATGCGTAAGGTGCAAAGCTTTCAGCAAATTTGTCTGCGCCGTAAGTTTCAGAAAGGTTTACTAGACCGCCTGAAGCAACGAAAGGACCGATCTTTTCAACGTCTACTACGATGACGTCACCAGCACCAGAGCCTGTTGCTAGGTTAGTCGTCAGTTTAGTGTGGTGGTCACCGTGGTTGTTCATTAGGTAGTCAACCTTGATGCCACTCTCTTTTTCAAACTCTGGTAGTAGAACTTTCAAGCTGCTATCGAAGTCAGGAAAGCCGTCAAAACGGATATGGTTGTCAGCGACAGCGGCCGTAGTAGCCAGTCCAAGGCCCAGTGCGACAGACAGCGATAAAGTCTTTAGTTTCATGATCAATCCTTAATTGTTATAGAGTCGTTGGTAAGAGGTTTACGGAATCTCGAATCACCAATTTCGGAGAAAGTCGGAAATTCACGTCCTGCTTATTCTTATGTAACTTTTGAATAGTGAGCTGAACTGCTTCCACACTCATCTGTTCAATTGGAAAATTGACGGTGGTGAGGGAAGGCGTCAGGTAACGCGCAAACAACACATCGTCAAATCCCACTAGGGATATATCTTGCGGAACTCGGAAGCCCGCATCGGTTAACACCTCAGCAGCCGCAGCTGCCATATGGTCATTACAAGCAAACAGGGCAGAAAACTCACACCCTCGGCGCAAAAGCTTATGGGTTGCGCTGATCCCTGTTTCTTCTGTAAATCCTGATTCAATTACTAATGATTCGTCATAATCGATACCGGCGTTTTCAAGGGCATTGCGGTAGCCTTGTAGTCGGCCGCGAGCATCAGACTTATCAAGTGGGCCGGTAATACACGCAATCTTCTTGTGACCCATTTCGATTAGATAGTCGGTCACTAACTCAGCACCGTGCTCGTTATCGATATTGATACAGCTGTTTTTTAGCTCTGGCACAAATCGATTGACTAAAACCGAGATGATGCCTTGATCCTCTAGGTTGATTAGGTAGTCATCTGTCAGCTGTTGGCAGTGCATGATGAGGGCATCAACACGACGACTTAATAAAAACTCAACCGATTCTCTTTGTCCTTTTTCAGTGTTGCCGCCAGCCGTAACAATGACGTGATAGCCAAACTGGCGCAGTTTCTCTTCAATGCAGTGCAAAATACTTGAGTAGAAAGGGCCACCAAGCTCGGGAACAATCACACCAATGCTGCCACTGCGGCTCGATGCTAGGGCTTGGGCGATAGAGTTAGGGCGGTAACCTAAATCTTTGATTGCCTTTTCAACTTTTAACTTCTTGTCGTGGCTCACACGGCTCGTGCCATTGATAACTCGCGAGACTGTTGCTTGCGAAACACCTGCCTGTTCTGAGACGTCTTTGATTGTTGCCACTGTCTAACCTCATTCCACGAAACCGCTTTCAAGAGGTAGTATCTGCTAATTCTCTCGGTTTAGACGTGAGAGAAATCACATCGAATTCCTCGCTTTTTTGCCAATTATTCAAACCTTGAATTAAAAACCAGTTTCTTAATTAGCCATGAAACTGTTTCATGAAAGGGCTTTCACGATCACCCTTTTTGTTATCAGTTTGCAATAGTTGTAGCGAGCTGTTTGCTCTCTAGTTTGAACTCTGATGTCAGCGCCAACTGCGTTTCAGCCATTAATTCCAATTGCTTGCTGTTCTCTGCCAGTGTCTGTGAACGCTGGGCGTTTTGATCGGCAAGCTGGTGAATCTGGCTGACGTTTTCCGTCACTTGCGAAGCCACAGATTGGTGCTCGGATGTTGCTGACGCAATCTGATGACTGCGCCCCTCAATTTGCCCCAGCAATCCATGCAGTTGGTTGAGCAGTTCTGCCATGCCATCGGTTTGGTCAACACAATGAGTCATCTGATTGGCACAGTAGTGAATCTGTGTGACAGCGGTGTGAGCACTGGCTTGAAGTTGCTCAATTTTGCCTTGAATCTCTTTGGTCGAATCCGTTGTTTTCGCCGCGAGAACGCGCACCTCATCAGCAACCACGGAGAACCCACGGCCTTGCTCTCCTGCACGAGCGGCCTCTATAGCGGCATTGAGTGCAAGAAGATTGGTTTGATCAGAGATCCCAGAGATGACATCCAGGATTGATTCAATACTACTGCTTTCTTTCTCAACTAAATGGATTGTGCTGGTGGCTTGCTCTAAGTCGTTGGCGAGTTTTTTCAGTAAGTCAGCGTTTTCGTGCATCATGTTTTGACCAGAGTCGGATTGATTCACGGCCGTAGTTACCGTAGTGAGGGTATCGTTTGCTGACTGAGCAATTTCAGCCACTGAGCACTCGATTTGCTCCATAGCTGTCGCGACCAGTGTGGTTTGAGAGGCTTGTTCACCAATGGCAGTACTTAAAGCTTCACTGGTGTTTTGGTTATCCAAAGAGGCCTTGTCTAGCATTGAAGAAGATTGACCAAGTTGCTCTATCACCTGCGATAAATGATCCGTCACGAGATTCACCTTTCGCGCCACCATGCCAAACTCATCTTGGCGAGGGTAGTCAATACGATTTGATAAGTCTTTTGCCGCTACGTTATCTAATGCTTCATTCACCAAGCGGCTCGCTCTGTGGATCGTACGAGCTATTACGGTGCCGATGAAAGCAGCAATCAATACCGATAGTCCAGAGACAACTAACAGGGTTGTCAGTGTTGTTTTCGATTGCTGGTGTGAGGCTTGATATAGGCTAGTGGACGCAGTACTGGCGTATTGAGACAAATCTTCAATCGCGGTGAGCTGTTGATCGATGAGTAATTCAAGCTCCGCGCGCTGTTCTTGTTGTAATTCACGCAGGCGAACAGATTCGATATGCAGCTTGAGGGCACCTTCATCGCCATAGATGTGTGCTAACAATTGGTTGAGCGCAACCGAGCTTTGGCTATGTACTCTAGGCGCTGCGCGTTCAAGTTCTATTAGCGCTTCTTGCATGCGTTCTTGACGAGCTTCTAGTCGGCGCTGAATGCCACGAAGTTCGCCAGAATCAAAGAGTGTGAAAGCCTCTCGCGCTTCATCTGCGGCGAGGTTGACTTGCGACATTGCGGCGTTGATTGCACCTGAACTACCCAGTTGGTCATTGCTACTGAGTGCGCGGGTAAAGTTGGTGCTAAGTTGTGATGTCATTGCTTGGAATGAGCTTTGTTCAAACAAACTGTAGTCAGTGATATCAATATACTGACTATAGGTGTCGAGTAAGGCGCTCACCGAGTTCAGCACTTGTTGGCTATGTTCCTCGATAACGGCTAGGTGCTGGGCGATGTCGGTATCGTTACTTGCCGGCACTTGGAATAAGCTGAGTTGATTCTGATATCGCTCAATATTGCTATCAATATTGGCTTTGAATGGTTCGAGTTCATCCACATAGCGCGCGTTGAGATAAGGCGAAAGACTACGGTTGATATTAAGAAAATCAATTGTAAGCTGCGCGGAGTTGGTGATGAGCGGTGTTGAGTGATTGGCAATCGACTCCATGCGTTCGGTCACTTGTGTGTTGCTTGAGATGGAATACCAGCTTGAACCGAGCATGATGAGAATGAGTAAACCAAAGCCGAGGTAGACTCTTGAAGAAATGGAGGAAACCATGCGACACACTCCATGTTGCAATGAAAAAAAAGAGCACCGAAACAAAACTGAGTGCCCTAAACAGAGTTAATAATGGAAAAAGAAAGAAGTCGCTCTGACTCTGCCAGACAGAGCGACAATATGGACAGTTAAAATTTAGACCGTTATGCGGTCTGGGTGATTACCACCAAGCTTCAAACATTGCGCCGATGCTAGTTGTATCACGAGTTGTGTTGTTTTCGTCTGTAACTTCACCCACTGTTGCGTATAGACGAACCATCGGACGACTCCATGGTAGACCACCCATAGAGATGTTCTGAGAAAGAGTTACCTTCCAACCATCTTTATCGCCATCGTCAAAGTCTTCCATTGCGTAACCAGCTTCTAACCAAGTAGAGTGGATTTCGTTCCATTGGTACTGAGGGCGAGCAATGAATGAGTACTCACTAACATCTTTAGCTACGTCATCTCCAGAGATGTCTTTGTAGGATGCTAAGTAGTCGATGATAAAGTTATCGGTTGCTGTGTAGCCACCTTCCAAGCTCACGTAAACCACCTGCTTGTCACCTGCTAGGTCGAATACTGAGTTGTCAGCACCGTCTGCATATTTTGCTACTAGGCGGTTGCTTGAACCAAGGCCAAGTGTTGCACCAATTTGCCATGCGCTTTCATCTTCAACTTTAACTAGTGCGCCACCGTCATCTTCAAAGTTTGCATCGTCCGAAGCAAAACCGTAGTTAGCGTAGATTTCTAGACCACCAATACCTAGATCCATACCATGTAATTTAGAGGTAATTGCATAACGACCGGTGTCATTACCTAGTGCACCACCATCGCCACTGTCAACTTGACCAACAAAGCCCATATCTAGCATAACACCGCCTAGGTTTAGGTTATTGAAACCTGCACCTTGACCATCGTGTGACATCCAGAAGTAGTCATTTAGACCTTGTTGTGGACGTTGATGGAAGTCACGACCACCCCAAACGTATAGATCAGGCTGGCTTTCTACAAAGTTAGTTACACCTGCATACATTTTTTTCAAGTTGATACCACCTGGAGAACCCCAGTGGTCATTGTTCCAATCATCAACCATGAACACAACGTTCCATTTAGCGCCGTTGTCTTGCTCGAAGATTTTCGCTAACTGAACCTCACCACCATTTGCTTCGTTACCTAGACGACCTACAGCTGCACCTGTTGAACCTACTTGAACGTAGCGCTCATCACCTGCTTTGTAGTGCGCACCGTAGCGAGCGTAACCTGAGAAAATAATGCCCAATGGTGCTTCGAAATCAGCAGGAAGAACATTCTGTTCTTGAACGTTAATTGCGATTGTTTCTGTGCGAGTTTCCAACTCAGCAATACGAGCTTCCAGAGCAGCTACATCAGCATCAGTAGCAGCGAAAGTAGACATGGCGGCAAGCGAAGAAGCCACTGCAATAGTTAATGGTAACACCTTGAAGTTTTTCATCTTATTGTTTCCCTGTAGATGTGTAATTTTTGTTTTCGAGACGGGGTACTTCATCTCGTTAAGGGAAATATTAAAGAATGAAACGTTTGAAAATAGGTTGTTTGCTCACAACTGGGCAGGGCTTCACATGTTATGAAATAACGCAATAGCACTGCCAAATTCATAAAGCCTTTATTATCAGTGCTTTGTGTTTGGTTCTTGTATGGCTAATGTGCTTGAAAGCGGTTTCCTTTCATGGTGTTTGATCGCGCAGGTCACGCAAAAATGGCATTCTAAGTGCAAAAAATCTTAATTGGCTTTCATGATTTTCATGATTATGAAAAGTTTCAAGAAATTGAAAGGGAGTAACTTAAAAATAGAGGATGGCATAGACACCTATATAGGCAGCAAACGTGAGTATTAGTTCCCTTCATTTTTCACTTATTTAATCTTATTTATCTTTTTTTGTAACTCTGGCAATACAAGATCGTCAAACCAAGCATTTTTCTTCAGCCAGATTTGGTTGCGCGGCGATGGGTGAGGCAGTGGGAAAAGTGCCTGATGTTGCCATCGCGCAAATTGTTTGACGGTGTCAGTGAGGGTTTTAGGTTTCTCATCTAAGTAGTAGTTTTGTGCATATTGGCCAATAAGCAGGGTGAGTTTAACGTTGGGCAAGCGTGCAAGTACCTCTTGGTGCCAAAGTGGGGCACACTCTTTTCTTGGGGGCAAATCGCCACTGCGCCCCTTGCCCGGGTAGCACAGTCCCATAGGCACGATGGCGACTTGTTTTGGATCGTAGAACCGGCGTTTATCCATCTGCAACCAACTGCGAAGTCGCTCTCCGCTCTGATCATTCCAAGGGATTCCCGTTTGATGGACTTTTAAGCCCGGGGCTTGCCCAATGATTAACAGCTTTGCCTCACGACTTGCTTGAATCACAGGACGAGCGCCACAGTCTAGGCTTTGGGCGCACACCTGACATTGTCGTATGTCTTCGAGTAATTGGTCGAGAGAGCGCTGTGTCATCAGTAGCCTTTTTCTAAATCAACTTCAAACTTCAGCGAGTAGCCATCGAGCCAAAGCTGGTAGTTTTCCACAAATATTTCGACAACTTGGTAAGGAAAGCTCAGTGCAGCGATATGCGGTGTCACGGTTATTTTGGGATGGAACCATAAAATATCATCGTCCAATGGCTCTTGCTTAAATACATCGAGATAGGCGTGAGTGATATATTGGTTTTCAATCGCCCACACAAGATCGGATTCGTTGATGGCACTGCCTCGCCCTACATTAAATAGCAGCGCTTTTTGGCACTGACTGAGACTATTTCGATTCAGTATCTCAACCGTTTCAGGTGTACTTGGTAACGTGTTAACGACGATATCTGCTTGATTGAGTGCCGAGTGGAGTTCGCTAATATGAAATACGTCATTAAAAGGAGAGTCTTTTGGAGGAATACCTGTACTGTTGATGCCAATAGTGTGCAGTTGAAACGCTTTGGCTGTGCGGGCGAGGTGGCTGGCAATAGATCCACAGCCTAGAATGACCATTCGCTTATTCGCTAACCCCTGATAGAGGTGAGGTTGCCATAACTTAGACTGTTGCTGGGCATGGTAGAGAGTAAAATGACGAAAATGCTCGATGCAGTAACCTAATACATACTCAGCAATCTGTGGGCCGAAGATATCTTTGACATTCGTCAACGTGTATTGACGCTCGGGCAGTGGTTTAATGCACAGAGCATCAACCCCTGCATAGATTGCTTGTAGCCATTCAAGTTGCTTAAATTGCTCGAACTGTGCTTGAGCCATGGGTGGTGACCCCAGAACGATGTTAGCCTGGGTAGGATCATCGACAATATCGAGCTGTGGAAGTGACTTTTCTTGGATCAGAGTTCGATAGACGTCGTCGTGCTCGGTCAAAATGTAGAGCTTGTTGCTCATGGGTGGGTCAATGCGCATGACTATTTCCTTATATTTATGTCATTAATGCTCTATTGCTACGTTATGGCTCAGGGGCGTTGTTATTATTGGCAAGTCATTATCCGTAGATAAATGCAAGCGTTACTTGTGGTTAGAGAGGGATAGCATTAAACTTTTCTCAACCCTTCTATCTATTGTTTAGAATACTATGTTACAAAATCCACTACAGCTTCGCTTGGAGAAACTCGAGCCTTGGAAGCAGATTACTTTTATGGCTTGCTTGTGTGAGCGTATGTATCCGAACTACGCCCTTTTCTGCCAAGCGACGGAGTTTGCAGAGCCGCGTATTTACCGCGATATTCTGGACAGTGTATGGGAAACCTTGACCGTCAAAACCGCGAAAGTCAACTTTGAGCGTCAGCTAGAAAAGCTAGAAGAGATCATCCCATCATCGGATGAATTCGACTTTTATGGTGTACTTCCGGCCATTGATGCGTGTGTCAGCCTGTCAACACTATTGCATGCCCTTTTAGATCGCGATGATCTCTTAGAAAATACCCTAGAGGTTAGCCAACAATCGGTGAAGACGGTCGCACAGCTTGAAGAAGTGCAGCTCGATATTGAAATCAGCAATGAGAACCAGAAAGAAAACGAAGCCGTCTGCGCTGAATGGGACGTGCAGTGGGCTATCTTCCGTCCGTTGAAAGATGCGTTTCAGCATGATGCAGAATTGATTCGTGATCTTCGAGATGAATTGAAAGAAGAGGGTGTGAGCAATATTGGTGCGGCTCTTAACTAAGCGTTCATTTCCATTTAGATATAACAAAGGCGTGCTGATGAGCACGCCTTTGTTGTCTGTATCGCTATAAAAATGCGTTAATCGTTACTTTCAATCACACCATGGTCTTTTTTCCATTTCTCCCAGCGCTCAAATGCGAGCGCTTGCATGTCAGTGGTTTTGTCTGCTTCGTCGACAATCTCTTCACCAAGCAAGTGCTCAAAGACATCCTCTAGGGTTAACAATCCCTGAACTGAACCATACTCATCGACAACAATGGCCAATTGCAAGCGTTGGGCAATCAACTGCTCAAATGCCTTTGGTAGTGGTAAGTTATTCAAGATAACGTGGATTGGTCGCATCACTGCACCAAGCTGTTTATGCCCCATATCGTGTTGTTGCAGCTTGAATAATTCTAAGCGGTGTACAAAGCCGATGATGTTGTCTTTCGTTTGGCTAAACACTAATGGGCGCGAAAACGGCGTATCCATGTGTTCTGTCAGGAACTGATTAACGGTCATCTCAGCGTCGACACGAAACAGAACTGGGCGAGGTGTCATTACCTGTGTGACCGGAATAGACTGAATGTCTAAAAGATTATTCAGTAGTTTTGACTCCCCCTCGTTAAACTCACCGCTCTCTTTCGCCAAGATAGCCATCGCAGAGAGCTCATCACGCATTTTTGGCGCTTCGTGGCCGCGTGATAAACGTTTCGTGATCTGTTCAGAGAACCAAACAAAGGGTGTCAATGCCCAAACCATCCAGCGCAACAAGGTCGTTGAACCTGGAGCGAGTTGACGCCAATAAGTTGCACCGATGGTTTTGGGTACAATTTCTGACAATAACAGAATAGCCAGTGTGAGCACGGCAGAGAACACGCCGAGCCACTGACTGCCGAAGACGACCGCAGCTTGTGCACCTGCACTCGCGGCACCAATGGTATGGGCAATGGTGTTTAAAGTAAGTATCGAAGCGAGTGGACGGTCGATGTCCGACTTCAAGACTGCCAATCTCTCCGCTGCTGGGTGTTCATCTTTGCGCAGCTGCGCAATATAGCTTGGAGTGATACTCAGCAGTACCGCTTCCAAAACCGAACAGATAAAAGACACCCCTATCGCAACAGAGATGTAGATAGCCAAGAGAAACATGATGCTCCTAATAAATGTAATGGAATTAACAAAGCAATATACAATTGCGTCGCAATAATAATCTTAGTTGAACCATTGAGGATACAAATAATTTCATCTGTGACGGATATTTTTCAATCAATGGAGTGTTAACGATTTAAGCAAACTGTGAGTTAATACTCATATTGTGCTTAAAATCCCGTCATAAGGGTGGTTTAAGCGCGACAAACCTTTGCCAGATGGGGGCTGAATGATTTAGAGTGACTCTAAATCAACAAACCTATAAAGAAGGGAAACCTAATGAACAAGACCCAATTAATCGACTTCATCGCAGAGAAAGCTGACCTTTCAAAAGCACAAGCGAAAGCGGCACTAGAAGCAACTCTGGGTGGTGTAACTGACGCTCTTAAAGAAGGCGACCAAGTTCAACTAATTGGTTTTGGTACATTCAAAGTAAACCACCGCGCAGCTCGTACTGGCCGTAACCCTAAGACTGGCGACGAAATCCAAATCGCAGCGGCTAACGTTCCTGCATTCGTTGCTGGTAAAGCACTAAAAGATTCTGTTAAGTAATTACTTACATTCCAGATCAAGTAATCTTTCAAACAGGGTTGTATACTAGCTATACAACCCTGTTTTTCTTTATGGTTATGACACGTAAACTACTCTCTCTATTTCTTCCCCTTGCTCTTTTGGGCTGCTCTTCTACGGCTTCTAACCCTGCTCTGGAGCAGGTGCGCGACTTTTCTGGTGGTCAGATTCTGGGTGATGCGACAAGTTTATATTGGTCAACGGAGCGTGTAACGGGCCAGCCTGTTTCTGCTTCAGATTACGTGATGATGGGTGACTATGGTGAGTATCAAACCGAATACCGTTGGGATGAAGGTGTGGTAAGAGAGTTAGTGCGAGAGGGGAGTGAGTTACGTAACAATGAGTTATTACCCTTCCGTCTGCACATTCGCTTCAATAAAGAGGGAGATGCCGTCTATCAGCGTTATCGAGTGGATGGCGATGTGCTGCCGGTGAACTCGGCGCAGTTGGTTCAACTTAAACAAGATGCCAACAGGGCGATTGAAGTTTCAAAAGCGCAAGATAGTAACGGATTAGATCTGTTTCAAGGCTATTGGGATGGTCAGGAGTTTTCAACGTGTTCAGGCTTGACGTTTCCTGAGGTTCAATTCAATCAGCAGATGCCACAAGTCTTAATGAATCGCTTAGCGACGGTGGACAGTTATGTTGCGTTGGTGGGGACGGCTCGCTCACAACGTATAGAAGTCGAGGACTTGCTGATTCTTGCTGATGATAGCCGCGACTGTGTACCTCGACCAGAACTTATCGAAGACTAGAATTGAATAAGGGAGCTCAATGAGCTCCCTTTGTATTTCTGGATATCTTAGCGTCAGTCGTCGATGATTACTTTTGTTCGCGTGCAATCGCACGGTAGCCGATATCATTGCGGTGGAACATACCGTCCCAGCTAATTTGCTTAGCGAGCTCGTAAGCACGAGTTTGTGCTTCAGATACCGTGTTACCTAGTGCTGTTGCACAAAGAACACGACCGCCGTTAGTCGTTACATTACCGTCTTTTTCAGCAGTACCTGCGTGGAAGACTTTCTCACCTTCAATTTCAGTCGTTGGTAGACCAGAGATGATATCGCCTTTGTTGTAAGCTGCTGGGTAACCGCCTGCTGCAAGTACGATACCGATAGACGCACGAGGGTCCCACTTAGATTCTGCTTGGTCTAGCTTTTGGTCAATCGCTGCAAGGCAAAGCTCAACAAGATCAGACTCCATACGCATCATAATAGGCTGCGTTTCTGGGTCGCCAAAGCGGCAGTTGTATTCGATCACTTTTGGCGTGCCATCGCTATCAATCATCAGACCTGCATATAGGAAACCAGTGTATGGGTGACCTTCTGCTGCCATACCACGTACAGTTGGGTAAATGACCTCATCCATAATGCGGTTGTGGATCTCAGGCGTTACTACTGGGGCTGGAGAGTAAGCACCCATACCACCAGTGTTAGGACCTGTATCTTTATCGCCTACACGTTTGTGGTCTTGGCTTGTCGCCATTGGTAGTACGTTCTCGCCGTCAACCATAACGATAAAGCTTGCTTCTTCACCGTCTAGGAATTCTTCGATAACCACGCGGCTGCCTGCTTCTCCGAATGCGTTGCCTGCAAGCATGTCTTTGATTGCATCTTCCGCTTCTTCCAGTGTCATCGCAACGATAACGCCTTTACCTGCCGCAAGACCGTCAGCCTTAACAACGATAGGTGCACCTTGTTCGCGAACGTAGGCGAGTGCAGGCTCGATTTCAGTGAAGTTAGCGTATGCGCCCGTTGGGATAGCGTGACGAGCTAGGAAGTCCTTAGTGAATGCCTTAGAGCCTTCAAGCTGAGCTGCGGCTTCAGTTGGGCCAAAGATTGGAAGGCCCGCAGCGCGGAATGCATCAACCACACCGATAACTAGAGGCGCTTCTGGGCCTACGATAGTCAGTTCGATGTTGTTCTCTTTAGCGAAAGCCACTAGAGCTTCGATGTCTTCAACGCCGATGTTTACGTTCTCAAGCTTAGGCTCGATAGCGGTACCTGCATTACCAGGAGCGATGAATACAGTCTCAACGTTTGGGTTTTGTGCGGCTTTCCAGCCTAGTGCGTGCTCACGACCGCCAGCACCGATAACTAATACTTTCATTCTTAATCCTTAAATTAAAAATCATCATTCCCGATGCCAAGATTCTTAGCTATCGGGAATCGGTATAGGGTTTCGGCCCACCGAGGTGAGCCGAAGATATTAGTGGTTAAAGTGACGCATACCAGTGAAGATCATCGCCATGCCGTGTTCGTCAGCAGCATCGATAACTTCTTGGTCACGCATAGAGCCGCCCGGCTGGATAACGCACTTGATGCCAGCTTCGGCAGCCGCGTCGATACCATCACGGAATGGGAAGAACGCATCAGAAGCCATTACGCTGCCTGCGACTTCTAGACCTTCATCAGCGGCTTTGATACCTGCGATCTTAGCTGAGTAAACACGGCTCATTTGGCCTGCGCCCACACCGATAGTCATATCGCCTTTCGCGTATACGATAGCGTTAGACTTAACGTACTTAGCGACTTTCCAGCAGAATAGAGCGTCTTTTAGCTCTTCTTCGCTTGGCTGGCGCTTAGATACCACTTTAAGGTCGTCTAGTGAAACCATACCTTGGTCGCGGTCTTGAACTAGAAGGCCACCGTTAACGCGTTTAACATCGAAACCAGTTGTCTTGGTTGTCCACTCACCACACTCTAGTAGGCGAACGTTCTTCTTCGCAGCAACGACTTCAATCGCTTCTGCAGAAACAGAAGGTGCGATGATCACTTCAACGAATTGACGCTCAACGATAGCTTGAGCGGTTGCTGCATCGAGTTCGCGGTTGAATGCAATGATGCCACCGAACGCTGACGTAGGGTCAGTTTTGAATGCGCGGTTGTACGCTTCAAGGATGTCATCACCGAGTGCAACGCCACATGGGTTCGCATGCTTAACGATCACACAAGCTGGAGCGTCAAACTCTTTCACACACTCAAGAGCTGCGTCAGTGTCAGCGATATTGTTGTATGACAGTGCTTTACCTTGGATTTGGCGCGCAGTAGAAACAGAAGCTTCTTCTGGGTTTGCTTCAACATAGAACGCTGCATCTTGGTGGCTGTTTTCGCCGTAACGCATGTCTTGCTTCTTAACAAACTGCTGGTTGAAGGTACGAGGGAACTTAGACTCTTCGTCACCTTCTTTGTTCTCACCGTAAGATGGAACCATAGTGCCGAAGTAGTTAGCGATCATACCGTCGTAAGAAGCTGTATGTTCGAATGCTGCGATAGCTAGGTCGAAACGAGTTTCTAAAGTCAGTGACTTCTCGTTTGCGTCCATTTCAGTGATAACGCGGTCGTAGTCGTGTGCGTTAACAACGATAGTCACATCTTTGTGGTTTTTTGCCGCAGAGCGAACCATTGTTGGCCCACCGATATCGATGTTCTCAACGGCGTCTTCTAGCGTACAGCCTTCTTTCGCTACCGTTTCTGCAAATGGGTATAGGTTAACAACGACCATATCGATTGGGTTGATGCCGTGAGTTTTCATCACTTCATCATCTTGGCCGCGACGACCTAGAACACCACCATGAACTTTAGGGTGTAGTGTCTTCACACGACCATCCATCATTTCTGGGAAGCCAGTGTAATCAGAAACTTCAGTTACAGAGATGCCTTTCTCAGCCAATAGGCGAGCAGTACCACCTGTAGAAAGGATATCGACACCACGGTTAGCAAGAGCTTGTGCAAACTCAACGATACCAGTTTTGTCTGATACGCTGATTAGAGCGCGGCGAATAGGACGAGCGTTAGTCATGCTTCCATCTTCCTCAAATTCACGGAGTTAAACTTGTTGCCCTTTGAGGCTGATGCCATCAAAAAGCGCACATATAAAGATATTTGCCAAAAATGAACTTGTTTCTTTTTGCTCATCGAACATCAAGACAATTGGCCAGTTTTGGTAAACACCTTTACCGCACCTCAAAATGAAGTCGGGGTAAATTTGATGGCGCGTATTCTAACCAATTAATCACAAAAAAGCTCGCGCAATCGTTTGGCATCACAAAAATAATTGTAAAAATCGCGCTATTCGGCCGAAAGTTCGGTGAGCGGGGTGTTTAGATACATTAACTTTTGAGTGTTTAATGGCGAACGAAAGAGAAAAGATGGGGTGGAGGCTGAATGATATAGAGGTGCAGGGTAGGGCTTTTAACTGAGAGGAAAACAACAAGCCTATAACGAAAGAACCTCACTGATCGTTCAGTGAGGTTCTTAAAGAATGACTTATAGCGAAGCTATTAGTTCATGCCGTATTTCTTTAGCTTCTTACGAAGAGTACCGCGGTTGATACCCATCATCGTTGCTGCGCGAGTTTGGTTACCGCGAGTGTACTGCATGATGGTGTCTAGTAGTGGCTGTTCAACTTCAGCTAGAACTAATTCGTATAGTTCTGTAACTTCTTGGCCGTTTAATTGTGCCAAGTAGTTTTTAAGAGATGCTTTAACAGAGTCGCGTAGTGGCTTCTGAGTGATTTGATCTTGTGAAGTTACTGTAGTAACAGTTAAAGCTTCTGAAGTTAGATTTTGTTCGAACATATTCGGTCTAGCTCTTCTCTTAATTATGATGCAACGTTATCAAAATAACCCTCTAACACCTCGATCTGCAGCGGTGCTGCTTCGATAGCATTGAAGGTACGGCGAAACTCACTCGCTTGCTCATGTTCTTTTAGGTACCAACCAACGTGCTTACGCGCGATGCGTGGACCTAAATACTCACCATAAAACTCATGGAGCGCTTGAACGTGACCAAGCATGATGCTTTTTACTTCCTCGGTCGGAAGGGTTGGCATCGTGGTGCCGTTTTCCAAATAGTGTTGGATTTCTTGGAAAATCCACGGACGACCTTGGGCAGGTCGGCCAATCATCAGAGCATCTGCACCGGTGTAATCCAGTACGTGCTTTGCTTTCTCTGGGCTGTCAATATCACCATTAGCAATGACAGGAATAGAGATCGCTTGCTTAACCGCTCTGATGCTGTCGTATTCTGCTTCGCCTTTATACATACACGCCTTAGTTCGACCGTGAAGGGCGAGGGCTTGTATGCCGCAATCTTGTGCGAGCTTAGCGATGTGGACACAGTTTTTGTTCTCTGGATCCCAGCCAGTACGAGTTTTCAGAGTCACAGGCACATCGACTGCATTCACCACCGCTTTGAGGATATCCTCAATGATGTCGGGGTACTGCAGCAGTGCAGAGCCTGCTAACTTCTTATTCACTTTCTTAGCTGGACAGCCCATGTTGATGTCGATGATTTGTGCACCGTTTTCAACACTGAATTGAGCCGCGTCAGCCATTAGCTGAGGATCCGAGCCAGCAATCTGTACAGAGCGAATGCCCGATTCGCCTTCATGTACCATACGCTGCTGTGACTTTGCCGTTTTCCATAGTTTTGGGTTTGAAGACATCATTTCACTGACGGCCATTCCCGCACCATATCGGAGACACAACTCACGAAAAGGTCTATCTGTTACACCTGCCATAGGGGCAACGATAAGTTTATTTTTAAGTTGGTGGTTTCCGATTTTCAAAACGACATCACAGTTCTGTACCAGCAAGGGCGCGCATTTTACGGTTTTTTTCGCTCTGTGAAAAGACTAATATTTGAGCATTTACAATTTGTTTTGTTAAATTGTATGAAATTCAAACAATTAGTCTTCTTTTGAGTATTTATGCGTTTTTCTGGCCAGAGATTCTGCACCACTCACTCTGCTCAACAATCGCATCGAGTGTCATTTCGTCGCGGTAATAGTTGGCGACATCTTCTGCTTGCGTGTCGAGTACACCGGACATGGCGAGTACACCTTGTGGCTTAACCAGCCCTTTGATGATGGAAGAAAGGTCGCGTAGTGGGCCTGCAAGAATATTCGCTACGACCACATCCGCAATCAGATCTTGTGGTTGATCTTGTGGAAGGAACACTTCAAGTTGCTCCGCTACACCATTGCGAGCAGCGTTATCTTTCGACGCGAGTAGCGCTTGAGGATCAATGTCGATACCGATAACTTTTTCAGCGCCGAGTTTGATCGCTGCAATGGCAAGGATGCCTGAGCCACAACCAAAGTCGATCACGGTCTTACCCTCAAGATCAAGACCTTCTAGCCACTCTAGACAGAGTGCTGTCGTTGGGTGGGTACCTGTACCAAACGCAAGGCCAGGGTCTAGCATTACGTTGACCGCATCTGGCTCTGGAATATCACGCCAGCTTGGGCAGATCCATAGTCGCTCGCCAAACTTCATCGGGTGGAAGTTATCCATCCACTCGCGCTCCCAGTCTTTGTCTTCAAGCTGTTCCACTTTGTGGGCAAAGTTGTCCGTGAGCAAGCCGCTATTTTTGATTTGCTCAAGGATAAGCGCGGTATCGGCTTCAGCATCATATAGAGCAAGAATATCAGTATCACCCCAAAGGCGCGTTTCACCAGGTAGCGGCTCAAACACTGGTGTGTCGTGAGCATCTAAGAAAGTCACAGAAAGAGCACCTGTCTCTTCCATTAGCATGTCGCCGATTTGTTCCGCGTTGGTGTTAGTCGCGTTGAGTTTGATTTGAATCCAAGGCATGGTCATCGCTCATATGAGTAGGAATTTTGCGCAGAGTTTAGCAGATATGGCGGGTGAGACCAAAGGTGGTGTGATATCACGCAACTTTTCGTGTTGTGTAGATTGGTCTCAGGCATAAAAAATGCCCACATGAGTGGGCATTTCATCAGTAGTAAACGGCGGTTCAATTAAAGGCCGAGCTTCTTCTCTAAGTAGTGGATGTTCGTGCCACCATGCTGGAAGTTTTCATCTGCCATGATGTCCTCTTGTAGAGGGACATTGGTTTTGATGCCTTCGATGATCATCTCGCTTAGGGCATTGCGCATGCGTGCAATCGCCACATCACGGTTCTCACCAAAGGTAATCAGCTTACCAACCATTGAATCGTAGTGAGGCGGTACTGTGTAGCCTGTGTAGATGTGAGACTCCCAACGAACGCCCATACCACCCGGTGCATGGAAGCGCTCAATTTTGCCCGGAGACGGCAGGAAGCGCACAGGGTCTTCAGCATTGATACGACACTCGATAGCATGACCTTTGATCTTGATATCATCTTGCGTGTAAGACAGAGGCTGGCCAGCAGCAACACGCAGCTGCTCTTTAATCAGATCCACACCGGTGACCATTTCCGTCACTGGATGCTCTACCTGAATACGAGTGTTCATCTCGATAAAGTAGAATTCACCGTTTTCGTATAGGAACTCAAATGTACCTGCACCACGGTAGCCGATCTCGATACAAGCACGAGTACAGCGCTCACCGATGTATTTACGCATTTCAGCAGTAATACCTGGTGCTGGCGCTTCCTCAACCACTTTCTGGTGACGACGCTGCATAGAACAGTCACGCTCACCCAAGTGGATAGCGCCACCTTGGCCATCGGCAATCACTTGAACTTCAACGTGACGAGGGTTTTCTAGGAATTTTTCCATGTAAACAATGTCATTGTTGAAGGCTGCTTTTGCTTCTGCGCGAGTCATCGCGATAGATTCAACCAAGTCAGCTTCGCTGCGAACCACACGCATACCGCGACCGCCGCCGCCGCCAGAAGCTTTGATGATGACTGGGTAACCAATGCGCTTAGCGTGGGCTTTGTTTGCTGCCTCATCATCGTTAAGTGGGCCATCAGAGCCAGGAACGCAAGGAACACCAGCTTTTTTCATCGCGTTGATCGCTGACACTTTATCACCCATCATACGGATAGTGTCTGCTTTAGGACCAACGAAAATGAAGCCACTGCGCTCTACTTGCTCTGCAAAATCTGCATTTTCAGACAAGAAGCCGTAACCTGGGTGAATTGCCACTGCACCCGTCACTTCCGCCGCAGAGATAATGCGCGGGATGTTTAGGTAGCTGTCGATACCACGAGCAGGGCCGATACATACGGTTTCGTCTGCGAGTAGTACGTGTTTTAAGTCACGGTCAGCGGTTGAGTGTACCGCTACCGTTTTGATACCGAGTTCTTTACATGCGCGAAGAATACGCAGTGCAATCTCTCCTCGGTTAGCAATTACTACTTTATCTAACATAAAAGTGGCCTCGATTATTCGATAACAACAAGAGGTTGATCGAACTCAACAGCCTGACCATCTTCAGCCAAGATTGCAGTAATAACACCAGTTTTATCTGCTTCGATTTGGTTCATCATCTTCATTGCTTCAACAATGCAGATAGTTTCGCCAGCAGTGACAGATTGACCGACTTCAATGAATGGTTTCGCGTCAGGACTTGGCGCACGGTAGAAAGTACCCACCATTGGAGAAAGAACTTGGTGACCAGAAACCGGTGCCGCCGCTTCTGCAGGAGCCGCTGCCGCAGGTGCTTCTACTGCAGCAGGTGCTGGTGCAGCGACTGGAGCTGGAGCCGCTGCGTATTGGACAGGTGCCGGAGCAGCAGTACCGTTACGGCTGATTCGTACTGACTCTTCACCTTCAGAGATCTCTAGCTCTGCGATGCCAGATTCTTCAACTAACTCGATTAGTTTTTTGATTTTACGGATATCCATGTTTCTTTCTCTTCTACTTATCAGTTACGCAACCCATTGCTGAGTTGTAGAGTATTTAACGCGCTTTTGCCGTCAGTTGTTTGATGGCTGACGACAACGCAAATTCGTAGCCTTGAGCACCCAAGCCGCATATGACTCCCTGTGCCTTGTCAGACAGGTAAGAGTGATGACGGAAAGGCTCTCGAGCATGTACGTTGGATAGATGAACCTCGATAAATGGGATCGCGACACCCAACAGTGCATCGCGCAAAGCGACACTGGTATGAGTGAAGGCTGCAGGGTTGATGATGATGAAATCAACTCGGTTATAGGCAGCATGGATAGCTTCGATAAGCTCATACTCACGGTTGGATTGTAAGTGCTCTAACTCCACATCGGCCTCTTGAGCCAATGTTTGTAGGCGCTCCACGATCTGATCGAGAGTATTTGAGCCGTAGTGCGCAGGCTCTCTTAGACCTAATAGGTTTAAATTTGGTCCATTTAGAACAAGAATGCGAGACTTTGCTGACATTGTGAGCCTATCTTCCTTTATCGTGAGACTATGTCTAGATTAGTCTTATTCTATCCTGAATCACACACAACTTGATAACCTAAATTGTGCCGATTTTAGTAATTTGAACAAGATTATAGCTAATTCACCACAATTAGCAGCAAATTACTGGTCTAATCTCCCAAGATGGCGAGGTTAAATTTGTAATCAAGTTAACATTTTTCGGTTAAAGCTAGATTTTTTATTGGTCGTAAAGAAGAAAATAGTCTTTGGCAGTCAAGTCAGATGTAGGCTTTTGATAAAGCCGGCCTATGTTTTTAAATGCAGGATTAGTCTACTGGAACGTCCAAGGGTGAGAACTGCATCGCAACCAGCTTTTTGCCGCTAGAGGTGTAACGCAGATAGAGGCCTTTTAGAGCACCAGGTAGATCATCTGCTATTACGGTTTTAAACCCATGAGTGCGATAAAAGGCTTCCAAATGCTCATAAGCAAAGCAGTAATCTGCTTGAGTGAGTATGTTGTGTTCACAGTATTTGAGTAGTTGGTGTCCAAAACCTTTTCCTTGGTGCTGTGGAGACACCAGCATGCCTGTAAGAAATCGATAACGCTCAATCGTTCTAAAGCGCACCACTGCGCATAACTGCTTTTGATGATAACCAACATAAATTAGCTCATCACGCTTTGGTTTCGAAGGGTAGTACTGCTTATACAGGCGAGTAACAAGAGGCAGTTTTATTGGATCGAGAAGCTCAATATCTAACATTGCGATAAACAAGTTGCGTAGGTTTTGGTGTAAGATGTGGGCAGTTTAATTGACCTCATGCACCGGTTCAAACAGTACTCATGCAAATCACATCACACACTAGTCTCGCTCCTTTTCATACGTTCGGCATTGAGCAGCCTTGTCAGCACCTAGCGGTTGTCTCTTCAATTGATGAGTTAAAGGCGCTGTATCAATCAACAAAATGGCAATCTGTGCCTAAGCTCTTTCTCGGTAAAGGGAGCAACATGCTCTTTACGGAGCCGTATCAGGGGCTCGTGATCATTAACCAATTACAGGGTAAGCAAGTTACGCAAACCGATGATGCTTACCACTTACATATCGCTGGTGGTGAGGACTGGCCTGAACTGGTGGCTTGGTGTGTCGATAATGGCTTTGATGGTTTAGAGAATCTAGCGCTCATTCCTGGTTGTGCAGGTTCTGCTCCGATACAGAATATCGGGGCATACGGCGTTGAGTTGGCCGATGTGTGTGAATATGTGGATGTTCTTTGTTTGGAGAGCTTTGAAATTAAAAGGCTCTCAAACGAGGAGTGCTTGTTTGGTTACCGAGACTCTATTTTCAAACATGCTTTATATGAGAAGGGCATTGTTGTTGCGATAGGTTTGAAGCTCTCTAAATCTTGGCAGGCGAATACTCAGTATGGACCTCTTAAAGACATAGAGAATCCGACCGCGAAGGCTATCTTCGAGCGAGTGTGTCAAGTCCGTATGGAGAAGCTTCCAGACCCGGAGCAAACCGGAAACGCAGGGAGCTTCTTCAAGAACCCAGTGATTTCGCTGGAGCAACACCAAAGGCTGATCGAGAGCTACCCAAACATGGTGGCGTATCCCGCAGATAATGGAATGAAAGTGGCGGCAGGTTGGCTGATTGACCAATGTGGCCTCAAAGGCGAGTGCGAAGGGGGGGCGCAAGTACACCCAAATCAAGCTCTGGTGATTGTTAACAAAGACAATGCCACTGCGAGTGATGTGGTGAAGCTTGCGGCGAGAGTTCGCGATGCGGTTTGGCAACGGTACGAGATTTCGCTTGAGCATGAAGTGCGTTTTATGGGCGCATTGGGCGAAACGCGTTTGGAGCAGATTGTAGGAGAGCTTCGATGAGTCCCAGAGTTCCTAAAGCTAAGCTCGATATCCTTAGTTTACTTGCACAAGGTGGTTTTCACTCTGGTGAAGAGATTGGTAAGCAGTTAGGGATCAGCCGAGCGGCGGTGAGTAAACACATCAAGGGTATTCAAGAGTGGGGCGTCGAGGTGTTCTCCCTTCCGGGAAAAGGTTACCAGCTCGCCCAGCCACTGACCTTGCTCGATGGGGCGACTATCGAGAAAAAGTGTGGCACCCAAGTGACGTTGCATCCGGTGATTGACTCAACCAACCAGCACCTTCTAAGTCGTGTGGATGCGCTTGAATCAGGCGCTACCTGCATTGCTGAGTATCAATCGCAAGGTCGTGGCCGTCGCGGTCGTCAATGGGTATCACCATTTGGTGCTAACCTATATTTGTCTATGTACTGGCGTCTAGAGGCGGGTATGGCTGCAGCAGTGGGACTAAGCTTAGTTGTGGGTGTTGCCGTCGTTGAGGCTCTCGAGTCATTGGGGGTTGAGGGTGTTAAGCTGAAATGGCCTAATGATCTCTACTATCAGGATAAGAAGCTAGCGGGCATTTTGGTGGAGCTCTCTGGTCAGGCAGGAGGTGCCGCTCACCTTGTCATTGGAATGGGCATGAACATCGCGATGTCGCAGCAGACGACGGGCATAGACCAGCCATGGGCGAGCCTGACGGAACTACTACAAGAGCAGCAGAATCATCCGTTATGTTTAGAGCGTGGTGATGTCGATAGAAATCAGCTATGCGCTGCATTTATCACGGCTTGGCAAAATGCACTGCAAGACTACGAGCAATATGGCATGCATGAGTTCGTTGCGCGTTGGAACCGAATCGACAATTTTTTGAATCGCCCGATTAAGTTAATTATGGGTAATCGAGAAATATTAGGCGTTGCTCGTGGAATTAATGAGCAAGGCGCTGTACTTATCGAGACTGAACAAGGGATTGAGGCGCATATTGGTGGAGAGATCTCACTTCGAGGTCTTTGATTGTAGCAAAGCATGAAAAGCCCCTAGTCGGGCTGTGAGTGAGTGGGTATACTTGCCACTTAATTTTTTCGGCTGACTCCATGGCGGGGTGGGCTTAGTTTTTTCAGGAAATGAGCAGCGGATATGCAAGAGTATTTAGATTTTTTCCAACAGAACATGATTATGTCGTTGGTATGGGTGGGTTTGTTTATTGCATTGATTGCGAACATCTACAAGTCGGCAACAGCTGCCTATAAAGAAGTGACAGCAAGCCAAGTGACGCAAATGATGAACAAAGAAGAGGGTGTGGTTGTCGATATTCGCTCTAAAGACGAGTACAAAAAAGGCCACATTACCGACTCAGTTCACATTTTACCGTCTGATATCAAGGCGGGTAACCTAGGTAGCCTTGAAAACAAGAAAACTAACCCAATCATCGTTGTATGTAAGACAGGTCAAACTGCAGCAGAAAGCGCGAACGAGCTTGCAAAAGCGGGCTTCGAAAAGGTATTCCTGCTAAAGAACGGTTTGATTTCTTGGAACGAAGCGAACCTACCACTGGTACGTGGTAAGAAGTAATCCTTCGATTGGTGTTTTATTGGTGAAATAAAAGCCGAAAATGCCCCAGAGTTGTGAGAGTAGACACGAAATCGCAACAACACCTAGTTATTCTTAATGCGCTCGGTTAGTCTCGAAGCAACACAACGAGCTACCGAGTGTAGTAACCAAAATTTAAAGGAAAGTAAAAATGGCTGAAGCAGCACAACCTCAAGCGCCAGAGCAGAACTTCACAATTCAACGTATCTTCCTAAAAGACCTGTCTTTTGAAGCACCAAACTCACCAACTATGTTCCAAAAAGAGTGGAACCCAGATGTAAAACTGGACCTAGACACTCAAAGCCGTGAACTAGGTGAAGGCGTATACGAAGTTGTTCTACGCATTACGGTAACGGTTAAGAACGCTGAAGAGACAGCATTCCTATGTGAAATCCAGCAAGGTGGTATCTTCACTGCTGCGAAAATGGAAGCGGGTCAGCTAGCACACTGTCTAGGTGCATTCTGCCCGAATATCCTATTCCCATACGCGCGTGAAACGATTTCAGGCCTAGTGGTTAAAGGTACGTTCCCTCAACTGAACCTAGCGCCAGTTAACTTTGACGCGTTGTTCATGAACTACCTACAGCAGCAAGCACAGCAAGAAGGTCAGCAAGCTGACGCATAATCGCAGCTGATATTGCTTACTCTTTTAGAATGCACAAGGTCTGATGCCAGATCTTGTGCATTTTTTGTTTCACACTCGCGGGTTTTTTATTTAATAATAGCCGCTTAACTTCATTCTTCTCATTAGTACAGTGTTAGCCGGTCTGCGCTAAACTAGTGGGAGACAAATTCAAAGGTTGATTCTATGACTCAAGCTTCTAACGCGCACCCTTACGGCAAACCGATCAGTATGACGGTGATTGGCGCAGGCTCTTATGGTACTTCTCTGGCGATTTCTTTGGCGCGTAATGGCGACAATGTCGTGATCTGGGGACATGAACAAGAGCACATGGCCCGCCTTGAAGCCGATCGCGCTAACCATGAGTTTTTGCCAGGAATCGATTTTCCACCAAGCCTGATTGTGGAGTCTGACCTTGAGCGAGCACTGAGTGCAAGTCGCGATGTGCTGGTGGTGGTTCCAAGTCATGTCTTCGGTATTGTGCTCGATAGTATGAAGCCTCATTTGCGTGATGATGCGCGTATCTGCTGGGCAACAAAAGGGCTGGAGCCTGAAACGGGTCGCCTTCTAAAAGAGGTCGCTCACGATAAGTTAGGTGATAAATACTCTCTGGCGGTGCTGTCAGGCCCAACCTTCGCTAAAGAGTTAGCGATGGGGATGCCAACCGCGATTTCAGTGGCCTCACCAGATGCTGAGTTTGTCGAAGATCTACAAGAGAAGATTCACTGCAGTAAGACATTCCGTGTTTACGCCAACTCCGACTTTATCGGCATGCAACTCGGAGGCGCGGTTAAGAACGTCATCGCGATCGGTGCAGGCATGTCTGACGGCATCGGCTTTGGTGCAAATGCGCGTACTGCTCTGATCACGCGTGGTTTGGCAGAAATGAGCCGCCTTGGGGCGTCACTAGGTGCCCAACCTGAAACCTTCATGGGTATGGCGGGCTTAGGGGATTTGGTGCTCACGTGCACTGATAACCAATCTCGCAACCGCCGCTTCGGTTTGGCGCTTGGTCAGGGCAAAGATGTGGATGTTGCCCAGCACGAGATTGGCCAGGTGGTAGAAGGTTATCGCAACACCAAGGAAGTATGGCTGTTAGCGAATCGTATGGGTGTTGAGATGCCTATCGTAGATCAGATTTATCAAGTGCTCTATCAAGGAAAAGATGCACGTCAAGCGGCGCAAGACTTGTTGGCTCGAGACAAGAAAGCCGAAGCGTAAGGCAATAAAGAAAGAGATTAGGAAGTGGCAATGAAATGCTGTGAAAAACAGAAAGTGTGGCAATGCATCGTCAAGGAAGCACGAGAGTTAGCAGAGCAAGAGCCGATGCTAGCCAGCTTTTACCACGCAACCATCATCAAGCACGAAAGCTTAGCGGCAGCGCTGAGCTACATTCTTGCAAACAAGCTAAAAACTGCCTCAATGCCTGCAATGGCTGTGCGAGAAGTCGTCGAAGAGGCACTCGCCGCAGACCCGACGATCAGTGAATCAGCAGCTTGCGATATCTGTGCAACAGTCAACCGAGATCCTGCGGTTGCGATGTATTCTATGCCTCTTCTTTATCTAAAGGGTTATCACGCGCTGCAAGGCTATCGTGTCGCTAACTGGTTATGGAAGCAGGGGCGAGTGGCGCTGGCGACGTATCTACAAAACCAAATATCGGTGGCTTGTCAGGTGGATATTCATCCGGCGGCGAAGATTGGCAAAGGCATCATGCTCGATCATGCAACGGGGATCGTGATTGGTGAAACGGCAGTGGTCGAAAACGACGTGTCAATTTTGCAAGATGTGACGCTAGGCGGTACGGGTAAAGAGTGCGGTGATCGTCACCCGAAGATTCGTGAAGGTGTTATGATTGGTGCAGGAGCTAAGATTCTGGGCAACATTGAAGTCGGTGAGGGCGCTAAAATTGGCTCTTGCTCAGTCGTGCTTCAAGCAGTGCCAGCACATACTACAGTGGCTGGTGTCCCTGCGAAGATCGTTGGTCGACCAAAAACCGACAAACCCTCTTTAGATATGGATCAGCAGTTCAATGGCAAATCACAGCACTTTGTCGGTGGTGATGGTATTTAGCTTTTGAGTCGAGCTTACGAATAAAAAAATGGCCTCATCCTAGGATGAGGCCATTTTTTTACATTTGGTCTAGCTCGGCTTTCACTTCTTCTGCCCATTCAATCCATGCTTGACGAAGCATAGTATTGCGGCGAAGAGTCAGGCGCTCTAGTCGGCGCTGCTTGTCCAACACTTTTGGGTCGCCGTAGTAGGCGTGTTCGATCTCTTGGTAATGCGCAACAAATTTGTGTGCTTCTTCAATTAGAATGTTCAACTGTGCTTTGAATGGTGTAATCTCTTCAACAGCGCACACCATCAATTTAGCGCAAAACTCATCGCGCACAGTCGTTTCAGCGGTTGGTTGTTCAAACCATACACCCAGGGCTGCTCTACCGGCATCAGTAATAGAGTAAACCTTGCGGTCTGGTTTGCCTTCCTGGGGTTCCAATACACAAGATACTTGGCCGCTCTGTGCCATCTTATTCAGTTCACGATACACCTGTTGATGACTCGCTTTCCAAAAATATCCAATGCTTGATGAAAACTCTTTTGTAATGTCGTAGCCCGTCGCATCGCGCGTACTCAACACTGTAAGTATTACATGAGGTAGTGACATGTTTATATCCAAAATACTAATAAACAACAAAAAACACTAAGCAAAAACCAAGTCTGCTCTATTGGCATTTATCTTGATAGTTCTTGCTCATGCCCACCTTGTTAGTGGGATATGTCACCTTAATTTAAGCCGGTATTCACCTAGTTTGAGTCGCTTTTTGTTTAGCAACTTCATTTTAGCCGTATAGTATACCCAATCAGAAGTGTAGGTGTAGAGTGGCTTATATGCAAAATTGTTAATAATTGACACTTATATCATTAAGTCTTTGACTTTGCAGATAAATAAAAAATCCCTGCAACCAGTGTTGTTAACACTATTTACAGGGATTCTCAAAATTGCACTGAGACCTAGCTCACAATATGCATTTATCCAGTATTACGCATGCCTGCAGCGATACCCGCAATGGTCACCATTAAGGCTTCTTCAAGCTCTGGATCCGCCTCCTCGGTTTGACGAGTACGGTATAGCAGTTCTGCTTGCAGCATGTTCAAAGGCTCGACGTAGATGTTGCGTAAACGAATCGATTCTTGGCCCCATGGGTCACTTTGCATGAGGTTTTCGTTGTTCTCAACGTTCAGTACCGCCTTAATATCGGTTTGAAGCTGTTCACGGAGACGATCACCAAGGCGCATGAGTTCAGGCTCTACCAAGCGCTCATCGTAGTAACGAGAGATCTCAATATTACACTTCGAATAAACCATCTCCAGCATGCCTAAGCGAGTCGAGAAGAACGGCCACTCACGACACATCTCTTCGAGCAGGCCTAAGTGACCTTTATCGATTGAGTACTGGATTGACTCACCTGCACCTAACCAAGCGGGTAGAACAAGACGGTTTTGACTCCATGAGAAGATCCATGGAATTGCACGTAAGCTTTCAACACCGCCGTTCGGGTTACGTTTTGCAGGGCGAGAACCGAGTGGGAGTTTACCAAGCTCAAGCTCAGGTGTTGCTTGACGGAAGTAAGGCACGAAGTCGGCTTCACCACGTACTACATTGCGGTACGACTCGCATGATACTTCCGACAATACATCCATCAGCTCGCGCCAGTCTTGTTTTGGCTCAGGTGGTGGAAGTAGGTTCGCTTCTAGAATCGCACTGGCATACATGTTAAAGCTGTTAACAGCCACTTCAGGTAGGCCCAGCTTGAAGCGAATCATCTCGCCTTGTTCTGTTACACGAAGACCGCCTTTCAAGCTCTTTGGTGGTTGAGAAAGAAGTGCAGCGTGTGCCGGCGCACCGCCACGACCAATGGTACCGCCACGGCCGTGGAATAGAGTCAGATCGATACCCTCTTCTTCACCGACTTTAACCAGCGCTTCCATCGCACGATATTGAGCCCAGCCAGCAGCCATTGCGCCAGCATCTTTTGCCGAGTCTGAGTAACCGATCATCACCATCTGGTGGTTCTGAATGAAGCCACGGTATAGGTCGATACCCATCAGTTGCTTGATCACTGCTTCCGCATTGTTCAAGTCTTCTAATGTTTCAAACAGTGGGCAGACATCCATGCGGTAAGGACAGCCAGACTCTTGAAGAATGAGGTGAACAGCAAGGACATCTGAAGCGGTACGCGCCATTGAGATAACATAGGCACCAAAGGCTTCACGTGGTTGAGCGGCGAGAATCTTACAGGTATCAATCACCTCCTGTACTGGCTCAGAAGGCTGCCAATCGCGAGGGAATAGTGGACGCTTTGAGTTGAGCTCGGAAGTTAAGAACGCAACTTTATCTTGCTCACTCCATTGATCGTAGTCACCAAGGCCAAGGTAACGAGTTAGCTCCGAAAGCACATCTGAATGACGCGTACTCTCTTGACGGATGTCTAAACGAACGAGGTGCACGCCAAAGGCTTTCACGCGGCGCAGTGTATCAAGCAGAGAACCTTCCGCAATAATGCTCATACCGCATTCACGGAGCGATTGGTAACACGCGAGTAGCGGTTTCCAAAGTTGGTCGGCATTTTGCAGTGGTGCTTTGACCGCCAATTTCTGACCGTTGATCTTAGCATCCAAAATCTCTTTGGTTTCTTCAAGCAGTGAACGCAAGCCTTTTAAGATGCAACGGTACGGTTCGTGAGACTCTTCGCCTGCTAAAGATCGAACTTCGTCATTACACTTGGTCATTGAAAGCTCGGTAATGAGCTCATTGATATCAGCAAGATATAGGTCTGCCGCTTTCCAGCGAGACAGCAGCATCACTTCACGAGTAATGGTGTGAGTGACGAACGGGTTACCGTCACGGTCACCGCCCATCCATGATGAGAAGTGTACAGGACTTGCATCGAGCGGAAGCCCTTCACCAAGATAGTCTTTTAGGCGACCATCAAATTCACGGAGAAATTCTGGTACCGCTTGCCAAAGCGAGTTCTCAACGACGGCGTAGCCCCACTTCGCTTCGTCAAGTGGTGTTGGACGCTGCTTGCGAATGACATCTGAGTGCCAGCTTTGAGCAATCAGTTGCTCTAGGCGGCGCTCGGTTTTTTGGCGCTCGCGAATGGAAAGATCGTTAAGCTCAAGATCAGAGAGACACTCATTGATTTTAACCAACTTGTTAATCATCGTACGACGAGTGATCTCTGTTGGGTGCGCGGTGAGCACCAGCTCGATGTTGAGGTCGCGGATTGCTTGTGCTGTGTCTAGCTTGCTGATGTCTTGCTGAGCAAGCTTTGAGAAAAGGGTGTTGATGGTGTCTGGCTCACACACGTGCGCATCACAGTGGCGCGAAATGGTGTGGTATTGCTCTGCCATATTGGTCAGATTCAAGAACTGATTGAAGGCGCGGGCCACAGGCGTGAGCTGATCATTAGGTAGACTCTTGATCTCATCGATCAGTTTTTCACGGTCTGCCTTATTGCCAGCACGAGCAGATTTGGAAAGTTTACGAATGGTTTCAACCTTCTCAAGAATCACATCACCGTGTGCGTCTCGAATAGTGTTACCAAGTAATCGACCCAACATGCTTACATTGCTTGTGAGTGCAGCGTACTTCTCGTTCATAACGTCCTGCCTTGTAAAAAAATTACATCCAATGTTTATCTTTAAGGAGACAATCTAGCGAAAAATATCGCCATTAGTCAAATAATGTGAACTTATCATGCAAAGATGTCGAGATGTGGAAAGTAATTTTGAAATTTTATTACGTTCGGGGTTGTTTTTGTCGATGAGATACTATAGCTCCCTCTTTTCAAAGAGGGAGCTATTCAGTTAAAAGCAATATTCGCGAATGGCTTTACTCAGCACATTGATTGTCGGGTCGATAAAATCGAGTGACAAAAACTCATCGGGTTGGTGTGCCTGGTCAATGGAGCCAGGACCCATAACCAATGTTGGGCAAAGCTGTTGCAGGAATGGCGCTTCCGTACAGTAGTTCACGGTTTCAGAGCTGCACTGCGTAATGCGCTCAATACTGCCGATAAACGGATGGTCGTGTTGACACTCATAACCAGGAATAGGCTCATGCAGGGCAGTAATGGAAATGCGTCCCGGCCATTTGGCTTCAACCTCTTTGAGGGCGTCACGCAGCATGTTGTCCAAACCATCAAGGCTGATACCCGGTAGGGGGCGCACATCATAATGGAGCTCGCAACAGCCACAAATTCGGTTGGCGCTATCGCCCCCATGGATATGGCCAAGGTTTAGGGTCGGGCTTGGAATGGCGAATCCCGGATGGTGGAATTCTTTAATCAATTTATCGCGCAGCTGCATCATGGCGAAAAGCACTTCATGCATTATCTCTATCGCGTTAACGCCAAGCGCTGGGTCGGATGAATGCCCAGACTTACCTGTAACACGAATGGCGTTGGCTACGTGCCCTTTGTGACCACGAATGGGTTTTAGGCTTGTTGGTTCACCTATGATGCAGTAGTCGGGTTTAAAGGGGGCATTTTCTGTGAAATGACGAGCACCAAGCATGGTGGTTTCTTCATCACAAGTGGCTAAGACGTAGAGTGGCTTCTGCTGCTTACTCCAATCTGTCTTTTTTACGGCTTCAATAATGAAGGCAAAAAAGCCTTTCATATCTGCGGTGCCTAAGCCATAAAATTTGCCGTCTTTTTCAGTGAGTGCATGTGGGTTGAAGCTCCAGCGCCCTTCATCAAATGGCACAGTGTCGCTGTGCCCCGCAAGTAAAAGGCCGCCCTCTCCACTGCCCATTTTCGCGGTCAGATTAAACTTGCCTGGTTCCACTTGCTCAGTTTCAACCTCGAAGCCTAGGTCTTGAAACCAGGTTGCCATCTTTTCAATAACTTTTGCGTTGCCCTGATCCCAACTCGGGTCGGTTGAGCTGATTGAAGGTGTCGAAATCAAACCTTCATAAACATCGATAAATCTAGGTAATTGCATATTCTCTTTACTTTCCCTGTTGACAGAGTGTGAAATAGACGGTAAAACGGATATTAAATCATTTTTAATGAATAAAAAATCAAAATATAATGAATATTATAGATTTGTAGTCATTAACAATGCAGTGAAATAAACCAGATGGAACCGGTAAGATGTCAAAGCTTTTAAAAACAGCCATTGTAGGCGCAAGTGGTTACACAGGGGCAGAGTTAGCCCTGATGGTGCAAAAGCATCCAAACCTCACGCTATCAGGTTTGTATGTGTCCGCCAATAGCTTAGATGCCAATAAGCCCATTGCCCAGTTGCACGGCAAGCTGGCTGGCATCATTGACGCGCCGGTACTGCCACTAAAAGATGTCGATGCGGTCGCACAAAGCTGTGATGTGGTATTTCTCGCCACTGCCCACGAAGTCAGCCATGATTTAGCACCAGTGTTCCTAGAGCACGGCTGCCAAGTGTTTGATCTTTCCGGTGCATACCGCGTGAGAAGCCAAGCTTTCTATAGCGAATTCTATGGTTTTGAGCACCAGTTTGACCAACACCTTGAGAGTGCTGCCTATGGTTTGGCAGAGTGGAATGAAGAGGCTATCAAGCAATCGCAACTTGTCGCGGTTGCTGGCTGTTACCCAACCGCTTCCCAATTAGCCATCAAACCTTTAGTGGCGTCTGATTTGTTAGATATTGCTCAGTGGCCAGTGATTAATGCCACAAGCGGCGTGTCTGGGGCAGGTCGTAAGGCGACAATGACCAATAGCTTCTGTGAAGTGAGTCTGCAGCCCTACGGTGTCTTTAATCATCGCCATCAGCCAGAGATTGCTGCGCATTTGGGTTGTGATGTGATTTTTACTCCACACCTTGGCAACTTCAAACGTGGCATTCTCGCCACCATCACGATGAAGTTAAAAGCAGACGTGTCAGGTGAACAGGTAGCACAGGCATTTAACCAGGCTTACCAAGGAAAGCCTGCAGTACGCATTAAAGAAGGAATTCCACGCCTGCAAGACGTTCAGTACACGCCATTTTGTGACATTGGCTGGCAAGTTCAGGGGGAGCACGTCATCGTCGTTTCCGCGATTGATAACTTGCTCAAAGGCGCCTCTAGCCAAGCTATGCAGTGTTTGAATATTCATTACGGCTTTGAGCCATTGACCGCGTTAGTATAGGGAGAAACCATCATGACGACACCATTAGTGATTAAACTGGGCGGCGCAGCACTCTCATGTGGCGATACGCTGCAGCAACTGTTTAATGCGATTGCCGACTATCAGCAGCAGGCGCAGCGTCAGATTGTCATCGTGCACGGTGGTGGTTATTTGGTCGATGACTTAATGAGTCAGCTCAAACTTGAAACAGTCAAGAAAGAGGGGCTTCGCGTCACACCTTACGATCAAATTCCTATTATTGCGGGTGCGTTAGCGGGTACAGCTAACAAATTGTTGCAGGGCCAAGCTATTGCAGCGGGTCTAAAAACAGCGGGGTTGAGTCTAGCGGATGGTGGTTTATGTCAAGTGGAAGAGTTGAACCCTGAGCTGGGCGCGGTGGGTAAAGCGACACCTGGCGACTCTGGATTACTGCAGGCGATTTTGAATACTCAAGCTCTGCCTATTATCAGCTCTATTGGCTTAACCAACTCAGGCCAGCTGATGAATGTCAATGCCGATCAAGCAGCGGTTGCGGTCGCAGGCGCACTTGATGCTGATTTGGTGTTGCTATCCGATGTGAGTGGCGTGCTCGATGGTAAAGGTCACCTTCTGCACTCCCTTGATGAACAGCAAGCTCATGCGCTTATTGAAGGCAAAGTCATTACAGATGGAATGATTGTTAAGGTAGAGGCGGCACTGCAAGCCGCTCAAGAGCTTGGTCGCTCTATTGAGGTTGCGAGCTGGCGCTATCCAGAACAATTGAAAGAATTATTTGCGGGCAAGAATATAGGTACCCAGTTCTTACCCCACTAAACAATATTCAAGAAACAATAGTTTAAGAAACAGTTTTAAGTAACGGATTTAAATACAAACTCCCTACAGGCCGCCAAGCTGAGTAAGGGAATATGGAGAATGATGATGAGTAAAGTTCAAGTAAATAAAGTGGTTGTCGCATATTCTGGCGGTCTAGATACGTCGGTGATTATCCCATGGCTGAAAGAGAACTACGATTGTGAAGTGGTTGCGTTTGTCGCTGATGTAGGTCAGGGCGCAGAAGAGCTAGAAGGTATTGAAGCAAAGGCAAAAGCATCGGGTGCTTCTGAGTGCTACATTGCTGACCTTAAAGAAGAGATGGTTGCAGATTACATCTACCCAACGCTAAAAACAGGGGCTTACTATGAAGGTAAATACCTGCTAGGTACTTCAATGGCGCGTCCAATCATTGCGAAAGCGCAAGTGGAAGTGGCGCGTAAAGTCGGTGCAGACGCGCTGTGCCATGGCTGTACGGGTAAAGGTAACGACCAAGTGCGTTTTGAAGGTGCGTTTGCTGCGCTAGCACCAGATTTACACGTGATTGCACCTTGGCGTGAGTGGGATTTAGTCAGTCGTGAAGAGTGTCTGGATTACCTTGCCGAGCGCAATATCCCTTGTTCTGCTTCACTAACCAAGATCTACTCGCGTGATGCGAACGCGTGGCATATCTCTACAGAGGGCGGTGTGCTAGAGGATACTTGGAATGCGCCTAACGAAGATTGCTGGGTTTGGACGGTCGATCCAGAGCAGGCTCCTAATGAAGCTGAATACGTGACGCTGAAAGTTGAGCAGGGTGAAGTTGTTGGTGTCGATGGTGAAGCGATGACGCCATACAACGCACTAGTTTACTTGAATGAGAAAGGTGCGAAGCACGGTGTTGGCCGTATCGATATTGTTGAAAACCGTCTCGTTGGTATGAAGTCTCGTGGTTGCTATGAAACTCCGGGGGGCACCATCATGATGGAAGCTCTGCGTGCGGTTGAGCAACTGGTGCTCGATAAGTCCTCTTTTGAGTTCCGTGAAGAGCTTGGTGTGAAAGCCTCTCACCTTGTTTACGATGGCCGTTGGTTCACGCCACTGTGTAAGTCAATCTTGGCGGCATCTGAAGAGCTAGCGCAAGATGTGAATGGTGAGGTTGTGGTTAAACTCTACAAAGGCCAGGCGACGGTTACACAGAAACGCTCAGATAACAGCTTGTACTCAGAAGAGTTTGCTACATTTGGCGAGGATGAGGTTTACGATCAAAGTCATGCGGGTGGCTTTATCCGTCTTTACTCGCTATCGAGCCGTATTCGTGCGCTGAACGAAGCGAAGAAAGAGAAGTAAGCTTACTCTCAAGAAGTTGTTTAAATACTCAAAGGCTGTGATTTTTTATCGCAGCCTTTTGTTATTTCAGGGGGATAGAAACAAGACGGGCGAGACTCTATTTCTTCTGCATGATTAACTACAAATGCACCACGCGTGAATATTTATGTGAAATTAGTGAATTAATACTTTATTTTATCTCCGTTTTGCCGTAACTTTGAACCATACCAACAAAGACACGGATTTAAATCAGGGCTGAGCTTCGCTTAAGCAGTGATTAGTGAGCATTAGGAGAGTGACAATGGCATTATGGGGCGGAAGATTTACCCAAGCGGCAGATACGAGATTCAAAGACTTTAACGATTCACTTCGCTTTGATTACCGTTTAGCCGAGCAAGATATTGTTGGCTCGATTGCATGGTCTAAGGCACTGCTCTCTGTTGATGTATTGACAGAGGATGAACAACAGAAGCTTGAATTGGCTCTAAATGAGCTCAAACTTGAGGTGATGGAAGACCCACATCAGATCCTGGCATCCGATGCAGAAGATATTCACTCTTGGGTTGAGCAGCAACTGATTGGTAAAGTCGGTGATTTGGGTAAAAAACTCCATACAGGTCGTTCGCGTAATGACCAAGTGGCGACCGATTTAAAATTATGGTGTCGTCAACAGGGGCAACAGCTATTGTTGGGGCTGGATCGCCTTCAATCACAGATGGTTTCGGTAGCAAGAGAACATCAAGGTACTGTGCTTCCTGGCTACACTCACCTGCAACGAGCACAGCCAGTCACTTTTGCTCACTGGTGTTTGGCCTATGTGGAAATGTTCGAACGTGATTACTCACGCTTGAGTGATGCGATTAAGCGTCTAGATACATGCCCACTGGGCTCTGGTGCGCTTGCGGGTACCGCCTACCCAATGGATCGTGAAACACTGGCACATAACCTCGGTTTTAGACGTGCGACGAGAAACTCACTTGATTCGGTTTCAGACCGTGATCACGTGATGGAACTGATGTCGATTGCATCGATCTCCATGCTGCACTTGTCCCGCCTCGCAGAAGATATGATTTTCTACAATTCAGGCGAGTCGAACTTTATTGAGCTGGCAGATACCGTGACCTCAGGCTCTTCATTAATGCCACAAAAGAAAAATCCCGATGCGCTTGAGCTTATCCGTGGTAAAACCGGACGTGTCTATGGCTCACTCGCGGGTATGATGATGACGGTTAAGGCTTTGCCTCTTGCCTACAACAAAGATATGCAAGAGGATAAAGAAGGGCTGTTTGATGCGCTAGATACATGGAATGACTGCATGGAAATGGCGGCACTGTGTTTTGACGGCATCAAGGTGAACGGTGAGCGTACACTGGAAGCGGCGAAACAAGGTTATGCGAATGCTACCGAGCTGGCAGACTATCTAGTCGCTAAGGGTATTCCATTCCGTGAGGCGCATCATATCGTCGGCGTGGCTGTGGTTGGCGCGATTGCGAAAGGTTGTGCGCTGGAAGAGTTGTCGATTGCCGAACTGAAAACTTTCTCAGAGGTCATTGAGGCGGATGTTTACGACATCTTGACGATTGAGTCTTGTCTAGAGAAGCGCAGTGCGCTTGGTGGCGTTTCTCCAACTCAGGTTAAATTCGCGGTTGAGCAAGCAGAGAAGCGTCTTGATGCCCGCGATACCTCTGCAGTGAAAGTGCGTTCAGCTCGCCTAACGGATGTTGAATCACTCGAGGGCATGGTCACTTACTGGGCGAATATGGGGGAAAACCTACCGCGTTCTCGCAATGAGCTGGTAAGAGATATTGGTTCATTTGCGGTGTCCGAGCACCATGGAGAAGTCACCGGTTGTGCTTCTTTGTATGTCTACGATTCAGGTCTTGCTGAAATTCGCTCTCTCGGTGTTGAAGCGGGTTGGCATGGTCAAGGGCACGGTACGGCTATTGTGCAGCACTTGGTAGAGAAAGCGAAACAGATGGCGATTCAGAAAGTCTTTGTTTTGACTCGTACGCCAGAGTTCTTTATGAACCATGACTTTGTACCAACCTCTAAGAGCTTACTGCCGGAGAAGGTGTTAAAAGATTGCGATCAGTGCCCGCGTCAGCATGCGTGTGATGAGGTCGCTCTTGAAATAAATTTTGCCGAACAAATGATTGTAAAACAGAGTGTTGCATAGCGTTGGTGCAGTTTGCCCAATAAAAGATCAAAAAGATCGATTTTGTTGGGAACCATTTGAGAAAGGGCGGGTCTATTAAAGTACCACTGCTTTTTCTTAGAAGAATCTAAGAGAGCCCCGAAATCCTATTGATATCGGGGCTTTTTTCTTTTTGGTGTTACTTCTTTTTACTCTTGTTCACTTTTGTCTTATTCATGGGCAGCACGATAAACTTCATCAACAGATGTAAAGCCAGCAACACATTAAAAGCAAATCCTGCCATGATCAGTGCAATAGATTAAATGCTCTTCGGCGCATCTCGAAAGAAAAACCACCATATTACCCAGCAGACAACCGAAAGAACGGTCAGTTGATCCATGCATCGCTGGCAGCGCCCTAACTTTTTCCAAAATCAATGTTCTTGGCAGCGGTTACAAGACATGTTGTGCTCAAGGTAAAGGATAATAGTGGCGAGTATATACCCTATAAGGGGAACCGACACCCTGAGTTAGCGGGGCTGCAAGCAAAAAAATCCCCAGCTTTGACAATGAGAAGCTGGGGAAAGGACTTGGACTTATGTTTATAGTAGTGTTTCGGAAAGTATCACTCTGAAGATCGCTCATCCATGAGCCGTTGTTGTGCTTTCAAAGCTTTTGCATCGTTTTCCCTTACCTTAGCGTCGCTATGGTGAGGGAGAAGCCCAACCTCAAAGAGCTGGGCCTAGTTATTACGAAGTGATGGTTATTATTGAGAAAGCGGCAATTACTGAGCGAAGTAAGCGTCAAGCTCTTCACTGCCACCGATGTGCTTACCACCGATGAAGACTTGCGGTACGGTTGAGCGACCAGTAATCGCACGCAGGCTTACTGTGGTTGCATCTTTACCTAGAACAATTTCTTCATACTGAAGGCCTTGGTCAATCAATGCTTGCTTGGCTTTCACACAGAATGGGCAACCAGGCTTGCTGAATACGGTAATGGACTCTTGAACTTTATGAGTTGGTGCAACATGGCCTAGCATAGTATCAGCGTCAGAGACTTTGAACGGGTCGCCTGGCTCGTTAGGTTCGATAAACATCTGCTCCACGATGCCGTTTTTCACTAGCATGCTGTAGCGCCATGAACGCTTACCAAAACCCAAATCATCTTTATCGACCAGCATTCCCATGCCATCTGTGAACTCACCATTACCGTCTGGAATGAAGGTGATGTTGTCTGCTTCCTGATCCTGTTTCCAAGCGTTCATCACAAACGTGTCGTTAACAGAAACACACAGGATTTCATCGACACCATGATCCTTAAATACTGGGTATAACTCGTTGTAGCGTGGTAGGTGGCTAGAAGAGCAGGTCGGTGTAAACGCACCTGGTAAGCTAAATACGATAACGGTTTTATCTTTGAATAGGTCGTCAGTCGTTACATTTACCCATTGATCGCCTTGGCGAGTTGGGAAAGTGACTTGTGGTACAGGTTGACCTACTTTGGCTGCTAGTACTTGTTGTTCATTAAACATTGTCGAGTCCTAAATAAAAAAGAAAGAATATTGAGTGCGTTGCGTTGCTCTCTGTTTTGATGGATTCATTATTGCCAAAATGTTTTGATAGGGATAATCGTTTGGTGTTATCGTTTTAATAGGTAAATTCTATTAAAAGGCAAACTAATGAATATTCGCGATTTTGAGTATTTGGTCTCTCTTGCTGAACATAAGCACTTTCGCAAAGCGGCTGAGGCATGCTTTGTCAGTCAGCCAACCCTAAGTGGTCAAATTCGTAAGTTAGAAGACGAACTTGGTACCGCGCTATTGGAGCGTAACAGTCGCAAGGTCTTGTTTACTGATGCCGGCTTGCAGCTCGTAGAGCAGGCCAAGCGAATTTTGTCTGAAATCAAGCTGTTCCGTGAAATGGCAAGTGGTCAAAATGGTGAGATGATTGGGCCAATGCACATCGGCTTTATCCCTACTGTAGGCCCCTATGTCCTACCAAAAATCATTCCGTCGCTGAAAGAGCAATTTCCTGAGCTTGAGCTCTTCCTGCATGAGGCTCAAACCCATCAATTGGTGAGTCAACTACAAGATGGCAAACTGGATTGTTTGGTGCTGGCAGCAGTGGCTGAAACCGAGCAATTCAAAGAAATTGTGCTTTATGATGAACCGATGACGCTAGCGGTACCTTGTGATCACGAGTGGTCACAGCAAGACAGCATCGAGATGGAACATTTGAATGGCAAGACGGTCTTGATGTTAGGTGACGGCCACTGTCTACGGGATCAGGCGCTAGGTTTCTGTTTTGCCGCAGGGGCAAAGGATGACGACCGCTTTAAAGCAACCAGCCTTGAAACATTGCGCAACATGGTGGCGGCGGGCGCGGGTATTACACTGCTACCGGAGCTTTCAGTGCCAAAAGAGAAAGAGAAAGATGGTGTGTGCTACGTTAAAGCGACGGATCCACAGCCATCACGTCGAATTGTGCTTGCGTATCGTCCAGGTTCTCCGTTGCGAGGTCGATTTGAGCAACTTGCGAAATCCATTCAGGAAACCCTGAATAAATAACCGCCACAGGTGTGGCGGTTAAGGTTAAACAATCTCACTGACGCGCATGATGATGTCAGTTATGCCAGCTCGGCTTTTTCTGCAATGAGCTTATCGACCACGCTTGGATCCGCTAGCGTTGAAGTATCGCCCAGGTTACCGGTATCGCCTGTGGCGATCTTGCGCAAGATGCGGCGCATGATTTTGCCCGAGCGAGTTTTCGGCAGTGCATCTGTCCAATGCAATACATCCGGAGTTGCGATTGGCCCTATCTCTTTGCGTACCCAGTCTTTCACCTCTTTGTGTAACTCGGCACTTGGATACTCGCCATCGTTAAGGGTGATGTAGGCATAGATGGCTTGGCCTTTAATGTCGTGTGGGATACCGACGATGGCAGCTTCTGCAATCTTTTCATGCGCAACCAATGCCGATTCAATTTCAGCGGTACCCATGCGGTGACCAGAGACGTTGAGAACATCATCAACACGACCTGTTATCCAGTAGTAGCCATCCTCATCACGGCGAGCGCCATCACCAGTAAAGTACATGCCTTTGAATGTCGAGAAGTAGGTTTGCTCGAAGCGCTCATGATCGCCATAAACGGTACGCATTTGACCAGGCCAAGAGTCGAGGATCACCAAGTTGCCCTCGGTAGCCCCCTCTACGATGTTCCCCATGTTATCGACTAGTGCTGGTTGTACGCCAAAGAATGGTCGAGTGGCTGACCCCGGTTTTAATTCGGTTGCACCAGGCAGTGGCGTAATCAAGATGCCACCCGTCTCTGTTTGCCACCAAGTATCGACGATGGGTGATTTCTCATTACCAATTGTTTTGTAGTACCACTCCCAAGCTTCAGGGTTAATCGGTTCACCGACTGAGCCCATGATACGTAAACTGTCACGAGAGGTGCCTTCAACGGCTTCATTACCTTTGGCCATCAAAGCGCGTATCGCGGTTGGTGCGGTGTAGAGAATATTCACCTGATGCTTATCCACGACCTCACTCATACGGCTGGTGGTTGGGTAGTTTGGCACCCCTTCAAATAGGATGGTTTTCGCACCGTTAGCAAGTGGGCCATAAATGAGATAGCTGTGACCAGTAATCCAGCCGACATCGGCAGTACACCAGAAGGTCTCTCCAGGTTGGTAATCGAAGACATACTTGAAGGTCATGGTCGCGTAAACCAAATAACCTCCCGTGGTATGCATAACCCCTTTGGGCTTACCGGTAGAGCCGGAAGTGTAGAGAATGAACAAGGGGTCTTCGGCTTTCATCTCTTCAGCAGGACAATTATCTGAGACATTCGCTACCGCTTCATGCCACCAAACATCGCGATGCTCATGCCAGTCGATTGCACCGCCAGTTCGCTTAAAGACGACAACTTTGCTAATGGTTTTGACTTCAGGGTTAGTCAACGCCTCATCGACGTTCTTCTTGAGAGGAACGGCACGTCCACCACGCACCCCTTCGTCAGCGGTGATCACCGCTTTTGCGTCCGAGTCGATAATGCGTCCCGCGAGAGCCTCAGGAGAAAATCCACCAAAAACAACGGTGTGAACGGCACCAATACGGGTACAAGCCAGCATCGCGATGGCGGCCTCTGGCACCATTGGCATGTATAGGCAAACGACATCACCCTTGCGTACGCCTTGCTCTTTGAGTGCATTTGAGAAACGGCAGACTTCGCGATGAAGCTCTTTAAAGGTCAGGGTTTTATCATCATTTGGATCGTCGCCCTCCCAGATGATGGCTACGTCATCTCCACGCTGTGCAAGATGGCGATCAATACAGTTGGCTGAAACATTGAGTGTGCCGTCTTCAAACCAGCGGATGTCGACATGGCCGGTATCAAACGAGGTACTTTTAACTTGGGTAAAGGGTTTGATCCAGTCGACGATCTTACCGTGTTCACTCCAGAATCCTTCAGGGTCTGAGATTGATTGTTGATACATCGATAGGTAGGTCTCATTATCCGCATGGGTTGTCGCTTTGATATTTTGTTTTACCGGATAAATATGGGCTTCACTCATTGTTTCTCTCCTTGCACCTAAGGTTCACAGCGTTGCTGTGTCTGGTTTCCATTTGCAGTCTTGGTTCGATAGCTTGTTATAACTGTCAGTCAGGAAAGGAAATTCGACAATTAGACTTTAGGATGAGAGGGCGAGCAACGTGCCAAAGACTAACGCTATAAATACTCGTGCTTTAAACGCTAATTGTTTTAAACGCTAGTGATAAGTAAATGACAGTCGAGGAAGGTCCCCATAGGTGAGGCGCACAAAAACCAGTGCAGCTGCAATCGCATCTTGTAGAGCATCATGCTTATTCTGAATAGGGATATCTAGGTGTCGACAGATGGCATCCAGACTGAGGTCGAAATAGGCATTGGGTAAGTGACGCTCAAGCTTGTCGTGATAGATCTGGCTGACTTCAATAACCTTGTTGGGTAGAGGAAAGCCGAGGTGCCTGCGACAGGCGAGATCTAAAATCGTTTTGTCGTAGCGGATGTGATACCCAACGATAGGACGGTTACCAATGAACGCCAGCAATGCTCTGAGTGCTTGAAGCTCTGTGACGCCGTCTAACAGATCATTGTGACGGATGTGATGAATTTTTACCGAGCCTTCGTCGAGAGATTGTGGAGCTCGCAGTCTCATCTCGAAAGGCTGACTCGTAATAATCCGGTTGTCGATGATTTTTGTCGCCGCAATGGTGACCAGCTCAGCACGTTGTGGATCCAAACTGGTGGTCTCGCAATCAAGAGAGACATACTCTCCTGTGGTCGGTGTAGAAAACAGCTCTTGATAGGGGGAGCCCTTGAGCTTGTGATACCAATACTGACGCTGAAACCATGGTAAAAGCATGACTTTAATCCCTTATTAGATAGTGATGCCCGAGGTACTGTTTAAATTTTTTGACCACGTGCAGACTGTGGCGCAGAAGGTCACGCTCGGTTCTATCTATCTCGCTAAGGTTGATTTTATTATGGGCGTGCTGATGAGTGATTTGTTGGCTCAATCTCAGTTTAATAAAGAGTTTGAAAGCTTCACTCAGGTTGTCTGCGGTTTCCGGCTCCAGTGTATTGCGTGCTTTTAATGCCTCAATTCGTGCAAAGGTGTTTTTTTCCGAGATTCCGTACTCCAAAGCGAGTGCGCGTATGCCATGAACGATGGGAAAAATGCCTCCACGCTTGATGTCTACCCCTTCCTTATCCGCTTTGACGTTACCAAATAGGGTCAATGGCAGCGAGAACTGGAGGGCGGGGCGGACAAAGGTTTGCAGCAATAACATTTTATTGAGCAGGCTCTGTTGCAGGTGTTGTTCGATAGGTTCGAGTAGATCTTTGTTTCCAGCAACGGCGTGTGCATCCGCGACGATCGCTAAATCCATCACTCGCTCTGGGGTCGCACGCTGCGTCCAGTCACTGATAGTGGATTTCCATTGGGACTGTGACTTAACCCATTGAGGGTTATTGACCATCACATTTCCGGTGCACAGTGGGTAGCCAAGCTGCTGCAGGGTATGCGTTAGGTTGTCCATGATGCTGGCACACTGCGGCCACTCCAAATCATCACTGAGGATCAGGGCGTTGTCTTGGTCCGTTTTTAGTATCTGCTCGCCGCGTCCCTCCGATCCTAAGACGATCAGGCAACAGTGTTTGTGAAGCGCCGGGGGAACAACAAGCTCAAAGGCTTTTTCGATAATCTGTTCATTCACGGCTGAGATGAGCTCCATAATGAAGCGTGTACGGATGCCGTTAGTGATAAGGCTGTCTACCAGTTGTCTCTGCCTGTTAGAAGCAATCGCGAGTTCTTCTATGCAACTTGCACGAGCAATACTCAAACTAAGAACATGAGAGTGAGTAGAGAAGGCACTGAGTATTTGCGTCATATCCAACATGCCAACGGCCTCTTGACCATCACACACCATTAATCGTTTCATGCGGTGGCGTGTCATGGTGATCATGGCGTTAAACAGAAAGTCTCCAACATCAACATGAAAGACAGGAAAGGTCGCGATCTCACCGACGGGGGTCGTTAAAGCGTGCCCCTCTAGCATCACGGCGTGCAGCATGTTAGTTCGAGTGACAATGGCATATGGATGAGCGTGAGGATGTGCTGCTAGTCTTGGGTCATCTTTGTTTAAACCAACGAGAGCGGAATCTAAAGCACTGTTTTTTAATTCTAAAGTGACCTCATTAAGTGGCTGATCAGGCTTTAGGATCATTGGTGGGTGAAAGATAGCATTGTCAACTTTAGTGAGAATAAACTCGGCCAGATTTTGCTGCTGTTGAGCGGCCTCGATGAGTGCCTGACGAGTGGAAAGGTTGTTGTCGAAGTAGGCCGCGAACTGTCCATTGCTGTTGTACAGCTCAAGGAATACCTCTTTAGGCAGCTGATAACACAGAGTGTCTTCCAGTGCGACGTATTGATGTCTTGACTGTCCCTCAATCAGCGCCCGTACATCGAAAAGATCATCATGGGCATAATGGGCAAAGACCTCTTTACCATCCGCACTGCGCTCTTCAACCGCACCTTTAATGAGAATATGAAGATACTGACCTGGCTGACCCACTTTAATCAGGTTGTCACGCGCACGAAAATAGGCCACATCAAGGGAGCTACGCAGTTGGTTCTGCTGCTTTTCATTCAAGCGATTGAATGGTGGCGACTGCATATTGAACTTGTCTGGCATAGAGCCCTCCGGTTTGAGCACTGACCTACTGTGAGCGTACTACTTAAGTGTGACAATTTTTCGCCACCTCTCCAGACGACTTTGGTCTAATAGGGAAATAGAATTATTGTTTTATTCCCTTTTTATATTGCGCACTGAGCCGCATAATGTGTGCGCTTAATCATGTAGCAGTAGGAACCCATGATGTTAAACCCTTCCCCTTATGGCTGGATCTCCCAGTATTTTCTCGGCTTCTTTTTCGCCTATGGTGTGTATTTGCCATTCTGGGCGCTCTGGTTTGAAGACCAAGGCGTATCGGCTACTGATATTGGTATGTTGGTCGGTTTGGGGCTGGCTACTCGCTGTGTTGCGAACCTAGTGATCACACCACGGGTGCATAAAGTAGAGCACCTGTTACCTGTACTACGCTGGTTAAGCCTATTCGCACTGCTCTTTATTGGCTTCCACTTTCTTGCTGGAGGCAGTTTTTGGTTGATGGCCCTGGCTACGATCCTATTTAACCTGATGTGTGGCCCTGTCATTCCATTGTCTGATGCGATGGCGAACTACTACTCGCGCTTAAAGCTATTAGATTATGGACGCACACGTTTGTGGGGCTCAGTCGCTTTTATTGCTGGTTCAACAGTGGTGGGTTATCTGGTCTCGCTGTACGGCACTGATATGATTATCTATACCGCTTTAGCGGGTGTATTTGTTGCGCTACTGCTATCTATGCGCAACCCTAATCCAATGCCAGTGACTATCGAAGAAGAAGACGCGACTCGCCCTAAAATCTCAGCACTATTGAGAGAGTGGCCAGTCGTGAAGTTCTTGGTGCTGATTGCACTGATTCAAGGAAGTCATGCCGCTTACTACAGCTTTAGTGCTATTCACTGGAAAGAGGCAGGGCATTCAGAGGACATTATTGGTTACCTTTGGAGCTTGGGTGTAGTGGCTGAAGTCGCCATTTTTGCCTTTAGTAAACGTCTATTTGCAGGTTGGTCTTTACGCACACTATTTGTAGTCGCAGCTTGCGGTGTCATGCTTCGCTGGGGGCTTACTGCGTCAACCACAGCAGTGCCTGTGCTGCTTGTGGTGCAGATGCTCCATGGTGTGACCTTTGCCATGGCCCATATTGCTGCGATTCAATATATTCAGAACTCACCAACGAATAAGATGGTGGCACTGCAAGCGCTGTATAATGCGATCCCTCTGGGTGCATTTATCGCCCTAATGACTGCATTGAGTGGCTGGGGTTATGAGCATTGGGGAAGTAATATTTTCTGGGTCATGGCCTCAATGGGACTGCTCGCACTGTTTATTCATGTCGAACCCAAGCGCAAGAAACAGCAAGAAATTGAGACGAAAGCGGAGCACAATGCACAGAACGAGTGCTGAGTAATTGCGTTTAAAAATTAACCCTTGTTAAAGTAAAAGCCTTCTCTGTCGGTTTGCGAAACGACACTACGAGAAGGCTTTTTCGTTTAGAAGGGCTTAATAAAGGAAAGCGAATGCAAGGATGGATCGTGATTCCGGTCTCTTTGACCTACTTGGGCATTTTGTTCTTAATTGCTTGGTATGGAGACCGACAAACCCACAAAGTGGCGCGCTGGCGACCATGGATATACAGCCTCTCAATAGCGGTTTACTGCACCTCTTGGTCATTTTACGGCACGGTCGGTCAAGCCAGCAGTAACCCCTGGTCGTTCCTTCCTATCTATCTTGCTCCTATATTGGTGTTCGTTTTTGGTTGGCGGATGTTAGCTCGATTGATTCTAGTCGCCAAGCGAGAGCACATCACGTCGATAGCGGATTTTATCGCTGCTCGCTATGGCAAATCTCAAGGAATTGCCGTTGCTGTCACCTTAATATCGGTGGCGGGTATCTTGCCTTATATCGCACTGCAACTGCGTGGTATCACCATGGGGTTGGATGTTGTTGCCCCTCAATTGACCGAGCAACTGGGCTATGGAGAAGGTCATGTCTCTTGGTTTGTTGTTGGTATGCTGGCGATATTCACCATGCTGTTCGGCACACGACATATTGATAATACCGAGCACCATCGCGGTATGATGCTGGCAATCGCATTCGAATCTATCGTTAAATTGTTCGCTTTCTTGGTGGTGGGATTATTCATTGTGTATCTCGCGATGAGTAGTAGTGACATTGAGTTAGTTTCTACGGCCATTCACACCTATCAAGCCCCAAATGTACCAACGTTAATCATTCACACCGGTCTCACCATGATGGCAATTCTGTGTTTGCCGCGCCAGTTTCACACCACAGTGGTGGAGAATGAACGAGCTCAAGACTTGCACACCGCGCGTTGGCTGTTTCCCCTTTATTTGATCGCTATGGGGTTGTTTGTACTGCCGATTGCTTGGGTTGGACAGAGCTTACTCCCTGCAAGCCCACCGGATAGTTATGTCATCAGTGTACCGATGGCAGCAGGTGCCGATTTTATCGCTTTACTCGCTTTTCTGGGGGGAACTTCCGCTGCGAGTGGGATGGTGATTGTTTCTACCATTGCGCTGGCGATCATGGTCTCGAATGACTTGGTGATGCCGCTGATCCTGCGTCGTATGCGATTAACCCAGAGAACGTTCCGCCACTTTTCTGGGTTGCTTCTTATTATTCGTCGCGCTCTTATCTTGATCTTGTTGCTCGGCGCTTGGGGCTTTTATCAAGCCTTAGATAGCATTCAATCTCTTTCAGCGATTGGCTTTCTCTCCTTTGCAGCGATAACCCAATTTGCCCCTGCTCTAATTGGCGGTATGTACTGGCGAGAAGGCAACAAGAAAGGGGTGTACACCGGCCTAGCTGTCGGCTTCGGTTTATGGCTGGTCACACTGATGAGCCAGACAGGGCTTCTTGCAGGCAGCGCTGAAACGAACCTGTTGTTATGGGTGATTACGCCACCGGACTATTTTGCACAAATAGGCATTCAGGTTTCGGACTGGGGAATGTTAATGAGCCTAGTCGCAAACACCACCTGCTATATCGTTATCTCTCTAGTGACACGTTCTTCTTTGAGTGAGCGACTTCAATCGGCGGCATTTGTGGGTACGCCTCTACCTGAAAATGAAAACATGAGTCTGTATCAAAGCCGAGTCACCGTGGCTGAGTTGGAGATGGTGGCTTCACGTTTCGTTGGACGCAGGCGTGTTAAAAAGGGCTTTGAGACTTTTTATGAGCACAACCGAGAGCGATTGCTTCCCAACCAGCAAGCACCTTCTAGCCTGATTCGCCATACCGAAAGGTTGTTGGCGGGAGTGTTTGGTGCGTCTTCCGCTAAGTTGGTTCTGACCTCTGCGCTGCAAGGACGCAATATGCAGTTAGAGGAGGTTGCCACCATCGTGGATGAGGCTTCTGAGCTGTATGACTTCAGTCGAGGGTTGCTACAAGGAGCGATTGAGCACATTGGGCAGGGAATTGCGGTGGTTGATAAGCAGTTGCGACTGGTGGCGTGGAATCAGCGTTATTTAGAGTTATTTGTCTTTCCTACGGGCTTAATTCAGGTGGGTAGACCGATTGCTGATGTGATTCGCCACAATGCGCAGCAAGGGCTGTGTGGCCCTGGCGATCCTGAAGATCATGTCAGGCGGCGGATTTTTCACTTAGAGCAAGGTACACGACATACCTCATCGCGTATTCGTCCTGATGGTCGTGTGATTGAGGTGCAAGGTAATCCAATGCCCGGAGGTGGCTTTGTCATGAGCTTCACTGACATCACGGTGTTCCGTGAGGCTGAGCAGGCGTTAAAAGATGCCAATGAGAGGCTGGAAGAGCGAGTCCAAGAGCGCACACACGAGCTTGAACTGCTCAATAAGCAGTTGGTTACCGCAACACAGCGCTCTGATATGGAGTCAAAATCGAAGAGTCGATTTCTCGCTGCAGTGAGCCATGACTTGATGCAGCCCCTAAATGCTGCGCGCCTGTTTGCGTCTTCATTAACTGAGGTGGCCAATGATAGTGAAACGCAGCGACTCTCCGGGCATATAGAGAGCGCGCTTGGTGCGGCAGAAGAGCTCATTGGTGACTTGTTAGATATATCGCGTCTAGAGTCAGGCAAGTTGGATGTGCATGTACGCAGTTTTGCCATCGCTGATGTACTAAATAATCTTAATGCAGAGTTTAGTGCTTTGAGCAAAGAGCAGCAGATCGATTTTGTGATGATACCGAGCTCATTGTGGGCGAAATCCGACCCTAAGTTATTGCGCCGCGTAATTCAAAACTTTTTGACCAATGCGTTTCGCTACAACCCCAAAGGTAAGGTGGTTCTGGGAGTAAGGCGTGTGGCTCACACTCTACGCATCGAGGTTTGGGATAATGGGCAGGGGATTGATGAAGATAAGCAACAAGAGATCTTTGAAGAGTTTAATCGTGGTAATCAAGTGCGCTCTGATCAAGGTCTTGGTTTGGGACTTGCTATATCGAAAGGCATCGCCCATGTGTTAGGGCATCAAATTTCCATGCGTTCCTGGCCGGAAAGGGGCAGTGTGTTTTCAATTACGCTCAACCAAGCCGTTCCCAAACTTGAGATCCCCAAGGTTCAGGTTGCTCAATCTCCATCGGATATGAGTCACTTAAAGGTGCTTTGTGTCGACAATGAACCGGATATTCTGGTTGGTATGGACAACTTACTGAGTCGTTGGGGCTGTGATGTCAAACTCGCCAGCGATCTTGTAGAAAGTTTGCAAGGTATAGATGATCATTGGCAGCCCGACGTTATTCTTTCTGACTATCGCTTAGATCATGGACGAACTGGCCTAGAAGTATTACAGCAGTGCCGATTGCGTCTCGGCGACAGCTTCAAAGGAGTGATCATCAGTGCCGACCGCACTGATGAGATGATGCAGACTATCAAGGCAAGTGGCTTTGGGTTTATTGCAAAACCAGTGAAACCACTCAAGTTACGCGCGGTGTTAAATACAGCAAAACCAAGAGAGTAAGTTACTCATCTTCTTGATCAAGCAATGTTTCATAAACAACAAACACGGTTTGTGTATCGCCATAGTAGACGCTGTCATTGGCTTGAACAGCGACACGTAACCAGCTCTCTTGTGATTGGGGAGCTGGCAGTTCAACCTGCCACTGTTGGGCACTGGAGTCAGTAGCGGTCATTGCTATCGGTGAGCCCTGGTCTTGCTCGTGATCCACCAACGAGACCTTAATGCCTTGGAGAGGAATGACTGCCTTTAGGCTAAGCGCAAGTTGCTCAGTGGTCAGAGCATCAGAGCGAAACTGGATCTTAAAGTCTCCATTTTCCATATCACACAGTCCACTGGTGTAGCGGCAGTTAGACTTACTCACCAGCTTATAGGTTTCGCCTTTTTTTGCTGCTTGAGGCTTTTCACTGAGGGCAATATCAATCCCAAAGTAGGCGATGATGGCCAAAATTGGCGCTACGATTAGGGCGACGATGAAGTGTTTATTCTTGAACATGCTGGCTTCCTTGCTGCAACACTATGATATTTAGTACGTTAGCGAAATGACGGGATAAGAAAAGCCCCCGAAGGGGCTTTTGTGCACTAGATGCGCGATTATTAGTGACCCGTCGCTTCGCCAGCACCTGCAGGTACGCGAACGTGCTCAACCAAGTCTTTGACTTCTTGCGGTGTTTCTGCTGTGACTTTCGATACCGCGAAGGCCACGATGAAGTTGAATAGCGCGCCAATCGCACCGAAGGCATTTGGCTCAATTCCTAAGAACCAGTTGCTACCCCAGCTCTCTAAGTAAGTCCAATCAGAGATGAAAAGAATCCCTTTGTGTTGGAACACGTAGAACAGCGTCACGCTAATACCCGCGATCATGCCTGCAATCGCCCCCTCTTTGTTGATGCTCTTACTGAAGATACCCATCATCAACGCAGGGAATATTGATGAAGCGGCCAGCCCAAAGGCGAGGGCCACGGTACCAGCGGCAAAGCCTGGCGGGTTGAGGCCAAGATAACCTGCTACCCCGATTGCGACAGCCATGGATATTCGACTCGCAAGTAGCTCTTTCTTCTCCGAGATATTGGGGTTGATGACCCCTTTTATTAAGTCATGTGATATCGCGGAAGATATCGCTAACAGTAGACCCGCTGCCGTTGACAGGGCGGCAGCCAAACCTCCAGCGGCGACTAACGCAATGACCCAGTTTGGCAGTTTTGCAATCTCTGGATTAGCAAGCACCATGATGTCGCGGTCAACTTTAAGCTCGTTAGTTGCTGCATCAGAGGTGTATTGGATTTGTCCGTCACCGTTCTTATCATCAAAGCCAAGAAGGCCCGTAGTTTCCCAGTTTTTGAACCAATCTGGACGTTCGTCATAGACAAGGTGCTGACCCGGTGCTGGGTTAACCGTATCCATTAGGTTTAGACGAGCCATTGCTGCTACTGCTGGTGCCGTGGTGTACAAGATAGCGATGAATACTAATGCCCAGCCTGCTGAAGTACGTGCATCACGCACTTTTGGTACGGTAAAGAAGCGGATGATGACATGAGGTAGACCTGCAGTACCAATCATGAGTGACATGGTGTACACAAACATGTTGAGCGTATCGCCCCGCACGGCAGTGGTGTATTCGGTGAATCCGAGCTCCGTCACCACTTGGTCGAGCCTATCAAGGAGGTAGACATCGGTCCCAGCCATCGTGCTGCCAAGTCCAATTTGTGGCAGAGGGTGGCCAGTCAGTTGCAGCGAGATAAATATTGCGGGGATAGTGTAAGCAAGAATGAGGACACAATATTGCGCAATCTGCGTGTAGGTGATGCCTTTCATCCCACCCATAACGGCATAGATAAAGACAATACACATACCGATGGCAAGACCCGTTGCGTAATCAACCTCCAAGAAGCGACCAAATGCCACACCAACGCCTTTCATTTGACCGATAACATAGGTAACGGAGGCGATGATAAGACACACTACCGCCACAATGCGAGCTGCGTTTGAGTAGAAGCGTTCGCCAACAAACTCTGGCACGGTGAACTTACCAAACTTACGTAGGTAAGGGGCTAAAAGTAGAGCAAGAAGAACGTAGCCCCCGGTCCACCCCATAAGGAATACCGAGCCGCCGTACCCCATAAAGGCGATTAAGCCAGCCATTGAGATAAATGAAGCTGCTGACATCCAGTCTGCAGCGGTTGCCATACCATTGGCAATGGGATTTACCCCGCCGCCCGCTACGTAAAACTCTTTAGTGGACCCCGCACGAGCCCAAATAGCGATGCCAATATAGAGGAGGAAGGTTGCACCTACGACGATATAGGTAATTGTTTTCAAGTCCATTTGATCTGCTCCTTACTCGTCTACGTTAAATTCGCGGTCGAGCTGACGCATCTTCCACGCATAATAGAAAATAATGACAAGGAAGGTGTAGATAGAACCTTGCTGTGCGAACCAGAAGCCAAGCTTATAGCCTCCGATCTGGAATTGGTTAAGGGCATCAACAAATAAAATGCCGCACCCAAACGAAACGACGAACCAGACCACCATTAGACTGATCATCAACTTAACGTTCTTATCCCAGTAGGCCTTGGCGCGTTCCTGACTTTCAAATGCCATTGCCGTCTCCTTACGATGTGTTGTTAAAAAAATGTTTCAAGAACTAACATAGCAAGGTAATTTCCGGTTCTCTGTTCAACTTTAGTCGGCAAAAAATAGGGTTTTTTATTGAATTACCGCCATTTTTCGTACTAAATAGGTCATCATAAGCGGTCGTTAGAGTGTTAAATTAGCCAAAAGTCTAATGCGATTAACGCTAGGTTTTGACAGTGTTTTCAGGCAAACGACAAGAAATGTTAAGGGATGTGTCATCCTCTGATATAGCAAAGAGTTATTAAAAGCATTTTGTTATAATTTTGGCGTGATTGATGTAACGAGCAGGAGGTTTTTTTGGACGCTAATATGATCGATAGCCTTTTTTTAACCGGGGCGATTCTCATTGTTCTCAGCGTGTTGCTGAGTCGCGCATCTTCAAAGCTAGGGATCCCCATCCTGCTTATTTTCTTAATTGTCGGAATGCTTGCAGGGGAAGATGGCCCTGGGCAGATCGCGTTTAGTGATCACTCATTAACCTATCTTGTGAGCAACCTTGCACTGGCGATTATCTTGCTAGATGGTGGAATGCGCACCAAGGTTTCGAGCTTTAGAGTCGCATTTTGGCCCTCACTGTCCTTGGCGACAATTGGTGTTGCACTGACATCAACCCTCACGGGTTTAATGGCAGCATGGCTGTTTGATCTTACATTGCTGCAGGGAATATTGGTTGGAGCGATTGTAGGCTCCACCGACGCAGCGGCGGTTTTTTCCATGCTTAAAGGGCAAAGCTTGAATGAACGTGTAGGGTCAACGCTTGAAATTGAATCAGGTACCAATGATCCTATGGCGGTATTTTTAACCGTTACCTTGATAGCGATGCTCGCGAACCCTGAAGCGGATATGGGCATATCATTCCTTCTCACCAGCTTTGTGATGCAGTTTGGTGTGGGCGCTTTGATCGGTCTTGGTGGCGGTTGGCTATTGTGGTCTCTTATCAATCGAGTCGAGCTGCATGAGGGCTTATATTCAGTGCTGGTGATTGGTGGTGGCGTTGCCCTGTTTGCTCTTTCGAACAAGCTTGGCGGCAGCGGTATTTTGTCAATCTATCTCATAGGTCTGCTCATCGGTAATCGTCCAACCAGCTTCCGTCATTCCATTTTAAATGTACTTGATGGCATGACATGGATGAGTCAAATTGCCATGTTCTTGGTGTTAGGTCTGCTGGTGACGCCATCAACGCTTCTTGAGATTATGCTGCCGGCGTTAGTGTTAGCCTTTGGCATGATTTTATTTGCAAGGCCACTTGCGGTGTATATCGGTTTACTACCGTTTAAGAGCTTTACGAGCAAAGAGCGTAAGTTTATCTCGTGGGTTGGTTTGCGCGGCGCAGTACCGATCATCTTGGCTGTATTCCCAATGATGGCAGGTCTTGAGAATGCTCAGCTTTACTTCAATATTGCCTTCTTTGTCGTGATGGTTTCTCTGCTAGTGCAAGGAGGCAGTTTGATGAAAGCCGCTCGTATGGCCGAGGTGACTCTGCCTCCGAAGCCGACACCGATCTCTCGCACTGGCATTGAGATTTTTCGTGCGAGTGAGTGGGAGATGTTTGTTTACCGAATCAAGCCAGAAAAATGGTGTGTCGGCGAACCTCTCAAGCGTTTAGCGATGCCTGATGGAACGCGCATTACGGCGGTGTTTCGCGATGAAAAGCTACTGCACCCATCGGGCAGTACGGTACTTGAAGCGAACGATACTCTGTGTGTGTTGGGGCAAGATAAAGATCTCGATGCATTAAGTGCACTATTTACTGAAGCGCCAGAGGAGGAGTCCGCCCCGCGTTTCTTCGGTGATTTCTTCCTCGACGTCGATTGCCTAGTCAGGGATGTGACTGGCTACTACGGTATCGAGGTCTCAGAGCTTGAAGGGCAATTGACACTCAAAGAGTTAGTAGAGAGTGAACTCAGTGCTTATCCGGTGCTTGGTGACAGCTTTGACTGGCAAGGGTTACATTGGGTAGTGGCGGAAGTGCACGACGACCATCAAGTGGCCAAACTCGGCTTAGGCTTGCCGGAATCAGAACCAGAGCCCGTTTAGAGCAGTTAGATAAATAAGCTTTAAAATAGCGCAGGTGACATAGTGAACCTGCGCTTTTTATGTTTTGGGGATAGCGAGAGAGGTTAGCTTTGCATCTCTTGCAGTAATATGACGGCTTGAGTTCGATTTTTTACGTTGAGCTTGCGAAATATCGCAGTCATATGGGCTTTAATTGTCGCTTCAGAAACGTTGAGTTCATAGGCTATCTGCTTGTTCAGCAAGCCATCTGATAGCATTCCGAGCACTTTATATTGCTGTGGTGTTAGGGTGGCAATGCGCTCTGCAAGATCATTGCATGCTGCGTCATCAGAGATGAGCTCTTGCGGAAAGTAGGGTTCACCCTCAAGTACTTGGTTGAGGGCCGCGACAAGTGTCTTCATATCACTCGACTTAGGTATAAACCCATAAGCGCCATGACTTTTCACTTGGGTAACGACTGCAGGCTCTTCGCTAGCAGAGACAACCACAATCGGCAGCTCTGGATATTCTGCTCGAAGCTGAATGAGACCGGACATGCCATTCGCTCCGGGCATTTTCAGATCGAGTAGCAGTAAATCGGGCTCAGGCTCTTTTTCTAGCAGTGCAAGTAGGGCGCTGAGTGAGTCTGCTTCAAGCAGAGTCGTACCACCAATCGCCATATGAATAGATTGGAAAAGGGCATTGCGAAACAGGGGGTGATCATCGGCTATGATGATGGTGTACGTCGAATCCATGACACTCCACTTAGCTTACCAATTGAAACTACTTAGATTATTGACGTGAAATGCGCAGCGGACAATCCTTGTCCACTGAAAGTCAGAGCTCTATCGAATTTTATTGTTCAGGAATCTGTCCAGGAAACTGTCCAGGAATCTGTTCAGGTAACGGTTATGGAGTCTGTCCCGTTTGAGAAACACGTTGCAAATGACTCAGGAAAGGCTCTGCTGCCATAAAACCAGTGACTCTTGCATTGGAGACTCTTTCCCCGTTGCTATTCCAAAAATCAATCGTTGGTAAGCCTAACACTTGCAGGTGTTGCAGCAAGGCAATGTCTTGAGCTCGATTGCGAGTGACATCTGCTTGAAGCAGGATATATTGGCCAAGCTCTTGTTCAACATTGGCTTCATGGAAGGTGTACTTTTCAAACTCTTTACATGCCACACACCAGTCGGCATAGAAGTCGAGCATAACCGGTTGGTTATTTTGTTTCGCTAATATCAGTTGATGCTGTAAGTCCTCTACGGTCTCAATTTGGATAAACTCTACCTGCGCTTGTGATGTGACAGAACCGCCAAACCAATGGTTGAGCGCCGGTTGCAGCGAAGCGACAAGTCCTAACACTGCGACGATACCTACGAGACTTTGTTTCCAACTGCCAAAGGCGAGCTTGTTTTTGATGTGGTAGAGCCAGCCAAATGCAGCGATACCCAGTGTGGTCCACAGAATTGAGGCCCAAAGGCTGGGTAAAATGCGTTCAAGTAAGAACAGTGGCGCCGCCAATAGCACGAAGCCGAACATCACCTTGACGGTATCCATCCATTCGCCCGCTTTTGGCAGAAGCTTGTTACCGAACACAGCCACTAAGATGAGAGGAATCCCCATCCCCAAAGCCAAGGCATAAAGTGCGGTGGCACCGGTGAGTAAGTCACCACTTTGAGCAACATAGAGCAGCGCACCAGACAGAGGCGCCGTGGTGCAAGGCGAGCACACTAAACCTGAGATAGCCCCCATAGCAAACACACCAAAGCCACTGCCACCTTGCTGTTTGTTGCTTAGGTTATTAAGCCAGGTTTGTACACTGGCGGGCAGTTGCAAGGTGTATACCCCAAACATGGATAGTGATAACACCACAAACAAAGCACTAAGGGTAATGAGTACAGCCGGGTGCTGCATCGCCGCTTGAAACTGCAGGCCTGCAGAGGCAACGACGAGGCCAAGAAGTGTGTAAGTCAGCGCCATGCCTTGCACATAGATAAAAGACAGCCCAAGTGCTTTCTTCGCTGAGATTTTCCCTTGACCCAAGACAATGCTCGTTAAGATTGGGTACATGGGTAGGACACACGGTGTAAAGGCAAGACCCACGCCGAGGATCAAAAATAGCAGCGGTGTCCACCAGTTATCTCCTAGCGTATTCGCGAGGTTTTCAGTTTGGTTGCTCGACGTTGAGAGATCGGTCAGGTTCGTTTGTGGTACTTGAGTCTCACTTGTCGCAGCGGCTCCTGCCTGCTGTGTACCATTAGTAAACGAGCCTATATCAATCACTCTCGTCTCAGGTGGATAGCAAAAGCCAGATTTCGCACAGCCTTGATATTGGACAATCAACTGAGCCCCTGGCTGGTAGTCAGCTAGGTTTAGCTCGAGATACAGTGGGGTGGTATAGATATTAACATCACCAAAAAATTCATCGTGGTAGGGCTCGCCCGCAGTGAGTTGGTAAGGTTCAAGCGTCACGTTATCTGCCGTGATGTTCATGCGCTCTTGATAGAGGTAGTAATCTTCTTTTACTTGCCAGTCAATGAAGACGCGATGTCCTTGTTGTAGCGCATTGAACGGAAAAGCCTCATCAACAGGCACAAAGCGGTTTTCACTCTGACCAAAGCTCAGTTCTGACGAGCTATTGTCTGAGAAAAACGCCCATGCAGGCATGCTCAAAAAGCTGATAAGTAGAACAAAAAGAGAGAATACGACGCGCATGATGTCCGGCTGCTAAGTTGATATATATGTATATTAACTCATCAGACCGTATGTAGAAGGAATTAGTTTCAAAGGGCACAAAAGAAAACACCCGCTCGGCGGAGCGGGTGTGAAAACGAGAATGCTTAGACGATAACGCTCGCCAGCAGTAGGCCGTAGAGGATACTAAAGAACATACTTAGTAGGCCCGGAGCCATGAAGCTGTGGTTAAAGATGTATTTACCAATCTTCGTCGTGCCCGTGGTATCAAAGTCGATAGACGCGATGATTGGGCCGTAGTTTGGAATGAAGAAGTAACCGTTAACCGCAACGAAGGTTGCAATGATAATTTCTGGTGGCAGACCGATCGTGATCGCTACAGGTACAAGAACTGCGGTGGTGGCACCTTGGCTGTTTACCATGACAGAGAGTACAAATAGAGCAAAGGCGAATGTCCAAGGGGCAAATTCCACCAAGCCAGAAACGGTCTCTTTAACCAGATCACCATGTCCAGCAACGAGCGTGTTGCCCAACCAAGCGATACCAAAGATCGCCACGATAGCGCGCATACCCGCGTGGAATACAGAGCCTTGAGTGATCTCCATGCCGTCTGGTTTACAGATCAGAACGATCAGAGCGGCCACTGAAAGCATGACGATTTCAATCGTGTGTGCCATACCCATTGGTGAACCATCAAAGGCAGGGCGCAGGCCCGGGAATGCCCCCATCAACACCACAATGAGAGAGCCGAACAGGAACAGACCAACCGATTTCTTCGCTGTTGGCGAGACTTCAATCTCTGCTGGGTCTTGAGTATCTGAGCCTTCCATCTCTGCACGGTAGTGAGGGTCTTGCAGACGACGCTGGTATTCAGGATCATCTTTGAGCTCTTTACCTAGCTTGTTGACGATGGCACAAGCGGTTGCTAGGCCAAAGAACGTTGCAGGAATGGTTACGGCTAGCACCGTGCCCAGGGTGATACCTTGTGGCTCAAGAAACGCCACCAACGCAACAACGGCCGCTGCAATCGGGCTGGCTACGATACCAAACTGAGAAGCGATAACCGCCATGCCCAGAGGGCGCTCAGGACGAACACCACTGCGACGACTCACTTCAGCGATAACGGGAAGTACTGAGTAAGCAACGTGACCGGTACCCGCCATGATAGTAAAGCAGTAAGTCACCATTGGAGCGATGAACGTGATGTGTTTTGGGTTCTTACGCAAGATCTTTGAAGCAATCTTGATCATGTAGTTTAGACCGCCAGACGCTTGCATTGCTGCAGCAGCAGCCACGACAGCCATGATCATCAGCATCACGTCAATCGGTGGGCTTGACGGCTCAAGACCAAACCCGAAGGTGAGCACCGCAAGGCCGACACCACCCATGACACCAAGACCGATACCACCAATGCGAGCACCGATTAAGATACATATCAGTACCACGGCAAACTCTATAAAGAACATGTTTAACTCCTGTGTTGTGTTATTTCGTTGTTGTAGGTTGAGCTAAGTGGCTTCTTTTTCTTATTGATATCCTGCTGCACTGGCGCTAAACGGCTAGGCTAGAGCAGCAGAGGGTATAAAACAGGCTTCACTCGGAAGCCTGTTTTATAAATTACTCGTAACGCTTTGCCTTATAGGTTGGCTGCATGAAGTTTTCAACAGACAAAATGTCATCCAACTCTTCTGCCGTCAGTAGTCCACGCTCTAGTACCACTTCACGCACACTCTTACCTGTCTCAGCACAGATCTTGCCGACAATATCGCCTTCATGATGGCCGATGTATGGGTTTAGGTAAGTCACGATGCCGATAGAGTTGTAGACGTAGTTTTCGCAGACTTCTTTGTTGACTGTGATTCCGCTGACGCACTTGTCACGCAGGTTAATGCAGGCATTAGTCAGAATAGACAGAGATTCGAACATGCTCTGAGCAATCACAGGCTCCATTACGTTTAGTTGTAGCTGACCACCTTCAGCAGCAATAGAGATGGTGTTGTCATTACCCATCACCTTGAAGCACACCTGGTTGACTACCTCCGGAACGACTGGGTTCACTTTGGCTGGCATAATGGATGAGCCTGCTTGCAACTCTGGTAGATTAAGCTCATTCAAGCCTGCGCGAGGGCCTGAGGAGAGTAGGCGCAGATCGTTACAAATCTTAGAAAGTTTAACGGCAAGACGCTTAAGCGCACCGTGGGTCATGACATAAGCACCACAGTCAGAGGTCGCTTCAATCAAGTCCTCTGCTGCGACAACCTCATAGCCCGTCACGTTAGCAAGGTGTTTTACCGCCAACTCTTGATAGCCTTGAGCCGCGTTTAGACCTGTACCAATCGCTGTCGCACCTAGGTTAACTTCGAGAAGCAGCTTTGAGGTGTAATCAAGGTTTTTGATCTCTTCATTGAGGGTTACAGACCATGCACGGAACTCTTGCCCTACCGTCATCGGCACCGCATCTTGTAGCTGAGTACGACCCATTTTCAGAATGCTCTTGAACTCTTTGCTTTTCGCATCGAAGGCACCTTTTAGGTATTCAATCGCTTCAATCACCTGGCGTACGCTGTTGAATACTGCAATTCGGAAACCAGTAGGGTATGCACAGTTCGTCGATTGACTCTTATTCACATGGTCGTTCGGGTTGATGAGGTCATAACGCCCCTTCTCTTCACCCATCAGCTCTAGTGCAACGTTGGCAATCACTTCGTTGGTGTTCATGTTTACCGAAGTGCCCGCACCGCCTTGGAATACATCCGATGGGAACTGATCCATACATTTGCCGGTCTCAATAATCACATCACAAGCTTGAATAATGTAATTGGCAACGTCTTTAGGGATTACGCCAAGTTCTTTATTGGCAAGGGTTGCGGCTTTTTTGGTCATGACCATGCCTTTGACGAATTCAGGTACGTCAGAAATGGTCACATTGGATATATTGAAGTTTTCAATCGCGCGTAGCGTGTGAATGCCATAGTAAGCATCCGCAGGGACATGACGTTGCCCCAGTAGATCTTCTTCGACACGGGTGGCTGGTTGAGCTTGGTTATTGCAAGTGTTTGTCTTGACCATGTCCGGGATCCTCAGATAATTGTTCTAACAAATATAATTATTGTTAGCCAACTCTGCTTTTTATGAATCCGTTCAACAGAATAAGTGGCTGGAAATCAGTCCTCGATTTCCACCCGCCAATGATACTGAAACAAATGGTTAAAAATAGTAATTTTGATCACTATTTTGCCGCTTATTTTGTTTCGGGCTGTTAATTTGCTGCTTGGCGCGAAAAACTCGACTTCCAAAGTGGTTTTTCTCGCATAATAGGGATGACAGTCTTGATTAATTTGCCCAGCGCCCAGAGTTATTAGGGAGCGAATGAAAACAATAGCCCGTAGGGATACAAATTGTCTTACACTTACAGGGTTACCTAGGAGGAAGTGTGTTTCCGATTTTATTGATAGCGTTTATTTTTGTACCCATCATCGAGATTGCTCTTTTTGTGCAGGTCGGTGGGGTGATAGGCATGTGGCCTACCATAGCCTTGGTACTGCTGACTGCAGTCGTCGGGGCGTCGTTAGTGCGTTCGCAAGGCATTCAGACGTTAATGTCCGTTCAATCTCGCTTGCAGCAAGGAGAAATGCCCGCTCAGCAGATCTTAGAGGGTGTGATGCTAGCAGTGTGTGGTGTGTTGCTACTGACACCGGGCTTCATGACCGACGCCATGGGTATGATTGTGCTGTTGCCAGCGCCTCGTGCCGCTTTGGCTAAATATCTAATGACCAAAGTCGTCGTAAACCAAGCCGGCGGTTTTCAATCGGGTAGCTTTGGTGGTGGTTTTCAGCAAGGGCCGTTTGATGGCCATGACCCATTTTCTCAAGGTAACCCTTTTGAGCGTGACCAAGATCAGCAGGGTAATACCTTTGAAGGTGAGTACGAAAAGAAAGACGATGAAAACAATAACCGTCTTAACTAACACTGAGGTTTAGAACGAAAAATGGCGTGCCCAACGGGTACGCCATTTTTTTTGCCAGCGGTTCAGTGTGCCGTGCTTACACCGCTCCTTTAAAGCCCATTTGTCGCCATGCTTCAAAAGCGATGATGGCAACGGCGTTGGAGAGGTTTAAGCTACGGGCATCGGGCATCATTGGGATACGGATGCGCTGTTCCATTGGCAGGCTTTCAATCACATTGGCGGGTAAACCGCGACTCTCTGGACCAAATAACAGCACATCTCCTGCTTGGTAGTTGGCATCGATATGATGACCCGTGGTTTTGGTGGTACAGGCAAAGATACGGTATTGGCTATCGCGCTGCTCTAGATATTCGATAAACGCCGCGAGGCTTTTATGACGCGTTACACGGGCAAGATCATGGTAGTCCAAACCCGCTCTGCGTACCTTTTTCTCTTCCAGATCAAAACCCAGAGGCTCGATGAGGTGAAGGTTGGCGCCGCAGTTAGCGGAAAGTCTAATAATGTCAGCAATTATAGCGACTAAAAAAGACTTCATATTTTTAGGTTCGAATGGACTATTGCTTACTTTTCAGTGTGTCGAGCCTAAATGCTACTGCGGCTTTACCTAAAAAAAGCGACCTAACAAAATTCCGTGTATAATTTTCCAAACCTGAGTGTGTTTCAACGCTCTTCTTCCAACAGAATTGGTTTGTGTCAGATGTTTCATATAGCTTTGTTTACCCCAAAGATTGCTGCAAATGCCGGCAATATTATTAGATTAGCTAGTAATAATGGATGCCACTTGCATCTAATAGAACCTCTTGGTTTCGATCTAGAAGAAAAAAAACTTCGCCGTGCTGCTTTGGACTATCGAGATCTAGCGAGAGTAACTGTTCATCAAAATTACGATGCATTTCTGGCAGCGATGGGATCTCGCAGGATTTTCGCTTTAACTACAAAGGGGTCTCGTCCTCATAATGAACCGCAATACCAAGAAGGTGATGTGCTGCTGTTTGGTGCAGAAACATCAGGTCTACCAGATGATGTGCGGAACGCTATCCCTGAAAAGCAGCGTATAAGAATTCCTATGTTGCCAGAGGCGAGAAGTATGAACCTCTCAAACTCTGTCGCAGTTGTAACATATGAAGCATGGCGACAGTTGGGGTTTCAGGGGGGGGAATAAAATTCGATCCTAATATGCAACTGACGTTAATGTCAGGTTGACTGAGTATTGACAGTATATACTCGATTGTGGAGTGCATTATTAGATATTGCAGACCTATTTGTTGTCAAAGTCCATACTAGCGAGTTGAATTACAGAAGGTTTTATTTAATATGCCATTAGTGGCATCTTGCTTGGGACGTGTAAACCAGCTTTGGAGTAGTTAGTCTTGGATGACTTAGATGATAAAATGCGGGAAGCGTACGAAGCCGGACGGCAGAATGGTCAGGCACTGAATTTGCTTAGCAACTGGTGTGAACATGCAGAGTTTTGTCGTTCTGGTGGAATAGGAATGCTCGAGGCTGAGACAGGTCTACCCATTGGACATATGGGTATGCAGTGTAAGTATTCGAAGCAGTCAACTACTTACTCTTGGTTGCTTCAAGATAGTATTTATAGTTTCTATAAGAGTAGTTGTATAGATTGTAAAGAAAGGGTTCCTGTCGGAGTGCCCAACATTCTGGAGTTTATTGTTCCAAGGATGCAAGAAGAGGAGAAAAGAAAACTCCAAGCGATTCAACATGCAGAATTAAAGAAGAAGGCCCAAAATGAACGCCGGCTTAAGCGGTTAGAGCTTCGACCAACGTTAAGCTTTGAAGAGACATTTGTTCTTGATTTGTTGGATGAGCTGGACGTAGACGGTATAGCATCGGATGATCCAAGACTTGAAAAGTTTGCTCATTTGGCCCCAGAAGTTTTTACTCCTCGTATTGTAGACCTATTATTGCAAGCTGTAGTGGGTGATGATTATCTACCATACTCAACTCATGCGGCAAATGCGTTACTAAATGCTTGTATTGATGAAGCAAAAAAACTTCCTGTAGCCCTATTCCTAATTCAAAGGAGCTCTATCTCTCCTTCAACAATAAATGTAGTTTTAAGTAATGTTGATACGTTAAGGGTGAACCAGCTTGAAATAGCCCTTAGAGGTTTTGCTCTTTTAGCCACAAAATCTGCCCCAGACCCATTTATCTTCTCTGACCAATTACGACAAGTAGATTCTGACCCGTTAAAACGGTTGTTTGATGCTAGAAAAACTGACTTAACTGAAGCTCTGAGTCGTCTTTTTAGTCGAAAAGAATCTATTAGTATACAGACGGCTACCCGAGCACTAATAGGTATAAATGATAGCTCTCTACTTACCCATTTTTTGAGAGATATAGTGGCATTGCTGATGCGCCGTCGCCTACTACTGCCAGAAGAGGGAAGCGATAGTAATGTTATTCATTTTCTCAGAAAAGCAGCCTCGCTATGCCTATTACAAATACCAGAATCAACCGATAAAGTTATCCAGAGCTACTTAACAGATAATGATCCAGTGGGGTTTGATGAATCAAACAGAATATACGACTCTGCAATTAGACTTGTTAAGTCTGATACTCGAATAGAAGATGTCCATAAAGTTGCTTTTAAAAGATTATTATGGGCAGCCATCGAAAGCCCTGATAATCACAGGAACAGAGCCTTAGATACGTTTAGATATACCAAATCTGAACTTTCAACGTTAGCTCTAGATAGTTTTGATGATCTAATAGGTGCTGCTGCTACCTTGTCTGAAAAGTATGAGCATGTCGGCAAAGAAGGGGCCCTTGAAGTCCCCTATTCTTTCTCAGATAGAATAGAGCAAAGCAATAAGAAAAGGGAAATTAGCTCATTACAGTCGTCACTAGTTAACCTAGCTGCGCTGGGTGCTAAGTGCAGAGGCCAAAAGGGGATTGAAGACTTCTTAAGTCTCTATAGAAAACTGCCTAAAAATCAGGAGCAGATGCGTGGGTGTATGATAACCCATATAACCAAAATGGTAACAGGAGTTAGTAGCTTAAACTTGGTTTTATCTGACTGGTATGGTGCTCTAATGGATGAGAGCGTATTGGTCAGGGCTAGTGCAATTGATGCATGGGAGTATGTTCCATTTGACGTAATAAAGTACTTCCCAAACCTGTTCTTCGATGCTTATTCACTTGCATTAAGTGACCCTTATACAATGGTTCATAAGAGGGCAGTGTGGACTCTTATGCATAGGGCTTTTCCAGAAGGTAAGCGCAAGCTTTTGAAGGACCGCTTACGTAATTTGGTAATAGTATATTCGAATGAAAATGACGAAGAATTTCTGATTGACTGTATTAACTTGTTGGTTTCATTGTGTCTCACAGAAGCTGAGATTGAAGGTGCATATGGTCAAATGCTTTCAGCAATTTTGCTTAAGCAAGAAGGTCGAGCTTTGTACTATGCGGTAAGTACACCTAGCTTTGGCCTTAAAAAGCTACCTAACTTTCTGAAAGTAATATTGAAAGCAGTTCAAGATAGTTATGTGCGTGGTATATCAATAAGAGAGTGTAAGGAAACTATATTGGTTAGCTCTAAGCAAGAGCTTTCAAATAGTACAGAAGAACTAGTATGTGCTTTAGAACAACTAAAACCGCTACATCCTAAGGACTTTATAGAGGCTATTACATATGCGGCAGCTTTTTCAGTGTCAGGAGATAGTGCTATCGGCGCAAAGCTATTTAATGACCTCTTGAAAGGGATACCGGAAGAACCACGTAATCAATTATGGCGTATTCAGACTGACTTGGTTGCTACTGCATTGCAGATTGAGTCAGAAATAAAAGTTGGCAATTTAAGCAGTGAAAGTACACAAAAATGGCAAAGTTTAGTGCACGATTTGGAGAAAGAGTATGAAGAGCGAGCCAAATTTCGAAATGTTCCACCAGGCTTTAACTTCTAGAGTAGTAGTACTCGATTGTATCGAAAAGGCCTTAAAACCAGCACCTGGCAATATTGAGTCTCTCCAAAGTGCTTACCTTCAACTTAGGGAAGTTGTCGATGCACTTGGCGATGGTGATGCAGAGAACAGCTATCGTCGCTTTCTGTTTTCTGTATCAGTATTCCTTCTCCTTGCTAAGTGGAAGCAATCTATTCGAAGTGCTGCTCCAGATTCTCAAAGGTTTTTGACTTCAGCGAAATTGAAGGTTTCAGAGTTTGATGAATCTTTAGCTACTGAAGAAGATACGTTATTCGTAGAGTTTATCGATAGTATCAGTAAGATTAGTGATATAGATGAGCTTGATTCAGTCTGTGAACTTTTTTCTCGTTGGGACCTTCCACTACTTTTGTTCTCAAGGGTAAAAAAAATGTCTGTAGCCTCAAGTTCTTCGATACATAGGAAAAGCTCTTCGAGAGAGAAAATTAACGTCGCTTTCTTAAAATTTGATATCGATGGGCAACCAGCAAAGAACTTTAATTACCTTAAACCTGGTACTTCATATGACTTAACTTTGGAGGTTAGAGTTTCCAATTGGCCAGCAGATGCGACGAACTTGTTGCTTACACCAGTAACAATCGATGCGAGAGAAAGACAGTGGTTACCTACTTTTAATTTTGAAAAACCAGAGGGAGCGGAGCCGTTTGTCTTGAGAGATACAGGTAGAGCTGTATTGGAAGTCGCCCACTCTTTTGGTTCAAGACCTTATGAGTTCCTTTATGCTGCAGAATTCACTGGTTCTCAACAAAATGAGAAAGTGGAGATCGTTGGTCATAGAAGGTTGCTATTGGAAGGGACGGATATAGATTGCAATCCTATCTCTGGGTTTTCTCACATAGATAAGCATCTGATTAAGCTGAGGAACGAATTAAGAGCGTTGCATATTCACAATGAAAGTGACTTGGCAAATGTTATGACAATCTTGGGAGGGCTCGGTAATATCTATGCTCAAGCACTAAAGCAAGGTATGTTTCCAGAGAAAACTTCAGAGAGAGTTTTTCAAGATAAAGTTCTTGAACTGCTTAGTAGTCGAGTTGAGATTGGTGAGAACTTGCATAGCCACTTAGAGGCTGCTGGTGGTATTACAGATCTGACGTATTGTGATATTCCTATTGAACTAAAGGTTGAACATAAAAGAACACTGTACCCCAAAGATTTCGCAAAGTACTTCGACCAAACAGCCAGTTATGCTCTAGCTTTGGGTAAGAAAGTTGGAGTTTTAGCCGTTTTAGAGTCTTCTCCAAAAACTGAACCATTAGGGAGTTTTGAAGAAGATGTAGCGGTTTTTCCTCACCCTAATGGTTCGAACAATACCTTATTGATTGTTATCATCATAAGGGGAGGCTTTCCTAAACCCAGTTCGTACTCAAGGTAAGAAATTGTAAAATGTCAATATGTACAACCAGCTCATGTTTAGTATGCTTGGGTAAGGGGGGCGCAGAGTTAGAGCTCACGAAAAGCTTCAATTACACGTTGATTAAATTCGTTTAGCGAAAGTAGGCATGTGTGACTTTGGTCACTTTTTGATGTTTGTAATATATCTTTAATTCCACCTTTCCAAATTATATCAGATAGTTCCTGCGTAGTTTTACTCTCTATCGGGTTGCTTAACGTACTTATAGAGTCATGCGTACTAGAATCAATAGCGGGTGACATTTTCAGATACATGCAGCTTTGTGGTATTTCGGACTCTATGTCCTCGGCGAACTCTACCATTTTTGGTGTGGAGAATGTATAGAACCAAGCTTCCTGGTTAGAACCCTGAGTCAAGCGTAATATGCGTCCCAGAACTTGTCTGAAGTAGAGTTCTGTTTTTACATTTGTTAGGTAGCAACATACTTGGAGTCTTGGAATATCAGTCCCCTCACTGATCATTCCAACGCTAACAATCCACTTTGTATCACTTTCATTGAATCCATTGATTATATTGTGTGATTTCTTATTTTTGTGCGTCACAACAACTACAGATTGTTGAAAGTCTATTTCTAACTTGCGAGAAATTTTCAAAGCATGTTTTATTGATGAAGCAACTACTAAGCCAGCAGCATCGTGAGTTTCTTCTCTTATCACTTTTAACTTGTCAACCGACTTACTCAGAATGTACTCAAGGGCATCATCATCATTAAGTATTGATTGGTAACTAAAGTTATCACTGGATAGAAAATGGCTGAGAGAGTTAAAAGATTCAGTGTGCGTTTTGTCACCAACCGTTAATTGTTCACAGTCGATGAGTGCGATAGTAGGTTTTCTGCAGACCTTATCTCGGATAGCATGGGCCATTGAATAGTTGTAGTCACAAACGATTCTGCCGTCGGGAGTGCTGTAAGATGCAAGAGCTACTGGAGTATCATTTGAGCGCCATGGTGTGCCACTCAAAGCAAGTGTGTAGGTAGCAGCTGTTTGAATATCTGTAAGGACGTGGTACCCCCAAGAGTTGCAATTACCCTCTGAATTTCCACAACAGTGGTGTATCTCATCGAATATGCAAAGTACTTTGTATTTTGAAAGCGCGACCCAAAATCGTCGATCAAAGAATCGTAATGATTGGTAAGTTACTACTTTTCCTTTTTCACCGATCTTTCCTTTGAAACTGCAGTCAAGTATGCGTGAAAATGTATCTCTAATTCCTCGAGATACTGATGTTGAAGGAGCAAAGCAGAGTACGAAATCAATTTTTTTTTCAGCGAACATTTGCTCAGCGAGAGTCGCTGCCATAATTGTCTTACCAGCCCCTGGGGTTGCCTGAGCTAAAAAGTGTCTCTGCCCATGATGAAACTTTTGCTTAGCTAGTTTTACACAGTCTTTTTGCCATAGCCTTAGCATACCTTTATCTCTTTTTCTGAAACTAGTTTAATTGCTTTCGACCAAACATTGAGTTTTGCTACTAATGATGCTGTTTTGGTGGCAGCTAAAGCATAAGGCTCGTTGAGTATTTGGGTTAGTTCAGAGGAACGATTCATCAAGCCTCGATACTCTTCGACTTCAGCCAAAGCAATTCTTAATTCGGTCTCAATGTCTGTTTTTTCTTTTATCAGTTCTGATTTAAGCTTTGAAACTGATGGCTCATTTACGTTACTAGTCGTTGAGCGACTTCGCTTGTCTTTAAGAACAAAGTTGAATTCATCAAAAGAGGCTGTCTTTTTGTACTTTTTACTCTGGCGCACACCAGTACTTGTCAGGGCACCTATGCGCTCAAGCTTGTTTAAATGTCTAGCCACCAAAACTCTAGTATTGTTTGAATCGTCGTAAGCATTAGAAGCTTTTTGTATTAGTTCCCTAACCTGAGCGGCCTGAAATTCGTTCATTGAGGGTGAAGTGATGACTCCATAGATATCACGATTAATCAGGTATTTTTCACTCATGTTGGGAACCATTGCTTATAAAATGCGGATTATAGTCCGTGGCAATGTCTGCATCAAGAGAAGATAGTTTTCATTTTTTGAGTCCATATAAAATGAAAGACTTAGCGAAAGATTTTGGAGCGAACCTACGCAGAATGCGCAAGGATAGGTCTATTTCTCAAGATAAACTGGCTTTACTTGCAGATATTGATAGGAGTTACATTGGTAGGGTTGAACGCGGCGAGGTTAATATTACTCTTCAAAAAGCCTATCAGCTCGCTAGTATTTTGGAGTGTGACGTGAAAGAGTTACTACCTTAAGGTTTCTCTGATTTATTCTGAATAAATGCCCAATGATATTAGATATAAGCAATGCATTTACAGTGGGTAAAAAGTCACATCATATTCTTGGCGTGTTGAATTGCTATATTTATGAAAATTTCGGTAGATTTCTACTGGTTGCATACTTTCCTCAAGGTGATCTACTTATCATCTCCCGAAGTCGTTCCCATGCTATGCTTGGTGATTCATAAGGTTGTTAAATCAAATACCAGTACATTTTTTAACTTGGGTTTTAAAGCGATAGGGAGGGAGCATGCATTACGATAGACATATAGATCTACTACTTATAGATATCTTCCCTAGAGTAGAGCAGGATCAATATTCTTTTACTACATCTGAGTTTTTGGTGTTATCGAGAGAAATGGGAATCAAGTGGGATCTTGAAACAACGAATGGAAGGCTTTACTCCAGTGAGTATGTGAGCGTTACCAGTACGTATGAACCTACTTCAGATTTAAATGAATGGGTATATCACAAAAATAAGCACTACAAAGTTAATTTGGTAGAGCATCCCAGTTGGGATTCCTTTAAGGATTATGTGAGCCGAGAGTTCTATAATGACATCGAAAGAGTAGTTTTCCGCGGACAAAGAGACAGCGCATGGGATGTGACTAGTTCATTAACCAGAATTTATAGTGACTTAGAAGGCTATTACACACCTGAGGAACTTGAACATGCCCATCTAAATAATTTTAAGTTCACTTCTCGAGGGCGCCTACCTTTTAACAACATTACTGACGAAGCCTTATGGGCATTAGGCCAGCATTATGGCTTGGCGACACCTTATGTTGATTGGACTACAGCACTATATTATGCCGTATTTTTTGCGTTTGCTTCACCAGAGAGAAGCAGTACTGGCTTTCGCGCTATTTACAGCTTGAGTATAGATACAGTCGTAGAGCTAGCTTCAAAAGATTCTAGATTAGCATTTGAAGTCTACGATCCAGCTTTAGAGTTTAATCAACGATTGCTTTCTCAGTGTGGACTATTAACTAGAATTCCTACCGGCAAAACTTTAGAGCAACAGTTTGATTCATTCAAAGAATTAAATCTTTTGGTCAAACATATGATCCCTGATTGTGAAAGAGCACTTATACTCAACGACCTATCCCATATGGGCATTGATTACTCTAGTATGTTTCCAGACCTTCACGGTTCTTCACTTCAATGCAACTTCGTTCAAGAGCATAAGATAGCTCTGGATTTGAGACGGCAAGAGTTGAGCGAAGAATTTAGCTCAAAGGTTCGAGAATCTTTGAATTCTGATAGAAAGTATAGTTTTGAAGAGATGGATCAAATATATATGAGTTATAAAAGGATACCAATGTAGTGCTTTGTTGCTAAGTGAGGTGTCTGTTTTAACCCCGTACGTAATACGGGGTAAAGTGGAATGTTTTGAGTAGACTGAGGCTGCTAATCAGAAGTTGATATCGCCATCAGGAAGCATTGTTAAGTTGGCAAGCCTAATATAGCTTGGCATTCTTGGATCGTTGAACTTATAAACGCCTTTAGCTAACCTTCTTAGAATAGTGTCATCATTATCAGATACTATTTTCTGCAAGTAGTTGTTTAACCAACCTTGAGTTATTTCTACTCCCCAAAGTCGCTCGTAAGCGCCTCGAAGTTTAGATGCCTTGAATTCATCTTCAGTAATGGAAGATGCAGCAATAAGAATCTTTTTAAACTCTTCAGTATTTGCAGAACGAATAGCTTCGTTATAAAGCGTTCTGAGTGATCCTTCTGCATCACCACAAGCGTCATCGGTAGCTGCTTGTATGTGACCTAGGCTGATTTCTTTACGGCTTTCTGCTATCGCAGCTTCAGCTGATTTTAAGCAAAGTAAATGTGCAAAATGAGCATAGCCAGCACTCACTTTTTCGACTTTCCTGATTGCTGACGTAGAAAATTCTAGTTCGAGTTTCTTCGCGCCTTCAGTAATAATCTGACGGACTTCCTCTGTTGATAGCTTTTTTAAATGAGTTTCTTTAAGACAACGTTGAACAGACTTGTGTCCGTGCGTAAGTTCACTTGATGTCTCAGCGATTCCCACAACCAAAAACTTGAGAGGCGAACCTTCATCACTCAATTGCTTAATAAGCTCTGCTACTTTCCACTTCTCTTCTTTAGCAATCACATCAATTTCATCGAGAAGAAAGATCGCGTTAATGTCCTTGATCTTATCTGCTACCCAACTTGGGGAAATCGCTCTTTCCGTAAAGCCCTTGAGCATTACTTTGTCAGTGTTTTTTGACTCTAACTCTGCATTCAGAACAAGTTTCACCCCGCCTTTTTGGGTGTCTTGGCACTCTTGCTCGCTTGAGCTAATCTGTAAATCCACTCCGACTTTTATCAGTAGTTTCTCGACGATAGTCAAGAAGGTATCACTACTATCACAACGTTTCTTGATCAGTTGATTATTCTTGAGAGGCTTTAGTAGTTCACTAGCGATGTTGGCTAGGGAGCTTTTTCCTACACCTCGATCTCCAAACAGCACCGAGTGTTGACCCGGAGTGTTGAGCTGTTGAATTATGCTATGAACTTCGTTTTGACGCCCAAAAAACAAGTCATATGTCATGATCGGCTGGTAGGGGGTGTAGATGTCTCTTACCCTCGATTCTATGATTCGTTTCTCGTGCTCAAGATTGAATATGTTCATTATTCTAGCCAATTAGTTCTGATTCTTGTTATTGGTATCATACGATCGATTTTGTTCTATTGAAACAGTGGTTTACTATCATTGAGAAAAAACCAGACTGTACGATCTAGTCGTAACTAACGGGTAGGTGTGTAAGATCAAGTATGGTTTACTACAGCTAATACGTTTTTAATTCTCGTTCGAGAATTGTCAAAGCACCTGTGTGCGATAACCTAAGTCACTTCGCTTCTTGTTGCTTTGGTAAATCCAGTGTGTGAGCTGAAATCGGAACAATTGTTTTTACTAGTTAAGTCCTAATAACTGTCGGACAGGAAGAGATAACTCTGATAGCCGATTGGACCATAATTCTTCCGCGTTTCTTTGTTTCTCATCCTCTAACTCTTTTTGAATTTTCTGGCATTTTTTGACAAGTTCATCGTGAGTTTTTGATGCATTGCCTTTCCCTTTTGCTCTTAAATAACTACCAACTCGTTTTTCTTTATCTTCTAATAGTCTTTTGTTGCTAGCATCCAGTGCACTGCGAAACCCTGAAGCCCACTTGGAGCCTTTAGCCATGTCAAGAGTGGCGGGCTTTACATTTATTGCTTTAGCAACATGACTCACGCGGATCTGCCATAGGCTTGTTTTGGAAAAGTCAGATGGTTTTCGGTGTGTATTGATATATTCCTGGCAAAGTGATTCAAGTGATTTAAGGCAATACCAGGCATCAATAGATTTATTACTGGATGATACCCAGTTTGGTAACTTTTCTGGTTTTTGTTTGCTTTCGTATTCGGCTTGTTGCTGTAACAGTTCGAGGCTCATATCGATTTACCTTCTGTTTCTATAGCACTTTGTAGGCTATCAATGATAGTCGGGGCGGCTCCAAGGCGTTTTAGATGCTTGATTGCGTTAAAGACGGTTTGTATTGATGGTGCGCGCCATGCGGCTGGTACTTGTTGTGTGTGAAGGAGCTTTACGTCGTTAGCGATCCCAAGGAGTATTCCTTGTATATTACCTTTCTGAGTTAGGTTGTTTATGCATCCAAGGCATAGCCCAGGACAGGCGTTTTGCCTCTGGAGAATGCCATTAACAGAGCATTTAGCTTTGTGTTGATTGCGTTTGAGTAGTATACAAAAACCCCAAGGGTTAGCCTTTATATCTAGGATCTCTTTTTCCGCGAAGTCTTCTACGACACTCTCGATGTTTTTAGTGGTGGTTACCTGCGTCTTGAACAACACTCTGCGCAATAGGATGTCTAGTTTCCCAGCAAACCCTTTTCCTGCTTTATGTAGGTGATTTTTTAGCAAAGAAGAAATAACTCTCCGCTTTACAGTGTCATGTTGACGTCTATTATCCTTGTCACGGATATATGTCAACCACATATTTTGGTTAATATGTTTGAATTGAGAACGTATCATCCACCCAACGTCACCATCAAAGCGTCTGTACACCGCCTCGGCCCAAATATGTCTGAACGCGTGGGGGCTGGGGTAACGGCAATCTTCCACAATTTCATTGACTATATGTCTGGTGTAAAGCGCTGAAAAGCCAGTCGTCTGAGCTCTATGTAGAATATCTTGTTTAGTAGAAATGGAAAGATATCTATCCATTAGTTGCATAATGTGGTCGGGTAACTGACCGCTAATATATCGTTCTAGTAGTTTTTTTCGATCGCTATAAGAAAAGAGAAAGGTTACTCGGTCTCTCTCTCTACGTGCTCTGCGGTGAGCTTCAACGAGTAACGTATCTTGTTGAAAGTTATTCCAGCTCTCTGATGTACTATCTTTGGCTAGCCGCTGAAGATTTCGCTGTTCTTCAAACGTTAATATTTGGTGCCGAGCAAGACTTTTGAGTTCATCGAAAGCATGGATTTTATCTAACTGGACGAAAGGGGCGTAGTTGTCTACGAAGTGCTGCCACATCGACTTGATGCGTCGTTTGACAAATTCTCCAGATTTTTCAGGGAAATTGATGAACTTGTTATGTGTAGGGTAAAGGCACGGCTTTGATTCACCTGACTGTGTGAGTAGTGATAGCTGTCGTGCTACTTCATATGTGCTTTGAGTTATCTCTCTGCTGATTTTGACTTTACCATGAGTTTTAGGGATGACCCATTTGACGTTATGTCTCCATGGACAAGTATGTTGATCAAGTCCATCGAAGTTTCTAGTGATTTTGATGTCTCTCAGTGACCAGCCAAACTCGGATTCACGCCAACCTGTAATGGCTACGACGTAGGTTAGGCCAGCATCACCTACCAACTTAATAAACGTATTAAGATAGGTAGACTTCTGGCCATTTTTAATGACTAAACCCAAATCGCTGAACCATCTCGTCGTCGGAAGTTTAACATCGACTTCAGTAAAGTGTTTTTTCCATCGTGCTGCTATCCAATTATCGAGAGGCTCTGAATTATTAGTCAAATCAAGTTTTGGTCCCGTGATTTCTGTTATCCATTTAGTGTGCAGTACTTTTAATTCGTCTGGGATTAATATGTGTTGATGGTCTAGTTTTGGAAGGTACACTTTTACAAGCTGACGAATCCACTCTAATTCGCTGTAGTCAGTGCAATCAATGCTAAGATGTTTGGCGAGTGCCCGGATTTCTGAGTCTTTAAGCATTGCTTCACTTGCCATCAAAGGCCGTAAATGCTGTTCAAAAACACTCTCAGTTGCTGATCTAATTCTGTTTAATGTATCATCGCTCAAATATCGTCGGGTGTTACTTTTATGTGTGATTCCACGTGGTAGTTCATGAATCGTCTTGCCCTGAAGGAAGTGATGAACAGTTGGTATTGCACTACTTATGGAAATGTCAGCTAAATTAGCAATAGTTTCAATATCCTCTAGGGTTAGCTTTAGTGCTGTTGCTAGGGATATGTTTTTATTAAAGAAGTGATGGCAGTGTTCTATGTAGTATCGGCCGTAATCTAGTGATAGTCGATTTAAAGTATTTCCTTTTTTCCAGTCTGCGTATGTGAGTTCTCCATCAGTTACATTATCAATAGCTTTTTTCCAAGATTTAAGCCGCACTTTATCCGAATAGACAGTATTAAATCCTATCGGCTCTAAACCTAGTTGACGTAGTGTAAAATGCCATTCACGTGTATATGTATTTGACACATCTTGCCAACAACATGGTGTCAAGCGACGCTCTAATGTGCCACTTTGGGTAATGCTATGTTTGATTTGGTATTCAAAAAGTGTGATTAGATCGAGTTGACGTGCCGGAATAAGTGGCTTTAGTTTTTTGGGATAAGTAGACTTTTGGGGTGGTTCGTGTTCAGCGAGCCAAAAAATCCATTTGCATATAGAAGCGTATATTTTTCTTAAAAAACCTACATTCTGATACGTTCGCGCAATATCAAGGAACAGTAGTTTGGCTAGCCAGCAAGGTTGTACTCCAAGCATACCACACCACTCTGGTTGGTTTTCTTCTAAGTTACGTAACCCAGAGAAGTTTAGAGTTACACCATGAGCAAAAGACCACAGGTTCTGATGTAGGTCACTTTGAGAGCCCATGTTTCTGAGGCGTTGCTGCAGTTCATGAGTCAGGTATGCATTATGATTTGCATCAGGTGGTAAAGGAATTGGTGTGATCACGTGCCCACGCCTCCGTATATTTGCGCCTCAAATAGTGGTGGTAGAACTTTATGGAGTTGTTTATATTTTTCAGTCCCCTCTTTGACTACTTCAGGACTTATACGGTTATTCAGTAACAAAGACATCCATTCTGCATCAGGTAAGACCGTTCGCTCAAAGAACTGCAACGCATTTTGGATAAGTCGATTTGCCTGACGTTCCGCTTCGGAAAGATAATGTAGAAAGTAGACTACGGTTTCTGGGGTATCCCACACAACATACATATCTGGTTCTCCATTTTTTATTACTCCTGCCGCAGATGGAGTGATAACCTGACCTAATGGATTTATCTGTACATTCTGATTGCTAGATATTTTCTGAATTTTTGTTTGCAGATTTCGCTCGCGAGCCTGGCTAAGTGCAGCATCAATATTCAGTTTGAATACATGGTTTTCGATGTCATCAAGAACTATTCGAGTTATTCTTCCATTTAAGTTGACCCACTCTTTGTTCTTGTCTGTCATGTAGTTGGTCTTCTCTACTCCTGCTGAATGTGAGTTTGTGTTTATCAGGTCACTATCACGGTATTTGTCACTGCGTGCTTGAATTGAACTGGTTTTTATAGCTGCGAGGCCAAATAGTGATATAGGCAATGGTCGAGATACTTTTTCGCGATAAAGTTCATAACTTGTTTGCTGTTGTTTTTCTAGTTCTTTTAAATACCACGCTGCATAGGATTCTTGGCTATTTCTTATCATACACAGATACAGGTGGCGGAAAAGATCGCTTGAGGAACGTGCCTTGAGGCGAGTGTTTATCAACTTTGATAGAGTTGGCGTTTCCCATATCCTAGTTAACAGTCCAGGAATTGAGTAGTTTGATGTAGGCGTGAACGATACAGAGCCTCCAATGGGGCAGATAGCCACTTCATCATCTGGTAATGTTTCCAAGTACGCAATTATTGCTTTTGCTTCAATGAGTGAGCTATCCAAAATTTGTGGTTCTTGAATGCTACTCCGGCCTTTATAATAGGCGCACTGCACACTTATCGGGCGATGGTATTTGTTATAATGAATATAAAAATTATTGCTCTTTAGTTTTCGTACATCGGTCGGTTGTACAGTTTGCCAAGCACATAACCAAGCCATTAGAAGTTGCTCTATTCGAGAGTGACTTGTTATATAGTCAGGATGAAATATATGTGGTTGTATGAATGTGTTTTGATAGCAAGAGCCTACTTTAATCTTGAGTCCAATAGTTTTACCATCGCGTATTCGTTCATTGTATGTTTTGAGTACGTTGGGGTTAAGACAGTCAGCTAGTAGCAGCTCTACTGCGCCTTCTGGGAGTTCGTTAGAGTGCTGTATTAAAGTTACTAGCAACTCTCTGCAATGCTTGAAGTTACGTTGACGTGAAGTAAGCCCTTTACCTATTTCAGTAATATGTGGATACTTTTGCATTAGCTTAAAGATTGCTGATTTTATCTGCAAGATCCACAGTAACGAACAAGCTACTGTGACACTAAAGCTTCCCATAAGACGCTTCGGGCTCTCTAATGCTAACCAGTTACTATCGCCGACTAAAGGTCTCAACCAGTCTATATTTGTAAACCAACCGCTCAAGGTAAAAGGTGTCGGTTCCTCTCCTTTCAATATACCGGTACTTTCTACCAATAAGCGTATAAATCGCTGCTCTTCGGGTGTAAAAGTATCTGAAGCCGCCCCTTCTTCCAGTAGGATTTTGATATCTTTAGTACCTGTAGATTGCGGCAAGAGTTCATTTTGATTTATTCGATATGTTTGATAATCCTCAAGTAGGTGAAATATCCTTGCATCGTTTAATTTTTGGTCGTTCAGCCAATTTGTAAAGCATGAAATTTGTGTAACGTATGTCCTCTGAGTGACCGAATTCAATGTTTGTTGCCACCAATCGGAAAGGACTGCATTATGGATAGCTTGGAAAACAAGCCTTGCGTGGCGATTTGGGTTTGCGAGATGTATGGCTCTGTTGTTTATAATCAGACGAGTTGGTATAGCTTTGAGTTTTGATGGCAGAGGGGGAAGAGCTTCATCAAACATGTTTACAGAGCGCTTTGAGTAATCAACACTCATGCATTCACCATAGCTTCTCTGTTAAGCATTACCATATGTAGACGGATATAACGATATACAGTTTTTGAGTTTTCGCTGTGGCGAAGGCGTTGTCGAACTACTTCTAGAGCAGCACTTTCAGAGCGTGTTTCTTGCCCCTCGGAGGATTGTAGTTCTTGGTGATATAGTTGGGTGGCAAAGGAGTGCCTAAGATCGTGATAACTAAGTGCTTGGTTTAGATAGGGGACTAATGCTCTTACTCGTCTAAAGGTTGTTGTGGCTTGCTTCGCACTTATAGGGAGCCCCTTTCCTACGTTATCATTACGAACAAATAAGGTTTGTGTACTTACCTGACTAGAATCGTTTACGGTAGTTGCTCGCTCTCCGTCATGGTATATTTTCATACTCTCGAGTAGTTCTCGGTCAAAATAGATTACACCAGTTTTACCTCCCTTGGTGTACTTCCCTCGTATTACGTACTCCCAAACCATCTTTTCAGGACGAGATTTCAACTCTTCAAATATTGATATTAGGCCTCGGTGCTTACCGTGGTCATTAAGTTCCAATCCACAGTTTTCTTCTGCTCGTAGGCCAACTTCGTATCCCATTTGCAATATCAGTTTGTCACGAGCACAAGTACAATTGCGTAACAGGTCGTTGTATTCATCAGTTGCGACATAACTAATTTTGAGAGGCCGAGTATCCTTTTCTGCCATCCATTGTATTGTCTTCTTGTAAATCGTTGTCGGCCTATTTTGGTCTTTGGGCCAAACTCCAAGAGCACATAAAAAGTTACAATATGCTGCAATGCCCGACTGATGTGCCTTGAGAGAGGTTATGGATGATAGACTGTTTGGTAATACCTGATTTAGGTAATGGTTTAGAAAGCGTGTGGTTATGTTTTCAGTGTGGTGAATACTCAGGTCGGGCAGGCTATTTATGTACTTAAGTAACTTGTATACGTGCCCTATATAATTGACAAGTGTATTTTCTGTTGCGGGCTCTGCCTTGAAGGTAGTCTTTACGTTTCTTTGTCTTTTGCGTGTAATTGCATTGCCATAAGAACTTCGGTTACCGGTAGTATGCCAACCCCACACTTCTTGTTTGATAGCAATATGTATTGACCATAAACAGGGCAAAACAATTGGTTCACGATTATCGTCAGAAAATAGATATATCTTATCTATGTCGATACCGTCTAGTTTGAAATTATGAAAAAGGTCTTTGTACATGGCAAACCACACAGAGACAGCTTACTAACTTTTTTAAGACTAGAGCTAATTGCTCCAATACGCCAAAAATACCCTAAAAAAATTACAGTTCGGTATGGGTTTCTATTTTACCTGTGTTAGGCGCAATCTCAGGTTCGTAAAGAGCAATGTCAAACATAGTAGCCGGGTTCACCGTTGAATTGAGAAGGGGCACGATTTTCGTTGCCCCGAGATGCGAGAAGAATAGCACTGTCGCTGTTTTTGCTGCAAGTAAGCTAAGCCAGCGGCAGCGTGATGGTGACCTTGAGTCCGCCGAGATTGCTGCGCTGAGCGTGTATTTTTCCGCTGTGTTGTCTGACGGCATTTTCTGTAATGGCTAAACCAAGTCCCGTACCGCCCGAGTCTCTGTCGCGAGCGGTTGAGACGCGGTAGAAGGGCCGGAAAATTTGATCGAGCTGTTCGTCGGGCACACCCGGGCCATCGTCATCCACCATAATAGTGACGCGCTCTCCTGTGATGCTGAAGCTGACCTCGATGGCTTGGTCGGCATAGCGAATGGCATTGCGAATGACATTTTCAACCGCGCTGATCAGCAATTTGGGACTCCCCGAGATACTCTTGTCGGGGATAGCATTGAAGCTAAGCGCTTTGCCAGATTGCTCCGCCTCAAACTGAGCGTCATCAAGCAGACCTTCCCATAGACTGCTCAAGGGCTGCAGTTCTCGACTTAGGTGAGAGTCCATTTGCATGCGAGAGAGCGACAGCAGCTCAGAGATCATCTGTTCGAGCCTCTGTGCTTCGGTATCAATACGTGTCAGTTCGCTGCTTTCACCTTGTTTGCGCTGCGCCAATGCTGAAGCCATTCTCAAGCGAGTAAGAGGAGAGCGCAGCTCATGAGAAATATCAGACAACAGACGCTGCTGACCCGAGATCATGGAATTCACAGCATCAACCATTTGGTTGAAGCTCTGGCCTGCCTGACGAAACTCGCGCGTTCCCTGCTCAAGCTTAGGGTCCTCAACAAATTCCCCTTTTGCAACGCGCCGCGCAGCTTGCTCTAGTCGGCGCGCTGGTTGACTGATTGCCCAAGCGAGCCACAGCAGCAGGGGTGTACTGACAACCATGACCACGATGAGTAACTGAAAAGGTTTATCGAACAGGCGAATTAGGTAGGGCGGTGGCTCATTCCAGCGTAACCCCATATACAGTTGCAGTGGTTGGTTGGCTAATTCAACCTTTACTGGGCCTGCAAGCATCCACTGTCCGTAGAGTTTTTGTTGCGCAGTGTTGGGAAAGTCGGTGCTAGAGACAAAGTTTTTGAGCACCTTGCGTTTGTAATCGGAACGGTCACCTTGAGTTAAGATATTGCCTTCACTGTCTGCCAGATAAAGCGACGGCTTTCGATGACGATTCTTGTTGAGCTCCTTATTGAAGTCATCAATGATCACGTTAAGATCTTGGGTCATCCGATAGTGGTTCTCGACATTACGTGCCAATCGTTCTAAACGCTCAGCATGCTCAGTTGAGAGCTCACGCACTTTACGTGGATCTAGGTGAGGCAGAGAAAGCACGGCGATCACCACCAACATGATGGTGAACCAAAAGATGGCGAATATTCGCCCATACAGGCTACTGAACTTTGGAAGCTTCATGAATCGGCCTCAACTAACATATAGCCGCGACCTCGTAAGGTCTTGATCAGGGTACGTCCTTCTCCCGACTGAGTGAGCTTTTTACGTAAGTTAGACACGTGCATGTCGACGGCTCGGTCAAAAGCAGAAAGGCGCTTGCCAAGTACTTCTAGGCTCAGCACTTCCTTGGTGAGAACATCGCCAGGATATTGCAGGAAGTAATCCAGTAGCGCGAACTCCGTCGTGGTGAGGTCAAGAAGTTGTTCGTCGAGATACGCCTCTAGCTTACCTGGGTAGGTGACAATATTGAGGTACTCGTGACAGTCTTTCGTGCCACTTTTCTTTGCGGGCTCTTTTGCGGTTCGACGCAAAATCGCTTTGATACGTGCAAGTAGCTCACGGTCACTGAATGGCTTAGGTAAGTAGTCGTCTGCGCCAAGCTCGAGACCGATGACGCGATCGATCTCTTCCCCTTTTGCAGTCAGCATGAGTACCGGAGTTTCCCAATTCGCTCTAAGCTGCTTTAGAGTCTCGATGCCATTGAGTTTTGGCATCATCACATCGAGTAAGATTAAATCTATGTTCTCGTCCAAAAGCGCGAGCCCTGCTTCGCCATCATTGGCCTCACTGATCTGAAAGCCTTCAAAGGTCAATACTTCAGTCAGTAGTGACGTTAGCTCAGTATCGTCATCAATCAAGAGAATATGGTTCATAGTGACTCGCCCTACACAGTGTTCGTCTAATACATCATTGCTGTCTACTACTTAGTTTACTGATAAACACGCTAACGTGTTGAGAGCTTTACGCTCTATTTACTTTTCTTTACGTTCGCTAAACGTTGCTTTACTTAGCAGGGGCTAATCTTAACTCAAGCGCCAAGGGGCGATAACTGAACAACAGAATGAGGACACAATGATGAAAAAAGTAAATAAATGGTTGGTAGCTGCAGCTGTTCTTCCTTTATCTCTAAGCGCAGCGAGCGCGTGGGCTTTTGGCGGCCCAAATGGTGGACACGGTGGTAAGTGTGGTGGTGATAGAGCGGTGCTAAAACAGCTTGACCTGACTGAAGAGCAACAGGCTCAGCTAAAAGAACTTCGAGAAGCGAACAAAGCACAGCGTGAAGAGCGTAAAGCCAATCGTGACGTGAACCAAGCAGAGCGCGATGCGCACAAAGCACAAATGAAAGCCTTGATGCTTAGCGATAGCTTTGATCAAGCAGCAGCGCAAGAGCTTGCTTCAACTATGGTTGAAAAGCAGACTCAACGCCGCGTTGCGATGATGGAGAAAAAGCATGAGATGTTGCAAATCTTGACACCTGAGCAGCGCGAGCAGTTCATTGACGCGCAAGAAGAGCGTATGCAAGAGTGCAAGGCGAAAATGGATAAGAAGAAACAACGCAAAGCTAAATCTAACGGCTAACTGCTCAATGTGATCGAAAGCTTGTTTGAATGACCGATTTAACTGCGTTAAATCGGTCATTTTTTTAATAACAAGACATCACTTTAGGGGTATAATCTTTCGTCAGGATACTTAACTCTGTTATGGATGATGAAAAAAGAGTACGCCCGCCTGGTGACTATGGCGGCTTATGCAGCAACTGCGGTTGCGACTTTTCTACTGATTATCAAGGTAATCGTCTGGTGGATGACAGGCTCTGTCAGTTTACTAGCCTCGGTTATCGACTCTCTACTCGATATCGCCGCTTCCCTTGTCAATCTATTGGTGGTTCGCTACGCGCTGCAACCCGCAGACAAAGAGCACACTTTTGGCCACGGCAAGGCAGAGTCTCTCGCCGCACTGGCGCAAGCGATGTTTATTTCTGGCTCCGCATGTTTCTTGATACTGACTGGTATCGATCGTCTCTTTAGGCCCCATGAGCTTGACTCTCCTCAGCTCGGCGTTTACGTCAGCCTGTTTGCTATGATCATCACCCTTGGTTTGGTGCGCTTCCAGCAATATGTTGTCAAGGAAACAGGCAGCCAGGCGATCGCAGCAGACTCTTTACACTATCAGTCCGATCTCTATATGAATGCCGCGATCATGCTGGCGCTAGGATTAAGCTGGTTTGGCTTTACCCAAGCCGATGCGATTTTTGCTATCGGTATTGGTGCTTTTATCTTATTTAGCGCATTCAAAATGGTGCGCGAGGCGATTCAGACCTTGCTGGATCATAAATTGCCGGATAGTGAGATTGAACAGATCCACGCAACCTGTCGTTTAGAGGAGGGAGTGCTTGGCGTACACCAAGTTCGCACGCGCTTGTCTGGGCCAACACGTTTTATTCAGCTTCACCTTGAGTTAGAAGACACCATGCCGCTTATTCAGGCACATGAAATTTCCGATCGAGTGGAAGAGAGACTGCTTGAGTTATTCCCCGAATCAGACATTATCATTCACCAAGATCCCTACTCGGTGGTGCTGAGTTCTGAACGAGAACAGAAAGCCAAGGGGTGGTAGAAACAAGGATGAGGTGTTTTATTACAAACATCTCTATACTGTGTGGAGAAAAATTCACGATTCTGATGTGAATCAACGAACTCAATGATGAGTTCAGTAATAATTTTACCAACAAAATTATAATGCTGGGTGCAACTGTATTTCGAACTAGTATTCACAGTGCAACCGAGTAACATAGATATCATTACGTAAAGGATAACGTAATCGCTGAGGCCGAGGATTGTACTTAGCGAATACATAATAAATTAAATTAGATTCCCAAAAGTCGAGGGTGAGCATGATTAAGAAGATCGGTGTTTTGACAAGTGGCGGTGACGCACCAGGTATGAACGCTGCAGTTCGCGGCGTGGTTCGTACGGCACTTACTAAAGGTTTAGAGGTATACGGCGTTTACGACGGTTACCTAGGCCTATATGAAAACCGAATCAAAAAACTGGACCGCTCTAGCGTTTCAGATGTAATTAACAAAGGCGGTACTTTCCTAGGTTCAGCGCGTTTCCCTGAATTTAAAGAAGTAGAAGTTCGTCAAAAAGCGATTGAGAACCTGAAAGAGCACGGTATTGACGCACTGGTTGTTGTTGGTGGTGACGGCTCTTACATGGGTGCGAAGAAACTAACGGAAATGGGTTACCCATGTATTGGTCTACCAGGCACTATCGATAACGATATCGCCGGTACCGACTACACGATCGGTTACCTAACGGCACTGAACACGGTGATTGATAACATCGACCGTCTGCGTGATACGTCTTCATCGCACCAACGCATCTCAATCGTTGAGATCATGGGTCGTCACTGCGGTGATCTTACTCTGATGTCTGCGATTGCAGGTGGTTGTGAGTACATCATTACTCCAGAAACCGGCCTAGACAAAGAGAAGCTGATCAACAACATCCAAGATGGCATTAAGAAAGGTAAGAAGCATGCAATCATTGCACTTACTGAGCTAATGATGGATGCAAACGAGCTAGCGAAAGAGATCGAATTGGCAACAGGTCGTGAGACTCGTGCAACGGTGCTTGGCCACATCCAACGTGGTGGTCGTCCGACGGCATTCGATCGCGTTCTTGCTTCTCGCATGGGTAACTATGCAGTTCACCTATTGCTTGAGGGCGAAGGTGGTCGTTGTGTTGGTATCCAAAAAGAGCAGCTTGTGCACCACGATATCATCGATTGTATCGAGAACATGCAAAACCCACCGCGTGATGATCTGTTCCAAGTGGCAGAAGAGCTATTCTAAAGCGGTGAGCTTTTGAGATGAAAACGCAGACTTCGGTCTGCGTTTTTTTTTGCGCCCTGTTTTGTCGTTATACAACTAAAGGCGCATGGTTTAGAGAACGAATAGGAGTCGTTGTTCTTTATCTGTGGAGGCATTGGCAAAGGAATGTTTTTAATTAAAAGCATTTGTCGAAATTATATTAAATATTTGTTTAAGTTCTGCATTCCGTTGCCGATACGGTAAAAAGTTACACTTTATTGTTTATCGGGGGGAGACAAGATGAACAAAATAATAGGCTTGCTGTTGCTGTCATTGGCAGTATCAATACAAGCCGAGCCATTGCTTGTTCCGGGAAAGCCGGGAGAAGATAAGTTGATGCAATCCGTATTTGAAGAAATTGTTCAACGTAGCGATCGTTTTGACAGTTTGAGTCATTACTATGGTAATGCGGGTGACCCAAATACCACTAAGATGATAGAGGATTTGGATAGTGGTCACTTACATATCACCTATGTGGCGACGTCACTTGATAACGAAAGCAAAATGAGTCCGATTTACTTTCCAATTTATCGTGGCTTGCTAGGTATGCGGTTAGGTCTTGTTCGTTCTGATAAAACCAATACTTTTGCTGGCGTGACACGCATCAATCAGCTTAAGTCATTGACCGCTTGTCAGGGACGTGCTTGGCCTGATACGGATATCCTCGAAGCGAATGGCATCAAAACCGCACAAAGCCTCAAATACCCAAACATGTTTCCTATGTTAGAAGGTGGCCGTTGCGATTACTTCCCTAGAGGGGTCTTTGAACCATTTACCGAAGTTGTTGCACAGAAAGAGTACAACCTAGCGGTGGATGAGTATGTGATGCTGCGTTACACAATGCCGTTCTTCTTCTTTACGGCAAAGAGCAACCCAGAACTCGCTACCCATATCCAGGATATTCTGTACGAAATGTTTGAAGATGGCACGTATGAACGTTTGTTCTTCAATGACAACGAAGTCGCTCAGGCTCTGCGCCTGGCTAAGCTGCAAGATCGCACCATTTTCGATTTAGACAATCCCAATGTTTCACCTGCAACACGAAATATCCCAAACCAGTTTTGGTATGACCCACTGAAAGGGGCACAGTAACTATGAAATCTATTACCGCAAAAACATTAACTTTTCTTACTCTCTTGCTTGCCTTAGTTGGTGTGTTGGTCTCTGTTGTTCTTTACTCAGTCAACAGTGGTAACCTAAAACAAGAATTTGAACTAGAGAAAGCCAACCTAAGCCAGCAAATTGGCGTTATTTTGCAAGAGCCGGTCTACGTCTATGACCGTGCAGTGATTCAATCCATTATAGATTCGTTCAAGGGCAATCAAATGGTGGCTTCAATGGAAGTGGTTGACCATCGTAACCGTGAGTTAGCGCGCACAGCGACGAAACAGACGGCGAGCGAAAGCCTATCTATCCCACTGAGTTGGGAAGGTGAGTCAATTGGTGAAGTGAAAGTCGGTATCTCAGATGGTTTGATTTCTGAGACACTAGAGCGCTCTATGTGGCAAACGATTTTGACCATGATCGTCACCATTTCTTTGGTGGGGATAGCTTCGGTTGTCGTTCTGCAGCGCCTAGTTTTACAACCACTACAACGCGTAAACAACGTATTGGGTGACATCGCTTCAGGTGGCGGTGATCTTACTTCACGTATCCCCGTTGATCGTGAAGATGAGATTGGTCAGCTATCAACACGTTTTAATGCGTTTATTGAGACGATTCAGGCCATTATTCAAGATATGAGTGTGGCGTCTAACTCCCTTGATGCGGCTTCTTCAGAAGTGACAGCAATGATGGAACGCAGTCGCACTGCCAACCGTCAGCAAATGGATCTAACAGGCAGCTCAGCGACCAATATTTCTCATTTAGACTTGGCAACGCAAGAGATTGCTAAGAGTACCGAATCTACCGTGAGCAAAGCGAATGGGGCATGTGATGTTGCAGAGCAGAGTCGCCGAGCGATTGAGGATAACATCGGAAATATCGGCTTATTGGTGCGCAACCTAGAGCAGACGGCGGAAGAAGTGTCTGCACTAAAGCAAACCAGTGACAACATCGGTAGTGTGTTGGATGTGATCAAAGGCATTGCAGAACAAACGAACCTATTAGCGCTTAACGCTGCGATTGAGGCTGCACGTGCAGGTGAAAGTGGCCGAGGCTTTGCTGTGGTTGCGGATGAGGTGCGTGCACTTGCAAGTAAGACGCATGACTCTACCACAGAGATAGAAAGCATCATTGAAGAGCTACAACAGCGTGCAGATGCCTCTTTTAATGTGACTCAGTCGAGCAAAGGCATGGTTGACCAAACGATGGAGCAAGCACAGCAGACGGGTGTTGCCCTAGAGCAAATCGCGACTGAAATGACCGGCATCAACGATATGGTGATCATGATTTCAAGTGCTTGTGAAGAGCAATCAAACGTGACTCAGCTAGTGAGTAATGATATGTCTGCGCTTAAGCAGGGCGCTGAGCAGTTAGAGCAAGACAGTGGTCATGCGGAAGAAGTCGTTGGTCAGTTGGTGGCGGTAGGTCGTCAGTTGTCTGGGCAAATTGAACGTTTTAAATACTGATTTTAGTCATTCCTAAGTGTAAGCCGGAGTACATCGACTCCGGCTTTTTCGTTTTTGAGTTAAGTACCAGTAGGATAATTTACTTGCCTTTCACTTCAGAGATAGGACAATACCGCTGGTTAATCATCTGCACATTTATCTTGGCATATCATGTTACTCATTATCGACAACTACGACTCTTTCACCTTCAACTTATATCAGTACTTTTGTGAGTTGGGTGCACAGGTTAAAGTGGTGCGAAATGATGAGATTTCCATCGCTGAGATTGAGGCGCTAGCGCCCACGCATCTGGTCATTTCTCCAGGGCCATGCACGCCAAATGAGGCGGGTATCTCGCTTGAAGCGATTAAGCACTTTAGCGGTAAGTTGCCGATTTTAGGTGTGTGCCTTGGACATCAAGCCATCGCTCAAGCGTTCGGTGGTGAAGTGATTCGAGCAAAGCAGGTGATGCATGGTAAAACCTCTCCGATCACTCACACCAATCAAAGTGTGTTTGCTGGTTTAAATAACCCGCTGACAGTCACTCGCTACCACTCACTGGTTGTCAAAGCCGACTCGTTGCCTAACTGTTTTGATGTCACTGCTTGGACGCTCAATGAGCAGGGTGAGTTTGACGAAATCATGGGTTATCAGCACAAGACCTTACCCATTCATGCGGTGCAGTTTCATCCAGAGTCAATTAAAACTGAGCAAGGTCATGCATTACTTGCGAATTTCTTGCAGTGAAAGTTGTGATTTATATCACTAATATTGACAAATCATAGGCTCAAATTCCCCCCTTTCGGCGCTGCAAGTCTATGCGCCTTGCAAATAGTCCCCCCTTCGTTACCAAGCGTTCCTAGTAGAAAAGCAGGTTTAGTGAGTTGCATAGAAATTCGCCATCTCTTTTCCAGTCGCGAAAGTGCATCACTTTTCTTAACCCATGGTCGCAGCTTTTATTCACAAATAATGTTTATGTATTAGTCGATGACAGTATTTGCATATTAACGCTATCCGAATAATAATGCAGGTAATAGTGAATATTTATGTTTAATTATTGAATTTATAGTAACCTGCAATAACTAAAACAGAATTATCCTCTATTGAAAAGGTTAATTAAATGTAAATACAATGCGGCATGTGTCGAAATGCAAAACATAATTCCCCAAGGTGGTATTGAACTAACACACTTGATTGCGACTATGATTAAAGTGAGGGTTCAAACGGGGTGGTTTGCTACGCAAGCGAATGCGCATGCGGTTTCTAAAAGGAATGTGCAATGACAGTGGAAAAAAGCGTACAACGCAAAGATTTTGATCAAGTAATGGTGCCTTGTTATAACCCGATGGAGATGATTCCAGTGAGAGGGGTAGGGGCACGAGTATGGGATCAGCAGGGCAATGAATACATCGACTTTGCTGGTGGTATCGCCGTAAGTTGCTTGGGGCATTGTCACCCCGTAATGGTAAAGGCACTGCAAGATCAGGGCAGTAAAATTTGGCATTTAAGTAATGTCATGACCAACGAGCCGGCGCTTCGTCTGGCGAGTAAACTGACCAAAGTGAGCTTTGCGGATAAAGTCTTCTTCGCTAACTCTGGCGCAGAGGCCAATGAAGCAGCCCTTAAACTCGCTCGTCGTTATGCGGCCGATGTGTATGGCGAAGAGAAGTCCGAGATTATTGCCTTTAAACAAGGCTTCCATGGTCGTACCTTCTTTACGGTCACTGTGGGTGGGCAAGCCTCCTACTCTGACGGATTTGGTCCAAAGCCGGGCGATGTGACTCACCTGCCTTACAACGACATTGATGCGCTACAGGCTCATATCTCAGATCGTACTTGTGCAGTAATGATGGAACCACTGCAAGGCGAGGGCGGGATTATTCCTCCGACGCCAGAGTTTGTTCAAGCGGTTCGAGAATTGTGTGATAAACATAATGCGCTACTTATCTTTGATGAAGTGCAAACGGGTAATGGTCGTACGGGTGATTTTTATGCGTACCAAGGATTAGGCATTACGCCGGATATTCTTAGCACTGCTAAATCACTGGGTGGCGGTTTCCCAATTGGTGCCATGCTCACCACTGAGAAGCTGGCAGAGCACATGAAAGTGGGTACCCACGGTTCAACCTATGGCGGTAACCCATTGGCGTGTGCAGTCGCAGAAGCCGTGGTAGATGTTGTCAGTGACCCACAGGTGCTTGCTGGCGTTAAAGAGCGCGAGGCATGGTTCCGTGAAGGCTTAGAAGCGCTTAACAATAAATACCATCTCTTCTCTGAAATCCGTGGCAAAGGCCTATTGCTTGGCGCGGCATTGAATGCAGATTGGCAAGGGCGCGCACGCGATGTATTAGTCGCGGCTGGCCAACAAGGCTTGATGGTATTGGTCGCTGGTGCGAATGTCGTGCGTTTCACACCATCACTGGTTATTACAAAAGAAGAAGTCGACGCAGGATTAGCTCGACTTGATAAAGCTTTGGAGAGTTTGGTCTCCTAAAAATATCGCTTGTTCTGAGTGCGATGTGTTCTCATCGCACTCCTAAAGCGTTCAACAGCATCAGGAGGGAGTAACGATGCTTGTAGTTCGTCCAATCAGTATGTCTGATTATGAGGCCCTGCACACTTGTGCCGTTGAGTCGGGTCATGGTTTCACGTCACTACCCGTTAACGAAGAGTTGCTGACGAATCGTATCACCCACTCGGAATACTCATTTGGTAAAGAGAGTGTGACGGAGCCGGGTGATGAAGGGTATCTCATGGTGGGCTTTGATAGTGAAACTGGAGAGGTGGCAGGTTGTACCGGGATAGAAGCCTCGATAGGGTGGGATGTCCCTTTCTATTCCTATCATATCAGCACCGTTGTCCACTCTTCACCTAAGCTCGGCGTCAATAATGTCGTTAAGCTTCTGACATTTGGAAACAACTACACTGGCTGCTCAGAGATCTGTACGCTGTTTTTGCGCCCTAGTTTTCGCCAAGGCCTTAATGGCCGCTTGATGTCGAAGTGTCGTTTTTTGATGATGGCGGAGCACCCAGAACGTTTTTCAAAGACGATCTTCGCAGAGATGCGTGGTGTTTCTGATGATGACGGTAACTCTCCGTTTTGGAAATGGCTACAAGAGCACTTCTTCTCGATTGAATTTACGCTTGCCGACTATCTGACGGGTATTGGTAAGAAGGGCTTTATTGCCGATTTAATGCCGAAGTTACCTATCTATATCAATCTGTTGAGTAAAGAAGCACAAGCGGTGATTGGCAAAGTGCATGAAAACACCAAGCCCGCACTGCGATTACTGGAGAAAGAGGGCTTCACCTGTCGTAACTATGTCGATATTTTCGATGCGGGTCCAACGGTTGAATGTGATTTGCAGCATATTGAAACGGTTCGTCACTCTTTCCGTGCCAAAGTGCATGTGGCTGAACACTCAAGCTCAAAGGATTTCTTAATTGCCAATACCTCGTTTGAAAACTTCAGAGCCACTGCTGCTAAGGCGGCTTATGATCAAGAGGAATGCTCAGTCATTTTAGCCCCTAATGTTGCCCAAGCACTACAAGTGCAAGAGGGTGATTACGTCAGAATGCACGCGCAGTAATAAGGAGTACGGCAATGACACATTGGATAGCAGGTGAATGGATTGCAGGTCAAGGCGATGCAATGCAATCGGCGAGCCCTTATGATGGCGAGGTGATTTGGCAAGGGGATAGTGCCACACCAGCACAAGTAGAATCCGCGGTCACAGCCGCTCGCACGGCTTTTTTATCATGGAAGACATTGACTTTCTCACAGCGCGAAGCTGTGGTGCTGGCTTTTGCTAACAAACTAAAAGAGCGTGCAGAGCAGATAGCGGAAGTGATCGCTCAAGAGACGGGTAAACCACTTTGGGAAACACGCACTGAAGCTGCTGCTATGGCGGGTAAGGTGGCGATTTCTATCCGAGCTTACCACGAGCGTACAGGTGAGCAACAACGTGAGGCAAATGGCAATCAGATCGTTTTGCGTCATCGACCGTTGGGTGTTATGGCGGTATTCGGGCCTTACAACTTCCCGGGGCACTTACCTAATGGCCATATTGTACCTTCGCTGCTTGCTGGTAATACCGTTGTGTTCAAGCCCTCAGATCTCACTCCGCTAACGGGCGAATTTGTCATGCGATTGTGGCAAGAAGCTGGGTTGCCAGCAGGTGTGATTAACCTAGTACAGGGCGGTAAAGAGACGGGGGTAGCCTTGGCACAAGCGAAAGGGATTGATGGTTTACTCTTTACTGGCAGTGCGAATACTGGCCACATTCTACATCGTCAGTTTGCTGGTCAACCTGATAAGATGCTGGCGCTTGAAATGGGGGGGAATAACCCTATGGTTATTTCGCAGCACTACGGCGAGCTGGATGCTGCTGTGTATACCATTTTGCAGTCGGCCTTCATAAGTGCAGGCCAACGTTGTACATGTGCACGTCGCCTTTATGTTCCAGAAGGCGCTTCAGGGGATGCACTGCTTGATAAGCTGATAAGTGCCACTCAGGCGATAGCGATTGACGAGCCATTTGCTGAGCCAGCGCCATTTATGGGGCCACAGATTTCAGTGCAAGCTGCAGAGCATATCCTCGCAGCACAAGAGAGTTTGCTGTCACTGGGTGCTAAGTCACTGCTAGCAGCGAAATCGCTTGGTCATGCCTTTGTTACTCCCGCGATTCTTGATGTCACAGCTATCGATGACCTACCTGATGAAGAGTATTTCGGCCCGATACTGCAGGTGATTCGTTATCAAACTCTAGAGCAAGCGGTCGAGCTTGCCAACGATACTCGATACGGCTTATCGGCAGGTCTTATCTCAACCGATGAGGGGGAATGGGCATATTTTGTAGAGCACATTCGTGCGGGCATTGTTAACCGTAATCGTCAATTGACGGGGGCGAGTGGTGATGCACCATTTGGTGGGCCTGGTGCTTCCGGCAACCTGCGTCCAAGCGCCTATTATGCCGCAGACTACTGCGCGTATCCTATGGCTTCAATGGAGGGCAGTGAGCCTCTTTTACCCGCGACATTGAGTCCTGGCCTAACACTATAAATAACCAAACCGTCACACGCTGAGGGCAGTCAGTCGGCTGCCCAACCTTTCACCCTTCGATACAAGGAGAGAGTATGACCCCCGCTTTCACTGTCGAGCAGTTATTTGCCGAGCTTTGGCAAGACTACATCACTCGCCTTTGTCCTTCAGCGCAGCAAGTTCATCAACTGCTTGAAGAAGAGACGCCGCTGATCAATGATCATATTGCTTTGCGAACCTTTAATATCGCCCCTTTAGGGATAGAAACCCTAGCGAAGCCCTTTCTTGCTCTAGGCTATAAAGAAGGGGGAGACTACGTATTTGAGAGCAAAAAGTTGCTGGCCAAGCATTATGAACACACTGATCCCGCACTCCCTAAAGTGTTTATTAGTGAGCTAAAAGTGGAAGAGTGTTCCACTCAGTTGCAAGCCATCGTTGCACGTTTGGTGGCGCAATTAGACGCCAATCAGTTACTTAGCCCAGCGTTTCTTTTTGCCGGTCGATTATGGAGCCTTTCACATCAAGATTATCTTGAGCTTGCGAAAGAGAGTGAGTACGCCTCTTGGTTTGCCGCTCATGGCTATGGTGCCAACCACTTTACGGTCAGCGTCAATCAGCTCAATGCGTTTGAAGAGGTGGTTGAGGTTAATAATCAACTCAGAGAATCTGGCTTTGTTATCAATGAATCTGGTGGTGAGGTAAAAGGAACACCCGAAGTGCTGCTAGAGCAGTCATCAACGATGGCGGATAGAGTCCGTGTCGCCTTTACTGATGGTGAGTTTGAGATCCCCGGGGGCTTTTATGAGTTTGCCAAGCGCTACCCGACAGCGAGTGGAGAGCTTTATTCTGGTTTTGTGGCGGCCTCAGCCGATAAAATCTTTGAGAGTACGAATAGCTAGGTTAGTGAAGTTGTGTCGCACAGATAAAAAAAAACACCAAGCCGAGGCTTGGTGTTTTTATTGATACTTTGCTGTTCGCAATTCGATGAGAATTAACGAGTACCGTAGACCACGATAGTTTTACCGTGTGCAGAAATTAGGTTCTGCTCTTCTAGCATCTTCAGGATACGACCAACGGTTTCACGTGAACAACCTACAATCTGACCGATCTCTTGACGAGTGATCTTGATTTGCATGCCGTCTGGGTGAGTCATTGCGTCAGGCTGTTTTGCTAGGTTTAGTAGCGTCTGAGCGATACGACCAGTTACGTCTAGGAATGCTAAGTCACCCACTTTTTGGCTAGTCACTTGTAGGCGGCTTGCCATCTGCGCTGAAAGGCGCATTAGGATATCTGGGTTAACTTGGATAAGTTGACGGAACTTCTTAAATGAAATCTCAGCTACTTCACATGGCGATTTTGCACGTACCCAAGCAGTACGCTCTTGGTCTTCTTCGAAAAGACCGAGTTCACCAATGAAGTCACCTTGGTTAAGGTAAGAAAGGATCATTTCCTTACCTTCTTCGTCTTTAATAAGTACTGCTACAGAGCCTTTGACGATGTAGTACAAAGTCTCAGCTTTTTCACCTGCGTGAATTAGCGTGCTCTTTGATGGGTACTTATGAATATGACAGTGTGAAAGAAACCACTCTAACGTTGGATCGGTTTGAGGTTTACCTAGAACCATAAATATATCTTCCTCTGCAGGGTACGCTTGCTGCTTTCCTTATTGCGCTAAGCGCTTTAACTAGGCCTAGTAGCATAAGTGCTGAAGACACATGCTGCAAGCTATCTCGTAATTCAGACAAGATAGTAACGTGTTTCTTGTGCGATTTCTTGATTTTAACGGGGTAATACGACCGAAATTTACTCAGATTCTGTGCACCTGATCACGTACTGACAAGGTTCTCTGGTTATCGGTCGCAGTTAACCTATTTTCCCGGTTTCTATTAGCTGTTGTAGGATGGGTCTGACGATCAATTCCATCGCAAAACTCATCTTGCCTCCGGGTACAACAAGTGTGTTGTGACGCGACATAAATGAGCCATCAATCATGGCGAGCAGGTAAGGGAAATCGACGTTTTTTATCCCACGTAAACGAATCACCACAAAACTTTCATCCAGACTTGGAATGCCCTTCGCATTGAGCGGGTTTGACGTGTCGACGGTTGGGACACGCTGAAAGTTGATGTGAGTACGAGAGAACTGTGGGGTGATGTAGTTAAGATAATCGTCCATCGAGCGCACGATAGAGTCCATCACCGCCTCTCGCGAGTGGCCTCTATCTCGGGTATCACGCACAAACTTCTGGATCCACTCCAGGTTAACAATCGGCACCATGCCGATCAGAAAGTCGACGTGTTTAGAGACATTCACGTCACCATCGACGACTCCCCCATGTAACCCCTCGTAAAACAAAACATCAGTATCATCAGGGAGCTGCTGCCAAGGAGTGAACGTGCCGGGCATCTGGTTGTACGGTACCGCCTCATCAAAAGAGTGCAGGTAGCGACGCACCTCACCTTGCCCCTCCTCGCCATAGCGAGCAAAGAACTGTTCCAGCGCTTTAAAGTCGTTGGCTTGTGGCCCGAAGTAACTGATGTGTTTGCCTTGCTCACGCGCTTTGCGAATCTCTACGTCCATCTCAGGGCGAGTAAAACGGTGGAAGCTATCGCCTTCCACCCACGCGGGCTTGACGTCCATCATATTGAACATCTTTCTAAAGGCTTCTGACGTTGTGGTGGTTCCTGCACCAGAGGAGCCGGTCACCGCGATAATCGGATGCTTGGCTGACATGACGTACCTGTCTATTTAATAGTTATGATTTTTAAGAAAATTAACCTTAGCGCACCAAAGTCCAAATGGCGAGGTCAGGGATTAGAATTTTCGAGTTTGGATATCGATTGTTTCATGCAGTTCAGAAAAGACGATAACCGCGTCGCCCGCTTCAATTTGTTTGCGAACTTGCTCGATTTTCTCGGTTAAAGAAACCTCATACTCACCGTAATCCGTCCCTTCACGAAGAATGAACTCTTTAATCAGGTTATCGAGAGTATCTGACTCAATTTCTTGCCATGGGATGATCATCAATACTTCTCCACTTCATGATCAAACTGTATTGACAGCTATTATGCCGATTTTGACAGACATTCGTAATAGGCTGGTAGCGCTTCTTCAAGCCAGAATGTCGGTTTTAGCAAGCTGCCACTGAGAAAGCCGACATGACCACCATGCTCAAACAGGCGATAGTCGATATTGTCTGGCAGGATAAATTTTGGGATCACATCTTCGGTCATAAAGGGATCATCCTTGGCGTGAATGATCAACGTTGGTGTGGTGATCTCTTTGAGGTGATTGATCCCGGAACATTGCTGATAATAGTCTTGAGCGTCTTTGAATCCATGCAGAGGCGCAGTGATCAAGTCATCAAACTCCTGCAGGCGAGTCACTCGCTTAATGTTCTGGTAAGTGATCTTTAACTCGCCTTTGATCAAGTGGTGCTTGCGCATTGCATTACGCTTAAGGGAGCCTAAAAGATAATTTCGGTAGAGCTTAGAGAAGCCTTGTTCGATTCGATTTGAGCAGGCGGCGAGATCAAGGGGAGCAGAAATAATACTTGCCGCGTCAATCAAAGACTCGTCCTGGTATTTGGCAAGATAGTTAGCCAGCATGTTACCACCAAGCGAGATGCCTACCGCAACAAGCTTATTATCGGGGAATTGAGTGCGTAGGTGCTTGAGAAAAAAGCGCGCATCGTCAGTTTCACCAGAGTGGTAAGCGCGAGCCTGTAGGTTGGGTTTACCGCTACAGCCGCGAAAATGCATCATCACCGACAGCCATCCATCATCAGCAAAGGCTTTCATTAGGCCGTTTGCGTAGGGGCTATAAAAACACCCTTCGAGGCCATGAAACAGCACAAACAGCGGTTTATTTTTCACCTCATTTGAGTGAGGGTCTTCGCTCCAAGCGAGGTCAAGAAAATCACCGTCTGGTGTGTCTAAGGTTTGCCATTGCGGCTCGAATAAGGCTTTCTTTCGAATCATTCGAGGGAATAGCGTTTGAGCGTGAGGGTTCTTGAGACCCGTTGCGGCGATAAATTGTGGCATATACTACAGTCCTTGCTTCTATCGGTTGCTCAGTTGAGCAACACATCCACTGGCTTAGCAAAGGCCGCTTGTAAATGATCGGCACCGAGTAGGTGGCAGTACATCTGGGTTAGGCTGTGTTCATCTCTCGACTTTAAAGAGAGGTGATTGATACAGTCTACAAGGTCGGCTTGCTGTTGTTTTTCTAGTTGTAATTCAAACTGTAGGGCTTCTCTGTACAGTGTATCGCTAACGGCGATTTTGAGCTTTCTACGTAGCTCTCGATAGTGATGGAGCAGTGCCTCGGTGCGACCAAGGGACTGCTCGACTCGATGCCAATCTTTCTCTTGAATCGAAAAGTGATGTTCATCGAGCCATTTCAGTAATATGAGAAGATTCACATTACCGTGATACTGGTTCTGCAGGGTTAGGCAGGCATCTTTCACTTCTCGGCTTGAGTAGTACTCAAGGCTAAATTGCCACAGTTGCTCCATGGTGAGAAGTTGATGTGCCTGCTGATTGGTCATACTGCGTTGAATTCCTGTTCCATCTGCTCAAGCGTCTCTTGCTGCTCCATCCATTCCATCTCGATCTCTTCAAGTTGAGATTTTGCGCTGGCCTGATCAGCAAGTACTTGGTTAAGTTTAGCTTTGTTTTCCGCTTCATACAGGCTGTTGTCTAATAATTGTTGTTCAGCTTGTGCGACAGCGGTGCCTAACTTATCCATTTTCTCCTCGAGTTTTGTCAAGGTTTTGCGAATAGGTGCCGTCTGTTTACGGAATTCTGCTTCACGACGCTTCTGCTCCTTCTTCGCGGCAGCACTTTGGCTGCTGTCTTTGGCGGGTTGAGCCGATTGCGCCTCTTTTTTCTCTATTTTTTGCTGTTCCGTCAGCCATTTATAATAATCCGTCAGATCGCCATTAAAGGGGGCCACTTGCTTATCGTGCACCAGATATAAGTCATCCGTGGTCGCACGTAGCAGGTAACGATCGTGGCTGACAATCACCATTGCACCCTCGAAGGTTTGCAATGCAAGCGTTAGCGCCTGACGCATATCGAGATCAAGGTGGTTGGTGGGTTCATCGAGTAGCAGTAGGTTTGGCTTTTGCCATACGATCAGAGCCAATACGAGGCGCGCTTTTTCGCCGCCGGAAAACGGCGCCACTTTGTCCAGCGCTTTGTCTCCTTGGAAGCCAAAGCTACCAAGGTAATCACGCAGTTGTTGCTCGGTGTGATTAGGGGCGATCTGCATCATATGCTGCAGTGGCGTCTCTTCCGGGTGTAGAGTTTCGAGTTGATGCTGGGCGAAGTAACCAATTTTCACCCCTTGCGAGTAAGTCAGCTCACCACCTTGTGGCTTAAGCTCTCCAGAAAGGAGCTTAATAAGCGTTGATTTACCTGCGCCGTTACGACCCAGCAGACCGATACGGCTTCCCGGTACTAGGTTAAGTCTGATCTTTTCAAGGATCAGATTGTCATCGTAACCCGCCGCGACTTCGTCCATCATCATAATTGGGTTAGGTAGCGCTGCAGGTTCACGAAACTCGAAACTGAATGGGTTATCAAACTGTGCGGGTAGCACTTTTTCAAGTTTCTCCAATGCTTTGATACGACTCTGTGCTTGGCGAGCTTTTGAGGCTTTGTAGCGGAAGCGATCGATATAGCTTTGCATGTGCGCCATCTGTTTCTGCTGCTTCTGGAACATCGCTTGTTGCAGAACGAGCTTCTGCGCACGCTGATCTTCAAACGAAGAGTAGTTACCCGTGTACTCGTTAAGCTTTTCATTCTCGATGTGAATGATGCGTGTCACGATAGGGTCGAGGAAATCACGGTCGTGCGAGATCAGTACAAGTGTGCCAGGATAGCTTTGTAGCCAGCGCTCGAGCCACATCACAGCGTCAAGGTCCAAGTGGTTGGTTGGCTCATCGAGCAAGAGTAAGTCAGAGCGACACAGCAGCGCTTGCGCCAAGTTAAGACGCATACGCCAACCACCAGAGAACTGGGTTAGGTTCCACAGCATCTGGTCTTGGCTAAAACCAAGACCGTCGAGTAGCTCTGCTGCGCGGGCGCGAATCGTGTAGCCACCAATCGTTTCTATTTGCCCGTGTAAGTCTGCGACAAGTGTACCGTTGTCCGCTTGCTCTGCTTCGGCAAGGCGTTTTTCTAATAGACGATATTCGCGATCACCATCGATAACATATTCAATAGCACTGCGATCGAGTGCCGGCGTTTCCTGCGCAACCCATGCTAACTCCCAGTGCTTAGGCTGTACAAAGTTGCCAGCATCGATAGAAAGTTCATCTTTCATTAAGGCAAAGAGGGTCGACTTACCACAGCCGTTTTTGCCAACCAGGCCTATTTTATCTCCCGGGTGGATAGTGGCAGATGCTTGGTCTAGAAGTGGTTTTCCACCACGGAGTAGTTGAATATCAGTAAAGGTGATCATGGCGTTTTCGTTCTTAATGGCAACCAGAATACAGACTGCCTGGATGGGCAGGAGAAAAGTCGATTCTATCTCAAATTCGGGTATGATGAGAGCGATAAAGGAAAAAGAAGCAGGGCAAGGAATGACCCACCAGAGTAAAGATCTCAGTCTATCGTCTCAACAAGATTCAAATACACCCCAGTCACCGCTGAGGGTGCTTGTCATTTATGCCCATCCAGAATCTGATCAATCTATTGCTAATCAGGCCGCAATAGAGGCGATTCAAGATCTAGAACACGTCACGATTCACGATCTCTATGCCGTCTATCCAGATTTTTTCATCGACGTTAAAGCCGAACATCAGTTGGTGTCTACGCATGACGTGATTGTGTTTCAGCACCCTCTCTATATGTATTCTTGTCCAGCACTCATGAAGGAGTGGCTGGATCGCGTGCTGGGTAAAGGATTTGCCTTTGGCGGAGATTGTGCCTTGAAAGGCAAAGTGTGGCGCAATGTGATTACCACTGGTGGTAAAGAGGAGGCGTTTGGTGTCAAAGGTTACAACAAGTACCCGCTAGAACAGATCCTCCAACCCTTTGAGCTGGTGGCCGCTCTTTGTTTGATGGAGTGGATCGATCCTCTGGTTTTATATTGGTCGCATAATGTTTCAGACCAAGAGCGGTATGCCCATGGGCAAGCCTACCGACAGTGGCTAGTTGATGTCAGTCAATGGGCGGGAGGTCAGCATGGCGCTTGAGAGTGAATTTTTAACAAGTAGCGTTGTGTTTTTGTCGGCTGCCGTGGTTATGGTGCCGCTCGCACAGCGCTTAGGGTTAGGCTCGGTTCTTGGTTATCTCTTAGCGGGGGGCATGATCGGTCCATGGGGACTTGGGCTGATCAGTGACGTTGACGCTATTTTGCACTTCTCAGAGTTTGGTGTGGTGCTGCTGCTGTTCTTGATTGGTCTTGAGCTTAATCCCAAGAAGCTGTGGCAGATGCGCGGTCCTATTGTTGGATTAGGGGGAGCCCAAGTGGGTGTCACCTCTGCGGTGATTGCGATGATTGGTCTGGCTTGCGGTTTAAGTTGGCAAACGAGCCTAGCCATTGGTATGGGATTGGCACTGTCTTCTACCGCGATTGCGCTGCGAGTGATAGAAGAGCAAGAGCTGACAGCAAAAGAGGCTGGGCAATCAGGCTTTGCCGTACTGCTATTTCAAGATATTGCGGTGATCCCTATGTTGGCTCTGCTGCCACTGTTGGCAGGCAATACATCAGGTAACTGGCTGGACGCATTGTGGGTGTTCGCAAGCGTGGTAGCCCTGGTTGTCGGCGGTCATTTTCTCCTGCGCCCCTTGTTTCGTTATGTGGTTTTAAGTGGTGTAAAAGAGCTCTTTACCGTTGCCGCTCTTTTAGTCGTCGTTGGTATCGCGCTCACCATGCAAAAGCTTGGGCTTTCGATGGCGCTTGGCACCTTCTTGGCGGGGGTGCTGCTGGCAGAAAGTGAGTACCGTCATGAGCTAGAGATAGCCATCGATCCTTTTAAGGGGCTGCTACTCGGTCTGTTCTTCATTGCAGTGGGCATGGCTGTGAATCTCGGGTTACTGTTTGAGATGCCACTGCAAGTGCTGTTGGCGGTGGCAGTGTTGGTTTGCGCGAAGGCGCTGATTACTTATTGGCTTGCACGTCTATCGGGTGTGAGCTCAAAAGCTCGCAGTAAAATGGCCGTGATCCTCAGTCAAGGTGGTGAGTTCGCATTTGTTATTTTCACTGCGGCGAGTGTGCAAGGGTTATTGGATGCTAATTTGATGGCATTTTTGCTATTGGTGGTCAGTATCTCAATGGTAACGACACCGTTAGCGTTAATGGCTCAAAGTTATTGGTATGCGCGTCGACTGAACGCCAACAGTGAAGAGCAGGAAGCGCCTGGTGTCATTAATAAGCAGCCGCGCGTCATCATCGCTGGCTTTGGTCGATTTGGCCAAGTGGTCGGTCGTTTGATGTACGCAAACAAAATTAAGATAACGGTATTGGAGAGTGATGCCAGCCAAATCCAGCTTTTGCGGCGTTTTGGTTATAAAGTATTTTACGGTGATGCGACTCAGCTTGATTTGTTGCGCGCAGCTGGAGCTGAAACGGCAGAAGCCATGATCGTCTGTACCGACTCGCCAGATGAAATCTTACAGGTTGTGGAGCTGTGCAAACATCATTTCCCTAATCTAAAAATCATGGCTCGTGCCCGCAGTCGTGTTGAAGCTTATCAATTGCTCAACGCTGGCGTGACTGGCTATTCACGAGAGACCTTCCATAGTGCTCTGGATTTAGGTAGACAGACGCTGATAGAGCTTGGGATGCACCCTTATCAAGCCAAGCGCGCTGAGGCTCACTTTCGGAAGCTCGATAACGCCATGCTCAAAGAATTACTCCCCCAGCATAACGATGAGCAGCAACTTGCGCTAAGAGCCAAAGAGGCTCGTAAAGAGCTAGAAGAGATATTTGGTCGTGAGATGGATGATGACAAACACTCGCGCCATTATTGGAAAAGTGAAGAGTAGAATGAAAAAAAGATTTATCGCAGGAGCGGCATGTCCGGAGTGTAAAGAGACCGATACTTTACGTTGGTGGATCGACAACAATATTGAGTGGGTAGAGTGTGTTGAGTGTCAGCACACCCAACAGCGCAAGCCAAAATCACTGGAGCAGAGCTCGCAACCAGAACAACAAATGATCGGTATTTTTAAGCCAGACTGATTGAGTTTCCATTTTTGATCCCCATAATAGCGGGGAATCTAAATTTTATGTCTGAGCGATGTGTTCAGTCTAACCGCCTTGGAGCAGTTATGAATATCGAAAAGAACGTGGTAGTAAGCCTAGCTTATCAAGTAAAAACAGAAGACGGTGTGGTTGTTGATCAGTCGACAGTTGATGCGCCGCTTGATTACCTGCACGGTCACAACAACCTAATCACAGGTCTTGAAAAAGAGCTAGAAGGTAAAGTTGCTGGTGACAAGTTCTCAGCAACGGTTGCACCTGAAGATGCTTACGGTGAGCACAACGAAGGTCTTGTTCAGCGCGTTCCTGCAAACGTATTCCAAGGTGTGGATCAAATCGAAGTTGGCATGCGTTTCCTTGCTGATACGGATCAAGGTCCAATCCCTGTAGAAGTGACTGAAGTTGACGGTGACGAAGTGGTTGTTGATGGTAACCACATGCTAGCTGGTCAAACTCTAACATTTGACGTTGAAGTTGTTGCAACTCGCGCAGCAACAGAAGAAGAAGTGGCTCACGGCCATATTCACAAAGAAGGTGGCTGCTGTGGCGGTCACGGCCATGATCACGAAGATGATCATGAGTGCTGTGGTGGCAAAGGTGATTGTGGTAACGGTGACGACTGCTGCGGCGGTCACTAATCTCACGCTAAACCAAATCTCAAACGCAAGCCAAACGGCTTGCGTTTTTTTTATCTATCGCTTCATAATCAAAGCTCATTTCTAATTTTCTCTTAGGAGTCACTATGCCTTTTTCTATCGCTATCCATGGTGGCGCCGGAACTATTTTGCGTGAACAGATGACACCGGAACTGCAGCGAGAGATTGAGGCTGCACTAGAGAAGTCAGTGCGCGCAGGGCAAGATATTCTGTCCTCTGGTGGCAGCGCCGTTGATGCTGTCACCGCTGCGGTTAAGGTGCTAGAAGACAGCCCTCACTTTAATGCTGGACGAGGCTCTGTACTCACCCATAGAGAAATGGTTGAGATGGATGCATCGATTATGAGTGGTAAAGGTAAAAACGCTGGGGCGATTGCAGGGGTAAAACACATCCGTAATCCCATTGAACTTGCTAAGGCGGTGATGGAGGACAGTGAACACGTATTCTTGATTGGCGAAGGGGCTGAGAGCTTTGCTTTCGAGCATGACTTTTTATATACCGAACAAGACTATTTCTATACAGACCGTCGATACGATCAGCTACAGAGTATGAAAGAGAAAGGACTGTTTGCGTTATCGGAGTTCCGGTACCCTGATGATAACAAGTATGGAACAGTCGGTGCCGTCGCTCTCGATCAATACGGTGATCTTGCTGCCGCAACCAGTACGGGGGGAATTACCAATAAACAATATGGTCGCGTGGGCGACTCGGCTGTCATTGGCGCTGGAACTTGGGCTGAAAACCAAGTCGTAGCGGTATCAACCACAGGGATGGGGGAGTACTTCTTACAAGAGAATGTCGCAGCGGATCTTGCCGCTAGAGTTCGCTACTTAAATGAAACGGTAGGACAAGCTGCCGACCATATTATCCAAGGAGAGCTGAAAGATCGTGGTGGTGAAGGGGGCTTAATCGCAATGGATAAGTCCGGAAATGCTTACTTTGCGATGAACAGTTCAGGTATGTACAGAGCGAGCATTGACCCTCGCGGAAAATGTAAGATTAGGATCTACGCAGATCAAGATTAATGATCATACAAGATCAACGATTTAGACAAAGATTGCAGTTCTATGATTAAAAAATGACTGCATAGTCACCGATTCAATGCTAGAATCCTTTTTTAACTAGCAATCAGACTTGGAAAGATGGGAAATAACGTAGTCGTTCTAGGCACCCAATGGGGTGACGAAGGTAAAGGTAAAATCGTTGACCTTTTAACTGAAGATGCAAAATATGTGGTTCGCTATCAAGGCGGTCACAATGCAGGTCACACTCTTGTAATTGACGGTGAAAAAACCGTTCTTCACTTAATTCCATCAGGCATCCTACGCGATAACGTAAAATGTGTTATCGGTAATGGCGTTGTTCTATCGCCTGAAGCACTTCTTAAAGAAATGAAGCCTCTAGAAGAGCGCGGTATTCCAGTACGCGAGCGTCTTTTCGTTTCTGAAGCTTGTCCTCTAATTCTTCCTTACCACATCGCTATTGATAACGCGCGCGAAATCGCTCGTGGTAAAAAAGCGATTGGTACAACGGGTCGTGGTATCGGTCCAGCATACGAAGATAAAGTTGCTCGCCGTGGTCTACGCGTTGGCGACCTTTTCGATAAGCAAATGTTCGCTGAGAAGCTAAAAGAAGTCATGGAGTTCCATAACTTCCAACTAGAGCACTTCTATAAAGCGGAAACAGTAAGCTACGAAGACGTTCTTGAGCAGTGCATGGGCTACGCAGACCTTCTAACTTCTATGGTTATGGACGTAACGGACGAACTAGACGCAGCACGTAAGCGCGGCGACAAGATCATGTTCGAAGGCGCTCAAGGTACACTGCTTGATATCGACCACGGTACATACCCATACGTAACGTCTTCTAACACGACGGCTGGCGGTGTTGCGGCTGGTTCTGGTTTTGGTCCTCGCCACATTGGTTACATCCTTGGTATCACTAAGGCTTACTGTACTCGTGTTGGTTCTGGTCCTTTCCCAACTGAGCTATACGATGGCCTAGACAAGCAAGACCCAGTGGGTAAGCACCTTGGTGACGTTGGTCACGAGTTCGGTGCGACAACGGGTCGTCTACGTCGTACAGGTTGGTTCGATGCGGTTGCAATGCGTCGTGCAATCCAAATCAACTCTCTAACAGGTATGTGTCTAACTAAGCTAGACGTTCTTGATGGTCTTAAAGAGATCAAGATCTGTACAGGTTACAAGATGGCCGACGGTACTGTTCTTGAGGTTTCTCCAATGGCAGCTGAGTCATTTGAAGAAGCAACGCCAATCTACGAAACAATGCCAGGTTGGTCTGAGACGACGTTTGGTGCGAAGACGATCGATGCACTACCTCAAGCGGCCCTTGACTACATCAAGCGTATCGAAGAGCTAACTGGTGTTCCAGTTGATATTATCTCTACAGGTCCTGACCGTAACGAGACAATCATCAAAGTACACCCATACAACGCTTAATTTCTAAGACGTTCAGTATGTTCAAAGCCAGCGTTATGCTGGCTTTGTTGTTTTCGTATCTATCCTTTTTCTCACTTCTTATTTCTTTCGTGACTGTAATGGCAATTTATTGCCGCACATGGCAAATTTTGTTTAAAGCTTTGCTAGCATCAGTCGATAAACTGATCAAACCTTGCTTTATTAATAGCAATGACAACAGTGACAGAATGAGAGAGTAGGCGATGAAGCTACGAAGGGTAGCCGCTTCTCTGTTGTTGGCCTTGAGTAGTCAGTGGGCGCTCGCGAATAGTAGTGACATTGGCGAGCCAGTGCCAATATACAGTGAAGCTGAGCTGATTAAACTGATCGAACAGAACAAGCACCTTGAACGCGTCAAGGCTGACAACTGTCAGCTTGTGGAAGATATTGTCGCGCGAGCAACGCGTATTAGCTTGCCTTCTTACGAGTTTCTCTATGGCGATATGCTGGCATGGGGCGTATGTGTAAACCAGGATGTTGAGCTTGGTTTGTACTATATGGAAAACGCAGCTCATCAAGGCTTGCCAACAGCGCTTGAACAGCTAGGTCGTTATTACTCTCGTGGCACTCTAGTGCAGCAGGATCGAGAGCGGGCGATTCCCTACCTAAGAGAGGCGGCTTCGATGGGCAATCTCAATGCGCGGATCCAGCTCGCTGAGTTACTTTTGCGTGACTTTGGTAGTCCACTTGACTATGAAGACGCCTATCGCTGGCTATATAATTCGGTGACTGCCGATCAACGAACTCACCGACGCATTTCAATGTTGAGGCAAGGACTAGAGCAGCGCATGCCCGACAATGTTATTGCGCGAGCAAAAATGCGCGAAACACGCTGGTGACACGGCGTAGTTGCCAATAGAAACCTGTGATTTGTTAAAAGCCCCCGCTAGGCTCTGCCTAGCGGGGGCTTTGCTTATTGGCGAATTTCGCGTACTGGTCACTAAAGCTAGATGATTTTATGTGGACCGAAGCATTCGTAGTGAATTTGATCTGTTGTCAGTCCTATTTCTAGCAGTTGGCTCGCGATGTTTTGCATAAAGCCGACAGGACCACAGAAATAGACCTGCGTATTCTCTTGTCGCAATGTGTCTTTTAGATGTGCAATATCCATTAAGCCTAAAGTGTCAAAATCTTCACCCGCCTTGTCTGCCTCTTTTGGGTTGTTATACCAAATGTGGCTAGAGCCTTGATCGAGCGTGTCAATTACGTGCATGACTTCATTTTTGAATGCATGCTGTTGACCGTCTTCAGTAGCATGCAGCCAAGTCACTGATGCTTGGTGGCTTTTCAAACTCTCCAACATCGACAGCATTGGGGTTAAGCCGACACCAGCTGAAATAAGAGCAACCGGAGTGTCAGGTGTCACATCCATAAAGAAATCACCCGCAGGTGGAGCAAGCATGACTTTGTCTCCAACCTTTAAGTGCTCATGTAGGAAGTTAGAGACCTTGCCATCACCTTCACGTTTGACTGAGATTCGGTATTGGTCAGCGTGAGGAGCGGATGAAAGGCTATATTGGCGGATTTCTTGGTTCTCTAGTAAATAAGAGTTGATGTAAATACCGATGTACTGGCCTGGTTTGTACTCAACAACTTGACCGCCATCAGTCGGTTTGAAGACAAAGCTGGTAATAAATTCTGCTTCAACGATTTTTTCCGCCAGTTCAAATTCTCTTTGACCACGCCAGCCACCATGACGCTGCTCGTTTTCTTGATAGATTTGCTCTTCGCGCTGAATGAAAATGTCGGCAAGCAGCCCATAAGCTTCTCCCCACGCGTCTAGGACCTCTTGCCCTGGCGAGAACAGCTCATCAATCGTTGCAAGTAAATGTTGGCCAACGATCGCATACTGCTCTTGAGTAATGAGGAAACTTGTATGCTTCTGGGCAATCTTTTCAACCGCTGGCAGCAGCGCTTCTAAATTGTCGATGTTGTTGGCGTAAGCGCAGACGGCATTAAATAGAGCCTCACGTTGAGCACCGCTGCTTGCGTCACTCTCTCGCTGGTGGCTCATGTTAAAGGTATCTTTGAGTTCGGGGTGGTGACGAAACATTCGCTCGTAGAAGTGAGCAGTGAGTTTAGGGCCGGTTTGAGCTAAAAGTGGCGCGGTTGACTTAACGATACTAATGGTGTTGTTGCTAAGCATGATGGCTTCCTCTGTAAATTTATAAGACTGCTTTAAACGTGTATCTTTAATATATGTTATACTTGCATCTTACATATATCTTTTACGTAAGAAAAGCTTTAATATCTCGCCCCTATTGAGGAAAGCGATATGCACTTAACCAGTTTTACTGACTACTCCCTAAGAACCCTGATTTACCTTGCTTCATTACCGCAGGGTGAACTGACCAATATTACTCGTGTCACTGAGCTTTTCGGTGTTTCGCGTAATCATATGGTCAAAGTGATCAATCGTTTAGGGCAGCTGGAGTACATCGAAACCGTTCGTGGTAAAAATGGTGGTATCCGATTGCTCAAGCCAGCAAATCAAATCACTGTGGGTGGTGTTGTGAGAGATATGGAACCGATGAAGCTGGTGGACTGCTCCGGTGATTTTTGTCATATCACCCCTGCCTGCCGTCTTAAAGATAGATTAAATCAAGCAAAGTTAGCTTTTCTTGCTGAGCTCGATGATTGCACCATTAAATCTCTTATTTCTGACAACGCTGAGCTCATTACTCTGCTAGAGTTGTAACCATTGAGTCTGCGCTTTGTGGACGTGACTTTCCTAAATCATTTCTGGGAGTTAGCTATGTTATACTAGCTCCATATCCCCCTAACTAATTAGGCCTGCCTATGTCTGATAATAATAACCATCAAGACCCTTTTGCTGATCGTGAATCGCAGAATTATGAAAACCCAGTTCCAAGTCGAGAGTACATTCTAGAGTTCCTTGAGCGTGCTGGTGTACCGATGAATCGTAATGATCTTTTCGATGCCCTAGAGCTTCATGGTGAAGAGCAATACGAAGGCCTACGCCGTCGTCTGCGAGCCATGGAACGAGATGGTCAATTGGTCTTCACTCGCCGCCAGTGCTACGCATTGCCAGAGAAGCTAGAGATGGTAAAAGGTTATGTTATCGGCCACAAAGATGGTCATGGCTGGGTGAGGCCAGATGGTAGTGTCGGTAAAGATAATGACGTCGTTCTGCCGCATCATCAGATGAAGAACCTCATTCATGGTGACTATGTTCTAGTACAACCAACAGACAACAGTAAACGTGGACGTCGTGAAGGCCGTTTAGTACGAGTGTTAGAAGAGCGTAACACGCAAATTGTCGGTCGTTTCTTCCTTGAGTATGGCTACTCGTACGTCGTGCCAGATGATTCGCGCATCAGCCAAGATATTTTAATCCCAAATGAGCACAAGGCAGGCGCTCGTATGGGTAATGTTGTTGTCATCGAAATTACCGACCGTGGTTCTCGCTCTCGAGGCATGATGGGCAAAGTCGTTGAAGTTCTGGGGGAAAACATGGCGCCGGGTATGGAAACGCAAATCGCGATTCGTACTCACCAAATTCCTCATGAGTGGCCTCAAGAAGTAGAAAAGCAGATTGCTAACTTGGGGGAAGAAGTTCCAGAGGAAGCGAAAGTCGGGCGTGTCGATCTCCGTGAGCTGCCATTAGTCACGATCGATGGTGAAGATGCTCGAGACTTTGATGATGCAGTTTACTGCGAAGCTAAAAAAAGTGGCGGCTGGCGCTTATGGGTGGCCATCGCTGATGTGAGTTACTACGTCCGTCCGGATACGGCACTGGATAAAGAAGCGGTAGAGCGGGGCAACTCGGTTTATTTTCCGTCGCAAGTTGTGCCAATGCTGCCAGAAGTTCTTTCTAATGGCTTGTGTTCGCTAAACCCACAAGTGGATCGCTTGTGTATGGTATGTGAGATGACCATTTCATCAACGGGTAAGTTGTCCGGCTATAAGCATTATGAAGCGGTAATGAACTCGCATGCCCGTCTCACTTACAACAAAGTGAATGCGATATTAGAGGGTGATGAAGAGCTTGCAACTCGCTATGAGCCACTCGTTCCGCACCTACAAGAGCTCCACAAAATGTATAAGGTGCTCAAACATGCGCGCGATAACCGCGGGGCGATTGAGTTTGAGACGATTGAAACCAAGTTTATCTTTAATGCAGAGCGTAAGATCGACCGTATTGAGCCTGTCATTCGTAATGACGCGCACAAGATCATCGAAGAGTGTATGATTCTCGCCAACATCGCTTCGGCTTCGTTGGTGGAGAAAGCAAAAGAGCCTGCGCTGTATCGTATCCACGAATCTCCTGGTGAATTGAAGCTCCAGGGATTCCGAGACTTCTTGGGTGAGCTTGGACTTGAATTGAAAGGCGGATTGGAGCCTTCTCCGACAGATTATGCCGAGCTGGTACACAAAATCAGCGAGCGACAAGACAAAGAGCTTATTCAAACCATGCTGCTTCGTTCACTCAAGCAAGCAGTGTATAACGCTGATAACGCAGGTCACTTTGGTTTGGCTCTAAAGCGATATGCCCACTTCACATCGCCAATTCGTCGTTACCCCGACTTGTTGTTGCACCGAGCGATTAAGTATCTCATTGCTAAACAAGCAGGAACGAACAAAGACCGTTGGACGCCTACTGGGGGCTTCCATTACTCATTCGACGATATGGATGTGTTTGGTGAGCAGTGCTCAATGACAGAGCGTCGAGCTGATGATGCGACTCGAGAAGTGGCGGATTGGCTTAAGTGTGAATACATGCAAGACCATGTGGGTGAAGAGCTAGAGGGTGTGATTGCCAATGTCACCAGCTTCGGCTTCTTTGTTCGACTGAGTGACCTACATATCGATGGATTAGTGCATATATCTAACCTAGCCAATGACTACTATCAGTATGATCCAATCGGCCAGCGTCTTATTGGCGAGAGTTTTGGCTTGATATACCGTCTTGGCGATGCGGTGAAAGTGAAAGTGCTATCGGTCAACTTAAACGATAAGCAAATTGACTTTGAATTAGTTGAGACAAGTCGTAAGCTACGCGGCAAAGGAAAAACTGCGAAGAAACGCGCAGCTGATGCGCAGAAAAAAGCGAAAGCGAAAAAACGCGCTGCGACCAAGGCAGGTTCACGCACCAAAGCTGTCCCTTTGATTGAGCCGACGATCAGACCTGATGGTTCCAAGGCGAATGATAGTAAGGGACGAGCAGAGAAAGCGAAGAAAAAGAGCAAGGGCAAAAAGGTACGTCAGAAAAAGGCGAGCAAGCCGAACCCTAATAGCCGTGGTCAGAAATAGTTTAGAGAGCAGAACATGAGTAACGAGTTTATATATGGTATTCACGCGGTTAAGGCAGTCCTTGCGCGTGAGCCAGAGCGTTTAATTGAAGCGTTTGTCTTAAAAGGTCGTCAAGATGACCGTTTGATGCCAATCCTTAACGAGCTTCAGGTTTGTGGTGTTTCAATTCAACAGATGACACGCAAAACGCTAGATGACAAAGCCCGAGGGGCAAACCACCAAGGGATTATGGCCCGAGTTAAGCCGGCGAAACAGCTTAACGAGAATGATCTTGATGCTATTTTAGCCAGCCAAGAGCAGCCGCTACTGCTTATCCTGGATGGTGTGACTGATCCACATAACCTGGGTGCCTGTCTGCGAAATGCAGATGCGGCAGGTGTTGCAGCCGTGATTGTTCCTAAGGACAAGTCTGCACCAATGACTGCCACGGTCAGTAAAGTGGCGTGCGGCGCAGCAGAAACGGTGCCACTGGTTCGTGTCACTAACCTAGCTCGAACGATGCGCGCTCTGCAAGAGCAAGGGGTATGGATTGCGGGCACTGCAGGTGAAGCAAAGCACGATATCTACCAGGCGAAGCTCACTGGCCCACTCGCTATCGTGATGGGCGCTGAAGGGGATGGCATGCGCCGTCTTACGCGCGAAACGTGTGATGACTTAATTAAGATCCCGATGGCGGGCAGTGTTTCCAGTCTGAACGTATCGGTAGCGTCGGGTATTTGTCTATTCGAAGCGGTACGTCAGCGCTCGGCTTAAACACCAGGTATTACCATACCCACTATTAGCGCCGACTTATTTCGACTCTCAGTAATAAAGTCGGCGTATTTTTCCTGTTAAGACCACTATCAAAACCCCACCTAAACAAGCACTAAAATTTGTTCCGTTTAATTTTCAAACAGTGCTTGCATGCCAAAGTGTGATCTGTATAATACGCCCCACTGGTTAAGCCAGTTGTGAACCAATGAGCATTGAGGAGTAAGCTTTACTTATTACGGTAAGTGCTTAGTAATGTAGACTCAGCTTATGTTCGCAGTTAATACAATTAGTTCTCTGTCTTCGGATGGAAAGAGTTAATCGAAAATTAACTGACAATGCTTCCTAATCTTGGAGGCTACGGTTTCACATAAATCAATCGTACATTCTCTCGCCTTAGCGAGTCTGAGTGGCGATATTGTTTGTGTAATTAATAATTGGAGCTCTGTCTCATGCAGAACCAACGTATTCGTATCCGCCTAAAAGCTTTCGATTACAAACTAATCGACGCTTCTACTGCGGAAATCGTTGAAACGGCTAAGCGCACTGGCGCACAGGTTCGTGGTCCAATCCCACTACCTACTCGTAAAGAGCGTTTCACTGTTCTTATCTCTCCACACGTTAACAAAGATGCGCGTGATCAGTACGAAATCCGTACTCACAAGCGTCTGATCGACATCGTTGAGCCAACTGACAAGACTGTAGATGCACTTATGCGTCTAGACCTTGCAGCTGGTGTTGATGTTCAAATCAGCCTAGGTTAAGGGAGATTAGAAGAATGATTGGTCTAATCGGTCGTAAAGTGGGTATGACCCGCGTATTTACTGAAGAAGGCGTTTCTATCCCAGTAACTGTTGTTGAAGTAGAATCAAACCGTGTTTCTCAAGTTCGTACACTTGAAACTGACGGCTACTCAGCAATCCAGGTAACTACTGGTGCTAAGAAAGCTAACCGCGTATCTAAGCCAGAAGCAGGTCACTTCGCGAAAGCAGGTGTTGAAGCTGGTCGTGGTCTTTGGGAATTCCGTTTGGAAAACGGTGAAGAGTTCGAAGTTGGCGCTGAGCTAACAGTTGAACTATTCAACGAAACTAAGAAAGTAGACGTTACTGGTACATCTAAAGGTAAAGGCTTCCAAGGCGCTGTTAAGCGTTGGAACTTCTCTACTCAAGATATGACTCACGGTAACTCATTGTCTCACCGTGCACCGGGTTCAATTGGCCAATGTCAAACTCCAGGTCGCGTGTTCAAAGGCAAGAAAATGGCAGGTCACATGGGTGCTGAGCGTGTAACGACTCAAAACCTAGAGATCGTACGTGTTGACGCTGAGCGCAACTTGCTTCTTATTAAAGGTGCAGTTCCAGGCTCAACTGGCGGCAACGTGATCGTTAAACCAGCTGTTAAAGCATAACGTCTCAGGAGTAAGTAATGGAACTAATGGTTAAAGGTGCTGATGCACTAACTGTTTCCGAAGCTACTTTCGGACGTGAGTTTAACGAAGCTCTTGTACACCAAGTAGTTGTTGCATATGCAGCAGGTGCTCGTCAAGGTACTCGTGCTCAAAAAACACGTTCAGAAGTTTCTGGCGGTGGCGCTAAGCCATGGCGCCAAAAAGGTACTGGCCGTGCACGTGCTGGTACAATCCGTAGCCCAATCTGGCGTACAGGTGGTGTTACTTTTGCTGCGAAACCACAAGATCACAGCCAAAAAGTAAACAAGAAAATGTACCGTGGTGCTATGAAGAGCATTCTTTCTGAGCTTGTTCGTCAAGAGCGTCTAATCGTTGTTGATAACTTCTCAGTAGAAGCACCAAAGACTAAAGAGCTTGTAGCTAAGCTTAAAGAGCTTGAGCTAACAGACGCGCTTATCGTGACTAGCGAAGTAGATGAGAATCTATTCCTAGCTGCTCGTAACCTATACAAAGTTGACGCACGTGACGTTGCTGGTATCGACCCAGTTTCTCTAATCGCGTTCGACAAAGTTGTTATTACTGCAGAAGCAGTTAAGCAAGTTGAGGAGATGCTAGCATGATCACTGAAGAGCGTATCCTAAAAGTTCTACGTGCCCCGCACATCTCTGAAAAAGCAACTATGGCAGCTGAGAAAGCGAACACTATCGTTTTCAAAGTAGCTAAAGATGCAACTAAGAAAGAGATCAAAGCAGCTGTAGAAAAGCTATTTGAAGTTGAAGTTAAGTCTGTAAATACTCTTATCACTAAGGGTAAGACCAAACGTCAAGGTCTACGCCAAGGTCGCCGCAGCGACGTTAAGAAAGCGTACGTTACTTTGGCTGAAGGTCAAGATCTTGACTTCGTTGGCGGCGCGGAATAACAGGAGTAGTTAAACAATGGCTATTGTTAAATGTAAGCCGACTTCCCCTGGTCGTCGTCACGTAGTTAAAGTTGTTAACGCTGACCTTCACAAAGGTAAGCCATACGCACCACTTCTAGAGAAAAACTCTAAGAACGGTGGTCGTAACAACAACGGTCGTATCACAGTACGTCACATCGGCGGTGGTCACAAGCACCACTACCGTGTAATTGACTTCAAACGTACTAAAGATGGCATCCCAGCGAAAGTTGAGCGTCTAGAATACGATCCAAACCGTAGCGCAAACATTGCTCTAGTTCTGTACGCAGACGGTGAGCGCCGCTACATCATCGCACCTAAAGGCATTGCTGCTGGTGACCAAATTCAATCTGGTGTTGATGCACCGATTAAAGCTGGTAACACACTTCCAATGCGCAACATCCCAGTAGGTTCAACTGTACACTGTGTTGAACTTAAGCCTGGTAAAGGTGCACAAATTGCTCGTTCTGCAGGTGCATACGCACAGATCGTCGCTCGCGACGGTGCATATGTAACTCTACGCCTACGTTCAGGTGAGATGCGCAAAGTACTATCAGAAGGCCGTGCAACAATCGGTGAAGTTGGTAATGCTGAGCACATGCTACGTGAACTAGGTAAAGCTGGTGCTAACCGCTGGCGCGGTGTTCGTCCAACCGTTCGTGGTGTTGTGATGAACCCAGTAGACCACCCACACGGTGGTGGTGAAGGCCGTACTTCTGGTGGTCGTCATCCAGTATCTCCTTGGGGTCAGCCAACTAAAGGCTTTAAGACTCGTAAGAACAAGCGCACTGACAAGTACATCGTACGTCGTCGTAACAAGTAATCTATTTAAAGAGGAATCGCCATGCCACGTTCTCTCAAGAAAGGTCCATTTATTGACCTACACTTGCTGAAGAAGGTAGAGAAAGCGGTGGAAAGCGGAGACAAAAAGCCTATTAAGACTTGGTCCCGTCGCTCAATGATCATCCCTACGATGATCGGTTTGACCATCGCTGTCCATAATGGTCGTCAGCACGTACCAGTATTCGTAACCGAAGAAATGATCGGTCACAAACTGGGCGAATTCGCACCAACTCGTACTTACCGCGGCCACGCTGCGGATAAGAAAGCTAAGAAGAAATAGGGAGTAGATAATGGAAGCTTTAGCTAAACATAACTTTGCTCGCATTTCTCCACAGAAAGCTCGCCTTGTAGCGGATCAAATCCGTGGCAAGTCAGTTGATCAAGCTCTAGAAATCTTGACTTTCAGCAACAAAAAAGCTGCTGAACTAATCAAGAAAGTTCTTGAATCAGCAATCGCGAACGCTGAGCACAACGAAGGTGCAGATATCGACGATCTAAATGTCGCTAAAATCTTCGTAGATGAAGGCCCTATCATGAAGCGTATTATGCCTCGTGCTAAAGGCCGTGCGGACCGTATCTTGAAGCGTTCTTGCCACATCACTGTTGTTGTTGCAGACGCTTAAGACTAGGAGATAAGCAATGGGTCAGAAAGTACATCCTAATGGTATTCGTCTTGGCATCGTTAAGCCTTGGAATGCTACATGGTTTGCTAACACCAAAGATTTCGCTGACAACCTAGACGGCGACTTCAAGGTACGTCAGTTCCTTACTAAGGAACTAGCGAAAGCGTCACTATCACGTATCGTTATCGAGCGTCCTGCTAAGAGCATTCGTGTGACTATTCACACTGCTCGTCCAGGCGTAGTAATCGGTAAGAAAGGTGAAGACGTTGAGAAACTACGTGCAGCTGTAGCTAAAATTGCAGGTGTACCAGCTCAAATCAACATCGCTGAAGTACGCAAGCCTGAGCTTGATGCACAGCTAGTTGGTGATAGCATCGCGTCTCAACTAGAGCGTCGTGTTATGTTCCGTCGTGCTATGAAGCGCGCGGTACAAAACGCAATGCGTCTAGGCGCTAAAGGTATCAAAGTGGAAGTAAGTGGTCGTCTAGGCGGCGCTGAAATTGCACGTTCAGAGTGGTACCGTGAAGGCCGTGTGCCTCTACACACTCTACGTGCTGACATTGATTACGCAACTTCTTCGGCTCACACTCAATACGGTGTGATCGGCATTAAGACTTGGATCTTCAAAGGTGAGATTCTTGGCGGTATGCCTGCAGCTAACGCTGTAGAGCCTAAAGGCGATAAGCCTAAGAAGCAGCGTAAAGGCCGTAAGTAAGGAGTCGAACGATGCTACAACCAAAACGTACTAAGTTCCGCAAGGTTCAGACTGGTCGTAACCGTGGTCTAGCTAAAGGTACTGAAGTAAGCTTCGGCGAATTCGGTCTTAAAGCTGTTGGCCGTGGCCGTATTACTGCTCGTCAAATCGAAGCGGCACGTCGTGCTATGACACGTCACATCAAACGTCAAGGCCAAATCTGGATTCGTATCTTCCCAGACAAGCCGATTACTGAAAAACCTCTTGAAGTTCGTCAAGGTAAAGGTAAAGGTAACGTTGAGTACTGGGTTGCACAAATCCAGCCAGGTAAGGTTATGTACGAAATGAACGGCGTATCTGAAGAGTTGGCACGTGAAGCGTTCCGCCTAGCGGCTCGTAAACTGCCTATCAAAACAACATTTGTAACTAAGCAGGTGATGTAATGAAAGCACAAGAGCTACGCGAAAAAAGCGTTGAAGAACTTAACGCTGAGCTATTGAATTTGCTACGTGAGCAGTTCAACTTGCGCATGCAAGCTGCAACTGGTCAGCTACAGCAAACTCACACTCTTAAAGCTGTACGTCGTGATATCGCACGTGTTAAAACCGTATTGACTGAGAAGGCAGGCGCATAATGAGCGACAAAATCCGTACTTCATTTGGTCGTGTAGTTAGCAACAAGGCAGACAAGTCTATCACTGTTGCTATCGAGCGCATGGTTAAGCACCCAATTTACGGTAAATTCGTAAAGCGCACGACTAAAGTTCACGCACATGACGAGAACAACGAGTGTGGCCTAGGCGATACTGTTGAAATTCGTGAGTGTCGTCCAATGTCTAAGACTAAGTCTTGGACTTTGGTAAAAGTTGTAGAAAAAGCGAAGATTTAATCTTGCTAATTCTATGATATTTAAGCGGCTCCAAATATTTTTTTGGGGCCGCTTATTTTTTGTCTACCCAATCACAAAAAAGGGTGGTACAATTCGCGTCCCTTTTAAAGAGGCAGCCCGACCCGAGAGGGTCTAGTTTTAATATTTAGCGGAGCACTAACAATGATCCAAATGCAAAGTACACTTGACGCTGCAGATAACTCTGGCGCGCGCAAGGTAATGTGTATTAAGGTTCTGGGTGGCTCACACCGTCGTTACGCACACATCGGCGACATCATCAAAGTTACTGTGAAAGAAGCAATTCCTCGCGGTAAAGTTAAAAAAGGTGATGTTCTGAAGGCGGTAGTAGTTCGCACCCGTAAAGGCGTACGTCGTCCAGACGGTTCTGTCATTCGCTTCGACCGTAATGCTTGTGTATTGTTGAACGACACTACTGAGCAACCAGTCGGCACTCGTATCTTTGGCCCAGTGACTCGTGAACTTCGTAACGCGAAATTCATGAAGATTGTATCACTGGCTCCAGAAGTACTATAAGGAGCACTAAAGATGGCAGCTAAAATCCGTCGTGATGACGAAGTAATCGTTCTTGCTGGTAAAGATAAAGGCAAGAAAGGTAAAGTAACTAAGGTTCTAGCAACTGGTAAAGTTATCGTAGAAGGTATCAACCTAGTTAAGAAGCACCAGAAACCTGTTCCAGCTATGGGTATCCAAGGCGGTATCGTAGAGCAGGAAGCAGCAATCGACGCTTCTAACGTGGCAATCTTCAACGCAGCTACTGGTAAAGCTGACCGTATTGGTTTCCGTATTGAAGACGGCAAGAAAGTTCGTTTCTTCAAGTCTAACGGCGAAACCATTTCTAATTAATTATAGAAGTAATTTGGAGTTCTACTATGGCGAAACTGCATGATTACTACAAGTCGTCTGTAGTCGCTGAGCTTACCAAAGAGTTCGGCTACACAAGCGTCATGCAAGTCCCTAGAATCGAAAAGATCACCCTTAACATGGGTGTGGGTGAAGCAATCAACGATAAGAAACTTCTAGAAAACGCAGCTGCGGATATGGCAACGATCTCTGGTCAAAAGCCACTTATCACTAAAGCGCGTAAATCTGTTGCAGGTTTCAAAATTCGTGAAGGCTACCCAATCGGTTGTAAAGTAACCTTGCGTGGCGAACGTATGTGGGATTTTCTTGAGCGTTTGATTAACATCGCTCTTCCACGTGTACGTGACTTCCGTGGTGTTAGCGCTAAGTCTTTTGACGGTCGCGGTAACTACAGCATGGGCGTTCGCGAGCAAATCATCTTCCCGGAAATCGACTTTGATAAAGTTGATCGAGTACGCGGTCTAGACATCACTGTTACGACGTCTGCTGGTACTGATGCGGAAGGCCGTGCTCTGCTGGCTGCCTTTAACTTCCCATTCCGTAAGTAAGGTGAAGGGTTACTGTTATGGCTAAAAATTCTATGAAGGCACGCGAAGCAAAGCGTGCAAAGCTTGTAGCTAAGTACGCTGAAAAGCGTGCGGCTCTTAAAGCTATCATCAGCGATGTAAATGCATCTGAAGAAGATCGTTGGAATGCGGTTCTTACACTGCAATCTCTTCCTCGTGATTCAAGTGCTGCACGTCAGCGCAACCGTTGTAACCAAACTGGTCGCCCACACGGTTACCTACGTAAGTTCGGTTTGAGCCGTATCAAAGTTCGTGAAGCTTGCATGAAAGGCGAGATTCCTGGACTTCGTAAGGCTAGCTGGTAATTGCCACTTAATCATTTGGAGTAAATCATATGAGCATGCAAGATCCGATTTCGGATATGCTGACCCGTATTCGTAACGGTCAGGCAGCAAACAAAGTTGCTGTTAAAATGCCTTCTTCAAAGCTTAAAGTTGCAATTGCTGCACTACTTAAAGCTGAAGGTTACATCGTTGACTTCGCTGTTGAAGGCGGAGCAAAACCTGAGCTAGAAGTTACTCTTAAGTACTTCCAAGCTAAACCAGTTATCGAGCAACTTAAACGTGTTTCTCGTCCAGGCCTACGTGTTTACAAGAAGAAAGATCAACTTCCTTCTGTAATGGGTGGTCTTGGTGTTGCTGTTGTTTCAACTTCCAAGGGTCTTATGTCAGACCGTGCTGCTCGCAAAGCAGGTCTTGGTGGTGAAATCATCTGCTACGTAGCGTAATAGGAGTAGAATATGTCTCGTGTTGCTAAAGCACCTGTCGCTATTCCAGCTGGCGTAGAGGTGAAACTAAACGGCCAAGAAGTTACTGTAAAAGGTGCTAAAGGCGAACTATCACGCGTTCTTAACGACGCAGTAGTTATCGCTCAGGAAGAAAACAACCTTACTTTTGGTCCTAAAGAAGGTGTTGCTAACGCATGGGCTCAAGCAGGTACTGCTCGCGCTCTAGTTAACAACATGGTTGTTGGTGTTACTGAAGGGTTCACTAAGAAGCTAACACTTAAGGGTGTAGGTTACCGTGCTGCTATCAAAGGCAAAGCTGTAGCTCTAACTCTAGGCTTCTCTCACCCTGTTGAGCACGAACTTCCAGAAGGTATCAAAGCAGAGTGTCCAAGCCAAACTGAAATCGTTATCACTGGTTGTGACAAGCAACTAGTTGGTCAAGTTGCGGCTGACATTCGTTCTTACCGTGAGCCTGAGCCTTACAAAGGTAAAGGTGTTCGTTACGCAGATGAAAATGTGCGTACTAAAGAAGCTAAGAAGAAGTAAGGTAACACTATGGATAAGAAAGCATCTCGCATCCGTCGTGCTACACGCGCACGTCGTAAGATTGCAGAACTTGGTGCAACTCGCCTGGTAGTACACCGTACTCCTCGCCACGTTTACGCACAAGTTATCGCGGCAAACGGCTCTGAGGTTATCGCAGCTGCTTCTACTGTAGAAAAAGCGATCCGTGAGCAAGTGAAATACACTGGTAACATCGACGCAGCTAAGGCAGTAGGTAAAGCTGTTGCTGAGCGCGCTCTTGAAAAAGGCGTTTCTGCTGTTGCATTCGATCGTTCTGGTTTCCAATACCACGGCCGTGTGGCTGCGCTAGCAGAAGCTGCTCGCGAAGCTGGTCTGAAATTCTAAGGTAGGGTTGGAAGATGGCTAAAGAACAACAAGTTCAAGCGAATGATTTGCAAGAAAAGCTAATCGCAGTTAACCGTGTTTCTAAAACGGTTAAAGGTGGTCGAATCATGAGCTTTACTGCACTAACTGTAGTTGGTGACGGTAACGGTCGCGTAGGTTTCGGTTACGGCAAAGCTCGTGAAGTACCTGCAGCGATTCAAAAAGCAATGGAAAAAGCACGTCGTAACATGACTACGATCGCGCTTAACGAAGGCACACTTCACCACCCAGTGAAAGGTCGCCACTCGGGCTCTAAAGTTTACATGCAGCCTGCTGCTGAAGGTACTGGTGTTATCGCAGGTGGTGCGATGCGTGCAGTACTAGAAGTTGCTGGTGTACACAACGTACTATCTAAAGCATACGGTTCTACGAACCCTATCAACATCGTTCGTGCTACGATCGATGCACTAGGTAGCGTTAAGTCTCCAGAAATGGTTGCTGCTAAACGTGGTCTAACTGTTGAATCTATTTCGGAGTAAGAACACAATGGCAACTATTAAAGTAACTCAGACTAAAAGCTCAATTGGTCGCCTACCTAAGCACAAACTGTGTCTTAAAGGTCTTGGCCTTCGTAAAATCAACCACACAGTAGAACTTGAAGACACGCCTGCAGTACGCGGCATGATCAACAAGGTTTACTACATGGTTAAAGTTGAGGAGTAATCAGAATGCGTTTGAATACTCTATCACCGGCTGCGGGTTCTAAGCCTTCTAAGAAGCGCGTAGGTCGTGGTATCGGTTCTGGCCTTGGTAAAACAGGTGGCCGTGGTCACAAAGGTCAAAAGTCACGCTCTGGCGGTTCAGTTCGTCCAGGTTTTGAAGGCGGTCAGATGCCTCTGAAACAGCGTCTACCTAAATTCGGTTTCACTTCTCGTAAGAGCCTAGTGTCTGCTGAAGTTCGTCTAGCTGAGCTAGCGAAAGTAACAGGTGACGTAGTTGATCTTAACAGCCTTAAAGCAGCTAACATCATCACTAAGAACATCGAATTTGTAAAAGTTGTTCTTTCTGGTGAAATTAACAAAGCTGTGACTGTTAAAGGTCTACGCGTGACTAAAGGCGCTAAAGCTGCAATCGAAGCTGCTGGCGGTAAAATCGAAGAATAATCTTCGTAGGAAAGGTACAGATGGCTAAAAAACCAGGACAAGATTTTAGTAGTGCGAAAAATGGATTAGCGGAGTTGAAGTCGCGTCTTCTATTCGTATTAGGGGCTCTTCTAGTATTCCGTGCAGGTTCTTTCGTACCACTACCTGGTATTGATGCGGCTGTACTTGCCGATTTGTTCGAACAGCAAAAAGGTACCATCGTTGAAATGTTTAACATGTTCTCCGGTGGTGCTCTTGAGCGTGCATCTATATTCGCGTTGGGCATCATGCCGTATATTTCGGCTTCGATTGTTGTCCAACTGTTGACTGTAGTTCACCCAGCGTTAGCTGAACTCAAGAAAGAGGGTGAAGCTGGCCGTCGTAAGATTAGCCAATATACACGCTACGGCACGCTCGTACTTGCAACATTCCAAGCTATTGGTATTGCAACTGGCCTACCAAACATGGTCAACAATCTGGTTGTTATCAACCAAACCATGTTTACGCTAATTGCTACCGTAAGTTTAGTAACCGGCACCATGTTCCTGATGTGGTTAGGTGAACAAATTACAGAGCGCGGAATCGGTAATGGTATTTCCATTCTGATCTTTGCAGGTATTGTTGCTGGATTGCCATCGGCAATCGGTCAAACAATCGAGCAGGCGCGTCAAGGTGAATTGCATGTACTTCTTCTGTTGTTGATTGCAGTACTCGCTTTTGCTGTTATCTACTTCGTTGTTTTCATGGAGCGTGGTCAACGTCGAATCGTTGTTAACTACGCGAAGCGTCAACAAGGTCGTAAGGTATTTGCAGCACAAAGCACTCACTTGCCATTGAAAATTAATATGGCTGGTGTAATTCCTGCAATCTTCGCATCGAGCATTATTTTGTTCCCAGGAACATTGGCTCAGTGGTTTGGTCAAAACGGTGAGAGCAGCGCGTTCGGTTGGTTAACTGACGTGTCATTGGCTCTTAGCCCAGGTCAACCGTTGTATGTTATGCTTTATGCAGCAGCAATTATCTTCTTCTGCTTCTTCTACACGGCGTTGGTTTTCAACCCGCGTGAAACTGCAGATAATTTGAAGAAGTCAGGTGCATTCGTACCCGGTATCCGCCCAGGTGAGCAGACAGCTAAGTACATTGATAAAGTAATGACTAGACTAACCCTTGCGGGTGCGTTATACATTACCTTTATCTGTCTGATTCCCGAGTTCATGATGGTCGCGTGGAACGTACGTTTCTACTTCGGCGGTACATCTCTACTAATCGTAGTAGTTGTTATCATGGACTTTATGGCACAGGTACAGACTCATATGATGTCACAACAATATGATTCTGTGTTGAAAAAAGCGAATCTGAAAGGTTACGGCCGTTAATCCGGCGGTAACTTCAGAGTTCAATTACGGAGTTTAGCAATGAAAGTTCGTGCTTCCGTTAAAAAAATCTGCCGTAACTGTAAAGTAATCAAGCGCAACGGTGTTGTTCGCGTGATTTGCAGTGAGCCAAAGCACAAACAGCGCCAAGGCTAATTAGCAGAAATTTTTACTTGAAATGTAAGGTAGCGACGAGTATATTACTCGCCCTACCTTTTGCGTGCAAAAGAAGTAGTATCCCGCAGCGTATCCATAACGGGCTTTGCTGCGGCTAATTCTTTTATGAAACACTAGGAGTGAATAATGGCCCGTATAGCAGGCATTAACATTCCTGATCAAAAACATGCTGTAATCGCACTAACTGCGATCTACGGTATCGGTAAGACTCGCTCTCAAGCTATCCTAGCTGAAGTGGGTATTGCTGAAGATGTTAAGATCAGTGAACTATCTGATGAGCAGATCGATCAACTGCGTGATGGTGTAGCTAAATACACTGTAGAAGGTGATCTACGTCGTGAAGTATCAATGAACATCAAGCGTCTTATGGACCTTGGCTGTTACCGTGGTCTTCGTCATCGTCGCAGTCTACCACTACGTGGACAGCGTACTAAAACCAACGCTCGCACCCGTAAGGGTCCGCGTAAGCCGATCAAGAAATAATCGGGAAGGTAGAGTACAATGGCTAAACAACCAACTCGCGCGCGTAAACGCGTTCGCAAACAAGTTGCAGACGGTGTTGCGCACATCCATGCTTCTTTTAATAACACAATCGTAACTATTACTGACCGTCAAGGTAACGCTCTAGCATGGGCTACTGCAGGTGGTTCAGGTTTCCGTGGTTCTCGTAAGTCTACTCCGTTCGCTGCACAGGTTGCTGCTGAGCGTTGTGCTGAAATGGCTAAAGAATACGGTCTAAAGAACTTGGAAGTTATGGTTAAGGGTCCTGGTCCAGGTCGTGAATCTACTGTTCGCGCACTGAACGCAGCTGGTTTCCGCATCACAAACATCGTTGATGCTACACCAATCCCTCATAACGGTTGTCGTCCACCTAAGAAACGTCGCGTATAACGTTTCTAGGATAATTGGAGAAGAATCATGGCAAGATATTTGGGTCCTAAGCTGAAGCTTAGCCGTCGCGAAGGTACTGACTTATTCCTTAAGTCTGGTGTACGCGCGATCGATACCAAGTGTAAAATTGATAACGCACCAGGTGTACACGGCGCTCGTCGCGGTCGTCTATCTGAGTATGGCGTTCAGCTTCGTGAGAAGCAAAAAGTTCGTCGTATCTACGGCGTTCTAGAAAAACAATTCCGTAACTACTACAAAGAAGCAGCTCGCCTTAAAGGTAACACTGGTGAGAACCTACTTCAGCTTCTAGAAGGTCGTCTAGACAACGTAGTTTACCGTATGGGCTTTGGTGCTACTCGCGCTGAATCTCGTCAGCTAGTTAGCCACAAAGCTATCCTAGTTAACGGTAACGTTGTAAATGTTCCTTCTTTCAAAGTTGCGGCTAACGACGTTGTATCTATTCGCGAGAAGGCTAAAAAGCAAGCTCGCGTTAAAGCGGCTCTAGAAGTTGCTGAACAACGTGAAAAACCAACTTGGATTGAAGTAGATGCTGGTAAGATGGAAGGTACATTCAAGCGTATGCCTGAGCGTTCAGATCTATCTGCTGACATCAACGAACAATTGATCGTCGAGCTTTACTCTAAGTAAGGTTTAAACTAAAGAGAGGACACAATGCAGGGTTCTGTAACAGAATTTCTTAAGCCACGTCTTGTTGATATCGAACAAATCAGCACGACTCACGCAAAAGTAACTCTTGAGCCATTAGAGCGTGGTTTCGGCCATACTCTTGGTAATGCACTTCGCCGTATTCTACTATCTTCTATGCCAGGTTGTGCTGTAACAGAAGTAGAGATTGAAGGCGTACTACACGAATACAGCACTAAAGAAGGTGTTCAGGAAGATATTCTTGAAGTTCTTCTTAACCTTAAAGGTCTTGCTGTTCGCGTTGCCGAAGGCAAAGATGAAGTGTTTATTACGTTGAACAAATCAGGCTCAGGCCCTGTGGTTGCAGGTGACATCACCCATGATGGTGATGTAGAGATCGTAAACCCTGAACACGTAATTTGTCACTTAACTGATGACAATGCTGAGATCGCTATGCGCATCAAAGTAGAACGTGGTCGTGGTTACGTTCCAGCTTCAGCTCGTATCCATACTGAAGAAGATGAGCGTCCAATTGGTCGTCTGCTAGTAGACGCGACTTACAGCCCAGTAGACAAAATTGCCTACGCGGTTGAAGCAGCTCGTGTTGAACAGCGTACTGACTTGGACAAGCTTGTTATCGATATGGAAACGAACGGTACTCTTGAGCCTGAGGAAGCTATCCGTCGCGCAGCAACTATTCTTGCTGAGCAATTGGATGCGTTCGTAGATCTTCGTGATGTACGTGTACCTGAGGAGAAGGAAGAGAAGCCAGAATTCGATCCGATCCTACTGCGTCCTGTAGACGATCTTGAACTAACAGTTCGCTCTGCTAACTGTCTGAAAGCAGAAGCGATTCACTACATCGGTGATCTTGTACAGCGCACTGAGGTTGAGCTACTTAAAACGCCAAACCTTGGTAAAAAATCTCTTACTGAGATTAAAGACGTACTTGCATCACGTGGTCTTTCTCTGGGCATGCGCCTAGAAAACTGGCCACCAGCGTCTATCGCTGAAGATTAATCGATACTAGTTAGAAGGATTAGGTCATGCGCCATCGTAAGAGTGGTCGTCAACTCAACCGCAACAGCTCACATCGCAAAGCGATGTTCAGCAATATGGCTAGCTCTCTAGTACGTCATGAAGTTATCAAGACTACTTTGCCAAAAGCAAAAGAGCTACGTCGTGTAGTTGAGCCTTTGATTACACTAGCTAAGACTGACAGTGTTGCTAACCGTCGTCTAGCATTTGCACGTACTCGTGATAACGAAGTAGTTGCAAAACTATTTAACGAATTAGGTCCACGTTTTGCTGCTCGTCAGGGCGGTTACACTCGTATCCTAAAAGCTGGTTTCCGTGCTGGTGATAAAGCTCCAATGGCTTACATTGAGCTTGTAGATCGCCCAGAAGCATCTGAAGAAGCAGCAGCTGAGTAATCTCAGTTTCGTTTAGCTAAAAAGCCGAGCATTTATGCTCGGCTTTTTTGTATCCTGTGAATGATGAAGAAATTTATCAGCAAGATACACTATTGCCATAAGCCCCCTAACGCACTCAGCAATCCTTCACTTGCCCCTTGTTCTGTCAGATAACTTAGAATCACCGGCGCAAACTGACTGACCATTGATGAATCTAAGCCTACCGCTTCAAACGCACTATTCACCGCATCGAGGTTCTCAATCGAACCCAGCATATTGGTGATACCACCCATATCTGATAAGCCAGGGATCAAAGACATGAGCTCACTGCTGTTCTCTGACGAGAGTTGGCTCTGTGCCAGAGAGAGTAACGCGCCTGAACCAGAGACGGCTTGTTCTGGAGAAACAGACAGTTGATCGGATAATAGATCGGCGAGGGGGGATGACGCACTATCGGACATTGCACTGCTGGCCATGCCCATTAAATCGCTGGTGCTGTCTTCATCGCTGCTCTCAAGAGAATCGAGAAATGCAAAACTGTTGGTTGATACAATGAGCAGGGATGCACACAGGTAAGTTGTCTTCTTCATGGTCTCTCCTTGATGGCTTACGCCTATGATTTTTGTCTGACGCTGTTGTTGTTAGAGTTGTTTCTACAGTTTAGACAAAAAAAAGCGACGCAATAGCGTCGCTTTAGAAAGACCTGTGAATGATTACAGGATGTCTAGTAGTTCAACTTCGAATACTAGAGCTGCAAATGGAGGGATAGCAGCACCTGCGCCACGCTCGCCGTATGCTAGGTCTTGAGGAATGTATAGTTTCCACTTAGAACCAACAGGCATTAGTTGTAGAGCTTCAACCCAACCTTTGATAACACCCGTTACTGGGAACTCTGCAGGTTGACCGCGAGAAACTGAGCTGTCGAAAACAGTACCGTCAGTTAGCTCACCGTGGTAGTGAACACGTACTTGCTTGTCAGAAGTTGGGATTTCACCTGTACCTTCAGTGATGATTTCGTATTGAAGGCCTGACTCCAGTACTGTTACTTCTGGACGTAGAGCGTTGTCTTTTAGGAACGCTTCACCGTCAGCAGACGCTGCTTTTGCTGCTTCTTGACGTGCTGCTTCTACGCGAGTGTGAAGCTCTTGAAGTGCATTGTTGATCTCATCGATTTCGATTGCTGGCATGTCACCAGTTAGCGCAGTAGCGATACCTGCTGCGATTGCATCAACGTTTAGACCTTCTAGACCTGAACCAGCAAGTTGTTGGCCCATTTGAAGACCGATACCGTAGCTAGCTTTTTGCTCTACAGTTTCAAATTTAACTTCAGACATTCTGTCACTCTCTTTGTTAGTTGAACCGAAAAGGATAACAGGTATCTTGTGTCAATCAAGCGTGAAACAGTGCTAAGTTCAAACTATCAGAGGTGACTTTGATGATTATCTTTGGATATACTGACAGGATATAAGCCGATTTGGTTTGGCGGTAGTTTTAGGGAAAAGATGGGATGAATCGTCGTCGCAAAAAGCGCCAACAGCAAGATCCATTAGAATCAGTAAAGCAAAGGCTTCAATCGTTTGATTGGCGCTCTAAGTTGGTATCGACTAAACAGCGTATAGAGCCTCTATGGATGCGTTTGCCACTCTTACATCGTCGAGTATTGATGGTTTTGGTACCGTTCGTGGTTGTCCTGTTGTTATTGCCATCAGGCTCAAAGGATGCTTCTGAAACGGTGGTGATGCCCGCAGCAAGTCGTATGGAGATCCCCATAAATACCCAGAGTTTAAGCACCAGAGAGCAAGCGACTGCAGAGCAAGGTGTTGAGCCCGCTTGGCAGGACTATACGGTGAAGCAGGGGGATACTCTCGCTGCGGTGTTCCGTAATCAAGGGTTTCCAATGGCTGACCTCAACGCGTTGGTAAAAATCGAGGGTGAAGATCAGCCTCTAAGTCGTTTGAGACAAGGGCAGTTGGTTCGCTTTAAACGCACGCCAGAGGGTGAGCTCGATATTATTCAGCTTGATTCATCAAAGGGGGCGGTGATCTTTTTCCGGCTTTCTGATGGCGGCTTTGGTCGCAGCAAGTAGACATCCAATTACCCCTGGTGTTTCACCATGTCAATGTGTGGGATACCGTCTTCGAAATACATTTCACTGCACCGCTTGAAACCGTGCTTTTGGTAATATGCCTCTAAGTGCTGCTGCGCTCCTATCTCGATGGTGTTGCATTGCGGCCATAGCAGGCCAATAGCGTTGATTGCTTTTTCTAATAGGCTATGGCCAAGTTTAAACTCACGATATTTTTCTGCGACAATCACTCTGCCAATGCTTGGAGAGGGATAGCTCACCCCTGCTGGTAATATTCGGCAGTAAGCCGCAATCTCATCGTCTATCCTGCCTATCAGGTGTCTTACCTCAGAATGGTGGTCTTTGTCATCCAGTTCTGGGTAAGGGCAGTTCTGCTCTACAACAAATACATCAACTCTTAATTTTAAAAGGTTATATAGGGAGTGTGTGTCGAGCTGTTCAAAACTTAACGTTTGCCACTTGAGGTTAATTTTTTTTTCCATCTTCATTAGGTACCAAGAAGTTTAAATTCAGGGTAATAAAAAAAGCAGTTCGACAAAAGCCGAACTGCTTTCGATTTAGCTTCTTTGACAGAAGAAACTACGACATGTAGCGGATTTACTCTTTCGTCAGGTCGATACTGTAGATAGCGAAACCGACTTCATCAGTTGCAACACGCTTGGTAGGGTAGACGCTGCGCTCTTTAATGAACTTCGCAGCTTTTTCACTTGGTGAAGTTTCAAAGCGGATATCAAGTGTGGTATCGGTCTTAATTGGCGCAAATGACCAGTTGTTATCGGCACTTGGTACCACCTCACTTTTTTCTGCACTCACGCGAGAAATGTAGTTTGACAATACAGTGCGGTTCTCATCTGGCGCTTCAAAGGCTATGAACTCTTCTCCGGTGCCAGGGAATGCATTGCTGAACGCACGGTAGTTATTGGTCGCAATGATGAAGTCCTGTTTAGTATCGATAGGCTTACCCTGGAAGGTCAGATTTACGATACGCTCAGAGGCTTCGTTAATGACATTACAGCCACCGTCGTACTTTGCAGGCTGCGTCACATCAATTTGATACTCAACACCATCAATGACATCGAAGTTGTAGGTTCTGAAATCATCCCAGTTGATCAGATTTTGTGGATCTCTAGAGTTAGCATCAATGGTATTGAACTGACCTGCACTACACTCTAGCCACTCCTTTACCTCGTGACCCGTCACTTTTAGTGCGACTAGTGTATTTGGGTAGAGGTAAAGGTCCGCCGCATTGCGGAAAGTCAGCTGACCTGACTCAACCTCGGTAAAGTTATTTGGATCATTTTTACGTCCGCCCACTTTGAATGGTGCGGCAGCAGAGAGAACAGGAATACCATCGAGATCTGGGTCGCCTTGGATCATTCTCTCAACATAATCTGTTTGAGCAAGGTTAACAATTTGAATGGTAGGATCGTCTTGAACTAGTGCTAGGAAGCTGTACATGACATCACTTGCCTTACCGATAGGTTGGTTCACAAAATCACGTGTACCTTTATGATCATCAGCAACTGCTGCAACGATCGCTTGATCAGCGGCAGCCAATGATTTTTGCTCAGACTTATTGTAGATAGCACGTGCTTCTGCGCGACCATCGACCACAGACCAGCTGCCATCAGACTGTTTCAATACGAGATCCATGATACCCACATGGCTACCCCAACGACCAGGCATTACCGCAGTGACGCCGTTAACTTGTCCTTTTTCAACATCAATGCCTTGAATATTGGCAAAGTCGCTGCTTGGGAATACGGCATGCGCGTGGCCAAAGGCGATCGCATCGATCCCTTCCACTTCAGACAAGTAGAAGGTCGAGTTTTCAGCCCCTTGCTTGTAAGGATCTGTCGAAATACCAGAGTGCGGGATCGCGATGATGACATCAGCGCCTTGCGCTTTCATTTCAGGAACAAGCTGCTCAGCACTCTCTTTAATATCCTGAGCGAGCACTTGGCCTTCCAAGTTCGCCTTATCCCAAACCATAATTTGTGGTGGTACGAAACCGATGTAACCAACGTTTACCTTGTGCTCTTTACCATTCTCATCTTTGAACTGGTATGGCTGAATGAGGTAAGGTTTAAAATAGTGCTCCCCAGTCTTTTTATCGTAAACGTTAGCACTGATGTATGGGAAGTTCGCGCCTTCAAGCGTTGCTGCCAAGAAGTCTAGACCAAAGTTGAACTCGTGGTTACCGATGTTTGCCACATCGTAGTCCATCAAGTTCATCGCTTTATATACTGGGTGGATGTCGCCAGGTTTTACCCCTTTAGCCGCCATGTAGTCACCCATTGGGCTGCCTTGAATAAGGTCTCCATTATCTACTAAGACACTGTTTTCTACTTCTGCTCTTGCTTCTTTTACCAATGTCGCTGCGCGAGATAAACCGATCTGTTTTGATGGAGCATCACGATAATAGTCGTAGTCCATAACGTTGGTATGGATGTCAGTCGTTTCGATAATACGCAGTTTGATCGTATCTGCCATCGCAGGGCCAGCCATAGTCAGCATACCGGTCAAGACCGCGATAGAAAGAGGTTTTGCTGCAAGTGTCATTATTGCCTCCAAGCAAAATAAGAAGGGAAGGGTTTGGAACGCGTGTAATGTACCAATTTTAGTGCTGGATCTGTGTCTATTGCAGTTTTTATTGTGAACAAGATCGTCTTGAAGGCAAAAATTTGTGAATTAAATGAAGAACATTTATCTCTATCTCTCTTCTCTTATCATCTTTATGTATAAAAAATGAAATTTTAGAATTTCAGGTAATATAAAGACATCGCCATAATGAGAGCCATTCTTGAGCAACGGATCGCAATTACATGGCAACGGAACAGTCGAGTATCTCTTCTGGCTTATTAAAGCTGGTATCTAATCATGAGCAGCCGCGCATTGCTGCTACTCAATTACAGCCCGGAGAGGTCGCCCTTATCGGGGCGGGACCAGGTGACCCAGAGCTGTTAACAATAAAAGCAATGAATTTGCTTCAGCAAGCGGATGTCGTGCTTTATGACTATCTCGTTTCGAATGAGATCATGGGGCTTGTGCCCAGTGACGCTATTTTGGTCTGTGTTGGAAAACGAGCCGGGCATCATAGTGTGCCTCAAGAGAGAACCAATCAGCTGTTGGTTGACTTTGCCGAGCAGAATTATCGAGTCGTTCGGATTAAAGGCGGTGACCCCTTCATCTTCGGTCGTGGTGGAGAAGAGCTAGAAGTGTTAGCTGACGCTGGAATCTCTTTCCAAGTCGTCCCTGGTATTACCGCAGCGGCCGGTGCGACGGCCTATGCAGGGATCCCGTTAACTCATCGAGACTATGCCCAATCGGCGATGTTTATTACGGGACATCTCAAAGACAAAGATGATCAGTTGGATTGGTCGACGCTAGCTCGAGGCAATCAAACTCTGGTGATCTACATGGGATTGATGAAATCTGACTATATCTCACAACAGTTAATAGAGTATGGCCGCAGTGCAAGTACACCGATTGCCATTATAGAAAGGGGGACTCAAAAAGAGCAGAGAGTTTGGGTCAGCACGCTCGACCAACTTTCAACAACGGCAAAAAATGCGGCCTCTCCAGCCCTGATTGTGGTGGGTGAGGTGGTCAGTCTGTCTCAAAAGTTGGACTGGTTTTTATTTGGTACTCGCTTCAGCAATAGTGCGATTGCCAACTCATTATAATTTTTGACTAACGATTTAGAGAGTCACTAGGCCTTTTGGCTTACAAGGAAGAAACGTTATGGATCAACAACGCTTAACACACCTCAAACAGCTCGAGGCAGAGAGCATTCACATCATTCGTGAAGTTGCTGCAGAGTTCGACAACCCGGTCATGATGTACTCGATAGGTAAGGACTCATCAGTGATGCTTCACTTGGCGCGCAAGGCCTTCTATCCGGGGAAAATCCCTTTCCCACTGCTGCATGTCGACACGGACTGGAAATTCCGTGAAATGATCGAGTTTCGAGATCGCACCGCGAAGAAATATGGTTTTGATCTTTTGGTACATAAAAACCCTGAAGGCTTAGCACTTGGCATCAACCCTTTTGATCATGGCTCATCAAAGCACACGGATGTCATGAAAACTCAGGGCTTGAAACAAGCATTAAATAAGTATGGCTTCGATGCAGCCTTTGGTGGTGCTCGCCGTGATGAAGAGAAATCTCGTGCAAAAGAACGAGTTTATTCATTCCGTGATAAGAACCACACCTGGGATCCAAAAAATCAGCGACCAGAGTTATGGCGCACTTATAACGGTCAGGTTAACAAGGGAGAGAGTATTCGTGTCTTCCCATTATCAAACTGGACCGAGTTGGATATTTGGCAATACATCTATCTTGAGAACATTGAAATCGTGCCGCTGTACCTTGCTGCACCACGCCCTGTGGTCGAGCGCGACGGCATGCTGATTATGGTTGATGACGATCGAATGAAGCTTCAACCAGATGAAAAAGTGGAGAACAAGAGCGTGCGCTTTAGAACGCTTGGCTGTTATCCATTAACTGGCGCGATTGAATCTGAGGCTGACACCCTGACAGAGATAATTGAAGAGATGTTAGTCGCCACGTCCAGTGAACGACAGGGGCGAGCGATCGACCACGATCAATCAGGATCAATGGAACTGAAAAAACGTCAAGGTTACTTCTAAGGATCTAAGGAAAGACAATGAACAGTGCTGTAGAAGCTCAGCTAGCCGAGCTAGGAATTGAAGGCTATCTTACCCAACACCAACACAAATCGCTGCTGCGTTTTCTGACCTGTGGTTCCGTCGATGATGGCAAGAGTACGTTAATTGGCCGCTTGCTCCACGATTCAAAGCAGATTTATGAAGATCAATTAGCGGCGGTTCACTCTGACTCACAACGCGTGGGAACCACGGGTGAAAGGCCGGACCTTGCGTTGTTGGTTGATGGTTTGCAAGCAGAGCGAGAGCAGGGGATCACGATTGATGTCGCGTATCGCTACTTCTCTACACAAAAACGTAAATTTATTATCGCCGATACGCCCGGACACGAGCAGTACACCCGTAATATGGCGACAGGTGCTTCAACGTGTGATCTTGCGGTTATCCTGATTGATGCGCGTAAAGGGATTTTGGATCAAACACGCCGTCACTCTTTCATCTCTGATTTACTCGGAATTAAGCACTTTGTTGTTGCGGTAAACAAGATGGATTTGGTGGACTACGCTCAAGAAACTTTTGAGCAGATCAAGCGTGACTACTTGGCCTTTGCTGAAAACTTGAGTGGCAATATTGATATTCAGATCATTCCTATTTCAGCGTTAGAGGGCGACAACGTGGTGGATAAAAGCCATAAGATGGCTTGGTATCAGGACGCATCACTACTCGATCTGCTTGAAAAGGTTGAAGTGAACAAATCACTCGAGCAGGGTGCGTTCCGCTTCCCTGTACAATATGTGAATCGACCAAACCTCGATTTTCGTGGCTTTGCTGGCACGATTGCATCAGGTTCAGTCAAAGTTGGTGATGCCATCAAAGCACTGCCATCAGGCAAAGAGTCTAAGGTGGCACGTATCGTAACGTTTGATGGTGACCTTGAGCAGGCTTATGCAGGTCAAGCGGTCACAATCACACTGGAAGATGAGATCGATATTAGTCGTGGTGATCTGATTGTTCTTGATAAGGCGCAAGTGACGTCAACCAACCATCTGCTAGCGGATGTTGTTTGGATGACCGAAAGTGCTTTAGAGCCAGGGCGTGAGTATGACCTTAAGATTGCCGGCAAAAAAACGGTGGGTCAGCTTATTGAAGTCCGTCATCAATACGATATTAATAACCTGTCGAGCTTTGATGCCCAGAAGCTGCCGCTCAATGGTATCGGCTTGTGCGAATGGACACTCACTGAGCCAGTGGCGCTGGATGCTTATCAGTCTTGCGCAGACACAGGTGGCTTTATCGTTATTGATCGCTTGACCAATGTGACAGTCGGTGCGGGTCTTGTTCGTGAAAGTTTGGATGCAGTGACGCAACAAGCAGGTGACGTTTCAGCTTTTGAAGTCGAACTCAATACTCTGATTCGTAAACACTTCCCTCATTGGGGCGCACAAGACATCAGCAAGCTGTTGAAGTCTTAGTAAAGGTGCATGGCGAGGGATAGCTAATGTGGGAGCAAGGATTTGTACTATCAGTATTACTGGGGATTGTCACCTGCCTATTAGTGACTCGTATCAAACCAAGTTATATATTCGCTGGGGCAGCGTTCCTAGCGTTTATCTTCGGTTTGATCGATGTGGAGTCGTTGGCAGCCAACTTTACCAACCCCTCTTTGCTCACACTTGTGTTGTTGATTCTCTCGTCGGTTGCACTAGAGAAAACGCGGCTAATCAGTTGGGTTAGCCACAGTATCTCTGAAGGAGGGCTAGGCACCGTTGTCGCTAAGCTTGGCGTGTCAACCGCACTGCTCTCTTCGTTTACTAATAATACAGCGGTGGTTGTCTCTCTTATTGGGGCAATTAAACGCAACCGCAAACATGCGCCTTCGAAGCTACTGATTCCACTTTCCTACGCTGCAATCTTGGGTGGAACTCTGACGTTGATAGGGACTTCAACCAATCTAATTATTAATAGTTTTGTTGAAGATGCAGGCTTGCCGAGCTTAGGCTTTTTTTCGCCGACCATCATTGGTTTAGCAGTATTGGTAGGTGGCGTTGGTATCTTAATTCCGTTGAGCTATTTATTGCCTGATTACGATGAGTACAGTCAAGATGATTTGCCCTACTTTTTGGAAGCGAGAGTCGAGCCTGGCTCACCACTGGTTGGGCGTAGCATTAGCGAAAATAACCTACGAGCTTTGCGCAAGCTTTTCCTTGCGGAGGTGATTCGCGACGGGAAAAGCGTGCCTTCGGTTAACCCTGAGTTCATCTTAGAGGCTAGGGATAGGTTGCTGTTTTGTGGTGATGTAGAGAGCGTTGCCACACTGACGGAAATTCCTGGTATGACACTGTTTGGCCAACACCACCTGAATGGTCAGAACTTCAATGAATTGGTGGTAAGTTCGTCAGCAAGCTTTTGTGGTAAAACGCTAAAATCCAGTCGATTTCGTGATCGTTTTGACGCGGTCGTTGTTGCGATTCGTCGTGGCCATGAAAGGTTGGAGGGCGGTCTTGGCTCTGTGGAGCTTACCGCTGGTGATACCTTAATCGTGGTACCTGGAAAACGCTTTGAGAGTGAGATCAAGGCTCACCGTAAAGAGTTTGTTTTTGTTCAAGAGCTTGGTTCATCTGCAAAGATGGACGGAAATAAGTCTGCAATGGTGCTATTGGGCTTTGCTGGAGTTATTGCCGCTGCACTGCTTAATGTTCTGCCCATTATTAAGGGGTTGAGTGTTTATCTCATCGCTTTGTTACTGACTAAAACCATTCAGGTCAGTGATATTCGTCGCCGTTTTCCTAGTGACATTGTGATCATTGTGGGGGCGGCACTATCAATCGCGCAATTAATGCTATCAACCGGATTGTCGGAACGTATTGGTGAAATGTTCATTGAAGTATTTAATGGATATGGAGCGATGGGGGCATTGGTTGCCACCTATCTGGTGACCATGATACTGACTGAATTAATCACGAATAATGCGGCTGCGGCATTGGCTTTTCCATTTGGGTATAGCCTGGCTCTTGGCTATGGCGTTGATCCAATGCCTTTTATTATGGCGGTATTATTTGGTGCGAGTGCCAGCTTTATTTCTCCGTATGGCTATCAAACGAATCTATTAGTGTATAGCGTTGGCAGTTATAAGTTGACTGATTACGTAAAAATAGGGCTTCCCATCTCGCTGGTGTATTCCGTGCTGGTGTTAGCGTTGATCCCTATGTTTTTCCCATTTTAAAAGGATTTAAGATAAATGAGTGCAACTGTTGAAACTCAAGATGCAAACATCGTGTGGCATCAGCATGCTATCGACAAGGCATTTAGATCAGGCCTTAAAAAACAGAAACCTGCTGTACTTTGGTTTACTGGCCTCTCAGGAGCGGGCAAGTCGACCGTTGCTGGTGCGCTAGAAACCAAGCTCGCCCAACTGGGTTATCACACATACTTACTGGATGGCGACAATGTGCGTCATGGCTTATGTAAAGACCTGAGTTTTTCAGACAGTGACCGCAAAGAGAACATCCGCCGAATAGGTGAGTTGGCTAAGCTTATGGCTGATGCTGGTCTTATTGTTCTTTCAGCCTTTATCTCACCTCATCGCAGTGAACGTCAGATGGTGCGAGAGTTGCTGCCAGAGGGGGAGTTCATTGAAGTGTTTGTTAATGTACCGCTTGAGATTTGCGAGCAGCGCGACCCGAAAGGCTTGTATAAAAAAGCACGAGCGGGCGAGATAAAAAATTTCACCGGTATTGATTCGCTGTATGAAGCGCCAGAGTCTCCTGAAATTGACCTACCGGCCGGTGAGCTCGATGTTGCCCTGCTGGTGGACTTGATGATTGAGTCATTGGATCAAAAAGGCATTATTAGACTTTAATAGCGCCAATTAGGCGCTGTGGTTTACGCTACCTTTGTTATCTGAATGGATAGCAAAGGTCTGCTGCAATAGCAAAGTGACCTGTTCCCAATAATCGTTATTAGGTTTGTTACCTAATAGACGGCACAGCTCATTTCCGGTTGGAGTGAAGCGATAGTAGAGCAAGGTAGTCGACTTTTGATGTGTTTGAAGGGTCATTTGTCGCCCCTGGTAGAGGATTGGGAGCGGAGCTGCCATCTCTATTTCACCAGACTCCAGTTCGCTAGCATGAACTAAACCAAGCTCCATTAACACGAGCAGGCTGGAGTAGGGAAGTTGATGTGCCCCTAAACTGACAGTGTGGGTTGAAATACGCTTACCAAGAGTAAAAATGCTCCCCTTAGTTTTTACCCCGATGAATAACTTTTTGCTCGAGTCACTGCCAAAGCTGCAAGCGAGCGATGCGGCTCGTTGAAGGATTTGCGCTTCTTTCGGGCTCATGTCGTGCAAGATTTGCAGTGCCTTCATCGATGTCGATCCTGGATTTGTTACCTCGCGCTTTAGCACTTGAGCCCATAACTTCTGCATCATAGGGCTATGTATTTCTTGTGCCATGTCGAAGAAACGGTGTAACCAATCAGGGTCAGGCTGCCCAGCACTTTCATTTTTACAGCTACCGTAGGCTGCTTTCATGATACTTTCGAGGTTCTTTTGACGCAGTTCTCTGCGCTTTCTTTCTCTTTGCAAAGCACGTTCAAGTGCTGTTGTGTCAATTTGCTCGTTGTTCAACTGAGCATCAAGCCCATGCTCCTCTGCAATAGCCAGGATCTGCTTACCACTCTCTTTGATATAACTTTTCTTTTTATCTTGGGCTTTGGTTTCTTCAACCACCACGGTGATATTTTTGCTGTCTTGGCTCATTGGTGCCTTCTCGTTGAGCTATCGACCCGGATGGGCAATTATGCTTCATGTTGAACAATTGAGCACCAGTATATCGCTATTTGCTCTATCGGTGCATCTAAAGGTGAATCTGGGCTAACGATACAAAACTGCACTTATAACAGCCATTTAACATTGGTGTAGAGTGAAGTGTGCGGAAGAACATTCTCAGGTTACTCAGATTTGCACTCAGGCCTTTTGCTCCATGGTTTGATAGATCATGTTATGCAAAATTACGGCTGGCTCAAATGATAACATTTTGTTAAAATTTAACAGGATTGAGGGGGCGATATGAATATACCGAGTATGCATAAGGTGCGCCGCTCTATGTCAGTGGCGCTATTAATCATTGGCTATGTACTGGTGTTAGCATTTCTGTCTCAGTACTTATTTAGTAAGTGAACGATCACTAAATATGACTAGACGCAACAGCACTAGCACCAGACAGCAAAAAGCCTCATTTTGATGAGGCTTTTTAGGTTTCAGGTTGACAGTTACTGAGATTTAATACATGTCGTCGTACTCTTCAATACCCATCCCTTCAATCACATACGCCGTTTCTGCTAACTCATGGTCGACGGTTTCAGTTTTTAACGTGCCAACCACATAAATGACATCCCATAGTTGCTGAACAGGTGCCCCTTCAGGATAGTTTACGTAGATGATTTGGTTTGGTGGTGGTGGTGGTACGTGAATACAAGCCCCAAAATAAGGAACGAGTAAAAACTCTGTCACCTTATTGGCATCTCCCTCAAGTGGGATGACAAAGCCAGGGATGCGTACCTTACTACCATTCAGTTCAGGGCGAACGCTACCAATTTTTTGTTGTTGGGCTGCCAATGGTGACGACTCGTCGTGTGCAGGCAGTGGCATGCCCATATTTGAAAACTGTTGGCGCTCATCCTCTGGAACCAGATCAAGCCAGTCTAGGGTCAGTGCTTCTTCACTACTTGCAGCAGAAGCTAAGCCGGGAACGAACAGTATTGTTAGAGACAGCAGAGCTGCAGATATTTGTTTAAGCATTTTCTATACCTTTATAGTCATACCATCACTGAGTGATTGACGATATGCACGAATAGCTGGGATGAACCCAATAATCACACCTGCAAGTTGAACAAAGCCTAATAGCATCCATTCGTAACTTGAGATCATGGTCAGTTCGATAGCGATTCCATATTGCTGTTGGATAATCGGTCCCGCAATCGCGAGAAGGGCATAAAGACCCGCAAGGCCAGTCGCGATGCCCACGAACGTTAGCGCACTTGCTTCACTGACCAGCAGCATCAAAATATGGCGTGGTCTTGCGCCCATTGCTCGAAGAATGGCCATTTCACGACGTCGCTCTTGTAAGCTAGTAAGCAAACTGCTCAGCATACCCAATAAACCGGCAACGACAACAAACACGGATACTACCATTAATGCCTGTTCAGCTACAGACATCATTCCCCATAGCTCATGTAAGGCGACACCAGGCATAATAGCGCTGAGCGGTTCAAGTGGGTATGTATTGATCTCTCTTTGCAGAGCAAAGGTCTGAATTCGTGACTTTAGACCCACAAGCATCGCGGTAATTTGATTGGGTTGAAAATCTAAGGTTTCTAGCTCTGCTTTAGTTGGCGTTGGACCAAGAAGGGCCCCAGACTCCCAACCAACATGAATCGCTTCAATCGACTCTAATGAGACATGTATGGTTTTGTCTACCGGCGTGCCTGTTGGTTTGAATATACCGACGATCTTAAATGGAAGGTTATCGTGGCGACTAAACGCGACATCGCTGAGTCCATGGGCAATGATAATCTCATCATCGATTTTGTAGCCGAGACTGCGCGCCACATCAACGCCAATAACGGCCTCAAATAAACCATCGAACTCTCTGCCCTCGGCTAGTTCAAGGTGTTGACGGCTACCAAATTGGTAGTGGGTAAAGTAGTCATGATTGGTGCCCATGACACGAAAACCTCGATGAGAATCGCCAAGAGAAATGGGGATGGTCCAGTCTACTGCGCGGTGTTGACTGAACTCTTCATAGCTACGCCAGTCAATATTGTTGGTGGCATTACCAATGCGAAATACAGAATAGAGGAGAAGGTTAACTTGCCCAGAACGTCCCCCAACGATGAGATCGGTACCCGAAATCGTATTGGCAAAACTGGTTTTTGCTTGAGTACGAATACGCTCGACCCCCATCAACAGAATAACCGAGATGGCGACTGTTAATACGGTGAGAAGGGCCGTTGCTTTACGATTTTTTAGGCTTTTCCAAGCAAGAGTGCTGATTGCTAGCATGTGCGTTCTCCTGCTGTGTTGATATCTTGCAATTGAATAGATCGTTTGAATAGTGGCTCTAGTGTTGGGTCATGACTGACAAACACCAGTGTGGATTGTGCTTCGGTCGCTTGTTCCATCAATAGCTCGATAAAGGCGGTGCGATTTTCAAAGTCGAGGGCTGAGGTTGGCTCATCTGCGATAATGAGCTTTGGTTCGCCGATAAGTGCACGCGCTGCCGCGACTCTCTGTTGTTGGCCAATGCTGAGCTCAATGACGGGCTTATTGAGTAATTCATTCGGCAGGTGCAGCCTTTCAAGCAGGTGTCGTGCTGTTGCGTCAAGAGAGCCTTGAATATTGCTCTTTCGGTGCGCTGAAAACTGACATGGAAGCACCACGTTTTCTACCACACTCAAATAAGGAAGAAGATTAAACTGTTGAAATATATAGCCGATATGATCTGCACGGAAGCGATCTCTTTGACGTGAACTTTGTTGAGTTAGGTCATTATCAAGTACCGCGACCTTACCTGATTCCGCAGCATTAATGCCCGTCAGTAAGGAGAGTAGAGTGGATTTACCGCATCCACTTGGGCCTTTGATAAAGGTATGCTCAGCCTGAGTTATGGCCAATTGATCGATTTGGAGTGTCGGTTTTGCGTCCGGAGACCAGCGAAAGGTCACATTTTCCAGATCGATGACATTGGATAGGTCAGTGGTTGTTTGTGGCATCATTGAGTTACTTATACACAGAGCAATGAGAAGAAGGGTGGCGTAGTGCCACCCATTTATAGCGACTGATGGCGATTAAAGTGAGAAACGGTTAGAAGAGCCTTCTAACGTTGCACCACCTTGAACACGGTCAGTTAAGATATTGACCGAAATTTTATGTGTTTGTTCAAACTTCTCCATCCAGCTTGTTTCAAGTTGGGTTAGATTCTCGATGTTTCCACATTCGAAGTGATATTCAATTGTGAATTCACCGTGTCCGTCGTGAGCATGGTCATGGTCATGGTCATGGTCATGGTCATGATGGTCGTGATGCTTATGCTCATCGTGGTCGTGATGTTTGTGTTCATCGTGGTCGTGATGTTTGTGCTCATCATGATCGTGACCATCATGCTCATCGCCACCCAATGTATGAGATACCGATTTGTATTCTAGAGCACAGTTTGCATTGGCAGGGAAACTAAATAGCTGCTCTGGTTGCTCTAGTGTCGCAATCGCTTGTTGCAGAGCTTGTTTCTCTGCATCGGTTTCTGGTGCACGTTCAAAACCGACAACGTCTGCTCCTGGGGCGACAATTTCAATTAGGAGCTCATTGGCATCTTGTGCGACGTTAAACTCAACTTCACCATGAACATGTGCACCATGTTGGCGAAATTCATCGTTGGCTTGTGCTGCTACTGAAAACAGTGCACAAGAAGATAGCGTTGCTAGTGTAATTGCGTTGAGTTTTTTCATCTTCATCATTTTTAAATCCATAATTTTATTCATAAATATAGTGCAGAATTGCGGATAATATCCGCTCAAGTCATAAAGAGGTAAAAATGAGGCGGCGCTCTGGCAACAGAGTCTGGAACAACGATTGCGTCAGAGTGTTGAAGTAGTGATGGCCCAATCGGCGGATTGGTCGGGGGGGTAAACAGGGTATAGTGACTGGCGACAAGGTTTTTGACGCAGTGTAAAAGCTCACAATGGTGGTGATCGTGGTCCTCTAGGTGAGCATGGTGCTCTATCACCAAAGCGGTGAGACCAAACACGATCGAGAGACACAATACGACAAACAGCTTTGTACGCAAGGTTACAAATTGTCGATGTGGCATAGTGAGTTATCTCAAAAAGAAGGCGCTAACGTTATATTATAACGATAGCGCCTTTTCAATACACTAAGATGAAAGTCTGATATTAATTCTATTCATATAGTCGATTAAATTGTCAGGAGGTGTTAACCCTCGAGATTTTCTCGAATCAGTGTCAACACCGTGCTAATTTCTGCTTCGCTCAATGCGCCTTCTTTGACAAACAGGATTTGACCAGACTTGTCTTGAACAATAATTGCTGAAGATTTCTCTTCCAGTTGCCAGGCCGCAGCCGCTAAACCATCCGTGTCTAAAACCATAGATGACCAAGGAAACTCCTTTTTGCTGTCCTCAGCCGATGATTTGACAAATGACCCGGTCCCCCAAAGCGCATCATCTTGGTTGATAATGGTGGTGGTTTGGTAGCTATTTTCAGGGAAGTCAGCCGCTGTGATTGCTGCCATGAGTGGGGCATTCATCTCTTTAGCCGCACTACGGCCAGCAATTGCCTGAATCACGCGTACTTTTCCTAGCATCTGTTCCGTGTTCCAACTCTGGTACTTGATCTTATCCTGATCGAGTAGGAGCTCACCCACTTTATTGATCTTTACAGCATGCAATGTTCCATCAACTTCAAGGTTGTGAGCAGCGACAGAAAGTGGGGCTGCGATCAAAAGGGTAGAGAGCAAAGATTTGATTTTCATTCTTTTCTTCCTTTAATTAAAGAAATGCTATTGTTTTGTTAAATCTGATAACATCCGTCTGGTGTTATCTTTAAAATAGTAGAAAAATAAAAACTGGCATTATTAATGCACAATGATTTTTGAATAGTTTGACAGGTCCGGCAGGAGTTGTCGCTGGATGTTTCAATGGTCAGTCCATCTGCACATGCAAGATGCAGAGGCAATAAGGAAGTTGAGGTTAGTCATGTTGCGCGAGTTTGTACAATATAGACCGATTCAGGTCGCAAGGTTTGTTAAGACACTGTTCAAAGGACAGTTTGTTATCCAAGGTGTGGGTGGATTTGAGTTTGATAACGGTAAAGTGCTGCTGCCTGATGTCAAAAACTCCCACAAACTAGCGGTATACAAAGAGATCAACGGAGTGATTGCTGACATGTAGTCAGCAATCACTCTTCTCAAATTGAGAATTAATTTGCGAGCGAAGGCGGGAAGCAAACACCAGTGCCGCCTAAACCACAGTATCCTTCTGGATTCTTAGCGAGATATTGCTGGTGGTAGGTTTCGGCAAAAAAATACTTCCCAGCGGGCAATATTTCAGTAGTGATTTGCTTAGTGGCATCTGAACCAAGCAGAGATTGGTACTCATCTTTAGAATCACACGCTTCGTTCATTTGATTCTGGTCGTATACATAAAGCGCACTGCGGTATTGTGTACCCACGTCATTACCTTGCTGCATGCCCTGTGTTGGGTCATGCCTTTCCCAAAAATGGGTAAGAAGCTGTTTGAGCGATAACGTTGAAGGCTCATAAATCACCCTAACCACTTCCGCATGGCCAGTTTGGCCTGAGCACACTTCTTCATAAGTTGGGTTTTCAGTATAACCGCCGCTGTAACCCACGGATGTCGATACCACGCCATCTAAATTCCAGAACAGGCGCTCAGCCCCCCAAAAACAGCCCATACCCACCAGAACCTCTGCTTGTTCTGCTGTAGGATCTGCACTCATACTGCTCTGATTTACAAAGTGAATATCCTCGATTTTCAGCGGGGTTGGGCGCCCAGGGAGTGCTTTCTCTGGGCTGATCATTACTGTTTTGTCCGACATAGTGCTTCCTTGTGCGAGTCGCAAGCTTAATGGCTGATAGTGAAACTCGGTTGAATATTTTTATTATTACCTATTTATAAAAACAATAAGTTACTACCGAATGTTACTTGTTTGAGGCCTGTTTACTACAGACTTCTCATGTTATAGACGATACTATATTACGCGCTCAGTGCAACTCATGTTGCTGTTGATGTACCCAATACTACATACGAGTGTTGGTACCAGGCGCTACAAAAAATAAAATGTATAAAATGCAATCAACATTAGTCTTATTTTTCCGCTTTTAGGGCTCAACCGGATGACATCGTCGCGAGTAATACTGTCTTTTTCTGCGCTGCTTGCTTTTTCTTTGCCCTCTTGGGCAGCAAGCCTTTCAATCAATGGCCTTAAAGGTGAGGAGCTTACCAATCTAGAGGTCTACTTAAGCTCGATCAGTAAAGATGAGTACTCTACTGATTTACGCTTTCGCGCGCGGGTGGAAAGTATGGCGACAGAATCTCTTAATGCCCTTGGTTACTATAACCCGATTATTTCCAGTCGCGTCGATGAGGGTAAAGACGAGTTGATCGTAACGATTGATCAGGGAAATCCTGTTCGCATTAAAGAGCTCGATATCCAGCTGCTTGGTGAGGCCAACGAGGACGAGGACTTTAAGAATATCATCCGCAATTCGCCACTTAAACTTGGTGTCAAACTCAATCACGGTCAATATGATTCGTTGAAATCGAGCATTCGAAATCTTGCGCTGCAAAAAGGCTATTTTGATGCTGACTACAAGGTCAGCCGCCTAGAGGTGGCACCGAGTAAAAACCAAGCGTTTATTCGCCTGCATTTCGACAGTGGGATTCGTTACCATTTTGGCGCAACAAGCATTAATGGCAGCCAAATTGATGAGGAGCGCGTACGTTCTCTGCAGCCATTTGAAGAGTCAAAGCCCTATCAAGCGACACAAGTTGGTGAGTTTAACCAAAACTTATCCAATACCGATTGGTTTTCATCGGTGTTTGTCGAGCCAGAATTGAGTTATTTAGGCAAAGGTCGAGAAATACCCATGAAGGTATCACTTGCTCCTCAATCGAAGAACAAAATTGAGACAGGTCTTGGCTATTCTACCGATGTCGGGGTTCGTGGCTCAGTAAAATGGAGTAAACCGTGGGTGAACTCACGCGGTCATAGCTTTGATTCGAGCGTGTCTCTTTCCGTACCCGAGCAGACGGTCACTGCGGGGTATAACATTCCTCTCAAAGATGTCTTAAACGACTACTATCGACTGCAGTTTGGGATGAAGATTCTGGATAATCGAGACACTGAAAGTGTTGAGACTAATTTATCGGTAGAGCGTCATTGGTTACTCGATGGTGGCTGGCACCGAACCGCTTATGTGCGCTACCTTTATGAGCGCTTTACCCAGGGTTTGCAGGATGATACCAGTCAATTCCTACTGCCAGGTGTGACTTATACACGCACACGGGTTCGAGGTGGTGCGATGCCAACTTGGGGCGACAAGCAGTCGATAACCCTAGAGTATGGTGATCCAGCCGTATTGTCGGAGACACGCGTCGTACGCTTATTAGCTGGCACGACCTTTATTCGCAGTGCTGGCAAAAACCATCGCGGTATATTCCGTCTTGATGGTGGTGCCAACTTCCCTGATGAGTTTGAGAGCTTACCTCCGTCATTGCGATTCTTTGCGGGTGGCGACAACAGTATCCGTGGCTATGGTTATGAGTCGGTATCTCCCACTGATGACAGTGGCGCTCTGACCGGTGCTAAATACATAGTGACCAGCTCTTTAGAGTATCAGTACCGGGTGACTGGTAACTGGTGGGGAGCAGTATTCTACGATATTGGTGATGCTTTTAATGATACCCCAGAATGGCACGATGGTGCGGGTGTTGGGATTAGATGGGTGTCACCAGTCGGCCCCATTCGTTTTGATTTTGCTTGGGGTTTGCATGAGTCAGCAAAGGATGATTTTAGAATTCACTTCTCGCTGGGGCCAGACTTATGATGCGTAAAGCTGTCACGGTGACGAAGTGGGTTTCCGTATCCATCACTAGCTTAATCGTTGTTACGCTCGCAGCAGTGGGCTTTCTGCTGTTCACCAATAGTGGCCTCAACACGATTTTATGGGGCGCGGAAAAAGCCTTGCCTGCGCTGAAAGTACAGCAGGCCAGTGGTACACTTTTTCCTCGCTTTAGCCTTCAGGGCGTTGAGTTTAAAGATGAGCAGTTAGGTGTCGACTTTTTCGCCAACAAGCTTACGCTTGCGATTGATCATCGCTGCTTTCTATCTCCAGCTATTTGCATCGATGAGCTGAGTTCGGATGAACTTCGATTAGCACTCTCTGATGTAGCCATAAGCCCAGAGCCTGAATCTGAACCCTCCGATCCGATTACACAAGTATCCACGCCGCTACCAATTACTATAACTAAGTTGGCACTTACTAACATTCAGCTCGATATCTATGGCACGCAAGTGGAATGGCAGACGTTTACTTCAGGTGCATCGTTTGAGGGAGATGTCGCGACATTAACGACTACGTTACTGGAAAAATCATCGGTGACGCTTGCTGAATCAGAAGGTGAGAGTGCTGCAGAGTCGACTCAGCCTGAGCAAGAAAACACGGAATCTATCTCTCTACCAGAGATTTGGATTCCTCTTGAGGTGGTGATTGAGCAAGTCGACATCAACCATTTTACACTGCAGTCTGAGACACCGTTTGTGGTGCATCATTTGGGGCTCGCTGGACGTGCCAAAGGGCACAGCGTAGAGCTTGATAAGCTGGCACTGGACATTGATGAGGTTGAAGCACAGTTACAAGCGAGCGTTGAGCTCAAAGATGATTACCCTTTAAGCGCTCAATTGGATGCGACAGCCAAGCTGGAGATGGCGGCTGGCGAGAAAATCAGCCTGACACTCGAAGGTAGTGTAGGAGAGTTAGCTCTTTCATTAACCACACAAGGGGAAAATAACATCCAACTCAATGGCGACGTTAAACCACTCGAACCAACGATGCCATTTACTGTAGAGATAAAAGACTCCAATGTTCAGTGGCCACTTGTTGGAAAAGGTGACTACAGCGTAGTGGTTACTCACTTACAAGGCTCAGGAACACTCGAAGCTTACCAAGCAAAGCTCAGCGGGAGCGTAACAGGAACCGGTATTCCTGATCTTGCAGTATCGCTTGATGGTAAAGGAACACTGTCTGATATCGATCTGAATTACATCAAGGTTGATACTTTAGGCGGCAGCATTGAGGGGCAAGTTGCTAGCCAGTGGGAAGACTTAGTGGCTTGGCAAGCGGATGTTGATTTAACCACGATTCAGCCCGGACTTTACTGGCCAGAAGCGGAAGGGAATTTATCTGGTAAACTAGTGACAACTGGCGGGCTAACAGATGCTGGTGGTTGGTATATCGATTTACCAACACTGGATGTGCAGGGCATCATCCGAGAATACCCTCTAGAGTTACTCGGCAGCTTGAAAGCATCAGATCGAGCAGGAAGTGGAGAGTATCAACTAGATACGCCCGGGTTACAGCTTGGTCACGGGCCGAACCAATTGCGTGTCGAAGGGATCTTAGATAAAAACTGGGCATTGGATATCGACCTGCAGTTGCCCACTTTGGCAAAGTCGGTGCCTGATTTGACAGGTTCGGCAAAGGGGAACGTTTATCTGCGTGGTGAACTCGCCAATCCAGAAGTGAACGTGGATTTGAGTGCAGAGTCAGTTCAATGGCAAACCCTCGCTGGCTTGCAATCTTTGTCGGTGAAAGGGAGCTTGTTACCAGCAAGTGACCCAGCAGTGTCTTTGCGTGTACAAGCACAGGATTTGGCCTACGAAGATTTTAAAGCACCCTCACTTGACGTTAACTTGGACGGCACGCTCACAGAGCATCGCCTCGATGTGGACCTAGACTCAGAGGTCGTTGGTCTCATACTTGCCCTCTCGGGTGATTTTAACCAGCAAGCAAACACCTGGCAGGGCACTTTGAATGATGTTCAAGTTACCATAGAGCAAGGCCTATGGCGCACTCAACAGCCAGTCGATATCTATGCTGATATTGGTGCGGCATTGGCTAAAGTAAGTGATCACTGTTGGGTGCAGTCATCCTCGTCAGTTTGTCTTGATAAAGATATTGAGGTGTCAAAGCAAGCGGGTGATGTCTCTTTATCGGTGAATAAATTCGACTTTTCTCAACTCGCGCAATACTTACCGCAAGAAACGGAACTCAACGGTTCAGTTGATGCAAATGTTGAGGCTCGCTGGAATGATGGCAAAGTGCCTCAGGTTAAAGCACAGGTAGTTCTAGCACCGGGTTCGGTGACACAAAAGCTTGATGAGCCTTTAAACGTGGCGTGGCAACAATCGACGCTTAATGCGACGTTTGTTGATAATCGTGTAGATGCGGATTGGCAAATTGATATTGAGGATAATGGTGATATTACCGGACAGGTCACCATTCCCGATGTATTGGCTAATGATCGCACTCTCGATGGTGAGCTGAAACTTACGCCATTCAATCTCGATTTTCTCGCTCCGATTGTTGGTCCGTATAGTGAGTTGAAGGCTAATATTGAGGCGGATATCAAAATCTCTGGTCCATTGATGCAGCCGCGAGCAAACGGCTATTTCAAGGTGGACCAAATGGCACTCAGCGGTGAGATCTCTCCTGTATCCATCAAACAAGGCCAGCTCAACTTAAACTTCAATGGCTATCAGGCCACGCTCGACGCCTTGATACAGACCGCAGAGGGCGATTTAAACGTTAAAGGAGATGCCGATTGGCAAGATCTCGCATATTGGCACAGCGACATTCGTGTTTTCGCCGACGGCCTTGTGGTGGAGGTACCACCCATGGTCAAGGTACGTGTTGAGCCAGATATGACGATTTCGATGTCTCCGAAACAAGCCAAGGTTCAGGGGGATATTCATCTGCCATGGGCGCGAATCGATGTACAAAGCTTGCCTGAATCAGCGGTGAGTGTCTCAAGCGATCAAGTTATTCTTGATGAGAACCTCGAGCCTGAAGAAGAGGACTCAACCATTCCATTTGCGCTAGAGACGGATGTCAATATCCATATCGGCGATGACTTTAAGCTCTCTGCTTTTGGTTTGAATGGTAGCTTAGTGGGTAATCTTAATGTTGCTCAGCGCGACAAAGGTCCCGTGGTTAATGGTGAAGTGAATATTTTGGATGGTTACTATCGCTCATTTGGTCAAGACCTCTTGATTGATGAGGGTAAGATCTTGATGAATGGCCCGGTTGACCAGCCCTATATTGTGATCACGGCGATACGAAACCCTGACAATACCGAAGATGATGTGACTGCGGGTATTCGTGTTACTGGTCCTGCAGATGAGCCTGTGGTGGAGATCTTCTCAGAGCCAGCGATGCCTCAAGCAAACGCGCTTTCTTACCTGCTACGTGGGCAAGATATCGATGGTGAGTCTGGAGGCAACGCCATTACAACGACCTTAATCGGCTTGAGTTTGGCGCGCAGCGGTAAAGTGGTGGGTGAGATCGGTGAAGCCTTTGGCGTGCAAGATCTGCAACTCGATACTGCCGGTACTGGGGATGATTCACAAGTGACGGTGAGTGGTTATATCTTACCTGGCTTACAAGTTAAATATGGTGTGGGTATCTTTGATTCAGTCGGTGAGTTTACGGTGCGATATCGCATAATGAAAGACCTGTACATTGAGGTAGTATCAGGCCTAGATAGTGCCGTTGATGTGCTCTATCAGTTCGAGTTTGATTAGGCTTGAGCCTTAAGACGCAGCGCATTCACTTGGTGATACAGTGAGCCGTATGGCGGTATAAATCTTGTGACTTATTGAACCGATAAACTTTGCTATAGTTGATTTAATAGTCAGAGATGCGGGTTAGGGAAAACAGTATGCAGCACTTAGTCTTTGTTTATGGCACGTTACGCAAAGGGGAAAGCAATCACCACTTTATCGAGCAGAGTGAATACCTTGGGATGTGCGAAACGCTGCCTGAGTATGCCTTGTATGACCTTGGTGCTTACCCAGCAGTTGTGCCAGGCCGAAGCAGTATACAAGGTGAAGTCTATTGGGTTGATGATGAGGTGCTTGCCAAGCTTGATCTGTTAGAGGATGTGCCGGTTGAGTATCGCCGCGAAACAATGATGACGCCGTTCGGGCTTGCTTGGATTTATCTTTATCAGCAGCCAGCGGAGCTTGATGTTGAAATCGCTTCGGGAGACTGGTTTCAGCGAGTATGAACCATCGCAATGTGTTTACGTAAGTGTTTCTGTGGAAATACTTGAATAGGTGCAGGAGAGTTAGTGATGAGATTTCGTTTTTCAGTGTTAATGAGTCTAGCGGTGTCTATCTTACTCATGGGATGTGCGGCACTTGAAACACCGATGAGCTCCCAAGCAACGGACTGGCGTGCATATGGTCTAGAGCAGGGGGAAAAAGGTTGGGTCAAACTGACGCAGCAACGCTTAAGTGAGCTGGACAATGATCAGTATTTTACTCCGGAACTTTACACTGCATACAGTGAAGGCTACGAGGAAGGCAGAAGTGAATACTGTAAGCAAAGTGCCTTTGAGCTTGGCTTAAGTGGGAACACCTATCTGGGGGTCTGTGACCACATAGATCCTAAGTATTACCAGAAATATGTATCAGGGCAGACTGCCGCAGAGTGGGGTTACAACGCCAACACCCACGGCAGACTTTACTGATCTACTTTTTAGCTCGTTCAAAAGAGGTGAGTATCTCCTCTTTTGCCGCTGCTGCATCCCGCCATCCATCAACCTTGACCCACTTTCCTGCCTCTAGTTCTTTGTAGCGCTCGAAGAACTGAGTGATCTGTGCTTTGAGAAGGGCAGGAATATCTCCGACATCGTTGATATCGTCATACTCTTTTGAAATCTTCGTGTGCGGCACTGCAAACACTTTGGCATCTTCTCCAGATTCATCCGTCATCATCAACACTCCGACTGGACGACAGCGGATCACTGAACCTGGCATGAGTGGGTATGGGGTAGGCACCAATACATCGACAGGATCGCCATCAAGTGAAAGGGTGTTGTTCACATAACCATAGTTACATGGATAAAACATCGGTGCAGACATAAAGCGATCAACAAATACCGCGCCGGAATCTTTATCTACCTCATATTTTATTGGGTCTGCATTAGCAGGGATTTCGATGATGACGTAGATGTCATCAGGTAGGGAAGGGCCAGCAGGAACATGGTTTAGGCTCATAGAGAAACATCCTTTTCAAACAGTAGAATTATGAACATGTACTGATAGTTATAGATGAGATTTCACTAGAGCGACAAATTCACCACAAAGATGATCATCTAGATAAAAGAAAGGGCATCCGTTTGGATGCCCCTTGCATAGAACTGCAGTTTGTCTTTAGGAGATTAGTCTTCAGGATTCTCTGCAATAAACTGTTCGACTTTTGCTACCATCTCTTTTGAACCACAGAAGAAGGGTACACGCTCGTGCAGTTCTTTCGGGTCAATATCCATGATGCGACGTTTGCCGTCAGATGCCGTACCGCCCGCTTGTTCAGCAAGGAATGCCATTGGGTTGCACTCGTATAGTAGACGCAGTTTTCCATCAGGGTGGCTTTGAGTACTTGGGTACATGTAGATACCACCTTTGAGCAGATTGCGGTGGAAATCAGAGACCAGTGAGCCAATGTAGCGAGAAGTGTAAGGACGGCCATCTTCAGGCACATTTTCTTGGCAGTATTTGATGTACTTCTTTACACCTTTCGGGAAACGGATGTAGTTACCTTCGTTGATCGAGTAGATCTTGCCAACGTCAGGGATCATCATGTTTTCATGAGAAAGGCAGAAAGTGCCCAGTGAAGGATCATAAGTAAAGCCGTTCACGCCCGCACCAGTGGTATAAACAAGCATGGTTGAAGAGCCGTAGATCACGTAGCCCGCAGCCACTTGCTTGTGGCCTGGTTGCAGAAAGTCTTCCAGCGTTGGTGGTGTACCTACTGGCGATACACGACGGTAGATTGAGAAGATAGTACCCACAGACACATTGACATCAATGTTTGATGAACCATCAAGTGGATCCATCAACACCACGTATTTTGCATGCTGGTTTTTGTCACGGTCAAAGCTGACTGTTTCATCTTCTTCTTCACTTGCGACGCCACAAACTTGGTCACGAGCTTCCAGTGCTGCTTTGAACTTCTCATTCGCGTAAAGGTCTAGCTTTTGTTGAGCTTCGCCTTGAACATTTTCTGTGCCCACTGCACCCGTGATATCAACTAAGCCTGCTTTATTGATTTCACGGTTAACGATTTTTGCAGCAAGACGAATAGACGCGAGTAGAGACGATAGGTCGCCGCTGGCATGGGGAAAGTCTGCCTGTTTCTCGACAACGAATTCGCCTAAAGTGCGTAATCCTGACATGTTAGATCCTTAACTCTTAATTTTAGGGGGAGATGGAGGAGCCGCGTCGCCTCTTGATGGGGAATCAAGCTCACCTGTTAATATTAGAGTTTAATTTTTATTACGAGAATTGAATAAATTACCCAAACCTGCAATTTGTATGATTATTTGGTTTGTTCGTCTATTTTTTGTGCAGTTGAACGTTTGCGTTTACCATTTTTAGGTGAGAGTTCGTTTTCATACCGAATTAGCGCGTATCATGGCTGTAATTCAATCTATCGACAGGGATGGCGATCATGCACATTCATATCTTAGGTATTTGTGGCACTTTCATGGGTGGCGCGGCGATGCTAGCTCGCCAGCTTGGTCATAAGGTGACAGGCTCAGATGCTAATGTTTACCCACCGATGAGCACCATGCTTGAAGAGCAGGGTATTGAGATTATTCAAGGTTATGACCCAGCACAGCTTGAACCTGCACCGGACTTGGTGGTGATCGGCAATGCGATGAGTCGCGGCAACCCGTGTGTCGAGTATGTGCTCGATCGTAACCTGCGTTACACCTCAGGGCCGCAATGGCTGCAAGAGTTTCTGTTGCATGACCGTTGGGTGCTAGCCGTTTCTGGTACACATGGAAAAACTACCACTTCCAGTATGCTTGCTTGGATCTTAGAAGAGTGTGGCTACAAACCGGGTTTCTTGGTGGGTGGCGTGCTGGGTAACTTTGGACTGTCTGCTCGTCTGGGTGAGAGTATGTTCTTTGTGGTGGAAGCAGACGAGTATGACAGCGCCTTTTTTGATAAGCGCTCTAAGTTTGTTCATTATCGCCCACGCACTTTGATCATGAATAACCTAGAGTTTGATCATGCGGATATATTTGACGATCTTGAAGCGATCAAACGTCAATTCCATCACTTGGTGCGCACCGTTCCTGGTAACGGTCGCATACTCGCACCAAAAGCGGATAGCGCTATTGAAGATGTTCTGTCTCGTGGTTGCTGGAGTGAAACAGAGTCCACGGGCTTGCTAGGTGATTGGCGGGCGAGCAAGCTGATGAAAGATGGCAGTCAGTTCGAAGTGATTTACCAGGGAGATACTGTTGGGCAAGTCAATTGGGACTTGGTGGGTGATCATAACGTGGACAATGCGCTGATGGCGATCGCAGCAGCGCGTCATGTGGGGGTCGCGGCAGAGCATGCCTGTGAGGCGCTCGGCAAGTTTATCAACACCAAACGTCGTCTAGAGCTTAAGGGTGAAGTCAATGGTGTCACGGTTTATGATGATTTCGCCCATCATCCTACAGCCATTGAACTGACTTTGGGCGGCCTACGTAACAAGGTCGGGGCAGATAAGATTATTGCAGTACTCGAGCCGAGATCCGCAACCATGAAGCGTGGTGTGCACAAAGAGACGTTAGCCACTTCTCTTTCTGCCGCAGACAGTGTCTTTATCTTTCAGCCTGATTCAATCGATTGGTCGGTTGACGATGTGGCTCAGCAGTGCTCACAGGAGGCTTATACCAGTGAGAATATTGATCATCTTGTGGCGCAGATTGTTGCCAAAGCTCAAGAGGGTGATCATATCCTAGTGATGAGCAATGGTGGCTTTGAGGGCATTCATGGCAAGCTCCTACACGCACTAAAAGAGAAGTAATTTGTGACAACCCAATTTCAAGCAAACAATAAAGCGCTCACACTCGCATTCACAGGAGCCTCTGGCGCTCCTTATGGACTGCGCCTTCTTGAGTGCTTATTAGCCGCTGACTATCAAGTCTATCTGATCATCTCCTCAGCGGCGCGAGTGGTGCTGGCTACTGAGCATGGCTTAAAGCTGCCAAGTGGCCCCGACGCGGCGCACAAAGCTCTGGTTGAACATCTAAAATGCCCGGCAGATAAATTGGTGGTGTGTGGTAAAGAGGACTGGTTTTCACCGGTTGCTTCGGGTTCAGCAGCACCGAAACAGATGGTGGTTTGCCCGTGCTCGGTAGGTAGTGTTGCGGCGATCGCTCATGGTATGTCGGATAACCTGATCGAGCGCGCGGCAGATGTGGTGTTAAAAGAGCGCGGTCAACTGCTGCTGGTGGTAAGAGAAACCCCGTTCTCGACCTTACACCTTGAGAACATGCACAAGCTGTCGCAAATGGGGGTGACCATTATGCCTGCTGCCCCTGGATTTTATCATCAGCCCAAAACGATCGATGATCTGATTGATTTTATGGTGGCACGCATCTTAGATCATTTAGGTGTTGAACAGGGGCTAGTGCCTCGCTGGGGCTACGGTCAACGCTCGTGAAGTCATACTCTAGGCAAAAAAATCCCCGCGTTGTGAGCGGGGAACGGATAATTACGCGTCTTCGTTAAGCTCTTTGAGCACTTGGAAGATCTCGCGGAATGCCTTAGCAGGTTTGTCTGCTTTCTTCTCTTTCGCCGCTTGTCGAGCAAGTTGACGTAGACGTTGACGGTCCGCCGATGGGAACTGCGCCATCACATCAGAGATTGCACTGTCACCCTCTTCGACAACACGGTCGCGAAGTAGCTCAAGCTTGTGCAGTTCAGCCGTTGCTTGAGAGTGCTTGTTACGCACTTTGTCCAGAGCGGCTTGCAGTGGCTCTGGATCTTCATTACGCATGATCTTACCAATGTATTGAATCTGGCGACGGCGAGCTTCTTTATTGAAGCGTTGCGCATCTTTGATTGCATCACGAAGGTCATCACTCAGTGGAAACTTTTCCAGCACTGATGGTTTCAGGTTGACCAGTTCTTCACCTAGTTTCTGTAACTCTTCCATGTCACGCTTCAACTCGGTTTTACTTACCCAGATAATCTCTTCTTCTGGTTCCCAGGGCGCTTTTTGATTCTTACGAGCCATGTTCAATGCCTTTTTTATCGATCTATAGAGGTATTTTAACAACAATCGTGGGGAGAAAGCGAAATTCTTGTTATTCTTGGATTAATAAAAGCAAACTGATGAAATGAAGATGGATGTAAAACAGCAAGTTGCCGAGCAACGTAAACACTTGGAAAGTGCAGTCGCCAAAGCCTTAGAGCTTGCCTCAAAGCAATCTGATGCGGCGGAAGTTGCGATCAGTAAGTCAACAGGTCTGAGCGTATCAACGCGCGGCTGTGAGGTTGAGAACGTTGAGTTTAACAGTGATGGTGCGCTCGGGATTACCGTATATCGCGGTCAACGCAAGGGAAGTGCATCTACTTCAGATCTAAGTGAAGCTGCGATTGAGCAAACGGTATTAGCCGCACTTGATATCGCTCAGTACACCTCGGAAGATCCGTGTGCAGGGCCGGCAGATAAAGAGTTTTTAGTCAAAGAGATCCCCGATCTTGATCTTTTCCACCCAGAGACGCCTGATCCAGACTACGCAGCGAAACTTGCTATTCAAGCGGAAGAGGCTGCGCTGTCATTTGATAGCAAGATCAAACAAAGTGATGGTGCTAGCTATGATAGCCACTATGGAGTTAAGGTCTACGGCAATAGTCATGGCCTGCTAGCAAGCTATCCAAGCAGTCGTCATAGCATTAGTTGCTGTGTGATTGGCCAGGGTGACAGTGGTGAAATGGAGCGTGATTATAGCTATACCGTCGCTCGCCACAAAGATGCGCTGTGGTCGCCAGAAAAAGTCGGCCGTTTAGCCGCTGAGCAAACCGTTAACCGTCTTGACCCTCGCCGTGTGCCGACGGGTGAATACCCAGTGATGTTTGCTGCTGATGTAGCAACCGGCCTAATGGGTCACCTTGTGATGGCGATCAGTGGCGGTAACCTATACCGCAAAGCGTCATTCTTGCTCGATCATTTAGGAGAGAAGATTCTTCCTGATTGGTTCCAAGTTGAAGAGAAGCCACATGTTCTGCGTGGCTTGGCATCCAGCCCATTTGATAGTGAAGGTGTTGTGACTCAAGATCGTCAGATCATCACTGATGGCGTATTGGCAACTTATCTTCTTACCAGCTATGCCGCGCGTAAAATGAAGATGGACCCAACGGGTCATGCGGGCGGTATTCATAACTGGTTTGTGAAATCGACCGGTCATAGTTACGAGCAGATGCTCAAAGAGCTGGGTACGGGCTTATTGGTGACTGAGGTCATGGGGCAGGGCGTGAATACCGTGACAGGTGACTACTCTCGTGGCGCGGCAGGTTTCTGGGTTGAAAATGGCGTTATCCAATACCCTGTCTCGGAGATCACCATCGCAGGTAATTTGAAAGAGATGCTGAGTAATATCGTTGCTGTGGGCACTGATGTCGAAGAGCGCTCGCAAATTCAGACTGGCTCAATTTTGTTGGAGTCGATGAAAATCGCAGGCGAATAATGGTATAAAGCCATAGCGGCTGTCGAGCAGTTGAATAAGAGAGCCCCTGATAGGTGACTATCAGGGGTTTTTGATTGATTGCATCAAAGCCTTAGATAAATAGGGTCGCGAGACCTAAGAAGACGGAAAGACCGATCACATCAGTACAGGTTGTGAGGGCCATACCGCCGGCTAAGGCAGGGTCGATGTTCATCTTCTTCAACAGAATAGGGATGGTCACACCTGCAACACCAGCAACCAGAAGGTTAGTCAGCATCGCGGCGGCAATAATGCCCCCAAGCATCCACTCCCCTTTCCAGACAATCACGATCGCACCGATAATCAACGCCCACAATATACCGTTGAGAAGACCGATAGCCGCTTCTTTCATTAGAAGCTCGCGTTTGTTGGCATCACCGATGTGACCAAGTGCAAGGCCTCGGATTACTAGGGCAACGGTTTGGTTACCGGCTACCCCGCCCATAGAAGGAACAATGGTCATCAAAACGGCAATCGCAGCCATCTGCTCTAGCGTGGCTTCAAACATGTTGGAAACCGAGGCTGCCGCGAGCGCCGCTAACACGTTTACCCCAAGCCAAACACTACGTTTACGGGCGGATTTAACGACCGGTGCAAAGGTATCTTCGTCATCATCTAGACCCGCCATACTCATCATTGAGTGCTCGGCATCTTCACGGATAACATCGACTACGTCATCGATCGTGATACGGCCAACGAGGTGTAAGTTCTCATCAATGACTGGCGCAGAAACCCAGTTGCGTCGCTCGAACAGACTCGCGACATCGGAGGCACTGGTGATCACCGAAATCGCTTCATCCGCGTCATCCATCACCTCGGTTACTGGCGTATCGGGCTGAGCGGTGAGAAGGCTCGTCAGTGGAAGGTGGCCAATCAGCAGGCTCTCTTCATCGATGACATACAAGGCATCAGTGGCCTCCGGCAGCTCTCCTTTCATACGCAAGTAGCGTAGAACCACATCCACAACAACGTCACCACGAATGGTGATAACGTCGGTGTTCATCAAGCCACCGGCAGTGTCTTCTGGGTATGACAGTGCAGTTTCAACGCGCAGGCGCTCTGCTGTGTCCATTTGGTCAAGGACTTCACGTGAGACATCATCAGGAAGGCTTCGCAGTACGTAAGCAACGTCATCGGTGTCCATGCCCTCTGTCGCTTCAGCAAGGGTCTCGGGTGCCATTTTGGACACAAGCGCATCTTTGACATCTTCACTCAGCTCGTCGAGGATTTCACCGTAGTCTTCAGGGTCGGTTAATTGCCAAAGAACATCACGGCTTTTACGTGGAGAGGCCTCAAGAAGGTGGGCAATATCTTCCGGCTCCATGTCCTGTAGCTGACGTCTTACATGAACAAAGCGACCGTTTTCTAATGCTTCAGAGATTTCTTGGAGGGTTTGATGAGCTTGGTCGAATTCTATTTGTTCGCCCATAGATTCCCCCTAAATTTAGATTCTTTTAATGCGTTGAATTTTAGCTTAATTCTTTGAGAGAGTTAATCTTCTTCATCAAACTTGTGCTGAATTAGATTGCAGATGGCATTGAGTGCCTCTTCACTCTGCTCGCCTTCAGCCATGATGGTGACGTCTTGACCTTGTGCGGATTCAAGCATCAGCAGGCCCATAACACTGTCGGCGATCGCTTCTTTGCCCTCTGGGTTACGAATGGTAATCGTAGCAGAGTAAGCCTGTGCTAGCTCGACTAACTTGACCGCAGCACGGGCGTGTAGGCCGAGACGATTCTCAATTCGAACGGTTTGAGTATGAGTCATGGTTTAACCTGTATTTTTCTCAAGCGAGGTATGGCGAATTTGTACGGTTTTACCAAGTTGCTTGAAGTATTCACCTACCTGCTCAGTGAGGTAGACGGAGCGGTGTTTGCCACCTGTACAGCCGATAGCAACAGTTACATAGCTACGATTGTTAATTTCCAGCGCAGGCAGCCAGCGCTCTACAAAGCCTTGAATCTGCTGCTTAAGTTCAAGCACATCTTGATGTTGTTCTAAGAAAGAGCGGATTGGTGCATCGAGACCTGTCATCGGTCGCAGCTCTGGAACCCAGTGTGGATTTGGCAAAAAGCGTACGTCAAACACATAGTCAGCATCAGAGGGTAGGCCATATTTGAAGCCGAACGACTCAAAGACCATGACGAGCTCTTTGCGATCACGGCCTTCAACGCGCAGACGAACGGTTTCACTGAGTTCATGCAGTGATTTGTCGCTGCTATCGATGACAAGATCGGACATCTCTTTGATGGGAGCAAGTAGCGTTTTCTCTTTGTCTATTGCTTGCTCAAGAGAGAGGCGAGTGCTTTTTTGCGATAGTGGATGTAGTCGGCGAGTCTCACTATAGCGTTTAAGTAGCGTGCTTTTAGAGGCATCTAAAAACAGGACATTAAGGTCGGCTTGAGATTTGAAAGCGTCGATCTGCTTTTCAAGATCGGCCGTGTTTTCCGGTAGGTTGCGAATATCAATACTGACCGCGACATTCTGTTTACTCTCTTTAATGGACTCCACAAAAGGGGGCAACAAATCTACGGGTAAGTTGTCGACACAGTAATAACCAATATCTTCTAAGACGCGCAGTGCGACGCTTTTCCCGGCCCCGGAGTGGCCGCTGACAATAATGAGTCTCATGACGGTTCTTTAACCACTGATCATAATGTCGTAAAGCTCTTGGTCACTTTGAGCATTACGAAGTTGTTTTAGAACCTGTTTATCATTTAAACGCTCGGCCATTGATGACAATGTCTTTAAATGTTCTTTACACTGTGCATCAGGTACAAGGAGGGCAAACAGGATATCAACAGGGCGATTGTCGATGGCATCAAACTCGATAGGGTCTTGGCACTGAATGAGAACGGCTATGGCGTTATCTGTTGATTGCATACGAGCATGGGGAATGGCGATACCATTTCCAATGCCAGTACTGCCCATCTTTTCGCGGCTGAGCATGCATTCAAATAGCTCTGTAGAGCTAATGCCAGTTTTTTCAGCGACCAGTTCGCTGATGAGTTCTAGTGCACGTTTTTTGCTCGTGCAAGGGACTGCACTTTTCGTGCAGTCCAGAGTGAGTACTTCGCTTAATTGCATTATTAATGGCTACTTAGCTTTTCTTTGTGCTTATTGAGTTGTCTGACAAGTTTGTCGACCAAGGCATCGATTGCCGCGTACATGCTTTCGTCTTCAGCTGCCGCATGGATATCGCCTTGATTTACGTGAAGGGTAGCTTCTGCGATTTGACGGTTTTTTTCAACACGTAAAACCACATGAACATTGTTTATATGATCAAAGAATCGCTCGAGTTTCTCGAACTTGGTGTTCACATAGTCTTGCAGTGAATCGGTTAGGTCAACATGGTGGCCATTAAGGTTGATTTGCATAGACTTTCCTTCTCAGTTAGGGCCTTTAAAGCAGGCGTTTCCGCTGACTCGATGGGGCAATACCTAGCGATTCGCGATATTTTGCGATCGTACGCCTTGCGACCTGGATTCCTTGGTCAGCGAGTAGGGCTGCAATCTTGCTATCACTTAGTGGTTTTACTGGATTCTCAGCTGCCACAAGCTTTTTAATTAGGGCTCGGATTGCAGTGGATGAACACTCTCCGCCATTGTCAGTACTGACGTGGCTGGAGAAGAAATACTTCAGTTCAAAAATGCCGCGAGGTGTATGCATGAACTTCTGCGTAGTGACGCGAGAAATGGTGGATTCGTGCATATCGACCGCCATGGCAACATCGTTAAGTACCATTGGTTTCATGGCTTCTTCGCCATACTCAAAGAAATCGCGTTGATGTTCAACTATACATTTAGCAACTTTGAGCAGCGTCTCGTTTCGACTTTCTAGGCTCTTAATTAGCCACTTCGCCTCTTGCAAATTGCTCCGAATGTACTGGCTATCCGCACTGTTGCCGCGTGCCATTCCTGCGTATTGCTGATTAACCTTGAGGCGAGGTGCACTGTCAGGATTGATGGTGACTACCCATTTACCATGGTCTTTAAATACCGAAACATCGGGGATGACATACTCTGCATGCGTCGGCGTGATACGGCTGCCAGGGCGAGGATCAAGTTGTTGAATCAGTGATAATACTTCTCTTAGTTGCGGCTCTTTGATCTTTGTTTCTTTGATGATCAATTTGTAGTCGCGATTACCGAGTTGGTCAACATGATCGGTTAGAACCAGTTTGGCTTCTTCGAGCCAAGGCGTATCTTGTGGCAGCACTGAGAGTTGTAAAAGCAAGCACTCTTGCAGATTCGCCGAAGCAACGCCTAGCGGGTCAAAGCGCTGAACGCGTTTTTTGACCGCTTCAATCTCATCGAGTTCGATCTCTTCATTCTCGAAGCTGTCGAGGATCTCTTGGGTTGATAGTGTTAGGTAGCCGTAGTCATCAACGGCTTCAATAATAGCCAACGCGATGGAGCGGTCGGTATCTGAGAAAGGAGTCAGGTCTAGCTGCCATAATAGGTAGTCGTGCAGAGATTCCGTCGTTTCACCCTGATAGATTGGCGCGTCATCATCGAGCGCTATACCAGTGTTGCCAGTATTGGCACTGTAAACATCGTCCCAGGTGGTATCGATTTCTAGGTCGTTACTGATTTCTGACTTTTCAATAAGGTCTGAACTGTCCTTCATCTCAGGCTCGGAAACATCAGCAGTTGCATCGCTCTCATTGCTGCTTGCTTTTGCCTCGGTGTTATCTGTCGAGTTAGCATCCGAAGTGTCGTCAGCGCCCCCTTCTTCTACTTCAAGTAGAGGGTTTGAGTCTAACGCTTCTTGAATTTCTTGTTGCAGATCGAGCGTCGAGAGTTGCAGTAGGCGTATTGCTTGCTGCAACTGGGGTGTCATTGCTAATTGTTGACCTAGCTTGAGTTGTAGTGAAGGTTTCATTCAGTCGTGCTCACCTTATTGTCATTTTTATCGCCCTTCCTTGTAATCATAGACGGAATTGCTCACCAAGATAAACTTGTTTCACCTCGGCATTATTCAGTACTTGATCCGGTGTACCTTCTGCGATGAGACGTCCCTGACTTACAATATAGGCTTTTTCACACACGTCGAGAGTCTCGCGTACGTTGTGGTCGGTGATCAATACACCGAGGCCACGCTCCTTAAGATGCTCGATAATTTTCTTAATGTCGATCACCGAAATCGGGTCGACACCAGCAAACGGTTCATCGAGCAATATAAACTGTGGGTTAGCTGCGAGTGCTCGTGCAATTTCTACGCGGCGTCGCTCACCACCCGAGAGTGCCATACCAGCACTTTTTCTGATGTGCTGAATGTGGAACTCATCTAATAAATCTTCAAGACGGTCTTGTTTTTCTTCGCGTGAGAGCTCATCACGAGTCTCTAGTACCGCCATGATGTTATCTTCAACCGAAAGCTTGCGAAAGATAGAGGCCTCTTGCGGCAAGTAGCCGATACCCATGCGAGAGCGGCTATGCATAGGCAAGATACTGATATCTTGGTCATCGATCGTAATTGAACCTTCATCACGGGCAACCAGGCCAACAATCATGTAAAACGAGGTCGTTTTTCCTGCACCATTAGGGCCAAGGAGACCTACAATCTGTCCAGACTCGACTTGTAAACTTACATCAGACACCACTTTGCGTGCTTTATAGCTTTTTGCTAGGTGTTCTGCTTTTAATACTGCCATTAACTATTCACTCTTAGCAGGTGGCTGAAGAACGGTAGATACGCGACCGCCTGTTTGTGCGCCATCAGCGATGAGCTTTTGCTGCGATATTTTGTAACGTATCTTATCACCACTAATTTGACTTCCATCTTGAGAAAGCATGGCTCTTTTCAGCATGAGCAACTCGTCCGTTCTCATGTTGTAATTGAGCTCTTCCGCTTCGCCATAGAGGGTGTTTCCATCATCAGTTAGCTGGGAAAAGGTCGTTAATTGACCGAAAGCTTCAATCTCTTTAATCGCGCCATCGGCAGGGTCGCGTGTGACAATAATTCTGTCAGCATTGATATTGATGCTGCCTTGCTTCAACTTTACGTCACCAGCAAAGGTCACTTTGTTGCTTTGCATATCAAGCTGTTGGCTGTCTGAGTCGATGTAGATCGGCTGCTCGCTGTCGGTTGATAAGGCGAGAGCGGGTGCTGATATCATCAAGCAAGCCATAAGACTAAGGTGTGAGAGTTTCATATCTACCTTGCACATGTTCATAGAGAGTGGCGGTGTTGTCTTTGAAGTTACCCTTCATCGCTTGGCCTCGAGTGATAAATTGAGGTCCATTGAGTCTGACCGTTTGATCAGCCCAAAAATCCCGCGCATCTAGCTGAATATTCAGTTTTTCTGTCGCCATAGTGTCAAAGCTAGAGGTGGGTAGCAAGTTCTTTGCAATCACCTTGTCATAGAGAACCAAAACATGGTCTTCATTTAGCTTGGCTCGACGAGCACTAATTTCCCACTCGAGCACTTGACCGTCTTTGTAGATGCGCAGTACAGGGCTCTCAAAAACGGTATCGCCACTTTTGGCGTAATACTCTAAGTGAGTGGAGGTTATTTCGTAGTTGCGAACACCGTCTTGGGTATAAGCCGTATTCGACATGTTCTTTCCGCTAAAGAGCGGCAGTTCTTCATCGGGAGAAACCTGAATGTCGTAACCCTCCTCTTCTTGCAGCAGATAGTAGCCGCAAAAAAAGATAATCATCACCAGCAGTATGTGCGCTGCTCGAGATAAGGTCATATGCTCAGTCCTTTATGCTGCTCCAGCTCTCCTTTCGCTTGCAGGATAAGATCGCTCACCTCACGCACTGCGCCGTGGCCTCCTTTGATCTTAGTAACATAATTGGCACGTTGAACGAGTAGTGGGTGTCCATCGGCGACACAGACTTTCAAAGCCACACGCTCCATCACAGGCCAGTCAATGAGGTCATCACCAATATACCCAGTATGTTCAGGAGCAATGTCCAGCTTACTGCAAATATCTTGATAGGCTTTGATTTTGTCATCTTGGCCTTGATAGATAAGCTTGATGCCCAGTGCCGACATGCGGTTCTCAACGATCTTTGATTGGCGGCCTGTTATGATGGCAATTTCAACGCCTGCGCTCATTAGCGATTTTACACCGTAGCCGTCACGAGTATGAAACGTTTTTAGCTCTTCGCCATCATTGCCCATGTAGACAAGGCCATCAGAAAAAACGCCGTCTACATCACAGATAAGCAGCTTAATCTGCTTTGCAATAGCAATAATGTCGCTAGACACAGGGCCGTAGAGAGTCTCTATTTGTGTGCTCATTACATCACTCCTGCACGCAGCATATCAAGCATGTTAAGCGCGCCAACCAGCTCGCCATCATCATTACATAATAGCAAACCGTTAATCGATTTCTCCTGCATGATATTGACCCCTTCGGCAGCCAGTAGATCTGGCGAGACAGATGTCGGATTGGCAATCATGACTTCACCAATTTGCGTGGTGTGAATGTCGATGCGTTTATCAAGAATTCGGCGTAGATCACCATCGGTGAAAATACCCGTTAGGCGTTGCTTTTCATCAACCACGGCAGTCATGCCAAGGCCTTTTTGGCTGATTTCCAGTAGTGCATCTCGAATCAGAGTATCTGCCGTGACTTTGGGCAGCTTGTCGCCTGAGTGCATGATATCCGAGAGTTTAAGCAGAAGCTTTCTTCCTAGTGCGCCCCCTGGGTGCGACAGAGCAAAGTCTTGTGCTGTAAAGCCGCGAGCTTCGAGAAGAGATACTGCCAATGCATCGCCGAGGACTAAGGTTGCCGTTGTGCTTGATGTTGGCGCTAGGCCGAGTGGGCAAGCCTCTTGAGGAACCGTAATTTGCAGGTGGATATCAGACAGATTTGCCATTGAAGAACTAGGCTTACCTGTCATGCTGATGATCTTGTTGTTGAGCCTTTTTAACACAGGGAACAGGCTAAGAATTTCACTTGATTCCCCCGAGTTTGAAATGGCTAACACAATGTCACCTGACTCGATCATACCTAGGTCACCATGAGCCGCTTCACCCGGATGAACAAAAAAAGAAGAGGTGCCTGTGCTGGCAAAGCTGGCCGCAATCTTTTTGCCAATATGCCCAGATTTACCCATTCCCATCACGACAACTTTGCCCTGACAAGAAAGAATCATTTCACAAGCGGCTGTAAAGTCGTCGTTTACGTACTGTTTGAGGTGCTCGATAGCTTGAAGCTCAATATCAATGACCTTGTTTGCCACTGATTTGTAATCAAATTGAGACATAATATACATTACCAACTTAGGCTGTCATGTTCATGATGAGGTAGGCTTGGTAGCCAACAAAAATGAGGAAAAGTACCACACCCTCGGTGCGATTGATGCTGCGTGACTTGCCCAAAGCCATTACGACTAACAGCAGACTTACCGCGAGCATTACCCAGTAGTCTCTCCCCATCACGAGCTCGCTCACCATAGATGGGTTTAGAAGGCCAGGTATCCCCATTACGGCGAGGATATTGAAAACGTTGGAGCCGATGATATTACCTACCGCCATATCGTCTTCGCCTTTTATTACGCCGGCCAGTGATGCGGCTAGCTCAGGTAGACTCGTTCCCACTGCGATGATAGTGAGACCGATAACCAGATCGCTCATACCCATGTAAGTCGCAATAACGACCGCGTTATTGACGAGTGTGTCAGCGGCAAGCGGCAAGATAATCAAGCCAATCACAACCCACATTGCGGCTTTACCGTTACTGACACCATCCGGGATTTCAGACTCCTGCTCTTCTAGCAGGACATCGCCCTTAGATTGCTCTTTTTTGCTAATGTAGAGCATGGTAAGAATAAACAGTGCGAATAGGACAACAAGCAGAATACCTTCACTAAAACCTAGGTAGCCGTCCCAGACGATAGCACCACAGATCAGAGTGACAACGATCATCAGTGGCAATTCGCGTTTGAGCACTGCTGAACTGATGGAAAGAGGCTTAATCATCGCAGTAATACCCAGGATTAAGGCGATGTTGGCAATATTTGAGCCAATCACATTACCGACAGCTGTGTCAGTTTTACCCTCTAAAGCGGCAGTTGCAGAAACCATCATTTCGGGAGCAGAAGAGCCCATAGCTAAGATTGTCATGCCGATGACTAGCGGTGAAATACCGACATTTCTCGCGAGTGCCGCTGCACCGAAGACTAGCTTGTCTGCACTCCAGACTAGAAAAATCAGTCCGAGGACAAGGAAAGCAACTGCTTCAATCATGATGTTCCCTAAGTTTTTAAAATAATAACGCCTAATTTTGAACGTTTGTCGGGCAAAAGTGAAGCAACCGCGTCAATTAATTTCTGATTCACTCAGCTTATGTAAATCATTGAATAGTCGAGAGGCTAAATATAAAAAAAGGGTTTATGCTACAAACATGAGTTCGCAAAACAGGGAACGGTTAGGCTCATATGAGTGATAAATCTTATATCTCGGTTGATAACATGACCTTTTATCGTGGTGAGCGAGTGATTTTTGATCGGCTCAACCTCGATATCGAACGAGGAAAAATTACTGCCATACTCGGTCCTTCAGGTATTGGCAAAACCACACTTCTTAAGCTGATTGGCGGTCAGTTACTGCCAGATAGTGGTCGAGTTGTTGTTGAGGGACACGACTTGTCTGAGCTCAATCGTCGAGCCCTGTATCGGCTGCGGGGAAAAATGGGAATGCTGTTTCAGTCAGGGGCTCTATTCACCGACTTATCCGTTTTTGACAATGTGGCCTTTCCTATTCGAGAGCATACCCAGCTTGATGAGAAACTGATTCACACCCTAACGCTGCTCAAGCTTGAGGCGGTGGGGTTACGAGGCGCGGCAGAGCTGATGCCGAGTGAGCTTTCGGGTGGGATGGCTCGGCGTGTCGCGCTTGCCCGCGCGATCGCCCTTGACCCGGATATCGTAATGTATGACGAGCCGTTTGTTGGTCAAGACCCCATGACGAAAGGCGTGCTGGTTGAGCTGATCGCCAAGCTAAATCGTACGTTAGGGATTACTAGCATCGTTGTGTCACATGATGTGCCGGAAGTGTTTGAAATTGCAGACTATGCTTACATTCTGGCGGACTGCAAAATTATAGCGCAAGGTACCCCAAAGGCATTGATCGACAGCGTTGATGAGAAAGTCCGTCAGTTTTTGGATGGGGCGGCGGATGGGCCAGTTCCATTTGCTTATCCTGCGCCACCGATTGAGCAGGGGTTATTTTTATGAGGCGATGGTTGTGGGTGTCAGTTGAGCATATAGGTAATAGCACCATGCATGTGGTGCAGACACTTGGCCGTTCTATGTTGATGTTACTGCAGGTGCTATTTGCCAAGCCTCAGTTTATGAAGAGCTTCCCTCTTGTCGTTAAACAGTGTTACGCACTCGGTGTGCAATCTCTCGCCATTATTGTGGTCTCAGGTGCTTTTATTGGCATGGTGTTGAGCCTTCAGGGCTACGTAGTGCTGGTGGACTATGGCGCAGAGACCAACCTTGGCCAGATGGTGGCCCTTTCCCTACTGCGAGAGCTTGGTCCCGTGGTGACTGCGCTGCTTTTTGCTGGCAGAGCGGGCTCTGCATTGACGGCAGAAATCGGCTTGATGAAGGCGACCGAGCAGCTATCAAGCATGGAGATGATGGCGGTCGACCCTCTTAGAAGGGTCATCGCGCCTCGTTTTTGGGCTGGAGTGATAGTGATGCCGATGCTTGCTGCCATTTTTATCGTGGTGGGTATATGGGGCGGAGAAGTCGTCGGTGTCGATTGGAAGGGTATCGATCGAGGCAGTTTTTGGGCGGCGATGCAGTCCTCGGTGCAGTTGAGCTATGACATCGGTAATGGGCTGATTAAATCTGTGGTGTTTGCTTTTGCTGTCACCTGGATTGCTCTGTTTAATGGTTACGACTGTGTTCCAACCTCTGAGGGGATTAGCCAAGCGACAACAAAAACGGTGGTGAACGCCTCTTTATTGGTTCTCGGTCTAGACTTTGTATTGACGGCTTTAATGTTTGGTAATTGATGTTATGAGAAATACAAGAAAAACAGAGTTCGCAGTGGGGTGCTTTGTCATCGCAGCCGTTGTGGCAATTTTAGTATTAATCTTTCAAATCGCTGACGTAAAGAGTATCGGAAGGGCGGATACTTACGCGCTGAAAGCCAAGTTTGACAATATAGGCAGCTTGCGGGTACGCGCACCCGTCAAAGTGGGCGGTGTAGTGATTGGTCGTATTACTGCGATAGATTTAGACCCAGCCAACTTAACACCTGTCGTGACCATGGCGATTGATCAGCGTTATGACCAGTTTCCAGATACCTCCAGTGTACAGGTACTGACATCAGGGCTTATTGGTGAGCAATACCTAAGCCTCGTGCCGGGGTTTGTTTTCGATGATGAAGAGATGCTGGTTGATGGTGATCTTATTGAAGACACGAAATCGGCTTTAGTGCTGGAAGATTTGATTGGCCAAATGATCTATCGCGTTGGCGGTGATGAGTCGTAGAGGGGATTAAGATGAAAAGAGTAATCACGTTGATGCTGTTTCTGTTGGCTTTTGCCACACAAGCCCAAGACGTGGATCGTAAAGATCCCTATCAAATGATAGTGACCGTCGCTGACAAGTCTTTTGAGCGACTTCGTCAGGACCAGTCCTTGATAGAGCAAGACCCAAATCATCTCAAGACGGTAGTGGAAGAAGAGCTGTTGCCTTACGTCAATTATCGCTACAGCGCACTTAAGCTATTGGGTTCAGAGGTGAAGAAAAACCCTCGTGAGGATGTGTTGGCGTTCATTGAGGCATTTAAAGACTATATGGTGACGTCATACGCTCAGATTCTCACTCAATACTCTGAACAACAGGTACAGTTTGGTGCGCCACCCCAAGTGGCGGAGTCGGACAGAATTACTGGGGTGAAAGTGACTATTTTAGATGCACCAAATCCCAATATTTTACTCGAGTTTAAGCTTCGTAAAGAGAAGAGTGGTGACTGGGCGGCATTTGATATCATCGCTGAAGGTGTGAGCTTATTATCGAGCAAACAGTCTGAGTGGCTGGGGGAAGTGCGTCGTCAGGGGCTACCTGCGGTGACTAAAGAGTTGGCTCGACAGGCTCAATTGCCTGTACAAAAAGCAGCAAACTAGTCATGAGTAACTGGTCGATTGACGCTGGTGTTATTTGCTTTAGTGGAGTGCTCGATCGCTTCACTGTGCCGGATTTGTGGGCATCCCTTTCATCTTGGAAGCCAACAGAAAAAGGCTACTTGGTTGATCTTAGTCGAGTAGAGCGGGTAGATTCAGCCGGGATGGTGATGTTAATCCACTTATTAGAGCATGCAAAAACGGAAAATTGCCATATAATGCTCTCCTTTGTGCCAAAAGACTTAGGCACACTCTTTCGCTTGAGCAATGTGGATAAATTGCTCGCGAAACACATACAGAATTAGATTTAGAGGTGAATTGTGGATAGTGCAAAAGTACAGCAGCTGTTAGCAGACGCGTTGCAACTAGAGGAAGTGCATGTAAAGGGCGAGGGGAGCCACTACGAAGTTATCGCTGTTGACGCTTGCTTTGACGGCATGAGCCGTGTCAAAAAGCAGCAGCTAATCTACGGACCTCTGATGGAATATATCCAACGCAATGACATTCATGCGGTCTCTATCAAGGCCTACACTCCAGATGAGTGGGCTCGTGATAAGAAGTTGATGTCACTATAAGGTTTACAATGGAAAAGTTTCGAGTTGTTGGGTCAGACAAACCACTTAGTGGTGAAGTGACCATTTCAGGCGCAAAGAATGCTGCGCTGCCTATTTTATTTGCTTCCATTTTAGCGGAAGAGCCTGTTGAAGTTGCCAATGTACCCAAGCTGCGTGATATCGATACCACGATGGAACTGCTTTCTCGTTTGGGTGCAAAAGTTAAGCGTAACGGTTCAGTCCATGTGGATGCGAGTGGCATTGATGAGTACTGCGCTCCTTACGATTTGGTGAAAACAATGCGTGCCTCTATTTGGGCTCTTGGTCCATTGGTTGCTCGCTTTGGTCATGGTCAGGTGTCACTACCTGGTGGTTGTGCCATCGGTGCACGCCCTGTTGATCTGCACATCTATGGTCTTGAGCAGCTTGGTGCCAAGATCGTGTTGGAAGACGGTTATGTAAAAGCCAGTGTAGACGGTCGCCTGAAAGGCGCTCACGTTGTGATGGATAAGGTCAGTGTTGGCGCAACCATTACGGTTATGTGTGCTGCGACACTTGCTGAAGGTACGACGGTACTTGATAACGCAGCGCGTGAGCCAGAGATTGTAGATACTGCTAACTTCTTGAATGCTCTTGGCGCGAAAGTGTCGGGCGCGGGCACGGATACCATTACTATCGAAGGTGTAGAGCGCCTTGGTGGTGGTAAGCACTCTGTCGTCCCAGATCGTATTGAAACGGGTACTTTCCTGGTCGCCGCTGCTGTTTCTGGTGGTAAAGTCGTTTGTCGCAACACACACGCTCACCTGCTCGAAGCGGTGTTAGCGAAGCTAGAAGAAGCTGGAGCGGATGTCGAAACTGGCGATGATTGGATCAGTGTCGATATGACCAATCGCGAGTTAAAAGCAGTGAGCATTCGTACCGCACCACACCCGGGGTTCCCGACGGATATGCAAGCTCAGTTTACGTTGCTAAATATGATGGCGAAAGGCGGCGGCATCATCACCGAAAACATCTTTGAAAATCGTTTTATGCATGTACCAGAGCTGATGCGCATGGGAGCTAAAGCAGAGATCGAAGGTAACACGGTCGTGTGTGGTGACGTAGATAGCTTGAGTGGGGCTCAAGTGATGGCGACAGACCTACGTGCATCGGCAAGCCTTGTGATTGCAGGTTGCATTGCTCAAGGTGAAACTTTTGTTGATCGTATTTACCACATCGATCGTGGTTACGAGAAGATTGAAGATAAGTTGTCTGCGCTGGGTGCCAATATCACCCGTGTTGCTAACACTGCAACAGAAAGCGAAAACGCTTAATTCTTGATGTTAGAAGCCGAAACTCTGTTTCGGCTTCTTCGTGTTGTACCTGGAGAGAATAATGGTAGCACTATTTCGTATTTTCGCCGTCGCTGTGTTTGCGGTTGTGATGTTTGTCTTTGGCTGTGGATACTGCTTACTGAGCCCACGCAATCCAAAGAATGTGTTTAATGTGGGTCGCCTATTTAACAAAATGGCACCTATCTTCGGTTTTAAACTAGAGCTACGTATTCCAGAAGATGCTTATACTCGTGGGCAGCACATCTACGTGGCTAACCACCAGAACAACTGGGATATGTTTACCGTGTCTTCAGCGGTGACGCCAAAAGTCGTGACGGTAGGTAAAAAGAGCATTGCTTGGATGCCTCTATTTGGTCAACTTTACTGGCTGAGTGGCAATATTCTTATTGACCGCGCCAATCGCTCTAAAGCGGTAGGCACGATTGATCAGGTGATCAATAAGATGAAGAGTAGTGACGTTTCTGTGTGGATGTTCCCAGAAGGAACTCGCTCTCGTGGTCGTGGTTTGCTGTCATTTAAAACCGGTGCTTTCCATGCTGCGATCGGAGCCGAGCTGCCTATTATTCCTATTGTATGTAGCTCGACTGACGGTATTAAGCTTAATCGCTGGAACAATGGGCATGTGATCGTCGAAATGCTACCACCGATTAGCTCTGAGGGCTACGACAAGGGCGAGGTACGCAAGCTTGCTGAGGTGTGCCGCAATGAGATGGAAACTAAGCTCAATGCGCTGAATGAAGAAGTCGCACAGCGAAATAAAGCTGAAGGTATTGAAGCAAAAGCTTAACGCGAACAGCACAAGTTGATAAGAAAGGCAGGAGTACTGGCAAGTGCTTCTGTCTTTTTTTTTGCCTGGATTACGAGTAAAGGGAAGAGGTTGAGCAGGGAATAATTATTGAGGGATTTTAGGCGAAAAAAAACCGCATCTAAAGATGCGGTTTTCTTAAAAGTGGCTCCCCCTGCGGGACCCGAACGGGCCGGCCATCCGGATGCGACATATTCACCGTTCACAGATTCCAGACGAAAAAAAACCGCATCTAAAGATACGGTTTTCTTAAAAATGGCTCCCCCTGCGGGACTCGAACCTGCGACATACGGATTAACAGTCCGCCGTTCTACCAACTGAACTAAGGGGGAACAAAGAATGGTGCCGACTACCGGAATCGAACTGGTGACCTACTGATTACAAGTCAGTTGCTCTACCTACTGAGCTAAGTCGGCACGCTTTATCTTTTTAAATATAGAACAGCTAAAAAGCTATTCGTTGTAAAATGGCTCCCCCTGCGGGACTCGAACCTGCGACATACGGATTAACAGTCCGCCGTTCTACCAACTGAACTAAGGGGGAACAAAGAATGGTGCCGACTACCGGAGTCGAACTGGTGACCTACTGATTACAAGTCAGTTGCTCTACCTACTGAGCTAAGTCGGCACACTATATTCTTTTACTCACTGTTCGTGCTAAGCACCAACAACTAAGAAATTGTGGTGCCCGGAGGCGGAATCGAACCACCGACACGAGGATTTTCAATCCTCTGCTCTACCGACTGAGCTATCCGGGCGACGAGGTGTATTAAACGGTTTTTCGACTTTTAGGTCAACACTAAAATACAAAAAAAATACTGTTTGATGGTTTTCTATACTCGAAGAGCTATTTTTGCCACTTTAAATCACTCATTACAGTGCTTGTATGGCTTAGATAGTGGTTGATGTTCATTCAATTTAAATTTAATCGATAAAAAAGCACGCAAAAATGCGTGCTTTTAGTGACTATTATTTACGGGGGAGAGCCGTTATTTCTGTACGTTGAACTTGGCTGCCCAGTTTTCGAGTTCATTTGCCAACGAGGTGAGCGTTTGTGTACTGCTGTAAGTGCTTGATACAACGTTATTGAGCTCATTGCCACTGCCTTCAATCATATTGATGCGTTGTGAGATGTCATCACTCACTTGTGTTTGCTCAGCTGCAGCGGTGGCAATTTGATGGCTCATGCCAGTGATGTTCTCAAGGGCCGTGACCACTTGTTGTAGAGCTTGAGAGGCATTTTGCGAGACAGTAACCGTGTTCTGACTGGTTTCTGCACAGATGTCCATGGTATGGATAGCATTTCGCGAGCCCTCTTGAAGGTTATTGATCATCAATTGAATCTCTTTAGTACTGTCTTGAGTTCGCCCTGCCAGATTTCGCACCTCATCAGCAACAACGGCAAAACCACGGCCTTGCTCGCCAGCACGTGCTGCTTCAATGGCTGCGTTGAGGGCGAGTAGATTGGTTTGCTCAGCGATATCACCGATCACATCAAGGACTTTGACAATATCGTTCACATTGTTATCGAGTTCAGATACTGCTTGGCTAGCCGCGCCCAACTGAGTAGCAAGCCCTTCAATATTATCAACGGTATTATGAATCAAGGATTGAGTTGCTCGACTTTGTTTATCGGCTTCATCGGTATTTTGCGCAGTCTCACTCGCAGAGTCAGCCACGTTGTTAGCAGAAGAGGCCATCTCGGTCATTGCGGTCGCTATCATTGCGGTTGACTTTTGTTGGGTATCTGTCAATTGAGTCAGCGTCGCTGAGCGATTCTCCACGTCATTTAGCTCATCTCGCAGGGCATGCATAGATGACTCAAGATTGTTGATTAGGTGGGCTAGAGATATGCTCATGTGTTGAACCGACTCATAGATGCTGCCCTGTGGCGCAATCTCATCAAATGAGGTTTGAATATTGCCTTTTGCCACAGATTGAACCGCTTCACGTACAGCAATAGGTTCACCCCCTAGGAGGTTGAGCATACGACGAATTGCGATATAGATAATAGTGGCCAGAATAGCAGCGATAACAATAGATAGTGTCAGTGTCCAACGTGCTGTTTCCCAAAAGCGGGCATTGACTTCGTCAAAGCCAATGCCAGTGCCAACCACCCATCCCCAGTTAGGCGTCTTTTGGGCGGTTGAGAACTTGGTTTCAACTGAACCATCTGCTTGACGCTGAGTCCATTCATATTCAGCAATACCGTGAGAGGTCGATGAGATAGAGCGAAGCAGAATGTCTGCGACACTGTGCCCGTTGGCATCTTTGAAGTCATGGAAACTAGTACCATGAAGCTCAGGGTCCAAAGGCGCAGCGATGAACACCATATCTTCATCAGCGACATAAACATACTCACTGTCGTTGTAAATATTTGAGCGCAGTAGTTGAGTGGCAAGCTCTTTCGCTTCTGTTTCGCTCATCTCACCACGTCGTGCCATGTTCTCAATCTCAACCATTGTAGAGTAGGTGCTGCGGAATAATTCAGTAACGCGCGTTGCGTTATCTTGATTACTTGCCATGCGCAGTGTGGAAAGCCCGATTAAGGTCACTGCTACCAGAGCCAGTAAGATAGCTCCAGATAAAAGGTATGTTTGGGTTTTTAACTTCATTTCAATTATTACCTAAGGCGTACATTTGATGTCTGTTTCCGCCATTTCTTCAAGGGATATATATTTGTCACTTTTGCTTTGAACGGTCAGGGAAGCGAACAAAGCACACCGAACGTGATGGTTATAAATTTACGATGCAAAATAAGTTTTGACTAGTTAAGAAGTGTGTGAATTTGAAGCTAGTGGCAGATTAAATAAGGTTGCATTTGCTGGGTGAATGAGTGCTTGCTGTGGTGTCTGTTTCGGTGAATTGAATTTGGGAAGAGATAACAAGTTAGAGCTCAAAGAGATAGGGAGGGACTCGCACGGGCCGACGGATTGCCGCCTAACCATCCGGATGCGACATATTCACCGTTCACAGATTCCAGACGAAAAAAAACCGCATCTAGCGATACGGTTTTCTTAAAAGTGGCTCCCCCTGCGGGACTCGAACCTGCGACATACGGATTAACAGTCCGCCGTTCTACCAACTGAACTAAGGGGGAATTATTTTGTGTAAAGACGTTATCTTTAACACCAAATAATGGTGCCTCGAGGCGGAGTCGAACCACCGACACGCGGATTTTCAATCCGCTGCTCTACCAACTGAGCTATCGAGGCAAAAGAATGGTGCCGACTACCGGAATCGAACTGGTGACCTACTGATTACAAGTCAGTTGCTCTACCTACTGAGCTAAGTCGGCACACTAAATCTTTTTAAATATTGAACAGCTAAAAAGCTATTCGTTGTAATATGGCTCCCCCTGCGGGACTCGAACCTGCGACATACGGATTAACAGTCCGCCGTTCTACCAACTGAACTAAGGGGGAATTATTTTGTGTAAAGATGTTATCTTTAACACCAAATAATGGTGCCTCGAGGCGGAGTCGAACCACCGACACGCGGATTTTCAATCCGCTGCTCTACCAACTGAGCTATCGAGGCAAAAGAATGGTGCCGACTACCGGAATCGAACTGGTGACCTACTGATTACAAGTCAGTTGCTCTACCTACTGAGCTAAGTCGGCGCAATATATTCTTTTAACTAATTGTCCGTGCAACGCACCAACAATTTTAAATTGTGGTGCCCGGAGGCGGAATCGAACCACCGACACGAGGATTTTCAATCCTCTGCTCTACCGACTGAGCTATCCGGGCAACGGAGCGCTATTAAACGGATTTTAAGCCTTTGCGTCAACCACTTTTTTTCAATAATTAGAAAAAAGTGCTGTAACGGCTGCTTTTTTAATCAAGTGTCGCTAAATGTTTTTACCCGCGTTAAATTCCTTTTTGAAATTTGTCACTTTTTCTAGGTAGCGGCGAGCTTCTGCATTGGAGTGTTTGTTGGTCAGTGCCCAATACACTTGGTTTGGTTGCAGGGAGTTTAACCTTGTCATCGCATTTGAGCGGCTGTTCCTATCAAAGGTATTGAGTACCCCCCCCGTGCCACCGTTGTATGCAGAGATCATGCTGTATTCAAGTGAGAGTGGGTGGTCAACCGCTTTCAAGTAACGATTTTTCAGTATGTAAAAGTAGGCCGTTCCGGTATCAATGTTTTTTACTGGATCGAAAAGATATTCTGGCGTTGGCTCACCTGGCTTATTTTTAACTAGATTGAATACATCACGGCCAGCAGTTTTTGGTACAACCTGCATTAAACCATAGGCATTGGCCCAGCTTACTGCGTAGGGGTTAAAGCTACTTTCCGTTTTAATAATGGCATAGATGAGATCTTCAGGAATGTCATACTTGCGTGACGCCTGGCGCACGATATCAGCATACTTGTAACTGCGGATCTCTACCTGATTCTCCACCATAGGTATCTCAACGTAGTGTGCTTTTTTATAGTCGACACTCTTGGTTTTCATCTTGTTGGCAATAAGATAATCAGCAAAACGATTCGCGCGCCATGACCATTGAATGGCTTTACCCTCTTGGTCGACAACCTGCCTGTAGAGGAAAGGTTGTCCCTCAAGTTTGATGTCGCGAGAAGAGAAAAGATCAACGTTGGCGGGGTCATCAGGGGTCAGTAGGGTGGTAACAATAGCGTTTTTTAGGTGTCTCTCTGGCTCGGTTGGTGAGACGGTTTCAATAATAATGGTTCCGCGATCGAAGTTAACTTCAGCGCGGCTGAGGTAGTTGTCGATGTACTTCACATAGTTACTTTTACCGGCCACCTTGACTTCGTTGCTACCCCAACGCTTTTTAATGTTGCCAGAGAAGCTGCTGATTAAAGCATCAAGTGCACGAGTGTCCTTCTCAAACTGACCTGGAAGTTCGGCTAGATTTTTGGCAAAGCGGTTTGTCGGCTCGTAGTTAACATCATAGAGACCTTCAACAAATTCGCGGCTGCAACCAACGGACAAGGCCGCGAGCAAAAAAACAGCTATTTTTTTCATATTTCCCTAAAACAACAATGACATCAGTAAAGAACGTGATGCCATTGAAATAGTGTTGATGATTCTGATTATTCAGAAGGTGGCGTGTAGCCTTCGATGTGAACGTCTTTACCCTCAAACAGGAAGTTGACCATCTCTGTTTCAAGAAGCTTACGGTGCTCTGGATCCATCATGTTTAACTTCTTTTCATTGATCAGCATTGTTTGCTTATGTTGCCACTCGCCCCAAGCCTGCTTGGAAATGTTATCAAAGATACGCTTACCTAACTCTCCAGGGTAGAGTTGGAAGTCCATCCCTTCTAGCTCTTGTTTTAGTCGAGCACATAAAACGGTGCGGCTCATAGTGACTCCTTGTTGTTCAGTTCAAACGGCAAGCTTTCGAGTAGTTGTTTTACTGGTGCTGCTAAGCCGATTTCTTTTGGTTGAGATAAGTTATACCAGAGACCTTGGTTGTCTTCCATGATCACATTGGGTTGTTGCGTTAGCTCTACTAACACTGGTGTTATGTCTAGGTGGTAGTGGCTAAATGTATGACGAAAGGCAACCAAGGTACGCTGCTCAGCAATCGATGATTGATCAATACCTAAATGCTCTAGGCTGCCTGTAATATCCGTGTGTTCTGATTGAGGGAAGCAGAATAGTCCGCCCCAGATACCCGTTTGTGGCCTTTGCTCTAACCAAACCTGACCTTGATAGTGCACCATGACAAACCATGTCTCTTTAATCGGCTTCTCTTTTTTCGGCTTTTTGCCTGGGTAGTCGAGCGGGTTACCTTGGGCGTTGGCTTTACATACCTCACTGATAGGACACAAGCTGCATTTGGGTTTCGAGCGGGTGCAGACCATCGCCCCCATATCCATCATAGCTTGATTGTACTTATCAACATCGACATTGGGAGTATGCTGCTCCGCATAGTGCCAAAGTTGGTTTTCGACACTCTTTTTGCCCGGCCAGCCTTCCACAGCGAAAGCACGTGCAAGGGTGCGTTTTACGTTGCCATCGAGAATGGCGTGCGGCTGTTTGTAGACCGAAGATAAGACAGCAGCGGCGGTAGAGCGACCAATTCCGGGTAGGGCATTTAGCTGCTCAATATCCAATGGGAACTCACCATTATGCTCGTTAACAACGGCTTTTGCCGCTTTATGCAGGTTTCTAGCGCGGGCATAGTAGCCAAGCCCTGTCCATAAATGCAGCACCTCATCTTGGTCTGCGTTGGCAAGGTCTATCACCGTTGGAAATTTCTCCAGAAATCGCTGGTAATAAGGAATTACCGTAGCGACTTGGGTTTGCTGCAGCATAATTTCCGACAGCCAAACACTGTAGGCGGTTTTGTTTTGCTGCCAAGGCAGTTCTTTACGGCCATATCGTTCATACCAGTCGAGTATGGCTTGGGCAAAAGGAGTCACAACATCAAGCTCGGTTATTTCAGTCTATAATTATCGCAAAATTGAATCACGTCAGGCGTTGGATGTAAATCGGACATTTTTTGTGGGTATTGAGCGCGTAACTGACGCGAAAATGTCGATATTACTTGCACCGCTAGCGATTCTTTGGATAATCACAATCCCTTTGATTTGAGCGCATTTTGAACAGGCATAAACCATGAGTGAAGTGACCACTAACGAATACAATGAAGATGGCAAGTTGATCCGCAAAGTACGTAGCTTTGTGCGTCGCGAAGGTCGTCTAACCAAGGGCCAAGAAAACGCGATGAACGAGTGTTGGCCAACAATGGGTATTGATTACCAAGAACAGCTTCTCGATTGGAAAGAGGTCTTCGGTAACGACAACCCAGTGGTACTGGAAATCGGTTTTGGTATGGGGGCTTCACTGGTTGAAATGGCAAAAAATGCGCCAGAGAAAAACTTTATCGGTATTGAAGTTCACAGCCCTGGCGTTGGTGCATGTCTTGCTGATGCGCGTGATGCGGGTGTCACGAACCTTCGTGTTATGTGTCACGACGCGGTAGAGGTGTTCGCGAACATGATTCCAGAGTCGAGCTTGAGCACACTGCAACTGTTCTTCCCTGACCCTTGGCACAAAAAACGTCACCACAAACGCCGTATCGTACAGCTCGATTTCGCAGAGATGGTGCGTACTAAGTTGATCCCTGAGCACGGTATCTTCCACATGGCAACAGACTGGGAAAACTACGCTGAACACATGATTGAAGTGATGAATGAGGCGCCTGGCTTCGCGAACATCGCAGCCGATGGTGACTTTGTTCCTCGCCCAGAAGAGCGTCCGTTGACTAAATTTGAAGCTCGCGGTCACCGTCTAGGTCATGGTGTGTGGGACATCAAGTTTAAACGCACTGCGTAAAGGAAGATCTTATGTCGTTGTACGCGATTCTGGCAAACCCAGGACACAACCGTATCTACTTCGATAGTGCACTTGAGATTGCTCGCTCTGAATTGCAGGCGATGCTTGAGTCTCAGGGCGTTGAGCTTTTCCGCATCGAAGACAAAGCGGTGGGTTTGCCTGCTGCTATCGTTTTTTCTTGTCAGGACGAGTTAACAGATGCTCAGATGAAGAAAATTGCGGCGTCTTCCATCTACTATGCATTGTTTGAGGTGGTGGACGGTGGTTTGTTGAAACCGTTGGCGGTTCCTACCCACAATACGTTCCCTGAAAGCATGAGCCAGATTTTGCGTTACACGGGTAAAACCAATGAGCAGTTTACTCGCTTAATGGTGAACCTAGGCGTCAGCGCTGCCAAAACAGGCAGTGAGACAGTGACGTTGATGGATCCTATGTGTGGTAAAGGGACAACCCTATATGAAGGGCTGATCCAAGGTATGAACGTTGTTGGCGTTGAGATCAATGCCAAATGGGTACAAGAGATCCAAACTTTTATCGTTAAGTTTATGAAAAACGGTCGCTTTAAGCATAAGGCGGGCAAAGATAAACGCACGGTGGAAGGTAAGAAAGTGGCCGAGGGTTTTGTTCTGGATGCGGCGGCGAGCAAAGAGTTGTTTGCCTCAGGCAATAGCCAGTCAATGAAGTTGTATGCTGCGGATACTCGTCAAGCAGACCTCATCGTGAAAAAGAACTCGGTCGATGTGATGGTGTCAGATTTGCCATATGGCGTACAACACGGCAGCAAAAACGCCAAAGATAGCAAACTAAACCGTAGCCCAAACGAGCTACTCGCGGAAGCGTTGCCTGCGTGGAAGAAGGTGCTCAAGAAAAATGGTGCGGTCGTGCTATCTTTTAATGAGTTCACGCTTAAATGGAAAGATTTGGCACAACTGTTCGAATCGCAAGGTTGGAAGGTAATGGACGAAGCACCATATACCGGCTACTTGCACCGAGTTGACCAGTCGATCAATCGCAATGTCATTGTTGCTGTTAAACCTTAGAACGGTTTCGTTTTGTGTTTATTAGAGCCAGCAATTTGCTGGCTCTTTTTGTCTTAGATGGAAGTGAAGCAATGCCAACTCAAGAGATCCTTGATTCAGTATTAGAGGAAGTTCGCCCACTGATTGGGCAAGGTAAAGTCGCAGACTATATTCCTGCATTGGCGAAAATCCCCGCGTCGAAACTGGCGATTGCGGTGTTTACCAATGAAGGAGAGCTGATCAAATCGGGTGATGCTGATGAGGCGTTTTCAATTCAGTCAATTTCTAAGGCATTGAGCTTAACGTTGGCCATGGGGATTTATCAGCCGGAGGAGATTTGGTCTCGCGTTGGGAAAGAGCCCTCAGGTCAGGCATTTAATTCTATGATTCAGCTTGAAATGGAGCAAGGAATACCACGTAACCCGTTTATTAATGCAGGGGCAATAGTGGTTGCTGACCTGCTTCAGTCGCGCCTGTCAGCGCCAAGGCAGCGTTTGCTTGAGTTTGCAAGGCAGCTTTCAGGTGATAGTCACATCGTCTATGACAAGGTCGTTGCGGCCTCAGAGATGCTACACAGTGATCGTAATGCAGCGATAGCTTACCTTATGCGTTCATTTGGCAACTTTAGTAATGATGTGATTCCGGTATTAAATAACTATTTCCATGCTTGCGCGCTTAAGATGAGTTGCGCTGATTTAGCCAAGACTTTTAGCTATCTCGCTAATAAAGGCACATCAGTACAAACCCAAAAACAGATTGTGACGCCTACCCAGACCAAACAGTTAAATGCGCTGTTAGCAACGTGTGGTCTGTATGACGGTGCGGGTGAGTTTGCTTATCGGGTCGGTATGCCAGGAAAGTCTGGTGTAGGTGGCGGTATTATTGCGGTTGTGCCGGGGGAAATGACGATCGCGGTTTGGTCGCCCGAGCTCGATGCGTCAGGTAATTCGCTGGCAGGCACAAAGGCGCTGGAGATTTTGTCTGAGCGTATTGGGCGTTCGATATTCTAGAAAGTGATCACTTCTCAATGGCCAGACATGGAACTCGTTATTGTCATATTGAACTCGATATTGTCATATTGAACTTGTTTCAATATCTTCTGGTCTGCTATCACAGAGCAGAAGAAGCACTTTAGGTAGACCTTGAAATAAATTCAGGGTGACGTGAAAGATTCAATATTACGAAAGTTTCGATATTACATAGGTTTGAGTTCAACTCGCGCCGAATTAACGAACAAAGGGGTAGTGCTAACATTCACTAACCCTTTGTTGTTTGGATCAGATTTTATTTACTCATCCTCACCCATAAACGCTTCCAACAAATCATTCAAAAACAGCTTCCCTTTCTCGGTGATTTGCCAGTGTGTATCGGTCTCAGACAGATAGTCTATCTCTATTGCCCAGTTGATGGTCTCTTCAATGGCATCAAATCCAAGCCCAGTAGTATCAAGAAAATCTTGTTTAGGGCAGGCCTCCATCAGCCTGAATCGATTCATAAAGAACTCAAATGGACGGTCTGTGTCAGCGACGAGCTGCTCATCAGATAGGTAGGGCTTGGTGAGATTTTTATAAGCACTCAGGTATCCACGTGGATGCTTGATTTTGGTGGTGCGGACAATGCGTCCATCTGCAAAGCTGATTTTACCCGCAGCGCCGCAGCCAATACCCAGATAATCGCCAAACCGCCAGTAGTTGAGGTTGTGCTGGCATTGGTAACCTGGTTTGCTATAGCCAGAGATCTCATACTGGACATAGCCAGCTTTCTTTAACCTCTCATGCCCTAACTCAAAAATATCCCATAAATCATCGTCGTCAGGCAGTGTCGGTGTTTTGTAGTAAAACATTGTATTTGGCTCAATGGTGAGCTGATACCACGACAGGTGTGGTGGAGCCAGTTCAATCGCTTTATCGAGGTCGGCTAGAGCCTGCTCTACGGATTGGTCTGGCAGACCATGCATGAGATCTAAGTTGAAGCTATTGAGTCCAATAGTGTGTGCTAAGTTAGCCGCATTGACCGCTTCTTGCTGACCATGGATTCGCCCTAGACGCTCCAACTTATCTTGCTCAAAGCTCTGTACACCGATAGATATACGAGTCACCCCAGCTCGTTGATAACCAGCAAATCGTTCCGCTTCAATTGTGCCCGGATTGGCTTCCATGGTGATTTCGATACCAGGCTTAAAAGGGATGCGTTGCTGTATCCCTTCAAGTAGTGATTGGATACCTTGCGGTGAAATCAGGCTAGGTGTGCCGCCACCAATAAAGATTGAATGTAAGGATCTTGGTGCTGCGGCCAGGGCATATTTGTCGATATCGGTGTCTAAGTCTTCGAGCAGGGCTTGAATATACTCTTGCTCTGGAATATCCGTTTTGAGGGCATGTGAGTTAAAATCACAATAGGGGCACTTTTGTACACACCAAGGAATGTGTACATAGAGGCTCAGCGCTGGTGGGACAAGTTGAGTCATGAGCGAGTTACTTTGATAGCTCAGCAAATAGTGCTGTTAGCGCCTTACCACGATGAGACAACTGCTTTTTACGTGCAGGCTCAAGTTGTGCAGAGGAGCAGTTGTCTTCCGGTACAAAGAAAACAGGATCATAGCCAAAGCCATTTTCGCCATCGGCTTTCTCTAGAATGCGGCCTTCCCATTTTCCGTGGCAGACGATCGGTGTTGGATCGTTTTCATGCTTCATTAGAACCAGCACACAGTGAAAGCGAGCAGTGCGCTCAGCCTCTGGTACGCCTTTCATTGCATCCAATAGCTTTTCTAGATTTTGTTGGTCAGAAGCACCTTCGCCAGCATAACGAGCAGAGTAGATACCCGGTGCCCCTTTCAGAAAGTCGACTTCTAAACCTGAGTCATCGGCAATCGCTGCAAGCCCCGTCTCTTTCGCGGCGTGACGTGCTTTTATAATCGCATTTTCGATAAACGTTGTCCCTGTTTCCGCCACATCAGAGACGTTGAACTCACTTTGTGCCAGTACTTCAAAGCCAAAGTCAGATAATAAATCCGCCATCTCACGAACTTTACCTTGGTTGCCGGTCGCCAATACGATTTTTTTCATAGCTATACTCAGATTACTCTTCTACATAAAATTTTTGGGTAAAGGTCAGCTTGCCTGTCCCTTTATTGCCTGCGTTCACATCAATGTTAAACGTCAACGTTTCTTCATTGGTGATGGAAAACTCTGCGAGATAGTATATCGCATCTCCCTCTTTCACTTCGCGAAAAGTGAGCTTTTTCGTGTTACCAATGAGGTTGCGGGCGCTACCACTGAGTTTAGCCGTGGTGGCGGGTTTACCAAGTGAGCCGCTATCAAGTACGCTGATGTTGAGTAGAGCAGAGTAGCCGTTCCGCTTGAGATTGTAGCTACGCGCGACTTTGGGAGCCAGGAACGTAGAGTTGAATGCAGAGTAGTGAACCTCGACATTTTTAAAGGTTTGATACTGTCCAGCCCAGCTTGGTGAGCAAATCAGAGCAGTCAATAGCAATAACATCCAGCGTTTCATTTTATATCCTTACAAAATTGATAGGGGTCAGAAGCTAATACGAAAAAAGCCATCATAGGATGGCTTCAATCTCTTCGGGTATCTGGTTAGGTGAGCTCACGCGCAACTGTTTGTGCCGACCTAACTCACCTTTTTCAATATGGATTGAACCTTTGGATACCTTAAATTGTTTCGACAGATACTTAGTCAAATGAGCATTGGCTTTGCCATCGACCGGTGGAGCAGTAATCGCAACTTTTAACTCATCGCCATGTAGTCCTACCAATGCATCTCGACTGGCTTTGGGTTGGATGTAGAGCCTGAGTAGTAGGTCATCCCCATCCAACCATGCTGCTTGTGCCACTATAGTCGGAACCAGATTGGACCAATGATATCGCCCATCAGGAAGTTAGCAAACTGCAGGACAATGAATAGCACCAAAACACTAAAATCAAAGCCACCCATTGCTGGGATAATGCGACGAATTGGCGCTAGCATTGGTTCTGTCAGCTGGTGGAACACATACTCTATTGGACTACGTCCCTGGCTTACCCAGCTTAAAATTGCACGCAGTAGTAGGACCCAGAACAACAAGCCGCCTGCTGCTTTTACAAGCGCTAAGAAGCCGAGGTATAGGTAGTCCAGACTGAATGCGACTGCACCTTGAGATGCTAGCATCACTAGCGCTGCAAATTTTACGACACACAAAACATAAGCAAACAGTAGAGTTGCTAGATCAAGGCTGCCGATGGAGGGAATGACTCGACGCAGTGGGCCAACAACCGGTTGGGTTGCTTTGACGATAAATTGAGAGAATGGATTGTAAAAATCAGCGCGAGCAGCTTGCAGCCAAATGCGCAGAATAACGACCATGATATACAGGTCGAACAGTGTAGAAATTAGAAAACTCATTGAGTTCATAGTTAGCCCTTACAGCAGTGACCATCTCACTTTATTCGTAGTGAGAGAGTAGAGTTTTAAATCAGTGATTCCATTTCTTCTGCACGAGCAACAGCTGCGCGCATTGCTTTCGATACAATATCGGAAAGCTGAGATTCGTTAAAGGTACGTAGAGCTTCTGCGGTGGTGCCACCTTTTGAGGTGACTTGTTCGCGAAGCGTTGATAGTTCAAGCTCTGGTTTGGCGGCGACAAGTTTCGCTGCACCTAATGCTGATTGCTGAACCAGTAAGCGTGCCGTTTCGGCACTAAAGCCCTGAGCAATCGCCTCTTTTTGCATCGCTTCCATGAAAAGGAAGAAGTAAGCAGGTGAGCTACCTGCTGCTGCGATGATGTTGTTGATGCCCGACTCTTGCTCAACCCAGCACACCTCACCGACGGCTTGCATTAACTGGTGAGCAAAATCACGATCGGTTTGTATGACGCTTTCTGGAGCATATAAGCCACTCATGCCTTCTCCAACCAGAGAAGGTGTATTTGGCATCACGCGTACGAGGTTGAGTTTACTGCCAAGCATCTCTTCAAGGCGCTGGCAATTAATACCGGCGGCGATTGAGATAACGAGTTTATTGCTCCAGTTGACCTCTTTAAGTCCTTCTCCCACGAGTGCCATCATTTGTGGCTTAACCGCTAGCACGATGACATCAGCAAGCTTTGCTGCTTGCTCATTGTCCACTGTGGTATTGACACCAAATTCGCTAGCTAGAGCATCACGAGTGCTTTGGCTTGGTGCGGTGGCGGTAATCAGGTTTGATGGGTAGCCGCTCGCTTTGAGTCCAGCAATAATTGAGCGAGCCATGTTGCCCGCCCCAATAAAGGCAATATGCTTATGTTCCATTATTATCTCTAATTCTTGTTAGCGTAATCACGCGCACCAAAGATAGCGGTACCAATACGAACAATGGTACTACCGGCTTCAATCGCGGCTTCCATATCACCACTCATTCCCATCGATAGAGTATCAAGGTCTGGGTGTTTTTCGCTGAGTTGATCTTTCAGCTCTGCCAGCTGCTTAAATGCAGCCAGCTGTGAGTTGTAGTCCGTCACATTGGCTGGAATCGACATCAATCCTCTTAATTTGAGGTTTGGTAGGCGAGAAATCAACTCAGCAAGCTCGAATATTTGGTCTGTGTCCAAACCTGATTTTGATGCTTCTCCACTGGTATTGACCTGTAATAGGACTTGGAGCGCTGGCATATGCTCAGGTCTTTGATCGTTGAGGCGTTGTGCAGTTTTGGCACGGTCAATGGTATGTACCCAAGCAAAATGCTCAGCAACATGGCGAGTCTTGTTGGATTGAATGGGCCCGATGAAGTGCCACTCAATCGTTAAATCTGGGTGGTTATGGTTAAAGAACTGAACCTTATCGACACCTTCTTGGACATAGTTCTCACCAAACATTCGCTGTCCTGCGTGTGCGGCTTCTAATATTGCTTGGTTAGGTTTGGTTTTACTGACCGCCAGCAATTGCACAGAGTCACGAGCTCGTCCACACTTTTGCTCTGCACTGTGAATTTGTGAAGTGATATGTTCGATGTTTTGTTGAATACTACTCATAGTTTATGAAACCAAGGAATTTATATGGATATCGCTGAGTTACTGGATTTTAGTGTAAAGCATAATGCGTCAGATCTACACCTTTCTGCAGGAGTTCCGCCAATGGTGCGTATTGACGGTGAAGTGAGAAAGCTAGGAGTGCCCGCCTTCAGCCATGCAGATGTGCACCGTTTGGTGTTTGAGATCATGAACGATGCTCAGCGAAGTGAGTTTGAGGAGAAGCTAGAAATCGACTTTTCTTTTGAGCTACCCAATGTAGGACGATTTCGTGTCAATGCATTTAACCAGTCGCGTGGCTGCTCTGCGGTATTTCGAACCATCCCAACGGTGATTCCGACGTTGGAGCAGCTTGATGCTCCAGCCGTGTTTGAGCAAATTGCCAATTATGAAAAAGGACTGGTGCTGGTTACAGGCCCAACTGGTTCGGGTAAGTCAACTACACTAGCGGCAATGGTGGACTATGTTAACCGCAATCACAATAAACATATTCTCACGATTGAAGATCCGATCGAGTTTGTTCATACCAACAACAAGTGCTTGATCAACCAGCGAGAAGTTCACCGCGATACACACAGTTTCAAGAATGCGTTGCGTAGTGCGCTGCGTGAAGATCCGGATGTCATTTTAGTGGGGGAGCTGCGAGATCAAGAGACGATCAGCTTAGCTTTAACCGCAGCAGAAACGGGGCATTTGGTGTTCGGCACGCTCCACACGAGCTCAGCAGCAAAAACGATCGACCGTATTATCGATGTGTTCCCGGGCAGTGATAAGGATATGGTGCGCTCGATGCTCTCTGAGTCTCTGCGTGCAGTCATTGCTCAGAAGCTCCTTAAACGAGTGGGTGGCGGACGTGTCGCTTGTCATGAGATCATGATGGCCACCCCGGCGATTCGCAACTTGATCCGCGAAGATAAAGTGGCGCAAATGTACTCGATCATTCAAACGGGGGCCGCGCATGGTATGCAGACGATGGAACAGAATTCTAAGCAGTTGCTGTCGAAAGGCTTAGTTGATCCTGATGAAGTCGCGCGTAAAATTGAAACCGACTCTGGGCCGATCTTCTAGGGAGCGATGTCTATGGCTGCAGAAATGAAAATTGATCACTATTTAGGAGCCATGCTCGAGAACAAGGCTTCTGATATCTATATTACCGTTGGTGCACCTGTGTTGCTGCGAGTCGATGGTGAGTTGCGTGCCCAAGGAGAGAAACTCTCAGAACACGACGTGTTAGCGCTTCTTGAGCCTATGATGGACCAAGATCGTCTCGTTGAGTATCACAAGCAACGCGAAGCGAACTTTGCGGTAGTACGCGATATTGGTCGTTTTCGTGTCAGTGCTTTTTACCAGCGAGAGCTGCCAGGCGCGGTAATACGTCGCATTGAAACCAATATTCCTACCTTTGACGATCTTAAGTTGCCAGACGTGCTGCAAGATCTTTCCATCGCGAAGCGCGGGCTTGTACTGGTGGTTGGAGCGACCGGTTCGGGTAAGTCCACCACGATGGCAGCAATGACAGGCTACCGGAATACTCATCGTACCGGGCATATCTTAACGGTAGAAGACCCGATTGAGTTCGTCCACGAGCATAAGCGCTGTATTGTCACTCAGCGTGAAGTTGGCCTTGATACAGAAAGCTTTGAGGTTGCGCTGAAAAACTCATTGCGCCAGGCTCCAGATATGGTCTTGATTGGTGAGATCCGCAGTCGTGAGACAATGGAGTATGCCATGACCTTTGCTGAAACGGGCCACTTATGTATGGCAACATTGCACGCTAATAATGCTAACCAAGCACTCGAGCGAATCTTGCATCTCATGCCAAAAGAGCAGCGTGAGCAGTTCCTGTTTGATCTCTCTATAAATCTAAAAGGGGTGATAGGGCAGCAGCTCATTCGCGATAAGCATGGTAAGGGGCGGCATGGTGTGTTTGAGGTGCTGCTGAATAGCCTAAGGGTATCTGACTTGATCCGTCGTGGTGACCTGCATGAGCTTAAACCGACCATGGCTCGCTCAAAAGAAGTTGGAATGCAGACGTTTGATCAAGCGCTGTATCAGCTTGTGATAGACGACAAGATCAATGAAGAAGATGCACTGCATAGTGCAGACTCTGCCAATGACTTACGTTTGATGCTCAAGACGCAGCGTGGTGACGGTTTTTCTGGTGGAAGCCTATCTGACGTGAAGATTGATATGGATTAATCGGATATGGCCTTCAGAACGTACTGGAGGCCATATTTCAATTTATTAGCCCCATTGAGCCTCGAACCAACTCTCTAAAATGACCACCGCCGATTGACAGTCAATGTTGCCTTTCTCGAGTGCTTTGTAGCCACCCATACTAAATAGGTCAGCCCTTGCTTCGGCTGTCGACAGGCGTTCATCATGCAGCTCGACAGGCAGCCCAAAACGGCCATGAAGTCGATTAGCAAACTTCTTTGCGCGTGGGGTAATCGTTTCTAGGTCACGTCCGTGTAAGTCTGTAGGCAAACCTACGACCAAAAGATCGGGTTGCCACTCCTTGATGAGTTTTTCAATATCATCCCAGTTTGGAATACCATCGTTGGCTTTAAAGGCACGCAGTGGCGAAGCCGTGCCTGTGACTTCTTGGCCAATGGCACTACCAATACTTTTGGTGCCAAAATCGAATCCCATAATAGTGCGAGACATAGTGATTAGAGTTTCCTGTTCATTGTCGACTAGGCGTGCCCAGCGATACTAGAGAGTTGAGCTGGATCGATACCGAGTTTCTCGACCGCTTTGCGCCACTTTTCATCGTTTGGTGTATCAAAGATCAATACTGAATCAGCCTCAATGGTAAGCCACGAGTTTTCCGCCAACTCTACCTCCAACTGGCCTGCTGTCCACCCTGAGTAACCCAATGTCACGAGGTAGCCACTCGGCTCAGCTTCGGTGCCGAGCACAGACAAAATATCGCGTGATGTAGTGACTGTCAGATCTTCGGTCATTTGAATGCTCGACTCATAGTAGTCTTTGGGTTTGTGTAGAACAAAGCCTCTATCTTCAGATACCGGCCCGCCATTAAGGACAGGACGCTCAAGACTCTCCGTCAGTAACTGCGGATGGACAGGGTCGATTTCAGCTTGCTCGAGAATATTGCCAATCGTGACATCAATCGGAGCATTGATGATCAGCCCCATAGCGCCCTCTTCATTGTGTTCACAAATGTAGACAACACTATTTTTAAAATAGGGGTCTTGCATCCCCGGCATGGCAACGAGAAAGTGGTTGGTTAAATTCATAGCGACTCCAATATTGGGGCGAATAATAGGCAGCACAGATTGCTCGCGCTACCTATCGTGCTTATGCCTTAACTCGACGCTCAATAGCATCCATTAGCTTACCTGTGATTGAGATATCAAAGGCGGCCTCGATTTCACGGATGCACGTTGGGCTTGTTACGTTAATCTCAGTGAGCTTGTCACCGATAACATCAAGACCAACAAAAATAAGCCCTTTTTCTTTTAGTGTTGGTGCCACAGCTTGAGCAATTTTAAGGTCGGTCTCGCTCAGTGGGCGAGCTTCGCCAGTACCACCTGCAGCCAGGTTACCGCGAGTTTCACCTTTGGCAGGGATACGCGCTAGACAGTATGGCATTGGTTCGCCATCAACCACCAAGATACGCTTATCGCCGTTGCTGATATCTGGTACGAACGTTTGCGCCATTGCATAGTTTTGACCGTGATTGGTCAAAGTTTCAATGATCACCGATACGTTTGGATCGTTCTCCTTCACTCGGAAGATTGATGCGCCGCCCATACCGTCTAGTGGCTTGAGGATCACATCACCATGCTCTTCACGGAAGGCTTTGATCTTTTCCGCTTTGCGCGTAACGATAGTCGTCGGTGTTAGCTCTGGGAACCATGCCGTGAACAGTTTCTCATTGCAATCACGAAGGCTCTGAGGTTTGTTTACGATAAGCGCACCGTTCTCTTCTGCGCGCTCTAAGATGTAAGTCGCGTAGATGTATTCAGTATCAAAAGGAGGATCTTTGCGCATTAACACAGCATCAAGATCGGCGAGTTTAATGGTTTGCTCAGATTTAAACTCATACCAACCCGTTGGATCTTCTTTCAGCTCAACCACTTTAGTATCGGCAATCGCGACACCTTGATCGAGGTGGAGATCGTTCATTTCCATGTAGTGGATTTCATAACCACGACGCTGTGCTTCTAACATCATGGCAAAACTTGAATCTTTCTTAATATTGATGGACGAAATTGGGTCCATCACAATGCCGAGCTTAATCATTCTTTTCTCCATTTAGCCAAGGTCGCCAAAGCGAACTTGCAGGGCTGTAATTGCAGTAAGGGCGGCCGTTTCTGTTCTAAGTACTCTTGGCCCTAAAAGTGTTTCTTCAAAATTATAGTGACGCGTTTTCTCAATCTCTTCGCTTGATAGGCCACCTTCTGGGCCAATCAGCAAACGTACTTTCTCAACAGGAGTCGGCAGTGTGTTAATTGAGTATTGAGCACGAGGGTGTAAGTTTAATTTAAGACCATCAAACTCTTCATTACACCACTCTTCAAGCTGCATTATTGGTCGAATCTCAGGAACGCGATTTCTACCACACTGTTCACAGGCTGCGATGGCCACTTTTTGCCATTGCGCCAGTTTCTTCTCAAAACGTTTTTGGTCCAGCTTGACACCGCAACGCTCAGAGATCAGTGGAGTAATGGTATTCACTCCAAGCTCTACTGATTTCTGGATAGTGAACTCCATTTTGTCGCCACGTGAGATAACTTGTCCCAGGTGTAGATCGAGAGGTGACTCAATGTCTTTCTCAACACGCTCAAGTACCGTGACAGTGACGTTCTTTTTGGAAACAGCGGTAATGTCTGCTGGAAACTCTGCGCCACTATTATCAAACAACAAGACTTGTTGTCCCTCTCTCATGCGAAGAACGCGACCAACATGACCACTGGCGTCTTCACTGAGGGAAAGCTCTCCGAGGGCTTGGATAGGTTCAGGGTGGAAAATTCGAGGTACGCGCATAGAGCTGTGTCCAAAAGTTAGCTTATTGATATTGAGTTAAGTCTAACATGGTTGCGCAGGGACGAAAAAACAAGGGCTTGAATTCGCTATTGATGCCTTTAAGTCAAGACAGTTGCTTGCCAGTATAATTTAGCTGCTGGTGACATGCTCCACAGCGATAAAGTGCCTGATGTCTTTGTACCTTGTTGTGGCGACGTATTGTCAGTGCATGTTCGTTGCATGCGCAGCGGTATTGAAAGGTATTGCCTTGTACCGATGCGATATTGAATGAATGAGTCGTATTCGGCTCCACTCCCAGTACTTTAAACATGATCGCTTGCCACTCTTTACCATGAGGGCGAACACGCCCAAACAGTTTGAAGCAGATTAAATGAGCCACTTCATGAGGAATCACTTCATTGAGAAACGCGTCAGGATTTTCACTAAATAGTACTGGGTTGAGGCGTATTTCCCATAGCTGAAGATAGGCTTTGCCAGCGGCCTTGCCGCGTAGCTTATAGCTGATGGTAGGTTGAGGTAATTCGACCTTGAAGTATTGCTCTGCTTTTTGAATGCAGTGGGCAACCTGTTTTACGGTTTGGTGTTGCAGTTGTTTGTCTAGCAAAAGAGTAGCCCCGAATGGAATCGGGGCTAGGATACCTAAAGATGTCGTGATTCCCAAATTTTACGGTTAGTGTTTTTTCTTGATGGTCGCGTGATACGCATGCCAGGTCCCGTAGCCAAGTATGGGCATGGTGAACAGCATACCAATACCATAAGTGGCAAAGCCGAGAAGGATACCCCCACCGATAATCCCTGCCCAGACAACCATAGCTCCAAGGTTGTTACGTACAGCGTTTACACTGGTAAACACTGCGGTCATCATGTCGACTCTGCGCTCCATCATCAACGGAATAGAGAAAGCGGAGATACTAAATACCACAGCGGCCAGTACTGCGCCAATCACGGAACCAATGGCAAGGAAAGGCAAGAAGTCACTTAAAGGCGCGCCTTGAACGGAAGGATAGATGGCGTGGAGCAGGGCAGCAATGCGCATCCAAAATATCATAGCCACCGCAAGCAGGACAGCAAACGCCCATTGTGAAGAAGAGTTACGTCCAATCGCCTTCATAGAGTGTGGTAGGCTGGCATTGTGACCTTTTTCTCGTTGCCAACTGGCATCATACAATCCCAACGCAAGGAAGGGGCCAATCAACATATACACAATCAGACTGGGCATGATCACCAAATGAGTGCCTTGCCATTGCACCAGCAGCACGATGCCGATCGCGGCTGCCATAAAACATAAACCGTAGAAAGCGCTGATGATGGGCATACGAACAAAGTCGTTGAGCCCCAACGCTAACCAGTGAAAGGGAGCAGAGATACTGAGTGTGTTGCACGGAATGGTGCGTGCATACTCATGGTCAGATTGCTTCTGCTTAGTGTCAAAATCTGACGAGTTGTAGGTTCGAGGCATGCGTCCTCCTTGATGCGTTCTAGTCACATATCAGGAAAGAGCTTATCGTCGTAAGCAGACACATTCGCGCAATCACCTGATATCAAAAGGTGCAAGGCCAGAAAATAGTGATGACCAAATGCTACCTATCTATACGGTGCATCGCGGCATAAGGGACAGCAAACCGTCATGTCGATGCAGAGACTACGTTTTCCAATGCTTAGGGATGCCGAGCATTAGCTTTTTGTTGCGATACCGATATGGTCAACACTCATGGTGAGTAATATCAGTGACGATATTGGTATCGATTTGTGCACATAGTGATATAACTATCGACATGGATTGGTGAAAATTCAAATCTTTGTCGCACAAAAAAGCCCCAGCAGAGCTGAGGCTTGAAATTTTTTGTGTCTATCGGGCTTATTTAATGCCAGCGAACTCGCGCAGTAGAGCGGCTTTATCTGTCGCTTCCCATGGGAACTCTTCGCGACCGAAGTGGCCGTACGCTGCCGTCTTCTTGTAGATAGGCTGAAGAAGGTTCAGCATCTCTTGTAGGCCGTATGGGCGTAGATCGAAGTTTTGGCGAACCGCTTCAACGATGATGTCGTGAGACACTTTCTCAGTACCGAACGTTTCAACCATGATAGAGGTTGGATCAGCAACACCGATAGCGTATGACAGTTGAATTTCACAACGGTCAGCCATGCCAGCAGCAACAATGTTCTTCGCTACGTAACGCGCTGCGTAAGCTGCAGAACGGTCAACTTTTGATGGATCTTTACCAGAGAACGCACCGCCACCGTGACGAGCTGCACCGCCGTAGGTATCTACGATGATCTTACGACCAGTAAGGCCACAGTCACCCATAGGACCGCCGATTACGAAACGACCAGTTGGGTTGATGAAGAAGTTAGTCTCTTTGTTGATCCACTCTGATGGAAGCACTGGCTTGATGATCTCTTCCATTACTGCTTCACGTAGGTCTGGTGTTGAGATTGAGTCACAGTGCTGAGTTGAAAGAACAACAGCGTCGATACCAACAATCTTACCTTGGTCGTATTGGAATGTTACCTGAGACTTTGCATCAGGGCGCAACCATGGAAGAGTGCCGTTCTTACGTACTTCCGCTTGCTTTTGAACAAGACGGTGAGAGTAAGTGATTGGCGCTGGCATTAGGATGTCGGTTTCGTTTGTCGCGTAACCGAACATGATACCTTGGTCGCCCGCACCTTGCTCTTTAGGGTCTGCTTTATCAACACCTTGGTTGATGTCAGGAGACTGTTTACCGATAGTATTTAGTACCGCACAAGAGTCTGCGTCGAAGCCCATGTCTGAGTGCACGTAGCCAATCTCACGTACAGTTTCACGAGTCAGCTCTTCGATATCAACCCAAGCTGAAGTCGTGATCTCACCACCAACCATTACCATGCCGGTTTTTACATAAGTTTCACAAGCAACACGAGCTTTAGGATCTTGCTCAAGAATCGCGTCTAGAACTGCATCAGAAATCTGGTCTGCAATTTTATCTGGGTGACCTTCTGAAACCGACTCAGAAGTGAATAGGTGCTTAGCCATGAGAGCTCCACTTTGTTAACTATCTCTATAGCCGTGTATCGCTGCCTTTATCGGCAAAAACGGCTATCAACAAAAATTTCTGTAGGTGTTTCTACATCTAGACGTCTATTCTAGTTTTCAACAAATGAATTACAAGTGATTTTTAGTATTAATTAGAACCAAACGTTTGCGCAAATCATCACAAAATGTAGGGGTATGAGAGGGGTGAGAGCTCAAATTCCTCAAGTAAACGTTTGCAGAGTGTGAATGGCTCTGCGACAATACCCGCGCTGCGAAGCAGCTTCATTTATCTTTTCTCTTTCGCTTAATGCACTCAGGAGCAGACATGTCTTCTCGTAAACATCTAGCTAATGCAATCCGTGCTCTTAGCATGGACGGTGTTCAACAAGCTAACTCTGGCCACCCAGGCGCACCAATGGGTATGGCTGATATCGCTGAAGTTCTTTGGCGTTCTCACCTAAACCACAACCCAACTAACCCAGAGTGGGCAAACCGCGACCGATTTATTCTGTCTAACGGTCATGGCTCAATGCTGATCTACTCACTACTGCATTTGTCTGGTTACGAATTATCAATTGACGATCTTAAGAACTTCCGTCAATTGCACTCAAAAACACCTGGCCACCCAGAGTACGGTTACGCTCCAGGTATTGAGACGACAACGGGTCCTCTAGGCCAAGGTATTACGAACGCTGTGGGTATGGCTATCGCTGAAAAAGCGTTGGCAGCTCAGTTTAATAAAGAAGGTCACGATATCGTAGACCACTTCACTTATGTCTTCATGGGTGACGGCTGTTTGATGGAAGGTATTTCGCACGAGGCATGTTCTCTAGCGGGTACCCTAGGTCTAGGCAAACTTATTGCATTTTGGGATGACAATGGCATCTCAATCGACGGTGAGGTTGAAGGCTGGTTCTCTGACGATACACCTAAGCGTTTTGAAGCATACGGTTGGCATGTTATTCCTGCTGTTGATGGCCACGATAGCGAAGCCATCAACGCAGCGATCGAAGCGGCGAAAAACGACCCTCGTCCAACACTGATCTGTACTAAAACGATCATTGGTTTTGGTTCACCAAACAAGTCTGGCTCACACGACTGTCACGGTGCACCTCTAGGCCATGAAGAAATTGCAGCGGCACGTGAGTTCCTTGGTTGGGAACACGGTCCGTTTGAAATCCCAGCAGACGTATACTCTGAATGGGATGCAAAAGAAGCGGGCAAAGCAAAAGAAGCGGCATGGGAAGAGAAGCTAGCGGCTTATGAAGCGGCTTACCCAGAGCTTGCTGCTGAGTTCAAGCGTCGTACTAACGGTGGGCTACCTGCACAGTGGGAAGAGAAAGCAAACCAGATCATTGCGGATCTGCAAGCTAACCCTGCAAACATCGCTTCACGTAAAGCATCACAAAACGCACTAGAAGCGTTTGGTCAAATGCTACCAGAATTCATGGGCGGCTCTGCTGACCTTGCACCATCCAACCTAACTATGTGGTCTGGTTCTAAGTCATTAGAAGCGGATAAGTTTGATGGCAACTACATTCACTACGGTGTACGTGAGTTTGGTATGACGGCGATCATGAACGGTATCGCACTGCACGGCGGTTTCGTACCTTACGGTGCAACCTTCCTAATGTTCATGGAATACGCGCGTAATGCAATGCGTATGGCTGCACTAATGAAAGTGCAAAACATCCAAGTTTACACGCACGACTCTATCGGCCTAGGCGAAGATGGCCCAACACACCAACCAGTAGAACAGATGGCGTCTCTGCGTGTGACTCCAAACATGAGCACATGGCGTCCATGTGACCAGGTTGAATCTGCTGTTGCTTGGAAACTAGCGATTGAGCGTAAAGATGGTCCTACTTCACTGATCTTCTCTCGTCAGAACCTTGCTCAACAAGAGCGTGATGCACAGCAAGTTGCGAACATCGCTAAAGGTGCTTACATCCTGAAAGATTGTGAAGGTAAACCAGAGCTAATCATTATCGCGACGGGCTCTGAAGTTGAGCTTGCGGTTGAAGCAGCCGCTCAGCTAACGGCTGAAGGTAAGAAAGTACGCGTTGTTTCTATGCCTTCTACTGACGCATTTGATAAGCAAGATGCCGCTTACCGTGAAGCAGTTCTACCATCAGACGTAACCGCACGTATTGCGGTTGAAGCGGGTATTGCTGATTACTGGTACAAGTATGTTGGTTTTGATGGTCGTATCATCGGTATGACAACATTCGGTGAGTCTGCACCAGCAGGTGAACTATTCAAGATGTTCGGTTTCACAACAGAGAATGTTGTAGAAACTGCAAAGGAACTATTGGCATAACTTCAGCTTTGGCATAATCTCGCCTAAGCGCTAATAAAGCCTATAATTATAAATAGAAGGCCAGAGTCGCATATGTGACTCTGGCTTTTTTTGTTGGTCAACGCTCACTGACCAATATAGACGAGAGAAAGTAAAGCATGAAGCTATCATTAGCAGGCTGGTGGCAGGTGTCACCCTTAACCGACCTGTCGATTCCACAGGAAGATATTCTATTTCCCGCCCTAATCAGTTCAGTATTACCGACGGGCCTAACCGAAGAGCAAATCAGCGCGCAAGAATGGCACTTGATGCATGATATTGAGCTGGATGAAGAGTTGGCTGCGCCAGCGGTAGATTTGGTGATGCAAGGCGTGTCTCATTATGCCGAGGTACGAGTCAACGGGGTCGCTGTCTTTGATTGCATGGGTGATTTGCAGACGATGCGTAAAGATGTCCGTCCATACCTACAAAAAGGGCGCAACCGGTTTGAAGTTCTTTTTTTAGAGCAAGATGAGGATTGGTTGTTAGAAGAGGATGGGCTGATAGAAGAAAAGAGTGTGCAAGGGGAATTTGTCGGCTCATCCTTGCGCCCTGTTGCTATTCAGGTTGAGCCTTATTTGCATTTTATGAGAAACGTTCGGCTCCATAACGTTGAGGTGGAGCAGGTTTGGCACCACTGTGGCGGTTGTGAGGTTTTAGTGCGATTGGGTTATCAAGTGCATCAATTTGGTTTGGCGTCTGCCCGTGTACAGTTCAATGGTATTAGCCTGCAGTTGCCTATCGATATGCGTAACCAAGCGTTAACGGCGCTGTTTCAGGTGGAAGCACCTAGAATGACGAAAGAAGAAGAGTTGGGGGAAAAACTCATAATCACTATAGAAGAACACCAGTATGAGTTTTTCATCCCGTTAGGCCCAACACAAGATGTTATGAGATTGGAACTCTAAGCTGAGTGATAACAGGGCTAAGCAACAGCTGGGTGGTTGCGATTCCATACTTTTTCGTGGAAGTAGTAAGCCACCGTGTTACAAGCTGGCTCTATCGTTGCCATGATGCTGCCAATGAGCACATCACCTGTGAGTAAATAAGCCACACCGAATGCAACGCTGAAATGAACCGTTGCAAAGCTAGCTGTTTTTATCGTGGTTGAGTTAGCGAGCCTTTTCAATACGGGGATTTTCAGCCAGGCTTTCTCATGAAAGTAGAACGCAACTGTGTTCACCATCGGCTCTATCATTGCTATTAAGCTACCAATGATAATATCGCCAGTTAGGATATAGCCGATACTGAAGGCGATGAAGAAGTGAATCATTGCAAAGTTAAGTGTCTTTTTCATGAGAATGTCCTTAGTGGTGTTCTGTCTGGTTGTATTTAGTATTGATAATTATTATCATTTAGTAAAGAAAAAAATACCTATCTCGCTGATAGGTATTTTCAATCACACTTGAAACCTGCTTTTTACCCTTGCGGCTTCACCACCAAAACATTAATCGGTGAGTTCTGAACGACCTTGCTAGCGACAGAGCCCAGAACCACTTTATCAAGTTTAGATCGCTTGTGGCTTGGCATGACGATGAGATCAGCCCCCAGCTTTTCCGCAGATTCAAGGATCGTGGTGTAAGGTTTACCCTCTGCTACGTGCGTTTTGTACACGATCTCTTCTGGTATGTGCTGATCAGCAAACTGTTTAAGTTGCTGTCTCACGTCTGCCTTCATCTGCGCCGCTGCATCTTTAGGGAAGTAGGTAGCGACCATCGACATATGAATACCTGGAAGCACGTTCAGTAAATGAATTTGCGCACCTGACTGTTTTGCATGCCAAACGGCGAGGTTTAGAGCTTTGTCACTGAAGCCTTTGTCGTTAAGGTCTACAGGAACAAGAATTTGCTTAAACATTGACTATCTCTTTTTGATTACTGGCCTAGCGTCTCCCGCTAGGCGCAAATGGTTAGGCGAAATGGTTAGGCGCTAACTTGCTCCTTGCGAGCGCGACGTAATTGATTCCAGCCCATCAAGAAAACAATCAGTAGGGTTGGAAGGAAAACCCACTCCTTCATAGGCCTATCTGCTTTTTGCACGATTGATTTGATCTCCCAATCGAAATCAATACCGGAAGCCTCAGCAGGGCTGCCGAACTCCACCATATCGACGATCATTTTGCCTTCGTCTTTGATCAGCATTAGGCCCATAGAGGCGATACGATCCTCTGCTCCTAAGGCTTTATCCTCAAATGGTAATTTGACCGTTTTCTCAACGTAGCGTCCATCGAGGGTTTCGCCAGCAACCTCTAATCGAACCGCTTCACCGACAGGAAGTGTCTCTACCACTTGGCTCAACTCTGTACCAGGACGGATCTCTTGTGCAGGGTAGACCATATCCCACCAAAAACCAGGGCGGAAGAAGGTGAATGTCAGTGCTAACAGTAGAATAGTCTCCCACCACTTGTTGCGAGTAAACCACCAACCTTGCGTTGCTGCCGAGAAGAGTAGCATTGCAATGATGGATGAGATCACGGTGAGTGCTAGGTGCCACCATGTATCGACCCCCATCATGAGTAGTTGCGTATTGAATACGAACATAAACGGAAGGATTGCGGTACGGATATCATAGGTGAAACCTTGGATACCGGTACGGATAGGGTCTGACTTGGCAATCGCGGCTGCAGCAAAAGCGGCCAGACCAACGGGGGGCGTATCATCTGCTAAGATGCCGAAGTAGAATACAAACAGGTGAACAGCAATGAGCGGGATAATCAGTCCGTGCGCCGCACCCAATGTGACGATAACCGGGGCCATTAGCGTTGAAACAACGATGTAGTTCGCTGTGGTTGGCAAGCCCATACCCAGAATCAAGCTGATGATCGCAGTGAAGATCAGCACTAGGATGATGCTACCACCGGAGATGAACTCAACGAAGTCAGTCATCACCAAGCCAATACCAGTTAGTGTCACAACACCAACCACCGTACCCGCAGCCGCTGTCGCAACGCCGATACCAATCATGTTACGAGCACCGTTAACCAGACTCTCAACCAGATCGATACCACCCGCTTTTGCTTGTTCAGCGACATCGTTGGTTCTTGCCATGATAGCCATGATCGGACGCTGAGTGATCAGGATAAAGATCATGAACACCGTCGCCCAGAATGCCGATAAGCCTGGAGAGAAGCGTTCAACCGTTAGGCACCAAACCAACACGACAATAGGCAGCAGGAAGTGCAGACCTGATTTGATCGTTGGACCAGGATCTGGCACTTCTGTTAGCTCGGCATCAATCTCGATTTGACCATCTTTCATATGATTGGCCGAGACTTTCAGTAGACCAAGATACGCGACGAGTAGTGCGACAGTGACGATAGGTGTTGCTGCTGCGCCAAACACATCTTTAGTCCAACCTACGCCATAGTATACCGCTGCACTGATTACGCACAGGCCAAGTATGGTGCCAGTGAACGACAGGAGACTTTGAACTAGGGTGGGGTTGTGACGGCGTGGAAGCCCAGTCATACCAGCCTTACAGGCTTCTAAGTGCACAATGTAGATCAGTGCAATGTAGGAAATAAGAGCAGGTAATAGAGCGGCTTTAATGACCTCAACGTAAGAGATGCCAACGTACTCCACCATAAGGAAAGCTGCCGCCCCCATGATAGGTGGGGTTAATTGTCCATTTGTTGATGCTGCGACTTCAACGGCACCTGCTTTGGTGCCGGGAAAGCCAACGCGTTTCATCAACGGAATCGTAAAGGTCCCTGTCGTCACAACATTTGCAATCGATGAGCCAGAGACCAGCCCAGACAAACCAGAGGCGACGACGGCTGCTTTCGCTGGACCACCTTTCATATGGCCTAGAAGTGAGAAAGCAACCTTAATAAAGTAAGCGCCCGCACCAGCACGCTCTAACATCGCGCCAAAGAGAACAAACAAGAATACAAAGGAGGTCGATACGCCAAGGGCAACACCGAATACACCTTCCGTCGTTAGCCATAGGTGAGACATTGCTTTGTTCAAGCTTGCTCCTTTATGGGCGATGACATCTGGCATATGAGGGCCAGCAAAGGTGTAGGTAAGAAATACGGCAGCCACGACCATAAGAGGTGGACCCAATGCTCTACGCGTTGCTTCTAGCAGTAGCACCATACCGATAACCGCAAACACGATATCTGGTGTTGTTGGCGCACCGGAGCGACCAGCCAGTTCGGCATAAAAGAGGTAGATATAAGCTGCAGAGAAACTACCTGCTAAAGCGAGCACCCAATCGACCAATGGGATGTGGTCTCGTGGAGAGTTCTTCAGTGCAGGGTAAGCGGTAAAGGCAAGGAAAATAGCAAAGGTGAGATGAATTGCTCGTGCTTGAGTGTCGTTTAATACCGCAAAGTCAAAAATAAAAGGCAGTGGTGAGGCATACCACAGTTGGAATAGTGACCAGCAAAGTGGCACGAACCACAGAATACGTCCCTGAATACCAGCAGGACTGCGAGCGCCGGTGTCGGCTTGCGCCACCATATCTTGCACATCTTGAGACGGAGTATTATTCGTCGTCATGTACTCTTCCTTAATGATTGTTTGCTCTGTTAGTTATCGTTCTAGTCAGAGCATTATCTGCTTACTTCAGTGTAGTGAAGTGAGCCAAATTTTCTTTCTTAAACTAGTGTGATCTTTTCAAAGGTAAAAAGTAACCATCAATGACTCGTTCAATTATCGTTCGATCAAAGGCGGATCCACTACTAGATGAGTAGAAAAGTGTTTAAAGTGAGGATCCCCAGAATGGCTGGGAAAAAGAGATCAAAGGCGAGTATGATCACTCGCCTTCGGAGCAGAAGTTCTTACTTAAGTAGGCCAACTTCTTTGTAGTATTTCTCTGCGCCTGGGTGTAGTGGGATAGAAAGACCCGCTTGTACCATGTCTTCTTTTTTCAGATTAGCGAAGGCAGGGTGAAGACGCTTGAACGTATCGAAGTTCTCGAAGACCGCTTTTGCAACATTGTATGCAACTTCGTCAGAGACATCTGATGTCGTTACCATCGTCGCCGCGACACCAAAGCTATTTACATCGACATCAGTACCACGGTACATGCCAGCAGGTACTGTGCTGTATGCGTAGTATGGGTTGTCTGTAACAATCTTATCGATCTCAGCGCCTGTCGCTGAGACGAGTTTAGCGTCACAAGACGTTGTCGCTTCTTTGATTGAACCGTTCGGGTGGCCAACCATGTAGATGAACGCGTCAATCTTGTTGTCACATAGGGCTTGTGAACGCTCTGAGCCTTTTAGCTCAGAAGCAAGCTTGAAGCTGTCGTTTGTCCAACCCATTGCATCCATTACCACGCCCATTGTCGCGCGGTCACCAGAACCAGGGTTACCGATGTTGACACGTTTGCCTTTTAGGTCAGATACGTTTTCAATACCAGCGTCTGAACGAGCGATAATGTTGAAAGGTTCTGTGTGAAGAGAGAACATCGCGCGAAGCTTGTTGTATGGACCTTGCTGCTCAAACTTGCTTGTCCCGTTGTAGCCATGGTACTGCCAGTCAGACTGAACAACACCAAAGTCAAGTTCACCAGAACGAATCGTATTTACGTTGTAGATAGAACCACCCGTTGACTCAACTGAACAACGAATGTTGTGCTCTTTACGTCCTTTGTTTACCAGTTTACAAATTGCACCACCGGTAGGGTAGTAAACACCAGTTACCGAACCAGTACCAATCGTAATAAACTCTTGTGCGTTTACTGCACCTGTTCCCATAACTGCAGCAGCAATTGCCCCTACTTTAATCAGCTTTGTAAATGCCATGAATCTTCCTTCCTTTAATTCATTATTAGACCCAGGGTAAGTGTAGTAACTCTGGGAGTTTCCTCACTGGAAACGGCATCTTTTTCACGTCAATTAATGAAAAAGTGATGAGAATAATACCAAAAAAAACAACAGATAATTACATCATTGTTAAAAAATGCAGCGTAAAGTTCGGTTTTGTAGCGAAAGTGTTGCGGTGTTCAGGGGTGGTTAAGTTTATAAAAAACAATAACTTGAACTAGCTATAAGTTTGAGGATAATGATTTTACGAGATGTGATAGTTGTCACATAAAATGCTGTGACAACATTAAACAAAGCGGAAAAGTGCTGTTGTGGGAATTGACTTAAAACAGCACTTATCAATAAATCTGGGGCTTTACCCTTTGTATTCAAACAGTTCGCAAACAGATTTAAACAGTTGCTCTGTGGTTACAGATAGGGTTGGTGTAATGAAAATCGTATCGTCTCCGGCGACAACGCCAAGAATGCCCTCTGATTTGCCCAAAGAGTCGAGTAAGCGAGCGATTAGCTGTGCAGCTCCTGGGCCAGTATGAATAACAACTAACGCATTGTTACGGTCAATATCCAATACTAACTCACGCAATGAACTTGATACGGTTGGAACACCAAGCTCAGCAGGAAGGCAGTACACCATCTCCATTTTCGCATTACGAGTACGAACGGCACCAAATTTAGTGAGCATTCGAGAGACTTTTGATTGGTTGATATTTTCAAAGCCTTCATGCTTGAGAGCATCAACAATATCACCTTGAGAGCCGAATCTTTCTTCTTTCAATAATGCTTTAAACGCACGAACTAAATTGTCTTGTTTGTCTGAATTTCGCATGGTCATATCTTTATAATTGTCAGTACCTGCATATTTTCGCATAGATATGCAGGGTCGAACAATTTGTTTAACAAAATCTGTCTATGGGGTCACTGTAAAGATTGCTATTAACAGGCAATATGATTGAAAAGTAACCGAGATAGATTAGAAATCCCCGAGAATTAGTGGAGTTAGTGTGATCTAGCGCGTTGCGTGAGGTCGCAAACGCAAGGTTAATTATTTGTAAATTTCTTGTGTTTTCGTTAGCTTGGGGAAAAACATGAATTACCCTACAAACCTAAGATAAAGAGTTATCCTCAAGGAGAAACTACTATGAAAGTAGCCGTAATTGGTGCCGCTGGCGGCATCGGCCAAGCCCTAGCCCTACTACTGAAAAACCGTCTGCCAGCAGGTTCTGATCTTGCTTTGTATGACATTGCTCCTGTTACCCCAGGTGTTGCAGCTGATCTTAGTCATATCCCTACGCCAGTTTCGATCAAAGGCTATGCGGGTGAAGATCCAACGCCAGCGCTTGATGGTGCTGACGTGGTGTTGATCTCTGCTGGTGTGGCGCGTAAGCCTGGTATGGATCGCGCCGATCTTTTCAATGTCAACGCAGGTATCGTGAAGTCACTGGCTGAGAAAATAGCCGTAGTTTGTCCAACAGCCTGTGTGGGAATTATTACCAACCCAGTGAATACCACTGTGCCAATTGCTGCTGAAGTATTAAAGAAAGCGGGTGTCTACGACAAGCGTAAGCTATTTGGCGTGACGACTCTAGATGTGATTCGTTCTGAAACCTTCGTCGCGGAATTGAAGGACAAAGATCCAGGTGACATCCGTGTTCCTGTGATTGGTGGTCACTCTGGTGTCACTATTCTACCTCTGCTTTCTCAAGTGGAAGGGGTCGAGTTTACAGACGAAGAAGTCGCGGCACTCACCAAACGTATCCAAAATGCAGGTACTGAGGTCGTTGAAGCTAAAGCCGGTGGCGGTTCAGCAACCTTGTCTATGGGCCAGGCGGCTTGCCGCTTTGGTCTAGCTCTCGTGAAGGCACTACAAGGTCAAGAGGGTGTGGTTGAGTGTGCTTATGTTGAAGGCGCAGGAGAGCATGCTCCGTACTTTGCACAGCCAGTTAAGTTGGGTAAAGAGGGTGTAGAAGAAGTGCTAGGCTACGGTGCACTAAGTGATTACGAGGCTGCTGCGCTTGATGGCATGCTAGAAACGCTTAATGGTGACATTCAAGTCGGTGTCGATTTTGTGAAATAGAGTATTCCCTCTCATTGATATAGAAGGTCGGTCAGCAGAGATCGACCTTTTTTGATCCCAGAGCAATGATCGAATTAGTGCTAATATCGTAAAGATGGGAAAGTGGCTAATGGAGAGTTGATATGGACAGCGAGCGAGTACACAGTGGTATGATGGTAGAGTGTCATCAGGGGATCGCCAGAGTACTAGTCAAAGACAAAGCCAATGACATGGTGTTGATTGAGACGCAGGATACCCACGAACAGATGGCTGTTCATTGCGATGAATTGACTGAGAACATTCAACTACACTCCGGGTGTGATAAGTACTACTAGATCTACGCAAGTGTTAACAAAAAAGAGAGCATAGGGCTCTCTTTTTTCGTTCAAGGTATCGCTATACCCTATGAATTTCGATGTACCGCAAGGTGAGCGATATGTATCAACGCCTGCTTGTACTCTGAATCAGGTAAGATCTCCAGCTCAGCAATCGCTTTGTCAGCTTCTGTTAACGCCTTTTGACGTGTGTACTCAAGTGACCCAGTTTCTTCCATTGCCAGCAGAATATCGTTAAGACGTTCCATTCCGTTCGATTTTTCTATTGCTTCACGAATCATCGTAGCCTGTTGCTCGTTACCATGCTTCATTGCATAAAGGAGAGGCAGAGTGGGTTTGCCTTCAGCAAGGTCGTCGCCAACGTTTTTGCCCATAGCATCACCATCAGATGTGTAGTCCATGACATCATCAATAAGCTGGAACGCAGTGCCTAGGTATTTACCGTAATTCTGCAGAGCCACTTCGACTTCACTAGGAGAGTCATTCAAGATGGCGCCGATTTGGGTTGCGGCTTCAAAAAGGCGAGCAGTCTTGGAGTAGATGACCTGCATGTAACTCTCTTCAGTCGTGTCAGGATCATTGCAGTTCATTAACTGTTGTACTTCACCTTCAGCGATCACATTGACTGCATCACTCATTAGCTTGAGGATCTTCATTGATCCTAGCTCAGTCATCATCTGGAATGAGCGAGTGTAGATGTAATCACCGACTAATACGCTTGCCGCGTTACCGAAAGCGGCATTAGCGGTGGCTTTGCCACGTCGTAGGTCAGATTCGTCCACAACGTCATCGTGTAACAGAGTGGCCGTGTGAATGAACTCAACGAAGGCTGCTGCGAGGGTATGGCCACTTCCTTGGTATCCAAGTGCACGCGCTGACAATACGGCAAGAAGAGGGCGAATACGTTTACCGCCACTACTTACGATATAGAAACCCAGTTGGTTGATGAGAGAAACATCAGAGTTGAGCTGAGCTTGGATGGTTTCGTTCACTTTTGCCATGTCATCGGCAGTAAGGGCTTGGATGGCTTTAAAATCCATTATAATTCCGGCTAAAGGTTAGAACCTACAAGGCTTATAGATTTGAGTTATTGCTGAATAATACACTAAAAAACGTTGATTAATACATGGCTAAAGGGCATCATCTCGGCACTTTATTTTGGCGATTAGGTTTTCGCCAATTTTTTTAAAATATGGCTTGTCATGGGGACGTCCTTTCTGTAGAATCTGCGCCCTATTGATGATTAGTTTAGCGCACACCCTCGCTTGCTCAACAAAAGCAACAGGCTGTGCGGAAAAAGCGGAGTAAAATATGTACGCTGTTTTCCAATCTGGTGGTAAACAACACCGTGTAAGCGAAGGTCAAACTCTTCGTTTAGAGAAATTAGACGTTGAAACTGGTGCAACTGTTGAATTTGATAAAGTTCTACTTGTTGCTAACGGTGAAGACATTCAAGTTGGTGCTCCTCTAGTAGAGGGTGGCAAAGTTGTAGCAGAAGTTGTACAACACGGTCGTGGCGATAAAGTTAAAATCGTCAAGTTCCGTCGTCGTAAGCATTCTCGCAAGCAAGCTGGTCACCGTCAGTGGTTCACTGAAGTGAAAATCACTGGCATCAACGCTTAATTTTAGGAGAGTTTAACAATGGCACACAAAAAAGCTGGTGGTTCTACTCGTAACGGCCGCGATTCAGAAAGCAAACGCCTAGGTGTTAAGCGTTTCGGTGGTGAATCTGTTCTTGCAGGTAACATCATCGTTCGTCAACGTGGTACTAAGTTCCACGCTGGTAACAACGTAGGTATCGGTAAAGACCACACTCTTTTCGCTCTTACTGAAGGTAAAGTGAAATTTGAAGTTAAAGGTCCTAAAAACCGTAAATTCGTTAGCATCGAAGCTGAGTAATTTTAGTCTTAGACTAAATTAATCAAAGCTTTATAGCTGAATTCAAAAGCCCTGCCGATTCGGCGGGGTTTTTTATTTTTGGCTTATGTCGCCCAAACAGCGACGATCAAATACTAAGGCACTCTGTAAAGAGTCCCTCATTATTTGTTCCTAAGTGGCAGAACGATCTGGATCTAAGGTGATCGATCTGATTTTGGGATCTGCTAGAATTTATATCATTCAGTCGTGAGCCTGCATGGCGAGTGCTGAGATGATATTTGCAACGCAGCTACGTAACGTAGCAATAGAGCGGAGTAAGAGATGAAATTCGTTGATGAAGCGGTAGTAAAAATCCAGGCCGGTGACGGTGGTAATGGTGTAGTGAGTTTCTGGCGTGAGAAATTCGTTGCGAAAGGTGGCCCTGATGGGGGCGACGGTGGTGACGGCGGTGATGTTTACATCCAAGCCGACGAAAACCTAAATACCCTGATTGATTACCGCTTCCAACGCTTCTATGAAGCGGAACGTGGTGAAAACGGTCGTGGTGGTAACTGTACGGGTAAACGTGGTAAAGACAAAGTACTGCGCGTGCCTGTTGGTACTCGCGCTGTCGACATCCACACAAATGAAATTGTTGGCGAAGTGGCAGAGCACGGCAAGAAAGTGATGGTCGGTAAAGGCGGCTGGCACGGTCTTGGTAACACGCGCTTTAAATCTTCTGTAAACCGCGCACCTCGTCAAAAGACGTTGGGTACGAAAGGTGAAATTCGCGAATTGCGTCTTGAGCTACTGCTGTTGGCCGATGTCGGTATGTTAGGTTTGCCAAATGCTGGTAAATCAACCTTTATCCGCGCAGTTTCAGCGGCGAAGCCAAAAGTCGCCGACTACCCATTTACTACGTTGATCCCAAGTCTGGGTGTAGTGAGTGTGGTACCAGAGAAGAGCTTTGTTGTCGCCGATATTCCGGGTCTTATTGAAGGAGCTGCTGATGGTGCCGGTCTGGGTATTCGCTTTTTGAAACACCTAGAGCGCTGTCGTGTTCTTCTACATATGATCGATATTATGCCGATTGATCAATCTGATCCGGTGCAGAATGCGCTAACGATCATTGATGAGCTAGAGCAGTACAGCGAGAAACTTGCCGGTAAACCGCGTTGGCTCGTCTTCAACAAAGCGGACTTGATGCCAGAAGAAGAGGCGAACGAGAAGATCCAAGAAATTCTCGATGCGCTTGGCTGGGAAGACGAGTACTTCAAGATCTCAGCGATCAACAAGCAAGGCACAAAAGAGCTATGTTACAAACTCGCTGACTTTATGGAAGCTCTACCGCGTGAAGAAGAAGAGATCTCTGAGGAAGAGAAAGTGAACTTCATGTGGGATGACTACCACAAAGATGCGATGGCAGGTAGCGACGTTGTCTCTGAAGACGATGATTGGGATGAGTGGGACGACGATGAAGATGACGGTCACGTTATCTGGGTTCGTGAATAACACCGAGCTACGTTGCTTTGAAAGCAGAGATAAAAACCGCTTAATTGCGGTTTTTTTGTGTTTACGTCAAGATAAACTCAAAAATTTAGAGTATAAGTTAAACTTAATTTGAATGGATTCAGGAGCCGGTAATGGACAGCAAGCAGCGAGAGATATCGCGTTTAATTGCCCAAGCAGGGCAGATGTTACTTGCCCATGGTGCAGAGAGCACCTTAGTGAGCACTGTCATGCGCCGTATTGGTATTGCAGCAGGCGTTAGTGAAGTTGAGGTCGCCCTCTCTGCTGATGCGCTCGTGGTGACAACTGTCATGAATGAGCATTGCGTGACTACAACGCGAAGCTGCGCCGATCGCGGCATCAATATGCGTGTTATCACTCAGATTCAGCGTATCTGCATCATGATGGAGAAGGGAATTCTTGATTACCACATGGCGAAAGAGCAGCTTAATCGAATTAGCCCAGAACGCTACAACCGATGGTTAGTCGTGGTAATGATCGGTTTCTCTTGTGCCTGCTTTAGCCGTTTAGCCGGTGGTGATGCGGGGGTATTTGTGATGACGTTTATCGCGTCAGCTTTCGGTATGATAGTACGGCAGGAGCTAGGCCATCGTCATTTTAATCCTTTGCTTAACTTTGCTGCTACCGCCTTTGTCACCTCGACCATCTCCGCTCAAGCCGTGATCTTCTCTATTGGCAATCAACCAACCATCGCAATGGCCTCATCAGTGTTGATGTTAGTTCCCGGCCTGCCGTTGATTAACGCCGTTGCAGATATGCTCAAGGGGCACATAAACATGGGAATTGCCCGCTTTATGATGGCGAGTCTGCTTACATTGGCAACCAGTGTTGGCATTGTTGCTTCAATGAGTCTTACCGGTATTTGGGGGTGGATGGGATCATGATGTCACTGATGTTTGGATTAGTGGAAGATATGTTGTTGGCCTCCGTGCCCGCGATTGGTTTTGCAATGGTGTTCAATGTGCCTCAGAAAGCGTTAATCTATTGTGGTATCGGTGGTGCAATAGGGCATGGCTCTCGCTATTTGATGATGCACTTTGGGTTACCAATTGAGTGGGCAACGTTTCTTGCTGCAGCTCTAGTGAGTGTGATTGGTATTCATTGGTCACAGCGTTTTCTCGCCCACCCTAAGGTGTTCACTGTAGCGGCAATGATCCCAATGGTTCCGGGGGTGTTTGCCTTTAAAGCGATGATCGCCTTGATTGAGCTGCATTCGGTTGGCTACTCAGAGTCGCTAATGGCGGTGCTAGCGGAGAATTTCTTGACTGCCATCTTTATTATTGCTGCATTAGCCATTGGTCTGGCAGTGCCTGGGCTGCTATTCTATCGCCGAAAACCCATAATTTAACTCTTTAAGTTCAATGGGCTAACCCGTCACACGTGAAGGAAGATTGATGATCATTAGTATGATTGCCGCGATGGCAGACGATCGCATTATTGGTAAAGATAATCAGATGCCATGGCATTTGCCGGCTGATTTTGCTTGGTTTAAACGCTGTACGCTAGGTAAGCCTATTGTCATGGGGAGAAAAACCTATGACTCTATCGGACGCCCACTACCTGGTCGTTTGAACATAGTGATTACCCGTGACACTGAGTTGCAAATTGAAGGTGTGACGGTGGTTCAATCGGTTGAGCAAGCCATTGAGGTCGCTGGCGATGTTGAAGAGCTGATGATCATTGGCGGGGGCAGTATCTACCAAGCATGCTTGCCAATGGCGAGTCGTCTTTACTTAACGTTTATCAAAGCGGATGTTGACGGGGATACACGTTTCCCGCAATGGGATGATGGCTTTAAACGAGTGTCGCAAGAGTCATATTCTGCAGATGAAAAGAATGCCTACGATATGGACTTTGTCGTATTAGAAAAAGCGCAGTAGCTGAGTAGCAACGAAACAGTGGCGATGAGTGTAAATTCATCGCCAACTCAATGCTTTCATACCAAATCTCGCATCAATATCTCAAGCTCATCATTGGCTTCTTCGATGGCGCAGTTAAGATCCAGTGCATCACCAGAGGCAAGGGTGAGTTGCCATTTACTGGTTTTCCCTGCGTGCTCATCAACGCCTAGCACTTTCACCTTTTCCCCTTTGCGCTCAAATTGAACCCTGTCTAGGTTTGAGTGATAGTGTTTTTGGCTCTCAACGATATCAATATCGACTTCACCAACAGGGTTAATCTCAACATGGGCATGATAGCGATTTGTATTCGGTATTAGGTAATCACGTTGTTTGATAATCATCCTTTCCTTCCTCTAGCGCTCTGAACTCACAATAAAGTTTAGAAGAAGGAAAAGTGATTAATGTTAAGTTGGGATGAAATCTGATCTTGGTCAATTATTAAGCAATTTTATTGCTATTGAAATGGAGCCTAGGCACTTGCGGCTAGCGCTTGCTGAGTATAAATGCGCTGAGATTCCCAATGGAGAAGGGTTAGGTGTCCACCCCACACACAGCCAGTATCTAAGCCATAGAGCCCATTGCCTTGATATCCTTGCAGTGCTGCCCAGTGGCCAAAAATGACGTTTTTATCAATGGGCACTCGATGTGGCCATTGAAACCAAGGCATCAGGGATTGATCATCAATCTCACTGGGTGGAAGCTTACAAGCCATATCCAGTCTTCCGTCTGGAAAAACAAAGCGCATGCGCGTAAAACCATTGATGGCGTAGATGGTGCGCTCTAGGCCTTGTCGTTTAGGGTCCCATTGATCAGGCTGGTTTTGATACATGTTTTCCATCAGCCAGGAAAACTGGTCACTTTGTAGAATGTTTTCTACGTTGCGTGCCTCGATTCTCGCTGTGTCTAGACTCCAGCTAGGAGGAATGCCAGCATGGCTCATAACAAATTCTGGATGCTCTGCGAGTAAAGGTTGCCGACGCAACCACTCTAGTAACTCTGCGCGATCTGGTGCAGAGAAAATAGGGGCGGTTCGGTCTTTATCTTTGACTTTTTTGATGCCCAGAGAAACCGCTAATAGGTGTAAATCATGATTTCCAAGCACAATTTGCACGCAATCTTGGTGCTGGTATGCAAAGCGCAACGTCTCAAGTGACTTAGGGCCGCGAGCGACAAGGTCGCCGGAAATCCATAACTTATCAGTGCGGTAGTTGAAATTAACTTGCTTGAGCAGAAGAAGTAGCTCGTCGTGACAGCCTTGAATGTCACCAACGATGTAATTGGCAGTGTGCTTCACCGAGTCTCCTAGTTAAGAATATTAGGTATAGCGAGTCGGAACGGGTCAATCTCCGCGATAAAGGGTTGTTGGTCAGTGTCGTGCATAATGTAATGACCTTGCATGACGCCCACCGGTGTTTCAATCGCGGTACCACTGGAGTAGGTGTATTCATCATGTGCATCGATAACGGGTTGTTTGCCAACCACACCTTCCCCTTCAATTGTCAGTTGCTTGCCATTGGCATCCGTAATTAGCCAGCGACGGCTGATCAACTGTACGGGTTGTGAGCTAAGGTTTTTAATGGTGATAAGGTAGGCAAAAACATATCGGTTTTTGTCTGGTTCAGACTGATTTTCAATATATTTGCTGTGGACTTGAACCTTGATACAGGGCGTTTGTGTACTCATGCTCTTTCCTTATGCCCGATAAAAGAAAAGCAGGCCGAGGCCTGCTTTTTCGATTAGTGACGAGCCTCTAACAGGTTCGCCATCGCCACAAATTGCTCTAACGTTAAGTTTTCTGGACGCATGCTAGGGTTAATGTCTAGCTGCGCTAAGTCTTCATCGTTAAGTAGTGATTTGTAGCAGTTACGTACGGTTTTTCGGCGTTGGTTGAAGCCTTCACGACATACGCGGTCTAGCCACTTAATGTCTTTTACTGGGTGTGGGATCTCTTCGTAAGGTACCAGACGCACTACTGCAGAATCTACCTTAGGTGGCGGAACAAATGCCGTTGGCGGTACTTCAAGAACCGGGACCACTTTACAGTAGTATTGAGCCATCACTGTAAGGCGACCATAGGCTTTGGTGCCTGGACCTGCAGCTAGACGGTTTACCACCTCTTTTTGTAGCATAAAGTGCATGTCTTTCACGTCTTTATGGAACTCAAACAGGTGAAACATCAATGGTGTAGAGATGTTGTATGGTAGGTTACCGAAGATACGCAGTTTATTGTTTGGCTTCACTAATTGTGTGAAGTCGAAGCGCATGGCGTCGCCTTCGTGAATGGTCAACTTGTCACCCAGCTCTGGGTGGTTGCGCAGACGTTCAGCCAAGTCACGGTCAAGCTCGATAACAGTGAACTTATCCACTTGTTTACCGACAGGTTCCGTAATCGCTCCCAGACCAGGGCCGATCTCAACAAGGTTCTCACCTGGTCTTGGGTTAATTGAAGAGACGATACCATCGATAATATATGGATCGTTCAGGAAGTTTTGACCAAAACGTTTACGCGCTTTGTGTCCTAAGTGGACATCATTTCTCATTGTTTCTTCTCAACTAATTCTATTGCATGCGCTAGGGCCGTTCGGAAGCTCCCTGTGTCCGCTTGGCCAGTTCCCGCAAGATCTAATGCGGTACCATGATCAACAGACGTTCTAATAAAGGGTAGTCCAAGTGTGATATTCACTGAACGCCCAAAGCCTTTATATTTTAATACAGGCAGAACTTGGTCATGGTACATACCAAGAATAGCATCTGCTTCTTCTAGGTACTTTTGATTAAAAATCGTGTCTGCTGGCAGGGGACCAATAAGGTCCATTGCTTTGTCTTGGCGCAGACGCTCTAACGTTGGGGTGATGGTCTCAATTTCTTCTCTTCCGAGACAGCCATCTTCCCCTGCGTGAGGATTAAGCCCGCAAACATAGATCTTTGGTCGCGGAATAGCAAATTTTTCTACTAAATCACGGTTAAGAATATCAATAATCTGTTCTAGGCGCTCTTCCGTTACCGCCTTTGATACATAAGCCAGTGGAATATGGGTGGTGACGAGTGCAACGCGCATCCCTTCCGTTTCGAGCATCATGACAACCAGTGGGGTATTCGACTTTTCGGCAAAGAACTCGGTATGCCCAGAGAACGCGACACCAGCGCGATTGATGACGCCTTTATGAACTGGCCCGGTTACCACGGCCGCGAACTCGCCGCTCATGCAGCCCACTGCTGCACGCTCTAAGGTTTCTAGTACATAGTGACCATTGTGCTCGTTGAGCTCACCCACTTTGGCCTCTTCTGCCATAGGGATATGGTCAACCACAAGCTGACCTGCTGGAGAGGGTTGAACAGGCGCGTCTGCGTGATAATCGATGAATGTGACATCTAAACCAAGCAGCTCTGCACGAGCCGCCAGCATGTGTTTATCGGCACAGACAACAAGCTCATGCTCCCAGGCTTGCTGAGCGAGAGCGAGAGTCAGGTCGGGGCCAATTCCCGCAGGCTCACCTGCGGTGATTACGATTCTTTTAGCTTTCATCATCACTGTCCGTCACTTCTTCAACAAAGGCACTAGCACGCAGCTCTTGCACCCAAGCGCTAGCTTCTTCGTTAAATTTACGGTTAAACAAGATACCGTAGGCTCGGTTCTTAAGCGCTGAGTCAGTGCGGTCAACTTCACGACGTTCCATTACTTCGACGATGTGCCAGCCGTGTACGGTCTTGAATGGCTCACTGATTTGTCCCGCAGGAAGAGTTTCTACTTGGTGTTTGAATTCTGGTACGTAAAGATCTGGCGTCTGGAAGCCCAGTTCACCATCTTTTGCCGCCGAGCCAGGGTCTTGGCTGTATTGCTGAGCCATTTCACCAAACGTGGCATCACCAGACTCAATACGCTCAGTGATATTGCTAAGCTCACGAAGAACGCCTTCATCGCTAAGGATAACCGTCGGTTTAATGAGGATATGTCGAGCGTTAACTTCAGTGACCGCGACGGTCTCTAAACCTTTGACGTCATCAATTTTCAGAATATGGAAGCCGACACCACTGCGGAATGGACCGATGATACTGCCTTTGTTTTGCAGTTTAATTTGGTCAGCAAAAATCGTTGGCATCTCTTCTTTACGCATCCAGCCCCAATCACCGCCTTCTAGTGCTCGAGGGCCTTTTGAATAGGTGTAGGCCATATTGGCGAAGTCTGCGCCAGCTTCGAGTTCCGCAACCAATTCATTTGCTTGCTTCTCTAGCTCTGCTCGGTCTTCAGTGTCGCTAAAGCGCAGTTGAATATGGCTGATGTTGTACTGAACCGTCGCATTGGTTTCTTCAGCAAGAAGTTCTGCCAAGTTATCTACCTCAGCTGGCAAGATATTGATTCGGCTACGAACGAGCGCATTTCTTGCTTCACTGGCGGCAATTTCTTTGCGCACTTGCTCGCGAAACGTAGCGTAAGTCAGCCCCTCTTTAGCAACCGATTGAGTCAGCTGCTCAACCGATTGGTTATTGCTCGCCGCGATATCCGCAATCGCCTCATTGAGGCGGTTGTCATCAATACGCACGCCAATACGCTCTGCTTCTTGCTGCTGTAAAGTATCAATCACCAGCTTTTCAATCACCTGTTCACGCAAGATGTCCGCGCTTGGTAATGCTTGCGGGTTATCTGCGTTATTGGCACGCAGTGTTTTCATTGCGGTGTCGATATCACTTTGCAAGATAACGCCTTCGTTGACGATAACCGCTACTTTATCCATCGCGACAGGTTGTGCGTTTACGGTTGCAGCAGCAAAGCTGCATGCTGCAGCTAGGCTTAGTAGAGTTTTATTCCACATAAAATGTTATTTCCTTTCGGTGCTCACTCTTTTGAGCACCAGATACATTATTCGTTCAAGATAAATGGTCGGCCGTAGCCAAGAGAGTTTTTCGAGCCAGAGATGTCGTATTCACTGGTGCGTACAGAGTTACCGAACCCAACGATACCGAAATTGATGCTAAAGTTGTTTTCATAAACCGGATCGCTGTCGTAGAAGAAGCTTTCACCACCGGTAGTTCCGCTCCAGTTACGTAGTTGGTTACTATAAGTAAAGCCAACATACCAGCAGTCAGAGGTGTAGTTGAGGTTAGCGAGCCACTCCAGATCTTCTTGAATGGTTAAATCATAGAAGTAGTGCAGTTGTGCGTTCCAATTGCGGTTGATCTGATAGCCCGTAAGGAATCCCACTTGTGAAATACCATCTTTAGTAATGCTATCAATCCCCGATGTATTCGGATTAGTTGGATCATTAGAGAGATCTTTCAGGCTATCTCCCAATGTATCTTCGATATACTCCTTGGAGACATAGCGATAGTTCGCTTGTACGTAACCCGCCTCATGTCGGTATTCTAAGGTTGTATTTGCGTGTTGTACGGCACTGGTCTGAATGTCGTATTGGATCCCACCGTGGTAGAAAATGTAGTCATCGTAGTTGAAGTCAGCCTCAATTGCCCAGGCAGAGTAGTTTGAGGTACCACTCTCATCATCTTTAACACTGTTTTTTCTATCGATGTAGATAATTTGACCGAATGAAATAGCCAGTCTTTCTTTGTACTCATCGTCATAGAAACGACTCGAAGCACCGTAGCTGAGCTGATTGGCTGCCTCAATGCGGTCTACACCACTATACTGTCGGCTTCTAAATAGCCCATAGTAGTCTGTTTGCAATAGGGTGGTGTCGTAGGTAGCGATATTGTTCTGATCTTCATAAGGCACATAGACATACTGAACCTGAGGCTCAAGTGTTTGCGTGTAACCGGTGTAAAAAGAGGTATCTCTCTCCAGAACAATACCGGCATGCGTTCTAAATTCGGGTAGGACACGAGTTACAGACTCTTCAAGGTCACTCGCGGCACTGACGTTATCTAAATTTTGCTCGTAGTGAGTAGCGAGTAAGCGGGCCTCTGTTGTCCAAGAGCCCCATGAGTTACCAAACGGTAGGGTTATCCCTGGTTCTATGTGTACACGTGTCGCTGTTGGCATATCTGTCGCATCGGTATCGAAGACAGAAAGGTGACTAATTACGTCAAAGTCCAGATTACGATAAATTTCTGGAGCATAGTAGTTAGCTTTTAGTTGAGGCAACAATCGATAAGGTTGGTTGTCTTGCGTCGTTAGAACTTGGAAGTCACGAACTAATAACGTCGTGTCCCAGTTCGCCGAGCGATAAGATACGGAACCTTCTTGTACCAACTGACCGTCTTCACGATTACCTATTCGAGAGTCGACTTCTTGGAAATATTGCACATCACTAACTTTTGAAAAATCAGCGGCCACTTTCCAGTTGTTGTTAATGATGCCATTGTGCTTGAATTGGAAGCCCCAGCGATCTTCATCGTCGTATTTTTTATCATTTCCTAGGTATTCACCATCGAACGTGGTTAAGCCAAAGTTGGATAAATAACGGAACTCTCCATCAAGTTGCAGGCCACGTTTTTCCATATAGCGGAACGTTGTAGTCAAGTCATAGTTCGGTGCCAAATTCCAATAAACGGGAATATCGAACTCATAACCATCACTGGAACCATAGGAAATAGTGGGGTAAAGAAAACCCGTTTTACGAGCATCACTCAGTGGCAGAGTCATGTATGGCATGTAGAATATAGGGACCTCAAGTACCTCAAAGCGAGGACCATATAATGTCGCCTTTTCTTCTTCTTGGTTCACTTCGATACTGGATGCCTTCATGCGCCAAGAGTGATCGCCCTCGGGGCAAGATGTGATCGTGCCATCACGCATCTCGTACACGCCGCGGCCATCTTTAGTAATGTAAACCGCTTCACCACGCCCTTGTTCACACAGCATTTGGTATTGGGTGTTCTCAAGGGAGATTTCGTTGGTCGTGAGGTTATTGGTGGCCTTGTCTGAGGTCGACTTAAACTGACCATCACTAAAAGTGACATTACCGTCAGCGACAACAATATTGTCAGCTTGGTGCATAGTGACGCTATCAGCAGTCATCTTACGATTACCTTGAGTGACAATGACATTGCCTTGGTAAACCGCTTTCTCACCATTAATTGCTTCAAGCGAGTCCGCTTCAACGTTGATAGGCAGTTGATTAGCGTCTTCTACCTCCAGATCGCTGACTAAACATTGATCTTTGGTAGGAAGTTCTTGCACACTAGAGCCAGAGTCGTCAGATGCAATGGCCTGTGGAATATACAGAGCCGCGCTAATAGACGTAGCCAGTAAGGTGAGAGGGAAACGTGACATCGAGTTTTACTATCCTGTTGAACTTGATCTTTCCGGTGATAGAGACCGAATGTAATGAAAACATCCTTTATAATAAAGGAATTTCAATCATCCAGCACTATCAGACCACACTCATACGATAAAATTCAGAGATTGAGACCACACAATGCATATTTTTGGCAAATTGTTAGGTGCTTTTTTTGGCATGCTGTTCGGAGGCCCTTTTGGCCTCATCCTAGGTTTATTCATTGGTCACCAGTTCGACAAGGCGCGTCGTCTTGCTAATAGCGGATATCAAACTGGCGGCTTTGGCGGTTTTTCTGGGCCAAAACAAGACCAAAAAATGCAAGAGGAGTTCTTTCGTGCCGCTTTCTCTGTAATGGGGCATGTGGCGAAAGCGAAAGGACAAGTCAGTAAGGCCGAGATCGAGTTGGCCTCGACGATGATGGACCGTATGAATCTTCATGGTGATCAGCGTCGAGCCGCACAAGATGCATTCCGTGAAGGCAAAGAGAGCGACTTTCCACTAGAAGAGGTGTTAGAGCGTGTGCAGTTAGCCGCTCACAACCGCTTTGACTTAAAACAGTTCTTTTTAGAGCTACAAATATCCGCGGCTTTTGCCGATGGAGATATCCATCCCAGCGAGCGTCAGGTGCTCCACCGCGTCGCGCAGGGACTCGGTTTCTCTTCAGGTCAACTTGAACAGCGCTTGAGAATGCAAGAAGCAGCGTTTCGTTTTCAACAAGGCGGGTTTGGTGGACATCATCAAGGCTCACAGCAAGGCCAAGGCAGTTGGCAGCAAGCTCCAAGTCGTGACCAATTATCGGATGCTTACAAAGTGCTTGGTGTGGAAGAGAGTGCGGATGCCAAAACCGTCAAGCGTGCGCACCGTAAATTGATGAACGAGCATCACCCGGACAAATTGATGGCTAAGGGCCTTCCGCCAGAGATGATGAATATGGCCAAAGAGAAGGCACAAGAAATTCAAAATGCTTACGACCTGATTAAGAAAGAGAAGGGCTTTAAGTAAACATAGCGCTATCTAGACACAACAAGGGCGAGTCAGTGACTCGCCCTTGTTGTTTAGAGGTAAGCAGAAACGACTTACTTGCGAACAGCAATCGCTTCAATCTCGATACCAACATCTTTTGGTAGACGAGCAACCTCAACACATGAACGCGCAGGGTAGTTTGCTACTTTGTGCTCGTCGAAGAACTTGCCGTAGACTTCGTTTACTGTGCCAAAGTCATTCAGGTCTTTCACAAATACTGTCATCTTAACGATGTCAGAAACCGTCAGACCAGAAGATTCAACGACTGCTTTCACGTTCTCTAGAGATTGGCGTGCTTGCTCTGCGATATCGTCTGATACTTCACCCGTTGCTGGGTTTACCGGGATTTGGCCGGAAGTCAGAACCATGTTACCAAGATCAACACCTTGGATGTATGGGCCGATAGCTGCTGGAGCTGAATCTGTGTGAAGTACTTTAGTCATTGTAATCTTCCAAATTGTAGATAGGTAAATGAGCGATCAGTTTGCCGTCAATTTTGTTTGTCGTAAAGAAAAATACCCCGCAAAGCGAGGTATTGATGCTGATATGGGAAAGAAGTGACCTATCTCTCTGTCACGATCTCTCGTGAGAACACTTTTTCACAGTATTTACACTTCAAGCGAATATCTTCGGCTTTTTCGATGACCGAAAAGCTGCTTTCAACGGGTTCGTTGTGGGTAATACAGTTGGTGTTCGGACACTCAAATACATTGTTCACTTGTGTCGGCAGTACCAGCGGCAGTTTACGTACCACCTCGTAATTTTCGATTTGATTGACCGTTGCATGTGGTGCGTAGAGAGCCAGCTTGTTCGCCTGCTCTTCATTGATGTAGACATTTTCAATTTTGAGCAGGTCTTTTGCCCCCAGCGCGGAAGAGGGGAGGTTCAGTCCAATCGTGACACGTTGGTTAGATTTATCCATGTCGAACAGGCGCAGGACCTTGATGCCCACCTGTGCAGGAATGTGATCGATAACTGTGCCGTTTTTGATTGCTTCAACTTGCAATTGGGTTTCTTTAGCCATTATCTCGCTCCATTACAGGGTTTCGTTTAGCACAAGGGCAAGGAGAGCTTGGCGTGCGTAAACGCCATTCTCTGCTTGTTCGAAGTAGTAAGCGTGAGGTGTCTTATCGACATCCACGGTGATCTCATCCACACGTGGCAGTGGGTGCAGTACCTTTAAGTTGCTCTTGGCCTCTTTTAGCGTATCGGCTGTCAGGATATAGGCAGACTTAATATGGGCATACTCTGACTCATCAAAGCGCTCTTTTTGTACTCGAGTCATGTAAAGCACGTCTAGCTCAGGTACAACGCTTTCCATATCGTTATGCAGGCTGTATTGAATGCCCGCTTCATCGAGCTCTTCACAGATGTAATCAGGCATCGCTAATGCATCGGGTGCGATGAAGTAGAAACGAACGTTGTTGAACTTAGCCAATGCCTGAGTCAATGAGTGAACGGTACGGCCATATTTCAAGTCACCAACGAAAGCAACATTGAGGTTGTCTAGACGACCTTGTGTTTCAGCGATACTGAAAAGGTCTAGCAGGGTTTGAGTCGGGTGCTGGTTTGCACCGTCACCGCCATTAATCACTGGAACACCGTTTGAGAATTCAGAGGCTAGACGTGCTGCGCCTTCTTGAGGGTGGCGCATAACGAAGGCGTCTACGTATGAAGAAATAACCTGAACAGAATCTGCCAGTGTTTCCCCTTTTTTAGCGAGCGAAGTGTTGCCGCCGCTGTCAAAACCAATAACATCACCACCGATACGCTGAATAGCCGTTTCAAACGATAAGCGCGTTCGCGTTGAAGGCTCAAAGAAGCAGCTCGCAACCACTTTGTTCTTAATAAGCTCTGGGCGAGGGTTTGCTTTAAGCTCGCCTGCCGTGTCAACAATTAGCTCGAGTTCTTGGCGTGAAAGCTCTGGAATCGAGATAATGTGCTTTTTGTATAGAGAGTTAGTCATGGTGATATTCCCTGGTTAAAAGCCATAAAAAAGCCCCCCAAAATGGGAGGCTTAGAATATGAATAGTGAGGATCGAAAATAACGCGCTTTCATTGCTGAACTGTGAACATTAAGTAAACGTTTGCGTTGCATGAAAGACCTCCTCGAAACTGGCGCAGATTATAGCGCTAAATCAGAGGTTTTGACCAGTTTTGTTATGGCTAAATGGCGACTTAATCAACAATTGACTCTAAAGCGAGCACTGCCAGCTGTTCATCCTCATCTTCGCTCAATCCACTAATACCGATAGCACCAATGACTTGCTGGTTGATTTCGATCGGCATTCCTCCCTTAAAACCCGTAATACGAGGGTCAGTCCAATAGCTGAGGTCTCTGCCTGCTTCACGTGCCCACTGACCAAGGTTGCCTGAAGGCTGTCGATCTCGCGCAGAGGAGTAAGCTTTATTTTGTGCCAAAAGAGCAGCTTGAGGACTGCAGCCATCCATTTTCATGAAAGCAACCAAGTCACCATGAGCGTCAACGATCGCCGCCGCGACAGTTTGCTGGTTGCCAATCGCTTCAAGTTGGACTTTTGAGAGTAGAGCCTGGGCTGTGGTGAGTTTCATCATCGTCTCCCTTTTACTATTGATTTCCGTTTTATGGCAGTTCGTGACCACGAGCTGACTCATAGAGTCGATACCACTCTTCATGTTTAAGAGTTAATTTTCCTGCTTCTGCGCAGGCTCGAATACGCTCGGGATTTGTTGTACCAATGACCGGTTGAATGTTGGCAGGGTGGCGCATTAACCACGCTAACACGATTGCTTCACGTGAGACTTGGTATTGATGTGCTAGCTCAGCCACGAGGTTTGCCGTGCGTACAATGTGCTCTGGTTGACCATTGAGATCGCGGCCCGTAAATAAGCCTTGGCTTAAACAACCCCACGCTTGGAGTTGGATCCCGTGCGCTCGGCAGTACTCGATCGTGCCTAAGAAAGAGGAGGCATTGGGTGTTACACCCTCCTCAAGCCATTGCAGCTGCGAAAGGCTCAGTTCAAGCTGGTTGCACACCAAAGGCGTTTTTAGTGCTGATTGCAGCAGCACCATTTGGTGAACGTTCATGTTCGAAACACCCAAATGTTTAATCTTGCCGGAGGCTTGCAATTTCTCGATGGTCGCAGCGACTTCCTCTGGCACCATCAGTGGATCAGGACGGTGTAAAAGTAGCGTGTCTAGCTGCTCAATGTTCAGTCTAGAAAGAATGTGATCCACCGAATACTCGATCCACTCGCTAGAAAAGTCATAGCGTTTTGGGCCTTGGTTATCTGCAAAGCGAATCGCACACTTTGATTGCAAAGTGATCTTTCGCTGAAGCTCTGGACGTTGCTGTAGTGCTTGACCAAACGCTTGCTCTGCTTTGGTAAAGGTATAGATATCGGCATGATCAAAGACGTTTATACCTTGCTCAAGTGCAGTATCAATCACTTGATGCACTTGTCGAACATCATCTTTTGATACGGGCGCATCATTCCAGCCACCACCGAGCCCCATACAGCCGTAGACAAGTTGAGAAGCGTTAGGTAAGCGCTGGTGGATTGGTAGGTTTTTCATAGCCATCTCCTTAAATCTTATGGAGGCCATTTTCTCCTATTGAAAAAGCAAGAAAAATAAACAAAATAGAACTTATTGTTTGATATAAAAAACAGTGGAACGATTATGCATAAACGGTTAGAGAAGCTGATGTTGTTTAATGCGGTAGCAAAAGCACTCAGCTTTACCAAGGCCGCTGATGACTTAGACATATCGAAAGGTCACCTTTCTCTGCAGATAAAGCAGCTAGAAAAAGAGTTAGGATTTCCATTGCTGATACGCTCTACACGCAGTGTGCGATTGACTCCAGAAGGTGAGAGGATTTATGCAGGTATGCAAAGTATAGAGTCGACCTTGGTGGAAATGGAGCGCAACGCAGAGTATGAGAATGACACTTTGGCGGGAGTGATTCGCATCACGGCACCCATGCAGTTTGTTGAAGGCATTTTGATTGATCTTTGCCGTCAGTTTCGCCAATCCTATCCACAAGTCAGTTTTGAGATCGACTCCAGTTACACCAGTCATGATTTGATCAAAGATAATTTTGATCTCGCTTTTCGCGCCACACAGCGACCTCCAGAGCATTTAGTCGCTCGTAAGCTATTTAGTTATTCTCACTGTGTGGTGGGGAGTCATAGGTACTTTTCAGATCATGGGTATCCAAAAGCTCCCAATGATCTAAAAGCTCATCAATGTCTAATGGGGCGAGGCTATGAGCATTGGGAGTTTCATCAGGAAAAGGTAGAGTGCGGTGGTTGGATGACCATCAGTGACAATCACCAACTCAAGATATTGGCCCTCGCGGGTGAAGGGTTGATCAGAGTGCCAGAGTATTTTGTTTATCAGGAAGTAAAAGCTGGAAAACTGGAACGATTGTTTGATGACAAGATAGCGACAGGGGGAGAGTTTCACCTTGTCTATCCGCAGATTGTGCAGCGCTCTGAGAGAATCACTCGCTTTATTGAGTTTGCTGTTGAGCGGTTATCACAGCTTGAGCTGAGTCGTTAGAGATTGAAATGGGTAGAGTCATCTCTACCCATCAATACTTCTCGGATTATCAGTGTCCTAACGTGGCCACCATCACAGCTTTAATGGTATGCATGCGATTTTCTGCTTGGTCAAAAACAATCGATGTCTCCGATTCAAACACCTCTTCTGTTACCTCAAGCCCATTCATACCGTATTTGTCTGCCACCTCTTTGCCTACGGTTGTCTCATCATTGTGGAAAGCAGGAAGGCAATGCATAAACTTCACTTTTGGGTTACCCGTCGCTTCCAGCACAGCTTGATTCACTTGGTAAGGTTTCATCAAGGCAACACGCTCATCCCACGCTTGCTCTGACTCACCCATAGAGACCCAGACATCGGTATACAGGAAATCACAGCCTTTAACGCCAGCTTTCACATCTTCTGTTAGAGTGATTTTGGCGCCCGTTTGTTCTGCTATTGTCAAACAGGTGTCGACAAGATTTTGCTCTGGCCAGAACGCCTTCGGGGCAACCAAACGGATATCCATTCCCATCTTAGCTGCACCAACCATCAGTGAGTTACCCATGTTGTTGCGCGCATCCCCGAGGTAAGCAAACGTTATCTGCTCTAGCTGCTTATCTCTTGCATGTTCTTGCATTGTCAAGAAATCAGCGAGAATCTGGGTCGGATGAAACTCGTCGGTCAAACCGTTCCAAACAGGCACTCCCGCATTCGCAGCGAGCTCTTCAACGATCGCTTGCCCAAAACCACGGTACTCGATGCCGTCATACATGCGTCCCAGTACGCGCGCAGTGTCTTTCATTGATTCTTTATGACCGATTTGGGAACCAGAAGGGCCGATGTAAGAAACTTGTGCCCCTTGATCAAAGGCAGCCACCTCAAAGGCGCATCGGGTACGAGTCGACGACTTTTCGAAGATAAGGGCGATGTTTTTGCCAATTAAGGTCTTTTGCTCACAGCCAGCATACTTTGCCTTCTTGAGGTCTTGTGAGAGATCGAGCAAAAACTCAATCTCTTTCGGCGTGAAGTCGAGAAGTTTGACAAAGTGACGGTTGCGTAGATTAAAGGCCATACTCTTATTCCTTGAAAAGTGGGGTAGTGCTAGTTAAACATACAAATGCACTATTTGTGAATAATTATTTTAATAAAAAGTGGCATTCCGAATGGAATGCCACTGAAAGAACATAATTATACTATTCAGTGTTATAGGTTTTCTTCGGCAAACTCTGCTAATCGAGAACGCACTACGCCGTTAAGGTGAATGTTGGCACTACCTTCAAAGTTTTTGAATCGTTCCACCATATAGGTCAGCCCCGAAGTCACGGGGGTTAAATAGGGTGAATCAATTTGTGCCAAGTTCCCCGAGCAGACAATTTTAGTGCCCTCACCACAGCGGGTAATGATGGTTTTTATCTGTGAAGCTGTGAGATTTTGGCACTCATCGAGCAGCACAAACGCATTTTGAATTGAGCGACCTCGCATAAAGTTAATGGACTTGAACTGGATGTTGGCTTTGTCACAGATATATTTTAAAGAGCCCTCAGTGCAGTGATCATTTTTATGCAGAGCTTCAAGAGTGTCGGTGATGGCCGCTAGCCAAGGCATCATTTTCTCTTCTTCTGTACCCGGTAAGAAACCAATGGATTCACCGATATCTGGTGTATTTCGCGTGACAATAATTTTATCGAACATACAGCGCTCAATACTTTGCTCTAACGCACTGGCCATCGCTAATAGCGTTTTACCGCTGCCCGCAGCCCCGGTAAGAATGACCAAATCAATATCGGGGTCGAGTAGGGCATCCATCGCCATTCCCTGATAGATATTCTTGGGTGTAATGTCCCAAGCTCGACGAGACATCATTCGCTCACGGCTAAGGTCTTTTATAGTAACCGTTTCTGGCGAAATATCTTCGACACGCCCGGCAAAATCACTGGTTTCATCAATCACATACTGATTGATAAAGGTCGGCTCAAAGGGGGCTCTCGATAGAGTATGTAAAGTGCGCCCACCTAGCGTGCGACTCTCAACTTGGTCGATACGTTGCCAAAAATCACCCTCACACTGCTGAAAACCTTTGGTTAGGTACTGAACATCATCAATGAGTTGGTCGGTACGATAGTCTTCGACAAACCGAACGCCCGCGCCTTTAGCACGTAGGCGCATATTGATATCTTTGGTGACAAGAACCACCTCTCTTGGAGCACGTTTGTTTTGCAGATATAACGTTGCATTGAGGATGCGGTTATCCCCCGCCTTATCCGCGAACGCTTTAATGGTTTCTTGAAGTTGATAGTCGGCAAGTATCGCAATGGTGCCAGATTGCTCTTGCTGGCGAATAATAGGAATACCTTCGGAGATTTGGTCTGGTGTTGCATCTCGGAATAGATCCTCTAAAGCTCGGATGGCAACGCGAGCATCGCGTGCAACGTCTCTTTTACTGTCTTTAATGCGGTCGAGCTCTTCGAGGACAGTCATTGGAATGACAACGTCGTGTTCTTGGAAAGAAAAAATAGCGTGAGGTTCGTGAAGTAGAATATTGGTGTCGAGAATAAACAGTTTGCGATCGGTATCGCCCATAAGCATCTCCTTGCCAAATGGCAGCGCTGTTTGGTCAGCAGTAACAAAGTCACTGACTTATCACAGTAAAGCGGCGATGTATGGCTAGTAACGCTCGGCCACAGTTTCGCCGATTTACTCATTGCTCATCTTCTCAAAAATGAGCTTCCCACAATTCTTATTATAGTGGGAGATTCCTTTACCATACCGTTGCTGTTTTTACACTTTGATTACAAGCTAGTTTTCACAAAAAAAACCACTCGGATCACGTGACCTCTATCACAGCTTGCAGTAACATTAGCCCCCTTTTTCTCCGCCATAACTCGCCTATATTTAGTAGGGTGAGTTGCATTCGTTTAAGGCGAGAGACAACACCAAGCTCCACATTCATCATTCTTCATACGAGGTAGTGTATTCATGACATTTGCTATTGGGCAGCGTTGGATTAGCGATACGGAAAGCGATTTAGGGTTAGGGACAGTAGTAGCAGTTGATGCGCGCACAGTCACAGTGATGTTTGCTGCATCAGAAGATAATCGCGTATACGCACGTAACGATGCGCCAGTGACACGAGTGATTTTCAATGTGGGTGATACCGTGGAGTCACAACAAGGTTGGACACTGACAGTTGATGAAGTGATTGAAGAAGATGGACTCGTGAGTTACGTCGGTACACGAGAAGATACGCAAGAGTCAGGTGTCGTACTTCGTGAGATCTTGCTGAGTAACCAGATTCGATTCAACAAACCACAAGACAAGTTATATGCAGGTCAAGTAGACCGTATGGATAACTTTGTTCTGCGGTACCGCGCACTACAGAATCAATATCAACAACATAAAAGTCCAATGCGTGGCCTTTGTGGCATGCGTGCAGGTCTTATTCCTCACCAGCTCTACATTGCCCATGAGGTTGGTCGCCGTCATGCGCCACGCGTGTTGCTGGCAGATGAGGTAGGCCTTGGTAAAACCATCGAGGCCGGTATGATCATTCACCAGCAGGTGTTAGCCGGTCGTGCAGAGCGTATTTTGATTGTGGTACCGGAAACTCTGCAACATCAGTGGCTAGTAGAGATGCTTCGTCGTTTCAATCTTCATTTCTCTGTTTTTGACGAAGAGCGTTGTATTGAAGCCTTTGCCGAGGCGGATAACCCGTTTGATACTCAGCAACTGGTTCTGTGTTCTCTTGATTTCCTACGTAAAAGTCGTAAACGTTTCGAACAGGCATTGGAAGGGGATTGGGATCTACTCGTTGTCGATGAGGCGCACCACCTAGAGTGGAGTGAAGAAAAGCCAAGCAGAGAATATCAAGTCATTGAAGGTTTAGCTGAGCGAACGCCAGGCGTATTGCTTCTGACAGCAACACCGGAGCAGCTTGGACGAGAAAGCCACTTTGCCCGTCTTCGTCTTTTGGATGCCGACCGCTTTTTTGATTATCAAGCCTTCGTGCAAGAGGAAGAGCAATATGCTCCTGTGGCTGATGCTGTCGCCTCTCTCTTTACTGGTGAGCAGCTCTCGAACGATGCAAAGAACCAGATTACCGAGCTACTTTCTGAGCAAGACGTCGAGCCACTGTTCCGTATTATCGAAAATGACGCTGATGAAGAGTCATGTGCTAATGCTCGCCAGGAGCTGATCGATAATCTTATGGATCGTCATGGTACAGGTCGCGTTCTATTTAGAAACACACGTGCTGCGATTAAAGGTTTCCCTAAGCGTATGGTTAACCTGATGCCTATGGCGATTCCATCGCAATACAACACGTCAATGCGTGTCGCGGGCATGCTGGGTGGCAAAATGAGTGACGAGGCACGCGCACTCAAAAACCTATACCCAGAAGAAATTTTCCAAGAGTTTGAAGGTGACGAATCAAGCTGGTGGCAGTTTGATCCGCGTGTTGATTGGCTGATTGAGAAAGTTAAAGACAAACGCAGTGACAAGATCTTGGTGATTGCGTCGCGAGCAGCAACGGCCCTACAACTTGAACAGGCACTGCGCGAGCGTGAAGGTATTCGTGCGACGGTATTCCACGAAGGAATGTCGATTCTTGAACGTGATAAAGCTGCAGCTTACTTTGCGCAAGAAGAGGGCGGTGCACAGGTTCTTATCTGTAGTGAAATTGGCTCGGAAGGTCGCAACTTCCAGTTCGCAAATCAGCTCGTGATGTTTGATTTGCCGTTTAACCCAGACCTGCTTGAACAGCGCATTGGCCGCCTAGACCGAATTGGTCAGCAAAATGATATTGACGTTCACGTCCCATACCTAGAGGGAACATCACAGGGTATTTTGGCTCGCTGGTTTAACGAGGGGTTGAATGCGTTTGCGGAAACTTGCCCTACTGGCCGCACCGTTTATGAACAACACTCAGGTGCACTGATAAAGATGCTGGCATCGGGTGATATCACTGAGCTTGATGATGTGATTGAACAGTCACATAAAATGAATCAAGAGCTAAAAGCACAGCTTGAGCAAGGTCGAGATCGCCTACTTGAGATGCACTCAAATGGAGGCGAAAAAGCACAGAAGATTGTCGACCAAATCTCGGCAACCGATGGCGACACCAACTTGGTGACATTTGCGCTAAGCCTCTTCGACACTATTGGCCTAAACCAAGACGACAAAGGCGAGAATGCTCTAGTGGTGACACCATCAGAGCACATGCTGGTGCCAAGCTACCCAGGACTTCCTTATGAAGGTGCAACAATCACCTTCGATCGCGATACTGCACTATCTCGAGAAGATATGAACTTCATCAGCTGGGAACATCCGATGATCCAAGGTGGCATCGATTTGATCATGAGTGAAGGCGTAGGTACGTCGGCCGTTTCTCTCCTGAAGAATAAGGCATTGCCTGTTGGCACCATTTTGGTAGAGCTGGTTTACTGTGTGGATGCTCAAGCGCCAAAACGTTCTGGTATTAGCCGCTTCTTACCGAAAACACCGATTCGTTTGATGATGGATCAGCGTGGAAATGATCTTTCGGCACAGGTTGAGTTTGACAGTTTTAATCGTCAGTTAAGTCCAGTGAACCGTCACCTGGCAAGCAAGCTGGTCAATTCAGTGCAAGCTCAGATCCACACGATGATTGAAGCGGGCGATAAGGCAGTGACAGAACCAGTAGAGCGTATTCGTCAGCAAGCGAAACAAGATATGCATGCGAGCTTGAATGCAGAGCTTGAACGACTTCAAGCGCTAAAAGCGGTGAATCCGAATATTCGTGATGAAGAAATTGTTGCGATTGAAGAGCAGATTAATCAGCTAGATAGCTACATTGAGAAAGCACAATATCAATTAGACTCGCTGCGCTTGATTGTGGTATCTCATAACTAACGGTTTGAGATTACGCTAGACAAAAGGGCTTCATACCAACAGGTACGAAGCCCTTTTTGTTTATTACGGATGCTAGGTTTTGTTAAACGTTACATTAACCATTTCCACCAAATAAACAGCGCAAGGAAGCCAAACAAGTAAATCAATCCTACTTGAGATAGACGCTTGAGACCTTGAGTCATTGCTAGCTCTTTTGGCAGTTCCGTGCGAGAGACCAAGAGGTAGTTTAGTAGGGCAAAGACTGGCGTGGTCATGAATGCCATCACCATAGCGAAATCCAACATTGGCATCAGAGCAGACATCAAAAATAGAATGATCGATAGCGCACACGCTGAAACAATAACCATCCACGTTTGAGTAACTTTAGGATTCGCTTGTGGTTGCTTTAGCAATAAGCGTTGTGATTCTGAGATAACTCGAGAGTAGCCATCAATGACCGTAATTGTGCTGCCGAAGATGCAGAAAAACGCAATCACAGCGATGAGCATGCGTGACCACTCGCCAATCGTAGACGCATAAAGTCCTACAAGCTGATGAGTAAACCCGACCCCTGAAGCTGATAGCTCTACACCACTTCCGTGAATCACCAATGCGCCCAGTGCGACGAAAACCAACGCAAGTAGTGCAGTACCAAGGTAGCCCACATTGAAATCGAATAGAGCAGACTTAGCCGTTACTTCCGTATGACGCTGCTGACTCTTGAGCCACATTGAGGTAATGCTTGAGATCTCAATGGGGGCGGGCATCCAACCCATGGTAACCACTAAAAAACCGATAGCAGCAATAGACCATGGTGAAGGCGCTTCAAATTGAGCAACAGGCTCTACCGGATTACCAACAGCAATGGTTACCGCGACAACGGTTGCGATCGTTAAGGTGGTCATAATGATCTTTGATAGGGTATCGAGCGCCTTATAGTGACCAGCGAACAAAATAGCCAAGCAAATAGTGAGCACGATACTGCATAAAACAGGAAGTGGTAGATCAAAAGGAATGAAATAGTTAAGCAAGCTGGCACTAAAGAGCAGCAAGGCTGCGGTGTTGATGATGCCAGAAACGACACTGAGCAGAGTAAAAACCCACAAATATGGGCGACCTAGATTTGCATAGCCCTCTACAAGGCTTTTTCCTGTACCAACAGTAAATTGTACGCCAGCTTTAAAAAAAGGATATTTAAACAGGTTCACTAGCAGAATGAGTCCGGCTAATTGCCAGCCATAGATAGCACCCGCTTTGGTTGAGGCAACCAAGTGTGAACCACCGACGGCCGCGGCTGCCATCATTACTCCTGGCCCCAGTGAACGCATAAAGCCAAGCAGTCCATTCTTCGGTGATGACGTTGTTTTGCTGACACTCTCCATATCGCTCTTATTCCTTTTTGTTATTGTCAATAATTGATATTAATATCATGCAAGATCTGACTGTCAACTTTTAATTACAGTTGCGTTTACGGTTTAGGTGGTGGTGAGTTTGTCATAAAACCAACGGTTGCTATAATCCGCGTCCATTTAACAGCTTTAGGTCCTAATCATGGCAATGCTTGAATACCATCCACCACGTGAGCCGTGGATCGATATCATGTATGAGGATGAGCATATTCTTGTTGCAAACAAGCCTTCGGGCTTGCTGTCGGTGCCTGGTCGCTTGGCAGAACATTACGACAGTATGTGGAGTCGACTTGATGCTGAATATCCGGGTATTCAGGTGATTCATCGCTTAGATATGTCGACTTCAGGCTTGATGTTATTTGCCAAAGATAAACGCTCGGAAAGCGCTTTAAAAAAGCAATTTCAATATCGCTTAACGCATAAGGTCTACTACGCTCGAGTGTGGGGGCATCCAGAGAAAGAGGCTGGTGAAGTTGACCTGCCTTTGATTTGTGATTGGCCAAACAGACCAAGGCAGATGGTGTGCTTTAATAATGGCAAACCTTCCCAGACGCTTTACCAAGTGGTGACACGAGAAGAGAAAACATCAGTGGTAAGACTGTTGCCGATTACTGGGCGCTCGCATCAGTTGCGTGTTCACATGCAAGCCTTAGGTCATCCAATCGTGGGAGATGAGTTTTATTCTGAAGGAGAAGCGCTGACGTTTTCTTCCCGATTAGAACTTCATGCGGCAGAGCTCAGTTTTTATCACCCACAAACGAGCCAATTAGAGAGTGTCTTTGTTCCTTGTGACTTTTATCCGCAAGCTGAGCCAATGATCTTTACCTTTTTCTCGCCTGTGACAGAATTGCCAGATTATAAGACACTGCCAAAATCGTAACTCTTCTCTCTATCGGCAGTGAATAGGAGTCCTTATGTCACTGCCAAAAGTGGTGTTTCTCGATAGAGCAACCATACCTTCGTATATCAACCTTCCTGAAGTTAAGCACCCTCATCACTGGGTTGAGTATGAATATACTCAGCCAGAAGAAGTGATTGAGCGCATTCAAGATGCGCAAGTCGTTATTTCTAATAAAGTCATCTTGGGTTCAGAGCAGCTAAAACACTGCCCTAACTTGAAGTTGATTGCAGTGGCAGCAACGGGTTACAACAATGTAGACATTGAATATTGTCAGAAAAATCACATCGGGGTGGCCAATGTAAGAGGTTATGCGCAGCGTTCGGTACCAGAGCATGTGATGACAATGGTGTTCGCCTTACGCAGAAGCCTTGTGGGTTATCACAATGACATTATCAAAGGTGAATGGCAGCGTCATAAACAGTTCTGTTTTTTTACTCACACGATTGGCGATGTTGCTGGTTCTACAATGGTGATTGTCGGTAGCGGTGCGTTGGGCCAGGCTACAGCAAGCCTAGCTAAATCAATAGGAATGAACGTAGTTTTTGCTGAGAGAAAAGGTGCTGCGCAATGTCGTGATGGCTATTTACCTTTTGAGTGTGCCTTATCGCTTGCTGATGTTGTTACACTTCATTGCCCGTTATCTGAAGCGACACATCACCTAATAGGTAAAAAAGAGCTGTTTCTAATGAAGTCGAGTGCAATATTGATTAATACTGGGCGAGGTGGACTAGTAGACGAAGCTGCACTAGTTAACGCGTTGATCGAAAATAAAATTGCGGCAGCAGGGGTTGATGTTTTCACCCAAGAGCCTGCGGATATTACTAACCCCCTCATCGATAACGCCCATTTGCCGAATCTATTACTAACACCTCATGTTGCCTGGGGAAGCGATAGTGCGATTCAGAGTCTAGTGGAGATATTGATAGACAATATCGATGCTTTTATTAGCGGAAAAGAGAAGAACCGAGTGGTGTAAGCGACCATAGTGTGAGAAAAGGGAGGCAACGCCTCCCTTGGTTTATTAGTTCGCTTTCGGTAGCACAATCACGCGAGTCTTTGCCCACATATCATGGAATCCACGCTTTTGAGGATCAATCGGCACGGTAAAGTTGGCTAAGCCAAAACCTGACGTTGAAATTCGAATTAAGGCTTGAGTAATCGTGATATTACCTCCCTCTTCACTAATCACTCTGAGCTTCCAGGCGCGCATTCCTAGAGTTTGACCAGCTCGAGTCCAAAAGAAGACCAAGAAGCCGATCCATACGAAGGCAAGGTAGAAGGTATAGACTGGGCTCCACACCGGGTGACTAGAAAGGAAATCGCCTACATCGGCATATGAGCCATAGTTGACGATGCCGATAGCCACTCCCGCTTCAAGTATCGCAACAACAAGACCTGCAGCAAGCATTTCAATAGCAATAATGATCAAAGCGTCATAGAAAAGAGCTGCCAGGCGACGAAATAGCCCAGCAGTAGGGTAGTCTTTTATTGTATTCATTCTTCTTTATTAATTAGCAACTAGAGCAAAGAGCATACAAAATCCCTAGCTAAGCTTAAAGAGATTGTAGATTTAAAGTGCTTTGCGAGTAAATAAACAGCAGTTGAGCAAAAGTATAGATTTTTTGTGTTGCGTTCATCCGATCGTTACGTATAATGCACAACACAAAGACGGGGTAACCTGTTGATGCCGGTGTGGTGAAATTGGTATACACGACGGATTCAAAATCCGTTGCCTTCGGGCGTGGCGGTTCAAGTCCGCCCACCGGTACCATCTTTCGATAAAGAGGACATGAAAATGTCCTCTTTATTTTTCTCTGAAAGACACTGAAAAGTGCTTCAGAAAAAATTGAAAAAAAAGAGTTGACTCTGATTTTTCAAAGCGTATTATACGCATCCCCAACGACGAGACGTTAAGCGGAACGTTAGTGGGAAAGCTCTTTAACAATATAAACCTATCAATCTGTGTGGGCACTCGTTGATGATAATCCAAAATGAAGCTTAGGCTTCAACTTAGATTTCAATGAACTGAGTGACCAATCGATACTTAGTATCGGCACAGTCAATTCATTATCGTTCTGTTGGAACGATAATAGCTTTAAAATTACATTAGTAGTTTTGAAGTCAGTATTCATTGAGTCAGTCCTTCGGGACATCAAAATCTTAAATTGAAGAGTTTGATCATGGCTCAGATTGAACGCTGGCGGCAGGCCTAACACATGCAAGTCGAGCGGCAGCGACATGATAGAAGCTTCGGTGGAAATCATGGGCGGCGAGCGGCGGACGGGTGAGTAATGCCTGGGAATATGCCTTGATGTGGGGGATAACTATTGGAAACGATAGCTAATACCGCATAATGCCTTCGGGCCAAAGAGGGGGACCTTCGGGCCTCTCGCGTCAAGATTAGCCCAGGTGGGATTAGCTAGTTGGTGAGGTAAAGGCTCACCAAGGCGACGATCCCTAGCTGGTCTGAGAGGATGATCAGCCACACTGGAACTGAGACACGGTCCAGACTCCTACGGGAGGCAGCAGTGGGGAATATTGCACAATGGGCGCAAGCCTGATGCAGCCATGCCGCGTGTGTGAAGAAGGCCTTCGGGTTGTAAAGCACTTTCAGCAGTGAGGAAGGCGGGTACGTTAATAGCGTGCTCGTTTGACGTTAGCTGCAGAAGAAGCACCGGCTAACTCCGTGCCAGCAGCCGCGGTAATACGGAGGGTGCGAGCGTTAATCGGAATTACTGGGCGTAAAGCGCATGCAGGTGGTTTGTTAAGTCAGATGTGAAAGCCCGGGGCTCAACCTCGGAACAGCATTTGAAACTGGCAGACTAGAGTACTGTAGAGGGGGGTAGAATTTCAGGTGTAGCGGTGAAATGCGTAGAGATCTGAAGGAATACCGGTGGCGAAGGCGGCCCCCTGGACAGATACTGACACTCAGATGCGAAAGCGTGGGGAGCAAACAGGATTAGATACCCTGGTAGTCCACGCCGTAAACGATGTCTACTTGGAGGTTGTGGCCTTGAGCCGTGGCTTTCGGAGCTAACGCGTTAAGTAGACCGCCTGGGGAGTACGGTCGCAAGATTAAAACTCAAATGAATTGACGGGGGCCCGCACAAGCGGTGGAGCATGTGGTTTAATTCGATGCAACGCGAAGAACCTTACCTACTCTTGACATCCAGAGAACTTTCCAGAGATGGATTGGTGCCTTCGGGAACTCTGAGACAGGTGCTGCATGGCTGTCGTCAGCTCGTGTTGTGAAATGTTGGGTTAAGTCCCGCAACGAGCGCAACCCTTATCCTTGTTTGCCAGCACTTCGGGTGGGAACTCCAGGGAGACTGCCGGTGATAAACCGGAGGAAGGTGGGGACGACGTCAAGTCATCATGGCCCTTACGAGTAGGGCTACACACGTGCTACAATGGCGCATACAGAGGGCAGCCAACTTGCGAGAGTGAGCGAATCCCAAAAAGTGCGTCGTAGTCCGGATTGGAGTCTGCAACTCGACTCCATGAAGTCGGAATCGCTAGTAATCGTGGATCAGAATGCCACGGTGAATACGTTCCCGGGCCTTGTACACACCGCCCGTCACACCATGGGAGTGGGCTGCAAAAGAAGTGGGTAGTTTAACCTTCGGGAGGACGCTCACCACTTTGTGGTTCATGACTGGGGTGAAGTCGTAACAAGGTAGCCCTAGGGGAACCTGGGGCTGGATCACCTCCTTATACGATGATTATTGCGATGAGTGTTCACACAGATTGATGGTTTATAGAATTGAAGAGATGATGTCGGGTCTGTAGCTCAGGTGGTTAGAGCGTTCGCCTGATAAGCGAGAGGTCGGTGGTTCAAGTCCACTCAGACCCACCAATTTCCTCCCAAGAGATTGGCGACGACATCACCTATTGATGGGGCTATAGCTCAGCTGGGAGAGCGCCTGCCTTGCACGCAGGAGGTCAGCAGTTCGATCCTGCTTAGCTCCACCATCTTTAAGCGCATTCGATGAGTGCTTTTAAAAATGGTTACTTCTTTTGAAGTGATTAGCTCTTTAACAATTTGGAAAGCTGACGAATAACAACAATCCCCATCTCTTTGAGATGCGTTGTTATTCAATTAAAAGTTCTCAAATCCTAAAACTACGGTTTTAGGTACCAACACACATTCAAGTGTTCTTGGAAAGTATCGAAAGATACTTATATTTGAGTCCGGCAAAATCGAGTCTGCATCATGTATAAAAATTGCAGACAACTTTGGTTGTTTAAACAACAACTCGAAACTCCTTCGGGTTGTATGGTTAAGTGACTAAGCGTACACGGTGGATGCCTTGGCAGTCAGAGGCGATGAAAGGCGTATTAACTTGCGATAAGCTCAGATTAGGTAGTAAAAACCTGTGAGTCTGAGATTCCTGAATGGGGAAACCCAGCACCATAAGGTGTTATCACTAACTGAATACATAGGTTAGTGAGGCGAACCGGGGGAACTGAAACATCTAAGTACCCCGAGGAAAAGAAATCAACCGAGATTCCGAAAGTAGCGGCGAGCGAAATTGGATTAGCCCTTAAGCTTTTAATGAGACAGGTGAAGCCTCTGGAAAGTGGCGCGATACAGGGTGATAGCCCCGTAACCGACATCTCATCATCAGTGAAATCGAGTAGGGCGGGACACGTGATATCCTGTCTGAATATGGGGGGACCATCCTCCAAGGCTAAATACTACTGACTGACCGATAGTGAACCAGTACCGTGAGGGAAAGGCGAAAAGAACCCCTGTGAGGGGAGTGAAATAGAACCTGAAACCGTGTACGTACAAGCAGTAGGAGCACCTTCGTGGTGTGACTGCGTACCTTTTGTATAATGGGTCAGCGACTTATATTCAGTAGCAAGGTTAACCATCTAGGGGAGCCGTAGAGAAATCGAGTCTTAACTGGGCGTCGAGTTGCTGGATATAGACCCGAAACCAGGTGATCTAGCCATGGGCAGGTTGAAGGTTGAGTAACATCAACTGGAGGACCGAACCGACTAATGTTGAAAAATTAGCGGATGACTTGTGGCTAGGGGTGAAAGGCCAATCAAACCTGGAGATAGCTGGTTCTCCCCGAAATCTATTTAGGTAGAGCCTCGGACGAATACCACTGGGGGTAGAGCACTGTTAAGGCTAGGGGGTCATCCCGACTTACCAACCCTTTGCAAACTCCGAATACCAGTGAGTACTATCCGGGAGACACACGGCGGGTGCTAACGTCCGTCGTGGAGAGGGAAACAACCCAGACCGCCAGCTAAGGTCCCAAAGTATAGCTAAGTGGGAAACGATGTGGGAAGGCTTAGACAGCTAGGATGTTGGCTTAGAAGCAGCCATCATTTAAAGAAAGCGTAATAGCTCACTAGTCGAGTCGGCCTGCGCGGAAGATGTAACGGGGCTAAGCTATACACCGAAGCTGCGGCAATGACTTAGGTCATTGGGTAGGGGAGCGTTCTGTAAGCCGTTGAAGGTGGACTGTAAGGTCTGCTGGAGGTATCAGAAGTGCGAATGCTGACATGAGTAACGATAAAGGGGGTGAAAAACCTCCTCGCCGGAAGACCAAGGGTTCCTGTCCAAACGTTAATCGGGGCAGGGTGAGTCGGCCCCTAAGGCGAGGCTGAAAAGCGTAGTCCGATGGGAAACGGGTTAATATTTCCCGTACTTGGTGTAATTGCGATGTGGGGACGGAGAAGGTTAGGTTATCAGGGTGTTGGATTACCCTGTTTAAGCTGGTAGTTGGGAAGATTAGGCAAATCCGGTCTTCTATTAAACAACGAGAAGTTGATGACGAGACTCTACGGAGTTGAAGTAACGATACCACGCTTCCAGGAAAAGCCACTAAGCGTCAGATTACACTAAACCGTACTATAAACCGACACAGGTGGTCAGGTAGAGAATACTCAGGCGCTTGAGAGAACTCGGGTGAAGGAACTAGGCAAAATAGCACCGTAACTTCGGGAGAAGGTGCGCCGGCGTAGATTTGTAATCCCTCGCGGATGAAGGTTGAACCGGTCGAAGATAACCAGCTGGCTGCAACTGTTTATTAAAAACACAGCACTCTGCAAAACACGTAAGATGACGTATACGGTGTGACGCCTGCCCGGTGCCGGAAGGTTAATTGATGGGGTTAGACTTAGGTCGAAGCTCTTGATCGAAGCCCCGGTAAACGGCGGCCGTAACTATAACGGTCCTAAGGTAGCGAAATTCCTTGTCGGGTAAGTTCCGACCTGCACGAATGGCGTAATGATGGCCACGCTGTCTCCACCCGAGACTCAGTGAAATTGAAATCGCTGTGAAGATGCAGTGTACCCGCGGCTAGACGGAAAGACCCCGTGAACCTTTACTACAGCTTGGCACTGAACATTGAGCCTACATGTGTAGGATAGGTGGGAGGCTTTGAAGCAGGTACGCCAGTATCTGTGGAGCCATCCTTGAAATACCACCCTTGTATGTTTGATGTTCTAACTTAGCCCCATTATCTGGGGTGAGGACAGTGCCTGGTGGGTAGTTTGACTGGGGCGGTCTCCTCCCAAAGAGTAACGGAGGAGCACGAAGGTGGGCTAATCACGGTTGGACATCGTGAGGTTAGTGCAATGGCATAAGCCCGCTTGACTGCGAGAATGACAATTCGAGCAGGTGCGAAAGCAGGTCATAGTGATCCGGTGGTTCTGTATGGAAGGGCCATCGCTCAACGGATAAAAGGTACTCCGGGGATAACAGGCTGATACCGCCCAAGAGTTCATATCGACGGCGGTGTTTGGCACCTCGATGTCGGCTCATCACATCCTGGGGCTGAAGTCGGTCCCAAGGGTATGGCTGTTCGCCATTTAAAGTGGTACGCGAGCTGGGTTTAGAACGTCGTGAGACAGTTCGGTCCCTATCTGCCGTGGGCGTTGGAAGATTGAAGGGGGCTGCTCCTAGTACGAGAGGACCGGAGTGGACGAACCTCTGGTGTTCGGGTTGTGTCGCCAGACGCATTGCCCGGTAGCTAAGTTCGGAATCGATAACCGCTGAAAGCATCTAAGCGGGAAGCGAGCCCTGAGATGAGTCTTCCCTGGCACTTTAAGTGTCCTAAAGGGTTGTTCGAGACTAGAACGTTGATAGGCAGGGTGTGTAAGCGTTGTGAGGCGTTGAGCTAACCTGTACTAATTGCCCGTGAGGCTTAACCATACAACACCCAAGGGGTTTTGATGGACTCAAAGCAAGAATATTGAATGTGTGTACATTAACTTTTAAAAGCTTTCCGAATTAAAGAATTTGCTTGGCGACCATAGCGTTGTGGACCCACCTGATTTCCATGCCGAACTCAGAAGTGAAACGCAATAGCGCCGATGGTAGTGTGGGGCTTCCCCATGTGAGAGTAGGACATCGCCAGGCTCCTATTTATTTTCACTTTTTTGAAAAGTGAAGACAAAAAGTATAAATGAGCCCGTTTGATAAAGCGGGCTTTTTTAGTCCTTAAGGACACTCTTGATGCTGATATAGCTCAGGTGGTAGAGCGCATCCTTGGTAAGGATGAGGTCCCCAGTTCGAGTCTGGGTATCAGCACCATTTAAAATAGAATTTCGCATCATCTCTGCTACGAGGTGAGCAAGCAAAGATTTTGCTTGGCGACCATAGCATTGTGGACCCACCTGATTTCCATGCCGAACTCAGAAGTGAAACGCAATAGCGCCGATGGTAGTGTGGGGCTTCCCCATGTGAGAGTAGGACATCGCCAGGCTAATATTTCAAACCCCGACCATAAGGTTGGGGTTTTTTCGTTACTGAGGTTCAATAAAATTGGGAAAGGTAGTGTGTGTCTTGCGGATCGCCGCACCGCCCATGCAAGACTAGGACATCGCTAGGCAAATATTTTAAACCCTGACCATAAGGTCGGGGTTTTTCCGTTTTAGAGCTAAAGTTATTTAGTTTCGTTCAGGCTCCAGTCATATTCGTAACTTACCTTACCTCTATACCCTTTTACTTCAGTTCTATATTGAGCTAAGTGCTCGAACAATTGCTCTTGAGTACCAAAATCTACCGCAAACCAATCATAAATTTCTGATAGAGTGAGTTTGCCTTGGTTAAATGACACCCCTTTGCTACTGATGATGAACTCTTTGGCAGCTTGCTCAAGAAGAGCTTGGGTGTTTTTAGCGGTAAACGCGTTTGTTTGGAGGTTAGGGCAACCCAAGCTGGCACAGTTCACGGCATAGTGCGTTCTTGGTTCATCCCAAATAGGACGCAGTATCCGGTGCTCAATGTCATTGAGAGTGAGGGCTTTGCCATTGATGCGTGTAACCTCATCTCCCCAGGGACCAAAACTAAACAGTCCTCCTAACTTGGTAATAGATTTCACCGGATAACTATCAAGAATTAAATCGACAGTGATCGCGTTATATAGGTTTACCCAATAAGCGTATTGCTCTGCTCTCGAATAATTTCGTGGGTCAAGGCTTGAAAGCGTTCGAACATATCGCTCTAACTCTCGTTTATCTTCCGATGATATACCTTTGTAGTTAACCAGATGGTGCTCCCCTTCGACGACAACATATTTATCGAGAAACGCCTGCCAACTTTGGTGGTCAATAGTTTGCAAACTTGCCTCGTTAGAAGCATCCCAGTATTGCCAAAGTTCAGATTTTGGTGCGGAAAAGGTTGCGAAAGAGATGATAGCAGTGAGTAGAGTCAATAGTCTTAGCATGATAAGCCTTAAAGCAGGTTTTGATTAATAACATAGACCTACAAAGCAATCATTGCCTTTCATTGGATATAAAAAAGGTTGGCAATTTGCCAACCTTATATTTGCATTCCTCTTAATCTCTAGCTCAAAAAGCTTGGGATTTTCGATTCATACTCGGCAATTTTTGACTCGTGTTGCAGTGTTAGGCCGATATTGTCTAATCCGTTTAGCAGACAGTGACGACGGAATTCATCAATTTCGAATGAGTATTCTTTGCCATTGGCTCTGACTCGATTAGCTTCTAAGTCGACTTCAACCTCAGCACCTTCATTTGCTTCGACGAATTGGAAAATCTCGTCAACTTCTTGCTCAGTCAAACGAACAGGCACCATTTGGTTGTTGATCGAGTTACCGTAGAAAATATCAGCAAAGCTTGGAGCAATCATGGCTTTGATGCCATAGTCCGCCAGCGCCCAAGGCGCGTGTTCTCGCGATGAGCCACAGCCGAAGTTTTCACGTGCGAGCAGGATTGAAGCGCCTTGGTAGCGCGGAGCATTCATGACAAACTCAGGGTTTGGCTGCTCACCAGCATCATCAAGGAAGCGCCAGTCATGGAATAAGTGTTTACCGAAGCCTAGGCGAGATACTTTCTGCAAGAACTGCTTAGGAATAATGGCATCTGTATCGACATTCGCGGCATCTAGAGGGACGACGAGACCTGTGTGTTGTTTAAAACCTGACATGTGTTCTCTCCTTAAGCTAACTCACGAATATCAACAAAATGACCCGCAATTGCCGCCGCTGCAGCCATTGCAGGGCTAACTAAGTGGGTACGACCATCACGACCTTGGCGACCTTCAAAGTTGCGGTTTGAAGTTGAGGCACAGCGCTCTTGAGGGCCTAAACGATCGTTGTTCATCGCTAAACACATTGAACAGCCCGGAAGACGCCACTCAAAGCCAGCTTCTTTGAAGATAACATCCAGACCTTCGGCTTCAGCTTGCGCTTTCACTTGCTCCGAACCTGGAACAATAAGCGCTTGAACGTTATCGGCCACTTTGCGTCCCTTTGCTACCTCTGCAGCTGCGCGCATGTCTTCGATACGAGAGTTAGTACATGAACCAACAAACACTTTGTCGACCTTGTAGTCAGAGAGTGCTTTACCAGCCTCAAGCCCCATGTAGGCAAGCGCTTTTTCTGCTGAGGCTTTTTCTACTGGATCTGCAAAACTCTCGGGAGCAGGAATCGGTTGGTCTACTGCGATAACTTGACCAGGGTTTGTGCCCCAAGTCACTTGTGGTTTGATGTCTGCAGCATTGAGTGTCACGACAGCATCAAATTGGGCATCATCGTCTGTTTTAAGTGTTTTCCAATACTCAACAGCGGCGTCATAGTCAGCGCCTTGAGGTGAAAACTTACGGCCCTTGATGTACTCAAATGTGGTTTCATCTGGTGCGATAAGACCTGCTTTCGCCCCTAACTCAATCGCCATGTTACAGACGGTCATACGACCTTCCATAGTGAGGTCTGTGATAGCTTCGCCACAAAATTCAACCACGTACCCTGTACCGCCGGCTGCCGTTGTTTCACCGATAATCGCTAGAACGATATCTTTCGCGGTGATCCCTGGAGCGACTTTACCTTTTACTTCAATCTTCATGGTTTTAGCACGAGCTTGCTTAAGGGTTTGTGTTGCAAGTACGTGCTCAACTTCAGACGTACCTATGCCAAAAGCCAGTGAGCCAAAAGCACCGTGAGTGGCGGTGTGAGAGTCACCACAGACGATGGTCATGCCAGGTAGAGTGATCCCCAGTTCAGGGCCCATCACATGCACAATTCCCTGATATTTATGATTCAAATCGTAAAGGGTAACACCGAACTCTTCACAGTTTTTGGATAGTGTTTCCATTTGGATTCGAGCCATGTCGCCCGACGCATTGATGTCTTTGGTCGTTGTAGAAACGTTGTGGTCCATAGTGGCAAATGTTTTGCTGACTTGACGAACCTTACGTCCTTTTTCACGTAAACCATCGAACGCTTGTGGAGACGTGACTTCGTGAACTAAGTGACGGTCGATGTAAAGAATCGGGTTTTCGCCCTCTGCTGCTACTGCAACGTGAGCATCATAAACCTTTTCGTATAGTGTTTTGCCCATTGTTATGTCCTTGGGATAAATCCATTGCTCGGGAATTAGAGGTGAGCGGTGGACACTCACGCTCCGAGTGTTATTTTTAAGAGTTCAAAATGTAGCTTGCGATCTTATCGCCCATTTCTGAGGTGCTCAGTGCAGGCTTGTCTCCAGCAAGGTCGCCAGTCAGCTCACCCGCAGCTAACGCTTTTGATACTGCCGTTTCAATATCTTGTGCCGCTGCTTCTTCGCCTAAGCTATAACGCAGCATGAGAGCTGCAGATAAGATCTGTGCAACCGGGTTAGCGATGTTTTTGCCTGCGATATCAGGAGCACTGCCGCCTGCAGGTTCGTAAAGACCGAACTTGCTCTCATTTAGACTCGCTGAAGGAAGCATACCCATAGAGCCAGTGATCATGGCGCACTCATCAGAGATAATGTCACCGAAAATGTTAGAACACAGCATCACATCAAACTGAGCTGGATCTTTGATTAGCTGCATGGTGGCGTTGTCGATATACATGTGTGATAACTCAACATCCGGATAGTCTTTCGCAATCTGTTCTACGACTTCGCGCCATAGAATTGAGCTTTGTAGAACGTTTGCTTTGTCAATTGAGCAAACTTTCTTATCGCGTAAACGCGCCGATTCAAACGCAATCTTTGCGATACGCTCGATTTCATAGCGGTGGTAAACCTCAGTATCGAACGCTTTTTCGTTAGGCCCTTCACCTTCACGACCTTTTGGTTGACCGAAATAGATACCGCCAGTGAGCTCACGAACGACGACGATATCGAAACCACGACCTGAGATATCAGCGCGCAGTGGTGAGAATGCTTCTAGACCGGAATGAATTTGTGCAGGTCGGAGGTTACAAAACAGTTGAAAGTGCTTGCGTAGCGGTAGCAGGGCACCGCGTTCTGGTTGGTCGTTTGGCGGTAGGTGCTCCCATTTAGGACCACCGACAGAGCCAAACAGCACTGCATCCGCTTCCTCACATGCCTTTACGGTAGACTCTGGTAGTGGGCAACCGTGGTTATCAATCGCAATACCACCGACATCGTGTTGTTCACGTTGGAATGAGATGGCGTGTTTGTTTTCAATCGCATCCAATACTTTGTGGGCTTGCTCCATTACTTCAGGGCCAATGCCATCTCCAGGTAGAACGGCAATTTTGTAAGCTTTATCAGTCATGTTAATCCTTTAAATTCTTTGGCTATTTTGGTTGGAGAAGGTGGCACCTTCCCCAGAAATTGTGTTTTAAACGGTGGCGACTTTTTTCTGTTTGATCACCTCGATCTCATCAGCACGGTGAATACTGTTGATGACGTGCAGTAGTGCTTGACCAGATGCTTCAACAATATCGGTCGAGACGCCAGTGCCGTGATACTTACGGCCTTTGTAGTTGGCAATAATGTCGGCTTGACCTAGACCGTCTTCACCCTCTCCTTTAGCGGTAAGGTCGAACTTGTCTAGCACAATGTCATAGCCCGTTACTCGGTAGATACACTGATAAAGAGCATCGACAGGGCCATTACCTACAGCAGCTTCCGATTTTTCTTCATCGCCGCACTGTAGCTTTATACTGGTTGTCGCCATGACACTACCGGATTGGACGCTTAGGTAGTTCAATTTAAAGAAGTCATCTTCATCTCTTAGATTAGAGAAGTGCATTAGTGCCTCAAGGTCGTAATCGAAGACTTGGCCTTTGCGATCAGCAAGTTTCAAAAAGTCGGCGTACAGTGCGTCTAGGTTGTACTCTTCTTCTTTATAGCCCATTGCGTCCATGTGACTCTTCACAGCAGCACGGCCAGAGCGACTTGTTAGGTTTAGAGCTTGGTTCTTAAGACCGATAGACTCAGGTGTCATGATCTCGTAAGTATTTTTGTTTTTTAGCATGCCATCTTGGTGAATGCCTGAAGAGTGGCTAAATGCATTGGCACCCACGATCGCTTTATTGTCTTGAATCGGCATGTTACAAAGCTGGCTAACAAGTTTACTTGTACGGTGAATTTCATCATGCTTAAGGCCAGTGTTGACACCTAAGAACTCTTGACGAGTTTTAATGATCATCGCAATCTCTTCAAGAGAACAGTTACCTGCGCGCTCACCGATGCCATTAATGGTACCTTCGATCTGTCTTGCACCTGCTTGAACGGCAGCGATAGAGTTGGCGACGGACATGCCTAAATCGTCATGACAGTGGACTGATATGATGGCTTTATCGATGTTAGGAACTCGATTGAATAGTGTTTGGATGATTCCGCCAAACTCGTTAGGTACGGTATAACCTACAGTGTCTGGAATGTTGATTGTGCTTGCGCCAGCATTAATCGCTGCTTCGACCATACGACAAAGGTTATCGATCGGTGTACGCCCGGCATCCTCACATGAGAACTCAACATCGTCAGTGTATTGGCGCGCATGCTTTACCGCGCTCACACCCATCTCGATAACATCGTCGTAACTGCGACGAAGCTTGTCTTGGACGTGAATCGTTGAGGTTGAGATAAAGGTATGAATTCGGAAAGCATCAGCCACTTTCAATGCCTCTGCAGCGGCATCGATATCTTTGGCGACGGCGCGCGATAACGCACATACTCGGCTGTTTTTGATATTCTTTGCGATAGTCTGCACAGACTCAAAATCACCAGGAGATGAGATAGGGAAACCTGCTTCAATGACATCCACACCCAAACGCTCAAGTGCGTAGGCGATCTGCAGTTTTTCTTTTACGGTCAAACTAGCTGATAACGCTTGTTCGCCATCACGCAAGGTGGTGTCGAAGATAATCACTTGATCGTTCATGAGAGCTTCCTTTTCTATTTATGCCTAAATGGCGCTAGTTAATCGTTTTCGTCCGGCCGATAATTACAAAAAAGCCCGCATCTTAGTGCGGGCTTTAGACAATTCTTTGTGTGGTTGTCTTTCTTACACTGCTTACCCGCGTGAGTTGTTCACGATAAGGAGGAGTTTAAGCAGGAGAGAAAAACGCATAGTCATTGTTAATGAAATCCTGAGACCGTTAGGTAAACCACAAAATTAAGTTAATAAATTAGTACCGCACTCAAGCTGGCGCGTCAACCCTAAAGGGCGATTTTTATTCATGTCGGATCTCTTGTTGGGCTCAAGCGCCGATAAATGGGGCTGAGTGACACACGGTACAGCGATTAATTCATCACTTGATGAATATGTGAGGAATATAGTCACTATGTGTTTATATCAAGACTATTATAAAATTCATCGGTTGATGAATTAGTGGAACAATTATGACCTCAAATCGTAAAGTGGGGCGACCAGCGAATAAGGTTGATGTACGTAACCAGCTGATATTACAAGCGAGAGAGCTATTTAGTGTCATGCCCTACGAAAAGGTTTCGATACGTTTAATTGCACAGAAAGCGCAAGTGGATAGTGCGATGGTTCGTTATTACTTTGGCAACAAAGAAGGGCTGTTTGAAACCATGTTGCGAGAGAGCTTGCAGCCGATGCTGGGTAAAATTAGCCAGTTGCTCGAACAAACCAGTGACAAAACCCTTTACGAGCTTATGCGTGAACACTACATGAGTATGCTAAAAACACCGCGTTTCTCACGCTTGATTAGCCAAGTGATGCTGATGCCTGCGACAGATACTTCTCGTCAACTCGTCGAAAAAGTATTCACCGACACGATCAAGCCAAGCAATGATCTTCTGTTTGAGTGCTTGGTAGAAGAAGGCATCATTCACCCAGATTTAGACCCTGATCTCTGTCGTTTCTCATTCATTAGCTTAATGATTTTTCCTTTTATTGCTCCACCGGCAATGATGGCGCTGCATGGCTTTAAGCTAGACCAGGCGTTTTTAGAATCACTGCTCGAGCACAACATACGTTTACTCAAGTCTGGCATGCTTGTGCCTTCTCAACCCCCGACTAATTTGCAAGGAACCCACGATGAAAATTAATCGCAAACTTCTCTTTTTCCCAGCTTTAGCGGTGGGCATCATTGTCCTTGTTATGTCGATAAAAATGCGTCCAGATTTACCGTCTAAGCCCGCTGGCGAACGAGCTCGTTTGGTCGAGACACAGCCGATGCATCGCGTTAAGGTTGCGCCTGAAGTGATCGGTTTTGGACACGTCTCACCGAAAGTGGAATGGAAAGCGATTGCTGAGGTGACGGGCAAGGTGGTTTATCGACACCCTGAGTTAGAAAAGGGGCAAGTGCTACCGGCAGGGACCGAAGTTTTGCGTATTGACCCACTCGACTACGAACTGAAGTTAGCACAGGCCCAAGCTGACCTGGCTTCCAGTCAAACCTCATTGCAAAAGCTAACGCAGCAAGAGGACAACCTGAAACAGTCTTTAGCGATCGAGAAGAATCGATTGCAGATCACTAAGCTGGAGCTTGATCGTAAGCGCAATTTGCAAGATCGCGGTCTTACTTCTCAGTCGGATGTGGATCAACAACAGCAAAATGTCTTATCGCAACAGAAATTGCTGCAAGATATTGAGAATCAGATAGCGCTTTTGCCAGATGAAAAGCGAGTGGCGCAGGCGGTAGTGCGTGTCAGTGAATCTAAATTGGAAGAGGCGCAGCGATCACTGTCTCGCACCAAGATCGTGTTGCCACAAGATTTGCGTGTTTCGCAAGTCGATATCGAGCAAGATCAGGTGGTGAACCTACAACAAACCATGTTTACGGCTCATGGCATTGACGTCATGGAGGTCGTCGCCCAACTTTCTATTCATGACATGCAAGTGGTGATCAACAGCCTGAGTGAATTTGAACGCAGTACCTCAGGTATCCCACAAGCACAAGGCACTGATATCAAAGCGCATATCGCCCTCAGCAGCGGTAACTTGTCAGCGCAATGGCCTGCGACTGTCGCACGCCTATCTGAAAGTGTCGACTCTGCTCAGGCGACGATAGGTGTGATTTTAGAGGTAGAGCAAGATTACACAACCTTAGAGCCCAACTCAGTGCCCGCACTGGCCAATGGTATGTTTGTTAAGGCGAGTATTGAGGGGAAGGCCAACCCGAGCTGGGTGGTACCAGAGCGTGCTCTGCACGGTGATCGAGTTTATGTGATGGATGCAGAGAGTCGATTACAGTTTGTTCCGGTTGAAGTCCTATTCAGACGAAATAATGAGGTTATCGTACAGGGTGACTTTACGGCTGGTGATAAGTTGATTCTCAACGATGTGTTGCCGGCGATTGAAGGCATGTTATTGCGTGAAGAAACTGAGGGGGGTGAGCAATGATCCGTTTTTTTGCTAAACACCCAACAGCGGCAAATTTGTTGATGCTCGCACTTTTAGTACTGGGTATTTCATCACTTTCTAGTATCAAGCGTGAGACCTTTCCGGAATTTAGCCCACCTTATATTTTAGCTGGAGTGGTGTACCCTGGAGCATCACCTCAAGAGGTGGAAGAGAGTATCTGTGTGCGGATGGAAGATGCCGTTGATGGGCTAGCTAATATTAAAGAGACCCGCTGTGAGGCGATTGAAGGCTCTGCCCGCTTAGTACTAAAGCTCAATGAGAAAGCAGATATTGGCCGTATGCTGGTGGATGTGCAAACGCAGATCAACAGCATCAATGATTTTCCTGCAGAGATTGAGTCGCCGATCGTTCAAGAGCTTGATTGGAATGAGCCTGTGGTGGATGTCGCCATTACTGCAGACACGACATGGCCGCAGCTAAAAGCATACGCAGAAGAGCTCAAACGCAGTTTGAAACTTGATTATGGTGTTTCGCTGGTTGAGGTGAGTGGTTTTTCCGACCACCAATATCGTGTCGAGTTGAACAGTGATGCCATCCGCCAACTGGGGTTGAGTGTCAATGACATCGCCAATCAAATCGGTAAGCAGAACATCAAACTACCAAGCGGTAATGTTGAGACACCCGATAAGAACTTCCTCATTCGTTTCGACGAGCGAAGAGTTACACCTCAAGAGCTTGAGAGCATTGTGGTGGGGTCGGGGGAAAATGGCTCTTTGATCCGTCTGCGTGATGTTGCCACGATTACCGATCGCTTTGAACTTGATGAGCAAAAGGTGATCTTTGATGACAAGCCCTCTGCGCTACTCAAGATCAGTAAGAATAAAGAAGATGATGCGCTGCGTATCAAAGATCAAGTTTCTGCATTCGTGGATGCTCAGCGCTTAGTGGCACCCGATGGCGTAACCTTGCAGATGACCAACGATCTCTCATCGGTACTGTGGGATCGTCTGACCATGATGGTGCGTAATGGCTGGCAGGGTATCGTCTTGGTTTTCGCGACCATGTGGCTGTTCTTTAGTTTGCGCTATTCATTTTGGGTCGCAGCTGGTTTACCCGTGGCGTTCTTGGGTGGTTTGTTCTTAATGGCAAACTTAGGGCTGTCGATAAACATCATGTCGCTGGTGGGGCTGTTGATGGCGATCGGTATCATGATGGATGATGCAATTGTGATAGCCGAATCGATAGCCGCTCACCTTGATCGGGGCCAAAGTATTGATGATGCAGTGATCAATGGCGTGAAGAAGGTGATGCCAGGTGTTATTTCTTCTTTCTTAACAACGGTGTGCATTTTCGGCAGCTTGCTATTCTTACAAGGTGAGATGGGAGCGGTGCTGCGTGCGGTGCCACAGGTGCTGATTCTCGTGCTCAGCTTAAGTCTCATCGAGGCTTTTTTGATCCTTCCAAACCACTTGTCTCATTCACTTCACAAGCAGAAAAATGAACGCGAGCCACTAAAGTTTAAGCGTATTATTTTGGATAAGTTCGAGCGTTTTCGTAACAACCAATTGATCGTCGCGGTTGAGAAGGTCGTCACTTATCGTTATGCCTTTATGGGGGGCGTGCTATCAATGATGCTGGTGTCCATCGCGCTGATTGCTGGTGGTGTAGTTAAGTTTGTTCCCTTCCCAGAGCTTGATGGGGATATTGCCGAAGCGCGTATTATTCTCCCTCCTGGTGCGTCTCTATCGCAAACCGAGCGAGTCGTCGATGTAATAGAGCAAGCGGCACAGCGTTTAAACCGGCGCTGGAGTGAAGAGGTTGAAGGTGGGCGAGAGCTAATTTTGCACATCACGAGTCACTACAATTTTAATAGCGATGCGAATGAGTCAGGGCCTCATATCGCAACCGTGCGTTTAGATCTGCTTGGAGCAGAGCAGCGTAACACCGTGATTGACGATTTTATTGATGCATGGCGTGAGGAGGTGGGTGAACTCGCCGACCCTATCTCTCTGGTATTTAAGCAGCCGACAATGGGTCCGGGTGGGCGTGCTATTGAGATTCGAGCCAAACACGATGACCTAGAACAGCTTAAAGCCGCGTCCATCGATATTCAGCAGTACCTTAACCAGTTCGAGGGGATTCATGGTGTGCTTGATGATATGCGGATGGGTAAAGAGGAAGTACTGGTTAAGCTTCGCCCGGGTGCAGAGAGCTTTGGTATTGATGGGCAGATGATCGCGAGTCAACTGCGAGCCGCTTTCTTTGGTCAAACCGCTGATGAGATTCAAGTGGGCGTTGAGAACATCAAGATAGAGGTGCGCCTGGATAAAGTGGAAGCGGGTGACTTACAGCAGTTAGCAAACTTTCCAATCATTATGCCAAATGGCAGTCAGATTCCGCTCGCATCAGTGGCGACTCTCGACTTTCAGCGCAACTACGTGAGGATTCAACGTATAAACGGTTTACGTACAGTGAGCGTGTTTGGGGATATTGATAACTCGAAAGCGAGTTCTTCCGAGATCATTCGCCAGTTCCAGCGTGATGAAGCGCCGATGCTCGTGGCAAAATATCCAGGGCTGCGTTTTGATTTTGAAGGGGAAGCAAAAGATGCTGCTGAAACTGGCGCATCAATGGGTAAAGGATTTTTATTAGGGCTATTTGGCGTCTTTACTATCTTGAGTTTCCAATTCCGTAGTTACCTCGAGCCCGTTGTTGTCATGTTAGCAATACCTCTGGCCTTTATTGGCGTCGTCATAGGTCACTGGTTACTTGGGCACTCTCTAAGTATGCCAAGCATGATGGGCTTTGTTTCATTGGCGGGGATAGTGGTGAATGACTCGATCTTGTTGGTGCAGTACATACGTCACCATGTGAATGATGGCGATTCCGTTCATGATGCGGTAGTGAAAGCAAGTCGCGAACGTTTTCGAGCGGTGTTTATCACCTCAATAACAACAGCTGCCGGACTTTTACCGTTGCTGACTGAAACCAGTCTGCAAGCGCAGGTTATTCAACCTCTGGTGATTTCTATTGTGTTTGGTATTTTTGCCTCTACGGTATTAGTCCTATTTATGATTCCTGCCGCTTACTCCATTCTTGCTGACTTCGGCATGGTTCGAAAACATGAAGCGCTGACGGACTAAAGCATTTCGATACCAACCTAAAAAACGCCCTGTGAACTCGCTTCACAGGGCGTTTAACTTTCACCCCTTCTACAACAAAACTTAACGGTTTCGTCATCTTCACTGATTAACGTAATCCTTAATTAGGGCAAAACGCTCGATACAAGGAGTTAGTCATGCGAGTTATGAACCCGATTGCTAGATTTGATTTAGCTTTCTCACTGTTTTGTTTACAGCACCGCTTTAATCATCAAGTTGCTCTGATGAGCAGAGCCGTCTCCCATACTGGCGATGGCCATCTTTATGTCGTTATAGCGTTAGTTGCTTACTTGATGGACGCAGATGCTGGCAAAGTGTTTGTGTTGTGCGGACTATCGGCCTTTCTTATTGAGCTGCCCATTTATTGGGCACTGAAAAACAGTTTTAAACGCCGCCGCCCACCAGAGTTATCTTCTCAGCTTATCTCTTTTATCACGCCTTCCGACCGATACAGCTTGCCGTCTGGGCATACTGCTGCAGGCTTTCTAATGGCGACAATTATCAGTCAGTTTTACCCACAATTGACGCCAATCGCTTTTGGTTGGGCCGGTTTAATCGGTTTGTCTCGTATTCTTCTGGGTGTGCACTTTATTACCGATGTGGTCATTGGGGTAGCGCTTGGCATTGGCTGTGCAGAGCTCGCGATGAACTTGGTGGGAGTCTAACGGATGCGTATTCTATATGGTGTACAAGGAACCGGAAATGGCCATATTGCGCGCGCACGCGCTATGGCAAGAGCACTGAAAAAGCAGCCAGTTGAAGTTGACTTTCTATTCTCTGGTCGAGATAAAGACAAGTACTTTTCTATGGCGGAGTTTGGCAATTATCAAACTCGTAAAGGAGTGAGTTTTATTTCAAAGGAGGGAGCGGTCGACCATCTAGAAACGGTGAAGCAAAACGACCTCAAGCAGTTGTGGACGGATATTCATCAGCTCGACCTGAGTGGCTATGATCTTGTGGTCAATGATTTTGAACCCATCTCAGCATGGGCGGCAAAGAAGAGTAAAACACCGTGTCTCAGCATCAGTCATCAAAATGCCTTCCGCTATCAAGTACCGGTGCGCGGGGCAAATATGATTGACCACTCTTTGATTCGTTATTTTGCGCCAGCGGATCACCATCTAGCACTGCATTGGTATCACTTTGACCAACCCATATTGCCTCCCATCATTCAATCTGAAAACAAGCCAATTGAGTCCCGAGGCTTTGTCTTGGTGTATCTGCCTTTCGAGGACTTTGAAGAGATCATTGATCTATTAATTCGCTTTAATCAGCAAGAGTTTGTCTGTTTCCACCCTGAGGTAAAACAAGATATGGATATTGAGAACATTCGTTGTCGACCTTTAAGCTACGATCGCTTCCAAGAAAATCTGACCCACTGCAGTGGTGTGATTGCCAATGGTGGATTTGAGCTTCCTTCGGAGGCGTTATCATTGGGTAAAAAGCTTTTGCTTAAACCACTAAACGGTCAATTTGAACAGCTGAGTAACGTTGCTACTTTAGAGATGCTTGGGCTAGCGAGCACGATGGAAAGGTTAGACTCTATGGTGGTGGGGCAATGGTTGGGAGACCAAGCCGCAGAAAAAGTATCATACCCAGATGTCGCTGAAGCGATCGCAAGCTGGATCTGTGAGGGGAAATTACATGATCACTCATCACTTCAGCAAGCGCTTTGGTCGCAAGTCGACTTCCCAGATTATGCGACAATATAGTTGATTATAGTGATGTTAAAATCTTGCTATTCACGCTACTTATAACTGACAGGGAAAGTTTTGTCTTACATTTGAAAAGGTGACTCTCATTACGGAACTGTGGTGGATGTTACTGTAAAAAGAGGTCAAAATTTATCATTTAGTGGTTTTTATATAACAACTAAGGTGATGAAATTAATTGATTTTAGCTGCTGGTGGGTAAAAATTACTGATTAATTATCAATCTTGTTTTACAGCACAAATTGATTCGTAGATAGTACTCCCAAATTCAGAAATATCTGGATAATAAATATTACAACTACAGCTTATCTATCGCGAATAATTCAAATAATTGATGTTGTTTTAAGCAACAAGAGGCAGACAATGTTAGACAAACAAGAATCAGTCAGCGCTATTAGTAGCTATCGCATGGAGAGCACCCTCAGAGGCGTAGATTTAAACCTTCTGACGGTTTTCAACGCAGTAATGCAAGAACAAAATATCACCCGAGCGGCACACAACTTAGGTATGTCACAGCCTGCTGTGAGTAACGCTGTGGCGCGTCTAAAAGTCATGTTCAACGACGATCTGTTTATCCGCCAAGGGCGAGGTATTCAGCCAACACAACGAGCTCGACAACTTTTTGGCCCCATCCGCCAAGCACTTCAGTTAATTCGTAATGAATTGCCGAATTCTGTTTTCTCACCGGAAAGCTCTACACGTTTGTTCAAGCTAGCGGTGTGTAGCCCAAATGATATGCGTTTTGGTCCACACATCATGTCGCGTGTGATCGAACAAGCGCCGTACACTCATCTGCACATTGATGCTGAGTTTGATAATCGCCTCGCTGAGCGCTTGCGTCTTCAAGAGTTAGATTTTGTCATCGACTACAATCGTTTTGATGCTGAGGGATACTCGAGCACAGAAATTTTCCGTGATGAGCTTGTTGTTGTTGCATCTAAACAGCACCCAAGAATTCAGAAGATGGTGACCCGTGATCAAGTAACGACAGAGCGCCATGCGAAACTGTCTCAGCTTCATGGTCATCAAAGTTTTTCTGCTCTGGCATATCAATCTGTTGACGCTCTGGCCTATTACGAAGGCACAAGCTTAAACAATGTGCTTTATGTTGTTGGTCAGTCGGAGTTGATTACTATTGCCCCTAAATGGTTGGTCGAAAATGCTGCGAATCGTGACCAGTTGCAGGTTCTGAACTTCCCATTTGAGCGCAAATCGATTGCTGCTTACTTGAGCTGGCACGAATCAAGCGAGAGAGATAAAGGTCATCTTTGGTTGCGTGATCAATTGATGATCGCCTGTGGAGAGGTTTCTTCAAGAAGCTAGCATCCTGCTACGTAAAGAAGTGATAACCAGCCCAGTCAGTGAGTAAATTGACTGGGCTTTTTCTTGCGCCCTAGAAAAACTTGTACAAATTTATTACAGCGAAGCGACTAAAAAACATGCTTATTAATCAATCTATTAATGGTCAATAAAAAGTCAAGTTCGTTGTTATCTCACAGAAAATTACAAATAACCCTGGGGTCGGAGTTGTCTTTTAAATCCGCAAATGTACACTTGTTCGCTGAATTATAGCTTACATGTGTAAGCCAAAGGTGAGCGCAATGGCCAATATTGATTTTCATATCGTAAAATGTATTCGTAACCAAATTGCCCAAGGTGGCGACAAAGCTGCACTCAAGCACAAAGTCGGCACGGTTTGGAAAAGTATTTCATGGCAGCAGTTTGGTCAGCAGGTTGATTCATTATCGCTTGCTCTATTGGCTCAAGGACTGAGAATTCAGGATAAGATTGGTATCTTTTCCAACAATATGCCGCAATGGACGCTGGCTGATATCGCTGCACTGCAACTTCGCGCTGTGACGGTACCTATTTATCCAACCAATACCGCAGCACAAGCCGCTTACATCGTCGACAATGCTGATGTGCGAGTGCTATTTGTCGGTGAGCAAGAGCAGTATGACGCGGCCGTGAGCATTTTTGATGAGTGTGAGCAGCTAGAGCTGATTGTTGCTATGTCTGATGACGTAGAACTGGGTGACTTCCCTCATGCAACGCATTGGCAGGCATTTACTGCCGCTGAAAATCAAACACATCAACAAGAGCTGGAGCAACGCCTTGCTGATGCCAATCTAGACGATCTATTGACGCTGATCTACACCTCAGGCACGACAGGTCAGCCAAAAGGGGTGATGCTAGATTATAACAACATCGGTTCACAGCTAAAAGGTCATGATGAGCGTTTAAGCCTGTCATCTGATGATGTATCAATGGCATTCCTACCGCTTTCACATGTATTTGAACGTGCGTGGACATTCTACGTGTTATACAAGGGTGCAACTAACTGCTACCTAAAAGATACGATGCAGGTGCGTGAGGCGCTGGGTGAAGTTCGCCCAACCGTGATGTGTGCTGTTCCACGCTTCTACGAAAAGATTTTCTCTGCAATTCATGAAAAGGTGTCAAAAGCACCATTTATCCGCAAGGTTCTGTTTACTTGGGCGGTGAACATGGGAGCGAAAATTGCCGCATGTCACCAAGAGGGCCGCAAGCCTTCATTGATGCTCAAGCGTTCACATGCCCTCGCTGACAAACTGGTTCTGAGCAAAATTCGTGAATTGCTCGGTGGTCGCATCAACTTTATGCCATGTGGCGGCGCGAAGTTAGATGAAACAATTGGCCGCTTCTTCCACGCGCTGGGTATCAATGTGAAGCTGGGCTACGGCATGACAGAGACGACGGCGACGGTTTCATGTTGGGACGATCGCGCATTTAACCCAGATTCTATCGGTATGTCGATGCCTGGTGCTCAGGTGAAAATTGGTGACAACAATGAAATCTTGGTGCGCGGCCCGATGGTCATGCGCGGTTACTACAAGATGCCTGAAGAGACAGCAAACACGTTCGATGAAAATGGCTTCTTGAAAACGGGTGATGCTGGTCATATCGATGAGCACGGTAATGTCTTTATTACTGATCGTATTAAAGAGCTAATGAAGACCTCCAACGGCAAGTACATTGCTCCTCAAGTGGTTGAGGGTGCAATCGGTAAAGATCACTTTATTGAACAGATCGCCGTCATCGCTGATACCCGTAAGTTTGTGTCAGCTCTGATTGTTCCATGTTTTGATAGTCTTGAAGAGTATGCAAAAGAGCTCAATATTAAGTACAAAGATCGTGTTGAGCTGATAAAGAACCATCAAGTGGTTGAAATGCTAGAGAAACGTGTAGAAGAATTGCAAAAAGAGCTTGCGAAGTTTGAACAAGTGAAGAAGTTCAAACTGCTGCCAAAGGCTTTCTCTATGGAGCATGGGGAGCTAACTCCAACCCAAAAACTTCGTCGTAAGGTCATCAACGATAAATACCAAGACGAAATTGAAGATATGTACACTGACAAACGCAGTTAATTCAGTATTTGTGGAAAGTTAATTTTCATTGTGCTTAAAAAATCCCCAGAGAGTCATGACTCTCTGGGGATTTTTTTGTTTGTAATTAGGCAAGATGTACTTCATTTATAACTAATTTAGAGACTTAACCTGGTTTAGTGGGTATTGCTAGTAGATCTGCGAACTAAAATGCAACCAAACCAGTGCGATGGGTAGATTTGTGAGCGGCGTGGGGTTAGTAATTGTGCAAAGAAAAGGTTACATTTGTTGAGTAACTTGAATGCTTGTTATGACAAGCTCAAGGCATAGCCAAACTTCTGTTTTTAATAATTAGGCTACAAATAAGACCTAGACTATGTAAAACCAGACCAAATGTGGCACCAACGCTATTTGGGATGCTGGTAAGGAGACCGATATGACGGAGAAGTCAACTCACGACACCGCAACCGCGGGTCTTCCGCAACTTTCAGGCGCGGAGATGGTCGTGCAATCACTCATCGAAGAGGGCGTAGCTCAGATTTTTGGATACCCAGGTGGCTCGGTGCTGGATATCTACGATGCCCTTCATGCCAAAACTGATCACATTAAACACGTTCTTGTGCGCCATGAGCAGGCAGCCACCCATATGGCTGACGGCTATGCGCGTGCCACCGGAAAAACCGGTGTCGTGCTTGTTTGCTCAGGGCCTGGTGCGACAAACACGATTACAGGCATCGCGACAGCCTATATGGATTCAATTCCTATGATTGTGATTTCAGGTAACGTACCCAATAACCTGATTGGTAATGATGCTTTTCAAGAGTGTGATATCGTCGGTGTCTCGCGACCAGTGGTTAAACACAGCTTTTTAGTAAAGAAAGCAGAAGATATTCCAGAGACGATCAAAAAAGCTTTCTATATCGCCAATACAGGTCGCCCTGGTCCTGTTGTGATCGATCTTCCGAAAGATGTGCTGAATCCACAAATTAAGTTCGCTTACCAATATCCTGAATCGATTAAAATGCGCTCCTATAACCCAACAACGAGTGGTCACAAGGGGCAGATTAAGAAAGCACTTAAAGCACTGCTAGAGGCCAAGAAACCCGTGCTGTATGTAGGAGGTGGTGCGATCATCTCTGAAGCGCATGAATACATTACAGAACTCGCGGATAAGCTGAATCTTCCGGTAGTGAGCACACTGATGGGGTTAGGTGCATTTCCTGGCATGCACAAAAACTCACTGGGTATGCTTGGTATGCATGGTACATACGAAGCGAACATGGCGATGCACAATGCGGATTTGATCTTTGGTATCGGTGTTCGATTTGATGATCGAACCACTAATAATCTGGAGAAATACTGCCCAGACGCCAAGATAATGCACATTGATATTGATCCATCCTCTATCTCTAAGAACGTTAAGGTGGATCTGCCTATTGTTGGTTCTGCTGACAAAGTGCTATCAACCATGGTGGGACTGCTCAACGAGAAAGAGCAAACCAATGACGCTGCAGCCATTGAAAGCTGGTGGGGTAACATCACTGAATGGCGAGCACGCCAATGTCTTTCTTATGACACAAACAGTGAACGTATTAAGCCCCAACAGGTGATTGAGACGCTGCATAAGTTAACCAATGGAGACGCCTACGTGGCTTCTGATGTGGGGCAGCATCAGATGTTTGCCGCCCTTTATTATCCATTCAATAAGCCTCGTCGTTGGATCAACTCTGGTGGCTTGGGGACGATGGGTTTCGGCCTTCCTGCTGGTATGGGGGTTAAGTTCGCTATGCCTGAAGAAGAAGTGGTTGTCGTCACAGGCGATGGTAGTATCCAGATGAATATTCAGGAGCTGTCTACTGCAATGCAGTACGATATTCCGGTTAAAATCATCAACCTAAATAACCGCTTCCTAGGAATGGTGAAGCAGTGGCAAGATATTATTTATCAAGGTCGCCACTCTAACTCTTACATGGACTCTGTGCCTGACTTCGCAGCGATTGCGGAAGCCTACGGACATGTAGGTATTCGCATTGCGTCTCCGGATGAACTTGAATCTGGTTTAAAAAAAGCGCTCGATATGAAAGATCGTCTTGTATTTGTCGACATTAATGTTGATGAGACAGAACACGTTTACCCGATGCAAATCAAGGGTGAAGGGATGAACAATATGTGGCTAAGCAAGACGGAGCGAACCTAATTATGAGACATATCATTTCACTACTATTAGAAAACCAACCGGGAGCCCTGTCACGAGTCGTCGGCTTGTTCTCTCAGCGTGGCTACAACATTGAGTCTTTGACGGTATCACCGACCGACGATGAGACGCTATCTCGTTTGAACATTACCACCTTGTCTAATGAGATGGAGCTTGAACAAATTCAAAAGCAGCTACATAAATTGATTGATGTGCTTAAGGTACAAGAGGTGTCTGAACTAGAGCATATTGAGCGTGAACTGATGATGGTTAAGGTGAAAGCGTCAGGTTTTGCTCGTGCAGAGGTGAAGCGCACAGCGGATATTTTCCGAGGACAAATTGTTGATGTGACCTCTTCTCAATATACCGTTCAGTTGGCAGGAAATAGTGAAAAGCTTGATGCATTCATTGATGCCATCTCTGAAGTAACGGAAGTGATTGAGGTTGCACGCAGTGGGGTCGTTGGCATTGCGCGTGGTGAGCGAGCTTTGAAGGCTTAGCTCGATACATGGCAAGTGAATAAAAAAGGCCGCTTCATAGGAAGCGGCCTTTTAGTCTCTAGTTTAGATAAATATTTAGTGAAGGATTCGAGCGCGAACCGTGCCTTCAATGCCTTTGAGTTTCGCTAGAGCTTCCTCTGAGCGGCTTGTCTCTACATCAATCACGACATAACCAATATCTGCAGCCGTTTGAAGGTACTGCGCAGCAATGTTAATCCCTTCTTCAGCAAAGATGGTATTGATCTGGGTAAGAATACCTGGACGGTTTTTGTGGATGTGCAGGAGGCGAGAGCACTCACGGTGCTCAGGTAGAGAAACCTCTGGGAAGTTAACGCTTGAAAGCGTTGAACCATTATCAGAGTATTTGGCCAGTTTACCCGCAACTTCAACACCAATGTTTTCTTGCGCTTCTTGTGTTGAACCACCAACGTGCGGTGTCAGAATGACATTGTCAAACTGCTGTAATGGCGATTCAAATAGGTCGGCATTGGTTTTCGGCTCCGTTGGGAATACGTCCACTGCTGCGCCCGCTAGGTGACCAGATTCCAAAGAAGCACATAGTGCAGGGATGTCTACGACAGTACCGCGAGCTGCGTTGATAAAGATAGCGCCAGGCTTCATAAGCTCAAACTGCTCACTACCCATCATGTCTTTGGTTTCTGGCGTTTCTGGTACGTGTAAAGAGATGACATCACACTTGTTGAGTAGCTCAGTCATGGTGTGGACTTGCGTTGCATTACCCAGTGATAGCTTGTTCTCTATGTCGTAGTAGTAAACGCGCATCCCCAAGTTTTCAGCAATGATGCCAAGCTGAGTACCGATATGACCATAGCCGATGATGCCAAGGCGTTTACCACGAGCTTCGAATGAGTGATCTGCACTCTTTTTCCAAATGCCGCGGTGCGCCAGAGCGTTCTTTTCAGGAATGCCACGTAGCAGTAACAAGATCTGCCCTAGTACCAGCTCAGCGACGCTACGAGTATTCGAGAAAGGGGCATTGAACACTGGAATACCGCGACTTGCGGCCGCAGAGAGGTCGACCTGGTTAGTACCAATACAGAAACAGCCAATTGCGACTAGTTTTTCGGCAGCATTGATCACTTGCTCAGACAAGTTCGTGCGTGAACGAATACCGATGAAGTGGGCGTCTTTGACTTTCTCAAGTAGCTCTTCCTCAGGCAGTGAGCCCTTATGGTACTCAATATTGGTGTAGCCCGCGGCTTGAAGCACTTCTACTGAAGAGGGATGCAGTCCTTCAAGAAGTAGAATCTTGATTTTTTCTTTTTCCAGTGAAACTTTGGCCATTATTCTCGTCCTTAAAATGGTAAAGGTGGGGCGCACAAAGCAATAACTTACTAAAGGGGAAAAATAAGTCGATTTGACTAACGCAAACTTGTCCCTGTGCGTCATTCTGGTTAATAAACTATCAGAATTTTTTCTGAAAGGGTAAGAAAATTACGGAATAAGGCAGAATATTTCGCCTCTAAAAGGTAAAAAACGGCGCCCTAGGGCACCGTTTAGTAATCAAGTAACAAAAATCAGCAATTTACTGCTTGCTTGATAGTCATTATTCTTCGATTTTTGCGCCTTCTGGTGTGCCAGTGATAACCACGTCAGCGCCACGAGCAGCGAATAGGCCTACTGTCACGACACCAACGATGGCATTGATGGTGATTTCCAGTGCTTTAGGATCAGTGATCGCAAGACCGTGTACGTCTAGGATGTCACAGCCGTTGTCTGTCACCACACCTTCACGGTAAACAGGGTTGCCGCCGAGTTTTTTCAGCTCACGGGCCACTTGTTCACGAGCCATCGGAATGACTTCGACTGGCAGTGGGAACTGACCGAGTACGTCGACAGCTTTAGTATCATCTACGATACAAACAAACTTATCTGAGATTGCAGCAACGATTTTCTCGCGAGTCAGTGCCGCGCCACCACCTTTGATCATGTCACGTGAAGCATTAATCTCATCTGCACCATCTACATAGACATTCAGTTTTTCTACGTCATTACAGTCGAATACAGGAATACCTAGCGCTTCTAACTTCTCTGTTGAAGCCACAGAGCTTGATACAGCACCTTTAATCTCATCCTTGATTGTGCCTAGAGCATCGATGAAGTGGTTCACGGTAGAGCCTGTACCGACACCAACAATTCCGCCTTTCTCTACGTAGTTCAATGCAGCCCAGCCAGCGGCTTTTTTCATTTCATCTTGAGTCATGCTCATCTCCAGGTTTGAGGGTAAAAATTCGACACGCAATCGATTGGGTCGGATTATAGCGAGATTAACTCAAGATTCCCATTGCCATAGGCGACTTGGCGTAACGATTTTTTGCAACGGAATATCCCAGCTTTCTGTTGGTAGCGACGAGACTTGCTGGCAATCGTGTGCAAGACCAACGGCCTTAGGACCATGATTGTGGCCTTGAAAAGGTGCCAGGGTGCGATCGTAATAACCGCCCCCCATGCCCAAGCGTTGCCCGTATTTATCAAAGGCAACAAGGGGAGTAAAGATGATGTCGAGTTCAGAGACAGGAATGATCGCCTCTTTTTTTAACCGTGGTTCAATGATGCCATAGCGGTTGTAGCAAAGCTCTGAGCTTGGCGCATACTCGAGAAAAAGTAGGTGTCCTTTGGCAAAAGGGTGGATGACAGGCAGGTAGATTTTTTTCCCTGAATGCCAGAGAGCTTCAATCAAAGGTTGGGTATCGAGCTCACCATCTGTGGCAATATAGAGGGCAATAGCCTGGGCAGACGCCATATCGGGCAGAGAGTTAACTTGTGAGATAAGCTCAATACTGGCTTGGTATTGCTGGTCACTCGACAAAGCATTTCTGGCCTGACGAATATGCTGACGGATTTGTTGACGACTTGAGGTCATAAACTACCCTTCAATTGAAGATGGGTATCGAGAGGATACCCCAGAGTGCCGTTGGGGAAGGGGGCCCTTAAACCAGCTGGTTTAAGGCGGATCAGCAATGTTAACCGTAGGCTTCTCGGTACGGGCCGAGCCTGCTCAATAGTTATCAAGTACTAACCCTTGGGTATTGCTTATCGGCTCAGGGACGTCAACCCGCTGACGCACACTCCAGGGTAAATGGTTCGAACTTGCCAATGCAGGTTCAATTTATTCGCTGTGCTGCGTTCCTTGCTTCACATTACTAAGCGCACTATCTAACGATACGGACAGCTGTTCAAGCTTTTTTGTCACCGAATCGAGACTTTGTTTGGCTTCACCATCCTTGCTATGCAGTTCGTAGCAGATGTTGAGAGCTGTAAAGGTAAGAAGTTGCACTTCATTGGTAATTTTAGTCTTTGAGCTCATCTCTTTAAGACGTTCATCCAAGTCGCGTGCTGCTTTAGCGAGAGACTCTTCTTCTCCTGCTGGGCAACTCACTTGGGTTCGTTTACCTAAAATCTCTACTTCTACCGCTTGGCTACTCATGATGACCTAACTCGTTTCGCGCTGTTTGGTCCCCTACCTTGGGTGACCGAGGTGAAAACTATAGGAAAACCCATAGTAAGATTCAAGCTTTTCCGGCTCTCAGTATGTCAAAGCGTAAGCAAGTAAACACTTCTGGGACAGTTCTTCATCACATTGTTTATCTGCTCGCCAATTTCTATTCTGCATCTTTTTGCTTTCTGGTGGAAATGGTACGATGCAGGATTAAATTATTAGACTTTTTGGGCCATACCATGACGACAAGTTCACTCCCTTCTTACTTCGATGCCGCACAATCTTTACAACAATCGGCTCTTGCCGTTTCTCCAGCTGAGATGCACGGTTTATTGGTTGGTATGATCAGTGGCGGTATCAATGTCGATGATCAGACTTGGCAAGGTGTTCTTTATGATTACACCAATGAGGGAATGGGGTGGCCGCAAACAGCAATCGCGATTGCACAAAACTGTTTTGATTTGAGTAAGCAAGAGTTGATGGGTAGTGGGATGGAGATGACTCTGTTCTTACCTGAAGATGAACAAGCTACTTTGATGGAAATGGCGGACTCTTTGGCGGAGTGGGTGAACCACTTTATCTCAGGTCTTGGTTTAGTGAGTGCTAACATCAAAAAGTTACCTAACGACGCGAAAGAAGCACTGGGGGATCTCGAAGAGATTGCCAAGCTAGGGATCGATGAAGAAGATGACATGGAAGAGCAGGCGCTGTTGCTCGAACAGGTGATTGAACACGTAAAAGCGTGTGTTCTGACCATTCATGCAGAGCTAGGGCAGAAGCCAAAAGACGAAGAGCCTAAATCAACGATTCACTAATTCGTGGCAACTAAATAAGGAAGTGGATGTGAAGCACTATGATGTGATCATCTCTGGTGGCGCAATGGCCGGGGCAACCTTGGCATTGGCATTGGACAAACAAGCCCAAGGTGCCTTGTCGATTGCGATAGTGGAGGCCTATCAAACGGATCATGAGCAGCATCCAGGTTTTGACGCGCGGGCAATTGCTTTGTCGCATGGCACCGTCGATATTCTCAAGCGGTTCGACTTATGGAAAGATGTGTCTTCGGTTGCTACCGCGATTGAGCAGATTCATGTGTCTGACCGTGGTCATGCTGGAATGACGGAAATTGCTCACAGTGATATTCCGGTGCCTGCATTGGGGTATGTGGTTGAACTTGCTGATGTTGGCCGCTTATATCATCAGCGTATTCAATCATCTCAAAACATCGAACTCCTCTGTCCTGACTCGATTGCCCAGTTGAATCGCTTTAGTGATCGGGTCGAACTGAAATTAACCTCGCAAAAAGAGATCAGTGGTCAGTTACTGGTTGCCGCTGATGGGGCTTTTTCTCCGATTTGCGATGCAGTTAAACTGCAGCAGAATCAGGTAGATTTTGAACAGGTCGCCGTGATTGCTAACGTGGTTTGCCAGCAAGCACATCAAGGGCGAGCTTTCGAGCGTTTTACTGAATCAGGCCCCGTCGCTCTACTTCCTATGAGCGAGAATCGCATGTCTTTGGTATGGTGCCTGCCACCTGCAGAGGCCGACAAGGTTTTACAGATGGATGACAAAGCATTCCTTAGTCGGCTACAAGAGGCTTTTGGTTGGCGTTTAGGTGCTATCAGCGCAACGGGCGAGCGGTCGAGTTATCCACTGATTTTGCGCTATCGCCCTCAAATTATCTCTCATCGTCTTGCTGTTGTTGGTAACGCTGCTCAAGCGCTTCACCCTATCGCTGGTCAGGGTTTTAATCTGGGTATCCGGGATGTCGCGAGTTTAGTTGATGAGATTGGGTTACAGCTTGCTGACCCAGGTGATTATTCGGTACTTTCTCGTTATCAAGCAAGACGCACCGACGATCGTGAAACGACCATTGGACTCACCTCGGGGTTAGTCAGACTCTTTTCAAATGATTGGTGGCCAACTCGCCTAGGGCGTAACGTTGGGCTTTTTTGCGCCGATGCATTACCACCATTAAAACAGCCACTACTGAACCGAACGCTTGGTTTAGTTGAGCGCTAATAAAGGAAGAATTATGATGCAAAGTGTTGATATCGCCATCGTTGGCGGTGGTATGGTTGGACTGACGCTTGCAGCCGCTCTGAAGAATACAGATTTAAGAATAGCAGTGATTGAAGGCCAAGAGCCGAGTGAATCATTTGCTGAGCTGCCAGACCTTCGCGTTTCCGCCTTAAGTCGTTCTAGTGAGAATATTTTACAACGAGTTGGCGCATGGTCTGCGATGACTCAACGACGTTTGGCCCCATATTCAGCCATGGAGGTATGGGAGCGTGATAGCTTTGCTCGAATTGAGTTTAATGCAAAGCATCTTGCGCAGCCAGACCTTGGTCATATTGTAGAGAATCGTGTGGTTCAGCTGTCACTCTTAGAACAAGTAAAGCAGCAGGCTAATGTGAGTCTATTTATGCCCAACCGATGCCAGAGCTTGGTGATGAGTGAACGCGAAGCATGGTTGACGTTAGACAATGGGCAGGCATTGACGGCAAAGCTTGTTGTCGGTGCTGACGGTGCGAACTCCTGGGTGCGCAAACAACTCGATATTCCTTTGACAAGCTGGGACTATGGACATAGTGCAATTGTCGCAAACATTCGTACTACTGAGCCTCACAGCAAAGTGGCTCGTCAAATCTTTACCCCGCAAGGACCGCTGGCTTTTCTGCCTTTAGAGGATGAGCATCTTTGCTCGATTGTGTGGTCAATTGACCCAAGTCGTGCTGAACAACTGGTGACGATGAGTGATGAAGAGTTCAATAAAGCGCTAACGGTTCAATTCGATAATAAGTTGGGGTTGTGCAAGGTGGAAGGAGAGCGTGCTGCTTTTCCGTTAAAAATGCGTTACGCACGAGACTTTACTTGTGAGCGTGTTGCCCTAGTTGGAGATGCTGCTCATACCATTCATCCACTGGCTGGTCAGGGGGTAAATCTTGGTTTGCTTGATGCTGCAAGTCTCGCGCAGGAAATTACGCAGATTTGGCAACAAGGCAAAGATATCGGTAGCAAGCAGCAGCTACGCAGCTATGAGCGCTGGAGAAAAGCAGAAGCGGCGAAAATGATCGCGGCAATGCAGGGCTTTAAAGACCTATTCAGTGGTGATAACCCAGCGAAGAAGTTGGTTCGTGGACTGGGAATGCAATTTATTGGTCATCTACCTGGTGCAAAAGATGAAATTATGAAGCGTGCATTAGGGTTAAAAGGTGAGTTGCCTAATTTAGCTCGACCTGACTGTAAATCTTTGTAGTGTTTAGTTTCAAGGTAGCGTGTTTGATACCTATAAAATTAAAAAAGGAGACAATTTGTCTCCTTTTTAGTATCTATTAGTAAGCCAGTTTGAGTTTCATTACTTCACTGTTTATCTCTTTAACCGCCTTGTAGTGTCTTTGTTCAGCATGCTCTGGAATGACCAGTTTACCGTTGTCAAATTCAAATTTTCCAATGCCGTTGATATAAATTCTTCCCTTGAATAATCGAGTTACATGTTTCGCTATTAAGCCTGGAATATAGCGTTTGAACAGTCTCATTTATGCATTTTCCTTATTTGCCTTTATGCGAGCATTATAGATAACTGCTCTCCAAAAAAGTGTGATTAATTGGACGGATCGGTTATCAAACTCAACTTGTTTGGATATTTGTGCTTAGTCAGACAGTTTTTACGTCAAAAGTTCCAAATTGAGTGATCTCTACCTCAATATTTTTTATCGCAGAGAACTTATGATTTTGCTGCTTACAAGACCGATTTTACGTCAAGTCCATGTAATTACTGTGTTATTTCTCTAGCTAGTGATGGATAGCTCTAACTTTACTCTTTGTGGGAGACGTCATGACGAAGGATTGAGGCGAAAAAAAGCCCGCACAATAAGTTGTACGGGCGAATAGTCACAGATGCATTACACAAAAAGTGGATATTCTGAAAAAATCAGTGGATTCACTTTGATGTTGGCTCCCAAGCTCACCTTGGATGGAGACAGCACACTTCCTAACCAACATATCTACGATATCGCATAGATCTAGCTGTGACTAGTTATGATTTAAAAATGAATAAAAATTCCATGCAAGTAAAGTAATTTATGCGATGCAGTTTGCACTTTTGGCTATGTAACAAAGTGTAAGTTGCAAAAAGTGCGTTCTTTTCGGTTTAGCGACAGATATCGCCGAGGCGAGGTTGGCAGAGCTCGACTAAATCTTGAGAAGACAATGCAATCCCAGCTAAACGTTGACCGCTACTGATGGTGACGTGTTGAAGTTGAGTTAATTGGTTATCGAATACAATGGGCATAGGCTGCTTGAGCAGCAGCGGGGCAACACAGCCGACTTGATAACCTGTGGTCGTTTGTAGCTGATCTAATCCTACGCAGGTCATGCGTCGCCAGTTGAGGATGGCTCGTACCTTTTTCGGGTCGACACTCAGATCACCAGGCACGCAAGCCAGAGCGTAACGATTGCCCATATCCCGCAACAAAATCGATTTGACCATTTGGTTAGGAGAAATACCACGCGCATGCGCGGTATCTTCGATAGAGATGGTTTCGACTTGTTGCTCAAGAAGCTTGAAAGGGATGTTCTTCTTGATCAATAGGTCGATAATGGGCGTGTTGATTTTACTCATCATCGGCCAGTGAGTATGGAAGAGGTGCCACTTCCCACAAGCTACTTTCTGTACCCGCTAGGCGCAGTTGAGTATCCGCATCCAGATTGTTCGGTGCGATCAACAAACCTACGACACGACCATCTGAGTATTGATAGTGGGTGAGTAATTGGCCAACGGTACGCCAGTTTTCACCAACAGAGCGCTCAATGTTAATGGCTTCACCAGCATTGATAGCTTCACTCGATGTGCTCTCAACAATGACCATTTGACGCTTGTTCATACCACGGTACTTGGCACGTGCAACGGTTTCTTGGCCTGTGTAGCAACCCTTCGAGAAGCTAATCCCGTTAATTGCTTGTAAGTTCACCGCTTGCGGGATGTGCTCATTTTGGGCAAAGTCCTCGATGACGGGATAGGCTTCTTTGACATCCAGTAGTGACCAAAGGCTATTATCACAAAGCGTCGCTTCTGTGTTGTCGACAAGCTCTGAAGCTTGCTCTGTATTGATAGCGATCAACCAGCGTAGTTCGCTGACTTTTACCGCCGTCCCACCTTTGATTTGACGCACATCACCTGTGCTATCGCTGATGCTATCGATAAAGGATTGAGCGGCTTGTCCGATAACGCCAAGCAGAACATCGTGTGACTCTTCAATGACGACTTTCGAGAATACGGCATACTTTTTCAGTTCAACGAGCTCTTTTGCAATCGCAGATTTGGGCTGGAACATGGCATAGCCTGCTCCGTGGTGAAATAAGCGGAAGGCAGACCAGGTTTTTCCTTTTGCGTCACAGTGAGCGCCAAGGGTAGATTGATCGCTCGCGAGGGTCACGACATCACAGGTGACTTGGCCTTGAAGGTATGACTTTTTATCGTCTCCAAGCATTGTGATCATGCCCCACTGGGTTAGGTGGCTGATCGCCAGTTCAGGCAGTGCATCATTCGCTGTGAGTGTGAGAGGTTTGAAGCGAGTATTCCAGTCCATAAGTTATTGCCTTCATCTCAAATGTTTCAATCATGGTAAACCTGTATGTGAGGGCGCTTCAAGCGTCTTCAATAGTTAGGTGAAAAAAACTTTGGTGTAAACAGAACGTGATTTAGGTTGTGGCATTTTTAGATTTGATTGATACACTCAGCAGATAACTATTGGTAGAGGATGAACGATGTATACTCAGGAAGATAAAGCACGTATCAAGTGGGCTTGTCGACGTGGCATGCTTGAACTTGATGTGGTTATTATGCCGTTCTTTGAAGAGTGCTTTAACACGTTAAGCGAATCAGAGCAGCAAGATTTTGTTTCGTTGCTAGAGTGCGATGACCCCGATCTGTTTACTTGGGTAATGGGACACGGTCGCAGTGAAAATCTTAGCCATGCGTCTATGGTAGATAAGATCGTTGCACACAACCTCTCAAAAGTACGTTAATTTAACACTGACACCCACACCGACAGCCCAACTGATTGCTCTTGCCCTACTTAGCGGTGCAATTTGGGCTGTTTCTATATCGGCTATCCCTCTTGTTGCCTGCGTGCCACTTCTATTTGCGCTTCTGCGTTTCGTTTCTCAAAGACGTTTGTTTCCGCCTAACCTGGAAGGACATGTGTCATTAAAATCACGGCAAAGGCTTGTGGTGCGTCACAGTAACCGCCGTTGTGAGTATTTTCGTGTGACAAAAAGTCAGCAGCTACTATCGGAGTGGTTGATAGTAGTGGATTTTGATGATGGTCGTCGGAGGTTGATTTGGCGGCATAGTCTTGCAGAACAACATTACCGCCAATTTATCCGTTGGTTGCAGCAAGGCGAGGTGGCCATGCTGCAACATCAGCGCTTACTCTGAACGATTGGGGTCGAGTATGGTTGGACCGCTATTTTCGATCTGACCTGGGTAGTCAAGTGTGTAGTGTAAGCCACGACTCTCTTTGCGCTGCATCGCACAGCGCACCATTAGCTCCGCTACTTGTAGCAAATTACGCAGCTCGAGTAGGTTATTCGATACTCGGAAGTTGCTGTAGTAATCGTGTGTCTCTTGCTGCAGCAGTTGAATGCGGCGCATCGCGCGCTCCAGTCGCTTATCGGTACGAACTATGCCCATGTAATCCCACATAAATAGTCGCAGTTCGTGCCAGTTGTGCTGGATGATAACCTCTTCATCAGAGTTGGTGACTTGGCTTTCATCCCATGCAGGGATCTCATCGACATAATCTGCGTTATCCAGGTTTCTTAATACATCTTTTGCCGCAGACCAGGCGTACACCACACATTCAAGCAGGGAGTTTGACGCCATGCGATTTGCACCGTGCAGTCCGGTGTAACTGACTTCACCAATCGCATAGAGGTTGGCTATATCTGTAGAGCCATTCTGGTCGACCATGACGCCACCACAGGTGTAGTGTGCAGCGGGTACGATAGGGATAGGCTCTTTGGTCATATCGATACCAAGATCAAGCAGGCGAGAGTGTATTGTGGGGAAGTGTTTTTCGATGAACTCTACCGGCTTGTGACTAATATCAAGATACATGCAATCTGCACCCAAGCGCTTCATCTCAAAATCGATTGCTCGAGCAACGATATCACGCGGAGCAAGTTCCTCGCGTGAATCGAAATCAGGCATAAAGCGCGAACCATCTGGGCGACGAAGATAAGCACCTTCGCCTCGCAGAGCTTCAGTCAACAGGAAGTTACGAGCTTCCGGGTGGAAAAGGCAAGTTGGGTGAAACTGGTTAAATTCCATGTTGGCAACACGACAGCCAGCACGCCACGCCATTGCAATACCATCACCCGATGAGACGTCAGGGTTGGAAGTGTATTGATAGACTTTTGATGCGCCACCCGTCGCGAGAATGACAAATTTGGCGCGAACGGTTTCAACGCGTTCTAAATTACGGTTCCAAATGTAGGCCCCGACCACTTTCTTATCACCCGCATCATTGGTGTTTGTGACCAGATCAAGCGCGTTATAGCGTTCGAAAATCTCAATGTTAGGGTGGTTATGAGCGTTGTCTTGCAGTGAGGTTTGCATTGCCATGCCCGTTGCGTCAGCAGCATGCAGAATGCGTCTGTGGCTGTGGCCGCCCTCTCGAGTTAGGTGATAACGTGGTTTATCATCTGAATCGTCATCTTCACGATCGAATGGCACGCCGCCATCAATCAGCCACTGAACACACTTTTTGCCATTCTTAGCAATAAATTCCACGCTCTCTTGCTCACATAGCCCAGCGCCCGCGATTAGCGTGTCCTCTACGTGTGATTCGACACTATCGGATTCATCAAACACTGCGGCAATACCACCTTGGGCATAGAACGTTGCCCCTTCACTGCGAGGCCCTTTACTAAGGACAATGACTTTCGCATGCTTGGCGACGCGGAGCGCAAGAGACAGACCAGCGGCACCACTACCTACAACTAATACATCACAAAGATGCTCTCGGTTTTCACTCATAACTTTTTATCCAATCCCCAAAATCATCCTAAAATTGGGCTAGTACGGTTGATTCCATACCTCTGCAGAGCAGAGTTTCACCGTGTAACGTATACTAACGACCCGTTATATTAGCAGCTTCAACTCCTTTGAGCAGTTGATTTCCGTTGCTTTTATCATCGAATCGACTCACTATTGATAAGGAATAGTAATTTTTACTCAGTTCACACTATTTGCGCCAAAGCATTTTTTTCTCAACTCATTGTGGAACTTTTTCAAAACCCTTGAGTCACAATAAGTGCTCACATACGCGGTGGTATAGTGACTGCTAATGATTAATGAAAGCTCATATCTGTGAGGATAAGAGTCATAATAACAACGGGAGTAGCCGCTCGAATGAACGAGCAGACTGATCAAGTTCTTATTGAGCGCGTTCAGAACGGAGATAAGCAGGCATTCAATCTATTGGTAGTTCGTTACCAAAACAAGGTTTGTAATCTTATCTCTCGGTATGTCAACAATCCGGGTGATGTGGCTGATGTAGCCCAAGAAGCATTTATTAAAGCCTATCGTGCGATTCCCTCATTTCGAGGTGAAAGTGCGTTTTACACCTGGCTCTACCGGATTGCAGTGAATACCGCAAAGAACCACATCGTAGCCCAGAGTCGCAGACCACCCGCTACCGATGTTGATGCTGAAGAAGCTGAATTTTATGAAACGAGTAACGCTTTAAAAGAAATATCGAACCCAGAGAACCTGACGTTGTCCAATGAATTGAAACGTACAGTCTTCGCTGCGATAGAAGCGCTACCTGAAGATTTAAAAACCGCAATGACCCTTCGCGAGCTAGAAGGCTTGAGTTACGAAGAAATTGCAGAAGTGATGGATTGCCCAGTCGGAACCGTGCGTTCGCGCATCTTCCGGGCTAGAGAAGCGGTGGAGAAAAGAATTGCTCCACTACTTAACAAGCACTAATGGGTAGTTGTATTCTGAATTTGAACCAATAGATGATGGTGAAAAGAATGGCTGACAAAGAAAAACTTTCAGCACTCATGGATGGTGAAGCGTTAGATGATGAGCAGCTGCTTGCTTATGCAGAAAGTGATCAAGACGCGATTGAAAGTTGGAAACACTACCATTTGATTGGTGATGTGATGCGTGGTGAAGCGCCTGAGCAACCGAACTGGGATATCTCTGCCAGTGTTGCTGCTGCGTTAGAAGATGAGCCAGTACACAGTGGGGCCGATGTACCGCAAATAATGGAATCACAGCCAACGCCTCAAGTGGCTAAACGCCAACTGCCAGCATGGATTACGCAGTTTGGCCAAGTAGCGGTTGCAGCGTGTGTCTCGTTTGCTGTGATTTTGGGCGTGCAGCAGTACAGTGGCCAAGACGGTCAGGTGTCTCCTGAGGCTGATCAACTGCCCGTTCTGCAAACTATTCCTTTTGCCGGCACGGCTGAACCTGTAAGCTTGACTCGTGAGTCTGTGCAAAAGCAGGCCAACGAAGTGAATGTGCAAGAGCAGCATCGTCGTATCAACGCTGTTTTGCAAGATTATGAACTACAGCTAAGATTGAATGGTGGGCAAGACGCCGCCTCAGATCTCAATGATGAACCGGTAGTTGAATGAAAAAAATCCTGATCAGCGCGCTGACGCTGTTCGGTCTGAGCATACACAATGCCTCTGCAGAGCAACCTGCAGAGGCTTTGTTGCAAGAGATGCATCAGGCTAGTGAGCAATTGAGCTATGAACTCTCTTATATTCTGATCAAAAAGAACAGCATCGAACCTCTTCTTTATCGCCACGCTAATTTTGAGAATCAGCAGTTGGCGCATCTGTTATACCTGAGTGGTCCAGTCAGAGAAGTCATCCGACGTGACAGCGAAGTCAGCTACGTTGAGCCGGGTGTTGAGCCGTTCACGGTTCAGTCTGAAGATATGGTCGCGCCGACAATACCGCTGCTGCACAGCAATATTGACAAACTGCGAGAAAATTACGACTTCGTGAGCGTGGGGCGTGCACGAGAAGCGGGGAGTGCCACTCAAGTGGTTCGTGTCGTGCCTAAAGATGGTTTGCGTTACTCCTACGTACTTTGGGTTGATGAGAACACGCACCTTCCGCTTCGGGCCGATCTCGTTGATCGCGATGGTGAAGTGCTTGAGCAGTATCGTACTATCTCATTTGTGGTGAATGAGCAAATCTCGGAAGTCATGTCTGGCCTGAAAGACGTCAAACTGCCGGGTGTCTTGACCTTACCTCAGGGTAACGTCAATCAAGCGAGCTGGAACGTTGGCTGGGTGCCAACTGGTTTTGAGCCAGCAGAAGTGAATCGCTACCGCATGGCAATGACCGATCGCTTGGTAGAAACTCAGATGTATACCGATGGACTGTTCAACTTTTCTGTTTATATTGCTGAGCGAGACGAGAATTCACTCCAAGGCCAGGTTATTCGCCAGGGGCGCCGCACACTGCATACGTTTGTAAAGGGTAGTGCAGAAATCTCGATTGTCGGTGATATACCACCTTCTACCGCTCAACGCATCGCCCAATCAGTCTCGATTGAGCCGGTGAAGGCCATCGAACCATGATGACGGCACTTGCACAGGTGACCTCTGTGCAACCTGCAGCTCAAGGCTGGAAAGCCACCTTGAGTTGTGAGCAAAAGACCAGTTGTAGCTCATGTGCTTCGAAAAGCTCGTGTGGCACCGGTGTAGTGTCTAGTGCTGTAGGGAATAAAACCCTGACTTGGCAGTTACTCACTGAGCAGAAAATCTCGGTTGGAGATACGGTTGAAATTGGCTTACCAGAGCGTAGCCTCTTAAGCTTTGCCGCCGTAACTTATCTTTTGCCTTTGGTCATGCTAGTGCTTGGAGCAATGCTTGGTCAGATATGGCTGCAACCAATGTTGGGCGCTGGAGAAGGCGCCATCATTCTAATGGGGGCTTTAGGGGCTCTCACGGGCTTTTTGCTTGCTCGACGTTATGTTCGATTGCGAGAGAAAGACACTTCTCAACAAGTCATCTTGCTCAGAATACTGGGCAGTCAGATTCCTGTTGTCTAAAATGGATGCGAAGTCAGCAGAAATTGGGTAGAATCTGCCAACTTATTTGTCGTGTATGTCACAGCACATGCCCGATGACGTCATTTTGATAACAGAGTTTAGTCACACCATCCTATGAAGCACATTCGTAACTTTTCGATTATCGCACACATCGACCATGGTAAGTCGACCCTATCAGACCGTTTGATCCAAGTATGTGGTGGATTGAGCGACCGTGAAATGGCCGCACAGGTTCTTGACTCAATGGACCTTGAGCGTGAGCGTGGCATCACCATCAAATCACAGAGTGTGACGCTTAACTACACTGCGAAAGATGGCGAAACATACCAACTTAACTTCATCGATACCCCTGGGCACGTTGACTTCGCCTACGAAGTATCTCGCTCTCTAGCCGCTTGTGAAGGCGCGCTGCTGGTTGTCGATGCAGGTCAGGGCGTAGAAGCTCAGACACTAGCAAACTGTTACACCGCGATCGAAATGGATCTTGAGGTTGTGCCAATCCTAAACAAGATTGACCTTCCTGCCGCTGATCCTGAGCGTGTTGCTGAAGAGATCGAAGAGATCGTCGGTATCGATGCGATGGAAGCGACTCGCTGTAGCGCGAAAACCGGTATCGGTGTTGATGACGTTCTTGAGAACATCGTTTCAGCGATTCCAGCACCAGAAGGTGATCCCGAAGCGCCACTACAAGCACTGATCATTGACTCATGGTTTGATAACTACCTTGGTGTTGTTTCACTTGTCCGTATCAAGAACGGTGAGCTGAAGAAGAACGACAAAATCAAAGTAATGAGCACAGGCCAAGTTTGGGGTGTCGACCGTCTAGGTATCTTCACGCCAAAACAGGTTGATACTGATATCCTGCGTACTGGCGAAGTAGGCTGGGTTGTGTGTGGTATCAAAGACATTCTTGGTGCACCAGTGGGCGATACGCTAACACTGGCTAAGAATGGCTGTGAAGAGGCTCTACCAGGCTTTAAGAAGGTAAAACCTCAGGTATACGCGGGTCTGTTCCCTGTTTCCTCTGATGACTACGAGAACTTCCGTGATGCACTAGGCAAACTGAGCCTAAACGATGCGTCGTTGTTCTACGAGCCAGAGAACTCTGCAGCACTGGGCTTTGGTTTCCGTTGTGGTTTCCTTGGTATGCTACACATGGAAATCATCCAAGAGCGTCTGGAGCGTGAATACGATCTTGACCTGATTACAACCGCTCCAACGGTAGTGTATGAAGTAGAGCGTACGGATGGTGCGCTTCTGTATGTAGATAGCCCAGCTAAGCTTCCGGCAGTTAACGATATTGAAGAGATTCGTGAGCCTATTGCACGCTGTAATATCCTTGTGCCTTCAGAGTACTTAGGTAACGTTATTACACTGTGTGTTGAGAAGCGTGGTACTCAGGTGGATATGGTTTATCACGGTAACCAAGTTGCAGTGACATACGATATTCCAATGGCAGAAGTGGTTCTCGACTTCTTTGACCGCCTAAAATCGACATCGCGTGGTTATGCATCTCTAGATTATAACTTCCAACGCTTTGAGGCATCGAACATGGTTCGTGTTGATGTTCTGCTTAACGGTGATACTGTAGACGCTCTAGCGATGATCACACACAAAGATCAATCGCAAACGCGTGGCCGCCAGCTAGTAGAGAAGATGAAAGAGTTCATCCCTCGTCAGATGTTTGATATCGCAATTCAAGCGGCTATCGGTAACCACATCATTGCTCGTTCAACAGTGAAACAGCTGCGTAAGAACGTAATCGCAAAATGTTACGGTGGTGACGTGAGCCGTAAGAAGAAGCTTTTGAAGAAGCAGAAAGAAGGTAAGAAACGCATGAAGCAAATTGGTAACGTTGAGTTGCCGCAAGAAGCGTTCCTGGCAATCCTTCACGTAGGTAAAGATTAATCGCAACTCTGACTCTATCAGGGTAAGCCGTTAAGTATTGAATAAGTGAAAGGGTTTCGGCTCTTTCACTTTCGCATTTTTAAGATAAGGGAAGTCAATGGCGAATACATTTTCACTCATTCTTGTCATAGTGACACTGGTGACTGGTATTGTATGGGCACTCGAGAAGTGGGTTTGGGCGAAAAAGCGTGAGGAAAAGGTCGCGCGAATTAAAGAGCAAACCAACGAGCTTGATGCAAAGACAGTAGAAAAAGCAGCGGCGCAGCCATGGTGGATTGAGAACAGCGTTTCTATCTTTCCAGTTATTGCTGTCGTACTGGTTCTACGCTCCTTTATCTATGAACCTTTTCAGATTCCATCGGGCTCAATGATGCCAACACTATTAGTTGGTGACTTCATCCTAGTGGAAAAATACGCTTACGGGATCAAAGACCCTGTATGGCGTAAAGAGTTGGTAGAAACGGGTAAACCTGAACATGGTGATATTGCCGTGTTTAAGTACCCACCTCAACCAAACATAGATTACATTAAGCGTGTTATCGGCCTGCCAGGCGATACGGTACGTTACTCCGCGAATAAAGAGCTGTGTATTCAGCCACAAGGTGAACGTACTTGTCGTGAACTGACACTGTCGAACGTGCGAGAGAGTGAATTTAACCAAAATGGTATTCCTCTTATTCAAATGAACGAAAAACTGGCTGAAGTTGAGCATGAGGTGTTAGTGCACCCACTGCGTCGTGATCGCATTGATGCGTACCAACCTCGTCCAGGCGTAAATGAGTGGGTTGTTCCTCAAGGTCACTACTTTGTGATGGGTGACAACCGCGATAATAGTGCCGATAGTCGTTACTGGGGCTTTGTTCCTGAAGAGAACCTAGTAGGTAAGGCGGTTGCTATTTGGATTAGCTTTGAGTTCGATCGCGATCCAAATAGCGTACTACCAAGCTGGATTCCAACAGGTGTTCGCTTTAACCGTATCGGCGGTATTCACTAGCCCACTATTGGGCACAACACAACGAGAGAGCATGAATTCTCAAATTGAAAAACTAGAAAGAAAGCTCGGCTATCAATTTAATGATGGCGAGCTTTTGAGTTTGGCACTGACACACCGCAGTGCCAACAGTAAGCATAACGAGCGTCTTGAGTTTCTGGGCGATTCAATTTTAAGTTTTGTCATTGCAGACGATCTCTACCACCGTTTTCCGAAGGTAACGGAGGGTGACATGAGTCGTATGCGTGCAACATTGGTACGTGGTAATACTCTGGCCGAGCTTGGTCGTGAGTTTGAACTGGGTGACTACTTAAAATTAGGTCCAGGTGAACTAAAGAGCGGTGGTTTCCGCCGTGACTCTATCTTGGCTGATGCTGTAGAGGCGATCATTGGTGCGATTTATCTCGACAGTGACGTAGAAACGGTACGCAAGATTATCCTTGAGTGGTACCTGTCACGCCTTGAAGCGATCAAGCCTGGCGTATCACAAAAAGATCCTAAAACTCGCCTACAAGAGTTCCTGCAAGGCAGAAGAAAACCGCTTCCTGTCTACACAGTGACTAATATTAAAGGTGAGGCACACAACCAAGAGTTTACGGTTTCGTGTGAAGTGGCAGGCATAGGACAGCCTGTTATCGGTAAAGGTACCAGTCGTCGCAAGGCTGAACAAGCGGCCGCTGAGACAGCATTAGGGCAATTGACCAATGGCTGATTCAACAGAAAATAACGAATTCGACATTGATGCGTTTTTCTCATCAACAGGCGAAACTTCGGCACCAGAAAACCAGCACTGTGGTTTCATTGCGATCGTAGGTCGCCCAAATGTCGGCAAATCCACGCTACTGAACAAGATCCTTGGGCAGAAGATTTCGATCACCTCTCGCAAGCCACAAACCACGCGTCACCGCATCATGGGTGTGGATACCGAGGGTGATTACCAAGCGATTTATGTCGACACTCCGGGGCTTCATATCGAAGAAAAGCGTGCCATCAACCGTTTGATGAACCGCGCTGCTAACTCGTCACTCAGTGATGTGAATCTTGTCTTCTTCCTTGTCGATGGTACACATTGGACCAACGATGATGAGATGGTACTGACCAAGTTGCAGAAGTCGAATTTCCCTGTTGTTTTGTGTGTCAACAAAGTCGACAACGTTGCAGATCGCAACGATGTGATGATGCACATGCACGAGATGGCAAAGAAGATGGACTTTGTTGATGTTGTGCCAATCTCAGCGAAACACGGTAAGAACATTGATGTATTGCGCAAGCACGTGCGTGATCACTTGCCTCTTGCTACGCATCACTTCCCAGAAGAGTATGTGACAGACCGCTCACAACGTTTTATGGCGTCAGAGATTTTGCGTGAAAAGCTGATGCGATTCACTGGTGATGAATTGCCATACTCAGTGACCGTTGAGATTGAACGCTTTGACTATAACCCAGAAACAGATGGCTTCCACATCAATGGTCTAATCCTTGTGGAACGTAATGGCCAGAAGAAGATGGTGATCGGTAAAGGCGGTGAGAAGATCAAAACCATTGGTCGTGAAGCTCGTCTTGATATGGAAGAGCTGTTTGGTCGTAAGGTTTACCTGGAAACTTGGGTAAAAGTGAAGTCGGGCTGGGCAGACGACGAGCGCGCACTTCGTTCGTTGGGTTATATCGACGATTTATAATTGCAGTGAGGCAGTGTGCTTCGCTCCGATTGATTGATAAAGGGAGCCTTATGGCTCCTTTTTTAGTGCATTTTCAGGATGGATAAATGAATGTCTGAGGGTTTACAGCGCTGCTTTGTGCTTCACCGTCGTCCTTACAGTGAATCGAGCCTTATCCTTGATGTGTTCAGCGAGGAACATGGGCGCATCACGTTGATGTCAAAGGGAGCACGCAGTAAGCGTTCTAACCTTAAAGGTGCACTGCAGCCGTTTACACCACTGCTTTTGAAGTGGTCTGGTAAAGGTTCAATGAAGACATTGCGTCAAGCTGAGCCTATCAGTTTAGGTCTACCTTTAACCGGGATTAACCTCTACTCTGCGATGTATGTAAACGAGCTAGTGGGTAGAGTGCTCGCGCCAGAAGTCGCCGTGCCTGCGTTGTTTCATGACTATTTACACGCGTTGACTGAATTGGCTCAAGCAGACAACCCAGAGCCAGCATTGCGCCGATTTGAACTCGCACTATTATCTGCGATGGGGTATGGCGTCGACTTCATGCATTGCGCGGGCACAGGAGAGCCCGTGGATCCTGATATGACTTATCGCTACCGAGAAGAGAAAGGGTTTATCGCCTCAGTGCGGCGCGATAATCTTACCTTCCTTGGTAATGAACTGATTGCGATCAGTGAGCGTAGATTTACGACAAAAGAACAACTTAAGGCGGCAAAGCGCTTTACACGTATAGCCTTAAAGCCGTATCTTGGCGGAAAACCATTAAAGAGCCGGGAACTGTTTATCTCAACACTTCCCAAAGCACGGAGAACAGGAAAATGAGCTCGATTTATTTAGGTGTTAATATTGATCATATTGCGACCCTTCGGAATGCCCGCGGAACCAAATACCCAGATCCAGTCCACGCAGCAGAGATTGCTGAACGCGCTGGTGCTGACGGTATTACTATTCACCTACGTGAAGATCGTCGCCATATCCTTGATCGTGACGTGCGTATCTTGCGTGAAACGATTCAAACTCGCATGAACCTGGAAATGGCCGTCACCGATGAGATGGTGGAGATTGCACTGCAAACTCAGCCTGAATATGTGTGTCTGGTACCTGAAAAACGTGAAGAGTTGACAACGGAAGGTGGTCTAGATGTGGTTGGTCAACTGGATAAAATAAAAGCAGCGACCGAAAAACTGACGGCTGCAGGTATTAAGGTCTCGCTATTTATCGATGCAGACCGCCAGCAAATCGATGCGGCTAAAGCCTGTGGCGCACCCTATATTGAACTGCACACCGGTCACTATGCTGATGCAACGTCAGATGAAGACCAACAAGATGAGCTGAAGAAGATTGCGGCAGGCGCAAGCTATGCACATGATTTAGGTATCACTGTAAATGCAGGCCATGGTTTGACTTACCACAACGTGGCACCCATCGCAGCACTGCCAGAAATCTATGAACTCAATATCGGCCACTCTATCATCGGTCGCGCGGTATTTGATGGCTTAGACAAAGCGGTTGCCGATATGAAAGCCATTATGCTTGATGCACGTCAGTCAGCGTAATTAAGGCCTAATATGCCAGTTGTAGGTTTAGGGACTGATATTGTTGAGATTGAGCGCATTGAGACGGCTTTAGAGCGCAGTAATGCGCTGGCCAAGCGGGTGTTGTCGTCGAGTGAGTTTGAAGTCTTCAGTCAAAGCAAACAGCCTGCTCGATATTTGGCAAAACGTTTTGCTGTTAAAGAAGCGGCGGCGAAAGCATTGGGTACCGGTATCGCTCGAGGGGTGAGCTTTCAAGATTTCACCGTCTCCAATGATGAACTTGGTAAGCCAGAGCTGACCTTAACGGGCGCTGCTCAGCAGTTTGCGGAGGCATTGGGGGCGCATGCTATCTTGGTGACGATTGCTGATGAAAAGCGTTACGCCGTGGCAACGGTGATTCTTGAGTCTTAACTAGCGATACAATTGAAACCATTGATATAAAAAACTCTGCCGAATAGGCAGAGTTTTTTGTTTAAGCCAGGTAAGGCTGCGCGGCTGCGATTACCTTTTCCATCTCGTCTTGTAGTTCAAACAGTTCTGGCTCGAGATCATCGAGACTCATCTCTGAGCGTAGTCCTTTTTCCAGCTCCACACAGACCTTTTTCAGGCGCGGGACACCACTGTATGAGCAGCTGCCGTTGAGCTTGTGCACGTAGTGCAATAAATCGTGCTCTTCCTCGTTGGCTGGCTCTAGCACCGCATCCACAACCTCGTCTACCTCAGGAATAAACTCAACCAGCATCTTGAGCATATCTTTGGCAAGGTCTTCCTTGTTTGCTGATTGCTTCAGGGCAAGTTGCCAATCAATGATCAAGTCTTGGCGGCTGGTGTCTTGTGCAGATGGAGCAGTAGCCTCACTCTTTTCATGGGTGAGAGGCACCATCATCACTTCGTCTTCATTAGTATTGGGGTTCCACCGTACTAATACCTGCTGCAAGATATGTTCTTCAATTGGCTTGGTGAGGTAGTCATCCATACCCGCTTTAAGTAAACGGTCACGTTCACCCTGCATTGCATGAGCGGTAACCGCCACTATTGGCGTGCCTTTGTTGATATCAGAGGCTTTGATTGCATTGCAGGCTGTCACGCCATCCATTCTCGGCATCTGTATATCCATCAGAATGATGTCGAACTTCTCTCGTTGAGCGTATTCGACCGCTTCAATACCGTCGTTGCACGTCACTACGTTTCTCACTCGCTCTTTGAGTAGCGCGGTAATGAGTTTCAAGTTTGCAGGGTTGTCATCGACCGCCATCACTGTAAGTGGCATCAGCTCAAGCGGCTCTTTTTCTACAGGTTGTGGCAGGGCCAGTTCCGGTTGCTGAATCACAAGATTCTGTAGAAGCTTTCTTCGCGAAAGTGGTTTGGCAATGCATTGAACATTCAGCTCTGAGGTAACTTGGTTAGCAAGCGCTAACTCAGTGCTTGGCATGCCAATGGTGACATGGGTTGCCAGGGTTTTAGCGAGTGCCACTTGTTCACTCACCTCATCAAAACTATGAGACAGTTCTGGAGTGAAGTTGATGATGGCATAGTCAAAGTGACCACTTTCGGTTGGCATCGTCGAACGGTAGTTAACTTGCAAGCCGACGGTAGAAAGTGTTTGCTGAACCACCGTTGCTGCTTGCATGTTTGGCTCAACCAGAAGCAGGGTTCGACCCATGAGAGTATCGGTATCTACAAGGTCGGAGACGGGCATGTCGGTTGTGGCGAGGCGAATGGTGTACCAGAAGGTCGAGCCTTGGTGCAGTCGGCTTGTCAGGCTGATTTCACCACCCATATAACTGACCAGCTTTTGGGTAATAACCAAGCCCAACCCGGTACCACCATAACGGCGAGAAATGCTCGCGTCTGCCTGAGAGAAAGCCTGGAAGAGCTGAGCTTGCTGACGCTCGGAGATACCAATGCCGGTATCGCGTACCATGAACTGAAGCTCAATCGCATCTTCTTTTTGTGAGCGTAGCTCAACGCTGATATCGATATTGCCGCGCTCAGTAAATTTAATCGAGTTGCCCACCAGATTCGTCAGCACTTGCTGGATGCGTAGCGGGTCGCCAATCACACCAACCGGAATTTTTGGATCGATCTTGAGGGTTAGCTCAAGCCCTTTTTCGTGTGCAGATGTTGCCTGCAGACTCACCACTTCTTCTAGACTTTCTTGGAAATCAAACGGGATATTCTCTAGCGCAAGTTTACCCGCCTCGAGTTTAGAAAAGTCGAGGATGTCATTGATGATACTTAATAGGTTATTGGCTGACTTCTCAATAGTTTGCAGGTAATCGGTTTGGCTTGGCGTCAGTTGTGTCTTGAGCATCTGACGCGAGAAACCAATCACGCCGTTAAGAGGTGTACGTAGCTCGTGCGACATGTTAGCCAAGAACTCGGATTTCACTCGAGCCGCCTCTTGAGCACGCTTTTTCGCGATATCTAGCTCAACGTTTTGTATCTCAAGCTGTTCAAGTGTCTCACGCAGATCAGAGGTCGCTTGGTCAATACTGTGCTGCATCTCAGTGTGATAGGCAGAAAGAGACTCTGCCATCGCATTAATACCGTTTTTTAGTGAGTCAAGCTCACCATACATTTTTCCGTCAATTCGCACGTCAACATGGCCACGACGAATACGGTCAACCACTCTACGCATGTGATCGATGGGTCTTGTCACATCGTGCATTAGGCGTAGGGCAAAGGCGGTGGAAAGGGCAATACCTAATATCATCACTGCAATTGCGATAATGATTTCACGATACTGCTGCAAGCGCAGTGGAGACAGATCAAGTTCCATTGACACGTAACCCAGGGCTTGAGCGTCGTGTTCATTAAGATCGGGAATCGCGACAAAGCGAGTTTCAGGAATGATCGGTGCTCGAAGAATTAGGGTGTTGTCATCCACTTGAATTGATGGAAGCAGTGGTATCGACTCATTACTGTCATAAGTGAGAGATTGAAACTGTGGGTGGAAGTTTGAGGTCACAAACAGCTCATGTTTGGAGTCAAATACCGCAATACTGCGAACAAACTTTGAGTTCTTGCGATGGGCGTAACTGATAATGCGACGCACCGATTCACGGCTTTGAGTCACCATGCCGTCTTCACTGGCAATTGCCAGTGGTTCAACGATACTTAAGCCTGAATTGACAACTTGTCGTTCCAAATCGTGGTATCGGGTGAAGGAGAAGAAACCACACAGAACAATACCTATGATGAGAGTGGGGGCCAGGGTGAGTGTGATTACCCGTGCTCGTAAGCCATATCGCGTCATTATTCTCTAAACTTCACCGGTTGGATGTGGGACAATAGTATGGCGTGTTGATGTTGAAAGAGGGAAAACCTCCATTGAAACATTTACATGCCATACAGCAGTTATATCACAGATATGCGTAGAGCGGATCGATTTGCACCTACGTGTATGACACCAAACGCATCCTTACATTCAGGCAACACACATGGCGCGTATTTTCCAAGCAAAGAAAAAGACTCCTCTCAACACCAAGCATTTCGAAGTGAATGTCGACAAGATTGACCATCATGGGACAGGTATCGCTTTCCACAATCGTAAACCTGTGTTTATTGAAGGGGCGTTGCCGCAAGAGCAAGTGCTCATTCAACTCGTGGAAGAGAAGAGTAAATTTGCTAAGGCAAAACTCATCAAGGTGCTTAAACCAAGTGAAAAGCGTATTGAGCCGTTTTGCCCCCATTACGCGCAATGTGGTGGCTGTAACATGCAGCATCTGGCGAGTGCAGACCAACGCGAATACAAAGCGCAAGCGTTGATCGGGCTGTTCAAGAAGATCGCCAAACAAGAGTTGGTGCTATCTGATGTGATTGTTGATGATACGCCTGACTATCGCCGCCGCGTACGATTTAGTGTTTTTTGGGATAAAAAACGTCAGCAGCTCAATTTTGGTTTTCGTAAAAAACAAAGCAAGCAAATTGTCGATATTGATGCGTGCCCCATTCTTGCCAGGGAGCTTAATCACCTGCTTCCACAGATTCAGTCGTGCTTAACCTCATTTAAGAACCCAGATCGTTTGGGGCATGTCGAGTTGGTGCAAGGCGACAACACCAATATCGTACTCGTTCGCACCATAAAGGCGCTGGCGCAAGAAGACAGAGATCAACTAACAGAGGTGTGTGAATCACTCGATGTCACCCTCTATTTACACCAAGGCGATGAACCTCTCGAGCGAGCCATTGGCGAGTCGGGTTACTACCAAGAAGCGGGCGCTAAAATTCCTTTTGAACCTGTGAACTTTATTCAGGTCAATAAGAAGGTCAACGAGAAGATGGTTGGTCAAGCCTTAGATTGGCTCGACTTAAAAAGCACTGACCGAGTTCTTGACCTCTTCTGTGGCTTGGGCAATTTTAGCTTACCGATTGCTAAGCAAGCCGATAGCGTCGTTGGCGTTGAAGGTGTGCAATCGATGGTGGATAAAGCCAAGGCGAATGCCGAACTTAACCGTCTAGATAATGTCGAGTTTTATCAGGCTAACCTTGAAAGGGATGTTTCTGATAAAGCTTGGGCGGAAAAACAGTTTGATAAAGTGCTGCTGGATCCAGCAAGGGCAGGCGCGATGGGTATCGTAGATCACATTGCCAAGCTTGGCGCGCAGCGAGTGGTGTATGTTTCATGCAATCCTGCTACTCTTGCCAGAGACAGTCAGAGCTTGTTGGCTCAGGGCTTTACAATGACTCGATTGGGAATGTTGGACATGTTCCCTCACACTAGTCACCTAGAATCGATGGCATTGTTTGAGCGATAAAAAAATAACAGCGAATTGAACTCGCGTAGTAACAAAATAGGAATTTGAAATGGTTGCGGTACGAAGTGCGCATTTAAACCAAGATACGGAGTTTAAGCTTGATGATTGGATCGCAAGCTTAAATCAATCCCCCCAAATCGCGAATGCATTAAAGAGTACCTACCAACTCTGTGAAGAGCTGGTGGCTGGCCATGAACACGGCCAATTGTTGCTGTGGCGTGGGCGCGAGATGAATGAAATCTTGGTCACTTTATCTATGGATAAAGCCACCTTAATTGCGGCTCAGCTTTTCCCCGTCGTCTCTAGTGGTCTTTTTGACCAAGAGCAGCTGCAAGAGAAATACGGCAAAGAGATCGTAAAGATGATCGAGGGCGTGGATGAAATGGCCGCCCTTGGGCAACTTAATATCACCCTAGAAGGCAGCGCCGCCTCTTCTCAGGTGGACAATGTACGCCGCATGCTACTGGCGATGGTGGATGACTTCCGCGCGGTAGTTATCAAGCTTGCAGAGCGCATTACTAACCTGATTGAAGTGAAGAAAGCGCCTGACGATGTGCGTCGAGCAGCGGCAAAAGAGTGTGCCAACATTTATGCCCCTCTGGCTAACCGTTTGGGTATTGGTCAGTTGAAATGGGAGATCGAGGACTACGCTTTTCGTTATCAGCAACCAGATACCTACAAACAGATCGCTAAACAGCTTTCTGAGCGTCGTATTGTACGTGAGCAATACATCAAAGATTTTGTCGATGACCTAACTTCAGAAATGGAGGCATCGAGTATTCAGGCGGAAGTCAGCGGTCGACCAAAGCACATCTATAGTATTTGGCGCAAGATGCAGAAGAAGAGCTTGGCATTTGACGAGCTGTTTGATGTACGCGCGGTGCGGATTATTGCTGATAAACTGCAAGATTGTTATGCCGCACTGGGTGTCGTTCACACCAAATACAAACACCTACCTAGTGAGTTTGATGATTACGTTGCGAACCCTAAACCCAATGGCTATCAGTCCATCCATACAGTAGTCCTTGGCCCTGAAGGCAAAACCATCGAGATTCAGATTCGTACCAAGCAGATGCACGAAGAGTCTGAGCTGGGTGTGGCTGCGCACTGGAAATATAAAGAAGGTGGCAGTGGGCGCAGTGGCTACGATGAGAAGATCACTTGGCTACGTAAGCTGCTTGATTGGCAAGAAGAGATGTCAGACTCGGGTGAGATGCTGGATGAGCTTCGCAGTCAAGTATTCGATGATCGCGTCTATGCCTTTACGCCGCGTGGTGATGTTGTCGACTTGCCAATGGGGGCGACACCACTTGATTTTGCCTACCACATTCACTCTGAAGTAGGGCACCGCTGTATTGGGGCGAAAGTGGCTGGACGCATTGTGCCATTTACCCATAAGTTGGCGATGGGTGATCAGGTTGAGATTATTACTGCGAAAGAGCCTAACCCTTCTCGAGATTGGTTGAACCCCTCAATGGGTTTTGTCACCTCTGGTCGCGCTCGTGCCAAGATCAACGCATGGTTCCGTAAGCAGAGCCGAGAGAAAAACCTTGAAGCTGGGCGTGAAATCTTAGAGTCAGAACTGGTTAAAATTGGTGCGACATTAAAGGATGCTGAACGCTACGCCTTGAAGCGCTTTAACGTGAATTCTGCAGATGAGCTTTATGTTGGTGTGGGTAGTGGTGACCTACGTATCAACCAAATCATCAATCACATCAACGCACTGGTGAATAAGCCGACAGCAGAAGAAGAGGACAAGCAGGCGCTTGAAAAGCTGCAAGAAGCAGAGAATCGAGCACCGAGCCAAAGCCAACCGAAGAAAGACGCCGTGGTAGTGGAAGGGGTGGATAACCTGATGACACACCTTGCGCGCTGCTGTCAGCCAATACCGGGCGACGCTATTAAAGGCTACATCACCCAGGGGCGAGGTATTTCGGTTCACCGCAGTGACTGTGAGCAGTTAGAAGAGCTGAGCCACCATGCGCCAGAACGTATCATTGATACCGTTTGGGGCAGTGGTTTTGTCGGGTCGTATGTGTTGACGGTGCGTGTTGAGGCCATGGAACGTGGTGGCCTACTAAAAGACATTACCTCACTGTTTGCCAATGAGAAAATCAAGATAAATAGCATGAAGAGCCGCGTGGATTACCGCAGTCAAATGTCGATCATGGACTTTGATCTCGAGGTGACCAACGTTGAAGTTCTGTCTCGTGTCACCAAGCGCGTAGAGCAGATCAAAGATGTCATGTCTGTGAAGCGCCTCGGCTAGGTAATCTTACGAAACATGAAAGTACAATAACACAGAGGTGAGTAGCGTTGCTGCTCACCTCTTTATTTTAAGGAACCGTTCAATGAGCCACCCAATAGAACAACTACAACAGATCATGGCAACGCTGCGCGACCCAGAGCAAGGCTGCCCATGGGATCTCAAGCAGACTTTTGACACGATAGTGCCGCATACGATAGAGGAGACGTATGAGGTGGTGGATGCGATTCACAATCAAGACTGGCCGAATCTAAAAGAAGAGTTGGGAGACTTACTTTTCCAAGTGATTTTCTATAGCCAAATGGCGAAAGAGCAGGGCTTGTTTGATTTTTCAGAGGTGGTAGAGAGTGTCAATGAAAAACTGACTCGACGTCATCCGCATGTTTTTTCTGATGCTAAGTTTGTTTCGGATGAAGAGATTAACGCCAATTGGGAAGCGGAGAAAGCAAAAGAAAAAGCGCAAGTAGGCAAATCGGAGCAAAGTATTCTAGACTCAATACCAGCTTCTCTACCTGCACTTTCTCGTGCTACAAAGATTCAAAAGAAGTGCGCCAAAGTCGGTTTTGATTGGGACTCCATTGGGCCGGTGGTGGATAAGGTGCAAGAAGAGATTCATGAGGTAATGGAAGAAGCACTGCAAGTGACTCCTGAGCCTGACAAAATTGAGCTTGAACTCGGTGATTTATTGTTTGCTGTGGTTAATCTGGCGAGACATTTGGATACCAATCCTGAAGTCGCGCTGGGTAAGGCCAATCGTAAGTTCATCCAGCGCTTTCAGGGTGTAGAACAGATGGCCCTAAAACGCGGTAAGGCGCTGAATGAATATAGTTTGGATGAACTGGAATTGTTTTGGGTTGCTGTGAAGAATCAACGTCGAGATTAGTATCGGTTTAAGCATGGTTCTTCAAGCTCGATACTCGAGTTTGATTTGAAGCAAAAAATTTAAAATTGCAGTGTGATAGATTTCACGTTGTGGCGGTTAGGGTCTTCTGGTATATTTTCGTCCCGTCCAGATGAATTCCATTTCCCTCATTCAACCAACTTCAGGTTAAACATGACGACAAATTACATTTTTGTTACTGGCGGGGTTGTATCCTCTCTAGGTAAAGGTATTGCAGCAGCATCGCTTGCAGCTATTCTAGAAGCTCGTGGTCTTAAAGTGACTATGATGAAGCTTGACCCTTACATCAACGTTGACCCAGGCACAATGAGCCCAACTCAACATGGTGAAGTGTTCGTTACGGAAGATGGCGCTGAAACTGACCTTGACCTTGGTCACTACGAGCGATTCATTCGCACCAAGATGACTAAGCGTAACAACTTCACAGCAGGTCGTGTTTACTCTGACGTTCTAGCGAAAGAACGTCGCGGTGATTACCTAGGTGCAACCATTCAGGTAATCCCTCACATCACTAACTCAATTAAAGATCGCGTAATCGCTGGCTCAGAAGGCCACGACGTTGCTATCGTTGAAGTTGGTGGTACTGTGGGCGATATCGAGTCACTACCATTTATGGAAGCGATTCGTCAGCTTGCTGTAGAGCTAGGCCGTGAGCGTGCAATGTTTATGCACCTTACATTGGTTCCTTACCTAGCAGCAGCGGGTGAAGTGAAAACGAAACCGACACAGCACTCTGTAAAAGAGCTACTGTCTATCGGTATCCAACCAGATATTCTAGTTTGCCGCTCTGATCGTATGATTCCTGCAAACGAGCGTAAGAAGATCGCTCTGTTCTGTAATGTTTCTGAGAAAGCGGTAATCTCAATGAAGGATGTAGATTCAATCTACAAGATCCCTCAACTTATCAAATCTCAAGGCCTCGATGACCTAGTATGTACTCGTTTCGGCATCAATGCTCCTGAAGCGGATCTTTCTGAGTGGGAACAAGTTATCTACGAAGAAGCAAACCCTACAGGTGAAGTCACTATCGGTATGGTTGGTAAGTACATTGAACTACCAGATGCATACAAATCAGTGAACGAAGCGCTTAAACACGCGGGTCTTAAGAACCGCTTGAACGTGAACATCAAGTACGTTGATTCACAAGACGTTGAGAGCAAAGGTGATGAAGCGCTAGCAGGCCTAGACGCAATCCTAGTACCAGGTGGCTTCGGTGACCGCGGTGTTGAAGGGAAGATCCTTGCGGCGAAATTCGCACGTGAAAACAAAGTACCATACCTAGGTATCTGTCTAGGTATGCAAGTAGCACTGATCGAATACGCACGTAACGTTGCGGGTCTTGAAGGTGCTCATTCAACAGAATTTAATAAAGAGACCAAGTACCCTGTGGTAGGCTTGATCACTGAGTGGGTTGATGGCGAAGGCAAGGTAGAAGAGCGTACAGAAACTTCTGACCTTGGTGGTACAATGCGCCTTGGTTCACAGCTATGTCACCTAGAGAAAGGGACAAAAGCTCGTGAGCTATACGGTAGCGCAACGATTCATGAGCGTCACCGTCACCGCTACGAAGTAAACAATCTACTTCGTCCTCAAATTGAGAAAGCAGGTCTTAAAGTTTCGGGTCTGTCTGCAGACAAGAAACTGGTGGAAATGATTGAGAACCCAGAACACCCATGGTTTGTGGCTGCTCAGTTCCATCCAGAATTTACCTCGACGCCTCGCGATGGTCACCCACTATTCGCAGGCTTCGTAAAAGCTGCTGGTCAAAACCAGCGCGGTGAATTTGAGAAGTAGTTAAAAGGACACAGGCAACAGCGGGATTTGCTGTTGCCTTTTAATTTGACATTTAATTTAAAACGAGAGGAAACATTAATGTCTAAGATCGTTAAAGTTCTAGGTCGTGAAATCATCGACTCACGTGGTAACCCAACTGTAGAAGCTGAAGTACACCTAGAAGGCGGTTTCGTAGGTATGGCGGCAGCTCCATCTGGCGCATCTACTGGTTCTCGCGAAGCTCTTGAGCTACGTGACGGTGACAAAGCACGTTTCCTAGGTAAAGGTGTTCTTAAAGCAGTTGAAGCTGTAAACGGCGCAATCGCTGAAGCACTAGTTGGTAAAGACGCGAAAGCTCAAGCTGACATCGACCAAGTTATGATCGACCTAGACGGCACAGAGAACAAATCTAAGTTCGGTGCTAACGCAATCCTAGCTGTATCTCTAGCAAATGCGAAAGCAGCTGCTGCAGCTAAAGGCATGCCTCTATTCGAACACATCGCTGAGCTAAACGGCACTGCAGGTGTATTCTCTATGCCTCTACCAATGATGAACATCATCAACGGTGGTGAGCACGCAGACAACAACGTTGATATCCAAGAATTCATGATTCAACCAGTTGGCGCTAAGACTCTTAAAGAAGCTCTACGCATCGGTGCTGAAGTATTCCACAACCTAGCTAAAGTTCTTAAGTCTAAAGGCTACAGCACTGCAGTTGGTGACGAAGGTGGTTTCGCTCCTAACCTTAAGTCTAACGCTGAAGCTCTAGAAGTTATCGCAGAAGCTGTTGCAGCTGCTGGTTACGAACTAGGTAAAGACGTTACTCTAGCTATGGACTGTGCAGCATCTGAGTTCTTCGACAAAGAAGCTGGCATCTACAACATGAAAGGCGAAGGTAAGACTTTCTCTTCTGAAGAGTTCAACCACTACCTAGCTGAGCTAGCTAACCAATTCCCAATCGTTTCTATCGAAGACGGTCTAGACGAGTCTGACTGGGATGGCTTCAAGCACCAAACTGAACTACTAGGTGACAAGCTTCAACTAGTAGGTGACGATCTATTCGTTACTAACACTAAGATCCTTGCTGAAGGTATCGAGAAAGGCGTAGCTAACTCTATCCTTATCAAGTTCAACCAAATCGGTTCTCTAACAGAGACTCTAGCTGCAATCAAGATGGCTAAAGACGCAGGTTACACAGCTGTAATCTCTCACCGTTCTGGCGAAACTGAAGATGCAACTATCGCTGATCTAGCGGTAGGCACTGCTGCAGGTCAAATCAAGACTGGTTCTATGAGCCGTTCTGACCGTGTTGCTAAGTACAACCAGCTAATCCGTATCGAGGAAGCTCTAGGTGAGCGCGCTCCTTACAACGGTCTTAAAGAAGTTAAAGGTCAAGCTTAATTCTCAACTGAATTAGTTTAGCTATATAGCTTTTTGAAACCCTCGCTCCGGCGAGGGTTTTTGTCTATAAGGGGTTGCCAAAGAAAGAACAATGAGCCGTTCTGACCGTGTTGCTGCTATACCTAAAAGAAAGCAACCAGCTAATCCGTATCGAGGAAGCTCTAGGTGAGCGCGCTCCTTACAACGGTCTTAAAGAAGTTAAAGGCTAAGTTTAATTCTTAACTGAATTAGTTTAGCTATATAGCTTTGAAACCCTCGCTCCGGCGGGTTTTTTGTTTATCTGGGGATATTTTAATTTTCTATAACCAAACCTTCTAACTAATCTCCATTCCTTCTTTGTGAACCACCTCGTAACCTGTAGGGTTATTTGTCTCAATTTTAATAATCAAATAAATTAATCGTCAGCAATAAAAAGGAATGACAATGTCTGTAGCAGTGGTAGCAAATTTAGTGGTATTTGCAGCGCTACTTTTCTTCTTGAACATTCAACAAAGAAAAGGGGCAACGCTCTCTCGCCAAGTGTTAATTGGTTTAATTTTCGGTAGTGGTTTTGGCCTCATCCTTCAACTTGTTTATGGTGAAGGACATGCCGCTATTGGAGCAAGTCTAGACTGGATAAACGTAGTAGGCCGCGGTTATGTTGGCTTACTGCAGATGATCATCATGCCATTGGTGCTGGTATCGATGTTTGCCGCGGTGGTGAAGCTAGAAAATTCGGCTTCTTTAGGCAAAATTAGTGGCCTATCCATTTCGATATTGCTGGTAACGACTATGATCTCGGCGCTTATTGGTATTGCCGTGACGCAAGGCTTTGGTCTTTCTGCTGAGGGGTTAACGGAGGGGGCTCGCGAAACGGCACGTCTTAGTGCACTTGAAGGTCGTATGGACCGCGTGAGCGATCTGACCATCCCGCAGATGTTGATTAGCTTTATCCCAACCAACCCATTTGCTGATCTCACTGGCGCTCGCTCGACGTCGATTATTGCCGTGGTGATCTTCGGTATTCTTTCAGGTATTGCTGCTCGCAAGGTGATGGTAGAGAAGCAAGAGCTTGAGGCGCCAATCCGCACTTTCGTTGAAGCGATTCAATCCGTTGTGATGCGCTTAGTGAAAATGATCATGGCGCTAACACCTTATGGTATTGCAGCACTGATGGCGCGCGTAGTGGCCACCTCAAGTGCCGCGGATATCTTGAATTTATTGGGCTTTATCGTGGCTTCTTACGTGGCGATAGCACTGATGTTTGTGGTTCACGGATTACTTGTATCACTGGTTGGTGTTAGTCCGAAAGAGTACTTTAAGAAAATCTGGCCTGTACTGACGTTTGCATTTACTTCACGCAGCTCAGCAGCCACGATTCCACTGAACGTAGAAACTCAGATTACCAAGCTAAAAGTACCACCTGCGATCGCTAACCTTTCAGCGTCATTTGGTGCAACGATTGGTCAAAATGGTTGTGCGGGTATCTATCCTGCAATGCTGGCTGTGATGGTTGCTCCAACGGTGGGTATCAACCCAATGGACATCAATTTTATTTTGTCATTAGTGGCTATCATCACCATTAGCTCATTTGGTATTGCTGGTGTTGGTGGCGGAGCAACCTTTGCTGCGCTGATTGTGCTGCCAGCAATGGGGCTACCAGTGACCATCGCTGCGCTGCTTATCTCGATTGAGCCTTTGATTGATATGGCGCGCACAGCGTTGAATGTATCAGGTGCAATGACAGCAGGTACGATTACTAGCCGTTTGATGAAAGATAAACAGCCGGAAGAAGAGCTCACGGAACAGCAAGCTTAATTAAACCGACTTTTATAGAGAGCCAGTATTACGCTGGCTCTTTTGCTTTCTGTATTGCTAAGGTTCGTCTTTTCTCCAGCTCATCTCGAATCTCTGCACCTTTGCAACCATCGGCAATCACCTGCTGCACGTCGACGGCCAAAGCGGCTTGATAAGCGCTCTCAAATAGCGTTTTCTGCGGGTATTCGATCTCTTCAAATCCTGTCCTTCCTCGACTGTCTGCCATGCAGCACAGCAGAATGTCTTCAAGCCTTTCCGGTTTGCGCCAAACATCGAACTTATTGAGGATCTTGAGTATGGTGGCGGGCTTGAGTTCAGCGGCACGGTGAATGATTGAGTGCTGTTCACACACCATTAAGGCCAGGTCTCGAAACTCATTGGGTACACGAACGCGATCACACAATTGCTTAATCAACTTAAGACCTGTATGGCAGTGCATTTTATGGCTAGGCCACTGTGATTGTGGTGTGATTCCTTTACCGAGATCATGCACTTGTGAAGCAAAGCGAACAGGCGATGACTGACTGAGCTTGGCTGCCTGCTCAGCAACCATCAATGTATGGATACCGGTATCTATCTCTGGGTGCCACTGCTCCGGTTGTGGGACGCCAAATAAGGCATCAATCTCTGGAAGTACCACCTCCAACGCGTTGCATTGACGCAACACAGAAAGAAAGACTTGTGGGTTATTGGTGGTGAGTGACTTGTGCCACTCCTGCCAGACTCGCTCTGGTGTTAGGTGCTCCAATTCGCCAGAAGCGCTAATCTGTTGCATTAACGCCATTGTTTCATCGGCAACGGTAAAGCCAAGATGAGCCAGTTTGGCAGCAAATCTTGCGACTCGCAGAACACGTAAGGGGTCTTCAACAAAGGCGCCTGAAACATGGCGCAGCACACGGTCTTGGATATCTTGCTGTCCATTGTATGGGTCATAAAGTGTGCCTGACTCGTCTTGCGCCATCGCGTTTATGGTTAGATCGCGACGTAATAGGTCATCTTCTAAGGTCACGGTTTGGTCAAAATGACACTCAAATCCGGTATAGCCAACGCCAGATTTACGCTCTGTGCGCGCCAATGCATGCTCTTGTTTCGTTTTAGGGTGCAAGAACACAGGGAAATCTTTTCCTACCGCAGTGTAACCGAGTTTCATCATCTCTTCGGGAGTACTGCCGACCACCACCCAGTCTTTATCGTAGACAGAAAGGTCGAGGAGTTGGTCACGAACTGCTCCACCAACAAGATATATTTTCACAATGTCCCCTTATAATGATGCTTCAACGTTGGCGCTGACGATAACTAATGGTACTTTTCTTAGTTGACGAATGATAGGGAGTGAAGGGATGTATAAAGATTATTTTGGCTTTTCGGAGTGGCCGTTCTCCATTGTTCCCAATTCCCGCTACCTCTATCTTAGTCAGCGTCACCAGGAGGCCATTTCATATTTAAAATCTGGCCTTACGTCCGGTGGTGGAATGGCCATGTTGACCGGTGAGGTGGGGACAGGCAAAACCACCGTTGCCAAATCGATGCTGGCTAACCTAGATGAATTTACCAAGGCTGGTCTCATTCTCAACCCTACCTTCTCATCAATAGAGCTTCTGCAAGCGGTCTGTGATGAATATGCGATCGAATATACGGCTAATTCGACCCTCAAAGACCTGTCACAGGCGATTCACCACTATTTGATGGATAACCATGCTCAGGGCATTCAGACGCTTCTGGTGATTGACGAGGCGCAGCATCTTGCCCCCGATGTGCTTGAGCAACTAAGACTGATTACCAACCTGGAAACTGAGAGCCAAAAATTACTCAAAGTCTTACTTGTCGGTCAGCCAGAGCTGCAGCAAAAATTACAGTGGCCACAACTGCGTCAGTTAGCGCAGCGTATTACAGGGCGTTATCACTTGCTGCCACTAGATACCAAGGAAACGGGTGCCTATATTCATTTTCGTCTTGCTACCGCAGGTGGCTCCGTTGAGTTGTTCTCGAAAAAAATGATCGCGGTGATCACCCGTTACACGCAGGGGATCCCGCGCCTGATCAATCTCGTGTGTGATGAAAGCCTAAAACGAGCGCATCAGTCAGGCATGCCGTCACTCACTGTCGCGTTAGTGACCCAATCTTGTGAATTCGTGATGGCGTATCAAATGCCGCATTCGAATGTCGAAACGACGCCTGAGTCTGCTAGCCATGGCTGGAAGTATGTTGCTGCATTGCTGCTGGGGCTTGGAGTAACCTACACCACACTACCGCAGATAGAGCAGGGGACTCACACTGTGTTGAATCGATTCATTCCAGTAAAAGAGCAAGTCGCACAGGTAGAGGTGATAGAGCATGTTGCATTGGCGAGTGAAGCCAAACGCGTGCTCAATCATGGGCTCACTGCGGAAGGGGCTCTGCGAGATCTCTATCGTACATGGGGGTATCGAGCCTCAATGTTCGATACCCTGTGTTTGGAAGGGACAGACTCATCGGTGAGCTGCCGAATGACTCACGGTGCAATGGAAGAGGTTATCGATCTCAACATGCCGGTGGCTTTAACACTGAGCCTCGACGGTCAGTCGCGTTTTGCCGTACTTAACCGTTTAACGCCGGACTCTTTTTCACTGCTTGTTGGGGATAACGAGTTAACCTTACCGTTGGAGTGGCTCGCGCAAATTTGGACTGGAGAATACCGTTATCTTTGGATCAATCAATTTGACCAAACCCTGCGAATGGGGATGCAAGGGAGAGAGGTGGAAACGCTAAATAGGAAACTCGCCTTGGTGTTTGGTGAACCTGTAGAGAACAAATCGGTCTTTGATGAGAGCCTCAAGCATCGTGTGGAGGCGTTCCAACGCTGGCAAGGGATGACGGTTGATGGCATTGCAGGCGAGCAAACACTCACGCGTTTAGACTTAATGACACAAACCCAAGCCCCAGCTCTGATCACAACCTCGGAGGTGATGTAAATGTCTCAAGTACTTAGTGCTCTGAAACGATCAGAGCAAGCTCATCAGACACAAGCCCAACCGCAGTTTTATGCCTCGGCTCAATCATCTCAAGTGACATCGACGTTCTCATGGTCGACAGCAATGTTTGCATTGTGTGTTCCTACACTGTGCAGCGTCGCCTATTTTGGCGCGCAGTATTATAAGGACTATCTATCTCAATCGGACTGGCAGCCAGAAGTGATACAGCAGGTAGAGCGTGTAGAAGCCTCCTATACCCTGACCCAAGTGACCCCGCTACAGCCTCTGGTCGCTGTGCCGAAAAAACACATGGTTGCGCAGGCAAACACGGAATCATACTCCCTTCTGCCATCGAATGACCCTGTGACTAAGACTTTCGAAAGTAGGACGCTTGAAACGAAGGCTCCTGAAACAAAGACACCTGAAATCGTGGCAGAAAGGCCTAAAGCAAACGTCAATCAAGCTCAACAAGACGACCCGCTCTCTAACCTTGATTTCAGTCAGCTATCGCCCGAAATTGCCCGGCGACTGCAAGCTGCAATGTCAAATCAAGAAGAGTCTAAGCAGCCCATCAGCTCATCGACATCTGAGGTGGTTAGGTTTGAGCAGAACAGCAACCAATATCAGGGCCGTCTACCTGCCATGAACTTTCAAACTCATGTTTATGCGCGAGCAGAAGACAAGCGTTGGGTAAAAATCAACGATGTGGAGTATATGCAGGGGGATGTGTTGGGCAGTGGGGCCGTGCTTGAAACGATAGAGCCTCAAGCTTGTATTATCGCGTTTGAGGGGGAGCGACTGCGTATTCCCGCGCTGTATGATTGGAAAGGGTAATTGAGGTAAAAAAATGGTCGCAATTGAGCGACCATTTTTTACGAAATGAGATTACGCCCAGCCGTTAGGAGACTTTTTGCGGCGAGGGATAATATGCGGCAAGATAAGACCAAATAGTAGACCTAAACCAGCCACACCACCGCCATACATAAAGTACTTCAATAGCAAGTCTTCTTTCTGCGTATCGAGTCTCGCTCGAAGTTCACGGATCTCGGTTTGAGATGTAGTGAGCTGATGATTAAGTTCAGTGTTAGTTTCTTCAAGTTCTGATAGCTGTTGATTTCGCGTCTCGAGAGAATTAACCAGGCCTGATTTTTCACTGTCCGCGGTAGATTGCGCGTTAGCCAGCGCCTTTCTAGCATCCGCTAGTTCTTTCTCAACCTTAGGTAGGCGAACCGCCATGCTTTGCTGTTTGCTAACAAACTTGCTCTCTACCCAGCCTTTACGACCACGGCTGTCAACGACTTCACTGTAGCCCGCTGCACGGTCTGTGTTGACGAGTTGGACTTTGTCACCAGCATTGATGCTACCAATAATTCGGAACTGTGTACCAGGGCCAGAGTGCATGTAAGTAAACAGTTTATCTGCGATGTAGTGGTCTTGAGCGAAAGCTGTAGAAATTGACGTTACAGCTAGCAAAACCAGATAGATCAGCTTTTTCACGGGTAATCCTTTCAATAGAGGTTTGTCTGTCAAATGGCTACGAGTTTGCGGTGGCGGTTTCGAGTCTAAATAAGACAGAACGATAAAACTGAGGAGATAGTAAGAATTTTCAAGCCTCGGTGCAACAAAGAAGGGAGGCAAAGCCTCCCTTAATGTGCGTTTGAGTCAATAATGACATTGTCTTAACTTGACTCTGACTTTTCGTTTGAATTTGAATCGGTCGAGTTTACGCGAATACTGCTTGCATAGCGTGGAAAAAGACAACCGCTAGCAGTGCACCCGCAGGCAGCGTTACAATCCAAGAGGCGATGATATTACGCACGACACCAAGATTCAGAGCAGCAATGCCACGTGCAAAACCAACCCCTAACACAGCACCAACAAGCGTTTGTGTTGTTGAGATAGGTAGACCTGTACCTGATGCAAGTACTACCGTTGAAGCGGTTGCTAACTGAGCCGCAAAACCACGGCTTGGAGTTAGCTCAGTGATACCAGTACCGACAGTCGCCATTACCTTGTGACCAAGCGTCGCTAGGCCGACAACAATACCAATACCACCCAGCGGAAGAATCCACCAAGCAATGCGGCTTTTCTCTGTGATTTCACCCATGTGTTCAACCGTAGAAACAACGGCCGATAGAGGACCAATAGCATTAGCAACGTCATTTGAGCCGTGTGCGAATGCCATTGCACACGCTGTGATAACCATGAGTACAGAGAAGATGCCTTCAACGCCCGCGAAGCTATGGTCGTCTTCACGATCAGCAAACTTCTTCTGGATGTATAGGTAACCACCGGCCATAACTAAAGTCGAAACAGCGATTGCCGCGATCCACGCTTCACCAGTCGATAGGTGCAGGCCAATGTGCTTTAGGCCCTTCTTAATCGTTACCAGTGCAATCACGATAGTCGTGATAAACATGTACACAGGAACAAATCGCTTAGCGTTTAGTAGAGGACGCTCGGTATCGAAGATCAGGCGCTGGGCGCTGACAAAGATAACGTAAGCGAAGAAACCGGAAATAACAGGAGTAATGATCCAGCTACCCACAATACCTTTTACACTACCCCAGTCCACAGCTTCAGTGCCCACAGACACACAAGCGAAACCAATGATCGCACCGATGATGGAGTGTGTGGTTGATACCGGCCAGCCCATGAAAGAGGCGAGTATTAGCCAAGTACCTGCGGCTAATAGTGACGAGAGCATACCAAAGACGAGGACGTCGGGTTGTTCTGCAAAAAGAGCAGTATCAATGACACCACGACGAATCGTGTCAGTTACTTCACCACCAGCTAAATAAGCACCAGCAAACTCAAAAATCATCGCAATGATGATCGCCTGTTTGACAGTTAGTGCTTTTGAACCAACTGATGTGCCCATAGCGTTCGCTACGTCATTTGCACCAATACCGACTGCCATCATGAAACCAAAGGCAGCAGCACAGAGGATTAGGATAGTACCGTAGTTAGCGAGGATATCCATTGTATTACCTAGTTGTTTGTAACAAGCGGGACAGACAAAAAACGGGCGCAATAAATCGCGTCACTGCGATTGCATTAACCGATAATTGATTGACCTTCGTTACTCAGTTTTAGTTTCTGAATTATGAACGAGAAAGCATTAGCTCAAGACGTGCTCCAACACGTTGAGCTTGGTCTGCGATTCCGCCCACCCATTCTAAAATCTTGTAAAGGAACATTACGTCGATCGGGCTGAGGCTATCTTCAAGAGCCATCAGTTGTTGGCGCAGCTCAATTTGCATTGAATCTGTGTCATCTTCGATCACGTCGAGTTGGTGAATCATCTCTGCAACGAGCGTTACCTCACGGCCTTTAAAGCCTGTTTCTAGCAGTTCATCAAGCTCGTTAATCACTTTTTGAGCTTGGTTTGCGGCATCGAGACAGCGCTTCACATAAGCGATGAAGTTCTCTTGCAGAGGTTCTGGAATGACGAGCTGGCGACCGTAGACTCGGCCAGCGATATCTTTGGCTAGGTTTGCAAGTTTGTCTTGCTGAGTGAGCAGTTCAAGCATGTCAGTACGATCGACGGGCAAGAACAATCCGCGTGGTAATTTCAGACGAATTTCACGCTTTAGTACGTCAGCTTCTTTCTCTAAATGAGAGATCTGAGCACGAATTTCAGATGCTTTTTCCCAGTCACCCTTTGAAGAGACTTCAAAAAAGTTAACGAGGTGCGAACAACATTCGTTCACGCATACCACGTGACGTTGCAAAGGCTTAATTGGGGACTTTGCAAATAACCCCATGATTGTATTTACTGGCATGGTTCTTCAACCTAATTGCTATAACCTAAAAAAAACATACACCATAACGTGGTGAAATGTTGAACGATGGCTATAAAGGCGCGCATGTTAACCCATAAAATGCGACATTAAAACTGTTTTAGATCATCATTCTGGTGTTATTTCCTTCTTGCCGATCCCTCAGTTAAGCAATATGCTTCACCTATCTGTTTTAAAAGGTGGATATATGGAAACCGAGATAGAGCTGAAGTTTTTTGTTTCATCTGATTTTTCCGATACTTTGCGAGCAAAACTCGATGAAACCAAAGTACTTCAGCATAGCTGTCGAGAACTGGGAAATACCTACTTCGATACTGCGGATAACTGGCTACGTCGTCATGACATTGGCCTACGTATTCGCTGCTTTGACGGTGTGTTTGTGCAAACTGTCAAAACCTCAGGCCGCGTTGTTGCCGGTCTTCACCAACGCCCTGAATTTAATGCAGAGCATACCTCGAATAAACCAGAGCTTACCCTTCACCCAGCGGATATCTGGCCGGAAGGGCGTACGGTAGAAGAGGTACAGACGCAACTGATCCCAATTTTTTCAACCAACTTTACTCGTGAACAATGGCTCATCGGCATGCCTGATGGTAGCCAGATTGAAGTGGCCTTCGACCAAGGCTCAGTAGAGTCTGGTGACAAGCAAGAGCCGATATGTGAAGTGGAGCTGGAGTTAAAATCCGGTCAAACGGAAGCGCTATTTACATTGGCTCGCGCCTTCTCTGAAGAGGGAGGGATGCGATTGGGTAACATGAGCAAAGCGGCAAAAGGCTATCGCCTTGCTTATGGTCATGAAAGTGATGAGGTTGCGCCGCTGGCACTCGTGAATACTCAGTCGAGTGATTCGGTGGAAACGTGTCTCGTCAATGCGCTTGAACACGCGCTATCTCACTGGCACTACCATGAACAGATCTACGTCGAGCGCCCTTCGCTTGAAGCGCTGCATGAAATTCGTCATGCCATTAGCTATATCCGCCAAATTTTTACGGTATACGGTGGTGTTGTGCCACGTCGCGCGAGTGCATTGCTGCGCCAAGAGCTAAAGTGGCTTGAGCAAGAGCTTGAGTGGTTAGATGACTATGATTGTCTTGAAGACCTACTTGAAGACAAAGGGCACGTATTGCGTAAACTGGATGCGCGCAAGTTTATTGTTGAGGAGCTCAAGCAGGTTGAAGCGCAATTACCAGAGCGTGAAGAGTGTTTGATTTTGCTGTCATCAGCACGTTATACCGGCTTGTTACTCGACCTTAGTCGTTGGATTCTCACTCGTGGCTGGCAGCCGTTTCTAGACGACAAAGCACGCGAGAAGATGAGTAGTAATATTGTTCACTTCTCTAAGAAACAGCTTGATCGCACTTGGGCTGAGCTTGTTGAAGCTTTTCCACCAGAGAAAGAGTTGTGTCGCCAAGAGTACATTGATCAGCAGTATCGTCTGATGCGTAATCTCTACACAGGTGTGAGCTTCGCTAATCTATACGATGTCGAAGATCGTAACCGCTTCCGCTTGCCTTGGGCAGATCTCATGCAAGGCATTGTTGATTTACAGATGCTTAAGCAGTTGGAAGTCTTTCTCGACAAGCTAGAGGGCGAAGAGTTAGATCAGCTTAAACGCTGGCTGCAGCGCCAAGAAACATCAATTTTACACGCCATGGAGCAGACGCGCCGTATCAGTGTGGATACTCAACCTTACTGGCGTGATTGACCTCTAAGCTTGCTGTGAAATAGACGGTAAGATTTTCAACTCGATGTGACAAACGGGACTTCAGTACGAAGTCCCGTTTATTTTTTGACGCCGAGTAAATGGCACTTGATGTCTTTGTTCACAGAATCGAGAACCCCTACTCATTTGGGGTAATATGTGGCGTTGAATTTGATATGCTGTGATTAATTAAACAGCGCAAATTAAGTCAGACACGAGCAGTCTTTACTGACGTCTCCCCCAATGTTCAGTCGACCAAATAGTATTAAAGTTCTGTACAAATTTTCCGCTAACCCCAATAACGATCACCGATAGATTAGCCGCTTATCGTGGTACATACGCGAAGTGCTTTGTGGAGTAGTGCAATGAATAAACTTAGTTTTAAACCTTGGGAAAAGCTCATTACCGATGTGCGTCTTGTGCCAAAAATGATCATGTTGATGGTGTTCAGTACCGTACTGATTGTGGCAAAACAGTTGTGGGACGCGAGCACTTTTTACCAAGCTCTGCTTTTAGCAACCCAAGATGCCAATATAGCTCAACAGCACTACGACCAATACTTAGTGCAGGTGGTGTGGCAGACAGGCGCGATGATCGTCATTTTTATCTCGTTACTGCTGTTTGCTGCGCGCATTATGTTGCGTCAGACCAGTTACTTGAGTGAGTCGATTCAGATGATGGCAAATAAAGACCTGTCACAGAAAATCGATATGGAGTGTAAAGACGAATATGGTGATGTTGCTCGTGAATTAGAGACGACGCGCTATCATCTACAAGATGTCATCAAAACGCAAATGTCAGCCTCACAAGAGCTGATCACGCTAACGGAAGTGATGACGCTGAGTATGGCGGAAACGAAAGAGTCGGCTCAAGAAGAGTTTAATGAGATTGATCAACTTGCCACTGCCATGAGTGAGATGAGTTCAACAGTACAAACGGTCGCTGATCATGCTCAAACCGCTTCATCACTGACGGAGAGTGCGTCCGGTCAAGCCAAACGAGGCCAAGAGTTTGTTGGTGGCACGATTTCTAAGATCAGCGAACTGTCTAATGACATTGCCCAATCAGCTGGCGCAGTAAACAAAGTAGAAGAGCGTGTCGCTGCTATTAGCAGCGTGGTTGGCACAATCCAAGGTATTTCTGAGCAAACCAACCTGCTTGCACTGAATGCAGCCATCGAAGCGGCTCGAGCCGGAGAGGCGGGGCGTGGTTTTGCTGTCGTTGCTGATGAAGTTCGTAACCTGGCACAGAGCACCCAAAAAGCGACGATCGAAATTCAAGACATGATCACCCAGTTGCAAGACAGCGCAAATAGCGCCGTTGAGCTAATGGAGAAGAGTGTGGTTGAGGCGGCAGAGAGTGTTGATCTGGTGACAAGTGCGGGTACAGAGCTGGATGGCATTGTGACTCAAGTCAGTGAAATCAATGATATGAACTTCCAAATTGCCACCGCTGCAGGTCAGCAAAGCGGTGTGGCAGAAGAGATGAATCACAACCTAACCAATGTACGTGAGTTAGTAGAAGCGTCGGTGAATGTCATGGGCGAACTGCTAGAGACATCCGAGATGATGCAGAGCAATGCCAGCGAACTCGATGGCAAGATTGCTTGTTTTAAAGTGTAATTGTTGAATCTATCGTTTAGCCCACCAATTTGGTGGGCTTTTTTATTGCTCAAGTTCCTGATTACGTTAAGCTATGAGTAATCCTCCCTCTTTCTGGTCACAAGGAACGATCATGACGCTGCCAGCAACACCTCAGCTCCCTACGGTTTTACATTCCCATGCGCAAAGTGCACTAGAAGCACTGCTTGATAAAGGTTGGTATCAGTCATGGTCTCAACCAATGCGAGCGCAGCTTGAGTATGTTGCCGGACTCAGTCAGTTTATTGTCGATGCATTGATTCGAGATGACGCACTTGGGGAGCAGTTACCAAGCATGTTGGAGAGTGAAGATAGAGCCTCTCATTATCGTTCAGAACTGGCTGAGCGCTTACTTGGTTGTGCCGATGAAATGGCAGGGCACCGAGTGCTACGTCAGTTTAGAAATCGCGAGATGGTGTGTATTGCTTGGCGCGATTTTACTCAAAGCTGGAGTTTGGAACAGAGCTTACAACACCTATCTTTGCTCGCTGAGGCGATGATTTTCGAAACCTACCGATGGCAGTACGAAGTTTGCTGCTCTGAGTGGGGAACACCAACCAATGCTCAAGGTGAAGCTCAGCCGATGTTGATCATTGGTATGGGTAAACTTGGAGGCGGTGAACTCAACTTCTCCTCTGATATTGACCTTATCTTTACTTACCCTGAAAACGGGGAGACGCAAGGGGCAAGGCGCTCTATTGCTAATGCACAGTTCTTTACTCGCCTTGGGCAGCGAATTATCAAGGCGCTTGATCAGCAAACCTTTGATGGTTTTTGTTACCGCGTAGATATGCGCTTACGGCCGTTTGGTGAGAGTGGTCCATTGGTCATGAGCTATGCGGCGTTAGAAGACTACTATCAAGAGCAAGGGCGTGACTGGGAGCGCTACGCGATGGTGAAAGCGCGTGTAATGGGGCGTGAGATGTACCCAGAATACCAAGAGTTACGCAAGATGCTGCGCCCGTTTGTGTTCCGTCGCTATATCGACTTTAGTGCGATTCAGTCTCTACGCCGAATGAAGTCGATGATCACCAGTGAAGTGCGTCGTCGTGGCCTTAGCAACAACATAAAGCTGGGTGCTGGCGGTATCCGTGAAGTGGAGTTTATCGCACAGGTTTTTCAGCTTATCCGTGGTGGCCGAGAGCCAGGCCTGCGTGGCAGGGGGTTACTCGAAACACTGGATGCCATTGATGAGCTTACCCTGCTGCAGCCTGAAGAGGTGAATGGTCTGCGCCAAGCTTATTGTTATTTGCGTCGTTTAGAGAACTTGTTGCAAGCGATGGCAGACAAGCAAACTCAAACCTTACCTGATGGCGAGCTTGAGCAACAACAGCTGGCAACCGCAATGGGGCACGATAGTTGGCAACAGCTCCAGCACTATGTGACACAGCATATGGCCTGTGTGCACAGCGTGTTTGAAGCGCTCATCGGTGAGGAAGAAGAAGATGGTTGTGAAGATATCGCTAAGCACTTCCATGAGCTTTGGGATATGGCCGATCAGGATGATGTGATTGATCATATTTTGCTCGAAGACCTCAATATTGAACAACCAGAAGCACAGCGTACAGAAATTAGTCGCTTCAAACAGGATCTTGCTAAGAAAACCTTGGGCCCACGTGGGCGTGAGGTGCTAAATCGCTTAATGCCAAAACTGTTTGAGGCTATTTACCAGCACCCTGATGCACAATTTGGTCTGCCGCGCGTGCTGCACCTACTGCACAGCATTGTCACTCGAACCACCTATTTGGAACTGCTCGATGAGCACCCGGCTGCGCTAACACAATTGGTACGCTTGTGTACTGCCAGTCCTATGATCTCGGAGCAATTGAGTCGCTACCCGATTCTGCTAGACGAGCTTATAGATCCGCAGCACCTTTACCATCCAATCGAATTAGATGCCTATCGTAGCGAGCTTCGCGACTATCTCGCCCGTATTCCAGAAGATGATATGGAGCAGCAGATGGAAGCGCTGCGTCAGTTCAAACAGATCTGTATTCTCAAGATTGCTGCAGCAGACATTGCGGGTGTGCTACCTGTGATGAAGGTGAGTGATCACTTAACCTATCTTGCTGAGGCGATTGTTGAAGCTGTGGTGCATCAAGCTTGGCAGCAGATGGCGGAAAAATATGGCGAGCCTACGCATGTCAAAGATCGTGAAGGTAAAGGTTTTGCTGTGGTGGGCTATGGCAAAGTTGGGGGGTGGGAGTTAGGTTACAACTCAGACCTTGATATCGTATTTATGCACGATTGCCCAGTGAATGTTTATACCGACGGTAAGAAAGAGATCGATGGTCGACAGTTTTACTTGCGACTGGCACAGCGCATTATTCATATTTTCTCGACGCGAACGGCATCGGGCATTCTTTATGAGGTCGATACACGCTTGCGTCCATCCGGTGTATCAGGCCTGTTAGTGAGTCCAACCGATGCCTTTGATGAATATCAGCGTCAAGATGCGTGGACTTGGGAGCATCAGGCTTTAGTACGCGCACGAATGATATACGGTGACGCGCCACTGCAACAAGTATTTGCTGCGACTCGCCAGAACATCTTGAGCCTGCCTCGTGACCCTTCGGAGCTTAAACAAGAGGTGGTAAATATGCGTATCAAGATGCGTGATCACCTTGGTGGCAAAAAAGCGGGCCGCTTTATGCTCAAACAAGATCAAGGTGGCATTACTGATATTGAATTTTTGGCGCAGTACCTGGTCTTAAAAGAGAGTCACGATAGGCCTAAATTGACACGTTGGTCAGACAATGTGCGTATCTTTGAGTCGCTGATGGCGCAAGGTGTCATGGAAGAGGTGGATGCGATGGCGATCACTCAGGCGTACACCACCATGCGTGACCAAATTCATCACCGTAATCTGCTTAACCTTGATGCTGATGTTGCGGACGATCGCTACACCAACGAAAGACAGCAAGTTACTCGCCTTTGGAATCAATGGCTTGGTGAGCAGTAAATTAACTGAATTATCTGTGGTACAATCCGCGCGTTAAAAGAATTGGAGAAGAACAATGAAACCCATCCTACCTAACTATGGTGACGCTGGCGTCCTGATTATCGGTGACGTGATGTTAGACCGTTACTGGTATGGGCCAACTGGACGTATTTCACCTGAAGCGCCAGTACCTGTAGTGAAAGTAGAGAACAACGAGGAGCGCCCTGGTGGTGCGGCAAACGTTGCGATGAATATAGCTTCATTGGGTGGCCACGCGCACATTGTTGGCCTAACAGGCATTGATGAGCCTGCTAAGGTACTGAACGAAACACTCGCTTCATTGAACGTGACGTGTGACTTTGTGGCACTGCCAAACTACCCAACCATTACTAAGCTGCGCGTTCTTAGCCGAGGTCAGCAGTTAATTCGCCTTGATTTTGAAGACAAGTTTGAAGGCACTGACGCGGCGCTGATCACAAGCCGTCTTGAGCAGAACCTTGATAAAGTCTCAGCGGTGGTGCTATCTGATTATGCGAAAGGTGCCCTAGAGCACGCACAAGCGCTGATTCAGATTGCTCGCAAGGCGAACAAGCCGGTGTTTATTGACCCGAAAGGCGCAGATTTCGAGCGCTATCGCGGTGCGACTTTGCTGACACCAAATATGGCAGAGTTTGAATTAGTCGTTGGGAAAGTGAAGGATGAGCAAGACTTGGTTGAAAAAGGTCATGCGCTGATTGAAGAGTTTGAATTTGAAGCGCTACTCGTGACACGTAGTGAGCACGGTATGACGCTACTTCGTCGCGGCCAAGCGCCTTTTCACCTGCCAACGCAAGCTAAAGAGGTTTACGATGTAACAGGTGCTGGTGACACGGTAATCTCTGTACTGGCGGCTTCTTACGCAGCCGGTAAGTCATTTGAAGAATCTTGTGCGCTGGCGAATGCTGCTGCAGGTGTGGTGGTTGGTAAGCTTGGAACATCAACGCTCTCTGAAGTTGAGTTGGCAGAAGCGGTACATGGCAGCCAAGATACCGATTACGGCGTGATTGGTGAGTCAGCACTGATTGCAGCAGTGAAAAAAGCACAGGCAAAAGGTGAGACGGTTGTCATGACCAATGGCTGCTTCGACATCTTGCATGCGGGTCACGTATCCTACCTCAACCATGCTGCGACTTTGGGTGATCGTTTGATCGTCGCGGTCAATACGGATGAATCTGTGAAGCGCCTAAAAGGCCCAGGTCGTCCGGTAAACCCAACTGATCGCCGCATGGCGGTACTGGCGGGTCTTGGTGCGGTTGATTGGGTGGTCCCTTTTGCTGAAGACACCCCACAACGTTTGATCTCTGAAGTGCTGCCTGATCTGCTGGTTAAAGGTGGTGATTACAAACCAGAAGAGATCGCGGGTGGTAAAGAGGTGATAGCTAACGGCGGTGCAGTGAAAGTGCTGAACTTTGAAGATGGTTGCTCAACCACAGAAATCATCGATGCCATCAAAGGTGGTAAAGGGTAATTTCACTTTACTGCAGTTGTAAAAAAAGCCGCTATTGCGGCTTTTTTTGTGTCTCGAGAATCTCGATTAGCTCGCTGGCTTTAGGCCTGCGTTGACATCAAGGATGTCTTGCTCACTCAGTGTACCCACAGCTTGACGAAGCTGAAGCTCACTTAGAATGTAGTTGTAACGTGCATCAGACAGGTTACGGTTTGCATCGTACAGGCGGCGAGTTGAGTCTAGTACGTCAACAATCGTACGTGTACCCACATCGAAACCCGCTTCAGTAGCTTCAAGAGCGGACTGCGCAGAAATCACCGACTGCTCGTAAGCGCGCAGTGCGCCAATCGATGCCGTAATGTTGTTGTTGAAAGCACGTACGTCTTTAACAACGCTACGGTAAGTCGCTTCCAAGTCTTGGCTCGCAGCTACGTATGCGTATTCGGCTTGCTTTGATTGCGAAGTGATGTTGCCACCGGTGTATAGAGGAACAACTAAGTTCACACCGATATTGAAGTCGTTGTATGGGTTTAAAGCACTGTTCGCCTCGGAGTCATCGCCGTAGTTATAGCCTGCATCTAATGAAATAGATGGTAGGTGGCCAGAGTTCGCTAGCGAGATATTATCACGAGCTACGTCTTGAGAAATACGCGAAGCTAATAGGCTCAGGTTCTTCTCTTCTGCTTGTTGCAGCAGAACGTTGATAGAATCGGCAGATTTGCTTGCAGAGAAACGGCCAGTGTCTAGAACGCTTAGATTAGCGTGCTCTTGACCGGTAATCTCACGGAGTGCTTCATAGCTGTTGACGAGGTTATTTTCCGCCAATACTTCATCCGCAAGAACGGCGTCGAACTGCGCCTGTGCATCGTGCACGTCAGTGATTGCAGATAGACCCACCTCAAAACGTTGTTTGGTTTGCTCTAGCTGACGACCAACCGCCGCTTTTTCTGCCTGAACAAACACGAGGTTATCTTGAGCACGTAGCACTTCAAAGTAGGCTTGAGAAACACGTAGGATAAGTGCTTGCTGGTTTGCTGCATAGATAGAGTCTTGCGCGCGTGCGTTCTTTTCTGCGATATCCAGTGTAATCCAGCTTGAACGATTGTATAGCTCTTGTGATAGACCAACACCGGCAGTTAGTGCTTGTGAGTCTCGTTGACTAACATCGCTAGAATTAATGTTATAACCTGCAGTTAGATTGATTTGTGGCAATAGAGTAGCTCGGCTTGAAGTAATAGCTTCAAAAGCAGCGTCACGTGTTGCCGCAGAGCTTAGTAGCGTCGGATCGTTGTCCTTCGCTAGATTATAAATTTCAACTAGGTCGTCAGCAGATGCTGAGAAGCTTAGCGAACCAATTGCTGCACTAATAAAAAGTGGAAGCAGTTTCTTCATTGTTACTATTCCTGCCATAAAATGATTAGGGTACACACAAGATTCTAACTCAATTTTTGTCCAATGCATTTAAAACTTTACACTTTTTTGCATTGAAGTAGCGAAAATCTGTTGCAAAAATAAACAAAATGATGGGGTTCTAAAACTAAATTTGTAACTTTTATCAAACTAGTTGATGCATTTGTTGGTCAAATAGACTCTGGCTGCATACAATGATGAGTCACACGCCAGTAATGAGAGACTGAGTGCGCAGCGGCATTTTTTGAGATTAAGGAAGAGATAAGTTTGGAATCATTCAGTACAAAAGATATCGAGATCATCGAAAAGAGTACGCTGTACTCGGGTTTTTTCTCTTTGGTCAAGTATCAGTTCAAACACCGACTATTTGAAGGTGGCTGGAGTGACGTCGTGGTGCGTGAGCTTATGGAGCGAGGCCATGCTGCAGCACTGTTACCTTATGATCCGGTTCGAGATGAAGTTGTTTTGATTGAACAGATCCGAGTCGGCGCTCTTGAGCATGAGTCACCTTGGCAGATTGAAATTGTTGCAGGCATTATTGAGCAGGACGAGCAAGCCGATGACGTGGTGGTTCGAGAAGCTCAAGAAGAAGCGGGTATTGCAGTGAACCAAGTCAAAAAGCTCGTGTCTTACTATCCCTCTGCAGGTGGTTGTTCCGAGAAGCTGGACGTGTTCATTGGACAAGTTGACGCAAGTACCGCTGAGGGTGTTCATGGGCTTGCGAGTGAGAGTGAAGACATTCGAGTGCGGGTTGTCTCTCGTTGCGAAGCCTATCAAATGGTCGAGAGTGGAATGATTGAGAACGGGGCAAGCATTATCGCTTTGCAATGGTTGCAGCTCAATCATCAGCAGTTAAAGTTAGCATGGCAGTCGTAGCGATGAATAAGCCGTATCATGTTGATTTAGCTGACTTGATGCGTGTCTATGAGATGAATTACGCTAAATTGAATGCATTGTTGCCTCACCAGCCTCAAGTTGAGGACGTACGCTGCTATCAAGTGCAAGAGATGTCTTATCAACTTCGTGTGGTCGAAGTCACAAAGTACACAACTTTAGTTGAGATTTGTCAGAGTGATGAGGTTCCGGTATTTCCATTGCCTTCAATGTCTGTCAGGCTATATCACGACGCTCGTGTTGCTGAAGTTTCCGCTTGTGAGCAACTATCACGTTTTCATGCCCGCTACGATTATCCGAATCCCAAAATGGCGCAGAAAGATGAGAAGGTTCAAATGAATCGTTTTCTCGGTGATTGGTTGACGTTTTGTTTAAAGCACGGCATCAGTCGTCGTCCATTGTTTTAATTAGAGTTCATTTAGGTTTCTGATTTTGAAAGTGTCTTCCGTTATTAGTGACAGCTTAGAAGTGGTCAAGCTATTGCAAATTACCGATACTCACCTTTTCTCGGATGAGGAAGGGGCGCTGCTCAACGTCAATACTCGTGATAGCTTCCAAGCGGTTGTGGAGATGATCCAGGCCGAGAGCGTCGAGTTTGACGCGATAGTGGCGACAGGCGATATCTCGCAAGATCACAGTGCACACTCCTACCAACGTTTTCTCGATGGTATCGCCCCACTGGTTAAGCCTTGCTTTTGGCTGCCAGGAAACCACGATTTTCAACCTAGCATGGGTGAAGTGCTACCTTCCAATCAAGTGCAAGCTGTTGAGCACACACTATTGGGCAAGCACTGGCAGGTCGTTGTATTGGACTCTCAGGTTGTCGGCAAGCCTCACGGTCGATTGAGCGATCAACAGTTGGACCTTCTGGACTCAAAATTGTCAGAACATAGCGCACGACATACTCTTGTCTTACTGCATCATCATCCAGTGCTAGTGGGAAGCGCTTGGCTTGATCAGCACACACTCAAAGACAGCGATGACTTTTGGAGTGTGGTTGAGAAGCACCAGAATGTGAAAGCGGTGCTGTGCGGTCATGTTCACCAAGACTTTGACCACAAACGCGGTGATGTAAGGGTGATGGCGACGCCGTCCACTTGTGTGCAATTTAAACCTCGCTCGACTGATTTTGCGCTTGATAATCAGGCCCCTGGCTGGCGTGAGTTATCTTTGCATGCGTGTGGCAAGGTAGAGACACGAGTTAAGCGTTTAAATAGTACTAAATTTATGCCAGATTTTGCCTCAGGCGGCTATTAATGGGCTCTAAACCGAGCTTACTGCTCTATATCCACGGTTTTAACAGTAGCCCTCAGTCGTTGAAGGCGAATCTGATGCGCGACTACTGTGCGCAATATCGTTCGGACATCAAAGTCGTTATCCCTCAAATGGCCTGCTTTCCCAAGCAAGCCGCAACACAACTGCTAGAGCTCGTAGAGCATTATAAAGGCGATTACCACATTGCCTTAGTCGGTAGCTCGCTTGGTGGGTATCTCAGTGTTTGGTTGAATTCACTGTATGGATGTAAAGCCGTGGTGGTTAACCCAGCCGTTAGACCCTATGAATTACTGCAAGACTTTCTCGGTGAGCAAGAAAACCCTTATACAGGTGAGCGCTATCTGCTCACAGCGCAGCATATTGATGAACTCAAAGCATTGGATGTATCTGAACTCAGCAACCCTCAAGATTTTTGGTTGTTGCAGCAAACGGAAGACGAAGTTCTCGATTACCGTCAGGCAGTCACGCGTTTTGCTCGTGCTAAACAGACGGTTGAAGAGGGGGGCGATCATAGCTTTATCGGCTTTGAGCGTTACCCGAAAGCGATCATTGAATTTCTTAAACTTTGAGTAACTTCCGTACACTCATTGCGGGAACAATCATATTTTTACCTGATAGTCAGCCAACTCGCTTGACATAATGCGGTTGGGGTCAGACTATGATGCCCCTATACTTTTGCATTGCTAGGTGAATAATCATCACCTGTTTCTCTGCTTTTTGCTGACTTTTGCTTAAAAGCGTCATACAAAGCCTGCAAAGTACCCTTTTACTTATCTACGTTTATTATTCCGTACTATGACAGAACAATATAATGCTGGAGCCATTGAGGTTCTTAATGGTTTAGAACCAGTGCGTCGCCGACCAGGGATGTATACGGATACAGCGCGCCCTAACCACTTGGGCCAAGAAGTTATCGATAACAGTGTCGATGAAGCGCTAGCTGGACATGCCTCTAAGGTGCAAGTCATTCTGCATGCCGACCAATCACTCGAAGTGATCGATGATGGTCGTGGTATGCCTGTCGATATCCACCCAGAAGAGAAGATCTCTGGTGTGGAACTGATTTTTTGTAAGCTGCATGCTGGTGGTAAGTTCTCCAATAAGAACTATCAATTCTCAGGCGGTCTTCACGGTGTCGGTATTTCCGTGGTTAACGCACTTTCAAAGCGCGTCGAGGTGACCGTTCGCCGCGAGGGTCAAGTCTACGAGATGGCCTTCGAGAATGGCAATAAGGTTGAAGAACTGACCGTAACGGGTACGTGTGGTCGCCGCAATAAAGGCACCAGCGTTCATTTTTGGCCTGATGCCAGCTATTTCGATTCAGCGAACTTCTCAGTAACGCGTTTGGTGAATAACCTGCGTGCAAAAGCGGTACTGTGTCCGGGGCTCGAGATCACCTTTAGCGATAAGGTGAATGGTAAAGAGCACCGCTGGCTATACGAAGATGGCTTGAAAGACTACCTTGCTGAAGGCGTTAAAGGCTATCCAGTTCTGCCTGAAAAGCCATTTACGGGTGAATTTTCTGCAGAAACGGAAGCGGCCACATGGGCAGTGATTTGGCAGCCAGAAGGCGGCGAGATGATCACTGAAAGCTATGTGAACCTGATTCCAACAGCTCAAGGTGGTACCCACGTTAACGGTCTACGTCAGGGCTTGTTAGACGCGATGCGTGAATTCTGTGAGTTCCGCAATTTGCTTCCACGTGGCGTGAAACTGACCGGTGATGATGTCTTTGACCGCTGTTCATACGTACTATCGGTTAAGATGCAAGACCCTCAGTTTGCTGGTCAAACTAAAGAGCGCCTGTCTTCTCGTCAAACTGCGGCGTTTGTTTCAGGTGTGGTTAAAGATGCGTTTAGCCTATGGCTTAACGAGAAGCCACAGCTGGCAGAACTACTGGCTGAAGTGTGTATTGCCAATGCTCACCGCCGGATGCGAGCGAGCAAGAAGGTCGTGCGTAAGAAAGTGGCTTCTGGCCCCGCTCTGCCCGGCAAACTTACTGACTGCTCGGTTCAAGATTTAAACCGCACTGAAATCTTCTTTGTCGAGGGTGACTCGGCGGGCGGTTCGGCGAAACAGGCACGCGATCGCGAGTTCCAAGCGGTGATGCCACTACGTGGTAAGATCCTTAATACTTGGGAGGTCTCTGCTGATCAGGTTCTTGCTTCTCAAGAAGTGCATGATATTTCAGTTGCTTTGGGTATTGACCCTGATAGCGATAACCTAGAAGGCTTGCGCTACGGTAAAATCTGTATCCTAGCCGATGCGGACTCGGATGGCCTGCACATCGCGACACTTCTATGTGCTCTGTTTACTCGTCACTTCCGCGCACTGGTGGAAGCGGGTCATATCTACGTGGCAATGCCTCCTTTGTATCGTATTGATTGCGGTAAAGAGGTGTTCTACGCACTCGATGATGATGAGAAAGAGGGCATCTTAGAGCGCCTATCGAAGAAAAAAGCCAAAATCAACGTGCAGCGATTCAAAGGTCTGGGTGAGATGAACCCACTGCAGTTGCGTGAAACGACCATGGATCCAAATACTCGTCGTTTGGTTCAGTTAACCATTGATGATAATGAGCAGACCATGGAAATGATGGATATGTTGCTCGGTAAAAAGCGTGCGGATGACCGCCGTCACTGGCTGCAATCTAACGGCGATATGGCAGAGGTTTAATGAATGTCTACTGAGATTACATACGATGGCGTTGAACAATTGCCGATGCGCAAGTTCACCGAAGACGCTTATCTAAATTACTCAATGTACGTAATTATGGACCGCGCATTGCCCTACATTGGCGATGGTTTGAAGCCGGTCCAGCGACGTATTATTTATGCGATGTCGGAGCTTGGTCTTTCGGCAGCAGCAAAATATAAAAAATCAGCACGTACCGTTGGTGACGTGTTGGGTAAATACCATCCGCACGGTGACTCAGCCTGTTATGAAGCGATGGTGTTAATGGCACAGCCGTTCTCATACCGTTATCCGCTGGTGGATGGTCAAGGTAACTGGGGTGCTCCAGACGATCCGAAATCGTTCGCAGCAATGCGTTATACCGAAGCGAAACTGTCTAAGTTTGCCGAAGTTCTTCTCGGTGAGCTTGGTCAAGGTACCGTTGAGTGGCAACCTAACTTTGATGGCACGATGAAAGAGCCACAAATGTTGCCTGCACGTCTTCCACACATCCTGCTAAATGGTGTGACAGGCATTGCGGTCGGTATGGCAACGGATATTCCGCCGCACAATGTGCGTGAAGTCGCTGAAGCAACGGTTCATTTGATCGATAACCCGAAAGCGGAACTGCAAGATGTGATGCAGTTTGTTAAGGGTCCAGATTACCCAACTGAAGCTGAAATTATCTCGCCTCAGTCTGACCTTGAAAAGATCTATCGTAATGGTCGTGGCAGCATCAAGATGCGTGCGGTATGGCATAAAGAGGGCTCAGAAATTGTCGTGACGGCATTGCCGCACCAAGTGTCTGGTTCTAAGTTGCTCGAGCAGATCGCAAATCAGATGCGTGCTAAGAAGCTACCTATGGTTGATGACTTACGTGATGAGTCAGACCATGAAAACCCGACTCGTATCGTGATTGTGCCTCGTTCCAACCGAGTTGATACTGAACAGCTGATGAACCATCTGTTTGCATCGACAGACCTAGAGCGTAACTACCGCGTTAACCTCAACATGATCGGTTTAGACAACCGCCCACAGGTGAAAGGCCTGGTTCAGATCTTGAGTGAGTGGATTGAGTTCCGTCGTGAAACCGTGCGTCGTCGTTTGCAGTATCGCTTAGATAAAGTACTGGCTCGCCTACACATCTTGGAAGGTTTATTGGTCGCTTACCTCAACTTGGATGAAGTGATTGAAATCATCCGTACAGAGGACGAACCAAAAGCGGTTCTAATGCAGCGCTTTGGTATTACCGATATTCAAGCAGACGCGATTCTTGATACTAAACTTCGCCACCTTGCGAAGTTAGAAGAGATGAAGATTCGCGGTGAGCAAGATGAACTAGAAAAAGAGCGTGAAAAACTAGAACAGTTGCTTGGTTCTGAGCGTCGTATGAATACGCTACTGAAGAAAGAGATCAAAGCGGATGCTGAGAAGTACGGTGATGATCGTCGTTCACCACTGGTAGAGCGCGCAGAAGCAAAAGCACTGACTGAACGCGATCTTGTGCCAAGTGAGCCAATCACGGTTGTCCTTTCTGACAAGGGTTGGATTCGCCACGCTAAAGGTCACGATGTGGATGCAACTGGCCTAAACTATAAATCGGGCGACAAATACCTTGCTCATGCTCGTGGTAAGAGTAATCAACAAGCGGTGTTCTTGGGTAATGATGGTCGTAGCTACTCACTTGAATCGCACTCGCTGCCATCTGCACGCAGCCAAGGTGAGCCAATCACAGGTCGACTCAACGTAGCAGCGGGGACAAACATCACTCAGGTGGTGATGGGTGATGACGAAGCGCTGTGGCTGATTGGTTCAGATGCTGGCTATGGGTTTGTGTGTAAGGGCAGTGATATGCTGTCGAAAAACCGTAGCGGTAAAGCGCTGGTTACCTTGCCACAAAACTCGCAAGTCATGACACCACTGGCGATTAGTGACCTCGATACAGATGAGATCTTAGCGATCACCAACCAAGGTCGCATGTTGATGTTCCCAATCAAGGACTTACCACAGTTAGGTAAGGGTAAAGGTAATAAGATCATCAATATCCCTGCGGCGAAGGCAAAAGAGCGTGAAGAGTTTGTCTCTCACTTGATGCCGGTGCCTCAAGGCGCAACGTTAACCTTGTATGCAGGTAAACGTAAGCTTGGTTTGAAGCCTGCGGATCTGGATAACTTCCGAGGTGAGCGAGGTCGTCGCGGTGGTCTTCTGCCAAGAGGATTGCAGCGTGTGACGCGCATTGAGGTCGAGTCCGCTGCTCACAGCAATGAAGACGTTGAAGAGTCCTAAAACAAGATTTTAGCTGACTAAAAAAATGCCCTGAACATGAGTTCAGGGCATTTTTTATTCAGAGGATTGAGCCGCCTATTGCGGTATAAAGTCTCGTGAATCTTCTCCAACAGTGACCTGTAACTCCAGCTCTTTACCATCACGTAATACGACGATATTAATACGGGTGCCAGGACGTAAGTCGGTGACTTGATCCATCACACTCTGTTTACCGCTGACCTTTTGGCCATCAATCGTTAAGATAATGTCTTGAGTTTCGAAGCCGGCTTCGGCAGCAGGACCGTTCGGATCAATACCCAATACAACGATGCCACCGCGATGATTATCACCAAGAAGCCTTGCGGTGACGGAGTTGATATCCTGCCCATCGACGCCGATGTAGCCACGGATCACTCGGCCGTCAGCAATGATTTTTTCCATGATTCGCTTCGCCAGAATATAAGGAATGGCAAAGGAAATACCATAGGTCTCAAGCTCCGTCGCTTGCTGGAAAGAGGCGGTATTGATACCGACTAATTCACCACGCGTGTTGACCAGTGCGCCGCCAGAATTACCCTCGTTTATGGCCGCGTCGGTTTGAATAAAGGACTGTCGACCATCAGCGCTGATGGATGAGCGACCTGTCGCGGAGATGATACCTAATGTGGTGGTTTGACCCAGGTTATATGGATTACCAATAGCTAACACAATATCGCCCACTTGCGCCTTGTATTCTTCATTTTGTGGAATAACCGGGAGGTTCTCTCCCTCAACGCGTAAAACCGCAATGTCAGTTCGGCGGTCAACACCAACAACTTGCGCAGCAGCCACTCGACCATCTTGCAGAGCAACAATAATTTGGTCAGCAAGTGCCACTACATGGTAGTTGGTTATGATGTAGCCTTTGCTATCGACGATGACACCAGACCCCAGCCCTTGCGTGGATAGCTGAGTTCTTGAGCTTTCCGTGTATTTACGGCTGTATATGTTTACGACGGCAGGAGCCGCTTCTCGAACGGCTTCTTTGAACGAAACTTGTAGTTGTTGAATGCTATCTGGCTGTGGTGCAGCGTAATCTGGCAGCACTTGTTGACGCAGGGAAGGCATAGCGAGCAGTAAGAGTGCAGCCGTAGCGAGACCAAGCCCAACAGAGCGCAAGAGAAAGTTAACAATATGCACCAGTTGTGTGCCTCATCCATTAACAAGGGAAAGATTTGCTAAGGATAGCATTGTGGTTAAAGACAAACCACATTATCAATCTGTTTTTGCTGTAAAAAAGGCACGCGAGGTGCGTGCCCTTTGGTCAAAACATGCGGCTTATTTAAGCACGATTTAACGAATCACTAGATAGAGTGTTCTCTCTCCACGCTGGACATTCAGCGCTAGTACACCATCCGTTTTCTCAGCGATGCTTCTTAGCTCAGCTAAGTTCTTCACTCTGTGGCGGTTGACGCCAATAATGATATCGCCTTGTTGTAATTGATAGGACTCCGCCGGTGAGCCTTTGAGTACGCTTGAAACTTTCACGCCAGAAATTGCATCTTGATCGGTGGTGTTTGTCAGCTCGGCACCCGTCAACCCTGGGTGTAGTTTGTCTGCTGATGTTTTCATGTTGCTCTGTTCGCCCAGAGTGACATCAAATTTCATCGACTTGCCATCGCGGACCACGCCAAGTTCAATCTCTTTACCCGCTCCAAGTGTCGCGACTTTCGCGCGCAGCTCGCTAAAGGTGTTAATCTTACGGCCATTGATTGACACAATGATATCACCCGCCTCTAACCCTGCTTTATCGGCTGCACTATCAGGAACAACTTGGCTAACAAAAGCGCCTTTGCTTGACTCATAACCTAATGCTTCAGCCAGTTCAGATGTCACTTCACCACCCTGAACGCCGAGCATGCCACGTTTTACTTCGCCAAACTCGAGGATTTGGTCCGTGAGGTTCTTCATCATATTCGATGGAATAGCAAAACCAATACCGATGTTCCCACCGTTTGGACCGAGGATTGCTGTGTTGATACCAATCAACTCGCCATTGAGGTTAACGAGTGCGCCCCCTGAGTTACCACTGTTAATGGCGGCATCAGTTTGGATAAAGTTTTCAAAGTTCTCAAGATTCAGGCCACTTCGACCAAGGGCTGAGACAATGCCTGATGTGACGGTTTGTCCAAGTCCAAACGGGTTACCGATCGCCACAGTAAAGTCTCCGACTCTTAAACTGTCTGAATCGGCAACGGAAATTTGGGTGAGATTTTTAGGCTTATCAACTTTCAGTAGCGCAACATCGGACATCTCGTCGCCACCGATCAGTTCAGCGTCATACTCGCGCCCATCATGCAGTTTGATGCGGATCTTGTCCGCACCATTAATCACATGATAGTTGGTCACAATGTGCCCTTTCTTGGCATCAATGATGACGCCAGAACCTAACCCACGGAAAGGGCGCTCTTGAATTTGTTCGGTGGGGAATTCTGGACCAAAAAAGAACTGAAATGGTTCGGGAATTTGCTGGCGTGCGGTTTGTGTTCCTTCAACGGCAATACTGACAACCGCAGGTGTGACTTTTTCAAGCATAGGTGCAAGGCTAGGTAGTTGCTCACCCTGAACTGAGAGAGGTAATGCTGCTTGAGCAGACACGGGGGAAAGAGCCATCCCCAGACTAAGAGAAAGTGCGGTTAGAGCTAGCAAAGGTTTTTTCATCTAATAACTCCTATCAATGTACCCAAGAATCCAATCTAAATTTGGCCAAGGCTTGAACCTAAAGCAAGAATTCTTTGATGCTATGGAGACTTCGACTCGAAAACCTTAGCTAAGTTCCTAATTTTATGTCAGAAGAATGTTAAGAAGCTTTTGCAGTGACCACTTCTGGTGAGTGGATAATTTCTTTCTCTTCTTCTTTTAACAGACCAGTGGCCCCGTTCGCGTAGTCTTTAGGGGCTTGTTCGCTGTTAGACATCGGTTGCTCTTCTTTAATGTCGTCACGAGAGATCGAGCTTTTTTCTGTCGTTTCAGGTTTAGAGGCGAGCTTTGTAAATGGATTATCTTGCTCTGGCAGTTGTGGCAGCAGTTCACGAGATGTCTCTGCCATATGCTGATAAAGCTTAGTGTAATCTTTGCCAATGGTATCGAGTAGAATTGCGGTTTGAGCAAAGTGATCAGACAGTTCTTGGCGTTGCTGCTCTAATGTAAATTGGGCAGACTCTAAATCTTTTTGTAAGTGTTTTTGTTTTTTTGCGTCGGGAGCGGTAAAACGAGCTACGAAGTAACCAATAAGCGCACCAATCAGTAAGCCAACAATAGCGTAAATCCAAGGCATATAGTTTCCTCTTTTAGTTATTTAACCTTTATGTAACCAGTCAATTACAATGGGGTTCGCTCCCATGTTACTATGAGTCGTACAGACGATAAAGAAAAATAGCCACGTCGAGGAAGGGAATGAAAAGCGAGATTTTGTCACCCGTTCAGCGCTACCAGCACGATATTGAACATAACGGTTTTGAGGAAGATCCGGCTCAGTTAGCCGCCGTCAACGCGCTGACTTTGCTCTTTGATGAGTTCAAACAGTACCTCAATTTTAAGCCAGAGCCTCTATCAATGATGCAAAAGCTATTGGGAAAGAAAGAGCAAATTGCGACTCCTCCACAAGGTTTGTACATGTGGGGCGGGGTAGGACGTGGAAAAACTTACCTAATGGACACTTTTTTTCATGCTTTGCCAGCAGAAGAGAAAATGCGTGTCCATTTTCATCGTTTCATGTACCAAGTTCACGATGAGTTGGGTGAGCTTAAGGATACAGCTAATCCACTGGATGTGATTGCACAAAGGCTTGCGGAAAGAGTGAAGATTATCTGCTTTGATGAATTCTATGTCTCTGATATTACCGATGCCATGATCTTGTCCACTCTATTCAATGCGCTGTTTAGTCATGGTGTTGTCCTCGTCGCGACATCAAACATTCCTCCACAAGAGCTTTACCGCAACGGCCTTCAGCGTGCACGATTTTTACCGACTATTGCTTTAATAGAGCAGCATTGCCATGTTTTGAATGTCGACAGTGGGGTTGATTTTCGTTTGCGAACCCTCGAACAAGCGGAGATCTATCACTTCCCGCTAGACAAACAAGCCACAGACAACTTGAATCAGTATTTTCGTGATTTAACACCGAACTGCACGCCATGTCAGGTGATTAAAGAGGTAGAGGTGAATCATAGGCTTCTACAAGTCGAAGGAAGCTGTGAAGGGGTGCTCCACGCGAGTTTTGCCCAGTTGTGTGAATCAGCTCGAAGCCAAAATGATTTCATCGAGTTATCACGCTACTACCACACGGTGCTGCTCAGTGACGTAAAACAGATGGGGCAAACGAATGATGATGCCGCACGCCGATTCATTGCCCTAGTCGATGAGTTTTATGAGCGAAATGTGACACTCATTATTTCTGCTGAGGTCGCTATCGACGATTTGTATGTTGAGGGGCAACTCAGTTTTGAGTTTAAGCGTTGTAAATCGAGGCTCGTTGAGATGCAGAGCCATGACTATCTTACTCGAGAGCATCTGGCCTAATTGAAATATTGATAACGGGCGAGGGGAATCGGCAAGGCTAAGAAAAATTTAAATTAATGCTGAAAAAGAGGTGATTTTTTCGTCTGACTTCTCTATAATCCTGCGACCCACCGTTACTGCAGACCTGTTTTGCGGACTCTGTCCAATGAACTTAAAGGTCGAGAGTGCCATCCACTCGAAGGGGTGATGACTGGGCTCTTAGTCAGTGGGAGCAAATGCTCCTTTAAGTGTAAATCAAAATTATCGGGTTATTATTAGCATGAAAACTTTCGTTGCTAAACCAGAAACTGTAAAACGCGACTGGTATGTTGTAGACGCTGAAGGTAAAACTCTTGGCCGTCTAGCAAGTGAAATTGCATCTCGCCTACGTGGCAAACATAAAGCTGAGTACACTCCACACGTTGACACTGGTGACTACATCATCGTTATCAACGCAGAGAAAGTTACTGTAACTGGTAACAAAGCTGCAGCTAAGACTTACTACCGTCACACTGAATTCCCAGGTGGCCTTAAGTCAATCACTTTTGACAAGCTAATCGACCGTAAGCCAGAAATGGCTATCGAACTAGCAGTTAAAGGTATGCTTCCACGTGGTCCTCTAGGCCGTGCTATGTACCGTAAGCTTAAAGTTTACGCTGGCACTGAGCACAACCACGCTGCTCAGCAACCAAAAGTACTAGACATCTAATCGGGGATTTAGGAAATGGCAGAGAATAAATACTACGGCACTGGCCGTCGCAAAAGCTCAGCTGCACGTGTGTTCATCACACCTGGTAGCGGTAACATCGTAATCAACAAGCGTAGCCTTGACGAGTACTTCGGTCGTCCAACTTCTCGCATGGTTGTTAAGCAACCTCTTGAGCTAGTTGAAATGACTGAGAAACTTGACCTATACATCACTGTTAAAGGTGGTGGTATCTCTGGTCAAGCTGGTGCTATCCGTCACGGTATCACTCGTGCTCTTATGGAGTACGATGAGTCTCTACGTCCAACTCTACGTGCTGCGGGTTACGTTACTCGTGATGCTCGTTGCGTTGAGCGTAAGAAAGTTGGTCTACGTAAAGCACGTCGTCGTCCACAGTTCTCAAAGCGTTAATTTTACGATTATCGTTTTGTTTGTTCGAAAGAGCAAAGTTGCAAAAGCCTGGTTTTTACCAGGCTTTTTTATTGCCTGTAAAAACCCTTCCACTCGCTCAAGCATTATTCCTAATAAAATTTACCTTTTGTTCTAAAACCCTGACGTATGTTACAAAAAAGTAGCTTTATCTTGTCAAAAAGTAGGGTTTTCATTATCATTTCTCATCAAATAAATACAATCAAAACTGGAATTGTTAGCCGTGCTCTGTAAAGGGAATTTAACAAGCCTGAAGGGAGTCAATGGGAGAATGTTTGGATGAGCAATGCGCCATTAAATAACGGACGCAGACGTTTTTTAACTGCCACAACCGCGGTTGTCGGTGGTTTAGGAGCTGCTGCTGTTGCCGTACCTTTTATTAAGTCATGGAATCCGAGTGCCAAAGCCAAAGCGGCAGGTGCACCGGTTGAAGTGGATATCGGCAAACTTGAGGAAGGACAAATGGTTCGCGTCGAATGGCGTGGTAAACCTGTCTGGATCGTGCGCCGAGCTCAAGCTGTGGTAGATGGTCTTTCCGACCTAGATAATCAGCTGCGTGACCCTAGTTCTGCAGAAGAGCAACAACCTTCTTACGCTGCTAACCCTTATCGTTCAATTAAACCTGAATATTTTGTGGCCGTAGGTATATGTACTCACTTAGGGTGTTCTCCTACCTACTTGCCTGACACCTTTAGTGAACAAGTTCAGGGTGTTAAGTCTGGTTTTTTCTGTCCATGTCATGGTTCAAAGTTTGATATGGCTGGCCGCGTTTTCCAGGGTGTACCAGCTCCTTTAAACCTTGTTGTTCCGCCACATATGTATATCAGCGACACCAAAGTGATCGTCGGTGTCGATGAAGGAGGGGAAGCCTAATGCAAGCTTTATTAGATTGGGTTGAAAAACGTTTACCCGCGATGAATGCGTACAAGAAGCACTTGTCCGAGTATCCAATGCCAAAGAACTTCAACTTCTGGTATCTGTTTGGTTCACTGGCCATGCTCGTGTTGGTTAACCAGATCCTAACGGGTATCTGGCTGACGATGAACTACGTACCATCGGGCGAAGGCGCTTTTGCTTCTATCGAGTATATTATGCGTGATGTTGAGTACGGCTGGTTACTTCGTTATATGCACTCGACTGGCGCTTCTGCCTTCTTTGTTGTGGTCTACCTGCATATGTTCCGTGGTTTGATCTACGGCTCTTACCAAAAGCCACGTGAGCTTCTGTGGCTATTTGGGATGTTGATCTTCCTAGTGCTAATGGCCGAAGCCTTCATGGGATACCTATTACCTTGGGGTCAGATGTCTTACTGGGGAGCACAGGTGATCATCTCCTTGTTTGGAGCGATCCCTGTAATCGGTGATGATCTCACTCTATGGATTCGTGGTGATTACGTTATCTCTGGTGCCACACTGAACCGATTCTTCGCACTACACGTGATAGCATTGCCTATTGTTCTGCTGCTGCTGGTTGTTTTGCACGTTCTAGCATTGCATGAAGTGGGCTCAAACAACCCAGATGGTATTGAAACCAAATTGCCAAAAGGCTCGATGGGTAAGGGGTATGAGCCACAGTTCAAATTCCATGAGTCTTACACGAAAAAGTACGACATCATAGACTCGATTCCATTCCATCCTTACGGCACAGTTAAGGACTTGATTGGTGTCGCGGGTTTCTTGTTCTTCTTCTGTTATGTGCTGTTCTTTAACCCTGAAATGGGCGGTTTCTTCCTTGAGCCACCAAACTTTGAAGCAGCTAACCCGTTGAAAACACCAGAACATATTGCTCCAGTTTGGTACTTTACCCCGTTCTACGCGATTCTTCGTGCGGTTCCTGACAAGCTCATTGGTGTTGTCGCGATGGGGGCATCTATTGTTGTGCTATTCCTATTACCTTGGCTCGATCGCTGTAAAGTTCGTTCATATCGTTACCGTAGCAAACTGCACCTTATCAATATTGTTCAGTTTACTATCTGCTTCATTGCTCTAGGTATTCTAGGTGCGTTACCGGCGACTCCGCTGTATACCATCCTTGCTCGTATCTTTAGCTTGGGTTACTTCATGTTCTTTGTATTACTGTTCTTCTACAGTAAAAACGAGGCAACGAAACCACTGCCAGAAAGGGTAACATTCAAATGAAAAAATGGATTTTAGTTTTATTTGCAATGCTGCCGTCAATGGCAATGGCAGCAGCGGTAAGTGTCCCGCTAGACAAAGCCAACAATGACATGTCAGATCAGGCATCACTGCAAAATGGTGCCAAGTTGTTCATGAACTACTGTTTCGGTTGTCACGCGGCGCAATATCAACGTTACGAGCGAGTAGCTGATGACTTGGGTATTCCGCATGATCTAATGAAAGAGAATCTGATCTTTGATCCAGAAGCCAAGATCGGTGACCTTATGGTGAATGCGATTCCGCAGACATCGGCAGCAGCTTGGTTTGGTGCACCACCACCCGATCTTACACTTGTTGCGCGAGTGCGAGGTACGGACTGGTTATACACTTATCTACGTGCTTTTTATAAAGATGATTCTCGTCCATTTGGTGTGAACAACTATGTATTCCCAAGCGTAGGTATGCCACATGTATTGGAAGAACTGCAAGGTATTCCAGAGCCAGTTTATCAGACCAAAGTGGTTGATGGTGAAGAGAAGCAAGTGGTCGTTGGCGTGAAATCTGACGGCACTGGTGAGCTAAACCAAGAAGAGTATGATGATGCTGTTCGTGACTTGGTTAACTTCCTTGAATACTCTGGTGATCCAGTCAAACTTGAGCGTCATACTCTTGGCTGGTGGGTGATGGGATTCCTGGTCATCTTTACTATCATTGTCGTGTTACTGAAGAAAGAGTATTGGCGTGATGTGCACTAATTGTGCTATCATATCGTGCTATTTTCCAAATTTATGAAGTAATGGAGGCTTAGCCTCCATTATTTTTATCTCAATTTATATTGTAAGTGTGCTGGAGGGCTCCATGGCTGTAGCTGCCAATAAACGTTCTGTGATGACGCTATTTTCAAGTGCATCTGATTTGTATAGCCATCAGGTTCGTATCGTTCTAGCTGAGAAAGGTGTCAGCGTAGAAGTTGAGCTGGTAGATGAAAACAACCTTCCTGCAGAGCTAGCAGAGCTAAACCCATACAAATCTGTCCCAACGCTTGTGGACCGTGAATTAGCACTGTATGACTCTAAAATCATTATGGAATACCTAGATGAGCGTTTCCCTCATCCGCCACTAATGCCTGTTTACCCTGTTGCTCGTGGTAGCAGCCGTCTAATGATCTATCGCATTGAGCGCAACTGGTACTCTCTTGCAGAAAAGGTTGTTAAAGGTAACGCAGAAGAAGCAGAATCTGCTCGCAACAAGCTACGTAATGACCTGCTGATGCTTGGCCCGATCTTCGGCGAATACGACTACTTCATGAGTGAAGAGTTCAGTTTGATCGACTGTTACCTAGCACCATTGCTATGGCGTCTGCCTTCAATGGGAATTGAGCTTTCTGGTCCTGGTTCAAAAGAGATTAAGGTATACATGAACCGCGTATTTGAACGTGATTCATTCCTAGCTTCTTTGACAGAAGCAGAGCGTGAAATGCGCCTGACTCGCTAATAGGCTGGTTGATGGACGTTTCTAACATGACGCCGAGACGCCCTTATCTGTTAAGAGCGTTCTATGAGTGGTTAGTGGATAATGATCTCACTCCTCACTTGGTTGTTGACGCCACGATGAGTGGCGTACGTGTACCGATGGAGTTTGTTCAAGATGGTCAAATCATTTTGAACGTGGCTCCACGAGCCGTTGGTAATCTAGAGCTGGGTAATGAAGCGATTATGTTCAATGCTCGCTTTAGCGGTCGCCCTCATTCAGTCATTGTTCCGTTATATGCAGTTCAAGCAATCTACGCACGTGAAAACGGTGCGGGTACGATGTTTGAACCAGAAGAAGCATATGCTGGCAGTATCGAAGAGGAGGATTTCGACTCTGGTGATGATTTGGTTGAAGGTAATGAACATTTATCGGTAGCGACTGAAGAGCACCTTGAGGCTGAAACGGCGGATCCTGAGCCTGCTCCAAGACCTAAGGGCAAACCAAGTTTGCGTGTGGTCAAGTAGCCAACTTCGGAATTGAATATCAAAAAGCAGCGTATTAACGCTGCTTTTTTACATTTTAGACACGGTGTCAGCTTGCTTTAATCGCCGTATTGAAAGGCTCTAACGACTTTTTTTACACCAGAGATGTTTCTCGCGACTTCAGTGGCGACATCGGCATGGTGATGAGAGACGTAGCCAAGCAAAAACACCTCTTCATCTTCAGTGATCACTTTGACTTTTACGCCGTTAAGTTCTTTCTCTGTCAGCAATGCTGATTTTACCTTGGTGGTTATCCAACTGTCTCGGCTGATCCCGGAAACGGATAGAGGTTCGCGCTGACGTACTTGGTCATACACCTGAGTAACGCCTTCGATACCTTCGACATCATCGATGAGTTCGGCGATTAAGGTTTCATCATTGGTTTGCCCCATTAACACCACAATCCCTTTATAGGAGCTGCTAGTGACACGTACATTATCCACATAAGGGGCTTTACTGGTGATGGAGGCAACCTCAAATTCAATGTTGTTGTCACGCCACATCTCAGATGTTGAGCGGGTATCGGTGACAATCGTTGCAGTTGTCGCTGCGCCAGCAAGGAACAACCCTGCACACCCTGTCAGGGAAAACGTTAATGCGGCGGCAGCTAAGAGTTTTAGTAACTTCATTGTTTACTCTTCATGGGCTGGGAATAAAACCTGATCCACCAAGTCACATAAGCAGTGTAAAGTCACCATATGTACTTCGTGGATTCGAGCCGTACGATGTGATGGAATACGGATTTCGACGTCGTTCTCACCCAGCAGGCCCGCCATTTCACCGCCATCTTTACCAGTAAATGCAATGATGGTCATGTCACGAGTTACTGCCGCTTCCATCGCTTTAATGATGTTTTTGCTATTACCACTGGTTGAAATCGCCAGTAGAATATCGCCAGGCTGACCAAAGGCTCGCACCTGCTTTGAGAAGATCTCATCATAATGGTAGTCATTAGCCACTGCCGTCAGTGTTGTGTTGTCTGCGGTGAGGGCAATGGCTGGTAAACTGGGTCTTTCTGTCTCAAATCGATTGACTAGACAAGAGGTAAACAACTGGGCATTCGCAGAGGAGCCCCCATTACCGCAACACAGCACTTTGTTGCCATTAAGCAGGCTTGTCACCATCGCTTGTGCAGCATGCGTTATCGCATCAGGCAAGGCTTCTGCTGCAGCGATTTGAATTTGAATACTCTCTGTAAAGCTGTCTTTAATGCTGTCTAGCATCGATAAATCCTAATATGTGTCGGTTAGTGCGCTCTTATACCACTCTAATTGTTGGCCTTGCTGGTGAAGGGCAACCACGTCAAATCTAATATCGGTGCTATGGAGGGATAAGTTATTTTTCATTAGCCATAGCTGCGCGGTTTTTATTACCCGTCGCGCCTTAGTCGCAGTGACGGCTTCAGCAGCATGACCATATTTTGCATGTTGGCGGTATTTTACCTCAATAAACACGATGGTTGCATTATCGCGCATGATAAGGTCGATCTCGCCACACTTAGCTCGAAAATTACGAGTAACGAGCTTCAGACCTTGGCGTTGCAGATGTTGCATTGCCAAGGTTTCGTAGTGTTGTCCGGATTGCTTTTTGCTGTTTGAATGCAGTGTCACTGGAGACGCCTGCTTCAAGCGGCTAAAAAGTCCCATACTCCGCCCAGCTAATTTCTCGTTCCACTACACATTGGTCATCAATGCTCAAGCGGCCGGTATTGCCATCAATTTGAGTACCTGGCACTACTTTCATTTGTGGTAGATCTAACATCAGCAGGTAAGCATCCATACCGAGTGCTTGCAAGCGACGCTGTGCTTTCGATCCTTTTGGCCACAGATTGCTCATTTGGGCTTGGAGACTTTCATCAGGTTGAATCAGCAGAGGAATATCACTGAAGGTGACGCCCGTTAGGTCTTCATACTGCTTCGAGCTACTATTGCTACGCGAGCTTGAAAATAGTTTTGGTGGCGTCGTATCTGGGTTAATCGCCACCTCAATGAATGGCTTGATGAGTGTCAGATCAGAGCTATCCGCGACGATGTAAACCGAGTCAATATCACGTCGGCTGCGGGCTTGAGTTTCGAGTTCAGTGTCGAGAATGGTCGACATCTGTGCGATGCGCTGTTGGCTCTGTTGCAGACCAAATACGTTATTGATATTGCGTTGTAGCTGATTTTTGTCAGCGAACAGATCAACCGCTGCCGGAGTATCAGCTTGCTTCGCCCACTCCTCTTGGAATGCACTGCTCACGCGTTTTCCAAGATTATTATTTGGCGCGAGGATAAGCGGGAACTGGAAGCCCTCATTCGCTAAGTATTTCGCTGCTTGTGCTACTTCTTGCTCTGGTGACAGAGCGAGATAACAGGTACCAAAGCCATCTTCAATATCGTCAGGGATATTGAGGGCGAGAGTAGGGATTGGCGCTGGCAGGGTCGCTTGTGCCTCTTGAAGCATCTCTACACTGCTCTTTTTCAAGGGCCCGACGATGAAGTCCACCTGGTTGTCGACCAACTGCTGTTTCAGCCCTTGGCCCGAGATATCCGTGGTGTCGATCAGAATAAGATGGCTATCAGGATCGCGATTTTCGTCATTCATCATCGCCAAGATAAAGCCATCGCGAATGAGTTCAGATTGGCTCTTATACTTACCGCTTAATGGCAACAACAGTGCAGTCTTTGATGGTAAGGTAATCTCAAGGGCTAACACTTCGTTGATCGCTTTTGGTGTATAGAAGGCCGCAGGGTGTTGCGAGTTACTGTCTAACCACTGCTCAAGTGAGCCTTTGAGTCCGCCGATATTGCCTTTTTGGCTTCTAAACAGACGTGCGAGCTCTAACCAGCCAGCCAATATAACTTCGTTTTGGTTCACTGCCAAGCGGTTGATTTGCACGCTATCGTATTGAGATAAGTTACTCCAAATTCGTTCACTGATGAGCGGTTGACTGGAAGCCGGCGCATATTGTGCCATCGCAACGAGTTCACGGTTAGCATTAAAGTAGCTCGCTTGTTGCTCAAACAGGTCAGCACGCAGTTCGTAATACTCTTCCCATTGCTCGACGGGTAAGTCCCAACTTGATTGGAAGTTCAAAGCCGTGAGTGCGGTTTGATATTGGCCGAGTTGGGAGTATAGATCAGCGCGACTGAGTTGCCACTCCGCTTGCTGGATCGGTGAAAGTGATAAGCGTTGGATGCGCGTTATCAGGCGGGAAGCAAGTTCGTCATCACCCTCTTTGATCGCAGCTTTCAGTGCCATGATCAGCCAATCTGCTTGAAGGCTATTCTGCGTACTATCGGCACGAATAAGGTAGGTTTGAGAATCTTGAATAGGATCTTGAGTAATATCGACACTCTCAGGGACAGTCGGGGTCGATGAACAAGCCGCAATTGTCATTGCTAGTGCTACAGGAGTGAGTAAGCGTGGTACACTCCACTTTTTATGATTCTTTTTTGCCATGCGCTCTATTCTTGTGCGTGTTAAATTTAATCTACACCCTTCATACTTGAAGACGTAGCACGGGTATTAATAGTTGAAACACTCATTGGTCTCTTTTGCCAGTCGAGTGAGTCATTCTCGCCGCAGTGCTGCCACGAGATAAGTATTTAAGGTATATAGTAATCGCTGATGTGATGGTAAACAAATGACCGACAGTAAAACAATCCCTAACGACCTTCCTACGCTCTATATTGTACCAACTCCAATTGGTAATCTAGCGGATATCACACAACGTGCTATCGATGTGCTCTCTTCTGTCGACTTGATCGCAGCAGAAGATACTCGCCATACAGGTAAATTATTGTCTCACTTTGGTATTAACACCAAAACTTACCCTTTGCATGATCACAATGAGCAGCAAAAAGCGCAAGCCTTAGTTGAAAAACTGCAGCAAGGAATGTCGATTGCTTTGGTCTCCGATGCAGGGACACCGCTGATCAGTGACCCAGGATACCACTTGGTTAATCAATGTCGTCAGGCAAATGTTAGGGTTGTGCCATTACCTGGTGCTTGTGCCGTAATCACTGCATTAAGTGCATCGGCGTTGCCTTCAGATCGTTTTAGTTTCGAAGGTTTTTTACCGGCTAAAAGTAAAGGTCGAAAGGACAAGTTCCTTGAAATAGCCAAGGTTGAGCGTACGTGTATTTTCTATGAGTCACCACATCGAATTTTAGATTCATTGGATGACATGCTGGCCATTTTGGGCCCTGAGCGTGAAGTGGCGATTGCCCGTGAGCTAACCAAGACTTTTGAAACAATTCGCAATATGCCGTTAGGAGAGCTAGTTGAGTGGGTTCGCAGTGATGAAAACCAACAACGTGGTGAGATGGTGCTATTGGTTCATGGCTTCCGTGAGGAAGCGAGCGATGAGATTCCTGATGAAGTAACGCGTAGTTTGTCGATTTTGGTTAAAGAGCTGCCGCTCAAAAAAGCCGCCGCAATGTGTGCTGAAATTTATAATTTGAAGAAAAATGCTCTGTATAAATGGGGTCTAGAAAACCTCGATAATTAATGATTTGGCTTGGGTTGGAGTTTTACCTAGACACTTAAGTGATAACTCTATACAATCCGCCACCGGAGCTGACTGGGTAGTCGCTGCTTTGTTGATGTCCTTCGGGAGACTGACGTTGAAGTCCTTCGGGAGACTGACGTTGACGTCCTTCGGGAGACTGACAAAGGGGAGGAAAGTCCGGGCTTCAAAGAGCAGGGTGCCAGGTAACGCCTGGGGGGCGCAAGCCCACGACAAGTGCAGCAGAGAGAAGACCGCCGATGGCCCTAGGGCACAGGTAAGGGTGAAAGGGTGCGGTAAGAGCGCACCGGACGACTAGCAATAGCTCGTTGCAGGGTAAACTCCACCCGAAGCAAGACCAAATAGGCCTCCACATTGCGTTGCTCGCGTAAGGAGGCGGGTAGGTTGCTTGAGCCAGTGAGCGATTGCTGGCCTAGACGAATGGCTACCACCGCGCGAGCGGAACAGAACCCGGCTTATATGTCGGCTCCACCTATTCGAGACCCACCATGACATCTGTTATGGTGGGTTTTTTGCTTTTTGCTGACGAAAATGTCTCGATAAACCGTAAACTTAGCGAGAAATCACAGCCTGTGTAACGCTAATGGTAGCGATATGACATTAAATCAGTACACTGGATAACAAATATTAACGATTATTATCGCCTACGCTTTATTTACGTATGCAAGGCCCAATGAGATAACCATGAGCGAATCTTTCCAACACATTTCTGTTTTACTTAATGAATCTATCGATGGTTTGGCGATCAAACCTGATGGCATCTATATCGATGGTACGTTTGGCCGTGGTGGGCACAGTCGCACGATTCTTTCAAAGTTGGGCGAGAATGGTCGTCTTTATAGTATTGACCGAGATCCGCAAGCGATTGCTGAGGCAGGTAAAATCGACGACCCACGCTTCACCATTATTCATGGTCCATTTTCAGGCATGGCGGAATATGCAGAGCAATACGGGTTAGTCGGTAAAGTCGACGGAGTGCTATTGGATCTTGGTGTGTCATCACCTCAGCTAGACGATGCCGAGCGTGGTTTTAGCTTTATGAAAGACGGCCCGCTAGACATGCGTATGGACCCAACGACAGGTATCTCGGTTGCTCAATGGTTGATGGAAGCGGATCTCGATGACATTACTTGGGTGATTCGAGAGTTTGGTGAAGATAAACATGCTCGACGCATTGCCAAGGCCATTGTTGCGTACCGTGAAGACGAAGAAAATGAATCTCTGACTCGCACTGGGCAACTAGCAAAGCTTATCTCAGATGCGGCGCCAAAAAGTTTCAAAGAGAAAAAGCACCCAGCAACTCGTGCTTTCCAAGCGTTTCGTATCTACATCAACAGTGAGCTTGAAGAGATCGATACGGCACTAAAAGGTGCAGCAAGTATTCTAGCGCCGCAAGGACGCTTATCCGTCATTAGCTTCCACTCGTTAGAAGATCGTATGGTGAAGCGTTTTATTCGTAAAGAGAGCCGCGGTCCTGAGGTACCACATGGTATTCCAATGACTGAAGCTCAAATCAGCGCTCTGGGTAGTGCGAACTTGAAAGCCGCGAGTAAAGCCATTAAGCCTTCAAAAGAAGAAGTCGAGATGAACCCACGTTCACGTAGTTCAGTGCTACGTTTGGCGGAAAAACTTTAAGAAAAACGACCAATGAGTGATAAAGCGCCTAACCTTGCCAAAATCATCGCCATGGATGTACTCACTGTCGGGCGCTTACCTCTATTGCTCATGCTGACCCTATTGGTGAGTGCGATGGGCGTTGTGTTTGTGACACACCAGTCTAGAACGGCGATTACTGACAAAGATGTCACTCTGGTCGAGCGTGAGCGTCTTGGAAATGAGTGGCGCAATTTGCTGTTGGAAGAGACAGCGCTCGCAGAACATAGCCGCGTGGAACAACTCGCGATTCGTGAACTTGAAATGAAAAGACCAGATGCTGATAAGGAAGTCTTGGTATCTCTAAAATGACCGCAAAGTCCCGCGTAAAACAGAAAGATTCTGAACCAGATAACACAGCAGCAGAAGCGCCACTCATACGTTGGCGCTTCTATCTTGTGCTTGGCGCCGTATTTATTATTTTTGCCGCTTTGGTTGGCCGGATTGGCTATATTCAGATCATTGAGCCAGACAACTTGATTCGCCAAGGGGATATGCGCTCAGTGCGTGCCCAAACTCTCCATTCAGCACGAGGCATCATCTCCGACCGCAATGGTGAGCCACTGGCAGTGAGTGTACCCGTTGAGGCTGTATGGGCGGATCCTTACACTATTTTCAAAGAAGGCGGCCTAACGGATATTGAACGTTGGTATGCCTTGGCTGACGTGCTTGGTATCGACCGAGAACGAATGCTTGAGCGTATCTCATCGAACCCTAATCGCCGCTTTGTTTACCTTCAACGCCAAGTAAGCCCTGCAATGGCAACTTATATACGAGAGCTCAAGTTGGCCGGGGTTGGGCTGAAAGCGGAGTCTCGACGTTATTACCCGTCAGGGGAGGTGAGTGCACATCTTATTGGTGTAACGGGCATTGATGGCCATGGCTTAGAAGGCGTTGAGCGCAGTTACGATAAATGGTTATCTGGTGAAGCAGGCAAACGTATTATCCGTAAAGATCGCTATGGCCGAGTCGTTGAGAATATTGCCCTTGAAGAGCGTGAAGAAGGTAAGCCTCTCGATCTTACGATTGATCAACGCTTGCAGGCGATCGCTTATCGAGCGATCAAACAGTCAGTGGCTGATCATCGAGCAACCTCCGGATCTGCGGTGTTATTAGATGTGAAAACCGGTGCGGTGCTTGCGATGGTGAATGCCCCCTCCTATAACCCGAATAACCGTAACGATCTCCAAAGTTTTAAAATGCGTAATCGTGTGATTACCGACGCGTTTGAGCCGGGGTCAACCATTAAACCGTTCGTCGTCTTAGCGGCTTTGCAAAACGGCACCGTTGATTACGATACGGTGATTGATACCGGCAATGGCATCATGCCACTGGGTGGCAGCCGAGTGCGAGACACTTCTAAGGTTGGTAAGGCCGATCTCACCACCGTGTTGAAAAAGTCGAGTAACATTGCGGTGGCCAAGATGGCGTTAGATATGCCGTTAGAAGACTTACTGGATATGTACAGTGACGTTGGATTTGGCCAAACCTCAGGTCTTAACTTGATTGGTGAGAGCACGGGTATTTTTCCCAACCGTCGTCGTTGGTCACAGTTTGAAATCGCGACACTTGCCTTTGGTTACGGCCTTTCCATTACGCCACTTCAGTTAGCCCACGCATATGCGACGTTGGGCAACTATGGTGAGTACCAGCCTGTTCATATTATCGAGAACAATCAACAAGACCTATCACGTCAAGTGATTGATCCTGAGCATGCAAAGAATGTCCTAGCGATGCTGGAAACGGTAACGCAATCAGGAGGTACCGCCACAAGAGCGGCGGTACCTGGCTATCGTGTTGCTGCAAAAACGGGTACCTCTCGAAAAGCGGCAGCAGGTGGTTATAGTGACGAATATTTTGCTTATACCGCAGGGGTAGCACCAGCCAGCGATCCTCGCTTGGCACTAGTGGTGGTTGTCAATGAGCCACAAGGTGATAACTATTATGGTGGTTCAGTGGCAGGCCCTGTCTTTGCTGACATAATGAAAGGGGCGTTACAAATCTTGAACGTAACGCCTGATGAAAATCGTTTTAAGAACGAGTAAAGGAAATCACAGTTGCAAACTCAATCTGTAGATTTGGCGTCGTTAGTTGCGCCATGGTTAGATTTATCAAGCTCACCTTATGCTGATAAAGCCGTAGGGGAGTTACACCTAGACAGTCGTCAGATTAAAGCCAATGATACGTTCGTGGCGATACCAGGGCATCAGGTTGATGGCCGCAGCTTTATCCCAAAAGCAATTGAGCTAGGGGCAGCCATCGTTTTATCTCAGGCCAGCGATGCCCATCCCCACGGTGAAATTGAGGTAGTGGAACATTGTGTGATCGTGCATATCGCCGAGCTCAATCAGCATTTATCACAGTTAGCGGGTCGAAAGTACACGCATCAAAATAATCGGTTGATTGGCATTACGGGGACCAACGGTAAAACCACAATCAGTCAGTTGATTGCTCAATGGCTCATCCTCGCAGAGCGTAAAGCAGCGGTCATGGGAACAACAGGCAATGGTTTTCTGGATGACCTTAAACCAGCCGCAAACACGACAGGCAGCGCAATTGAAATTCAAAGAACGCTCGCTGAACTTGATCAGCAAGGCGCGCAATATACTGCGTTAGAAGTGTCTTCTCATGGTCTTATCCAGGGGCGTGTTGCGGCGCTCGAGTTTCAGGTTGGTGTCTTTACCAACCTTAGCCGTGACCACCTCGACTATCACGGAACAATGCAAGAGTATGCGGGTGCCAAACAGAGACTCTTTACGACTCATCGTTGTCATGCGGCAGTCATTAATGCCGATGATGATGTTGGTAAGCAGTGGGTTCGAGAGGTTGATGGCGCGATTGCCGTCTCTCTTGGTCAACACCGAGATAACAATGGTGTGTTTGCAACCCGAGTTGACTACGCGACCAGTGGAATCACGATTGAATTTGATGGCTTTGCAGGCTCAGGTAGACTTCATGTACCACTGATTGGTGAGTTTAATGCGAGCAATGTGCTGTTGGCATTTTCCACGCTGTTAAAACTCGGTGTGACCAAGCAAGTTCTGCTTGATACCGCAGCTCAGCTTAAGCCAGTTCTAGGTCGAATGGAGCTATTCAGTCAGCCACGCAAAGCTAAAATTGTGGTGGATTATGCACACACGCCAGATGCGCTGGAAAAGGCACTAGCCGCGCTTCGTGTTCACTGTGAAGGCAAACTTTGGGTCGTTGTCGGCTGTGGCGGTGACAGAGATAAGGGTAAGCGCCCTATGATGGCAGCCTCGGCTGAAAAGCTGGCTGATCATGCCATTTTCGCTGACGATAATCCGCGCAGCGAAAACCCTGCGGCAATTGTCAGCGACATGCTAGCGGGGGTGACCAACCCAGAAGTCATTACCGTTGAGCACGATAGATTTGCCGCAGCGCAGTACGCGATAGAGCAAGCGAGCGATAAGGATATTATCTTATTGGCCGGCAAGGGTCATGAGGACTATCAAGTATTTGCTAATGGCAATACCCATTACTCAGACCGCGAGACGGCAGCAACACTGTTGGGGGTTACGCTATGATTGAAGTCACACTGGAACAGATTGCTCAGATCACTGGGGGAGAACTGCATGGTAACAACACCACAGTCAACTCAGTGTCCACCGATTCTCGTCATGTTGAAAGTCAAGGTCTGTTTATCGCTTTGGTTGGCGAACGGTTTGATGCGCATGAATTTATTGATGAGGCGCTGGCGAAAAAGACTGGCGCGGTTCTAGTTGCACATCCTATCGAGCAACAGGTTGCTCAGGTTGTTGTAAAAGACACCAAGTTAGCCATGGGGCAATTGGCTGCTTGGGTGCATCAACAGTGCGATACCAAAACTTTGGCCATCACAGGTAGCTGCGGTAAAACGACAGTGAAAGAGATGTGCGCAGCGATTCTTGAGCAGAAAGGCTCAGTGCTATTTACCGCTGGTAATTTCAATAATGATATTGGTGTGCCTCTGACACTGTTTAGAACGACTCCAGAGCATGACTACTCAGTGATTGAGCTGGGGGCAAATCATGTGGGTGAAATTGCTTATACCACTCAACTGGTGAAGCCAAGTGTTGCGATAGTGAACAATGTCGCAGCTGCACACTTGGAAGGGTTTGGCTCCATTGATGGCGTCAAGAGAGCCAAAGGTGAGATTTACCAAGGCCTGACAGCAGACAAAGTCGCTATAGTCAACTTAGACAGTCAAGGTGAGGCGCTGTGGGGTGACGTTCTGAGTGATAAGCACGTGCTGACGTTTTCTGCGAACAATGAGCAAGCGGATTATTACGCAAGCAATGTCACCGTTAATGAAGATGGGTACCCAAGCTTCCTACTTCATTCACCTGCCGGCGAGCAAAGGGTCACATTAAACCTGATTGGTCAGCACAATGTCGCTAACGCCCTAGCGGCAGCGGCCTTGACGGCTCAATTTGGTGCTACATTGAAAGAGATTGCACATGGCTTAAGTCATCTTGCACCGGTGAAAGGGCGTGTAGAGACTGTTGAGCTAAACGCGAACGTGCGTTTGATAGATGATAGTTATAACGCGAGTGTTCCCGCGGTAAAAGCTGCGATAGAGCTACTGGGTCAGTTTACGGGTAAACGTTGGTTAATTTTGGGCAATATGGCGGAATTGGGTCAACAAAGTCTTGAACTTCACCGTCAACTTGGCGAACATGCTGCCCCATTCAATTTTGATTATATTTTGACGTATGGTGAAGATGCTCGCGTGATCAGCGAAGAGTGCCAAGGCATTCACTTTGACGATCACGATACGATGATCGAGTACATTCGCACCGAGTTAGCGAACTCACTCACTGCGTCACAACAAAAGCACACCTTGCTTGTTAAAGGAGCCAATAGTGCTGGCATGTTTAAGGTGGCAAAAGCTCTTAAGGAGAGAGTTTTATGATTATTTGGCTAGCTGAATTACTCCAGCCATACTTTTCCTTTTTTCGCCTGTTTGAATACCTATCATTTCGAGCAATCGTAAGTATCTTGACAGCGCTGTCTCTCTCTTTGTGGATGGGGCCTCGTTTGATCAAACGTCTGCAAATGTTGCAGATTGGTCAGGTGGTTCGTGATGAAGGTCCTGAGTCACACTTTAGTAAGCGTGGTACGCCGACGATGGGCGGGGTGATGATTCTCACCGCGATTTCAGTGACCATCTTACTATGGTCTGATCTTTCCAACCCTTACGTATGGGCAGTGCTGTTTGTTCTTGGCGGCTATGGCACGGTCGGTTTTGTTGATGACTACCGAAAAGTGGTGCGTAAAAACACAGACGGTTTGATTGCTCGCTGGAAGTATTTTTGGCAGTCGATGATCGCCCTTGTCGTGGCGTTTGCGCTGTATGCACATGGCAAAGATACCGCAGCGACGCAACTGGTTGTGCCGTTCTTTAAAGATATTATGCCTCAATTGGGGCTGTTCTATATCGTGCTGACTTACTTTGTGATTGTCGGTACAAGTAATGCGGTTAACCTGACGGATGGTCTGGATGGTTTGGCCATCATGCCAACGGTTATGGTGGCATCAGGCTTTGGTATCATTGCTTGGGCAACGGGTAACGTTAATTTCGCAGCATACCTAAACATCCCTCATATACCGTACGCATCTGAATTGGTCGTGGTGTGTACCGCAATTGTGGGTGCAGGACTTGGCTTCTTGTGGTTTAACACCTACCCAGCTCAAGTGTTCATGGGCGATGTAGGCTCTCTGGCTCTGGGTGGCGCTCTGGGGACGATTGCCGTGTTGGTACGCCAGGAGTTTGTTCTGGTGATCATGGGCGGTGTCTTTGTTATGGAAACCCTATCGGTGATCCTTCAAGTTGGCTCTTACAAGTTGCGAGGTCAGCGTATTTTCCGCATGGCACCGATTCATCACCACTATGAACTGAAAGGGTGGCCGGAACCACGAGTGATTGTCCGTTTTTGGATCATCTCAATTGTCCTAGTTCTTATCGGTTTAGCGACACTGAAGGTACGTTAATGAATCACTGGCAAGGGATTTCCAATGTGGTGGTAGCAGGGCTCGGTATTACCGGGCTCTCTGTGGTTAATTACCTTGAGAAATATCACCCACAATTAAGCATCAAGGTTATTGATACTCGTCCTAAAGCGCCCAACGCTGATCAATTGTCGAGTTCGGTTGAGCTGCACACTGGGAGTTGGAATCACGTTTGGCTGGAGCAGGCCGATCTGATCATTGCTAACCCCGGTATCGCCTTAGCAACCCCAGAGCTTGAGCAAGCAATAGCCAAAGGCACACCCGTTGTCGGAGACATCGAGGTTTTTGCTTGGCATGTTGAGGTGCCAACGCTAGCCATCACCGGGTCGAATGGAAAAAGTACCGTCACAGATTTAACCGGTGCACTTGCCAAGGCCGCAGGACTAAAAGTCGCGGTTGGAGGCAACATCGGTGTTCCTGCCCTAGACTTGATCGCTGATGACGTGGAGCTTTATGTATTAGAGCTATCGAGTTTTCAGCTTGAAACAACCACAAGCTTGACGCTGCAAGGTGCGGCGTTCTTAAATCTATCTGAAGACCATATGGACCGATACCGTGGCATGGATGATTACAAGCAAGCCAAACAACGTATTTTCGACCACGCTCAAGTGGCTGTCGTGAATGGCGATGATGCCGAGACGCTTCCTACACAGTCTTCACTAAAGCGCAGTATCTTTTCTTTACAAGATCAACAAGCTGCGTATCACGTTGAATTACTCGATGGAAAAGAGTGGCTGGTGGCTCATAATCAGCCCGTTCTGCCTACAGAGAAGCTCTCGCTGGTGGGGCGCCATAATGTCGCTAATGCACTTGCGGCTATTGCCCTGCTAGACACCGTTGGCATTAAACGAGAGAGCTACGTAGCTGAGTTGCAGCGCTATAACGGCCTAACTCATCGTTGTCAGCTTGTGGCCGAGCACGATGGTGTCAAGTGGGTGAATGACTCTAAAGCGACGAACGTCGCGAGCACTCTGGCAGCGTTATCTGGGTTAGAGTGTCAAGGTATGCTCTATCTGCTTGTAGGAGGCAATGGCAAAGGCGCAGATTTCTCTGAGCTACAACCTGTGTTGTCCTCACTCAATGTCACACTTGGCTGCTATGGCGCTGATGGTGATGAGTTTATGGCGTTGCATGACAACGCGGTGCGTTTTGAAACAATGCAGCAAGCGATCGCGGAGTTTGCACCTAAAGCAACAACAGGCGATATCATTATGCTTTCACCGGCTTGTGCAAGCTTTGATCAGTTCCCTAACTTCATGGTTCGTGGGGACGTATTTACCGAAATCGCACAAAGTTGGCACTAACTCAGGATGGAATCAGCAGTGAAGGAACGAATACAACGTGTAGCCTCTTGGTTTCACTCAACACCTCAACTCGCCTTGTATGATCGTCAGTTGGTTTGGATCGCTATCGGTCTGATGGTCGTGGGATTGGTTATGGTCACGTCGGCTTCTTTTCCCGTTAGCTACCGATTGACTGGGCAGCCTTTCCACTTTATGGCTAGGCATGTTGTGTTTCTTGGGTTGGCGATGATCGTATCAACGGTAGCGCTGCAGGTTCCAATAAAAAAATGGATGCAGCATGGTCATTGGTTGCTCGTCATATCCTTCGTCTTGCTCATGGTGGTGTTGTTGGTGGGTAAGTCGGTTAACGGTGCCTCACGCTGGATTCCATTAGGGTTATTTAACCTTCAACCCGCCGAAGTAGCCAAGCTGTCGCTATTCATCTATATGGCTGGCTATCTCGTTCGTAAACACAGTGAAGTGCGACAAACCTTTTTTGGTGGTTTCTTTAAGCCGATTGTCATCTTTGCCTTACTTGCCGGATTGCTGTTAGGGCAGCCCGATTTGGGTACTGTGGTTGTGATGCTTGTTACTCTGTTTGGTATGCTGTTTATCGCAGGAGCAAAGCTGATTCAATTTATCGGTTTGATGGTGGCGGGTATTGTGGCCGTCATTGGTTTGATCATTATCGAACCTTATCGTATGCGCCGCGTCACCTCCTTTTTAGATCCCTGGCAAGACCCATTTGGTAGTGGTTACCAGCTTACTCAGTCCTTAATGGCTTTTGGTCGTGGAGAGTGGACCGGGCAAGGCTTGGGCAACTCAATTCAAAAATTAGAGTATCTTCCAGAAGCACATACCGACTTTGTTTTTGCCGTTCTTGCGGAAGAGCTCGGTTTTATCGGTGTGGTGCTTATTCTGCTACTTATCTTCAGTTTGGTGGGTAAGGCGATATTTATTGGGAAGCGTGCACTAGAGCAGGAGCAGATGTTTGGCGGTTACCTTGGGTTTGGCATAGGTATTTGGTTTGCGTTTCAAACCTTAGTCAATGTTGGTGCAGCAGCAGGTATGGTGCCGACGAAAGGTCTAACACTGCCGCTAATCAGTTATGGTGGGTCGAGTTTGATCATCATGGCCATTGCTGTGTCCATTTTATTGAGAATTGATTTTGAGTGTCGTTGGGTTGCCGAACATGGCGATGACGAACAACAGATAGAACAAGAAGATGAAGAAAAATAAACGTTTGATGGTGATGGCTGGAGGTACTGGGGGGCATGTCTTTCCTGGGCTCGCTGTTGCGAAGAAACTTCAGCAGCAGGGCTGGGAGATCCGTTGGTTAGGCACACAAGATAGAATGGAAGCAGACCTTGTTCCTAAACATGGTATTGAGATCGATTTTATTAAAGTTAAAGGATTGCGTGGGCAGGGGATTCTTAAGCTGGTTCAAGCTCCGTTTCAAATTTTCAACGCCATTTTGCAGGCGAGAAAGCACATCAAAGCATGGCAACCGGATGCCGTTCTTGGTATGGGCGGTTATGTGAGTGGTCCGGGTGGCGTTGCAGCTTGGATGTCAGGGATTCCTGTGGTTTTGCATGAGCAAAATGCCGTGGCAGGTTTAACCAATCAATGGCTATCAAAGATTGCTACCCGAGTATTTCAAGCTTTTAAAGGCGCTTTTCCTAACGCACAAGTGGTAGGTAATCCAGTACGTCAAGATGTAGTCAGTATTGCAGAGCCTGAAATGCGTCTTGCAGAGCGAAATGGCAATATTCGTATTCTCGTTATGGGGGGCAGTCAAGGAGCACGTATTTTGAACCAAACCTTGCCTGAGGTGATGGCACAACTGGGCGAAGGCTATGAGATCTTGCACCAGGCAGGTAAAGGAAGCCAGCAGCTGGTGGAAGCGGCTTACACACAAAATCAAGTCGCTCACTTTACAGCAACAGAGTTTATCGATGATGTGGCAGAGGCTTATCAATGGGCGGACTTGGTGGTTTGCCGCTCTGGTGCGTTAACCGTTTCCGAGGTTGCGGCTGCGGGTGTTGGCGCCATATTTGTCCCATTCATGCATAAAGATCGTCAACAGGCGTTGAATGCTGATCACTTGATTGATGCGGGTGCAGCCCACATGATTGAGCAACCAGATTTAACAGTAGCCAAAATGACTGATAGTATTCGTCAACTTGATCGTGCAGCCCTACTTTTGATGGCACAACGTGCCCGTGCTGCTGCCCAGTTAAATGCCGATGAAGTGGTTGCCAATGCCATCATCGAGATTACCGAACAACGAGACAAATAGATGACCATTCAATATAAACAAGATTTAGCTCAAATTCGCGCTATGGTTCCAGAGATGCGCCGAGTGAAGTGTATCCATTTTATCGGTATCGGTGGAGCGGGTATGAGTGGAATCGCCGAGGTTCTTCTTAATGAAGGTTATCAAATCACTGGCTCTGACATTGCTCGAAATGCAGTAACTCAACGCCTAGAAGATAAAGGCGCCACAATTTTTATCGGTCACCAACAAGAGAACGTCGCACAAGCGAGTGTGGTTGTGGTCTCAACGGCAATCAATGAAGAGAACCCGGAGATTGTTGCGGCACGAGAGGCGCGCATTCCCGTTGTACGCCGAGCAGAAATGTTGGCTGAACTGATGCGTTTCAGACACGGTATTGCCGTGGCTGGCACCCACGGAAAAACAACGACGACTGCACTCGTTACCCAAATTTACTCAGAGGCTGGCCTAGATCCAACGTTTGTGAATGGCGGTCTTGTCAAGAGTGCGGGCACGAATGCGCGATTAGGCTCAAGCCGCATTCTTATCGCCGAAGCGGACGAGAGTGATGCGTCGTTTTTACACCTTCAACCAATGGTCAGCATCGTTACAAACATTGAAGCAGACCATATGGATACTTATGGTGGTGATTTCCAGACCCTAAAACAGACCTTTATCGATTTTCTGCACAACCTACCTTTCTACGGTCAGGCGATTATGTGTGTCGATGACGAAGTGGTTCGTGAGTTGATCCCGCAAGTCAGTCGACAAGTGATCACTTACGGCTTCTCAGAAGATGCTGACGTGAAGATCACCAATTACCGACAAGATGGACAGCAGGGTAAGTTTGTTGTTACTCGTAAAGATCGTGCTGATCTTGAGATTACGCTGAATATCCCAGGTCGTCATAATGCACTTAATGCGGCTGCGGCTATTGCTGTTGCCACAGAAGATGATATCTCGGATGAGGCGATCTTAGCGGCCATGGTGGGAACTCAAGGGACAGGTCGACGCTTTGAACATCTGGGTAGTTTTGACTCGGGTAAGGGCAATGTGATGCTGGTGGATGATTACGGTCATCACCCGACAGAAGTGGATGTGACTATCAAAGCAGCCCGTAACGGTTGGTCTGATAAGCGTTTGGTGATGATTTTTCAGCCTCACCGTTATAGCCGCACTCGTGATCTGTATGATGACTTTGCCAATGTTCTAGAGCAGGTCGATGTTTTGGTTATGCTGGATGTCTATTCTGCCGGAGAGCAGCCAATTGCAGGTGCTGATAGCCGCTCTTTATGTCGAACGATTCGCGCTCGTGGTGGTATTGACCCAATTTTCGTTGCTGAGCAAGATGCGTTGCCAGCCGTCTTAGCCAATCTCATTCAAGATGGTGACTTAGTCTTGACACAAGGTGCAGGCGATGTCGGTAAAGTGGCAAAAACACTGGCTAATTTAGAGCTCAATGTCAATAAAATGGCGAGTGGTAACTGAATCACGTTTTAAATCACATCCCATTGTGATTTATTGCTTTCTTTGTTTGCTACTTTTCTTTGCCTTTGTATAATCGCAAGATTGAAGTAAGTGAAAATATCCCTGTAGCAACAGGGGCGTCTTAGAAAGGATTGCCAGTGTGTTATTAAACACCCTTCAAATGGACGAGAGTCGCACTTATAAATCACTAGTAAAAAAGCATGCCGGAGGCATGACATTTTTACTGGTGGTTTTGTTGTTACTTACCTTTCTAATACACTCCGTTATTTCTTGGATGTGGGACGAGGATCGCCTCCCCTTATCAAAGCTCGTGCTACAAGGTGACTTAAATTATGTCACTGCAGAAAATGTACAATCGGCACTGTCTAACCTAGACCACATTGGTACTTTTATGTCGCAAGATGTGGATGTTATTCAGCAGTCAGTACAAACGCTGCCGTGGGTTGCACAGGCTTCAATTCGTAAACAGTGGCCAGATACTATTAAAGTCTATCTCACGGAACATACCGCAGAGGCTGTATGGAACGGCCAAGCGCTACTTAACCCTGCAGGGGAAATATTTGAAGGAGATTTAGGTCTACTTCATGACGATACGGTTAAGTTATACGGGCCTATCAGTACTCAAGCAGAAGTAATGAAAATATGGCGTTATTTGACCCCGACATTTAAAGACTTGGGGCTAGCGATAACATCATTGGTGCTGAATGAGCGCCGCGCTTGGCAGATAATACTCGATAACGGTATGAGACTTGAGCTTGGCAAAGAGTCTATGGATGAGCGCATTGATCGCTTCGTATCACTGTATTATCAGTTAGGCGAGAAAGCGCAGCGCGTTAGCTATATTGACCTAAGATACGACACAGGAGCCGCAATAGGCTGGTTCCCCGAACAGGACATAGAACAAGAGATTATCAATGACTAAGGCCAGTGACGACAACATTATTGTTGGATTGGATATCGGTACTGCCACAGTGTCCGCGCTGGTGGGTGAAGTACTTCCCGATGGACAAATAAACATCATCGGTGCAGGCTCTAGTCCTTCTCGAGGCATGGATAAAGGTGGTGTTAACGACCTAGAATCTGTGGTGAAGTCTGTCCAAAGAGCTATCGATCAAGCTGAATTGATGTCTGAATACCAGATCAGCTCAGTCTATCTCTCTCTTTCAGGCCGACATATTGCGAGCCGTATAGAGAAAGGAATGGGAACCATCTCTGAAGAAGAGGTGTCCCAAGATGATATGGACCGTGCTATTCACACTGCGAAATCAATTAAAATTGGTGAAGAGCAGAGAATTTTGCATGTGATCCCCCAAGAGTTCACCATCGACTACCAAGAAGGTATCAAGAATCCGCTTGGCTTATCGGGTGTTCGCATGGAGGTCAGTGTTCATCTCATCAGCTGCCATAACGATATGGCAAGAAACATTATCAAAGCAGTTGAGCGTTGTGGGCTTAAAGTCGAGCAACTGGTGTACTCAGGTTTAGCCGCGAGTAACGCAGTCATCACCGAAGATGAACGTGAACTTGGCGTCTGTGTTGTCGATATTGGTGCTGGTACCATGGATATCTCAATCTGGACAGGCGGAGCTCTGCGTCACACTGAGGTATTTACCTATGCGGGCAATGCCGTGACAAGCGATATTGCTTTTGCCTTTGGCACGCCAGTCGGTGATGCTGAAGAAATAAAAGTGAAGTATGGTTGCGCTCTCAGTGAACTGGTGAGTAAAGACGATACAGTTAACGTTCCTAGCGTTGGCGGGCGTCCATCACGCAGTCTACAGCGACAAACGCTGTCAGAAGTGATAGAGCCGCGCTACACTGAACTAATGGGACTGGTCAATCAGACATTAGATTCAGTTCAAGCTAAGTTGCGCGATGATGGTATCAAACATCATTTAGCTGCTGGTGTGGTTCTCACCGGTGGCGCTGCGCAAATTGAGGGATTAGTAGAATGTGCGGAGCGAGTGTTCCGCAATCAAGTACGAGTGGGCAAGCCCTTAGAGGTAAGCGGTCTTACAGACTATGTAAAAGAACCGTACCACTCCACGGCAGTTGGATTACTTCATTATGCGAAGGATAGTCAAGTAGGGGATGAAGTTGAGTTTTCTGAGCCAAAGCGCCAGTCAGTCTCTAACCTATTTGGTCGCTTGCGTAATTGGATACAAAAAGAGTTTTAAACCTGAACAACAGGGTAAAACGGAGATAACAAATGTTTGAACCGATGAATGAAATGTCAGACGATGCAGTAATTAAAGTCGTAGGTGTTGGCGGCGGCGGCGGTAATGCTGTCGAACACATGGTTAGAGAGTCTATCGAAGGCGTACAGTTCGTTAGTGTTAACACTGATGCACAGGCACTTCGCAAGTCTACAGTAAACAGCGTAATCCAGATCGGTGGTGATATGACCAAAGGTTTGGGTGCTGGTGCAAACCCTCAAGTAGGGCGTGACGCAGCTCTCGAAGACAGAGAAAGAATTAAAGAAGAGCTAGTAGGCGCCGATATGGTGTTTATAGCTGCCGGTATGGGCGGCGGTACAGGTACCGGTGCTGCACCAGTGATTGCTGAAGTGGCGAAAGAGCTTGGCATTCTTACTGTTGCTGTTGTGACGAAACCATTCAGTTTTGAAGGTAAAAAGCGTTTGGCGTTTGCCGAGCAGGGTATTGATGAGCTTTCTAAGCACGTTGACTCTTTGATTACAATTCCAAACGAGAAACTGCTTAAGGTTCTTGGCCGAGGAATCACACTGCTAGAAGCGTTTGCTAGCGCGAACGATGTTCTAAAAAATGCGGTTCAGGGTATTGCCGAGCTGATTACTCGCCCAGGTATGATTAACGTCGACTTTGCTGACGTTCGTACTGTGATGTCAGAAATGGGTCACGCTATGATGGGTAGCGGTATTGCCAAAGGTGAAGATCGTGCAGAAGAAGCGGCTGAAATGGCGATTTCTAGCCCGCTACTAGAAGACATTGATCTCGCGGGAGCGCGTGGTGTTCTTGTTAACATCACGGCAGGCTTAGACATGCGCCTTGATGAGTTTGAGATTGTTGGTAATACGGTGAAAGCGTTTGCTTCGGATAATGCCACTGTGGTTATCGGTACTTCTCTAGACCCAGATATGGCAGATGAGATTCGCGTTACTGTTGTTGCTACAGGTATCGGTAATGAGCGTAAGCCAGACATCACACTAGTGGCGGGTGGCAAGGCGAAGCCAGCACAGTCAGCTCAATCAGCACCAGTAACAACTCAACAACCAGTAGCGGCAAAAGAAGAGAAAGTGGCACCAACTTTGCAAAACCCAAGTGTTCAGCAAAGTGCGGCAGAAACTAGCCCTGCACCTTCTCAGCCAGCATCACCTTCTGTAGGTTCTGCAGGCGCTCAGACTGCTGCGGCTCCGAAGCAAGAAAAAGAGAATGGATACCTTGATATTCCAGCATTCTTGCGTCGTCAGGCTGACTAAGTCGAGAAAAGAACATCTCCGACCACGGTCAAAATTTGACTTTGGTCAAAAAGCTGGTAGCATTTGCGGTCGCTGGTAATGTCGACCGCAGTTTGTAACATTGTTGTAGAGGCAAGCAGATGATTAGACAACGTACATTGAAAGAAATAGTGAAAACAACTGGTGTGGGTCTCCACTCTGGTCGTAAAGTCACGCTTACGCTACGTCCAGCTGCTGCTAATACAGGTGTTATCTACCGTCGTACTGACCTAACTCCACCTGTTGATTTCCCAGCAGATGCAGAGTCAGTGCGCGATACTATGCTTTGTACCGCTTTGGTTAATGATCAAGGTGTGCGTATTTCGACTGTTGAGCATTTGAATGCTGCGCTCGCTGGAATGGGCATTGATAACGTGATTATCGAAGTCGATGCGCCTGAAATTCCAATTATGGACGGCAGTGCGAGTCCGTTTGTTTACCTTATCCAGCAAGCGGGTATTGAAACACTCAATGCACCAAAACGATACATTCGCATCAAGAAACCAGTGCGTATTGAAGATGGCGATAAGTGGGCAGAGCTTGTTCCATTTAACGGCTTCCGCATGGACTTTGAGATTGAATTTGATCACCCAGCGATTGACTCTGATGAGCAACATTTGCTGTTTGATTTCTCATCACAAGGTTTTGTGAAAGACATCTCTCGTGCTCGTACATTTGGCTTTATGCGTGATATCGAATACTTACAATCACAGAACCTTGTTCTGGGTGGCAGTTTCGACAACGCTATTGTTCTGGATGAGTACCGTATTCTTAACGAAGAAGGCCTTCGTTTCGAAAATGAGTTTGTCACTCACAAAGTGTTAGATGCTATTGGTGACTTATACATGTGTGGTCACGCTATTGTTGGTGAATTACGTGCATTCAAATCAGGTCATGGCCTAAATAACCAACTTCTACGCGCGGTTCTTGCAGACCAAGAAGCGTGGGAGTGGGCGACCTTTGATGAAGAAGTGGGCTCACCAGTGGCGTTTGCTGAACCTAATATGGTGCTAGCGTAAACCTACGCGAAGATTTCTGAAAACCAGGCCTCGAGCCTGGTTTTTTTATACCTGCGAATTATGAGGGCCGCTTTTTAGATAGTTGAGCAATGCGCTCCAAGCGTCTTTTCACTTTATCGGGGGCATTTGCTGCTATATGCAATAGGTTATTTGCAGCATTTTCGGAGATAGGCTCTCGTTTAGGACGGAACTCTTTTTGTTGGCGCTGACGATAGATCTCTGGGTTGATCTTGACTTCAATGCCCATCAAGCGACCATAGCCAGATTGTCTCGCTTGGTTAAGAATGTTGAGGCGGTCGTAGTCGAGACGCATTTTAACCGCAGCGGATGCGGCCTCAATGATCAATAAATTATTTTCGATGTTAGCGACACGACAGTGTGCTTCTACTCCAGGCGGTAAGATCGAGTTGATCAACTGTTGTAGCGCTAAGATCTCTTGGGCTTTCTCCTGGATCTTTTTAAGCGCATCACTACCAGCGATGTCTGAAGTCGAGGTCGGTCTATGATCGCGCATGGTATATCCTATGTGGGCTGAAGCGTCTTGTTTTATGTTACGCCACAAATTCACCTCCCTCCAGCAATAGTGGTGTTTACCCCCAGTTATTTGCCTAGTTCGTCAGCAATCTCTTGTCGAAAACTAAGTATGCTTCAAACAAATGCATACTTAATTGGTTGTTATTGGAAAAATTCCTTAAACTGTGGGCACTTTTTTGTTTGACGCCTTGAAAACAAAGACGTTTGCCTCCATATCACTGATACATGATTTATCTCAGTATCCTTAGTTTTTTGAACGGGTAGAGACACAAGGCTTAAGAGTGATCCGAAAGGATTGGACAACGAGAGATTCACAGAAATGATAACTAAGTTACTGACCAAAGTTATTGGTAGTCGTAATGATCGAACATTACGTCGTTTAAGAAAAATTGTAAAAGAAATCAATAACTACGAGCCTACGTTCGAGGCGCTTAGTGATGAAGAACTGAAAGCGAAAACGATCGAGTTTCGTGAGCGTATTGAGAAAGGTGAATCGCTAGATCAACTTCTACCAGAAGCGTTCGCAACGGTACGTGAAGCGTCTAAGCGTGTTTACGGCATGCGCCACTTTGATGTACAGCTCATTGGCGGCATGGTATTGAATGCCGGTCAAATCGCAGAGATGCGCACGGGTGAAGGTAAAACCCTAACAGCGACGCTACCAGCTTATCTGAACGCACTGGCAGGTAAGGGTGTTCACGTTGTAACAGTGAATGACTACCTAGCAACACGTGATGCTGAAACCAACCGACCACTATTCGAGTTCTTAGGTATGACCGTTGGTATCAACGTACCAAACATGCCGCCTCAAGCGAAAAAAGAAGCCTACCAAGCAGATATTCTTTACGGCACCAACAACGAATTTGGTTTTGACTACTTGCGTGACAACATGGCGTTCCGTAGTGAAGACCGCGTGCAGCGCGAGCGTTTCTTCGCGGTTGTCGATGAGGTTGACTCAATTCTTATCGATGAAGCGCGTACTCCTCTTATTATCTCTGGCCCAGCTGAAGATAGCTCTGATCTTTACACTCGTATCAACACGCTGATTCCTTCTCTTGAAAAGCAAGATCAGGAAGATTCAGAAGAGTACCGCGGTGACGGTCACTACACTGTGGATGAGAAGTCTAAGCAAGTACACTTGACTGAAACGGGTCAAGAGTTCGTTGAAGAGCTGATGATCAAAAATGGTCTAATGGAAGAGGGTGATACGCTGTACTCACCAACCAACATTAGCTTACTACATCACGTTAATGCCGCGCTTCGAGCCCATGTTCTATTTGAAAAAGACGTGGACTACATCGTTAATGAAGAAGGCGAAGTGGTTATCGTCGATGAACATACTGGCCGTACGATGCCTGGTCGCCGTTGGTCAGAAGGCCTGCATCAAGCGGTGGAAGCGAAAGAAGGCGTTAAGATTCAAAACGAGAACCAGACGCTGGCTTCTATCACGTTCCAGAACTACTTCCGTCTTTACGAAAAACTGTCTGGCATGACTGGTACAGCAGACACTGAAGCATTCGAATTCCAGTCCATCTATGGTCTGGAAACGGTGGTTATTCCAACCAACAAACCGATGATTCGTGATGATATGGCGGATGTGGTGTACCGTACGGAAGCAGAGAAGTTCGCTGCAATCATTGAAGATATCAAAGCTCGCGTAGAAAAAGGTCAGCCTTCATTGGTAGGTACCGTCTCTATCGAGAAGTCTGAATTGCTATCCAATGCCCTGAAAAAATCGGGTATCAAACACAATGTTCTTAACGCCAAATTCCACGAGAAGGAAGCGGAGATTGTCGCTGAAGCAGGTATGCCAGGCGCTGTAACGATTGCGACTAACATGGCTGGTCGTGGTACGGATATTGTACTTGGCGGTAGCTGGGCGGCAAAAGTTGAACAACTAGACAACCCAACCAAAGAGCAAATTGACGCGATCAAAGCAGAGTGGAAAGTCATTCACGATCAAGTGCTAGAAGCGGGTGGTTTGCACATCATTGGTACTGAGCGTCATGAATCACGCCGTATCGATAACCAGCTACGTGGTCGTTCTGGTCGTCAGGGTGATGCGGGCTCTTCTCGTTTCTACCTATCGATGGAAGACTCGCTATTGCGTATTTTCACTTCAGAACGTATGGCAAGTCTTATCCAAAGTGGTATGGATGAGGGTGAAGCGATCGAGAGTAAGATGTTATCTCGCTCTATCGAAAAAGCGCAGCGTAAAGTAGAAGGCCGTAACTTCGATATTCGTAAACAGCTTCTTGAATTTGATGATGTGGCGAATGATCAGCGTAAAGTCGTTTACGAACTTCGTGACGAGTTAATGGGTGTTGATGACATCAGTGAAATGATCGAACACAACCGCGAAGATGTGTTCACTTCAATCATTGATGAGTACATCCCACCGCAATCGCTTGAGGATATGTGGGACGTTTCAGGTCTAGAAGATCGCTTGAAAGCAGACTTTGATTTGCATCTAGAGATCCAATCATGGCTAGACGAAGACGATAAGCTTTATGAAGAAGCGCTGCGTGCGAAGATCCTCAACGCTTCTATCGACGCTTACAAGCAGAAAGAAGAAGTGGTTGGCGCACAAGTGCTGCGTAACTTCGAAAAATCTGTGATGCTACAAACACTCGATACATTATGGAAAGAGCACCTAGCGGCAATGGATCACTTGCGTCAGGGTATCCACCTGCGCGGTTACGCACAGAAAAACCCGAAACAAGAGTATAAGCGTGAATCGTTTGAGCTGTTTGAAGGTCTGCTAGAAACTCTAAAGTTTGATGTGATTCAGGTGCTATCTCGCGTTCGCGTTCAGCAACAAGAAGAAGTTGAGCGTATGGAGGCTCAACGCCGAGCTCAAGCTGAAGAAGCGGCTCGCCGTGCTCAAGCGCAACATGCTGCGGCAGAAAATCAACTTGCAGATGGCGAAGAAGCGGTTCAAGACCACAATCAACCTATGGTTCGTGAAGAACGTAAAGTAGGTCGAAACGAGCCTTGTCCTTGTGGCAGTGGTAAGAAATACAAACAGTGTCACGGTAAAATCAATTAGCGTGATAGTTGTAAATTAATAGAAAGAGTCGCTTAGGCGGCTCTTTTTGTATCGGGAGAAAGGTATGAAAAGAGTACACATAGTCGCAGGAATTATTCTTAGTGCTGATAAGCGTCAGGTATATATCACCAAAAGGCCGAGCGATAAACATAAGGGGGGCTTTTGGGAGTTTCCAGGTGGCAAAGTTGAGGATGGTGAAGCGATAGAACAGGCGATGTCACGCGAGTTGCTTGAAGAGATTGGCATTGAAGTGACAAAGCAGTCTCATTATCAGCACTTAGAGTTTGATTACACAGATAAATCATTAAAGTTCGACTTTATCTGTATTGAAGCGTTCCAACATCAACCTTTTGGCAAGGAAGGGCAGCAGGGAAAATGGGTCGATATCCGTCAATTGCCAGAATACGCTTTTCCTGAAGCCAACGTGCCAATCTTAGAGCGTGTGGTAAAGGAATTCGCAGAGTAAAGAGGAACTCACTCTAGTCAGCGCTTGAAATAATTGGTAGGTTAATTAGTTGAGTTAACATCCCCCACAAAAACTTGCTGAAATAAACCAGTACCGTCATTAGATTGTTCGCAAAGTGTTCACTTTTGGGTTTACGGGCTGGAAAAGAATAGAGACGGGGACATGGAACCTATCACCGTACAAGATAACAATGGAGAAGAAGCAATGGTAAAAATTGCAGTCGCTGGCGCTGCTGGTCGCATGGGTCGTAACCTTGTGAAAGCAACACTAAGCAACCAACAAGCACGTCTAGGCTCAGGTTCGGAGCGACCAGAATCATCATTGGTTGGTGTCGATGTTGGTGAACTATGTGGTGAAGGCCACCTTGATATCGCACTTGTTGATAGTTTAGAAAACAGTATTGAAGCGTTTGATGTCATTATTGATTTTACCGCTCCTGCCAGCACGCTGGCCAACTTAGAACTATGTAAAGCACATGGAAAAAAAATAGTCATTGGTACCACCGGCTTTAGCGATGAAGAACGTGCTGTGATTGACCAATTTGCCCAAGAAGTTCCGGTTGTCATGGCACCTAACTACAGTGTTGGAGTTAACCTTGTATTTAAGCTGCTAGAGAAAGCGGCAAAAGTGATGGGTGACTATACAGATATCGAAATCGTAGAAGCACACCATAGACACAAAGTGGATGCACCATCAGGTACGGCTATCGGTATGGGTGAAGCTATCGCTGGAGCGATGGGTAATAACCTCAATGATGTTGCAGTGTATGCTCGAGAGGGTATTACTGGCGAACGCACCAAAGATGAAATTGGTTTTGCGACGATTCGTGCGGGCGATATTGTGGGTGAGCACACGGCGATGTTTGCCGATATTGGTGAGCGAGTCGAGATTACTCACAAAGCGACAGATCGTATGACATTTGCAAACGGTGCAGTAAAAGCCGCAGTCTGGTTAAACGAAAAACCAGCGGGTTTCTATACCATGACTGACGTTTTAGACCTTAATAATCTCTAATTACATAACTATGCGCTGGTTTATACCAGCGCATAGCCATTTCCCATCGTTTTCTCACCCAATTTTTCTTCAATAAATTGTGCTTTATTGACCTTTAATTTGTCTATTTCTAGCGCTTTAGTGTGGTTTTTGTTTTTTATGCTCAAAAGTAAGGGTTTTAGCTGTAAAGCCAACGTTTGCTTTTTTCGAGAAACTATAATTACCTTTTGCTGAACACTAAATATCCAAGCATTTCTTTAAACCGTCATTAAGCTGCCATTTTTGGCGAGTAAACATGATGTTTTGAGCCTAAAGATGAGATTTGTGTAAATTCGCTTAGAAACAGACAATTTTATTTTCCCTTTTTCTTGACAGTGTAAGGGGCGATCAATAGAATACCGCCAATTTGTCTAATTTCCGTAAAAACGCAGTTTTACGCGTTGAAGGAAGGTAGAATTGCAAGTTAATTCGATTTTAATGCATTTTTATTCTGGAGGTTGTCTTGAGTAAGTCAGCACTGCTAGTCCTAGAAGATGGGACAGTATTCCACGGTGAATCCATTGGCGCAGATGGTTCTGCTGTTGGTGAAGTCGTTTTTAATACCTCGATGACGGGGTACCAAGAAATCCTCACTGATCCTTCCTATTCTCAACAAATCGTTACCCTTACTTACCCTCACATTGGCAATACCGGAACCAATTCCGAAGACGAAGAATCTTCTTCAATCCACGCACAAGGCCTTGTGATCCGCGATCTTCCTCTTATCGCTTCTAACTTCCGTAATGAACAGTCTCTTTCTGATTATCTTAAGTCGCAAAACATTGTAGGTATTGCAGACATCGATACTCGCAAACTGACGCGTATCCTTCGTGAGAAAGGCGCACAGAATGGTTGTATCGTAGCAGGTAACAACATCGATGAAGCTTTAGCGCTCGCCAAAGCAAAAGAGTTCCCAGGCCTAAAAGGCATGGATCTCGCGAAAGAAGTTACAACTAAAGAAGCGTACGAATGGAAACAGGGTTCGTGGACTCTAGAGGGCGGCTTGCCTGAAGCGAAAGCGGACAGTGAACTTCCTTTCCACGTTGTTGCTTATGACTTTGGTGCGAAGCGCAACATCCTACGCATGCTTGTTGACCGCGGCTGTCGCCTAACGGTTGTTCCTGCTGAAACATCAGCAGAAGAAGTATTAGCAATGAACCCAGATGGTGTATTTCTTTCAAACGGCCCTGGTGACCCAGCGCCATGTACTTACGCTATCGAAGCAACAAAAGTCTTCCTAGATAAAGGCCTGCCTATCTTCGGCATCTGTCTAGGTCACCAAATTCTAGCACTTGCGTCTGGTGCGCAAACAGTGAAGATGAAGTTTGGTCACCACGGTGCGAACCATCCAGTGAAAGACCTTGACCGTGATGTCGTGATGATTACTTCACAAAACCACGGCTTTGCTGCGGATGAAGAGACGCTTCCAGAGAACCTACGTGCAACACACAAATCTCTGTTCGACGGCACACTTCAAGGTATCCACCGCACAGATAAACCAGCGTTCAGCTTCCAGGGTCACCCTGAAGCGAGCCCAGGTCCACACGATGCAGCGCCATTGTTTGACCACTTCATTGAACTAATCAAAGAACACAAAGCGTAAGTTGGAGTAGTAGAGAATGCCAAAACGTACTGACATTAAAAGTATTCTGATTCTTGGTGCTGGCCCGATCGTTATCGGTCAAGCATGTGAGTTTGACTACTCTGGTGCTCAAGCTTGTAAAGCACTGCGTGAAGAGGGTTACCGAGTTATCCTAGTGAACTCTAACCCAGCAACAATCATGACTGACCCAGATATGGCGGATGCGACTTACATCGAGCCAATCCAATGGGAAGTTGTACGCAACATCATCGCTAAAGAAAAGCCAGATGCCGTTCTACCGACTATGGGTGGTCAGACTGCATTGAACTGTGCGCTTGACCTTGAAAAGCACGGCGTGCTTGAAGAGTTCGGTGTAGAGATGATTGGTGCGACTGCGGACGCAATCGACAAAGCGGAAGATCGCTCTCGCTTTGATAAAGCAATGAAATCAATTGGTCTTGAGTGTCCACGTGCAGATACTGCGAAAACAATGGAAGAGGCTTACAAAGTTCTCGATATGGTTGGTTTCCCATGTATCATCCGCCCATCATTCACCATGGGTGGTACTGGTGGTGGTATCGCATACAATAAAGAAGAGTTCGAAGAGATCTGTCGCCGTGGTTTGGACTTGTCTCCAACCAACGAGCTTCTGATTGATGAGTCTCTGATTGGTTGGAAAGAGTACGAAATGGAAGTGGTTCGCGACAAAGCGGACAACTGTATCATCGTATGTGCGATTGAAAACTTTGACCCGATGGGTATCCACACCGGTGACTCAATCACGGTTGCACCAGCTCAAACGCTAACAGACAAAGAATACCAGCTAATGCGTAACGCCTCTCTAGCAGTACTGCGTGAGATCGGCGTTGAGACTGGTGGTTCAAACGTACAGTTTGGTATCAACCCGAAAGATGGCCGTATGGTTATCATCGAGATGAACCCACGTGTATCTCGCTCTTCTGCACTAGCTTCTAAAGCAACCGGTTTCCCAATCGCTAAGATTGCAGCGAAACTGGCTGTTGGCTTCACACTAGACGAGCTAATGAACGACATTACTGGTGGCGCAACACCAGCATCGTTCGAACCGACTATCGACTACGTTGTGACCAAGATTCCTCGTTTTAACTTCGAGAAATTTGCAGGTGCTAACGACCGTCTAACCACACAGATGAAGTCTGTTGGTGAAGTGATGGCGATTGGCCGTAACCAGCAAGAATCGCTACAAAAAGCCCTACGTGGCCTAGAAGTTGGCGCGACTGGTTTTGACGAGATGGTTGACCTAGATGCACCTGATGCCCTAACTAAGATTCGTCACGAATTGAAAGAAACTGGTGCAGAGCGTATCTGGTACATCGCAGATGCATTCCGCGCTGGTATGTCAGTAGACGGTGTCTTCAACCTAACGCAAATTGACCGTTGGTTCCTAGTTCAAATCGAAGATATCGTTAAGCTAGAGCAAGAGCTGAAAGCGAAAGGCTTTGCTGGTCTAAACAAAGAAGCGTTGAACAAGCTTAAGCGTAAAGGCTTTGCTGACGCACGCCTGTCTAAGATTCTAGGTGTTTCTGAAAGTGAAATTCGTCGTCTACGTGACCAATACGATATTCACCCAGTCTACAAACGTGTAGATACGTGTGCGGCAGAGTTCTCTTCTGATACGGCTTACATGTACTCATCATACGATGACGAGTGTGAAGCGAACCCATCAGACAAGAAGAAAATCATGATCCTTGGTGGCGGTCCTAACCGTATCGGTCAAGGTATTGAATTTGACTACTGCTGTGTACACGCATCTCTAGCACTGCGCGAAGACGGTTACGAAACCATAATGGTGAACTGTAACCCTGAGACAGTATCAACAGACTACGACACATCAGATCGTCTGTACTTCGAACCTGTCACTCTTGAAGATGTACTAGCGATTGCTCGCGTAGAGAAACCAACGGGCGTTATCGTACAGTACGGTGGTCAGACTCCACTGAAATTGGCTCGTGCTCTTGAAGCGGCAGGCGTACCAATCATCGGTACTAGCCCTGATGCAATCGACCGTGCAGAAGACCGTGAGCGCTTCCAAGTTGCTGTTGACCGTCTAGGTCTCCTACAGCCAGAGAACGCGACAGTAACAACAATGGATCAAGCGATTGAGAAATCTCGCGAAATCGGCTACCCATTGGTTGTGCGTCCTTCTTACGTTCTTGGTGGTCGTGCGATGGAAATCGTATATGACGAGCAAGATCTACGCCGCTACTTCAATGAGGCAGTAAGCGTATCTAACGAGTCTCCGGTTCTTCTAGATAGCTTCCTAGATGATGCAGTAGAAGTGGATATCGATGCTATCTGTGACGGTGAGCGCGTTGTTATCGGCGGTATCATGGAGCACATCGAGCAAGCGGGCGTTCACTCTGGTGACTCTGCATGTTCTCTTCCTGCATACACGCTAAGCGCTGAAATCCAAGACGTCATGCGCGAGCAAGTTGAAAAGCTAGCGTTCGAGTTGGGTGTTCGCGGTCTAATGAACACTCAGTTTGCGGTTAAGAACAACAAAGTATACCTAATCGAGGTGAACCCTCGTGCAGCGCGTACAGTACCGTTCGTATCGAAAGCAACAGGTGCACCAATCGCGAAGATTGCAGCGCGTGTAATGGCGGGTCAGTCTCTAGAAGCTCAAGGCTTTACTAAAGAGATCATCCCACCTTATTACTCAGTGAAAGAAGTGGTACTGCCATTCAACAAGTTCCCTGGTGTAGACCCACTATTAGGCCCAGAAATGCGTTCTACTGGTGAGGTTATGGGTGTGGGTGCAACATTTGCTGAAGCTTACGCGAAAGCAGAACTAGGTTGTGGCAATGTTTACCCAGAAGGTGGTCGTGCACTACTGTCCGTTCGTGAAGGCGACAAGCAGCGCGTAGTAGATTTAGCATCTAAGCTAACGAAACTTGGTTACCAACTAGATGCAACGCACGGTACAGCAGTCATCCTTGGTGAAGCGGGTATTAACCCACGTCTAGTGAACAAGGTACACGAAGGTCGTCCTCACATTCTTGACCGTATCAAGAATAATGAGTACACGTACATCGTAAACACTGCAGCAGGTCGTCAAGCGATTGAAGACTCTAAAGTACTACGTCGTGGCGCTCTTGCTGAGAAAGTGAACTACACAACAACGCTAAACGCGGCGTTTGCGACTTCTCTCGCGCACACTGCTGATGCGAAATCGACAGTAACTTCAGTACAAGAGCTTCACGCTCAAGTTAAGAACGCTTAATTGTCTGAAAGATTGTGTTAAACAACAAAGCCCGCTCAATTGAGCGGGCTTTCTTTTTCTGCGGGAGCAAAAGCGGGAAATTCAATTAGGTGATTGCACTATAGTTCAACAATCAGTTTGCCCTTGTTATCTCCGGTGAAGAATAGGTTGATACCGTCCATTGCACTCTCTAACCCTTTCAGTGTGTGTGCGCGGTATTTGATCTTACCCTGCATGACATAGGGGGTAAGCTTCTCCAGCAGTGCGGGTGCATCTTGGAAATGGTCGGTCATCGCGAAGCCTTGCATTGTAAGACGCTTCTTGATCATTGGAATCCAGTTAGGGGCTAACGCAGGTTGCTCTGTCGTGTAGTCCGCAATCATGCCACACACCACGATACGACCGAACGTGTTCATACGCTCAAAAATCGCATGCTGAATAGGACCGCCAGTATTCTCAAAGAAGACATCGATGCCGTTCGGTGTTAGCTCTGCGAGTTGCTGCTCAAGGTTGTCTGATTTGTAATTGATAGCAGCATCAAAACCAAGCTCATTGACTATCCATTCCGCTTTCTCTTGACTGCCCACGACACCAATCACTCTTAACCCATCCGCTTTTGCTAGTTGACCAACAATAGACCCGACTGAGCCGGCCGCACCTGTAACGACGAGAGTTTCTCCAGCTTTAGGTTTGCCGATGCTGAAAAGCCCTTGGGTTGCGGTTAGGCCAGGCAAGGCAAAAATAGACAGTGCCATTTCTGGATTCAATCCAGGTTGAATTTTATTGATGCCTTGGCCATCGGAGACAAAGTACTCACACCATCCGGTCATGCCCATCACTTGATCTCCGACTGAAAAGTCGGGGTGGTTCGAAGCGATAACCTCACCAAAGCCACTCGAACGCATCACATCGCCTAACGCCACAGGTGGAATGTAGCTTTCTGTATCCGGGTGCATCCAGCCAATCATTGCAGGGTCTAGAGACATATGAGTTTGTTTGATGAGAACTTCGCCTTGTGCAGGTTGTGGAATTTGAGGTTGCTTGAGTTCAAAAAGGTGAGGGCCGATACCTCTCTCATCAGGTCGAGCAATAAGGCGAATTTCCTTGTGAGTTGACATAGTAGTGTGTCCTTTTCTTATTAGGTTGATCACATTATTACTAATCACCACGTAAGGATATATAGGAGCAATTGCTAAACTCTATTGTCTTTAAAGCAATAATAACTCGATATGGACCAACTTAGAGCGATTCGCTATTTCATCGTTACGGCTGAAAAGGGCAGTTTCACACACGCGGCAAAGCATTTTAATGTGCCTGCGTCTTCAATCTCACGACGCATTGCTAATTTAGAGCAGAATCTAGACGCTCAGCTATTCAGTCGAACGACACGCAGCCTGTCCTTAACAGAGGTGGGGGAACAGTATTACAACCAAGTTCGGTCGGTTATTCAGCAACTAGAGCAATGTGATCAAGCCGTGCGTGATTATCAGTCAGTGCCAAAGGGCACACTAAAGATCACCTGTATGTCTGGATTTGCAGAGCGTGAATTAATCCCAGTACTCAATCTGTTTTCACAAGCCTATCCTGAGATCACCCTTGATCTCGAGCTCAATGATGCATTGTCTAATTTACAGCGTGATGATGTTGATATTGCGATTCGAGGTGGATTTGTTCCTGATGAGCGCGTTATCGCGCTGAGGCTGATGAGTAATGAGTTTATCGCTGCCGCCTCTCAGGGGTATTTAGCGCAATATGGTGTGCCAAGTTCAACCTTAAGCTTACGTCACCACAAAGGTCTTTATTATAAAACCCCCTCCGGCAGCACGCCTTGGCTATCCGAAATTGAAGGTCAATGGCACAACGTCTCAGCTCCTACTGTGTTGTCCACCAACAGCGGTAATTGGTTAATAGAAAAAGCGATCGCAGGAGAGGGGATTATTATGTTGCCGCGATGGGTACTTGCGCCACATATAGAAGCGGGTGAGCTGGTCGAGTTGAAGTTTATATGCTTTATCCACAACGCTCTTATGCGAGTCCAAAGGTGAAGGTTGCAGTGGACTTTATTAAGCAGCATTTTTTACAGCCGCAATAAAAAAGCTCGCCAAAAGAGGCGAGCCTTGAGTCTGTACGGCTATCGCTTAAACGATATCATCAATTAAGCGGTAACTGCGAGGATAAGCCCAGGCATGACAACAAATACCGATGCTAGATATGCTGCAACAACGCTCTTGTTCTTCACTGCCATGTCAGAGATGAAATCAGCACCCTTGACTGGCAGTTCACGTAGGAACGGAATGCCGTAGATAAACACTGTCGCTAAGATATTGAATACCAGGTGAACGAGCGCGATTTGTAGGGCGAAAACCGCGAACTCACCAGAGACAGCAGTGGCAGCCAATAAGGCAGTAATACACGTACCGATATTAGCACCAAGTGTAAATGGATACACTTCACGTACTCTTAGAACCCCAGAGCCAACCAGCGGCACCATCAAGCTTGTTGTCGTTGAAGATGATTGCACCAATACTGTGACGATTGAACCAGAGACGATACCGTGAATAGGGCCACGACCGATAGCACCTTTCAGAATGTCTTTCGCACGACCTACCATTAGGCTCTTCATTAGCTTGCCCATAAAGGTGATGGAGACAAACACAACAGCAATACCCAGAACGATAAGTGCAACACCACCCATTGTCGAACCAAACGATGATAGCGGCTCTTGAATCGCGCTCACTACAGGTTTAGTGATTGGTTTGATGAAGTTCAAACCTTTGATGCTCATATCACCCGTTGCTAGGAACGGTGAGACTAGCCAGTGTGAGATCTTGTCTAAGATGCCAAACATCATTTCGAGTGGCAAGAAGATCGCTACCGCAAGCAGGTTAAAGAAATCGTGAATGGTTGCACTGGCAAAGGCACGCTTGAACTCTTCTTTGCAACGTACATGTCCAAGGCTCACAAGCGTATTGGTCACTGTCGTACCGATATTAGCACCCATCACCATTGGAATTGCTGTTTCGACAGGAAGGCCGCCAGCGACGAGACCGACGATTATGGATGTCACTGTACTTGAAGACTGGATCAGTGCGGTGGCGACCAAACCGATCATCAGGCCTGCAATTGGGTGAGAGGCAAATTCAAATAGGACTTTTGCTTGATCGCCCGTTGCCATCTTAAACCCACTACCCACCATAGAGACGGCAAGTAGTAACAGATATAACATGAAAGCCAAGTTTGCCCAGCGTAGCCAGTTTTTGCTGTTCGCTCCCGCTACTGCTGTCGAGGTCGCTTGGTTAATCATAGGTTTCTCCATTTTGGTCTTCATACTCAATAGACCGTTTTGTTTAATCTGAGCGAGATACTAGAACTGTAATATTTCAGTAATATTACAGTTTGAAACATTTGGAATTGAATTGTTACGCATTTGGCTGTTGGCTTACTGATGTCATTTAAGTTCTAAGTAATTGAAGTTAATGGGATATAAGTAGGTGAGGTGAAAAAGCCCAACAGGTAAGTTATTGATTTTTAAAGTGACTAAATATGACAGGATGGATTGCTAATTAAGGAATTAGTACGCGAAAGTTGAGTTAATTTCGGTTTATTCGTAGATTTAATTGTCACATATTCACTTGGGGTGATATTCAGACGAAAAAAAACCTGCTCGAAAGCAGGTTTTATAAAAGAGGGAAAATCGACTAAGCAGTTAAAGCTAAGATAATGCCAGGCAGTAAGACGAAGATGCTTAGTAAGTATACCGCTACCATGAGCTTGTTCTTAACCGCGAGTTCTGCAATATAGTCGGCGCCCTTCACAGGAATTTCACGCAGCACAGGCACCATAAAGATAACCAGAGTTGCTAAGACATTGAAGACAAGGTGCACCAGTGCAATCTGCAGAGCAAAGACTGCGAATTCACCGGAAACTGCCGTTGCTGCGAGTAAAGCTGTGATACAAGTACCGATGTTTGCACCGACAGTGAACGGGTAAACTTCGCGTACTTTCAAAACACCAGAGCCTACGAGCGGTACAATTAAGCTGGTTGTTGTCGATGAAGACTGAACTAGGATAGTCACGGCTGTGCCTGATGCAATACCGTGCATAGGGCCACGACCGATGGCACCTTTTAGAATGTCACGTGCACGACCGACCATCAGTTTCTTCATTAGCTTACCCATCACAGTAATGGCACTGATGATAGTGAAGATACCAAGAGCAATAAGAATGAGGCCGCCAGTCACATTGCCCATGCTCTCTAGTGGAGACTGAATAGCAGAGACGACAGGTTTGGTTAGAGGGCCAATAAAGTTGAGGCCTTTCATGCTCAGGTCGCCTGTTGACATGAATGGCGACACTAGCCAATGAGAAATCTTGTCCATGATACCGAACATGATCTCTAGCGGCAGGAAGATCACTACAGCGAGCAGGTTGAAAATATCGTGGATAGTCGCACTTGCAAAAGCACGCTTAAACTCGGTGTTACAACGCACATGACCAAGACTCACAAGCGTACTGGTCATCGTCGTACCAATGTTTGCACCCATCACCATAGGAATCGCAATTTGCACCGGTAAGCCACCGGCAACAAGCGCAACAATGATTGAGCTCACGGTGCTGGATGATTGTGTTAGCGCCGTTGCCACCAAACCAATCATTAGACCTGCAATTGGGTGCGAAGCAAATTCAAATAGTGCTTTTGCTTGATCACCTGTCGCTAATTTAAAGCCACTACCTACCATAGATACTGATACTAGTAGCAAGTACAACATGAATGCCAAGTTTGCCCAGCGCAACATATTTGTCTTTGCCAACTCAGGTGCCGCTGTCGTGTTCGCTTGGTTAATCATAATCATCTCCGTTTGGTCAATGTTCTTTGTTTATGACCATGTGTTTAATCTGTCGGCGATAGTAGAAATCGAATATTTCATTTATATGACACTTTTGTGTAAGGGTTTTTCTGTCGTATTTCAGATGGATGGAGTTGTATTAAGTGGTTGTTTTTAAGTGATTATATTTGTGGTTTGGCTAGGTGTAGGTGTTGTTTTATCATCTTGTCTATATGACATGTAATGATTTGGTTTCGGTTATAGTTTCACTAAATTGCTTTTAATTCGGTATTTATAGGCATGTGTAGGGAGGTGAGGGTGCCTCATTAACCTTTTGTTACATCTAATAGGCGAAATGAGAGCGTTTTTTAGCAAAAATGCGAGGTCTGGTTATTTGTTGCACAGCAGATGGTTTTTGATAGTAGGCTGACTATTTATCGCTGTTAGGTATAATGTGGCGTTCATTTATCACGTTAGGGCTGCAATTTCGCGTATGTCTCATCTTAATTACAATCACCTTTATTACTTCTGGATGGTCTGCAAGCAAGGCTCGGTAACCAAAGCCGCAGACGCCTTGTTCTTGACACCTCAGACGGTAACTGGGCAGATCAAAGCGTTGGAAGAAAGAGTGGATGGTAAGTTGACTAAGCGCAACGGTCGTAGTGTCGAACCCACAGAGTTGGGCCAACTGATTTTCAAATACGCTGATCGAATGTTTGGTTTGAGCTACGAGATGCTTGATATTGTAAATTACAGCCAACGTTCAAACTTGCTGTTCGATGTCGGTGTCGCTGACGCGCTCTCAAAGCGCTTGGTGAGTAAGATATTGATGTCGACCGTGCCGGAAGATAACAGCATTCACTTGCGTTGTTTTGAATCAACGCACGAAATGCTGCTAGAGCAACTCTCTCAGCATAAGTTAGATATTATCCTGTCTGATTGCCCTGTCGATTCAAGTCAAAGCCCGGGCTTGTTTAGTAAGAAGCTTGGGGAGTCCCACATGAGCTTTTTCTCTATCGGTCAAATTAAGGAAAATGAGTTCCCTGCAATACTGGAGAAGCGAAAGTTATTGATACCCGGCAGCCGAACAGCGATGGGTCGCAAGGTATTACAGTGGTTTGATCGCCAAGGGTTAACACCAAATATTCTGGGTGAGTTCGATGATGTGGCATTAATGAAAGCCTTTGCTAGCTATCACAATGACGCGCTATTTTTAGCGCCGACAGTCTATCAGTCAGAAGTTGAAAAAGAGTTCCCTTTGCAGATCGTCGGCCACCTCGATGAGATTCGAGAGGAGTACTACGTTATTTTTGCTGAGAGGATGATTCAGCACCCTGCAGTGAAGAATATCTGTGATGCAGATTATTCTGAGTTGTTTGAATAAAGGGACGTCGGTTCATGGATATGAAGCAGATGGAGAAAAACTCCGCACAAGCCGTCACAGTGTTAAAGGCAATGGCGAATGAGCGTCGCCTGCAAATTTTATGTTTGTTGCTGGAAACAGAGCTGTCTGTCGGGCAGCTTAGTCAGCAGCTCGATCTCAGTCAGTCCGCTTTATCTCAGCACCTCGCTTGGTTGCGCCGCGATGGATTGGTAGATACCAGAAAAGAAGCTCAGACGGTCTATTATTCGTTGAAGAGCCGAGAAGTGAAGGCGCTGATTGCGGTGTTACACCAGTTGTATTGTGAATAAGGTGGCAGGAAGAGAGTAGCAAAGGTTGCTGCTCAGCTTACTAGTGACAAAATTTAGATATAAAAAAACCGGCAAAAGCCGGTTTTTTTGTCACTGATAAACCAAAGGTTCTATTAAAGAGCTTTGATTTGTGCAGCGAAACGAGACTTGTGACGAGCAGCTTTATTCTTGTGAATAAGGCCTTTAGTCGCCATGCGGTCTAGTAGTGGTGTAACTGCAGCGAATGCAGCAGTTGCAGCTTCTTTGTCGCCTGCTTCAATAGCAGCAACAGTTTTCTTCATGTAAGTGCGCATCATAGAACGACGGCTAGCATTGTGCTGGCGACGTTTCTCAGCTTGGATAGCGCGCTTCTTAGCAGATTTACTATTTGCCAAGGGTCTAACTCCCAAAAACTTAGTTCGGTGACAATTTAAGGGCTGGGACTATGCCTAATTCGCGCTTAAATGTCAAATGATTTGTGTAAAAACCACTCAATACCAAACAAATTTTGGTAAGAAAAGGTCTTCACGGTTAAGATGGCGGGGATTCTATCAGTATTTTTACACCAATGCTAATACTTATCTGCTCTTGAACCGATATTCATGTCACTATAAAAAGAGTAGGCAATGCTAGTGGTCATTAATCCGAGGTAAAAGTGAGTAAACGTCTTCTTAAATCAGGCATGATAGTCAGTGCTATGACGCTGATTTCCCGAGTGTTAGGCCTGATACGTGATGTAGTTGTCGCCAATTTAATGGGGGCGGGTGCCAGCGCCGATGTCTTTTTCTTCGCCAACAAAATCCCTAATTTTTTACGTCGACTATTTGCTGAGGGCGCTTTTTCACAAGCGTTCGTGCCCGTGCTCACAGAGTACCATGCTTCAGGTGACATGGATAAGACACGTGCCCTTATTGCGAGAGCGGCAGGTACGTTAGGCGTTATCGTCTCAATTGTTACGGTCATCGGTGTTTTAGGGTCCGGTGTCGTTACTGCGCTGTTCGGTTTTGGATGGTTCTTAGATTGGTTAAATGGCGGTCCCTCGGCCGAAAAGTTCGAACTTGCGAGCTTTATGCTCAAAATTACCTTTCCCTATTTGTGGTTTATTACTTTTGTCGCGCTGTCTGGCGCCATATTGAACACCCTAGGGAAGTTCGCAGTCTCTTCGTTTACCCCAGTTTTTCTCAATGTCATGATCATCCTGTGTGCTTGGTTGATCGCGCCACAACTCTCTCAACCAGAAATTGGCTTGGCGATTGGTGTCTTTTTGGGGGGATTGGCTCAGTTTCTATTCCAGATCCCGTTCCTGATTAAAGCCGGTGTGATGGTCAAGCCGAAGTGGGGCTGGCGTGATCCTGGCGTGGTTAAAATCCGCACGTTAATGATTCCCGCTCTGTTTGGTGTGTCTGTCAGCCAAATCAACCTGCTGTTTGATACCTTTATTGCAAGTTTCCTTCAAACGGGTTCCATCAGTTGGCTCTACTATTCCGATCGTTTACTCGAGTTCCCACTCGGTTTGTTTGGTATCGCAATCGCTACGGTTATCTTGCCAGCTTTGTCTCGCAAGCATGTTGATGCCCACAGTGAGGGGTTTGCTCAAACCATGGACTGGGGTGTAAGAATGGTTCTGCTGCTGGGTATTCCGGCAATGTTAGGTTTGGTCGTGTTAGCTAAGCCGATGCTGATGGTACTGTTTATGCGTGGCGAATTTGGTGCGCAAGATGTTCATCAAGCCTCTTTATCTTTAGTCGCCTATGCGTCGGGTCTGCTTAACTTTATGTTGATAAAAGTCCTCGCCCCCGGCTATTACTCAAGACAAGATACCAAAACACCTGTGAAGTTTGGCATTATCGCGATGATCTCAAATATGGTGTTTAATGCTATTTTTGCCTGGTTCTTCAGCTATGTCGGTTTAGCCATCGCTACCGCGTTGTCCGCATTTGTAAACATGAGTCTCCTTTATTGGGGATTACATAAAGACAATATCTATCGTTTGACAGCGACAACGTTGAAGTTTGTCGCTCGCTTAGCATTGGCTGGAGCTGCAATGGTCGCGTTGCTCGTGTGGCTGCTTGAGGACATGAGCGTTTGGCTACAGTGGTCACTGATAGAAAGAGTGATGTCTCTCAGTATGTTGATTGCAGCGGGAGGCGCACTTTATTTATTCTGCTTGGCCTTAATGGGTATTCGTATGCATCATTTAAAAGCAATAACCGAATGAAGCAAGACAGATTGACGCTGTTTAGTATATAATCCGGCAGTTTCACGCAATGAGATTAGCAGGTCAAAGACGATTCCGATGGAATTAATTCGTGGTATTCATAATATTTCCTCTCAGCATCACGGCTGTGTGCTGACGATTGGAAACTTTGATGGCGTTCATTTAGGTCACCAAGCGGTACTTGAACAAGTGACTGCACAAGCTAAGTTACTTGGTTTACCTTCAACGGTTATGACGTTTGATCCACAGCCATTAGAGTTGTTTGCCGGTGATAAAGCACCTGCACGCCTGACTCGATTGCGTGATAAGTATGTTCAACTGAGTAAGTTGAATTTAGATAGGTTATTGTGTGTAAACTTTAATCACCAATTTGCCAACCTATCTGCTGAAGCGTTCATTAAAGATCTTCTGGTCCAAAAGCTGGGTGTGAAGTTCTTAGTTGTTGGTGATGACTTTTGTTTTGGCAAAGGCCGAGTGGGTAACTTTTCCATGCTTGAGCAAGCTGGACGAGAGTTTGGTTTTGAGGTAGTGAGTACCCAAAGCTTCTGCCTACAACAGCAACGGGTCAGCAGTACCGCCATTCGTCAGGCTTTAGCTTTGAATGATTTGGCAGCAGCAAAAACGATGTTGGGTCGTGACTACAGCATCAGCGGTCGTGTTTCCCACGGCCGAAAGTTAGGTCGAACCATAGGGTTCCCTACCGCGAACATCCCGCTTAAACGTTGCGTATCACCCGTGTCTGGTGTTTACGTAGTAGAGGCGCATGGTATTGGCAACCAACCCATTGGTGGGGTGGCGAATATCGGCCAGCGTCCGACGGTAAAGGGTGTTCGTCAACAATTAGAAGTGCACTTGTTTGATTTTCATGCCAATCTGTATGGTAGGCAATTAGAAGTGTCACTTTTGCACAAATTAAGAGATGAAAAGAAGTTTGATTCTTTTGATCTCCTCAAGCAACAAATTGAATTGGATGCTGAAGCAGCAAGGGTGTGGCTGCGTCAGCAAGTCCCAGTGGTTTAGTTCGCCACAGGGCATAATGTCTAACTGTCACCCAACACAACGGAATTAAGAATCGATGAGTGAGTATAAAGATACCCTGAACTTACCTGAAACAGGGTTTCCAATGCGCGGTAATCTGGCGAATCGTGAGCCAGAAATGCTTAAGCGTTGGTACAAAGAAGACCTTTACGGCGCAATCCGTGAAGCGAAGAAAGGCAAAAAATCTTTCGTTCTACACGATGGTCCTCCATACGCGAATGGTGACATCCATATTGGTCACGCGCTAAACAAGATTCTTAAAGACATTATTATTAAATCCAAAACACTTTCTGGTTTTGATGCACCGTACATTCCTGGTTGGGACTGTCACGGTCTACCAATCGAACTAATGGTAGAGAAGAAAAAGGGCAAACCAGGCCAAAAAATCTCTGCTGCTGAGTTTCGCGAAGAGTGTCGCAAATACGCGGCAGGCCAAGTGGAAGGTCAGAAAGAGAGCTTCAAACGCCTTGGTATTATGGGTGAGTGGGATAAGCCTTACCGCACGATGGACTTCGGTACAGAAGCAAACATCATCCGTGCTTTGGGTAAAATCGCATCGAATGGCCATCTGTTAAAAGGCTTTAAGCCGGTACACTGGTGTACAGACTGTGGCTCTGCATTGGCAGAGGCAGAAGTGGAATACAAAGATAAAGTATCGCCATCGATCGATGTTCGCTTTAAAGCGGCAGATGAGGCAGCTCTTATCTCTAAGTTCGACTTAGCGGGTGACCACCAAGGTCAGGGTGACATCTCTATTGTTATCTGGACAACCACACCTTGGACACTGCCAGCAAACCGTGCGGTGTGCCTACGTGACGATTTAGAGTACGTACTAATTCAAACGGAAGGTGACAACCCTGAGCGTATTATTGTTGCGTCTGAGCTTGCAAAAGACGTCATGGATCGTGCTGGTATTGAGCATTTCCATAACCTAGGTTTTGCTAAAGGTGCCGATCTTGAGCTGTCTCAGTTCAACCACCCATTCTACGACTTTACTGTTCCTGCGATTCTTGGCGATCATGTAACAACAGATTCTGGTACGGGTGTGGTTCACACAGCTCCGGGTCATGGTCAAGAAGACTTTGCGGTTGGTCAAAAATACGGTCTAGAAGTGGCAAACCCTGTGGGTTCAAACGGTGTCTACCTGCCAGATACTGAACTATTTGCGGGCCAGCATGTATTCAAAGCAAACGATGCTGTTGTGGAAGTGCTAAAAGAGAAAGGCGCTCTGCTACACCACCACGCTTATGAACACAGCTATCCACACTGCTGGCGTCACAAGACTCCAATCATCTTCCGTGCTACACCTCAATGGTTTGTATCAATGGACCAAGCGGGTCTGCGCGCTAAAGCACTCGAGTCGATCAAGAATGTTGAGTGGATGCCTGAGTGGGGTGAGAGCCGTATCGAAGGTATGATTGAAGGTCGCCCAGAGTGGTGTATCTCTCGCCAACGTACATGGGGTGTGCCGATTGCTCTGTTTGTTCACAAAGAGACAGCAGAACTTCATCCAAACACGCTTGAGTTGATTGAGAAGGTCGCTCTGCTGGTGGAAGAGAAAGGCATTCAAGCTTGGTGGGATGTTGATGCGGCTGAGTTACTTGGCGCTGATGCAGATAACTACGAGAAAGTACTGGATACGCTAGATGTATGGTTTGACTCGGGTGTTACGCACTTCTCTGTGGTTGATTCTCGTGAAGAGTACAACGGTAACAATGCAGATCTTTACCTAGAGGGTTCAGACCAACACCGTGGCTGGTTCCAGTCGTCGCTGATTTCTTCAATTGCGATGAAAGATGAAGCGCCTTACAAGCAAGTTCTGACACACGGTTTCGTGGTTGATGGCCAAGGCCGTAAGATGTCTAAATCTATCGGCAACGTAGTGGCACCAAAAGATGTCACCAATAAGCTAGGTGCGGATATCCTGCGTTTATGGGTTGCTTCAACAGACTACACGGGTGAAGTAGCCGTTTCTGATGAAATCCTAAAACGTTCTGCTGACGCGTATCGCCGTATCCGCAACACCGCACGTTTCTTCCTAGCAAACCTAAATGGTTTCAACCCAGAAACAGATATCGTTCCTGCTGAAGAGATGGTAGCACTGGATCGCTGGGCAGTAGGCCGCGCACTGGCTGCACAAGAAGAGATTGTGAAAGCATACGGTGAGTACAACACGCATGCTGTGACACAGCGCCTAATGCAGTTCTGCTCTATCGAGATGGGCTCATTCTACCTAGATGTGATTAAAGACCGTCAATACACAGCGAAGAAGGGCGGCCACGCTCAACGCAGCTGTCAGACTGCGCTTTACTACATCGTAGAAGCTCTCGTCCGTTGGATGGCGCCAATCATGTCGTTCACTGCAGATGAAATCTGGAACGAAATGCCAGGTCAACGTGATAAGTTTGTCTTCACTGGCGAGTGGTTCGAAGGTCTATTTGGTCTTGCAGAAGGCGAAGAGCTAAACAATGAGTTCTGGACAGAAATCCAATCAGTTCGCGGTGCAGTGAACAAGCTACTAGAAGCTGCTCGTAACGAGAAGACGATTGGTGGTTCGCTACAAGCAGAAGTGACGTTATTTGTAGAAGACGCACTAGCAGAGAAGCTAAATAAGCTGGAAGACGAACTACGTTTTGTTCTTCTGACTTCAGCAGCAACGGTGAAACCTATCAGTGAAAAGACTGACGCGGCTCAAGCAACAGACATCGAAGGTCTGTTGGTTGAAGTGAAAGCAACAGAAAACGAGAAGTGTGACCGCTGCTGGCACCACACTCCAGATGTGGGCACCATTGCTGGTCATGAGAAGATTTGTGGTCGCTGTGCATCAAACGTTGATGGTGAAGGCGAAGTACGTAAGTTCGCATAAGCCAATCGCTGATATTTAACGTAGTTACAACCCCAGTTTTTACTGGGGTTGTTTTTAGGAAGGTCTATGAGTGAACAAGCACTAACCCTAAAACAATCGGGTATTCGTTGGCTATGGCTTGCGGTGGTTATCTTCGTCGCGGATATCGCGATTAAGTTTGTTGTCATGGAGAACATGGGTTACGGCTGGTCGAATCGTATCGAGGTTCTGCCATTCTTTAATCTGCTCTATGTTCACAACTATGGCGCTGCTTTCAGTTTCCTTAGCGATCAGTCTGGCTGGCAGCGCTGGTTCTTTACCGCGATCGCCTTTGCTGTGACAGGCATGCTCAGCTATTGGATGAGTAAGCTTCCTGCAAAAGAGAAGTGGAATAATATTGCTTACGCCATGATCATTGGTGGAGCCGTCGGCAATGTATTCGACCGAGTCGTACACGGCTTTGTTGTCGACTACCTGGATTTCTATTGGGGCACATACCACTGGCCAGCATTCAACTTGGCTGATACGACGATTTGTATCGGCGCGGCGATGATCATTATCGATAGTTTCCGCAGTGAGAAGAAAAGTGATTAAACCCAGATAAGAGCAATATCCCTAGGCGCTGTCCGTTGATTCGGGTGGCGCTTTTTTATATAACAAACACCACAATAATAAAGCACAAGGAAGAAATAACGTGAGCATGATTACCCAAGACTCAGCAGTCACCCTGCACTTTACCATCAAGATGAAAGATGGCTCTGTCGCTGACAGCACCCAAAACATGGGTAAGCCTGCGAAATGTATTATTGGCGATGGTAGCTTGAGTGAAAACTTTGAAAAGTGTCTACTTGGTCTTGAGCAGGGTGACAAAAAATCGATTGAACTAAAGGCCGATGATGCCTTTGGTCAGCCTAATCCGGACCACATTCATCATATGGACCGTGCTAAATTTGTCGGTGATGCTGAAGTTGAAGTTGGCACCATCATGGCGTTCTCTGGCCCGGAAGGGGCTGAAATTCCAGGTATTATTACTGAGATTGCCGGCGACTCCGTGACCGTTGACTTTAATCACCCACTAGCTGGCCAAGATGTGACTTTTGAAGTTGAAATTTTATCAGTAGAATAACGGCCATTAAGAAGATAAAACGCCATGAGTAGTAACATGAAAATTCTATTAGCGAATCCACGCGGTTTTTGTGCGGGTGTTGACCGAGCCATCAGTATTGTAGAGCGTGCTCTCGAGATGTATCAAGCACCTATCTATGTACGCCATGAAGTGGTGCACAACCGTTTTGTGGTTGAAGGACTAAAGCAGCGCGGCGCTATCTTTGTTGAAGAGCTGCATGAAGTGCCGGATGATAATATCGTTATCTTCTCTGCTCATGGTGTGTCCCAAGCAGTGCGTAAAGAGGCAAAGGCTCGAGATCTCACCGTGTTTGATGCTACCTGTCCATTGGTGACCAAAGTTCATATGGAAGTTGCTCGAGCAAGCCGTAAGAACATGGAAGTCGTGTTGATTGGCCATGCCGGACACCCTGAAGTAGAAGGCACGATGGGTCAGTACTACAGTGAGACTGGCGGTATGTACTTGGTGGAGACGCCAAAGGACGTAGCGACACTGAAAGACATCGTTAAAGACCCAAGTAATCTTCACTATGTGAGTCAAACCACCCTCTCTGTGGATGAGACAGCGGATGTGATTGAAGAGTTACGTCGAGTATTCCCGGAGATTCAAGGGCCGCGTAAAGACGATATCTGCTATGCGACTCAAAATCGTCAAGATGCGGTACGTGAAATCGCAGAAAAGGTGGATGTGCTGGTGGTTGTAGGTTCAAAGAACTCATCAAATTCCACTCGCCTAAAAGAGCTGGCTGAAAAGTTAGGTACCGAGGGTTATTTGACTGACTGTCCTGAAGATGTCCAGCCACAATGGTTTGAGGGTAAGAAAAGAGTTGGCGTGACGGCGGGTGCTTCTGCGCCGGAAGAGTTAGTGAACAAGATTCTAAATCGCATTAAAGAGCTTGGCGCTGATACAATAGAAGAAGTACAAGGCCGTGAAGAAAACATGTTCTTCGAGGTCCCAAAAGAGCTACAGGTGAAACAAGTCGACTAACGATTTGATACTCTCAGACAAAGGCAGCTTAAGGCTGCCTTTTTAGATCTAGTGGTTGAGGTTCGCCATATAGTCTGTGATCAGTCCACTAGGTAATCCATCCACGAGTAACTCATCCATTCTTAATATTCTGGGCTTGAGTGTGTTGGCGACACTTTCTGCGTGTTGATAAAGGCTATTTTTGTTGGCGTGGTAGCCAGTAGGAAAGGCCTCTATCTGCCAACTGACTCTTATTCCGTTTGCCATCCATTTCGGTGTCGGCTCACCTTGTAAGCTATCGCACAAGGTCACCACGATATCGGGCTCGAAGGCAATGCGCTCATCCCACGAGTGAGCGTGATGGTGAGGGATGGGAAGTTGATTATCTTCAAGATAGGACTTCACCAAGGGGTTGATGTTGCCGCTGGGCTCAACGCCCCCACTGGCAATGCTAAAGCGATTATTTGGTAAGTAATGTTGCGCGAGCGATTCAGCAATGACGCTACGACCAGCATTGTGCCGACAGACAAACAGAACTTTATACATGGGAACCCCCAGCCTTGGTTACTCTACTCTCCCTGATTAAGTTTAGTTGCTGCTGAAAGATTTAGCCTATCGACAAAAATGAAAAAGGCTTCCGAAGAAGCCTTTTAGTGACTCATTACCCACTAGGCTGTTTTTGTATCAGCCTCAACCTTCTCTTCATCGGCAAGGTCATCTTCACCTTTACCTTTAGAGCGTTTGATAACCAGTGCAGTGACACCAAGGGAGAACACCATACCAGCAATAGTTGAGATGTTCATTGGTAGACCGAAGCCTAGAGTGCTGTTATTTAGAATAAAGGTGACAACAACAGTCGTCATGAACATAGCGGGAAGCGTCGTTACCCAGTGCAGCTTGTTGTGGCGCAGTAGGTAGGCAGAAGCTGTCCAAAGCATCATTACCGCTGTGGTTTGGTTAGCGAAACCGAAGTAACGCCAGATAACACCGAAATCAACTTGAGTCAGGATGCCGCCGATAATAAACAGTGGAATTGCCATTAGTAGACGGTTGCGCAGAGAGCGCTGCTCCATGTTGAAGTATTCAGCCAGAATTAAGCGACTTGAACGGAACGCGGTATCACCGGATGTGATTGGGAGAATAACAACACCAAGGAAAGCGATAATGCCACCGAATACACCAAGCAGACCAAACGATGCGCTGTAGACAACATTACCCGGACCACCGTTCGCAACGGCTTCACTCAATAGCTCAATTGAGCCGAAGAAAGACAGAGCAAGCGCACACCAGATTAGGGCGATGATACCTTCACCAATCATTGCACCGTAGAAGACGAAGCGACCGTTCTTTTCGTTCTCCATACAACGTGCCATCAAAGGTGATTGAGTTGCGTGGAAGCCAGAAATTGCACCACAAGCGATGGTGATAAATAGCGCAGGCCAGATAGGCATGTCGTTCGGGTTCAAGTTAGTGAACATGTCGCTCACTTGGAAATCACCCATCACAGTGTGTTCGCTAGATAGGCCAACGGCAGTGATAAGACCAACGGACATAAAGATCAATAGCGCGCCGAATAGAGGGTAGAAGCGGCCAATGATCTTATCGACTGGAACGATGGTTGCGATGATGTAGTAGCCAAAGATAATGGCAACCATGGTGCCCATCGAAACAGTAAGACCTGTTTGATCGTTGATTAGGTTAGTGATCATGCCAGCAGGTGCTGAAACGAAAACGACACCAACAAGAAGCAGTAGGACAATGGCAAAAATGTTCATAAAATGTTTGGCGCCATTGCCTAAGTAACGACCAGTGATGGTTGGCACTGATGCACCACCATTACGCACAGATAGCATGCCAGAGAAGTAGTCGTGAACAGCACCGGCAAAGATACAGCCAACGACAATCCACAACATAGCAGCAGGGCCATAAAGTGCACCCATGATAGGGCCGAAGATTGGACCAACGCCTGCAATGTTCAATAGCTGAACTAGGTAGACTTTCTTGGTTGACATCGGAACATAGTCAACGCCATCGGCTTTAGTGTGAGCAGGGGTTTGACGTTTTTCGTTGATGCCAAAAATCTTCTCGATGAACGTGCCATAGAAAAAATAGCCGGCTAAGAGTAGGGCGACACAGGTCAGAAACCACAACATAGCTTTATCCTTTATGTAGGTCAGGGTGAATTTGTTATAGCGTGCATACTACGCCCATCAATATCGATATTCTTGCGCTGCTTAAGTCAGTGGCAGTATCAATAATTAAGTGGTAGTGATAGGAATTAAGTGGTTTTTACTGTTAGTGAGCGGCTATTATCTACAGTGAGTGGCACTTGTTGATCATCAATGAAAAGAAAGGAATAGACAATGAACAAGCGATTGATCGCTGGCTTAGTGGTCATTTTAGCTGGCTGTGCATCTTCAGCCGATGACCTGATTGCAAAAGGGGATTGGTATCAAGTTGGCTATCAAGAAGGCTTACGAGGCAATGTTTCGCGCTCAATGGCAGATTTGAGTCAATACAGCAATGCGGAGCCAGCAGAGTATGACAAAGGGTATTTGTCAGGTATCGCTGAATACTGCAATCCGAATGTTGCATATCAGATTGGTCTATCAGGTCAATACTACGAAGGCGTGTGTGAAAACACGGAAGAGGGACAGAAGTTTAGAATGGAGTGGCAGCGCGGGTGGATGGAATACAACAAGTAGCGACGCTCTGTTTTCAATGGCTGCATAAGCACTCTCAGAGGGGCTTACACAGCCATTGGCTATTAGGTCGCTTGTTGTATCGCTTTGCCTAAGAAGCCAGAGGTCTGCTGAATTTGACGTCGAGCTTCTTGACAAGATAGGCCCGTGAGCTGAATGAGTATTGCGGTTTTCACCTCATACTCGCACTGCTCTAGTGCCTGTGTGGCTTGCTCCGCACTGCACTCTGTGGCTTGCATAACAATCCTTACTGCGCGAGCGACTAATTTTTTGTTGGTCGCCTTCACATCCACCATCAGGTTTTGATAGCTCTTACCAATACGCACCATACTGGCGGTTGTGAGCATATTGAGCACCAATTTTTGTGCCGTACCTGATTTCATTCTGGTGGATCCGGTAAGCGCCTCTGGACCCACGACCGGCGATATTGCGATGTTGGCGCAATGAGCAATGGCTGAATCCGGATTGCATGAGAGTGCCACTGTCTGTGCGCCAATCGAGTTGGCATAGTTAAGAGCACCTATTACATACGGCGTGCGACCACTAGCAGCAATGCCCACAACGACGTCATTTGCAGTCAGTTGATGATTGATGAGATCGTCTTGCCCAAGCTGTGGTGAATCTTCTGCCCCTTCCTGAGCACGAAAAATCGCTTCATGCCCGCCAGCAATCACACCAACCACCATAGACTCATCAACGCCAAATGTTGGTGGGCACTCGGATGCATCAAGAATACCTAGACGACCACTGGTGCCTGCACCGCAGTAGAATAGGCGACCACCTTGACGAAATGCGTGACTAATCACGTCAACCGCTTTTGCGATGTTGGGGAGCTCTTTCTCTACCGCGAGTGGCACCAGTTTGTCTTGCTGATTAATTTTGCTAACAAGCTCCAAGGTACTCACAGAGTCTAGGTCCATGGTGTCGGGGTTTCTTCCTTCAGAGACCAGCTTTGAAAGGGTGTTTAGCAGTTGATTATCGCTCATGAAAAATCCTTGATAGCAGGGTAGATGACCCCAAGAGAAACAGACTGTTTTGCCCCTGTCACTGAAGGCAGGTTGCTCGGTTGGTTGTGGACGCGTTGTCTTGCTAACCAAGCAAAGGCCATCGCTTCCATGTAGTCTTCACTTATGCCCTTTTCTGATGTCAGCATCACTTTCCATTGCGGTAATAGGGCAGCCAGTCTTTGCATCAATAGAGAGTTATTCGCGCCTCCGCCACATACAAGCAGCTCACATTCATCTCCTTGTTTGTGGATTGAGATAGCGTTAGCAATACTCTGCGCCGTAAACTCACACAAAGTGCGCTGAACATCTTGTGGCGCCTCATTGCCCGCCAACTGTTGCTGCAACCAGTCAAGATTATAGTGCTCTCGCCCTGTACTTTTAGGAGGAAGAGCCTGTAGGTAGGGGTCGGACATCAGTTTTCTGAGCAACGTTGAGTCCACCTCGCCACTCGCTGCCCAAGCACCGTTCTTGTCAAATCTAGAGCCAGTATGCATCTCACACCAAGCGTCCATCAGCATGTTGCCTGGTCCAGTATCATAGCCAGTGACATCGTGGGTCGTCGGAATAACGGAGACGTTCGCAATACCACCAATGTTGAGGATGACCGTGGTTGAGTCACGCAGGGCAAAGAGGTACTGGTGAAAGGCTGGAACCAGAGGGGCGCCTTGGCCTCCGACCGCCATATCTAAGCGGCGAAAGTCTGCAATAGTGTCAATACCTGTTAATGCAGAGATTAGGTTGTTGTCACCCAGTTGTATGGTGAATGGCTCGTTCCCCTGGGGTTGGTGGAAAACGGTCTGTCCGTGATTACCAATTGCTCTGATAGCGCTAGGAAGCAGCTTTGCCTTTTTGAGTAGCCGATGCACTGCTTTAGCATAGAGCTTGCCTAACAAGTGATCGATTTGGCCTACGATGGGCAAATTGGTCGCTTGACCTGTACAAATATCAAGAATGCTCTTTCTTAGTTCGGTAGGGAAAGGGTATTCGTCGTGTTCAATCAGCTCAATCTTATGCTCATCAATCGCAACAACGACTGCATCCACACCATCAAGACTGGTTCCTGACATAAGACCTATATAGAGTTCGCGCATTGTCATCACTCTTGGCAAATAAGAAATCCATTGTAATGCAATCATAAAGTGAATAGTCTCAATTAGCAGAGAAATTACCAAATTTTTGGAGTCAAAAATGGGACCGTTATGGATTGATGTTGAGGGCTATGAACTGACAGCCGAGGATCGTGAAATCATTGAGCATCCGACGGTTGGCGGTATCATTTTGTTTGCAAGGAACTACCATGATAGTGAGCAGTTAAGTGCTTTAACGCAATCAATGCGCAAAGCCGCCAAGCGTCCAATCTTGATCGGTGTTGACCAAGAAGGTGGGCGAGTACAGCGTTTCAGAGACGGATTTAGCTCAATCCCAGCCGCTCAGCTTTATGCTGAGAAACCCGACGGTGAAGACCTTGCCGAACAAGCTGGTTGGCTGATGGCGGCAGAAGTGATGGCACATGATATTGATTTAAGTTTTGCACCTGTACTCGATCAAGGGCATGAGAGCAAAGCGATAGGTAATCGATCTTTTGGTGAAGACATCGAGACGATTTTGCGTCACAGCAGGGCATTTATGCGCGGTATGAAGTCAATTGGCATGGCGACCACCGGAAAACATTTTCCAGGTCATGGAGGAGTGACAAGTGACTCCCATCTAGAGACACCCTTTAATCACAGTGACAAAATCTTCGAGACAGACATGGCGATATTCAAGGCGCAGATTGACGCTGGTGTTCTTGATGCCATGATGCCGGCCCACGTCGTCTATCCACACTATGATAATCAACCTGCAAGCGGCTCTAGCTATTGGCTCAAGAAGGTTCTGAGAGAACAGCTAGGCTTTCGAGGTATAGTGTTCTCAGACGATCTGACTATGGAAGGCGCTTCTATTATGGGGGGACCTGCTGATAGAGCAATGCAAGCTCTTGAGGCGGGCTGTGACATGTTGTTGATGTGCAATAAACGCGACGCGCAGGTTGCGGCACTTGATCGTTTACCGATTCAAAAAGTAGACGCAAAAACACTGTTAAAGCGCCAGAGCTTTACTTTCGATGAGCTCAAGCGCTCCCAAGAGTGGAAATCGGCTTCACAGGCGATGGCCAAAATGCTCGACCAATAATGGTGAATTTAGTGGAACCCCAGTTTCTCTTTGAGGTTTTTTAGATAGCGGCGGCTAACGGGGACCGTATGGCCGCTGCAGGTGACTATTTCGGCTAATCCGTTTTCGAGTAGCTTGATCTCTTTGATTGATTTTATATTGATCAAATATTGGCGATGACAACGCAGCAGAGAGGTTTTTTCCTCAAGCACTTTCAAGGTAAGCTGCGACGTGGCAAGCTGCTCATGAGTTTGAACTTGTACACCACTAATGTCGCTGTAAGCAAACTGCACCTCTTCAGCAGGGATGATCATAATGCGATTGAGTCCGATACACGGCACATGAATCAACTGTTCTGGTGCCAGTTGGCTGAGGTTGACTTGCTTAGTGTGAACCTTGCCAAGGCGACATATCGTCTTTTCAAGGCGCTGTGGGTCGACGGGTTTTAGCAGATAATCAAAGGCGTTGTCCTCAAAAGCTTGGATTGCGTACTGATCATACGCAGTGACAAAGACCACCTTGGGCATGGTGTCAGGATCAAGCATACCAAGCAGCTCGATACCGGTAATTTGTGGCATCTGGATATCAAGAAATACGACATCCGGTTTCAACTGATTAATCTTTTTGAGTCCCTCAATCGCATTACTTGCGGTGTCGATCACTCGGATTTTGTTCGACTCTTCAAGAAGCTCTGATAGCTCCTCACGAGCCAATAGCTCATCATCAATTACTAAAGCGGAAAGCATGGCTGCCCTTATATGGTCATCTTACCGGGAATGATAAAGCTCATTCGTGTGTACTGGTTAACTTTAACATCGGTCGTGAGTTTTGCCGCGGGTCCAAATTGATTAACGAGACGCTTGTCGACAATTTGCATGCCAAGCCCGAGGTGTTTCTTATCAGGAACGCGATAGCTACCCGCATTATCTTCCACCACTATTTTGTAGCCACAGCTCATCGGCTCACTGTAGATATTGAGTTGACCATCTTCTAGCAGGTTGGAAATACCATGTTTAATCGCGTTTTCTACTAACGGTTGCAGGGTGAAACTAGGCACCTGTCGCTCAAGCAGTTCCTCAGCAATATTGATATGAACCGCGAGGCGATCAGAAAAGCGAGCTTGCTCAATCGTCAAATAGGCGCTCACATGTGCGAGCTCTTCTCTCAGCGTCACCGTTTCAATATTCTGCTTTAAGTTGCTGCGGAAAAATTGCGATAGGTGCTGAATCAGGCTGCGCGCTTTCGTTGGGTCTTTGCGTATCACAGCACTAATCGTATTGAGGGCATTGAACAGGAAATGAGGGTTAATTTGGGCTTGTAGTAGTTTTATCTCTGCTTGAGACAGTAGGTTCTGTTTCTGTTGATATTCACCGTACAAGATTTGGCTTGAAAGCAACTGTGCAATACCCTGTGCCATGGACATATTGACGGTCGAGAAGAGCTTACGTTTCGGCTCATAGAGCTTGATGGTACCCACCACGCGGTCTCCAGCACGCAATGGGATGATCAACGCTGAACCCAGCCTACATGATGGGGAGATAGAGCACTGGTAAGGCTGTTCTCTGCCGTTAAGGTAGATGATACGATTCTGTGACATTGAATCTAGGGTACTTTGTGAGGAGATGGGTCTTCCTGGAACATGATGATCTTTTCCCATGCCCACAAAAGCCAAAATCTTATGATTATCCGTGATTGCTACGGCACCAACGCTGGTTTCCTCAAAGATGATGTTTGCGATCTTTTCCGCATTGTGGATCTCGAACCCTGACGCCATAATGCCCACCGAGCGTTCGGCGATTCGCAATGCTCGTCGCGAAAACATGGCGGAATACTCGTCGAAAATGGTTTTTCTGTCTTGCAAGATACTCATAAACAGTGCCGCACCGATGGAATTGGCAATGATCATCGGTGCCGCGATATCTGAAACCAGTGCATAGGCTTGGCTAAATGGTTTAGCTATCATCAAAATAAGCACCATTTGGGCAATTTCGGCGAACAAAGTGACGCAAAAGACCATCAATGGATTAAATATCTGGTCAGTGCGGTTGTTACGCACAAAGTAGAGGTGAACCAAGCCGCCAATCAGTCCCTCTGTCGTGGTTGAAACTGCGCAAGCAAGGTCAGTAAAGCCACCCAAGCTGTAACGGTGCAGCCCACCAGTCAAACCAACAAAAAAACCCACCACTGGGCCACCGAACAACCCTCCCATTACAGCGCCAATAGCTCGAGTGTTGGCTATCGCATCATTAATTTGTAGACCAAAGTAGGTACCGAGAATACAAAATGAAGAAAAGATAAAGTAGACGCTAATTCGGTGACTTAGGTGGTCGGAAGCACCAAGCAAGGGCCTGAATATGGGGGTTTTACTCAACATGTATGCCAGCATCAAATAGACACACATTTGTTGTAGTAGTGAAATAATCAGATCCATTGGGCTATCCGTTCGGGCAAAGAGTGACCCTAAAGGGTAATCAATTTTGTGCTCAATGGGAGGGAAAAGGGTCTCAAAATAACAATATAACACGAGTGTAAATTATTTTTTACGGTGTGTTTTTTAATGTATACACTTGCAAATAATCTTTGAGCTGTTAACTTAGCTGGAAATTGTTATTCTACCGACAGAGGATTTGTCGGTGTAATTAAAAGTTTACAGGTATGGTTATGCAGAGAAGTGAATTAAGCAATATTAACATCAGCGATGAGCAGGTTCTAATTACACCCGAGGAGCTAAAAGCGAAGATCCCTCTGAGTGACAACGCTCGCCGTTTTATCCAAGACTCTCGTGAAACAATCGCTAATATCCTTCACAAGAAAGATCATCGTCTGCTTGTGGTGTGTGGCCCTTGTTCTATCCACGACATTGATGCTGCTAAAGACTACGCAAAGCGTCTGAAAGCTCTTTCCGAGGAGCTAAGCGATCAGCTTTACTTAGTGATGCGTGTTTACTTTGAAAAACCAAGAACAACGGTCGGTTGGAAGGGCTTGATCAATGACCCACATCTCGATGGCTCATTCGATATAGAGCATGGTCTACATGTGGGTCGTCAACTGTTAGTTGAGCTGGCTGAGATGGAGATCCCGCTAGCGACTGAAGCCCTTGATCCTATCAGTCCTCAATACCTAGCCGATACCTTTAGCTGGGCAGCGATCGGTGCTCGCACCACAGAATCGCAAACTCACCGTGAAATGGCGAGTGGTCTGTCAATGCCAATTGGATTTAAAAATGGTACTGATGGTAGCCTTTCGACGGCAATCAACGCGATGCAAGCCGCTTCTTCAAGTCACCGTTTTATGGGGATTAACCGTGAAGGCCAGGTTGCGTTACTGACAACACAAGGCAATGCCAATGGCCACGTTATTTTGCGTGGTGGTAAACAGACTAACTACGACTCTGTCTCTGTTGCTGAGTGTGAACAGGAGATGGCGGGTGTCGGTCTTGATGCCGCATTGATGGTTGATTGCAGTCATGCAAACTCTCGCAAGGACTACCGTCGTCAGCCTTTAGTCGCTGAAGATGTGATTCACCAAATCCGTGAGGGCAATAAATCGATTATCGGTGTGATGATCGAAAGCCATATTTATGAGGGCAATCAATCGTCAGATATTCCTCTTCCAGAGATGCAGTACGGTGTTTCTATCACGGATGCATGTATCAATTGGGATTCAACTGAGGCACTATTACGTCACGCACACAAAGAGTTAGTGCCTTTCCTAGAGAATCGTCTGAAAGGATAAAGAAGGTAACAAGGAACATCATGGCAGTTGAACTGAACGAATTACGCGATCAAATTGACGCAGTTGATAAGCAGATGCTTGACCTACTGGCTCAGCGCTTAGCACTGGTTGAGAAAGTTGGTGAAGTTAAGAGTGAACATGGCTTGCCAATTTATGCACCAGACAGAGAAGCTGCCATGCTGGCTTCTCGCCGCGCAGAAGCAGAGAAAAAAGGCGTACCTCCTCAATTAATCGAAGACATTTTGCGCCGCACTATGCGTGAGTCTTATGCGAGTGAGAAGGATTCAGGGTTTAAATGCCTCAATCCATCGCTACGTTCAGTGGTGATTGTGGGGGGTAATGGTCAACTGGGTGGTTTGTTTGGACGCATGTTTGCGCTATCTGGCTATCAAGTTAAAGTGCTGGGTAGCAAAGATTGGGATCAAGCCGATGAGCTACTCAAAGATGCAGGGCTGGTGGTCGTCACAGTGCCAATTCATTTGACCGAAGGCGTCATTGAAAAGTTGGGCAGCTTGCCAAGCGATTGTATTCTTTGTGATTTGACGTCGATAAAGTCTAAACCACTGCAAGCAATGATGAACGCGCACTCAGGACCTGTGGTTGGTTTACATCCGATGTTTGGTCCAGATGTTCCAAGTCTTGCTAAACAGGTGATTGTGTACTGCGATGGACGAGGCCAGGATGCTTATCAATGGCTGCTTGAGCAGTTCTCAATTTGGGGTGCAAGCTTGTGTCCGATTGAAGCCAGTGAGCATGACCATGGTATGACTTTGATTCAGGCACTGCGTCACTTCACGTCATTTGCTTACGGTTTGCACCTGAGCCGTGAAAACCCGAAAATTGATAAGCTTCTGCAGCTAAGTTCTCCGATTTATCGCCTGGAGTTGGCAATGGTAGGGCGTCTGTTTGCGCAGGATCCGAATCTATATGGTGATATTATCCTCTCTTCACAAGAGAATATCGATATGATTAAGCGCTTCCACCGCTGTTTCGGTGAAGCCCTTGAGATTCTTGATGGCAAAGATAAAGGCCATTTCGTAGAGAGCTTTAACCAAGTCAGTGAGTGGTTTGGCGATTACTCTCAGCAGTTTATGAATGAGAGTCAAAACTTGCTCAAGCAAGCCAACGACAATATCCATCGCGGTTAACTGCATTCAGATATAACAAAGGCGACCTCTGGTCGCCTTTGTTGTTTTTAGGTTACCTACTATTGAGTCGCAACGCCCGCTTCGTGCTCTTCGCCCCGACTTGCAGTGTCAACCGATTCGTCACTCTGTGGCTTGTTGGTCAGGCTGACCTGCATACGCACAGAGTTGTCGACCAACTCTACCAGTGGTGCCCAGTTAACCTTCTTCTCTTTTTCAAATAGATAGTCAAAGTTATCGGGTGTCCAGTCCATCGTGTACTGGGGGTTGAGCGAGTGGCCTAAGAAGCGTACCTCGTAATGAAGGTGTGGTCCGGTAGAGTTACCCGAGTTACCACAGGTTGCTATCTGTTGTCCTTTCGCGACAAACTCCCCGCTGCGAACTTTAAAGCGGTGCAGGTGAGCGTATGAGCTCATGAAGCCATAAGCGTGACGCACTGTTAGGAAGTTACCAAAGCCTGATTTGCTTGGACGAACGGTTTCAATAACACCATCGGCAGGGGCATAGATAGGCTCACCGACATTACAGGTTAAGTCGATACCCGTATGCGTATGTACTTTGCCGGTTATGGGGTTTGTCCGACGTCCATAAGAGGATGAGATGCGGTTGTAGTTAATTGGTGTATCGTTTGGAATCAACCTAAACAGCGTGGCTCTAACTGCAGAGTCGAGCGCCGCTGCATCAATACGCGCTTCCAGAAGATGCTCGGTAGGCTCATCATTGTCATCGGTCAGCCCCAGCACTGACTCTACATCAAATACACGCTGGCCCAGCATTTTGATTTCATCTTGCTTGAGGGCGAGATCCTGGTTCAGCTGATGGACTTCATCAGCCTGCTGTGAGAGCTCAGTTTCTAGCGCTTGGTTTTCTGTCAGTAGCGCCAGGTTTTGTTGTTGTGAAAGCTCTGTCTTAACGCGGTAAGCAGAAAGCTCGCTTTGCTGCTGCGTGAGTTGTTTTTGGGTCGAATAGACATACACACCCGTCGCGGAAAGTAACGTTGTACCAAGAATAATGGTGCTCGTGAGTCCGGTTTTAGACAGGTGGAAGTGTTGCTTTCCCTGTTTCGCAGGAATAGAGATTGTTATTTTATTAGACATAGCTTTAAGGTTCTGATTCAGCAGCCAATTCGAAAGATGTTCAAGTTCTCGATAGGAGCTGGTCATCACCGATGTTGGTTTTAAGATACGCTTCATTGACTCACGTTTGTCCCGTTCACTGGGTAACGGACTCGCGGATCAATTGTTGACGTAACTCTTTAAGTCATTGTTCAAGTTAGTTCTGCTTCATGCCCTTGTGGCAGTCGGACTACCGTTATTTGTTTATCAAGGTGGCAGGGCAAAGATGTTACATTTGTATTGTGCCAAAAATATGAAGCAAGATCACAAAGGCCGCTAATAATAGCGGCCTTTGTCTAAAAATCAAACAGTAATGACAAATTACTTAGTCACACGCTTGTACTTAATGCGATGCGGTTCAGCAGCTTCTGGACCAAGTTCTTTCTTGAGCCATTCCATATACTCGTTGTAGTTACCTTCGTAGAAGTTAACCTGACCCTCATCACGGTAGTCAATGATGTGTGTTGCGATACGGTCCAAGAACCAACGGTCGTGCGAGATAACCATTGCACAGCCTGGGAACTCGAGAAGTGCTTCCTCTAGTGCACGCAGCGTCTCAACGTCAAGGTCATTGGTAGGCTCATCGAGTAGCAGTACGTTACCGCCCGCTTTAAGAAGCTTAGCAAGGTGAACACGGTTTCGCTCACCACCAGACAGCTCTCCGATGATCTTCTGTTGGTCAGAACCTTTGAAGTTGAAGCGAGAACAGTAAGCACGCGCAGGGATCTCGAAGTTGTTGATCTTGATAATGTCAGCGCCTTCAGAAATCTCTTGGAATACAGTTTTAGTGTCATCCATCGCATCACGGAACTGATCAACAGACGCCAGCTTAACCGTTTCACCCATCTCGATGGTACCCGAGTCAGGTTGCTCTGTGCCGCTTAGCATCTTGAATAGTGTTGATTTACCCGCACCGTTGGCACCGATGATACCCACGATCGCACCCTTAGGCATGTTGAATGATAGGTCATCGATAAGAACGCGACCGTCAAACGACTTAGTCAGGTTGTTGACTTCAATCACCTTATCACCTAGACGCTCACCTGGTGGGATGAACAGTTCGTTCGTCTCGTTACGCTTCTGACGATCGCCGCTTTGCAGTTCTTCAAAGCGAGCCATACGCGCCTTCGATTTTGACTGACGACCTTTAGGGTTTTGACGAACCCATTCAAGTTCTTTCTCGATAGTTTTTTGACGAGCTTTCTCTTGAGACGCTTCTTGTTGTAGACGCGCGTCTTTTTGTTCAAGCCAAGAGGTGTAGTTACCTTCCCATGGAATACCTTCACCACGGTCAAGTTCTAGGATCCAACCCGCTGCATTGTCTAAGAAGTAACGGTCGTGGGTGATTGCCACAACAGTGCCCGTGTAATCCACTAGGAAGCGCTCTAGCCAAGCTACAGACTCTGCATCCAGGTGGTTGGTTGGTTCGTCTAGTAGAAGCATGTCTGGCTTCTCTAGCAGTAGACGACAGATAGCAACACGGCGACGCTCACCACCTGATAGGTGTGCAATCTTCTGATCCCACTCAGGTAGGCGAAGTGCATCAGCAGCACGCTCTAGTGAGTTTTCTAGGTTGTGACCATCTTTCGCCTGGATAAGTGCTTCTAGCTCGCCTTGCTCTTTTGCAAGGGCGTCGAAGTCTGCATCGGGTTCTGCGTATGCTGCGTAAACTTCATCCAGACGCTTCATTGCACCCGCAACATCGGAAACGGCTTCTTCAACGATTTCACGAACCGTCTTTGATTCATCTAACACTGGCTCCTGTGGCAAGTAGCCAACATTGAGACCTGGTTGTGGACGTGCTTCACCATCGATATCAGTATCGATGCCAGCCATGATGCGTAAAAGAGTCGATTTACCCGCACCATTAAGACCAAGAACACCGATTTTTGCACCAGGGAAGAAGCTAAGAGAGATGTCTTTTAGAATTTGACGCTTTGGTGGCACGATTTTGCTCACCCGCGACATGGTATATACGTATTCAGCCATTGCCGATCGTTCCTAAAAATATGATTGCAAATTCAAACCTCTATTTTATACCAAATCTAACCAAGATGTTACTGGGCTTAAAATTAATGAACCAAAATGGTCATCTTGCTGCCTTATCCTAAACTTAGATCTATTACATTTTCTCCCTTTACTTTTAAGTGCGTAATGGGAAAGAAGACTTAGTGTTGGTATAAGGAAATATCGATGAACAGGCTTAGTACAACAGCACTTGGAATGGGCATATTACTCAGTGCGACCAGTTCAGTTGCGAGTGCAGCGACACTGGATGAACAACGCAAGCTATACGATGACGCACAAGCACTGCTCGACATGCGTCAAGTAGAGCGTTATCAGGTATTACGGCCTCAAATAGCGAATTACCCTTTAACACCTTATGTGGATTACCGGGCTTTTTTAGTCGGGCTATCAGAACGCTCTTCCAAAGAGGTGGACCAGTTTATCAGCGACTATCGCGACTTTCCCTTTTCCACACGAATTAGAGCCCCCTACCTAGATGGCTTAGCAAAGAAAGGTCGCTGGCAAGAATGGTTAACGTTTCAGTCTTCTTTGCCTAATGGTGAGCGCTATCAATGTCACTATTATTGGGCTCACTTGAAACAGGGTCGTGCCGAGGACGCGTATCGCGGGGCCAAAGATCTTTGGCAAAGTGGCAGTAGTGTCAACGATGCCTGTGACCCTCTTTTTAAAGCGTGGTCAGATTCTGGTGAACGAACCGATCTGGACATACTCCAACGAATGGTGCTGGCCTTTGAAGCCCGCAATGTGAGCTTGATGAGTTACTTGAGCAAACAGGTCAAGGGCGGTCGCGAGAAGCAACAAGCGCAGCGAATGCTTGAACTGAATAAAAAACCACTGTCAGTGGTGAGCTTTTCTCAGCAAAACGAAGCGACTGTGTTTAATCAGCACCAAGCGGTGATTGCTTTGAAGAAGCTCGCTCGCTCGGAGGTAGGTGAAGTTCCTAGCACACTCAATGCTCTAAAATCTGGTTTTTTGAGCCCAGAACAGCAACAAGAGGTAAGGAATTTTGCAGCTTTTCGCCTCATGAATACAGATGATAGCGAGTTAACACGCTGGCGTGATGATGCTATTGCACAAACGAGTAATGAGAAGCTGATTGAGCGCAGAGTGCGCCTCGCTATTGGCACGGCAGATTGGCAAGGTGTGATGGATTGGAGTCGTCGATTAACGGATGACAATCAAAGTTCTTTACGTTGGGCGTATTGGCAAGCGCGGGCGAATCATGAGCTGGGGCAAGAGCAGCTTGCTGGGACTCAGATGAAATCCCTGCTAGGGCAGCGTAATTTTTACAGTGTTGCTGCTGCTGTTGCTTTGGATAAAGAGTATCAATACACGACGAGTCAAGTCACGCTGGATAAGTCACAGCTGACGCCCTTCAACTCTGCGCTAGTGCGAATAGAGGAGCTGATCAAGCGTGATAAAATCGCAGCGGCAAAGAGTGAATGGCGTTTCTTATTAAACCGCGCTTCTCAGGAGCAAAAAGAGATGCTCGCTGCGTATGCTGGGACCAAACGGTGGCACCACCTAACCGTCACAGCAACCATTGCTGGAAAAATGTGGGATAACACCCTGTTGCGGTTCCCAACGGCTCACAAGTGGTGGTTTAACTTCTATGCCGAGCGGCATAACCTTGATTTAATCACGCTGCTCTCTCTCGCTCGCCAAGAAAGTGCATTGGATGTCGATGCTCGTTCGCCTGTTGGGGCGCGAGGAATTATGCAGATAATGCCAGCAACCGCGGAGCATACAGCGAAGAAATATGGCATTAGCTACCAAAATAGTGACCAACTCTATGATGTGCAGAAGAACATAGAGATCGGAAGTCAGTACCTAAAAAGCCTAATGACGCAATATGACAATAACCGAATTTTTTCTTTAGCGGCCTATAACGCGGGGCCGGGGCGAGTGAAACAGTGGCGTGAACGCAGTGATAACCAATTAGACGTGTTTGCCTTTATTGAGAGTATTCCGTTTTACGAAACGCGCGGGTATGTGCAGAACATTTTGATGTTTGAAACCTACTATCGCAGTAATCTGGATCAGCCCAATGGCTTTTTAACCGAGCAAGAGCTAAATGCGCGTTATTAGCCACGTAACAGGTATAGGCTTTTTCATTCTCTAGCGTTAGTATTGGGGTTTAGCTGTCACTACAAGGAATGCCTGCATGTCGTTAAAACCGGATTACAATCAGTGGGAAGAGATCATCGCTCTTATCAAAGAGTCGGTAGAGCAAGAGCAACATGAGTTGCTATTAACCCTGTTGATGACCCCGGATGAGCGAGAGGCAATGCTGACACGAGTGAATATAGTCTCTGAGCTGCTCAAAGGAGATTTGTCTCAACGTCAGATCAGTCAGATGCTTGGGGTGGGTGTGGCGACAATTACGCGTGGGTCGACAGAGCTAAAATCCAAGACAGCCGAAGAGAAAGCAGTGATTGAGCAGCTCGTTCTCAAACCATAGGTGTGCTTAGTCAGCAAACGTGTCATTAGAGAAGAGGGCCAAGTGCCCTCTTTGTGTCTCTGTCGTTCAGAAGTGGTCAGGATTAGTAAAGGGAATCAATGCCAGAATCAGCGCCTGATGATAAACACTGCTTCTGGTTAATTGGTGCTGAGTAAGCAAACCGATGGCACCGCCTTTTTGCTTGATGTTCTCGGTGAAAAAGACTTCATCCATGACATCCCCAAGCTCCTTCCCTTGATGAATCTTTTCGATGACAATCGGTGGAAGGAGGAGACTCGCGGAACGTGACTCTCCCCTTAGACCATTTGCTTCAACGATCATCCAAGCGAAGGTTGCCTTGTCTTCAATTCCAGCCTCTAACCCCACATAAAAGTCAGCGTCAGGCAGCGCACTACGAGCGTTCTTTACTCGATTGATAGCGCCTGCTTTTGTCTCTTCATTGCTCATGGGTTGATCGGCGACGTCACTTGCGACCGAGACACCCTGATAGTCGAAGGCTTGTTCTGGAAATGCTGCAGTAAAAGCGCTTTGCACTGCTTTAATCTTGGCTGGATTAAGCGAGGCGATAATGACTTTTTTCATTGCTATCTTTGAGTTGAATAACGTTACTGGCTTTCCTTTGTAACTCATCTAAGCTCAACGGTCCAGAAAAGTAGAACCCTTGTAAGTGATCACATTGATGTTCAGCTAACCAAGTAAACATCTCTTCAGACTCAATACCTTCTGCCGTTACCAGCATATTTTGTGAATGGCACAGGTCGATAAGTGGTTTCACGACTTTTTCTTTACTGGTCATCATCAAGGTTTCCAGGAAGTAGCGGTCCAGCTTGATTTTCTGTACCGGGTATTGAACCAACTGAGTGATGGACGTATAGCCCGAGCCAAAATCATCAATCGTCAGCGAGAACCCCAGTTGAGATAGATGATGAAGTAGTGGGAACCCTTGTGACTGCCCTGCAAACGTCTCGGTTATCTCAAAATCAATCAACCTAGGGTTAACGTCATAGACACTTAGGCAGTCCTCAATGAAATGCGCCAAGCTGGTGGAGTCTAGTTCCGCAGAAGATAAGTTGATCGACAGATGGATACTGTGCGAGAAGATCGCTTGTATTTCCGTGAAGTTTTGGAACGCATGCTTGATTACCCATCGGTCGATAGACCCAAATAGACCAATTTGTTCTGCGATAGGAATGAACTCATCGGGTGATACGCTGCCTAGCTTGTCATTCTCCCAGCGCAGTAGTGCCTCGACGCCAACGATCTCTTCTCCAGTGCGATCAAAATAAGGCTGATAAGTCAGGGAGAACTCATCATCGAACTGCTTGGTTCTCAATGCACGCTCTATTTGTGTTCGCCTCTGTACAACTCGGTCGAGCTCTTTTGAATAGTAGGCAATTTGGTTTTTGCCTGCTTTTTTCGCTTGGTACATTGCAGTATCTGCGCTTGATATAAGCGAAGTAATCTCATGCCCATCTTCTGGGTAACTGGCTATGCCTATCGATGCGGTGATAGGAAAATTACCGATGACGGAAGATCGTTTGTTTTGAATTGGGGCAAGCAGTTTGTTGGCGAGATCTTTAGCAACCGATCGGTCTTGATGTTGCGTAACGATAAAAATCGCAAACTCATCACCCGAAAGTCTCGAAGGCAGACCAGTAAAGCTCCCCTGAGCTTGGCAGCGTTCGACAAGCTTGTTGAGGTGATCGGCAAATCGAGTGAGCACTCGGTCACCGATTTGGTGACCATACTTGTCGTTCACATACTTAAAGTTATCGAGATCAATATACAGTAAATACGCGTGCTGTTCTGAGGTGAGGTTGGCCAGTGCAGAACGTACATGGTGTTGGAAGACGCGGCGATTCGGCAGACCAGTCAGTTGGTCATTTTCAGCCAGCACTTTGGTTTTTTCGTAACTTTTAGCCAATTTATCGTACATTTCGTGAAAGCTAAGCGATAAGCGTCCAACTTCGTCGTCAGTGTAGAGGACTTCGATGTTATCGCGTTGACTGCGATTCACTTGCTTTAATTGTTTATCCAAGCGTTCAATAGGGCGGATAACATGGCGATAGAGCAGGGCAAGCAAGATCAAAATGCTTAGAACGGATGATAGCGAGAAAGCGACAACCAAGTTACTCGCCATCTTTTTCAGTTTGCTATCGAGAATATATTGTGCAGGATCAAGCGTGGCATAGAAGTTATTCATCAAAGCAACCGTGTGCGCCAGGGGCTTATTTTGCAGATCCGGCGGTATGTCGCTAAAGAAGATCGCACTGTCGTTGTCAAACTCGACATGTTTGCGCGTTTGATTGAATTCGTTGAGTGATACCACCACCACAATAAACATCAGCTGGTTGCGATTATAGCTTAGAGGTGGTGCTAACGTGTTGGCATCAAGCGCGTCATAGCGAACCAGAACACCTTCCCCTTGCAGGTTTTGGGTGTAGCCAGTATGTGAGCTTTGCTTGGATTCAAAATATGCAGAGCGAGTGTATTGAAACAACTGGGGGTCAAAGGTAGAAAAAGGCTCTTTGCTGTTGTCTGAGTAATAGCGGATACGCAGTTTATCATCAAGAATGGCAATACCGACAAAGCTGTCAGGGGTTGCTTTTAGCGTTGATATTGTCTGTTGCAGCCGATCAACCAACTGTAACTCGCGATAGGGATCGGAGTAATTGAGGTAATAGTCGCGAATAATATCGCTCTTGGTCAGGGTGAGCGAATAACTATTGAGCATTGAGATGGCATTTTTAAAGTGGCTTGCTAGCTTGCCCATGCTGAGTTCTAAATAGCTGTCTTCTCGCTTGGATAACGCATCTTTTTGGTTGAGGTAGATGCTATACCCTGATAACGCTGCACTTAGAATGATAACCGGTGCAACCAAAATTAAGATTCTAGTTTGTAGCTTCATGACGTTTTACTATGCTGTCGATTATTCTGGCTCTTTGACGGATATTGATCACAGAGAGTTCTTCATCAAAGGCAACTTCGTCAAAAAAAGGGTCTTCAGGGTTCAAGTTTCTATCATTCAAGTAGCTTGCAGGCATGAGTTTTAGTGCATTTTGGTTAGGAGTCGCAGCTCTGATATCAATTGCATTTATTGCAGCAATTTCTGGAATCATTAAAAACGAGAGAAAGGCTTTAGCTTGCTCTTTGTTACTTGAATGAGCATTCACAGCTAAGCAGTCGGTCCAAATAAAACTCTCGCCCTCAGGGACTTTAAAGCGCCACTGTGAATGATGTTGGAAGCGATTCATTGAGTACTCATCGCCTGCGTAAGCAAGCGCTATTTTCAGTTCGTTAGATTGGCTGTTGCTTCGAATATAGCTGAGCGCATACTCAAACGTGAGTATCGAAGGTGCAAGGTTGTTAAGAATATCATAGGCCTGTTTGAGCTCACTTGAGGTCTCACTAGTCGGTGAATATCCGAGCCCATACAGAGCAGGCAGAAGCGTTTCAGTGCTGTCTTTAATCCATCCAATATGCCCCTTTAGCTCGTCAGATGGTTCGACAAGTTCTGCCCACGTTTTGGGTGGGGTGGAAATGAGGTCTTGGCGATAAACATAACCAACTGGGCCCCAAAAGTAAGGAACCGCATGCGTTCCGCATAGCGCATTCCATCGAGCATGATTGTTGTCGCGGTTATTGAGTTCGGACAAGTCTTCAAACATATTGTGCCGCGCATAAATTTGTGCGGTGACGTTATCGAGAACGACGATATCAAACGGCAGAGATTTGCTATTGAGCATCAATAGACTGCGCTCATCGTCATTATCAAAATGGATCTGTTCGATTGGCTGAGTGTGTTTTTCTAGCCATTGTTCTGCAACCTGTTCAGAGAGCGTGTCTTCCCATAGGTAGATCCTCAATGGCGGGTTGGTGGTATTGGCTGAGGCACAAGCCGCAGCGAACAGTACTGCACAACAGAGACTGCGGAGTTTCATGCAAATTCCTTTTGCTTGGTGAAACTGTGTATAGCGAGTTAAGAGCTCACACTTGAAACCGGTGTTTGGCTGGTTATGGTGACATAAAATAGAGAGATAGGTCACGAATTAATCGTCAAGAATATGACGAGTCTATCGTTGTGACAGAATTTATCTGGCTTTCGGTATGGTCTTCTAGTTTGGCAGGGATACCCACTGCACGGAGTGTGACAGTGGGTATGACAAGTATTAACCCAATTTAACCTGAGTCGGTTTGACATTCTCAGTCGGGTAGCAGCCTAGGACTTTGAGGTGTTTCGTTATCTTAGTGAGCTCAACCAGAGCTTGTTGCATCTCTTTCGAGTCTAAGTGTGCTTCTAGGTCAACATAGAACATCTCTTCCCACGGGTTACCCATAATTGGACGTGACTCAAGTTTAGTCATGTTGATGCCGTAACGTTGCAACACTAGTAAACTTTGAACCAGAGACCCGGCCTGCTGAGAGGTCGACATAATCAGAGTCGTTTTCGCTGGAATCTGTGTTGAAACCTCAACAGGTTTACGAGCGACAACGATAAAGCGAGTGTGGTTTTCGGTTTGATTAGCGATATTACCCTGAAGTGGCTGTAAGCCATAAAGCTTACCACTTGATGCGTTGCCGATGGCTGCAATATCAGGTCGGTTGAGCTCTTGTACTTTTTTCATCGCATCTGCGGTGCTTGCACACGTTTTTAGCTTGACACCCTTGAGGCGACTCAGGAACTCACTGCATTGTTGATGCGGTTGTGGGTGTGAGTACAGCGTTGTGATTTCCTCAAGGCGTATGTCACTGACACCGACTAAGCAGTGCTCGATCGGTAGAGTAAGTTCACCCACAATATAGAGCGTCGTGTGCTGAAGTAGGTCATAAACCTCATTGATTGAACCTGAGCTGGTGTTTTCGATAGGCAAAACACCGTAATCTGCATGGCCACTCTCGACTGTTTTGGCGACCTCTTTGAAAATCTCGCAGTTAAGTTCGACCAGCTCCATATTCTTGCGTGAGAAAAACTCGCGGCTTGCAAGATGAGAGTATGAGCCTTTTGAGCCAAGAAAAGCCACTCGAGCTAGAGGCTTTTGATGATCTGGGTTCGCTAATTCTTGCAGGTAGGCTTGTTGCAGCAGAACCGAGTCTTCGATAATTGTGTGGAATAGTTTAGTAATGTACTCAGCGTCAAGTTGGTACTTAGACTTGCCATTATTGATCAACTTCACCAGTAACTCTTGTTCTCGGCTTGCGTCACGAACTGGCTTTGACGTTTGAACTTTGCTCTTAGCTACCTCAATGCTCATTTGCCTACGCTCAGAGAGTAGGTTGAGTAGCTGGTCATCGAGTTCGTTTAATCGCAGTCGAATCTCGTCCAAAGAATACTGAGTGTCACTCATAATCTAGTCCTTACAAAAAAGCCTCCCGTTTGGGAGGCTTCAGTTCAAATATATTGCTACGCGAACGATTTAGCCTCCGGTGATTACCAGATAAAAAAGAGGCTAAAGAAAAATCGTAGAGTTTGCATAACTATTTAAAATTAATTGATGTGTGTTAACAATAAGCAAGCGAACGAGGAGCGTCAAGCAAAAAAATAGCGCCCTTGTGGGCGCTACCTTTTAGAATTTTGTTTCCTCTATTCAACAGGTTCGAGTTCCGGCTTTTCTGCTCGACGAGCTGAAGGCTTGTGGCGAAGTTTGTTGAGTTGGCGTTCAAGCTTCTGTTCGACTTCATTAATCGCTGCATACAAGTCCTCTTGACTTGCTGAAGCAATGAGCTGACCTTTAGGTACAGAAATCACCGCTTCAATTTTTTTCTGTTTGTTCGGTTCCTCACTGATGGTTGCTTGGCAGCTAATGATGTCTACTTGCCACTTTTCTAGCTTTTTAAATTTGCTCTCGATATGGGCACGGATAGCAGAGGTTAGTTCGATGTTTTTGCCAGTCATGTTTACTTTCATAGTATTTTTCCTCTGTGTCATCCCTCATGGGTTAACTTCAGATTACGATTCTAGCGTTGAAATGATGTGATCTAGATCACTTAAACGTGTCGAAACTTTTGAGTGTTAGGCAAATGTGATCGAAACCTGCGAGTCGTGAAAATAAATCGAGAAAAAGCTTGAGTTGCACAAAAATCTCATTAGATTGGGAAGAGTGATTACTAAAATTCTCCCGTTTTTTAGGGGTTTCCTACAGCCTATCACAAGTATTTGTTGTTTTTTTACTCAGTCAAATTTTGTGACTCATATCACTTCAATATTTTGAACTTTTTAATCTTCCCGCTCATTACGTTCAAACTGTCTTGGACTAGTTGTTAGTGTGGCCGCATTGTTCGCTTCTTCATGCTCGTGAATCTCTTCAAGCTGTTTATATATCACGTAGTAACGATTGATATTGGCAACGTAATCGACTGGCTCTCGACTGATATTGCGTCGAGTAATTAACTCAACATTGTGAAACCACTGGTTAGGATCATAGCCATGCTTGGCGGCAAGGCTCCGCATACGGCGAATATTCGCCGGTCCAGCATTGTAGGCGGCGAGTGAGAAGTAAACTTGGTTGTCTGGTGAGATAGCCTCATCGTCAAAATAGCGATCCTTGATAAAACGCATGTATTTGATGCCAGCGTGAATGTTGTTTTCGACCGTGTAGATATTGGGAATATTTACGTTGGGATCTTTTGCGGTACTTGGCAGCACTTGCATGACGCCAACCGCTCCCCTTGGAGAGACTTTTGTTTGATCCAACCCTGATTCTTGAAACCCCTGTGCAGACATCATGAGTGAGTCAAATCCATATTGGTCTGAATACTGCTCGAACACATCTGAAAGGGATTCGAGCTTTTCTATCTTACTTGGGTTGAGAATACGTTTCAGCCAGCCCGTGTTATCGATGTATTTTCCATACAGCACATTACCGAGCAGTGTTCCGCTTTTTGCTGTTTTGATGTACTTGTTGACTGATGCCATTAACTCAGGTGAGTTCTTGCGCATTGCCCATGCAATACTGGCGTCTTCTCTAAGCGGGAATGCTTTATGTATTTGTATGTTGTCTAATACATCTAGCCAAAGTTGGGCTTTGTGACCATCTAGAACCGTGAGGTTAATATGGTCTTGGTTGATCATCTCTATGAGTTCAAAATCCTGCATCGTCTCTTCGATAAACTCGATGAGCATCGGTGACAGATCTTTTGCGTCGAGTTCTGCGTTGATTCTTTGCAAGCTTTCAAAGTAGCTTGAGCTGCTGCGCACCCAAACTTTCTCGCCACTGAGCTGTTCCAGCGTGGTGATGGGCGCATGCTCTTTGTTGGAAATGAAAAATTCCTTAACCTTGTCAGAGAGAGGGTCACTAAAGTCCACTTGTAACGCTCGCTTGGGAGTAACCGTGAGATTGGCGACGGCCAAATCACCGAAGCCTTTGGTTAGGGAAGGAATCAGCTCGTCTCGAGCGACGGGGATGATTTGGACCTTGAGTTGGGGCGATTGCTTTTTCAACTGTTGTTCGTAGTTGTAGAGGAGTTCGGCAATGATCCCTTTTGGTCGGCCAGCTTCTATATAATAGAAGCCGAGATCGGCGGACACTAGAACGCGCACGACACCTTTGTCGATAAAGGTTTTCATATCACCAAGGTAGGGATCTTTTTGCAAAGGAGACAGAGACAATCCCCATGCACTCAGTGACAACAAGCCACAGCATAACAACAAACTGAGTGTGCGAATCACATGGACCTCAAACTTCATTATAATGTTAATTAAAGGTTAATAACAAAGTTCAATATCGGCAAGAATATCTAAAAACAATAAAAAAACGGCGACTTTAAGCCACCGTTTTTATGAGCAATTGATGCTAATTTTATGAGTAATTGATGCTAAAAGCTTAGATCGGATTTAGATCGGATTTAGATCGATTAGCTCGCGAGTACGCTGCGCGGGTTCATCTAGACCAAGTTTCTCATACGCTTCAAGTTGAATGCGAAGAGATTTGCGCGCGGCTTCGGTTTCTGGGAAAGTGCGCTGCAGCTCTTGAGCGCGATTGATCGCGGCGATCCAAGCTTCACGACGTAGATAGAAATCTGCCGTAGCAAGATCATATTCAGCCAGACGGTTAGTCAAAGATAGCATGCGTTGACGTGCATCATTTGCATATTGACTATTAGGGTAACGCTCGAGTAGGCGTTTGAAGTCTGCAAATGCAGCTTTTACCGGCTCTGGGTCGCGGTCACTGCGGTCGACATTAAAGATGTCGTGCATAAAGTTACGATCTTGTGCCATGTGCGTCAGACCGCGCATGTAGAGTACCCAGTCAATTTTGTCGTGAGTTGGGTTTAGACGCATAAAGCGTTCGATGGTTGCAAGACCTAGTGGCAAGTCATCGTTTTTGTAGTACGCATAGATAAGGTCAAGCTGTACCTGCTCTGAATATGCACCGAATGGATAGCGAGAATCCAGTGCTTCTAATTGTTCAATAGCAGTAAGCCAGTTACCACTTTGCAGTGCAACTTGTGCGTCGGCATAGAGCTCTGATGGTGGGACATCGGGTACGATTTCTTCGCTGCTCGAACAGCCAAAAAGAAGTGCAGTTGCTAATAAGCCTGATAAAGTGCGGTATTTCATGTCAGGTGTTCAATCCATAAATTAAATATTTTCTGCGCTTCCGTTACTTTCTACACTGTAACAGATACAATAGCGCCTATTCTTCCACAGTAGTGGTCATTAGTCTCACAGTTTTTAAAAAAGTTCGATATGGCACAACAGATTGAGTTAACACAAACCGTACAAGATAGCCAATTAGGTCAGCGTCTGGATCAGGCAATAGCAGAAATGTTTACTGATTTTTCTCGCTCACGCCTCAAGGAGTGGCTATTGGCTGGCAAGGTATCAATGGATGGTCAAGTCGTCACAAAACCACGCACCAAAGTGATGGGTGGCGAGGTGATTGTTTTACAGGCTGAGCTTGAAGATGAAGAACGCTGGGAAGCACAAGACATTCCGCTGAATATCGTTTATGAAGATGACGATATTATGGTCATCAACAAACCACGCGATTTTGTCGTACACCCAGGAGCAGGTACACCTGATGGTACTGTGCTTAATGCCCTTTTGCATCACTATCCAGACATAGCGGAAGTTCCACGAGCAGGTATTGTCCACCGTCTTGATAAAGATACAACAGGACTCATGGTGGTGGCTAAGACCGTACGCTCTCAAACGCGTCTGGTTCGTGCACTACAAAAACGTAAGATTACGCGTGAATATGAAGCGATTGCGATTGGTCGTATGACGGCGGGTGGGCGTGTTGAGGAGCCTATTGGTCGCCATTCTACTAAGCGTACGCTAATGGCCGTTACACCAACAGGAAAACCTGCAGTCACACACTATCGTGTCGCTGAGCACTTCCGTGAACATACACGTATTCGCCTCCGCCTAGAAACAGGTCGTACGCACCAAATTCGTGTGCATATGGCGTACCTACAGCACCCACTTCTAGGTGATATTGCCTACGGTGGTCGAGCGCGTATTCCACGTGAAGCATCAGTAGAGGTGACAGAAATGATTCGTCAGTTTGATCGCCAAGCGCTTCACGCGGCAATGCTAAGATTTGAGCACCCAGTCACAGGAGAGGAGGTCGAGTTCCATGCCCCTATCCCTGATGACATGGTGGTAATGACGGAAGCACTGCGTGCAGATACAGAGCTTCATGGCCTAAACGACGAGTTCTAATTCATTATGTTTATTGTCCCTAACTGGCCTGTGCCCAACAACATTCGAGCGATCTCTTCTATCAGAGAAGGAGGCGTGTCGGCTGAACCTTATGCGTCACTCAATGTGGGTATGCATGTTGGGGATAGTGAGCAAGATGTAACGACCAATCGAGTTCGATTAGCGCGTGCTTCAAAAATGCCGTCAGCCCCAGTTTGGTTGAACCAAACTCACTCAAATACGGTGTTAGAGTTGGAAAATGCAACGGATGAGGTGCTTGATGCTGATGCCTCATTTACCCGCACACCTGGGGTTGTTTGTGCTGCAATGACGGCAGACTGTCTCCCTGTTCTCCTCGCTGATGAGCAGGGACGTCAAGTGGCAGCCGTTCATGCGGGCTGGAGAGGGCTTGCTGATGGCATTATTGAAAATGCAGTGAGTCAGTTCTCAGGAAAAGTCATGGCATGGCTCGGGCCTGCTATTGGTCCAGATGCGTTTGAAGTGGGTCAAGATGTGTATGATGAGTTTGTTGGTCGTTACTTAGAGGCTAAGTCGGCGTTCAAACAGAGTGCAAATAATGACGATAAGTTTTTTGCCGATATGCATCAGCTAGCGACACAAGCGCTTAACCGTGCAGGTGTGACCAATATCTCTCGCGACACCCGCTGTACATATAGCAATCCAGAGCAATTTTTCTCCTACCGTCGAGATGGTCAAACCGGTCGACAGGTGACGTGTATCTGGATGGAGGAGACCTCTTAAATTTTGTATTTCGACTCACTTGTCGATTTCTCTCCCCTTGAAATTTCCGTTTCACAGTTCCATTTAATGTTATATGACGCGCGCCACACAGCGCGATAAATTTTGCCACTACAGTTTCCAAGGTGACATCTGTAGTTGTTTGACATTAATGGAGGCCTATATGCGTCTTGATCGTTTTACTAGCAAATTCCAAGTTGCTATCTCTGATGCGCAATCTTTAGCGTTAGGGAGAGATCATCAATACATTGAGCCTGTGCATCTGATGGTGGCACTGCTTGATCAAAATGGTAGCCCAATTCGTCCCTTATTAACGATGCTTAATGTTGACGTTATGCAGCTACGTTCAAAACTGAGTGAATTACTCGACCGACTACCCAAAGTCAGTGGTATCGGTGGGGATGTACAACTTTCGACTGGCATGGGTAGCATGTTCAACCTATGTGACAAAGTCGCTCAAAAGCGCCAAGACAGCTACATCTCATCTGAAATATTCCTTTTGGCTGCACTAGAAGACAAAGGTCCATTGGGCTCCTTGTTGAAAGAAGTCGGTTTGACAGAGCAAAAAGTTGCTCAAGCAATCGAAAAGATCAGAGGCGGTCAAAAGGTGGATGCTCCAAATGCAGAAGAGTTGCGTCAGGCACTAGAGAAATTCACGATAGATCTGACTGAGCGGGCAGAGCAAGGCAAGCTTGACCCAGTGATTGGGCGTGATGATGAAATCCGCCGCACCATTCAAGTGCTACAGCGCCGTACTAAAAACAATCCAGTTATCATCGGTGAACCTGGTGTAGGTAAAACTGCCATCGTCGAGGGGCTTGCTCAACGCATCATCAACAACGAAGTACCAGAGGGACTTCGTGGACGCCGAGTCCTCTCTTTAGACATGGGGGCACTCGTCGCGGGTGCAAAATACCGAGGTGAGTTTGAAGAACGTTTGAAATCAGTCCTCAATGAGCTTTCAAAAGAAGAGGGCAATATCATCCTCTTTATTGATGAGCTGCATACCATGGTGGGTGCGGGCAAAGGTGAAGGCTCTATGGATGCGGGCAACATGTTAAAGCCTGCATTAGCCCGAGGAGAACTGCACTGTGTCGGCGCAACGACTCTTGATGAATATCGTCAATATATAGAGAAAGATCCTGCACTGGAGCGCCGCTTCCAAAAAGTGCTGGTGGATGAACCGACAGTGGAAGATACGGTGGCGATACTCCGTGGTCTGAAAGAGCGCTATGAACTTCACCACCATGTGGAGATTACCGACCCTGCGATCGTGGCAGCAGCAAGCTTGTCTCATCGATATGTATCAGATCGCCAACTGCCTGATAAAGCCATTGACCTTATTGACGAAGCGGCATCAAGTATCCGCATGCAAATCGACTCCAAGCCGGAATCGCTAGATAAGCTAGAACGAAAAATCATCCAGTTAAAGATAGAGCAGCAGGCCCTAGTAAACGAATCGGATGATGCGAGTGAAAAACGCCTGAACTCACTTAATCTAGAGCTGAGAGAGAAAGAGCGAGAGTTTGCGGAGTTAGAAGAGGTATGGAACGCTGAAAAAGCGGCCTTATCTGGTACTCAGCACATCAAGGCGGAACTTGAACAAGCGCGCATGGACATGGACTTTGCTCGTCGTGCGGGTGATTTGAATCGGATGTCAGAGCTGCAATATGGCCGTATCCCTGAACTAGAGAAGCAACTTGATCTTGCTACTCAAGCAGAAATGCAGGAGATGACGTTGCTGCGTAATAAGGTAACGGATAGCGAAATTGCGGAAGTACTCTCGAAAGCAACAGGTATTCCTGTATCCAAAATGCTAGAAGCGGAGAAAGAGAAGTTGCTGCGCATGGAAGAGGTTCTGCACAAACGAGTGATTGGCCAAAAAGAGGCGGTGGATGTTGTTGCTAACGCAATTCGTCGCAGTCGAGCGGGATTATCGGACCCAAATCGACCAATTGGTTCATTTCTATTTCTAGGACCTACAGGGGTAGGTAAGACTGAATTGTGTAAAACGCTGGCAAACTTCATGTTTGATAGTGAAGACGCCATGGTACGTATCGATATGTCAGAGTTTATGGAAAAACACTCTGTTGCAAGGCTAGTCGGTGCACCTCCAGGTTATGTTGGTTACGAAGAGGGCGGGTACTTAACTGAAGCGGTGCGAAGAAAACCATATTCAGTCATATTACTAGACGAAGTGGAGAAAGCGCATCCAGATGTGTTCAATATCTTATTGCAGGTGTTGGATGATGGCCGCTTAACGGATGGACAAGGTAGAACGGTCGATTTTCGCAATACCGTCGTGATCATGACTTCAAATCTGGGGTCTAATCGCATTCAGGAAAACTTTGCCCAATTAGATTATGAGGGCATCAAGAACGAGGTCATGGATGTTGTCAGCAAGCACTTCCGTCCAGAGTTCTTAAACCGCGTAGACGAGAGCGTCGTCTTCCATCCTTTAGGCAGAGAGCATATTAAGTCGATTGCGTCTATTCAATTAGCTCGTTTAGCAAAACGAATGGAAGAGAAAGGGTTCTTACTTGAAACAAGTGACGAGGCTCTTAATATGATAGCGCAGGTAGGCTTCGATCCTGTTTATGGTGCACGTCCACTCAAACGCGCGATTCAACAAACAGTAGAGAATCCATTAGCCAAGTCAATCTTAGGTGGAGAGATTGTGCCTGACAAAATGATTCGTTTGATTGTTGAGAATGACTCAATCTCCGCACAGCAATAGATTCATAACTTGAATTAAAGAGGGGCAAAGCGATAGTTTTGCCCCTCTTTTGCTCGATTTGTCTAATATCTGTCCACTTGGTTGCTTTGAAGATGATTTTCTAGTTTTTGCTCTTGCCAAGCTCAAATGAATCTCTATAATGCGCCTCCGTTGTCACGCAAAACCAGCGGTTTTAAGTGAATGACAAAAGGTCATAGAAGTTAATTAGATAGCTTCAAAAAATAATCCGAAAAAGTGTTTGACACTATCGGTTATTTGGCTAGAATGACCCTCCGCTTTGAGATGAACTTCACTGTTAGCCAAAGCAAGCTCTTTAAAAATATAAACCTATCAATCTGTGTGGGCACTCGTTGATGATAATCCAAAATGAAGCTTAGGCTTCAACTTAGATTTCAATGAACTGAGTGACCAATCGATACTTAGTATCGGCACAGTCAATTCATTATCGTTCTGTTGGAACGATAATAGCTTTAAAATTACATTAGTAGTTTTGAAGTCAGTATTCATTGAGTCAGTTCTTCGGAACATCAAAATCTTAAATTGAAGAGTTTGATCATGGCTCAGATTGAACGCTGGCGGCAGGCCTAACACATGCAAGTCGAGCGGCAGCGACATGATAGAAGCTTCGGTGGAAATCATGGGCGGCGAGCGGCGGACGGGTGAGTAATGCCTGGGAATATGCCTTGATGTGGGGGATAACTATTGGAAACGATAGCTAATACCGCATAATGCCTTCGGGCCAAAGAGGGGGACCTTCGGGCCTCTCGCGTCAAGATTAGCCCAGGTGGGATTAGCTAGTTGGTGAGGTAAAGGCTCACCAAGGCGACGATCCCTAGCTGGTCTGAGAGGATGATCAGCCACACTGGAACTGAGACACGGTCCAGACTCCTACGGGAGGCAGCAGTGGGGAATATTGCACAATGGGCGCAAGCCTGATGCAGCCATGCCGCGTGTGTGAAGAAGGCCTTCGGGTTGTAAAGCACTTTCAGCAGTGAGGAAGGCGGGTACGTTAATAGCGTGCTCGTTTGACGTTAGCTGCAGAAGAAGCACCGGCTAACTCCGTGCCAGCAGCCGCGGTAATACGGAGGGTGCGAGCGTTAATCGGAATTACTGGGCGTAAAGCGCATGCAGGTGGTTTGTTAAGTCAGATGTGAAAGCCCGGGGCTCAACCTCGGAACAGCATTTGAAACTGGCAGACTAGAGTACTGTAGAGGGGGGTAGAATTTCAGGTGTAGCGGTGAAATGCGTAGAGATCTGAAGGAATACCGGTGGCGAAGGCGGCCCCCTGGACAGATACTGACACTCAGATGCGAAAGCGTGGGGAGCAAACAGGATTAGATACCCTGGTAGTCCACGCCGTAAACGATGTCTACTTGGAGGTTGTGGCCTTGAGCCGTGGCTTTCGGAGCTAACGCGTTAAGTAGACCGCCTGGGGAGTACGGTCGCAAGATTAAAACTCAAATGAATTGACGGGGGCCCGCACAAGCGGTGGAGCATGTGGTTTAATTCGATGCAACGCGAAGAACCTTACCTACTCTTGACATCCAGAGAACTTTTCAGAGATGAATTGGTGCCTTCGGGAACTCTGAGACAGGTGCTGCATGGCTGTCGTCAGCTCGTGTTGTGAAATGTTGGGTTAAGTCCCGCAACGAGCGCAACCCTTATCCTTGTTTGCCAGCACTTCGGGTGGGAACTCCAGGGAGACTGCCGGTGATAAACCGGAGGAAGGTGGGGACGACGTCAAGTCATCATGGCCCTTACGAGTAGGGCTACACACGTGCTACAATGGCGCATACAGAGGGCAGCCAACTTGCGAGAGTGAGCGAATCCCAAAAAGTGCGTCGTAGTCCGGATTGGAGTCTGCAACTCGACTCCATGAAGTCGGAATCGCTAGTAATCGTGGATCAGAATGCCACGGTGAATACGTTCCCGGGCCTTGTACACACCGCCCGTCACACCATGGGAGTGGGCTGCAAAAGAAGTGGGTAGTTTAACCTTCGGGAGGACGCTCACCACTTTGTGGTTCATGACTGGGGTGAAGTCGTAACAAGGTAGCCCTAGGGGAACCTGGGGCTGGATCACCTCCTTATACGATGATTATTGCGATGAGTGTTCACACAGATTGATGGTTTATAGAATTAAAGAGATGATGTCGGGTCTGTAGCTCAGGTGGTTAGAGCGTTCGCCTGATAAGCGAGAGGTCGGTGGTTCAAGTCCACTCAGACCCACCAATTTCCTCCCAGGAGATTGGCGACGACATCACCTATTGATGGGGCTATAGCTCAGCTGGGAGAGCGCCTGCCTTGCACGCAGGAGGTCAGCAGTTCGATCCTGCTTAGCTCCACCATCTTTAAGTGTTCTTTCTTAAGAATCTTTAAAAATGGTTTCGAAAGAAATCTTGCTCTTTAACAATTTGGAAAGCTGACGAATAACAACAATCCCCATCTCTTTGAGATGCGTTGTTATTCAATTAAAAGTTCTCAAATCCTAAAACTACGGTTTTAGGTACCAACACACATTCAAGTGTTCTTGGAAGTATCGAAAGATACTTATATTTGAGTCCGGCAAAATCGAGTCTGCATCATGTATAAAAATTGCAGACAACTTTGGTTGTTTAAACAACAACTCGAAACTCCTTCGGGTTGTATGGTTAAGTGACTAAGCGTACACGGTGGATGCCTTGGCAGTCAGAGGCGATGAAAGGCGTATTAACTTGCGATAAGCTCAGATTAGATAGTAAAAATCTTTGAGTCTGAGATTCCTGAATGGGGAAACCCAGCACCATAAGGTGTTATCACTAACTGAATACATAGGTTAGTGAGGCGAACCGGGGGAACTGAAACATCTAAGTACCCCGAGGAAAAGAAATCAACCGAGATTCCGAAAGTAGCGGCGAGCGAAATTGGATTAGCCCTTAAGCTTTTAATGAGACAGGTGAAGCCTCTGGAAAGTGGCGCGATACAGGGTGATAGCCCCGTAACCGACATCTCATCATCAGTGAAATCGAGTAGGGCGGGACACGTGATATCCTGTCTGAATATGGGGGGACCATCCTCCAAGGCTAAATACTACTGACTGACCGATAGTGAACCAGTACCGTGAGGGAAAGGCGAAAAGAACCCCTGTGAGGGGAGTGAAATAGAACCTGAAACCGTGTACGTACAAGCAGTAGGAGCACCTTCGTGGTGTGACTGCGTACCTTTTGTATAATGGGTCAGCGACTTATATTCAGTAGCAAGGTTAACCATCTAGGGGAGCCGTAGAGAAATCGAGTCTTAACTGGGCGTCGAGTTGCTGGATATAGACCCGAAACCAGGTGATCTAGCCATGGGCAGGTTGAAGGTTGAGTAACATCAACTGGAGGACCGAACCGACTAATGTTGAAAAATTAGCGGATGACTTGTGGCTAGGGGTGAAAGGCCAATCAAACCTGGAGATAGCTGGTTCTCCCCGAAATCTATTTAGGTAGAGCCTCGGACGAATACCACTGGGGGTAGAGCACTGTTAAGGCTAGGGGGTCATCCCGACTTACCAACCCTTTGCAAACTCCGAATACCAGTGAGTACTATCCGGGAGACACACGGCGGGTGCTAACGTCCGTCGTGGAGAGGGAAACAACCCAGACCGCCAGCTAAGGTCCCAAAGTATAGCTAAGTGGGAAACGATGTGGGAAGGCTTAGACAGCTAGGATGTTGGCTTAGAAGCAGCCATCATTTAAAGAAAGCGTAATAGCTCACTAGTCGAGTCGGCCTGCGCGGAAGATGTAACGGGGCTAAGCTATACACCGAAGCTGCGGCAATGACTTAGGTCATTGGGTAGGGGAGCGTTCTGTAAGCCGTTGAAGGTGGACTGTAAGGTCTGCTGGAGGTATCAGAAGTGCGAATGCTGACATGAGTAACGATAAAGGGGGTGAAAAACCTCCTCGCCGGAAGACCAAGGGTTCCTGTCCAACGTTAATCGGGGCAGGGTAAGTCGACCCCTAAGGCGAGGCCGAAAGGCGTAGTCGATGGGAAACGGGTTAATATTCCCGTACTTCTTACAATTGCGATGGGGGGACGGAGAAGGCTAGGTGGGCCTGGCGACGGTTGTCCAGGTTCAAGTGCGTAGGCTTAAGAGTTAGGTAAATCCGGCTCTTTTTAAGGCTGAGACACGATGTCGAGCTACTACGGTAGTGAAGTCATTGATGCCATGCTTCCAGGAAAAGCCTCTAAGCTTCAGATTGTAAGGAATCGTACCCCAAACCGACACAGGTGGTCGGGTAGAGAATACCAAGGCGCTTGAGAGAACTCGGGTGAAGGAACTAGGCAAAATGGTACCGTAACTTCGGGAGAAGGTACGCTCCTCGCGGTGAAGTCCCTTGCGGATGGAGCTATGGGGAGTCGCAGATACCAGGTGGCTGCAACTGTTTATTAAAAACACAGCACTGTGCAAAATCGTAAGATGACGTATACGGTGTGACGCCTGCCCGGTGCCGGAAGGTTAATTGATGGGGTTAGACTTAGGTCGAAGCTCTTGATCGAAGCCCCGGTAAACGGCGGCCGTAACTATAACGGTCCTAAGGTAGCGAAATTCCTTGTCGGGTAAGTTCCGACCTGCACGAATGGCGTAATGATGGCCACGCTGTCTCCACCCGAGACTCAGTGAAATTGAAATCGCTGTGAAGATGCAGTGTACCCGCGGCTAGACGGAAAGACCCCGTGAACCTTTACTACAGCTTGGCACTGAACATTGAGCCTACATGTGTAGGATAGGTGGGAGGCTTTGAAGCAGGTACGCCAGTATCTGTGGAGCCATCCTTGAAATACCACCCTTGTATGTTTGATGTTCTAACTTAGCCCCATTATCTGGGGTGAGGACAGTGCCTGGTGGGTAGTTTGACTGGGGCGGTCTCCTCCCAAAGAGTAACGGAGGAGCACGAAGGTGGGCTAATCACGGTTGGACATCGTGAGGTTAGTGCAATGGCATAAGCCCGCTTGACTGCGAGAATGACAATTCGAGCAGGTGCGAAAGCAGGTCATAGTGATCCGGTGGTTCTGTATGGAAGGGCCATCGCTCAACGGATAAAAGGTACTCCGGGGATAACAGGCTGATACCGCCCAAGAGTTCATATCGACGGCGGTGTTTGGCACCTCGATGTCGGCTCATCACATCCTGGGGCTGAAGTCGGTCCCAAGGGTATGGCTGTTCGCCATTTAAAGTGGTACGCGAGCTGGGTTTAGAACGTCGTGAGACAGTTCGGTCCCTATCTGCCGTGGGCGTTGGAAGATTGAAGGGGGCTGCTCCTAGTACGAGAGGACCGGAGTGGACGAACCTCTGGTGTTCGGGTTGTGTCGCCAGACGCATTGCCCGGTAGCTAAGTTCGGAATCGATAACCGCTGAAAGCATCTAAGCGGGAAGCGAGCCCTGAGATGAGTCTTCCCTGGCACTTTAAGTGTCCTAAAGGGTTGTTCGAGACTAGAACGTTGATAGGCAGGGTGTGTAAGCGTTGTGAGGCGTTGAGCTAACCTGTACTAATTGCCCGTGAGGCTTAACCATACAACACCCAAGGGGTTTTGATGGACTCAAAGCAAGAATATTGAATGTGTGCACATTAACTTTTAAAAGCTTTCCGAATTAAGAATTTGCTTGGCGACCATAGCATTGTGGACCCACCTGATTCCATGCCGAACTCAGAAGTGAAACGCAATAGCGCCGATGGTAGTGTGGGGCTTCCCCATGTGAGAGTAGGACATCGCCAGGCTTTGAACATTATCTATTTGAAGCACGATTTAGATAAGACTTTAAATAGACCACTGCGGAGTGGTAGTTCAGTTGGTTAGAATACCGGCCTGTCACGCCGGGGGTCGCGGGTTCGAGTCCCGTCCACTCCGCCATTAATTCGAGAGTCGTCTCATTAAACACGAAGATAGGGGTGTAGCTCCAATTGGCAGAGCAGCGGATTCCAAATCCGCGTGTTGGGAGTTCGAATCTCTCCACCCCTGCCACACATTAAAGCCTCGTCGAACGACGGGGCTTTTTTTACATTTGTCGCTTTTTCAAAGCGAGTGTTGGGAGCAGGATCGCCAGCCCGGTCGAATCTCTCCACCCCTGCCATCTATCAAAGCCTCGTTCGAAAGAACGGGGCTTTTTTACGTTTGTATCTTTGAAAAGAGAACTTTCGTAGGGTGGATTGTTAATCTAGGTTACTCGCTAGGTTAAATGGCTCTACTCAGCTAAATGCTAAGTGTCAGGTACCTTACCCCGCTCTCATAGTCTCTTTACGAAAATACCGAAACTTTCAAGACTCATCTAAGTTTGTTATTCATTAGTGTACAGTGTCCATATGCTTATACAAATTGGTACGTAGTAACTCAAGCCAATCCTCAACAATAAGCACAGAATAGCCCCGCAGTAACGCCCCGTATGTACGACTAGACTCGTTAGTTTATCTCGTTAATAGAGATTATCTAGGTTGGCTATTGGATAGAAATGAGCACGCTACGCGCATAAAAAAACCTCGCCGAAGCGAGGTTTAATATTCTTAACGAAAAACGAATTACTTAAGCAGTGCTTCGTTGCCGTTTTCACGAATGTGCTTGATGATGCCTTTAACGCCACGAGCGCTTGAAGCAACAACATTGCCAGACTTCATGTAGTCTGTACCGCCAGCAAAGTCAGTAACGATAGCACCAGCTTCACGAGCGATTAGCTCACCAGCGGCAATGTCCCAAGGTTTTAGGCCAAGTTCAAAGAAGCCATCAACACGGCCTGCAGCTACGTAACACAGGTCAAGTGCCGCTGAACCTGTACGACGGAAGTCTGAACAGTCTACAAATAGAGAAGACAGAATCTTTAGATAAGATTCGCTGTGTTGCTTCTGCTTGAATGGGAAACCTGTTGCTAGAACAGTACCTTGAAGATCTTTAAGCTGTTTAACACGGATACGAGTGTTATTTAGTTGAGCGCCAGCACCACGTTGAGCGGTAAATAGCTCGTTACGGATTGGATCGTAAACACACGCTACCTCAGTTTTACCGTTAAGGCGTACTGCGATAGAAACAGAGAAGTGTGGCAGACCTTTTACGAAGTTAGTCGTGCCATCCAGAGGGTCGATGATCCACTGTGCATCTTTGTCTTTGCCTTCAATAAGACCGTTTTCTTCAGCAACGATAGAGTGATCAGGGTACGAGTTTTTGATCGTATCGATGATGATGGCTTCTGCTTCTTTGTCTACGTTAGTTACGAAGTCGTTCGTACCTTTTTGTGTAGATTCAATTTTGTCAGCATTTTCTAGTGATTTAGCGATATGGTTACCTGCTTTTCGTGCTGCACGAATAGCAATATTCAGCATAGGATGCATAGATATCTTCCCAACGGATGTTAAAGAACAAAAAACGTGACGAGTATATCAGTTATTTTTACAAATGGAAGTGGTTATTTTTTGCTCTTTTTGCTTGCTTTTTTAAATCAATATGACGTGCTTCTTATTAATATGCTAACATTCTGCGTCCATTCTAAAGGGGTAAACCATCGACATGTTAGACCGCGTTAAAATCGTTCTTGTAGGCACATCTCATGCAGGTAATATTGGCTCCGCAGCCAGAGCAATGAAGGTTATGGGACTATCAAACCTTGTACTTGTTGACCCCCAGTGTGAGAGAGATGGCCAGACAACGGCATTAGCTGCAGGAGCGAGTGACGTTGCGATGAACGCTGAAATTGTTGACACAGTAGAACAAGCTGTTGCTGATTGCTCGTTAGTGATTGGTACCAGTGCACGCTCAAGGACGTTAGATTGGCCAATGGTTGAGCCACGCGAGTGTGGCGAAAAATTGGTCCAAGCCCTGGCTAACAAGGATAGCGAAGGTTCTGTTGCCGTCGTCTTTGGCCGTGAGCGCACAGGGCTAACAAATGATGAGCTGCAGAAATGTCAGTACCACCTGACAATACCAGCTAACCCTGAATACAGCTCTTTGAACTTGGCGATGGCAGTACAAACCGTTTCTTACGAAATTCGTATGGCATATTTGGCAATGGAGCAGAGTCAATACGCACCAGCACAGCAAACGGAATACCCTCGCTATGAACAGTTAGAACAATTCTATTCACACCTTGAAAAAGTCCTGTACGATACCCACTTTATTGAGAAGGATAAGCCGCAGAAGGTGATGGACAAATTGCGTCGCCTGTTTACTCGCGCGCGTCCTGAATCTCAAGAGCTGAACATTCTTCGTGGTGTACTTACTGCGATAGAGAAAACAAATAATTTGAAATAGTTAGGTTCTAAAAAATACCTGACTATTTTAGTCAAATAAATACTTGACCATTTTAGTCAGGTATGAAAAACTCCTTACCACATAAACAGTGTGGAAAGGATGAATTATGAGATTAACATCGAAAGGACGATATGCAGTGACAGCCATGCTCGATGTGGCTCTTCATTCACAGCAGAACCCCGTTCCTTTGGCTGATATTTCAGAGCGACAAGGGATTTCGCTTTCGTATCTTGAACAGCTTTTTTCTAAGTTGAGAAAAGCCGGTCTTGTCGCGAGTGTAAGAGGCCCTGGCGGTGGTTACCGTTTGGGAGCTGAAGCAAATACAATATCAATTGGTACCGTGATCTCTGCTGTTGATGAGTCCGTAGATGCGACTAAATGCAACGGTAAAGGTGATTGTCAGGGCGGAACTCGCTGCCTGACACATACGTTATGGCGTGACCTGAGTGCACGAATCTCAGATTTCCTCAATAACATCACATTGGGCCAATTGATGAAGGACAACGAAGTCCTAGAGATCTCTGATAAGCAAGATATCGATCTTGCGCTAAATCATAGCCTTACACACAGTGGCTCGAGCTTATCTTCAATTGGCGTTGACGTTCGCTCATAGTGGCAAGGTATTACACTGGAGAAAATAATGAAACTGCCTATTTATCTTGATTACTCAGCAACTTGCCCAGTCGATCCGCGAGTTGCAGAAAAAATGGTTCAGTACATGACTATGGACGGGACGTTTGGTAACCCTGCGTCACGTTCACACCGTTATGGTTGGCAAGCGGAAGAAGCGGTGGACACTGCTCGAGAGCAAATTGCTGACCTATTAAATGCAGACCCACGTGAGATTGTTTTCACCTCGGGTGCAACAGAGTCAGACAACCTAGCGATCAAGGGTGCAGCACACTTCTACTCAAAGAAAGGCAAGCACGTTATTACGGTCAAAACTGAGCACAAAGCGGTTTTGGACCCATGTCGTCAACTTGAGCGTGAAGGTTTTGAAGTCACTTACCTTGAGCCAGAATCAAATGGTATTGTCGACTTAAACAAACTTGAAGCAGCAATGCGTGAAGACACAGTATTGGTGTCTATCATGCACGTTAATAACGAAATTGGTGTGGTTCAAGACATCGCATCTATCGGAGAGCTTTGCCGCTCACGTAAGATTATTTTCCATGTCGATGCTGCTCAGTCAGCAGGTAAGTTGCCAATCGATGTGCAAGAAATGAAAGTGGATCTGATTTCACTATCGGCGCACAAGGCATACGGTCCAAAAGGTATCGGTGCACTTTACGTACGTCGTAAGCCTCGTATTCGTCTTGAGGCTCAGATGCACGGTGGCGGCCACGAGCGTGGTTTCCGTTCAGGTACGTTACCTACGCACCAAATCGTTGGTATGGGTGAAGCTTTCCGCGTCGCTAAAGAAGACATGCAAAAAGATTACGACCACGCAATGGCGCTACGTAATCGCTTGCTAGACGGTGTGAAAGATCTTGAGGCCGTAACAGTAAATGGTGATTTAGACCAACGCGTACCGCACAACTTGAACGTAAGTTTTGCCTTTGTTGAAGGTGAGTCATTGCTCATGTCTCTTAAAGACCTAGCAGTGTCATCAGGCAGTGCATGTACGTCTGCAAGCTTGGAGCCTTCTTACGTATTACGTGCATTAGGCCTAGATGATGAGCTTGCGCACAGCTCAGTTCGTTTCTCTTTTGGTCGCTTTACGACAGAAGAAGAGGTGGACTATGCAATTGAACAAATTCGTACTGCAGTAACTAAACTGCGCGACATGTCTCCTCTATGGGATATGTACAAAGAAGGGATTGATTTGAGCACCGTTGAGTGGGCACACCACTAATCAACGTACTCATCATTCCAATGGATTGATATAGAGGATTCGAGGTAAATTATTATGGCATATAGCGAAAAAGTAATTGATCACTATGAAAACCCACGTAACGTAGGCTCTTTCGATAAAGAAGATCCAAATGTGGGTAGTGGTATGGTTGGTGCACCTGCATGTGGTGACGTGATGAAACTTCAGATCAAAGTAACACCAGAAGGTATTATTGAAGATGCGAAGTTCAAAACGTACGGCTGTGGCAGTGCTATCGCTTCTAGCTCACTGGTTACAGAGTGGGTTAAAGGTAAGTCAATCGATGAAGCGGCAGCAATTAAAAACGCTGAAATTGCAGAAGAGCTTGAGCTTCCACCAGTAAAAGTTCACTGCTCTATTCTTGCTGAAGATGCAATCAAGGCAGCTGTTGCTGATTACAAAAAAAAGCACGACCAATAATCAAGTGGCGAGCGCCAAGCTCGCCAGAAGAAATTTAAACTGAAAACCAGGGTGTAGTATGGCCATTTCATTAACAGAATCCGCAGCAGACCGAGTGAGATCTTTCCTAGATAATCGAGGCAAAGGTATTGGTCTTCGTTTAGGTGTTAAAACCACGGGTTGTTCGGGTATGGCTTACGTACTTGAGTTCGTTGACGAACTCAATGAAGAAGACGAAGTCTTTGAGCACGCTGGTGTGAAAGTGATTATTGATCAAAAGAGTTTGGTTTACCTTGATGGCACAGAGCTTGACTATGTTAAGCAAGGCTTGAATGAAGGCTTTGAGTTTAACAACCCTAACGCCAAAGGCGAGTGTGGTTGTGGTGAGAGCTTTAACGTCTAGTGTATGACTATAGTGAGGGCATAGCCCTCGCTGTTCAAAGACCAAGGATTGAACTCTGTATGAACTACTTTGAATTATTTGGGCTACCAAACCAGTTTGATCTGGATGGTAGCCTTCTTTCTTCTCAATTCCGCGAATTACAAAAACGATTTCACCCTGACAACTTTGCCAGCGCTTCCGAACGAGATCGTTTGATGGCTGTCCAAAAAGCATCAGAAATCAATGATGCCTATCAAACACTGAAGCAGCCCATTTCTAGAGCGGAGTACATTTTGTCTCTCAATGATATCGAATTGAGAGGAGAGCAGCAGACTCTGCAAGATCCAATGTTTTTAATGGAACAAATGGAATTGCGTGAAGAGTTGGAGCATATTTCAGCTAGCCCAGATGGCGCTGACGACTTATTCGACTTTGACCGTAAAGTCAGCAAAATGTACAAACAGCATTTATCACAGCTTGAAGAGCGATTGGATGCTCAGTTGTGGGGTGATGTTGCCGACACTGTGCGTAAGCTAAAATTTATCGCAAAGCTCAAATTAGAAATTGAACGAGTAGAAGATCACCTACTCGACTAGTTACAAAGGACCTCCAATGGCATTACTTCAAATAGCAGAGCCAGGCCAGAGCTCGGCGCCGCATGAACATAAGTTAGCGGCAGGTATTGATCTCGGTACCACAAACTCATTGGTAGCTTCTGTCCGCAGCGGTAGCGCGATAACCCTAAAGGACTCTGAAGGCAGAAGTATTCTTCCTTCTATCGTTAATTATTCTGGTGAAACACCAGATATCGGTTACTTGGCAAAAAGCCAAGCAGAGACCGACCCGTCAAACACCATCATTTCGGTTAAGCGCCTGATTGGTCGCTCGTTGGCAGATATCAATCAGCGTTACCCTTCTTTGCCTTACCAGTTTAAAGCCAGTGACAATGGCTTGCCAGTACTGATGACGGCAGCGGGTGATAAGAACCCAATTGAAGTATCTGCAGATATTCTAAAGGCCCTTGGTCAACGGGCAGAAGAAACCCTAGGTGGTGAATTAGCTGGCGTCGTGATTACGGTACCTGCTTATTTTGATGATGCTCAGAGAGCAGGCACGAAAGACGCTGCGAAACTTGCTGGTCTGCATGTGCTGCGCCTTTTGAATGAGCCAACGGCGGCAGCGATTGCTTATGGCCTCGATTCTGGTCAAGAGGGCACGATTGCTGTTTATGACCTTGGTGGCGGTACTTTCGATATCTCAATTTTGCGCCTATCAAAGGGGGTGTTTGAGGTGTTGGCTACCGGTGGTGATTCTGCATTAGGTGGTGACGATTTTGACCATTTGCTAGCCGAGTACCTTATTGAACAGTCTGGCATTGCGACACCGCTGACTCCTGAACAAAACCGCGTTGTCCTAAACGTTGCGACTACAACAAAGATTGCATTTTCACAGCAAGAGGTTGTAGATGTCGAGCTACTAGGCTGGCATGGGCAAGTTTCCAGAGAGGAGTTTGAGTCTCTAATTCGCCCTCTCGTTAAGAAAACACTGATGTCATGTCGTCGTGCGTTGAAAGATGCTGATGTAGAGGTCGATGACGTACTAGAAGTTGTCATGGTCGGCGGCTCTACCCGCACAGGTCTCGTGCGTGAAATGGTGGGTGACTTCTTTGAAAAAACACCTCTTACGAGTATCAACCCAGATGAAGTGGTTGCGATTGGGGCTGGTATTCAAGCCGATATTCTGGCGGGTAACAAACCTGATTCAGAGATGTTACTTTTGGACGTTATCCCGCTCTCTCTGGGCATTGAAACCATGGGTGGGTTGGTTGAAAAAATCGTGCCGCGTAATACGACCATCCCTGTGGCGAGAGCTCAGGAGTTCACAACCTTTAAAGATGGCCAAACTGCGATGTCTGTGCATGTTGTGCAGGGTGAGAGAGAGATGGTCGATGACTGTCGTTCTCTGGCACGTTTCTCATTGAAAGGTATTCCTCCAATGGCTGCGGGTGCAGCACATATTCGTGTGACTTACCAAATCGACGCCGATGGGCTTTTGTCTGTAACCGCAATGGAGAAGAGCACCGGCGTTCAATCTGAAATTCAGGTTAAGCCATCCTATGGACTCAGTGACAACGAAGTAGCAAACATGCTGCGAGACTCGATGACGCATGCAAAACAAGATATGGATGCTCGCGCCCTTGCAGAGCAACGTGTCGAAGCTGACCGTGTTATCGAGGGTTTGGTTGCTGCGCTGCAGGCTGATGGTGACGAGCTATTGTCTGAACAAGAGCAACAAAGCCTCCTAAAAGTGATTGAACAACTAATTGACCTGCGCAACGGCGACAATACAGATGCGATTGAGCAGGGAATTAAAGATACAGACAAAGCGAGCCAAGAATTCGCTTCGCGTCGAATGGACAAGTCGATTCGAGCTGCCCTTTCCGGTCAGTCAGTTGACGATATTTAAGAGACAAACATTATGCCTAAGATTATTGTTTTACCACACGAAGATCTGTGCCCTGAAGGCGCTGTTTTAGAAGCGAGTACAGGTGAGACGGTTCTGGATGTTGCACTAAAAAATGGTATCGGTATCGAACACGCCTGTGAAAAGTCTTGCGCCTGTACAACGTGTCACGTCATTGTTCGTGAAGGTTTCGACTCCCTAGAAGAGAGTGAAGAGCTTGAAGATGACATGTTAGACAAAGCTTGGGGGCTGGAGCCAGAATCTCGTCTGGGTTGCCAAGCGAAAATAGCGGATGAAGACTTAGTGGTAGAGATCCCTAAATACACGCTTAACCATGCATCAGAAGATCATTAATTAAAGCGAACAGTTCACCAGTGAATCAATGAGTGAAGGAAGATGATATGAAATGGACAGATTCTCGCGATATTGCAATAGAGCTTTGCGATCAGTTTCCAGATACGGACCCCAAAACAGTCAGGTTTACCGATCTGCGCCAGTGGATTATGGAACTTGAGGAGTTTGAGGATGATCCGAATCACTGCAATGAAAAAATCCTCGAAGCGGTCATTCTGTGCTGGATGGACGAATACGATTAGAAATAGAGCGTTAAACCGCAAAAGCGAGCCTTAGGGCTCGCTTTTTTTATCTAATTGACACTTAAGCCGTACATAATGCTAACATCCCAAGACAAAACAAAGATAGCAGCTCTCTGAGGCTGCAAGACAAGGAGAGACTATGTCTAACCAGATGTTAGTGCATTTAAGCCAATCGCCAGCTGCGGAGCAGTGGGGCGATAAAGCGATCATTTCATTCAATGAAAATGGAACCATCATCCATCAGGATCAAAATCACGATCTCGGCGTTATTCAACGTGCCGCACGCAAGCTCGACAGCCAAGGCATCCGCTCAGTATCACTGCAAGGTGAAGGTTGGGACTTAGAGTCAGTTTGGGCATTTCATCAAGGTTACTCTAACCCTAAGAAAACCAACGCACTTGAATGGCAACCGCTGGGCGATGATGAACAACATGAATTGGAAGCTCGAATCAATGCTGCGGCGTTTGTTCGCGACATCATCAATAAGCCTGCTGAGGAAGTCGCACCGCGCCAATTAGCAACGATGGCGGCAGAGTACATCAAGTCGGTTGCACCGAAAGGTACGGTGACTGCCAAGATTGTTAAAGATAAAGACCTATTGGTTGAAGGTTGGCAGGGTATTTACGCGGTAGGTCGTGGCTCTGAGCGCACTTCTGCGATGCTGCAGCTCGATTTCAACCCAACAGGTGACGAGAATGCGCCTGTATTTGCGTGTCTTGTAGGTAAAGGTATTACCTTTGATTCAGGTGGTTACAGCATTAAGCCATCTAACTTTATGACGGCGATGAAGGCCGACATGGGTGGGGCAGGTACGATTACAGGCGGCCTTGGTCTTGCGATTCAGCGCGGGTTAAACAAGCGCGTGAAGCTGATACTATGTTGTGCAGAGAATATGATTTCTGGTCGAGCGCTTAAGCTAGGTGACATCATTACCTATAAAAACGGTAAAACAGTCGAGATCATGAATACGGATGCGGAAGGGCGTCTAGTACTGGCTGATGGCCTTCTTTATGCTAGCGAGCAAAACCCAGAGCTTATCATCGACTGCGCGACACTCACTGGCGCCGCTAAGAATGCATTGGGGAATGACTATCACGCATTAATGAGCTTTGATGATGAGCTTTCACATCAAGCGCTAACCGCTGCGCGTGAAGAGAAAGAGGGGCTTTGGCCACTGCCATTAGCAGATTTCCATCGTGGTATGCTGCCTTCTAATTTTGCTGACCTATCCAATATCAGCAGCGGCGATTACGTACCGGGAGCGAGTACAGCAGCGGCATTCTTGTCGTATTTTGTCGAAGATTACAAAAATGGTTGGTTGCATTTTGATTGCGCAGCAACTTACCGTAAGTCAGCAACAGATAAATGGTCTGCCGGCGCGACGGGTGTAGGTGTACGCACGCTTGCACGCGTATTGACTGACGCAGCAAAATAACAGAGAAAGAGAACAATTAAAGGGAAAATATATGGCTTTAGAGAGAACATTTTCTATCGTTAAACCTGATGCAGTAAGGCGTGATTTGATTGGTGAAATCTACAACCGTATTGAAAAAGCGGGCTTAAGAATCGTTGCGGCAAAGATGCTACACCTTAATGAAGAACAAGCCAGTGGCTTCTATGCAGAGCATGAAGGCAAGCCATTCTTCGATGACCTGAAAGCCTTTATGACCTCTGGGCCAATTATGGTGCAAGTGCTTGAAGGTGAAAATGCGATCTGCCGTTATCGTGAACTGATGGGTAAGACTAACCCAGAAGAAGCAGCCTGTGGCACCATTCGTTCTGACTATGCGTTGAGTATGCGTCATAACTCGGTACATGGTTCTGATAGCCCAGAGTCCGCTGCGCGAGAAATAGAGTTCTTTTTCCCAAGTGCCGAAATCCACCCTCGCACTTAATGGAATCTCGTTATCAGCCCCAAGCCTCGGCTTGGGGTTGTTTTTATCTTCATCTCTTCAATCACTACCAATCAATAGCTTAGGTATCTCACATTGCACAACACTTGTTGTGGTCGCGTAAAGGCTGTACAATTCGCGCCCTTATTTCGTGTTCTGTCATTTGAGAGGCCATATGACCACAGAAAAAATCAATCTACTCGATTTTGATCGCAAGGCAATGCGAGCATTCTTCGCGGATGAACTAGGCGAGAAAGCATTTCGTGCTGACCAAGTGATGAAGTGGATCTACCATTTTGGTATCGATGATTTCGATAAAATGACGAACATCAACAAGAAACTGCGTGAGAAGCTGCATCAAAAGTGTGAGGTAGTTGCACCGGTTGTTTCTGATGCTCAGCACTCATCGGATGGCACGATTAAGTGGGCGATGCGTGTTGGCGGGCAAGATGTTGAAACGGTTTATATCCCGGAAGACGACAGAGCGACACTTTGTGTCTCTTCTCAGGTAGGTTGTGCGCTGGAATGTAAGTTCTGTTCAACAGCGCAGCAAGGATTCAACCGTAACTTGAAAGTCTCTGAAATTATCGGTCAGGTGTGGCGTGCTGCACGTGAAGTCGGTTTAGAGAAGGAAACGGGTCGTCGCCCGATTACCAATGTGGTCATGATGGGCATGGGTGAACCATTGCTTAACATGAAGAATTTGATTCCATCTCTGGAAATCATGTTAGATGATCTTGGCTTTGGTTTGTCTAAGCGCCGCGTCACGGTCTCAACCTCGGGGGTGGTATCAGGCCTTGATCAAATGGCGGGACAAATTGATGTGGCATTGGCTATCTCATTACACGCGCCAAATGATGAGCTACGCAGTTCTATCATGCCGATTAATGATCGCTGGGACATTCAAGACTTCCTGGCTTCTGTGCGTCGCTACATCGCAACTTCAAACGCTAACCGCGGCAAAGTAACCATTGAGTACGTGTTGCTTGACCATGTCAACGATGACATGGACCACGCACGAGAGCTAGCGGAGCTGTTAAAAGATACGCCGTGTAAAATTAACTTGATTCCGTTTAACCCATACCCGGGCTCTCCATACAAGAAACCGAGTAATTCGCGAATTGACCGTTTCCAAAAGACACTTATGCAGTACGATCACACAGTGACAGTGCGTAAAACTCGCGGTGACGATATTGATGCGGCCTGTGGTCAGCTCGTGGGTGACGTGATTGACCGAACTAAGCGCACTCAAGTGAATCGTGTAGCAAAAGGCGAGACGATAGACGTAAAAAGTGTCTAATTGTTAACCTATATATCTGAAAAACCAGGTCAAAAGACCTGGTTTTTCACGTTTTTATGGCTAGAAAATGTCAGTTTTCTGAAAAAATATTGATGAGTAGTCAATTTCTGCCGCTTGCTCATGTTGTTTCATGACTAATATCTATTAGAATGAATTAGATAAACATAGTTTTTTCAACCGCTGTCTCGTCTAATGGCTATTTTGTAACTTAACGCGGTTATTATAACTCAAGCACATTCTCTATTCGGTTCACGAAAAATAAGAACGATAACTCCACCGAGTAGACTAACTTAAATAAGATTCTCGATGACAAATGAAGAAACGAGTGCAGTAGACACTCCACAGATACAAGCAGGTACATTGCTTCAAGCAAAACGACAAGAGCTTGGCTGGTCACAACAGCAAGTAGCGGAGCGTCTTTGCCTCAAGGTATCAGTGATAAAAAACATAGAGAATAACGATTTCTCTCAACAACAAGTGGCAACGTTTACTCGTGGATATATTCGTAACTATGCCAAATTGATGGGTATTCCTGAAAGTGAAATTTTAGGCGCGCTCGATGGGCATGACTCTACTCAATACAAAGAGCAAGAGATGCACAGCTTTTCCAAGAAAACCAACAAAGAGAAGCATGATAGCCGCATCATGTTGATCACTTGGGGTATTCTTATCGCTATTGTTGGGATCTCTGTACTCTGGTGGTTCAATGAGCGTGATAATAGTGAACTAGAAATGGTTCAAGAGACAACGCCAACTTCAGAGGTGGTAGAGATTGCTGAAACACTGCCGACTATTGAGGAAGTGGTGACTATCGATAGCCAAGAAGCCGTGGTAGAAGCAACATCGAATAACGAAACAGCGGCGCTGGATGCAGGTGTTGAAGAGTCAACGGCGTTAGACAACGAAACGGTATCAGAAACACCTGCCGTTGTTGATGAGTTACTTGACGAAGCCGTTAATGCTTCTGAAGACGATACTCAAGAAGTGGTTATTTCAGAGCCACAAGCTTTACCACGCCTGCGTATTACTCTTGATGGCGACTGTTGGTTGCAGGTAAAAGATGCGACAGGTAAGACTCTAGCTATTGGTACTAAAACGGCTGGTGAGGTCCTCGATTTCGATCAAGAAGGCAGTTACAGTCTCATTTTAGGAGCGCCTCAGAATGTTTCTATCACTTTTGCGAGTGAACCAGTCGACCTTTCTGGGTATACTGCAGGTAAAGTAGCTAGAATCACCTTACCATAGTAAACATTATGCAATACGAATCTCCGATCAAACGTCGCCCATCTACGCGTATTTATGTGGGCGATGTGCCTATTGGTGATGGTGCGCCAATCGCCGTTCAATCAATGACCAACACACGTACAACGGATGTTGATGCCACTGTGGCTCAAATCCGTGCGCTCGAGAATGTCGGAGCAGACATTGTGCGTGTTTCTGTTCCTACCATGGATGCTGCGGAAGCGTTCAAGCTGATCAATCAGCAAGTCAATGTGCCTCTGGTGGCAGATATTCACTTCGATTACCGTATCGCCCTCAAAGTGGCGGAGTATGGCGTTGACTGTTTGCGTATCAACCCAGGAAACATCGGTAAAGAAGATCGTATCCGCTCGGTGGTTGATTGTGCTCGTGATAAGAATATCCCAATCCGTATTGGTGTTAACGGTGGCTCTTTAGAGAAAGATATCCAAATGAAATACGGCGAGCCGACACCAGAAGCTTTGGTTGAATCGGCGATGCGTCACGTGGATATTCTTGATAGATTGAACTTCGATCAGTTCAAGGTCAGTGTTAAGGCTTCAGACGTATTCCTTGCTGTCGATTCATACCGTTTACTGGCACAGAAGATTGATCAGCCTCTTCACCTTGGTATTACTGAAGCAGGTGGCGCACGAGCGGGAGCGGTTAAGTCTTCTGTTGGTTTAGGTATGCTGCTGGCTGAGGGTATTGGTGATACACTACGTATCTCTTTGGCGGCCGATCCTGTTGAAGAGATCAAAGTCGGTTTCGACATTTTAAAATCGCTACGTATCCGCTCACGCGGTATTAACTTCATCGCTTGCCCTAGTTGCTCACGTCAAGAGTTTGATGTCATCGGTACGGTCAATGCGTTGGAGCAGCGTTTGGAAGATATTATTACCCCAATGGATGTCTCTATCATCGGTTGTGTGGTGAATGGTCCTGGTGAAGCTGAGGTTTCACACTTGGGCCTTGCTGGAAGCAATAAGAAAAGCGCCTTCTATGAAGATGGTAAGCGCCAAAAAGAACGCTTTGACAATGATGACTTAGTGAATCAACTTGAAGCGAAGATCCGTGCGAAAGCGGCAACACTCGATAGCGACAATCGCATCGACGTAAAACACATCGAATCAAATTAATCTCAACGACATTACGGTAAGTATTGTGGCAAAAACAATTCAAGCAATCCGAGGCATGAACGACTGCCTCCCAACGCAATCTCCACTATGGCAAAAAGTGGAAGGTACAGTTAAAAACGTAATCAGTGCATACGGCTACAATGAAGTTCGTATGCCAATCGTTGAGATGACACATCTATTCAGTCGTGCTATCGGTGAAGTTACCGACGTGGTTGAAAAAGAGATGTATACCTTTGAAGACCGCAACGGTGACAGCCTGACTCTTCGTCCAGAGGGTACGGCAGGTTGTGTGCGTTCGGGGATCGAGAATGGTCTTCTGTACAATCAAGAGCAACGTCTATGGTACATGGGGCCAATGTTCCGTCATGAGCGCCCACAAAAAGGTCGCTACCGTCAATTCCACCAATGTGGTGTGGAGGTGTTTGGCCTAAACGGCCCTGATGTTGACGCTGAACTGATTATGATGACTGCACGCTTGTGGCGTGAGCTAGGTATTGAGAAACATGTTCGCCTAGAGCTGAACTCTATTGGCTCAACAGAAGACCGTGCTAACTATCGTACTGCATTGATTGCTTTCCTAGAGCAACATGAAGACGTTCTTGATGACGACTGCAAACGTCGTATGCATACAAATCCACTGCGTGTTCTTGATACAAAGAATCCAGAAGTACAGGCGATTTTAGGAGACGCTCCACGTCTGTCTGACTACTTGAGTGAAGAGTCGACACAACATTTTGCAGGTCTGTGTGAACTTCTTGACGCGGCAGGCATCGAATATACGGTGAATGAACGCTTAGTTCGTGGTTTAGATTACTACAACCGAACGGTATTTGAGTGGATCACCGAAAGCCTGGGTGCACAAGGCACCGTTTGTGGTGGTGGCCGCTACGATGGCTTGGTTGAGCAGCTAGGCGGTAAACCAACACCAGCCGTTGGTTTTGCTATGGGTCTTGAGCGACTCGTACTCATGATGGAAACGCTTGAGCTGACGAATGTACGTCGCAGCGTTGACGTTTATATGGTGACTGCGGGTGAAGGCACTATGATGGCAGGCATGAAGCTGGCAGAGCTGCTTCGTGAACAGGTGCCGGGTCTTCGCGTAATGAACCATTTTGGTGGTGGTAACTTCAAGAAGCAGTTTAAGCGTGCCGACAAAGTGGGTGCAGTCGTCGCTCTTGTATTAGGCGAGAACGAAGTTGCTGACGGTACTGTCGTACTGAAAGATCTTGTTGGTGGCGAGCAGTCCACAATTACACAACAAGAAGCTGTAGAAAAGCTGGCACAACTGGTTTAATGACCAACAATGATTTAAGAGGGCAGTGAGTACACTGCCTTCTCGCGTAGATTTAAAGAGGATAAGAAGTTGGAACTCTACGATAGCGAAGAACAACAAGTAGAAGCCATTAAGGATTGGTGGAAGGAAAACGGTAAGGCAGTCATTCTTGGCACTGTTGTTGGTATCGGTGGTTTATTGGGCTGGCGTTTCTACCAAGACACAGTCGTTGAAGCGCAAGAAGCGGCTTCTGATGCTTATACCACGGCCGTGACACAATTAGCGGCGCAAGGTGCAGATGCACAAGATACGGTGCAGAGCTTTATTAGTGCGAACAGCGATTCAGAATATGCAACGCTAGCGGCATTGCAACTGGCCAAAGTGCAAGTTGAAAGTGGTGAGCTAGATGCGGCACTTGAACAGCTTAACTGGGCTAAATCAAACTCAAAAGATACCGCACTAACAGCTGTCGCGACATACCGTGTTGCTCGTATCTTGGTTGAGCAAGGCAACGATGAGCAAGCGTTAACTGAGCTAGATGCGTTGACTCACAAAGACTGGGCAGGTCGCGTTGCTGAACTGCGCGGTGATATCTTGCTTCGCTCTGGTGATCAAGACGCTGCATATCAAGCTTACTCTCAAGCACAGCAATCAGCAGACAACAGCCAAACGCTTCAAATGAAGCTAGATGATCTCGCGAAATAAGGACACTCTTTGATGAAGAAACTGCTTCGCAAAGTACTGATGCCTGCGTTTGCTATCGGTATTTTGGCAGGATGTGCGGGAGAAGAAGATACCATTATCATGGCACCAGTGCCTGAGGTATCGAATGAGTTTTCTCCTCAGCAACAGTGGACAAGTTCGATTGGCAGTGGCGTAGAGCAATACTTCTCAAAACTGACGCCTGAGTATGCTTACGGAAAAGTGTTTGCGGCCAACCGTAAAGGTCTTGTTCGCGCTATGGATCCTGAAAATGGTCGACAAATCTGGCAGACCGACTTAGAAAGTGACACGTCAGCTTTATTGTCTGGTGGTATCTTAGCGGCGTATTCGAAGCTTTTCATTGGTAGCGAAAACGGTGAAGTTATCGCCCTTGATGAAGAGACAGGTGAAGAGCTTTGGCGCACAGGGGTTGAGGGCGAAGTGCTTGCTGCTCCTATTGCAGAAAGTAACCTCATCATCGTTCACACCGCCCGTGGTATGTTAATCGCACTTGCACAGGACTCTGGTGAGCAGCGCTGGGCAATCAGTATGGATGTGCCGAATCTGACCCTGCGTGGCGATAGTCGACCTGCCTCAGTCTCAGGAGGTGTGTTCTGGGGTACCGCAAACGGCCGTCTAGCGGCTGCGATTGTTGAAAATGGTCAACTTATTTGGCAGCAACCTATCGGTATGCCGCAAGGGGCGACTGAGATTGATCGCCTAGTTGACGTTGATGCGTCGCCGATTATTTTAGGCAGTACCCTATATATTGTTGGCTTTAACGGTAATCTAGTGAGTGTCGATTTGCGCTCAGGTCAGCCAATATGGAAACGTCCATACTCGTCGGCAAACGATATTGCGACAGATAATCGCACTATCTTCCTAGCAACAGACAAAGATCACCTCGTTGCCGTTGATGCGCGCAGTGGCACGGAGTTATGGGTTAACGATCAGCTTGAACACCGCTTACTGACTGCGCCAACGATTATCGAAAGATATCTCGTGGTTGGTGATACTGAAGGCTACTTATACTGGATCGATCGTGAAACTGGCGATTTTGTTTCTAAGCAATTGGTGCATGATAGTGGTTTTGCTGTAGGCCCGGTTGCACTTGACGATGGCTATGTCATCGTGACGCGCAATGGCGATATAAAGAAACTGACGATCAACAAATAAATTGTGATATTATTCACATTCGGCTCCTGGCTGTTCTGCAGTTAGGAGCCGTTTTATTGAAAGCGAGTAAATAAGGGACGAAAATTACTCCATCTTTTAGTGTTTGTGGTTATAGGTAACGCGCTGACTTATCGAAGAGCAAGTGGTTACCTATAACTACAGAGAGAACATAGTGTAGAGGTTATTATGGTACCTGTTGTTGCCTTAGTAGGGCGTCCGAACGTTGGTAAATCAACGTTATTTAACCGATTGACTCGTACTCGCGACGCATTGGTTGCGGATTTCCCAGGGTTAACTCGTGACCGTAAGTACGGCCAGGCTAAGCTTGGTGAACACGAATTTATCGTGATTGATACTGGCGGTATCGATGGTACGGAAGAAGGTGTAGAAACCAAAATGGCAGAGCAGTCGCTAGCGGCGATTGATGAAGCCGATGTTGTACTGTTCATGGTCGATGGCCGTGCAGGTCTAACACCATCTGATGTCGCAATTTCTAATCACCTGCGTAAAATTGAAAAGCCATCTATGCTGGTGGTGAACAAAGTTGATGGAATCGACTCGGATGCAGCAAGTGCCGATTTCTGGCAGCTTGGCGTAGAAAACATGTATCAGATTGCGGCTGCACATGGCCGTGGTGTGAGTGCATTGATCGACCGTGCTCTTAATCCATTTGCTGAACAGCTTCTTGAAGAGCAAGGTCAGATCGAGGATCTTACCGAGTTTGAAGATGTTGAAGAAGAGAAGCTAGATTACACCGAAGAAGAAGCGGAAGAAGAGTACAAGCGCCTTCAAGAGAAACCGATCAAATTGGCGATCATTGGTCGTCCAAATGTGGGTAAATCAACGCTGACTAACCGTATCTTAGGTGAAGAGCGTGTGGTTGTATACGATATGCCAGGAACAACGCGTGATTCCATCTATATTCCGATGGAGCGCGATGGTCGCGAATACGTACTGATCGATACTGCAGGTGTTCGTCGCCGTAAACGCATCAACGAGACTGTTGAGAAGTTCTCAGTTGTTAAGACCCTAAAAGCGGTTGAAGATGCGAACGTTGTACTGCTGGTTATTGACGCTCGTGAAAACATTTCTGATCAAGATCTAAGCCTACTTGGTTTCGCACTGAATGCAGGACGTTCCATTGTTATTGCAGTCAACAAGTGGGACGGCTTAGATATGGATGTGAAAGAGCACGTTAAGAAAGAGCTAGACCGTCGTCTAGGTTTTGTTGACTTTGCTCGCATTCACTTCATTTCAGCGCTTCATGGTACAGGTGTAGGTCACTTGTTTGAATCGGTTCAGGAAGCTTACAAGTCTGCGACAACGCGAGTCGGTACGTCAGTTCTTACGCGCATTATGAAGATGGCTACTGATGATCACCAACCACCGATGGTTCGTGGTCGCCGTGTGAAATTGAAGTACGCGCACGCGGGGGGCTACAATCCACCGATCGTAGTTATTCACGGTAACTTGGTAAATGAACTACCAGATTCATACAAGCGTTACTTGATGAACTACTACCGCAAGTCTCTGGAAATCATGGGTACGCCAATTCGTATTCAGTTCCAAAGCAGCGAAAACCCATTTGAGGGTAAAACAAGTAAGATGACTCTTTCTCAAGAGCGTAAGCGTAAGAAGCTTATGGGCATGATGAAGAATCGCAAGAAATAAAGAATAACGATTGATTTTAAAGCGCTATAGACGGCAGTCTATAGCGCTTTTTTGCATTTATCCCGAGGAGTGAATATGCAACTTTCTCCAACGACTGTGAAATTTTGCCACAACACTTGGTCGCTTTCGGCGCAAGTACAACTAGTCAAGCATGAAGAAGGTAAAACGTACCTGATTGCCAACCAAACCCCTTTTCACCCAGTAAGCCATATATGGCCAGATCATCCCGCGGATCGAGGGGAAGTTATTGTTGATGGTCATACCTATTCGGTAGTCGATTGCCTTGTCGGGGCCGTCGAGCTTGCAACGCAAGATCTACACGTCGATAAAGCAATTCCTGTAAAACGTGATGAGTTTGGTTGGGCCTTTGTTGTCGTGCATGTGTTAGAGCAAGAGCTAACTCCTGTAATCGGCGCTAACGTTGAGTTCAATGTAGATAAAAACTATCAGCAAGCATTGAGCCGAGGTCATAGTGCAGGGCACCTTGCTTATCTTGCGCTGAACAAAGTGCTGGTTGAAGGTGGTTACTGGCGTAAAAAGGCCGATCGCAAAGACCCACATGGCAATTACGACTTTAATAGCTACGCGCAAGAGACAAGCTTTGTCACCGAAGACCAGTGTATTGATCTATATCGATTGGGTAAAACTTTACGCAAGCGCGGCTTGAACAGGGCGGATATGCTGACAGACTTGCCGGATATTATGCTGCAGGTAAACCAGCAGCTTGAGAGTTGGCTAGCAGGTGGTGCTGATGTGGCTATGGAGTGTCAGGGAGAAGCTTTGACCAACTCACGCTATTGGCATTGTGATCTCGGTGAAGAAGCACCAGCCGTGATTCCATGTGGCGGCACACACGTGCAGTCTCTTCAAGAGTATGCTGAAATTAATGTTCAGTTAACAGCTGTCGATAGCCAAAATGTTGAAATGCTGACACGTGTAAAAGCAGCATAGTTCAATTATGATCAATTTATTAAATTCTGATTTTGTGGTAAAAAATGAGCTTTCCAGATTAATGTTCTATTTTAAATTGAAATGCAGCACATGTAACTTATGCTTTCGGTATGTGGTTATATAAATGTTCTTAATCGGGCAGATCGCTGATCACATGGGAAAATGCCGATGATCGCTGTTTGATCTTTTAGATGACAAAGATCATGTTAACTCAATTAAGATGGCGTATCTTAATGGGTAGTTGATTCTGTGAGAGAAGTGAGAAATGACAGAGAATATATGTCCAAAGTGCCAATCGGATCTGGAATGGGATGCAGGGTATGTATGCACTCCGTGCTCGTCTAGGTACCAAAAGATTGGGTACTGTCCAGATTGCTCTGTGCAGTTAGAAAAACTGCAAGCGTGTGGTGCGGCCAGTTACTTTTGTAACTCCTGCAATGAGCTCAAGTCTAAATCGAGAGTCAGGTTTGAGTTTAAAGTTGAAAAAGCTGAGAGCTAATAGAAAAGGGGCGTGATGCCCCTTTTCTATTTATTGCACGATAGACGTCACTTTACCTTTCGCGACGCGGGTAATGAGCACGTCTCCTGTTTGCACTTGCTCTTGCTCGGTGATCACTTCACCAGACTCTAGCTGGGTAATTGAGTAACCACGTTTGAGGGTTGCAAGTGGGCTGACCGTGTCGAGCTTTTCTGCTGCGAGTGCCAGCTTGTGTCGGGATAGGAGCATGCGACGCTTCATCGCTTCGATCAGCTTCTGCTGCGATTGAGTCAGTTGATGCGTTTGCTGCTGGATCACACGAGTTGGTGATGCTTGCTGGAGACGATACTGCTTCCGCTCTACTGCATCGTATTGGCGCAGGACGTACTGCTGCATTGCGCGCTGAAGGCGACGTTCAAGATCATCGAGTTGTTGGGATTGACGTTCAAGCTGGTAGCTGGGATGCTGCTTTTCAAGGCGATGCATCAAGTGGATTAGTGTTTGTCTTTGCTGTTGGAAGTACAATTTACTCGCATTAAAAAGCTTATTAACTCGAACTTGCACATTTTGCGTTTTGTGGCTGTTGTCTCGGCTTACCAACTCTGCTGCTGCAGAAGGCGTTGGGGCACGCATATCAGCGACAAAATCGGCAATGGTCACATCTATTTCATGCCCCACTGCGCTGATAATCGGAATTTGGCTGGCAGCAATGGTTCGAGCGACAATTTCCTCGTTGAAGCACCATAAATCTTCCAGAGAGCCACCACCACGACCGACAATTAACACATCACATTCATTGCGATCGTTCGCTGTACCAATCGCTTGTGCGATACGAATTGCTGCACCCTCTCCCTGAACCATCGTTGGGTAAATCACAACGGGTAAAGAGGGATCGCGACGTTTCAGTACATCCAATATGTCAAATAATGCAGCGCCAGTTTGCGAGGTGATCACCCCAACGCGAGTAGGGTGCTCTGGCAATGGTCGTTTATTGGTTTGAGCGAATAGCCCTTCACCAGCGAGACGCATTTTCAGCTCTTCAAATTGCTGCTGCAGTCGGCCATCACCTTCCGGTTGCATGCTGTCGATGATCAATTGGTAATCGCCACGTGGTTCATAAAGGGATAAACGCGCCTTGACCAACACTTGCTGACCCGCTTGCGGTTTAAAGGTGACTCGGCGATTGTTGCCTTTGAACATGGCGCACTTAACTTGAGCGCGAGCGTCTTTGAGGGTGAAGTACCAGTGACCAGAGATTGGCGCTGAAAAGTTAGAGATTTCTCCCACCAACCAAACAATGCCCATTTCATTTTCGAGCAGTAAACGAACTTCAGAATTTAGACGAGAAACAGTGAAAATATTCGGGTTGGACGCAGCGGGCACGGCTAATCTCAAGACATGAGTATGGAAGTTAGCGGCAATATAATACATATCAAGGGGGGAAATGCAAATTAAAAATAGAAAAATGTGTAGCCAAGCGATTGCGTTGACCGTATAATCCCTCCGCAATATCTAATCCAAAGCAGTTTACTGCCACTCATTATGCGAAACGATGAGTTTGGATTTACCCATTTACCTTTCCTATTGTGAGATATTGCAAATGCTAAGAATTGCCAAAGAAGCGCTGACATTCGACGACGTATTACTTGTGCCAGCACACTCCACCGTTCTCCCAAACACAGCTGATCTTCGCACTCAGCTGACGAAGAATATTACCCTCAACATCCCAATGATCTCTGCATCTATGGATACAGTGACTGAAGCTCGCCTAGCTATCGCACTTGCGCAAGAAGGCGGCGTTGGTTTCATCCATAAGAACATGTCTATTGAGCAGCAAGCGGCTGAAGTTCGTAAAGTTAAGAAATTCGAAGCGGGTGTTGTTACGGATCCAGTGACAGTTAATCCACAAGCGACAATTGCTGATGTCGTTGCTTTGACTGAAAAGCACGGCTTTGCCGGTTTCCCTGTTGTGACAGAAAGCAATGAGCTTGTTGGTATCATCACAGGCCGTGACGTACGTTTTGTAACTGACCTTTCTAAGTCTGTTGAAGCAGTAATGACGCCAAAAGAGCGTTTGGCTTCAGTTAAAGAAGGCGCAACTCGTGAAGAAGTGCAAGAGAAGATGCACGAAGCGCGTGTTGAAAAAGTACTTGTTGTGAACGAAGAGTTCCAGCTAACAGGTATGATTACTGCAAAAGACTTCCACAAAGCAGAGCGTAAGCCGAATGCATGTAAAGATGCACAAGGTCGTCTGCGTGTTGGTGCTGCTGTTGGTGCTGGTGCTGGTAACGAAGAGCGCGTTGCTGCTCTTGTTGAAGCAGGTATCGATGTTCTACTTATTGACTCTTCTCACGGTCACTCTGAAGGTGTCTTGAACCGTATCCGTGAAACTCGCGCAGCATACCCAGATCTCGACATCGTTGGCGGTAACGTAGCAACGGGTGCAGGCGCAAAAGCGCTAATCGACGCTGGTGTAAGTGCCGTTAAAGTAGGTATCGGCCCTGGCTCAATCTGTACAACTCGTATCGTAACAGGTGTTGGTGTTCCTCAAGTTACCGCTATCGCAGATGCGGTAGAAGTGGCAAATGAGCACGGTATCCCAGTGATTGCTGATGGTGGTATCCGTTTCTCTGGTGACATCTGTAAAGCCATCGTTGCTGGTGCGTCTTGTGTCATGGTTGGCTCTATGTTCGCAGGTACAGAAGAAGCGCCGGGTGAGGTCATTCTATACAACGGTCGTTCATACAAAGCATATCGTGGCATGGGCTCTCTTGGCGCTATGTCTCAAGGCTCTTCAGACCGTTACTTCCAAACTGATAATGCGGCAGACAAACTTGTTCCTGAAGGCATTGAAGGTCGTATCGCATACAAAGGCCGTCTAAAAGAGATCGTACACCAGCAAATGGGTGGTCTACGTTCAAGCATGGGGCTTACCGGCTCTGCAACCATTGAAGATATGCGCACGAAAGCTGAATTTGTTCGTATCTCTGGTGCAGGTATGGCTGAGTCACACGTACATGACGTTCAAATTACTAAGGAAGCGCCAAACTACCGTCGCGGTTAATTTCTTATCAAACTAAATTATTTTGTATAAGAAAGACCTGACGAAAACGTTTGCTTTTTTCCTTGAAGCATTGAAGAGAGGCGAGTAAACTCGCCTCGTTTTCTTAATCCAGCTTAAAAAGACTGCCTAAAATGACGAAAAATATTCATGACCAACGTATCCTGATCCTAGACTTTGGATCGCAATACACTCAGCTAGTCGCACGCCGTGTTCGTGAGATCGGTGTTTACTGTGAACTATGGAGCTGGGACGTAGAAGAAGCGGATATTCGTGAATTCAACCCAGACGGTATCATCCTATCTGGTGGCCCTGAAAGCGTAACGGAAGAAAACTCTCCGCGCGCACCTCAATATGTATTCGACTCTGGCGTTCCTGTTCTTGGTGTATGCTACGGCATGCAAACGATGGCAGAACAGCTTGGCGGTAAAGTCGCTAGCTCAGAAGAGCGCGAGTTTGGTTACGCACAGGTGAGTGTTTCTGGCGAATCTGCAATCTTTAAAGATCTTGAAGCGACTCAAGATGTTTGGATGAGCCACGGTGACAAGGTTGTCGAGATCCCAGCGGATTTCGTTAAAGTTGGCGAGACAGAAACGTGTCCATACGCAGCGATGGCGAACGAAGAGAAGAAATACTACGGCGTTCAATTCCACCCAGAAGTGACACACACGAAACAAGGCCTACAGATGCTTGAGAACTTCGTTCTTGGCGTATGTGGTTGTGAGCGTCTTTGGACTTCTGAATCAATCATCGAAGATGCGGTTGCTCGTATCAAAGAGCAAGTCGGCGATGATGAAGTGATTCTAGGCCTATCTGGTGGTGTTGACTCATCAGTTGTCGCTATGCTGGTACACCGTGCAATCGGTGACAAACTCACATGTGTATTTGTTGACAACGGTCTTCTTCGTCTCAACGAAGGTCAGCAAGTCATGGATATGTTTGGCGACAAGTTCGGCCTAAACATTATCAAAGTGGATGCAGAAGAGCGTTTCCTAACAGCGCTTGAAGGCAAGTCTGATCCAGAAGACAAGCGTAAGACAATCGGTCACGTATTTGTCGACGTTTTCGACGAAGAGTCGAAGAAGCTTGAAAATGCGAAGTGGCTTGCTCAAGGGACTATCTACCCTGACGTGATTGAATCTGCAGCCTCTAAGACGGGCAAAGCGCACGTAATCAAGTCTCACCACAACGTGGGTGGCCTGCCAGATGATATGGAAATGGGTCTTGTTGAGCCTCTGCGTGAGCTGTTCAAAGATGAAGTTCGCAAGATTGGTCTAGAGCTTGGCCTTCCTTACGACATGCTATACCGTCACCCATTCCCGGGTCCTGGTCTAGGTGTTCGTGTTCTTGGCGAGATTAAGAAAGAGTACTGTGACCTGCTACGTCGTGCAGACGCTATCTTTATTGAAGAGCTACATGCTGCTGACCTTTACCACAAAGTGTCTCAAGCATTCACGGTATTCCTACCAGTACGCTCTGTTGGTGTCATGGGTGACGGTCGTAAATACGATTGGGTTGTATCACTGCGCGCAGTAGAAACGATCGACTTTATGACGGCACACTGGGCACACCTACCATACGATTTCCTAGGTAAGGTTTCTAACCGTATCATCAATGAAATCGATGGTATCTCACGTGTTGTTTACGATATCTCTGGTAAGCCGCCAGCGACAATCGAGTGGGAATAAACACTTAAAGTAACAAACACGACAAAGCCTTGGTTATGCCAAGGCTTTTTTACGTTTGGGGCTAGGGATCGTTTCTAATTATCTCCCCGTACTTGAGCATTAATTCTGCAAGTGTCGTGACCTCAAGCTTCTTCAAAATGTTTGATCGATGAACCTCAATGGTTCTCAGTGATAGGCACAGTTGATCGGCGATTTGTTGATTGCGCCTCCCCGAAGTAAGCAAATCCAGAACCTGACTCTCTCGTTTTGATAGTGTGTGGTACTTTTGCAGATACTGATCGATCACGGCTTGCTGTTTGGATAAATCCAGGCAGCGATAGATTGCCGCAACGAGAGCTTCCCCATCGACGGGTTTTTGAAGAAAGTCGATCGCGCCTTTTTTTAGTGCCTCTACAGCCGAGGGTATATCACCATGCCCAGTCAGAAAAATGACTTTGAGTGGGCTGTATTCGTTGATGAGCTGCTGATGAACCTCTTGTCCTAACATTTCAGGCATACGCATGTCTAGGATTGCACACCCCGGCTGTGTAATGTCGGTATGCTCGAAAAATGCTTTCCCAGAGGAAAAAGTGACAACCTCTAAGCCGTAGCTATCCAGAAGAAATTTTAGAGACTCTCTGACTTCTCGCTCATCATCGACGAGGTACACGGGTAAATGGGGTTGGTTCATTAGCAATTGTCTCTTTTTGGAATCGTAACATTGGCGATACAGCCTGGTGTTGTATTACTGAGTGAGAGTCGCCCACCGTGTTTTTCTACGACATCTTGGCAAATAGATAAACCAAGGCCCAATCCGCTATCCTTAGTAGAAAAGAAGGCGCTGTGGATCTCTTCATTACTCGCAATCAGCCCACAGCCATTATCGTGAACAGTGATGTTGATGTTTGTCGTGTCGTAGCAGAGAAGAACCTTAACACGAAGCGTTTCTCTCTCAGAGGCAACAGATTGGCAAGCGTCACTTGCGTTACTTAACAAGTTTAAAAGTACTTGTTGCATACCGACATAGTCAAATTGAGCGGCGTAGGGCTGGCCGATGGTTTCCAATGAAAGCGAAATCGAGTGACGTCTGAAATTGGACTCAATCAACTCCATCGACTCTTTGATAAAAGTAATAGGATCACAGAGTGTGAACTCAGTTTCTCTTCTTTTAACTAGAGCCCTTAAGCGCTGAATAATTTCACTCGCTGATGACGCTTGTTGGTCTATTTTTTTCAGTGTGCCCTTGAGATCACTGACTTCGCGGCCTCTGTCCATAAAGTTAACTAAGCCACGAGAGTAGTTTTTTATTGCAGAGAGAGGCTGGTTGATTTCATGAGCCAAGCTGGAGCCTAACTCCCCGATGATCATCGTTCTTTGCACATGCTCCAATACCGCATTTTTCTCTTTTAACTCATCCAGAGAGCGTTCTAGTTTTTTTCGGTTCTGGTTGAATCGATAAGTAAGAAGAAGGTGATAGCCTGCCATGGCAAGAATTGAGATGACGATAATGATGACAACATAGTGATGCCTTTTCGCCAATTCTAAAAGGCGCTGCTCCCACTCTTTTTGCAAAGGGTGCATATCTAAGTACTTATATACCTTGTCAACATCAGTATTACTGACTGGAAATGTCCAACCTATGCTGTAGAGGGCTTGAGCTGCCGGGTGATCCTCTGGCATAGCCAGTAGCGCTTGTGACACCTGTTTTCCAATCCGATCTTCCGCTTGGTCTGTTTTGGCCCATGTCCAGTTTGGGTAAAGAGGTGTACTCACTGCACAACTTGAATTGTATGGGCGCTGCTCGTTAATGACTCTTAAGTTTGAGGGTTCAATGACACCATCCAATAGCATGTTTTCATACGTACAAGCCGGAACAATCCCGACCTCTATATCCCCTCGAATGACTGAGCGAATAATATTGTCCGTTGGCGGGCCCGTGAAAGAAATGTTGCGAAAGAATGTGGAAGCGGGCAGGTTGCGACGTTCAATTTCGTAGAAAAAAGCCAGAAATCCACCAAATGCTTTAGGGTCCACTGCTGCCATCGTCTTGCGCGACAAATCTTCAAAACTTGCGTAAGGCGACTCCTCTCTCACTAGCACCACAGACGCAATTGAACGACTTTGATTGTCGCTAAATCCGGTTTTTAGGGTGGCTAAACCTGTGACTTCAAATTGGCGCGACAGCGTAGTCGCTTGACCTGGACTGGTTAAAACAAAGTCTAACTGGTCTTCAAGAAACTCCTGTTCGAGAAGATCGAAGTTATAGGTATAGAGGTGAAAACGTGAGTTGGGAATCTGAGATTCAAGCCAATCAAGAGTTGGTCGCCAATGCTCTTGTGTGTGGCTATGGCCACGAAGGGCTAACACACCGACTTTGTAGTGCTCTATATCGTCTGCAGTCGCAGACGCACTAGCGAGTAAAGTCAGAAAGAGGGAAATAAGAGTAATGAGATAACGCTTCATAGTGAGTTACTTTTGGGATCTGACGCAATTATTTTTAGTTTTGTCATTAAGTGGTTTGTCTCAGATCAAGAGAAGTTGATTACTGTGGAAAACCACAATATTCATCAGGTCTATGAACTAGGAGAATTCACCAATACCACTTAGTGGGTAGAAGAATTCTAGTTGGCTTTGCACTCTTCGAAGCACAAATAACGAATAAGTAAGCTTCATTTAATAAGAGGTAAGGCATTGAACCTAATTAATTTAGCTCATTTGAGCGTTTTAACTTTTAAATTATATTGGATAGACGTGATGAAAAAATCAACGATTATGATCGGCGCGGTTGCTGCTGCAGTGGCAGTGGGTTACCCAGCTTATAAAAGTTTTTTTGGTGCTACAGCGGTAGAGGTCAGCGAAAAGGCATTGAACACCAAGTTCTCTGAATATCGCAACAGTGAAAGCTTTATTTCTGCACAGGAGCTCAACGCTTTGATGAGCTCTGATCAAGATGTTGTCGTGATCGGTGCTTTGAACCCGATGCGTCCAAATCAACCAATTTCGGGCTCATTTACACTGTGGCGCAACGACTATTCTGCGTCATCTGACGCGTACCCATTCGGTGGAATGCAAAACACTCAAGAAGAGATGGAAGCACTGCTTAGTCAGTTTGGTGCAACACCAGAGTCGACGATTGTTGTCTATGCCGCTGACTCTCATCATGACGCTGCTCGTCTATTCTGGCAGGTAACTGCACTAGGTCACAACGATGTGCGTTATCTAGATGGTGGTTTGAATGCTTGGATGGGAGCCGATTTCGCTACAGGTAATGCCAACCCTAGTGTTGAGGCGACTGAATACGCTGCGCCAAGCTACTCTGATATCGAGTTAGCAACACTTGATATGGTGATTGATGCGCAAACAAATGATGATTGGGTCATCATCGATACTCGAAGCCTAGCGGAGTTTGATGGTTCTACGACAGTGAGTGGTGCAGCTGGACCAGGTGCTATTCCTGGCAGTGTTCATATTGAATGGACAGAGACCGTTGAAGCCGACAGCACGTTGCGAGAGAAGCAAGAGCTTGCAGCGCTATACGCTGATGTGATTGAAGGTAAGAAAGTGATTACTTACTGCCAATCTGGCGTGCGTTCCGCCCACTCTCTACTGGTGCTTAAAGAAATTCTCGGTGCTCAAGAGGTCTATAACTATGACGGCTCTTGGATTGAGTACAGCCATGAGCACTATGTAGAGAAGAACCCTTCTGTCAATGTGATGAACGGTAATAGCTAGGGCGGTACTGATTAATGAGTAATGTAATTTTCAGTCAGAAGCTCTACGACACAGCACAAGTGATTGTTGATGGTTGTATGGGTGACGCTGATCCTGCCTGTCAAACTGCTTGTCCAATGCACACTGACGTTAAGCAATATGTAAGGTTGGCGGGTGAGGGCAAATACCAAGAAGCTCTGGATGTGGTGCGTAATCGCCTGTTTTTACCTCAGACTTTAGGTCGCATTTGTGCTCATCCGTGCGAGGCAGCATGTCGCCGTAACACTGAGTTTGGACAGCCGATCAGCGTTGCGGGAATTAAGCGCTTTGTTGCTGAACAAAAAGATAAATCAGAGAACTGGAACACAGCAGTAGCTCCAGATACAGGCAAAAAAGTGGCCATTATCGGTGCAGGTCCTGCAGGGGCGCAAGCCGCGATTGAACTTCGCCGTAATGGTCATGCGATCACCCTGTTTGAAAAACTGGATGTGTATGGTGGCATGATGCGAGTGGGTATCCCAGAGTATCGCCTACCTCGTGATGTTATTGATTTTGAATACAGCTACTTAGACATGCTAGGTATTGAAACACGTTTCGGCGTAGAAGTTGGCAAAGACATTATGTTTGCTGACCTTCGTGAGCAATATGACGCCGTGATTTTGGCTCATGGTGCTCATGTCGGTTCTATTATCCCACTCCCTGGACATAAATCTAACGGCGTATTCTCTGCTGTAGAGTACTTAAAAGAGATCTCAGAAACACACGCATTTCCAAGAGCAGGCAAGCGAGTCATGGTGATTGGTGGTGGCGATGTTGCGATGGATTGTGCTCGCTCCTCATGGCGTATTGGCGCAGATGAAGTTCATCAGTGTTCGCTAGAGGCGCTAGAAAACCTGCCAGCGAGCCAGATTGAAATTGACGAATCTTTAGAGGAAGGTGTGAATTTCAACGCTGGTTGGGGGCCTGTCTCTATTGAGTCGCAAGAGGGTAAAGTGACGGCGATTACTATGAAGAAAGTCGCTTCAATCTTTGACTCAGAAGGCAATTTTGCACCGCAATACACAGAAGAGACGCGTACCATCGAAGTTGACACTGTTGTTTTCGCGACAGGCCAAGTAGTTGCCGATATTACGGGTGGCGCCCTAGAGCAAACCCGCGGTGGTCGTTACGTTGTTGACAAAGATACGTTAGCGACCTCAATCGAAGGGGTATACGTTGCCGGTGACGCATGCGGCGGCAACATTGTTGTTGAGGCTATGGCACTGGGCTGCAAGGCTGCACTCAGTGTTGAGCGCCAGTTTGCTGGACGCGAGTTAACTGACGGTCGTGATTTTGAGCAAGAGTATAGCTACGCATCTCGACTCGATATTCCGTTACCAAAGCGTACTCAGGATACGCCACGTTTGCACGGTATGTTGCGTGATGCTGAAGAGCGTAAGCGTGATTTCAACCAAGTAGATTTTGGTTTCACCGAGGAAGATATCAAAACAGAAACCGATCGCTGTCTTCAGTGTACATGTAAGCTTTGTATGAGCGAATGTGTGATGATGAATGATTTTGGTGACTGTCCAAAGACGCTTTTCAAAGACTTTATCGATAACAAAGATATGGACCCATTGCTGGCATACTCATGTAATGCTTGCGACCAGTGTACGATCGTGTGTCCTAAGGACTACCCGATGAAAGACATATTTATGGGTTCACGTGCGGATTTTGTTAAGGCGAATGATGGTAATTCTCCGATGCCTGGACATAAAGCGATCAATATGCACCAAAAACTCGGTTTCTCTAAGTTCTTCACTATGGCTAAGCGCGGAGCAAAATAATGAGCAATAAAATATTTATGCCTGGCTGTAGCTTGCCATCATACTCTCCTGAGGGTGTTGCAGCTATCGCCAATTACTTAAAAGACGTTTTCCCAGAGATGGGTGCTGTGCAAAAGTGTTGCGGTAAACCAACAGCTGCTCTAGGGCAAACAGAACAGTTTAAAGAACGCTTTGGTATGCTGCAGTCTGACTTTAACAAAGTCGATGCACAAGAAGTGATCGTCGCTTGTCAAAGCTGTTTTGGCATGATTAAAAAATTCTCAGATGGACAGGTACCCGTCTCTTTGTGGACGTTGTTACCTAAGATTGGTTTGCCAAAAGAGTTAGTAGGCAAAGCGAAACACAGTGATGTGGTCTTTACCATCCATGACTCTTGTTCAACTCGTCATGAGCGAGAGTTACAAGAGGGTATTCGTTGGATCATGAATGAACTGGGTTACAAGACAGTTGAGCCAGAGCATACCAAGGAAAACACGCGTTGTTGTGGCTTTGGTGGCATGGTGGTTCCTGCGAACCCAGACGTCGCTAACCGAGTCATTAAGCGTCGAGTAGATGAGTTCGAAACAGACCATGTTGTGGTTTATTGTGCCGCATGTCGTGCCTCAATGATGGGGGTCGATACCGCCTCCTGGCATATCTTGGATCTGATGTTCGGTCCTGTTGTAATGAAAGATACACCACCGCCAGCAAACGTACTAGCAAGCCCAGTGAAGTCTTGGTTCAACCGCTACAAATCCAAAGCGGGCCTCATTAAGTGCATGGCAGTGTAAGGTAGAAGAAAATGAAAATTGTAAAAATACTCTTAGCCGTATTGGCTATCGCAGCCGTTATCTTTGGTGCTAAGCAAACAGGTCTACTTGAAATCATTACTGATATTCGTAGTCTTCAGGAGTGGATTGCAGGCTTTGGTATCTGGGGATATCTAGTGTTTGTTGCCGCGTTTGTCTTTGCTTGTGTGTTTATGTTGCCAGGCAGTGCGTTTACCATTGTCGCAGGTATTGTTTTTGGTCCAGTAAAAGGTGCGCTACTCGCTCTATTCTCGGCTACTCTTGGGGCGACGGTCGCTTTCCTTTGTGCTCGTTTTATCTTCCGAGATCTGATTCTTAAAAAGTTTGGCGACAACCCAATTTTTAAGAAGATTGACGACGGTGTCGCACAGAATGGTTCGAGCTTTTTGATCTTGACGCGCCTGGTTCCTGTGTTCCCATTTAGTCTACAAAACTATGCTTATGGTATTACTGGTCTCAAGCTGGGAACTTATGTTCTTGTCTCCTTGGTCACTATGGCTCCGGGTGCCTTCATTTTTGCTTACATGGCGGGTGATATTGCGACCAATGGAGTGTCAGCAATGTTGCTAGTGAAGTTTGCTGGTGCAGGTCTGGTGTTGTTTGGCATGTCGCTGATTCCAAAATATATTGCCAAGAAAAAAGGCATTAATATGGAAGAATTGGCGAAGTAGTCCGGTCCAGTATGTCGCAAATTAACGTAAGTCGTTAATTGGTTGACTGACAAATTGAAGCTTAGGGAGAGTTTGTATACAAATTCTCCCTTCCTTGTTTCATATCGTCATATAAATTTTGTTACACTCGCGTAACACTACTCATGATTGGTCGAGTGTAATAAAAGGGATGAACAGACTAATGGACAAAAGAATGAACAGAATCTTGACACTATTCGCCAGCTTATCTTTGTCATGGAGTGCGTTCGCCACGGATATTGATTGGCGACACGTTGAAGACAAAGCACAGGGTCAAACCGTGTACTTTCACGCCTGGGGTGGTAGCCAAGAGATCAATCGCTATATTCAGTGGGCTGGCAATGAACTTAAGAGCCGATATGGGGTTAATTTACACCATGTCAAAGTAACGGATATAGCAGAAACAACACCGCGCCTAATTGCTGAAAAAGCCGTCGGTAAGAATAGCGATGGCAGTGTTGATCTCGTATGGATAAATGGCGAAAACTTCAAATCAATGAAGGATAACGAACTGCTCTATGGGCCATTTACTGAGTCACTGCCAAATTGGCAGTATGTCGATAAAACGCTACCAATAGACGTCGACTTTTCTGAACCAACAGAAGGCCTTGAAGCCCCTTGGGGCGTTGGGCAGTTAGTTTTTATTTACGATCAATATGAGCTTAATAATCCGCCTAAATCATTTGCTGAGTTATTGAATTACGCTAAAGCCTTTCCAAACCGTTTAAGTTATCCGAAGCCTCCCGAGTTTCATGGAACAAGTTTTCTCAAAGCACTGCTAATCGACTTATCAAATAACCATCCAGCGCTTGAGCATGAGGTAAATGCCGAGGTATTTGAGCAGGTGACTCGCCCAATGTGGCAATACCTCGATGAATTTCACTCAGTGGCGTGGCGTAGCGGACGCCAGTTTCCTGCTGGGACATCAGAGACTATTCGTCTCTTGGATGATGGTCAGCTCGATCTAGCGATAACGTTTAACCCTAATGCGGTCTATTCTGCACAGTCATCGGGTCAGTTATCCGAAACGACTCAAGCTTATGCGTTTGAAGCGGGGGCATTATCTAACATTCATTTTTTAGCCATTCCTTGGAATGCGAAAGCAACGGAAGGGGCGTTAGTGACGATTAATTTTTTACTGAGCCCAGAAGCACAATCACGTAAAGGTGACCTTAATATTTGGGGTGACCCTTCGGTGTTGAATGTGAAGTATCTCACTGGTAGTGCTGCGAATACAAAGCACTATCAATCTATCGCAGAGCCGCATCCAAGTTGGCAATCTGCTATCGAACAGGAGTGGTTTAAGCGCTATGGGCGTTAACCAGTCAAGATGTTAAGACTGTCGTATTTTCTAGTCGTAGCCGTGTGTATGCTGCCAACAATCCCTGGACTCCTAGGGGTTGCGGCATCTTCTATGAGCTACATCCCACCAATTGGAATGGTTCAGCCTTCGTTAAGTGGCTTTGTTCAAGCATTCGAGTGGCAGGGCGTCTTCAAGTCAGTCGGACTTACCGTTGTTACTTCACTATTGAGCACAATATTTACTTGTATCGTGACGTATTCAATCATTCAGCGGTTTTGGGGGCAGAGAGCGTGGCAGCGAGTTGAGTGGTGCTTGTCGCCATTAATGTCGATGCCTCATGTTGCTTATGCGATTGGCTTTGCCTTTCTGTTTGCGCCAACTGGCCTGAGTGTGCGAGCCTTTTTCCAACTCTTTGGTATCGACCTTACTGGAGCTGGTGAAGATGACTTTGCAACCTTGGTTCAAGATCCTTTAGGGCTAGGTTTAACACTTATGTTGACCTTAAAGGAGGTGCCGTTTTTGCTATTGATGAGCATTCCTGTTCTTAAACAGTTGGAGATCGATAAAGCGGAGAAAGTCTGCCTATCCCTTGGCTACCAAAGGCATGAGTTTTGGTGGAAGTGTATGTTCAGCCAGTGGTTGATTAAAATGCGTTTTCCGCTCTTGGCAGTGCTGGCCTACGGAATATCGGTTGTGGATGTCGCCCTAATTCTGGGCCCGACTAACCCGCCTACGTTCGCAGTCTTAGTTTGGCAATGGTTCAATGATCCTGATCTTACACTTCTGCCACGTGCTTCTGCTGGCGCAATGCTCCTGTTCTTGGTAGCAGGCTTTATGATCGGTGTTGTTCGTCTGATCGAGTGGTTGGTGACCAAACGCTTACGTCAGTGGCAAATCTCTGGCAGAGCTGGCTTGAAGCTTCCTGGAGCGACTTTACTTAGCATAATCATAACAATCAGCGGTTCAATGATTCCATTGATGGCGATTTGGAGTGTAGCGCAGCGTTGGCGCTTTCCTGATTTTCTGCCAAGTCGTTACAGTACAAGGTTTTGGGAATACGAGTGGTCAGGCATTATCTCTACTGTCGAACAGAGTTTGACTTTGGCTTTGATATCGGCAAGTTGTGCCTTGCTATTCGCGATTATTGCTCATGAGTATCGAGTGAAGTATCGCGGGCAAGTGCCAGGGTATCTTATTGCCGTTCCAATGCTGATTCCGCAACTGTCGATTCTATTTGGCTTTCAGACAATTACCTTAGTGGTTGGCGGGAGTCACTACTGGCTGTGGGTTTGCTGGGCACATATGTTTTTTGCCTTCCCATTTGTCTATTTGGCGTTAGACGGTCCATGGCGCTCCTACAATCAGGGCTTTACTCGCGTCGCTCTGAGTTTAGGCAAAACACCTTTAAGCGTGTTCTTTAGTGTTAAGTTTCCTCAACTCTTTTCTGCCATCATTTTTGCCTGGGCTGTTGGGGTAAGTGTGAGCTTGGCTCAGTACCTACCAACATTGATGTTAGGGGCTGGCCGAATCAGCACGCTCACGACTGAAGCCGTCGCTTTGTCTAGTGGCTTCGATCGACGTGTCACCGCTATTTATGCCATTTGGCAGGCCTTCTTGCCCTTACTATTCTTTATTTTCGCAATCGTGATGAGCCGAGCCTCGCGTTTGCGTCTCAAGCTTTATATTTTCAAAGGTTCAACGATTAATGAGTCTGTGTCTAAAAAACCTCACCATCCATAAAAAAGAGGGTGAGGCACTATTTACTGAACTGGGTTTAGAAGTTAAGCCAGGAGAAGTACTGTCTTTAATGGGACCTAGTGGGTGCGGAAAGTCTACGCTACTGGATGTTATTGCCGGTCACCTCTCTGATGAATTTACTTATCAAGGTCAGATCCAACTCGAAGGGCAAGAGCTGTCAAACCTCCCAGCCCATCAGCGCAATGTGGGTATTTTGTTTCAAGACGACCTGTTGTTCCCTCATTTGAATATTTGGGAAAATTTGGCGTTCGCTTTACCAAATAATGTGCAAGGCGATGCAAGAAAGCAACAAGCACTGCAAGCACTAGAGAGTATTTCATTACTTAATTTGGCCGAGTCATTCCCGGAGCAGGTGTCAGGTGGACAACGTGCTCGAATCAACCTCACTAGGATGTTACTGGCTAAACCGAGAGTGGTATTACTCGATGAGCCATTTAGCAAACTTGATAAGACGTTAAGGGAGCAGTTTAGAGATTGGGTATTTGAACAACTGGCAAGAGAGGACATCCCAACGGTTATGGTGACCCATGACGAGCAGGATATTCCGTTAGGAAGTCGTGTATTAACCTGGCCTTGGGTGAGTTAACATGTTGGATCGATTAAGTATTAAGGTTATTCGCTGGCCTTTATCTCAGTGCGCTAAGGTACTGGATAAATTGGGGATCAAAGCCAACCAAGTTACATTAGTAGGTTTTGGGTTAGGCTGTATCGCTTTACCTATGTTGCTATTACAGCAATACTCCTGGGCTCTGGTATTCATCGCATTAAACCGAATATTTGATGGACTTGATGGCGCGCTCGCTCGTCGGCAAGGCATCACTGATGCGGGTGGATTTTTAGATATTGCCCTAGATTTTGTTTTCTACTCTATGGTGCCCTTTGGGTTTGTTCTTGCTAATCCTGAGGTTAACGCGATTGCTGGGGCATTTTTGATTTTCTCATTTGTCGGTACGGGTACGAGTTTCTTAGCGTTCGCAATAATGGCAGGCAAGCGAGGGATCGATAACCCCATCTATAAACAGAAGTCGTTGTATTACATGAGTGGGTTAACGGAAGGCACTGAAACCATCGCCTGTTTCGTGCTGATGTGCCTGTTTCCAGCGTATTTTGCTGTCATGGCTTTTGTCTTCGGCGCGCTGTGCTGGTTTACTACGTTTACGCGCATTTACTCGGGTTTTCATACTCTTGTAGACAGCGATACGAAGCTGTAAGTCCTCTATGTACCCTGTGTACTATCAGCGGAATATGTCTGTTTAACAGTGATTGCTTATAGGTAATTTTGTTGGCGGAGTACAGAAAGCTTCTGTACGTGAGTGCTTTACCCTCATGTGGCTTTTAGACATGAGGGTTTACGCCGTATCTCTTTTTTACAGTTCTTCAAAGCCCTCAGGCTCAGCTTCCTCTTGCAACTCCAACAGATTGATTGCTATCGACACAAAGTCACTGTCAGTAATAATACCAACTAACCGATTGTTTTCGACCACAGGCAAGCACCCAACTTTATGCTTCTGCATGTACTTTGCACTCTCTTTTAAACCCGCTTGTGGTGTAACCGTCATCAGTTGTGAGTGCATGATTTCGTTAAGCGGGGTGTCTGCGGTATAAGAAAGTTGAGTAGGGCTGTTGAGTAGACTAGATTCCTGTGCGGCCAAAATGTCTCTTTGAGTGACGATACCGAGCAGAGCTCGATCGGTATCGACGATCGGCACATGGCGTATGTCGAGCGCGCTCATCATATCTCTTGCATCAGATAAGGAGTGAGAACGCAGCAGGGTGTGCGGGTTGCGTGTCATCATATCTTCGACCTTAATCATAGCGGCCTCCTTGTTTTTCTTTAAATATAGAAGGTTTATTGCGGGTTAACTGAGAGCTAGTTCTTTTTTCTTAACTATTAATCTATTGCTCAACTAATTAATTGTTATTAAAAGAAATTAAGTGAATTTATATGGGTGAATTTTGCGCAACTATGCGCCGTTTTCGGGGAGAACGATGGTGGATGAATGCCCGCTTGGAAAAGGTGACCTTGAGGGGGGCTTGATGTATACTGCGCTGCTGCGATAAGCCCGCTTAAATTTTGAATAACGGTAGAAGATTTCACCATGCAAGTATCTGACTTTCACTTTGAACTCCCTGATGAGCTGATTGCTCGTTACCCCAATGCCCAGCGCACAGCAAGTCGTTTGCTTCAGCTTGATGGCAATACAGGCAGTTTAACCGATGGCACATTTAGTGATGTGTTAGATCAGGTTCGCGAAGGTGATTTGGTGGTGTTTAATAACACGCGAGTGATTCCGGCGCGTATGTTTGGCCGTAAAGCCTCTGGTGGCAAACTTGAGGTGCTGGTGGAGCGTATGCTGGATGACAAGCGCATTCTGGCTCACGTTCGTTGTTCAAAATCACCAAAACCAGGTTCAACGATCATCCTCGGTGAAGAGGATGAATACCAAGCGCTGATGGTGGCTCGCCACGATGCACTGTTTGAACTTGAGTTTCAATCAGAGAAAACCGTGTTAGAGATTTTGGAGCAAGTCGGTCACATGCCACTGCCTCCGTACATCGATCGCCCAGACGAAGACTCAGATAAAGAGCGCTACCAAACGGTATACAATGCAAAACCTGGAGCTGTGGCCGCCCCGACGGCGGGCCTGCATTTCGATGAAGCCTTGCTTGAAAAGATTAAAGCGAAAGGTGCCAATCTAGCTTACGTCACTCTGCATGTTGGTGCGGGTACCTTCCAGCCGGTGAAAGTGGACAATGTGCTTGAGCACCATATGCATGCTGAGTATGTCGAAGTTGATCAAGTCGTGGTCGACGCGATTAAAGAGACAAAAGCACGTGGCGGTCGAGTGATTGCCGTCGGCACGACCTCGGTTCGTTCTCTAGAGAGTGCTGCGCAAGATGCGTTGAAAAAGGGCACGGAGCTGGTTCCATTCTTTGGGGATACTGAAATCTTTATCTACCCGGGTTATGAGTTCCAACTCATCGACTGTCTAATCACTAATTTCCACTTGCCAGAATCGACACTGATCATGTTGGTGAGTGCGTTTGCGGGTTATGAGAACACAATGAATGCCTATCAGCATGCGGTTGATAACCAATACCGCTTCTTTAGCTATGGCGATTCAATGTTCATCAACAAAAAGACCGCTTGAGGTTGCTTGACGTTTTGCATTGATAATCTGCAATGATAAAACGTCACAGTTAACGAGAAGACTTTGGTGTCAATCAAGGTTTTTAAGCCACAAATGGCAACAGATTTACGAGTGCTAGCAGTAGGCTAGGAAGCAGTTTTTGCTGCCTCTCGCATGGAAGGCGACCGCTCCTACGCTAGAGCAAAGAGCTCTTAATTTATCGTCAGACTGTTTCTCTGACATTTGGAGGATTCGTGAAATTATCATACGAACTTAAAAAAACGAACGGTCATGCTCGTCGTGGTCAACTGACATTTGAGCGTGGCTCAGTACAAACACCGGCGTTTATGCCAGTGGGTACTTACGGCACAGTTAAGGGTATGACGCCTGAAGAAGTGAAAGAGACTGGTGCAGAAATCCTGCTTGGTAACACTTTCCACTTGTGGCTTCGCCCTGGCCAAGAAGTGATGAAGATGCACGGTGATTTGCATGACTTCATGAACTGGCAAGGTCCTATTTTGACCGATTCAGGCGGTTTCCAAGTATTCAGTCTGGGTGACATGCGTAAGATCACCGAAGAGGGTGTTCACTTCCGTAACCCAGTTAACGGTGACAAGATTTTCATGGATGCTGAAAAGTCGATGGAAATCCAAAAAGACCTGGGTTCAGATATTGTTATGATCTTCGATGAGTGTACGCCATACCCAGCGACACATGACGAAGCGAAAAAGTCGATGGAGATGTCTCTGCGCTGGGCACAACGCTCTCGTGATCACTTCGACAAACTAGAGAACCCGAACTCTCTATTTGGTATCGTTCAAGGTAGTGTATATGGCGATTTGCGCGATGTATCGGTGAAAGGTCTAACAGACATTGGTTTTGATGGCTATGCGGTTGGCGGCCTAGCCGTAGGTGAGCCGAAAGAAGACATGCATCGCATGCTTGAGCACACTTGTCCGCAACTTCCAGAAGACAAGCCTCGCTACCTAATGGGTGTGGGTAAGCCTGAAGATTTGGTTGAGGGTGTGCGCCGTGGTATCGATATGTTCGACTGTGTGATGCCGACGCGTAACGCTCGTAACGGTCACTTATTTGTGACGGGTGGTATCATCAAGATCCGTAATGCGAAGCATAAGACGGATACAACACCACTAGACCCACACTGTGATTGCTACACGTGTAAGAACTACTCTAAGTCTTACCTACACCATCTTGATCGTTGTAATGAAATCTTGGGTGCGCGCTTGAACACCATCCATAACCTACGTTACTACCAACGCTTGATGGAGAGCATCCGCACTGCGATCGATGAAGACCGTTTCGACCAGTTCGTAGAAGAATTCTATGCTCGCCGTGACAGAGAAGTCCCTTCTCTTGGTAAGCTAGAAGCAGAAAAATAGTAAGATTTTGTGACGCCACCTTGTTTTTGACCACGTAGTGACTTGAAAATAAGGTGGCGTTACCCAATGTGATTGGATTATCTATATAAAAAACGAGGACATTTTATGTTTATTTCTCAAGCTCACGCAGCAGCTGAAGGTGCACCAGCAGGTGGCGGTTTCGAAATGCTGATCATGCTAGGTATGTTTGCGGTTATTTTCTACTTCATGATTTACCGCCCACAATCTAAGCGTGTTAAAGAGCACAAGAACCTGATGGCGTCTATGGGCAAAGGTGATGAGGTGATTACTAGCGGTGGTCTAGTCGGTAAAATCACTAAAATCGCTGAAGACAATGACTACATCTCAATTGAGCTAAACGCGAACAACGAAGTTGTAATCAAGAAAGATTTTGTGACTGCAGTGCTACCCAAAGGTACGCTTAAGTCTCTATAAGACAGCAAAGAAGGATCCTCGCTGTGCTAAACCGTTATCCTTTATGGAAGTACTTAATGGTGATTTTCGCCATTGCCGTTGCGGCGTTATATGCACTTCCTAATCTATACGGTGAAGATCCGGCTATTCAAGTTACAGGGGCGCGTGGCGCCTCTGTAGATATGTCGACGCTGGATACTGTCACTCAAGCTCTTGACAAAGAGCAACTCTCTCACAAATCCATTGCTCTCGAAAATGGAACCATCCTCGTTCGATTCAACGACACCGATACACAGCTTACGGCTCGTGATGTTATCGCAGAAGCGGTCGGCGGTGAGAAAATTGTCGCACTGAACCTTGCTCCGGCTACACCAAACTGGCTAGAAGCGATTGGCGCAGAGCCAATGAAGCTTGGCCTCGATTTGCGTGGTGGTGTTCACTTTTTGATGGAAGTGGATATGGAAGCGGCAATGGGGCGTCTGATCTCTCAGCAAGAAGAAGCCTTCCGTGGTGAATTGCGTGAAGAGCGCATTCGTTATCGCGCTATCCGCCCTCAAGGCGGTGACTCGGTTGAAGTACTGCTTCGTGACGCGGAGCAATTAGCTCAAGCCAAACGCGTTCTAGAATCAGCTCACCCAGATATGTTGTTCAATGAATCAACGTCTAACGGTCGCTTTGCTCTGATTGCGAGCTTCACTGATACTCGTCTACAAGAGATCCGTAACTACGCCATCGAACAGAACATCACGATTCTTCGCAACCGTGTGAATGAACTGGGTGTTGCAGAACCTGTGGTTCAACGTCAAGGCGCTAGCCGTATCGTTGTTCAGCTACCGGGTGTTCAAGACACCGCTCGTGCTAAAGAGATTCTTGGTGCCACTGCGACACTGGAGTTCCGTGAAGTGGACTCTCAAGCTGACATTACCGCGGCAGCGTCTGGTCGTGTACCGGCAGGCAGTGAAGTTAAGCAAGATCGCGATGGTCGCCCAGTCGTGCTAAAAAAACGCGTGATTTTGGGTGGTTCTAGCATTACCGATGCAAGCTCTAGTGCAGATGAATATGGTCGTCCTCAAGTAAACATCTCGTTAGATAGCGAAGGTGGTAACCGCATGTCAGCCTTCTCTCGTCAAAACATTGGCAAGTTGATGGCAACAGTATTTACTGAGTACAAAGACAGTGGTCGTCGTACGCCAGAAGGCAGCGTTATCCTGACCAAGCATGAAGAAGTGATCAACCAAGCAACGATTCAATCGGCGCTGGGTCGTAACTTCCGAATCACAGGCATTGATTCTGCAGCTGAAGCGCACAACCTAGCACTACTGCTTCGTGCAGGTGCTTTGATCGCGCCAATCTCGATTGTTGAAGAGCGTACCATTGGTCCATCTATGGGTCAGCAGAACATTGATATGGGTGTCCAAGCGTGTATCTGGGGTATGGTCGCTGTTATGCTGTTTACTCTGATTTACTACCGCAAGTTTGGCTTTATTGCCAACATGGCGCTGATGGCGAACCTTGTACTGATCATTGGTGTGATGTCGATGATTCCAGGTGCAACCATGACGCTACCAGGTATTGCCGGTATCGTATTGACGGTGGGTATGGCAGTCGATGCCAACGTATTGATATTTGAGCGTATCCGTGAAGAGCTGCGTGAAGGACGTAACCCTCAGCAAGCGATTCACCAAGGTTACTCAAATGCATTCAGTACCATTGCCGACGCCAACATCACAACTCTGATCACAGCCATCATTCTGTTTGCTGTGGGTACGGGTGCGATTAAAGGTTTCGCTGTGACACTGTCGATTGGTATCTTGACTTCAATGTTTACTGCAATCGTAGGCACACGTTGTGTGGTTAACCTACTTTACGGTGGTAAGCGCATCGATAAACTGTCGATCTAAGGCTAGGAATTAGTATGTTTCAGATTCTAAAAGCAGACAAAACGATCGACTTTATGCGTTGGTCGAAGATGGCGTTTATGTTCTCAATCTTAATGATTGGTGCAGCAATTTTTACGCTATCAACGAAATGGTTAAACTGGGGCCTCGACTTCACTGGCGGTACGCTAATTGAAGTAGGCTTTGAGCAACCAGCCGATCTTGAAGAGATCCGTGGAGCTCTTGAGGTTAAGGGCTTTGGTGATGCGACCGTTCAGAACTTTGGTTCAGCTCGTGAAGTGATGGTGCGCCTTCGTCCGCGTGACGATGTTTCTGGTGAAACGCTAGGCAACCAAATCTTAGCAGCGATTCAGACGGGTACTGGTAAAGACGTAGAGATGCGTCGTATTGAGTTCGTCGGTCCTAACGTGGGTGATGAACTAACAGAAGCGGGTGGTCTTGCGATCCTTGTTTCTCTTATCTGTATCTTGATCTACGTGTCAATGCGATTTGAGTGGCGTTTGGCGGCAGGTGCGGTAATGGCACTGGCACACGATGTTATCATTACGCTAGGTGTGTTTTCGTTGATGCAGATTGAGGTGGACTTGACCATCGTTGCAGCCTTGCTAACGGTTGTCGGTTACTCCCTCAACGATACCATTGTTGTATTTGACCGTATTCGTGAAAACTTCCGCAAGATGCGTAAGGGCGAGCCGGCTGAGGTCATCAACAACTCAATCACACAAACACTGAGTCGTACATTGATTACCTCTGGTACTACCTTGTTCGTAGTTATCGCTCTGTTTACTCAAGGCGGCGCGATGATCCATGGCTTTGCAACGGCATTGCTACTGGGTATCACGGTAGGTACTTACTCCTCTATCTATGTTGCTTCTGCACTGGCACTTAAACTAGGCGTTCAAAAAGAGCACCTAATGCCACCGCAAATCGACAAAGAAGGCGAAGAGTTCGACGAGATGCCATAACGCGTATTCTGTCTATTATCAAACCGCTGCAGGTTAATAACTACGGCGGTTTTTTCTATCTGGTGTACTATTGCTACAGGGACATTTGCAGTTAGGGACCCAGCTTGTCTGATATCAATTCCAGTCGTTTTTCTATTGCGACCTTAAATCTATTCAATTATCTCGCACCACCAAACGCCTATTACCAGTTCGATAATATCTACACCAGTGATGAATGGCAGGGCAAGCAGGCTTGGTTAGGGGCATATCTAAAACAGCTCAATTCAGACATGGTTGGCTTTCAAGAGGTGTTCAGCAGCGATGAGCTCAAACAGCAAACTCAGGCATTAGGCTATCGGTATTTTGCTTGTTTGGATGATCCTAAGGTAGAGTCCGATTACGTTTATTCTCAGCCTCCGGTTGCCTTTGCTTCGCGCTTTCCTATCATAAGCTCGACGAAGGTAGATAGCATCGCGTTGCGGAATATGAAAACTGGACGACAATTCAGTCGTACTCCACTGCATTGTGTCGTGCAAGTGCCTAACTTAGGTTTGGTCAATGTGCTTGTGGTGCATTTAAAGTCGCAGCGATCTTCGATTGAAGAGAGTGAGGAGATGAGCAGCGACCAACGTCATCAAGCGAGCGTACACGGTCGTTGGTTATCAACCGAGCAACGTGGCGGAGAGGCAGAGATGCTATCTCATTATGTGGGTCAACTGCGGAGAGAGCAGCGCAGGCCAACAATAGTAATGGGGGATTTCAATCATGATGTCTCTTCACAAGAGCTGCAGAGTCTGGCCAATAAAGGGAGTTTACAAAAGCTAACAGACAGTGTTTCTCTGCAACGATTCCCCTCTAATTCACGTCAAGCGACTCACTACTATGGTGAGAAAGGCAACGTTTTAGACTACATTCTCGTGTCATCCGATTTCACATCTGCGAGTGCGCAGCAAAGTGTTGAGGTTGATCGTGTGGATATATTCGATCAGCACTTGGTTTCTCCCTCATTTGAACATGATCGCTATGCTTCTGATCATGCCGCCGTCAAAGCCGTTTTTGATATTATAAGATAGCATTGAGCTCTTGCTGGGGTTTGGGTATAACGGTAAGAAAATCATGGATGAAGGTTTATTATGGAAATTACTGTACGCCCAACTCGAGCAAGTGATGCTGCTGCATTATGCGATATCTACGCACAACCAGAAGCACAACGACAAACCTTGCAGCTCCCTAAACCCTCTGTCGATATGTGGCAAAAACGTTTAGATTCAATGCCCGTTGGCGTCTATTCGTATGTGGCAGAAATTGATGGACGAGTGGTAGGGAATATTGGTTTTGAACACTCTCAACGTCCGAGAACGGCCCATTGTGCAAGTTTTGGTATCGGTGTTCACGATGATTTTCATGGGTTGGGGGTAGCAAGCCGCTTGATCGAAACCGTGATCGATCTTGCTGATAATTGGCTTCAGGTAAAACGCATTCAAATCGAAGTTAACTCTGATAATCACGTGGCGATTGCTTGCTACAAGAAGTTTGGTTTCGAAATTGAGGGCGAAGCCAAAATGTCCTGTTTTCGCGACGGTAAGTATGTAAGCACTTACTATATGGCACGCATTAAGTCTTAGTCGTTGAGTTGGTTTAAGGCGCGCTCTTTTAACTGCTCACTGTAAGCATTGATCTTCCAATGGTTCGGGCTCCAGCCTTTGACAAAGCGTTGGAAATCTGCCCACGCCATCGCAAACATAGGTCGCCAAGCTGTCTCTACTTCATCTGCGTTGAGCGTTGGTTGATAATGATTAAGGGCGTTTTTTAGGTAGGTAAAATATTCGTCCAAAATGGCACTTTCCAGATCAAAGCAATCTTCTGGACTCACAGCACTACTCATAAACAGCGCGACATCTTTCATCGCGCACCCTCTACCTACATATTGAAAATCAACGGCCGCCGCACGGTCACCCTCAGGTGTAAAACAGAAATTTGCCAGTTTAGCATCACCGTGTACCAAGGTTTGAAAAGGGACGCTCTTTAGCACTTGGTCTATGGTCTTAGCGGCTCGCTTAAGTTCAATGTCTTCGAGTGCGTGCAGCTCATCGGGCCGAGTCTCCAAATGCCAGTAGGTACCTGACTCCCAAAGTCCTCGCCCTTTGCAATCGATATATTTAGCATGAAAGTTTGCTAGCCAGTATAGACAGGCCGAGATTTGATTAGGTGTCGCTTGAGAAGTGGTTTGGCGATAACCATGAACGTTGAGATCCTCTATGACGATAAGCCACTGATTCGTTTGTATGTCACTGTGTAGTGAGAGAGGGATTGGACAACGTTTATCCCAGTGATTGCCGTAATCCTGATACCAAACACTTTCTACCTGATAGGAGTCGAGCTTGCGTTGGTGCCCAACAGGGTTGTTCCAACCTCTTGGATGAACTCTTTCCTCCGGCAGCACAACGTGCTTAATGATAAGTGTTGGTTGAGCTCGCCCTGATACATGTACTCTAACCAGCTCTCCATAGCCGCTCCATAGCGTTTGGATAAGCTCAATGCGATGGATAGAGGTCACTCCAATAGGTTCAAGCAGGGTTAGATAGTCAGTATTCATAGAGTGTTAAGGGCAAACAGAGCTCAAAGGCAAATTGATATTGTGGATTAGGATTATAGGACGAATCTGATTTGATTCACTAGGTGATTTTTACCGCTACATATGCAACAAGCGACTATGATAATGATGAGCTTTATTAAATACAGACAAGGAGAGGTCTATGAAGCGATGGGTCGTTTGTTTATTAGTCATGTCGAGTTTGAGCTATGCCTCTCCATGGGAGAGAGTAAGCACCCCAAGCACTGCGCCAGCACAGTCGGTTGGTCACTACGCTAATGGCTGCCTTATTGGAGGGGAAGCCTTGCCTCTGGATGGTGAGGGGTATCAAGTCTTACGCAGTCAAAATAGACGCAACTTCGCTCACCCCAGCGCTATTCGTTTTATAGAAAAACTCTCTCGTCAAACTTTTGCAACATCTCATCGTCGTCTGTTAGTAGCTGATATGTCGTTGCCGCGTGGTGGTCAGTTTTCGTCAGGACACACCAGTCATCAAACGGGCCTAGATATCGATATTTGGCTCCAGTTGGAAGCAACGCCTTGGACCAAAGAACAACTACAGAAACCTAAGCCACAAAGTTTGGTGGACCTAGATTATTACACGTTGAAAAAAGATCAGTGGCGACCGGAGCATTTTGAGCTTTTTAAGCTGACAGCCACTCAGCCAGATGTGGCGAGAATATTTGTTCACCCAGTGATCAAAAAGCAGCTTTGTGAGCTCGAAGAGGGTGATACGGTGTGGCTGCAAAAGGTACGGCCTTGGTGGGGACATCATTACCACATGCATGTGCGACTGCATTGCCCAGAAGGGAGTAAAGACTGTCGGGGTCAAAAGGCACCACCCAAAGGCGATGGATGTGGTAGCGAGTTAGCCAGTTGGTTCCCACGCTCTGTACCAGTAGAAAAACCGAAAAAAGCAGTGCAAACCAAACCTAAACCAAGACCGAAAAAGATCATGCCGCCACAATGTGAGCCTCTGATAGCACAGGTGTCAAACTAGTTTTTATTCAACGTGTTCAAATTAGAGACAATTTTTTGTTGGAGAAAATGATCATCATTTCCTATGGTTAAATGGAAGCAACACAACAGAACTTTGATCATTCACTGCTCAACTCTTTCTCTGCTGTATCAGTGTTCACTGACCGACGGCAGTCTATAACAACAAACCTTTTTATTGTGGCAAGGTAAGGAAGCAGGAGAACATCAAAGCGGAATAAGTGAGGAATTGTAGGTGAGAGAGGCTTACTCCCTTTAATTCAGTAACTTGAGGACACTCCCATGACAATGGTTTGCGCAAAAGAATTTGCTGAGTGGCTAAAAGCGAGATATGGCAGCGAGACAAAACCAATAACGATGTCCAGAAAGGACGTGAGTCATCTAACAGGCCGAACCCGTTTTACTATGGGGTTTGTTCATGATGTGCATTTTGAAATGATGCAGTATGGGTTTGCGTTTGTCACCGATATGGCGAGAGAAGATTTTTTCTTACTACCAATAGGTAATGCCGTCAATTGGAGGGATCAACTCGAACTCCAGTATGAGAAAGAGTTGTATTGCAATATTTTTCCGATTGCCAAGACAGCTCCAGGGCCATAAGCATTTAGCACAGCAGTAGCGACATTAAGCAATAGATAATCAGAAGCAAAAAAGCTCATCCCTATGGATGAGCTTTTTATTTCCAGCTAGTTAATCCGCTAATCCTTGAATAATGACAAACTTTTCAAGTAGTTGCTCGTCTGTCTCAACATGATTTGGATCGGTGATAATGCACTTAGTAATTGGGCATACCGACTGACATGTCGGTTTTTCATAGTGACCTTTACACTCCGTACAGAGGTCTGGGTCAATCTCGAAAATACTGTCACCCATGGTGATTGCGCCATTTGGGCATTCAGGGTCACACATATCACAATTGATGCACTTATCGGTAATCAGCAGGGCCATATTATTTACCCGTTGGGTTACGTGTATCTTGTCCTGAGTTCAAGTTACGCATTAGCAGTGCGTAGGACAGATCCATATCCTCTGGTACTGGAATAAAGACAAAGTGACCGTTGCCTTTCGCATCATCGATGCTTTCCGACTTGCGGTTTTCCATCGCCTCAAGCGTAAAGATCACATTGCCATTTGGTGTCATCAGCTCTAGAGAATCACCCACAATGAATTTGTTTTTCACTTCGACTTCAGCAAGATCACCACGGCGCTTACCGGTAAATTCACCAACGAACTGCTGTGCGTCAGAAACAGAGTAGCCGTAGTCGTAGTTTTGGTATGCATCGTGAGTATGGCGACGAAGGAAGCCTTCAGTGTAACCACGATGTGCCAAGCTCTCTAGTGTTGTCATCAGTGACTCGTCAAATGGACGGCCCGCAACAGCATCGTCAATCGCTTTACGGTAAACCTGCGCAGTACGCGCGCAGTAGTAGAAAGACTTAGTACGGCCTTCGATTTTCAGTGAGTGAACACCCATCTTAGTCAAACGCTCAACATGCTGGATAGCACGAAGGTCTTTTGAGTTCATGATGTAAGTACCGTGCTCATCTTCAAATGCCGCCATTTTCTCTTCTGGACGGTGGCTTTCAGAAAGCAGTACGACTTCGTCAGTCGGCTTACCGCGACCAATGGTGGTTTCAGGGCGCTCATCTTGAATTTCAACAGCTTGCGCTTCATTTGGATCGAACGCTTCAACGATATCCCCAGTCTCGTTCTCTTTGCCTTGCTCTACGTTGTATTCCCAACGGCAGGCATTGGTGCAAGTGCCTTGGTTAGGGTCACGCTTGTTGATGTAGCCAGACAGTAGGCAACGACCAGAGTAGGCCATACACAGTGCGCCATGTACAAAGACCTCAATCTCTGTTTCAGGACACTGCTCACGGATCTCTTCGATCTCTTCCAGTGAAAGCTCACGTGACACAATCACACGCTCAACACCTTGAGTTGACCAAAACTTAACGGTCGCCCAGTTTACGGCATTCGCTTGCACAGATAGGTGAATCGGCATATCAGGGAATGCTTCACGTACCATCATGATCAAGCCCGGGTCAGACATGATCAGTGCATCCGGGCCCATTTCAACCACAGGCTTAAGGTCTCGAATAAAGGTTTTTAGCTTCGAGTTGTGTGGCTGAATGTTACACACCACGTAGAGCTTTTTGCCCATCGCGTGTGCTTCATCAATACCGATCTTTAGGTTTTCGTGGTTGAACTCGTTATTACGAACACGAAGGCTGTAACGAGGTTGGCCTGCGTATACCGCATCTGCACCGTAGGCAAAAGCGTAACGCATGTTTTTAAGACTACCCGCTGGAGAAAGTAGTTCAGGTACAAAAGGTGTTTGAGTTGTCATTGCTTCAATTCTCTAATTTCTGATCACAAGTCAGGCTGATCCCACCTAATGGGATAAGGGGCGCAAATTTTACGCGAAAGAGTGATAAAAGTATAGCAATTGAAAAGGGGACAACGAGATAGAGAAAGGGCTAGCGAAAGGCTAGCCCTAAATATGGTCAGCGGTTTATGCGTTCGGGTTAGGCAAACCACCTAGCGATTCATAAAGGCTCGGCAGGAAGGCACTAAATTCTCCACAAAGTAGCGAGAAGTCAGCGTCAAAACGAGCCGCGCGATCTTCACGTGGAATATCATCGTTTTGATCTTTTAGCTCATCAGAGTATTTCAAGCGCTTGATGCTTGCATCGTCACCCAAAACAAATTCGATGCGGTCTTGCCAGTTGAGAGCGAGCTTAGTCACCATCTTGTCTGACTCAATGTGAGCACGGATCTCATCGGTGGTGAGCTCTTGTTTTTTACAGCGGATAATACCGCCCTCTTCAAGCACAGACTTCAGCTCAGCCTCATCAAGCATCTGTAGACCCGCTGGTGTTTCTCCGCTTTTCACCCACTCAGTGAGTGTGTTTTCAATTGGCTTTTCTGGAATAGCAGGAATGACAGGAAGGCTACCCATGGTTTTGCGCAATAGAGCAAGGACATCTTCTGCTTTCTTAGAGCTGCTTGCATCGACTAATACGAAGCCCTCTTTTGGTAGAATAAGTACATAAGTCAGTGCGCTGCGACTAAATGCACGTGGCAGTAGATCCATGATAATGTCGTCTTTGAGGTTGTCCTTCTCTTTCTTTTTAAGAGGACGACCTTCTTGAGCTTCCAGCGCATCCACCTTCGCATTCAACGAGTCTTTGATCACAGATGCAGGCAGCATCTTCTCTTCTTTTTTTGCGCAGATAAGAATTCGGTTCTCAGAAACGTGCGTCATCATATCGCCGTCTTTACCCATCGCATGTACCCAGCCAAACTTCTGCTTGTCTTGGCTACCACATGGGGTAAAACGAAATTCTTGTAGCTGTTTTTCTAGCTGTTCAGCATCGAAGTTGATTTCGCGATTAACGCGATAAGCGAGGCAGTTTTTAAACCACATAGTTATTCTCAGTTTCCTTAAAGTGGCACCAATCATAGAGGTTTTAATCGCGATTGTCTTATGTCAATCAAAGAAAATGCTAGCTGAACAGAGACCACGCAATTGCTCACGGTAACGTGCAAGTCATTTGTTGAAATACTGCAACCATCTCTCACCTTGGTGAATGTCAGGAAAAAGTTATATTAAATTTTGTTTTCAAGGGTCACAAAAGTGTCATAATGAAGGGTAATAATGCCTACAGTTGCAGGGTTAATAGCCCATGAGAATAGATTAATCATAAGGTAATTCAAACATGTCTAGAAGGATCCTGGTTGTCGAGGATGAAGCACCAATTCGTGAGATGTTGTGTTTTGTTCTAGAGCAAAAAGGCTATCAAGCAGTTGAAGCAGAGGATTATGACACTGCAGTAAACAAGTTGGCAGAACCTTTCCCTGATCTTGTTCTGTTGGACTGGATGCTACCAGGTGGCAGTGGTATTAACTTCATCAAGCACATGAAGCGTGAAGAGCTCACTCGCAATATTCCTGTTGTGATGCTCACCGCTCGCGGCGAGGAAGAAGATAAAGTGCGTGGCTTGGAAGTGGGTGCAGATGATTACATCACTAAACCATTTTCACCAAAAGAGCTGGTGGCTCGTCTTAAAGCGGTCATTCGCCGCGTAACACCTACAGCACTGGAAGAAGTGATTGATGTTCAAGGTCTGCGCCTAGACCCCGTTTCTCACCGAGTGACCTCTGGTGAAGACCCTATTGATATGGGCCCGACTGAATTTAAAATGCTGCACTTCTTTATGACCCACCAAGAGCGTGTGTACAGCCGTGAGCAACTGCTAAACAACGTTTGGGGCACCAACGTGTATGTGGAAGATCGTACGGTTGATGTTCATATTCGTCGTCTGCGTAAAGCGCTTGAAAGTGCAGGTCACGACAAGCTAATTCAGACGGTTCGTGGTGCGGGTTACCGTTTCTCGACAAAAGCGTAAATACACTTGGAGAGTTAAGTGGTAGAGCGTTTAACCTGGAAGAAGCTGGCTTGGGTGCTGGCTTTTTTTTATACCCCTTGGGTAATTTTAGGGGCAATTTTTGGATATATGCCGTGGTTGCTGTTTGTTGCAACCGCGGTTTTGCTGGTTTGGAATCTTAATAACTTAGTCCGCTTTTCTGCCTGGTTGTATGATGACAAACGCTTAACCCCCCCTTCCGGTTCAGGACCATGGGAAGGGGTGTTTAATGGCGTTTACCGTATGCAGCAGCGCACGCGTCGTAAGCGCAAAGAGCTGACTAACCTGATTCGTCGTTTCCGCAATGGTGCAGAGTCCCTGCCGGATGCGGTGGTAGTATTTCGGGCTGAAGGTAACATCGTATGGTGCAACAAGTTAGCACAACACCTTCTTGGCTTTCGCTGGCCTGATGATACGGGTCAGCCAATATCAAACCTTGTTCGCACGCCTGACTTCATCAAATACCTCCAAAAAGGCAATTTTTCTGAACCTTTAGAGATGTGTTCGCCGCTCAATGTCGAGCGAATGCTCGAGCTGCGTATCGTACCTTATACTGAAGGTGAGCTGCTGATGGTGGTACGTGATGTGAGCCAGCTCAAACAGTTGGAAGGTATGCGTCGCAACTTCTTTGCAAATGTCTCTCATGAGCTGCGCACGCCAATGACGGTTCTCCAAGGTTACTTGGAGATGACGGAAGATCCAGACATGGTGGTCGGCCCTATGTGGTCGAAAGCACATGGTGTCATGACTGAGCAACTTAGCCGAATGAATAGCCTTGTTGAGCAGTTGTTGACCTTGTCAAAAATTGAAGCTTCAAGTCATGTAGAGCTTGATGATATTGTTGATGTGCCTGCGATGCTAGAAGTACTCGAGAAAGAGGCGACCAGCTTAAGTGGCGACAGAGAGCACAAGTTGTTCTTCAATATCGATTCCTCATTGAAAGTGTATGCGGATGATGATCAGCTCCGCAGTGCTATTTCTAACTTGGTTTACAATGCCGTTAAGTACACACCAGACGGCAGTGAAATTCACGTTAGCTGGTACAAAGATAGCCAAGGCGCGCATTTAAGTGTTCGCGATACGGGTGACGGTATCGAGCCACAGCACTTGCATCGTCTTACAGAGCGATTTTACCGAGTTGATAAGGCGCGCTCGCGCGACACGGGTGGTAGCGGTCTTGGATTGGCGATCGTAAAACACGCGTTAAATCACCATGATTCACATCTAGAGATTCAAAGTGAAGTCGGTAAGGGCAGTGAGTTTGCGTTTACTCTGCCGGCTCGCTTACTTGCTTAAACAACCAAAGGATTAGAGACGCTTTGCGACTAAAAAGTCTTCCTCACTCTTCATTGCTCATTAGTATGAGTTTGATGACCTTCACTGCTATCAGCGAAGCGAAGTCTCTGTTAGTACCGTACGAAAAAGAGCGTGTTATTTCTGGCAACCTCTTCTCTGTGGGATCGGACACCCTTGCTGGCATGACCACCTTGTGGGCAAGTGAGTTTGGAAAACTCTATCCGGGCGCCAATGTGCAGGTACAAGCATCTGGCTCGTCGACGGCCCCTCCTGCCTTGATTGAGGGCACGGCCCAGATTGGCCCGATGAGTCGAGTGATGCGTAGTCGTGAAGTGGAAGCGTTTATTCGCGAGCACGGTTATCCACCGACACAATTGCGTGTAGCGATTGATGCGATTGGGATATTTGTCCATCAAGATAACCCTATTGAAGGTTTAAACTTCAGGCAACTTGATAGCATTTTCTCAGTGACCTTGCGCTGCGGAGAAAATCGTCAGGTCACTCGATGGTCTGAGCTAGGCTTGAACTACCGCTGGGCGAAACGCAATATGCAGCTCTTTGGCCGTAATTCTGTTTCAGGCACTTACGGTTATTTCAAGCAAAATGCGCTGTGTGCGGGTGATTTTAAAGCCAATGTCAACGAGCAGCCTAGCTCATCTTCAGTGGTGCAATCGGTCAGCTCGTCAATCAATAGTATCGGCTATTCTGGGATTGGCTATCATGTATCCGGTGCTAGAGTGGTTCCAGTTGCCAAGCGAGGGCAGGATTACGTGCACCCTAGCCATGACAATATCTTGTCGGGAGAGTACCCACTTTCCAGGTTCTTATATGTCTACGTCAATAAGCACCCAGATAAGCCACTATCAGCAATCGAGCAAGAGTTCGTGCGCTTCATCTTTTCTCAAGAGGGACAAGGGTTAGTAGAAGATGATGGTTATCTATCCGTAGGTGGTGAGATTGCACAGCAAGAGTTGGCAAAAGTTGGATTGACCTTACTCCCAGCACAATCAGATTAACTGGTATGATTCTCAATTGCTTTAAAGCGGCATGCTCCCAAAGTTAAATAGTAACTCAAAGGGGACATGCCGTTTTTTACACTGTCTGTTCTAGAGATTCGATATTCAGAGCCCAATCTGCATTTTGCCAATAAGCTTGCTCAGTCACGAGATCGGCTTGAAGAAGTTTATTTTCTTCGAGCCAGTGGCTGTCGGCACAGCTCAGTGTCCAGCACTCTTTATCAATGCTGACGGACAGTTTAGGCACGGGCTCATCATTGCGCTGTCCATTTAGAACAATCGCCAAGCGCAATATTTTGATTAAAGTGAGGATATGTTTGCGCTTAAAGAGGACAAACGGCTCCATCTCATGCAGCTTGAGTGCTTTGCGCTGAAAGCGTACCAAGGTTGAGAGTACCTGCTGCTGCTCTTGGTTAAAACCGGGCATATTGGTGTGGCGCAGAATGTACGCTGAATGACGATGAAACGCTTGCAGGCTAATGCTTAACCCCACTTCGTGCAGCAGGGCTGCCCATTGTAGAAGGTCAACCAGCTCTGTCTTCTTGCTAATCCCTAACTCCGCATCAACTTGATTAAGTAAATGCATAGCGGTTTGATTGACCGATTCAGCGTGTTCTAAATCAACACGGTGCTTGTGGGCTAAATTTTCAGTAGTTCTCATACGAATATCAGAACGCTTAAAGCGATCCTCCATTTCGTAAAGAAGCCCTTCACGCAGTGCTGCTTCAGAAAAGTGCAGAGTGTCTATTCTTAGATCTTTGACAATGGCATGCAGTATGGCAACCCCCGCAGCAAAGACAGGTTTGCGCTCAGCGGTGAGACCATCTAATTCTATTTCATCGATGGTGCTCCATTGGCATAGGGCATCGATCAATTTGTCGAGGCGTTTGAGTGTGATTCGGCCATCGTCATACCCTAAGCCTATCAGAACTTCCCGAACGGCTTTGATGGTACCGGATGAGCCAAGTGCGATATCCCATCCATGCTTACGATATTTTGAGGAGATGGACTCAAGACGTTGCTGGGTTGCCAGCGAGGCCTTGGCAAAGTTCTTCTTAGACAGTTTGCCATTTGAGAAATACGCGTTGCTATAACTGACGCACCCCATCTGCTTGCTGTTGAGCAGCTTAGCGTCAAAACCCGTACCGATGATCATCTCGGTACTGCCACCCCCAATATCGATAACCAGTTTCGTATCAGACTGGATTTGAGTGTGTGCGACTCCCAGATAGATCAGGCGAGCTTCTTCCTCTCCAGGAATAATCTCTATCGGATAAGGCAACACCTCTCTTGCTCGTTCTATAAACACGTGAGCGTTGGAGGCTTGTCGTAAGGTGTGCGTCGCTGCAATTCGCACGTTATCAACATCAAACCCCTTGAGGCGCTCAGCAAACATGGCTAGACACTCAAGACCACGCTCCATGGAAGCGTGGTCGAGGTTCTTGTGGTCGTCGAGACCATCAGCAAGGCGAACTCGCTGTTTATGACGGCTTACGAGCTGCAGATCTTGGTCAACGACTTTCGCCACCACCATGTGGAAGCTGTTGGAACCTAAATCTATTGCAGCAACATTTCGCGCTAAGGTCATTGGTTCTTTAGGCTGATTCTGACTCATCACTCTCTATTTCAAGCAGACGCTGCTGCCTTTTTCTTGTTTGTTTCTCTACTTGTTTAAGATAGTCGTAAATGGCTAATTGTGAACGGACTTTCTTACGATTACCGCGAGCAACGTACTTGTTACTCATCTCTTTGTCTATCCAGCGAGCTTTTACGGTATCAGTAAACTGAATGTCGATGATATCAATAATTCTTTGTTTTAGTTCAGTATTTTTTATTGGTGTCGCCACTTCGATGCGGTGATCAATATTGCGCGTCATCCAGTCTGCAGAAGAGATGTAGACCTGAGGGTCACCGTTGTTATGAGTGATAATGACTCTCGGGTGCTCAAGGAATCGGTCAACAACACTGATTACCTTGATGTTTTCGCTGACACCCTCAATCCCAGGCACGAGAGAGCACATCCCACGAATGATCATACGGATCTCTACCCCCGCGTTGCTTGCCCCATACAGTTTATTGATGAGTCCCTTGTCGACTAAGTTGTTTACTTTTAGTGTGATAGCGGCTGCCATTCCCGATTTCGCATTAGCAATTTCACTGTCGATTAGACGGTAAAGCTGCTTACGAGAGTTGCGAGGAGAAACAATAAGCTGATTGAATTTCACCGGTCGGTAAGGGTTTTGAATATAACCGAATACATTTCTTACTTCGTCAGTGATCTCTTTATCGGCGGTAAGCAGTGAAAAGTCGGTGTAGATTCGGGCGGTCTTTTCGTGGAAGTTACCAGTTCCAATGTGCGCGTAGCGAACGATTTCACCTTCGTTTTCTCGCCGGCTGATTAGCAGTAGCTTGGAGTGGATCTTTAGACCTGGAGCACCAAACACAACCTCAACGCCAGCGTCTGTCAGTATCTTCGCCCACTCAATGTTCGCCTCTTCATCAAAACGCGCTTGCAGTTCAACGACTACGGTTACATTTTTACCGTTATGTACTGCGTCCATCAGCGAGTGCATTAAACGTGAGTCTTTTGCTACACGATAGATGTTAATCTTGATACTCAATACTTTAGGGTCAAAAGATGACTGACGAACTAGTTCGGAGACATGGTCAAAGGTGTGGTAAGGATAATAAAGTAATATGTCTTTTGCTTTTATGGCATCAAAAGAGTTGTTGTAGCCATCAAAATCAGCGCAAGCCATTGGCGGTAAAGGCTTGTTCTCTAGATACTCACGGCCTACATTTGGGAAACCAATAAAGTCTTTGAAGTTATGGTAACGGCCTCCTGCGATAAGGTTATCGTAATTTGAAATTCCAAGTTTGTCACAGAGCATGTCTAGCATGTGCTGAGGCATTGTTTTCTCATAGACAAAGCGCACAGGCATGGCTGTTAAGCGTTGTTCGATGCCTTCAGACATTTGTTCCAGAAGGCTATGTTCTACCTCGTTGCTCAAGTCATACTCCGCATCTCGAGTCATCTTCATGGAGTGTCCTTGAAGTTGGTCATACTCAACGAAGCCCTGAAATAGTTCATCGAGACAGTAGCGAATGATGTTATCTAAAAGGATGATGGTTTTACGACGTTTGCCTTTTTCTTCCGGCACCATGACAAAGCGAGGCAACTGATCGGTTGGGATCTCAATCAGTGCATATTGTCGACTCTCATTCTTAGTCAGTTCAACAGAGATGTAGGCATATTCATCTTTTAGGAAAGAGAGTAGGTTGGTTTCTTTGGTTATAAACTGAGGACAGATGTGAGGCTGAACTTCTTTTTTGAAGTACTTCTTAATCCATTTCTGTTGGGGCTCAGTTAGTTGGGTTTCATTAACGAGGAAGATTCGGCGACGAGCCATCTCTAAAATAAGCTCGTTGTATACCTCATCGAATTCTTGATTCAGTTTGAATGCTTTGGATTGCATCTTAGACAGTAGATGCTTTGACTTATCGTCCTTACCCTGCTCTTGGCTGATGATGATACGGCGTTTTACATCAGAGAATCGAACTTTATAAAACTCATCAAGGTTGTTAGAAAAAATACCTAAAAAGCGAATGCGTTCAATGAGAGGGACAGATTTGTCCTTAGCTTCTTGCAGCACTCTCTCGTTGAAGGATAGCCAGCTAAGTTCTTTTTCTATGTAGAGTTTTTCGCCACTCATGGTTGCACCTTCCCAATGCCATATTACTCTTGATGATATACCCTCAACTAGCGGTAAAGGAACTGAGGGCAAGAAACACAAGGGACTCTATGTTTTTTTTATGACATTTCTATTTCATTTCGTGTGATAATTAGTAGTTCATAATAAATGTCGTTTAAAATATAGATAATTCCCACTTTTAAAGTGAATTTAGCCTGATTAATTTGCTCTAATTCAATATTTTGTATGATGAGCAGTGTTGGGGCATGCCGCTGTGGCGGTTAGGTTTTTCAGTGCCTTAATAGGGTGTGTCATATTAGTGTCACCTAAATGACATAGTCTCTTGGGGTTTTATTGGAGTTGAGTGATAGAGATGGCAAAAGCAAGCATTTCACTGCGTGAGCGTGATACTAAACGAGCGATTAAAGATCGTTTGTTTCGTGCTGCCGTGTCTATTGGAGGTAATGGTGTATTAGCTGCACTAGTATTGATTTTCGTCTACCTCGCCATTGTTGTGTTACCCCTGTTCTCAGATGCTGAGATAGAGGTAGGCCACCTAAAGCAGGAGATAACCACACAATCCCCCGTTCTTGCGGGAATTGATGACCAAGGTGAACAGGCTTACTTGTTATCGGAAAATGGTCAGTTAGAGTATTGGCGTCTCAACCAACCGAGCCTGGAGCCGAGTGATGTTTTCTCGCTCTATCAACAGCCTAAAATGGTGGTTGCTCAAACTGGTGCCCAGGGTTGGTTTGCTGCTGCAAACAGTGAGGGTCAGCTGACTCTGTACCGACCTCAGTTCGCCTCTATTTATGATGATAATCAACAAAGCTTAGCGGCGAGTGTCGAGCATGTGATGCCAGTGCGAGACCTACAGCTGGCAGGTAGCACGATTGCGGCATTCAGTTTTGGTTACAGCAATCAACAGCTCTCTCTTGCTGGACTTCTTGATGATGGTCGCATTCTCCTTCGCTGGGGCAGTGTTGATGAGATGCCTTATGAGCAGTTGTTGCCAGCTCAGTACCTGCAAGCCGAACAAATTCTACTGACACCCGACGGCCTGCGCTTGTTTGTTCGCACAGGCTCTGAGCTGGTGGTGATTGCTCGACAAGACGATCGCTACTCGGTGCGTGAGGTGGTCGACTTGTCACATGGTGAAGATAAGCACCTTGCTACCGATATGACCTTTCTCGCAGGTGCGTTCTCTTTACTGATTACCCACCAAGATGGTTTGGTATCACAATGGTTCGAAGTGATTGAAGACGAGCAGCGGCAACTTGCGCTTATTCGTGATTTTAAACTTGCTTCTGAGCTAGAGCTACTACTACCAGATACCTACAGAAAAGGTTTTTTTAGTTTCTATCGCAACGGAACCCTTCAAAGCCACTACACGACGAGCGAAAAATTGGTGCTCTTTGAGCGAGCTTATGAGCAAGCCCCAGAGTTAGTGACAATGTCGAGCAATGAAAAGTTTGTTCTGGCTTACTCCAAGAATAAGATTGATGTCGCTTTAGTTAACAATCCTCACCCTGAAATCTCCTTTTCGTCTTTGTGGCAAGAGGTGTGGTACGAGAGTTACCCTGAGCCCGCCTACGTATGGCAAACTACCGCAGGCAGCGACAATTTTGAGCCCAAGTTCAGCTTATCGCCGATAGTCTTTGGCACATTGAAAGCCGCTGTGTTTGCAATGTTGTTTGCCGTGCCGATTGCTGTTTTAGGGGCGATCTACACGGCTTACTTTATGTCCCCACAGATGCGAAAGGTGGTTAAGCCCTCGGTAGAGCTTATGGAAGCTTTTCCAACCGTAATCATCGGTTTTCTTGCTGGCTTATGGTTTGCTCCGATCGTTGAAACCTACTTGCCAGCAGTCATCAGCTTACTGATCTTCTTGCCTTTATCGACAATTCTTGTCGGCGGATTATGGCACTGTTTGCCTCGTAAAGTGCTCGATGATATGCCAAATGGCTGGCATGCACTGATCTTAATGCCTGCGATTATTGTGATAGTTACAGTGTTGATTTGGTTTAGTGGTGAGATAGAAATGTGGCTATTTGACGGCGATGTGCGTCGAGTCTTAGCCGATTACGGCATTAGTTACGACCAGCGAAACGCTCTGGTGGTAGGCTTTGCCATGGGCTTTGCGGTGATTCCCACCATTTTTACGATTGCAGAAGATGCCATATTTTCTGTGCCAAAGCACCTATCCGATGGTTCACTCGCTCTCGGTGCCACACCATGGCAGACCTTGGTTTACGTGGTTCTATTGACTGCGAGTCCAGGGATATTCTCTGCGGTGATGATGGGGCTTGGACGCGCTGTGGGGGAGACCATGATTGTGTTAATGGCAACGGGCAATACCCCAGTGATGGACTGGAATGTGTTTGAGGGAATGAAAACACTGGCTGCGACCATTGCCGTAGAGATGCCGGAATCAGATGTTGCCAGCTCTCATTATCGAATTCTATTTCTAGCTGCTTTATTGCTTCTGGCATTTACCTTTGCTGTGAACTCGCTTGCTGAGTGGGTTCGTTTACGTCTACGAGAGAAGTATCGAGCACTATGATGATTAAGGTTTTGGCTCAATGAAGCTCGGAATACGCTGGTTTAAATCGGGGGCGCCTTGGATCTGGCTGACAGGCGGTGCAGTCAGTGTCAGTATGCTCTCTGTTCTTGGCTTGTTGCTCTTGATCGGCTGGAAAGGGCTCTCTTATTTTTGGCCCGCTCAACTGACAATGTGGACAACGCATGATGGTACGCAGATTGTGGGTCAACTCTATGCCGATGAAAAAGTACCGGTGAGTTACCTGCAAGAGATGCTGCCGGATGTTCCTGATCAAATACAAGACAACACGCTCATTCGCCGCTTAAGTATCAAGGTAGCGAATCGAGAGCTCTACAGCTCAGATTTTGTCTCTTTTCTTGAAACCGATGTCGCACAAACCAGTGTTCCTGATGATTGGGCGGTGATTGAGCGTAGCCGTAACGGCGACTTCTTTGGGTTGCCTGTTGGGTATCGTCAAGCTAATGGCAAGGTCATAGACTCACCTTTAGAGGAGTTACCTAAAGGGTTGGTGTACGCCCAAAACTTGCGTGATGAGATTAATCGAATCCTAGAGACAGAAATTCGCTTGATCAGTCGCTCAATGGACAAACTCAAGCTTGAGCATCGCAAGCGCGAACTCAACGGTAACTTGTCAGAGGTTTATCTAGAAACCTATCGTGCGCGTCATCAAACTCTAATGGTACAGTTGCGAGTTGCAGAGCAGCAGTTGGATGGCTTGCGGGAGTTATTAGACAGAGAGGCTCTGATTGTCGAGGATATGCTTGGCTCGCGAACGGAAATTCCACTCAGTCAAATTTACGATATTTGGTTTCCGAACCAGATGACAATTGGGGAGAAGATCACCCACTGGTTTGGAGAGGTTTGGAAGTTTTTGTCCGAGAACCCTCGAGAGTCTAACTCTGAGGGGGGCGTATTTCCTGCGATTTTTGGCACTGTGCTGTTGGTGTTGATCATGGCTATCGTAGTGACGCCACTTGGGGTGATTGCCGCTATTTATCTTCATGAGTATGCGGAGAATAACTGGTTAACCCGACTGACACGCGTCGCAGTGATTAACCTAGCGGGTGTCCCTTCGATCGTTTATGGTGTATTTGGTCTAGGCTTCTTTGTTTATACCCTAGGGGGAAGTATTGATAGCCTGTTTTATTCTGAGCGACTACCAGCCCCCACTTTTGGTACCCCTGGTTTGCTATGGTCTTCATTGACCCTCGCTATTTTAACCCTGCCAGTGGTTATTGTTGCCACGGAAGAGGGCTTATCCCGTATTCCAAAATCCGTGCGTGATGGTTCTTTTGCTCTTGGTGCAACTCAATCAGAAACCTTGATGCGGATCGTGCTGCCAATGGCCACTCCAGCGATGATCACCGGGCTGATTCTTGCGGTGGCTCGCGCGGCTGGTGAGGTTGCGCCACTCATGTTGGTGGGGGTGGTAAAACTCGCCTCAAGTCTACCCGTCGATGGTGAGTTCCCATTTTTACATTTAGATCGAAAGTTCATGCACTTGGGCTTTCACATCTATGATTTAGGTTTTCAAACCAGCAATATTGAAGCGGCGAGACCTCTGGTTTTTGCTACCGCTTTCTTGTTAGTGTTAGTTATTGTTGCTCTTAACTTAACCGCGATCAGTATCCGTAACAATCTACGTGAAAAGTATCGCACGTTAGGGCAGGATTAATTATGTTTGCAGTGAGACTAATATGTTTTCAGTAAGCCAAGCACTTGGCTATGCGCCACCTCTTGATGTGCACAACCTTAGAGATGATCAGACAGCGATCGCGATTGAAGATCTCAATTTGCACTATAAAAACGTCAAAGCCCTTGATGGTATCTCGATGCGCATCCCAAAAGGGCAGGTGACGGCATTCATCGGCCCGTCAGGTTGTGGCAAATCGACTCTACTGCGCTGTATTAACCGAATGAATGATTTAGTGGATGGCTGTTCGATTCAAGGCAAGGTTAGTCTGCATGCTAAGAACGTCTATGATCCAGATGTCGATGTACCCACCCTACGTCGCCGTGTGGGTATGGTGTTTCAGCGTCCAAATCCTTTCCCTAAGTCAATTTATGAAAATGTGGTTTATGGCTTGCGACTGCAAGGTATTCGCAATAGCCGCCTACTCGATGATGCCGTTGAGCGCTCTTTGCGTGCGGCTGCGCTATGGGATGAAGTAAAACATCGACTGGATGACAATGCTTTTGGCCTGTCTGGTGGTCAGCAGCAGCGTCTGGTGATAGCACGAGCGATTGCCATTGAGCCGGAAGTACTATTGCTGGATGAGCCCACCTCGGCGCTTGACCCAATCTCAACCTTAACCATTGAAGAGCTGATCACCGACTTAAAAAGTCAATACACCGTGGTGATTGTGACGCATAATATGCAGCAAGCGGCGCGAGTGAGTGATCATACCGCCTTTATTCATATGGGGAACTTGGTAGAGTATTCAGATACCGACTCTATCTTCACTTCACCCGTGAAGAAGCAGACAGAAGACTATATTACTGGCCGATACGGCTAATTAAGGACACCTTACATCCATGAATTTTGGTCGCCACATCTCTGGGCAATTTAACGTTGAGCTGGAATCTATCCGAACGCATGTTTTGACCATGGGAGGTTTGGTTGAGCAGCAGCTCTCCTTTGCACTTCAAGCGTTAAACAAAGAAGATATTGATTTAGCGCGTAAAGTGGTGAAAGACGATCACAAAGTCAATGTGATGGAGATGTCGATTGATGAAGCGTGTACGCGCATCATCGCCAAGCGTCAGCCGACGGCGAAAGACTTACGTCTGATTATGGCGATCATCAAGACCATTAGTGACCTTGAGCGGATCGGTGATGTTGCAACCAAAATTGCTTACGTGGCAATTGAGACACCATCCTCTAAACAGCGTAAATACCATGTTTCTTTGGAAACACTATGTCGACTTGCGATTGATATGCTGCACCAAGCGCTTGATGCATTTGCTCGTATGGATGTGGAATCTGCGGCTCAAGTGCACAAGATGGATGACAAAATCGATGCCGAATGCAAAGCGGTAATTGAACAGCTTACCAAGCTAATGATGGAGTACCCGAAAAATATTCCATCCATGCTGCAGATTATGCAGTCGGCTCATGCGATTGAACGTGTCGGAGATCGCTGTCAGAACATCTGTGAATACATCGTCTACTTTGTGATTGGTAAGGATGTGCGCCACCTTGAAGATGATGACTTGGGTCGCGCACTAAACGATATTTAGCCAAGCTTGTTGAGCGCGTCAGCAACGGCTTGAATTGCTTTAGGGTTGGTGATGGGAACGATAAAGTCATCAACCTCAGTATTGCCCATCTGCGCGGCGTTAGAGACAAATGTCATCTGACTGTTGCGCGTTGTTTTACCTGATAAGTGAACCTCGTTCACATGCGTTTGTGTGACAATGTCATTCACGTTTTGTGCATTCACACCTGCCCCTGCCATAATTGAAATTCTGCCATCAGCTTGCTCAACAAGCGCTCTGAGTGTAGAGATGCCTTCCTGGGCCGAGCAAGCTTGACCCGAGGTAAGCACTCGCTCACATCCTAAACGGATAATCTGCTCAAGAGCTTGTTCAATATCAGCGCATTGATCGATCGCACGATGGAAAGTGACCCCCAAACCATTGGCTTTGGCGGTATCCACCAGCTTGCTCATTGCCGGCATATCGAGATGACCTTCTACGGTGAGCATGCCCGTCACAATACCTTGCAAGCCAGCAGTCGCAGCAGCTTCAATATCAAGGCACATCAGCTCAACATCATACTCGTTATAGAGAAAATCCCCTTGGCGAGGGCGGATCATCGCATACACAGGAACGCGACTGAGCTTGGCCGCACGGCACATTAAGCCATAGCTCGGAGTGAGACCGCCTAAGTCAAGGGACGAGCATAGTTCAATACGACTCGCACCCCCTTCAATCGCAAGTGGCAGAGATTCTAGATGATCGATACAGACTTCAATTTGCATGGTTTACTCAATTAAACAAAACATTCGAACAAAAAAAGAGCATAGAATTTGCTTCTATGCTCTCATAATTTTCTCAAATAAAGTGTGATGCGAATTACGCCGCGTCTTCTTCTTTAGGTTCTTCAACCACTTCAACTGGCTTAGCCTTCTTTGGTGCTGGTTTACGTTTGGCACCGAGTGCATACAGCACTTCTTCTTTGTTTTGAGCAAGGAACATGGCAAGGTCTTCTTGTTTACCTTCATCTTCCATTAGTTCACTCTTACCCAATAGCTCGAACAGCTCATCAGCCATATCCAGCATTTTGTCATAAGCGTCCGCTTCGGCTTTAGAGGTAAAAGTCATCTTTTCTTCTCCGTTGCGTTCCACCACGTACTTCACGATTACAGCCATGGTTAATCCTCTAATCTAATCTTCAAAATAACTGGCTTTTTATACAGTTTTTGAACAGCAAAGTCCAGTTGTCAGCGACTAGATGGGATCAAGCGCTCATTGATTCAGCGAATGAATGTCGGGTAATAAAGTATGGTCGTTAAGTTATGCTTACCGGGGTTTTGTTTGGGTTTTGCCTGATAGATCATGCTGATGAAAATCAGTTGTGCTAATCTCGTGGGCATCATAGATACAGCCCGATGAGTTGCCTTTGTTTACTGTCTATCACTCCAATCAAATTGACGTCCTCAAAACCTTATTGGTTGAGTTAATAAAACGCGATCCACTGGAAAATCCTCTCGAAGCAGAACAGATTCTTGTTCAAAGTCCAGGTATGTCACAGTGGTTAAAAATGGCATTGGCGGAAGAGTTCGGTGTTGCAGCCAATCTCGAATTTCCTTTGCCGGCGACTTTTATCTGGAACATGTTTAGCCATGTGTTACCGGATGTGCCAGAGCGCAGCTTTTTCAATAAAGAGGCGATGGTTTGGAAATTGATGACACTGCTACCCAAGCAGCTTGAACACCCAGAGTTTGCCCCACTTAAGCAGTACTTGAGTGATGATGAGCAGCAGATCAAACAGTATCAATTAGCCGAAAAAATTGCCGATATCTTTGATGGTTACTTGGTGTATCGTCCTGAATGGATTGCAAGTTGGGAAGCGGGGCAGTCTGTCGACGAGATCGAAGGGGAACATGAGTGGCAGCCCATGCTGTGGCAAGCGCTGTATGACTATACGGTATCGCTTGATCAATCTCCGTATCATCGTGCTAATCTGTACGAGCACTTTATTGATACCTTGCAATCCTATCAAGGAGAGTTCGATAAGCTACCGAAACGACTATTTATCTTCGGTATCTCTTCACTGCCTCCGCGCTACCTAGATGCATTAAAGGCGCTTGGTGAGCACATTGATGTACACCTGATGTTCACCAACCCTTGTCAATATTATTGGGGCGAGGTCAGGGACAAGCGCTTTATTGCGAAATTGGCCGCCAAGCACCGCCAACACTTGGTGTTCAATCAGCAGCAGAGTGCGATTGACGGTGAAACCCCAATACTCAAAGGCTCAATCGAACAGAATACCCTAGATGAGTTGCACGTAGATGCGGTAGGCAACAGTCTGCTAGCCTCGATGGGCAAACTTGGTCGTGACAATCTATACCTTCTATCTCAATTGGAATCGAACGAGATTGAGGCGTTTGTCGATATTGAGCGCGATACGCTGCTACATCAATTACAGGCTGATATCCTCAACCTTGAAGAGCACCAAGACGATAACATTCTTGATTCGAGTGTGCATAAGCAGGTTGTCCAGGCCGATGATAAGTCGGTGACAGTGCATGTATGCCATAGCGCGATGCGTGAAGTTGAAGTTTTGCATGATCAATTGCTCGCGATGTTTGAGCGTCAGCCTGATTTAAAACCAAGAGACATCATTGTTATGGTGGCTGATATCAATGCTTACAGCCCGGCAATTCAAGCGGTGTTTGGTAACGCCAGTGCTGACCGATACATTCCGTTTTCGATTTCTGACCGCACGGCAGACAAAGAGAGCCCGATCCTCAATGCATTTAGCTCGCTATTATTACTGCCTGAGTCGCGTTGTACTGCATCTGAGCTATTGGAGCTTCTAGAAACGCCGGCGATCATGCGCAAGTTTGGCCTTGATTACAGTGACTTCCAGCAGGCTAAGCTGTGGGTCGAAGCTTCTGGTATTCGTTGGGGGCTTTCTCCACAAACCGCGACCGAATTTGACCTCCCAATGGGGGAGCAAAATACGTGGCAGTTTGGTATTGAGCGTATGCTGCTCGGCTATGCAATGGCTGTTGATGCGCCTCTGTTTGAATCCAGCCACGGCACCATTGCTCCGTATAACGAAGTGCAAGGTCTGTCTGCCGAGCTTGCGGGGAAACTGGCGCATTACATTGAGAGTGTCGGTCAATATCGTGCGCGACTTGGGCAAGTTCAGACGGTTGCGGATTGGCAAGTCTGTCTTGGTGAGCTACTTGAGGGTTTCTTTGCACCAGAGCTAGAAGAAGAGGTGGCGCTGCACGGGATTCGCAACACGCTCGGTCAGTTGTCGCAACAATTGAGTGATGCTGGCTACCAAGAGTCTCTAGAGCCAATCATTGTTCGTCAGTATCTAGAGAACAAGCTGTCTGGAAGCCGAGTCTCTCAGCGCTTCCTAGCTGGACAAGTCAACTTCTGCACCCTGATGCCAATGCGCTCGATCCCATTTAAAACCGTGTGCTTGCTGGGGATGAACGATGGCGCTTACCCGCGCAATGTTGCTCCAGAAGGATTTGATTTGATGAATGGGCGAGTTAAGCCGGGTGATCGTTCACGCCGTGATGATGACCGTTATCTATTCCTTGAAGCGTTACTGTCGGCTCAAGATAGTTTGTATATCAGCTATATCGGCCGCTCAATTCAAGACAATACCGAGAGAGTGCCTTCGGTATTGGTGAGTGAGCTGATGGAGTACTGCCAGCAAAACTATTGCCTAGACGGGCAGCAAACATTGGACGTCGATCGCTCAGGAAATCAGTTGCTAGAGACGTTAACGCAACACTATCCAATGGTGCCATTCAGCCGCCATGCATTTGAGCTAGGAAGCTATGCGCGTGAATGGCTGCCGGTGGCCAACCGTGAGCAAGATAATCTTGTCAGCCAGGGACAGCCAGTGAGTAACTACTGGTTTGAAGCAACCTTTCCATATGAGTTGGATCTGGTTGAACTGCAGCGCTTTTGGCGATTGCCCGTACAGTATTTCTTTACTCGTCGCCTCAAGGTGATGTTTGACGAGTTGGATAACCCCTTACTCGATGATGAGCCGTTTGCACTTGATGGCTTGCAAAGCTTCCAAATGAAATCTGAACTGCTGTCTGTTTTGCTCGAATGTGAACCCTCGCAGTTACACTCAGCCGTCACCAACTTTGTCGCCAACAAGCGAGCCCAAGGCTCGTTGCCGGTTGGAGCGTTTGGTGAACTAGAGTTTGAGAGCAACCGAGTGCAGATAGAGGCGCTGCAAACAGAGTTGCAGCAGTATTGCTCAGCACCACTTGAAGATGTTGAAGTGCGTGTCACGTTGACCGCGCTAGGGGAGCAAAAGCCTATTCATCTTGTTGGATGGTTACAGCAGCACTATCAATCGGGACTGGTACGTTATCGAGTAGGGCGTATTCGCTCACAAGATATGCTCTCAGCTTGGATAGACCATCTGTGTTTGTGTGCTATGGGGCACAGTAAGCCAACACACCTCATTGGTTATGACCGTAAAGAAGGCGTCGTTCATTGGGTGATCCCCGCCATGAGTCGTGACCAAAGTCATCGCTTACTCAATGAGTTAGCTAGACTATTTTCTGAGGGTATTAATGCACCACTGCCTTACTTTCCAACGACAGCGCTCTCGGCAGTTGAAGCCGGTTTCTCACGCGGTAATTGGGTAGAAGATGACGAGAAGTCATTGAAGAAGATGGCAGGCGCTTTTGAAGGTGGCTACATGATGTCGGGTGAGGGGGAAAATGAGTATATCGCCCGAGTATGGCCGACATGGGATGAAGACCTTGCAAATCAGGTATTAGCGCTTAGCCGCTTAGTGATTCAAGCGCCACGTCTTAATCTTAAAACCGTCGAAGATTTTCGTAATGAAGTCAGCGTGAATACAGACAGTTAGAGAGTAGGGCGGCCGTCAGCATATCGTTATTTTATATAGGGTAATTAGCTGACGGCCATAGGTCAGAGGGACCTAATTTCGGTAGGAATGTGCGTAGTGATGAATTCCAATGCGCGCATAGTAGCCATTCGATATCGGAGATACCGTGAGAGAGATCCCACGGAAATTCAAAGATTTAGTAATTTGTTTTATGTATTCGGTTTTTATAGCTGGGATCACAGTTTGATCTCCTATAAACACGGGTTACAAGGAATTTTTATATGACTAATGCTGCGCAAGGCGTGACTCCACTTAATGCGATGACTTTTCCTCTGCATGGTGCCAGACTCATCGAGGCATCGGCAGGCACAGGTAAAACCTTCACTATCGCTGGTTTGTATTTGCGTCTAATCCTAGGGCACGGTGATGAGCAGACCCGTCATCAGCAGCCGCTAACGGTTGACCAAATCTTAGTCGTGACTTTTACTGAAGCGGCAACGGCTGAGTTACGAGATCGTATTCGAGCGCGTATCCATGACGCCCGCTTGGCATTCAGTCGTGGAGTCAGTGGTGATCCGGTGATTCAGCCACTTCTCGATGAAGTTGAAGATCACAGCTCTGCGGTAGCACTGCTGTTGCAAGCGGAGCGTCAAATGGATGAGGCCGCGGTCTACACCATTCATGGTTTCTGCCAGCGCATGTTGACGCAAAATGCCTTTGAATCAGGCAGCCGTTTTAATAATGAGTTTGTTACCGATGAGGGCATGCTCAAGGCTCAAGTGGTGGCTGACTATTGGCGTACCCAATTTTATGGACTGCCCCTGCCTTTAGCGCAGCAAGTCAGGCTGCTTTGGTCTGACCCAAGCGCCCTGCTTGGAGACATTAGCCATTATTTGAGTGGAGCACCGTTAAAGCTGAGCGTAGAGCCAATGACAGGCGGTTTGGATAAGCTTCATCAGCAAAACCTAGCGCGCATTGATGCTCTGAAACAACAGTGGCAGAGTGCTCAACAAGACTACCAAGCGTTGATTGAAGGCTCCGGCGTTAACAAGCGCAGCTATACAAAGAAATCACTGCCAACCTGGCTAGCGGCTATTGATGCATGGGCAGCCAATCCAACGACGGATTACAGTTACCCCGATCAGCTAGAGAAGTTTTCCCAGCAGGTGCTAGTGGAGAAATCACCGAAAGGTAATCCACCCGAGCATGGGACGTTTGCCGCGATTGATGAATTTTTGGCACAGCCCACCAGTCTCAAAGCACCGATTCTTGCTCATGCTATTGAAGTGTGTCGAGAGAAGCTGCAACAGGCTAAACATCGAAAGCAGTGGCTCTCGTTTGATGACCTACTGACCCAACTCTCCGCCTCAATGGATATGGATGAAGAGGGCTTGTTAGGTGAACGTATTCGCACCCTTTATCCGATTGCTATGATCGATGAATTCCAAGATACCGACCCGCTGCAATACAGCATATTTGGCCGTATCTATCTGGATCACCCTGATTGCGGTCTGTTTATGATTGGTGACCCTAAACAGGCGATTTATGGTTTCCGTGGCGCAGATATCTTCACTTACATCAAGGCGCGAAATCAGGTATCCGCGCACTACACACTCGGAACCAACTGGCGATCGAGTGCTGACATGGTGCTGTCGGTAAACCAAATCTTTGAGTTGCCGGACAGTCCGTTTATTTACGATCGTGATATTCCATTTTTGCCTGTTAATTACAGTCCCAACGCTGATAAGCGCCATTGGACACTCGAAGGGGATCAGCAACCGGCTCTGATCTATTGGCAACAGCAACCGGAAGATGATAAACCGCTGTCCAAAGGTGAATACCTCGATGTCATGGCGAGTGCCACAGCCAGTGAAATCCAAAAGATCCTCACGGCATCCGATAACGGCAATGCAGAGTTGGTCAGTGGCGATAAACGTCATGCCATCCAAGCAGGTGATGTTGCAGTGTTGGTGCGCACAGGCGCAGAGGGTCAGCGAATTCAACGCGCGCTGGCGGACCAAGGCATCGCTAGCGTCTATCTTTCCAATCGCGACAGCGTATTTAGCAGCGCAGTCGCTATGGATATTTTGCGTCTTCTTACCGCAGTACTGACGCCAGACGATGAGCGTAAGGTCAAAGCAGCACTCTCATCACGTCTGTTTGATCTGCCCATTGCTTACCTTGAGCAGCTCAATGAAGACGAGAATGAGTGGGAAGCGGTGTTAATTGAGTTCAAAGACTATCAGCAGCAGTGGTTTAACCGTGGAGTGTTGCCGATGCTGCGAGCGGTACTGAGTCAGCGCCATCTAGCTGAGCGCTGGCTACACAGTGAGAGTGAACGTCAACTCACCGATTTTATGCACCTGAGCGAGTTGCTGCAAAATGCTGGCGCAGAGCTAGATAGCCATCAAGCCCTGTTGCGCTGGTTGAGCCAAGCGATCAGTGATGCACAGCAGGGGGTGAATGGTGGAGATGATGCCATTCAGCGTTTAGAGTCAGAGCGGAATCTCGTGCAAATCGTCACTATCCATAAATCGAAGGGCCTCGAGTATGACCTCGTCTTTCTGCCATTTGTGTTCGCCGCACGTGAGGCAAGTGAGGCGAAATACTATGATGCTGAGCAAGATCGCACCGTGTTGGATATATTAGCCAATGATGATGCACTGGCGCTGGCTGATAAAGAGCGCCTTGCAGAAGACTTACGCCTAATTTATGTCGCATTAACGCGTGCGGTTTATGCCTGTTATATTGGTGCTGCGCCTTTGAGAAATGGCCGTTCAACCAAAGAGCCCACCGGTGTGCACAAAAGTGCGATGGGGTATTTGCTACAAAATGGTCAGCAGGGGGGGATGGCTGATCTTGCTAATGCCATTGGTGAACAGACGAAGCTCGCGAGTGTCGCTGAGCTATCACCACCAGAGTGTTTACCGAGTAAGTACGTCCCACCGACTGTCGAACAAGATGACATTGTTGCCCAAACCCTTACCCAGAACATTGATCGCCACTGGCGTATGACCAGTTACTCTGGCTTGGTTAAGCAAGGTTCACACGGCCACAAAGAGGTGCTGGTGGATGTGGGAACCTTTGATGTTGATTCTGCCGATGAAGCTCAGCAAGACGATGAAGAACAAGCACTCTCTATCTTTAATTTTCCGCGTGGTGCACAGCCAGGCACTTTCTTGCATGCTCTGTTTGAAGAGGTAGAGTATACCCAGCTCGCCACCGAGGCACGTAACACGGCGATTATCTTAGACTTGATGAAGCAGTCTTCGATAGATGAGCAGTGGCTCCCGGTGCTGCAAAACATGGTGGACACCGTGTTAGCCACCCCATTGGATGGTCAACAGATGCGCTTGAAAGACAGCAAGCCGTCGCAACGTTTAGTCGAGATGGAGTTTATGCTACCGATTAAGCTGCTCTCTGCGCCTGCGCTTAATCGTGTGATAAAACACCATGATTCGCTGTCAGCTCGCACCGGAGATCTTGGCTTCCAAACCGTGCAAGGCATGCTTAAGGGCTTTATTGATTTGGTGTTTGAGTATCAAGGCAAATATTACGTGCTTGATTGGAAGTCGAACCATCTTGGTGATCAGATTGACGATTATCATTCCGCCGCACTAAGTCATTCAATGGCGGATCACCGCTATGATTTGCAATACCAAATCTATTCACTCGCACTGCATCGCTTCTTGAATAGCCGTATCCCGAATTACGATTATGAACACCACTTTGGTGGCGTTTATTATGTCTTCTTGCGTGGTGTGGATGGACAGAGCGACAACGGTATCTTCTCCGCTAAACCGAGTTTAGCCATGCTTAACGACCTAAATGATTTGATTGATGACAGCCTTGAGTCAAGCTCACTTGAGGAGAGTAAATAATGGAAAAACGAACCAGTTGGCAATGGGCACAGTGGCTGTTGTCTAAAGGCTTTCTTCGACAGCTTGATATCCAGTTAGCCAATGTCCTTCGTCGTCATGGTGCCAGTGATGAGGTCGCTCTGCTTGCCTCGATAACCAGCGCAGAGGTGGGTAAAGGGCATATCTGCCTAGCCGTCGAGGCTCAGAACAATGGACAATTATGGTCTGAACGATTGGGACTGTTTGGTGAAAATGCGGCTGCCTTTGTCGTGGATATGGATGCAATTGATTGGCCAGCTCAGGTTAAGGCCAGTAGTTTGGTCTCGCAAAGTGATTCTGGCAATCAACCTTTGGTTTTTGATGCAGGGTTACTCTATCTACAGCGCTATTGGCAGTATGAACAGAAATTGGCTAATCGCTTGAAGTCTCTTGCAACCGTGGTCTCTTTAGATCGCAGTGAGCAGGAGCGCTTGCGCAGTGAGTTGGATCACCTGTTTGCTCGCCAATACAGCTATTTGCTCGCTGATTTAGACAAGGCGCGTGGCAACAATCAAAATACACTCAATCATCGTAAGATGTTGGCATTCGACCACCTTGATATCGTTGATGATGAGGGATTGGATTGGAGTGCGATTGATGAGGCTTTGTCTGGTGCAAACAGTGTCAATGACTTGCTTGTACTCGACCAGTTAGTGCCTCTCAAGCATTGCGTGAGCTGGCAAAAAGTCGCGGCATCTGCCGCATTGACTCGCCGCTTTACTGTGATTTCGGGCGGCCCGGGAACGGGTAAAACCACCACCGTCACTAAATTGCTCACGGTATTGCTGCAACAAGCACAACAGCGCGGAGAGTCTCCAACGATAAAATTGGTCGCCCCAACCGGTAAAGCAGCAGCGCGTCTCACCGAATCGATTGGTAATGCGGTACAAGAGTTGCCTATTGACCCAAGCCTCAAAGACAAGATTCCGACCGACGCCAGCACCATTCACCGACTGCTTGGCGCCATCCCTAATAGTGTTGAGTTTCGTCATAACAAACACAATCCACTACACCTAGATGTGCTAGTGGTGGATGAGGCATCGATGGTGGATTTACCGATGATGTATCGATTGGCCGAGGCGCTGCCTGATCATGCCCGCTTGATTCTGCTTGGTGATAAAGACCAGTTATCTTCGGTTGAGGCGGGTGCCGTGCTTGGTGACATCTTCTCTTATCACGCGCAAGGCTACAGTGAAGCCCAAGGTGAAACTCTGGCAGAGCTCACGAGTTTTGACTCATTGAAGACACAAGCGAGTGGCGCGGTTAGCCTTGCCGATTGTTTGTGCATGCTGCAAAAAAGCTATCGTTTCGACGCGCGCTCAGGTATCGGTCAGTTGGCAAAAGCGATTAACTCAGGTAATAAAGCGCGAGTTACCCAAGTCTGGAATAGTGACTTCTCGGATATTCAGCACTTTCCCCTCAGCGCGGATAACTATACCCAGCTACTGACGACGCTTACACAAGAGTATGCTCACTACTTAAATATGATAGAGCGTGAGGGGATGAGTGAGGATTTAGCGCAAAAGGCGAAAGCGGTTTTGCGTCAGTTTGGTCAATGTCGATTGCTTTGCGCGGTGCGTGAGGGAGACTTTGGTGTTCAAGGGCTTAACGAGCGCATTGAGCGCAGTTTGAATCACCGAGGTCTTATTACTAAACGCGAAGAGCTATGGTATGCAGGTCGCCCAGTGATGGTAACGCGCAATGATGCGAGTAGTGGTTTGTTTAACGGTGATATCGGTATCTGTTTGCCTGTGTTCGAAGAAGACCGAACTCGGCTAAAAGTCTTTTTTGAGCTGCCAGATGGCTCAGTAAAAGCGATTCTTCCAAGTCGTGTTCCAGAGCATGAAACCGCCTTTGCGATGACAATTCACAAGTCTCAGGGTAGTGAATTTGCCTTTACCCTAATGATTCTGCCACCTGACTTTAGTCCGATACTGACTCGTGAGCTTATCTACACGGGTGTCACTCGCGCAAAATCTCGATTGGCATTGTATGCCGATGAGGCGGTGATGAATCGAGGGATACAAACTCGCACAGAGCGACATAGTGGTTTAATCGCGCGGCTTAAATAGAACAAAGGGCTAAACAGTATGACTGTTTAGCCCTTTTAGCGACAAGCGAAGTGTCGTTAATCGAATGCTTCAGTGAAGGTGATGTTACTAATCTGGTACTTCACCTGATAATTCATGATAAATGCTTTTAGTCCTTCAGAGACAGGAAAGACACAATGTACCTCTTTGCCTTGAAGCAGACGGTTATCTGCCATATCCCAGAAGCTTTGTAGTGAGTTACAAATGATCGTTTTCATAAATTGCTCTTAGTTGGTGTACTTAAAAGCAATCCTTGCAGAGTGACAGTGATAGACTGTCGATATGAACCTTCATTCACTTCAATGTGATTTGGTTCAAACAGTAGTCAGTTTGTAACGTAAAATAAAGCTTCTTTTTCAATTTATTCGTCGGTGTAAGTGTCATGAATGAGAAAGCGCCTTTGGTTAGGCTTTCTCTTTCATAAATTGAGTGACAGAACCTTCGAGCGCCTTTGGTAGTTATACAGATTTTGCTTCTCTATCGGCAACTGATTGACACTCATCTCGACAAAACCTTGCTCCCTAAACCAGTGAAGACTATGGGTAGTGAGGACAAAAATCTGCTCAATACTTGCTTGTCGCGCCTCATTACGCATGTGATTTAGTAGCAGCAGCCCGCGGTTACCATCACGATATTCTGGGTGTATCGCCATACACGCCATCTCAGCCATGTGATCATTGTGGTATGGATACAGCGCCGCGCAGCCGATCACTAAACCGTCTTTTTCAACGATGGTGAACTGATGGATCTCGCGTTCGAGTTGCTCTCTAGAGCGCCGGACCAAAACGCCTTGCTCTTCCAGTGGTTGAATGAGGTCCATAATGCCACCGATATCATCTATCTGTGCATGCCTTACTTGCTCCGCGCTCTCCATCACCACTTGCGTCCCAATACCATCAAAAGAGAACAGCTCTTGGATCAGTGCACCATCTTCCTTATAACTCACTAGATGTGAACGAGGTACGCCAGCACGGCAAGCGGTGATCGCCGCTTTTAAGAATCGTGTCGAACCTGTCGAACGGTGTGGGTCTTCAGCAAGGTATTGAGTGAGGTAGTGTTCAGCTTGGGTGGGAAATAGCTCTGCAATCGCATTGCCGTTTTCATCGATGATACCTTGCTCAGAGCAGAGTCCGATTAATTTATCCGCTTTCAGACGTGTTGCGACTTGAGTGGCCACCTCTTCAGAAAGTAGGTTAAAGCTCTCACCAGTGACTGAACTTGCGACAGGGCCGAGAAGGACGATAGAACCTTGGTCTAGCATTCGGTTGATGCCCTCAATATCGATCCGTCGCACCTTTCCACTATGGCAGTAGTCTACACCTTCATCGACACCTAATGGCTGAGCAATCACAAAATTACCACTCACAACGTTGAGCTGGGTGCCTGCCATCGGAGTGTTGTTGAGGCTCAGTGAGAGTTGTGCAGTAATGGCAAGTTGCAACTGCCCTGACGCTTGCATTACTAAACCTAGCGCTTGCTCGTCAGTGACTCGAACCCCTTTGTGATAAGGCGTTTCCATCTCAAAGCCCTGTAAAATCGTATTTATCTGTGGGCGACAGCCATGCACAAGAACAATGCGTACTCCTAGGCTATGGAGTAGAGCAAGATCGCTGATAATATTGGTAAAATTTTTGTCAGCAACAGCTTCACCACCAATCATGAACACCATGGTTTTACCACGGTGAGCGTTAACATACGGCGTTGACTGGCGGAAGCCTTTAACTAGGGCAGTATTACGAATTTTCACTACCACGCTCCTTGTGAATATTTATGTTTTTATTTTGCGTATATATTCTGGATTTCGCAAGTGTTTTCTTGTTTATGGTGCTATGTCATAGATTTAGAGATGGTATGACCTATTTGTGTCAAATCTTTTGCGTATAATTGACGGTCTTATGAGGAAAGAGTGGTACAAAGATGAGTAATGAAAAGGCATCTAAACGCAAGGCGATCGAACGGATATTGATTGCGTTTGCGGTTGTCACTTCGCTGATTGCAGGGGCTTTGTACCTTGACCTATATGGTCGAATGCAAGAGTCAAAATACCCAAAAGAAAAGGTATTTGGAACCTGGGTCGAAATGGAAGTGGCGAATCATGTGCAAGACCGTTTTACATTGAGTGAAGTTGGTGTAATGCGTCGAGGTCGGGTTGTGGCAACAGACTTTGTATTCACTGGTCGCCACCTTGAGTTTAAAGAGGGAGACCGGACAGTGCGCTATCGCATGCTCAATATGGAAGATACTGAGATGATCCTGGATTCAGATGCGCTTTATACCCCCACTTACAGAAACATTGAGCGTTACTCAAACGAACTCAGATAAGGAAATAACATTGAACAAATCTCTCGTTTTTGCTGCATCATTTCTGGCGCTAGCTGGCTGTGCGCAGAGCCCAGATACTGACAGAGCCCAGCAATACGTTGATAGCGAGTTTGGCACAATACTCAATCGCGTTGACCAAATTCAATCAGATAGCCCGCGTGACTATACTAAGTTTGCTGCTCAAGCAGAGCAGGTCGTGGTGAACTCACCGTCAATGGCGAATAATTTTGAGGGGCTTTATCAGCAGCTTAATGATTGGGTCTTGCAGTCTGGTGATCCTACTGAGCTTGCCAGCTATGGTGTTCAAGCTGCGCAATTGGGCGGTGGAGATTCTCAAGGAAATGTACTTTTTACTGGCTACTTTTCTCCGGTGATGGAACTTCGCCATGAAACGAATGATGAGTTTCGATACCCTGTTTATAGCAAGCCAGACTGTGATAATGATTGTCCGACGCGCGCCGAGATTTATGCTGGTGCATTAGAGGGGCAAGGTTTGGAGCTTGGTTATGCCAATAACCAAATCGATCCTTTTATCATGGAAGTGCAGGGTAGTGGATTTGTTCATTTTCAAGATGACGACACACTGGAGTACTTTGCTTACGGCGGTAAAAACAACCGTGCTTATGTGAGTATTGGTCGTGTTCTGATTGAACGCGGTGAAGTGGCGCGTGAGGATATGTCTCTCAAAGCGATCAAAGATTGGGTGTTAGCGAATGAGCCTGATGTCGTGCAAGAGCTACTTGAACAGAACCCTTCCTTTGTTTTCTTTACGCCAAGAGACTCTGCCCCCGTAACGGGGACTGCTGGCATCCCTCTCATGCCGATGGCGTCAGTGGCAGGGGATAGAACCATTCTTCCTATGGGCACACCAATTTTGGCAGAAGTGCCTTTGTTGAAGCCAGATGGCTCATGGAGTGGCGCGCATCAGTTGAGACTGCTCATCGTGTTAGATACGGGTGGAGCGGTGAAGCAAAACCACCTCGACCTCTATCATGGTATGGGTGCGCGCGCAGGCACAGAAGCTGGGCACTACAAGCACTTTGGCCGCGTGTGGAAGCTAGGGTTAGAAAACTCACCAAGCCAATCACCTTGGGCATTGCCACCTGAAAAACCTTAGTGAGAATGCTAGGGTCTAGACATTTGCTAAAAGAGTGCGTATAAATCGCACTCTTTTCTTTTTCTGCTTGTGATAGGAACCGATATGCGCTCTCTCGATGCACCAGCTTCTGACAACTACAATCAACGCTTTGGCGGAACCCGCCGCTTGTACGGTAATAGTGAGGTAGAGATCTTACGTGCTGCACATGTGTGTGTGATTGGTATTGGTGGCGTTGGCTCTTGGGCTGCAGAGGCACTAGCACGTACCGGTATCGGTGAAATTACACTGATTGATATGGACGACGTGTGTGTGACGAACATTAACCGTCAGATCCATGCGATGTCGGGGACGGTTGGTCAGAGTAAAATCGAAGTCATGGCAGAGCGCATCAAATTGATCAACCCAGAGTGTAAAGTCAATCTGATTGACGATTTCATTACGCCTGACAACCAGCATGAGTATTTAACCAAAGAGTACGATTATGTGTTGGATGCGATCGATAGCGTAAAGGCAAAAGCCGCACTACTCGCTTATTGTCGAAGTAACAAAATCAAAGTGATCACTACAGGTGGCGCTGGTGGTCAGGTGGACCCTACGCAGATTAAGGTCGCTGATCTTACAAAGACCATCCAAGACCCGCTAGCAAAGAAAATCAAAGATACACTGCGTCGTCACCATAACTTCCCAACTAACCCACAGCGTAAGTTTGGTATCGAGTGCGTATTTTCCACTGAGCAGCTAAAATATCCACAACCTGATGGCAGCGTATGTGGCGTGAAGTCGACAGCGGAAGGTCCAAAACGTATGGATTGTGCAAGCGGGTTTGGCGCAGCAACGGTCGTCACAGCAAGTTTTGGCTTTGTGGCTGTTGCACGTATTGTCGAAAAACTGATTCAAAAGCACAGCAAGTAAGGTATTGGACATGGTTGATTTTCCTACAAGCCCATTTGGCCCTGACATCACGGCAAAGACGATTGTCGAAACTATGCAGCAGTTTAAAGGCTGGGAAGATCGCTACCGTCAGGTGATACAGTGGGGTAAGAAGCTCCCAACCATGCCTGAAGAGTTAAAGTCAGAGCAAGTCACCGTTGCTGGTTGTGAAAGCCAAGTTTGGCTAGTGAGCCAACAACAAGGCGAACAGTGGCGCTTTTGTGCTGACTCAGACGCACGCATTGTAAGAGGCTTAATCGCATTGGTGTTGGCGGCTTACGATGGTAAAACTTCGCAAGAGATTCAGAGCTTTGATATTGATGCTTACTTCGACCAGTTAGGTCTAATCGCTCACCTGAGCCCATCACGTGGGAATGGTTTGAAGGCGATTGTTGAAGAAATTAAGCAAGCAACAAAAGAGTAAAAAGTACGAGATATCAAGGTGGAAGGGGGAGATTCTTTCACCTTTCACCTTTCACCTTTCACCTTTCACCTTTCACCTTTCACCTTTCACCTGTTTTCGCTAAAGCATATCTACCGCTTTCTCAATAGCAGCAATCAAGCGCCGCACATCCTCTACTGTGTTATAGACCGCAAACGAAATTCTCACCGTACCCTTGACGTTAAGTGCATCCATTAGCGGATGGGCACAATGGTGTCCTGCTCGTACTGCAATGCCCTGTTGATCAAGCAGCGTCGCGATATCTTGGTGGTGGACACCATCCATCACAAACGTAATTACCGATGCGTTTTCTTGGTAGCCAATGACACGGATATCATCGATCTGCTGCAGGGCCTCGAAGGTCAGCTTCTGCAATTGATGAATGTGCTGTTCGACTAATTCAAGGTTTAAGCCTTGGTACCAACTTATGGCTTTAGCAAGTGCTAGGGCTCCCGCAACGTTAGGGGTGCCAGCTTCAAATTTCCCAGGTAGTTGAGAGAAGGTTGTACGCTCGAACGAGACGCGCTCTACCATTTTGCCACCACCGTGCCATGGCGGCATCGCTTCGAGTAGTTCTAGTTTGCCATACAGGACACCGATGCCCGCAGGGGCAAAGAGTTTATGACCAGAGAAAACATAAAAATCAGCATCGAGAGACGTCATGTCGAGTGGCTCATGCACAATACCTTGCGCGCCATCAATCACCACCTTTGCTCCAACTGCGTGGGCTTTTTCAATCATCTCTTCGATAGGCTGTCGTGTCCCCGTCACATTGGTGATCTGCGCGATGGCAACCAACTTAGTGTTGTGGGTTATCTTGCTATCAAATGCTGCCATATCGAGCTGGCAACCTTCCGTTATCGGTACTTTGACTAAAGAAGCTCCGGTTTGCTGTGCAACAATTTGCCAAGGCACAATGTTTGCGTGGTGCTCCATTTCACCGACAAGAATCTCATCGCCAGGCTGCAGAGTGCTTCGAGCATAAGTTTGGGCGATAAGGTTGAGGGCTTCGGTGGCTCCGCGAGTCCAGATGATCTCCTTGCTTTGAGCACCAATAAATTTGGCAACGGTCTCGCGGGCTGCCTCAAATTGGCTGGTGGCATGCGCAGTTAAACTGTGGCTGCCACGATGCACATTGGCATTTTGCTGTGAGTAGTAGTGACTGATCACATCAATCACACACTGCGGCTTTTGTGTGGTTGCTGCGCTGTCGAGATAAATCAGCGGTTGCTGATTTACCGTCTGTTGTAAGGCCGGAAACTGCTCACGAATGGTAGTGATATCAAGCATCCGCTTCACCCAGTTTGTGATAGTGCAAGTTAGGCACTGGCACCATTGGCTCTGCGACTGTCCAAGCGTGTGCTTTACCCGATAGGTGGATGATGATCTCCATTGCGAATTCCAGCGCAGTACCTGGGCCTTGGCTGGTCATCACATTGTGGTTTACATCATAAGTCACACGCTTTACTCGCCAGTTTTTTTCCGGGATGTGTGACTGGAAGCTTGGATGACAGGTCATCAACGCTTCTGGGTATAAATTGTGGTGTTGTAGAACGAGCGCTGGTGCAGCACAAATCGCTGCAACAAGCTTGCCCTCATACATCTGCTGACGCACGATTTCTACTAATACGGTGCTGTCACGAAAAACTTCTGAGCCGCCAACGCCGCCTGGAAGAATGACGGCATCGAATTCATCATCCGCAATATCGACCAGGGAACATTCAGCGGTGAGGGTAATGCCTCTTGAGCCTCTCATCGTCAGTGCACCATCAAAATCAGCGGTTGCTGTGACCACATCATATCCAGCGCGGATCATCATATCGATGATGGTAATGGCTTCCATCTCTTCGGTACCAGGGGCGATAGGGACGAGAACTTTTTTGCTCATGGGTTACTCTCTTGCTCTAATTTTGTTCAAAGGTCTTTTCTAGACGCTGAATATCTTTATATAGCGCCTGATTATACGGTAACTCTAGCTGATGTGCTCGGGCACGAGCGAGTAAATACCCAGTGATATAGTCAATTTCACTGCGTCTCTGGTGTGAGATGTCTTGCTGCATAGACGATAAGTTGTTGGCGGTTAGGCGAACAACATCATCGACCTTGCTTTGCAGCGTGTTGAGCTCAATCGCGATCCCCTCTGCCTCCATCACTTGATGCACTTCCTCTACCACGCACACGAGCTGTGGATGGTACTCTTTTTGCGCTAGCTCTCCATTACGTACTGAGTATTTTGCCGTTAACGGGTTGATAGCACAGTTAATTGCGAGCTTGTTCCAAAGGGCTTGTTCGATGTTGTCGCACCATAGAGCCTCGGGGAGTGCGTGATTAAAGACGTCTTGTAAGAAAGCACATTGCTTGCCTGCAGTATTTATTCCCCCAAAATGGGTGAAGCCTGTGCCAGTGTGTTCGAAATGGCTGGAAGAGATACGCAGTGCTCCGTGAGTCGTGGTAGCAAGAACAAGTGGGTTATTCGGCAATACGTCTTGTAGCCAATCGGCTGTCCCCATACCGTTGTGCATCAACATGACAATACAGTCGTGGTCGATATTATCGAGCAGTGGCGTGAGTGCATCTTCAACTTGCCAGGCCTTGACGGTGACTAACAGAAGGTCGGCTTCTTGTAGCGCGGGTAGTTGATTATATGGCAGTCGCAGTGGCGCTTGAGCATCTAATTGAATCGTTTTATGCGACAGGTTTTCACGTCCCCATAGGGAAACTCTGTGCCCATGCGTTGAAAGATGATGTGCCCATAAACAGCCGATGGCACCGGGGCCGACAATAGTAATATTCACAGCAAGAGAGAGGTAAAGGATTTGCTGGTAAGGATAATTAAGCGGGGATGGAATGCAATAAAAATGGCGCTCGATGAGCGCCATTTTTGCAATCTATAACTTCAAGTTGGATTAGAACTTGTAAGTTGCAGCGATGTAGTGAGCTACGCCGGAAGATTTGAAGTCGCTAGAATCTTTGATACCGTACACATCGTTGTATGCTTTCAAACCGTAACCTAGAGAGTAACGATCTGAGTGCCAGTAGATACCGTTGTACATAGCACCGCCGTGAGACGCTGAAGCGTACTCATCTTTCATGCCAAATTGGTAATCAATGTAACCTTGGTAAGAGATGAACGTACCGTTGTCTAGGAAGTAGAATGGTTTGAACCAGTTTGTAGAAATCTGGAAACCGTTCCAATCTTTAACGTCCATATCGTAAACGCCGTATAGGTTAAGACCGATTTTGCCTAACCAAGGAACCATTACGTCAGAGCCTAGACCCCATTTTTGAAGACCGTCAGACCAGTTGCCACCGAAGAAGTTCATTTCTGAAGCGATGTAAAGCTCTTGAACAGGGCCAAAAGAAAGGTCGTAACCTGTTGCAGCGTCCAGAGACATGCGTGGCGCAAACTTCATGAACATTTTGTCTTCGCCAGCTTTATCGCTAGAAGAGTCACCTGTTAGGTTGAATACATCAACGTAACCGTAAAGGTCGAAAATTCCCGAACGACCGCCAAATTCCATTTCTAGGTAGTCGTGGCTTGATTCGCCTGGTAGCTCATCAAAAGCGTACATTAGGTTGAATTGCATCCACTTGTAATCATTTTCGTGAATACCGTTTGAGTAATCAGCAGCAGTTGCAGAAGCAGATGCAGCTAGTACACCAAGAGCTAAAAGTGTCTTTTTCATAAGGGAACTCTCTATACCATTTCGCTAGTTTGACGCGTATCCATGCGTGTCACATATCCAAGTGCGGAGAATGATAACGATATAAATCTCAATTTGAAGTGATCAGTGATGAAAATTTCAATAAAAATAGTGATCGCGATCACAAATTTAAACGTTTGCGCGGAACTTTCGGAAAAGTTAAACAAACGTTTGCCTATTCGTTTGCGCGAATTGCTCATTTTTATGTGATGGCTATCACGCTAGGGTTTTCTAAATTTCATTTATTTCCTGATCTTCCCAAAAAACCTCTCGTAGCAAATCAGTGACCAAAGAGAGAGGTTCTAATTTATGTCAGACATCATGCTTTTTCCGTTGCGATCAGTCGTGTTTCCACATGGGAAGCTCAAACTGCGCATTTTTGAACCACGCTATTTACGCATGGTGACGGAGTGCTTTCGCAATAACCAAGGATTTGGCATGTGTTTGATTAATGATGAGGGCGCGCCGCCTCCTCGAAATGTGTCGACTCATGGAACATACGTCAACATTGTTGACTTCGAAGAACTTGAGGATGGCATGCTGGGCATCACCGTTGTGGGTGATAGAACGTTTGAGACACTGCAGATATCCACCGATGTCGATGGATTGAGAAGAGCGAACGTGAACTGGCTGCCTCCTTGGCCCACTGCTGAGATTGACGCGGAGTTTGAATACGTGAGTGCCCATTTGCGCTCGGTGTATGAGAATTTTCCGCAAATCTCTGAGCTATACGACTCATGCCATTTTGACGACGCCGTTTGGGTCGCTCAAAGATGGCTTGAACTATTGCCACTCAAAGTAAGCCATTTTGACTTTCTGTCCGTGCAAGCGAACAGTGATGAGGCTCTAGTGTTCTTGTCGCATGCGATTGAGGCCCCGAAGTCACATTAGAGGAAAAAATAATGAACAAACTTACACTGGCCACCCTAATGGCAACCAGCGTGGCCCTCATCGGGTGTGATGACGACGATAATGTGGCTGCTATTGCAGCCGATACCCCACAATCTTCACTACAGGCGGTTCACGCTTCAGCAGACGCTCCTCGAGCTAACGTTTGGCTTAACGACGCGGCAGCACTGACTGATGTCGACTACGCCACCGCTTCAGGCTTTCTACCCGTTAACGCCGGCATGAACGCAGTACAAGTGGACGTGCAATTGCCTGGTGGTAATGTCACTACAGTCGTGCCTCGTACTGAGCTAGATTTTTCAGCAGACACGAACTATACAGTCATGGTTGTGGGAGACGCGAGCGGAGCGAACAACCCAGTAGAGCCTCTTATTGTAACTCGACCTGCAACAGGCTCAGCGGACTCTGAAACCTTGGATGTGCAGATCGTCCATGCAGCATCCGGAGTCGGTGACGTTAATGTTTATGTGACAGGTCCTAGTGCGACGATTGCGGATTCCGCACCAATCGCGACGTTAGGGTACAAAGATTTCACTGGCGTGGTAAATGTCGCAGAGGGCAGCTACCGAGTAAGGCTTGAGACCGTAGACGGCAGTATCATCGCTTTTGACTCCGGAACGGTGAATCTCGCTGCAGGAGCAGAGCTTACTGTCGCTGCTGTGATAAACCCTGATTCGTCAGAATCAGCGTCTCCGGTCAAGCTGATGGTGATGGACGGCACTAATACCGCCATCATCCACGACATGTCAGACCCTGCAGAGGTTCGCGTCGGCCACCTAGTTGATGGAGCGCCAGCCGTAGATATTAGCTTGAACGGCTCTCCGGTTGATGCATTGCAAGGCGTACCGTTTAAAACCGTGTCTGGTTATTTAGATCTAGCTGCTAGTGATTACGATATTGATGTGTTTGCAACCGGTACAACTAGCTCGCTTATTGACGTAGATGGTTTATCACTAGCTGGCGGTGGCGACTACAGTGTATTTGCTGTGTTGACAACCGCATCCCCACTGGCTATTGAGCCGCTAGTTATCGCTGACAAACGCCGCTCAGTGGCGACAAGCGCTATACTTAACGTCGTCCATGCCGCTGCAAATCCTGTTGCACAATCTGTTGATGTGTACTTGACTGCAAATGCCTCGATTGAAGGAAGTGATCCAGCACTCAGCAACTTTACGTACAAAAGTGATGTAATGGGGATCTATGTTGCAGATGGCGATTACTTTCTGACTATCACAGTTGCTGGGCAACCGAGTGTGGTCGCTATCGATGCTATTCCTGTGTCATTTAGCGACGGTGTAGTGTATTCGGCGATTGCAATCGATGATGCCAGCGGTAGTGGGTTCAGTGTGTTGCTATCAGATATAACTGACTAGTATGGATGAGGTGGGTGCGTCCCACCTCAACAACAAAGGAAAGAGTATGGTGGGAAGTAACAGTCAAAGTTTTACTCGTCAGGAGTGGACTGAGCTAATGAGTCGGGTGAAAGATCGCGATAAAGAGGCATTCGCTACGATATTTAGTCACTTCGCCCCAAGGTTAAAACAGTTTACGTACAAACATATGGGTCAAGAGCAAATTGCACTGGAGATGGTTCAGGAAACAATGACCATAGTGTGGCAAAAAGCGCATCTGTTTGATGGCTCAAAGAGCTCATTATCTACCTGGGTCTATACAGTGGCGAGAAACCTGTGTTTCGATTCACTGCGCAAGCACAAAGGTCGGGCGTCTCATATCAGTACGGAAGATATTTGGCCTGCAGACTATTGCCCACCCGATCTCGTCGAACACTACGCGCCCGAGCACGAGATGCTCAAGGAGCAGGTGGTGAAGTATTTAGATAAATTGCCTGAGGCGCAAAGAACGGTAGTACAAGCCGTCTATTTGGAAGAACTTCCTCAGCAACAAGTCGCGGATATGCTCAATATTCCGCTGGGTACTGTGAAATCGCGCTTACGGTTAGCAGTAGAAAAATTAAGAGTATCAATTGAGGCAGACCAATTATGAACATTCATCCTTCAAAACAGCAGCTACTAGACTACTGCGAAGGTGCCTTGAACGACGTGGACGGATTCACGATTGCGCTTCATCTTGAGCAGTGCAGTGAGTGTAAGCGTTTGGTGTCGGAGCTTGAGCACAGTTGCGCAGATAGCGTATTCAACGCCGAACTCGTAAATGATTCATCACTGAACATCGATGAAGGTTTCCAAAATATGCTGGCCACTATTACGGATTTGGAGCCTACAGGGGCATTGGCGTTCGTTGCGCCCATGCGTCACAATGCGACCGTGACTACGCCCAATGGTAAGACGTTTCAACTTCCACCTCCATTGAGCCGCCACGCAGAACGCATAAGTGATTGGAAAAATTATGGCGGTAAAGTCTACAGTGCATCGATTGAACTAGATACACAGGCGCGGGTTAATCTGCTTTACATTAATGAGGATGCGCAAGTGCCTCAACACACTCACAAAGGGGAAGAAACAACGGTCATTCTGCATGGTGGGTTTAGTGACGAAGATGGTCATTACCACGTGGGGGACTATCTGGTAAGAGATGCTTCTCACAAGCACGCTCCGTTTACTCAGAAAGGCGAAGATTGTTTGTGTTTAACAGTGCTGACTGAGCCGATGATATTCACTCAAGGTGTGGCGAGAATATTCAACTTGTTCGGCAAAGGGATGTATCCATAGAGACATCTACCAAGGTGTTTTAAACAGTGAGAGAGGTGATTGATCACCTCTCTTTTTTTTTGTGGCGCTTAGTCAGTGTGTTGCTGAGAACGTTGGATAATATCCTTGAAGTAATGGCGCAGCGAATAGAGCATGATCAGGCTTGGTATAACCATCAGCGCTGTGATGATAAAGAAAATAGACCAATCGTTGAGCCAGTCTGCCAACTCGCCGCTGAATGAGGCAAGGGTGGTTCGACCCAAATTACCCAGTGAAGCGAGCAGAGCATATTGCGTTGCAGAGAAGGCCTGTCCCGTTAATACCGTTAAGAAAGAAACAAAAGCCACCGTTGAAAATGCGGTGGTGAAGTTGTCAACGAAGATCGTTGCTAAGAATAGCGTTTCGCTTGGCCCGACTTTCGCAATCCACGCAAACATCAGATTACTCGCAGACATAGCGATGCCACCGATCATTAACCCACGGACAATACCGAAACGTACATTAAACATGCTGCCGACGAGAGTAAACAGCATCGTTGCTCCCCAACCGATGAGTTTAGAGTAGTAACCTATCTGTTCGTTGGTAAAACCGACTTCCTTGTAGAAGGTGATAGACATGCGCCCCAAGAAGGCTTCACCAATCTTAAACAGGAACACAAACAGCAATAACGTGACGGCAACTCTGACACCATTGCGTTTAAAGAAGTCGATAAAGGGTTCTATTAACGTCACACTCAACCAACTCACCAGTTTTGACTGGACGACTTGGTTGTGTCTTTGCTCAGCCTCAGCTTGGAGCGCATCACGGTTGGTTATCGGCTCGCCAACAAAGAGTGTGAACATCATAAGGATGACAATGATCACTGCCATGCCATAGTAAACACCATTCCACCCCATTGCGTCAGCATTCATAAAGGCAAGGTATCCAGGTAGCGAGTACCCCGTCCACCAACCAATCACTGCCATTGCAGAAGCTTGTGGCAGTTTGGAAGACTCTGTTTTAGGAAAGGTATCAATCCGAAACGCATCTATCGCAATATCTTGCGTCGCTGATGCAATGGCAATGGCCAATGCGAGCATTGAAGTGAACATGAGGTTTTCAGCAGGGTTAACCCCAGCAATGAAAAGCGTTGCCACCAGAACAAAGCTTTGACAGAGTAAGATCCAACTGCGCCGTTGCCCTAACCGGCGATGCAATAATGGCAGCTTGACTCGGTCAACCAGAGGGGCCCAAAGAAAGTTAATCGCATAGACCACAAAAACACTGCCAAAGTAACCAATGGCTGAGCGTGTTAAACCGGCATCAGTTAACCAGCCTGACATGTTTGAGCCGATCAAGACCCAAGGAAAACCACTTGAGCAACCTAGCATAAAGACCCACAACAGACGTCGGTCAAGGTAGCTCTTTAGCGTGTCACCCCAAGAAGGTGATGAAGTATTTAGGGACATGTTCTTCCTTGAGGTGGATAGGAAAGGGGTTGAATCACACAGGGAGGTAAACTCCCTGTGTACTATGCAGAGGTTAATCTAGACGTGAAACATTCGTAATAACAACGGTTTCTGCTGGTACGTCTTGCATGCGTCCCGAGCGCTTAGTAGGGATTTGACCAATCTTAACGATAGTTTCAAAGCCTTCTGTCACTTGACCAAAAACGGCGTAACCATCAGAGCGGCTACTCGCATTTAGAAAATCATTGTTAGCGTAGTTAATAAAGAACTGGCGCGTAGCAGAGTGCGGGTCGTTAGTACGAGCCATCGCAATCGTTGCTGTGTCGTTCTTCAAGCCATTGCTTGCTTCATTTTTTATAGGAGCATAGGTGGGAATCTGCTGCATCTCTTCATTGAAGCCGCCACCTTGAGCCATAAAACCTGGGATCACGCGATGAAAGATAGTGCCTTTGTAGCTACCATCATCCACATAGCGAAGGAAGTTCTCCACAGTAATCGGAGCTTTTTCTTCATTGAGCTCTAGAACAAAGTTGCCGTGGCTGGTTTCAAACTGCACTTTTGGGCCAGCAAAAACAACACCACTAATCAGTGCTGAGCATAGAAGTAATAGTTTTTTCATTAGAAGCGATCCTTCATGTAGTTTTGCAGCTCTTTATCTTTAGAAATTTCAACCAGGACAAGGTCAGTGACGTCGTTGAGTACGGTTTGAACATCTTCTTTCTTAGCGCTGAATGAGCCAGTTTTTTGTGCTGTGCCGGTGTAGGTTTTAACCATTTTTCCAGTTGGAGTTTCAATGGTCAATACGAGTGTGACATGGGCATTCATTTCATTACTCATCATGGTTTGAGTAACGTTAACTAGTGCTTCTTGAATATCCAGTTCGATGGCGTTGTCACTGCTTACAGAATTACGGAAGCCTTGTGAAGCAAACTGGTCAGCGATAGCGTTTTCAAGAGTGATGCGCAGGTTTTGGCGCGCGTGAATAGGCTCGATGTTTGAGCGCCCGCTATCAAGCAGGGCTACATACTGCGCTGAACGCGAGTCACGACTAGTGAGAGTGTAGCTTTTGCCAGAAACGATATCGCTGTTACTCAATACAGATTTTGGCATGAAATCTATCTGCTCTTGCTGCGGCGCAGCACATGCCGTAAGGAGTGCGACAGAGGCGGCGAGAATCAGTTTTTTCATGGTGAGTTCCTTTTACTTTGTAGCTTCTAAAATCACAAATTTATTGTTGCTGGCGACGGTTCTTATTTGCTCTTTGGTGAACAGTCTAGATAACTTGTTATGGTAGCCGAGGTGGCGATTACCAATGACTAATAGTTTCCCTTCTTTATCAAGAACATGCTTTGCATCACAGAACATCTGCCAAGCAATATGATCCGTCACGGCTTGTTGCTGATGAAAAGGAGGATTACATACGATGAAGTCAGCACTTGCTGCTTGGAATCCATCTAGACAGTTGTTCGCGACTCCTTGATGCTCAAGCGCAATGCTGTTTCGCGTCATGTTTTGCATCGCAGATTCAACAGCCATGAAACTTTCATCAACACAAGTTAATGAAATATTGGGATTTAACTGAGCCAGACGCACAGACAATACACCATTTCCGCAGCCTAAATCTATCACTCTTGAGTGCCCGAGATTGTCAGGTAAATGTTTGAGAATAAAGCGCGCACCCAAATCAAGGCTTTCACCTGAGTAAACATTGGCAAGGTTGCTCAGCTGAATGTCGTACTCATCGACAGACCAATCACAGCTATTTTCAGCAACGCTGGAGAGCGTCTGATCAACCGAAGAGAAGACCAAACGGTGTTTTTTCCATGCTAGGGATGTCTTGGTTTCGCCGAGGAAGCGTTCAAATAGCTTGAGAGTAGAGCTATGGATCTCTTTTGCTTTATTGACCGCGATAACCGGTGTACCGCTGGGCAGTTGCGTTCTCAGCTGACTGAGTTGCCAAGTCAACATGCGATTGCTTTTTGGCAATTGCATCAGCACCAAATCTACATCTTTTGGGACCGAATCGGTACTTTTTAACATTGCAGGCAGAGGCTTGTGATTGCGGTCTAAGTTCGCCTGAATTGCGCTAGTGGCGATAAAAGAATCTGTCATAGTAGAGACATGACATTGATCACTTAAAAAGCATGATAATGCCCCGAAAGAGTCATTTAAAATCAGTACCTTTTTATGTCTAATGAGCTCGTTTTCGACTAAGTGATTGATCAGATACTCATCACCAGCATCCCACGCTTGTAGCGTTTCATTAGAGCGGGTAGGGTATCGAAGTAGTGTCAAGGTTTGATCGTGCAGTGAAAGCTCAGTTTTCATTATTGATAATTTTGCCATTTTTCGTTGTTTCTATTGTCTCAAATGTTGTCAGAGCAAGAAACCAAAACCTTTTGTACTAAAATTAAAGTTCGCTATTTAGTGGTAAATGGCTCAGTACACAAACAATCAAATATTGAAATACTGTTCACAGTATAGCAGCAGGGTAGTGTCATTATGATTCAAGAAAAAATTGAAACCAAACTGCATAGCGCGTTCGATCCCAGTCATTTACAGGTGATTGATGAGAGTTACATGCACAGTGTTCCAGTGGGGTCGGAGAGTCACTTTAAAGTGATAATCGTCACGAAAGAGTTTGAGGGGCAGCGATTGATTGCTCGCCACAGAATGGTGAATCAGGTCCTTTCTGAAGAGCTTGCGAATGAGATACATGCTCTCGCAATGCACACCTACACCGAAGATGAGTGGCGTAAAGAGCAAGGGTTCGCTCCCGATAGCCCGATGTGTATGGGAGGCAGTAAAAAGCAGCAAATGAGCGGCTAATGAAAGAGAACGGGTGTCTATTCGAGAAAATAAAATAGACGAATAACCTTATGTGTTTGTGAAATGTTAATGAAATTTATTTCAAAATATTAATACACCTTTACCTTTCTTAAACCGCTTCTGGTCATGCTTTGTGCGTTCGCTCAAAAATATGAGTTTTGTTTGACATAAACACCCTGCTAATTCGAATTTTCTCTGAGTTACAGGGTGTTTGGTCATGGAATTTTTTCAACAATAAATGCTACAATAACCGACCTTGTAGGTCTCAGTGAATTTATGTAGCGAGACTATTAATAGGATGTTGCGATTCTGGATGCAGGAGCAAGCCAGAACCGGACACTGATGTCGTGTCTTAAATTACGCAATTAAAAGAATCTTTTTCCCGATAAAGTAGTGCAAGTGCGTATGATTACAATAAAGAAGGGACTGGATCTTCCGATCGCGGGAGCTCCATCTCAGGTGATTAGTGATGGTAAAGCCATCAACAAAGTCGCCTTGCTTGGCGAAGAGTACGTGGGTATGCGTCCAACGATGCATGTCCGCGTAGGCGACGAAGTAAAGAAAGGCCAAATTCTTTTTGAAGATAAGAAGAATCCAGGCGTGAAATTTACTTCGCCAGCAAGCGGTAAAGTGATCGAGGTTAACCGTGGCGCGAAGCGTGTACTTCAATCTGTTGTGATTGAAGTTGCAGGTGAAGAGCAGGTAACGTTCGACAAGTTTGAAGCAGGCCAATTGGCTGGTTTGGATCGTGTAGCGATTGAAACTCAGTTGGTTGAATCTGGTCTTTGGACAGCTTTACGTACTCGACCGTTCAGCAAGGTTCCAGCCCTAGGCTCAACAACCCAGGCTATCTTCGTAACAGCAATGGATACTAATCCTCTTGCTGCCGAGCCTGAATTAATTATCAATGAACAGCCTGAAGCATTTGTTGCTGGTCTTGATATTCTTTCTGCTCTAACAGATGGCAAGGTATACGTGTGCAAGAAAGGCACGAGTCTACCTCGCTCAGCTCAGTCTAATGTAGAAGAGCATGTTTTCTCAGGACCGCACCCAGCAGGTCTTGTGGGCACACACATGCATTTCCTATACCCTGTCAATGTAGCCAACGTGGCGTGGAACATTGGTTACCAAGACGTTATCGCCTTCGGTAAGCTATTCCTAACGGGTGAACTCTACACTGACCGCGTTATCTCTGTAGCAGGCCCTGTTGTGAACAATCCTCGTTTAGTTCGTACAACTCTAGGAGCAAGCCTAGAAAATGTCACTGATAACGAGTTGATGCCAGGTGAAGTACGCGTGATTTCAGGCTCCGTACTAACAGGTACTCATGCGACAGGTCCTCATGCTTACCTTGGTCGTTATCACAACCAAATCTCTGTATTGCGCGAAGGTCGTGATAAGGAGCTATTTGGCTGGGCGATGCCAGGTAAGAACAAGTTCTCTGTAACTCGCTCTTTCCTTGGTCACCTATTTAAAGGTCAGTTGTTCAACATGACAACAACGACTAACGGTAGTGACCGTGCGATGGTTCCAATTGGCAACTACGAACGCGTAATGCCATTAGATATGGAACCGACACTGCTGCTTCGCGATCTATGTGCAGGTGATAACGACAGTGCTCAAGCACTGGGTGCACTTGAACTGGATGAAGAAGATCTAGCGTTGTGTACCTTTGTATGTCCAGGCAAATACGAATACGGTCAACTGCTTCGTGAATGTCTAGACACGATTGAGAAGGAAGGGTAATCCTCATGGCTCTTAAGAAGTTTCTTGAAGACATCGAGCATCATTTTGAACCAGGCGGCAAACACGAAAAATGGTTTGCACTTTATGAAGCGGCGGCAACGCTGTTTTACACACCTGGTCTTGTCACTAAAAAGAGCTCGCACGTACGTGATAGCGTTGACCTAAAACGCATCATGATCATGGTTTGGTTCGCCGTATTCCCAGCAATGTTCTGGGGTATGTACAACGCGGGTGGTCAAGCAATCGCTGCTTTGAATCACTTGTACGTTGGCGAACAGCTTAACGAGGTAATTGCAGGCAACTGGCATTACTGGCTAACCGAAATGCTGGGCGGGACACTCACCGCTGAGGCCGGTTGGGCGAGTAAGATGCTACTAGGTGCAACCTACTTCCTACCAATCTACGCTACGGTGTTTATCGTGGGTGGTTTCTGGGAAGTGTTGTTCTGTATGGTTCGTAAACACGAAGTGAACGAAGGCTTCTTTGTTACCTCTATCTTGTTTGCTCTCATCGTTCCACCAACGCTACCTCTATGGCAAGCAGCACTAGGTATCACCTTTGGTGTTGTTGTTGCGAAAGAGATTTTCGGTGGTACAGGCCGTAACTTCCTCAACCCAGCTCTGGCTGGTCGTGCTTTCCTATTCTTTGCTTACCCAGGTCAAATCTCGGGTGACGTCGTATGGACTGCAGCGGATGGCTTCTCGGGTGCGACAGCACTGAGCCAGTGGGCGCAAGGCGGCAACGGTGAGCTGATGAACACAGTGACTGGCGCACCGATCACTTGGATGGATGCGTTCATTGGTAACATCCCTGGTTCTATTGGTGAAGTATCAACGTTGGCATTGATTATCGGTGCTGCAATGATTGTCTACATGCGTATTGCATCGTGGCGCATTATTGCGGGCGTTATGATCGGTATGATTGCGGTATCCACGCTGTTTAACGTGATCGGCTCTGATACTAACCCTATGTTCAGCATGCCATGGCATTGGCACCTAGTTCTAGGTGGTTTCGCATTCGGTATGTTCTTTATGGCAACTGACCCAGTGTCGGCCTCATTTACTAACTCAGGTAAATGGTGGTACGGCATCTTGATTGGTGCAATGTGTGTCATGATTCGTGTTGTTAACCCAGCGTACCCTGAAGGTATGATGCTGGCGATTCTATTCGCGAACCTGTTTGCACCATTGTTCGACCACGTTGTAATCGAGAAGAACATCAAACGGAGACTAGCGCGCTATGGCAAGTAATAACGATAGCATTAAAAAGACGCTGGGCGTTGTTGTTGGACTTAGCTTAGTTTGTTCAATCATCGTATCAGCGGCAGCAGTGGGCCTGCGCAGTAAGCAACAAGCAAACGCTGTGCTAGATAAGCAGAGCAAGATTGTTGAAGTTGCAGGCATCTCAGCGGAAGGTTCAGTTCCTGAACTTTTCGCCGAGTACATCGAACCTCGCTTGGTTAACTTTGATACGGGTGAGTACGTAGAGGGTGATGCACAGGCATATGACCAGCGTAAAGCGGCAAAAGACCCTGAAACGTCTATTCGTCTAAGCTCAGACCAAGATGATGCTAAAATCCTTCGTCGCGCGAATACTGGTGTTGTTTACCTAGTGAAGTCAGAAGATGGCTTCTCTAAGGTGATTCTACCTGTCCACGGCAATGGTCTTTGGTCAATGATGTACGCATTTGTTGCAGTTGAAAGTGACGGCAACACAGTGTCGGGTATTACTTACTACGAGCAGGGCGAAACTCCTGGACTTGGTGGCGAAGTAGAAAACCCAGCATGGCGTGCTCAGTTCGTGGGTAAAAAGCTCTTTGATGAGAACCACAAACCAGCGATCCAAGTCGTGAAGGGTGGTGCACCTGCTGGCTCTGAACACGGTGTTGATGGCCTATCTGGCGCAACACTAACTGGTAACGGTGTTCAGGGTACTTTCGACTTCTGGTTAGGTGATCTGGGCTTTGGTCCTTTCCTTACCTCAGTTCGTGATGGAGGCTTGAACTAATGTCAGCAACCAAAGACATGAAACAGAACCTAGTCTCGCCAATCGTGGATAACAACCCGATTGCGCTTCAGGTTCTTGGTGTATGTTCTGCTTTGGCAGTAACGACCAAGCTTGAAACAGCATTTGTTATGACACTGGCGGTAATCTTCGTTACTGCACTGTCGAACTTCTCTGTTTCACTAATCCGTAACCACATTCCAAACAGTGTACGTATCATCGTGCAAATGGCGATCATCGCCTCTTTGGTAATCGTGGTAGACCAGGTGTTGAAAGCCTACCTGTACGATATCTCTAAACAGCTATCTGTATTCGTTGGCCTCATCATCACTAACTGTATCGTAATGGGCCGAGCTGAGGCGTATGCGATGAAGTCTGCGCCACTGCCTTCTCTTATTGACGGTATTGGCAACGGTCTAGGTTACGGTTTTGTACTCATCACAGTCGGCTTCTTCCGTGAACTATTCGGTTCAGGCAAACTATTCGGTATGGAAGTACTGCCACTTGTGAGTAATGGTGGTTGGTATCAACCAAACGGTATGATGCTACTCGCACCATCCGCTTTCTTCTTGATCGGTTTCATGATCTGGGCGATTCGTACGTTCAGACCTGAGCAAGTAGAAGCGAAGGAGTAAGGACGTTATGGAACATTACATTAGCTTATTAGTTAAATCGATTTTCATCGAAAACTTGGCTCTCTCTTTCTTCCTAGGTATGTGTACATTCCTAGCGGTATCTAAGAAAGTTAAAACGTCATTTGGTCTTGGTGTTGCGGTTGTTGTTGTATTGACGATCGCGGTTCCAGTGAACAACCTACTTTACAACTTAGTGCTAAAAGAAAATGCCTTGGTTGCTGGTATTGACCTGAGCTTCTTGAACTTTATCACCTTCATCGGTGTTATTGCGGCTTTGGTTCAAATCCTGGAGATGGTTTTAGACCGCTTCTTCCCACCACTATACAACGCGCTAGGTATCTTCCTGCCTTTAATCACGGTTAACTGTGCGATCTTCGGTGGTGTTTCTTTCATGGTTCAACGTGACTACAACTTTGCTGAGTCTGTTGTTTACGGCTTTGGTTCTGGTATCGGTTGGATGCTAGCAATCGTTGCACTAGCGGGTATCCGTGAGAAGATGAAGTACTCTGATGTACCTCCTGGTCTACGTGGTCTTGGTATTACGTTCATCAGTGTTGGTCTTATGGCGTTAGGCTTTATGTCTTTCTCCGGTGTTCAACTGTAAATCGGGTAAACCGTAGCGATTAAGGAATAATCAATGAATACTATTATTCTTGGTGTAGTGATGTTTACTCTGATTGTACTGGCATTAGTACTAGTGATTTTGTTCGCTAAGTCTAAGCTGGTACCGACAGGTGACATTACGATCTCTGTGAACGATGACCCTTCACTGGCTATCGTGACACAACCAGGTGGTAAGCTATTGAGTGCATTGGCTGGCGCTGGTGTATTCGTATCTTCCGCTTGTGGTGGTGGTGGCTCTTGTGGTCAGTGCCGCGTTAAAGTGAAATCAGGTGGTGGTGACATTCTACCGACCGAGCTTGACCATATTACAAAGGGTGAAGCGCGTGAAGGTGAGCGTCTAGCATGTCAGGTTGCAATGAAAACTGACATGGATATCGAGCTCCCTGAAGAAATCTTTGGTGTTAAAAAGTGGGAATGTTCGGTTATCTCAAATGATAACAAGGCGACATTCATTAAAGAGCTTAAACTTCAGATTCCTGATGGTGAATCAGTGCCTTTCCGCGCTGGTGGTTACATTCAGATTGAAGCACCAGCTCACCATGTGAAATACGCTGACTTCGATGTTCCTGAAGAATACCGTGAAGACTGGGATAAGTTTAACTTGTTCCGTTACGAATCTAAGGTGAACGAAGAGACAATCCGTGCATACTCAATGGCTAACTACCCAGAAGAGCACGGCATTATCATGCTGAACGTACGTATTGCGACTCCGCCGCCAAATAACCCAGATGTACCACCAGGCATCATGTCATCATTTATTTGGTCTCTAAAAGAGGGCGATAAGTGTACAATTTCTGGTCCGTTCGGTGAGTTCTTCGCGAAAGATACGGATGCTGAAATGGTCTTCGTTGGTGGTGGTGCGGGTATGGCGCCAATGCGCTCGCATATCTTCGACCAGCTTAAGCGTTTGAAGTCTAAGCGTAAGATGTCTTTCTGGTACGGTGCTCGTTCTAGGCGTGAGATGTTCTACGTAGAAGATTTTGATGGCCTACAGGCTGAAAATGATAACTTCGTATGGCACTGTGCTCTGTCTGACCCAATGCCAGAAGATAACTGGGATGGTTATACCGGCTTCATCCACAACGTGCTTTACGATAACTACCTACGTGATCACGAAGCGCCGGAAGACTGTGAATACTACATGTGTGGTCCACCAATGATGAACGCAGCTGTTATCGGCATGCTGAAAGATCTAGGTGTAGAAGAAGAGAACATTCTTCTTGATGACTTTGGTGGCTAATTTCACCAAGCACATGGGTTGGTGAAATTATTTGCTAACACGTTGATATTAATGGCTGACTCTTAGAGTCAGCCATTGTTTTTCTTAGGATAAAAGTCCTTACATTAATTAGTGTTTATAGCCGAGACTAACCAAGCATCCGCTATAAATATTTGGAAAATAGGAGTAAGCAAGTGAGAGTATTACTTGTTGCATTCGCGTCATTACTTGCCTTAGTTGGATGTGAACAGTCACGTCAGCAGGTGCATTTGAGTGGCCCTACGATGGGAACGAGCTATAACATTAAATACATTAGCCAAGATGGTTTGCCTTCATCTGATGTGGTTCAGGCCGAGGTTGATCGCTTACTCGAAGAGGTCAATGATCAAATGTCGACCTACCGCCCTGACTCTGAGTTGAGCCTGTTTAATCAATCGACCGACCTTGAACCTTTTGAGGTGTCACCACAAACTGCATTGGTGGTGAAAGAAGCGATTCGCCTGAACGGTCTTACTCAAGGTGCACTCGATGTCACCGTTGGGCCTTTGGTTAATCTCTGGGGGTTTGGTCCTGAAGCCCGTAGAGATAAAGTCCCAAGTGAAGAAAAACTGGCTGCCCGCAAAGCAATGACGGGCATAGAGCACCTGTCGACAGAAGGTAACTTTATTCGCAAAGACATTCCTGATCTTTACGTTGACCTATCGACCATAGCAAAAGGCTGGGGTGTCGATGTGCTCGCTGAGTATCTTAATGAGTTGGGGGTTGCAGATTACATGGTGGAAGTTGGCGGTGAAATGCGCCTCAAAGGCCTTAACCGTGAGAGTATTCCATGGCGAATTGCAATTGAAAAACCCACTGCAGAAGAGCGTTCGATTCAAGAAATTATTGAGCCTGGTGACATGGCGGTGGCAACATCGGGAGATTACCGTAACTACTTTGAACGTAATGGCGTAAGGTATTCACACATTATCGACCCGCAAACGGGTATGCCCATCAACAATCGCGTAGTATCCGTGACGGTTATCCACCCATCTTCAATGACAGCAGACGGTCTAGCGACTGGCTTGATGGTGATGGGAGAAGAAGCGGGTATGGCAGTTGCTGAGCTGGAAAATATTCCGGCAATGATGATAATTAAGACAGACGAAGGGTTTGTAGAGCGAGTGTCCAGCGCTTACAAGTCTTATCAAAACTAGAGGTAACCATGAGTACATTTCTAATTACATTCGGTGTTTTTTTGGCTGTGATAGCTGCAATGGCAGTGGGTTACATTTTTCAAAAGAAAGTCGTGAAAGGCAGCTGTGGCGGCTTGGGTGCGGTTGGCATCGATAAGGTTTGTAACTGTCCAGAGCCATGTGATGCACGTAAAAAACGTGAGGCACGCGAAGCAGCTCGCGCTGAAAAGCTAGCCGCTTGGGATAAAGACCGTATTGCTTAATCTCGTTTTATGAGCGTTAGATAGTGAAAGGCAGTGCCATTTTGGTCCTGCCTTTCTTGTTTACGAGCCCAAAAACTACCAACATTCAGCGGGTGCTGCTTGGCCTGCTTGGTTCAGGGTTAATGATAAATACTGAACGTCCTGACAGCGATCGTTAACCTGACCTGAGTCGCTTTGCGCGGTGGCGGTCACCGTGTATTGACTACCAGAAATGGACACGTCGATTTCATAGCGCCTTGCATCTGTGTCGCAAACTAGACAGGTGCTTCCTGAGACGATACCCGTTTGGCTGTATTGCCCATTGTGATAACCCTGCTCAAGTAGCAGCTGTATTTTAAGCATGTCAGCTTTCACTGTCTGGCGATGCGCCTGTCTAACATGGTGTGTGAATGTCGGGTAAGCGATACTCGCGAGTACACCGATTAACACAACGACGATCATTATTTCGATCAGTGTCATACCTATTTCTTTTCTTCTGCATCCGTTGCAGTTTTCTCTTTGAATCATGTCCATACGCTTTTCAATTTCACTCACAGTAGTCTCTACAACTGATAATGTTCGCTCAATAGTTGTTCACTGATATTCAGTGTTTTCAGGAGATTTTACGAGTTGAATCGCGGCTTTACCCTGTTGGAGCTACTGATCGTTATTGTGGTATTAGCCATTATGTTGAGCTGGTCGGTTCCAAGCTATCAATCGCTAACTGAGAGTAGCAAGATGAAGAGATTAGCTTCGGAGCTAAATGGTTTGATGTTGTTGGGTAAATCTCAAGCAGTATTGCAACGGAGGCGTTTATGGGCGCATGTCCATATGACAGGAAGCACATCCGATGATGGTCAATGGCGCATAGCGTTGACTGACGATAGTGCGCCAGGTGAGGGCAAAGTGATTCAGCAAATTGATGGCGTCGCGTTTCGAGACATCGCGGTGGAGGTAAGCTATTCCTCAAATCAGATTAGCTTTGACGATGTACATGGTCGCCCTTCATCTGGAAACATTGCCTTTTATCCAGTCGGTAAGCCTACTCACAAACTCAAACTTATCTCCCACACGCAGTCGGCGCGAATAAGAGTGTGCAGTAGCAATAGCCGAGGCCCACATTATGGTTTCGCATCGTGTTAATAGAGAGCAAGGTGAACACATTTCGTCGTCATCAGGGGGCTGGCCTTATTGAGTTCATGGTCGCGTCGCTGATCGGGATTATCGCTTTAATGATCATTGGTTCGTTGTATATCAATGCAATGAAAGTGGCCACTGAACGCTATAAACAGCTGACGTTGGTTCAAAATACTCTAAGTGTGATTCAGATGTTGAGTAATGACATTCAGCGAGCTGGATTTGATGGCAACAATGGTTACTCGCTGAGACTATCGGGAGCCGCAGAGACTCTTTACACGCGCAATAGTACAGACAGCGGTTTGGTGGCTTATGCCTACTATATTGGGGTATCGGGTGCGAGCCCACTCTACAAAAACGTGGTGTATGAGCAACGAAGTGGTGCTTCAAGCTCTCTGCTGATATGTGAAAAGAAACAGACTACGCTCATGGATATCAATCAAGTAGTGAACTTAACCGGGTCAGGGCTTTGCTACAACCTGTTTGACCCTAAGGTGATAAAAGTGAGCGACTTTGATGTCTCCAGTGAAAAAATCGAGGGCTTAAAGGCGAGAAGTGCGCTAGTGAATATAGCTCTAGAAACCTACCTGACAGAACAACCAAGTTTGAATACCCAGCAGGCGTTCACGATAAAACAGAGGAACTGGCAATGAGGAAAAAGCAGTCAGGCGCGGCGGTACTGTTTGTTGTCACAGCATTGCTGTTGGCGGTGCTGATTATGCTGTTGGGTAGCTATAAATCGTTGTATTTTCGCATCAAGCGAGCCAATAACCACATTGAGTCAAGGCAAGAACACTGGTTAGCGGAGGGAGCGCTCGAGTGTACGTTCGCTAAAGTTCAACAAGAGCGAGACGTTCCCTCAACACTAAATGATTGCAGAACAGCATCGGACTTAGACTCATTGACCATTTCATCAGGTGCATCAAGTATTATCACGGCGACAAAGGGATATCGAACATTACGCAAAACAATAAAACTACCTAGCTTTGGGGAACCCGGGGCGATTAAATCTACCTCAGATCTTATCATCAATGGTTCTTATACGAGTTCGCCTGATCCAGGTAGGAGCTTAGGAAACAACGAGTGGGAATGTACATCCGTTGTTTATGAGAGCAGCTTTTACGCTAACAATGTGAACACCTACCACCCTTATCAACTATCACACAAACCATATGCTGAGTTTCCAGATAGCTCAGTAGGCAGTGAGCAGAACTGCGCTTCGTCTCACTACAGCTGGGATAGCAATGTAGCATCGTCAAAGAGTGATTACAGACAGTCCTCAACGATGGAGCCGTTCGAGGATATTTTTGATGTATCGAGGGGAGATTGGTTTGATGTGATGTCAAACAGTGAAACCTTCAGTTATGTACCAAACTCACTGAATGGTCAGTCATGGGAGTCATATGCCGACCTTCCCACACCCGTATTTAATTCTCAGTGTGGTAGAGATATTGTGTCGAATATTGAAAGGGGAAGTGACCTAATCTGGGTTTATGGCGGGTGTGAAATCACTACGACTGACTTTCAGGCCATTGAAGGAGCGATAGACAGTTACTTGTCTGGTAGTGGCATCATTCTCGTCGTTCAAGACGGTATTTTGTCGACAAAAGGAACACAAAACTTCACTGGCCTTCTTTATCATTTTATCTCACCTGAATTTGCAGACCCCTCAACAAGTTTTGCACCAGACTTTTTGGACTGTAGCAATAGCGAAAATAATGCTGATTTAGAAGGGGTTATCGACACAGTGTCCTCTTTTGTTTCGATCAATAAAGAGAGAGTGAGTTATTTTCAACATGGCTCTTTCAATCCCTTGGGAGGCTTTGTTATGGATGCTCCGGGAACATTTGCTCTGTTTAATACTTCTTTATCTTTTAAGTACAACCGGGATGTCATTAAAGAACCGAAGAAAAAGCTTAAGCGCATTCATTGGCAACGGGGCTCTTGGAATGATCTTTAAGCAAGCAGGCTTTAGCCTAATTGAAGTACTTGTCGCCTTCCTACTCATTGGTATTGCAGCGATAAGTCTCATTAAGCTGCAAGTTCATATGGAGCAGCAATCAGAGCATGCAGTGAAGCGCTTACGAGCCCTGCGCTTAGCAGAAAATCAGTTAGAATGGTTTAGAACTCGTGGAGCATCGAGCTCGCTTTCGACGGTTTCAACAGCGAATTTTGCTGATATAGAAACTGGCGCGCTCTCTTCTGGTGACTATACCCTTGAGTGGACAGTGCCTGGTGCAACAATGTCCGGGTCATTAAAAACCATCACGATAACGGCGAGTTGGCAAGACCGTTTGGGTGAAGCGCAATCGGTTCAACTTAGGACGATGATTTCACGTTACAGTGAGTTTGGTGAAAACTAGCCCTCATTATTATTTGTCTCAGTGGTAGAGAAATTGTTTTGTGATTGCGGGTATGTTTGTTTATTTCCTGTTACACGTGCTTTGTGTTTTTGCAAAATATCTCACTAATATTACATTTTGTCGCAGTTATTTGTGCTTTCTTTATTCTAATTGACTACAATAGTCGCCGAAAATAGACTCGAGTCGAAGTCGATTAAAGCAACACAAACACATGTGGACAAATCATGAGTAACCAAGCAATTAATAAAGCACCTGAGCCGAAGCCGAGCGGCATGGATCGCTTTTTAAACTTCATTGAGCGCGCAGGTAACAAAATTCCTGATCCAGCAATCCTGTTCTTCTGGGCTCTCGTTATTGTATGGGTAGCATCAGCTGCACTTTCAAACGTCTCTTTTGATCTGATCAACCCGCGTACTGGCGACGCGCTTGAAGTGACTAACCTGCTAACGGGTGAAGCACTTGCGAGCTTCCTTGCAAACATGGTAACAACCTTCACGGGCTTTGCACCTCTGGGTATCGTTCTTGTTGCGATGTTGGGTGTTGGTGTTGCTGATTCTTCAGGCTTCATCACAACTGGCCTTAAGAAGATGCTGAACTTCACGCCAGCGAAACTTCTAACGCCAATGCTAATTCTTGTTGCTATCGTATCGCACACTGCTGCGGACGCTGGTTACGTTCTTGTTATCCCTCTAGGTGGTATCATCTTCCACGCAGCAGGTCGTCACCCTCTAGCGGGTATCGCGGCAGCATTTGCTGGTGTATCGGGTGGCTTTGCAGCGAACTTCGTACCATCGGGTATTGACCCTCTACTAGCAGGCTTCACGCAAACTGCGGCTAACGTACTTGACCCAGAGTACATTGTTAACCCACTAGCGAACATCTTCTTCACTGGCCTATCTTCTATTCTGATCGTGTGTATCGGTTGGGTTGTGACTGAAAAAGTGATTGAACCACGCCTTGCTAACACTGAAATTGATGAAGATGCTGAAGAAGCACCTGATCTAGGTACGTTTACAGAGACAGAATCAAAAGCTTTCCGCGCTGCGGGTTGGGCAATGGTGGCAGGTATTGCGCTACTTATCGCTGCTATCATGCCAGAGTCTTCTGCACTGCGCTCTCCTGAAGGTGAAATCACGGCATTCTCTGCGCCACTAATGCAGTCAATCGTACCGCTAATCTTTATCCTGTTTATCATTCCAGGTTATGTATACGGTCGCGTATCTGGCACATTTAAGAACAGCAACGATGTGATTAAAGCGATGGGCGACACTATGTCGACAATGGGCGCTTACATTGTTATGTCTTTCTTCTGTGCACAGTTCCTTGCAGCTTTCGCACAGTCAAACATCGGTACTATGCTAGCGCTTTACGGTGCTGAAGGTCTTAAAGCGATGAACCTTGCTGGTGAAGCAACGATCGTTGGTATGATTCTTCTGACAGCATTCGTTAACCTTCTAGTAGGTTCTGCATCTGCGAAGTGGGCACTGATTGGCCCAATCCTAGTTCCAATGCTAATGGCCGTGGGTATCTCTCCAGAGCTATCTCAGGCAGCTTACCGTGTAGGTGATTCTGTATCGAACATCATCTCACCGCTAATGGTATTCTTCCCACTTGTTGTGGTTTACTGTCAGCGTTACGTTAAGTCGACCGGTATCGGTACTCTAGCTTCTCTAATGATGCCGTACTCTATCGCGATGCTAATTGGTTGGACTATCTTCCTACTCGCATACTGGGCTCTAGGAATTCCACTAGGTATTCAAGCGCCATACACTTACACAATGTAATTACTTGTTGTAAAGAATCGTTAAAGCCCGTCCTAGTGACGGGCTTTGTTGTTTGTCGCTTCTAATCTTCTTCAGAACTTGGGAATAGGTGAGCTGCGTGGAAGGCGAGATGATCGTCAATAAAGCTCTGGATAAAGTAGTAGCTATGGTCATAACCCGCCTGCATGCGAAGCTCAATAACATGACCAGTCTGTTCAGCTGCAGCAATTAGTTTTTCTGGCTGCAACTGCTCTTCTGAGAAGTGATCGCTACCACCTTGGTCAATCAGAATCGGCTGTATCGCACTCTGTTTTTTGAGCAGCTCTACACTGTCATAGTCGGCCCAAGTCGCGCGATCACTACCTAAATAGTGACTAAAGGCTTTTTGTCCCCATGGACATGTCATTGGGTTTACGATTGGGCTGAAGGCTGAAATTGAGCAAAACAGTTCTGGGTGTTTAAGGCCAATGGTTAAAGCGCCATGTCCCCCCATACTATGACCTGAAATCGCGCGTTTTGTTGTGACTGGAAAGTGCGCTTCAATCAACTTTGGAAGCTCATCGACCACATAGCTGTACATTTGGTAGTGCTGATCCCAAGGCTTTTGTGTCGCATTTAGGTAGAAGCCAGCACCGAGACCAAAGTCATAGGCTTGTTCTGGATCATCAGGAACGTCATCACCACGCGGGCTGGTGTCTGGTGTAACGATGGCGATACCAAGCTCCGCCGCTTTGCGAAAAGCTCCCGCTTTTTGCATGAAGTTTTCATCGGTGCAAGTCAGTCCTGAAAGCCAATACATCACAGGAACAGGGCTCTCTTTTGTCGCATTGGGCGGAAGAAAAATAGCAAAACGCATATCGCAATTCAGGTCACTTGAAGAGTGGGTATACTGTTTATGCCATCCGCCAAACACTTTTGCTTGGCTTATATTGGTTAGGTTCATAAAGTGAATGTCCTAAAAAGAGGCTAGAGCGGTGTGCGCTAGCCTCTTGAAACTGAATAATTAGTAGTGGATTACGGAGCGGATACTCTCGCCTTTGTGCATAAGTTTAAATGCTTCATTGATTTCATCGAGTGGCATGGTGTGAGTGATGAACTCCTGCAGACCAAATTCTCCTGCCATATAGCGATTAACGATCTCTGGTAGCTCACTGCGGCCTTTTACACCGCCAAATGCACTACCACGCCATACACGACCAGTCACAAGTTGGAAAGGTCGCGTGGAGATCTCTTGACCAGCACCCGCAACACCGATAATCACCGACTCGCCCCAGCCTTTGTGGCAGCACTCAAGCGCTTGACGCATCACATTAACGTTACCGATGCACTCAAATGAGTAGTCTACGCCACCATCGGTCATTTCAATGATCACATCTTGGATCGGCTTATCAAATTTCTGAGGGTTGATGACATCCGTTGCGCCCAGTTGCTGTGCTAACTCGAACTTATTCTCATTAATATCAACGCCGATAATACGGCTCGCACCCGCCATACGTGCGCCAATGATCGCTGACAGTCCGATACCACCAAGACCAAAGATAGCCACGGTATCGCCTTTCTCAACTTTGGCGGTATTGAGCACAGCACCCATGCCCGTGGTGACCCCGCAGCCTAACAAGCAGACTTCTTCAAGCGGCGCTTCTTTATTGACTTTGGCGAGTGAAATTTCAGGTAGCACGGTGTACTCAGAGAATGTTGAGCAACCCATGTAGTGATAGATTGGTTGTCCATCTTTATAGAAACGGGTCGTCCCATCGGGCATTAAACCTTTACCCTGAGTTTCACGCACCGCCTGGCAGAGATTGGTTTTTCCTGATTTACAGAACTTACACTCTCCGCATTCTGCTGTGTAAAGTGGGATGACGTGGTCGCCGACTTCAACACTGGTGACACCCTCGCCAACCATCTCCACAATGCCACCACCCTCGTGGCCTAAAATGCTTGGGAAAATACCCTCAGGATCATCACCAGACAGAGTAAATGCATCGGTGTGACAAACACCCGTTGCGACAATACGAACTAAGACTTCACCCGCTCTTGGTAACATCACATCAACTTCTTCCATTTTCAGAGGTTGGTTTGGTCCCCAAGCGACAGCAGCACGAGATTTGATAAATTGGTCAGTCATGATAGTTACCTTATGTTCCTGTATAAGATTCGCCAGTTAAGGATAGTTCAAGCTGGCAGGTTTGTTTCGTTGTGCTCAGTATAGTCTTTGATTAATATGTGATAATCCCATTAGATTGAAATACACTATTACTAATTTGTAATAATAAAAGAGTGACAATTTTGAGCCAATGGGAAGGGATCACTGAATACGTGGCGGTTGTGGAAGAGCACAGCTTTACTAACGCTGCGCTAAGACTGAATACATCGGTTGCCAACGTCAGTCGTCGTATTAACGCGCTTGAAGAGAGGTTGGGGATCAAGCTACTAGTACGAACCACCAGGAAGGTATCCGTCACTGAAGCTGGTGCTATCTATTATCAACACTGTAAGCCACTTGTAGAGGGGCTATCCAATGCTGAGCTTGCGGTTAATCAACTGCAAGTGAGTCCGAAAGGTCGAATCAAGATGACGGCCCCAGTGACTTATGGCGAGCAGGTGATAGCGCCGTTGATGCATGAGTTTTTAATGACTTACCCTCATGTGGATCTCGATCTCGTTTTATCGAACCAGAAGCAAGACCTCGTCGAGGAGGGGTTTGACCTTGCCATTCGCTTGGGACGCTTGGATGATTCAAGCATGATGGCTCGAAAGCTCCGCGACAGGCATATGTTTGTGTGTGCCAGCCCAGACTATATTCAACAATATGGCGAACCGTACTCTTTGTCTGAGTTGAAACACCATAACTGCTTGCAAGGCTCGACCCAATATTGGCGATTTGACGATCGAGGAAATGAGCGTCTAATACAAATTAAAGGGCGAATGCAGTGTAATAGTGGCTATGCTTTGCTCAACGCGGCTCTAAAAGGATTAGGCATTGTTCAACTTCCTGATTATTATGTGCAGCCTTATTTAGCCTCGGGTGAGTTAGTCGAGGCGCTGACTGATTATCGAGGCAACAAAGAAGGGATTTGGGCGCTTTATCCCCAAAATCGTATGCTCACTTCAAAAGTGCGTACTTTGATAGACTATTTAGCGGCAAAAGTGAGTCGAGATAACCATGAATATTGATCAAGTGACCCCAATTTTTGATGAACAAGACAAACTGTTCATGCAAAAGGCAATGGAGCTGGCAGCTCAAGCTGAAGCGCTCGGTGAAGTACCTGTAGGGGCCGTGTTGGTCAAGGATGGAGAGATTATTGCTCAAGGCTACAATCGTTCGATTATTGACAACGATGCAACCGCACATGCTGAAATTCAGACGCTGCGCCAAGCTGGAAAGTTGCTTGATAACTATCGTCTTCTTGATACCACACTATATGTCACTTTAGAGCCTTGTCCAATGTGCGCAGGGGCTTTGTTACACAGTCGTGTTAAGCGAGTAGTGTTTGGTGCCAGTGACTTAAAAGCCGGTGCTGCAGGTACGGTTCTTAACTTATTCAAAAGTGATGCGGCTTTTCACTATGCACAAGTTGAAGGCGGGCTCATGGTGGACGAGTGTCGTGAGCAACTGCAAGCGTTTTTTAAGCGACGCCGTAAAGAGATCAAGGCACAAAAAGAAGCAAAACGTCTTCAAGAGCAGAATAAACAAGGGTAAGAATAAAATAAGAGAGGGGAGGGTAGTTGCCCGAGCTTCTTTGTACCCGAGCAACGGCTTTGCTATCTAGCCCAACTCAACTTGATAAAAGTTGTACGTAAGTGTTATTACGTCGAATCAGTTTCTTTTTATTGTTCGCTAGGACACGCTTGCGGCGGTTAGCGGAAACTGTTTTGTTGAGGCGTTGAGATAGTCTTCTGCGTCTGAGCATACAAACCTCCATACTCAACTGCCATTGAATAATGGCAAACGACTATCTTAGGCAATTAGGGTAATAACTCAAGAAAAATCGTTGCCGATATTCGTATTTTTATTTCGTTGCTGCCTCAGAGTCATCAGCGCTTGATTGTTCTGCTGCTGAGCTATTTGGTTGCGCACCTGAAATGCTTCCTTCTGCGCCTGATATCGTACTTAGTGCTGCTGAAGTCACCGGCTCAATCACAGTGAACTCTTTGCTCTCGTCGCTTTCCAGTTCCGGGTGTTGTTCAACATGCCCGATAATGCTCTGGTAATAACGACGGATATTCTCAACATACTTCTGTGCTTCATCACCGCGTGCGTAGCCATAGCGTGTTTGGCTATAGTATTTCTTCTGACGCAGTAGCGGCAGGCGCTCTTTGACATCCGCCCACGCATCAGGGTTTCCACCTTGCGCTCTGGTAAGTCGGCGCGCATCCATCATATGACCGTACCCAACATTATAAGAGGCTAGAGCAAACCAGATCTTTTCGTGCTCAGTCACACTGTCAGGAATGCGCGCAACCATGCGACGCAAATATTCGGCGCCACCACGGATGGACTGTTCCGGGTCAAGTCGGTCAGAAACTCCGACACTTTTTGCTGTGGGCAGTGTTAGCATCATCATGCCACGAACGCCCGTTGGCGATTTTGCGTGTGGCTTCCAGTGAGACTCTTGGTACGCAAGCGCTGCGACCAAGCGCCAATCAAACTCGCCAGAGTACTTCTGAAATAGTGGTGCCCATTTGGGTAGAGTATTGTCCAGCGCTCGAATAAAGGCGCGAGTGTCCACATAGTCAAAACTACCAATGTGGCCGATATACTTCTCTTCAAGTTTGTCTAGGTAACCGCTTTGCTTGCGTTTACCAAAAAATTCAATCGTTAGTGCGTAGAGACTTTCATCGTCTGAACGTCTCAATAACCATGAAACGGGTTGGTCTTCAGTAAGCTCAAAAGCAATCGCTAGTTCAGGATAGATACGTTGTGAGAGGGACAGTTCTACCGAATCCGCGACAGTAAATTGAATCTCACCGGTGGAGACCGCTTTAAGTAGTTGATTTACATCAGAATCAAGGTCAATCCAGAACTGGAAGCTTGGGTTAAGCTGCTTGATGCTGCTCAGACTGCGATTAAACTCGGCGTTATCGGCGATAGTGAGAGTGCTCTCTACATCACTCTCAGCCACCAGTTGCGGCAAGCGATCCACCAGTTGCCCAAGGTTACGTGGACGCCAGGTGCCTGTTTTGTAAACCACCTGTTGGCTGACATAGTAGTAAGCGGGGCCCGCGCGGTAAGGGGTGTTTTTTGCGCTTGCCTGAGTCAATCCTCCCGCAATAATGTCGATTTCGCCATTTTGTAATGCTGGGTAGAGGTTAGAGATGCGGTAAGCAGGTCGCATTTCGAGGCGAACGCCAAGCTCATCGGCGAATTCTCGAGCGAGTTCGTAGTCAAGCCCGGCAGGGCCATCAGGGCCAATGTAGTAAGAGAGTTGGTTGTTTAGTGTGCCGACGCGCAAGACGCCACGATCTTTAATCTCTTGAAGTTCGCTTTCCGGCGTAGAGTCGTACTGACAGCCACCAAGCAGCGCCAAACAGGATAGGGCAAGAACAAGAAAAGCTCGAGATTTTATCAACATGCAACCAACATCAGGATCGTTATTATTTGTTTAGGGTCTCTTTATATCAGCTCTTGAACCATGAGCAAAGTGTTACCCTTTTGAGCGAATTATTGGGTCTATCAAATTTAAACAGAGTGAAATGAAAAAAAATGACGCAAACGGTTGCGTTTGGTGTTACATCACAAAACCAATTGCTATATAATGCGCACGCAAAAGGGAGATGAAATTGACATAGGTTCGACACTTTGACTTTAAGTGTTTGAATTTAGGCTAATTTTATCTTAATACATTGCATAAGAGACCTAAGCACATGAGAATTTTGCGTGGTTCCCCAGCTCTTTCTGAGTTTCGTGTAAACAAACTATTGGAACTTTGTCGTGAACAAGGCCTACCTGTAACAGGTATCTACGCCGAGTTCATGCACTTTGCAGACCTGACAGCAGACCTAGATGATCAAGAAGTTGAGAAACTAGAGAAGTTGCTGACTTACGGTCCGACAATTGAAGAGCATGCACCAGAAGGTCTTCTGCTTCTAGTGACTCCTCGTCCGGGTACGATCTCACCTTGGTCATCAAAATCAACAGATATCGCAAACAACTGTGGTCTAGAAAAAGTGAAACGTCTAGAGCGCGGCACGGCATATTACGTTGAGTCATCTGCAGACCTTTCTGAAGAGCAAGTTCAAGCTGTTAAAGCATTGATCCATGACCGCATGATGGAAGCGGTTTTCACTGAAATGGAACAAGCTGCCGCGCTATTCACTGTGGCTGAACCAGCACCTGTGGCTCACGTTGATATTCTTGCTGGCGGTCGCGCAGCACTAGAAGAAGCGAACGTAACTTTAGGTTTAGCACTGGCTGAAGATGAAATTGACTACCTAGTAGAAAACTTCACTAAGCTAGGTCGTAACCCGAACGACATCGAACTAATGATGTTTGCTCAAGCAAACTCAGAGCACTGTCGTCACAAAATCTTTAACGCAGACTGGACGATCGACGGCGTTGATCAAGAGAAGTCTCTGTTCAAGATGATCAAGAACACATTTGAAACGACACCTGATCACGTTCTATCTGCATACAAAGATAACGCAGCAGTAATGACGGGTTCAAAAGTAGGTCGCTTCTTCCCTGATCCTGAGACTCGTCAATACAACTACCACAACGAAGATGCGCACATCCTAATGAAGGTTGAGACGCACAACCACCCAACGGCAATCTCGCCGTGGCCTGGTGCTTCAACTGGTTCGGGCGGTGAAATCCGTGATGAAGGCGCAACAGGTATCGGTGGCAAGCCGAAGGCAGGTCTTGTTGGTTTCACCACTTCTAACCTACGTATTCCTGGTTTTGAGCAACCATGGGAAACAGATTTTGGTAAGCCAGGTCGCATCGTAAACGCACTTGATATCATGCTAGAGGGTCCTCTAGGTGGTGCGGCATTCAACAACGAATTTGGTCGTCCAAACCTATTAGGTTACTTCCGTACGTACGAAGAGAAAGTGACTTCTCACGCGGGTGAAGAGATTCGTGGTTACCACAAGCCAATCATGATTGCTGGTGGTATGGGTAACATTCGTGATGAGCACGTTCAGAAGAAAGAGATCCCAGTGGGTGCGAAGCTTATCGTACTTGGTGGTCCTGCAATGAACATCGGCCTTGGCGGTGGTGCAGCGTCTTCAATGGCGTCAGGTCAGTCTGCTGAAGATCTTGATTTTGCTTCTGTACAGCGTGAAAACCCAGAGATGGAGCGTCGTTGTCAGGAAGTGATCGACCGTTGTTGGCAGCTTGGTGAGAGCAACCCAATCGCGTTTATCCACGATGTGGGCGCAGGCGGTATCTCAAATGCACTACCAGAGCTGTGTGATGATGGCGAACGTGGTGGTTTATTCCAGCTACGCGACGTACCGAATGACGAACTAAGCATGAGCCCACTTGAGATCTGGTGTAACGAATCTCAAGAGCGTTACGTAATGGCAGTAGCACCAGAGAATATGGAAGTATTCGATGCAATCTGTAAGCGTGAACGTGCGCCTTACGCGGTTGTGGGTGTCGCTACTGAAGAGCGTCATCTAACACTAGAAGATTCTCACTTCGACAACACGCCAATCGATATGCCAATGGATATCTTACTTGGTAAAACGCCGAAGATGCACCGTGATGCGAAAACGCTAAAAGTCGATAGCCCAGCGATTGCTCGTGATGGTATCGAAATCAACGAAGCGGTTGATCGTGTTCTACGTCTTCCAACAGTGGCAGAGAAAACATTCCTGATCACTATCGGTGACCGCACGGTAACGGGCCTTGTGGCGCGTGACCAAATGGTCGGTCCATGGCAGGTGCCTGTAGCAAACTGTGCGGTAACCGCAGCAAGCTACGACTCTTACCACGGTGAAGCGATGTCTATGGGTGAGCGCACTCCAGTGGCACTTCTCGACTTTGGTGCTTCAGCACGCCTTGCGGTAGGTGAGTCTCTAACGAACATTGCAGCAACTGATATCGGTGACATCAAGCGCATCAAACTGTCAGCTAACTGGATGTCTCCAGCGGGTCACCCAGGTGAAGACGCAGGTCTTTACGAGGCGGTGAAAGCGGTAGGTGAAGAGCTATGTCCAGCGCTAGGTCTTACTATCCCGGTAGGTAAAGACTCAATGTCGATGAAGACTAAGTGGGAAGATAATGGTGAGAGCAAAGAGGTGACATCACCACTTTCATTGGTTATCACAGCATTTGGTCGTGTTGAAGATGTTCGTAAGACAGTAACGCCTCAGCTGCGCACTGACAAAGGTGAGACTTCACTGGTTCTTGTTGACCTTGGTAACGGTAAGAACCGTCTAGGCGCGACAGCACTAGCTCAGGTTTACAAGCAACTCGGTGATAAGCCAGCGGACGTTGATAACGCAGAGCAGCTAAAAGGCTTCTTTGACGCGATGCAAACACTGGTTCGTGATGACAAGCTTGTGGCTTACCACGATAAAGGTGACGGCGGTCTATTTGTGACACTAGCAGAGATGGCATTTGCTGGTCACTGTGGTGTTAAAGCTGATATCGCGAACCTAAGCGATGACGTCCTAGCAACGCTATTCAACGAAGAACTAGGCGCGGTTGTTCAGGTTAAGAACGACGATCTAGAAGCGGTGAAGGCAGTACTCGCCGAGAACGGCCTAGCAGCATGTTCACATGTTATTGGTTCAGTGGAAACGACAGACAACTTTGTGATCACTGCAGGTGAGACAGTTATCGTTGAGCGCTCTCGTACAGAACTACGTACTATCTGGGCTGAAACAACGCATAAAATGCAAGGTCTACGTGACAACCCAGCGTGTGCTGACCAAGAGTTTGAAGCGAAGAAAGACAACTCTGACCCAGGTCTGAACGTTAATCTAAGCTTTGATATCAATGAAGATGTAGCAGCGCCATACATCGCGAAAGGCGCTAAGCCTAAGATGGCAATTCTACGTGAGCAGGGGGTTAACTCTCACGTTGAAATGGCAGCCGCATTTGACCGTGCTGGCTTTGAAGCAACAGACATCCACATGAGCGATATCCTAACAGGTCAAGCCGCATTGGATGAGTACCACGGCCTTGTTGCTTGTGGCGGCTTCTCTTACGGTGACGTACTAGGCGCTGGTGAAGGTTGGGCGAAGTCTGTCCTATTTAACGCACAGGCTCGTGAGCAGTTCCAAACATTCTTCAACCGTGACAACACCTTCTCTCTTGGTGTATGTAACGGCTGTCAGATGTTGTCGAACCTAAAAGAGCTGATCCCAGGTGCAGACCTATGGCCTCGTTTCGTTCGTAACGAATCTGAGCGTTTTGAAGCACGCTTCAGCCTAGTCGAAGTTCAGAAGTCTGACTCTGTGTTCTTTGACGGTATGGAAGGCTCTCGCATGCCTATCGCTGTGTCTCACGGTGAAGGTCGCGTAGAAGTACGTGATGCTGACCACCTAGCGGCGATTGAAGCATCAGGTACGGTTGCCGTTCGTTACGTGGACAACCACGGCAACTCAACGCAGCAGTACCCGAACAACCCGAACGGTTCGCCAAACGCTATCACGGGTCTAACGACTCAAGATGGTCGTGTGACTATCATGATGCCTCACCCAGAGCGCGTTTTCCGTACGGTAGCGAACTCTTGGGCTCCAGATTCATGGGGTGAAAACGGCGCTTGGATGCGTATGTTCCAGAACGCACGTAAGAACATCGGCTAATTTCCGACAACTCTTGCATGTAGTAGAACGCCAGTCACTTGACTGGCGTTTTTGTTATCAGGAATGCATATAATTGACAATTCCCTAACAGAGTTTGGGTAGCGCATCAGTATGATTCGCGCCAATTTCTAGATAGCAGTGAGTAATAAAGAAATGAATAATAAAATCATAAAAATAGGTGCGGTAGCTGGCGTCGTGTTAGCTTTATCTGGTTGTGTTGGTAGCAATGCGGTAACCGGTAAACTTATGGAGTTCAACGTCAAGGCGGTAGATAACCGCTACGCTCGTGGTGGCTTGAACATGCTATTGGCTCCCGTTTACGGTATTACGGTTGCGGCTGACTACATTGTGTTTAATTCACTAGAGTTCTGGACGGGTAAGAACCCAATCAACGGCAATCCACATATCTTTGATACAAAAACAGACACTTACATTGAAGTAAACCACCAACTTGATCCTTCTCTGAGAGAAGCGCCAGTGCCGCCAATCACTCAGATGCGCTCGATTGAAAAGGGACAGATGCAGCAAATTGACGAGAATACGCTGCAGATGGACATTACCTACAACACTGGCGAAACCGCAACGCTGGTGGGTGTTAAGCAGGGTGATGATGTGACGTTCTTCTTGGATGGTGATGCAATCGCACAAACCTCGATTCAAGAACTAGAAGCGTACGCAAACACGTCGGCGTCATAGAAATCATTACCGATTTGGCGGCGAATATGCTCTAATAGCGCCCTTGCCAAGGGATGGTAGAGTATGAATAGGTGAAAGTCTATATTTTTCATGTAGATAGCTAATTTCACCACTGTAGGCTTATTTAGATATGGACCCGGTTAACTGAATAAGCGATGCCAGACCTTTGAGGAAATGTCATGTCTAATAGTAAAAAGTTTGCAGTTCGCGTGGTTGAAAAACGCGAAGGTTGGTGTGCAGAGATCACTCGTCAAGTGACTTCACGCAAAACAACGGTATCAAAACGCCAAATGGGCTTTGCAAGCGAAGCCGAAGCGCAAGCTTGGGGTGAGCAGGAGCTTGCTGGTTTCATCAAAAACCAAACCGAGCGTAACCTGCGTAAATCAGCTCAGCGTAAAGAGCGTCAAGCGAGCGAGGCTTAATTCGCTTCCTAATACAAGAAAACCTGCTTAGTGCAGGTTTTTTTATGCACGTAAGGTGCCTGTGTTTGATGGCTGCATCCACAACCACTATCTAAACTGTCCCGCTTCCGATAGGTAATCAAAACCAGCGGTCGCGAGCTTAGCAATCAGAGCATCGCGAGAAATATCGAAAAAAGCACACAGTTTGTCTAAGTCACCTGAAAAATCATCGCGTAACTTCATGTTGACGATGCTCATTAGCATCACAGGATCCATCGTCTCGAAATTCGCTAGGTTCATTATTTATCCTCAAAGTCTGAAATGAGCAGGTTTGCCGCCGCAAATGCTGCCTTTTCGCGCACTTCTTTTGGTAGTGACTCGTCGGCTGCTACATCATTGAGTGCTCGCACCGCACAGCTAATGGCTTGTGGCACATAGGCTTGATCGCCGCTACCAATTTGAGCATAAAGCTCTCGAACTAATTCACAACAACCGTAAACTTGCATGTGTTTTCCTTATTCTTTAGTCGTTTGACCCTAAATTAACTGCTGCTCAATATACACAGAGCGAAAGGTAAATACAAAAAAGGCTGACACTAGTGGTCAACCCTTTGATATTAAGCAATTGTCAGTGGTTAAATTAGCTTAGCTGCGCTTTAACGTGTTCAACAATGTCAGTCATTGCAACGGCAGTTTTATCACCAGTGCGACGGTTCTTGTACTCGAAGTTGCCTTCTTTCATGCTGCGGTCACCGATAACGATAGTGTGAGGAATACCCACAAGCTCCATATCAGAGAACATCACACCTGGACGCTCTTTACGATCATCGAACAGGACTTCAATACCCATTGCAGTTAACTCAGCATAAAGCTTCTCAGCCGCTTCCTTAACTTCTTCTGACTTGTGCATGTTCATTGGCACGATAGCGACTTGGAATGGTGCTAGAGCGTCAGGCCAGATGATGCCATATTTATCGTGGTTCTGTTCAATAGCAGAAGCGACAACGCGAGATACACCGATACCGTAACAACCCATCTCAAGGATAGTGTTCTTACCGTCAGGGCCAAGCACGCCAGCGTTCATCTTCTCTGAGTAGTTTGTACCAAGCTGGAAGATGTGCCCAACTTCGATACCACGTTTTAGTTGGATTACACCTTGACCACAAGGGCTTGGATCGCCTTCCACTACGTTACGCAGGTCTGCAATTTTACCTAGTTCAACGTCACGACCCCAGTTGATACCGAAGTAGTGCTTGTCATCAACGTTGGCACCTGCGCCAAAGTCGCTCATTACAGCAACTGTGCGGTCTACGATGAATGGTAGTTTAAGGCCAACAGGACCCAGTGAACCAGGACCAGCACCAATCAGTGCGCGAATCTCTTCTTCTGTCGCCATCTCTAGTGGAGAAGCCACTTCAGCTAGGTTCTCTGCTTTGATTTCATTCAGCTCATGATCACCGCGGATGATAAGCGCGATAATGTCAGCATCGACTTCTTCAGAAGCTTTAACGAAGAGAGTTTTAACAGTTTTTTCGATTGGCAGTTCAAATTGCTCAACAAGCTCAGCGATGGTTTTCGCATTAGGCGTGTCAACAAGCGTCATCTCTTGAGTTGGGGCTGTCAATTCGGTTGCAGGAGCGAGAGCTTCAGCTTTTTCGATGTTTGCTGCGTAGTCAGACTCAGAAGAGAAGGCAATAAGGTCTTCGCCACTTTCTGCTAGCACGTGGAACTCGTGAGAGCCGTTACCACCAATAGCACCGGTGTCAGCCAGCACTGGACGGTAATCAAGACCCATACGGTCAAATGCTTTACAGTAAGCCGTGTGCATTGCTTCGTAAGACTTCTCTAGACCTTCTTTATCTAGATCGAAGCTGTATGCATCCATCATCGAGAATTCGCGTGCACGCATCACACCAAAGCGTGGGCGGCGCTCATCACGGAATTTAGTTTGAATCTGATATAGGTTTAGTGGCAACTGCTTGTAAGAGTTCACTTCGTTACGCACTAGGCTAGTGATAACCTCTTCAGCGGTTGGGCTAAGGACAAACGGACGCTCGTGGCGATCAGTAAAGCGCAGTAGCTCGTCACCCATTTTTTCGCTGCGGCCAGTCTCTTCCCATAGCTCAAACGGCTGCACTACGGGCATCAAAGTCTCAACTGCACCTGCATTATCGATCTCTTGGCGAACGATGTTTTCGACTTTACGCAGTACACGCAGACCGGTAGGTAGCCAAGTATAAAGACCTGAAGCTAGCTTACGGATCATACCTGCACGTAGCATCAGCTGGTGGCTGATGACTTCTGCGTCGTTTGGAGTCTCCTTCAGAGTAGAAAGAAGATAGTTACTGGTACGCATTCTATGGTATCCGTTTCATCATGTTTTAAGGGCCCCTCTTATTTAAGAGGGAATCAAATTTAGCCGTGTATAATATCAGTCAAATGGCTTTGTCAAAAGCCTTCTATGTCGGTAACCGTCACTAAGTTGTCGGTAACGGTGAATTTAACGTTCATATCGTACAAATTTACCGCATATTCCTTGTTGTCAGGTTTATTCTTTTTGTAGGCTGGGCGGGGGTCTTGCGCTAGTACTTGCCCTATCACAAGTTTCTCGTTCTCACCCTCGAGCCTGGCTTCTAGCCATTGCTGTGCTGCCAATGAAAAGGTGACCGGAAGTGTATCAGGTTCATCGTTGGCATAACCACCCGTAGCCTCGGCCACTGAGTCACTATAGGGAATATAGGGTTTTATATCGACAATCGGTGTGCCATCCACTAAGTCTACATTTCCCAGTTCAATATAAACTTGGTCTCCGACTTGTTTTATACCGTTAAGCTCAACGGCTGACATTCCTATGCCATTGGGGCGAAAAGTTGAACGCGATGCAAATACGCCAACCCGTTCGTTTCCGCCTAATCTTGGTGGCCTTACTGTCGGATTCCAGCCAGCATCAAGGTTTTGATCGAAAATAAATAACAGCCACAGGTGTGAGAATTGTTCTAGCCCTCGTACGGCTTCTGGTGTGTTGGCTTCGCCAACGAGTTTTATTTGTGAAGTCGCATTTTTCACTAAGCTCGGCTGGCGCGGAACAGCAAACTTCTCTTTATAAGGGCTTTGAATAACACCGATAGGTTGAATGTTGAACATTGATCGAGTTCACAAAAAATAGATGTAATGCCGTCATTATAACCAATTCTTTTTATCGGGCGGAAATTAGATCTTTGTGGTAGTGGCTATTGAGAAAATTATAAGTGACAACTTGACGTTATGAATGAATACAAAAGGATGGGTAACGGTTAATATTGTGTTGGTTTTTTATCCTTTTTTAGGTTTTTTATGTAATTTATGCGTTTTTTCTGGTTAATTATTGTGGTTTAAGTCGCTCCTACTCTTCAAATCTTGGTCGTGTTGAAGTAATCTGCGCGGGCTTTGTGTTTCGTTCGCACATTGCCACAACAAAAAATAAGGAGGGAACAGGTGAGTTCATCTGCTTCAATTAAAGATACAAACACACAAAAGAAGTCGCTATTTACGCGTTTTCTTGATGCGGTAGAGTATTTAGGGAATCTACTACCACATCCAATCACACTTTTCGCTATTTTCTGTTTAGCGATTCTCGTAAGTTCAGGCATTGCAGGTTACTTTGAGGTATCTGTAATGGATCCTCGCCCTGAAGGTGCACCAGGTCGTTCAGCTGATGGCATGATCCATGTTGTTAGCCTTTTTAATGCTGAAGGCCTCGAACGCATCGTAACTAATCTGGTCTCAAACTTTGTTGGTTTTGCTCCTTTAGGTACCGTTCTAGTTGCAATGTTGGGTGTTGCTATTGCTGAGCACTCAGGTCTTCTTTCTGCAGCAATGCGTGGCCTAGTGATGGGTGCATCTCAGCGCATGGTAACGGTTACCGTTGTCTTCGCGGGTATCATTTCAAATACGGCTTCTGAGTTGGGTTATGTTGTTCTTATCCCACTCGCAGCAATGCTTTTCCACTCAATGGGTCGTCACCCATTAGCGGGTCTTGCTGCAGCATTCGCCGGTGTTTCTGGTGGTTATTCTGCAAACCTACTAATTGGTACGGTTGATCCACTGCTTTCTGGCATTACAGAAACAGCAGCGATCATGATTGATCCAACTTATCGTGTTGGTCCAGAAGTGAACTGGTACTTCATGTTCGTTTCAACTTTCTTCATCTCATTTGCTGGTGCATTTGTTACTGAGAAATTGGTTGAGCCAAAACTAGGTAAATACAACGAAGAAGAAGCAGCGGAAGATTTGTCTGGCGATACGATGGGCAAATTGACTGATATTGAGAAGAAAGGCCTAAAAGCAGCAGGTATCGCAATTCTAGTCGTCAGTGCACTGATTGCATGGACAGTGGTTCCAGCTGATGGTGTTCTTCGTACTGCAGACGGTCAAATCTCTGGTTCACCGTTCCTGAGAAGTATTGTAGCGTTCATCTTTGTGTTCTTTGCGATTCCAGGCTTTGTTTACGGTAAAGTAACGGGTGTAATGAACACGGACCGCGACGTCATCGACGCGATGTCTAAGTCGATGTCTTCGATGGGCATGTACATTGTATTGGTGTTCTTCGCAGCACAGTTCGTTGCTTTCTTTAGCTGGACTAACTTTGGTCAAGTTATCGCGGTAACAGGCGCTGAGTTCCTACAGAGTGTTGGTCTGACAGGTCCAATGTTGTTCTTCGCATTCATCCTAATGTGTGGCTTCATTAACCTTATGATTGGTTCGGCTTCTGCACAGTGGGCGGTAACTGCACCTATCTTCGTTCCAATGCTAATGCTTGTTGGCTATGCACCAGAAACGATTCAGGCTGCATACCGTATTGGTGACTCTACGACTAACATCATCACACCAATGATGAGCTACTTTGGTCTTATCCTTGCGGTTGCTACACGCTACATGAAGAACCTAGGTATCGGTACACTGATCGCGACGATGCTACCTTATTCACTTGTCTTCATCGTGGGTTGGTCACTCCTATTCTATGTTTGGGTATTTGTGCTAGGTCTACCAGTAGGTCCAGGCGCAGCCACGTACTACACGCCTTAATAGCGTAGACATCCAAGCAAACTCTAGTTATGAAAAAAACCTGCCGCGGCAGGTTTTTTTGTGCTTGTTATTCGCAGAGGACGTGTTGCAAACGAGAAAGGAGTTATGCTCGCTTCTGTTTTGCAAGCCAGCGATCGAGATGATTAGCAAATTCTCGGCGCTCTGTTTGGCTAAGGGCGGTTGGGCCACCCGTTTGTATACCGCTGGAGCGCATTGTATCCATAAAATCACGAATGTTCAGGCGAGCTTTGATGGTTTCTTTCGTATAAAGCTCACCGCGCGAGCTCAGCGCTAGTGCACCTTTGGCAATCACCTCGTCAGCCAGTGGAATGTCTGAGGTAATGATCAAGTCACCGGCTTCACAGCGCTGAACTATCTCGTTATCAGCAATGTCGAAGCCAGCAGAGACTTGCAAAGAGCGTATATTGTTACGCTTTGGGAGTGGAATAGCATGGTTAGCCACAAAGACACACTCTACGCCTGTGCGTTCGGCTGCGCGAACGATGGTTTCACGAATTACTTTTGGACAGGCGTCAGCATCAACCCAAATCGTCATGCTTTGTCTCCTAGCTTTGCTTCTAGCTCTTCAATACGCGCAGTCAACGCCGCGATCTTTGTTTCTAGCTGCTCAATGCGATCAGCCGATTGAGTTGCAGCGGCTACTTCTACTTTGGGCACACGTTTAGCGCTTTTCCAGCTTTTGATCGCGGCAATAAGTGCAGGCATTGGCACGCTAGTAGAAAGTCGGCTCTTCACCAGTGCGACGGTTGGCTCTTTACCGAGTGCATGAATTTGCTCGATTGCTGCCTCTATTTCTTGGGTGACATCTTTCGTCAACATCAGATTTCCTATCGAAAATGGGACTTGAGTGAGTAAGCATCATGATAACGATTCTCAGGCTTTATAGGGAGTATTTTTATAGCTGGGACAAAAAGGTAATGGCATGTGAGAGATCTCTTACATGCGTTGTACGTAATTATAGTTACATTTGTTAGTTTTAAGCTGTGTTTTTAAGTAAGTGCATGAAAAATAGATTATTTGTTGTTTTACAGGTATTCGGTAAAAAACAGAATAATTTTAAGGTCATTGAGTACGTTACTCCTAAGGAGTAAATTAAAGGTGTCGACAGGGAGTCGATTTAAGGAAGAAACTTTAGCTTCAGGAATAGAAGCAGAGACTAACAAGGTTGTTGTTGCAGGAAGCCCAAGGACAAAGACTTACAGGAAGTAAGGCAAGGACGAATAGGATGCGCTTCAGGAAGAAGTAGGATTCGCATTTAGGATGAATGCAAGGGACACCACTCAAGGACAGGGTGACGAGTACTTTTCGCGGATGAAGAGTACTATGGAAGTAAAGGACACCGCTAGGTAAGGCGATGAATGGAAAGCTGAAGGATTCAGCACTATTACGGATGATGCATGGAGCATAGTTTGTAGCCGGATCGCTGCGAGTAAGACTTTAGCCCCGATACGAGAGTATCGGGGCTTGTCTTATCTAGCTACTCAGATTTGACCGTGAGTCGACACCTAGCGGTTAGCGATATTAAAAGAAGGCTCACGACAAGTAGAGCCCAACAAGATCTCGTCAGTTCGCGCAATAATTACTTCTCAGTTCATATACCCATTTTAGATACGAACGACGGCTGTGTACCCACGTGATGCGCAGTCATTAATAAGAATTAGTGAGACTATCTTGTGACTTTAGTAACTCGCCGAACACTGTTACTACCCTATAGCAATGAGTTCAGAAATGAGTTCATTATGCTCAATTGCTGCCCTAAAAACCGCGCTCAAATGAATGGTCCGCACACAGTTACTAGTGCCAAGGCACTGTTTGACTCAATGTTGACGGATGAGTCAACCTACGCAGCAGCTGTTGTGTTGAGTCGTACCAATGAGTACATTGGGCATCTATTTATTTCGGAACTTGATACTGCCCCTGAGTTAGGGTTTATCTTTGATAAGTCCGTATGGGGACAGGGGCTTGCAACAGAGGCCTTGCAAGCTTTCTTTCCGAAAGCGTTACAGCACCTAGGCCTGAAGCAAGTTAAGGCATCCGTAAATATCGGCCATACAGCCTCACTTAAACTGCTGGCCAAATTAGGCTTTGAAGTTTTAGGCCAAAACCAAGATGAGTTTGGCCCATATTACGAGTTGCAGTTTTGCACTGATAGCGCGGCTACATACGATGAGGTGGAAGAGAGAAGTTCATTGGTCTGAACCCTATCATGATGAGCTCACCAACATAGCAATCATCACCCAAAGCAGAAAACTCAAATTGATATATCGTATGCCAACGCCAGCGCCCTGCTGGCGTTTTTAGTTTATGTGCCCCCAATGCAATACTGACGAGTTGCAAGTCAAGCTGGTCACATTTACGCTTAATCGCGGCTTTGGCTAACTCTGCTTGGCGACGTTGTTGCCAAAACAAAAAACAAGCAAAGCTTAAGCCGAGAAAAGCGAGTAGGTCTCCAATCATCTAACTCCCCTTAGCATGTGCTTGTAGCTTGATGAGGGCATCAGCCAGCCGTGGTGATGGGTTACTATGAAGTAGCGGTAGCATCACAATACGTAGCTCTGGCAGCATGACTAAATCCGAAAAAAGCTGATTAAACAGCGCTTGATTACCGCTCTCAGCTAATCGTAATAGAAACTCTTCAGCGATCTTCGGTTCAGATAACCAATGCCAACTCCTGCCAGCAATGCCAATCAATACCTCTTGGTGACTCAACCGAGGCGACGCTAAAATGGCCTCATAGAGAGGTTTTGCCTGTTCAACGGTTGCGCCAGAGAGTGCACGGACCATGGCTGAAGTGAGGAACAAGTCAGGCTCTGCACTGTTGATTTGAGCGGAGGCTATTTCACACAGGCATTGAGCGAGTTTTTCTGGAAGGGGGGCATGCTCCAGTGCTCCCAAAAGAGCATAAAGTGGCTCTGGTGGTAGGTGGACAAGTGCCTTGCGCAGAGCGACGTGGTTTTGCGATTGCTCTAGTCTTGCGACGATATCTGTAATGCCCTGCAGGCCGACGGTTTGCCAGTTATTCCAACCCAGATCGCCACTAAAGTAGTGCTGAGCGTGTTCATAATATTGACTGGTTTCAAGATCAAGCTGCGCGCGAATTTGGCTGTGGAATACGGCCATCTTGTCTTCACTTGGCTTGAATGTGTAAGGGTTGTTGGCGAGCTTTTGTTGCTGTTCTTCAGTAAGGTCACTGCTTAAGCGCGAGCCCATGGCTTCGAGGACAAATTTAATAAACTGACCAATATCGGCTTGTTTGAGCAAACCGCGCTCATCTAAGTTGAACTTTAGAAACCAAATCCAAGGCTGTTGGGATTTATTCCAGTAGGCGATCGCTATTTGTGCCTGACGCTGCACAGGGTATGGGTAGGCTTGAAGCTCTTTTTCGACATTCTCAAAAAGTGCGTTGTCGATAGGTTGAATGCGACGTCCCAAATCGTAGATTTGATAATCACAACCACTGTTCTTCAGTAGCTCTGTAAGGGTATGCAGCGTTTCCATGTTCACTCGGTATAAAAAGAGAATAATACCTTGTTAAATGGTATCCTTAGCGCCATTTTCAAGGTCTAGATACAATTTACTTGGTGAACTATGTCACGCAGTCATCGTCTTCTTACTCTTCTCAATCAGCTTGAACAAGCATTAAATGCTCTGTCTCTTTGGCAGGTTGCGCCACCAACTCAGGAAAAGCTGATGAGTAGCGAACCCTTTGCTATCGATACGCTCTCTCCAATTGAATGGTTGCAGTGGATCTTTATCCCGAAAATGAAGTGGTTGATTGAACAGCAGCAATCCTTGCCATCGGGCTTTGCTATTAGTCCTTACTTTGAGGAGGCGTGGAAAGATCGAGGTGAGACCCAAGCGATTCTTCTGCTTCTCAACCAGATCGATGAGGTGTGCGCATAATGCTAGAGATTATTTATCAAGATGAGTATCTGGTCGCAGTCAACAAGCCAGCGGGCATGCTGGTGCATCGTTCATGGCTCGATAAACATGAAACCCAGTTTGTGATGCAAACATTGCGTGACCAAATCGGCCAGCACGTATTTCCTCTACATCGTTTGGATAGACCGACATCGGGCGTGTTGGTATTCGCGTTATCAAGTGAAGTCGCTTCACACGTGATGCCGATGTTTGCCAATCATGAAATGGTCAAGACCTATCATGCTATCGTGAGAGGCTGGATAGAAGAGGGGGATACGCTCGACTACGCATTAAAAGTCGAGCTGGACAAAATTGCTGACAAATTTGCCAATCAAGATAAAGAAGCGCAAGAAGCAATCACCCAGTATGAGCCATTAGCCAAAGTGGAAGTCCCTTACTCGACGGGGCGTTTCCCTACAAGTCGTTACTGCCTAGTCGAGATGAAGCCTAAGACAGGTCGAAAGCATCAGTTGAGACGTCACATGCATCATCTTAGCCACCCAATCATTGGGGATACCTCCCATGGTGATGGTAAGCATAACCGACTGTTTCGTGAACATTATGATTGCCATCGTTTGTTGCTGCATGCCTCTAGTCTAACATTCAAGCACCCATTTACCGGTGAGGAACTGGAGCTTAAAGCGAGCTTTGATGAGACTTGGATGAGTCTGTTTCAGCAATTTGAATGGGCACTGCCGAAAAGTGTAGAAGCGTCGTCATGATCGTGTTGAAGCCATGACTCGCTTTATCGTGAGACAAAAAAAGCAGGCTCCATTCATTCGGAGCCTGCTTTTTTCGTTTTGGTTATTGGCAATGATTATTTGGCGAGGTAAGCCTCGATAGAATTGAGAATACCTTTCGCGTCCAATCCTAGCTCTTCGTATAGCTCCTGTTGGGAGCCTTGAGCCACGAATTCATCAGGTAAGCCTAAGTTTAATACTGGCTTCATTAGCTTTTCTTGCATCATAAATTCAATCACGCCAGCACCAGCACCACCTGCAATCGCGTTCTCTTCCAATGTCACCAGCACATCGTGAGTTTTTGCTAACTCAGTGATAAGGGTTTCATCAAGCGGTTTAACGAAACGCATATCAGCAACGGTTGCGTTGAGTGTTTCAGCAGCTTCAAGTGCTTGAGGTAGGAAAGTACCAAAGTTCAAAATAGCGACGTTTTCACCCTGACGAACGGTACGACCTTTACCGATGTCTAAAGCCGTAAACTCTTGCTCGATATTTGCGCCACAGCCGCTACCTCGAGGATAACGTACCGCACTCGGTCCTTGATGTTGATGTCCAGTATAAAGCATCTGACGACACTCATTTTCATCACTTGGTGCCATGATGACCATATTTGGAATACAGCGCATGAAACTTAAGTCAAACGCGCCTTGGTGCGTTTGACCATCTGCGCCCACAAGTCCCGCGCGGTCGATAGCAAACATGACCGGCAAATCCATAATGGCTACATCGTGGATCAGTTGATCGTAACCGCGTTGTAGGAAGGTCGAGTAGATCGCAACGATGGGCTTATTGCCACCAATCGCAAGTCCGGTTGCTAAAGTAACCGCATGTTGCTCTGCAATCGCAACGTCAAAGTATTGCTCAGGGTATTCCTTCGAAAAACGCACCATACCAGACCCTTCACGCATTGCAGGCGTTATCGCCATGAGCTTGGGATCTTGCGCCGCCATATCGCACAGGAAATCACCAAAGATATTGGAGAAGGTTGGCTTGCCACCCGCACTTTTCGGCAGTTTGCTCTGGGCCGGGTCAAACTTCGGGACACCGTGATAACCAATCGGATCACGTTCGGCTGGCTCATAGCCTTTGCCTTTCTTGGTCATAATGTGCAGGAACTGCGGGCCTTTAAGGTCGCGCATATTCTTGAGTGTTTTTACTAGGTCAAGGACATCGTGACCATCAACTGGGCCGATGTAGTTGAAGCCAAGCTCTTCAAACAGAGTGCCAGGTACCATCATGCCCTTTAGGTGCTCTTCGGTACGGCGAACGAGTTCTTTAATTGGAGGAACGCCAGAGAGAACCTTCTTACCACCCTCACGAATAGAGGTGTAGAAGTTACCTGATAGTAGTTGCGCTAGGTGGTTGTTCAGTGCTCCAACGTTTTCTGAAATCGACATTTCATTGTCGTTAAGCACCACCAGCATATCTGGATGAACATCACCTGCGTGGTTCATGGCTTCAAATGCCATACCTGCTGTGATGGCGCCATCACCGATGACACTCACCACTTTTCGATTTTTGCCTTCTTTCGCCGCAGAGATCGCCATACCTAGGCCAGCGCTGATCGACGTCGATGAGTGACCGACCGAGAGGGTGTCGTATTCACTTTCTTCGCGCCAAGGGAATGGGTGTAAACCGTTCTTTTGACGAATGCTGGACATCTGTTCACGACGACCAGTTAAAATTTTGTGCGGATAGGCTTGGTGGCCGACATCCCATACCAGCTGGTCAAATGGGGTGTTGTAGACGTAATGAATAGCAACCGTCAACTCGACTGTGCCAAGGCCAGAAGCCAGGTGGCCACTAGACTGACTAACGGAATTCAGTAGGTAGGTGCGTAGCTCTTCACACAGTTTTGGCAGCATCTCTTTCGGCAGACTGCGAAGTTCATCTGGAGTGTTTGCCAAAGCGAGTGTTGGATATTTTGAAATATCTAATGTCATTCTAATTCGCGCACTTATTGGTTTAGCTCTTTCGCTCAATCACGTATTGAGCAAAAGATTGTAATAATGTTGTATCGTAAGGCACTTCGTTTAATGCACGCAGTGCTTCTTCGAGCAGTAAGCCCGCTTTTTGTTGAGCGCCTTCCAAGCCGAGCAGAGCCGGGTAGGTACTTTTATGCAGTGCTTGGTCTGAGCCCTGTGGCTTGCCAAGAGTTTCTGTATCGCCAATCACGTCAAGAATGTCGTCTTGAACCTGAAAGGCAAGGCCTATTGCTTTGGCATATCGTTCTAGGGCTGGCAGTACTTGAATGCCTTTTTCACCCGCCGCAAGGGCGCCCAATCTCACTGCACATAGAATCAGCGCACCGGTTTTGTTGCGGTGTATCTCCTCTAACTGAGCAAGAGAAACGAGTTTGTCCTCCGCACTCAAATCAAGACTTTGGCCAACACACATTCCTTGCGCCCCAGATGCTTTTGCCAGCTCCGATACCATTTTAATACGTTGTGACTCGGCGTTGGGTGCAAGTGAACCGTCAGCTAAAATGGTGAAGGCAAGTGTTTGTAGGGCATCACCTGTAAGAATAGCGGTCGCCTCATCAAACTTGATATGACAGGTCGGCTGCCCACGACGCAGCTCGTCGTCATCCATTGCTGGCAAATCATCATGGATTAGAGAGTAAGCGTGAATACACTCAATCGCAGATGCTGGTGTATCCAGATCTTCTAATGATTGACCAAGCATAGTGCCTACAGCATAGACCAAAAATGGTCGGGCACGCTTACCACCAAGAAGTAGGCCATATTTCATGGCTTGGATGAGCGCGTTGTCTTGATGAGGGAGTTGAGATAACCAAACATCCAGTTGTTGGTTGTTACGCGATTGGAGTTCGCTTAAAGCCGCAATCATAGAGGTATCTATTACTTATTCTTGTTCAGTATGAAAATCGCTAAGTTCAGCGTCTTGTCCTTGCTCGAGCAGAATGCTAACGCGTTGTTCAGCGTGCTCTAATTTTGTTTGGCTTGCTCGTGCTAAGGCAATGCCACGCTCAAATTTTTTCAGAGCGTCTTCTAAGGCTAAATCACCGTTTTCAAGCTGTTCAACTAAGCCATCAAGCTCTTCTATGCTTGCTTCAAAGCTCATATTCTCTGGTTTCTTGCTAGCCATGAAATATCTCTTATTTAATAGATGCTCGCAAGTTACATCAGGGCAGGGGCTTGGTCAAACTTATCAGCAGATTTTGTCGCAAAAGTCGGACCTTGAAGTTAACTTTTATTGGCGATAAATGCCTGAATTTTCGTTTGTTCACATCCATTTTGTGGCCGTAGTGTAAAAAAACGCACAATTTCATTAAAAGTTACCTTTCACATGCCGATAAAGCTTTTAAAGCAGTTTACTCTGCGTAAGATATTGCGACTAAAACAAGTAACAAGAATTCTGCGGTTTACGGACTCGCTGATAGCCGGCAAATTTAAGCGCAGATGAAAAAGACGAGGAGCATTGAGTGGATTTAGCAACCCTGATAGGGCTGATAGGTGGTTTTGCCTTTGTAATCATGGCAATGGTGCTAGGCGGCAGTATTTCAATGTTTGTCGATGTGACGTCCATCTTGATCGTTGTGGGTGGTTCAACCTTTGTTGTCTTGATGAAGTTCACTATCGGTCAGTTTCTGGGAGCCGCTAAAATTGCTGCGAAAGCCTTTATGTTCAAGGCTGAGGAACCTGAAGACCTGATTGCAAAAATCGTCGAAATGGCAGATGCGGCACGTAAAGGTGGCTTCTTGGCACTTGAAGAGATGGAAATACATAACAGCTTTATGCAAAAAGGTATCGACTTGCTCGTCGATGGTCACGATGCAGATGTGGTGCGAGCGGCTTTGCAAAAAGATATTGGTTTGACTGATGCCCGACATGATTTCGGTGGTGCTGTTTTTCGCTCGTATGGTGAAGTAGCCCCTGCAATGGGTATGATTGGTACGCTAGTTGGTCTGGTCGCAATGCTATCTAATATGGATGACCCAAAGGCAATTGGGCCAGCAATGGCAGTTGCTCTACTAACGACGCTGTACGGCGCCATTTTAGCGAACATGGTCTTTTTCCCGATAGCAGATAAGTTAGCTTTGCGCCGAGAGCAAGAGACACTAAACCGTCGTTTAATTATGGATGGTGTATTAGCTATTCAGGATGGACAAAATCCACGCGTTATTGACAGCTACTTGAAGAACTACCTCAATGAAGGCAAGCGCTCATTAGGCGTTGACGGATAGCAATGGGAGAGTGGTGATGGAAGAAGAAAATTGCAAATGCCCACCACCCGGTGCACCGGCGTGGATGTCAACCTTCGCGGATTTGATGTCACTCTTGATGTGCTTTTTTGTACTCTTGCTGTCGTTTTCCGAAATGGATGTTCTCAAGTTTAAACAGATTGCAGGTTCGATGAAGTTTGCATTCGGCGTACAGAATAGACTTGAGGTGAAAGATATTCCCAAAGGCACCAGCATTATTGCTCAAGAGTTTAGGCCGGGGCGACCAGAGCCGACACCAATTGATGTCATTATGCAACAGACGATGGACATCACTCAGCAGACGCTTGAGTTTCATGAGGGTGAGTCAGATAGAGCGGGTGGCGCTCAGCGCGATGCCGGTAAGCTTGATGGTGGCCAATCTCCAGAAACATCGACGCAGAACAATCAAAATGTAGAATCCGAGATGAATCAGCAGTTGGCTCAGGCCATGGCTCAAGACATGGATACGTTGGAAGAGTCCATCAAAAAAGCACTGGATCGAGAGATCGAAAGCGGCGCGCTAGAGGTGGAAAACCTCGGTCAACAGATTGTGATTCGTATTCGAGAGAAGGGGGCGTTTCCAGAGGGGTCCGCGTTCTTACAACCCAAGTTTCGTCCATTGGTTCGCCAGATCGCGGATTTGGTGAAATACGTGCCGGGTATGATCAGCATTTCTGGCCATACAGATAACCAGCGTTTGGATTCCGAGCTCTATCGCTCTAACTGGGATTTATCTTCTCAGCGAGCGGTTTCTGTGGCGCAAGAGATGGAAAAGGTACGTGACTTCCCACATAGCAGAATGCGCGTGCAAGGCCTTGCAGATACCAAGCCCTTAGTGCCAAATGACAATGAGGCAATGCGTTCGCGCAATCGCCGGGTCGAAATCAGCATTATGCAAGGGGAACCTCTGTATAGTGATGAGGTTGAAGTCTCGGAGTAGCCCTGGCACTTTTGATGTGAAAAGGTGAGTTGAAAAACTCGCCTTTTTTGTGCGTGTCACTTTGTTGTTTGACTTGTGAGCGTCATGTATACTCACCGACCTTTAAAAGACCAATCCAGACAGGGACTTGTTCGACAGGCTTGGTTTTAGACCAAATTGATAATACAGCGTAGTAAGAGTTGCTATGCTTATAGAGCCTAAGCAGGTCTACCACTCAGTGCTCTTATGTATTCGATTACGAACAAAACGGCGAAATAGTTATGAAATTTATTGTAAAGCCCCATCCAGAAATTTTTGTTAAAAGTGAATCTGTCCGTAAGCGCTTCACTAAAATTCTAGAGTGCAACATTCGTAACATCATTCAGCGTCGCACTGAGTCGGTAGCGGTATTTAACCGCCGTGATCACATTGAAGTGACGTCGGAAAGCGACCAGTACTTCAATGAAGTGATTGAAATTTTAACCACCACGCCTGGTATTCACCATGTATTGGAAGTGAAGCAGTCTGACTTTACCGATATGCACGATATCTTCGAGCAGGTTCTAGAACTAAACCGACCAAATATCGAAAACAAGACGTTCGTGGTGCGTGCTAAGCGTCGTGGTAAGCATGACTTTACGTCGATCGAGCTTGAGCGTTACGTCGGCGGTGGTTTGAACCAAGCGGTTGAATCAGCAAGCGTTAAACTGCATAAGCCAGATGTCACAGTGAAAATTGAGATCGCAGGTGACAAACTAAACCAAGTGATCGCGCGTCATAAAGGCCTTGGCGGTTTCCCTCTTGGTACGCAAGAAGATGTACTGAGTTTGATTTCTGGTGGTTTCGATTCAGGCGTATCGAGCTACTTACATATCAAGCGCGGCTCAAAAACACATTACTGCTTCTTTAACCTGGGTGGCCCAGCACACGAGATCGGTGTGAAGCAAGTGGCTCACTACCTATGGAACAAGTTCGGTTCATCGGCAAAAGTGAAGTTTATCGCGGTTGACTTTGAGCCTGTTGTGGCTGAGATCCTCGAGAAGGTTGATGACGGTCAGATGGGCGTGGTACTTAAGCGTATGTTCATGCGCGCGGGTGGCATGATTGCTGAAAAATTTGGTATTCAAGCTCTAGTGACTGGTGAAGCCCTTGGTCAGGTATCGAGCCAAACTCTGACTAACCTCCGTCATATCGATGTCGTGACTGATACATTGATTTTGCGCCCGCTCATCAACTGGGACAAAGAAGATATCATTGATCTTTCTCGTATCATCGGTACGGAAGATTTCGCTAAAACTATGCCTGAGTACTGTGGCGTGATTTCACGTAAGCCAACAGTGAAAGCCGTGAAAGCGAAGCTGGAAGCCGAAGAAGAGAAGTTCGACTACTCAGTGCTTGAAAAAGTGGTCACCGAGGCTCGTGTGATGGATATCCGTGACATTGAAAAAGAGAGCCAAGAAGCCGCTCCTGAAGTTGAGCAGGTTCAAGACGTCACAGATAACGCGATTGTTCTGGATATTCGTAGCCCAGAAGAAGAGGATGAGAGCCCGTTAGAAATTGATGGTGTCGATGTGAAGCATCTGCCTTTCTATAAGCTAGGTACTCAATTTGGTGATCTTGACCAACAGAAGACCTACCTTCTGTACTGTGACCGTGGCGTAATGAGCCGTCTACAAGCACTGTACCTGCAAGAGCAGGGCTTTAACAACGTTAAGGTTTATCGCCCTTAGAGAGCATCTCAACGTATGCAACAGATAAAACGCAAATCGTTATACGGTTTGCGTTTTTTTGTGCTTGTTTTTAGCAGTGTGTTTTCCTAGTGGATTATCGTCCTGAACTCGTGTGAGGATCTGCTTACAATGAATTATTGGGTCAATACGGCATGCTTGGCTAGATACTGAAATAAATTCAGTATGACAGCGTGTCGGGTATCGATCGAGGTATAGGTATGGAGTTGAGCTTCATGTTAGACCTGCGTATATAAAAAAACACCGCCTTAGGGAGGCGGTGTTAAATATCTTTTTGACAGACAGGTCAAAATGAATACAGGAAGTATGGTTTAGCCGTCAAGGAGGTGACCACTAAACGAATGGTAGAATTCTACCTAAACTCGAAAAGCGAGTTTTGCAAACACAACATCGCAGCAATAAGCCAATCAATTCTAGAGAGAACTGAGCCGTTCAGGCTTCTTGCTACGGGGTGAAATATAGAATTTCTCTAGCCGCCAAGCAACGGACAATTTATAATGTTTCAGATTAAAAAAACTAATGGAAAGTTATCCGTCTATGTCACGCCGACTCCCCCCGCTCAATTCTCTAAAAGTCTTTGAAGCTGCCGCTCGTCATTTGAGCTTTACGCGTGCAGCAGAAGAGCTGTTTGTTACCCAAGCTGCTGTTAGCCATCAGATAAAAGCCCTTGAAGAATTTTTGGGTTTAAAGCTATTTCGCCGCCGCAACCGTTCACTGCTTCTGACCGAGGAAGGTCAAAGCTACTTTACTGACATTAAAGATATTTTTTCCTCAATCGCCGAAGCTACGGATAAGGTGCTTGAGCGCAGTGAGAAAGGGGCTTTAACCATTGCTATGCCGCCAAGCTTTGCTATTCAGTGGCTTGTTCCAAGATTGGCTGATTTTAATCAGCAAGAGCCGGATATTGATGTACGCATTAAAGCCGTGGATATGGACGAAGGCTCACTGACCGATGACGTTGATGTGGCGATTTATTATGGTCGCGGGAGCTGGGGTGGGTTGCGTGCTGATAAGCTCTATCAAGAGTATCTAATGCCCCTCTGTTCTCCCACATTATTGCTTGGGCAAAAGCCACTAGAAACATTAGCTGACCTATCTCAACATACTCTGTTACACAATACCTCACGTAAAGGTTGGAAACAGTTTGTGAAAGAGAACCATCTTACGGAAGTGAATGTTAACCAAGGCCCTATTTTCAGTCATACCACAATGGTCTTGCAGGCAGCAGCTCATGGTCAGGGTATTGCGTTGGGTAACAATGTCCTCGCCCAACCTGAGTTGGACGCTGGCCGTCTCATCGCACCATTTGATGAGATTTTACTGACGCCCAATGCCTTTTATGTCGTGTGCCATGATAAGCAAGCAGACATGGGGCGTATCGCCACGTTCCGTGACTGGATGATTGCTAAGGCGAAGAGTGAGCAGGAGGAGATCCTCAATGGATAACTGGATTACCGATGGTCACGAGGAGCACCCTGTGTTTATCTTTGCTCATGGCGCCGGCGCTGGTATGGATCATGAGTTTATGTCGCAAGTAGCAGCGCAAATAGCGGCTCAAGATATTCATGTAGTTCGGTTTAACTTTCCTTATATGGTGAAGAGAGCGGAAGATGGTAAACGTCGTCCTCCAGATAGAGCGCCTAAGCTATTGGAAGCGTATACTCAAGTCATAGAGTCATTTGCGCCAAGGAAGGTGGTTATCGGCGGTAAGTCGATGGGAGGACGCATGGCTAGCCTACTGGCGGAACACCCAAGTGTGACCGGTGTGGTGTGTATGGGCTTTCCTTTCCATCCACCAGGTAAACCAGAAAACTATAAAGGTGATCATCTAGCCACAATTGAAAAGCCATGTCTTATTTTACAAGGAGAGCGTGACGCTTTTGGCACCAAACAAGAGCTCTCTGAGTTCAAACTGGCTTCGTCGGTTGGTGTTGTGTTTATTCCTGATGGCGACCATAGCTTTAAGCCGCGTAAACGCTCAGGTTTCACTGAACCAGGAAACCTTACATTAGCCGCGCAAAAAGCCGCTACTTTTATTAAGGAGAATAACCATGTCTAGTTCTCTATTGCTGGCGATAGGCGGCGCGTTGTGTGGTTTAGGCGTGATGTTAGGCGCGTTTGCCGCTCATGGGCTTAAAGCGGTCCTATCTCCCTACCTGCTTGATGTATTTCAAACAGGGGTGATGTACCAATTTATCCACGGAATTGGCATTTTGCTCTGTGCAGTCGTCATGAATCAGCGTTCAATGGCTGACAAGGGTAAAAAGCATTTTTCCCGAGCGGCAATTTGCTTTATTATCGGCACCCTTTGTTTTAGTGGCAGCCTATATGCGTTGGCGCTAACGGGCATCAAATGGTTTGGTCCAATAACTCCATTAGGTGGTCTATTGTTTATTATTGGCTGGGGACTGTTTGTTTTCGCAGCTCTGCAATATCAATCTACACATATTAACGAGGATAACTTGTGAAACACTTAATGCTTTACTGCCGTTCAGGCTTTGAAAAAGAGTGTGCTGGTGAAATCCAGGACAAAGCCACTCAGCTGGAGGTGTTTGGTTTTCCTCGCGTCAAAAACAACTCAGGTTACGTGCTATTTGAGTGCTACCAAACCGGTGATGCAGAGCGCTTAGTTAAAGAGCTGGATTTCAAATCGCTGATCTTCGCTCGTCAAATTTTCGCTGTCGCAGCTGAGTTGCAAGATCTCCCAACCGCAGACCGCATTTCACCTATCTTGGAACAGTTGTCTGAGGTGGAAGGCTTCCCGCGTTGTGGTGACCTACGCATTGAAACCCCGGATACCAACGAGGCAAAAGAGCTTCTCAAGTTTTGTCGTAAGTTTACGGTCCCGATGCGCCAAGCATTGCGTGGAAAGGGTTTATTGCTGGCGAAAGATAACCCGAAGAAACCAGTATTGCACATCTGTTTTGTGGCACCGGGTCATTGTTACATTGGTTACTCACTTGTCACTAACAACTCGCAGTTCTTTATGGGTATCCCACGCCTTAAGTTCCCAGCAGACGCGCCAAGTCGCTCGACACTTAAGCTAGAGGAAGCATTCCATGTATTCATTCCACGTGAAGAGTGGGATGAACGCCTTGCTTCGGGTATGTGGGGCGTAGATTTAGGTGCTTGTCCAGGCGGTTGGACGTATCAGTTGGTAAAGCGCTCGATGTTCGTGCACTCGGTTGATAACGGGATGATGGCAGACAGCCTAATGGATACGGGCCAGGTGAAACACCACCAAGAAGACGGTTTTAAATTCGAACCCGCCCGTAAAAATGTGACTTGGCTAGTGTGTGACATGGTGGAGAAACCATCGCGCGTTGCACAACTGATGGGTGAGTGGATCATCCGTGGTTGGGCGAAAGAAGCGATCTTTAACCTCAAATTGCCAATGAAAGGCCGTTACGATGAAGTACTCGAAGACATCGAGAATCTAAAATATTTCATGATTGAAAATGGTGTGAAGTTTAAGATGCAAGCCAAACACCTGTACCACGATCGAGAAGAGATCACGGTGCACATTCAGTGTTTGTCGAATATCTCACCGCGTTAAGTTCAAAAGGGGCTCACAAAATGTGAGCCCCTTTTCTATTGCTGCACCGTCATTAACTCATCCATTATCTGCATGCTTTGCGCGAAGTAGGGGTTATAGGTTAGTCGAGCATGGATTTTGTCGGGCTCTGTGTAGCCCCAAGCGGAATACCAAACATCTTCACCAGCAAGACATTGGGCTTCTAACTCTTCACCTTGTCCATTATTGCAAATCAACATAGTGCCATCTTGACCATATTCCGAGTTATGCGGAGAAAACAGCATCCCCATGTGCGAGCCATTAGATATTTTTAGCTCATCTAATTGCATCGAGAATGTGGTTGCTCGCGTATCTTGTGGCGCGTCCTCTCCAAGCCAAACGAGTTGATTGTCTGGATTGGTCATCACCTTAGAAAATGTGTTTGCCACGTAAGGTGTATCAATCACTTTATCGCCTTCACTTAGTAACATAAACACAGGTTTATCGTAGTGTTGACCTTTGAGCTGTTGACGGACGTTGGAGGAAGTTTGGTAGTACACAGCTGCACCATTCATCGGTAATGAGTTATAGCGCAGATGGCTTATCTCAGGGTCAACATCGACCCAATCAATGAAGTAACTCGCGATATCGGCAAAACGTACGGCTTTAGAAGTTGGTTTAAATGCTGGGGCAAACAACAATAAACCTTCAATCGAATCATCTTGTAATGCGTGCTCTGTGACCAGGTTACCCCCTGTGGAGAAGCCACCTAGCCAAACTGAATCGCTCTCTTGCTTGATAAGTTCAATCTGGTGCTTTACCACGCCTTCCCAATCTTCAATTGAGGGGAGTTGCAGATCTCCCACTTTACTGGCATGACCGGGGAGCAGGATAGTGCGCACAAGATAGCCTTGAGCGGCGAGGTGGCGACCGATATCTTTGAATGAGAATGGACTGTCACCCAAACCATGAACGAGCAGTACAGCCTTTCCATTGGGCTGCTCAGGGTTGAACTGTTGAGGCATGATGAACGACAGTTCTTGCTCCCTATCTTCGGTCAAAAAAATTCGATGCTGGAGCAACCATTGCCGTGTTTCGGTTTGGTATTCGTCGAACCGAGACTGATTGTACGCGGGTAAGTACGCGGAGGCTTGATATTCCGGTTGCTTAGTACTGGAATTACAACCCAGTAAAGACACTGCGGTAAGGAGGGGGAGGGAAAGTTTGGGTAATCTAAACACTAAACCGACGACCTACTCGTTATGAAAGACTCCACAATAATAGGTCATCGATGATGAAAAATCTGTCAATAATAATCAATCTTTTGCGTATCGTATGTCTTGGAGATTGAAGCCTAATTCAATATCCGTTTTAAGTGCTGACACGCGTTTTGACAAGCGAGCAGATTCCATGTGCTCATCAAATTTTTTACGATATTTCTTGGCAAGCTCGTCGGAAGCATAAGCACTTTCAATATCAGGGTATTGAGTGAGTATCTCTTTGGCGGCTTTGGGACCCACTCCCGGAATGCCAGGAACTTGGCTTGAGCTTACACCGGTTAAGCCCCAGTAATCCGCAAGCTGGCTTGGTTTCACGCCAAACTCTTTCTCAATAAATGGCTCATCTAACCAGCGGTGCTGAAAATAGTCTCTGATTTGAAGTGTTGGCGACAACAGTTGGCAGTAGCCTTTATCGGTGGAAATGATCGTGACTTTCTCGCCGTGGCTGGCCACTTTAACTGCCAGTGTTGCGACTAAGTCATCCGCTTCATCGCCTTCAGATAGAAGTGAGTCGATACCAAGCTCCCACCACGCTTGTTGGATACTGTCTAAGCCTGCCATCAGTGGCTCGGGCATGGGTTTTCGATTGGCTTTGTAATCAGGAAGAATCTCAGCTCGCCAACCTCGGTCTTGCAAGTGATGATCAAACACCGCGATGATGTGTGTCGGGTGGCTTTCGTTGATGATGCGCTGCAGCGTACGCCCTGTGGTCGTAATGGTTCGCGCAATATCACTTGGATCAGGCTGAGCAGAGTGGACTCGGCGAATGAGGTTTAGGGCATCAATGATCACAAGATGAAGAGGCATAATATTCCAAAAAATAAGGGCTTAGTTCAGCCCTTATTTTAATCTATGTCCTCAGGATTACTAGAGGGAGGGCAAGCTTCTAGGTGGTGATTTTATAACAAGGTACATAAGCCGTGCCGCCTGGGAGCTTCATGCGACCCTGCTCAACAAAGTCTTGCAGTAGTTTGTCCATTTTTTTCATCAAATCTTTGTCGCCATTAAGCTCAAATGGACCGTGGCGTTCGATCTCTTTGATGCCTTCTGCTTTCACGTTGCCTGCGACAATGCCGGAGAAGGCTTGGCGTAATGCCGCAGCTAAATTTTCAGGGCGTTGATTTAAGTGTAAATCCAGCGCAGACATGCTCTCATGTGTTGGATCGAAAGGCAGTTGAAATTCAGGTGCAATTTTTAGAGACCAGTTGAAGCTGTAGGCATCTCCGTTATCTTTGCGGTGGTCGCGGACTTTTGGCATCGCACGTTTCATGATCCGTGCCGCCTCAGCAGGATTGTCGATAACGATCGTGTAGTGCTTTTGAGCCTGCTCTCCCAGAGTTTCTCCAATAAAGCGGTCAATCGAGCGGAAGTACTCTTCACTCTCTTTAGGGCCGGTTAAAACAATAGGTAATGGCTGCTCAACATTATCCGGATGCATCATAATACCCAGGATGTACAGCAGCTCTTCCGCTGTGCCTGGGCCGCCAGGGAAAATAACAATCCCGTGAGCCATACGAACAAAGGCTTCAAGGCGCTTTTCAATGTCTGGCATGATCACCAGCTCGTTGACGATGGGGTTTGGTGGCTCAGCAGCAATGATGGATGGTTCAGTAAGCCCTAGGTAGCGCTGCTCGGCATAACGTTGCTTTGCATGACCAATGGCCGCGCCCTTCATCGGACCCTCCATCGCACCAGGACCACAGCCCGTGCAGATATTGAGCTCACGCAGTCCAAGTTCGTTTCCTACTTCTCGAGTGTATTGATACTCGATTGCGTTTATGGAGTGGCCACCCCAACATACGATGAGATTTGGGTCGATACCCGGAGTCAGTGAGCCCGCGTTGCGCAAAATACCAAATACAAGGTTGGTGATATGCACAGCATTAGTCAGGTTGAGACGTTGGTTATCCGCAAGGTGCATGTTGACGTAAACGATGTCACGTAGCACAGAAAACAGGTGTTCTTGTATGCCTTTGATGATCTCACCATCAACGAACGCATGCTCGGGTGGGTTGCTTAATTCGAGTTTGATGCCGCGTTCACGTCTTACAACGTTGACGTCAAATGATTTGTGTTTATCAAGCAACTCTTTTGAGTTGTCGGTATGGCTACCAGAGTTGAGCACGGCAAGCGTACAGTTGCGGTACAGTTGGTAGAGGTCGCTAGAGGCAGTCTTTTTAAGGCGCTCAACTTCTAGTTGAGAAAGCAGATCCATACTCCCTGCAGGACTAATAATCGTATTCATTGAACCTCCTTTGAGGTATTCCCCAATTTATTGTTTTTCTTCGTTGTTTGAGAGGGTTAATGTTAACCACCTCTTAATACAACCTATATCACACTCGTCTAAGTTGCAAAGATGTAAAGGAACAAAATCAATGAGGTATGTGAGGTCAGGCAGGGTTTATAAGTCTGTTTGGCGATTATTTCCACGCGACTTGTTGTTTGCCGCGCTTTTTGGCTTCGTCTAGATAGTGCTGCAAGCGTTCCATGACTTCCTCAGGAGAATCTGAGTTTTTAAACGCCGTACTGGCAATAGATGCGGTAATCGAGATTTGCTGATCTTTAAACTTAAATGGAAGTTTTGAGATTGCGACTTGAATGCGAGTAATAAGGTCGTGAGCATCGTTATCTGAACGATTAGGTAGGATCAGCGCAAACTCTTCACCACCGAAGCGACCCACAATATCGGTGTCGATTAGCTCTGTACTGATCGTTCTAGCAATGATTTTAAGGGCCTTATCACCTGCAGAGTAGCCAAAACTGTCATTAAGTGCTTTAAAGTTGTCGATATCAAGAAGTGCAACACGAAGTGGTTCTTGTGAGCGTACCCAACGACGATACTCTAGCTCTAGGTGATCATTGAAGGCGCTGCGGTTGTAAACCTTAGTCAGTGGGTCAAGCAGCAGACGCTTTGATTGATCATCAAGGCGGCGACGGTGATCTTGAGTTTGTTCAAACAGTGATTGAACTTGACCTTGGCTGTAGTTCATTTGATCGATAAGGCTTTGCTCTCGTTGCTCAGCAAGCTTGAGTCGCTCAGACAGTGAACTAAGCTGTGAAACCATAGTGTCCATGCTGCCTTTGAGCTGGTCAAAAGACTCTGCGTTGTTGATGCAATGTTGAGATTTACTCGCGAGAAGATCGAGTTCACGGTTCATCTCTTTGCGCTGCTCAAGGTAGCTATACTGAGTTTCAATGCTTTGAGAGCTGTTTTTTAGTGAGGAAGCGAGTGTCGTATTGACTTGTTCGAGAAATTGCTCTGAGGATTTACGCTCAAAGTGCGTACCATCAATCACCAGTTTGAGAACTTGCAACGTTAGCTCTAGTAGACTTTCTGTGCTTACACCGATGAGAAGTTTGGCTCGAATATCAAACAGAAGCTCTCCTGAGTCTCCCTCAAAATCAAGTTCAGTGATCAGGTGTTGCAGCTCACTAGAAAGTCGCATCAGCAGCTCGCGATCCGCAGAGTTTTCGAGGTCGTTGATCGCAACATCAGGGTTGGAGGTGAGGATCTTGACTGAACGCTGGTACAACTCAAGGAGCGAGCTAGCTAATTCGAGTTTGATGGCAATAGGAGAAGATGCCTGAGCAAGAACCTCGCGTAAATCGCGTTTGAGCTTCGTAGGAAGCCCAGGCACGCGAAGTAGTGTTTCCCCACAACGAACAAAATCGTCGGAAGATTGCGCTTCGCGTTTACTATTATCGCTGATTTGCTGGCGTAGTTGACGTTCGACAACCGCTAACTGAGGAACCAGCTTACTGATGTCTTGTTTTTGCTCCATCGCGTAACGAAGATCATCTAGTGCACGTCGAAGAGAGTCAGAATGGGTAAAACAAGCTTCAGCAAGTGTACTAACAGCACGTCTTAGTACGGTGAGTTCACGCGTTTTCTTAAAGTTGCTTTCTCTCTGGCTGAGGCGAGCCTCTTCCAGTTGATGTTTCAACTTATGAATTTCTGCTTGAATGTCGTGTTCTAAAACGCCCATCTACTACAACTACTTGCTAATTCTTAATTTGCTAACCTGAATCTCTAATAAAAAGTCATGCTTTAATTTAAAGCGTTCAGATCGTGCGATTATTAATGGAACTTTCGCTAAATCGATAATATAAAAATTCTGTATACATCAGTTATTTACTAGATTATCGATAATAACATCTTTGTATATTGAGTCACTGAATCTTTTTATGTATCGGCCAAATATTAATTAGCTTTAAGTAATTTTTTGATGTTGTCCTCATTCTTGCAGGAAGAGTGGACTTTAATCAGGCCTTGATTAATAGCCATCTGACAAGCTGCCCGTACATTACCGCGCCCCATACTTGCTGCGGGGGCGTTATCTATCGCCTTGAAGTAGACCCATTGACTTGACTGCTCTTTCATACTGATATTTCTCGCGATGCTGGCTGACATCAATAAAATATCGAGCAGCTCCTTGTCATCAACAGCGGTATATGCTCTTGGTAAGAAAGGATAGTCAGCGATGCCCATTCGAACGGTACGATTGAGTTTTTTCTCTACTTCGAATTCATTTATCCATGTTTGTATTTTGTTGAACAAATCTTCCGGTGAAAGTTCAAGATCAGATTTTGGTTCAATGTACAGTAAGTTCGCGTCAGAGTAGTGATAGATACGCGCAGGTGCTGTGACCTTTTCTTTCAGGTAAGCACCAAACGCTTGTTCTAGCTCTAATCCTGCTTTGTATCCATGTTGAAGATACAGATTGCGCAGAAATGGCACATCGATGAGGACAAAGTGCAGGCGGTCACTCAGAGGTTCATTGATCAGCTCACCAACGTTCCATTCAAGTAGTCCTTTCTGATTCAAAGGCAAGCGCTTATTTAGCATGCGCAGGTTACTCAATCCAGAACGGGTGTGACTAAAGAGCTCTTTATTAACAATACTAAGTTGCTGTTTTTGGCGTTGTAGAACAACGCCTCGGCGAGAGAACCAAATAAGCAGAAGCATCAAAGTGACGATGAGCCCCATCGTTACCCGACGGAAGGTAATTAACTCATGATTAATTTCAGCAAGTTCTTGTTGCTGACCTTCAAGGTGCAAGGTTTTCTCAACAAACTCTTTTTGCTGACGAAAGGCCTCCTCGTTAATTAGGTTGAGAGACTCCTGCAAAATAGCGTTGATACGGTTGTAATGCTTAAGATGGAGTAAGGCGAAATCGAACTGCTTGTCACGCTCATAACCCATTTGTAAGAGCAAATGAGCGTTTGCTTCAAGCTCAAGATTGTCGGTTTGTACCGCAATATCTAATGCTTGCTCAGCAAGTTCTACGACTGTACTGCCCTCAGCCTGATGATATGCCAAACCCGCCTGTAATAGTAGGGAACGACCTTTCATCGCTGGAATATCGGTATAGCGAAGCAGCTCTTGAGCGCGTTTCAAATATTGTTCGCTCAGAGAGTAGTTATAAAGCTGGAGGTAGGTCGCAGCGAGAGATAGGCGAATATCAATCACGTTCTCTACGTTGCTCCCGTTACGCTCTTGGTCCAACACATTGAAGTAGTGGACAAGCGCTAAGTTGTAGCGCCCTTGCTGAAAGTACACATCGCCCATCATCTTAAGCAGTTTGATCAGTTTAGGAGACGCTTGGTAACTGCCATAGAAGTCAGCCGCTTGTGATAGGTGATCGAGTGCTTTATCGAGTACCTCTCGCTCATAGAACAAGTTTGCGAGGTAGGTGTTCACTATCGCTAATTGCGCACTGGAGTTCTCTTCGATCGCTTTCCAGTAGGCCATCAGCAGAGAAGAGAGTGAGCGGTTGTATAAGCGATGCTCTAGATAGTGTTTACCCACTGTGGTGTGAAACTCAATAAAAACACGGGGGTTGTTTGCTCTATCAATGTAGGGCTTGATGGCATCGTATAGCGCTTGAGCACGTTCGAGGTTGTTTTCTGCTGATGCAATCGCCGCTTCAAACATCGTTAACTTATAGTTGATGCCCTTAGCAAACTGTTCAGAGTTACGGATAGCGAGATAATCTTGTCGCAGCCCCTCGAGGGTCACTTTTGCTTTTTCGGTATTGCCGTCTGCATGCCAAGCCAGCTGGGTTTGGAGAATACGTACATCAATATTGAGAAAAGGTAACGTATATTGCGTGGTCAGCTCAATAGCCTCAGTTAGGTGTTGGTTAGAGGCATGGTAGTTACCCAGGTTATACTCCGCTTGAGCCAGAATTTTTAAAGCCTCGACTGAACTGGTGGGTGATCGTGTATCGGCATTGCCGTCACGATTGACCATGTTCATATTGGTTTCTGCTTTTAAGCGACGCTGACTGAGGAAGTTCTTAGTCAACTCCTTGGATTGCTGTGGAATAATATCCACAAGCCCCTCGGCTTCGCGCAGCAAAGGAGAGGAGTAGATATCTGCTTTAACACCGAAAGAAGCCAGTGCCACCAATATCGTTAGCAAACCGATGAAAGAGTGAAAAAGACGCCCTTGTCCTACCATGTGTTTTGTATCCTACTGACGAGCCATGCGCGCGTTATTGAGCGGTTGTGCTGTTACATTTGAGCGGAATGGGTTGATGTCGAGACCACCCCGACGTGTGTAGCGTGCATAAACGGTGAGCTCTGTTGGTTGGCAGTACTTCATGATGTCAGTAAAGATACGTTCAACACATTGCTCATGGAACTCATTGTGTTCACGGAAAGAGACCAAGTAGCGTAAAAGTGCTTCACGATCGATTTTGTTGCCCGTGTACTGAATTTCAACACTACCCCAATCAGGCTGGTTAGTGATCAAACAGTTGGATTTGAGTAAATGGCTGTGTAGCTGCTCTGTAACGATTTCATCTGAAGTCGCATTTTCAATCAGAGTAGCATCAAAATCATAGCTATCAATTTCGATGTCTTGGTCATCAATACACTCACCCGCCATGGTTACGACCGGTGTTTGAGTGAAAGCTTGAACAGGAAGAATCTCAACACTGACTTCACCGCCCGCACACTGAGAGAGATCGTTAATTAATTGAGATTGAACCGCGTCCCAATTGGCAAATCGAGTTTGATTATAGCTGTTGAGGTACAGTTTAAACGACTTCGACTCGATAAGGTTCGGGCTGGTGGCAGGAATAGATACATTACCGATCGCTACTTGAGGAAGCCCTTTGCTGTTTAACCAAGATAGCTCGTAAAGTGTCCAGACATCACACCCTTGAAATGGCAGTGAATCACCCAGCTCTAGGTCATCACGGTTAAGGCTGCGTGGAACAGGTTGAAGAAGACTTGCGTCATACTGGTTAGCGTATTCAGTCTTTTGGCCAAGGGTTAGACCCGCAAGTTCTTTAGCGTCAGAATATTTGCTCATACTTTACGTCAATTTCAATTAGAATAGCGGGATTTTACGAGATACCAGAGGCGCTGTCATCTTATGATCGCCGCAGGTTTCACACGATGAGCAAATATCCGGAGTAGGCAATGGCACAAACCGTATTGGGTGCTTTACAGGCATTGAATGAGCGTTACACGCAGGCATATCAGCACAAACACCAATCACAGCCGAAAAATGAAGAGCTGGCGGACTTGGTCTCGCCTTGTGTGATTGAGAAATCAGGGGATTATGTCCTGTGGCAAGCGGTGGAGCGTGAAGTACCAGCTGACTTTACTAACGTTGAAAATGCGATTGAGCTGATGCTTGATGAAGACGTCAAAGCCTTTTTTGGTAGTCAGTATAGTGCGGACATCGAGGCAACATTTGAAGGTAATGAACTGACATTGATTCAGGTGTGGAGTGATGAGGATTTTACTCGCTTACAAGAGAACATCTTGGGTCATCTTGTCATGCAGCGTCGTCTAAAACTCAAGCCGACGTTATTTATTGCAGCAACAGATGATGATATGAAGATTATCTCAATTTGCAATCTGTCTGGAGAAGTGATTTTGGAGCGAATCGGTACAGACAAGCGCACCGTGCTTGCTGCCAATGTTGTCGAATTCCTCAATCAGTTAGAGCCAAGGGTATAAGCCGTGTTTGTTGTTGAATTACAGTTTGAGTGTTTTGATAACACCACCGTTTCTGCTGTTGATAAAGCGATCAACGGTTTGATGGATGCATTGCGCTACAATGGGCAAGTGTTGGGACGTGAGTTCCCTATCATAATGGGTGAAGGTGAGTTCTATGTGCGTGTGGTGTGCCCTGAAGAAGATAGTCTCCACCCAAGTAATCACTCAGATTTTGTAAAAGTGTGCTTGCAGCGTTTATCTGAGGCATGTTTGCTTGCCCCTAAGATGCGTCTGCTGGGGCGAGATTTAAACTCGGAGCAAAGTGCCGAAGACGAAACGCCGAGTTGGCAAGTACTCTACACCACCTATGTCCATACGTGTTCACCGTTAAGAAGCGGCGAAGATCTGTTACCGATCCCTTTATACCGTAATCCACCTACGTTAAATGGTGATCACAAAGCGGTGATAAAGTGGCAAACAGAGTGGCAAGCCTGCGATGAGATTCAAATGGCGGGTGGCTGTCGAGCAGAGCATGCTGCATTGCATGAGATTTGCGATACAGACAGTGTGCTGTTTCGTCGAGGTTGGGACTTACGTGGACGAATTGAATACATCACAAAAGTCCCGACTTATTACTACCAGTACCGAGTTGGCGGCAAGTCGCTTGCTGAAGAGCAAGCTCGTAAATGTCCCAAATGTGGTGGTGAGTGGCTACTCGAAGAGCCGCTGCACGATATTTTCTACTTTAAGTGCGATGACTGCCGAATCGTCTCTAACATTTCCTGGGATCACCTTAAGTAACAAGGGGCTTTGCTGTCATCCTGATGAATATCGGGATCTACTCCCCAATAGCACCTTACAAAAAGGGCTGATGCATTCACATCAGCCCTTTCTATTGGAGTGAATTAAAAATCAGCAATTACCAACCTTTAACTGCACCACCTTGGAAGATTTCAGAAGCGGCTTGGTACACTTCTTCCGTTTGGTACGCTTTAACAAAGTTCTGTACGTTTTCTGCATCGACGTTGTCTTCGCGAGCAACGATGAGGTTAACGTATGGAGACTCTTTACCTTCAACAAACACACCGTCGCGCTCTGGGGTTAGGTCGATTGAGCTTGCGTAAGTTGTGTTGATAATAGACAGCGTTACGTCGTCTAGAGAACGAGGCAGTTGTGCTGCGTCTAGCTCAACGATAGTAAGGTTTTTTGGATTTTCTGTGATGTCACGAACCGTCGCTAGAAGACCAACACCTTCGCGTAGCGTTAGTAGACCTTGTTGCTCAAGAAGCAGTAGAGAGCGCCCTAGGTTAGTAGGATCGTTTGGTACCGCGATGCGTGAACCATCAGCAATTTCAGCCACAGTTTCTACTTGCTTAGAGTAACCTGCGATAGGGTATACAAAAGAGTTGCCCGCGATAGTTAGCTTGTAACCACGGTCCGCTACTTGTTGATCTAGATATGGCTTATGCTGGAATGCGTTGATGTCGATAGAGCCGTCATCGAGCGCAGCGTTTGGTGTTACGTAGTCAGTGAAAGTTACTAGTTGAACGTCTAGGCCGTATTGCTCTTTCGCAACCTTTGCAGCCACTTCAGCGACTTGTGCCTCTGCACCAGCCATTACACCCACTTTTACTTTGCTTAGGTCAGCTTCTTTGTCGTCACAACCTGTTAGTGCTAGTGCAGACGCAGCTGCTGCGATAGCTAGAAGGCTTTTTAGATTGAATTTCATGACTTTCTCCTTGTAAATAGCTTAATTCTTTTACTGCAAAATCTTAATTAACGGTGGTCAACGCGACGAACAATCGCATCACCTATAGATTGAATAATTTGTACCAACACAATCAACATAACGACCGTGACAGCCATAATGACAACATCATAGCGGTGGAAACCATAGCGGATGGCTACGTCACCAAGACCGCCTCCGCCAACTGTGCCCGCCATCGCTGAGTAGCTGACCAGAGTCACAAGAGTGATGGTGACTGAGTTAACGATGGTCGGTAGAGCTTCAGGAAGCAGTACCTTGGTTATAATCTGTGTAGGTGTTGCTCCCATTGACTGTGCTGCTTCCACTAGGCCTGTTGGTACTTCCAACAGAGCACCTTCAATCAGGCGAGCAACAAAGGGAATGGCACCGATCGTCAGTGGAACGATAGCGGCTGTGGTGCCGATGAATGTGCCCACCAGCAACTTAGTTACCGGGATGATGGCGACCATAAGAACCAAAAATGGTACCGAGCGACCAATATTAACGATGGCGCCTAGAATGGCATTGAACTTCACATTCTCAAGTAGACCACCTTTCTTTGTGGTATGTAGAATTACGCCCAGTGGGATGCCCACTGCGAAGCCAACAATACCCGCAACCGCAACCATGTAGACCGTTTCCCAAGTCGCGCGAAGCAAAAGATCGCCGTTTAGGCTTAGCCATTCAGTTACACTCTTAAAGGACATAGCCAAGTACCTCAACTTTTACTTTATGTTCACGAAGAAACTCGATAGCGGCATTATCATCAGCCTCACTACCAAACAGCTCTGCCACCATCATGCCGAATTTAACGCCGCCAGCGTAATCAAGGTCTGAGCTCAAAATGCTGACGTCAATGTTGAACTTACGAGCGATTTGGCTTACCAGCGGTGCGTCCACAGTTTCGCCAGTAAACTCAAGACGTACCAGTGGGTAACTGCCGTCTACGCGTGTTTTCTGTAGGCGCTTTTCATAGTCTTCAGGAATAGACAGATCCAACGTCGAACGGATAAATTCGTGTGCAAGTTCTGTTTTCGGATGAGCAAAAATATCACCAACAGTGCCTTTTTCTACCAGCTCACCGCCACCGATGATCGCCACTTCATGACAGATACTCTTTACCACATCCATTTCGTGGGTAATCAATAGCATAGTGATATTGAGCTTTCGATTGATCTCTTTGAGCAGCTCTAAAATTGATTGAGTTGTCGCTGGATCGAGTGCGCTGGTGGCTTCATCACAAAGCAGAACTTTAGGGTCAGAGGCGAGGGCACGAGCGATGGCGACACGCTGCTTTTGACCACCACTTAAGTTCGCTGGATAAGACTCATGTTTGTCGGCAAGCCCTACCAGTGCAAGCAGTTCAGTGACTTTCTGTTTAATCTGCTCTTTGTCTTTACCCGCAAGTTCCAGTGGCAGTGCCACATTGTCGAACACAGTACGTGAAGAGAGTAGGTTAAAGTGCTGAAAGATCATGCCGATGTTGCGGCGCGTTTCACTGAGTTGCTTTTTAGACAGGGTGGTTAGGTCGACACCATCAACAATGATTGAGCCAGAGGTTGGCGCTTCAAGCATATTAACGCAGCGGATCAGCGTACTTTTACCAGCACCTGATGAGCCGATAACCCCAAAGATTGTTCCCTGAGGAATATGAAGATTTATATCTTTCAGGGCATGGATCTGCTTAGAACCTTGCTGAAAGACTTTATTGACTTGCTTAATTTCAATCATCGAAAAACCTGTAAACCGGTGTTGGTAGTGAATTATTTTGATCTACATCGCATTGAGTAGATGATGCTATTGGTTTCAGGTTTTTAAGTCAACAGATATTTTTACGTCTAGACGTCCAAACGGTTAAACGTCCGGCTTTGTTTTAATTTAGCCGTGCTCAAACGCTGAAAGCGTGCGATAATTGCCCCAATTCATGAGTGAAATGAGAAACCGATTTTGGCGAAACCAGCAGTATTTTTAGACCGTGATGGCGTTATTAATGTAGACCATGGTTATGTTCATGATGAACATGACTTTGAATATGTCGAAGGTGTGTTCGAAGCAACTCGAAAATTCAAAGAAATGGGGTATATGCTCGTGTTAGTCACCAATCAATCAGGTATCGCGCGCGGTAAGTTTACAGAAGATCGTTTTATCTCTTTGACTCAATGGATGGACTGGAACTTTTCAGACAACGGCGTTGAGTTTGATGGCATCTACTATTGCCCACACCATCCAGAACACGGTATCGGTGAGTACAAGCAAGATTGTGACTGTCGTAAGCCTAAACCTGGGATGTTTAACTCAGCAAAAGACTTCTTGAAAATCGATATGGCCAAATCTGTCATGGTGGGTGATAAAGCAGAAGACCTAATGGCAGCGGAAGTTGCGGGTGTCGGTACGAAAATCTTGGTACGCACAGGCAAGCCTGTCACTGAAAAAGGTGAAGCGATCGCGGATGCTGTGCTAGATAGCATTGCCGATGTGCCGAGCTATCTTGCAAAATAGTCAATAACGATAGAGTATAAAAAGGGAAGCAAGTCTTCCCTTTTGTGTTTCTGTCTTCCACATATCCCTACGATTAGCCGTTATGAATAAAAAGCTCACTATTCTTGATATCGCAAAATTAGCCGGTGTTGGCAAATCAACGGTTTCGCGTGTGATCACCAATGATCCCAAGGTTAAGCCTGCGACGCGTGAAAAAGTAGAACAGGTGATTCGTGAATATGGATATGTGCCGTCCAAGTCTGCGCAGTCGATGCGTGGTGGTAGCCAAAAGGTGATTGGCGTTATTATCTCGAGGCTGGATTCTGTATCCGAGAATCGCGCGGTAAGCACTATGCTAAGCGTGCTCTACGGTGCGGGCTATGATGTGGTGATCATGGAGAGTCAGTTTAGTATTGAGAAAACCCAAGAGCACTTAGAAGTGTTAAAACGTCGCAATGTTGATGGTGTGATTGTGTTTGGCTTCACTGGCTGTGATGAAGACATCCTTCTCGACTGGGGCCATCGAGCGGTAGTCATTGCAATGGACACCCAAGCTATCTCTTCGATCAACTATGATAATCAAGGCGTGATTCAAGTCGCACTGGATCATTTATCACATATTGGGGCACAAGATATCGCGTTCATTGGTGTTGACCCCCAAGACAAAACGACCGGCTTTGCTCGTCTGTCTGCCTATCAATCATGGTGTGAAGCCAACTCACGTCCGATTAATTTCGCTACAGGACAACTGAGTCATGAGAGTGCCTATCAATTGGTCGACGAGGTGCTATCGCCGACCGTACAAGCGATAGCGTGTGCAAGTGACACGCTTGCACTCGGCGTAATTAAGCGTCTACAAGAACTCGATCGAAACGATATTCACGTGACGGGTGTTGGGGGTAATGAACTGCTATCCTTTCTTTTTCCAAGCGTATTCAGTGTTGATCCAGGTTATGACAGCGCAGGCGAGAAAGCTGCACAAATGTTGATAAATCAACTGTCTGGACATCATATAGTCACGCATCTAACCCAAAAGCCTCTCTGATTGGAATCACTTGAGTAAAAAATAGTCTGTGATCTGTTTCAATTTATGGGATTGTTCCCATTACAATTGAGGCATCAGGCTGGCAGTATAATGGCATTACATTTTGGGAATGTTCCCATACATCAGGAACCCATATCCAATTCAAGGTGGAGAAAGATATGAGCAAGATAGCGAAGCAAGATGTTCAACGTCTCATTGAGTTAGTCGGTGGCGCAGACAATATTGCCAGTGTGAGCCATTGTTTAACACGTTTGCGTTTTGTGCTGAATGATACCGATGTCGCTGATATTAAGGCACTCGAAGCACTACCTTTAGTTAAAGGCTGCTTTACAAATGCAGGGCAATTTCAAGTTGTCATCGGTACAGAAGTAGACGAAGTGTACAAGGTGCTGATTGGCTTGACGGGCCAAACTGAAGCAAGCAAAGACGAGGCAAAGAACGCAGCACGTCAAAACATGAATATTCTTGAGCGCGGTATCTCTCACCTTGCTGAAATCTTTGTTCCTCTTTTGCCAGCAATTATTACGGGTGGTTTGATTCTTGGCTTCCGTAATGTCATTGGCGATATCAGGATGTTTGATGGGCAGACCTTAACGGAAATCAGTCAGTTTTGGGCCACGGTACATTCATTTTTATGGCTGATTGGTGAAGCGATATTTTTCTTCTTACCTGTGGGAGTGTGCTGGTCGACGGTTCGTAAGTTGGGTGGTACGCCAATTTTGGGGATTACCTTGGGTGTCACCTTGGTTTCTCCTCAGCTTATGAATGCCTATTTGATCGGTAAGGAAGTCCCGGAGGTGTGGGACTTTGGGCTGTTTGTGATTGAAAAAGTCGGTTATCAAGCGCAGGTTATTCCAGCAATGTTGGCGGGTATGGCATTAGCGTTTATCGAAACTAACCTGAAACGTATCGTCCCTTCATACCTTTATCTTGTCGTTGTGCCATTTGTTTCCATTATTGTTTCAGTGATCCTCGCTCATTCACTCATTGGACCGTTTGGTCGTATGCTAGGTAATGGTGTTGCATTTGCTGCCAAAGCCGCAATGACCGGTGACTTTGCGATAATCGGCTCAACTATTTTTGGCTTCTTGTATGCACCATTAGTCATCACAGGTATTCACCACACTACCAACGCAGTTGATCTTCAGCTTATGCAAGAGCTTGGCGGTACACCTATTTGGCCTCTGATCGCGTTGTCAAATATTGCACAAGCCTCGGCAGTCGTTGGCATCATCATAATAAGCAAAAAGCATGGTGAACGTGACATCTCAGTTCCCGCGGCGATCTCTGCTTACTTAGGTGTCACAGAGCCTGCGATGTACGGTATCAACCTGAAATACAAGTTCCCGATGCTTAGTGCGATGATTGGCAGTGCGTTGGCTGCCGCCATTTGTGGTAGCGCTGGCGTGATGGCAAATGGAATTGGGGTCGGTGGTTTACCGGGTATTCTATCGATCCAGCCACAGTTTTGGGGTGTGTTTGCTCTGGCGATGTTAGTCGCGATTGTGGTTCCCGTCGCTCTGACATTGGGCTTATATAAGCGTGCCGAGTCAAAAGGCGAACTCGAAGCGGCGAACGCATAAATTTTTGTTGAGGTGCTGTGGACAGTAACCTCAATGTTTACTTTTGTGAGTAGGTATTGCACATGGCAATGACAAATAACGACAATCAGTGGTGGAAAAAAGCGGCTATCTACCAGATCTACCCGAAAAGTTTTTGTGACAGTGGCGGCAAGGGCACGGGCGACATTCAAGGCATCATCTCCAAGTTAGATTATCTCGACAAACTAGGCGTAGATGCACTGTGGCTGACACCTATTTATGAGTCGCCAATGGTCGATAACGGCTATGATATTGCTGATTACTATCAAGTAAATCCAGACTTTGGCACGATGGCAGATTTTGATGAGCTGCTTTCAAAAGCACATCAACGTGGTATTCGCATTATTATGGATATTGTGGTTAACCATACTTCAACTGAGCATGTCTGGTTCCAGTCTGCACTGGGTGATAAGCAAAGCCCATATCGAGACTATTACATATGGAAAGATCCAGTGAATGGTGGCGCTCCGAATAACTGGCAGTCTAAGTTTGGTGGGAACGCATGGGCACTGGATGAGAAAACAGGCCAATACTACCTTCACCTGTTCGCCAAGGAACAAGCGGATCTCAACTGGGAAAATCCTAAAGTTAGAGATGAAGTGAAGAAAGTGATCAGCTTCTGGGCTGAAAAGGGGGTAGATGGTTTCCGCCTTGATGTGATTAACCTGATCTCTAAACAGCAGGATTTTGCCTCTGACGATATGGGTGATGGCCGTCGCTTCTATACGGATGGACCCAAAGTTCACGACTATCTACAGGAGATTAGCGAAGCAGTATTCCAAAAATACGGCAGTGTCACGGTAGGGGAGATGTCTTCAACGACGTTAGAGCACTGCCAGCAGTACTCGTCTCTCGACGGTAGAGAGCTTTCTATGGTGTTTAATTTTCATCACTTGAAAGTCGATTATCCCAATGGAGAGAAATGGACTAAGGCACCGTTTGATTTCTTGCAGCTAAAACAGATCTTCAATCATTGGCAAACTGGCCTAAATGGAAAAGGGTGGGGGGCACTATTTTGGTGTAATCATGATCAACCCCGAGTTGTCAGTCGTTTGGGTAATGACCAGCAGTATCGTGTTGAATCAGCGAAGATGTTGGCCACTTCCGTTCACATGATGCAGGGCACACCGTATATCTATCAGGGTGAAGAGATTGGCATGACCAATCCAGGCTACACCGAACTGTCTCAGTATCGTGACCTAGAGAGTACGAACATGTATCGCATTATGGTGGATGAGCAAGGAGTCACTCATGACGATATGATGGCGATACTCGCGCAGAAATCCCGAGATAACTCGAGAACCCCAATGCAGTGGGATGATCAAGCACATGCAGGTTTTACTACTGGCGAACCGTGGCTTTCGGTGGCTGATAACTATCATGACATTAATGCTAAGTCGGCGCTGGCTGAGCCGCATTCGGTGTTTTATTTCTATCAGCGTTTGATTGCTCTACGCAAAGAAGTTGAAGTCATTACAACTGGGGATTACCTAGATCTGTATCCTCAACATAGTGCTATTTTCGGCTATCAAAGACGCAGCGAGACACAGACGTTGGTGTGTTTGAATAACTATTACGACCAACCTGTAAGTTGTGAACTACCAAATCAATTACCATTGGATCAAGCAGATTACATACTCGGGAATTACTCACTTGATGAGATGAAGGCAGTCGAACATCAGCAAAATCTTCGTCCATACGAAACACGTGTGATTTTGATACATCACTAGTCGGCGCTGAAGTTGGTGGCTCACTGCTACCAACTTCGATGCCCACACGTATCAATGTGAAACCGCACTCCAGAATAAAGCCCCAATCCCATACCATTTTCTCTTCCCGCGACGTTGTATATCTTCATCAGCTTTCGGTGTAACTCGGTGCGAGTTATGTCGTTCATCGGAACCAGATCGAGAGCGCAAAACTCCATGTGTTTACTTCTTGGCGCACCGCCTGCTGACTCGTTGTAGATTGTGCTGCGCTTACCAGATACAGGGATCAGCGGTCCTAGTTCTGGTTCAACGTATTGCTGAATGAACTTGAGTGTTCTGATCATGTTTGGAACATTTTCTGGGCTAGGTAGGGTAAAAAGTGAAGTGTCGTTGAGTACCCAGTCGGTACCCTGAAGTAGAACGAGGTGCAATGGCATTGTGACGCCTTTTTTTTCGTAAATGCCGGCCTCGATAAACTGCTGGTGAATCGCCGTTACCTCTTCAGTGACACCGTTCATGATCATCCAACCCAAGAAAGCGGTTCTCGTTGGAAGTTTTAAACCGTGTACCTCAACGATTAAGTCATCATAAGTTAGGTTGTGGCTGTCCTTGTAGAGAGCTTGGTAATCTTCCGCAGATAATGAGGGTAGATAGTGAGTAAATAGGACTGACGCTAGAACTAATCGGGGAAAAAGAGAACGGATCATCGCTACTACCTCTGCGTCAGAATGGTTATTGATATAAGTGTAGATAACCAACGAACAGATAGCGAAAACGAAAAAAGCCAGCTCGATGAGCTGGCTTTAGAATATGGTGGGGGGGGACGGATTCGAACCATCGAAGGCAGTGCCGGCAGATTTACAGTCTGCTCCCTTTGGCCACTCGGGAACCCCCCCAGGGGTTTTATGCTCTCACAAGCAAAACTCGGAATGTTTTCCCAACACGTTTTCCAAGTTATTCTCACAGCTTATCAACAGCGTTGAGAGGTATATGGTGGGGGGGGACGGATTCGAACCATCGAAGGCAGTGCCGGCAGATTTACAGTCTGCTCCCTTTGGCCACTCGGGAACCCCCCCAGGGGTTTTATGCTCTCACGAACAAAACTCGGAATGTTTTCCCAACACGTTTTCCAAGTTATTCTCACAGCTTATCAACAGCGTTGAGAGGTATATGGTGGGGGGGGACGGATTCGAACCATCGAAGGCAGTGCCGGCAGATTTACAGTCTGCTCCCTTTGGCCACTCGGGAACCCCCCCAGGGGTTTTATGCTCTCACGAACAAAACTCGGAATGTTTTCCCAACACGTTTTCCAAGTTGTTCTCACAGCTTATAAACAGCGCGAGAAGAAATATGGTGGGGGGGGACGGATTCGAACCATCGAAGGCAGTGCCGGCAGATTTACAGTCTGCTCCCTTTGGCCACTCGGGAACCCCCCCAGGGGTTTTATAGTCTCATAAAGATTAACTCTAAGAACTAAACTCTAGCAAGTTTTCCCAACGCTTTGCTTGAGTGCGGGGCGCATCATAGCAAATCGTTGTAGGCTGTAAACCCTTTTTTTGGCTTTTTGAATCAAATGCTGCCTTTTTATGCAGAGTGGCGCAATTTCTAGCGTAAACATGCCGCTTTTTGCCAGATTACCTGACTAAACTCTGTAAGATCGTTTGGTAACTGCTCTCGTAAACGCTTATGTAAGCACTATTTTTCTCACATTTACATTCCTTGACGTTAAATGTCATTGAAAACCGTTACACTACTGAGAGATGTTCAATGATGGAACCTAAAAAGACAATGAACAAACCACTATTTATCGGACTCCTCTCTCTTTCAACTTTGCTGGTTATGCCAACGGCTGAAGCAAGAGGGCGCGGTGCCTCAGTGATTACGGTTGTAACCGAAGAAGTAGATGCTCATGCCGTCTCTCAATCTTTGTCATTAGTGGGCAAACTTGAGGCGGAGCAATCTGTTGATTTGGCGTCAGAAGTCACAGGACGGGTCGATAAAATCCTAGTTAAAGCCAACAATTCGGTCGATAAAGGACAAGTGTTAATTGCCCTAAATAATGACCGAGCACAAGCGAACTTTGCAGAAGCGCAGGCTTATCTAAAAGATGAGCAGCGTAAGCTTGCCGAATTTGAACGCTTAGTAAAGCGCAATGCGATTACACAAACTGAAATTGATGCTCAAAAAGCCAGCGTTTCTATCGCACAAGCGCGTTTGGATGTCGCCCAAGCGGATCTTAACGATCACTACATTCGCGCACCATTTGCTGGAACAGTGGGCTTTATTGATTTTAGCCGTGGTCAACTGGTGAATCCGGGCGACGAACTCCTCTCTCTGGATGATCTATCGGTGATGGAGTTGGATCTCCAAGTACCAGAGCGCTACTTGTCTCAGATCGACAAAGGTTTGAAAGTAAAAGCAACAACCGCAGCATGGGGTAAAACTCAGTTTGAGGGTGAAGTCGTCGCCATTGATTCACGCATCAACCAAGAAACCCTCAATTTACGTGTGCGCATCCACTTTACTAACCAAGACAACAAACTAAAACCGGGCATGCTGGTTTCTTCGTTTATGGCGTTTCCACCGATTTCAGCCCCTATTATTCCAGTGCAGGCTTTGGAGTACTCGGGCACGAAACGTTTTGTTTACGTGATCGATGAGAACAACACAGCAGCTCGCCGCGAAGTTATCTTAGGCGCACGTATCGAAAACGAGGTTGTTATCGAAGAAGGTCTGAATATCGGTGAACAAATCGTGGTTCAAGGCATCGTGAATATGCGTGATGGAGCGAAAGTCTCGATTCTTGGCCAAGAACAACAAGAGCCTCAGTCGAAAGATGGCAAATCAGCAAAGGCGGATAAATAACAATGTGGTTATCTGATGTTTCCGTAAAACGCCCAGTCGCAGCGATCGTTCTGAGTTTGCTGCTCTGTGTATTTGGTTTTGTCTCTTTCACTAAGCTTGCTGTACGCGAAATGCCGGATATCGAAAACCCGGTCGTGACTATCTCTTCTCGTTATGAAGGTGCATCAGCCACCATCATTGAATCGCAAATTACCACTGTTTTAGAAGACCAGCTCTCTGGTATTAGCGGTATCGATGAAATCTCGTCCACTACCCGAAACGGTATGTCACGCATCACGATTACTTTTGAATTAGGGTATGACCTCAACACTGGAGTCAGTGATGTTCGTGATGCAGTAGCTCGAGCGCAGCGCTCGCTACCAGAGGAGGCGGATGACCCGATTGTGTTCAAAAACAATGGTTCCGGCGAGGCATCGATGTACATCAACTTGAGCTCATCGGAAATGGACCGAACGCAGCTCACAGACTACATCGAACGTGTCTTGATGGACCGCTTTAGTTTGCTATCGGGTGTGTCATCGGTGGATCTGTCTGGTGGTCTTTACAAAGTGATGTACGTGAAGCTCAAACCTGAGCTTATGGCGGGTCGAGGCGTGACGACCACAGACATTACTCAATCACTGCGCAGCGAAAACTTAGAAAGCCCGGGCGGTGAAGTGCGAAATGACGCAATTACCATGTCGGTACGAACGGCTCGAGCCTACAATACGCCTGAAGATTTTGACTATCTTGTGGTCAAACGTGCGAGCGACAACACGCCGATATATCTGAAAGATGTCGCTGATGTTTACGTCGGTGCGGAGAACGAAAACTCTACCTTTAAGAGTGATGGTGTCGTTAACGTAAGCATGGGGATTGTTCCACAATCGGATGCAAACCCTCTTGAAGTAGCAAAGTTAGTGCGTAAAGAAGTCGATGATATCCAGAAGTTTTTGCCTGATGGTACTCGTTTGGCGATTGACTACGACTCAACGATTTTCATTGAGAGATCGATTTCAGAAGTCTACAGCACGCTGTTTATCACCGGCGGTTTAGTGATATTGGTGTTGTATATCTTCATTGGCCAAGCTCGTGCAACGCTGATTCCTGCTGTGACTGTACCAGTATCGTTGATCTCTTCTTTTATCGCCGCTTACTACTTTGGATTTTCAATCAACTTAATTACCTTGATGGCACTGATCTTATCCATTGGTTTGGTGGTAGATGATGCGATTGTGGTAGTAGAGAATATCTATCACCACATAGAGCGTGGTGAGAAGCCTTTACTCGCGGCGTACAAAGGTGCGCGAGAGGTCGGCTTTGCCGTTGTTGCAACGACTTTGGTTTTGGTCATGGTATTCCTACCGATCTCCTTCATGGAAGGGATGGTGGGTCTGCTATTTACTGAGTTCTCGGTTCTGCTCTCGATGGCAGTGATTTTTTCGTCACTGATAGCACTGACTTTGACGCCTGTGCTGGGTAGTCAAATCCTTAAAGCTAATGTGAAACCCAATCGTTTTAACAAGTTTGTCGATCGCGTATTCAAACGTTTTGAAAACGGTTATCGCTGGGTACTCGTCCGTGCGCTGAAATTTAAGTGGGCCGCGCCTTTAGTTATCCTTGCTTGTATTGGCGGAAGCTACGGTGTCATGCAGCAGGTTCCGGCTCAATTGACACCTTCAGAAGACCGAGGTGTGGTCTTCGCGTTTGTACGCGGAGCGGATGCGACGAGTTATAACCGTATGGCAGCCAACATGGATCTTGTTGAGTCTCGTTTGATGCCGCTGCTCGGGCAAGGGTTCTTGAAGTCATTCAGTATCCAATCACCTGCATTTGGCGGTAACGCGGGTGACCAAACGGGCTTTGTCATCATGATTCTCGATGATTGGGACGAGCGTGACCTTACGGCTCAGGAGTCACTTGGGGAAATTCGTAAAGCGCTGGCTGGCATACCAGATGTTCGTGTCTTCCCATTCATGCCTGGCTTCCGTGGCGGTTCAAGTGAACCTGTTCAGTTTGTACTGGGTGGTTCGGATTACTCTGAACTCAAAGACTGGGCGGAGCTACTTAAGCAGAGAGCAGAAGACTCACCATTAATGGAGGGCGCTGAGATTGACTACTCTGAGAAGACACCAGAGCTTGTCGTTTCGGTAGACCGCCAACGGGCTGCTGAGCTAGGTATTGCTGTGTCTGAAATTTCGAGCACGTTAGAAATCATGCTCGGGGGTAAGAAAGAGACGACCTATGTAGACCGAGGTGAAGAGTACGATGTGTACCTGCGTGGCGATGAAAATAGCTTTAATAACGCCGCTGACCTATCTCAGATATACATGCGTTCTGCTTCGGGTGAGCTAGTCACTTTGGATGCTCTAACTCATATTGAAGAAGTGGCGTCAGCAACCCGTTTATCACACTACAACAAGCAAAAGTCGGTAACCGTAACGGCGAACTTGTCGGAAGGGGCAACACTTGGTACGGCGCTTGATTTCCTCGACAGCCAAGCGATAGAGCTACTGCCGAGTGACATTTCAGTGAGTTATTCTGGTGAGTCAAAAGACTTCAAAGAGAACCAATCGAGTGTGGCATTAGTGTTCGCTCTTGCTTTGTTGGTGGCGTATCTCGTGTTGGCGGCTCAATTTGAAAGCTTCATTAACCCATTAGTGGTGATGTTCACCGTGCCGATGGGGGTATTTGGTGGTTTCTTGGGGCTGTTTGTGATGTCTCAAGGTATGAATATCTACAGCCAGATCGGTATGATCATGCTGATTGGTATGGTGACGAAAAATGGCATATTGATCGTTGAATTTACCAATCAGCTTCGTGACAAAGGGATTGAGTTCGAACAAGCCATTATTGATGCTTCGGCACGACGTTTGCGCCCGATCATGATGACTGCATTTACAACATTGGCTGGTGCGATCCCGCTGATTATCTCGACGGGTGCGGGGTATGAAAGTCGCGTTGCTGTGGGTACGGTTATCTTCTTTGGTATGGGGTTCGCAACCCTAGTCACGCTGTTTGTTATCCCCGCGATGTATCGACTAATTTCTGTCAATACACGTTCACCAGGACATGTGGAAGCCGAACTCAATATTGAAATTGACCATGATGTCAAAGGCCGTAGCATGCACTGATGCAGCGATAAAATAACAGAGTAAAAGCCATTGGGTATTATTGAGAATATCCAGTGGCTTTTTTGTGCATGGAGCTTTTGTTGCTGAATAAACAAAGGATTAGCACGCTCACTTTTGTTACACAGATCTCGCTTTAATAAAAATGTCACGTTAGGCAACTACTATCATTCGCCAGTGAATTGAGTTGTATTTTTCTATTAGCTCTGATTATGTCAGGGCGGTTTCTGTAGCCTCGCTTCTGAAAATTTTTGGATATGACTTCGACTCGCTCAATTGTCTTTAATTGCGTATTCATAGTGGAAGTGTCATGTCAAACGTAAAGAGAAACCCATCAACCCGTTCTGTCTCACTTATCCAATCATTGAGTGTTATTTTCACTCTTGTTATCGGTTTTTTTGTCGCTTTGAGCTTACTGAGTGCCAATGGTCTGAACCAAGTGAAAACTCAGTTCGATACCTTATCTGAGCGTGCGATGCCACTTGCAATGAACAATGCAGCATTAACACAGGATGTGTTAGAGCAGTTAAAGTTACTCAACTACGGAACGCAACTGAGCTCTTCAATTGAGCTAGAAGCCACCCGCGAGCGAATCAATATGCTGTCGCAACGCAGTGATATCCGCGTACAAAGCTTATTTGACATTGCGGAGCAGCAAGGTGGGGTCTTAACAAAAAACCAGCGTGCAGAGTTGGCGAATAAAATTGCTGATCTTCAGTCTCTTACTCAAGCTATCTTAGCGACGCAATCTCAAACGATTGCGATGCAAAATCAGATAGATAAGCAAGTGACAGGCTTCCACTATGGGTTATCTTCAATTGGTCCAGAGATGAATAGAATCAGTTTGTCTCTAGCGGGTGATAACCCAATGGTGTCCGATGCGGCGAGCCGTTTTATTGCCAATGCTAGCTCTATGGAAAGTACTTTTTTGACGCTGATGATGCAGACCGAACTGGAACGAGCGCAATCTGAATATCGTGAAATGCGTAATCGTATCGCAGGTATTTCACTAGCCTTTGATGACTTTGCTAGCTGGCATCCAGAAATCAAGGAGTTTGCTAGCATGACGACCTCTTACGACATGGTGTTAAAGGGGTTTGAGGGCGATGGTGTGCTGCGCATGATTCTAGATCGTTTAGAGCTGATGGAGAAGCAAGGTGATGACCTGATTAAAGCCGCAGTCGTTGCGGATGAGACAACGATCTTGCTGGCGAATATCTCTGAAACCGCGGAGCAATTGATCGATGCGGGACAAGAGGTCGTGAACAGTACCATTGAGCGTAATATCATAATGCTGATTTCCGCTACCTTCGGGCTGGTCGTTATCGTGATTTCATTGTTCTTCGGTTTACGTCGTTGGATTAATCGTTCACTTAAAAGTATCACTAGCCAGCTAAGCAAGCTGACACAACACGACCTTAGAGGTCAGGCTTTAGTTGATGGCCCGACCGAGATTCGTGATATTGCGAGCAAGCTCAATCAGGTGGTTGATTCAACCCACACCTCTATCGAAACGGTGACGCGAAATTGTGAAACTCTGTATCAAACGGCAGAGATCAGTCACGGTGCCGCAGAGGAGACGCGCAATAGTTTGTCTGCACAGAGTAGTGCTCTAGAAAGCATGGTGACAACAGTCACGGAGCTTGAGGCATCAATTAGAGAAATAGCAACGATGACAACGGAGTCATTCACCAACTCACAGCAAGCAGAAGAGTTTGCAACGGTGGGTTTGGCGGCAATGGAAGACAGTCGTGGTCGTTTACACCAACTCGAGGAAACCTTGAGTCGAAACGAGCGCTCAATGAGCCAGTTGGACGAAAAAGTTGGTCAAATCAGCGAGATGGTTGATCTGATCAGTGGTATTGCCGACAACACCAATTTATTGGCTCTGAACGCGGCAATAGAAGCTGCTCGCGCAGGTGATATGGGACGTGGCTTTGCCGTAGTGGCGGATGAAGTTCGTAAGCTGGCAAGTGATACCACCGCTCAAACCAGTAATATACGCCAAATGATGGCAGAGCTGACGGCAGCTGCGCAGAGCTCGCGTCAGTCAGTTTCTGAATCACGTGAAGAGATGACGTTCGCACTCGAATCAAGCGAGAGAGTCAAGAGTTCGTTTGAGGATATTGAAGCGTCAATCAGTCAGATTCGTTTACGTGTTGAGCATGTATCTGCCGCAACTGAAGAGCAGCAGCGTGCGACGGCAGATGTGAGTCGTTCGATTGTGCATGTGAATGATCAGAGTGACAATTCCAACTTGCAGCTTGCTTCAATGGTGGAGAGCGCTGAGCAGGTTGCGGAGATAGCAGGCCATCAACAGGCAATGCTACACAAGTACAAACTCAATTAAAGAGAGTTCTTTAAGTAAGGAAACGGCAGGTGCGTGAGCTTCTGCCGTTTTATGTTGTATTTTACTGACACTTCTCGTCAACACAGCACTCGTCTTGCAAGAAACCAATGACGGCATCAAGCTGCTGATATTCAGCCACGCAGTATAGCGTGCGCCCCTCACGACGTTGAGAGAGTAAACCCGCAGAAGTGAGATTAGAGATATGATGTGACAGGGTCGAGCCAGGAATGTCTAACTGTTCCTGTAACCCGCCTACGGCAATCCCTTGATAGCCCGCTCGAACCACACTTTTATAAATGCTCAAACGCGTCGGGTGTCCTAGCTCTTTGAGTGCTTTTGCTACGGTTTCTAGTTCCACTTCATTACTCGCAAACCAATTCGATGTTTCCAGAAGTATAGCGAATTTCAAGCAATACAGTCGCTTAAAATTTATTTCTATAAAAATCGAAATGAAAGCTTGCCGTGAGAATTTATATTTCTATAATTGTCGAAATATAAGCGCAATGCTTAACCAATTAGGAGTTAATCATGAATCAAGATATCGCACATATAGCTCAAGAGGCATTCGGCATGTTTGTCTTTCTTGCAGCTGAACTCACTGTACTTTTCCTGGCCATCAGTTATGTGGTTGGGGTATTACAAAGCTACTTAACACCGGAGAAGATCCAGTCAGTGTTGAGTTCGCAAAATGGCAAAGGCTATTTGGTCGCGGCGCTGATGGGCTCCATCACTCCGTTTTGTTCTTGCTCAACAATTCCTTTTTTGAAAGGACTCCTTAGAGCGAGAGCAGGGTTTGGTCCAATGATGGTGTTCTTATTTGCGAGCCCTCTATTGAACCCAATCATTATTGGTTTGTTTGTGGTGACTTTCTCATGGCAAGTCGCGCTGTTCTATTTCATGGTAGCGATGCTGGTTTCTGTGGTGGCTGGCTATGTTTTGGAGAAATTGGGTTTTGAACGCTATATCAAGCCAGAAGCCTATGAAAGTGAGTCTAAACCAAGCTGTGCATCTTCAAGCAACTCATCGTGTGGCGATGAGCCGAAACCAGCAATGTCTTGCTGCTCTGGTAGTCAAAGCGACAAACCAGTGTCGACGTGGAGAACAAACCGTTGGGGCAAGATCTGGCTGGCAACTTGGAAAGACTTTAAACAAGTATTGCCGTATCTGATGCTAGGTATCGCCATTGGCTCATTTATCTATGGTTTTATCCCGACTGACTTTATCGCTCAATACGCTGGCTCAAATGCTTGGTATGCCATTCCTGTAGCAGCAGTTATTGGTATTCCGCTATACATCCGAGCAGAAGCTGTGATTCCACTGAGTGCAGCTCTCGTCAAAAAAGGCATGGCACTCGGGTCAGTAATGGCTTTGATTATTGGCAGCGCAGGTGCGAGTTTGACTGAACTGATTCTATTGAAATCGATCTTTAAGAATCAGATGCTGGTGGCGTTTGTGGGGGTGATTTTGACTATGGCAGCGGGTGCAGGCGTGCTGTATGGACAAATTTTCGCCTAGTCAAAATACGATAATTAGTAAAATTCCTAGTGGAATTGCTTATATTCCATTGGGAATTTTACATCTATTTCAATTAAATCAGTAACATGCTTAAGTTATAACTCCTGGTTGTAATGCCTATAACCCAAGGTTATTAACCGCTTTGGTATTGTCCGCTCCTAAATATAATCACTCTGTTTAGGAGAAGTAATGAATAGAAAGTTAGTCTTGATGCCAGCTGTTTTAGCCACTGCTGTGATGGTTGGGTGTAATAGTGATTCTGATGGTCCAAGTGGCCCAGGAGAGACTGAACCACATTTGACCAACCTACTGGTTAAATCAACAAATGCCACAAAACTCGGTAATCAATACCGACTACCAGCAGCGTTTCCAATCCAGTTCACTGCAACAGCTGTCTATAGCGATCAATCGACAAAGATAGTTACTACTGAAGCAAGTTGGGAGGCTACGGAGAATCTATCTAGTAGCGAATACTTTCTTGAAAAAGGTGAGTTTTTTGCTCTATTCCATGCCGATGAGCCTGAAACAGTTACCGTGTCTTACGGTGGTGAGGTCGTCGATGTTCTAGTTGATGTAGAGTACACACAATTAGAAAATATTGAGGCAGAAGGCCCAGTAATCTCTTTAGTTGGATTGAGTACACCTTACCAAGCAATTGCTCACTTTGACAACGATCTAACTTTGGATATTACCAGCTTCGTTGGTTGGGAATCAGACAATGATGCTGAGTTTACTCGAGATGGAGTCGCAGAATTCTTGGAGGTGGGCTTTGACACCATTTCGGCACAATACCTTGACACAACACAGTCTATTACACCATTTGAAGTCGAGGTTGTTGAAGGTACGGTAGATGACAATATTTCGATGACAATCACTGGACCCAATACCATTACAGTTGGCCGCCCAATTAAATTAACTGCGACGATGACATTAAACAGTGACACTGCCGGTAGTCACAACATTAATGCGACCGAGATTGTCTCGTGGAAGTCATCTTGTGCCGAAATCACTGTCGATGCAATAGGCGTAGCTAATGCATCTGATGTTGCCATTGGTTGTGACATTAATGCGACCTACTATTCATCATCAGACGAAATTACGAATACAAAACCTCATACAGTACGTGCGGTAGAGGCGGGCAATGAAACAAAAGTTGTTCGTTGTGAAAAAGACGTTTTCTACGACCATACGTATTGCAAAGCACTTTTGTTGGATGAGAATGAGCAAGTTGTCTCAGATCTTACTGAGGCATCAAGTTGGACTTCCAACAACGCTACTATTAGCGCTGGTGTACATGGGTATGTAACTTCGAAATCTGTTGGTGAGGAGGCGACGATAACGGCGAGTTCATCTGTTGATAGTGCGTCATCTAACGTGAGAGTAGGTTTCTTGTCTGGTGACCTGACACTTGAGAGTGATGAAATTTATGTGGGTGGAGTAACTCAACTCTTAGCATTTTCAGGTGAAGGTACTGATCGAGTTGATGTAACGGAGTTAGTTGACTGGAATATTGAAGCATCTTCTGACAATAACTGGGAGCTCAACGACAATGGTGCGGTTACTGTTGACATAACTCTTGGTGAGGGGGAAACATCTCCTACAATATCTGCGTCGTGGGTATTTGAGGATCAAAACTACAAGGAGCAAACCAACGTACTGGTAGTTCCCGTTGATATATGTGCGGATTGGGACGATATATCCTGTCTACAAGTTACCGAACATGATGGTCTTCAGTATGCCTCTACACCATCAAAAAGTTTAGTGGACGCTTTAAGCTACACTCAGGGCACTGGTGATGGGCGTGTATTTAGAGATTATCAGAGTAGTGCGTCATATAATGCACCGGGCTTCGATATTGCGTCTGGAAAGTCAACTCAGTACTCAAGATGGTGTAATGATCTCAATTACATGAATGTCAATGGCGCTAGTGCATGGAGGCCAGTGACTGCTGATGAGTTGTTGGTATTGCATGCTGATCATGATGGCGTGGTTGGAAGTTGGCCACTTGACCGAAACTATTGGGCATTTGACGGTAGCGAATACTCAACAGTTGACATGAAAGATGGAAAGGTGGTCTCAGGGCAAGGGCCTCAACATCCACAATATCTAGTTTGTGTGGCAGACTAAATCAAAAAACTATTAGAAGTAAAACAGGGAAGGAAATCTTCCCTGTGTAAGGTATGTGGTTAAGAATACCTAACCACATACCTATCAGTCTTATGATTCATCCCCAACACCAAGTTCAACATAACCGCCCCCAGCACTGACAATCCAATTACCCATGGCGTAACAAACAGACTTGATGCAATCAAAATCGCGGCATCAATCGCCATCTGAGTTTTACCCACTGAAATGCCAAACTTATCTTGAACAAAAAGACACAGGACGTTGAAGCCGCCGAGGCTTGAGCGGTGACGGAAAAGAATCAGCATCCCTAACCCCATCAATAACCCGCCTGCAATTGCGCAGTAAACAGGGTTGATGCGATCCACTGTAATGACAAGATGCAGGTGATCGGCAAAGATGGAGACGAGCCCGCCAGAAATTGCGCTATTGATAGCAAAACGACGGCCAAAGCGCTGCCATGCCATCAAGTAGAAAGGGATGTTGCAGCTAAAGTACAGCACACCAAATGACAGTGGAACGATTTGTGAAAGCAAAAGCGCTAAACCTGTTGTGCCACCAGTAAGTAAGTCGGCGTTCTGTAGGAAAAACACGCCCTGAGCAACTAAAAACGTTCCGGTAACAATCGCAATCCAATCTTCTTTATTTGTGTGCTTTTCCATTTCCTATCCAATCTCACTGAGTTCGAGGCACAATTTGAGCGCGAATAGTAGTGAAATAGGCGTCAGAAAGACAGTGGCAGGGCAGAGATGAAAAGCCTGTTTGTCAGCCTTGTTATACAGGCTGTAAAGTCACTTTTTTACAGGTACAAAAAATGCCGCTGTTGCGGCATTTTATTAGTAGTCTAATAAAGAAGACTATTATTCAGCTGAAGTCAGTTGATATTCGAAGAAGCGGTAACCTTCGTTTGCACCCACATTTCCGAACTCGTCTGTTGGAGTTACTGTTTCTAAGTGTTCATCAGCATAGTCACTTGCCGCGTCCAAGTGAGAAGATAGGAAGCGAACAGGGTAATCACCACCCACTAGTGAGAAGTTATGAGCATTAAGGAACTCAAGAGTAACTAGCTCATCAGAGCTTCCACCTGCTTGTTCTACTAGCTCATTCAGGTAGTCGTTTACTAGCTCTCGGTTAGTAAAAGCAGCATCTTCTAGAACAATCTTCGCATTTTTAACGCCTGGCATATCAGAGTTAGATGCACGGTAGTTGTTTGTAACTACATAGAATAATTTCTCTGAGTTAATATCAAATGACTCACCCGCAAACGTAAAGTTCTTGATTCGACGGTTCTTTTCGAAAAGTTCGTAAGAACCATCTTCACTATCGACAATGTAACGAGCATCCTGTGTAACATCAATTTGGTAGTTTAATTGGCTTTCTTCGTTTACGAAGCCACCAAAGAAAATGTCAAAGTTGTAGCTACGGAAGTTTTCATCAAGAACGCGGTCACCTTCTTTCGACACAGTTACATACTGTTGTGCTACAACATACTCTAACCATTCGATGATATCACCTGCTGAGATTTCAAGAATTGCTGGAGTGTTGTTATCAAACACATAAAGGTCAGCGACACTAGCACGAGTTAGCACTCCACCGTCGATATTGGTGTAGTCTGATGAACCACCACGGCCGCCTTTGAATGGAGCAGACACAGAAATAACAGGGTAGTTTTCTGTCAGAGCACCACTGTCTTGTTGTGCAATACCCCAATCCATCTGTGCTTCATTAACAATTTGGACAGAGATATCTGGTTCTACAGCAGTAAAGAAGCTATTGATTGGGTCATTGATATTCGCAATCTCTTCACCCATGAATTCGATAGTACCTTCATGGTCTCCCTTAACTAGGAACTCAATCTCAACATTACTTACTGTAGATTCAGTTAATGCTTTTAGGTGTGGCTTGCTTGAAACAATATTCCAGCTCTCACCGTTATCCTTGCTTTCAAGTTTAAAGTCAATGATACCGAGGTGGTTGCCCCAGAAACCTGGCATAACAGCAGGCACACCATTAATTGTACCGTTTTTAGCATCAACACCTTCCATACCGTCGTATACATCGGCGTCAGTTGGGAAGTTGTTATGATCGTGTCCAAACATGATGGCATCAATACCATCAACGTAAGCTAACTGCCAAGTTGCGTTTTCTTGAAACTCGTTGTTATTAGCACCACCAGTTAGACCAGAATGTGGGATCGCGACGATAATGTCTGCCCCAAGTGCTTGCATCTTCGGTACGTAGTGCTCTGCAGTCATCTTGATGTCAGCCAGCAGAACTTGACACTTTAGGTGACGCTCATCCCAGTTAAGGATCTGCGGTGGTGTGAAACCGATAACACCTACTTTAACCGGGTAGTTTTCACCGTCATCAGCCGTGAAATAACGGTTTAAGATGGTAAACGGCTGGAAGTAAGGTTTGTTCTCGTCAAAGAACTCTTCAGTGTTACCCGCAAAGTGATCGTCTAGATCAACAGTACATTCTTCATCAGTTAAGCGAGCTAGATCATCGTTGAACTCATAAACGTTTGCATTAACGTATGGAAAATTCGCGCCTTCAGATGCAGCAGCTAGGTAATCTAGACCGTAGTTAAACTCGTGGTTACCTAGGTTAGCAGCGTCGTAGTTCAGGTAGTTCATTGCCTTGTAAACAGGGTGAACGTTCAGAGCTTCTTGTAAGTATTCTACGCCAAGGTCAGCAAGGTAATCACCCATAGGGCTACCTTGGATAAGGTCGCCATTGTCAAACAGCATGTTGTTTGGCTGTTCGCGGCGAGCTTGGTCGATTAGTGTTGCGGTGCGTGACAAGCCATAAGCTTGAGGGCCAGCTTCTTCGTTAGCTTCTTCAGAAAGAAAGTAGTTGTACGGCATCATGTTCGAGTGAAGATCGGTTGTCTCCATCAAACGTAGATCCATTGAAAGGGTGTTATCTGTGTCGTTAGACGAGCTATTACAGCCAGCAATTGCAAGCGTAAGGGCAGTTACTGCCACTGCTTTTGGTTTAAATGAGTAAGTCACTTAAATGCCTTTAATGTATTTTGTTGTCGTTTCATGGTCTGCAGACCAAAGCGCGCGCATCTTACATAGAATAAAAGCACTAAGTTAGAGGTATAAATGTAAACAAATGTTTCGAAGGCGGGGCTTGATTTGCTCTAAAAGCTTGATAATTAAAGGGTGATCTATTTCGTGAAATCGATTGCAACGAAAGTAAACGTTTGCGCAAAATGTTGATCAAGATCACAATTTAATTTTGACGGCTGAGTGACGTGCGTAGGCGAAGTTGACTGCGACAGAGAAATAGAGACTTTGAAGCCTTCAATTAAACACATAAAAATAGAAATCAACATCGCATTTAATTCATCAAAAACGTAGTATGGAGACAGAGTAAATGCGTACTTATTGCCAACATGAACAAAATTTAGGTTAAGTATGAGAAAACTGCATAACAAATTGTGCAGATAGCCCTTTATGATCTAGATCAAGTTATGTAGAATGTGCGCCAAATCGATGACGAAAACGTTTGCGTTGCGTCATTGAGCTGTTTTTTTGCAACTTTCAGTATAAATCTGAGTCAGGAGATACAGATGTTAAAGCGTGATATGAATATCGCAGATTACGATGCGGAACTATTCGCAGCAATCCAGGAAGAAACTCTACGTCAAGAAGAGCACATCGAGCTTATCGCTTCTGAGAACTACACAAGCCCACGTGTTATGGAAGCGCAAGGTTCTCAGCTAACAAACAAGTATGCTGAAGGTTACCCGGGCAAGCGTTACTACGGTGGTTGTGAGTACGTAGATAAAGCAGAAGCACTTGCGATTGATCGTGCTTGCGAGCTATTCGGTTGTGAGTACGCGAACGTTCAGCCACACTCTGGTTCTCAAGCAAACAGTGCGGTGTACATGGCTCTTCTAAACCCAGGCGATACGGTATTGGGTATGAGCCTAGCGCACGGTGGTCACCTGACTCACGGCTCTCCAGTAAACTTCTCTGGTAAGCACTACAACGTTATTCCTTACGGTATCGATGAAGCGGGCCAAATCAACTACGATGAGATGGAGCAGCTTGCTCTAGAGCACAAGCCTAAGATGATCATTGGTGGTTTCTCTGCTTACTCTCAAATCGTAGACTGGGCTCGCATGCGCGAAATCGCAGACAAAGTGGACGCGTACCTATTTGTTGATATGGCTCACGTCGCGGGTCTTATCGCCGCTGGTGTATACCCAACACCAGTTCCTCACGCTCACGTTGTAACAACCACAACGCACAAAACGCTAGCGGGACCACGTGGTGGTCTAATCCTGTCTAACGCAGGCGAGGACATGTACAAGAAGCTGAACTCAGCGGTATTCCCTGGTGGCCAAGGTGGTCCTCTAATGCACGTAATCGCGGGTAAAGCGGTAGCGTTCAAAGAAGCGATGGAGCCAGAGTTCAAAGAGTACCAAGCGCGCGTCGTTAAGAACGCAAAAGCGATGGTTGCTCAATTCCAAGAGCGCGGTTACAAGATCGTATCGAACGGTACTGAAAACCACCTGTTCCTTGTTGACCTAATCGACAAAGACATCACGGGTAAAGAAGCTGACGCAGCACTGGGTGCAGCGAACATCACGGTTAACAAAAACTCAGTGCCAAACGATCCTCGTAGCCCGTTTGTGACTTCTGGTATCCGTGTCGGTTCTCCAGCGATCACTCGCCGCGGTTTCTCTGAAGCAGATGCAACAGAGCTTGCAAACTGGATGTGTGATGTTCTAGACAACATCGCCAACGAAGAAGTGATCGAAGCGACAAAAGCAAAAGTACTAGAAATCTGTAAGCGTCTACCTGTTTACGCTTAATCTTGTGCTTAAATGTATCGAAAAGCCCCTAATTGGGGCTTTTTTTGTTTTATCGGTTCTGTTTGACAAAATCTATAAACGTTCGGTGGGCAATGGATAGATAGCCATTTTTGCGCCATGCGAGCGCAAGGTTAAGTTCTACACTCTCTTCAAAAGGGATGGCTATAATCTCTTTCTCACAGTCTGTGACCATCTCAAGTAGCGCGGTAATCGCAAACTCGTTTTTGACGATACTGAGTATCATTGGCAAAAGATTGGTTTCAAAAGAGAACTGCATAGGCATATCGAGTTCTTGCGCTTTCTTTTCGATGAAATCCCGATGAAAGTAGCCGGCTTCAAAGAGTACCAGCTCGTGTTGGAAGAACTCTTTCAAACTGATGGATTTTTTATTGGCCAGTGGATGTCGCTTCCCTACTGCTGCAACCATATTGGAGGTGAGTAGGTGGTCTGTTTCGAGTGTCTCTGAATCTGTGTAATGGTTAATCACCCCCACATCAAGCGTACCATCAAGCAGCATTTTCCGAATCGAACGAGTACCTGCATTAATGACGGTCAGCTTGAGGTTTGGATAGCGGCTTTTAAACGCCATCAGAATCTCTGGAAAGTAATAGGATCCCATCATACTTGGTACTCCTAAACGCACTTCACCCTTATCGAGTCCTTTTAGCTCTTCCATCGCCGTTTGCGCATCTTCGAGTGTTTGCTGTACTTGCTTGGCATGCTTGAATAACACTTCCCCTTCCAGTGTCAATGACACATGTCTGCCTCGACGGAGAAAAAGAGTTAATCCTATCTCCTGCTCAAGCTTTTTGATTGAGATGCTCAGCGGAGGCTGCGCGATATTAAGCGACTGCGCAGCGAGTGTAAAACTGCCGTACTCGGCAACAGCAATAAAGTGACGAAGATAGTTTGAGTTCATTGATATTAAAAATATATAGAAAGCATAGTTTTAATATATTTAATTTAATACGTTATCGTTGCTAAATTGATCACATGTTGTGGTTTTAAAAGGCTGTCAAAGCCCATGATCGAGTATAAATCTAAAGCGTACTATCGAGTGACATTGAGTCTCGCTCTCGGTGCTTTCTTAATTTTCTGTAATCTCTATTTGTTCCAACCGATGCTACCTGAATTGGCTGAGCAGTTTTCGGCGAGCGCATTTCAAATAAACTGGGTATTTGCGATTACCTCTCTTTTGTTGTCAGTCAGTTTAATTCCCTGGGCAGTCTACTCTGAGCGCAATGGTCGACGCAGGGTGATGCTGATGAGTCTCTTCTCACTGCCGCTGGTGGCCGTTGTCATGATGTTATCCAGCAGCCTGGTGTTGCTGGTGGTAGCTCGAGCTCTTTTGGGCATCTGTTTAGCAGGGTATCTTGCCGTGGGTGTTGCGTATTTGGTTGAAGAGCTGAGCGAAAGAGCGTTCACTCACGCTATTGCCATCTATGTGGCGGCTAATTCAATAGGTGGCATCGGTGGGCGTCTATTTGGCGGTATGCTGTTGGAGTGGGGCACATGGCAGATTGCAGTCGGTGCTATGGGGTTATTGACGTTATCAGGGGCTTTGTTGGTCACGGTGTTGCTTCCACAGCAAAGGCACTTCAAACCCAAAACGGGGCTATTGAAGCATCACAATAGAGCGGTGCTCAAACACTTTAGCCAGCGTCCACTTTGGACTGCGATGCTGATCGGCGGCATCAACTTTGCGCTGTTTGTTAATCTTTATACCGTCATGGGTTTTCGCTTGGTGGCTGCCCCTCATAATTTACCAGTAGGCATCGCGAGTATGATTTTTCTCTGTTACCTGGCAGGAACGTTTAGCTCCAGCCTCTCTTCGAAGTGGATGAGATTGGGTAGCACAAGTGCAGGGATAGGTATCGGGACAACGATTATGTTAGTCGGTATCGTTGTTGCTTACTTTGATCACCTTGCTGCAATGGTATTGGGGTTGTTACTTATTAGCTTCGGAGCATTTTTTTCCCACACGTTGGCTTACGCATGGACAAGTCAGAAAGCAAAAACAGGTAAAGCAACGGCAGTCGCTCTCTATTTGGTTCACTACTATGTTGGAGGGAGTTTAGGGGGATTTTGGCTGATCTATTGCTGGCAACAAGGTGCATGGCTAGCGGTTATGCTCGGTAGTGCTCCCCTGATTGGCATGCTACTGATTCTTGGTTTTAGCCTAGAAAAAATGAGGCCGCAGCAAATTGCACCTAGCCCTTAAAGTGTGGCGCATAAAGAAAAGGGTTGGCTATATGCCAACCCTTGCTAAATATCGTCTTTGAATACGACTTCAATACTTTACTTAACTTCAATGCCTTGTGCTTGCATATCAGCGTGATATGAAGAGCGTACAAACGGGCCACAGGCAGCATGAGTAAACCCAAGGTCAAGCGCAATCTCTTTGAGCTCATCAAACTCTGCTGGTGGCACATAACGCTCTACCGGAAGGTGATGGCGGCTCGGCGCTAGGTATTGACCAAGCGTGAGCATAGTCACGCCGTGAGCGCGCAAGTCTTTCAATACTTCGATGATCTCTTCTTTGGTCTCGCCAAGGCCCATCATCAAGCCTGATTTGGTTGGAACATCGGGATGCTGCTCTTTGAACTTCTGTAGCAGTTGCAAAGACCACTTGTAGTTCGCGCCAGGGCGAGCTTTTCGGTAAAGGCGTGGTGCCGTTTCAAGGTTGTGGTTGAAGACATCGGGTGGATTGTCTTTAAGAAGCTCTAGTGCGACATCCATGCGACCACGGAAGTCAGGAACTAGGGTTTCAATCTTAATATTTGGGCTTAGCGCACGGATTTTACGGTTACAATCAGCAAAGTGCTTTGCACCACCGTCACGCAGATCATCACGGTCAACAGAAGTCACGACAACATACTTAAGCTTCATATCCGCAATCGTCTTAGCCAGCTTCTGTGGTTCATCAACCTCAGGAGCGACAGGGCGACCATGGGCAACATCACAGAAAGGGCAACGACGTGTACAGATTGCACCTAGAATCATGAAGGTTGCCGTACCGTGGTTGAAACATTCCGCTAAGTTAGGGCAAGAAGCTTCTTCACAAACAGAGTGAAGGTTGTTCTTACGCATTGCTGATTTGATGTCTTGAATACGCTGGCTATCTGCAGGCAGCTTGATTTTCATCCAATCAGGCTTGCGCAGAACTTCTTTTTGCTCTGTTGGCATATTCTTGACTGGAATAAGAGCCATTTTATCTGCGTCACGATATTTGACGCCTTTTTCCATTTGGATTGGTTTACTCATGTTCTACCGCTTCCGTAATGAACTCGATGTCTTGATAATCAAGTAAAGCAACAAGTTCTTTAATTAAAGGTGACTGGGCTTGTTCTAATTGTGTAATTGGGGTGAGGTCGCTGAGTTGCACCATCTCCATACCCGCGTAGCCACAGGGGTTAATCCGCAAGAATGGAGCAAGATCCATGTTGATGTTGAGTGCGAGGCCGTGGAAAGAGCAGCCACGTCGAATACGCAGACCAAGTGAGCATATCTTGCGGTTTTCGACATAGACACCAGGGGCATCAGGGCGTGCAGCAGATTCGACATCAAAATGTTTGAGTGTATTGATGACGGTGTTCTCGATATGAGTGACTAGGTCACGAACGCCGATGTTTTTGCGGCGTAAGTTAATCAATACGTAGGCAACAAGTTGACCAGGACCATGATAGGTCACCTGACCGCCGCGATCACTTTGTACGACAGGTATATCTCCTGTGTTGAGTAGGTGCTCATCCTTACCTGCCTGACCCTGGGTAAATACAGGGTTATGTTCAACAAGCCATACTTCATCGATCGTGTTTTCATCACGCGTATCGGTAAAATCATGCATTGCTTGCCATACAGGTTGGTAATCTTGGCGACCTAAGTGTCTGACAATCAGTTTCTTTTCCATCTAAGTTCCATGATCAAATACAAACTTCGCTTGGGATTATAAACAGGAACGCGTGACTAAACTACATTTTGATGACAGGTTTTTAACGTGACAATAGGTACGGTGTTTTTATGTTTATGATAAATAACAAAAAAGCAGCCTAAGGCTGCTTTCAAAAAAAATTTAAAACTTAAACTTTTTACAGAACCATGCGAACAATGTCGATTTCGCCAAGTTCTTTGTACAGTGTTTCAACTTGCTCGATAGAGGTCGCAGTAATGTTGATAGACACTGAGTGGTAGTTGCCTTTTGCACTTGGCTTAACCACAGGGCTGTAATCACCAGGAGCGTGACGTTGGATCACTTCAAGCACTTTCTCTGGCAGTTCAGGCTTAGCGTAACCCATAACCTTGTAGGTAAATGAGCATGGGAACTCAAGCAAGTCTTTCAATTTTGCATCTGAGTTAATCGTCAGCATAATAAACTCCAAATTCTCTGGTACAGGAATGGGCACGAATAGTACTGCCATTCCTGTTTGATCTCAAGGTTGAGTGTTAGAACCAACTGTTCACTAGCATAATGATGTAGTCCCACATGCGGCGGAATACGCTACCTTCACCCACAGACTCAAGTGCAACCACTGAGTATTGAGCGATGTTTTCACCCTCAAGATCATAGTATAGCGTACCGACCTTCTGGCCTTTTTCGATTGGCGCTTTGAGCTCTTGGTCAAGGACAAAGTTAGCTGTTAGGTCATCCGAGCTGCCACGAGGGAGCGTGACGTAAGTATCTTCATTGAGTCCTAGGTCGATCGTAGGCTTATCTGCCATCCAGATTTTTTCTGTTGCAAACACCTCACCCGCATTATTTGGCGCCACAGTTTCAAAGAAGCGGAAGCCATAGCTAAGGAGCTTTTTACTTTCTGCTTTACGGGCATCAGGGTTCTTTGCTCCCATGACAACCGCAATCAGGCGCATTTCACCTTGCGTCGCTGAGCTTACCAAGTTGTAGCCCGCTTGGCGGGTGTAACCTGTTTTGATGCCATCAACGTTCATGTTTTTATCCCACAGCAAGCCATTGCGGTTGTGTTGAGTGATGCCGTTGTAGGTAAAGGATTTGGTTGAGTAGACGCGGTACTCTTCGGGTACGTCGCGGATCAATGCTTGTCCAAGTAGTGCCAGATCATAAGGCGTGGAATAGAGCTCTGAGTTGTCGAGCCCGTGTACGTTGCCATAGTGAGAGTTGGTCATACCGATTTGCTGTGCCCAGCCGTTCATGAGATCGACAAATGCACCTTCAGAGCCAGCGATATGCTCCGCAGCAGCCACACAAGCATCGTTACCGGATTGAACGATAATACCTTTATTAAGCTCTTCTAACTTAACGGTTTTACCCACTTCGAGAAACATTTTAGATGAGCCAGGGAAATTACGTGCCCAAGCATTTTTACTGATGGTGACATCATCATCCAGTGAGACATTACCCGCTTTGATCTCTTGACCAATAACATAGCTGGTCATCATTTTGGTCAGGCTTGCTGGTGATAGTTGAGTGTGCTCATTGCTGGCAGCGAGCAGCTCGCCAGTATGGTAGTCCATGAGAACATACCCTTTCGCTGCAACCGCTGGCGGATTTGGGACTATGCTGGCATTGACAGTGGTTGAGACGAGCAGTGATGCCATAGAGGCAATCATAGCCTTACCGAATGACGGCTTGGTAATAAGATTGGTCATAGTATTCTGATAATATTTGCTTGTTGTTTTTATAGGACTACTTTACTTGGAATTGTGCTTGCGGATAAAGGCAGAGTGATATCCCGAACCTTTGATTTCCGACAACGTAGCCTTGGTTTCATCATAATCGGCAAAAGGGCCAAGAAGAATTCGATAAACATTGTTTGCAGGCTGGACAAAGCTATCCACGCCCAAATCATCGCTTAGCTTAGCGGCCAATGCCTCTGAGCGATCTTGGTGCTGTGAGCTCGCAACTTGAATAATATAGTTGGGGTGTTTGGAGTTGCCCAATTGAGAGGCTGGTTTTTCGACGGTTATCACTTCAATCTCAACGTTCGCAACACCCGCTTGAACCACACCGAGTTTATGAGCGGCGGCGTAACTTAGGTCAATGATACGTCCTTCGTGGAATGGTCCACGGTCGTTGACTCTCACAATCGTCTGCTTGCCGTTATCGGTGTTAGTCACTTTGACATAACTGGGTAGCGGTAGTGTTTTGTGGGCGGCCGTCATAGAGTACATGTCGTAAATCTCACCATTAGATGTGAGATGGCCATGAAACTTCTTGCCGTACCAAGAGGCTTGTCCTTTTTCAGTGAACCCTCTTGCATCTTTAACGATTGTGTAGTCTTCACCGCGTAGCGTATAGTCTTTGTTGCCCCCTAGGCTATAGGGTTCATAGCGTGGTGTTACGCCTTCAACATGCTCTACAGAGATAGGCTGTTGTGGTGGTACATCATCCTCAAGATCATAGCGTTCACCCTCTGTTGTGGAACAGCCGAAGAGAAGGCTCGAAGAGAGAGCGAACCAACAGAGCTTATGATTGAATTTCATACTAAGACGCCTTAGAGAATGCTTTTCGATGAGTGTGAATCGACATTAAGATGCCAAAGCCTGCCATGAGTGTCACCATTGAGGTACCGCCATAGCTAATTAGAGGTAGGGGAACGCCCACAACAGGTAGGATTCCGCTCACCATACCAATGTTTACAAAGACATAGACAAAGAAGCTCAACACGATACTGCCCGCCATCATGCGACCAAACGCGGTTTGAGCATGACTGGCGAGATAAAGCCCGCGACCGATGATGTAAAGATAAAGGGCAAACAATGCGAGAATACCCAGCATTCCCCACTCTTCAGCGATCACCGCAAAGATAAAATCAGTGTGGCGCTCGGGTAGGAACTCCAGTTGTGACTGCGTGCCTTGCAGCCAGCCTTTACCTGATATACCACCCGAGCCGATAGCAATCTTACTCTGGATGATATGGTAGCCAGCCCCCAGAGGATCGGATTCGGGATTAAATAACGTTCTTACGCGCACCTTCTGGTACTCGCGCATTAGGAAGAACCACAAGATAGGTACGAATGCACCAACGCCGACAATCGCAGCGGTGATGATTTTCCAGCTGATCCCCGCTAAGAAAATAACGAAGATACCTGAGGCTGCAATCAAGATAGATGTTCCGAGATCGGGCTGTTTGGCGATCAGTATGGTTGGAACAACCACCATGACAAGTGACATGACGAGTGTCTGAAAGGTCGGTGGTAAAGTGCCTTTGCCGATATAACGGGCGATCATCAAAGGGACCGCTAACTTCATCAGCTCAGAGGGTTGGAAGCGAACAAAACCAAGGTTTAACCAGCGCTGAGCCCCCTTGGATGCTTCACCAAAAAAGAGCACGCCGAGCAGCAGGCCTAAGCCACAGAAGAACATGATCGGAGCTAATGCCTCGTAGGTACGCGGAGGTATCTGAGCAAGAACAATCATCACGACGATGGAGAGCACCATGCGCATCGCCTGTCTATCCATCATGCCAGCATCTTGGCCGCTAGCACTGTACATCACGACAAGACCGAAGGCCATGAGGGCAAGTATGCCCAGTAGCAAAGGTAGGTCGATGTGTAAGCGCTGAAAGAAGGCGCGGTTTTGACCAGTCGATGGGTCTAGTTTCATTTCACAGCTTCCTCTGCAGGCGACATGAGTACTTTGTCGAAGATTTCACGGACAACAGGGCCACCATTACTTGAGCCTCCCCCCGCGTTTTCAAGCACAACGGTGACAATGATTTCAGGGTCATCAAGAGGGGCAAAGCCAGTATACAAGGCGTGATCACGCAGGTGCTCTGCGATTTCATCGGCGTCATACTCTTCTTCTTCGGCTAAGCCAAAGACCTGTGCAGTACCAGACTTACCTGCCGTCTTATAATCCATATTAGCGAAGGCACGACGAGCCGTGCCTCGATTGCCGTGGTTGACCAAGTACATCCCCTCAAAAGCGATATCCCAATATTTGTTGGGTACGTCAGTAATTGGTGGGAAGGTCTCTATCTCTGCCAACTCTTGACGTTCAAAACGCTCACCATTGTCGATGGTCGCTCTCAAAAGGTGAGGGGCAATGACTTCACCACGGTGAACCAATACAGATGTTGCTTTAGCTATCTGCATCGGTGTTGCTGTCCAATACCCCTGACCGATACCCACCGGGATGGTATCACCTTGATACCAAGGTGTTTTGTGGCGAGCCATTTTCCATTCACGCGTCGGCATGTTCGCTCGACTCTCTTCGTGAATATCAATGCCAGTAAAATCACCAAAGCCAAACATCTTCATCCATTTAGAAATGCGGTCGATGCCCATGTCATAGGCGATTTGATAGTAGAAGGTATCAACAGACTCTTCGATGGATTTCACCACATCTACTTTACCGTGTCCCCAACGCAGCCAATCACGGAATGGGCGTGTATTGGAGTTAGGAATGCGCCAATAGCCCGGGTCATTACGAGTCGTACGCGTAGTGATAACCTCTTCTTGCAGAGCGGCTACGGCTAAGAAAGGCTTGATGGTTGATGCTGGTGGATAAATACCCAGTGTAGCGCGGTTCACCAAAGGACGGTTTTTATCGTTCAAGAGCGCTCGATAAGCTTTACCTGATATACCGTGAACAAAGGCATTAGGATCGTAACTAGGGCTCGATACCATGCCCAATACGCCATTGTCATCTGGGTCCAGGATGACTGCAGAGCCTCGGCGGCCGTCAAGTAGGTTGAATAGGTAGTTTTGCAGGCGAATATCGAGGTTGAGCACGATATCCTTGCCTGGTGTTGGCGGTACGTATTTTAGAGTGCGAATAACACGACCACGGCTGTTCACTTCCACTTCTTGATAGCCGGCAGTGCCGTGCAGCATATCTTCGTAATAGCGCTCAATACCCAGTTTACCAATATCACGTGTGGCCTGATAATTTGCCTCTTTCTCTTCACGGATCAAGCGCTCCATATCGCGATCATTGATACGCGACACGTAGCCGATGACATGGGTGAGAATTTCGCCATAGGGGTAGTGGCGCTTCAGTGTGGCATTGACGTTGACACCAGGAAACTTATGTTGATGAACCGAGAAGGTGGCAACTTGTTCTTCGGTAAGCTGTGTGAGTAGTGGTATCGCGTTAAAGCGGCGAGTTCTGCGACGATCTCGTTCAAAGCGCTCGACGCGTTCATCGGTAATAGTAAGAATGCCACGCAGCCCTTCAATGGTCGCAGACATATCTTTTACTTGCTCAGGGATGATCTCTAAGTTGAAGACCGGGCGGTTTTCAGCCAGCAAAACGCCATTTCGATCATAAATCAAACCACGGTTAGGCGCGATTGGCACAACCTTAATGCGGTTATCGTTCGAACGAGTCTTGTAGTCTTGATACTGATTGACTTGAATGTGGTAGAGGTTGGCGAGCAACACACACATCGAAGCGATGATAACAATAAACGCAGTGACAGCACGCGCTTTAAATAGGCGTGACTCCTCACGGTAATCTCTTATTTTGCTACGCTTACGCAACATCTACACACATCTCAACTAATGAAACCGAGCGTTTCGGTTATTCGCGGTGGTAAGGGTGGTTTGCCGTTACACTCCATGCGCGATACAGCGCTTCTGCCATAATCACGCGCACCATAGGGTGTGGGAGAGTCAGTGGAGAAAGTGACCAGCTTTGATCTGCCGCCGCTTTACAAGCTGGCGCTAACCCCTCAGGGCCACCGATCAGAATCGAAACATCACGGCCATCCAGTTTCCAAGCATCCAGCTGACCTGCGAGCTGCTCGGTATCCCAACGCTTACCAGGAATATCTAGAGTAACGATACGGTTGCCTTTTGGCACGGCCGCGAGCATCGCTTCGCCCTCTTTTTGCAGAATCCTTGCAATGTCAGCATTTTTTCCGCGCTTTCCAGCGGCCACTTCAACCAATTCAAGTGGCATATCATGGGGAAAGCGGCGTTTGTACTCTTGAAAGCCTTCTTCTACCCATTTTGGCATTTTCGTGCCGACGGCAATAAGTTGTAGCTTCATGAGATTAGTTCCAAAGCTTCTCTAGCTGATAGAGCTCACGATGTTCCTCTTGCATGACATGCAGCATCGCATCGCCCATATCGAGTACGACCCATTCACCTTCGGTCTCGCCATCGATACCTAATGGTTCCATGCCGAGCTTTTTGATTTCTGTAGCGACATGTTCTGCGATTGAAGAAACATGACGCTTGGAGGTACCAGTACAGATCACCATAAAATCCGTTACGCTGGATTTACCCGTCACGTCCAACAGAGTGATGTCTTGTGCTTTCATATCGTCGGCTTTGTCAGCGAGAAAGTCTCGCAATTCTTCACGTAGCAAGGTGGTACCCTCAATGTACTGTTTAAAAATAGGCGCGGAGTATAACACGCTTTTAGTGTGCGCGGCGTATCTCTACAGGGAATGTGGCCTGCGGTGAACATAAAGTAAGCCCGAGCTGTTGAATCAGTGGCCATACAGGCTGCTCATACTGAGTTTTCAGCGTCACTTCCGCGCTAGACAGCAACGACCAACAGTAACGTAGAGATTGGCTATCTAATCTCTGGAGCGCGGCAGAGTAGAGTGGTCGCTTTGATTGCCAGATGCGATGCTTCTCAAAAACTTGAGCGATAGAGCTAAGCTGCATCTCACCTTGGAGCTGAATGAGCAGTTTTAACTCTTTTTGAATAGCTCGAGCGATGATGACACCCTCCACACCTTCGGCTTCAAGCTGACGCAGTATTCTCTGGGCTCGATTCGCTTTACCCGCAAGCAGCGCGTCAATCCAATGATAGACGGTAAAGTGGTTGTGGCGACTCAGAGACTCTTCGATACGTACCAAACTCAGTTGTCCATCAGGGTACTGAAGCGCTAGCTTCTCAAGGCTCTGTGTCAGAGCAAGTAGGTTGCCCTCGTGCCATTGAGCGAGCATTTGTAGAGATTCTTGGTCTGGCTTTAAGCCGAGCAGATTACAACGCTGACGCACAAACTGCGGCAAGCGCGTAATGTCAGGTGTTAAGCAGTTAACCCAAGTTCCCTGTGAGGAAAGCGCTTTAAACCACTTACTGTTCTCTTGTGCCTTGGTGAGTTTGCTGCCAACCACAACCAGAAGCGTTTCTGGATTTATATGTGCAGCAAGCTCGACGAGCTCTTTACCCTGTGCGGCATTGACGCCTGATTCACCGACTTCAAGTTCAACAATCTGCTGACTCGAAAATAGGCTCATTGCTTGAAAACAATCGAAAATAGCGTTCCAATCGGTTTGATTATCTAAGGTAAAACGATGGCGCTCTAAAAAGCCCTGCGCTTGCGCTTGCTGTGCAATCGCTTGACGCGATTCATGAAGCAGCAGTGGCTCGTTACCGAAAACGAGATAGACAGGGCTTAGCTTTTTGTTCAGCTGTTCTTGAAGGCGGTCAGCAAAAATGCGCATTATTGTGCTGGCTCAAGCTTCACTTTGTATTCGGTGCGGTTTTCTTCCCATTCAAGGGCTTCAAACGCTTCAATATCGGCGCGGATACGGCCCATTTGTCGAATAATCTGTGTGGCCGCGAGTTTACGCATCTCATCTTCGATCATTTCGCGCTCAACCGACTTCGCCAGTGCAGTCAGTGGGTTATCTAGATAGCTGCGCGTAATGGTCGCCGTGAAGCTGTGGGAGCCGATATCCGGTACTGTCACACGGTAGTTTGCGTTGTAGGTGAGCTCTTTTTCTGCTGCACGGGCATTTTGATAAAGCGATAGGGTGCGTTCATCAATCGATTCACTCGTGATGTGTAAGTTAGGGATGTCAGCGCGTGGGTAAACAAGGTCGATATTGTTCAAGCTCAATTCGGTTTCAACCAGGCGAGTGAGGGTGCTGTATTTGTCGTAGCTGGTGAGCGACATGTGATGCAGCTCTTCTGGAACCGTTGATTCACCACGAAGCTGGAAGCCACAAGCGCTGATTAAAGAAGCAAGACAAACTACGAGCAGTACTCGCATTGTAGAAAGGGTTTTAGTGTGCATGAATGTCGCTCTACTACCTTGTTAAGTCATTTACTGAATGGGACTAATTGCGTTAATCCCATTTAGTAAACAATCAGGGCGATGAATCACCCTGATTAGAGTTACTTTAGCGTCAATGAGTTCGTAAAAAACTATTAGTTCGCTACGATGTTTAGAAGTTTACCTGGTACATAGATAACTTTACGAACCGTTTTGTCTTCTGTGAACTTAGTAACGTTCTCATCGTTTAGACCTAGCTCTTCGATCTCTTCTTTAGAGATGTCTGCAGGTACAGTCAGTTTCGCACGTAGCTTGCCGTTAACCTGAACGATGATGAGCTTCTCGTCTTCAACCAGCGCTTTTTCATCGTGAGTCGGCCATTGGGCATTATCAACGTCAGCAACACCTAGCGCAGCACCCATCTCAAATGAAATGTGCGGAGTGATAGGGTAAAGCATCACGACTACGGCTTTTAGCGCTTCATCAAGGATGGCACGGTCTTGTATAGATTCTTGAGGTGCTTTTGCTAGTTTGTTCATCAGCTCCATGATGGCAGCGATTGCTGTGTTGAACGTTTGACGACGAGCGATATCGTCAGTCACTTTCGCGATAGTCTTGTGAACGTCGCGACGAAGTGCTTTTTGGTCGCTAGACAGTGCTGATGTATCCACTGCTTCTGCCGCGCCTTTCGCTGCGTGCTCGTTGACGAGTTTCCAAACACGTTTTAGGAAGCGGTTTGCGCCTTCTACGCCAGACTCTTGCCACTCAAGCGTCATGTCTGCAGGTGATGCAAACATCATGAATAGACGAACAGTATCAGCACCGTACTTGTCGACCATCTCTTGAGGGTCAATACCGTTGTTCTTCGACTTAGACATCTTGATCATGCCCGAGTGTGCTACGTCACGGCCTTCGTTGTCTTTCGCTGAAGTGATGCGACCTTTACCGTCACGCTCTACAGCTACGTCAGTTGGTGCAACCCACTCTTTACCGCCTTTGTCGTTCTCAAAGTAGAACGCATCCGCTAGTACCATGCCTTGACATAGCAGTTGCTTGAACGGTTCGTCAGACGTTACGTAACCTGCGTCACGTAGCAGTTTGTGGAAGAAGCGTGAGTACAGTAGGTGCATACAAGCGTGCTCGATACCACCGATGTACTGGTCTACTGGTAGCCAGTAGTTTGCTTTTTCTGGATCTAGGATGTCGTCAGCTTGTGGTGAACAGTAACGTGCGTAGTACCAAGAAGACTCCATGAACGTATCGAACGTGTCAGTTTCACGTAGCGCAGGCTCGCCGTTGAACGTTGTCTTCGCCCACTCTTTGTCAGCTTTGATTGGGCTAGTTACGCCGTCCATTACCACGTCTTCTGGAAGAATTACTGGCAGTTGGTCAGCGAGTACTGGGTGAACTTCACCATCTTCAGTCGTTACCATTGGGATTGGAGCACCCCAGTAACGTTGACGAGATACACCCCAGTCACGTAGACGGAAGTTTACTGTCTTAGTTCCTTTACCTTCTGCTTCAAGCTTGGCTGCGATTGCATCGAACGCTGCTTGGAACTCTAGCCCGTCGAACTCACCTGAATCGAACAGTACGCCTTTTTCAGTGTACGCCTCTTCAGAGATGTTTAGCTCGCTGTCATCAGCTGGCTTGATCACTGGGATGATGTCTAGACCGTACTTAGTAGCGAACTCATAGTCACGTTGATCGTGTGCAGGTACTGCCATAACAGCGCCTGTGCCGTAGTCCATCAGTACGAAGTTAGCTACGTAAACAGGAACCTCACGACCGTTCAATGGGTGAATAGCAGTAAGGCCAGTTGCCATACCCTTCTTCTCCATTGTCGCAAGCTCAGCTTCCGCAACTTTGTTGTTCTTACACTCTTCGATGAACGCGGCAAGCTCAGGGTTGTTCTCAGCGGCTACGGCTGCTAGAGGGTGACCTGCTGCGATACCCACGTAAGTCACACCCATTAGTGTGTCTGGACGTGTTGTGTAAACTTCTAGGTCTTGTTGACCCTTCACTTCGAATTTCAGTTCTACACCTTCAGAGCGGCCGATCCAGTTACGCTGCATGGTCTTAACCATTTCAGGCCAACCATCTAGGTTATCTAGGTCGTCTAGTAGCTCTTGAGCGTATTCAGTGATCTTGATGAACCACTGTGGGATCTCTTTTTGCTCTACAGGCGTGTCACAACGCCAGCAGCAACCGTCTTCTACCTGCTCGTTAGCCAGTACCGTTTGGTCGTTTGGACACCAGTTAACGGATGAGGTCTTCTTGTAAACTAGGCCTTTGTTGTAAAGCTTAGTGAAGAACTCTTGCTCCCAACGGTAGTATTCAGGCGTACAAGTAGCAAACTCACGGTTCCAGTCGTAACCAAAGCCTAGAAGCTTAAGCTGGTTTTTCATGTACTCGATGTTTTCGTAAGTCCATGGTGCTGGTGCCGTGTTGTTCTTAACAGCAGCGTTTTCTGCAGGTAGACCAAATGCATCCCAACCGATTGGTTGCATTACGTTTTTACCCTGCAGGCGTTGGAAACGAGAAACAACATCACCGATTGTGTAGTTACGCACGTGGCCCATGTGCAGTCGGCCACTTGGGTAAGGGAACATGGATAGACAGTAGAATTTTTCTTTGTTTGGGTCTTCACTTACAACAAAGGTCTTGTTGTCATCCCAGTGCTTTTGAACTTTTTGTTCAATATCTTGAGGATTGTATTGTTCTTGCATCGATGATATCCGGTTATCTTGGAATTTGTGAGTTCGGTTAGAACAGACTTTAATAGATCGTCATAGAATACCTAAAGGTAAGTGGTACAACAACCATTGTGTTGAGGGAGGTTACTATGCCAAAACGTAAAGCAGGTTATGAAGAGGTGGTTGAGAACGCAATTGAGACCATCAAACATAGTCCAGAAGAGCTCAATCATGTGTTAGAGCGGTCAGGGGAGTACCTGGACGCAGCCAATGATATGACTAAAGATGAACTCGCGTTGATTTCGGCTTACGTCAAATCTGATCTCAAAGAATTTGCTGATAATTATGAAGAAAGTAAGGGCAGCCCTTTCTCTCTCATGATTGCTGATTCTATCTGGCAAGGGTTGTTGGACATTACTGACCGCACCAAAGTCGAGTGGGTAGAACTGTTTGCTGACCTAGAGCATCAGGGCCTATACCAAGCTGGAGATATGATTGGTTTAGGGGTGTTGATGTGTGAAAACTGCGCTCACAAAGTAACGTACAATCACCCGACGGTGATCAGTCCTTGTCCGAAATGTGGCAAAACGGCGTTTAGTCGTCAGCCTCTAAAGCCATAACGATTGAAGCCACAGTCATTTAATGATTGAGTTTAAGCCCCTCTTAACAGGAGGGGCTTAACTTTATCTATGCAGTTCTCTTTCTAAGCCAAGCCGCGAGCAATAGCCCCAATACAGACCAAATATAAAGCGGCCATCGTCCTACACCGTGGTATGGTGTCTGGCCATCGGTCGATTCCACCTCTGCGGTTAAAACAGCGGTCTCAAACTGCGGGATTTGGGCTACGATATTGCCGCGATAGTCGGTAATCGCAGTCACACCGTTGTTGGTTGAGCGGATGACGGGTTTACCCAACTCAAGAGCGCGCATGCGAGCAATTTCCATATGCTGTTGCGGGCCAATCGAGTCACCAAACCATGCATCATTAGATAGCGTCAGAATAAAGTCGGTATCATCATTCACGTTGTGCCGAATCTGTTCATTGAAGATGATCTCGTAACACAAGGCTGCAGCGAAGTCTTTGCCATTAGCCACGACATTAGGCTGAACATAAGCCCCACGGCTGAACGAGGACATTGGCAGATTGAAGAAAGGGGCCAGCGGTCGAAAAATATCTTCAAATGGCACAAACTCTCCGAACGGCAGTAAGTGATGTTTATGGTAGCGATCTTCGGGGTTGTAGCTGTAATCCTGACCCGTCTGACCAACCGCCAGTACGCTATTATAATAAAGCCCTTCATCACTGCGGTTGATCACGCCAGTGATCATAGCGCTATCATATTCTTTTACCAACGCATCGAGATTCGCCAGATAGGACGCTATTTCATACTCGAAAGCAGGAATAGCCGCTTCCGGCCAGATAATAATGTCTGCATCACGGTGATCTTTAGTGAGATCCGTGTATTTGATGATGGTTGGCCAACGCTCGCTAGGTAGCCATTTAGAGGCTTGATCAATATTGCCTTGTACCAGGGCAAAGCTGGTTCTCGAATCAGGATTTGGTGTTACCCAGTGGGCTGCATTCAAGCCATAACCAGTAGCGAAGATGACTGCGGGAGCAAGTGCAAGGCTCCAGCGTTTTGTCAGTAGCGTAAGTGTTGTGAGTGAGGCAATCAGTAGGGTGGCAAAAGTGACTAAGTCGACACCACCAAGCGGGGCGAAGTTACCTAGCGGAGAGTCAATCTGGCTGTAGCCCATCCATAACCAAGGAAATCCTGTCATCACCCAGCCACGCAGCCAGTCGCTGATGAGCCACAAAATAGGCACAGCAAGGGCGTAGCGCGTTAGATTGTTCTTGGGAAAGTATCGGTTAGTAATACCAGCAAAAAGCGCTGGGTATACCGCAAGATAGCCAATGAGAAGCGCCATCAAAAACAAGCTGGCAATCTTTGGCATGCCACCAAAGGTATCAATACTGACATGCACCCAGCTAATACCAGTGGCAAAGCTACCAATTCCCCACAGCCATCCAAGCCAAGCAGCTTGTTTTGCAGAGCGTGATTGAATCAGTATTAGAAACAGTAATATGCTGACAAGGGCTAATGGCCAAAGTCCATAAGGGGCAAAGGCGAGAGTAGACAGCGCTCCTGCTGCAATAGCGAGTAGACTGAGGAAAAACTTGTTGTTAAAAACCACGGCCATAAATCTATCTTTTGATTGTTCCATAAAATATGGGCAAGCCTGAGTAGACTTGCCCATGATACCCACACTGTGGGTGATCGTATTTACGCTTGTTGCGCGTTATTCTTGAGTTTCAATCGGTTGCGTTTGAATCTCAGGAATGGTCACCTGAAGTTGCATGATGCGGCGGTTGTCCGCTGCCATGATCTTGAATAGGTAACCCTCAATTTCTACCATTTCACCACGAGAGGGCAGGTGACCAAAGGCTGTCATTACTAGACCGCCGATGGTATCCACTTCTTCCGTGCTGAACTGGGTATCAAATTGTTCGTTGAAGTCGTCAATAGTGGTAAGCGCTTTAATTGAGAAAGTGTGCTTACTTAACTTGCGAATATCCAACTCATCTTCATCATCGAATTCGTCTTCGATTTCACCAACGATCTCTTCGAGAATATCCTCGATGGTAACGAGACCTGAAACCCCACCAAATTCATCCACGACAATCGCCATATGGTAGCGTTCTTCACGGAATTCTTTGAGAAGTCTATCGACTCGCTTGCTCTCTGGCACCACTACCGCAGGGCGAATGACTTGTTGAATGTCGAACGGCTCACTATCAGAGCCTAGGTAGCGCAGCAAATCTTTTGCTAGCAAAATACCCTCAACATGGTCTTTGTCTTCGCTGATCACAGGGTAGCGAGAGTGCTGTGCATCTGTCATCAAAGTTACAATGTCGTCAAAAGCTTCATTGAGGTCAATGGTGACAATTTGAGAGCGCGGGATCATGATGTCACGAACACGTTGCTCTGATATTTCCATGACACCTTCGAGCATATCTCGGGTGTCATGGTCAATAAGGTCGTTTTCCTCGGAGTCACGAATGACATCTACGAGTTCTTGACGGTCTTTAGGCTCACCTTGGAAAAGCTGCCCGATACGTTCAAATAAAGTCTTGCGACTCGGACCTTCAGATTTTTCTTTCTTACTACTTTCGTTAGAAGAGGGAGGGTTTTCTTCGTTCATTGTTTCTCAGTTAAGTAACGCTATCAAAGTGTGATAGCACACATATAAGGCATTGAAAAAACTAGCTTTCTTTCTCTGCTATGTAAGGGTCTTCAAACCCTAACTTCTGCATAATTTCGGTTTCGAGGGATTCCATCTCATCCGCTTCATCATCCTCGATATGATCATAACCTAGCAGATGCAAGCTACCATGTACAACCATATGAGCCCAGTGGGCGTTCAAGGGCTTGTTTTGCTCTTGTGCCTCACGTTCAACTACCTGACGGCAGATGATCAGGTCGCCCAAAAGATCCAACTCAATCCCCGGTGGTGTTTCGAAAGGAAATGACAATACGTTGGTTGGTTTGTCTTTTCCACGATACTCATGGTTAAGTTGATGGCTCTCTTGCTCGTCAACGATGCGTATCGTCACCTCGGCTTGAGGTTGAAACAGAGTAACAGCCGCGTCTAGCCACTGTTGAATCAGTGTTTCACTTGGCAAGTTAGCTTCATCTTCTACAGCTAGCTGCAGATCAAGGGCGATGCTCATTGGCTCGGTTCTCTTATTGTTTTGTGACTTCTTCTGCGGCGTTTAGTTCCGCTTTTGCGCTTTCAAGCAGTTTCGCTTCACGTTCCTCACGGCGACGCTTCTCAAACTCTTTGCGCTCTTTCTGATCTTGCGCTTCCCACTTTTCATAGGCATTAACGATACGCGCAACAACCGGGTGGCGAACAACGTCATCCGACTGGAAGAAGTTAAAGCTGATCTCATCGACCTCACTCAACACTTCAATTGCGTGGCGCAGGCCTGATTTGGCACCGCGTGGCAAGTCAATCTGGGTGATATCACCGGTGATAACGGCGCGAGAGTTGAAGCCGATACGGGTCAAGAACATCTTCATCTGTTCAACCGTCGTGTTTTGGCTCTCGTCGAGAATGATGAACGCATCATTCAGTGTACGACCACGCATATAAGCCAATGGCGCAACTTCAATCACGTTACGCTCGATGAGCTTTTCAACGCGCTCGAAGCCCAGCATTTCAAATAAGGCATCGTAGAGTGGGCGCAAATACGGGTCGACTTTTTGGCTCAAATCACCCGGCAAGAACCCCAGTTTTTCGCCCGCTTCTACCGCAGGTCGAGTCAATAGAATACGACGAATCTCTTGACGCTCTAGCGCATCAACTGCAGCAGCAACCGCTAGGTAAGTTTTACCGGTACCTGCAGGACCAATACCAAAGCTAATGTCGTGCGTTACCATGTTGACAAGGTACTGGGCTTGATTCGGTGTACGTGGTTTGATCACGCCTTTTTTGGTCTTAATAAAGACCTCTTTGCCGTGCTCAATCGTTGCTTCAGTATTTTGCTCTAAAATCCCCGTCTCTTTGATCGCAAGATGAATCTGCTCTGGCTCAATGTCGGGAATATTACCGCGAACTGGCGCTGTATTGACGTAGAGCGTCTTTAGAATTTCAAGGGCAGCAGCAGACGTGTGCGGTTTTCCTACGATGGTAAAGAAGTTGCCACGATAGCTGATTTCAACGCCAAGTCGACGCTCTAGGTGTTTGATATTGTCGTCAAAAGGACCACAAAGACTGGCAAGGCGACGGTTATCAGACGGTTCTAGGTCGATCTCTAGTGTAACAATTTTATTGCTCAAATTAGCCTCTCATGTTGTGCCATATTCATTGTGCTACGAGTGTGCGCTTGGCTCACGAATAGCAAGAAGCCCGATTGAGACCGGGCTTCTAATGGCGGTATCCTAACCCTAAGATGGTCACTCAGAGTTGGATTTTCAAGCTCTCAACTAGAGCTTTATATGGAGAATGTGCAATTATGGTGTAAATGTCGCTACACCCAGCTCATCTTCACGCTTGGTCTTCGCCATCATTTGAGTTGGTGAGATCACGCTGCGAAGGTCCATCTCTTTTTCTGTACGAACGATTTCGCCGCGAAGAGAGTTTGCAAATACATCTGTGATTTTTACATCAACAAACTGACCAATAAGGTCTGCGCTACCCTCAAAGTTGACAACGCGGTTGTTTTCCGTACGTGCACGAAGCTCCATTAGGTTCTTCTTCGATGGGCCTTCAACCAATACACGCTGTTCAGTATCAAGCATCTGACGTGAATAACGCATCGCTTGGCTATTTACCACTTGTTGCAGCTCATATAGGCGCTCTTTCTTCTCTTGCTCAGGTGTGTCACACGGGTAATCTGCCGCTGGCGTACCTGGACGTGGAGAGAAGATGAAGCTGAAACTCATGTCAAAATCGACATCTTTGATTAGCTTCATTGTGTCTTGGAAATCTTTGTCTGTTTCACCCGGGAAACCAACGATAAAGTCAGAGCTGATGTGGATATCAGGACGCGCTTTACGTAGTTTGCGAATGATTGACTTGTACTCGATCGCTGTGTGAGGGCGTTTCATTGCCGTCAGGATACGGTCACTACCACTTTGTACCGGCAGATGAAGGAAGCTCACAAGCTCAGGTGTATCTTCATAAACTGCAATGATGTCATCACCAAACTCAAGTGGGTGGCTCGTTGTAAAGCGGATACGGTCGATACCATCAATAGAAGCAACAAGGCGAAGCAGCTCTGCAAATGTACAGATGTCACCATCGTGCATTGGGCCACGGTATGCGTTTACGTTTTGACCCAGAAGGTTAACTTCACGTACACCTTGGTCAGCAAGCTGTGCAATCTCAAATAGCACGTCGTCCATCGGACGGCTCACTTCCTCACCACGAGTATATGGTACAACACAGTAAGTACAGTACTTAGAACAGCCTTCCATGATAGAAACGAATGCCGTCGCACCTTCAGCACGCGGCTCAGGTAGGCGGTCAAACTTCTCTATCTCTGGGAATGAAATATCCATGACTGGCGCATCGTCGTTTTGCGACTGCTTGATCATCTCAGGTAGACGGTGAAGTGTTTGTGGGCCGAAGATAACGTCAACAAATGGTGCACGCTCACGGATGTGGTCACCCTCTTGAGTCGCAACACAGCCGCCCACGCCGATAACCACGCCTTCTTTCTTGTCTTTAAGTGTCTTCCAACGACCAAGCTGGTGGAATACCTTCTCTTGCGCTTTTTCACGGATAGAACAGGTATTGAGTAGAAGTACATCTGCCTCTTCTGGATCTTCTGTTAGTTCAAAGCCATTCGCGGCATTTAGAAGGTCAGCCATTTTTGATGAATCGTATTCGTTCATCTGGCAGCCCCAGGTCTTAATTAGCAGTTTCTTACTCATCTTTGTTCGCTCGATCGTTAGTTTAAAATAAGGGAGCAAATCGCCCAGCGTATCTCCGCGCAGCGGTGGAAATCGAGGTGCTGCTGCGGCAAGCGGCGTATTGTACTGCTTTCATCTGCACCGCGCCACTATTGATTCAATCACGGAATAGACCAGCAAAATGTGCCTTTTATACTTACAATTTATAGGCGAAAACGTACAATCGAAAATAGACGATAAATCAGTTAGATAATGAGTAAATAATGAACAAGTATGATATTGCCATTGTGGGCGGTGGCATGGTTGGTGCAGCGTTAGCGGTAGGCTTTGCAAAGCAGGGGCGTAAAGTCGCCGTGATTGAAGGGCACAAGCCGACACCATACTCCCCAGACCAATCGATGGATATTCGAGTATCGGCAATATCGGAAGCTTCGGTACGCTTGCTAGAGCAGCTTGGCGCTTGGCAACATACCGTGCAGAAGCGCGTTTGCCCTTATCGTCGCCTAGAAACGTGGGAACATCCTGAATGCCGTACCCGTTTTAGTGCTCAAGAGATGCAGCTTGATCAGTTAGGCTATATTGTCGAAAATCGCCTGATTCAACTGGGTCTATGGCAAGAGTTTGAGCAATACGACAACCTTGACGTGTTGTGCTCTGAGGAATTAGACACCATGACCTTTGGTGAAGAAGATAATCACCTTCACCTCGTGTCCGGAAAGACGGTTCAAGCGAGTTGGGTGGTAGGCGCGGACGGTGCCAACTCAAAAGTCCGTCGCTTGTCAGGGATAGGCATAACCGCTTGGGATTATCGTCAACACTGTATGTTGATCAATGTCGAAACAGAACAGGATCAGCAAGACATCACTTGGCAGCAGTTTCTTCCTTCTGGGCCTCGCTCTTTCTTACCCTTGTGTGGTCAACAAGGCTCACTAGTTTGGTATGACTCACCGAAACGGATCAAACAGTTGATGGCATTGAATCACACGCAGCTTGAGCAGGAAATAGTCCGTCATTTCCCTCAAGAGCTCGGTGGAATCACGGTATTGCAAAAAGGCGCTTTCCCCCTCACTCGTCGTCACGCTCAAACCTACATTAATCAACGCTGTGTACTCGTTGGCGATGCAGCGCACACGATTAATCCACTCGCAGGGCAAGGCGTGAACTTGGGCTTTAAAGATGCTCAGTGTTTACTCGATGTCACCGCCGAAAAAGCGTTGACCCCTGAAGGGATGAAGCAATATCAGCAACGACGCTATCCAGATAATTTGCTGATGCAAACGGGTATGGATGTCTTTTACAAGGGCTTTAGTAATCAATTGCCGCCGCTGCAATTCGCCCGCAATGCTCTGCTGAAACTTGCAGAGCATTCGGGGCCAATCAAACAGCAGGTATTAAAATACGCATTAGGCTTGTGATGTTAGTGCCTCACTTTGAGTGCTTTTGTGAGAGCGACGACTAAGTGTGAATAGTGCAGGCACCACGTAGAACGAGATTAATGTGGTAAGCAGAGTGCCTCCTGCGATAGCCACAGCAAAGGGCGGCCAAAACCCGCCACCCGCGAGAATCAGTGGAAGGAAGCCGCCAATGGTCGTAATGGTTGTGGAGGTGATGTGGCGGGTGCAGCTCATAACGCCTGCGGTGATGGCTTCTTGATCGCCAGCCATAGATTGGCTGTCGGATTTTAGCTCAGCCAGAATGACAATTGCGGCGTTGATGGCTAAGCCTATAACGCCGAGCAAGCCAATGATGACGGTAAAACCGAACGGATAAGAGAACACCCACACGGATAATAAGCCGAGCCCTGCCGCCAGCCCTGCGACAAGGAAGATAATGCCGCTGAAGCGAAATGAGTTAAATGACAAGACAATCACGAGCACCATTAGGGTGATCACCATTGACAGACTGCTCATTAGATTGGCGACGGATTCATCTCGCTCTGCGGATTCCCCGCCAAACTCTACCTGAAAGCCATTAGGTAGTTGCTTAATGTAGTCATTAACGTTGGCTTTAAACTCATTCAAAGCGGTTTGTGGCAATACACCTGCGGCAACGAACCCCTCAATAGTATTGACTCGCTGACCGTTGCGACGAGTGATGGCACCACGACTCGGGGCGATATCAAATTCAGTCAGTGCCGACAAAGGCAGGAGTAGTGTTTGATTACCGTTGGAGCTGGCTAAAGGCAGTTGGGCGAGCTGTGAGAGCCTTTCTCTATCCTCTTCTGCGACTTTTACTCTGACAGGAATCGACTCCGTCCCTTCGATAATACTTCCTTGCACTTGACCAACGAGTGTTGTCTCTAATGTGTTTGCCAGCTGTGAGAGTGTCATACCGCTTAATAACGATGCTTGCTCGTTCACATCCAGCCAAATCTTAGGAACCCCCGGCTGAAGAGTACTGCGTGTGTGTGTGACATCTTGGGTTTGCGCCATAATTAGACGAATATCTTCACCAATTTGTTTGAGTCCATCGAGGCTGTGACCATAGATGCGGATCTCTAGTGGGGCATTAAATGGAGGACCTTGTTCGAGCTTGCGCACAAGAACTTGTGCGTTTGGTACCACTCGGTCGAGTTTCTTTTGTAGCTGGGGAACATATTCGTTGGCGTGACTAAAGTGCTCCATCTTGACCATGGCTTGTGCAAAGTAGGGTGCGCCGCGTTGGTTGCTTAACAAGTTGTAATAAAAAGATGGGAAGTTAGTACCCACCAACCAGTTGACAGATTCTACATGGCTATTTTCACGAATTGCCTGCTCCACTTTGTCGACCGTCTCTTCCGTTGCATAAATGCTGGCTTGAGGGGGCAGGAATACTTGGACTTCGAACATGTCACGGTCAGAAGGAGGGAAGAACTGCTCGGTCAGCTGTCCGGCAGACCAAAAACCGAATAGAGGAATAGTGCACACGACCAGCGCCGACTTTATAGGGTTGTGAACAGCAAACCGCACCGTTTTTTCGAACTGGTTTGCTATTTTCGGCAGTTGTATTCCGTGGTGATACCAATGCTTGGTATTGCTGACTTTCGGTAGAAAGCGAGCGGCAAAGCCAGCGACGAGAGTGTGAGCAATCAGGTACGAACCAACCAAAGAGAACGACACAGTAATCGCAATCGCCCCTACGAACTCACCGGCGGGGCCAGGCATTAGGAATATCGGCGCGAAAGAGAGAACCGTGGTGAGCGTCGAGCCCAACAGAGGTATCCATAGGTGCTTGATGGCTTCGAAAGCTGCAGCGATGCGGCGTTGCCCTTTTGCGCGATAGCTCTGAATGGTATCGACCATCACGATGGCATTGTCGACCATAATACCGAGGGCGACAATAAGTCCTGTCACCGACATCTGGTTAATCGGGATCCCTGTCGCTTTCATCATGGTCAGCGTTAACATACCCGTTAATGGCAGTGATAGGGCAACAATCCAAGCAGAGCGTATCCCTAAGGTGATAAGCAATACGGCAAGTATAAGACTAAAGCCAATCACCAGACTCGTAATCAGCTCAGAGAGACGTGTCTGCGTATAGCCGTCCTGCTCAAAGAGCAAGTCAACAGCTAGGTGACGCGGTAAGTTCGACTCAAAGCGCTCGATAAGAGCATGTGCTCTTGGTGTCCATCTATCGACACGGACACTCGGTTGCATACGGGCAGCGACAATAACAGCGGGTTTACCATCAACCAGTGCAATTTGCGCTGGTGGCGTATTATAGGCTCGCTCTATAGAGGCAACATCTTCTAAATGAACCACGTAACCATGTTCATCCAGCGCTATCGGGACCTGTTTAATACGCTCTAATGAATCGAGTGATTTACTCATCTCAAGTGCGAAACGGTTTTGTCCATTCACCAACTCACCTGCCGAGTTTTTTGCGTCTGAACCGCCAATAGCTTGTGATAGGCTTTGTGTACTCCCCCCAAGGGAAGCAACTGCCCCTCGGTCGATGGAAACTAAAATCTCTTCGGTTACCGTGCCATACTCGTCAACAAATTCAGTACCGCTCATGGCTCGAAACTGTTGTGCCAGCTCTTTTGCGTAGCGATTCATTACCAATAAGTTTGGATTTTGTTCTCCTTGCCAAGTAATGGCCGTAATCAAAGTAAAGGCGTAGGAGTGATCACTGTCTAGTACTGGCTCTGACACCCCTTGCGGCAGCTTCGGACGAACATCACTTAGTTTGTCTCTGACTCTCGACCACACCGGTTCAGAGTCAGTGATGGTATCGAGTAACTCAATGCTGACCACTGAGATACCCGCACGGGATGTCGAGGTGATGAGCTGAATATCATCGAGGGTACGCAATTCTGTTTCTATTTTCTCTGTAACCAGCGCCTCCACTCGTTCAGGCGTTGCACCAGGGAAGTGTGTGGTAATCGCCGCATTACGGTTGGTGATTAATGGATCTTCTGCGCGAGGCAGAGATTGCAGGGCAGAGAGACCAGAAACGATCAGTAAAGCGGTCACAAGAATCAGTAGTCGAGTGTTGCGAAGGATCAGTTCAATCATTTTGATGCTCCTATTGGTCACTCAGAGCAACGGCATTTTGTGCTTGGTTAGTAATGGTTTGTGTTTGTACCGTCTGGCCAGGAATAATTCGATGGAGCCCGGATGCGACAATACGGTCGCCGGCGTGCAGCTCTCCATGAACGTAGGCCGCATCGTTGTTAGCAAAAATCAGGTCAACGTGCGCTCGGTGAACCTTGTCTTCACGGTCAACAACAAACACATTCCAAGTACCGCGCAGTCCGTCTGTAAGAGCAGAGAGTGGCAGCCAATAACCACTCGCTTCTCGGTGGTCTTCGTATTGCAGATAACCCAATTGACCATCAAGGGGGTTACTTGACTCCGGAAGCGCAAAGCGAAGCTCCACTGTGCGTGATTGAGTATTCACTTGTGCACCAGGGTTGAGCAGGTTTGCCGCCACATACTCATCGTTGATGCGAATCAGCCATTGTGTTTGTTGAATAATGTCGGAAACATAGTGAGTTGGAACGCCGATGCGTACTTCATGTAGCGCATTCGCTAAAAGTGTCAAAGTTGGTGTACCCATAGTGACTACATCACCTTTAGAGACACTACGTTGGCTAATCACTCCGGAAAACGGGGCAGTAATTATCGATTTCTCTTGCTGCAGTCTATTCGCTTCCAGGCTTGCCTTTAGTTGCTGTCGATTTGCTAACAGAGCGTTTTTCTGACTGGTTAAGGAATCAATTTCTACTTCGGCACTAAACCCCTTCTTCTTGAGCGAAAGCTGGCGCTTCAAGTTGCTTTCGATGAGCTTGAGTTGTGCTGACACTTCGGCTTGCTGCGCTTCAAGTTGGCGCTCTTGAGTGATAAGTAGACGAGTGTCCAAGCTGATGAGTGCTTGCCCCTCTTCAACGGTATCTCCGACATCAACAAAAATGCGCTCTATTTGACCGCTAAGTTCAAACCCAAGCCTGGCCTGATCTTTTGCTCGTACAAAGCCGACGTATTCACGTTCGACGATATAGTGTTGAGATAGACTGGGCTCAATCACTTCTGCCATAGGTTGGCTGCTTTGAGACTCTGTAATGACTGCCTCTTCACTGCAAGCAGTGACAAGCAGTACGGTGCTGATAAGAGCAATGAGGGGGAGGGCGATGCCCTTTTTGCTATCCATGTCGAATTCCTAGGCTTAAATAAATCAAACTAGACTGTCTAGTTTGATTTAAGTGCAGATAGGCGTAATAATCAACAAAGCTTGAGTAATAATTTGATAGATGTCTCTAAAACTAGACTCTACAGTCCAGTTTGAAGAGTTTGGGAGTGTATATGGTTCTGACACCACGCAGTGCGAAAAAACGAGAGCAGATCTTACAGGCTGCAGGGAAACTGTTTACTGAGGTCGGCTACGCTGTCAGCATGGATCAGATAGCAGAAGTGGCCAGTGTTTCTAAACAAACGGTTTATGCCCACTTTAAGACTAAAGATGAGTTGTTCGAGACCTGTGTTAAAACCCGCTGTGAATCTAACCGTCTTCATTTGCACTTAAAAGATGACCCAAGACCGGTTGAGGAGGCGCTCTTAGACTTCGCCATTCACTTCCAGAACATGATGACTTCACCGACTGTGATGAATACCTATCGAACCGCGGTAAGCCAAGTTGAGAGCCATCCCGATTTGGGGCAGGCGTATTTGAAGGCAGGACCGGAGTCAACGACCCAGATGGTTGAGGAGTACTTTGAGTATCTGCAGCAGCAAGGCAAATTTGCAAGCGGGAAAAACATGCGTTACGCCGCATTTCAATTTATGTTGATGATCCACGGTCAGGCGGTTTACTGGAACACGCTTGGTGTAGATATTGAGCAGAGTGAAAGTGAGCAGAGAGAGTACTTACAGAGTGTGGTGGAAGTCACGCTGCAGAGTTATCTCGCATCTTAGTTTAGTCAAAGATACAAAAAAGCGCAGCCAAATTGGCTGCGCTTATTACAACTCGTTAAGTAATGCAGATTACTTAGTTACGCGAAGTACTGGAGTTTCACCAACAACAACAGAACCAGATAGCTTGTTCAGCTCTTTGATTTCGTCCATGTTAGAGATAACAACAGGCGTTAGCGTAGATTTTGCTTTCTCTTCTAGAAGAGCAAGATCGAATTCGATGATAGTGTCACCAGCTTTCACAGTTTGACCTTCTTCAGCGATGCGAGTGAAGCCTTCACCTTTTAGTTCTACTGTATCGATACCGAAGTGTACGAAAAGCTCGATACCATCGTCAGACTCGATAGAGAATGCGTGGTTAGTTTCGAAGATCTTACCGATAGTACCGTTTACTGGAGCAACCATTTTGTTGCCAGCTGGTTTGATAGCGATACCGTCACCAACGATTTTCTCAGCGAAAACAACGTCTGGCACATCTTCGATGTTTACGATTTCACCAGCAAGTGGTGCGATGATCTCGATTGCACCAGCGTCAGCGCTGTCGTCAGATACTAGCTTTTTAAGTTTGTCAAACAGACCCATTGTGTCATGCTCCTAAGGTTTTGTTTTATCCTGTTGATTTATAGTATACCAATCTATAGAAATTAGACGACTTTTTTTGCCGTCTAATAAAATAAATCAGTCTATGGTCAACTATTTAGTCTTTTCAGCAATGAATTGCTCAACGCACGCCTCAATTTCAGCTGCGGTTGGTAGTGAAAGTGCTTTCTCAGCCATTGCTTTAACTTCAGCAAAGCTTGCGTTACGAACCACTTTCTTCACTTTAGGGATAGAGATGCCGCTCATTGAGAACTCATCAAGGCCCATGCCCAGTAGAAGTAGAGTTGCACGCTCGTCGCCTGCTAGCTCACCACACATACCTGTCCATTTGCCTTCAGCGTGAGAAGCATCGATAACTTGCTTAATCACTGTCAGTACTGCCGGTGATAGTGGGTTGTATAGGTGAGAAATCATCTCGTTACCACGGTCTACCGCAAGAGTGTATTGCGTTAGGTCGTTAGTACCGATAGAGAAGAATGCCACTTCTTTTGCAAGGTGGTGTGCAATCGCCGCTGCCGCTGGAGTTTCAACCATTACACCGATTTCGATGTTTTCGTCAAAAGCATGACCTTCAGCGCGTAGCTCTGCTTTATACTCTTCAATTGCTTTCTTCAGTTCACGGATCTCTTCAACAGAGATGATCATCGGGAACATAATACGCAGTTTGCCGTGTGCAGAAGCACGTAGGATGCCGCGTAGCTGGTCACGAAGAATTTCGCGACGGTCCAAGCTGATGCGTACCGCACGCCAGCCCAGGAATGGGTTCATTTCTTTCGGCAGATCCATGTACGGTAGATCTTTGTCGCCACCGATATCCATAGTACGGATGATGACCGCTTCGCCGTGCATTGCTTCAGCAACTTCTTTGTAAGCTTGGTACTGCTCATCTTCAGTTGGAAGGGCATCACGGTCCATGAATAGGAATTCTGTACGGTACAGACCAACGCCTTCACCGCCATTACGCAGGATGCCGTCACAGTCTTTCACTGTACCAATGTTACCGCACACTTCTACACGGTGACCGTCAGTTGTTTCTGCTGGTAGGTCTTTTAGTTTCGCTAGCTCTTCTTTTTCAGCGATGAACGCCGCTTTAACCGCTTTCGCTTCTTCTAGCTCAGCGTCAGAAGGGTTGATAACAATCTTATTGTTCATTGCATCAAGGATCAGCATATCGCCATTCTTAACTTGAGCAGTGATGTCATTGGTACCAACGATAGCAGGAAGCTCAAGAGAGCGTGCCATGATTGAAGTGTGAGATGTACGACCACCGATATCACAAGCAAAACCTAGAACGTAGTCTAGATTGATTTGAGCTGTTTCAGAGGGTGTTAGGTCGTAAGCGACTAAGATAACTTCTTCGTCGATATCGCTCAGCGATACGATGTTGATGCCTAGTGCATTTTTAACAAAACGTGTACCGATATCACGGATATCTGTTGCACGTTCTTTTAGGTATTCGTCGTCTAGTGATTCTAGAGCTGAGGCTTGCTCTTCAATAACGCAGTGAATCGCGTTATCAGCTGACAGTTTGTCGCCTTTGATTAGTGCTAGGATTTCTTCTTCTAGCTCTTCGTCTTCAAGAAGCATGATATGACCTTCAAAGATCGCTTCTTTTTCTTCACCAAATGTTTCTAACGCTTTCTGTTTAACAACTTCTAGCTGCGCTGCAGACTTGTTGCGCGCGTCGAAGAAGCGTTGTACTTCAGCTTCTACTTGGTCATCAGAAATTTTATTTGTGTTTAGAACGATTTCATCTTCTTGAAGTAGTAGTGCTTTACCGATAGCAATACCAGGAGATGCTAGGATACCTGAAATCATAGCCTTACCTTAAACATAGTCGAAGTAAATGGGAGTTTTTAGAGCCAATACTAGAGTTAGTATTAGCGTAACTTTATCTCTATTTCCAACAAAGCCATTTTGCTTTCACAAAATGGCTTTGAATTTGGAATCTTGATTAGTGTAGTTGGTCCATTAGGGCAACTAGGTGGTCAACAGCTTCAGTAGCTTGTGGACCTTCAGCAGAGATAGTTACTACTGTACCTTTTACTAGGCCAAGAGTTTGTAGCTTGAACAGGCTTTTCGCGCTTGCGCTTTTGCCGTTAGAAGTCACAGTGATGTCAGCGTCGAAAGATTTTGCTTCTTTTACGAACTGTGCAGCTGGACGAGTGTGAAGACCGTTTTCTGCAGTGATTTCTACTTGCTTCTCGTACATTTTGAATTACCCCAATTTGATTTATTTTTTAAGTTGCTTGCCAGTTCTAGCTTAACTGCTTAGCCGCTAATGTCTAGACCGTGTAACACCAAAAAAGTGTCATAACTTAAACTGGCTGATAGTTTTTACCCTCATCGTCATCCAACAGATCCTTTCTGAGGACGAGATGCGAGTATAAATTCTGTTTCTGCTTCTTTTATTTTGAAGCTTAAAATAAAACAGTGCTGATATTACCAAAGGTGAGGCTAGGATCAATAAAAAAGCTCCCATCGGGAGCTTTTTTTCAACGAAAAATTGATTTGACACCAATTACTGTTGGTTTTCCTGGTCAGTAAATAGGCCGGCGAACAGTGGCGAACTTAGGTAACGTTCACCAGAGCTTGGTAGTATGGTTACGATAGTTTTCCCTTCGAATTCTGGTAGTTCAGCAATTCGGTTTGCTGCAACAACTGCTGCACCTGACGAGATGCCCGCTAGAATGCCTTCTTCTTCCATCAGGCGGCGCGCCATTTCGATTGCTTCTTCAGAAGTCACCGTCTCAACGCGGTCAAGCACTTCTAAATCTAGGTTGCCTGGAATAAAGCCAGCACCGATACCCTGAATTTTGTGTGGAGCAGGTTGAACTTCTTCGCCTGCTAGTACTTGAGAAATAACTGGAGATTCCGCTGGCTCAACGGCCACAGAAGTGATCGCTTTACCTTTTTCACCCTTGATGTAGCGGCTAGTACCCGTGATAGTGCCGCCTGTGCCCACACCTGCAACTAGAACGTCGATCTGACCATCTGTTGCATCCCAAATTTCAGGCCCTGTTGTCTTTTCATGGATTTGTGGGTTCGCTGGGTTATCGAATTGCTGTAGAAGTAGGTATTTCTCAGGGTTCGTTGCGACAATCTCTTCCGCTTTCGCAATCGCACCCTTCATACCTTTAGGTGCTTCAGTGAGAACCAACTTTGCACCGAGGGCTTTGAGCAGCTTGCGACGTTCAAGGCTCATTGACTCAGGCATGGTTAGCGTTAGCTTGTAACCGCGGGCTGCAGCAACAAATGCTAGCGCAATACCAGTGTTACCACTGGTTGGCTCAACCAGTTCAACATCTTTAGTTAGAGTGCCCGCTTTCTCTGCCTCCCAGATCATGTTCGCACCGATACGACACTTTACGCTGAAACTTGGGTTACGCGCTTCCACTTTGGCTAGAACGTTACCTTTGCTTACCTTGTTAAGGCGAACGAGAGGGGTATTACCAATGGTCAGTGAGTTGTCTTCGTAAATTTTGCTCATGGTCATAATCCTTTAACGGGTAGTGAGACAAAGATCATCTTTGCACTCAATAACTTTATGTCAGTTTGGGGTTTCAAATTACGTATAGAAGAATATGCGCTAACGAGGAGAGGTAGAAGTATTAAAAAGTTATAAGTTAGTCTGTTTATGAACAGAGGCTCCCTTAAAAAAGAGAGCCTTAGACTCACAGGGGCTTTAGATGTTGGATTTGAACTCGTTGACCCACATCGAGGTTGCGCCGCAGATAGCAATAGGCATGACGAATAGGTTTAAAATTGGAATGGCAGTAAACAGCGAAACCACCGCACCAAAAGAGTAGGCTTTTCCTTGGTGCGACTTCAACTCAGCACGCATGGTATTGAATGGCACTTTATGGTTGTCAAATGGGTAGTCGCAATACTGCACGGCAAGAATCCAAGCTGAAAAGACAAACCATAGTATTGGGCCGAGGGTTTGCCCAAGTGCCGGTATCAATAACAGAATAAACAGGCCAATGGCTTTCGGTAAAATATAAACCAGCTTGCGCCACTCACGAGCCATGATTCGTGGGACATCTTTTACTACGGCCATAAGGCCATCTTCGTTGATCGCCTCACCGATAAGATACACTTCGACTTTTTCGGCGAGTAAACCATTGAAAGGTGCTGCGATAAAGTTAGCCAGCGTGCTAAAGAAGTAGGAAAAGGTGCCTATGATAGTGATGACTAGCAGTGGCCAGAGTACATAACTCAACCAAGACAAGAACTCAGGCAGTTGTCCAAGCATGGAGTTAATCCAGCCATCAAGGTGTGAGAATAAATACCAAAGTGCTCCGCCCACTAAAATGACATTGGCAAGCAACGGTAGCAGAACAAATCGTCGAATGCCGGGAGAAAAAGCCAATTGAAGACCGTGGAAAAAATAACCGAACCCAGATCTAGGTTTTGCCCATGTTGTCATTGAAAATCTTATCCTTGTAATCGTAATGTTAATCAAAGACTGTGTTTTATGTAACGGTAACACACTCAAACCGTCGAGCTAACAAAAAATTCGTGCTTGATTCACGCACAATCACTATTAAAGTGTTCTATTAATTAGAAGAACTTTGATAAAGTAACAGGCTTACAGACAGTGGAAGTGTCCCAAGAGTCGCTTTAACTCGGAAGTAGAGCCTCTTGGTATGCCTATCTTTGATATCTACATTCTTTGATATCTACATTGATAGATGCGTACGTTGTCGGTCTAGAAAACTCATAGAGACGAAAAGATGCAGGAATTGCGATTTGTATTAATCATCGTCGGCGCACTCGCTATCGCCGCGCTGTTGGTTCACGGATTATGGACGAGCAAAAAAGAGGGCAAAGCCAAGTTTGGTGACAAACCAATTGGTAAGCTCGATGTGGAGTCTCCTAAAGTTTCAAGAGAGACGCATCATGCAGACGATGATGATTATGAAGTTGTACGTAAACAGAGTCGTGCGAATGATTTCGTTGCTGACATCGAAACATCTGACATTGACCCTTTAATTGACTCTGTTTCTGAATCAACCAGAGAAGAAAGTACATTCGCACAACCTGCAGATGATGTTGAGATACCCAGTTTCTCTTCGGTAGACAATGACGTTCGCGAGCCAAGTTTCGGTGCGCTAGATGATATCGACGTCGATGAGCCGCAAGTTGAGCCGAGCCCTCATTCAAGTGCTCAAGCTGAACCAGTCCCAGTGGTAGAAGAGCCGCAAGAGCCAGAGCTAGAAGTGATCGTGTTGAACGTACATACCAGCAACGACGAGCAACCCTTTATCGGAACTAAGCTGTTCGATAGTATGCAGCAAAATGGATTACTCTACGGTGAGATGGATATCTTCCACCGCCATGCCGATCTATCGGGCACGGGTAAGGTGTTGTTTAGCGTGGCGAATATGATGCAGCCCGGTACGCTGCAGCATAATGACCCTGCCGACTTCTCTACCAAAGGTATATCGTTCTTTATGACGCTACCTTGCTTCGGTGATGAAGAGCAAAACTTTAAGTTGATGCTGAAAACCGCGCAGCAAATTGCTGATGATCTTGGTGGTGAAGTGCAAGACGATGCACGCAAAATGATGACCCCAACTCGTCTGGATCTCTACCGCAAACAGATTCAAGAATTTAAAGCACGTAAGACAGCATAACGCTGACAACGCAAGTTTCTCTTACGCTGCTACATTTAAGCAAGTCAAAGGCTCCTTTATGGGGCCTTTTTTAACGATTTTGATGGAAACTAATCATGTCTCAAACACCTAGCTTACGACTCAATGAGTTACGTGAAACACTTCACTATCATGCTGTGAAATATTACGTCGAAGACAGCCCAGAACTGCCTGATGCAGAGTATGACCGTTTAATGCGTGAGCTACTTGAGTTGGAAGCCGCCCACCCAGAACTGGTGACAATCGATTCGCCAAGCCAACGTGTGGGTGGCGCACCGCTGGCTGGCTTTGAGTCGGTTGCTCATGAATTGCCAATGTTATCTTTGGATAATGCTTTTGATGATGCAGAACTCGATGGATTTGCCAAAAGGGCCAATGAGCGCCTAATGGGTGAAAAAGTCGAGCAATTTTGCTGTGAACCAAAACTGGATGGCCTCGCTGTCAGCCTGTTATATGAAAATGGGGTGCTTGTTCAGGCTGCGACACGAGGTGATGGCACAACAGGGGAAAACATCACTGAGAATGTGCGAACAATCAGCGCGATTCCCCTTAAACTGCAGGGCAATGATTGGCCGACTCGTATTGAGGTTCGTGGTGAAGTATTCATGCCAAAAGCCGGTTTTGAACGCCTCAATGAGCAGGCTCTGAAGAAGGGCGAAAAAGTCTTTGTTAACCCACGTAACGCCGCTGCTGGTAGCCTGCGTCAGTTAGATTCTCGCATTACCGCGACGCGCCCTTTGAGTTTTTATGCATACAGCGTGGGAATCGTTGAAGGGATGGCGTTGTCAGAGAGTCATTACGAGCGTTTTCTTCAGCTCAAAGGTTGGGGCTTACCAATGTGCCCTGAAACACAGCGCTTAGACAGCCTTGAGCAAGTAAAACAGTACTACACCGATATTTTAGATAAGCGTGATGCGTTGCCTTATGAGATAGATGGTGTCGTCATTAAGGTTGATAGCATTGCACAGCAAGAGTCATTGGGCTTTGTGGCGAGAGCGCCGCGCTGGGCTATTGCTTATAAGTTTCCAGCTCAAGAGGAGTTAACCACTCTCAATGATGTGGAGTTTCAAGTTGGACGTACAGGGGCGATTACGCCTGTTGCCAAGCTGGAACCTATTTTTGTTGGCGGTGTGACGGTCAGTAATGCAACGCTGCACAACGCTGATGAAATAGCACGCTTGGGGGTGAAAATTGGTGATTGTGTCATTATTCGCCGTGCTGGTGATGTAATACCTCAAATTGTCTCAGTGGTGACAGAGCGTCGCCCTGAAAATGCTCAAGAAATCGTTTTTCCAACGCAGTGCCCTGTGTGCCAATCTCAGGTTGAACGTGTTGAGGGCGAGGCTGTCGCTCGTTGTTCTGGTGGTCTTGTGTGTCAAGCTCAGCGGAAAGAGGCTCTAAAGCATTTCGTTTCGCGCAAAGCACTGGATGTCGACGGTCTTGGTGAAAAAGTGATAGAGCAACTGGTGGACCGTGAAATGGTCGAAACACCTGCGGATCTGTTTAAGCTCTCTGCCGGAGTCATCACGGTTCTCGACCGAATGGGGCCAAAATCTGCGCAAAATGTGGTTAATGCTCTAGATAAGTCAAAACAGACCACACTACCTCGATTTCTGTATTCATTAGGTATTAGAGAAGTAGGTGAAGCAACGGCAGCAAACTTAGCACAACACTTCTTTACACTTGATGCCATTATGGCGGCATCACATGAGAAATTGCTTCAAGTGAGCGATGTCGGTGAGATTGTCGCAAGTCATATTACCGCTTTCTTTGCTCAAGAAAAGAATCAGCTAGTGATTCGAGATTTGATTGAGCAAGGGGTGATTTGGGCAGATGTTGCAGAGATGGATGAGTCGACTCCTCAGCCCTTAGCGGGACTGACGGTTGTATTGACGGGTTCTCTATCAAAGTTGACAAGAAGTGATGCAAAAGCCGCACTGCAGGCCTTAGGTGCCAAAGTGACGGGGAGTGTCTCGAAGAAAACGGATATGTTGTTTGCTGGTGAGAATGCCGGGTCAAAGTTAGCAAAAGCACAGGAACTTGGTATAGAAATCAAGACGGAAGATGACTTGATTGCCATGCTATAAATCACGAATCATCACTTTAATAAAAAACCTCACCCTTTGGTGAGGTTTTTTATTGGGCGGAATTAAGTGGTGAATTGTTGATCGCTTTTGTTTGGTGGCAAGGTAGGTTTTTAAATCAGGAATACAGCCATAGATCGCATAAAAAACTATAAAATAAATATAAGTGTTTGTTTTGTTTGATTTTTGCTGGTTTTTGGGTAGTGGTGGATCAAATATGAGATCGCAATCACTGTCTTGATTAAAATTTGGAATGGATCATATTTTTTTAGATAAAAAATAACTTCTGATTGATGTTTTGCGCTGCGAAGTTAGTCTTTAGGTATGGATACGCTAGTGAGTGTATGCAGGAAGAGTTTCAATAATAAAGAAATTCAGTAAAGGAACTGTTTTCCCTTCGGCGGCCAACTTAAGGGAAAACGATAAAAAGCAGCTATATCCGTTTTTAGGAGTTTTTATCCATGGAAAAAATGTTCAAAGTCTCTGCCGTAAGTGCAGCATTAATGGGCGCACTTGCAGCCGCGCCTTCTTTCGCAGCGACAGATTCAGCCGCAGGCGATCAATATGTTGATGCACTATCTGAGTTCTTAGATGGAGCAACACTGTCACTAGTCGGTATTACTGATACTCGTTATCGAGTTGGTAAGAACCGTACTACATCTGATGATGAGTATAACGAAGAGCTAAACTACACCGACTACAATATTGCCCTAAATTTCTCCTCGGGTTATCACAATGATTTTATTGGTGTTGATTTAGGGGGCTACTTTAGTGGTTCGCTCTACAATGCGGGTGGTTGTTCTGAGATCTCAATGTGTGATGGTTGGGATCAAGACGAGAACCAAAATGGCGCGTTGAAAGTCACCAAAGCGGCGGTTAAGTTCAAAGGCGATGCGTACCGTGCTGATTTTGGTTTGACTCAAATGGGTGTGGGTACGATTGGTAATGTTTGGTCATTTGTACCCGGCACGTACAAAGGTGGTAAAGCATTTATAGAGTTAGGTGACTTTACCTTGGGTTACGGTGGTGCAACAGCGCATACGGCTCCTTGGTGGATGACATCATCTAAAGTGCCGGGTCTTGAAGAGCCAAACGATAGTCAGTTTAACTACCTTCAATCTCTCGGGCTAGCGGGCAAAGTGGGCGATGTAGGACTGAACCTAGGTATTGGTCATGCGAATCTAGCTCATGAGAGTGATGACAATATCTCGTATAAAGCTCAAGTTGATTTTAACGTTGGTCAAGCTGCACTTTCTTACGACCTTTATGGTGTAGATTCTGAAGTGGACTACGAAGGTTTTGGTGCGCACCATGGTCTGTCTCTAAAAATGCCAGTGGGCAGTTGGAACTGGATGTCACAGCTTCGCTACACTCATACTGAAAATGGCGCAGAATTTACGCCACGAACTGTACGTGCTTACGGCTCGAACAATGGTACGTGGAGCCAGTGGTGGGATGCACTATCTGACTGGAACCAAGATACTGAGCTAGCGTGGTACAACCGTTTGAGCACAGAATTTGGTAACGGCTGGTTTGGTTATGTTGGTTTAGGTGTTTCAACGATTGATGAGGGTGTGACTTCGTATGAGGGCGAATACGCTGTCAATGGTACCATCGGTTATACTCTTCCTTCTGGTGCAATGAAAGGTACAACGATGCGCTTTCATACAACATACCTAACGCGTGATGAGACGGCGGGTAATGATCAGGAGTGGGTAGATTTCCGCTTCCAAGTTATCGTTCCTCACAACTTCTTCTAAATTGATAATTTAGATTTATGAGCAAACGAGCTGGCTATTGGGCCAGCTCGTTACTGTTTTCACAGCTCTTTACCTTCCAATATCTTGCAATATAGCGCAGGCATTGAAGCAATATCTCCATTCTTAATCTGACATTTTATCTCGGGGCCTAATGCTCGGCCACCAGCAGAACCGTTGTTGTACGCAAATGCACTAAAACTCAAGCTTGACGCAATAGCCAAGGTAATAATCATAATCTTTTTCATAACGACACCTTATTGGTCCCGATGACTAGCTAAAGCGCGATGCTGACCTCGAGACTCCCTTCTTACTAAAATTGATGAATAGCATCTCGTTGATGCTTAGGAAAGTATGGTTTTTGGTGGGTAAAGATCAAAAGTAATATGTCTTAATGCTTGGTTTGTAACGATAATTATGACCAGCTACAGTATGTAACCTACTATGTAATAACACAAAAAAAGCGAGCACAGCTCGCTTTAGTCGTTCAGAAATACTTAACGTTTCTTGTTAGCGCCATCTTGCATACAAACAGAATAAGGAACGCCGCCGTTGCTTGCTCCCATCTTGCAGTCTTTGTGATAGCCGCTGGCGGCTACCGAGGCTGAGAACGCGATAGTAATGATTGCTGCGATTAGTGCTTTCATGTGTCCTCCCACTTTCCCGCTGAATCGACATTTATACGCCAGCAATGAGAGGACGATCACACTATTTTTCGCGTTCTTTTAAGGTTAGGGTAATGCCATTCATTTCAGTGACTTCAACGACACACCCTTTGCTTAATGCAACGTCACTTAGCGCACTCCAAGTGGTATCACCGATACGCACGCGGTTTTTTCCTGGTTGAATATCATCTTCCAGTACGATGATGGTACCGACTAACTGTTTTTCCTTCTGGTTCAAGTCGCGCTCTAAATCACTGGCTTTATCATTGCTAAGTTGACGACGCCACCAAAGCCAAGCGGTGACCAGAGAAAAGACAGCAAACGCTACCCACTGAAGCTGCCAGCTCATAGGGATAAAGGTCATTAGGATACCAATCAGCATGGCGGAGAGACCAATCCACAGGAAATAGCCCGCCGTGCCGAGTAACTCAACGGCAAGCAAAGCGAGCCCAAAGGCGAGCCAATGCCAGTGATTCATCTGTTCTAAAAGCACGATCAAATCGATTTCCTTAGCTATGTTAGCACCAGTTATTTATTATCGTTGTTGGTTTGTTTAAACATCTCGGCAATGCCAGCGACTGAGCCCATCAAGCCAGAAGCCTCTAACGGAAGCATGATGATCTTACCATTTTCTGCCTGACCAATACTCTTAATAGCTTCAGTATAGCCTTGGGCAATAAAGTAGTTAACCGCCTGGACATCACCTTTGGCAATCGCCTCTGATACCATGTAGGTCGCTTTTGCCTCTGCTTGGGCTGCACGCTCACGTGCTTCGGCTTGCAGGATCGCAGCTTGTTTGTCCCCTTCTGCTTTAAGGATTTCAGATTGCTTTTGACCTTCCGCTTTGAGGATCTCTGCTTGACGGACTCCCTCCGCTTCAAGGATTTCAGCACGCTTGTTACGCTCTGCTTTCATCTGGGCGTTCATTGCTGCCGTTAGATCTGCAGGTGGCTGCACATCTTTAATCTCTATACGCGTGACCTTTACGCCCCATGGGTTCGTTGCCTCGTCGACAATCGCCAGCAGTTTGGTATTGATCATGTCACGCTGACTGAGCATTTCGTCAAGTTCCATAGAGCCAAGAACAGTACGGATATTCGTCAGTGTCAGGTTGCGAATGGCATGTTCTAAATCATTGACTTCATACGCAGCTTTTGGCGCATCAATCACTTGTACAAAACAGACAGCGTCGATAACAACATTGGCGTTGTCTTTAGAAATCACCTCTTGAGCGGGGATGTCTAGCACTCGCTCCATCATATTCACCTTCTGGCCAATACGATCGATAAAAGGAATGATGAGGTTGAGACCTGGTTTAAGTGTCTGTGTGTATCGACCAAAGCGTTCGACCGTCCAGTTATTCCCCTGAGGAACGGTTTTTATACCGGCAGCAATGAAAATGACCGCAACAGCGACAAAGATCCCAATAGTGACTAATGAGTCAAATGGCATGGTGAAGCTCCTTTTCAACTGAAAAACGTTAGTAAAATTAGAAAATTATTTATTCATCTCTTCCAAGATAATAGAAAAGTGAATGCAAAAAAACACAACAAGTTGAAATGTATGGGGTGACAAGCAAAGAAAATGCGAAGGGAAGGGGGGTTCTTAGAACTAAGACAATAGCCTGCGTGATACTTTGAAAGCAGGCTATTGATTTAATTAACTTTAGTAAAGGATTGAGTAGAGTTGGCGACGGTATTTTCCAGCGATTGGATTACCTTGTCCCAGTGCAGAGAGAATATCCATAAAGGTCTTTTTGAGTTCGCCTTCAAGAGCATTGAGGTCTCTTACTAGGAACTGCCAAAGAAGTGCTAGGGCTTCTTCATCACGATTTACTTGATGGTACTGTTTAGCAAGGTCACAAGCGAGTTGCACGTTGTCTGGTTGTGTCTCTAGTTGAGTTTCGAGCGACTGTATCTCTGGGCTATCCGCTGCTTGTTTGTGCAACTCTAGTTTTGCAACCAAGCCTTTGAAGTAATTGTCTTGATATTCAAGAGGGATATGAGCAAGAAGCGCTTCTGCCAGGTCAAATTGCTGTGTTTCAAGTAGGCAATCTGCTTTGGCGAGTTTGACATCACCTTTTGCCGCTCTCTCCTCTGAAATAGAATCAAGAAGTGGAAGAGCAGCGGTATGTTGACCTTGCTCGATTAACTTGAGCGCTTTTTGGATAGTGAGCTCTTCTTTACTTGGTAGATGTTTTGCAAGCATCTGCTCTATAGCTTCAATCGGTTGTGGGCCCCCTAAGCCATCCACCGGTTGACCGTTAATGAATAGCGCGATAGTCGGTAGTGCTTGAATACCGAACTGTGCGGCAATCGCTTGTTGCTTTTCGCAATCGACAAGTGCAAGCGTTAATGCGCCATCATAATCTTGAGTTAAGGATTGAACAGCAGGAATAAGATCAATGCTTTCTTGGCTAACTGAAGCGAAAAAATGGAGTAGAACAGGCGTCTCCATCGACCCTTCGAGGACTTGACGGAAGTTTTGTTCATTCAGTTCAACAATGTACGGAGATTGCATAGGGGCGTTCCAAAATAATCATGTATTTTCATTATTTTGGGGAGAAAAGGCGTAATTTCAAGTCAAAGGGTATGAAATTAGAGGATAAAAAAACGGTGATTGTTAAATCACCGTTTTTACCAAAACAACAGTACAGTAAGCGTCACACTCAGCATGAGCAGGTTTAACTGATTTAATGACATAAATATCACTCTCTCATTCTAAAGAGCGTATAATTTATCAACGAAATGTGACGCTTTAATTACACTACTGCACTTTTTTGCAATCGTGTCAATTAACAAAAGCAATCTAGTGACGATTGGCCTGTGGTCTATTTTGTGAATTCAGCGATTAGGCGTGTTTATGCGGCTTTACTCAGTACTTTATCGAGTATGGATGTAGGAAGCAGACGTTTAAACACAGCAAAGACTTTGGTTGGAGTCGTGACTCGATATCTCGCTTTTGGCCTTTCACTTTTCAGTGCGTGCAACAGAGGGGGAATACAGGCTGATGCAGGCAAGGCAAATGTACTTCCAGATTGCTCTTTCTCTAATCGTTGAATTTGCTTTTCATATTGCTGAGCATGGCGGCTGTTGTCAGGGGTTATCCAGCAAAGAAAAGCGGCTAGGGCGTTAGCTCTAAAGCGAGTTTCAATGGGGCCAGGCTCTATCAGTGAAACGCGAACATTGGTGTCACTAAGCTCAAGACGGAGTGTGTCGGTATAGCCCTCAAGAGCAAATTTTGAGGCGTTGTATGCGCCGCGATATTTCATCGCCGCAAAGCCTAATACAGAGCTGTTTTGAACAATACGCGCTTGCCCACAATTATGCATCAGAGGAAGTAGGCGCTGAGTGAGATCATGCCAACCGAATAGGTTGGTATTGAACTGGGCTTTTAGCGCGGCGACAGGGAGATCCTCTAGTGCTCCGGGCTGGCCGTAAGCGGCATTGTTAAACAGTGCATATAGCTCCCCTTCGGTGAGAGTCGCAATCGCTTCTGCGCAATGAGAGATAGATTCTTGACTGTCTAAGTCAAGCAACAGGCAGGTGTAACCCTCGCTTTTAATCCGCTCGACGTCTTGTGGTTTTCGACAGGTGGCAATGACACGATAGCCAGCTTGTTTTAGCGGAGCCAAGCTCGCATAACCGATACCTGAAGAACATCCTGTTACCACAACCCATTGATTCACATCCCTCTCCTTATTCCATTGCTAAAGCGTGAAAGGATGAATTATCAGTGAACGTGTTGCAACAAATTTCGCAGGGCGGGCTCAAGGCGTGAGTAGCTGAACACATAACCAAGTTCGGTGAGCCTTTTAGGTTTTGCTCTGATGCTATCGAACAGCAGACAGGCGCTTTCTCCCATTGCAAATGAGAGAACCCACCTGGGAGTAAAGAGAAGGTGGGGTCGCTTTAGTGTTTTTGCAAGTTGTTGGCTAAAGTGCTTGTTCGTGATTGGATGTGGTGAGGAAAGATTAAAAGCACCATGTGCATGGTCAGTTTCAAGGAGGAAAACAATCGCGCGCACCATATCAAGCATGTGGATCCAGGGCATGTATTGTTTGCCGCTGCCAATCGGCCCCCCAAGACCTAGCTTGTAAGGTAGTAACATTTTTTTCAGTGCTCCGCCGTTAGGGGCAAGAACCACTCCGGTTCTTAATAGTACCACTCTTGTATTATCTGAGCGGGCTTTGAGTGCGAGTTCTTCCCACTGCTTACAAACATGATGAGTGAAATCGTGGCGATTCACCTGCAAACACTCATCGAACGGGTGCTCTTGTTGGTCACCGTAATAACCCACGGCAGATCCACTGATGAATGTGTGTGGTGGTTCAGTGGATGCGTGAATTAGACTGACAATACGTTCCGTGATATCCCAGCGACTATGGCAAATACGCTCCTTTTGACGGCTGGTCCATCGCTTGTCAGCAATGGGCTCCCCGGCAAGGTTTATCACCGCGTCAAAGTCGTTGAGATCGTCGAGATGCTCGAGGGACTCGATAAATGAAATCGTCTCAAATTTGAGGTGTTGCAACGCCTGGCGTGCTTTGCTGGAATCTCTAGTCAGAATCACGACATGATGAGTACACAGTGATTTAAGTAATTCTTGGCCGATGAACCCGGTTCCGCCCGTCAATAATATTTTCATAGCACCTCCTGAAACACCAATTATAGCTGAGGAATCCCACCAAAGATCATCAAGGCTATGTTTCATCAATAAGATGGTTGCACTTTGCCCGCGCTCTGCAACCTTGCTCACACTAAGGCTGGTTTAGATTTGCCATAGTTAAAGGGAACGTTGTGTGTCTGTGGGGTAGGTGAGAGTGTTTAATCAGTTAAAACAGATGCTTTTCGCTTGTGGGAACAGCTTTAAAGACCTCTTGCCTATTATCATTGTTGTGGCGTTCTTTCAGCTTGTGGTCTTGCAGCAACCGTTACCGAATCTTTTTGATATTTCAGTTGGATTAATTTTTGTTGTCGTCGGTTTAACCTTCTTCATCTTTGGATTAGAGCTTGGGCTATTCTCTATTGGAGAGTCGATGGCGCAAGCATTTGCGAGAAAAGGATCGGTGATGTGGTTGCTGGTTTTTTCGTTTTGTCTGGGCTTTGGTACGACCATCGCAGAGCCTGCGTTAACCGCCGTCACAAGTGAAGCCGCTCTGGTCGCTGCTAAGGGTGGAATGATCGCTGACAATACGGAATCAATGCATCGCTATGCTTACAGCCTAAAAACAACCGTTGCTTTCTCTGTTGGACTGGCGTTGGTGGTGGGTGTGTTGCGCATTCTCAAGGGGTGGGCCATTCAACACATGATCATTGGTGGGTACTTGCTGGTGGTTCTACTGACCTTTTTTGCACCGCGCGAGATTATTGGTATCGCTTATGACTCGGGAGGTGTGACAACCTCAACCATCACTGTACCTCTTGTGACGGCACTGGGCGTTGGCCTGTCTTCTTCGATTAAAGGTCGCAGCCCCATGGTAGATGGTTTTGGATTGATCGCTTTTGCTTCTTTACTTCCAATGATGTTTGTCATGGTATTTGGCATGGTAGTGAGCCTATGATGAGAGCCTCAATATGATCGCCTTATCCAATATTTCAGAGACATTTTTATCGACGCTCAAAGACACATTACCGATCGTCACCATTCTCTTTGCGTTTCAGTTTTTCGTTCTCAAAAAGTCTGTGCCAAGGTTGCCACAGGTACTCATCGGCTTTGTGTATGTGTTAATTGGATTGACTCTATTTCTTATCGGACTGGAAGCAGCGCTCTTTCCTCTTGGTGACATGATGGCTATTCAGCTCACTTCTGTCAGTTTCTTAGAGCAATCACGAATAAGCCAATTCGGTGGATTGCAATGGTATGACTACTACTGGGTCTATCTGTTTGCCTTTTGTATCGGGTTCAGCACCACTATCGCTGAACCGTCTCTGATTGCTGTCGCGATTAAAGCTAATCAGGTCTCAGCGGGTGCGATTCGAATTAATGGCCTTCGAGTTGCGGTTGCGTTGGGTGTGGCTTGCGGTATCGCGCTGGGAAGTTATCGAATCGTCGTTGGTGATCCTATTCACTACTACATCATTACTGGTTATTGCGTGGTTGTGGTTCAGACGCGTTTTTCGCCGTCAATGATTGTGCCTTTGGCTTATGACTCTGGAGGGGTCACCACATCAACGGTGACGGTGCCGCTGGTGGCAGCGCTGGGGTTAGGATTGGCATCGACAGTGCCTGGGCGTAGCCCTTTAATCGATGGGTTTGGTCTTATCGCTTTCGCGAGCTTATTTCCGATGATTTCAGTTATGGGGTATGCACAACTGACACAGTGGTTGGTCAATCGAACTCAGAAAAGGAGTGATCATGAGGTTTAAACTGATATTGGCATTTGTTGAGGACAGCAGAACGGAGGCTGTTCTGGATGCGGCAAGAGATTCAGGAGCAACAGGGGCAACTGTGATCAACAATGCCCGAGGTGAAGGCTTGAGTAAGAAACGCACCTTTTTTGGTTTGACGTTAGATGCGCAAAATGATGTCTTGTTGTTTGTCGTTGAAGAGCATCTTTCGCGCCACATACTAGAAAAAATCGCAGAAGTTGGGGAGTTCGACTCGGAATCAGGGCAGGGGATTGCGGTCCAAATTGATGTAGAAGATGCCGTTGGAGTCAGTCACCAAGTCGCTTCACTAACAAAAATCGTTGAAGATGAATTATAGGGAGCATTGAGCATGTTAGAGGGCAGAAAAATACGCGTGAGTGATGTTATGGCGAATACGTATGTAATGATTGATGGCCTTGCCACCGTGCAAGATGGTATTAACCTGGCGAGAAAACATCAGGTTAAAGCCTTGATTGTGCAAAAACGCCACGACGATGATGAATATGGCATTGTATTGATGAACGATATTGCTAAGAAGGTGCTAGCAAGTAATCGCTCACCGCAGCGTACCAATATCTACGAGATTATGACCAAGCCCGCACTGTCGGTTTCTCCGGGCATGAATGTGAAATATTGTGCGCGCCTTTTTGAGCGGTTTGGCATCAGTCGCGCACCAGTGATTGAAGGGCAACAAGTGGTCGGAATGGTGAGTTACAACAATATAGTGATCAATGGAATGGCGACTGAGAGTGACTAAGTTGCTCCAGCTTTCCCATTACGTGGTTTGGTCGCGTGCGTTGGTTGAGTCTGAGGGTAAAGGGCGTATACTTCCCACTCTTCTAGCATCTTAGAAAACACGGGAAATTACCAATGAAACTCTTTTTTGCTTCAGACTTGCATGGTTCACTTCCAGCAACTGAAAAAGCGATTGAACTGTTCAATGCCTCTGGGGCTGACACCTTCGTTCTACTCGGTGATGTTTTGAACCACGGACCGCGTAACGCAATTCCCGAAGGCTATAACCCGCCAGTGGTCGCAGAAAAGCTGAATACGATTGCCGATTCAATTATTGCAGTGCGCGGTAACTGCGACAGTGAAGTCGATCAAATGCTGTTGTCTTTTCCAATGATGTCCGATTACGCATGGGTTATGTTACCTGGCGGTCAGCGTCTGTTTTTGACTCATGGACACCTTTACAATTCAGACAAACGTCCAGCACTGCGCGCGAATGATGTGATTGCACATGGGCATACGCACGTACCAATCGCTGAGAAAGACGGTAAACAGTTTATTTTCAACCCAGGCTCGATGACCATTCCACGTAATGGCAATCCGGCTAGCTATGGTCTCTTCGAAGGCAAGACACTAAAAGTCGTGTCGGTAGAAGGTGAAGTGCTGAGAAGTGTAGAATTAAGTTAGTTATTTATTGCCCGGCTGATAAGGGGTGCATTTGCATTCATTATCAGCTTTAAACCTAGTCGAATGACAAACCAAGTTTACAAGGCGCAATACGGTTTGGTATTTCAATCCGTGGTTTAACTTTTCTTGAGAACGTCCCTGTTCTTATTTAGGCATTCAGATTAATGTGAGAAAAGTACCGTAGAGCCGTGGCTCAAACTCGTTAGTAGTAGAGACTTTTCGTTAACCACATCAATGCGACGGCTCTGTTGCGCGTTCATTTTGAACACCTGGGTGAGGATATCGAGCTGCTCGTCACTAAAATCTGTCATGTGCGGTGTTGTCATATTCTTAAACTCGGTTGGCGAGATTAGCAGATAGTTGTCACTGATGTCCCAATAACCGTGCTCAGAAATGTTCATTGTTACGACCGAATCAATGTCGTGACCGTAAAACTTTACTTTAGAGACGCGAATGTAGTTGCCGTTCGGTAAGTACTTCACATTAGCGGTCATTTCAGCGCGCTCTAAAGGGCCCCAAGTCAGTTCCTCTAAGTCTTGAGAGATAAGCGAGACGTTGTGAGACTGCCACTCCTTTGAAGTCAAGATTTGCTCGAGTTTCAGGTCACTTGTCCAGTAGAGCCAGCTACTCACGGCAGCCGAAATAGCCAGCAGAATGGCTGCATGTTTTTGCTTCATTCTTGTTAACTCCTTACTCGCAAACTTTGGTTAAACTCGTTGGATCGGATACGAGTTGTTGAGAATAGCTAGACCCCGAGTCATTTTCTGGGTGAATGTAGTTCAGAACTAAGTAGTTATTCTGGCCGCCAGTAGCAATGACTTTGATCGGTGTGCTTGCCTCTTGAGCAATGCGGTTATTCGTGTAGCGAGAGACACACTGTTCGATAGACGGCAGCCATACCTCTAATTCAGGGTGATTAATTGGCGTCAGCACGACGGTATCTTCAAAGATACCGAGTTCACGGAAGTGTTGGTCTTCGGGTGCTTTACCGAAAATAGCTAAAAGGGGCAGAATCAAAGCAACGGCCAACATCGCATAAGTAACCCATGCTGGGTAGCTATTTTCTGTGGTTGTTTCTTGCTGCGCAACGATGTCACTCGACGAGCTAGCAACCTGAGAAATATGGCTCTCTTCTTCGGAGGCTGACTCAATAGAATTGACAGCAACTTCCGGCTCTTCTTCAACTTCTACTGCTGATGTACCTGCGAGTGTGTTGTATTCTTCAACAGTAGAAATCAGTTGATAACCGCGCTTTGGCACCGTTTTTACAAACTCTGGATTTTTTGTAGGGTCTTTTAAGAGCTTTCTTAGTGTTGAAATAGCTTGAGTTAGACTAGAGTCATCGACCTCAAAGCCTTGCTCACGCCAAACATACTCATGCAGTTCAGTACGAGTGACCACTTCATTTGGGCGTTGAGCAAGTAAAAGCAAGATACGGCTTTCATTGCTACCCAGACGAATGTTCTCTTCTGTAGACTGCTCAAGTAGTGAGTTGTTGTTAGGATCAAACAGAAACTTGTTTGCGAGGACAAACTTGTTACCTAAATTACTCATAAACGTTTACTACACCTCAATGGACCTAACTTAGGTCGCGAATGGTTGTTTCTTTATTTTATTGAGAAAATTATCAGTGCTCTCAAATTAAGGTTTGAGTATCTATTGTACAAAATTCGGTGAATAAAATCTCACCGAATTACAATTTAAATTCTAAAAGCTGCTGATTTTGCTCAATAAACAAAGAGCGCATATTTTGGGAACAGGAAAACATCAAAGCAGGTTTAGCTCGTTTGAGATATTTTCGGAGCATAGGATAAACAAAATAGATAAAAAAAACACGGCTTTTACAGTTTTTGACCTTGAATTTGCATTGGTCGCCCTTATCTACAAAACATCACTGGCAAGCATGCGTGCATAATAAACTGCGCAGCGTGTCATAACGAGACAGTCGAACGTTTTGGAGTAAACATGAGCGAAACCGTTTCCAACAATAAAGAAACCCGCGGATTTCAATCTGAGGTTAAACAACTTCTTCACTTAATGATCCACTCTTTGTATTCAAACAAGGAGATTTTCCTGCGTGAGCTGATTTCGAATGCGTCAGATGCATCGGACAAGTTGCGCTTTCAAGCTCTATCAAATTCAGAGCTGTACCAAGGGGATGCCGATCTTGGCGTCAAGCTGTCTTTTGACCAAGCGTCGAACACTCTAACGATTTCAGACAACGGTATTGGTATGTCGCGCGAAGATGTCATTGAACATCTTGGTACGATCGCCAAATCAGGCACCGCAGACTTCTTCTCTAAGCTATCTGAAGAACAAAGCAAAGACTCGCAGTTGATCGGTCAATTTGGTGTCGGTTTCTACTCAGCATTTATTGTTGCTGATGCCGTGACCGTTCGTACACGCGCGGCAGGCCTTGCAGCCTCAGAAGCAGTGCAATGGCACTCTGCGGGTGAAGGTGACTACACCATTGAAGACATCACGAAAGAGACCCGCGGTACAGACATCGTTCTTCACATGCGTGAGGACGGCAAAGAGTTCCTAGACGAGTGGCGTCTACGCGAGGTGATCAGCAAATACTCTGATCATATCGGTATTCCAGTGTCGATTCAGACTGCGGTTCGTGACGACGAAGGCAAAGAGACTGGCGAGAAACAGTGGGAGCAGATCAATAAAGCGCAAGCACTATGGACTCGCAACAAGTCAGATATCAGCGAAGAAGAGTATCAAGAGTTCTACAAGCACGTATCTCACGACTTTGCTGATCCTCTCGTTTGGAGCCATAACCGTGTAGAAGGTAAAAACGACTACACGAGCTTGCTATACATTCCAGCAAAAGCGCCGTGGGATATGATGAATCGTGACCATAAATCGGGTTTGAAACTGTATGTTCAGCGCGTGTTCATTATGGATGACGCAGAGCAATTCATGCCTTCATACCTACGTTTTGTGCGTGGTCTGATAGATTCAAATGATCTGCCTCTTAACGTTTCTCGTGAGATTCTGCAAGACAACAAGGTGACCCAATCACTGCGTAATGCTTGTACAAAGCGCGTACTGACTATGCTTGAGCGCATGGCGAAGAATGACGAAGAGAAATATCAGTCATTCTGGAAAGAGTTCGGTTTGGTGCTGAAAGAAGGCCCAGCAGAAGATATGGCCAACAAAGAAAAAGTGGCTTCCCTTCTTCGCTTTGCTTCAACGGAAGTAGAGTCTGCTGATCAAACTGTTGGACTTGCGTCTTACGTTGAGCGTATGAAAGAAGGTCAGGATAAGATTTACTACCTGACAGCAGATAGCTACGCAGCAGCGAAAAACAGCCCTCACCTAGAGCAATTTAAAGCGAAAGGTATTGAGGTTGTGCTAATGTTCGATCGTATTGATGAGTGGTTGATGAACTACCTGACAGAATTTGATGGTAAGCAGTTCCAGTCAATCACCAAGGCAGGCCTTGATCTGAGTAAGTTTGAAGATGAGTCAGAGAAAGATAAGCAAAAAGAGACAGAAGAAGAGTTTAAGTCTGTCGTTGAGCGTACAAAAGCGTATTTAGGCGATCGTGTTAAAGAGGTTCGTACCACATTCAAGTTAGCAACAACACCGGCTGTTGTTGTTACTGATGATTTCGAAATGGGCACGCAAATGGCGAAACTCCTTGAAGCTGCGGGCCAAGCCGCGCCTGAGGTGAAGTACATTTTTGAAATCAATCCAGAACATGAGCTAGTGAAGCGCATGGCGGATGAAGCCGATGAGCAGGTATTTGGACGTTGGGTTGAGGTTCTTCTCGGCCAAGCGATGCTTTCGGAGCGCGGCTCGATGGAAGACCCATCGCAGTTTCTAGGCGCAATTAATACACTGCTAGTGAAATAGTGGCATAAAAACCTTAAAACAGGGCACTGATGTGATTCTAGCATCAGTGCCTTATTCTTTGGTCTTATGCAAAAATGGCAAAAAACTGTGGTAGACTACGCCCAGTTTAATCGTTTGGCTCATTTCGTAGCCTACATTTCCATAAACTTATACCGAAACTTACCGTTGTGTTAGCAAGTCGCTCATTCACTCCATACAGTGAGCTTCGGTATAAATCGTTTGTAAATACAAGAGGATTCAACATGCGCATCATTCTTCTAGGTGCTCCAGGTGCAGGTAAAGGCACACAGGCTAATTTCATCATGGAAAAATACGGTGTTCCGCAAATCTCTACTGGTGACATGCTACGTGCTGCTATCAAAGCAGGTACAGAACTTGGCAAACAAGCTAAAGCTGTAATCGATGCTGGTCAGCTAGTTTCTGATGAAATCATCCTAGGTCTTATCAAAGAGCGTATCGCTCAAGACGATTGTGAGAAAGGTTTCCTACTTGACGGCTTCCCTCGCACAATTCCACAGGCTGATGGTCTTAAAGAGATGGGCGTTGACGTAGACTACGTTATCGAATTTGATGTAGCTGACGATGTTATCGTTGAACGTATGGCGGGCCGTCGTGCTCACCTAGCTTCTGGCCGTACATACCACGTTGTTTACAACCCACCTAAAGTGGAAGGTAAAGATGACGTAACAGGTGAAGACCTAGTTGTTCGTGATGACGACAAAGAAGAGACAGTTCGTGCACGTCTAGGCGTATACCATGAGCAAACTGCACCACTTATCTCTTACTACGGCAAAGAAGCTGAAGCAGGTAACACTAAGTACCTTAAATTCGATGGTACTAAGCAAGTGGCTGAAGTAAGTGCAGAACTAGAGAAAGCTCTGTCTTAATTTGAGCAATGTTTGATATAGTGAAGCGACCTTAACGGTCGCTTTTTTTTGCTCTTAATTTGGCAATGCGACGTAGTTTAACTCAGTAGCAACAATGACGCTTGCAGTCATTTGTTTATCGTAAATAATCACAGTAAGCCGAGATATGGAAAATAAACAACAGGGTGTTTTACTCGTTAATCTAGGGACTCCGGATGCTGCAACCCCTCAAGCAGTCAAGGCGTTCTTAGCGGAATTTTTGCATGACCATCGCGTTGTGGACATGACGCGGTGGCTGTGGTGTCCTCTTTTGCACGGCGTTATTCTTCCGGTTCGTTCACCAAAAGTGGCGAAGCTGTACCAGTCCGTTTGGATGGATGAGGGATCACCGCTTATGGTGTACTCGAAAAGGCAAAAAGAGTGCCTAGAGAGCGCGTTAGGTCTTCCTGTAGAGCTTGGTATGACTTATGGTAATCCAAGCCTTCGCGCAGGTATTGAAGCCCTTCAGGCCCGTGGCGTCGAAGATATGTTGGTATTGCCTCTATACCCACAGTATTCAGGCACAACGACCGCTGCCGTAAATGACGGATTGCTTAAAGCCTTTAAAGGACACGCACATCTTCCGCAATATCGCTTTCTGACCGATTATCATGATCACCCATTGTATATCAAAGCACTGGCTGCAAGAGTACGACAGCAGTGGCAGGCGTCGGGACAGGGCGACTATTTGCTTTGCTCTTATCATGGAATACCAAAGCGTTACGCGGACAATGGTGACATTTATCCTCAGCACTGTGAAACAACCACCCAACTATTAGCACAAGAGCTTGAGCTTAACGATGATCAAATAGGGCATACCTATCAGTCACGCTTTGGCCGAGAGGAATGGTTACAACCTTACACTGACAAAACATTAGAGAGTCTACCGAGTAAAGGTATAAAGAAGTTGGACGTTATTACGCCAGCGTTTGCGTCAGATTGCTTAGAAACACTGGAGGAGATCTCTGAAGAGTGTCAAGAAGTGTTCATTCGAGCTGGTGGGGAGGCATTTCACTATATTCCATGTTTGAATGATAGTGATGAACACATTAAGCTATTAGGTGAACTTGTACGTGCTCAATTCGTTATGTAGTTTTAAGCAAAACCTTTGAGACGACGTTAGATTTATTATAATTAAAAAGAAAATAGTTGGTAAAAAATGAAGCGGTGGTACGTACTTTATTGTAAAAGAGGCGAACAGGAGAGAGCGACTTTGCACCTGACTAATCAAAAGGTCGAATGCTACTATCCTAAAGTTAAAGTTGAAAAGATCATTCGTGGTAAACGGCAAGTGAAGGAAGAGCCGCTGTTTCCCTCATATATGTTCGTACGTTTTGATTTTGAGTTGGGCCCAACCTTTACCACAGTGCGCTCAACGCGCGGTGTCGTCGACTTTATCCGTCAGGGCGCTTATCCACAAGAGGTACAAGGTGACCTCATATTTGGCTTGAAAGAGTTAGAGTCACTGGATGATAAGCCAGAAGAGATTGAGCTACCAGAAGCTGGACAAAAAGTGGTGGTAAAGTCCGGTCAATTTGCTGGTATTGAAGCGATATATCAAGAGCCGGATGGTGAGCTGCGCTCCATCATGCTAGTGAAGATGCTCAACAAGATGGTGGAAGTTAAAGTCGATAATAGTGACTTAGATTTATAGGCTATCGTCTACAGAGTCGAGGCGGATAATAAAAACCCTAAAACTCATCGTTTTAGGGTTTTTTTGTATCTAAAGAGGGTTATGCATTTTCGTAAGCGTCGTTGTGGACGGTTTGCACTGCCCGCCCCGATGGGTCTACGCAGTTCTGGAAGGACTCATCCCACTCAATCGCTTTTGCTGATGAGCAAGCGACAGAAGGTCCACCCGGGACACACTCAGCTGCAGAAGGCAGTGGGAATAGTTCCTCAAAGATTTCACGGTAGACATAACCTTCTTTGGTCGTTGGTGTGTTATACGGGAAGCGGAAGGCCGCTGTTTCCATCTGTTGGTCAGTGACTTTTTCTTCAGCAACGGCTTTTAGCGTATCAATCCAGCTGTAGCCAACGCCATCAGAGAACTGCTCTTTTTGACGCCAAGCAATAGAGTCTGGCAGGTAGTGCTCGAAACACTCGCGAAGAATGTGTTTCTCCATTTTCCCGTTGCCACACATCTTGTCTTCAGGATTTAGACGCATTGCTACGTCTATGAACTCTTTGTCCAAGAATGGAACACGTCCTTCAACGCCCCAAGCGGCCAAAGATTTGTTTGCACGCGCACAGTCGAACATGTTTAGCGCCAGCAGTTTGCGTACTGTTTCTTCATGGAACTCTTTGGCATTTGGCGCTTTGTGGAAGTAGAGGTAGCCGCCAAAGATCTCATCTGCACCTTCACCAGAGAGTACCATTTTGATGCCCATCGCTTTGATTTTACGTCCCATCAGGAACATGGGCGTGGAAGCTCGAATCGTGGTGACGTCGTAAGTCTCAATGTGATAGATAACATCGCGAATCGCATCCAGACCTTCTTGGATGGTATAGGTCATTTCGTGGTGAACGGTACCAATCTTGTCAGCGACTTCGCGAGCAGCTTTAAGATCTGGCGCACCTTCCAGACCAACAGCAAAAGAGTGCAGCTGTGGCCACCATGCTTCAGATTGACTGTCATCCTCTATACGCATTGCCGCAAAGCGCTTCGCGACAGCTGAGGTAATTGAAGAGTCTAGGCCACCAGAGAGCAACACACCATAAGGCACGTCAGTCATTAGTTGGCGTTTAACGGCTGCTTCCAAAGCCTCAGTTAACTCTTCTTTGCTGGTGGTGTTACCTTGAACTGCTGCGTACTCATTCCAATCACGAATGTAGTAACGTTGTGGTTCAGCATCCGCTGAGCCGTAGTGACAACCAGGAGGGAACTCGCTGATGGTTTTACACACAGGCGTCAGGGCTTTCATTTCAGACGCTACGTAGTAGTTGCCATGCTCATCATAGCCTTGATACAGAGGAATGATGCCAATGTGGTCACGGCCCACTAAGTATTGATCTTTTTCTTCATCATAAAGCACGAAAGCGAAGATACCATTCAGCTCTTCAAGGAGATCTGCACCAAACTCTTGGTAAAGCGCGAGAATAACTTCACAGTCTGATTCAGTTTGAAAATCGTATTTGCCTTCGTATTTAGCACGAATCTCTTTGTGGTTGTAGATCTCACCGTTCACCGCTAAGACGAGCTTACCATCTGGGCTGTAAAGAGGTTGTGCGCCGCTGTTTAGGTCAACAATCGCTAGGCGCTCGTGCGCTAAAATAGCGCGCTCTGAAGAGTAAATACCTGACCAATCAGGACCACGGTGGCGAAGCTTTTTCGACATCTCAAGCGCGATCGGTCTTAACGCCGCAGCATCACTTTTTATGTCTAAAATGCCAAATACTGAACACATACAACATCCTTATCTAAATATCTTAATAATCACTTATGTATTCAATTTGCCATTGTGATTAAAAAATGCAACCGCTTTAGAGAATAAAAACAACACAGTCGGCTTGTGGTTGAATAATTTTTATAAAAATAACCAATATGATAAATGAAATTTAAAATGAGTATAAAAAGCAAACAAAAAAGGGGCAAGAAGCCCCTTTGAAGTGATTGATCTGATGGTTTGTCAGCTAACTGATTGATTTTTATTTAGTGTCAAATTTAGGGTTGAGCTGCTCGCAAACATGGCGTGCAAATCCGCTACCTGCTTCGTTGTAGATGTTAAATGCAGCATCAACACCCTCAGCAAGCAGACCGTCAATCTGATCTGGGTAAGCAGCAATGGCAGCAACTTGCCCTTGATAGTTGCGACGTTTCAATTGGAATAGTGCGGTTTGATTACCCTGGTGGTTTGGCATTGCGAGTAGGACAAGTTTGACGTTGGCAGTATCAAGGATACGCTCCCAAAAATCCGAATCAGTTGCATCACCAGCAATCACATTACGACCTTCTTGACGGTGAGCTCTTGCCGCATCTTCTCGAACTTCTACACCCATAATGCGGCTGCCGTAGCGCTGATATAGCTCATCATAGGCACCGGAGCCAATGCGGCCCATACCCAAAATAATCACTTGTGCATTTCCAGGGTCAATCAGTTGATCGCGGTGGTTGAGCCTTTCAGCAGCGTGCTCTTTTAGCCACCGCCCCAAGCGCTGGTAAATCGAGTGCGCGTTATTGTTAAGTGGCGCCGCTACGATGAATGATAGAGACACGGCAAGAGCGATGGCGACTAACATGTCACCACTCATCCACCCAAGCTTGTAGGCGAGTCCGCCGACGATTAAGCCAAATTCACTGAAGTTAAATAGGGTGAGTGACGCGAAAAGGGACGTACGTACCCGAAATTTGAAGTGGTTAATAATAAGGAAATAAAACAAACCCTTGATCGGAAGTAGCAGCATGAACACGATGGCCAGGCCTAAACCTTGCCAAGTGGGTTCTGCAGAAAGCCCGATATTCAGGAAGAAACAGATCAGGAACAGCTCTTTTAGATTGAATAATGCCTTAGAGAGTTCCGAAGCTTTATGGTGTCCGGCCAATAGCATCCCTAGAATTAAAGCGCCTAAGTCGGGCTTCATGCCAACCGCTTCAAACAACCCTGCTCCACACACTAGTGCGAGGAAGATCCCCATTAGGACCAGCATTTCACCGTGCCCAACGACGTCGAGCAGTTTGAAGAAGAGCGGGCGAAGCAGAGGCAGAGCAAACAGAGCGATGGCATACCACTCGGGAATTTTTCCGGTTGAGACGGTCAGAAACAGAACAGCAAAGATATCCTGCATGATCAGGATACCAATAGCGAGACTGCCATAGGTCGCATTCATTTCACCTTTCTCTTCTAACGCTTTAACCGCGAAAACAGTACTAGAGAAAGAAAGTGCAAAACCCAGAAGTAGTAGATGTACTACGTCAAGTTGCGCCAAGCTGGGTAAGCCGAGTAGTTTGAGGAATCCTAATGCAACAGTAAAAAAGAGTGTTGAAAAAAGGTTGTGGGCTGTTGCTCCGGCCCAAATCTCTTTCGTAAGCAAAGAGCGGACATCGAGTTTAAGACCGATGGTAAATAACAGGAGAGTGACACCCAAGTCTGCAAGGGTGTCGATGAGAGCGTTTGATTCATAACCGAAGCTATGCAATGTAAAGCCCGCAAGAAGGAAGCCTACCAAGGGCGGTAGGTGGCATTTTAGGGCGATAACCCCAGCTACAAATGCAGCACTTATTAAAATTATATCCATGTGCAACTACTATATATACAAAAAAGGGCTGTGAAATCACAGCCCTAAATTCTAATAATATTTTGATCAGTCTTCGAGCAGTTTCTGCAATAAAACGCCATTTAGCATCGCGCGTTTGATCATCGCGAATGCACCCATCGTAGGGCGATCACCCAGCTTTGCAGCCACAATAGGTAGGTCTTGATGGAAAGTCGTTAGAGATTGATTCTCGACATTGCGCATAATCGCAGGGAAAACAATATCTTCACTCTTAGTGATGTCGCCGGCAATCAAGATTTTTTGTGGGTTAAATAGGTTAATAGTAATAGCGATAGCTTTACCAAGCTGATTACCTACGCGCACCAAGCTCTGTTTTGCAAGTTCATCACCGAGGTTGGCGTGTTTACAAACATCATCAACAGTAATCGAGTCGAGCGTTGTCAGACTGGACTCATAGCCTTGTGCAATGAGTTTACGCACGCGCTCGACGATCGCTGGGTTTGCGGCAACGGTTTCTAGACAGCCAAAGTTACCACAATGGCACTGTTCACCGAGTGGATCGATCTGAATATGGCCAATTTCACCCACGTTGCGGTTGAAGCCAAGAAAAACTTGACCGTTGACGATGATACCAGCACCAGTACCACGATGGACACTGACCAAAATCGAGTCTTGGCAGTCTTGACTAGCACCAAAATAGTGTTCGGCCAGAGCCATGCCACGTACGTCATTACCTACAAAACATTGCACCGAAAAAGCTTCGCGAATGATGGTCGCTAGCTCCAGCTGCTCGATGTCCATGTTTGGCATATACTCGACGACACCCGTTTCAGGGTTGACTAAGCCAGGTAGCGTGATACCGATGGCGATAAGTTGGTCGATAAGCTTGTCGTTTTCCGCGATAAAGTGGCGGATAAAATTCACTACACCTTCAGTAAGTTCATCTTGCTCGGTGTAATAGAAATCGTGTTGCGTATCGGCAAGAAGTTGTCCACCCAGGTCATACAGGCTTAAGTGAACGTAGTCTCGACCAATTCTCACAGCAACAGAGTGGAAAGGAGTGACTTCCGTTTGCAGTGAAATCGCGCGTCGACCACCTGTTGAAGCTTGTTGAGCGACCTCTTTAATAAGGCCACGCTCGATGAGTTGGCGGGTGATTTTAGTAACACTGGCAGGAGCAAGTTGACTAACGTCAGCCACTTGAATCCGAGAAATCGGTCCTTTTTGATCGATTAAACGGTAAACCGCTGCGCCGTTTAGTTGTTTTACTAGGTCTACGTTACCAATTTGTCCGCCGTTCATGCTTATATTTGCTCGTATTTTCCGTTAACTACATTTGCTTGGATCTTGAAGTCACGGTCAAATACTGTCAAGTTCGCGATCATACCTTTTTTAATACGACCTAACTTGTTATCAACACCGATCGCGCGGGCAGGGTATAATGTTGCCATGCGCAATGCTTCATCCAAAGCAATACCTGCGTGCTCAACGGTATTTTGTACTGCCTCAATCATAGTGAGCGCCGAGCCGCCAAGCGTGCCGTTTTCATCAACACACTTACCATCACGGTAATATACTTTCTTACCTACAAAAATAAAGTGATCCATCTCAGCGCCTGCTGGAGCTGTGGCGTCTGTCACTAATACAAGCTTTTCTCCCTTGATTTTGTGAGTAATTCTAATGTTGGCATAATCAACGTGGAAGCCATCAGCAATGATGCCGGCGTAAACATCAGGCGTATCATAGATAGCACCCACCACACCAGGTTCTCGGCCTGCCATCGGCGTCATGGCATTAAATAAGTGGGTAGCGAAACTGATGCCAGCCTCAAAACTGCGGCGAGCTTCTGCGTAGGTGGCATTAGTGTGTCCGATGGAAACGACGATGCCGGCTTTAGTGAGTTTTTCGATATGCTCGAGCTTGTTGCGCTCTGGTGCGAGCGTCACTTTGGTCACGACGTCTGAATTTTCACAAATGTAGTCAATCATTGAGTCATCGGAAGGGCGAATATAGTCGACGCTGTGGATGCCTTTTTTGATGACATTTAGGTAAGGGCCTTCGAGATGTAGGCCAAGTGATTGATTTTGGTGCATAGCTTGGTAGTCACGTGCTGCAGCCACTGCTTGACGCATGTTTTCGTCAGAAGAGGTAATCAGTGTCGGTAGGTAGCTGGTACATCCAGACTTCAAGTTCGCTTGATGCATAATCTCGAGCGTTTCCGCAGTGATTTCATCATTAAACATGACGCCCCCACAACCATTAAGTTGTAGGTCAATAAAGCCTGGGCTTACATTGGCGCCCTCAAGGTTAACAGTGTCGATGCCATTAGGGAGTTCACTTGCTGGGCAGATTTGAACGATTTGGTCGTTGTCGATGACAATTGCGTGTTCTGCTAACACATCCGAGCCAGTGTAGACTTTACAGTTGGTAAGAGCGTACATGATTTAATCCTTATTCTTATTTAATTATATTGTGATCTCTGGGATACAAGCGTCGCTGCCCTTTTCTAAGGGCTTATCAGACTTCTCTCTCGTCACAAATTATCTTATTTCAGCATGCGAATAATAAAAGTGCTTATTGGATTCTATCGTATCCGGGTGAATCATCAATCTGATTCTCATGATAGATAGAGCTCTTCCTTTTATATTCAGTGGTTTAATGCGGAAAATTGTCATTTGTGAAATACAATATAAGCCGAAAAAACTCATTAATTCGTATCATAAAATAAGTTTTATGATCTGGCTAGCAAAAACCTTGTTTTTGGGTCGGAACTGGTGATTATGATCACAATTGATGACCTTTTAATTTGCGGGGCAAAATTATTGCCGTACACTAAACAGGACTAAATTGAGCGGCCAAAATAAGTCGGTCAAACAAATTAAAAATCCTATAGGGGGAACTATAAGGTGAACATTCTCGGATATGCGCAGAAGTTGGGTAAGGCTCTTATGCTACCTATCGCAACGCTCCCAGTAGCGGCACTTCTACTACGTTTAGGTCAAGGTGACCTTCTTGATATTGCATTTATGGCTGAAGCTGGTGGTGCTATTTTTGGCAACCTACCACTACTTTTCGGTCTGGGTATCGCGATTGGTCTTTCTAAAGACGGTTCGGGCGCCGCAGGTCTTGCTGGTGCCGTTGCTTACTTTGTACTGACAGCGACCGCGACAACCATCAATGCAGAAGTGAACATGTCTTTCTTTGGTGGTATTTTCGCAGGTATCATCGCAGGCCACTCATACAACGCTTTCCATGCAACACGTCTTCCTGAGTGGTTGGCATTCTTCTCTGGCAAGCGACTTGTTCCGATTATGGCTGGTCTTTTCTCTCTAGTAGCAGGTGCTGTTGCTGGTGTTGTATGGCCATCAATTCAATCAGGTCTTGATACGCTAGCTCACGCGGTTTCAACCTCTGGTGCTATCGGCCAATTTGTCTACGGTACGCTAAACCGTGCTCTTATCCCTGTAGGTCTTCACCACGTATTGAACTCTTACTTCTGGTTCGGCATGGGTACATGTCAAGAAGTGCTAGTGACGGGTGCTCAAGCGGCGGGCCAAGCTCTTCCGGCAATTCAACAACTTTGTGTAGATCCAGCACTAGCTAAATCACTAGTAGCAGGCCAAACTCATACATTCGAATTTGCTAACTCTGTTACTCCAGAGATCACGGCAACAGTGAAAGAAGTCACAGAAACAGTGAAATCTGGTGACCTACACCGTTACTTCGGTGGCGATAAAGGTGCTGGCGTATTCATGAATGGTTTCTTCCCTGTGATGATGTTCGGTCTACCTGGTGCTGCCCTAGCAATGTACCTAGCAGCGCCAGCAGAAAAACGTAGTCAAGTAGGTGGTGCACTGTTTTCTGTAGGTTTCTGTTCATTCCTAACCGGTATCACAGAGCCACTAGAATTCATGTTCGTGTTCCTAGCTCCAGCACTATACGCGATGCACGCTGTGTTCACGGGTCTGTCTCTTGTTGTAGCTAACATGTTCGGTACACTGCACGGCTTTGGCTTCTCTGCAGGTCTGATTGACTTCGTACTAAACTGGGGTCTAGCGACGAAACCAGTGACGCTACTACTTATCGGTCTGGCATTTGGTGCGCTTTACTTCTTCACATTTAGCTTCGCAATCCGCGCTTTCAACCTGAAGTCTCCAGGTCGTGAAGATGATGACGAAGAAGCTGCAGTATCAGCTGCTGATGCGCCAAAAGGTGATGTTGCTCGCCAATACCTAAAAGCACTGGGCGGCCACGAGAACTTAACGTCTATCGATGCTTGTATCACTCGACTACGCCTAACTCTTAAAGACCGCTCTATCGCTGACGAAGCTGTACTTAAGAAGCTGGGTGCGAAGGGTGTGGTGAAACTAGGTGAAAACAACCTACAAGTTATCCTTGGTCCACAAGCAGAGATCGTTGCTGGCGAAATGAAAGCAATCGGTGCGGGTGAAGACCTATCTCAGGTAGCTCTGCCATAATCGGTGCGCTTTTAAGCAAATAACTCGTAATTCAAATCTAAGCCTCTTGAAGCCTCTCCCTCAAGAGGCTTTTTTTCGTTTTAATTTATGTCGGTGTATTGTGAAATTCCTCAGAATCGTGGATCATTGGTGTATACGTCTACAATATGTAGGCTCGAGAATTAAATTGAAAGATTGAGGTACTCTTGATGAGTGAAACTGAAACTCGCCCGTCGAATTTCATTCGCCAAATCATTGATAAAGATCTGGCTGAAGGAACACACAACCATGTTCACACGCGTTTCCCACCGGAGCCAAACGGCTACCTGCACATTGGTCACGCGAAATCGATCTGCTTGAATTTCGGAATTGCTCAGGATTACCAAGGCCAATGTAACTTACGCTTTGATGACACCAACCCAGAGAAAGAAGACGTTGAATACGTTGAGTCGATTAAAAACGACGTAAGCTGGCTTGGTTTTGATTGGTCTGGTGAGGTGTGCTACTCATCTAACTACTTCGATAAGCTATACGGATACGCTGTCGAGCTGATTGAAAAAGGCTTAGCATACGTCGACGAGCTGACTCCTGATGAGATCCGCGAATATCGTGGCACGCTAACCGCCCCTGGTAAGCCAAGCCCGTACCGTGACCGCAGCGTTGAAGAGAACCTCGCACTGTTTGAGAAAATGCGTGACGGTGGTTTTGAAGAGGGCAAGGCATGTCTGCGTGCTAAGATCGATATGGCATCTTCATTCATGGTGATGCGTGACCCTGTTCTTTATCGTGTGCGTTTTGCTCACCACCACCAAACGGGTGACAAGTGGTGCATCTACCCAATGTACGACTTCACTCACTGTATCTCTGATGCGTTAGAAGGCATTACACACTCACTGTGTACACTAGAGTTTCAAGACAACCGTCGTCTATACGACTGGGTGTTAGAGAACATTACCATTGACTGCCAACCACGCCAGTATGAGTTCAGCCGTCTGAATCTAGAGTACACGGTAATGTCTAAGCGTAAGCTGAACCAGCTTGTGACCGAAAATCTTGTACAAGGTTGGGATGATCCTCGTATGCCAACGATCTCTGGTCTACGCCGCCGCGGTTTCACTCCTGGCTCAATTCGTGAGTTCTGTAAGCGTATCGGTGTAACCAAGCAAGAGAACATGATTGAGTTTGGCTCGCTAGAGTCTTGTATTCGTGATGATCTAAATGAGAATGCACCGCGCGCAATGGCAGTGCTCGATCCAGTCAAGATTGTGATCGAGAACTACGAAGAGGGTAAGGTTGAGAACCTAACGGTAGCAAACCACCCTAACAAGCCTGAAATGGGTGAGCGTGAAGTGCCGTTTACTCGTGAAGTTTGGATTGAACGCGATGACTTCCGTGAAGAAGCGAACAAAAAGTACAAGCGTCTAGTGCTTGGTAAAGAAGTACGCTTACGTGGTGCTTATGTGATTAAGGCTGAGCGCATTGAGAAAGATGCTGAGGGTAATATCACGACTATCTTCTGCTCTTACGATGATGAAACGCTTGGTAAGAACCCAGCAGACGGCCGCAAAGTAAAAGGCGTGATCCACTGGGTATCGGCTGACAAAGCTCTGCCTGCTGAGATTCGTATGTATGATCGTCTATTCACTGTTGCTAACCCAGCCGCAGCGGATAATTTTGCTGAGACGATTAATCCAGAGTCATTGATTAAGGTACAAGGCTTCGTAGAGCCAAGCCTAGCGCAAGCAAAACCAGAAGCGGGCTTCCAGTTTGAGCGTACTGGCTATTTCTGTGTTGACTCAAAAGATTCAACGGCAGAGGCGCTAGTTTTCAACCGTACTGTTGGTCTTCGTGATACTTGGGCCAAGATTGAAGCGAAGTAAGGCTTCTTTTCTATTGCTCTCAAGTTAAGGCTCTCAAAGCTACTTAATCTCGAACACGTGATGCAGTATTAGATCAAAGACCCGATTAATGTGTGAATAATCCGATAGACCCCGTCTATCGGATTTTTTTATGGGTCAGCAAAATCGAGAGATAAAAAAATGCCAGTCAGCAGAGCTGACTGGCATTTTTCTAAGAGATGTGTTTTTCGCGTATCGAACCAGAAATTACTGGTTGAACATCGCAGAAATTGACTCTTCGTTGCTGATGCGACGAATCGCTTCAGCCAGCATGCGTGATAGGCTTAGCGTGGTTACTTTACCTGTCGCTGCCATCTCTTTAGACAGAGAGATAGAGTCAGTGATGATCACTTGGTCAAGAACCGAGTTCTTGATGTTAGACGCTGCATTACCAGAGAAAACAGCGTGAGTTGCGTAAGCGAATACACGCTTAGCACCGCGCTCTTTTAGCGCTTCAGCTGCTTTACATAGTGTGCCACCAGTATCGATCATGTCATCAACGATCACACAGTCACGACCTTCTACGTCACCGATAAGGTTCATCACTTCAGAAACGTTAGCGCGTGGACGACGTTTGTCAACGATAGCGATATCGATATCGCCCAGTGCTTTTGCAGTTGCGCGAGCACGAACAACACCACCTAGGTCTGGAGATACCACAACAGGGTTCTCTAGGCCGCGGCTTTGCATGTCTTCTAGAAGTACTGGAGTACCGAAGATGTTATCTACAGGTACATCGAAGAAGCCTTGAATCTGCTCTGCGTGTAGGTCAATCGTAAGAACGCGGTCAACACCAACGTTAGATAGGAAATCCGCAACGACTTTCGCAGTGATTGGCACACGTGCTGAACGTACACGACGATCCTGGCGAGCGTAACCAAAGTAAGGGATAACTGCTGTAATACGGCCCGCAGAAGCGCGGCGCATTGCATCAATCATTACAACCAGTTCCATCAGGTTGTCGTTAGTTGGAGCACAGGTTGATTGAATGATGAATACATCACTACCACGAACATTTTCGTTGATTTGCACTGCAACTTCGCCGTCAGAAAAACGAGAAACAGTAGCGTCTCCAAGAGAGATGTATAGGCGGTCAGCAATACGTTGGGCTAGATCAGGTGTTGCGTTACCAGCAAATAGCTTCATATCAGGCACGGTGGAAACCTCAGGGTTGCATGCAGAATTTAAATTGTTTGATTTGTCTGAGACTTGAAGGTGGACAATGCCTGTTTCAGAGGCGAAATATTACGCCCTTGAGCAACAAAAGCAGAGACACTATCAGGCAGTTTAGCGAGGACATTTTGAGCAGTTTGCTCACTGTCAAACTCAGCAAAAACGCAAGAACCTGTACCCGTCAATCTAGACGGCGCGTATTGTAGCAGCCATGAAAGTTGCTTATCAACCTCTGGATACAGCAATCTGACAATTTTTTCGCAATCGTTTTCGTATTGACAGTTCAAGAGCTTGTTTAACGGACGTTTTGGCGTGTTTCGTGTTAAATCTGGGTGAGTGAAAATTTCTGCGGTAGAAATGCTGACGTTTGGTCTTACAACCAAGTACCACTTTTCTTGTGGTTCAACGGAGACAATTTTTTCACCAACGCCCTCTGCAAATGCTGCGTGACCACGAACAAATACCGGTACGTCGGCACCAAGCTTTAACCCTATCTCTGCCAGTTCATCATCAGATAGATTGACTGACCAGATCCTATTGAGTGCCACTAACGCCGTAGCAGCGTTCGACGAGCCACCTCCAATACCGCCCCCCATAGGTAACTTCTTGGTGAGCTCGATATGGGCACCTTTTTGATTGTCAGTATGCGCTCGAAGTGCCATTGCGGCTTTCCAAATTAAATTGTCTTCGACTGCTAGGCCTTCAATTTCGGGGCTGATGGTGATGTTCCCACTGTGATTAGGAGTTACGTGTAGCTCATCGCCAAACTCGACAAACTGAAATAGAGTTTGCAGCTCGTGATAGCCATCAGGGCGCTGGTTATTGATATACAGAAACAGGTTTAGTTTCGCAGGTGACGGCCAGGTAAAAGGGTGTGTCATTGAGAGATAGCCCATTTTGAAATGATGATGTTGAGTTTGGTGTCGCCATTGGTCAATGTCATACGTGAAGGCAAGGGCAGTGTCTCGCCTGCGTAGTCGACATCGCTATAGCGAGAATAGGTTAGGCGCCAAAATTGTCCGCCAATCTGTTTATCAAGGCTGGCTAGCGTGTTTTCAGCAGTGAGTTCATAGTGGTCAGCATCAGCAGGTAAGCCGATGAGCCAGCTAGGCAGCGAGTCTGCCGGAATCGAAAGTCCGGTTAGCTGGGCGATCAGTTGTTGCGCATTGTTACCCGTGTACGTGTCGCCTTCCATGGTCGTCACTTCCGCACCGTCGGGTGTTGACGTTACCGATAGTGCGGTTTGGCCAAGGATCGTGCGTAGTGTCAGTCGATTACTCTGCGCATCTTCTCGCCAGTCAAAGTTGAGGGACTGACGCTCTTGAGGCGAGATATAACCCAGCTTGCCGTTAGCGCGATAGTTGACGATAGATTGCAGTTTTTGTTGATGGCTTTGCCATTCAACACTCGTTGCACTTTCTGGCAGCGAACTACAGCCGTTAATTAGAACTAACACGAGGCTGATGAATGAAAGTCGGCGAAAAATTGTAATTAGATTCATAGGCTTGATAAGTCTCTGGCTTGGTGTTAACCACGCAAGGTGAGTCACATAGAGAATGAACTATAAAACACAACTATATCACTAAAATTGGTTGTCTGATAAACACATAGAGGTGGTTAAGCTCAGAAAAGCGGGTTACAGCTCTTTTCATCTACAGGGGCATCAAGTAAAATTCGGCTCTTATTTGTTCCTCCCACCAACAGAGAACCTCTATTTCATGACTTTGCTTGCTCTTGGCATCAACCACAATACTGCTTCAGTAGAGTTGCGTGAAAAAGTCGCCTTTGGTCCAGATAAGCTGTCTCAAGCGCTGTCTGATATCAAACAGGTAGAAGGTATTGAAGGTGGCGTTATTCTTTCGACGTGTAATCGTACCGAGTTATATTGTGACGTGAGTGCGAAAGACGAGGGAGCATTAGTCGATTGGCTGACGGAGTTCCATCAGGTCGAGCCAAGTGAGTTACGATCAAGTCTCTATGTGCATCGAGATACTGAGGCGATCTCTCACTTGATGCGCGTATCGTGTGGACTCGATTCGTTAGTCCTTGGTGAACCGCAAATTCTGGGTCAGGTTAAGCAGGCGTTTGCTGATGCGAAAAGCCATCAGTCGGTAAACACATCGATTGAAAAATTGTTCCAGAAAGGGTTCTCAGTAGCCAAGCGAGTGCGCACTGAAACGGATATTGGTGGCTCAGCGGTTTCGGTAGCCTATGCGGCGTGTACATTAGCAAAACACATTTTTGAATCGCTAGCGAACTCAACCGTTTTGTTGGTGGGTGCTGGTGAAACCATTGAGTTGGTGGCCAAGCATCTATCGAGCAACGGCTGTACAAAAATGATCGTGGCAAACCGCACACGTGAACGTGCTTTGAGTCTGGCAAATGAGTTTGGTGCTGAAGTCATTGCACTAAATGAGATACCTGAGCACTTGGCCAAAGCGGATATTGTGATTAGCTCGACAGCCAGTCCTTTACCTATCATCGGTAAGGGTATGGTGGAGACGTCGCTCAGCGCACGTAAGCATCAACCTATACTGCTGATTGATATCGCCGTACCTCGTGATATTGAGGCGCAAGTAGGCGACCTTGATGATGCCTACCTCTACACGGTAGATGATCTACAATCGATAGTAGATTCTAATATTGAACAGCGCCGAGCTGAGGCGGTTCAAGCAGAAGCGATAGTCAAACAAGAAAGCACCGTCTTTATGGACTGGCATCGCTCACTGAAATCAGTGAACGGTATTCGAGAATATCGCGACAATGCACATGAAATTCGTAAGCAGCTACTAGAGAAAGGTATGCAAGCGCTCGCAAGCGGTGCAGATCCAGAAAAGGTGCTTACAGAGCTAAGTAACAAGCTCACAAACAAGTTGATCCACTCACCGACGCAGGCGATGCAGCAGGCGGCTCAAGAGGGACAACATGATAAACTACAAATTATCCGAGAGTCACTTGGACTAGATATGAATAGCTAGTCATCGATGCCCCTCAATAATAGCAACCAGATAAGACGACACTTATGAAAGCCTCAATTTTAGCGAAACTAGAAACACTCGTTGAACGATACGAAGAAGTTCAACATTTGCTGGGTGATCCAGATGTGATTGGCGATCAGGACAAGTTCCGTGCGCTATCACGCGAGTACTCACAGCTAGAAGAGGTGACCAAGTGTTTCCAAGCCTATCAGCAAGCTCAAGAAGATCTTGAAGCAGCTGAAGAGATGGCAAAAGAAGACGATGAAGAGATGCGCGAAATGGCGCAGGAAGAGATTAAAGAAGCAAAAGAGACGATCGAACGTCTGAATGATGAACTTCAGATCCTTCTCCTTCCAAAAGATCCAAACGATGAGCGTAACTGTTTCTTAGAAATTCGAGCGGGTGCAGGTGGTGATGAAGCAGGTATCTTCGCTGGTAACCTTTTCCGTATGTACTCTAAATATGCTGAGAAGCAGGGCTGGCGCGTTGAAGTCATGAGCTGCAACGAATCGGAGCAGGGTGGTTACAAAGAGATGATCGCTAAAGTGAGCGGTGATGGTGTTTACGGCACAATGAAGTTTGAGTCGGGCGGCCACCGTGTGCAGCGTGTTCCTGAAACTGAATCTCAAGGTCGCGTGCACACCTCGGCGTGTACCGTTGCGATCATGCCTGAAATTCCGGAAGCAGATTTGCCAGAAATTAAAGCAGCAGACCTTAAAATTGATACATTCCGTGCTTCGGGCGCGGGTGGTCAGCACGTTAACACCACGGACTCTGCGATCCGCATTACCCACTTACCGACAGGCACAGTGGTAGAGTGTCAGGATGAGCGTTCTCAGCATAAGAACAAAGCGAAAGCGATGTCAGTGCTGGCAGCACGTATTGTGCAAGCGGAAGAAGCACGCCGTGCGGCAGAAGTGTCAGACACGCGCCGCAACCTACTTGGCTCTGGTGACCGTAGTGATCGTATTCGTACCTATAACTACCCACAAGGTCGTGTTTCTGACCACCGTATTAACCTAACGCTTTACCGTCTAAATGAAGTGCTAGAAGGCGATCTGCAATCTCTGATCGACCCGGTTGTTCAAGAGCACCAAGCGGATCAGTTGGCTGCACTCGCTGATAACAACTAATTCAATGTCAGCACAACGTATTGATAGCACCTTGCGAGCGATAACGGCTCGCTTGGTGGAGAGCGGCAGTGAGTCTCCTTCTTTGGATGCCTCACTGCTGCTTTGTCATATCTTGGGTAAGCCACGAAGTTACCTACTGACCTGGCCAGAAAAACAGCTGGATGATTCTCAGTTGGCTGAGCTTGAACTGTTACTTATGAGACGTGAGCAGGGCGAGCCGATGGCGTACATTCTAGGCTATCGTGAGTTTTGGTCGCTCAACTTGAAGGTGGCCACGTCAACCTTGATACCTCGTCCTGATACAGAGCGTTTGGTTGAACTGGCTTTAGATAAGGCACTGGTGAGCGAAGGTGACATTCTTGACCTCGGTACTGGCACAGGCGCAATCGCCTTGGCGCTGGCCTCAGAGCTGCCTGACAGAAATGTGTTGGGCATCGATTTTCAAAAGAGCGCGTACCAGCTAGCAAGTGAAAACCGTGACCGTCTAGCACTTTATAATGCGCAGTTTATGCATGGGAGCTGGTATTCACCTCTAGAAGCTGGCGCGAAGTTTGCTGTCATCACCTCTAATCCACCTTATATTGACCCTCAAGACCCACATTTAGATCAAGGTGATGTGCGCTTTGAGCCAAGAACGGCGTTGGTCGCGCAAGAGCATGGCTTAGCGGATATCCGTTATATCAGTGTACATGCACGGCAATTCCTTGCCACAGGTGGCTGGTTGCTACTTGAGCATGGTTACGACCAAGGCGAAGCGGTGCGAGACATACTCAGTGGCTTCGGTTTTGAGCAGGTCTCGACAGAAAAAGATTTTGGCGACAATGACCGAGTCACTCTCGGTCAGTGGAATAGATAGGATTGAACATGTACGAAGGAATTAAACACCTACACTTGATGACCATTGCCCTTAGTGCCGCTCTACTGACGGTGCGCTATGCAATGATGATGGCCAACTCAGGCTTGAGTAATGCCAAGTTTTTTAAGGTGTTTCCGCACATCAATGACACGGTGCTTCTGGTGTCAGGCCTTGTACTGATTATGATTACAGGCTTTGTACCCTTTACACCACAAGGTTTATGGCTGACCGAAAAGTTTACCTGTGTGTTTGCTTATATTGCTTTAGGCTTTTTCTCGTTAAAAATGGCTAAAAATAATTTGCTACGCACTTTCGCCTTCTTTGGCGCGATGGGTTGGCTTGCTATGGCGGGCAAGGTTGCGGTGACCAAAACGCCGCTGTTTTTTGGTTAACAAGCAATTTTTGGTTAAGTAACCATGTTCAAAACAAGATTGTAGGAAGTTTATGCAAGCACTGTTTGATGAAGATTTTGACTCGATTGAACTGGTTGAAGGTGCGCTCATTCTCAATGAGGCCATCAACTCAGCAACACAAGTTCACTGGGCACATGAAGAGTTAAGTCGATTGCTTAAAGAGGCGGAACTCACGCTGGTTTCAGAGCGACATGATCAGAGTCGCTTTGATGCCTTACTTCGACTGTTTTACACCACTTGGGGATTTCAAGGGGATAAAGAGAGCTATTTTCACTCTAGTAATGGTTTTATTGATCAAGTACTTGAGCGTAAGAAAGGCATCCCTGTTAGCTTAGGTGCAATCCTTCTTTATCTTGGTCGCAAGCTCGGTTTCCGTATCCACGGCATTGCATTTCCAACGCAGTTTGTCCTGCGTATTGATTGGAGTGATGGTGAGCATAGTTATCTAAACCCATTTAATGGCGAGTACGTCACGACTCATACCATGCGAGCTTGGCTTGTTGGGCATGATGGGCCACTCGCTAAGATCAGTGCCGCTGATCTCGAGCTAACGGATAATGCGACAGTCATTGGACGTTGGTTAGCATTGCTCAAAAGTGCACTGCTGCGTGAAGAGAGCTACGCATTAGCCCTTCGTTGTACTGATCTCGCGTTGACCTTTGTCCCAGATGACCCATACGAAATTCGCGATCGTGGTTTTATTTATCAGCAGCTCGATTGTCATAATGTGGCCTTAAATGACTATCAGTTTTTTATCGACCAGTGCCCTGAAGACCCAGCAGCAGAGCTGCTCAAGACTCAAGTCAATCTCATGAGTCGCAAGGAAGTTGTACTACACTAACAAGCAGTTCGTTTCTGCCCTAATAATTAGAGAATCACTATGGAACAAAAAGTAGTTCACGTTGGCGATATCCCTGTCGCAAACGACAAGCCGTTTACCCTATTTGCTGGTATGAATGTACTAGAGTCACGTGACTTGGCGATGCAGATCTGTGAGCACTATGTAAAGGTGACAGAGAAGCTCGGTATTCCTTACGTATTTAAGGCGTCGTTCGATAAAGCGAACCGCAGTTCAGTTCACTCATACCGTGGCCCAGGCCTTGAAGAAGGTATGAAAATTTTCCAAGAGCTGAAAGATACGTTTGGTGTGAAAATCATCACTGATGTTCATACTGAAGCACAGGCACAACCAGTCGCAGACGTGGTTGATGTGATTCAGCTTCCTGCTTTCCTTGCTCGTCAAACTGACCTTGTTGAAGCGATGGCAAAAACAGGTGCGGTTATCAATGTGAAAAAACCTCAGTTTATGAGCCCAGGTCAAGTGGGCAATATCGTTGAGAAGTTTGCGGAATGTGGTAACGAAAATGTGATTCTTTGTGAGCGCGGTGCATGCCACGGTTATGATAACTTGATCGTTGATATGCTTGGCTTTGGTGTGATGAAGAAAGCGTCACAAGGTAGCCCGATTATTTTTGACGTAACACACTCGCTGCAGATGCGCGACCCTTCTGGTGCTGCTTCTGGTGGTCGTCGCGAGCAGACGGTTGAGTTGGCAAAAGCGGGTCTTGCAACGGGTATTGCAGGCTTATTCATTGAGGCTCACCCGAATCCAGAGAAAGCGCTGTGTGATGGCCCGTCAGCTTTGCCTCTCGATAAATTAGAGCCGTTTTTGGCGCAGATGAAAGCGCTTGATGACCTCATTAAAGGTTTTGAGCATATCGACATCCGCTAATCAATTTAGATGGAATTATTAAGCGAGCTTCGGCTCGCTTTTTTTATGCTCCAAGAGTCAGGGTTTTAGATACGTAACGAGAGTGTAAATGGTTTGTTGGTGATCTGGGGCACATTTTAGTGAGACGACGATGAGATGGTAAACATAAGCATTTAAACTCAATCATGTTTTAAGCTGAAGTCATACAGCTAGCAGTGGTTAAATACGATTATAAGGACAATTAACATGACTCATCGCCGAATGCTAAAAGCAACTCTGAGCGCAGCTATAATGGCGGCACTAGTGGGTTGCTCAACTCACTCTGCTCCTGAGTGGGAAGCCGATACCACTTATCGTCTTACTATTTTGCATACCAATGATCATCATGGCCGTTTCTGGCAAAACCGTTATGGTGAGTATGGTATGGCAGCGCGTAAGACTCTGATTGATGAAATGCGTGCCGAGATTGAAGCGCAAGGTGGCAGTGTGCTGCTATTGTCAGGCGGTGATATTAACACGGGTGTACCAGAGTCAGACTTGCAAGATGCCGAGCCTGATTTCAAAGGCATGAGCATCATTGGCTACGATGCGATGGCACTTGGCAACCATGAGTTTGACAACTCACTTGATGTGTTAGCTAAACAGATTGAGTGGGCTAACTTCCCAATGCTGTCTGCCAATATTTACGATAAGGCAACGGGCGAGCGCATGTTTCAGCCATACCAGATGTTCACCAAGCAGGGTATCAAGATTGCCGTTATTGGTTTAACGACAGAAGACACGGCAAAAATAGGCAACCCTGAGTTCATTGGTGGAATTGATTTCCGTGATCCAAAAGAAGAAGCGAAGAAGTTGATTGCTGAGCTTCAAGAGACGGAAAACCCTGATCTTGTTTTCGCCGTGACGCACATGGGCCACTACGAAGATGGTAATCGTGGTGTGAATGCGCCCGGTGATGTGGCGCTCGCACGCTACCTAGAAGAAGGGGAGCTAGACATGATTGTTGGTGGTCACTCACAAGAGCCAGTGTGTATGGAAGGTCCCAACATGTACAAACGCAACTTTAAACCTGGTGACGAGTGTAAGCTAGATGTGCAAAACGGTACCTACATTGTTCAGGCTCATGAATGGGGCAAGTATGTGGGGCGTGCTGACTTCGAGTTTGAAAACGGTGAGTTGAGCATGGTGAGCTATGATCTGGTACCAGTTAACTTGAAAAAGAAAATCAAGGTGGATGGTGAATCTCAGCGCGTATTGATTGCGGAAGAGATTGCGCAAGATCAAGAGCTTCTGGAGTTCCTACGCCCTTACCAAGAGCAAGGTCAAGCGCAGCTCAATGAGAAAATTTCTGAAACTAACGGCAAGCTAGAAGGTGACCGCAATGTGGTTCGCTTCCAACAGACCAACTTAGGGCGTTTGATCGCCACTGCACACATGAAGCGAGCAAAGGCTGACTTTGGTGTGATGAATTCTGGTGGTGTTCGTGACTCAATAGAAGCTGGCGATGTGACATACAAAGACATACTCACCGTTCAGCCATTCGGTAACATGTTGACTTACACTGATATGACAGGGCAAGAGGTCCTCGATTATCTTAATGTTGTTGCCACTAAACCCGTCGATTCGGGCGCGTACGCTCAATTTGCGGGGATTAGTATGACAGTGTCAGAGGGGCTGGTATCAAACGTCTTTATTGGTGATGAGCAGTTGCGCATGGATGAAACTTACCGCTTTACAATCCCAAGCTTTAACGCTGCTGGTGGTGATGGTTATCCGGTTGTGACAGACCATCCTGGTCACGTCAATACAGGATTTGTTGATGCAGAGGTGCTCAAAGAGTACCTAGAGTCAAACAGCCCACTCGATGTCAATCAATATGCACCCAATGAACAAATTGTCTATAAATAAATCATCATATTGACGTTGACGTAATTTACTTGCAAAGTGGTGTCATTACGACACCACTTTTTAATTGTCATGACACCAGCAATAAAGTTACTCGAAAAGAAAAAGATCCCTCATAAGGTGCTGCAATATCATCACGACTCTCGTGCGGAAAGCTACGGACAGGAAGCGGTTGAGGCACTTGGTTTATCTGCAGACAGTGTTTTCAAAACACTACTGGTTTCTCTCGATGGCAACCCGAAAAACTTGGGTGTCGCTATTGTGCCCGTTTCATGTCAATTGAGTCTAAAGTTGGTTGCAAAAGCCTTGAGTGCGAAAAAAGCGGTGATGGCAGATCCTACCATCGCCCAATCGGTGACGGGGTATGTCGTGGGAGGCATTAGCCCTCTAGGCCAAAAGAAACGCTTGCCAACGGTTATCGACAAAAGTGCACAAGGCCAGTCTGAGATTGGGGTGAGCGCGGGTAAGCGAGGTCTAGAGATTCAACTTGCGCCCGAGCAACTTGCCGCTGCTATCAACGCTAAGTTTACGTCAATAACCGCTGAGTAAACTTGCTGATGCGTTCAGACTTGCTTATCATCCACATAGCGCAACAGAAATCAGATAGTTAAAGGGTCGGTTGACCTTATCTAGAGCAAAATTAGGACCAGTATGCGAAATATTGCTTTGTTATTAATGGGCTTGGTGAGTATGCCCTTATGGGCGATGACCCAGGTAAACCTGTATCAGTCAGCGGTAGTGATTGATCAAGAGGCCGATAATGGTGACCAACTTGCTCGAGCCCAAGGTTTAGAGCAGGTGATTATTCGAGCTTCCGGCGATGCAATGGCGGCAAGTAACCCCGTCATCAAAAAGGCAATGGGAAACACGTCTCAATACATTACGCAGATTAGTTATGCTTCACGTGGCGAAGAGCAAGAGGTTCGTTTGATGTTTAGTGAGCCACGCGTACGTGCTTTGTTAACGCAGGCGCAATTACCTTACTGGCCTGCACAGCGCAAGACTGTCCTAGTTTGGCTGGCCGAAGAAGAGGCTGGTCAGCGTGCAATCAGCTGGGATTACGCCAATACCAACTATATGGCAGCCCTACGCGATAGCGCTCAACAGCGCGGTCTCCCTTTGACCTTCCCGCTTGGTGATTTTGAAGATATGACCAACATCGAGGTGTCTGATATTTGGGGCGGCTTTGAAGATGTCATCGAACAAACTAGCCAGAGATACCCTGCAGATGCTGTCCTTGTGCTACGCAACGATGGTAACAATGTACGCTGGACCTTGTATGATCAAGAGCCAGCACAAGGCCTAAGAGCAACGATTCATCGTACCTATCCAGCCAACACCTCTGCACAGCGTATTGTCGATGATATCGCGGTATTCTATTCACAAAAAGATGCGGTGGTAGTGAGCCAAGAGACATCAGGTAAAACGGTTGTCACCTTCGACAATGTGACAACAGCAGAGCAGTTCTTCAAACTAGAAAAAGGGCTTGAGAATCTCAGCACAGTTGCGACCGCTAATATTCTAGAAATGCACGCAAGTAGCGTAACTTTTGAAGTCGAGTTACTGGCCTCAAGAGAGGATTTTGAGCAATCGGTCCTGCGTGCATTGAGTGCCCACCGAGCGCCTGTTGAAGCTTTGGACACCGATTTGCAGCCACAGCCAATGGAAGACGGGTTAGAAAGCGGCGCAGTGCAGCAAGACAAGGAAGAGTTCGCAGAAGAGCCGGCAGTGCCGACTCAACTTCCTGAAGTGTCGGAACCAAGCACTAGTGAACTGACTTTTAGTTTGTAAAATGATCATATAAAAAATAGGGGACTCACATGAGTCCCCTATTTTTTTATACCAAGACATCTCTAGTCTGTATGGTACTTGCTACGTTCTGTCTTCTCGACTTCAGATAGCTTTTTCAACTTCAGCCCTAACTCTTTGCCTCGCAAGCGAGCGAACATAATATTGCAGATGAATGCGACACTGGTGAGGAACAGCTCGACAGCCCCAAACCATCGTTCTCCCTCATCGATATAGATGACAGTGAGACTATGAAGAAAGTACAGCATCAGCACAAAGTTCGCCCATGCATGAGTGTAAGGTTTGCCTGCGAGAATGCCCGGCAAAGGGAGCAATAAAGGGATTGCCCAAACCACGGCTAGGGTCGCTGCGTTAAGGTGAGGATGAGGAGAAAGGCTAAGATTCCAAAGCACGACCCAGGCCAGTAGCCCAAGATTTGCTGCTAGCGCACAGAGCCTGTAGCGGCGGGTTCGTTCACTCATCGATTCCATGATGAATTCCTTATTTTATGTTCAGCGGTCTTGCAGACGAAGTGCTACTTGTGCAAGTCGAACACCTTGGCGTTGCGCCAACTCTGACTCATGAGGTGTAAGCTGTTGAGAATCGCCAGCAGCACTTGCTCCATAAGGTGTACCACCGGATTGGGTTCCATGCAAAGCAGGCTCGCTGTATGGGATACCCATAACCAGCATACCGTGGTGGAAGAGAGGCAGCATCATACTTTGTAAGTTGGTCTCTTGTCCGCCGTGTAGACTGGATGAAGAGGTAAACACGCATGCGGGTTTGTCGATCAGTGTCCCTTTAACCCAAATATCTGAGGTTTGATCCCAAAAGTGTTTCAGAGGGGCGGCCATATTGCCAAACCATACTGGACTGCCCATAGCTAAACCAGCGCAGTCACTCAAATCTTGCTTGGAGATAATGGGGTCTTTGGGGGCGGTATCGTCATCGAAACTCGCCACTGTTACCAGTTTTGCTTCACAGTTCTCAACGGTCTCGACACCTCGAGCAATTTGACGCGCCAAAAGGCGCGTCTTACCGTGGCGACTGAAGTACAGCACCAATATTTGAGTCATTAAAGAATCTCTAATACTTGCTCAGGTGGGCGTCCAATCTTGGCTTGATCATTGTTGACCACAATTGGGCGTTCCATCAATTTAGGATTTTCTGCCATAGCCGCGAACAGTGCGTCATCATCCGCTTGTTTCAAGCCTAGCTCTTTATAAAGATCTTCTTTGACTCGCATCATGCCCCTTACGTGATCCAGCCCAAGCTGTTTGAATAGAGAGCGAAGCTGTTCTTCATTTGCTGGTGTTTCAAGGTATTTAATCACAGTGGGCTCAACCCCATTTTCTTCTAGAAGAGCCAATGTTTGGCGGCTTTTAGAGCAGCGAGGGTTGTGGTAGATAGTGACTGACATACGATTTCCTTTCTATTTATTATATTGAAGCAGTGTGGTTACCTTAGGTTAAGGAAACGGTCACGTTGCTCCATGAGTTGATCAATTCTTGCGTCGTAGCGGGCTTGTTTTAGGCTGCCTAACTCGGCGATTTGGCTCGCTTGAGTATAAAACTGAATGGCTTTATTCCAGTTTGCTTTGAGTGCCAAAATTTCAGCACGCGCTGCGAGATCTTCATCATTGCGTCCTAGCGCGTCACTGGCTTCAGATAGAAGGTGCCAGCCGTTGACGTCCTCTGGATTATCATGGGTATAGCGTTGCAATGCGCGTGACGCATCCTGATAGCGCTCTTTTTTCAACAATACATTGGCATGGTTAATACTCAAAACGCTATTTCTAGGTTTGTTTTTTAACGCCGCTTCCAGTTTTTTCAGAGCGACATCAGGCTCGCCCTTCTCAATGTATAAGTCTGAGATAGCGTCGAGATAAAAGTTGTTGTTTGGGTCGTCGCGCAGTAACTTGGTGAGAATCTCTTCTGCTTGATCGAGTTTGCGCGTATCCAAGTAAACGAGTGCGCGTCCGTATTCGAATGCAGGCTTGATTTCAGGTGAAGTTCTACGCTCTGTGCGCTCTAGCCAGTCCATAGCCGCGTCACTGTTGATGCCAGCATAACGTGCCACAATTCGACTTCTCGCGAGGTGGTAGTCTAATGACGGCATAATACGCATTGGCGGATATTGCTGAGCTCGCTCGCGAGTATCGGTAATTCGGTCTTCTGGCAATGGGTGGGTGAGCAACATTGGAGGCGGTTTGCTTGCATAACGGTATTCATCGGCAAGGCGACTGAAAAATCGCGGCATGGCATCGGGTTCAAAGCCTGCTTTAGCAAGAGTCGCGATACCAAAACGGTCCGCTTCTCTCTCGTTACTACGTGTATAGTTTATTTGACTTTGCATGCTGCCAGCTGTTGTTGCAGTAATGGCGGCGATACCGGCTTCTGGTGCAGCGATGGCGAGCAGCAAGGAGCCAGCTAAAGCCGCAATTGTTGCGGGTGTTCGGCGAGCTTGCTCTTCCATAGAGCGAGCAAGGTGTCGCTGGGTGACGTGGGCAATCTCGTGTGCCACGACAGAAGCGAGTTCACTTTCAGACTTTGCATGCAAGAACAATCCGCTATGCAGGGCAACATAACCACCAAAAAAGGCAAATGCGTTGATGTTACGATCGCGGATCATAAAGAAAGTAAATGGCGTTTTGACATCATTAGCATTCGCGACCAATCGATGCCCCAGCGAATCAATATATTCGTTGAGCACCGGGTCATTGACGATCGGATAGCTATTACGAAGCATACGCATGTAGGCTTCACCATAAATGGATTCTTGGTCAATGGTTAGCGTGCCGCCAGCGGTTGTACCGATACTAGGCAGTTCAATGGGATCAGCGCTCATCACGTTCGTAGGGAAAGTCAGCGCTGCACTTAGTGTTAAAGCGAGCAGGGAACGTGGACGAAAAAACGTGTTGATAACGGTTACTCCATAACAGCTTGGATAATTATCCATTTTCAGTTTACGACCCTGAATATTATCTAGGGTACATATCATTGACAGCGCTACTGACAATGAGTTTCAACAAAATGCAGTGTATCACTTCGGTGTGGGATTAGTAGCATGGAACGTGCATCAAGTGTTTACTTTGGCATAAATCTTTTTGCTATTGGCAAAACAAGATACAATGATTTTATATTCCCACTGATGGTGTTGTGATGGCTGACAATCTGCTCGACTTACGCAGTGAGCGATGCCCAATGGCGTTGTTGTTGGCAAAGCGCTTTATCAAAAAGCACACTTCGAACACGATGATCGGTATCCTCGTTCAAGACAAGAGTTCTTGTCATGATATTGAGCGTTACATCAAGGCTCAAGGCTTTGCTTATTCAATAGAACATGATGAAGGTGAGTGTCTCATCTCACTTAAAAAGGATAATTAATCAATGCTTGATATGGTACGTCGTTGGTACAAAAGGCGTTTTTCTGACCCAGATGCAGTGAGCTTGGCTGCGATTCTTATTTTCGGTTTTATCACCATCTATTTTTTTGGTGGCTTGATTGCTCCCTTGCTGGTGGCGATTGTACTTGCTTATCTTTTGGAGTGGCCAGTCAATCAATTAACCAAAGTCGGTCTGCCTAGAACGCCTGCAGTTATCTTTGTTGTCACCACTTTCTGCGGATTGATGTTATTGGCTGTATTTGGTTTGATCCCAACCGTATGGCAGCAGATCTCTAACTTAGTGAATGATGTACCGAAAATGTACACCGACCTCCAGGTGTTCATTAGTACGTTGCCCAAGCGCTACCCAGAATTGGCGAACTTGCAGATTGTTGAAACGTTGGCCGACAACACCAAAAACCAGGTGCTCAGTTTTGGTGAAACGGTTGTAAAAGGCTCTCTCGCTTCATTGGTCAGTCTTGCAACATTAGCTGTCTACTTGGTATTGGTTCCCCTTTTGGTGTTCTTCTTGTTGAAAGACAAAGGCGAGATGATCGAGATGCTCAGCGGGGTGTTACCCAATAATCGTCGTTTGGCGGCGAAAGTTTGGGTGGAAATGAATGAGCAAATCTCCAACTACATTCGAGGCAAGGTCTTAGAGATCTTGATTGTGGGTGGTGTCAGCTACATTACCTTTGCATTACTAGATTTACGTTACTCAATATTACTCGCTGTTGGCGTGGGGCTATCGGTTCTTATTCCATATATCGGTGCGGCTGCTGTGACGGTTCCGGTAGCTATTGTTGGCTTATTCCAATGGGGTCTGAGCACCGAATTCTATTGGTTGCTCATTGCTTACGGCATTATCCAAGCTCTAGATGGTAATGTGCTGGTACCTATTTTGTTCTCAGAGGCGGTGAACTTGCACCCTGTTTCCATCATCGTTGCGGTCTTAGTGTTTGGAGGAATGTGGGGGTTCTGGGGGGTCTTTTTTGCCATCCCACTCGCTACATTAGTGAAAGCGGTTTGGAATGCTCTGCCAAGCAATGATGAGATGATTGAGCAGTAGCGACGTTTTTGATTGGTTTTTATTCAAGGTGGCCTTAACGGTCACCTTTTTTTTGGCAAAACGTAAAGAGTTATTTCATATCTATTCTCAATTATTCGGTTTTAATTAAGATAATTCCTCAATATTTATAGGCGTTCGCCGATAAATAATCACATCGTCTGCATAATACACTTACGCATATGCGTATTGGGCATATAAATATAGTTACAATTGCCTTTAAGAATATCCGAGTGAGGAATGAATGAAATTTAGTCAAAAGATTGTAGCGGCATCTTCGGTGATGATGTTGCTTACTGTGTCACTTTTGTCTTTTCAGCAGTTAAGAACCGTACGAGCAGAAGTCGAAGCTTTAGTCGGGAATAGCTTAAATGAAATGCTATCGAGCGCAACAAACACGGTACAGGCCGAGTTGAATAATAAACGCTCTCTTGCCCAAGTCGCGTTGGAGGCGTCTGATTATAATCCTCAAAATAAAAGCTATGTGAGTGATTTGATTGAACGACCAGAGATTAAAACCAGTTTTATCGCTGCAGGTTTAGGCTATGAAGCGGATGGTTCAATGGTTGAAAATGATGACGAGTGGGAAGTGGATGCGAGTTACGACCCGAGGTTGCGTCCTTGGTATATCGACGCTAAACGCGCAGGCTCTCAGCAAATTATTACAGAGCCCTACTACGACTCATCGATCGATGCGGTTATTGTGTCAATTGCCAGCTCGGTCTTTAAGCAAGGGCGTTTTATTGGCGCAATGTTCTTTGATGTTGACCTGACTGGTCTGGCGGATATTACCAATAGCATCAACCTAATGGATGCAGGTTATCTGTTCATCGTGACGGCAGATGGAATCACTATTGCTCACCCAGATGACCAACTCAATGGTGAGCCAATGGATAAGTTTCTGTCTAACGTACCTATCCGAGAAGGTTTGGCTGAGTATCAAATCAATGGAATATCATACTTGGTCAACTTCGACCATATGCCTGAAGAAAACTGGTATGTTGGCGCTATTGTTGATGAGAGTATTGCTTTTGCAGCAATAGATAGCCTACGCAGCAGCGCGGTTCTCTACGCATTTATTGGCGTGCTGTTCAGTGTTGTTGCCCTGAGCTTGTTGATAAAGGGTTTGATGAAACCACTTTCTGAGCTTAATGAAGCACTTAAAGATGTTGCTTCTGGCCAAGGTGATTTGACTAAGCGTTTAGATACCGACACGGATGAGGAGTTCGCGGAGTTAGCGCATAACTTCAACACCTTTACCCAAAACCTTCAGCAACAGATTGTCGACTCAAAGCAGATCTCGACAGATATTCTTAGCGGTACAGAAAAAACCGTCCGTAACTCAGAGCAGTCTTCGGCAGCCATGCAGCAGCAACTGCAAGAACTAGAGCAGTTAGCGACCGCGATGAATGAGATGGCAGCGACCGCAACCGATGTTGCAAATAACGCACAAAACGCGGCAACGGCAGCAACTCAAGCGGATAAAGCGACCTCTGATGGGTCGGGTGTGGTTGTGAAAACAACCGAGGCCATTGACCGCCTTTCAGCTCGTATTGAGCAAGCGGTTGAGGAAGTCAAAGGTCTTGAATCTGCCACTTCAAACATTGAAACAATTTTGAAAGTGATTAACGATATTGCTGATCAAACCAACCTGTTGGCACTCAATGCAGCAATAGAGGCAGCAAGAGCGGGTGAGTCAGGGCGTGGCTTTGCTGTTGTCGCCGATGAGGTGAGAACGCTGGCGCAACGTACTCAGCAATCAACAACCGAAATTCGTACCATGATTGAGCAATTGCAAGCAGGAGCTGGCTCGGTGTCTGCTGCGATGGCAGATAGTCGCTCCACGGCAACGCAGGCTGTCGATGCAGCGCAGAGTGCTAATATCGCCCTTGATCAAATTCGTCACTCGATACAGCAAATCTCTGATATGAACCTTCAGATTGCTTCGGCAGCAGAGCAGCAAAGCTCAGTAGCGGAAGAGATCAACAACAACACGGTGAAGATCAAAGACCTGTCGACCATGGTGGTTGATGCAGCAGATAATGCGAATGAGTCGATGACCGAGCAGATTGAGAACGTTCATAAGCAAGAGACACTGTTGAATAAGTTTATTGTCTAATCAACAGTTAAAAACTAATAATGCCAGCATACGAGTGCTGGCATTTTTTTGAAAGATGAAGCGGTTACTCAGCTTTCAAATAATCCAAAACAACCTCATGGTGGTTCTTGGTTTTGAATTTGTTGAACACGTGTTCAATAGTGCCATTTTCGTCCACTAAGAAGCTTAGGCGGTGTAATCCGTCATAGACTTTTCCCATAAACTTCTTCTCTCCCCACACACCGAACAAATCTGCCACGGCATGATCTTCATCAGAAAGCAGTGTGAAATTGAGTTCATCACGTTCGACAAATTTAGTGAGACGTTTCACTGGGTCGATACTGATGCCTAAGACGACGACATTCAATGTGTCTAGCTCTGCTTTCGTGTCGCGCAAGCCTTGTGCTTGAACGGTACAGCCAGGGGTCATCGCTTTAGGGTAAAAGTAAACTAGGACTTTTTTTCCAGAAAAATCGCTGAGCGAGACGGTTTCGCCATTTTGATCTTGCAAAGAGAAGGCAGGTGCCTTGGTTCCTGCTTGAAGCGTGTTCATGTTGATTCCTTTATTATTGACTGCTTTTTATAAAATTTAGTGAGCCCTTTATACTGAGCTCTGCACAAAATTGATCAAACTGCTCTTGCAGTTCCATGAGGTTATAGCTACCACCGACAGAGGCTGTGATAGAGATATGGAACTGATCTTGCTCTGAACCGAGTTTGCGCTTGGAAATGGTTTGGGCACTGAGAGCATCGAGGCCGATCTCACGTTGTGCAAAAAATTGGGTCACATGCTCGGTAAGACCAATTCGGTCGTCAGACTCAATAACAACGTCGAGTTTATAGTCATTTGACGTCTCGGTGTGCTCAGAGGTACGTTTCATGATGGTAATGAGATCCAGCTCTTGGCCGAGCAAAGGCAGAGTTGTTTCAACGCGGGTGACCGACGGCGCACCGCCAGAGATAAGCATGATAAGCGTAAATTCATTGCCAAATAGAGCGATTCGGCTATCAATAATATTGCATCCAGCGCTAGTGACGTGATGAACGAGTTGGTTACACACTCCAGGACGGTCAGAGCCTACTGCTGTGATAACTAAGTGTTGGTTCATGATGTGATGCCATTGTTAGTAATTCCTTTATGGTTCGAATGTTAGCACATCCAACTAACGCATCCATTCAAATCCGCCGAGCTTGGCTATTTTCACCGCAGAAAATGAGCGAAAGCACAAACAATTGGTCATTCAGAGGAAAACATCACAGGTTTTGTGAATATATTGACTTATCTACGCTTGTTTTTCCTCTTGAAGCTACAGTAACATGCCAGAAGAAACCAATTAGGGAGATAGTCATGTTTTCAGGAAGTATCGTCGCGTTAATAACCCCTTTCAATCACGATGGTGAAGTAGACTACGTTAGCTTGAAGAAGCTGGTGGAGTACCATGTGGCAGCGGGCACGAAAGGCATTGTTGCAGTAGGGACTACGGGCGAGTCTGCTACCCTGACTGTCGAAGAGCATGTCAAAGTTGTTTTAAAAACCGTTGAGTTCGCTGAAGGCCGAATTCCGGTTATTGCTGGCACAGGTGCGAACGCGACTCATGAGTCGGTGACATTCAGCCGTCTACTTAATAACTCAGGCATTGCAGGTTGCTTGAGTGTCACACCTTACTACAACAAGCCAACTCAAGAAGGTCTGTACCTACACTATAAAGCAATCGCTGAAGAGAGTGATGTACCGCAAATCCTTTATAATGTACCAGGTCGTACCGCTGTTGACTTACATCCAGAAACGGTAGCCCGATTAGCTGAAATTGAAAGCATTGTTGCATTGAAAGACGCGACAGGTGATTTATCAAGAATTGCAACTCACCGTGAACTTTGTGGCGAAGATTTTATCTTACTGAGTGGTGATGATGCGACGGGCCTCGATTTTGTTCGTCAAGGTGGTGACGGTGTTATCTCTGTAACGAACAATATTGCTGCAGCAGACATGGCGAAAATGTTTGATTTGGCTAAAGATGGTTTGTTTGAAGAAGCTGAGGTGATCAACCAGCGCTTGATGACACTGCACAAGAATCTGTTTATCGAATCTAGCCCTATTCCAGTGAAGTGGGCAGCGACTAAAATGGGTTTGATTGCTCATGGTGATTTGCGTTTGCCACTGACACCACTTTCTGCAGCATCGCAACCTATTGTGGCTCAGGCTATGTCGGAAGCGTGTATTTACTAGTTTTATCTTACAAAGCGACTCATTAAACCGGGTAGCTTAATAAGTTATTTATCTTCAAAAGTGTCGGTGTTGAGCCGGCACAATTAGGAGCGAAAATGAAATTTTCTCGTCAGCTAGTTGTTGGATCTCTAGCTGTTTTTGTTTTATCTGCGTGTTCTGGTAGTGCCTCTCAGCGCCGCCAAGCCAAGGATGACTTTGAATACCTTAATACCCCGGAATTGAAAGAGTGGACGGCGGCAGAGGGTTCGCAAGTCGAAGTCTACCCTAATTATCGTATTCCACAGGGTGAGTTCCAGGGTGAGATTGGCCGTGGTGTTGATATTCGTCCGCCGCAGCAGATCCTTGAACTGATACCGGGTGCTCGAATTGAACGTGAAGGAGGCGAGGCCACGCTCTGGATGCTTCGCTCTGAGGAACAAGTACGCGTTTGGCAAACCATGCTCGGTATGCTTGCCAATACAAATACTGATATCGTCAGTCAGACAGATGAGCGAGTTGAGACAGGTTGGGTGACTTGGAATTCTGAAGATGAAGACGTTGAGATCGGCAGTCGCTATGAGATTTCTCGTTTTGAAGCTAATAATCGCTTCGGTTTTAAGATCTCACTGATCGACTGGAAAGAAGCAGGGACAGTTAAACCAGTCTCGGCGACGAACAAAGAGCGCTATAACGCGCTAATGACCAACCAAGTGACGGCTCGTTATGACCAACAGCTTCGTGAAGAAGCGGAGCGTAAAGCACAAGAGCTGGTGAAACAAATTCCAATCACCATGGGTACAGACCGCAGTGGCTTGCCGGTTATCATTGCTCGTACACAATACAACGTATTGTGGCAACGATTGCCAACGCTGTTACCAAACATGGGTTTCACCATTGAAGAGCGTAATCAGTCGCAAGGTCAGGTCAAGGCGCGTTATGCAGCGCAAGACGATGAGTTTTGGAAAGAGATTGGGGTTAAGCCTGTTAACCTTGAAGTCGGTGTTTACACCTTCTTATTCGGTGATCTTGGTAACCGTACGTCAATCAACGTGACGGACTCTAAAGGCAAACCGGTGACGGAAGCGCTACTGAAAGATATGGCGCCAGTGATAGCCTCACTCGTCAGTGAATAGCCTCATTCGTCGCAAATAAAAAATCCCCGAAAGGGGATTTTTTGGGTCTGCAAGTTGGAAACCGGTGATTTAAGAGTCAGCCTTGTCGTTCTCATTTGGGGTCTTTTGATGGGCAGCCTCTTGTTTACTATTTTCGATAGCATCAATACGCTGCTTATTTTTTTTCTCAAGCTCGCTTAGCTTTTCTAAATCAGACATGGTTTTGGTTTTGCGCATCTGAACTTGCGAGACTTTTCTTAGCGCTAAAATGTTGCCGAGAATGAACCCCATCGCAAGAATGCTGATCACCCAAGGGTTAGTGAGAAAACTCATCTAAGTCTCCTTCATTGACAGACATGACATACTGAGTATAGATGTGCTCGAACTGCTTCTCTATGGTTTCCTCTCCTAGCAAACCTTGCTCAAGTATCACTTCCAACAATAAATGTGATTTAAGCTCGCGCCTGATTTCTTGCCAAGTCGTGTAATGGCTCACGTGCCAGGGTTCAAACTGATAACCACTGCGCTTACCGTCAAAAGGGAAAAAGAACCCAAACTGTTTCGCATGGGTTTTTAGCCATTGGAAAAAAGAGTGCTGCGGTCCAGCAAGGTACTCATTTTGAGTCAGTTGGAGAGGGGTCTGCGGTGAAACTGCATTATGGTCATAAAGGTCAAAATCACACCCCCAATGATGTCGACTGGTGCCCGGCAGTGCCGACCAAAGCAAGACGCTAAAGACTTTCTCGTGTTCTGTTAAAGACGGCATATCGATAGGTTGGTCATGCTTATCTAAAGTGGGTCTTTGTCCAAGCATTTTACTGTTCCAGATCGCCTTCTGCCGCTCAAAATCGCGAAAGCCAGAGGCAACACAAAGATTGAACCCAGCGTCACTGGCCGCCGATTTCAGCCTCAACAAATCAAGCTGCGCTGTTGGGTGGATCAGGAAATGTTTACTCCCTACCAGGCACTCCACAAGGTGTGAAGTGCTTAGGCCGACCAGTTCGCTAGGTTTCATCTTCTATTTCGCCAACAAATTGACAAGTGTTTGCTGATACATGTCAGTCAGCTTCTCTAGGTCTGGGACACTGACACACTCATTAACTTTGTGAATCGTGGCATTCACCGGACCAAGCTCAACCACTTGTGTGCCCATACGTGCGATGAAGCGTCCATCAGACGTGCCGCCTGTGGTAAGCAGCTCAGGACGTTTGTGATTTACCTCTTCAACCGCATCAACCACGGCCGTCAAAAGCTCCCCTTTGTCAGTAAGGAAAGGGTGACCACTCAGTGTCCATTTCAGATCGTAGTCTAAGCCGTGAGCATCGAGGGTTGAGTGAACACGACGCTTAATATCCTCATCAGTCAGTTCAGTACTGAAGCGGAAGTTAAACTGGACGTCGAACTCACCCGGAATCACGTTAGATGCACCAGTGCCTGATGAGAGGTTTGGGATCTGAAAGCTGGTTGGTGGGAAGTAGTCATTACCATTATCCCAAGTCGTCGCGGCCAGCTCAGCGAGCGCAGGAAGCGCTTGATGAACGGGGTTGTTGGCTAGGTGAGGGTAGGCGACATGGCCCTGTGTCCCTTTAACCGTAAGATCGCCTGTTATGGAACCGCGACGCCCATTCTTAATGACATCACCGACATGGTGTGTGCTCGATGGCTCACCGACGATACACATGTCGATGAGCTCATCCCGAGCCATCAGTGTGTCGACAACTCGCGTTGTGCCGTTGATGAACGGTCCTTCTTCATCTGACGTAATCAAGAACGCGATTGAGCCATCATGATCTGGGTGCTGTTCGATAAAACGCTCGACAGCGACAATCATACATGCGAGAGAGCCTTTCATATCGGCAGCACCGCGACCATGCAGGTGGTCATCGATAACAGTTGGGGTAAAAGGAGGGGTGTGCCATTGCTCTTCTGGACCAGATGGAACCACGTCTGTATGGCCTGCAAATGCAAACAGTGGTGCTTTGTTGCCACGGCGTGCCCAGAAATTGGTGGTATCTTCGAATACCATCACTTCAATCTCAAAACCAAGCGCTTTCAAGCGATTAATCATCACTTCTTGGCAACCCGCGTCTTCAGGGGTGACTGAGCGGCGGCTAATAAGATCTTTAGCCAATGATAAAACAGGGCTATCTGTCATTCTGTTTTCCTTAACGACGGAGGCAGAGGTGTTGCCTCCAGCTACTTACTAAATTACTAAAATTAAAAAATCGATTGGTATTGGTCAGCTTTAAAGCCGATATGAAGCTGTCCTTCGACTTCGAGGATAGGGCGCTTGATCATCGCCGGCGATTCAAGCAGTAAGGCGATGGCTGTCTCCTCAGAGAGCGACTGCTTCTGTTCATCACTTAATTGACGATAGGTAGTGCCTCGCTTGTTAACAACGGTTTCCCAGCCAAGCTCTTGGCAAAAGCGAGTAACTAGGGTTTCATCGATACCTTGTTTACGGTAGTCGTGAAAATCGAAAGTGACTTGGTTGTCGCTGAGCCAACGCTTTGCTTTTTTTATCGTGTCACAGTTAGGAATACCATACATGGTAATGCTCATAGTCGGTCCTACTCTTTGAAAACTGAAGCAATGAATGTAACAACCCAGCCGTTGCTGTGTCTAGCGTTTCTCAGACATTGAAAGGTAAAGGTGGCGTTATCGTTTCGCCTAGTTGGTGTAGAAGGGGCCATTGTTGGTTGTTTTGAGGTGGAAACGTGACGATACCTTTGCCAAGAGCGTATGATGAAATTACCGATTTATCCAACGGTGACATATAGTTACACTATAGGGGTGTGGGACAAGGATAAACAGTAGTGACTAAGACCAAACGCGATGAAATTGAAGAGATCGGCCCATTTCAAATATTTACGCTTATATTGTCGGTCTATGTCCTGCTTGCCTTATTGTTCGAACATCTGTTTTTGCCCGAAGAGGATGTAAAGCAGGTGTTGCGCATGGCTGACCATGTGGTGTGCGTTTTTTTCCTACTTGATTTTTCGATTCGCTTTTACCGTGCTGACAATAAATGGTCCTTTATGAAATGGGGCTGGATCGATCTGCTGTCAAGCATCCCGATGCTTGATGCATTTCGCTATGGTCGTCTTGTTCGGGTTATTCGTGTACTCAGGATATTGAGGGCGATTCGGTCGGTGAAAGTACTACTCACTTTTGTACTCCGCTCACGAATGCAAGGGACGTTCTCTTTGGTTGCCGCAATGTCGATCATTCTGATGATCTTTGGCGCTGTGGGGATATTGGAGTTTGAACGTGGCGCAGAGGGTTCAAACATCAATAACGCGATAGATGCGCTATGGTGGTCCTTCGTTACCATGACGACGGTAGGCTACGGTGATTACTATCCGGTGACCAGCGGTGGCCGAGTCATTGCAACCATGTTGATGATCTCTGGTGTTGGTCTATTTGGTACGTTTACTGGCTTTGTGGCGTCTTGGTTTGTGGAAGAGGAATCGAATAAAGATGACCAACAAGTCGATGAGTTAAAGCAGCAAATCGTTCAATTAAGTCAGCAACTGGAAGAGATTAAAGCTGTAATCGAGCAACAAAATTGTAAATAAAGTTATCAGAAAATTATTTAATTTATAGTTATCATGTTAATTTTCAAAGATTTAAAGTGATTTAATTCAATTGGTTGCATTTAATTTCTGTAAGTTGAAAAGATATTTGATCAAAAACAAACAATTTCAATCAGGAACGCGAATAATGTTCTAGAGATATTTAGGAGGTATCAATGGAACTGAGTCCTGTCTTTGCAAGACGTTTGTATATTGCTTTATTAGTGGATAGTGAGGAACGCCCAAACGTTCCAAAGCTAATTGAATTAACGGGTTGGCCACGACGTACTATTCAAGACGTGCTTAAGGCGCTTCCTGGCATCGGTATTTCTTTGAACTTTGTCCAGGATGGTCGCCGACACAACGATGGTTACTACCGCCTTTCTGATTGGGGGCCTTTTGACAGTCATTGGGTGAATTCCAAAAAGACGGATATCGTAACCAGTATCAATGCGTAATTGACGCATGATAAAGTTGAGAATCAAAAGACTTGCTCACGGCTTTGAGCAAGTCTTTTTTATTATTGGCTGTTGCAGCGGTAGGCTGTGCCAAATACCGTGAACGAAGTGACAAAGTCTTGTGGGTTGATCATGTAAACGGTATCTGCACCAAGCTGTTGTGCGTTATTTTTTAAGTCGTTAACGGCGCCGCGAATCATGACATCGTTGGTGAAAAAGAGATAACTGTACCAGTGACCTTCACTTCCCGTCACATCGCCGACCCATTGGCAATCTTGTGGGTCAAAACTGCCGTCAATACGTACTTCGATATCTTTAGCATCGTGAGTGAGTCTTGCCGTAGGGTTGGCGCAACCTGAAAGAACAATGGCAAATACAGCGCAAGTCATTAGGCGAGGAAATTTTCGGTTGTTTTTCATCGTGTCATTGTCCAAGCAGTGATAAATCCAACCCAGCTAGCGATGAGCAAAGCCCAGGGCAATTTTGGCGCCGTTGCCTCTGCTTTAGGCGCTGCTTCTTGTACGTTAGTGTGTGTATTTGTTTGTTGCTCTAGTTTGGTTTTCTCTTTCTTTGCTTGTTTTTTGGCTTTGTCGGCCTTTCTATTACGCTCTTTTTGCTGCTTTTTGTATTGGGCTATTCCTTTCGCAATACCTTGAGCGATAAGCTTGGTTTGCTCTTTGGTCTGTCCCGGTTTCTGCGTGGCACGGGCAATTGACATGGCTTCATTTTGAGCTTCTGCAGATGGTGGTGTGTTTTTATTCATTTGACTCTTTTGCAGTAACGGAAGTATTTATTTAGTGACATAATAGCGCTGCGCTCATATGAAACCAATCGGAAAGGAAGTCAAATTGCGTTATTCAATGGATCGATACACCGATCACGGTTTTCTAAAAGCCCCCACGTTGCTGATGTTAGGTTGGCTGTTCTTGGCTAGAGCTTGGGTGGTGTTTATCGTCGCTGGTGCAAGTCGAGACGAGGGCACTCAGATTTTGGAGTGGGTTTACCCTGACAGCGCAATGCTGAAAATGGGGATGTTACTCGGTTTGCCCCCATTGCTATTTATGTGGCTTATCTCACTGCGCAATGCTGAACGCAAGATGATTAACCGGATTGTGAGTATTGCAAAGCCCATTACACTCATAATGATATTGATACAATCTGGACAAACGATATACCATATTGTTTTGCAACACGGGGCGTTTAGCTGGTCGCATGGACTGACAATGGTGTTTATGCTGTGGTTTGGGCTTTACGTGATGAAGAGCAAAACAGTAGTCGACTGCCTCAAACGAAATGGTTATGACAGTGATCGAAAGTCTATAGCGAAGCAGTAAAAAGGGGACATCTATATCCGAATACATTCAAGCAGTGTCTTGGGGTATAGATAGATTAGAGGCTAAGCAGGCTTAGCGAGATAAAATTAAGGAAACTAAAATGTCTGTTGTTCAAAGTGCAATTCTTCCTGAAGCGGAACCATTTGCTCAATACACACTAATCAAAGTTAACCAAAACGAAGCGGCCGTCTTGGCTGAGCTTCAAGCGCTACCTGCATTGGTTGAAGAGCTAAACCAAAATCAACCGGGAGCAAACTTGGCGCTTTCTATTGCGTTTACTCGTCAGTTCTGGGCAAAGCTTGATGTTGCGATGCCTGCGGAACTTGAGTCGTTTGAAGCACTGGGTGAAGGTGATATTACCGCTCCTTCATCAGATGTTGATGTGTTAATTCACTGTCACTCTCAGCGCCCTGACTTACACTTTTACGTGTTGCGTAAGTTTATCTCTGCGGTTGAGGGCTGTGTTGACATCGTCGATGAAACGAATGGTTTCCGTTACCTAGACTCTCGTGACATGACGGACTTTGTTGATGGCACTGAAAACCCAGAGGGTGAGCAACGTCGCGAAGTCGCGATTATTCCTGAAGGTGAGTTCGCTGGTGGCAGCTACGTGATGGTTCAGCGCTTTATTCACAACTTGCCAGCATGGAATCGCTTGAACATCTCTGCTCAAGAGAAGGTTGTTGGTCGTACTAAGCCAGACTCAATCGAACTTGATGACGTGCCAGCGGCGTCGCACGTTGGTCGTGTTGATATTAAGGAAGAAGGTAAAGGGCTGAAAATTGTTCGCCATAGCTTGCCGTACGGCACGGTAAGTGGTGATCATGGTCTGCTGTTCATTGCTTACTGTCATACACTGCATAACTTTAAAGCGATGCTAGAGAGCATGTATGGTGTGACTGATGGGAAAACTGACCAACTGCTGCGCTTTACGAGCGCTGTGACCGGGGCGTACTTCTTCGCGCCTAGTCAAGAGATGCTGCAGGGCGTTAAGCTCCAGTAAGACATCCAAGTCAAAACCGTGATTTCGAACCGAGCCAAAGTGCTCGGTTTTTTTCTATTAAAGTCTCAATCCACCTCGCCGATAACAGTATGAGGATCTCTAAACTTAAACGACTAGCGACTAAAGCATGACCATCACCGTTAATACCAATATTGCAGCGATGACAGCACAAAGGCATTTAGCCAATGCGACGCATCAGCTCAATCAATCCATGGAGCGCCTCGCTTCAGGGAGCCGTATTAATAGTGCTAAAGATGATGCTGCTGGTTTGCAGATATCCAATCGTATCGAATCTCAGATGCGAGGTTTAGATGTCGCTGTACGTAATGCCAATGATGGTATCTCTATAATGCAAACGGCCGAGGGCGCGATGCAGGAAAGTACCCATATCATGCAGCGCATGCGAGACTTGTCACTGCAAGCAGCCAATGGCTCAAACTCTGCTGCGGAGCGCGAAGCCATACAAGAAGAAGTCACTCAACTTAATGATGAGCTAAATCGCATCGCTGAAACAACTTCGTTTGGTGGGCGTAAACTGCTTAACGGCTCTTTTGGCCACTCTGCTTTTCAGATAGGTGCCTCAAGCGGGGAAGCCGTCAATGTGTCTATTCTATCGATGCGAACCGACTCTCTGAGCATGGGGGGATTTAGTTACCGCGCCCAGACACCAAAAGCAGGTGATTGGCAGGTTGCTGCGGGTAGCGAACAGCTTGTGATGCGATATCTCGATGCGGATGGTAGTCATCAAACCATTACCATTGAAGCCAAAGTCGGCGATGATATTGAACAGCTTGCTACCTATATAAATGGTCAAACCGATGCCGTTTCTGCGTCGGTAGATGAAGATGGGCGCTTACAGGTCTTCATGGCAGGCAAAGAGACGTCAGGCACGATTAATTTCTCTGGTGGTTTAGCCGGTGAGCTGAACTTAGTCAACACAGGCTATCATTCGGTCAATGACCTAAATGTCCGCTCAGTCGGTGGTGCCCAGCAAGCCATATCCGTGTTAGATACAGCGCTGCAATATGTCGATAGCCATCGAGCCGAGCTGGGGGCACTGCAAAACCGTTTTAGTCACGCTATTAATAATCTTGATAATGTGCACGAAAACCTCGCAGCATCAAAAAGTCGTATTAAGGACACCGATTTTGCCAAAGAGAGCGCACAGATGGTGAAGCAGCAGATCTTGCAACAAGTGAGTGCGAGTATCTTGGCGCAGGCAAAGCGCCAGCCTGATATTGCAATTACGCTATTAAACGGATAAGGGTGCAGGAGAAGATAGGGCAGCGTTTATCGACCAACGCTGCGGCAACTTTAGCGATAATTCGATAAAAAACGTGAATTTAACGCTAACTGATGCATTTATAAACGGAATGAAAGTTTTTTTAAAAAAAGTGATTTTTTTTCTAAAGGATTCTCAGAGTGCGCCGTTAAGAAATTAACTTTGAGAGAACTACTTGGTTTTCCGAGACGTCGGAAACCGGAACTATCGGAAAATCAATTGGAGAAATCACCATGGCAGTGAATGTAAATACTAACGTAGCAGCAATGACAGCTCAGCGTCACCTTAACAATGCAAACTCAGCGCAACAGACTTCAATGGAACGCCTATCTTCAGGCTTCAAAATCAACAGCGCAAAAGATGATGCTGCGGGTCTACAAATCTCTAACCGCTTGAACGTACAAAGTCGCGGTCTAGATGTTGCAGTACGTAACGCAAACGACGGTATCTCTATTGCACAAACCGCTGAAGGTGCAATGAACGAGACAACCAACATCCTACAACGTATGCGTGATTTGTCTCTACAATCTTCAAACGGTTCAAACTCGAAATCAGAGCGTATTGCAATCCAAGAAGAAGTGACAGCACTGAACAACGAACTGAACCGCATCGCAGAAACAACCTCTTTCGGTGGTCAGAAACTGATTAACGGTACTTACGGTGAGCAGTCTTTCCAAATTGGTGCGGACTCGGGTGAAGCGGTTATCATGGAGCTGAAAGACCTTCGCTCTGACAACGGTAACATGGGCGGTCTAGCGCACAAAGCGGCTAACCCTCAAAGCGGTGATTGGGCAGTTGGTGCCGGTGCTGACTTGACTATCGGTTACACAGACCTAGATGGTGCGACACAAACGATTACTATCGACGCAAAAGAAGGCGATGATATCGAGCAACTAGCAACTTACATCAATGGTCAAACAGACGTTGTTCAAGCAAACGTTGATGAAAATGGTGCTCTACAAATCTACGCTGGTGAGAATAAAGTTGATACTAGTGTTGCACTGAGTTTTGGTGGTTCACTACAAACTGACCTAGCAATGGGCGCCGGCGCTGCTGTAACGGTAAATGACATCGATGTAACATCTGTCGGTGGTTCTCAAGAAGCGGTTGCAATCATTGACTCAGCACTAAAATACGTTGACAGCCATCGTGCTGAACTGGGTGCGATTCAAAACCGTTTCAACCACACAATCAATAACCTAGACAACATCAACGAAAACGTAAATGCGTCTAAGAGCCGAATCAAAGACACTGATTTCGCAAAAGAAACAACGGCGATGACGAAGTCTCAGATTCTATCTCAAGCTTCGAGCTCAATTCTTGCTCAAGCGAAGCAAGCGCCAAACTCAGCGCTTAGCCTACTAGGCTAATAAGCTTTCAAATGATGACAAAAATCCAGCTTCGGCTGGATTTTTTCTTTTAGAGATAGGAATAGGGCTGGAGGACAAAGTAACGCAAGCATTGAGTGTATAGTTCCACTCGCAACGACAACCTAAAGTGCCTCTGATTTCGTATTCTATATTTTTCTTCTACCTTCAACCTGCCTAAAAATTGTCCTAAGTCACCTCCGACATTCAATAAGCCCAACTAACTGATAAAAAATCGAAATTTCCCCTAAAGCAATTGCTATAGCCGCCGTTAAAAGATTGAGAGAAATGATATACGTCTTAGTGAGGTGAGAGACACGACGGCGTATAAACCTAAATGCCTTAAGGAGATCGACTATGGCAATTAACGTAAATACTAACGTTGCTGCTATGACGGCACAACGTAACCTGAACAATGCGGCGAATGACGTAAACCGATCTATGGAGCGCTTGTCATCTGGCTATAAAATTAATAGCGCAAAAGATGACGCAGCGGGTCTACAGATCTCGAACCGTTTGACATCGCAAAGTCGTGGCTTGGACGTGGCGGTACGTAACGCGAATGATGGTATCTCTATTGCACAGACAGCTGAAGGTGCAATGCAAGAGTCTACAAATATCCTGCAACGTATGCGTGACCTTTCACTTCAATCTGCTAACGGCTCTAACTCTAAAGGCGAGCGTATTGCTCTTCAAGAGGAAGTGACGGCTCTTAACAATGAGCTAAACCGTATCGCAGAAACGACTTCGTTCGGTGGTAATAAACTGTTGAATGGCACTTACGGCCAGCAATCATTCCAGATCGGTGCGGCTTCTGGTGAAGCGGTAATCATGAGCATGGGTAACATGCGCTCTGATACAACAGAAATGGGTGGTAAAGCTTTCACGGGTGCTGCACAAGCTGATGGCTGGGTTGCAACCAACGGTAACACAGAGCTTACTTTAGATTACACAGATAGCACTGGTGTAGTTCAATCGCTATCGATTGATGTTAAAGAAGGCGATGATATCGAGCAAGTTGCGACTTATATCAATGGCCAAAGCAATGATGTAAAAGCATCTGTTGGCGAAGACAACACGTTACAACTATTTGCTGCAAATACGGCAGTTGATACAAGTACGCTTGTTATTGGTGGTGACCTTGCAACTGATTTGTCTATCGGTGCAGGTGTTGATAAGACTGTAAACGACATTGATATCACGTCGGTTGCTGGTTCTCAGCAAGCGGTAAACGTTATCGATGGTGCGCTAAAAGCAGTTGATAGTCAGCGTGCAGAGCTTGGTGCAATTCAAAACCGTTTTAACCACACAATCAATAACCTAGATAACATTAACGAAAACGTTAATGCGTCTCGTAGCCGTATCCTAGATACAGACTACGCGAAAGAGACAACAGCAATGACTAAGTCGCAGATTCTGCAGCAAGCAAGTACCTCTATTCTTGCACAAGCTAAGCAGACGCCATCTGCAGCACTAAGCTTGCTATAAGGTTATCGATAGGTTTCGTTTGAAGCTTATTGAGAGCTCTGACTTAGGACGCGTTGGAGGCGAATGTACAGGACGGGAGTAGGTGCTATGGAATATTCTTCCAACACATCAGCAACCCATCCTTACGGCTCTCAAAGTGGCATAAACATTGCTTTAAAAAACCAAGGTCCAACACAGGTTGCCGCTCAAAAAAAGAGCGACAACACCATTGCGGTAAATGAACGAAGCGTTCACGCGAGTGAAAAAGTGAGTCAAATCACTTTGGAACGAAAGCAGCTCAATGAGCAAGAGCGTGAGAAAGTCGTCGAACAGTTGAATGAGTTTATCTCATCCATGAACAAAAGCATCGTGTTCAAAAAAGACGAAGATGCTGGACGTGAAGTGGTATCAATTTTCGATGTGGATACAGGTGAACTGATCCGTCAGATACCCGATGAAGAACTGTTAGAGGTACTAAGACGACTACGTCAGCAGTCCAGTGGACAAAGCACCGGGTTGTTGATTGATAAAGTCTAGGTTTTTGAGGTAATGAGATGAGTTTAGGCCCAATGGGGATGAATACTGGCATGGATATCAATTCCATGGTCAGCAAAATGGTGGATGCGGAGCGAATTCCAAAGCAGCAACGCATCGACAATCAACGTGCTGACAATGAAACCAGTATTAGTTCTTATGGTCGACTCAAAGAGTCGCTGGATACGATGAAGTATCTTATGGCTGACTTTCGTCACGAAAAAGCGTTTGCTGCTCGCGCTGTTGATACAACAGACGACAGCACAGTGTCGGCAACCGCTACGACGGAAGCCATCGCAGGACGATACTCTGTTGATGTGTTGCAGCTTGCTCAAAGTCATAAGCTTGCCTCTGCAGTGCTTGCTGAAGGGGAGAAGTTTGATGAGGGTAAGCTGCAAATAAAGCTAGGTAGCCGCAGTTTCACGTTAGACGTTAAACAAAACAGTAAGCTCGACGACATCGTTCGTGGCATTAATGAGGAGAAGGCGAACCCCGGTGTTCGTGCCTCTGTCATTAACGATGTCGAAGGGCCTCGCTTAATTCTTGCCTCCGATCAAACCGGAGAAAAGAACGCCATATCGATCATAGTTCAGTCGGATGAGCCTTCGAATAGTCTCAAACAACTGGAATACAAGTCCTTAGAGCAACGGGTTAAAGATCTTGAACAGGCGCGCGCCGCGGCTCAAGAGCTGATAAGCCCTTTGGATCCCGTACAAAAAATTGCCGCACAAAAGGTCGCAGATACCTTGATTGATGCAGCAAAAGTTGTCGATGAGCAAATAGTTGAAGAAGCTCAAGCAGCGGCCCAGTCTGAACAACACTCTGCCAATAGTCCCGCAGCCGCGGTGACAGCGGTGAATGCAACGGAGCAAGCTTCGGCGTATCAACGTCCACAGGACCGAATTCCTGGGTGGACAGAGACAGCCTCCGGCACGCTCATTGATTCCTATTATGAGCCGGGCCCAGAGCTTGATGAAAAAGCTAGGGCAAAATCAGAAGAAGTACCAGGCTGGAGCAACACAGCATCAGGTACGCTGACCGACTCATACGTGACGCCAACAGAGGCGCAAGAGAAGCTGGATAAAAAACTCGCGGAAGAGAAGGCTGCGATTGCGAAAGCGGTCTCTGATGGTGCAATGAGTGAAGAGGAAGCCAAACAAGTTGAACGGGCGAAGTTAACGGATCAGGAGCGAGCTGAACTAGAGAAGTTTGATAAAGCACACGCAGATTTGATAGCGGCCCAAGCCTCATTTGATGCTTACAATGGCATGACTCAAGTAGAGGTCGCTCAAGACTCAAAGGTACTTCTTGATGGTATCGCCCAGGTAAGTAGTGATAACAATGTGATAGAGAATGCTATCCAAGGTGTCAATCTTACGCTGATGAATGTCTCTGACCCGAATGAGCGATCTGCAGAAGTCTCTGTAGAATATGATCGTAACCGAGTACGTGATCAAATCGAACAGTTTGTTCAGGCTTACAACCAGTTTTTCATGGTAAGCAAAGATCTCGCGGGTGTTGATCCTATGACAGGTCGCGCGGGCCCGTTGGCCGGAGACAGTTTAGTGAGAAGTGCTGAGAACCGTTTAAAGGCAGTGTTTACTTCGCCAATTGAAGGTGCTGCTGCGGATATGAATACGTTAAGTGCATTTGGTGTTACGACGACTCGTGAGGGTAGCTTAGAGATCAATCATCAAACGTTGAATCGTCAACTGGAAGACAACTTCCATAATTTGGAAGACTTTTTTGATGGCAGTGACGGTTTTGCTCGACGAATAGAGAACGCGATTGGTGATTTTACCGGCCCGACAGGGTCAATTCGTACCCGAGAACAAGGGATAGTGGAGCGAAATTACCGCCTGCGAGATGACCAAGCGGCACTTGATCGCCGTATGGAGAGCTTGGAGAAGCGCACTCATGATCGCTTCGCGGCAATGCAGGACGCAACCAGCAATATGCAGGCCCAGTTGTCTGGCATGATGAACGTCATTGGGTAATGTTCAATGAATCGTTATCAAGCCATTTATGATATTGACCACAAAATTGCCGCTTTGATGGAAAGTGAGCAATTTAATTCTCAAGAGTTTCGTTCGTTGGTCGATACAAGGAAAAGAATGATTGAAAACGCTTTGTCTGAGATAGAAAGGCAACCCACTCTTGCTCAAGAGGCGGAATGGCTGGATTTAGTCAGTAAGACAAAGAAGCTGATTGCGCAGATGGAGCAGCAAACGCGGGCTACAGGAGAAGAGCTCCGAAAGTTCCGCAAAGGTGTGAAATCTGTTCAACAGTACAAAAGGTTTATTTAAAAGAGGTTAACCATGCGCGGTTCGTTACAAGCTTACAAGAAAGTATCAGTAGACAGTCAGTTAAGTGCAGCATCCCCACACAAGATTGTACAAATGCTGATGGCTGGAGCGGTAGAACGCTTGATCCAGGGAAAGGCCGCGATGCTTCAAGGCAATGTTTCCGTCAAAGGCGAGCGCTTGGGCAAAGCACTAGACATTATCATTAGCTTACGCTCATGCCTGTCAATGAATGATGGGGGTGATATTGCGCGTAATCTAGATCAGCTATATGACTTCATGATTAACCAGATTTCGTCGGCAAATATCAGTAATGACCCTCAGCCCATTGATGATGTAGTCGAAATCCTACGTGAAATTAAATCAGCGTGGGATCAGATTCCAACCGAATACCATAATCTAACAGCAGCAGATATTGGTATCTAATGTCACTATCTTTCTGATTTAGCGCCGTTTTAATGATGGCGCTACACTCTCCTCTTTGTTTAGTTCCGCTCTAAATGCCTCCACTCTATAATTAAATCCCTCATTAATGTCACATCACGGCCCTCGTGAGTTGCCTTATTTTTTAATTCAAATAAAATGTTGCCCAAAGTGTTTTAAGCACAACATAGATACATTCAGCTAAGTAATTCATTAGGTTGCTTATTTCGTGTGTCCCATACTGGCTTTAATTCATAAATATGCGCCGAACGATCTGAGGCGATACCGTACTTTTGTTCAGCGGCATTCTATGAAGCTCACAACTATTATATAGAGTCAGTCCAACAGTTTTGAAGGCAATCGATTTACCTATGCAAGGTTTATTAAAAATACTCGTGATTGAGGATGATGCGCAGTTGCGTAACAATCTGAGTAACATTTTTGAGTTTGTTGGCGAACCCTCGCATGCCATTAGTTCCGAGCAAGCAGAGACTATAGATTGGTCTGCATCTTGGACGGCGTGTGTTTTAGGAACATCATCCAATAAACAGCTCCTCGCCGCTCTGCGAGAGCGTATTTTGAAAGCGAACCATATTCCTCTGCTTCTTGCTGGAAAGCAGGCGTATTCAGTCGAGGATTTGACGCACTATGTGGGTGAGTTGGAGTATCCTCTTAATTACCCACAGCTCAGTGAGGCTTTGCGTCATTGTAAAGAGTTCCTCGGTCGCAAGGGTGTTCAAGTCCCTTCTTCTTCCAGAAAAAATACCTTGTTTCGCAGCTTAGTGGGGCAGAGCTCTGGGATTCAACAAGTGCGTCACATGATAGAGCAAGTGTCTGGCACCGAAGCGAATGTATTGATTTTAGGAGAGTCGGGTACAGGTAAGGAAGTCGTCGCTCGCAACGTGCACTATCACTCACCGCGTCGTACTGGCCCATTTGTGCCAATTAACTGTGGAGCTATCCCTGCCGAGTTGCTGGAAAGTGAACTGTTTGGACATGAAAAAGGCGCATTTACTGGCGCTTTAACTGCACGCAAAGGTCGTTTTGAGCTAGCTGAAGGTGGAACGATTTTCTTGGATGAAATCGGTGATATGCCGATGTCGATGCAAGTTAAGCTTTTAAGGGTGCTTCAAGAGCGTTGTTTTGAGCGTGTCGGTGGTAATGTCACTATTCGAGCAAACGTTCGTGTTATAGCGGCCACCCACCGAAATTTAGAGAAGATGATCGAAGAAGGTAACTTCCGCGAAGACCTTTATTATCGTCTAAATGTGTTTCCGATAGAGATGCCTGCGCTGCGTGAGCGTCGTCCTGATATTCCGCTATTGCTTCAGGAGTTGATGACACGAATGGAAGCGGAGGGCGGTCAGCCAATCTGTTTCACTCCACGTGCGATCAATTCATTGATGGAGCACCACTGGCCAGGCAACGTTCGTGAGTTAGCTAATCTGATTGAGCGGATGGTGATTTTATACCCAAATAGTCTTGTTGACGTGAACCATCTTCCGACTAAATACCGCTATTCGGATATCCCAGAGTTTCAACCAGAGATGCAAGAAGAAGCCGCTTTGGAAGAGCAAGAGCGTGATGTGTTGGCGAATATTTTTGCTGAAGACTTTAGCTTTGAAGAGCCGGATCAGTTGACAAGCAGTACTCAAGCTCCCCAATCTCTTCCAGAAGAGGGTATTAACCTAAAAGAGATGCTTGCCGATTTGGAAGTCAATATGATTAGCCAAGCATTAGACGCACAAGGTGGCGTCGTGGCAAGAGCCGCTGATATGTTGGGTATGCGTCGCACTACGTTGGTAGAAAAAATGCGTAAATACAATATGCAGCGATAAATGCCTGCTTAGTATCATCTTTCTACTAACCTTATGAAAAAACAATAATTGCCTGAAACGCATGTTGCGTGTCAGGCTTTTGTTCTATTTATGGCACAGATTAAAATGCAACCGTCAGACCCATCACAACACCAGTCTCACCTCGATACGTTGGAGTCTCAGGTAGAGCGATATAAACAAGTGTTAGACGTTATGCCGGCAGGTGTGATCTTGCTGGATACTCATGGTGTTGTGCGCGAAGCAAACCCAGAAGCATTGCGTCTTTTATCGGTACCTTTGGTTGGTGAGCGTTGGTTTAACGTTATTCAAGCCGCTTTTGCTCCCCAAGAGGATGATGGGCATGAAATATCCTTGCGCAATGGTAGGAAGGTGCGTCTTGCTATATCAGCTTCAAATACTGGCCAGCTTATTTTGATTACTGACCTGACCGAGACACGCTTATTGCAATCTCGCGTGAGTGACTTGCAGCGTTTGTCGTCTTTGGGGCGAATGGTCGCCTCGCTGGCACATCAAGTTCGTACCCCATTGTCTAGCGCAATGTTGTATGCCTCGAATTTATCCGCACCAAATCTTGCACCAGCCACTAAAGAGCGATTCCAGACTAAGTTAATGGACCGTCTTCATGACTTGGAAAAGCAAGTCAATGATATGCTTCTGTTTGCCAAAGGTGGTGATAATAAAGTGATCAAGCCTTTCACGGTGCAAGCGCTTGCCGATGAACTGGCTCCAATGGTAGAAGCGGCTGTTCGAGGTAATCAAATTGATTATCATGTCGAGATTGAAGATGGTGATGTTAGCCTCGTCGGTAATGTCAACTCAGTGGCTTCTGCACTGAGTAACCTGGTACTCAATGCGATTCAGAATGCGGGTAAAGGGTGCCAGATAGACGTGTATTTGCGCGCGGTTAATGATGAAGTACGCATTTCAGTACAAGATAATGGACCCGGGATAGAGAAAGAGTTACAAGGTAAAATCATGGAGCCTTTCTTTACGACCCGCTCTCAGGGCACGGGGCTTGGCTTAGCGGTTGTGCAGATGGTTTGTCGTGCGCATAAAGGACGCTTAGAACTTATCTCTGAACCGGGAGATGGCGCGTGTTTTACCATCTGTTTACCGAATCAGGTGGCACACACCGAGCAGGAAAATATCAACAATGGAGAGAACGATGACACAGAGTAAAGTTTTAATTGTTGAGGATGATGAAGGTTTAAGAGAAGCACTGGTGGATACATTAGCTCTAGCAGGATACGAATGGCTAGAGGCTGAAAGTGCTGAAGAAGCTTTGGTTAAGCTCAAACAAAATCAAGTTGATATCGTTGTTTCTGACGTGCAAATGGCCGGAATGGGTGGCTTAGCGCTGCTGCGTAATATTAAAACGCACTGGCCAAACCTTCCAGTACTCTTGATGACCGCTTACGCCAATATCGAAGATGCGGTATCAGCGATGAAGGATGGTGCGATCGACTATATGGCTAAGCCATTTGCGCCAGAAGTATTGTTGAATATGGTAAGTCGTTATGCTCCGGTGAAATCAGATGACAATGGTGATGCAGTGGTTGCTGATCCCAAAAGCCTCAAGCTACTTGCCCTTGCAGATAAAGTAGCCAAAACAGATGCCAACGTAATGGTTCTTGGCCCAAGTGGGTCAGGTAAAGAGGTGATGTCTCGCTATATCCACAATGCGTCAAACCGTAAGTCAGGGCCTTTTATTGCCATAAACTGTGCAGCTATTCCTGACAATATGCTGGAAGCGACGCTTTTTGGTTATGAAAAAGGGGCGTTTACTGGAGCCGTTCAAGCGTGTCCTGGTAAGTTTGAACAAGCTCAAGGGGGAACAATTCTACTTGATGAAATCAGTGAAATGGACCTTAACCTACAAGCTAAGTTATTGCGTGTTTTGCAAGAGCGTGAAGTAGAGAGACTTGGTAGTCGGAAGAGTATTAAGCTGGATGTACGAGTCTTGGCGACCAGTAACCGAGACTTGAAACAGTACGTACAAGAGGGTAATTTCCGAGAGGATTTATATTACCGATTAAATGTCTTTCCAATAGCGTGGCCACCTTTGGCGGAGCGTTCAGGAGATATCGGCCCTCTAACGAAACACTTAATTGAACGTCACTGCCAAAAACTTGGCGTAGCGTTTCCTCAGATATCCCAAGCCGCATTAGATAAGCTAGTGACCTACGCATGGCCGGGTAATGTTCGTGAGTTAGATAACGTCGTTCAGCGCGCGTTGATTTTAAGTGACAACGGTGCCATCACTGACGATCACATCTTACTTGAAGGTATCGACTGGCAAGATGCCAATAGCTTACAAAGTGTCGTAGAGTCGGGACAACCCGCTCCGATGGTCGCCCCTGTTGCTGAGCCAGAAAGCCCACTGGTTGATAGTAACGCTGCATCAAGCTTAGGTGGGGAACTACGAGATCAAGAATTTGCTATCATTTTACAGACCATGCAAGATTGTAATGGACGCCGTAAAGAGATGGCAGAGAAATTGGGTATCAGCCCAAGAACGCTGCGCTATAAACTGGCTAAGATGCGAGATGCCGGCATAGATATTCCTAATTAAGTGGCATGCTTGTTGCTTAAATAACCGATATTCACACTAATAACGTCAAACAATTGGCATTCGAGGTTTAAATGCAAGTTGATAGCTTTTTCAGCGAAATGAGCATTATGCGTGCTGAGGCAACCGGTGTTGCTCCAACAAAAACAGGGCAGCAGGTAGGCGCCGACTTTGGTGATATGCTGACAAAAGCAATCAATAACGTTAACCAACTTCAATCAACGTCTAGTGACTTGCAAACTCGCTTTGATCGTGGAGACGAAGATGTTTCGTTGTCTGACGTTATGATTGCCCGCAATAAATCGAGCGTTGCGTTCGACGCTACTATTCAAGTAAGAAACAAGCTTGTTGAGTCCTACAAAGAACTCATGAACATGCCAGTTTAGAGCGGTAGGAAATAAACATGGCAGACCCAAATCAATCGACGGATCTCACTGTATCCGATCCAGGTGCTACTGGATTGGTGAGTGCAAGCGATCTAGACGTCGATGTACAAAACCCCGACACAGAAGAGAAAGCATCTTCTAAATTCGATATGGCGATCGGCGACTTAGATCTTTTACGTCAAGTCGTGCTCGTGCTGTCAATCTCGATCTGTGTTGCGCTGATCGTAATGCTATTTTTCTGGGTTAAAGAGCCAGAAATGCGTCCCCTTGCTTCTTATGAGACAGAAGAACTGATTCCTGTGCTGGATTACCTCGACCAGCAGAAACAGAACTACAGATTGGAGGGCAATACGATCCTCGTGCCTGCCTCTGATTACAACAGTTTAAAACTCAACATGGTTCGAGCAGGGTTAAATAACCAGAGCCATGCGGGTGATGACATTCTAATGCAAGACATGGGGTTTGGTGTATCCCAACGGCTTGAGCAAGAGCGTTTGAAACTCAGCCGTGAGCGTCAGTTAGCGCTTGCCATCGAGGCTATGACTCAAGTGCGTAAAGCCCGTGTGTTGCTGGCACTCCCGAAGCAAAGTGTCTTTGTTCGTCATAATCAAGAGGCCTCGGCATCCGTATTTTTGACATTAAGAACAGGAGCAAACCTTAAGCAAGAAGAGGTTGATTCCATTGTTGATATGGTGGCGAGTGCGGTTCCTGGTATGAGACCGACACGTATTACAGTGACGGATCAACATGGGCGACTACTGAGTTCAGGCTCTCAAGACCCAGCGTCAGCAGCTCGTCGTAAAGAACACGAGCTTGAGCGCAAGCAAGAGCAAGCCCTACGGGAAAAAATCGATTCTGTACTTATTCCGATCCTTGGTTTGGGCAATTACACCGCGCAAGTAGACGTAGAGCTCGATTTTAGCGCGGTTGAACAGACACGTAAGCGTTTCGACCCAAACACGCCTTCAACTCGCAGCGAATACACATTAGAAGACTATAACAACGGCAATGTTGTTGCTGGTGTGCCAGGTGCGTTGAGCAACCAACCACCCGCGGACGCATCAATCCCACAAAATGTGGCACAAATGAAAGATGGCTCAGTATTGGGGCAAGGGTCTGTGCACAGAGAAGCAACGCGCAACTTCGAACTGGATACGACGATCAGCCATGAACGTCGCCAAACGGGTGTTGTGAATCGTCAAACGGTCGCTGTTGCGATTAACCATCGTGCAGCACTAGATCCAACTACCGGCGAGATGACACAAGTCCCTCTAACCGAAAGTGAGTTACAGTCTATTCGTCAGGTTCTTGTCGGTGCGATTGGTTATAGCGAAATGCGCGGCGACTTGCTCAATGTTTTGAGTATGCAGTTTGCTGCACAAGAGCTTGAGCCGATTGGTGATATGGCGATTTGGGACCACCCTAACTTCAATGAATGGGTACGTTGGTTTGCGAGTGCCTTAGTCATTATCGTTGTGGTTTTGGTGTTAGTTCGCCCTGCGATGAAGAAACTACTCAACCCTGCAGCTGAAGAAGATGACAAGCTATATGGACCAGATGGTCTCCCAATTGGTGCTGACGGTGAAACCAGCTTAATCAGTGGCGACATTGATAATAGTGAATTGTTTGAGTTTGGATCGTCAATTGAACTGCCAAACTTACATAAAGATGAAGATGTGTTGAAAGCGGTACGTGCTCTTGTAGCAAACGAGCCAGAACTAGCAGCACAAGTAGTGAAGAACTGGATGCAAAATGGCTAACGAATTAGTGGTACAGCAAGAGGGCGGTGACATTACCGATCCAAATGCAACCTTTGATATCTCCACTATGACTGGAGATGAGAAAGCGGCCATTCTGCTGCTGAGTTTGAATGAAGAAGATGCTGCGGGCATTATCCGTCACCTTGAACCCAAGCAGGTTCAGCATGTGAGTAGTGCAATGGCGCGAGCAACCGAGTTGAGCCAAGCAAAGGTGAGCGCGGTTCACCGTCAATTTTTGGAAGACATTCAAAAATACACCAATATTGGTATGGGCAGTGAAGAGTTCATGCGCAATGCACTGGTTGCGGCACTTGGTGAAGACAAAGCTAACAACTTGGTTGACCAAATATTGCTTGGTGCTGGCTCGAAAGGCCTCGATTCATTGAAGTGGATGGATCCTCGCCAAGTGGCGAGCATTATTGTCAACGAGCACCCACAAATTCAAACGATTGTATTGTCGTACCTTGAGCCGGATCAGTCAGCAGAGATCTTATCTCAGTTTGCTGAGCGCGATCGCCTTGATCTGATGATGCGAATTGCCAACCTTGAAGAAGTTCAACCATCGGCATTGGCTGAGTTGAACGAAATCATGGAGAAGCAGTTTGCCGGTCAAGCAGGTGCTCAGGCTGCGAAGATTGGTGGTCTAAAAGCGGCTGCCGAGATCATGAACTACATGGACAACAACGTCGAAGGTATCTTGATGGATCAGATTCGCGATCAAGACGAGGATATGGCAACACAGATTCAAGACTTGATGTTTGTGTTCGAGAACCTTATCGAAGTCGACGATCAAGGTATCCAGAAACTTCTTCGCGATGTTCCACAAGACATTTTGCAGCGTGCGCTTAAGGGTGCCGATGATGGCTTGAAAGAGAAGATCTTCAAGAACATGTCGAAACGTGCGGCTGATATGATGCGTGACGACCTCGAAGCGATGCCTCCGGTTAAAGTGTCAGATGTTGAAGCTTCTCAGAAAGAGATTCTTGCTATTGCTCGTCGCATGGCAGACAACGGTGAGTTGATGCTATCTGGCGGTGCGGACGAGTTCCTATAATCGAGGTGTTGTATGGTTGGTGAACGTAAGCGAGGCTTCTTGCGCCTTGATGACAATGACCAAGAGCAGGCCAAGCCAACTAAGTGGGGCCTTCCAGACTATGGAGCTCAAACAAATCAAACGGCAAAAGAGACAGCACTGAACTACGACCCAAGCTGGATGCCAGATTTTGAAGATCCAGTCGAAGAAGAGCCGGTTGCTCTAACAGAAGAAGAGCTCGAAGCTATCCGTCAGTCAGCCTATCAAGAAGGTATGCTTCAGGGGCAAGAGGCAGGCTTTAAACAGGGTTATGATAAGGGCAAAGAGCAAGGGTTGGCGGAAGGCCATGCCGAAGGCTTACAAGTAGGTCAATCAGAAGGTGTCGCTGCAGGCCAAGAATACATCCAGCAAAATGTTGAGCACTTTGTTTCTTTGGCAAATCAGTTTGCACAACCTTTAGAGTTGATGAATGCGCAAGTCGAAAAGCAGCTCGTAGACATGGTGCTCACTATCGCTCGAGAAGTGGTGCATGTAGAAGTTCAAACGAACCCGCAAGTGATTTTAGACACCATCAAAGAGTCCGTCGACGTTCTCCCCGTAACGGGTCACGCAATTACACTCAAACTTAATCCAGAAGATGTGGCTATCGTCCAAGCTGCCTATGGAGAGAGTGATTTGGATTTCCGTAATTGGACGCTAGTCAGCGAGCCAGCGCTTAGTCGTGGGGATATCGAAATTTCGGCGGGAGAGTCAAGTGTTAACTACCGCATGGAAGAGCGTGTGCGTAATGTCATGCAAAAGTTTTGTGCCGTAAACCGCCATCAAGGTGGTGAGTAGTGCTGTCCCTTCAAGAGCGTTTACAGCAGTATCAAACGAGCGGTGTATCAAGTCGACCAGTTGCATCCGGTAAGCTGGTGCGTGTCGTTGGCTTAACCCTTGAAGCGACAGGTTGCCGCGCTCCTATTGGCAGCCTTTGCAGTGTTGAAACCATGCAAGGGGAGATGGAAGCCGAAGTAGTCGGCTTTTCGGGCGATCGTCTTTTTCTTATGCCAAGTGAGCAAATCACGGGTATCTTACCTGGTGCAAAAGTCACACCGTTAACGGTTGATGGTGGCCTTCCTGTGGGTATGGAGCTGCTTGGTCGTGTGATTGATGGCGTTGGCAACCCACTTGATGGTCTGGGGTCGATTTACACTGAGAGCCGCGCTTCTTTTAATGCAGAGCCGATTAATCCACTGGCACGAAAGCCTATTTCAGAACCGCTTGATGTTGGTATTAAAGCCATCAATGGGTTATTGACTGTGGGCAAGGGTCAGCGAATCGGGCTGTTTGCAGGCTCGGGTGTGGGTAAGTCGGTGACTCTGGGTATGATGACTCGAGGTACAACTGCGCAAGTCGTGGTGGTTGGGCTCATCGGAGAACGTGGACGAGAAGTGAAAGAGTTTATCGAGGAGATTCTCGGTACCGAAGGTCGTCAACGTGCCGTGGTGGTGGCGGCTCCTGCAGATGCTTCACCACTTATGCGCCTCAAAGGTTGCCAAACCGCTCTGACGATTGCTGAATATTTTCGCGATCAGGGCTTAGATGTACTGCTACTTATGGACTCTCTTACGCGTTTTGCTCAAGCACAACGTGAAATCGCCTTGTCAGTGGGTGAGCCGCCGGCGACCAAAGGTTATCCGCCTTCGGTATTCGCCAAGCTTCCTGCTTTGGTGGAGCGTGCAGGTAATGGTGATGAAAACCAAGGTTCGATTACCGCTTTCTTTACCGTTCTTACCGAAGGGGATGATTTGCAAGACCCTATCGCTGATGCGTCACGAGCCATTCTTGACGGCCATATCGTGCTGTCGCGTGAAATGGCGGATGCCGGCCACTACCCGGCGATTGATGTCGAGAAGTCAGTGAGCCGTGTTATGCCGCAAATTACTACCGACCAACATATGTTGATGTCTAAAGCGGTTCGTCAAGTGTTGGCGATCTGCCGTAAGAATCAAGATCTTGTTTCTATTGGTGCTTACAAGCCAGGTACTGATCAAGCGATAGATAGTGCCTTTACGATTAAGCCGAAGATTGATCAGTATTTGCAGCAAGGGATGAAAGACAGTGTTCCCTATCAGATGTGTGTCAACATGCTAGGTTCAATGCTCAATGTCGGTGAATAGGTTTAATTAATGGAAAACGCCCTCGATTTCTTGCTGGATCAGGCCACCGATAAAGAGCAACAAGCGGCTCTTTCTCTGAGTAAAGCTCGCTCTGAGCTCGAAGGCTATTATCGCCAAGTCGAACAGATTGAAAAGTACCGCAGAGACTATTGTCAGCAATTGATTGATCGAGGCAAGGGGGGACTAACCGCGAGCCAATATGGTCACTTGAATCGTTTTCTCACACAGTTAGACGAAACACTGGCAAAGCAAAAGCAGGCAGAATCTCACTTTAAAGATCAGGTGAATGCGTGTGAGGAGCACTGGCTCGAGGTGCGAAAGCAACGACGCTCTTATGAATGGATGCTCGATAAGAAGGCAGAAGAAAAGCAACGCTTGGAAGCGCAGAAAGAGCAAAGAATGATGGATGAATTTTCAACGCTCATGTTTGCGAGAAAACTCCGATAATACTGGTATGAATATTGCATAAATCACTGTTATTGGCTTTTTAGTCGCTGGATGTTATTTGAACATTCGCGCTATTGATTGCCGTAAGTTTAGCAATTTACTCAATACATCCACCGAGCGTGGCGTTTTTACCTTTATTCGAGAAGTCAAAACAGATGAAGTTGGATTTAGCCTCGGCCTCTGACAACCTAAAAGTCAGTGTCCCTGACAGCGGAAAATCAGTCGCAACAAATAGTGAGACATCAGAATCCACCGGATTTATGAGTCAGCTGAGTGCGTTGCTAGGTGGCCCTGATGAGTCGTCATATAAAGCTCAGACAAATGCAGCACAACAACCAACCGTAACTGATGAGACAGCGAAGCCTTCATCTCCTACCGTCAATAACGATTCCGTAGCTCACGAATCTGTCGATGAGCTCTTGGAAAGTGATCAAAATGTAGAGACGGCTAAATCGACCACATCAACTGGCGAGGGCGATGCTGTCAAACAAAAAACAGATTCTACACTTGATGGCGAAGAGGCGAGCAAGGTGCTTGCTGCGTCTGAAGTAGTCAGTCGAGAAGCTAAAGCGAAGCAGGTCATGTCAGAGAGTGATGAGTTGCTGGGAAGGTTAAATGAATCTAATAGTGCGTTGCAGACCAAAGAGTCATTGCGTCAACAAGATGTCGCCGCTCCTGCTACTGTGGTTGCAAGCGGCAAAGAGTTGCCTCACGAGAACGAGCCATCATCTGTTAAACTAGGACCAGTCTCAATCGCTGCGGTCAGTTCTCACAGTCCACTGACAGACAAGTCTCTAGACATGCCAAATGAAGCATTGGAGTCAACTCATCGCCACCAGACCCATTCAGCTATGGCACCAGAGTTATCCGACATCAATGATCAGGTAGTGGAAGCGGAGCATGTGCAGGAGCAGCATCAAAAGCCGGCGGTAACAGATGAGCTAACCTCTGCCCAATCCTTAAACGCGAGCTCAGGCGAAGAATTGAGTGAGCCTGAAACTCAGGTAGGGCAGAAAGCAGAAGCGCAACAGCCAGTGATTAATCAAAGTTCATTAGCGGCACAAGACTCTTCTAATACACAAGTACAGACGGAAGAAGTAGGTAGTGAACCCACGGCTATTCCATGGGGCCAAAGCCCTAAAGAAGCTGGGCACGTTAGTCAGCAGGCGTCAGACGTAAAGTTGAGCAGTGAACGAAGTTTGGCAGCAGCTCAAAGTGCGAGTGTTGCTGCGGTGGTTCCATCCAGCCTGCCTTCGGCGCTCGCCACTTCGCCAACCGCGGTGAACCTTCAGGCAATGGATGCGAAAGTGGGTACTGATGCAAGTCTCGCCTCGGCGTTTGTTGTTCCAACCAATCCTTCCGCCAGTAATAGTGCGTTGCAAGCGAGTTTAGCTGCAACGAGTGTAATGGCGACAAAGGGTGATAAGAAGGAAGCAAGCCATCTCGGCCCACAAGATCTTACCGCAGCGAACGGCGTGACTTCTAGCGCACCGACAGCACAAGCTACGCGAGCCGAAGTCAACACGGCGCAAGGGAGTGTGGTAATATCGCAAGCCATGTCGGCTGAACAGATGGCAGAAAAAGCCAATGAGCGAGTTCAGGTCATGTTGTCGAAGAATCTCAAGAATATTGATATTCGCCTTGACCCTCCCGAGCTAGGGCGTATGCAGATTCGCATGAACATGAATGGTGATACGACAACTGTACATTTCACCGTTGCCAACAACCAAGCTCGTGATGTGGTAGAGCAAGCGATGCCAAGACTACGCGAAATGTTGGCACAGCAGGGGCTGCAGTTAGGTGATACCTCCGTTCAACAACAGAGTGCAGGCCAACAACAAGGGCGTTTTGCACAACAAGGAAATGGCGATGGTCATTCTAATGCTCATGGTAACGGTTGGGATGATGAAAGCGCACCAGAAACGAGTATGAATTTAAACGTAGATACAAAACAAGATGGCATTAGTTTTTATGCCTAAACTATAATTTCAAGAGACAACGATGGCAGAAGAACAACCGCTCGATGCACCAAAGGGTAAGAGCAAATTACTGATTATTTTAGCGATAGTTGCGGTTTTACTGATTGGTGGAGGCGCAGCCGCTTTCTTCATGATGGGGTCTGATGATGATAGCCAAAACGCTAAAGCGGGCCAGTCAGGCGCTGTAACGCAAACCGCAGTTGAGCCGATATCATACGTGAATATTCCAGAGCCATTTGTGTTTAACGTGACGGGTGATAGTCGTAATCGTATGGTTCAGATTAAAGCACAACTGATGGTACGTGGACGCGCTAATGAAGAGCTTGCTCGCTATCATTCACCCTTGATTGAAAGCACACTCATTAATACGTTTGCATCGAGTACTGTTGAGCAACTTCGAACGCCAAATGGTCGTGTAGAGTTGCGTGATAAAGCGTCAGAAGATGTGAAAGCGAGTTTATCGCAAGCAGTAGGGCAGGCTGTGATAGAGCGTGTGTTGTTTACTGATTTTGTAATCCAGTAGGTGTTAAGTGACCGATTTATTAAGCCAAGATGAAATTGATGCACTACTCCATGGAGTCGATGATGTCGATGATGTGGAAGATGAACCGAATGAAGCCGATGGTGATGCTGTCAGCTTCGACTTTTCATCTCAAGACCGCATTGTTCGTGGTCGGATGCCGACGCTTGAACTTATCAACGAGCGTTTTGCTCGTCACTTGCGCATCAGTTTGTTTAATATGTTGCGCAAGACTGCTGAGGTCTCTATTAACGGCGTACAGATGATGAAGTTTGGTGAGTATCAAAATACTCTGTATGTTCCCACCAGTCTCAACATGGTGCGTTTTCGACCTCTTAAAGGGACGGCACTCATCACCATGGAAGCTCGTTTGGTGTTTATCTTGGTGGAGAACTTCTTTGGTGGTGATGGTCGTTACCACGCTCGTATCGAAGGGCGTGAATTTACGCCGACCGAGCGTCGAATTGTTCAATTACTACTGAAAATTGTCTTTGAGGATTATAAAGAAGCTTGGTCCCCAGTGATGGGGGTAGAGTTTGAGTATTTAGACTCTGAGGTCAACCCGAGCATGGCAAACATTGTGAGCCCGACGGAGGTGATCGTCGTGAGCTCGTTCCATATCGAAGTGGATGGCGGAGGTGGTGATTTCCATGTCGTGATGCCGTATTCCATGGTTGAACCGATCCGAGAGCTATTGGATGCCGGTGTTCAATCAGACAAGATGGAAACGGACATTCGTTGGAGTACTGCTCTGCGTGATGAGATCATGGATGTGCCGGTAAACTTTCGCGTAAATTTGCTTGAACAAGATATTTCTCTACGTGATTTGATGGAACTGCAAGCGGGTGACATCATTCCGATTACAATGCCAGAGCATGCCACAATGTTTGTGGAAGAACTGCCGACTTATCGTGTGAAGATGGGGCGTTCTGGTGAGAAAATGGCGGTACAGATTTCAGAAAAAATTAAGCGTCCTGATGTGGTGAAAACTGATCTGGCGTTTCTTGGTAAAGATATTATGTCTGAGCTCGATAGCGCGCTCGAAGACGATGATGAATAAGGGTATTTAAGATGGAACCATCTGACGATCAGAAACTGGCTGACGAATGGGCAGCTGCACTGGGTGAAGACCCAATGGCACCGGATGTGGATGTCGATGATATTCTTGCCGCTCCACTAGATGAGCTTCAAGATACCTCTTCACCTATCTCTGACGATGAGCGACGTAAGCTTGATACGATTTTAGATATTCCTGTCACTATCTCGATGGAAGTAGGCCGCTCACAAATTAGTATTCGTAACCTTTTGCAATTAAACCAAGGTTCTGTTGTTGAACTGGAACGGGTCGCAGGTGAATCACTGGACGTATTAGTCAATGGTACCTTGATCGCTCATGGTGAAGTTGTTGTTGTAAACGATAAGTTTGGTATTCGTCTGACAGACGTCATTAGCCAAACGGAACGTATCAAGAAGTTGCGCTGATGCATTTCTCTAAAATTCGCAATACTCTTACAAGCATTTTGGGGACATCTTTGATGTCTCCAGCTGTATTCGCCGCAGTTGAACCGAAAGAGCACTTTGATGTCGCGACTACTATTGGTTCGCTGTTTATCGTCATTCTCGTTATTGTTGCGCTTATGTTTGTGCTTAAAAAGATGCGTGTTCCGTCGTTGCTCAATCATAAAGATCTCGCCATCGTTCGTCAGATCCCGGTTGGACAAAAAGAGCGGCTCGCTGTCGTCAAAGCAGGTGACGAGCACTTTTTAGTCGGAATTACTCAACACAACATTAATCTGGTTTCTAAGCTAGAGACTCCGCTCAGTGACGATGTACAAGATGACAGCACGTTTGGCTCACAACTCAGTAAGATGCTGAATAAGAATTCTCATGGTTAAACAAATTTTTGCTGTCAGTTGTTTATTATTCGCCTTACTGCTGTCGCCTTTTACGTTGGCGCAGCAGGAGTTGGATACCGCGATTGCTCCGAACACGGCGCCAGCGGATCTGGTTACCGTTTCTGCGATGGAGAACCAGCAAGGGGCGTCAACCATGACCGCTTCAAGCACCCGCGCTGGTGGCGGGGGAGGCATTCCTGCTTTTACCATGACGACCAACGCCGATGGTAGTGAAGACTATTCGATAAACCTGCAAATCTTGGCGTTAATGACCATGCTTGGCTTCTTGCCAGCGATGGTGATCTTGATGACGTCGTTCACGCGTATTGTGGTTGTTATGTCTATTTTACGTCAGGCTATGGGCTTACAGCAGACACCATCAAATCAGGTAATTATCGGTATCTCACTATTTTTGACCTTTTTCGTTATGTCTCCGGTGTTAAACCAGATCAATGACCGTGCGATTCAGCCCTACATTAATGAGCAAGTCAGTGCTCGAGAAGCATTTGATGAAGCACAGCAGCCGCTGCGCGCATTTATGCTTAAACAGACTCGGGTCAAGGATCTTGAGACCTTCGTCAATATTGCAGGGGCCGAGGTGCAGAGCCCTGAAGAGGTCTCGATGGCGATTTTGATTCCTGCATTCATCACATCAGAGTTAAAGACGGCGTTTCAGATCGGTTTTATGTTGTTCTTGCCGTTCTTGATTATCGACCTCGTAGTCGCCTCTATTCTGATGGCGATGGGTATGATGATGTTATCTCCGATGATCGTATCTTTGCCGTTTAAATTGATGCTATTCGTTTTGGTAGATGGTTGGAATCTCATTTTATCGACACTCGCCGGCAGTTTCGCCTTGTAGCTGGAGATAAGCAATGACACCTGAGTTATTTGTAGAGCTATTTCGAGACGCACTTTGGCTAGTTTTGATGCTAGTGTGTGCGATTGTTATCCCAAGCTTACTGGTTGGTTTGATCGTGGCTATCTTCCAAGCTGCAACTTCAATTAACGAGCAAACCTTGTCCTTCTTACCGCGTTTGATTGTAACAATTCTGGCGTTAATGGCCTTTGCCCACTGGGGAACTCAAGTCATGATGGAGTTCTTCTTTAGTCTCATTGAACGTGTTCCAACCATACTCTACTAAGGGGCACTATGGAGTATCCAACGGCGGTCGTATTAGAGTGGATGGCAAATTACTTTTGGCCGTTAACTCGTATCTCATCGATGCTCATGGTGATGACTGTGACAGGGGCACGCTTTGTTCCTGCTCGTGTGCGACTCTACCTTAGCCTTGCGATTACCTTCGCGGTTATGCCCGCAATACCTGCTGTGCCTGATGACATCGAACTGCTCTCTTTCGCTGGCTTTATGGTGCTTGCTGAGCAGATCATCATAGGGGTAGCGATGGGGACCATTACAACCTTTATATTGCAGACATTTGTGTTGTTAGGACAAATCCTAGGTATGCAGTCGAGTTTGGGTTTTGCTTCCATGGTCGATCCTGCCAATGGTCAAAATACCCCCGTACTTGGTCAGCTGTTTATGATGGTGGCTACACTCTTCTTTTTAGGTACAGATGGGCACTTAAAGATGATTCAGTTGGTGGTGATGAGCTTTCAAAGCTTGCCCATCGGCAGTGGTGGGATATCTCAACTCGGGTTCCAAGAGATTGCTTCGTGGTTGGGCATTATGTTTAAAGTCGCTTTAAGTATGGCGCTGTCTGGCATTATCGCACTGCTGACGATTAACTTATCGTTTGGTGTGATGACCCGTGCTGCACCGCAGCTCAACATATTCTCTCTCGGTTTTGCATTCGCGCTCATGGTGGGCTTGTTTATTTGTTGGTATCTACTCAGTGGTTTATTAAACCATTATGAGATTTACTGGACTCAAGGAGAGCAGCAGATATGTCGTCTCGTCAATATCAACTGTTAACCTCAGCTATAGCGTTAGGAGGCTGGATTGGCAGAATCTGATGGCCAAGAACGCACCGAAGAGGCCACGCCCCGAAGGAAACAGCAAGCCCAAGAGAAAGGCCAGGTAGCCCGATCGAAGGAGCTTGCATCTGTTTCAGTTCTTATTGTTGGTTCAGTGTCTCTTATGTGGTTTGGAGGCATGCTTGCTCGTGGTCTTTACCAATTGATGTCGCGACTATTCTCGTTAAGTCGAGAGGAGGTGTTTGACATCAGTAAACTGGGGGATATCGCCATAGGGGCCTTGGGAAGCTTAGTTTTCCCGTTGCTGCTTATTCTTATCGTGCTCTTTGTTGCAGCACTGGCAGGTGCGGCGGGTGTCGGGGGAATTCGTTTCTCGGCTGAAGCGGCGAGACCGAAACTGTCTAAAATGAACCCGTTGAGTGGTTTAAAACGGATGGTAGGCAAGCAGAGTCTTGTTGAACTCATTAAGTCGATATTGAAAGTCGGCCTGGTTGCGGGGGTGGCGTTCTTTTTGATCAACAGCTCGCGCCACGATCTCTTGATGCTCAGTACCGATGTCTACCCACAAAATATTTTTCGAGCTTTAGATATACTGCTTAACTTTGTATTACTCATTAGCTGCTCTTTGTTGGTTGTTGTCGGTATCGACATACCATTTCAAATCTGGCAACACAACGAACAGCTTAAGATGACTAAGCAAGAGGTCAAAGACGAGTTTAAAGACACGGAAGGTAAACCAGAAGTCAAAGGACGGATTCGAATGCTGCAGCGTGAGGCGGCACAACGTCGAATGATGGCGGATGTTCCGCAAGCGGATGTGATTGTGACCAACCCAGAGCACTTTTCAGTCGCGCTACGCTATAAGCAGAACACTGATAAGGCGCCTATTGTTGTGGCGAAAGGGGTGGACCATATGGCCTTGAAGATTCGAGAAGTCGCTCGAGAGCACGATATCTATGTGATTCCTGCGCCACCATTAGCGCGTGCGCTATACCATACGACGGAGTTAGAGCAAGAGATCCCTGATGGGTTGTTTACCGCCGTCGCACAAGTGCTGGCGTACGTATTCCAGCTTAAACAGTACCGCAAATCAGGTGGTCAGCGTCCGGTTCTCAAGAGCGAAAACATGCCAATTCCACCTGATTTACGTCATTAACGATGTTACTTTTCAGGAATAGAAAGCAAGATCAGTAAAGCACCATCGCCACCGAACTCAAGGGGGGCTTGGTGAAACGCCATCACATCGGGATGTTGCGCCAACCACAGTGGCACCTTCTGTTTGAGTATGTGCTTACCAATACCATGTTGCACACAAGCACAGCTCACATTCTGCTTCATACAGTAGGCAATCATCGAGCCGAGCTCACGCTTGGCTTCTTGCTGAGTCATGCCATGCATATCTAAGAAGACGTCCGGTACATACACACCGCGTCGCAGTCGCTTGACCTCATATTTCGAGACATCATCACGCGCATAGCGGGTCGGCCCCTCTTCGCTGAGCAGTGGAACAAACTCATCAGAGAAATAAAACTCAGTATCAGACGCTTCGCGGGCGCTGCGAGTGACTTCTTTCTGCTTAACGTTTCTTTTTGGGGGCTGGATTATGGTATCCTGTGCGAACTTTTTTACGCCCTTTACTTCTTCATAGAAGAGCGAGAAGTCATCATCAAAATCGGTGTCTTTGCGGCTCATGGGTAAATCATTACTCTAGTACAACTTTATGAAGAGTATTGTAGCGCTTTTTGGAGGCAACTTTGGATAAGATTTTTGTAGAAGAAGCAGTATCAGAGCTTCATACGCTTCAAGATATGATTCGTTGGACGGTCAGCCGTTTTAACGCAGCGAATTTATTTTATGGTCACGGCACCGACAATGCGTGGGATGAAGCGGTTCAATTGATCCTACCAACACTGTATTTGCCAATCGACGTGCCTCCGCATGTATTGAATTCACGCCTAACAAGCAGTGAGCGTTTGCGTATTGTTGAACGTGTTGTAAAACGTATTAACGAGCGCACACCAACGGCTTACCTAACCAACCGCGCGTGGTTCTGTGGTCTAGAATTTTTCGTTGATGAGCGTGTACTTGTGCCGCGTTCGCCAATCGGAGAGTTGATTCAAGCGAACTTTGAACCTTGGTTGGTAGAAGAGCCAACGCGCATCATGGATATGTGTACGGGTAGTGGCTGTATCGCAATTGCATGTGCGCACGCATTCCCAGATGCGGAAGTTGATGCGATTGATATTTCATCCGATGCGTTGCAAGTTGCTGAGCAAAACGTGCAAGACCACGGTATGGAGCAACAGGTGTTCCCTATTCGCTCAGACTTGTTCCGCGACTTACCAAAAGAGCAGTACAACCTAATCGTGACCAATCCACCTTATGTGGATGAAGAAGACATGAACAGCCTGCCAGATGAGTTCACGCACGAGCCTGAGCTTGGCCTTGCAGCCGGCACCGATGGCTTGAAACTGGTTCGTCGCATTTTAGCAAACGCGCCTGACTACCTAACGGAAAAGGGCATTTTGGTTTGTGAAGTGGGTAACTCGATGGTTCACATGATGGAACAGTACCCAGACATTCCATTCACTTGGTTAGAGTTTGAAAATGGCGGCCACGGCGTATTCCTACTGACTCGCGAGCAAATCGTTGAACATGCAGAGCACTTTGCTCTTTATAAAGACTAGTTGATACGATTCATCTATTGCTGTATAGAGCGCTGCCTCAGGGTGGCGCTTTTGTATTTATGGTCGGATCTCACTCATTTAGCGTAGTGTTCCTCATAATTTACCCTTTACATCCCAAACCAATAAAGCCACTATGAATCCACGAAGAATAGGAAGATTGCTGATGATTCATCACCATCGGCAAACAGTTTAGAGGAAATATGGCAGGTAACAGCATAGGACAGCACTTTCGCGTCACCACGTTTGGTGAGAGTCATGGTATTGCACTTGGATGTGTGATTGATGGCTGTCCTCCGGGATTAGAGATAACAGAAGCCGACCTTCAAACCGACTTGGACCGCCGTCGTCCAGGCACGTCGCGTTATACCACACAGCGCAGAGAGCCAGATGAAGTCAAAATTCTGTCTGGCGTTTTTGAAGGTCGCACCACAGGTACATCGATTGGTCTATTGATTGAAAATACAGACCAGCGTTCAAAAGATTACTCTGAAATCAAAGATAAATTCCGCCCAGGTCACGCTGATTACACTTACCATCAAAAGTACGGCAACCGCGATTATCGTGGCGGTGGTCGCTCGTCTGCTCGTGAAACCGCGATGCGAGTTGCAGCGGGTGCGGTTGCAAAGAAATATCTTAAGCAAGAGTTTGGCGTAGAGATCCGAGCTTACTTATCACAGATGGGTGATGTCGCGATCGATAAAGTCGATTGGGACGAAATTGAAAATAATGCGTTTTTCTGTCCTGATGTCGATAAAGTTGATGCCTTTGATCAGCTCATCCGTGATTTGAAAAAAGAGGGTGACTCGATTGGAGCCAAGCTGCAGGTAGTGGCAACCAATGTGCCTGTCGGTTTAGGCGAGCCGGTCTTTGACCGCCTTGATGCCGATATTGCGCATGCGTTAATGAGTATTAATGCTGTGAAGGGCGTTGAGATTGGTGATGGTTTTGATGTTGTGGCTCAAAAGGGCAGTGAACACCGTGACACGCTTTCACCGCAAGGGTTCGGTAGCAATCACGCTGGAGGTATCTTAGGTGGTATCTCTACGGGCCAAGATATTGTCGCCAATATTGCACTAAAGCCTACCTCGAGCATCACTGTACCGGGTGATACCATCACTCGTGAAGGCGAACCCACTCAATTGATCACCAAAGGCCGTCATGACCCTTGTGTAGGCATTCGTGCGGTGCCAATTGCGGAAGCGATGCTTGCTATTGTAGTGATGGATCACTTGCTGCGACATCGTGGTCAGAACCATGGTGTTGTTACAGAGACACCAAAGATCTAGCTGTTTAGTTACGTTGGTTTCATGTACTGCTTAATGAAAAGAGGTTGCCTAAGTGCAGCCTCTTCTCTTTCATGCTACGGCACTTAAATTAGTGCAGAGGATCGTCTGATTCCAAATGAAAAGAAGGCAGATGCCAGCCAAATCGAACTGCAGACATACGCAATAGATAGCCGCTGACCAGTGTTACGATCGTGGCGACTGGCTCACTAATCTCAAATGCAAGTAAAACCAAATACAGACCAGAAGCGGCAAAGGCAACAGACGCATATAGCTCCTTATGCAGTACCAGTGGGGTCTGACGACAAATTAAATCACGCAGCAGACCACCAAACACACCAGTGACCAAAGCTGACACCATACAAATGCTCGGGTGCAGGCCCAAATTGAGAGCGACTTTGGTACCGATAATACTAAAAGCAATCAAACCGATCGTATCCAAACGAATGAATACGCCTTTGAACTTGATTACCCAGTGAGCCAGTCCGGTTGTCAGCAACCCAGCTAGACATGTGATGGCGAGATATTCAGGGTTCGCAACCCAAGTTAGGGGGTAGTGTCCCAGAAGAATATCTCGCACAGTTCCACCACCAATGGCAGTTGCACTTGCCACCAGCATGACGCCGAACCAGTCCATTTCTTTACGCCCAGCGCTTAGCGCGCCTGTCATTGCCTCGGCAGTAATCCCGATGACATATAAAATACTTAACAACATACTCTTCTCTAAGTGCTTGTTATAACGACACTGCTAACGTTGGGCGCGAGTCTAATCGACTTTGCTAAGTTAGACGAATGAGAAAAATTGGTGAAGTAATCGATTGGTGTATTAGCTGAGGTAATGGTTAGTTGCTGTGGTTTGAGAACAAGACACAAACCTTCAACCCTGTCTTCTTTTGTGGGTCACTATAGTCAAGTTCGATGCTCGCACCGTGAAGCTTTACCACGGTCGCTACCAAGGCTAAGCCCAAACCATGTCCGGGTGTATTACGGCTTTTATCGACCCGGTAAAGCCGCTGAAACACTTTGGTGCGCAATTCGGGTGGGATGCCAGGGCCATTGTCGCTCACCACAATACTATCACTGGACACATCGACGTGGATGTGTGCGCCTTGTGGTGAGTATTTGTGCGCGTTGTCCACCAAGTTATATATCAGTCTAAAGAGCAAAGAGCGTTCGCCGAACCTATGGCTAGGGGAGGTGCTGAGTGTGAGCGTTTGCTGCTTGTCCTCTAGCACAGGCTCTATCAATTCAGTGACATCTTGTGCCACAGCCGTGATGTTGACCTTATCAAAATGGCGAGTATCTCTCAGTGCTTCAAGTTTGCTCAACTCGAGCATGGCATTAAAGGTGATCAATATTTCATCAAACTCGTGGTGCAGTTGCGTTAGAGTTTGTGCTTTTTGTATCGCATCGTTTTGCTCTTCCGCTATGGTTAGGCGATTCTTGATACGAGTAAGCGGGGTGCGTAAATCATGTGCGATGGCATCGGTGACCCCTTGAATTTGATTGACCGATGACTCAACTTCGTCGAGCATTTTATTAACGAACAAACCGATACGCTCCCATTCATCTTGGGCTTGCTCAGGCTTTGTGGGGCATAATGGGATACGACGGTCAAAGTAGCCTTGTTCGATATCATTAATGACTTTATGAATAGCGGTGAGCTGCTGAGTAATTTTCCGTTTTACAATCCAGCCTGGAATGAGTGCGATGAAAAAGCTCACAATCATGACACTTAGGGCAGCATTCACAAAGTTATCTTGGATTTGGCGTATATAAGCGTTGTTAGTTGCGATGAGTATTTGATGTTCATTGACGGTAAAACGACAGCCCTCTAGCACGGAGATAGAGTCGCTGCCTGCACGTAGAATCGGGAACGGTGTGACGTTAGGACAGTCTGGTAACGTTTGAGGAATATGACTAAGAGACCCATGTACAACGCCGTCCGGAGTTCTGATCACGGTGAGCATATTCTTATCATCGTACAGTGAATCTTCAAGCCATTGCTCCACGTTTAATGATACGTTGAGGTCGGTCGCTGTACGCAACTGTTCAACATGTTGGGTGATCAGTTGATGTTTAGAGTTGACTAAAGGCTGAATACTGAACTGATAGACCGCGAGCAAGGCAAGCGCCACGGTGAGCCATAGCATCAGTGCGATGGATACAGATAAACGCCACAAAGAGTGGCGCTGCCATTGATGCTTGATGAAGGTGATCGCGTTGGATGGAGAGGGTATGTTCAATTGGCTTTTCTCATTCGATAGCCTGAACCACGCACTGTTTCAATCAGGTTTGGTTGCTCTGGTAAATCAAGCTTCTTACGCAAACGGGCGATATGCACGTCAATGACGTTGGTCTGTGGATCAAAGTTGTAGTCCCAAACTGCTTCAAAGAGCAGTGAACGAGTGACCACTTGATCAACATGCTCTAAGAGGTACTTCAACAGCATAAACTCTTTCGCTTGCAGCTCTATCTTGTTACCCGCGAGCACAGCGTGGTGTGCCATAAGGTCGAGCTCTAGTGGGCCATTAGTGAGTTTAGAGGTATTGCTCAGTGCAGTGACACCGCCCCGGCTGGCCAGTATTTCGACTCTTGCAACCAGTTCGGAGAGGGCAAAGGGTTTGGTAAGGTAGTCATCCCCACCTTGTTTCAGCCCTTTCACTCTCTCATCAACACTATCTAGTGCACTTAGAATTAATACTCTCGCACCGACACTTGCCGCTCGCAAGGTAGAAAGTACGGTTAAGCCATCGATGTTCGGTAGCATACGGTCAAGCACAATCACATCGTATTGTCCCTCAAGGCCAAGAAACAAACCATCTTGGCCATTGTCAGCGCTATCTACCGTCCAGCCCTGTTGTTTGAGGGATTGACTTAGATATTGATTGGTTTCTTTATCGTCTTCGATGACCAGTACTTTCATTAGACTCCCTTATTTTTTGTGATGTTTAAGTACAGGAATCTCCTCACCACTATCGACATTGATAAGGAGTTTCTGTTTACCTGCTTCAGCGGAAGCTAGCTTGATTTCATAGAAAACAACCCCATTTTTCTCTTCAAGTTCCGCTTCGATGAGCTTGGCTGAGTATTTGTCTTCGAGTGTTGGAATGACATTGAGGATGTCAAAGCCTGATTCGTTGACGCGTTCTATCGCTAGGCGCTCATCTTTGTCTAAGTCACTAAAACCAAAGGTGCTAAGGCTCTCTGATTCTTCTTTCAGCAGGCTCTGGTCATTGACTGAATAGCTTAGCTTGTGCTTGTTGTTGGCTTCTAGGTTAATGATTTTAAACTCATAAACCACCTGCTGGTCTTTGTAATCATCAAGTTCGATTTCTGTCACTACGCCACTGTGAGCTTGTCGAACGGTGGGTGAAAGCATCTCAACACTTGTGTTTGAGGCATTCAGCGCCATCAGATTAATCGCCATATCATCGTCTGCCATTGCGTAGCTTGAAGCGGTGATTGCTGTTGCTAACAGCGCTAATTTGATTGATTTCATAATACTTCCTCGATTTAAAGAGTACAGAGAGAGACAGCGATGAGGTTTACGAGGGTAAACAAAGAAAAGAAACCGGTCGCGCAGACAGTTAGTGCTCTTTTTTGTCTCATATTCATAGTGTCATTTCCCTGTGTTGTTTCGTTGGAAGTACTTTACTGTAGGCACATAAACTCACAATGGCGCGAAGATTAAATATAGTTAATGTTCTCACTTGGCGTTAGCAGCGTTTCTTTACCCGTAGAAGAAAAACAAGCAAAATGACGGAGCTAAACCAAGAAAGAAAAGTCACCATGATGTCAAACCCTTCTCAAGTGGTTCATGAGTATCAAGATCTCATCACCATTTTTGACCAAACATTTTATCAATCGTTCAACACTCGGCTGGAGTTGGGGGGCGATGAGCCGATCTATCTGCCTGCTGATGAACGTGTTGATTATCATCGTATTATTTTTGCTCGGGGCTACTATGCCTCCGCGCTGCATGAGATCGCACACTGGTGTGTGGCAGGACCAAAACGCCGCTTGTTGGAGGACTTTGGTTATTGGTATGAACCGGATGGGCGAAGTGCCCAAGTTCAGGCTGAATTTGAGAAAGTCGAGATTCGACCACAAGCCTATGAGTGGATACTCGCCTTGAGTGCAGGCTTTCCATTTAATGTGAGCTGTGACAATCTACACGGCGACATCGAACCTGACCGATTAGGTTTTATGACCAAAGTTCACCAAGAGGTGATGTCGATTTTAGACAGTGGTATTCCACCTCGCGTGGCGGCGTTGTCCGATGCTTTACGTGCTTTTTATCACACGCCAGCACTTACCCCTGAGCAATTTATTATTAAATAACAAAGATTAATAGTTTAAAGGAAGTCCATGATCATCGAATTTGAAGAGAAACTACTCTCGCTAATTGACCAACGTATCGAAACCGCCTCTGACGATGAGCTGTTCGCGGGTGGCTACTTACGCGGTCACATTTCGCTGTCGGCGGCAGATTGTGAAGAGCAAGGCATTAATGATATTGACGTCTTGAAGCAGCAGATAGAGCAAAGTTTAGATAATGCCAAGGCCGAACTCACACCGGCAGATCGCGTGATTGTCCATGATCTTTGGAAAGAGCTGGTGGCTAACGCTTAATAGAAATTTTCGATGAACTTGTTGCAATTATTCATCTTGTTTATCTAAGTGATGAAATCTAATCTAGATTCAAACAACAAAAGAGTAAGGGAAACAAGATGAAAGTGATTGCGTTTGGAGCATCAACCAGTTCAACTTCGATAAACAAAGCGCTTGCGGCCTATGCGGCTAACTTAATCGAAGGCGCTGACGTGACCGTTTTGGATATCAACGATTACCAGGTTCCTATGTTCAGCGAAGACAAAGAGAAAGAGATTGGTCAAGCGGAAGGCGCGCAAGCTTTTATTCGTGATTTATCTCAAGCGGATGCTTTCGTTATCTCTTTTGCGGAGCACAATGGTCACTACCCAGCGGCCTACAAGAATCTTTTTGACTGGGCGACGCGAATTGAACGCGAGGTCTTTCAAGGAAAACCAGCCGTTTATCTAGCGACGTCTCCAGGACCTGGAGGTGCGCAGAACGTACTGGCGGCAGCGGCAGGCTCGGCGGGCTACTTTGGTGGTAATGTAAAAGCGTCAGTGTCTCTACCGAGTTTTTACGACAATTTTGACTTAGAAGCGGGTCAAGTATCGAATCCAGAGTATGCTGATAAGATAGCCTCAGCAATACAGTCACTGGATGCATAATCAAGTTGAAAAATAAAGGGAGTGGCATGGCCACTCCCTTTATTTTATTGGTTAATCGCTTTGCCTTTGCGCAGCTTTCTTACCCACATTCTTGCGGGATGAATGGCTTGCAATAGATCGACGGGTAGGGGAATCGGGTCGTTGTAGATTTGTGAAGCGAGCACCTCAGCCATCAAAGGCGCAGAGCTTAGGCCCCGAGAGCCTAGCCCGAGCATGCAGTATAGCCCCTCGCTCACTTCGAGCGACGGTGCGTGTTGTTCTGGCGTCAGCTGTAGCTCAGAATATTGTGCCTTCACGCCCTCTAACTGTGCCACATTTCCGACAAAGGGGAGGTGATCGCGGCTGACACAGCGAATGCCCTGACGGGCTTGCCCTTCACTCACATCGACACTTTCTGCCCACTCTTGCTCGGGTATGCAGTTAATCAGTTTTTGGCGATTGTCTGCTTGTGCCTGAGCGTCATATTGGGTGTCTAGATTTGTACGGTCATAGCTTGCTCCAATACAGTGATACTGATTGTTGGGATTGACTGGCGTCATGTAGCCATCATAACAAAGTACGGTTTTTAGCCCGGTTAGCTGCTCGTTTGTGGGAATGTGGCTGACTTGCCCTTTGACTTGCCCAAGTGGCAGCGCTTTGGTGAGTTCGATTTGGTTAAAATCACTGCCATTCGCTATGATGACGATCTGATGATTAAAGCTCTGTTCTCCGGTTGTGAGCCTCCAACCACAAGCGGTCTTTTCTATATCACTGACTAGGGTGTTAAATCGAGCAGAGAAGTTGTCCTGTGATTGTAGTTGCTCAATGATGCCTCGTGTTAATTGTGCCGGTGATAACCATCCTCCAAGCGGGTAGTGGACGCTCTCCATCTCAACAGGGAGCCCAACAGTGCTGTCCGTTTGCTGAGTACTGAGGTGATGAACCAGCTCTGGGCTAAACTGACCTTGAACCATTTTCGATAGTTTCGTTTTTGAGGCGTTGTCCCACATCAATTGCGTGACGCCACTCCAGTCGTGATCGAAGTCGATGCTTTGTGCCATTTGCTCGACAAATTGACGAGCATAGAGAAACGCGGGTGCAAATACGCGAGACACACCGTCGTGATTGCCGTTAAGCAGCGGGTAAACTGCACCTTGTCGATTACCAGAAGCAGCCTTTGCCGGTAGCTCATCTTTACAATAGAGTGTGACAGTGGCTCCACGGCGTGTGAGTGATTTAGCTAACGTGGCAGACGCTATCCCTCCACCAATAATTGCGATATCGAGAGTTTCATTTGGTTTTGCACAGCCGTAGTACTGAAACCAAGGCTTGCTGTTACCTGGTAGACTGCGTTCACCAAAGCTCCCGGCAAGCATTTCACGTTTAGTGCCAAACCCCTTCACTTTCTTCATGGCAAATCCCGCTTCAATCAGGCCGCGACGAACAAACCCAGCAGCTGTGAAGGTAGCGCATGTGGCTTTTGATTTAGCCAGGTTTGCCATGCCATTGAACAGGGTTTGATTCCACATCTCTGGGTTTTTGCTTGGCGCAAAGCCATCTAAAAACCAAGCGTCAACAATCCCTTCACTGGTGGTAGGAACCAGAGGCATGCAGTCTTTAATGTCGCCAAACCATAAATCAAGAGTGATGCTGCCATCGGCAAGCACGATTCGGTGACACTCAGGTACGGCGATAGGGTAGTGCGTTTGAAGCTGTTTTGCGTATTCTGCTAGCTCAGGCCATGCATGGTGTGCTTTAACCAGGTCATCCAGCTTGACGGGAAACTTTTCAAAGCTAATAAAATGTAGCTCTTTGACCGCTGAGCCTGGGTGAGCCTTACGAAATTGCTCAAACGCTTGCCAGGTTGCCAGGAAGTTGAGGCCGGTACCAAAGCCTGTCTCTGCGACGACAAAACGTCGCTGTTCACATGTTTGCCATCTTGTTGGGAGATGATTCTGTTCAATAAAAACATAACGTGTCTCTTCGAGTCCGTTAACATTGGAAAAATAGACGTCGTCAAAGTGATCAGAAACAGGGGTGCCGGCTTCATTCCAGCCCAGTTGTGCGTTGGTGATAGATGTCATAATGTTGAAGTTCAGGCAAACAATGGCCTAATTGTACTCGCAACTTAACTTGTGAGCTAGGTTCACAAAAACAAGTTATTAGAGTAAAAACCTTACGGGAAGTAGCAAAGGGCACGGAAAGCTGACCACTTTGCCCGGTTATCTTCGTTATTATCTAGCGGATTTTAGAATTTTTAGGAAATGTTCATGAAACGAGTCGTCATCACCGGTATGGGTATTGTATCGAGTATCGGTAACAACGTTGAAGAAGTGCTTGCGTCGTTGAAAGCAGGGAAGTCAGGTATTACTGCATCAGAGCAGTTTAAAGAGCAAGGCCTGCGCTCTCAGGTTTGGGGTAGTCTGAAGATGAACCCAGCTGAGCATATCGACCGCAAAAAAATGCGCTTTATGGGTGATGCGGCTGCGTATGCGTACCTTTCTATGGAACAAGCGATCGCGGATTCTGGCCTAACGGAAGAGCAAGTGTCGAACGAGCGTACTGGTATTGTTGCTGGCTCAGGTGGTGCCTCTTCGCTAAACCAAGTCGCTGCTGTTGATATCTTGCGTGAAAAAGGTGTGAAGCGTGTGGGCCCTTACATGGTTCCTCGTACCATGGCGTCAACCGTTTCAGCTTGTTTGGCGACACCATTTAAGATCCGTGGCGTGAATTACTCAATGAGTTCAGCGTGTGCGACTTCAGCACACTGTATCGGTCATGCGATGGAGCTTATCCAGCTTGGTAAACAAGATGTGGTCTTTGCTGGTGGTGGTGAAGAGCTTGATTGGTCACTGACCATGATGTTTGACGCAATGGGCGCTCTATCAACGAAATACAACGAGACACCAGACCAAGCATCACGTACCTACGATGCGAACCGTGACGGTTTCGTTATCTCCGGCGGCGGCGGCATGCTAGTCGTTGAAGAGCTAGAGCACGCATTGGCTCGTGGCGCGAAAATCTATGGTGAAATTGTCGGCTACGGCGCAACGTCCGATGGCTACGACATGGTTGCACCGTCAGGTGAAGGTGCGATTCGCTGTATGAAGATGGCGATGCAAGACGTGGACGGTGTTGATTACGTAAATACTCACGGCACTTCAACACCAGTGGGTGATGTGAAAGAGCTTGGTGCGATTCAAGAAGTTTTTGGCGGTAATAGCCCTGCTATTTCAGCCACAAAGGCGATGACAGGTCATGCCCTGGGCGCGGCAGGTGTACATGAAGCGATCTACTCAACTCTGATGTTAGAGCACGGCTTTATTGCGCCAAGTATCAACGTTGAGCAACTTGATGAAGCGGCAGAAGGTCTCGATATTGTGACTCAAGCGCGCGATGCAGAGTTAACGACAGTGATGTCAAACAGCTTTGGTTTTGGTGGTACAAACGCCACGCTAGTGATCAAAAAATACCAAGCTTAAACCTGTTTCCAGAGCGGACCAACCTCGTTGGTCGAACAGACGCAGACTCTGTCCCAAGGAGAGCGGGACAGAATCCTTTTGTTCTGGATGATTGCCCGGCGATTCGCCGGGCTTTTTTATGGACAGGGCTTTTCTATAGACACTACGCAGTGAATTTTGCACAATCTGGTTAAAGCCAATATACGGACTGTTGATAGACTTAATATGAAGATCATTGTTGATGAAAATATGCCTTACGCCGAGGCACTATTTAGCCAAATTGGCGAGGTGATGTTAAAGCCTGGTCGAACCCTCACCGCAGATGACTTAGTTGACGTTGATGCACTGATGATACGTTCAGTGACCAAGGTTAATGCTGAACTGATTGCCAAGGCGAACAAGCTGAAGTTTGTCGGAACGGCGACTGCAGGCATGGATCATGTAGACCAAGCCCTACTGAAAGAACGTGGTATTTTCTTCACTGCTGCACCGGGTTGTAACAAGGTGGGTGTGGCAGAGTACGTGTTCAGCGTTATGATGGTACTGGCACAGCAACAAGGTTTTTCAGTATTTGATAAAACGGTGGGCATTGTTGGTGCAGGTCAGGTGGGTAGCTATTTAGCTGATTGCCTACAGGGCATTGGGATTAACGTTTTGATCAACGATCCTCCTAAACAACAACAAGGGGACAATCGAACCTTCACACCTCTAAACGAGCTGCTGGAACAAGCGGATGTGATTACTTTGCATACGCCAATCACACGACAAGGTGAGCACGCAACGCATCATCTGTTAGATGAAAAAGTGCTAAACATTTTGCGTGGCGATCAGATTTTGATCAATGCAGCGCGCGGCCCTATCGTCGATAACCAGGCGCTAAAAGCACGTCTCGAAAAGGGAGACGGTTTCACTGCAGCGTTGGATGTGTTTGAGTTTGAGCCAGAAGTCGATATGGATTTATTGCCTAGTCTTGCCTTTGCTACGCCGCACGTTGCAGGTTATGGTTTAGAAGGGAAGGCTCGTGGTACGACAATGATTTTTAACGCTTATTGTGAGTTCTTGGGTCGTAGCGAGCGAGCGCAAGCATCAGATCTATTGCCTGTCGCTCCAACACCGGAAGTGACACTCGATCGAGCCTGGGATGAAGCAACGCTGCACAATTTGACGCAAATCATCTATGATGTGCGCAAAGACGACAGCCTGTTCCGTCGTGAGATCGTCAAACCAGGCGCATTTGACCAAATGCGCAAGCAGTATTGGGACCGACGAGAATATAGTGCTGTCACCCTAACTGGGGATGAAACGTGCAATTTGGCACCGTTAAATAAATTAGGTTTTCAAATCGAGGTAAGAAAATGAGTCAACAATTCAACGTAGCTGTTCTAGGCGCAACGGGCGCAGTGGGTGAAACCATTCTAGAAGTGCTGCAAGAGCGTAAGTTTCCTGTTGGTGAAATTTTTCTTTTAGCGAGTGAGCGCAGCGCAGGCAAAACATACCGCTTTAATGGTAAGTCTGTGGTTGTGCAGAATGTAGAAGAGTTTGATTGGTCTCAAGCACACATTGGTCTTTTCTCTGCTGGTGGTGAGCTATCAGAAAAATGGGCGCCGATTGCAGCAGACTCTGGCGTTGTTGTTATCGATAATACGTCACACTTCCGCTACGACTACGATGTTCCGCTGGTGGTGCCAGAAGTGAACCCAGAAGCGATTGCTGAGTTTCGTAACCGCAACATTATTGCAAATCCTAACTGTTCAACCATACAAATGCTGGTGGCACTTAAGCCAATTCACGATGCCGTGGGTATTGAGCGTATCAACGTATCAACGTACCAATCGGTTTCAGGCGCAGGTAAAGCGGGTATTGACGAGCTAGCGGGTCAAACTGCGCACTTGTTAAATGGTCGTCCAGCTGAAGCGGAGCAATTCTCGCAGCAGATCGCGTTTAACTGTATTCCTCAGATCGATAAATTTATGGAAAACGGCTACACCAAAGAAGAGATGAAAATGGTGTGGGAAACGCAGAAGATCTTTAACGATCCGTCAATTACTGTGAACCCAACCTGCGTGCGTGTACCGGTATTTTATGGTCATGCTGAAGCGGTGCACCTAGAGACTCGTGCACCGATTGATGCACAAGAAGTCGCACAACTGCTAGAGCAGACTGAGGGTGTCGAAGTTTTCCACGGTGAAGACTTCCCTACGCAAGTTCGTGACTCAGGCGGTAAAGATCACGTTATGGTGGGTCGTATTCGTAATGACATCAGTCATCATAGTGGCATCAACTTGTGGGTTGTTGCTGACAACGTACGTAAAGGTGCGGCGACCAATGCCGTGCAAATTGCGGAAGTATTGATTCGCGATTATTACTAAATAATCAATATTGAAGCGTTTTTAATCAAGAGGGCCCACGGATGTGGGCCCTTTTTTGTGAGTTTCATGCGATAATCCCTTTCAAGCGGCATTTTTTGCTATTTCCACTATAGTTTTGCCCCCATTATCCGATATATTTAGAAGTTAACATTCTGATATTTGCCTTTTACTGAGCTTTTTATGCGTCTTATTTTTCAACGTCTCTGCTTACCACTCTTGCTGGTTGTTGCTACAGGGGCTTCATACGTCAGTGCAGACACGATTCGTGTCAAAGGTCCTAATGGTGAAGTATCGAGCTCACCGCAATATTCTCAGCCGATTAATCGAAATACACCGATCAGTGAACCGTCTCGTTTTTATGGTCCTGTGGGTGAGGAAGAGACTTTGTGGCAAATTGCCTCGCGCTTTCGCCCTAATAATCGCATTACCACTCAGCAGATGTTGTTGGCTATTTATCAAGTCAACCCGAGAGCATTTGAAGATCAGAATATTCATAGCCTGATTCCAGGCAGCAATCTAAGAATCCCATCGCTTGCTCAAGCACAAAGTGTTACAACAGAGCAGGCCGTGCGTGTCATGGCAACCCACCAAAAGCGCTTACAGCCAACACCCGTTCTAACGCCGACACGACCAAGGCTTCCAGCGAGCGACGCACCACAGACAGAACAGGTGTCATCTGAGCCAGAGATTAAAGCGGTTAGCGAACCCACTGTACCAGCACAACCTCAACCAGAGTCTGAACCTGACAAGGTGGATGCTCAAGCGCTGGAAGAAGTTAAACAAGAGCCGCAAGAGGTTTCACGCCTTAAAGAAGAGTTAGAGGTATCAGAATCAGAGCTTCTTGCGCTTGAAGAGCGTAACCACCAACTTCGTCTAATGCTATCAGAGGTTCAAAACGAACTCGGCTCGCTGCGAGAAGAGGTTTCCGATGAACAGCGAATTCGTGATGAAGTGGAGAAAATGCTTCAAGCGGAGAGAGTGCGTATTGCAGATGAACAGCGACTCAAGCCTTCACTGGTTGATCAACTGGCAGCGACACCATGGCTGTTGGCTCTTTTAGCGAGTATTCCTGGGCTATTGCTGGTATTGATTGTTGTCTCTTTGCTTAACCGTCGTCGTAACAGTGATGAAGCGGAAAGCCCTTCGCAGCAAGATATTAATGTTCAGACGCTTGCAACAGCAGATGAAGTACCAAGCCTTGAAAGTGATGATCTCGATGATGACCTGTTGTTGGGTGATGATCTATTTGATGACGATAGCTTGGCAAGTGATGATTCAGATAACGCTGAAGACACCCAAGAGCCACTACAAGAAGATATCTTTGCTGATCTCTCAGATGACGACGGCCTTGACCTGAACCTCGATGACGATGATGGCCTATTTGACGCGCTAGACGATAGCGATATTGATGCCGAGCTCGATGACATTGCGATGAGTAGCAATGGCATTAGCGTCAGTTTCGATGAGAAAGCTCTGGGACTTGAAGAGATGGAGAGGGCTCTCGATCAAGCAAGTCTCGATGAGGATGGTGACAGTGGTTTTGACCTTTCTGACGATGATGATTTTGATTCCTTATTGTCGAATGAGGAGGCGCTGGAAGGAGGATCGTTAGATCAAAGTATGCTCGATGAACTCCTGCTTGATATTGATGAGCAAGGGGGCGACGACTCGCTTGTATCCCTAGAAGATGAGCTGGGTCTTGATATTGAGCAACCTAAGGAGCAGAAAGAGCCGACAGCTGAGTACGCGCTTGATGATGATAGTTTTGATGAATTCGATCTTGAAGAGAGTACAGGCCTCTTGGATGACTTCATTGAGCAACAAGACGAGGGAAGTGCTAGCAGCGAGATCGCAGAAGATAGCGTTGACTTGCTCGATGAACTCGTTGGTGCTTCAGACGATGATCTGGACCTATCGACTTCAGAGCAGATGCTTGATGAGCTGCTTACCGAACATGATATGGACTCAGGGCAAGAAGATGAACTGTCTGATGGCACTGAACTCTTCGATGAGTTACTGGAAATTGAGCAAGCTTCTGAAACGGCGAGTCTAAAGTCAATTGATGGTAACGTTGATCCAGATGAATTATTGGCTGAATTTAGTTTTGATGATAGCAATTTGTCACAAGATAAAGAGCGTGCCGAAGATCAAGATATTGATGATTTGCTTGCAGAGGTCGCTGAACAACACTCTAAAGAGCCAGAGCCGCCATTTAATCGCGACGACTTTGTTGATGATATTGACTCTATTTCTTTAGATAAAGATCCGTTGCTCAGTGGCGGCGACTGGGACAGTTTATCAGAGCGAGACTCCTCTTCCGCTGAACAACGCTCAGAGCAAGATACATCGAAAGCTGAAGAAAATGAGTTTGGGTTGCCTCAAGATGATGACTGGTTGTTTGAGTCGAATGAGCCAGAGCAGGATTCTACGAAGCAGCCTTTATCACTAGACGAAGCGCTTTTCCCTGAATTTACTGAAGAAGATACGGCGGCTTCTTTTGATGAGACTGTTGAACTTGAGGAACAGCCAGAGGCGCAAGCGGAAGAGCAGCCGTTTGCCCTAGATGATGAGCTTTTCCCTGAGTTTACTGAAGAAGACGCAGCAGCCTCGTTTGATGAACCAGAGCCCCAAACAGAGTCACAAGCAGTAGAAGAGCCGTTGTCGTTAGATGATGAGCTTTTCCATGAGTTTACTGAAGAGGACGCAGCAGTCTCGTTTGATGAGCCAGTTGAACCAGAGCTCCAACCCGAGTCGCAAGCAGTAGAAAAGCCGTTGTCGTTAGATGATGAGCTTTTCCCTGAGTTTACTGAAGAGGACGCAGCAGCCTCGTTTGATGAACCAGTTAAACCGGAGCTCCAGCCTGAGCCGCAAGCAGTAGAAGAGCCGTTGTTGTTAGATGATGAGCTGTTACCTGAGTTTACCGAAGAAGACGCAGCTGCCTCGTTTGATGAGCCAGGTGAACCAGAGCTCCAACCCGAGCCGCAGGCGGTAGAAGAGCCGTTGTCGTTAAACGATGAACTCTTGCCCGAGTTTACTGAAGAAGACGCAGCAGCCTCGTTCGATGAGCCAGAGTTAACGACAGAGCTGCAGGCGACAGAAGAGTCACTGTCTTTAGCTGATGAGCTGTTGCCAGAGTTTACCGAAGAAGATGCAGCCGCTTCGTTAGAGCAGCCGAATGAACCACTGGCTACAGCGGAACAGAGTCATTCTGACGACTTTATTGACCCATCAATGGCCGTCGACCCTGAAAATGTGGATGAGCAAAATGCGTTGTTTGATCTCTTCCAATCAGGAGAAGTCACCAGTGAAAGTGCTCAAAGTATTGATGAAGGCGTGTTGAATGATTGGCTAGATGAGTCGAATGATTCGGTCACGTTTGATCAGTCGATGTTCTCTCCAGAGAAAGCAGACAGTGCAGGTATGGATATTGATTCTATGCTTGAAATGGGCGGTGAAGACTGGGACGGCTTCCAGCGCCCGGATGAGAACTTGGCCGATATTCCAGCTGATGAGCAGCAAGTTTGGGATTCAAATAACCAACCAGAGCAAGCTAAGATCGCGGATGACGATTGGTCACAACAACATGACTTTAATCCTAAAGATGCTCAATATAAAACGATTGAAGAGCTAATGGCTGAGGTTGACTCTGAGGTAGAGCTCACCCCTGATGAAGAAGAGCTCAATCTTAATGTCGGCCTCGATGAGTTTCCGGATGTGATTGGTAATGTGGATTTTGAAGATGTCGACGCAAATAGTGAGGCATCAGGTAAAATTGACTTGGCTAAAATCTATCTTGAGATGAATGATTCGCAAGGAGCGATTAAACTATTAGAAGAAGCGATCGTTGATGGTAATGATGACATTCGTCGCGAGGCCAAGAGCTTGATCGATAAGATTCGCGCTTAGTTAGTCTAAATGACGTTTATTAAGCCATCCAATAACGCAAGCTATTGGGTGGCTTTTGTTATTCTGGCAACTTACTTTGACTTGGGTATAATTCCCGACCCCATGCATTAAACGAGAAGATCATGAGAATAGCGTTAGGTATTGAGTACGATGGTGCCAAATATTACGGATGGCAGCGCCAGCGTGACGTAAAAAGTGTCCAAGAGTGCCTTGAAAAAGCGTTGAGCAAAATTGCCAATCATCCGGTTGAAGTGCAATGTGCGGGTCGTACCGATGCAGGTGTGCATGGTACGGGGCAGGTAGTGCACTTTGATACGACAGCGGTACGTAAAATGGCAGCATGGACCATGGGTGTGAACACGAATATGCCAAAGGACATTGCTGTGCGCTGGGCCAAAGAGGTCCCGGAAGACTTTCATGCGCGATTTACCGCAACGGCACGACGCTACCGCTACGTTATTTTCAACTCGCCTTATCGTGGCGGGATCTTGTCGCATGGTGTAAGTCACTATCATGGTGAGTTGGACGTTACTAAGATGCAGGAAGCGGGTCAATATCTCTTAGGGGAGAATGACTTTACTTCGTTTCGCGCGGTGCACTGTCAATCAAATAGCCCTTGGCGCAATATGATGCACCTAAATGTCACTCGTCACGGCCAATACGTGGTTATCGATATCAAGGCAAATGCATTTGTCCATCATATGGTACGTAACATTACGGGCTCGCTGATTACCGTAGGGCGAGGTGAACAGAAACCTGAGTGGATTAAGTGGTTACTTGAAGCGAAAGATCGAAAGCTTGCTTCTGCGACGGCAAAAGCGGAAGGTTTGTATTTGGTCGATGTAGATTACCCACAAGAGTTTGAGTTACCACGGTTGCCCATTGGCCCACTTTTCTTACCAGAGAATTTGAACTAAACCAACAAAATCACAACATTTACAAGCAAGATGACTCAATATAAGTAATTATTGACGAGAGTATTTACTCTTCACGGGTTGTGGTGAAGTGTGCAATGCATCAGCAGCGCGGTTGATTGGACGCCGTAATGGAATGGCGATCAAACATTTTTGCAGGGAAATGTCGTAATTGGGACGGCTAGTGGGCTATTTCGGCAATAAGCTTGTTGACTAAAAATAGGTACAACCAGTTTTTTGTCCACACTAGGCACGTAATGTGCTTTAATCCTTCGGCATATTTAAGAATTGACTATTTCGGCAAGGTTGCGGGAATAAAAGAGAAAAAGGTCCTCCATGAGTTGGCTCGAAAAGATTTTAGACAAAACGAATATTGTTAGCTCACGTAAAGCGTCTATCCCAGAAGGGGTTTGGACTAAGTGTACGTCGTGTGAACAAGTCCTTTATCACGCGGAGTTAGAGCGCAATCTTGAGGTGTGTCCTAAGTGTGACCACCATATGCGTATGAAAGCCCGCAAGCGTCTAGAAACCTTCCTGGATGAAGGCAATCGCGAGGAGCTAGCGACAGAGCTAGAGCCAACCGATAAACTCAAATTTAAAGACTCAAAGCGTTACAAAGACAGAATATCAGCTGCTCAGAAAGCAAGTGGTGAGAAAGATGCGCTCGTTGTAATGAAAGGTGAACTGTTAGGCATGCCACTTGTGGCTTGTGCGTTTGAGTTCTCTTTCATGGGGGGCTCAATGGGTTCTGTGGTTGGGGCGCGCTTTGTTAAAGCGGTTGAGGCCGCAATCGAGAATGATTGTGGTTTGGTTTGTTTCTCGGCGAGCGGTGGTGCTCGTATGCAAGAAGCTCTAATGTCATTGATGCAGATGGCAAAAACCAGTGCGGCACTAGAGCGTCTTTCTGCTAAAGGCCTACCGTTCATTTCCGTGATGACTGACCCAACAATGGGTGGCGTATCAGCAAGTTTAGCGATGCTTGGTGATATCAATATCGGTGAGCCAAATGCATTGATTGGTTTTGCTGGACGTCGTGTTATTGAGCAAACGGTGCGTGAAGACCTTCCAGAAGGCTTCCAGCGCAGTGAGTTCCTTCTAGAGCACGGTGCCATCGATATGATTGTTGATCGTCGCGAAATGCGTCAGCGTGTCGGTGGTCTAATTGCGAAATTAACCAACACAACTTCGCCAATGGTGGTTTCTGTGGATGATTCTCCAGAAGAAGCGCCTTATGAAGTACCAGAAGCGAAAGAAAAAGGGTAAAGTAGAGCTAATTCAAACCACTATCTTGGTTGACATTAGATGACCCAACAAACAGTTCCTCAAGCCACATCGCCTCTATCGATGTGGCTTGATTATTTAGCCAACATTCATACCTCTTCTATTGACTTAGGTCTTGACCGTGTCAGTACCGTCTGCCAAAAAGCGAACCTAACGAAACCCGCTCCCAAAGTAATTACTGTTGCCGGCACCAATGGTAAGGGCTCCACATGCGCTCTATTAGAGGCGATCTTGCTGGACGCTGGCTACTCCGTCGGTGTTTATAGCTCACCGCACCTTATTCGTTACAATGAACGTGTACGTATTAATGGTAAAGACCTGCCAGATTCGGAGCATAGCCAAGCCTTCGCTTATATCGACCAACAACGCGGTGATGTGAGCTTGAGTTTCTTTGAGTTTGGCACTTTGGCCGCGCTGTACCAATTTCAACAGTACCAAGTCGATGTCGTACTTCTTGAGGTTGGTCTAGGTGGCCGCCTGGATGCAACCAATGTGGTGGAGCACGACGTGTCGGTCATTACTAGCCTTGCCGTGGATCACGTCGATTGGTTGGGTGACGATATCAATGTGATCGGTTTCGAAAAAGCAGGTATTTTCCGCGCAAATAAGCCAGCCGTATGTGGTCAACCGCAGGCACCGGCAACGGTGGCAGGTCATGCCGATGACATCGGCGCCAAACTTCATCAAGTCGGCATTCAGTACGACTATGCACTTGAACAAGGTGAGAAGACTTGGCGCTGGAACAGCGGGTCGTTTAGTCTCGATACCTTGCCAATCCCTTCACTGCCATTGGCGAACGCAGCAACGGCCTTGATGGCGCTTGGTTGTGCTGAGCTTGATATCAGTGATGTGAACATTGTTAAGGGGTTAGAGTCAGCGACGTTGCCAGGACGTATGCAGGTGCTGGGCAAGTCACCGCAAGTACTTCTTGATGTCGCACACAACCCACATTCGGCAGAGTATCTCGTAGAACAGCTCAAGAAAAAATACCCAGAACGCACGATTCGCACTGTGGTCGCTATGCTTCATGACAAAGATATCGAAGCGACACTATCTGTTTTGGGGCAATTGTCGTCTCACTGGTATCCCGCCTCTCTATCGGGACCGCGAGCAGCCAGTGCTGAGGAACTGATTTCACACTTACCTACGGTGACGTCGACGTTTTCAACGCCAGTTGAGGCTTATCAAATGGCATTGCACGAGGCTGACGACAGCGACCTCATCCTTGTGGTAGGCTCATTCCACACCGTTGGAGAAGTATTACAACATATCGAAAAGCAAGGAGCCTAGATGGTCAGTAAGTTTCAGAGCCGCTTGGTAGGAACCATTATTCTCGTCGCGGTTGGCATTATTGTCCTGCCTGATCTGTTTGATGGTAAGAAGCTTCATTATAAGGAGGAAGTGGCGAGCATCCCGTTAAAACCTCTCATTGACGATAGCCCTGAAGTTTTTGAGGTGCTGGAACCGATGGTTGATGAGGTGTCTCTACCCCAAGCTCCGGTTGAAGCAACGGTCGGGGTTGATGAAGTAGAAGTTGAGCTTGCTGAGCAAGCCCCCCTTCAACCTATTGAGCCAGAGGAAGATCTCGTCGAGCTTGTTGTGAATGAAGTGCCTGAGAGAAATCAGTATCAAGATTCTGCTTGGATCATTCAGTTGGTTGCGCTGAAAAACAGAGACAACGCAATCAACTTGGTCAAAGATTTGCAAAATCGTGGCTATCAAGCTCATACCAAAGAAGAGAATGGCTTTACTCGCGTGATCATCGGGCCAGATGTTTCAAAAAGTAAGCTAGAGAAACAAGTGCTTGAGTTGGAGAAAATTACCGGCTCAAAAGGTCAATTGCTCAAATTTAAACCACTAAACCCATAAGAAAACGTTTGCGTCAGCGTTTTTTCTGTTAAAATGCGCGCCAACTTAATTTGTAGTTGCCATGAATACATTAGATATTGTCATTTTAAGTGTGATCGGTCTGTCGGCTTTGATCAGTTTAGTTAGAGGTTTTACCAAAGAGGCTTTGTCCCTCGTTATTTGGTTTGGGGCATTTTTTATCGCCAGTACCTACTATGCTAAGTTAGCCGTTTATTTTTCAAATATTCAGGATGATCTCGTTAGAAACGGAGCGGCGATTGCGGCTCTATTTGTTGCAACCTTAGTGGTGGGTGCAGTAGTAAACTACGTCATCGGTCAGTTGGTGCAAAAAACGGGACTATCAGGAACCGATCGTATATTGGGCATCGTTTTTGGTGGCCTGCGCGGCGTTCTAATCGTATCGGCAGCTCTGTTTTTTATGGATGCGTTTACGGCATTCCCAGAATCAGAGTGGTGGGAGAGCTCGCAATTGGTTCCTGAATTCAGTCGAATCATTGCCCCGTTCTTCGAGCACTTAACAGAAACTTCTAGCTTTTTATCCGGCGCGCTTTAGCGCCGTCACTGTTAAAACCGAGGGTAAACTCATGTGTGGTATCGTAGGAATCGTTGGTAATTCCCTTGTAAATCAGTCTATCTATGACGCATTGACTGTTTTGCAACACCGTGGCCAAGATGCAGCGGGTATTTGTACCATCGATAGCAATCGTTTTCGTCTACGCAAAGCCAATGGATTGGTGAAGGATGTGTTTGAAGCTAAACACATGCAGCGCTTACAAGGAACAGTGGGGATTGGTCACGTTCGTTATCCAACTGCGGGTAGCTCTAGCGCTTCTGAAGCACAGCCATTTTATGTTAACTCTCCATTCGGCATCACGCTGGCTCACAACGGCAACCTAACTAATGCGCACAAAGTGCGTGAAAAGTTGTTTGAGAAAGACCGTCGTCACGTTAACACCACGTCTGATTCTGAGGTACTACTTAACGTACTTGCCCATGAAATCGACATGGTTAAGGGTAACGTAACAACCGAAGATGTATTCCGTGCAGTCACTAATGTACACCGCACTATCCGCGGTGCTTACGCTGTCGTAGCAATGATCATCGGCCACGGTATGATTGCTTTCCGTGACCCTAATGGTATTCGTCCACTTTGCCTTGGTAAGCGTGAAGTTGAAGGTCGCACTGAGTACATGGTGGCTTCAGAATCAGTCGCATTGGATGCGGTAGGTTTTGACTTTATGCGCGATGTCGCTCCAGGTGAAGCGGTATACATTACCTTTGATGGTGAGCTTCACACGCAACAGTGTGCTGATAACCCAACTCTTAACCCATGTATCTTTGAGTTCGTTTACTTTGCTCGCCCAGATTCATTTATTGACAAGATTTCTGTTTACAGCGCACGTGTCGAGATGGGTAAGAAGCTGGGCGAACGTATTCAAAAAGAGTACGCGGATCTCGATATCGATGTGGTTATCCCTATCCCAGAAACGTCGTGTGATATTGCTCTGCAGATCGCTCAAGCGATTGATAAGCCATACCGCCAAGGTTTTGTTAAAAACCGCTATGTTGGCCGCACGTTTATCATGCCAGGTCAGCAGCAGCGTAAGAAGTCAGTGCGTCGCAAGCTGAACGCAATTCGCTCTGAGTTTAAAGGTAAGAACGTTCTACTCGTCGATGACTCAATCGTTCGTGGCACGACGTCTGAGCAGATTATTGAAATGGCACGTGACTCGGGTGCAAACAAAGTATTCATGGTGTCAGCAGCACCTGAGATTCGCTTCCCGAACGTTTATGGTATTGATATGCCGAGTGCAAATGAGTTAATTGCTCATGGTCGTGATAACCAGGCTATCTGTGAGAAAATCGGTGCAGATGAGCTTATTTTCCAAACTTTGGAAGACCTTGTTGATGCGGTTGGCCTTGGTAATCCAGATGTTGCTCAGTTCGAAACATCGGTATTTAATGGCGAGTACGTAACAGGCGATATTGACCAAGCATACTTAGACTTCCTAGACGAGCTTCGTAACGATGACTCTAAAATTCAACGTGAAATCCAGCAAGATCTTGCGAACTTAGAACTTCATAACGAAGGCGCTTAATAAGCCGACGTAGAAGTTTTAGAAGTTAACGAAAAATGCCAGAGCAGTTGTAGTGCTCTGGCATTTTTGATCTTGTGGTATGTCGTTGACCTCAAGCGCGTTTAGGTAATACGTGGGATAGGATGAACATCGCCGTTGTTGCTAACACTACCGATGGGCCCGCTGGTGTGTCCCAGTTCCATGACATGTAGAGTCCTCCAACGACTGCGAGAGAGCCTATTAGGGAAGCAAAACCAGCCATCTGTTCTGGAGAATGAGAAAAGCGCCTCGCTGTTGCTGCAGGAATAATCAATAAAGAGGTGATGATCAGCGCACCGACAAACTTCATACCAACAGCAATCACCATCCCTACCAGTAACATGAGTACAAGGCGCATCAAGTCAGTGTTAATCCCTTCAATAGCCGCCAGCTCTTCATTGACGGTTGAACTGAGCAATGGTTGCCATGTGAGAGCTAGGATAGTTAAGACCACAACTGCACCACCATAGATGAACCAGAGATCGGCTGGCGTGACAGCAAGAAGATCACCAAATAGATAGCCCATCAAATCAATTCGCACATTGTCTAAAAAGCTCACGGCGACTAAGCCAAATGAGAGTGCACTGTGAGCCAAGATACCGAGTAAGGTATCTGTCGCAATCAGCTTTTGCTTTTGCAGTACCACCAAAATAGAGGCGAGAGCGAGACAACAAAAAGTGAGTGCAAGGTACAGGTTAATGTTGAGTAGCAAGCCTAGAGCTAACCCCATGAGCGAGGCATGAGCAAGCGTGTCACCAAAGTAGGCCATGCGGCGCCACACGACAAAAGAGCCTAGAGGACCAGCAATCACAGCAACGCCAAGTCCAGCCAGAAGCGATGGCAGTAAAAAATCAATCATGATGATGTCCATGTAGAGGGTTATTGCATGATTCCGCGTGGCCATTTACCTCAAGACCAGAGAGGTCGTGATGGTGTTTATGATGGTGCGTGTAAATAGCGAGTGCTTCACGGCCCCTATGGCCAAATAACGCCAGGTATTTGGGATGATTGGAGATATCCTCCGGTGCACCCGAACAGCAAACGTGATGATGGAGACAAATCACTTCATCGGTTTTTGCCATAACTAAATGAAGGTCATGAGACACCATGAAAACGGCACAATTGAAACGGTGTCGTAAGCTATCGACCAGTTCATATAGGTCGATCTGCCCCTGAACGTCAACCCCTTGAGCAGGTTCGTCAAGTACCAAGATATCTGGTCGCTGCAGCAGTGCCCGTGCAAGTAATACTCTTTGATTTTCACCACCAGAAAGCGTCGCCATTTGATTCTTTAATAAGTGTTCAGCCCCCACGAGTTTCAGTGCATCGATGAGCTCTTGCTGGCTATAACGACCAGAGAGTTTCAGGAATCGTTGCACACTCAACGGCAATGTATCATTTAGTGCGAGCTTTTGAGGGACATAACCAAGTTTGAGTTTTTCCTGTCGAACAATACTGCCCGACGTAGGTTTAATAAGACCTAACACCACTTTGACTAATGTTGATTTACCCGCCCCGTTGGGACCAATCAATGTGGTGATTTTTCCTCTTTCGATGTTTAGCGATACTGTGTCGACGACAGAACGACCGTCAAAGTTCACGCAGATGTCATCGAGAGAAAGCAGTGCTGTCATAAATGCGACTCATTTGCAAAATACTATTGTTATAATGTAACATTTGAGCTTGTTGATTACTAACTTTAAAACAGAAGATTACAACTATGCCAAGGATATTGCCGTTAATTGCCTCATTTATTTTTGCTTCGGGTTCAGCACAGGCGCTCGAAGTACTAACCTCATTTAAGCCAATCCAACTCATTACTTTGGAGTTAACCAAGGGCGTAACGACCCCAGATGTTTTGATGGAGTCGAATGCTTCTCCACACGACTATGCGATGCGTCCTTCTGATGCAAAAAAGGTTCAGGATGCCGATGTGATCATCTGGTGGGGGCACGAACTTGAAACTTTCATGGCTCGGATGGTTGAAGGTAATGAACGTGCGATTACCATTAGTGAGTTTGAGAATATCAACTTTCGAGAGTTCGCCGATGATCACGGCCACGATGGACATGACCATGGTTCGACAGACCCACACTTTTGGTTGGGTTTGAGTACGACACAAGCTGTCGCAAAAGAGATCGTGAATAGACTGGCAGAGCGAGATCCAGCAAATCAATCTGTTTACATGGCAAATTATGATGCGTTCGCCGAAGGTCTGGAGCAAGCAAGGACTGAGATTATTGGTAAGTTAGCACCGATCAAAGATAAGGGTTACTTTGTTTTTCATGATGCATATGGGTATTTTGAGGAAGAGTTCGGCTTAAACAATATTGGTCACTTTACAGTGAGTCCTGTACGCAAACCTGGTGCTAAAACACTGATTCATATTCGCACAACGCTAAACGAAGGGCAGGGTAAATGTGTTTTCTCCGAGCCACAATTTACGCCAGCCGTTGTAAAATCGGTTACTCGTGGTACGGATGTTCCGGTTGGTGTTTTGGACCCTGTGGCCTCAAGTATAGAAGTTAAGTCGGGTGGTTACTTTCATTTTACTCGCCAGTTAGCGACAAGCTTTACCGACTGCTTGCTTTAATTTTTCGCTCTTTTGCTTTATGAGTAGGTTTGCGGTGAGCCGCAAATCTGCTTGTAAATTACCTGTACTCATATCGTTACATGTGATCACTTGTACGCTTTCTCTGTTCTGACTCGCAGAGCATTCTGTTTTGTTCGATAATACGCAGTATTATTTAGCATCGAAAAATAAGGCCTGGTTTAAGGTCAAAACTAGAAAGATGCTGTTGTTGAACGATTGTTGTCGGAAAATACATTGCGCAGACCTAAATTACTCCACGCCATCCTTTTATGGTGCTGTTTTTTTGCACATGCTGTTTATGCAGCGGGTACTCGTACATCTGTGTTTTATCCTCTTCCGAGCCTCTCACAAGGCAAAGTCTTTGCAACCAAACAGCTTTTTGTGGCTGAGCATGGTGGAATATGGATTCATGATGTGCATGGGGATATCTACTTTTTTGATGGCTCTAATATTTTGCCGAGCAGAGGCAGCATTTTCCCCCAATCTTACGATCACTTAACCTACGCTAAGGGGCACTTTTGGACCTTTGTTGACCATCAGCTCATCAAGTTGATGCCAAATCAGCAGCAAATTGTCGAAACACAGATCACTCCCGGGCAACAGATACGCGTGTTAGGTGTCGTCAATGACTGGCTTTGGTTTGCTGATGACAACGACTTTTACACTTATGAAATAGAGAGTGGGGCATTAAAGCGCTATTCGCTTCAATCGGTTTATCAACAAAGTGAGTCGAGTCAAGTTTATGTGACCGATGCAGAGAAAGTAGGTGATAAGTGGGTATTAGCGACGAGCTCGGGTGTATATGTCTCAAATCAAAATAGCTTTCAACATATCCCTGTCTCGGGTAAGCGCTATATTGAAAAGTTACATTATTCTCAACGCAAGCAAGAGATGGTGGTGGGAACACTCAATGGCGCCTTAGTTTTTGGCATTGAAAAACAAACAAAGATGCCTCGCTATATCGGCAATACGCATGTGCTTTCTATCGCAGAAACCGACAATGGGTATTGGGTTGGAACTGAAAACGGACTTTTCGTATATAACTCTATATCTGGAGAGATTAACCAACTGCAAAGCAGTCAGTTGAGCGACTATAACTTGGTTGGTGACAAAGTTTACGCCTTGGTTAATGACCAGCAGGGAGGGGTATGGGTCGGTAGTGATCGTGGTGTGAGATATCACTCACTCTTTAGTCGCAATTTTGACCGCCTATCTGCAAACGAAGTGTCAGTCCTCTCTCGGGGTGAGAAAATACTCTATTTTGCCGCTAGCGAACAAAGTGAAGGGTATTGGTTAGCAACAAGTGGGGGATTGTATCGTTTTCGTTTAAATAACTTTAAATCACCTTCTCTCATTTACCGAGGCAAAGTGCTTGATGTTGCACAATACCAGCATGAACTGTGGTTAGCGACACCTAAAGGTATTGTGCGTGTTGACCTTCTTACCAATGAGGAGAACACACAGCACTTACCTAACGACGTTCCAGCACCGACAGCAATAGAAGTGGGTACAGAAAATACCTTATGGGGCGTGTCAGGTCTCACACTGTGGCGATATGAGCTTGAAACTGGCGCTTTTCATTCACTTGGTGAAGACTGGTGGATAGGGCACTATTTGCCAGCACGTGTGACTGAGCTGAAAACCTACGGGAAAGACTCCGTGCTGATTGGTACCGATCATGGGCTTTATGTGCTCAACAATAATCGTGTACGGTTTATTCAGCGCTCAGCCAACTTCGGAGAAGTCATTGATATTGAACGCTATGATGACAAAGTGTGGGTAGCCGCTTCCTATGGTGTTTACCATATCAACTTAGAGACGTCAGAATTTGAGGTTTTAGAGACAGTGAGCCCAGGTATTGGCCCTCGATGTCTCGTTGCCTCAAAACAAGGTGTGTGGCTCTCTTCGTCAATGGGGCTTTCATTTTATTCTCCTTCTGCGCAATTGACTCAACATTTTTCTTCGCCATTTGGCACGATCAATAATGAATTTTTAGCAGACATCTGCCTCAATGATCAGAGTGATGCGGATTATTTGGTTTTTGGAACTCGCTCTGGCCTTTTGAGTTTCGACTCGACAACACTGATGCATGCAGAAAGACCAGCAACCGCAATGATATTTAGCCAAGTTGACGTGAATTCTCAACCTATCCACATTGGCGGAGTGGCGCAATCCAATATAGCGATTGATTTTGGCGACTCGATTAGTTTCCGTGTCGGTACATCTCCCAGTGACACAGGTAGTCATAAGTTCTATCGCTTAAGAAGTGACAGTGAGTGGACGCCGCATGAGGGGCGACAGATTACGTTTGACCGTTTAGGGCCAGGGAAACATACGTTAGAAGTTAAATTGCGGTCTCGATTTGGGGAACAACTCTCGGCAAATACTCTGACATTCTCAGTGAACAAGCCCTGGTATTTGAAGCCAATATCCTTGGCGTTATTCGTTGTTTTTGCCATTGCTTTGGTTATAGGCCTAATCGCTTGGCGCTCTCGCAGAGTGATGTTTGCTAACCGAAAATTACGAGCGCAGGTCGCTCTTAAGACCAGCCAGCTAAAACACCAAAGCCGAACTGTCCTCAACAATAACAAATCACTGCGTAAGCAAATTGAAGTCCGTGAGCAGTTGCTGTCTCGCCTATCGGCTGATGCTTGCAGCGACAAGGACAATCTTTTGATGTCTTTTAAATGGGAACGGTACGAGCTATTGATGCGTTTATCGAGTCAGCACTGTGTTTATGAACCCATAGCTTTTGATTTATTGCCTGTTTCTAAAGCGGTCGTAGAGTGTTGGCAAATGGAATTTAATGAGAAGGGAGTGGCATTGGAGTTGAGCTCCGAGGAGACAAGTCAATGCGGGTTGGTGCAGCAGCTCAATTTAGATAGTGTTCTCAATACGATTTTGGCCGCAAGTTTAAGGCGATTGACCAAAGGGGAGACACTGTCGATCAGCTGGCGAAGCGACGATTGCTCTATCTATCTATCGATTCAAGATTATGGTCGTCAGCTACCAAATTTTGCATTTGATGGCCACAAGGTGAGCAGTAGTATGTTGTCATTTGAGTCTTTGCCTCATCATGCGGCTCTGTCAGGTGCACAACTTAGTCGCCATAGTTCACCTCAAGAGAATAGATTGATACTCGAATGGGAGCGTGCAGAGTGTCATGTACAAGCTGACGTCAGTAAATCGAATAACCTGTTATTGAATCAACCTCCGATTTCCGAAGATCTAGAGAAAACGACACGTCATATTAGTGACCAAGAAGCGTGGTTGCACCGCGTTGATGCACTGATTGAAGACAACTACGCGGACGCACAGTTTAGTACCTCGGTTGCATCAAAGGCGCTGTTTACATCAGAGCGCAACTTGCAGCGTAAATTTAAGGCAATTACTGGCAAAACATTTACCGAAGCCTTGATTGAGGTTCGTTTGGAAAATGCGTGTGAAAAGCTATTGGGGGGGCAGCGTATCTCGGATGTTGCATTTGATTGCGGTTTTAATGATCACTCTTACTTTAGCCAACGCTTTAAGTTGCATTACGGGCTTTCACCTTCTCAGTTTGTCGATGCCCAGATTGAGTTGTCAGAAACGATTTAAGTTGTTGGGATTTTTGCTTCACGGTTGATAAACGGTGCTCGTATGAGTGCCGTTTTTTTGTCTGATGCTTTTAAATAGGATGATAAGGGAATAAAAAAAAGAACGTGGTATAGCCGGGGGGACTATACCACGGGTGTCAATGACACCTTCGCTTGCTGCCGGAGTGTTGCATCGTATGACACAACACCTCTGGAATTCAGTTCTGGTCAAGAGTGATTGCTCTTGTCCGTGGTTGAGGTAACTATACGAAAATCGACTTATTTTACGTATTAAATTAACGACAATGTGGTGTAACAAAAGCGACATAACGGAAGCTGTAAATATAAGTAGCTGATTTTATCGTGTTTTTATTTTGGTCAGTTTGGCATTTTTATTGCTGTGGATAAAAGTAGCAGTAAGTGTGAAAAGTATTTTTGACGTTTTTAACGAGTGACTGTGGAAATGAAGAAACACAACTGCGTAATAGCCTCATAACAAAAGTGGAAAATATGATTTCAATCTAAGACGGAATCTAATTTTCTAGGTACCATTGCAAATAGTAATAATTATCAATAGCGATTTTCTCCAATGAAGTTATCTCAGCTTAACCCCGGTCAAACAGCAACCATAGATGGGCTCAATTTGCTTGATACTGTCGTTCGCAAAAAGCTCATGGTCATGGGAGTTCTTCCTGCTACCGAGATTCGAGTGGTTCGACGCGCTCCTATGGGAGACCCATTACAAGTTGAAGTGAGAGGGGTATCCATCGCATTGCGCAATGCGATAGCGGAAAAGATTGAGGTAACATTATGAGCTACACCATTCTAACTGTTGGTAACCCTAATAGCGGTAAAACGACGCTGTTTAATGCGCTAACGGGTGCAAAGCAGCAAGTGGGCAACTGGGCAGGGGTTACGGTTGAGAAAAAAACTGGACAGTTCAAGCACGCTGGTGACGAGTTTGAGTTAACCGATCTTCCAGGTATCTACTCACTCGATAGCGGCAATGACAGCAATAGTATCGACGAGTCGATAGCTTCGAGAGCCATACTTACTCTTCCTGCTGACGTGATTATTAATGTGGTTGATGCCACCAGTTTAGAGCGTAGTTTGTACATGACGACTCAGCTTCGTGAGCTTGGTCGTCCGATGGTGGTGGTGCTGAATAAGCTCGATGCATTAAAGCGTGAGCGCCAGCGTATCGATATCAAGGCACTGGAGAAGTCTTTGGGTTGTCCGGTTTTATTACTGTCAGCAACCAATAAAGAGCAAGTGGCGAGCTTTAAAGAAAAGCTGCATAAAATGCTGGTGCAAGGTATTGTCATGCAAGACTTTGCGCTTGATTATGGCGATGAAATGACGGAGCAAGTTGAGCATTTGGTGCCGCTATTTTCAAAAAGCAATGTTTGCCCCAAAGCACTCGCTATACGCGCACTTGAACAAGATACCCTGATTGTGAACAGTTTATCAGAAGAGCCTCGTCAAAGTGTCAACCAAGCGCTCGCCAATATCGCGGTTGATGTTGACCTACAAGTTGCGAATGTGCGTTACAGCTATCTGCATGAACTGTGCAAAAAGGTCCGCCGTAAAGATGGGGGGCTGAGCCGCAGCATGTCAGAGAAAATCGATCAATTTACCTTAAACAAATGGACTGGCATCCCTTTCTTCTTTGTTGTGATGTATTTGATGTTCATGTTCTCTATCAACATCGGCAGTGCGTTCATCGATTTCTTCGATATCGGTGTAGGGGCATTGCTGGTGGATGGTGGTCATTACCTATTGGATGATCACTTGCCTGTTTGGTTAGTGACGGTATTGGCCGACGGTATTGGAGGCGGTATTCAGACAGTCGCTACCTTTATTCCCGTGATTGCCTGCTTATATCTATTCTTAGCCGTCTTGGAAAGTTCAGGCTACATGGCACGTGCTGCATTTGTACTTGATAAAGTCATGCAGAAGATTGGCCTGCCGGGTAAAGCTTTCGTGCCATTGGTGCTTGGTTTCGGTTGTAATGTGCCTTCGATCATGGCGACACGTACTCTTGACCAAGAGCGTGAGCGTAAGCTTGCAGCGTCGATGGCTCCGTTTATGTCCTGTGGTGCTCGTTTACCGGTGTATGCCCTGTTTGCAGCCGCTTTTTTCCCCGGTTCGGGGCAAAATGTTGTGTTTGCGTTGTACCTACTAGGTATCGTTGCTGCGGTGTTTACCGGCCTATTCTTGAAAAAAACGCTCTACCCAGGCAGCAGCGACAGCTTAGTGATGGAGATGCCAGATTACGAGCTACCAACGATGCAAAATGTTTTGATCAAAACCTGGCAGAAGCTCAAGCGATTTGTTCTTGGTGCCGGTAAGACAATTGTGGTGGTGGTTGCACTATTGAGCTTCTTCAATTCAATGGGTACTGATGGTTCATTTGGCAATGAGGATAGTGAGAAGTCTGTTCTATCTCAAGCGGCTCAAGTGGTTACTCCTGTATTTGCGCCTATCGGTGTTTCGCAAGATAACTGGCCAGCAACGGTCGGTATCATTACCGGCATTTTTGCCAAAGAGGCGGTTGTGGGCACGCTGAACAATCTATATACCTCGGCAGAAGGTGAAGATGAGGCCTTCGACTTGATGGCCAGCTTGGAAGAGGCAGTGATGTCGATACCGGACAATCTAATGGGCCTAAGCTATTCAGATCCTCTGGGTATCGAAGTCGGCGACCTGAGTGATACCGCCGCGGTGGCTGAAGAGCAAGAAGTTGATACGTCGATATTTGCCAACATCAAACAGCAATTTGTTTCAGGTCATGCGGCATTTGCTTACCTTATTTTCATTTTGCTCTATACGCCTTGTGTTGCCGCTATGGGGGCATATGTGAAAGAGTTTGGCGCAATGTTCGCTCGCTTTATTGCCGTGTGGACAATGGCATTGGCCTATTTTGGTGCTGCTTTCTATTACCAAGCTGCTCACTTCTCCGATCACCCAGTGACGAGTGCCGTTTGGATGGTGGTGATCATCGCCGCTTATGTGCTGACCTTCGGTATTTTTAAGCGTAAGGGAAAACAGTGCGACGTCATGGAGTTGCAAAACGCATGATAGTCTCACAGCTGTATGAGTATATTTGTCAGCAAGGGACCATGAGTCAGGCGCAACTTGCTCAACACTTCGGCGTGAGCGCGGATGGCATCGATGCCATGCTCGACATTTGGATTCAAAAAGGCAAGCTATCTCGGCTCTTAGATACGAACCCTATCACCAAGAAGCAAAGCGTGCGATACGCTGTGACTAAAGATGACGGCTTGTCGGTAACTGTGACAATGTAAGCTGAAGGCTGGGTAGGGTACTCAGCCTTTTTTCTTTGTGATGTTAAGTTAATGACATGATGATGTGGCGTAAAATGGCAAGTTAATAGTGCGTATCAACGTAAGATTGAACTCACTCGCTAAGGAGCGGTTGCTCACTTAGTTGCCCAATCAATCAAACGCAGAGAAACACTATGACATCGAACATCCCATTTATGACGAAATCGGTTATTGGTATTACAGCAGTATTGGTGGCTAACCACTATTGGTCGTGGTTTACCGTTAGCAGTATTGAAGTAGCGGTGTTGGTCGGTGTTTTGATGCAGGCGTGCTTGTGTTTCTTTATTTGGCTGGAAGGCTTTACTGCAAAAAAGTGGCAGGCAAAAGGTAAAGCAACGGTCCATAAAATTGGGCGCGGAGTAACGTCTTACCTTTCTCTCGTTGGTGGTAAGTTCATCACCATGGGCATTATTGGAGCGATCTTTGGGAGCTCGGTGTTGATGGAAGGTTACTTTAATGGTGTTGTGGTGTTCTTTGGACTGATATTCTTGATCCTCGGCCTAGAGAAAGTAGTAGAGAAGTTTTTCTATCAAACGCCAGTTAGCAACAATTAATGTATTAAGAGATAAGAGGCCAGAGCACTTTGTTGTTCTGGCCTTCTTTTATCATGCTTTCGTGAATAGGGAACTCAGAGAGAGCACGTTTTGGATTCTGGTCAGCAACTTGGCCTGTTCGCTTTCCTCACGAAACTCACCTTGGGTGTTTCCCCAAACCGGCCCAGGCCACGCGATATCGTCTTTAAAACGAGCAATGTGGTGAATGTGCAGTTGTGGCACCATGTTCCCCAGTGCACCAAAATTAAGCTTATCGGGTTGAAAGGTTGCCTCTAGTGCTTGACTGACGGCTTGTGACTCCAATAGAAACTGCTGCTGTTCTTTCATTGGGAGGTGATGAAGCTCTCTCAGGTTCTCACGTTTGGGTACCAGAATAATCCAAGGTACGGCATTGTCTTTATGTAGGAGAGCGACACACAGAGGGAATTGACCAATAAGGTTTGTGTCTTTTGCGAGTTGTGGGTGGAGTTCAAAGCTCATATCAGAATCCTTTGACTTAGATGAAAAAGAAAAGGTTGATGTTTTCACATCAACCTTTCGTTTATCGATGAGCGAGATTACATACGCTCAAGGGTATCAATACCCAGTAGCGATAGACCTTGCTTGATGGTCTTCGCTGTCAGAGCAGCAAGTTTCAAGCGGCTCTGTTTTACGGATTCATCTTTAGCCACTAGGATTGGGCATGCTTCGTAGAAGCTAGAGAATTGACCAGCAAGTTCAAACAGGTAGCTACACATGATGTGTGGCTGGCCTTCGCGAGCGACAGACTGTACTGCTTCTTCAAACTGCATGAGTTTCGCAATCAGTGTTTTCTCTTTCTCATCAGTGACTTTGATTTCACCTTGTAGAGAGTCCATCGAAACACCAGCTTTAGCGAAGATAGAAGATACACGTGTGAATGCGTACTGCATGTATGGCGCAGTGTTACCTTCAAACGCTAGCATGTTGTCCCAGTCGAACACGTAGTCAGTGGTACGGTGCTTAGATAGGTCTGCGTATTTAACCGCTGCCATTGCAACAGTGCGAGAAATCTTCTCTTTTTCTTCAGCATCCAGCTCAGGGTTCTTAGACTCGATAAGCTTCGCTGCACGCTCTTCTGCTTCATCGAGAAGGTCAGCTAGGCGAACAGTGCCACCCGCACGTGTCTTAAATGGCTTGCCATCTTTACCTAGCATCATACCGAAAGCGTGGTGCTCAAGAGACACTGATTCAGGAATGTAACCTGCTTTACGAACGATAGTCCATGCTTGCATTAGGTGCTGATGCTGGCGAGAGTCAATGAAGTAAAGTACGCGATCAGCGCCTAGCTCTTCATAACGGTATTTAGCACACGCGATATCTGTGGTGGTGTATAGGAAACCGCCATCGCGTTTTTGGATGATAACGCCCATTGGGTCGCCATCTTTGTTTTTGTACTCGTCAAGGAACACAACTTGAGCACCATCATCCTCAACCGCAAGGCCTTGCGCTTTAAGGTCAGATACAATGCCTGGTAGCATGTGGTTGTATTGGCTTTCACCCATGACGTCGTCACGTGTTAGTGATACGTTTAGACGGTCGTAGTTGCGCTGGTTTTGAATCATGGTGATATCAACCAGTTTCTTCCACATTTCACCACAGAACTCGTCACCACCTTGCAGTTTTACAACGTAGTTACGTGCTTTCTCGGCAAAGGCTTCATCTTCATCGTAAAGCTTTTTGGATTCACGGTAGAAGGCTTCAAGGTCAGAAAGTTCCATAGAAACTTCGCCCGATTCTTGTTGAACGCGCTCAAGGTTCGCAATCAGCATACCGAACTGAGTACCCCAGTCACCGATGTGGTTGGCACGAATAACTTTGTGACCCAAGAACTCCAACGTACGAACAACCGCATCACCGATGATGGTTGAACGGAGGTGACCAACGTGCATCTCTTTTGCTACGTTCGGTGCTGAGTAGTCAGCAACGATGGTTTTTGCTTCTTCTGCTTGTACGCCTAGACGAGCGTCAGCCAGAGCTGAGTCTGCTTGCTTTGCAAGAAATGCTTCATCTAAGAAGATGTTGATAAAGCCAGGGCCAGCGATTTCAACTTTGCCTGCGATGCCATCAAGGTCTAGAACATCTAGCACTTTTTGAGCAAATTCTCGTGGGTTTGTGCCGAGTTTTTTAGCAACGCCCATTACGCCATTCGCTTGGTAATCACCAAATTGTGGCTTTGCTGATTGACGAACTGCGGCAGGGCTGCCTGCAGGTGCGCCAGCGGCTTCAAGAGCCTGAGATACTTTGTCATTAATAAGTGCTTGAATATTCACACGCGTTTCCTTCATTTCAAGGACGAAAAGCTCGGTATAACAGCCCGAGTTTTGTTTGAGTTCACAAAAATGGCGCTAATGATAACAATTTTATTTGCTGTCATACAGAGAGGATTTGGGGAAATTTTGCTACGAACGGGGTATATTGCCTGTCAAATTGGCTCAACAAGAGAAAAACCATGACTTCATTATCATTGAAGCGTTTAACACCTCAGCAGATGATCGAGGATTTACCTGCTTTTATGCTTAAGATCGAGCAGCTCGCTCAGCGCCTTGGAATGGATTTATCTGACTATCAGGCGGACCATATTGCCCTGAGAATTAACGATTCTGAAATAGCTCAACAGGCCCGTATTGAGTGGGCAAAGCGAGGCGTTGAAATTTCTCAAGCGGAGATTAATGGCCGACCGATTATCGTGAGTGAGTTTAGTTCTCCTTTACAGACTAGCCATTGGGCGATTGAGTGCTTGGAACTTCCTTTTCCTGCCAAAGGTAAGCTCTATCCACAAGAAGGGTGGGAGCATGTGGAGTTTGTTATTCCCTCTCAAGCAGAGACGGCAGAGTCTTATCTTGAAGACCTCACCAAACGATTACCTGGTTTGACAGCTACCTTGTCTCAACTGGACGAGTTAGACATCAAGATGAAGTTGTCGAGCCCGAAAGGAGAGGGCGAGCGTCTTAATAATCCCACCGTTGCATTTAAACACCAAGGTGTCTGTATCAAGCTTCACCCTCACAGCCTAAAAGCGATTGTTGCTTCGGAACACGCTTAGCCGAGCTGACAATCTTTGGGTTTCAGCTGGAACTCCTCTATCGAGCCAATTTCATATCCAAGTGAAAGTGGCTCGCAGTCTTTATGAGCATTACCTTTAGTGTGCATGACGAGACGGTTCGATGTTCTCGGTTTGAGTTCGTTGACCACAAAGCGAATCATGTCAGCACGAGTGAGCTCTTTCAGTTCATCAAGCACCTGCTCTTTTTGATTAAAGTCGTGGTCTTTATTGCCAATCGCCACCCAAAGACGTTGCGCTCGGTTGCGCATGGTTTGATCTGGCGTCGCAATTTGATTCCAAAGGCCGCGTTTACTGCTATGCCACTGGTAATCATCAAGTTCAAGCAGCACCATATAGAACGCATTTAAGAACTCATCAATGGACTGGATAAGCTCGCTCGGACCGGCTTTAGGCGACTGAACATAAGCAACAATGCCCGGGTGACGATTTAATGGCATATTGCCCGTCCCCACCATATAACCCAACTGCTGCTTGGTACGAATCTCGTTGAAAAACGCAGCTGACATAAGGTGGTTAGCAAGGGAATAGAGTGCAATGGAGCGGGTGTCTGAATTGTCACACTGATAGTAAACCACGACAGCGGAGTCGTCTTGTCCGCACTCATGTTCGCGCTGATAGGTACCTTGATTACCTAGCATAATGAGTGGTCGCAGGGATTCTTCGTAGTTTTGGTTTTTCACACGCAGTGCATCTTTGATGGTTTCACCAAGATCCAGTGCTTCATCTTTTGTCCAATCCCCATAGACAAACATTTCGACGTGTAAGGTCGCCAGCAGTTGTTCCACAAATGGTGGCAGTTCATTGAGTTCAATCGACTCAAGAGCCTTGGCGAGCTCTGAGGTTGGTGGGTTATTTGGCTGCAATAACCCGGTCATCGCGTTGAACAGCTGTGAAATAGGTCTATCTTTGGCTGAATTATTCCACGCGCGAGCAAGTAGTGTCTTGATGGTATTGAATCGCTCAGGATTGAAACTGCGCTCTGTAAACTGCTTCAGTATCATTTTGAGTAATTCTGGCTGCTTTTCTGAAAAACCAGAAACCGTTAATGTGACGCCACCTTGATGGGTGTATAGGTTATACCCCATACCGGCAATTTCAGCTTGATAGGTGTATTGCGCTAAAGAGTCGAGCAGCATTTCGACACACAGGCGTGTCTTAACGATATTACTTGGGCTCGCTACCGCGTGTGGGCTGTCAATAGCGATGTAAGTCATGCCCTTAGGTACACGGTATTCCGTGTCTTGTAGGTGCCATAAAGTGAAGCCTTCCGCTTCCTCGATAATCACCGGGTTATCAAGATCTAATTCGACAGGTTTAGGTTCAAGGTCGTAGCAGATGAACGGGTTTTTATCTGGTAGCGCGGCTTGAAACTGTGTAGCAGGCTCGCAATAAAACGCATGCTCTTCTTCGGTGATGCTTCGACAAGAGTAGGGGGTGAAATACCACTTGGCCTGCTGATTATATTCGAGCCCCTGAGCAACCAGCGTAATACGAGCACTTTGTGTCGTGAAGAAACTCAAGCAGTGTTTTATTGAGATTTCGTCGTAGGCGGCCATCATATAGTCACCATAGATGTAATCCTCACTGTCGTAGTGCTGCATATTAATCACAAGATGACTGGCTTTATCCATGGTTCGAGTGGGTTCTTGAAAGCGGAAAGCGGCTTCAAGGACCGCTTGTTTCTCCCAATAGCGCCACTCTTGTAGCCCTTCTGATTCGATTTGACGGATATATTGCATAACCGCTTGAATAATCTCGTCGATGTGATTTAAGCCTTGCTCAGTTAACGAGCAGCTGACGGTAAACTCTCGATAGTTACTGCCACTGCCCCCCCCTCCTGCAGACAAACCAAGTATCCAACCTGCATCTTTGAGTTTGAGCATGAGGCTATCTGGCCCCTCGTAGCCAATGAGGTGCGCAATATAAGACAGAGGTTTGGTTTGGTAGTAGTCGTCCATCGCCGGCAGGACAAAGGCGATGGACAGCTTACGCATCTCCTTGAGCGGTTCTACGTTCACTCTTAAACCGATGTTCTTAGGATTAACCAAAGGAACAGAGACTTGCTTGTCATTTTTGTGGTTATTAATGATTGCCGAAAAATAGCTTCTGGCATGACCCTCTAACGTATCCAGCGATTCAGGGGAGATAAGAACCAGAGTCATGATATCTGACGAATATTGTTGCTGATGAAAATCCATCACCACATCACGGATAGACTCATTTTCTCGGTCTTCCAGTGTCTCGATGTTACCGACTGAAAACTGACTAAACGGGTGCGCCTTGTTGACAAGTTCTTTGTGAACTTGATAGAGACGTCGACTGTCGTCATTCAGCTTCATTTTATATTCAGAATCCACCGCGTGTCGCTCTTTGTCGGCGGCATCGGGATTAAACAGCGGTGCAATGAAGAACTGACTAAAGCGATCTAGGCCTTGTTCGAACGTGTCGTTGCTGATGTCAAAGAAGAAACATGTATGTTCAGTTCCTGTCCAAGCGTTATTACTGCCACCATGTTGGCTGATGAATCGCTGGAACTCGCCAACATTAGGGTACTTTTCAGTACCAAGAAAAAGCATGTGCTCTAAGTAGTGTGCGAGACCTTCACGATCGCGAGGATCATCAAAATGACCCACGTTGACAGCAAGGGCTGCTGCTGATTTTTGTGCTTGTTCATCTTGAACGAGTAATACCCGTAATGAATTATCAAGAGTTAAAGTTCGATAGTGACACTTATCATTGGGACTTATATGCACGAAAAACTCCGATCTAGGGTAAGTCGGTGCGAATAAAAAAGCCGGGAGTATAGGCACCGAATCATTATATGAGAAAACCTAATGGACGTCTCAAGCGTCGAGCGAACAGCAAAAGGATAAGGCAGAGTTGCTGTATTTGTCTGATTGTCCGAAATACTAGGAAATTAACTTTAGATACAATCAATATAGTATGGGGTTAAATGGTTTGTAGGTAAATTTGTTAATGAGAAAAGTGCTTTGAATGGCATTGTTTAGAAAGCATGGTGTAGAGGTAGTGCTATCATTTTATGTAATGGGTTGCTTATTGGTTGCACGAAATTAGCTCGATTAGTACGAGCATGTCACAGGTTTGTACTAGTGATACTTGTATGTCGTACAAAATAGCAAGAAAATGAACGATTACGACTCGGGGAGCTTGAGCCTAAATAACATGGTGTCAACCTCTTTAGCCCCGTGACAAATAGAGGTTAAAGCAATGAAAGTGATTATTATGCGTCATGGTGAAGCGGAAATGTTTGCATCATCGGACGCTGAGAGACAGCTGACTCCAAATGGTGTTGATAAAAATCTGGCGGCAGCTGATCAACTCGTAGCGCAAGGCATAGTCAATATTGACAAAGTTCTTGTGAGCCCATACGTTCGTGCACAACAAACTTGGGATAATATTGGTCACAAATTTGACGCTAGAAGTATTGAAACCTTTGATGACATTACCCCTTATGGGGATGCAGATGATGTGTTTGAGTATGTGTGTGCCCTTGCTGATGTCGAGGCGCTCGACAGTGTCATGCTTGTTTCGCATTTACCGCTCGTTAGCTATATGACATCAGTGTTTGCCTCCAACACCACACCACCAATGTTTGTAACTTCCGGTGTTGCAGTGGTTGATTTTGATTTGACCAAACGCTCCGGCGAAATCAGTTACCAAAGTTAATCGGACTTTTGCTCATAAAGGCTGTTCTTATTAAAGGACAGCTTTTTTGACGTTTAGTTTAGGTACAATTCTTGCTTTATTTCTGAATGAAGAAGCGTAGGAATTACGCAGAGAAGATAACGCGACAGCCAATAAAGAATCCACCACGCTTGTATGAAATTTAGCCTTCCTTTTGCGGACAAGTTGCCGCGTATTCCAACTCAAGCACTACCTGCTGTTGGCGCACCCATCATGGTGCTTACCACGTTGGCAATGATTGTATTGCCGATGCCTGCATTTTTGCTCGACTTGTTTTTTACTTTTAACATTGCTTTAGCAATGGTCGTACTGCTTGTCACGGTATATACCCGTAGACCATTGGACTTTGCCGCATTTCCAACAGTGCTTTTGATAGCAACCTTACTTCGTTTGGCGCTCAACGTCGCTTCTACGCGTGTGGTTTTACTGCGTGGTCATGAAGGGCCAGGTGCGGCTGGTAACGTCATTGAAGCTTTTGGTAATGTGGTTATCGGTGGTAATTACGCCGTCGGTTTGGTGGTGTTTTTGATCTTGATGATCATTAACTTCATGGTTGTTACCAAAGGTGCTGGCCGTATTTCTGAGGTGAGTGCTCGCTTTACATTGGATGCATTACCAGGTAAGCAGATGGCGATTGATGCCGATCTTAACGCAGGGTTGATAGACCAAGAACAAGCTCGAACACGTCGCTCTGAAGTCACAAAAGAAGCTGATTTTTATGGCTCGATGGACGGTGCGTCGAAGTTCGTAAAAGGTGATGCGATTGCTGGTATTTTAATACTAATGCTTAACATTGTTGGTGGCCTTATCATCGGTATGATTCAGTATGACTTAGCATTCGGAGAGGCTATTGAAATCTATACGCTGCTCACCATTGGTGACGGGTTAGTTGCACAGATACCATCCTTACTGTTGTCGATCGGTGCTGCAATTATGGTGACGCGCCAAAATACCGATGAGGATATGGGAGAGCAGCTGGTATTCCAGATGTTCGACAACCCTAAAGCGCTCGCTATTACCGCTGGTATTCTAGGGGTTATGGGTATTGTCCCTGGAATGCCACACTTTGCTTTTCTTTTTCTTGCCGTTATGGCCGGAGCTTGGGCTTACTGGATCAACAAGAAACAGAAACAACGTAAAGAGGAACCCAGCTTACCCGCTACAGCGGACTCTGAACCTGCGTCACTAAAAGAGTTGTCATGGGATGATGTTCAGCCAGTCGATATCATCGGTCTAGAAGTCGGTTATCGCCTGATTCCGCTGGTGGATCGCGACCAAGGGGGAGAGCTACTCGAACGAGTCAAAGGGGTCCGTAAAAAGCTGTCTCAAGATTTTGGTTTTTTGATTCCAGCGGTACATATTCGAGATAACCTTGAACTTACCCCTAATAGCTATCGAATTACTCTGATGGGAGTTGCGGTAGGTGAAGCTGAAATTCGCCCAGACCAGGAGTTAGCCATCAACCCTGGCCAAGTGTATGGCATGATTGAGGGCGAACCAACCATCGATCCGGCTTTTGGCTTAGAAGCCAGCTGGATTCGTCCTGACCAGCAAGAGCACGCTCAAGCTTTAGGTTACACGGTTGTCGATTCGTCAACGGTACTTGCGACGCACCTTAGCCAACTTCTTGTCAATAATGCTTCTCAATTGATAGGTCATGAAGAAGTCCAGAACCTTCTAGAGATGCTGGGAAGGAGTGCACCTAAATTGGTGGAGAGTTTTGTTCCGGACCAATTACCACTGGGTGTGGTAGTGAAAGTACTGCAGAATCTGCTCAATGAGGCAATACCTATCCGTGATATCCGCACGATCGTTCAAACGCTGGCAGAGTATTCGGCAAAGAGTCAAGAACCTGACATTTTAACTGCCGCAGTACGGATTGCCTTGAAGCGACTTATTGTCCAAGAAATCAATGGTATAGAGCCAGAATTGCCAGTTATTACACTAATCCCTGAACTGGAACAAATATTGCATCAAACAATGCAGGCATCTGGAGGAGAATCGGCAGGCATTGAGCCTGGTTTGGCAGAGAGGCTTCAGACGTCATTGAGCCAAGCAACCCAAGACCAAGAGCTTAAGGGTGAGCCAGCGGTGTTGCTTACTTCAGGTGTGTTGAGAGGCACATTAGCCAAGTTTGTTAAGAATACGATACCAACTCTGCGAGTGTTGTCGTATCAAGAAATTCCTGACGAGAAACAAATAAGAATTGTTCAAGCGGTAGGAAACTAATCATTTCGGTATGTCGTTATTCGACAAGCCAAATATTTAAATAATATGCGTATTTTGGTCGTTGAGTTATTCAGCACTTAAAGTACTCAACGTTAGACGGAAAACCATCGTGAAAATCAAACGATTTTTCGCCAAAGACATGAGATCCGCTCTTTTGCAAGTGAAAGAAGAGCTCGGTGATGACGCCGTCATTATGTCTAATAAGCGAGTTGCTGGCGGTGTAGAAATTGTGGCTGCGATTGATGCTGAGCCTGCGAGTCGAGCATCGGCAAATAAGTCTGTCCCTGCAGTACGACAGCAACAGTACAGTGCACCGGCACGTAAGCCAGAGCGTCAGTTAGACGAGGATCGAGTAAGCCTAAATCGCGGCAGTGATAAGACCAGCTCATCGATGACTCAACGTTTTGCAAATATGCTCAAACACTACAAGTCACCAGAAAGTGATGAAGAGCTACCACCGTCAGAGAACGAAGACTCATTGACGGCGCTGCTTAGACGTCAGTCTGACGCTCGTCACGCGCATGATGACCACGCGCCTATCTCGAGGTTTGGCAAAGATGAAGCTCACGGTGCACTGAAAGCGGATTCTCCATTTTCTAAATTGTTATCGGATGCACGACCGAGCAGCCAAACTAGCCGCATAGCCGCCAAGCTCGATCCTTCTCGTTTTGAGCGTCATCAAGCGGACAGTAATGTGTCGGCTGAAGAGCTAGAGAATATGCGTGAAGAGATGGCTTCGATCCGACGCCTGCTAGAACACCAAGTCTCTGGTTTGATGTGGCAGGAAGTCGAGCGACGAGAGCCGCTCCGTGCGATGCTTATTAAACGTTTAACACGAATGGGGCTGTCAGAAGAGCTATCTGATCAGCTTGCCTGCTATATCCCTGAAGATACACCTCCACCAAAAGCGTGGAAGGCATTGCTCGGTTTAGTTGCCGATCAAATTCCCATCTCCAACAGTGATATTTTGCGTAAAGGTGGTGTGGTTGCACTGTTAGGTCCAACGGGTGTTGGTAAAACCACCACTATTGCAAAACTCGCAGCTCGAGCTGCAATGGAATACGGCTCAGAGAACGTAGCGCTTGTCACAACAGACACTTACCGTATTGGAGCGCATGAACAGCTCGCTATTTACGGAAGAATTATGGGTTGCCCTGTAAGAGTTGCTAAAGATTCTGATGAGTTAGCCGATGTTATATATCAGTTAAGGAATCGTCGCCTAATTTTGGTCGATACTGCGGGAATGGGACAGCGAGACGTACGTTTGTCCGAACAGCTGGATACCTTAATGCAAGAGAGTGGCGAAGTGATTCATAGCTACCTTGTATTGCCAGCGACAGCGCAACGCAAAGTGCTTCAAGAGACCATTGATCACTTTAAGCGCATTCCGCTTTCAGGATGTATTTTAACTAAGCTCGATGAGTCGTTAAGCTTAGGTGAATTTTTGGGCGTTATCGTTCAAAACGCGCTGCCAGTTGCTTACATTGCGAATGGTCAGCGTGTACCAGAAGATATTGTTCTTGCCCAACCAAAATATATGGTGGCCAAGGCAAATGAGTTATTAGAGAAATCGCGAGAAAATGAACCACACTACTGGAACAGTGATGTGGAGGCACCTTAAGGGGCAAATGTTATGGTAGAAAATATGTTACAAGACCAAGCAAGCGGTCTACGCCGCTTAACCCAGCCTTCACTGACTAAAGTTATCTCTGTTACAGGAGGTAAAGGTGGTGTGGGTAAGTCGAATGTCAGCCTAGGTATGGCCATTTGTATGGCACGTCAAGGTAAAAAGGTCATGGTCCTTGATGCTGACCTTGGCCTAGCCAACGTCGATGTCATGCTTGGGATTCGTCCTAAAAAGAACTTAGGGCATGTACTAGCCGGTGAGTGTGAACTCAAAGACGCAATCGTGGAAGGCCCACATGGTATCAAGATCATTCCAGCGACCTCTGGTACGCAGAAAATGGCAGAGCTGACTCACGCTCAGCATATTGGATTGATTCGCGCCTTCGGTAGTCTTGAAGACGAAATGGATGTGCTGATTATCGATACTGCTGCGGGTATCTCCGACATGGTCGTGAGTTTCTCTCGAGCAGCACAAGATGTCGTTGTCGTGGTGTGTGATGAGCCTACGTCTATTACGGATGCTTATGCGCTCATTAAGCTATTGAGTAAAGAGCACCAAGTACAGCGTTTTAAAGTCGTTGCAAACATGGTTCGTAGCTACCGAGAAGGCCGAGAATTATTTGCAAAATTGACGCTCGTCACGGAGAGATTTCTCAATGTGAGTTTGGAGTTAGTGGCATGTGTTCCTTTAGATGATAAAGTGCGACAAGCGGTGAAGAAGCAAAAAATTGTTGTTGATGCTTTTCCTCGTTCACCAGCAGCACTTGCTTTGAGCTCACTGGCGAACAAAGCGCTGACTTGGCCATTGCCAAAGTCTCCAACGGGGCATTTAGAATTTTTTGTGGAACGCTTACTCAATCGGTCGGATATCTCTGGGGAGCCGTTTCTTGAATAAAGCACTTACATACGGCCACATTGCACACCAAAATAGCCAAAAAGCGTTTTTGGAAAAATACTCTGCGCTGGTAAAGCGCATTGCTCATCACCTTATTGGTCGTTTGCCGCCAAGCGTGCAAGTCGATGATCTGATACAAGCGGGCATGATTGGTCTGCTTGAGGCACAGAAAAATTATGACGGCAGTAAGGGGGCGAGCTTTGAAACTTACGCCGGCATACGTATTCGTGGAGCGATGCTAGACGACATAAGACGTGGCGACTGGGTACCTCGTTCGGTTCATAGAAATAACCGAGAGATCACTCAGGCGATTTCAACGTTAGAGGGGCAACTGAATAGAGACCCATCTGATAGTGAAGTTGCAGAATTTTTAGAGATGTCATTGGAGCAGTACCATTCGGCTCTGACCGATATCAATTGCTCAAAAATTGTGGGTATTGATGATCTCGGTGTGTCCGATGATGTCATTCACTCGGCAGAGGATGATGATAACGCGCCTTTTCAAGGCGTTGCAGACGAATCTTTTCGCAAAGCGCTGATAGATTCGATAAAATCTCTGCCTGAGCGAGAAGCTCTGGTTCTCTCTTTGTATTATGACGAAGAGCTGAACTTAAAAGAAATTGGCGAGGTGATCGGCGTGAGTGAATCACGCGTGAGCCAAATCCTTAGTCAATCTATGCAGCGTTTGCGCTCGAAGCTTCGAGTGTGGACAGACAATGAAGAATAATCACTGACGCTTGAATCAGTGGAGGCAATTTTGAACAAAAATATGAAGATCCTTATTGTTGATGACTTTTCAACAATGCGCCGTATCGTTAAAAACCTACTTCGTGATTTGGGTTTTAGTAACACCCAAGAAGCGGATGATGGTCTAACGGCATTGCCGATGCTCAAGAAAGGCGATTTTGATTTTGTTGTAACCGACTGGAACATGCCTGGTATGCAGGGTATTGATTTGCTGAAGCACATTCGTTCAGATGCAGATCTTAAGCACCTACCGGTACTAATGATCACTGCGGAAGCAAAACGTGAACAGATTATCGAGGCGGCTCAAGCTGGCGTAAACGGCTACATCGTTAAGCCATTTACTGCTGCAACTCTTAAAGAGAAGCTAGACAAAATCTTTGAGCGTTTATAAGTAAATAATAAAAAAACGTTTGTTAATTTAATTAGTTAGGCTAGGTCGATTTAGGATGATTTCGTTACAACAGGCGAAAGAGCTTGTCGCTTTATTAGAAAACGAGCAACAACAAGACGCCAACTCACTGCTTTTAAGTATTTACCGAGACAGTGAAAATGCCATTCTAAATGAGATTGGCTTGTTGACTCGCGAGCTGCATGAATCTCTGAAGCAATTCAGCTTAGACGAGCGAATGACTCAAATTGCAAAGGACGAAATACCCGATGCAAAGGATCGCTTACAGTATGTCATTCAAAAAACAGAGCAGGCTGCAAATACCACTATGGATGCAGTTGAGCGATGTCTCCCACTGGCAGATTCATTAAATGGTCATCTAACTGAGGTTCGTCCTCAGTGGAATCAGTTAATGCATGGTCGAATTCAGCTTAATGAATTTAAGCATTTATGCCATAGCATTGATGACCTTTTGACTCGTGTAGAAGGAGATAGCACCGAAGTGCGTGGTCAATTGACCGAAATTTTGATGGCACAAGACTTCCAAGACTTGACGGGGCAGATTATTCGTCGAGTTATCGCGTTAGTGAATGAAGTTGAAGGACGTTTGGTTGAGATTTTAACGGTATTCAGCGCCGCCAACCTAAACACATCCAATAAAGAAGAGAAATCATCTCTGGTTGCAGAAGGGCCAATCATTAACCCTGAACAGCGAGAAGATGCCGTTTCATCTCAAGACGAAGTTGATGACCTCCTCTCAAGTCTTGGGTTTTAGGGGTATTTATGAGTTACGAATTAGACGAAGATATTTTGCAGGATTTCCTGGTTGAAGCCGGGGAAATCTTGGATCTGCTCTCAGAGCAGTTGGTTGAGCTTGAAAATAATCCGGATGACAAAGATCTGCTTAATGCAATCTTCCGTGGCTTCCATACAGTGAAGGGTGGTGCAGGCTTCCTATCGCTAACCGAACTCGTTGATACTTGTCATGGTGCCGAGAACGTTTTTGACATTCTGCGAAATGGTCAACGTAGTGTAACTGCTAGCCTGATGGATACGATGTTGCGCGCGCTGGATACCGTCAATGAACAGTTTTCTGCCGTTCAGACTCGTGACCCTTTGCAGCCAGCAGATCAGGCTTTGCTAGATGAGTTACACCGCCTTTGTAAGCCTGAGTCTGAAGACGAATTGAGCGCCTCTATCGCAGCTGAACCGATGGCTGCTCCTGTGATAGAGGAGCCAGTTGTTGTGCCTGAGCCAGTATCTCCGACTGCTGAAAGCGTAGGGTCGGTTGATGACATCACTCAAGATGAGTTCGAAAAACTACTTGATGAGCTGCATGGAAAAGGCGCGGCTCCTGGTGCAGCTGCACCAGCAACGCCAGCTCCAGTAGCAGCGTCTGCTGCTGATATGAGTGGCGATATTACCGACGATGAATTTGAACGTTTACTTGATGAACTTCATGGCGCAGGCAAAGGCCCTTCAGTCGACTCATTAGAAGCTGCTCCTGTTGCACCGGCGGCACCAGTTGCATCGAGTTCAGCTCCTAAAGCGTCAGGTGATGATGACCTAATGACGGACGAAGAGTTTGAGAAGCTCTTAGATGAGCTACACGGCAATGGAAAAGGCCCTTCACTAGAAGAGCTTGAAGCCGCGACTAAACCCGCTTCTTTCAATGCAGTAGCGCCACAGCCAGCGGCTCCTGCCGTTCAGCCAGCAGCGAAAACTGAAACACCCGCTAAAGCGCCAGCAAAAGCAGAAGCACCAGCGGTGAAAAAGCCACAAGCTGAAGCGACGGTTCGCGTAGACACATCAACACTAGACACCATTATGAATATGGTGGGCGAGCTAGTACTGGTACGCAACCGACTATTGAGCTTAGGTCTCAATAGCAATGATGAAGAGATGTCTAAGGCGGTTGCCAACCTAGATGTCGTTACTGCAGACCTTCAAGGTGCGGTAATGAAGACTCGTATGCAGCCAATTAAGAAAGTCTTTGGTCGTTTCCCTCGAGTCGTTCGTGACCTAGCGCGAAACTTACAAAAAGACATCACGCTAGAGATGCGTGGTGAAGATACAGATTTGGATAAAAACCTAGTAGAGGCACTGGCGGATCCATTGATTCACTTAGTGCGTAACTCGGTTGACCACGGCATTGAAATGCCGGAAGTTCGTGAAGCAAACGGCAAGCCGCGTAACGGCAAAGTGATTCTGTCTGCAGCACAAGAAGGTGACCATATTGAACTTGCTATCGTTGACGATGGCGGTGGCATGGATCCTGATAAACTTCGTGGTATCGCGGTTAAGCGCGGTATGATGGATGAAGATGCGGCGTCGCGTTTGACTGATAAAGAGTGTTTCAACCTGATCTTTATGCCTGGCTTCTCAAGCAAAGAGAAAATCTCTGATATCTCAGGGCGTGGTGTGGGTATGGACGTGGTTAAAACGGCTATTAACACACTTAATGGTTCAATTGATATCGACTCAGAGCTTGGCAAAGGCACGAAGATTACCATCAAAGTACCTCTTACTTTGGCGATCTTGCCGACCCTGATGGTTGGTGTTGGTGATCACCCATTTGCTCTGCCGCTCGCAAGTGTTAACGAGATTTTCCATCTTGATCTTAGTCGAACCAACGTTGTCGATGGTCAGTTAACGATTATCGTTCGTGAAAAATCTATCCCTCTATTCTACTTGCAGAACTGGCTTGCCCCTCATGCGGGTGAAGCAGAGTTGCGCACCGGTCACGGCCATGTAGTGATCGTTCAGATTGGCAGCCAGCGTGTTGGTTTTGTTGTAGACACCTTGATCGGACAAGAAGAAGTGGTAATCAAACCACTTGATAACTTACTGCAAGGCACTCCAGGAATGGCTGGGGCGACGATCACGAGTGATGGGCACATTGCATTGATTCTAGATGTGCCAGATCTACTTAAGCAGTACGCGGCAGCATCGCGCATCTAACGTTGTTATAGCCTAAGGAAAACCATGGCAATTAAAGTTCTTGTTGTTGATGATTCGAGTTTCTTTCGCCGCCGTGTGAGTGAGATCATTAACTCAGACCCTCGATTAGAGGTGATCGATGTGGCAGTCAACGGTCGAGAGGCCGTTGAAAAAGCAAAGCAAATCAAGCCCGATGTCATCACGATGGATATCGAGATGCCAGTGATGGATGGTATTACAGCAGTTAAAGAGATTATGGCGTCTTCACCAACGCCAATTTTGATGTTCTCATCACTGACTCACGATGGCGCAAAGGCGACTCTAGATGCACTTGATGCCGGTGCGGTCGACTTTCTGCCAAAGAAGTTTGAAGATATTGCACGCAATCGTGATGAAGCGGTGTCTCTGTTACAACAGCGTGTGACGCAAATCGCTGCGCGCCGTTCGTTTATGCGTCGTCCTACAGCAGTGAAACCTGTGGCTTCACCTAGAGCAACTAAGCCGGTTTCAATAGCGCGTACCAGTTCCAGCACGTCGAGTGCGGCTCAAAAAGGAGTACCGGTTGCATCACGCTTTAAGGCAAGCGGTAAAAAGTACCAGTTGACAGCGATCGGCTGTTCAACCGGCGGGCCAGTAGCACTGCAGAATATTCTGACTAAGCTACCAATGAACTACCCTCACCCAATTTTGTTGATTCAGCATATGCCTGCGACATTCACCAATGCGTTTGCTGCGCGATTAAATACCTTGTGTAAGATCACGGTGAAAGAGGCTGAAGATGGCGATACGCTGAAACCAGGCGTCGCTTATTTGGCTCCGGGTGGCAAACAGATGATGATCGATGGACGCCCGGGAACGGCTCGTATCCGTATCTTGGATGGTGGAGAACGCATGAATTACAAACCATGTGTGGACGTGACGTTTGGTAGTGCCTCGAAAATCTACGGTGATAAAGTGTTATCTATGGTTTTAACCGGCATGGGTGCAGATGGCAGAGAAGGCGGTCGTATGCTTAAGGCTGCGGGCGCGACTATCTGGGCACAAGATGAAGAGAGTTGTGTGGTTTATGGTATGCCGCAAGCTGTCGCTAAGGCAGGTATTTCTAGTGAAGATCTACCACTAGATCGCATTGCTGAGCGCATGTTAGTTGAAGTCGGTTTGGCGTAGAAGTTGCTGATATGAAAGTTTGGAGTGTTGCAAACCAGAAAGGTGGGGTCGGAAAAACAACGACTACGATAACGCTTGCTGGTTTACTAGCAAAGCAAGGTAAGCGAGTGTTGCTTGTCGACACTGACCCTCATGCCTCTTTGAGTTCGTATTTGGGTATCGATTCCGATGAGATTACCCGCAGTCTATTTGACCTTTTCCAGTTAAAAACATTAGCTGAAGAGACGGTTAAGCCCTTGGTACACACCACTTCGATTGAAGGTATCGATATTGTGCCTGCACATATGTCGTTAGCGACACTGGACCGCGTAATGGGTAACCGCAGTGGTATGGGCTTAATCTTGAAAAAAGGTCTGCTTGTTTTACGTGGTCATTATGACCATGTCATTATCGACTGTCCGCCCATTCTCGGGGTGATGATGGTCAATGCACTGGCGGCAAGCGATCGAATTTTGATCCCGGTACAAACTGAATTTCTCGCGATGAAAGGGCTTGAACGCATGGTACGTACGCTGAAGATTATGCAAAAGTCGCGTTCGAAACCGTTTAAAGTAACGATTGTTCCTACTATGTATGACAAGCGCACTAACGCCTCACTGCAAACATTGACGCAACTAAAACGAGATTACCCTTCTCAGGTTTGGAACTCAGCGGTGCCAATTGATACCAAGTTCCGAGATGCAAGTTTGAAGCATCTGCCCGTATCGCATTTCGCTCCAGGCAGTCGTGGTGTGTTCGCTTACAAGCAGCTTCTTCTCCATCTAGAGAGGTTGAGTATCAATGACTGACCCACATGTAATATCCGGTGATCAGGCGCTTGATGATTACTTTACCGCTCTGCTCCAGGAGACTGAATCAGAAGAAGAGTTGGATCAAATCGAGACCAAATCACTTGTGATGGAGTCTGAAGCAAGTAGCGTCTTGCCAGAGCCAGAGCCAGAGCCAGAGCCAGAGCCAGAGCCAGAGCCAGAGCCAGAGCCAGAGCCAGAGCCAGAGCCAGAGCCAGAGCCAGAGCCAGAGCCAGAGCCAGAGCCAGAGCCAGAGCCAGAGCCAGAGCCAGAGCGCTCTTTTGGTTCTTCAGACTCTTTTAACAGGGCACCGACGTGGCTCGATGAAGCAGAGCTTGAAGCTCCGGATATGAGTGATGTTGAGCGCTTGCTAGAGCGGCTTAATCAACAAAATACCCAAAGTGACATCGATGCGGTGATCGAAGACGAAGCCTCGGATGTCACATTTGAGCAGCATTTTGGTAAAGAAACTGAGCCATCGGTCGATAGAGATGTAGAGATTCAAACTTGGAACCCGTCACTATCAGAGCCAACGTCTGAACCCAAGGTGGTAATAGAGCCAACCGTATTGCCTGAATCTACATTCGTTAATGTGGATATAGAGGAGTGTTCAGTCGAAGAGGCTCAAAGCCAACAGGTTAGTTCCCTTTCGGAGTCAACACTGGCTGACCAGCAATGGCAGTCAACTGAGCGTAGCGAAGAATTTCAGGTCCTTTACTTTGAAGTAAACGGGATGACATTTGCGGTTCCATTGGATGAGCTCGGCGGTATTCACAAGTTGGGAGAGCTTTCACACCTGATTGGTCGACCTGATTGGTATTTGGGCTTAAACACGAATCGTGACAGCCAATATGACGTGGTAGATACGGCTCGTTGGGTAATGGCAGACAAGTTATCAGATGATAGTTATAAATCTGCTTATGAATACATCGTCATGTTAGGGCAAAGTGCTTGGGGGCTAGCAAGCTCTACATTGAAAGGCACGGAAGCATTGACTCCCAACATGGTCAATTGGCGCGCATCCGCGGGTAAACGCCCTTGGTTAGCGGGTATGGTTAAAGAAAAAATGTGTGCACTTGTACATGTGGCTGAGCTTATCAAGATGCTTGATGCTGGCCTCGATGTAGAAGCTGTCAATCAATAGAATTGCACTCAACGCTTTAAAAAAGAGGATAAGGTATGTCTCAAGCGAATGAAATTGAAGTGAGAAAAGATCAAGCAAATGACGAAGTGCTTCAGTGGGTTACTTTTCAGTTAGAGGAGGAAACTTACGGCATTAATGTAATGCAAGTTCGCGAGGTATTGCGCTACACTGAAATTGCGCCAGTGCCAGGAGCACCGAGCTACGTGTTGGGTATTATCAACCTGCGTGGTAATGTTGTCACAGTTATCGACACACGTTCACGTTTCGGTCTAATGGAAGGTGAAGTAACAGATAACACACGTATTATCGTGATCGAATCTGAGCGCCAGGTGATCGGTATCCTAGTGGATAGCGTAGCTGAAGTTGTGTATCTGCGTTCATCAGAAATTGATACGACTCCAAGCGTGGGTACTGATGAAAGCTCTAAATTTATTCAAGGTGTCAGCAACCGAGAAGGAAACTTGCTGATTCTTGTTGACCTAAACAAACTCCTCTCTGATGAAGAGTGGGACGATATGGCTCATCTGTAAGTATGACTGATACGTTATTTTCTTTCCCTGTTATTGCGAGCGCAATCATTGTTGTGTTTCTATGTGCCATCGGCATGACCGCTCGAGTCAGCAAAGCCTTGCGCCTGCAGTCGGACTATCAACGCCAAAAAGTGCGCAAGTTGGAGAAGGAGCTTGAATCAGCTTCAAAACAGCTATTGGAGGTTCGCTCGGTTGTGGTAGGACTTGGACAGAAAGTAACAGAACAGCAAGACATCATTCAGCACCTGCACGAGCGTGTTTTAGAGTTAGAACAAGAAGACACCGACGGTCGCCTTTACACACGTGCGACTAAGATGGTTCAGCTTGGCGCGGAGCTTGATGAACTTATTCACGAGTGTGAACTGCCTAAAGCTGAAGCGGAACTGATGATGTCATTACAAAAAAAACTGGCAGGAAGAGAGCCGGTCCCGCCATTAGAGAGCAGCCCCGAGGCAAGACTACGGTAACCTACCCGAAAGTAGTATATTTGTAACGGTGTTTAGTTTATTGAGCTTTAGTTCTTTGAGCAAATAGCAAAATATCAGATACTTAAGGAAGCCTCGGCTTCCTTTTTGTTTTTTAGTTTTGTACGAAGCCCATCGCTATAGTTTGGGCTCGCCTGTGCTACTATAACCGCCCTTAACCCTTGATTGATAATTTGATGCTAGAAGTAAATCAACTGACTGCTGTTCGAGATGAACGTGTGCTGTTTGCAGAGCTCACCTTTACCGTTAATAAGGGGGAGTTGGTGCAAATAGAGGGACGGAACGGAACAGGGAAAACGACCCTATTACGCATAATTGCGGGACTAGGAGACAAAGACGAAGGAATGGTCAGTTGGAATCAGCTAGCCGTAGAGTCTGATCGCGAGTCATTTCATCAAGACCTCCTATTTCTTGGGCATCAAACGGGCGTTAAGCGTGAGCTCACACCTTACGAAAATCTATCCTTTTACCAAACAGTCCATGGTGAACCTCAAGCGAGTCGAGAGCAGTTGTATAAAGCCTTAACCCAAGTTGGCCTCGCGGGACGTGAAGATGTACCTGTTGCCCAATTGTCAGCAGGGCAGCAACGTCGGGTAGCACTCGCGCGTCTGTGGTTGACGGAAAAGCCGTTGTGGATATTAGACGAACCTCTTACCGCAATTGATAAGCAAGGGGTTAAAGTTCTAGAACAACTCTTTCTGCAACACGTTAACACAGGGGGTATTGTCATTCTGACCACGCATCAAGATATGTTTGCAGACAGTGACATGTTGAGAAAGATCAAACTAGGAGTGCGCTCATGATCAACGCCTTTTTTGCCGTGATCAAGCGAGAGCTTCTCGTCGCGTTTCGTCGTCAAGCTGACATCTTCAATCCGTTGTGGTTTTTTATCATTGTCATCACACTATTTCCATTGAGCATTGGCCCAGAACCAAACCTACTTGCACGAATCTCAGCTGGCATAATTTGGGTGGCTGCACTACTCGCGGCACTACTATCACTCGAACGTTTATTCAGAGATGATTTCCAAGACGGTGCTCTTGAACAGATGATGTTAATGCCAACACCATTGCCGCTTTTAGTGATCGCGAAGGTGATCGCTCACTGGCTACTGACAGGATTACCCCTTTTACTGATCAGTCCTTTACTCGGCATATTGTTGTCTTTGGATTTTAATACTTGGTTGGCTGTTGCACTGACGTTGATTATTGGTACACCGACATTGAGTTTCATAGGTGCCATTGGTGTAGCATTAACCGTTGGTCTGCAGAAGGGCGGAGTACTGTTGAGTTTGCTCGTACTGCCTCTTTACATCCCAATTTTAATTTTTGCGACCTCTGCAATTGATGCGGCTTCCCTCGGAGTTGCGTATAACGGTCAATTAGCAATTTTGTTAGCGATGCTGGTGGGAGCAATGACACTCACCCCTTTTGCGATCAGTGCCTCATTACGAGTGAGTGTTAACTGACCGCCTTTTTAACGATTACACTGATAGGGTACTTTATGCATTTATTTATTGAGAAGTATCCTAAAATCAGTCAATTAAGCCTGTAATTAGAGTGAGAAAAACAAATGTGGAAATGGCTTCACCCCTATGCCAAACCGGAAACCACTTATCAACTGTGCGGAAAATTGTTGCCTTGGTTTGCAATTTTAGCGGTGCTGACCCTGTCTATTGGAACAGTATGGGGACTTGCTTTTGCTCCTGCAGATTATCAGCAGGGAGACAGCTTTAGAATCATCTATATCCATGTCCCTTCGGCTATCTGGTCGATGGGTGTTTATATGTCTATGGCTATCGCTGCTTTTATCGGGTTGGTATGGCAACTGAAGCTTTCTAATATGGCTGCTGCGGCAATGGCCCCGATTGGAGCGGTTTACACCTTTATTGCCCTGCTAACCGGAGCGGTATGGGGCAAGCCAATGTGGGGTGCTTGGTGGGTTTGGGATGCAAGATTGACATCAGAGCTCATACTCTTGTTCCTTTACCTGGGTGTTATTGCGCTCTATCACGCCTTTGACGACCAGAAAACAGCATCAAAAGCGGCGGGTATTCTTGCGATTGTTGGCGTGATTAACCTTCCTATCATTCACTTCTCCGTTGAGTGGTGGAACACGCTGCATCAAGGCGCAACCATTACAAAATTTGCTAAGCCATCGATTTCTAACGACATGTTGTGGCCATTGCTGCTTAATATCCTGGGTTTTGCTTTCTTCTTTGCTACGGTCACCATGATCCGTTTACGCAATGAAATTATTGACAAAGAGAGCCACCGACCTTGGGTTGTGGCTCTGGCAACGAAAAAATAGGGGAGTTTACCGTGCATTTTGATTCATTTAGTGACTTCCTTGCAATGGGTGGATACAGCGCTTATGTTTGGAGCGCTTTTGGTATTACATTCGGCGCCATGATGATCCTTTTAATCGTTAGCATCCGCCAAGGTAGTGCGTTACTCGATAATGTGAATGCCAAGGTTGAGCGTCAAGCGCGTATTGATGCTGCGAAAGATTTAGAAAACACGCTTTAAGTTAGGAGACGTAGTAGTGAACCCAAGACGTAAGAAAAGACTCGGCATCATTTCAGCAATTTTTGTTGGTATGGCGTTGACAATAGGTCTCATCATTTACGCCCTTAATCAGAACATGGATCTATTCTACACACCGACTGAACTGGTGAACGGTAAAAGTGGTGTTAAGCCTGAAGTGGGTCAGCGCCTACGTATCGGCGGAATGGTAGTAGAAGGCTCTGTGTCGCGAGATCCTAGCTCATTGCGTGTCAGTTTTGACCTACATGATGTGGGCCCCAAGGTGACGATTGTTTACGATGGTATTCTGCCCGATCTTTTCAGAGAAGGTCAGGGGATCGTAGCGCAGGGCGTGCTGATTGACCCAACGACGATAGAGGCGTTTGAAGTGTTAGCAAAACACGATGAAGAATACATGCCACCCGAGGTGGCTGAAGCGATGAAGAAGACGCATGAGCCGCTTCAGTACACAAAAGAGCAGAAACAAGGAAGCTTGTAATGATTGTTGAAGTTGGGCATTTTGCCCTCGTCATCTCACTGGCACTCGCCGTGTTGTTGAGTGTGTTGCCTTTTATTGGCGCATCTCGCAACAGCAGTATGCTAATGAACAGTGCGCGACCTTTATCTTGGGGTATGTTCATCATGCTCCTTATTTCGTTTGTTATTTTGTGTTGGGCGTTCTACACCAATGACTTTACGGTTCAATATGTAGTGAACAACTCCAACACCAAACTTCCATGGTACTACCGCATTACGGCAGTTTGGGGGGCGCACGAAGGCTCGTTATTACTTTGGGTATTGATTCAAGCAGCTTGGACGGTTGCCGTCGCAACGTTTAGTCGTGGCATGCCGCAAGAGTCCGTTGCACGAGTATTGGGCGTGATGGGGCTGATTACTGTCGGCTTCCTACTGTTCATCATTCTGACGTCTAACCCTTTTGACCGTACACTGCCTTTCTTCCCTGTCGATGGGCGAGATTTGAACCCGCTCTTACAAGACCCGGGCTTGATTGTTCACCCGCCAATGCTCTACATGGGGTACGTTGGCTTCTCAGTCGCGTTCTCGTTTGCCATTGCGTCATTAATGACTGGGCGTCTTGATACAGCATGGGCACGTTGGTCACGACCATGGACAATCGCGGCATGGCTATTCTTGACTCTGGGTATTGCACTTGGCTCATGGTGGGCATATTACGAACTCGGCTGGGGCGGCTGGTGGTTCTGGGACCCAGTAGAAAATGCGTCTTTCATGCCATGGTTAGCGGGTACAGCACTGATGCACTCGTTAGCAGTGACAGAAAAGCGCGGCACCTTCAAAGCTTGGACTGTGTTGCTGGCACTTTCAGCGTTCTCCTTGAGCTTACTCGGTACCTTCTTAGTTCGTTCAGGTATTTTGGTCTCGGTACACGCATTTGCTTCCGATCCATCGCGCGGTATGTTTATTCTTGGCTTCTTAGTGGTTGTTATCGGTGGCTCTTTACTGTTGTTTGCTCTCAAGGGCGCATCAGTTCGAGTGCGAGGCAACTTCGATTTGGTATCGCGTGAGAATGCACTTCTAGCCAACAACATTATCTTGATGGCAGCATTGGTGGTTGTGTTGGTAGGGACACTGTTGCCGCTAGTCCACAAGCAAATTGGCTTGGGCTCGGTCTCTATCGGGGCACCTTTCTTTGATATGCTCTTCGCTTGGCTGATGATGCCGTTCGCCTTTATCCTTGGTATCGGACCACTGCTACGCTGGAAACGAGACAACCTAGGCAAATTGTTCAAGCCGATGCTGGCTGCTGGTGTTGCATCGATAGTGTTTGGTGCCGTCTTTGTCGTTTTGTTCGCTGACTTTTTCGACGGTATGGCATACGTCGGCTGGATCATGGCTCTGTGGATCATCTTCCTCCATGGTTATGAGCTGTATCAACGTGCAACGCACCGTCATCCATTCCTAGAAGGTGTAATGAAGCTTCAGCGTAGTCACTGGGCCATGATGCTTGGACACATTGGTTTGGCTGTTAGCGTGATTGGTATTGCGATGGTGCAAAACTACAGCATCGAGCGTGATGTACGACTAGCACCAGGTGAGCACTACGAGATCAAAGGTTACGATTTCTACTTCAAGCAGTTACGCGACAATGATGGCCCTAACTATGACGGCTACATTGCGGATTTCGACATCATTCGTGACGGCAAAGTCTTGAATACGCTGCATGCTGAAAAACGTTTTTATAAGACAGCCCGTTCCATGATGACAGAAGCCGCTATCGACCGTGGTGTGACGCGTGACCTTTATGTTGCGATGGGTGAGCGCTTGGATGACAACGTCTCATGGGCTGTACGTCTATACTACAAGCCGTTTGTCCGTTGGATATGGGCAGGTTCGCTATTGATGGCGATAGGTGGTGCAGTGGCAATCAGCGATAAGCGTTACCGTTTCCGCAAGAAAAGCAAGCCACAGGAGGCATAATCATGAATAAAAAAGTGCTTTATATTCCACTGGTTGCCTTCATGGTTTTGGTTGGCGTGTTTTTTATCCAGTTGGTAAAAAATGCAGGGGGGGATGACCCAACAAAACTCGAATCGGTTCTCGTAGGCAAAACCGTTCCTAAGTTTCACCTTGAAGACCTCGTTCAAGAGGGAAAACAGTACGACCAATCGATTTTTGTTGGTGAGCCGCTACTGTTGAACGTTTGGGCAACGTGGTGCCCAACGTGTTATGCCGAGCATACCTTCTTGAATCAGCTTGCTGAGCAAGACGTGAAGATCATCGGTCTAAACTATAAAGACGATCGGACTAAGGCGATTGGTTGGCTGCGGGATCTTGGCAATCCTTACATGATCAGCCTTTTTGATGGCCGTGGCATGCTAGGGCTTGATCTCGGTGTTTATGGTGCACCAGAAACCTTCCTTATCGATGCAGAAGGTATTGTGCGCTATCGCCACGTAGGTGATGTCAATGCGAGAAACTGGCAGGAGAAGCTAGGCCCAATGTATCAGCAGATGATTGAGGAGGCACAGCAATGACTAAATGGATGATAGGGGCTATTGCGGCGCTATTTCTCTCATTCTCTGCAATTGCTTCGATTCAAGTGTATGAATTTGAAGACTTGAAGCAAGAGCAGCAGTTCAAAGAACTTGGACACACTTTGCGTTGTCCTAAATGTCAAAACAACACCATTAGTGATTCAAATGCCGAATTGGCTCAAGACTTGCGACAAAAAGTGTATGAGATGACCAAAGAGGGCAAGTCGAAACAAGAAATTGTCGACTATATGATTGCTCGCTACGGTAACTTTGTGACGTACAACCCGCCGTTGACGCCAGCAACGGCAATTCTGTGGGTTGGTCCTTTTGCCGTGATTGTGCTTGGGGTGTTTTTAATGGTGATGCGAAGCCGTAGAAAACCAGCCAAAGCGGTAGAGAAGCAAGATTGGGATGAAGACAAGGAAGCGCGACTGAAAGCGCTACTTGATGATGAGAGCAACGGAGATAAATCATGACGTTATTCTGGGTAGCTTCGGTTGTTCTATTGGTTTTTGCAACTTTGATGGTCATTCTCCCGGCTATCAATCGCAAGCAGAATCAAGATGAAGCGCTACGTGATGAACTAAATAAGGCGTTCTATAAAGACCGTTTGGCTGAGTTAGAAGAAGAGACAGACGAAGGCCTCGTCGACAATCAGAACGAGTTGATTGCCGATCTTAAACAATCTCTTCTTGATGATATTCCTACAGATGCTTCTGCTGAATCATCACAAGACATCAACCCTTGGTCGGTATTCATTCCTTCGGTCATTGTCATGCTGGTGATTACGTTTGGTGTTTACTATAAGTTCGGTGGTGCTCAACAGGTTAAAGAGTGGCAGGAAGTCTCTGCAAACCTACCAGAGCTTTCAAAAAAACTGATGGCCCCTGATGCGCAGATGACCGATGACGAGATGAATGATTTGACACTCGCATTGCGTACTCGACTCCACTACCACCCAGAAGATTCAACGGGTTGGTTACTGCTTGGGCGAATTGGCCTTGCAAACCGTGATGTTGAAACCGCCATCGGTGCAATGAAGAAAGCCTATCGTCTTGAGCAAGATAACGAAGATGTGAAACTTGGTTACGCGCAAGCATTGATGCTTTCGCAAGACGAGATGGACCAAGAACAGGCACGCGCTCTGTTAGCGGAGTTGATGCAGCAAGAGTATGTCGACTTACGCGTTGTATCATTGATGGCCTTTGACGCATTTGAGCGCCAAGATTTCCCGTCAGCCATCCGTTATTGGCGTATAATGCAACAGATGATTGGCCCTGAGGACAACCGCTACGAAATGCTCGAGCGCAGTATTGAGAGTGCGGCGATTCAGATGGGCGAAAATGTCGCGCCGGGTAGAACGGTAGCTGTGACGATTTCTGTTGCTGAAGGTGTTCAGATTGATCCAAATGCACTGATTATTGTTTCAGTACACCCAGCTGATGGTTCTGCAATGCCAGTGGCAGCCGCTCGCTACCCACTCGGCGCCTTCCCAAGAACCGTTGTCTTGGATGATGGCAACAGTATGATGGAAGGACGCAAGTTAACAGACTTAGAGCAGTTGATGGTGCGTGTGCGTATTGATACTGATGGAAACGTTGGTACCCGAGATGGGGATTGGTTTGGAGAGAGCCAAGTTGTCGATTTCGGTGAACCTGTTGAAGTCGAAATCAGTCAGCAATATTAGGCATAAAAATTAGTCTCACAAACGCGCTCGATATGGAAATCGGGCGCGTTTTATATTTGGGGTATATTATCCAAACTATACTTATTTCATGACCATGCTAGGAAGCCGATATGGAAATGAAAACCACAACAGTGATATCGACTCTTATCTTTGCACTTTCACTAAGTGCTTGTAGCTCCACGCCATCGCAAGAGCCCTCTCAAGTTAATGACCCAATAGAAGGCTTTAACCGCGTTATGTGGGATTTGAACTATGAGTATCTCGACCCTTATTTTGTCCGCCCAGTCTCACTTGGCTATGTGAACTACGTACCGATGCCTGTTCGTAGTGGTATCGCTAATTTTTTAGCAAATTTAGATGAACCGCATAGTATGGTAAACAACTTGCTGATGGGGAATGGTGAAAAAGCCCTCACGCATTTTACGCGTTTTTTTATTAATACCACGATCGGCATTGGCGGCCTGTTTGATATTGCCTCGGAAGCTGACATCACTAAGTACGAAGAGAAAACTCTGGGTGATGCAGTAGGGCACTATGGCGTGGGAAATGGCCCCTATGTGATGGTACCTGCCTACGGCCCTTGGACGCTACGAGAGACGTTTGACTTTGCTGATGGCCTCTACGTCCCCCTTTCTTACTTGAACTTTTGGGCAGGGCTAGGTAAATGGGCTCTAGAGGGGATGGAAACGAGAGCGGCCCTAGTCTCTCAAGAAGCAACGCTGGAGCGTTCACCTGACCCTTATGCTCTAACCAGAGATGTGTACCTTCAACGTAGGGATTTCACCGCGGAAATTGAGCGTACATCGTTTGAGGATTTGGATGAGGATGAGTTAGATGGGTATTTGGACGAGTTTTAGGGGTGAAGGTAGAAACAAGAAAGAGGAGCTATCGAGCTCCTCTTTGAGTTTGTTTGGTTAGAATGTGTAGTTGGCTTGGATACCTAGTAGCCAAACATCACCGGTTGTTGTACCAACAAATTGACCACCAATAGCCTCAGCAATATCATCTGATTCATATCCACGTGATTCAGTAATGTCCGCATCTTTTGCAATGATGTAAGTAAAACCACCATCGAGCGTGAACTGCTTAGTAAGATCATAGCTAGCACCGATGCTCAACCATGTACGGTCAGTTTCAGGGATAGTAATGGTGCGGTTTTTGTCTGATACTGCCGATGTATCGTATGCGATACCAGAACGCAGAGCGAATTTCTCACTCATTTGGTATGTCGTACCTAAGGCAAAGCGATAGTTGTCTTCCCAGTTTTCAACTTTCACCATTTCAGCATTTGATCTGTCGTTTAAATTAGCTTCCAACTTGTCAAAGGAACTCCAATTTGTCCAGTTAAGGCTTGCATGTATCGCCCATTGCTCAGAAACCTGGTGGTAACTAGCCAACTCGAAAGTAGCTGGCAATGGCAGATCCATAGAACCGTTTATTTTCTTGGATGGGTTTAAAGGGCTAAAGCCGATACCTTCAGCATGCCCCTTTAAGGTAAGGTCGACCTGAGACTTATAAGTAGCCCCGATTCGGTGTTGTTTGTTAATTTGCCATGCTGCGCCAAACTGCCAACCCCAATCGGTAGTATCGCCTTCCATATATTTGAGAGTAGTGCCACCAATGTTGTGACAATACTGTTCACTTAAATTGATGCACCCATGAGCGGGTGCAGTTGCTCCAAAATGCCCCTCAGCAATAATATATCGAATACCGCCACCAAAACTAAATTGCTCGTTGAGTTTATAAGCAACGTTGGCATTGAGCTCCATCGTTGTTACTGCGGCCTCGTTACCAAAATGAGAAGCAGCAAAGTCTTTATCTAGCTCTGTTTCCATGCCGTAGTTAGTACCTGCGGCAAAACCAGTAAACCATTGCTCATTGATTTGGTGACTTAAATAGAAGTTTGGAATAACTGCACTGTTTGCAAAATCTTTTGAACTCGCGTTGTATGAACCGGTTGGATGCGTAACTGTGCCATCAACGTCCAAGTTAGGATCAACGTAAATCGCCCCGACAGAGACCTGAGTACCCTCAAGGTAAGTGAGCATCGCTGGATTACGCCATTGTGCGCTTGCATTATCTGCCATCGCAGCTTCACCAGCGTACGCGCGGCCAAGGCCCGTCGCTGAATATTCCGCTAGCTGAAAGCCAGCTGCAGAAGCCGTTGTTGAGACAAGACCAAAGGTGGAGAGCAGGGTTACTGCTAAAAGGGTACGATTAAAGTTCATTGAAGTGTTCGCTGAAATTCCATTTGAAATAGGCGCAAAATGATAAAACTAGAGCTTTTGCTTTAACAACGAAATGTAACTAACTGTGACTATTTGGAGTTTTATATTAAGAGAGTCTAATTTTCTAGATTTATTAACTGGAATGTAATGTGCTGAAACCTAATTTAAGTGAACGCGTGTAGGGCGAATAACGGGTTTTCTATTACAGATGTACGCTCAAGTGTGTCGCTTTTCATTGAACTAGAGACAAAAAGGCTTACATATTTGCATATAAGCCTTTGATTAAATCCATAGTGGGTGGTTTAGCCAGCGAGAACGTCAGTCGCAACTTTGTAACTTGGATCCTCTTTAACGTTGATTTCCACTAGGCTACCTGCCTTGTCTAATAGTTTACGACAATCCGGGCTCAGATGACGTAAGTGCAGTGTCTTTCCAACATTCGCATAGCGCTCCGCGATCGTTTCGATAGCCTCGATTGCGGAGTGATCAGCAACACGAGAATGAGCAAAATCAACAATAACATCTTGTGGATCATTTTGAGCGTCAAACAGCTCCAAGAAGTTAGCAGCAGAACCGAAGAAGATAGGACCATTGACCTTGTAGACCTTAGAGCCCTCTGCATTAGTTTCACTACTCGCATAAATGTGTTTTGCATGCTCCCATGCAAACATGAGTGCAGATACAACAACGCCCACAGCGACCGCGACCGCTAAATCAGTAAGTACTGTCACCACCGTTACCAATACGATAACGAAAAAGTCTTGCTTAGGCACGCGGCGAGCAAGTTTGAAGGTCGCCCATTCAAAAGTGCCAATGACCACCATGAACATGACACCTACTAATGCTGCCAATGGGATCATCTCGATCAGCGCAGAGGCAAATAGAATAAACACCAGCAACATGACGGCAGCGACAATACCAGACAGGCGTCCACGCCCACCCGAGTTGACGTTGATCATCGACTGGCCGATCATCGCACAACCCCCCATAGCACCAAATACCGAGCATGTCACGTTCGCAAGGCCTTGACCCACACACTCTCGGTTTGACTGACCACGGGTGTTAGTCATTTCATCCAATACCGTTAATGTGAGTAGTGATTCAATCAAACCAATAGCGGCAAGAATAATGGCATATGGAAGGATGATTTGCAGTGTTTCTAGATTAAATGGCACCACGGGAATAGCAAATGTTGGTAGTGTGCCCTCAAGCGTTGCTTCTGGATTGCCCGACATGGTGCGCAGGAAGTCGACCACAGTGTTGGTCTCAAGATCTAAACCTACAACAATGAGCGTTACCGTCAGAATGGCAACGAGAGAAGAAGGAACGGCAGTGGTCAGTTTAGGCAAGAAATGAATGATGACCATCGTTAGCGCAACGAGGCCAAGCATTAGCATCATTTCTCCCTGCGGCAGCCATGTCAGTACACCGTTAACGTCGGGTGTCTTGAACTGGCCAAGCTGAGCGAGAAAGATAACAATAGCCAAGCCGTTGACAAAACCAATCATCACGGGATGTGGCACCATGCGAATGAACTTACCGAGCTTGAAGACACCGGCAAGAATTTGAATTAGGCCCGCCAACAAAATTGCTGCAAAGAGGTATTGCACACCATGGGTCGCCACAAGGCTTACCATGACAACAGCCATTGCACCCGTTGCACCAGATATCATCCCTGGTCGACCACCGAAGATTGAGGTGACAAGACCAACAATAAAGGCGGCATATAGACCTACCATAGGATCGACGCCCGCAACAAAGGCAAATGCGACCGCTTCTGGTACCAACGCAAGTGCGACTGTTAAACCTGACAACACATCATTTTTTATAGAGTGCTGGGAAAACTGAGGAAACTCAAACATAGTGATAAATGATCCCTAATGATTACCACCCATCTGAATTTTCAGGGTGCACAGGGCAAGCGTAGTCACAATTGAGCCTGCTCTGATTTAAAAGTGTAAGAAAGTGTGACAATAGAGGTTGCTGCGAATGCTAACGGAAAGTGTGATTAAGTTCAATTGATAAGCAGAAAATGGACGGAATTAGGATAGCAGATGGCGAGCGGATAAAAAAATGCCCGCTTTGAAGCGGGCATTGAATCAATTAAAGCATGAGCTTAGTAAGACGGTTTCGTCATACCTGCTGTTGCTTGGTTGCTAGCCACTTGGCTACCAGCCCCTTTACCAACAAATCGCTCTGTGCGGAATGGAGCCGCATTCACTTCGATGGTTCTCAGCTCTTGAGGACCTGCCGCTTTCGCCATTGCAGCGGAAGCGTGACCCTTAGGCTTAACCACCGGCTTGGATGCTGGCTTAGTCGCTTTAGGAGCAGTCACTGGCTTGTTTACCGCTGGTGCTACTTTAGCTTCTGTCGTTTTAGCTGGAGCCGGTGTTACCGCTGGAGTCGATGCAAGCTTTGGAATCACAGCATTCACCACAGATGGCACAATCATCGGCGCAGGCTTAGCAGCTTTTGGCGCTTCAACAGCTTGCTTTGGAGCTTTTGCTACTACTGGGGCAACTTCTGCTGCACGCATGATAATCACTTTAGCCATTGAAGCTTCAGGACGTGCAACACCGCTTAAGATAGACGTTTGCTTACCTTGCGACTTACGCGGTTTACGTGAACCAGGCTTAGGTAGGTCGTACTTAGGCATCACTTTACCCATCGACATCTCTGGAGATGCAACCCCACCTGCACGTAGGCGGAATGGGTTAGGGCGACGATCACGCCCGCGACGACGACGTTGACCGCTTGCGCGAAGGTGACGTGGAGAGCGACGGTTGCGACGACCTTTAGGCGCTTTTTCACCGTTTTGGCTCTCTTCGCCATTCGTCACTGCATCGTCTGCTTTAGCTGGCTTAGCTTTCGCTTTTTCAGCCTTACGCTCTAAAGGTACTTGCTGTGTTTCAGCTTCATCGACAGCTGGCGTTGCTTGTTGCTCTACTTGGTCTTTAACACGAACGCTCTTATTGAGCTTGCGACGTTGACGACGCTCTTTTACGCGTGTCGATTTTTCGTCTCTACGTGTTTGCTCAGGCTTTTCGCTTTGTGCTTCTTCAGCGATTTTTAGACCTTGCTCTTCAACTTTAGAAGGCTTGCTTGCTTCATCACGGTCACGCTTGTTGCGGCGATCCTGACGAGGCTTGCGTGTCTGCTTCTTCTCAGTTGGTTTAGTGCCTTTATCCTGCTGTTCTGAAGTTGCTTCATCACGCGTTGGCTTACGCTTATTCTTATCGCGGTTGTTGTTACGACGGCGTTGGTCGTTACGGTTGTTGTTACGACGTTGGCGGTTGTTGCTGCGAGGCTTTTCTTGGGTCTCTTCTTTCTTCTCTTCTTCTTTCTCAGTAGAGCCGAATAGGAAACTGGTAATAGCCTTAAAGAAGCGAGCTAGGCCAGAGCCTTGTTTCTCTTCTTTTTTCGCTGGCGATTCAGCTTGCGGCTTAACAACAGGCGCCGGTGCTACCTTTTCAGGTGCAGCAAAGCCTTTCAATACGGGCTCTTCAACTTTTCTTACTTTAGTTTCAGTCTCGTTAACATCACGCGCTTCCGCTTCTTTCATTGCTTCTAGTTTCTTAGGAACAAGGTAAGAAAGGATGTTTTGCTCTTCACCGTCACGAACGCGGATCACCTCAAAGTGTGGTGTCTCCATGTCTGAGTTAGGCACGATAGTGATCTTAACTTCTTGATTGCGCTCGATGTGGTTAACAGAACGACGCTTTTCATTGAGTAAGTAAGACGCGATAGAGACAGGAACCACAGCCAGAACTTGTGAAGTATTGTCTTTTAGTGCTTCTTCTTCGATTAAACGAAGAACAGACAGGGCTAGAGACTCATTATCACGAACCACACCTGTACCAGTACAGCGAGGACAGATATGGTGACTTGCTTCTGCTAAAGACGGGCTCAGACGTTGACGAGACATCTCAAGTAGGCCGAAGCGTGAAATACGACCGATTTGTACACGAGCGCGGTCTAGACGAACGGCATCGCGTAAACGGTTTTCAACTTCACGTTGGTGTCGTACTGGTGTCATATCGATAAAATCGATAACCACAAGACCACCTAGGTCGCGCAGACGTAGTTGGCGAGCAATCTCGTCAGCTGCTTCTAAGTTTGTGTTAAGTGCTGTTTCTTCAATATCTCCACCCTTAGTTGCGCGAGCAGAGTTGATATCGATAGAGGTCAGTGCTTCTGTTGGGTCAATAACAATTGAACCACCAGATGGCAGGCGAACTTCACGTTGGAAGGCTGACTCAATTTGACTTTCAATCTGGTAGTGGCTGAACAGTGGCACTTCGCCATCGTACTTCTTCACACGATTGATAAAATCAGGACGAACTAAGCGGATATGTTCTACTGCACGCTCGTAAATGGTGTTGCTATCGATGAGAATTTCACCGATGTCACGGCGCAAGTAGTCTCGAATAGCGCGAACAATAACGTTACTTTCCTGGTGAATTAGGAAAGGTGCTTCGTTTGAATCAGACGCTTGTTTGATAGCTCCCCAGTGGTTAAGAAGAACATTCAAATCCCACTCTAACTCTTCAGCGCTCTTGCCAACACCAGCAGTACGAACGATTAAGCCCATACCTTGAGGTAGCTCAAGCGTGCTCAGTGCTGCTTTCAGTTGAGTGCGCTCGTCACCCTCAATGCGACGAGAAATACCGCCAGCACGTGGGTTATTAGGCATCAATACTAGGTAGCTACCAGCGAGAGAGATGAACGTTGTCAGAGCCGCGCCTTTGTTACCACGCTCTTCCTTTTCAACTTGAACAATCACTTCTTGGCCTTCTGTCAGCACTTCTTTAATGCTTGGACGACCTTGGTAGCTGTAGCCTTGGGGGAAGTATTCGCGGGCGATCTCTTTAAGAGGGAGGAAACCGTGTCTTTCTGCGCCGTAATCAACAAAAGCGGCTTCTAGACTAGGTTCAATTCGAGTGATGCGGCCTTTATAGATATTGGCTTTCTTGGACTCATGGCCAGGACTTTCAATGTCTAGATCGAACAGCTTTTGGCCGTCGACCAGCGCAACGCGCAACTCTTCTTTTTGAGTTGCGTTGATTAACATTCTTTTCATTTAAATAATCTCGTTATCTTTTTCATTATAGCTTGCTGCTTGAGTCCATTCGTGGCGTCAGATCCCGTGGTTACAAAGTTGCAGCCTCCCGGCTGGAGGGATGCTCTCGGACGCTTCAGTTGTCACGCGCTTCATTTTGATAGGCTCGTGACCCACTATTTCGTGGAGATACTCAACACGAATGAGTTCGAGTAGAACAGCAAGCTTGTCTTTGTTTGGAATTGTCTTACGCCCTGTGCAGCAATCCACAACAAAGTGTCTACTCTGTTTTTGCTTGTTCTCATGTCACTTATTTGTCATCAAACTTAGACGGTTCCATCGAATTATTGAGTCATCGGGTCTGGTCATAAGATATGAAAGTCAGTTTATTCTGACTAAAGTATTGATGAGATAGCGGAAAGGTATGTTAGTAAAATGACCTAGCCACTATTTGCAGCACTGAACTATAGCAGTGACGAGAAAAGTCAGCAATCTGCTTTGTTATAAACAAGGAAAAAAAAGCAAAAATTTTTACGTGCTTGTGAGGTAAAGCCCCGAAATTTGGGCGCTTGCTCATTTTTATAGCAGTCGGTGACCAAGGTTTATCCACAGTTTCGTCGCTGCGTAAAAAATGCGCCTTTTGCAAGGGTTCTATGGCAGAACGGAGCGATAAAAATGTGAATTAGTCGGCTTTCGGGTGTTAAACTGTAATAAGAGCATTTCTGATAACCCCTTGAGCAAAACTCAATGAATGAAGTAAGAACAAAAGTCCAACTCATCGATATTGATGAGGATATGGCTGGCCAGCGGATTGACAATTTTTTGCGTAATCAGCTTAAGAGCATACCCAAGAGTATGGTCTATCGTATTGTGCGCAAGGGAGAAGTTCGTGTTAATAAAAAGCGAATCAAAGCAGAATACAAGCTGCAAGCGGGTGACGTGGTCCGTATTCCCCCGGTAACGATCCCGGCGAACACGGAAGAGACACAAGCACCGAGCACCAAATTAAACAAAGTGGCGGAACTTGAAAATAAGATCATTTATGAAGATGATCATATGTTGATTTTAAATAAACCGTCAGGAACCGCTGTTCATGGTGGTAGTGGTTTGAAGTTCGGTGCGATTGAAGCGCTACGCGCACTGCGCCCAGAGGCACGCTTTCTTGAGTTGGTTCACCGTATTGATAGAGATACCTCGGGCATTTTACTTGTTGCCAAAAAGCGCTCTGCACTGCGTCACTTGCAAGCTCAGTTTCGCGAAAAGACGGTGAAGAAGTTCTATTTTGCTTTAGGGATGGGGAAATGGAAGCCAAGCTGCAAAGTAGTCAATGCGCCTCTACTTAAGAATGAAGTCAACAGCATCGTACGTGTTAACCCGAAAGGAAAACCGTCTGAAACGCGCTTTAAGATCCTAGAACAGTTTGAACAAGCGACTTTGGTACAAGCTAGCCCTATCACAGGACGTACTCACCAAATCCGTGTACACATGCAGTATACCGGCCACCCAATTGCTTGGGATGACCGTTATGGTGATCGTCGCTTCGATGCTTACACTGGACAAGTCGGCTTAGATAGACTCTTCCTGCATGCTGCCAATATTCGCTTTATACATCCAAAAACGGAGGAGTGGATGGAAGTGAATGCACCGATGGAGGCAAAACTTGAGAAAGCCATCGCCGGTTTGCGTAAACGCTAGGTTAGAGTATTTTGAACCCTTGGTTGGCCAGTAGGTCAATCAGTGAAATGAGAGGTAATCCAACCAGAGTGTTAGGGTCCTTTCCTTCTAATTTTTCAAAAAGCGAAATGCCTAAGCCTTCGCTTTTAAAGCTACCTGCGCAGAAAAACGGTTGCTCTGCATCAACGTAGCGTTCAATCTGACGGGTCGTTAGCGCGCGAAAATGAACATGAAACGGTTCAACGATGGTTTCAGATTCATTGGTCAAAGTGTTGACGACACTCAACCCAGTGTAGAAGGTAATGACTTTGCCGCTTTGTGCGGATAATTGTTTAATGGCGTTTTCACGGTTGTGCGGTTTACCAATGATCTGATTGTCGATGACACAGACTTGGTCAGAGCCAATAATTAAAGTTGGCTGCTCGACTTGAGCGAAACATGAACGCGCCTTTTGCTCTGCCAAACGAGCAACTAATTGCTGGGGTGACTCACCATCGAAAGGGGTTTCATCACAATCGGGTTCAACGCAGAAAAAAGGCAGATTGAGCTTTTCCAGCAGCGATTGGCGAAACGGAGAAGTTGAGGCGAGAGCGAGTTGGTAATGTGTCATTTTTTTAATCACTTACTGTTTAAAGTCACCACGGAAATGAGACAATATCGCTCATATCTGTAATACGCCAGGAAAAGCTAAAAAAACTCTAAGTTTTTTCCCTTTTCCTTTGACTAATTTTGAATTGGGAGATAATATTCGCGCCCTATGCAAAAGGTAAAATTACCGCGAACGGTAGATCCAGCAAAAACTGCTCAAAAACGTCTTGATTACGATGGCATCATCCAAGCAAGTCTTTTTAAGCGTTTAGCGGAGTCTACTGAAGGCGTAAAACGCGACGCGAACGTCAAAGTATCATTTGGGCTTGATGAACAGCGACTTGTTGTTATCTCTGGTAAAGCTAACATCGAAGTCGATCTTGAATGTCAACGTTGTAATGAGGTATTCACACATTTGTGTGAAATCCAATTCACTTACACTCCTTATTACAGTGAGAAGAGTGAAGAGGAAGCACCGGAAGAGTACGATTTGGTAGATCTTAACGAGTACGGTGAATTAGACCTAATACAGCTAGTTGAAGATGAGTTTATCCTCGAATTGCCTCAAATTGCGATGCATGACGAAGCGGACTGTAGCGTTAATTCAAACAATTTGGTGTTTGGTGAAATTCCAGAAGAAATTGTGGAAGAGAAACCGAATCCATTCGATGTTTTAAAAAGCCTAAAGAAGTAATTCTTTAAGTTCTAACATAGGAGTAGGGTCAATGGCCGTACAAAAGAGCAAGAAATCACGTTCAATGCGTGGCATGCGTCGTTCACACGATGCGCTAACTACAGCTGCACTTTCTGTAGACGCAACTTCAGGTGAAACTCACCTACGTCACAATGTAACTGCTGAAGGTTACTACCGTGGCAAAAAGGTTATCAACAAGTAAGGTTGACCTTTGCAAAATTTAACCGTTGCACTTGATGCAATGGGCGGGGATTTCGGTCCTCGCGTTACAGTGCCTGCCTCCGTGCAGGCACTGTCGCATTTCCCAGCGCTAAAAGTGATCTTAGTCGGTGATCAATCTTCGATTACCCGCGAACTCCATAAACTTGGCATTAGCGAGCATGCTAGGCTGAGCATTCGTCATACAGAACAAACCATCTCCAACAACGAAAAACCTTCCGTTGCCCTGCGTCATTTTCAGCAGAGTTCTATGGCAGTTTGCCTTGATCTCGTTGCTCAAGGTGAAGCGAGTGCTGTGGTCAGTGCCGGTAACACTGGGGCATTGATGGCGTTATCACGATTCAAACTCAAGCTTCTTCCAGGAATTGACCGTCCAGCGCTTGTGTCAGCGCTACCAACAGCAAGTAACAAACGTACCTGGATGCTTGATTTAGGCGCCAATATCTCCAGTGATGCTGACTCTCTATTTCAATTTGCGGTTATGGGCAGCGCATTAGCTGAAAATGACCTGTCGAGTCAACCCCGAGTCGCCATTCTTAACATCGGTGAAGAAGAGATCAAGGGTAATGATCTGGTTAAACGCTGTGCTGAAATGTTGTCGCAAGCAGAAAACATAAATTACGTCGGCTATATTGAAGGCAATCAACTATTTAATGATGTGGCAGATGTGATAGTGTGTGATGGCTTTGTTGGCAATGTTTGTCTAAAAACGTGTGAGGGAACCGCCCAGCTGTTTGTAGACAAATTAAAAAATTGGATGTCGACCTCGTCTGTGCGTGGTTGGCTGTTAAGACGTTTACTCCCCGACCTATTTAAAGAATTAAAAACACTGAACCCCGACCAGTATAATGGCGCAAGTTTGCTAGGATTGCGCGGCATTGTCATTAAAAGTCATGGAAGTGCCGATGTTACTGCTTTTGAAAATGCTATTGGCGAGGCAGTACACGAGGTTAAACGACAGATTCCGAGCCGTATCAGCGATCGTCTGGAAACGGTATTACTCGAGAGGCATTATTAGTCTTCATGTATAGCAAAATATTAGGTACAGGCAGCTACCTGCCATCTCAGGTGCGTTCTAACGCTGACCTTGAGAAAATGGTAGAGACAAGCGATGAATGGATTGTTACCCGCACAGGTATCAAAGAGCGTCGCATTGCTGCAGATAACGAAACCGTGGCTGATATGGCCCACCATGCGGCTGAGAATGCAATTGAGATGGCCGGCATCGATAAGAATGATATTGATATGATTCTTGTTGCGACCACAAGTGGTTCTCACGCCTTCCCATCAGCGGCTTGTCAGGTTCAAGCCTTGCTGGGCATTAAGCACTGTCCGGCCTTCGATATGGCGGCAGCGTGTTCAGGTTTTGTCTATGCCCTTTCTGTGGCAGATCAGTACATCAAGACAGGTCACTGCAAGAATATCCTAGTGATTGGTGCGGATGCTTTGTCAAAGACCTGTGATCCAACGGATCGCTCTACCATCATCTTATTCGGTGATGCTGCTGGTGCGGTTGTCGTAGGGGCAAGTGAAGAGCCTGGCATCCTCTCTACAACCATTAATGCCGATGGTCGCTTTGGTGACCTGCTTAGCCTGAAATACCCAAATCGTCGTGACGAAATGCCGGGTAACTTTGAGCACAGCGATGACATTAACAGTTGGTTGCATATGGCGGGCAACGAAGTCTTTAAGGTGGCCGTGACTCAGTTGTCTCGTTTAGTAAATGAGACACTAAAAGAGAACAACATGGACAAGTCAGAATTAGACTGGCTCGTTCCGCATCAAGCCAATATGCGCATCATCTCGGCGACAGCGAAGAAATTAGCCATGCCACTTGAACAAGTGGTTGTTACGCTAGATCGTCACGGTAACACGTCAGCGGCAACCGTACCGACAGCACTTGATGAAGCGGTTCGCGATGGACGAATTAAGCGCGGTCAAACCCTTCTGCTTGAAGCGTTTGGTGGCGGATTTACTTGGGGTAGTGCCCTAGTTAAGTTTTAGGATTGAAGGCTCTTATTGAGCCTTTATTGATAGTTTTTGAAGGAAATAAAACATGAGCAACTTCGCGATTGTATTCCCAGGTCAAGGTTCTCAAGCGGTTGGTATGCTTGCTGAGCTTGGCGAACAATATGATATGGTTAAGAAAACCTTTGCAGAAGCATCAGAAGCGCTAGGTTATGACCTGTGGGCATTGGTACAAAATGGTCCGGCTGAAGATCTTAACCAAACATTCCGTACTCAACCTGCACTGTTAGCGTCTTCTGTTGCTATTTGGCGTGTATGGCAAGAGCTAGGTCTTGAGCAACCGGCTAACCTAGCGGGTCACAGCCTTGGTGAGTACTCTGCACTCGTTTGTGCTGGCGTGATTGATTTCAAAGAAGCCATCAAGTTAGTTGAGTTGCGTGGTCAACTGATGCAGGAAGCAGTGCCAGCAGGTGTTGGTGCTATGTATGCGATTATCGGCCTTGCAGATGACGCTATCGCAAAAGCGTGTGAAGAAGCGGCACAAGGCGAGGTGGTTTCTCCAGTTAACTTCAACTCACCAGGTCAAGTGGTTATCGCGGGTAACAAAGCCGCTGTTGAGCGCGCTGGAGCCTTGTGTAAAGAAGCCGGTGCGAAACGTGCTCTGCCTCTACCAGTGTCAGTACCATCGCACTGTGCTCTGATGAAGCCAGCAGCGGATAAGCTTGCGGTGGCACTAGAAAGCATCGAGTTTAACACACCAGTATTGCCGGTGATTAACAACGTGGATGTGGTTGCAGAAACCGATCCTGCGAAGATCAAAGATGCACTCGTTCGCCAGCTTCACAGCCCAGTTCGTTGGACGGAAGGCGTTGAGCTAATGAGTGAGCAGGGTGTTGAGAAGTTGCTAGAGCTTGGCCCTGGCAAAGTGCTTACTGGTTTGACAAAACGTATTGTTAAGTCGCTAACTGCTGCTGCAGTTAACGATGTTGCATCTCTAGATGCAGTGAAATCGTAATTAAGGATTAAGACTATGATGAATCTAGAGGGCAAAGTTGCTCTAGTGACAGGTGCTAGCCGTGGTATCGGCCGTGCCATTGCCGAACTTTTAGTAGAGCGCGGCGCAAAAGTGATTGGTACAGCAACGTCAGAAGGTGGCGCAGCAGCCATCAGCGAGTACCTTGGTGAAAATGGCAAAGGTCTTGCGCTAAACGTAACCGATGTTGAATCAATCGAAGCAACACTGAAAACCATCAATGATGAGTTCGGTGCGATCGATATTCTGGTGAACAATGCAGGTATCACTCGCGACAACCTTCTGATGCGCATGAAAGACAGCGAGTGGGATGACATCATCGATACAAACCTAACGCCGATCTTCCGCATGTCTAAAGCAGTACTGCGCGGTATGATGAAAAAACGCGCAGGTCGTATTATCAACGTAGGTTCTGTTGTTGGCACTATGGGTAATGCAGGCCAAGCAAACTACGCAGCCGCAAAAGCGGGTGTGATAGGTTTTACCAAGTCAATGGCACGTGAAGTGGCTTCACGCGGTGTAACGGTAAACACAGTCGCACCAGGCTTTATTGAAACAGATATGACCAAAGCACTCAATGATGAGCAACGTGCGGCAACATTGTCGAACGTGCCAGCGGGTCGTTTAGGTGATCCAAAAGAGATTGCCTCGGCAGTTGTATTCCTTGCTTCTCCTGAAGCGGCATACATAACTGGTGAAACTTTGCATGTAAATGGTGGCATGTACATGGTTTAGTGCTAAAGTTGGTGGAGTTTAGGCAAAAGTTCATATTATTGCGCTAAACTTGCCAAGTTTTAGTCAAGGTCTGCACATAAAATGTGCATGATATATGTCAAAAATGAGCTGAATTTCGGTTAAAATCGCTAAAATTGTGGTTTGACCAGCAAGGTCCCCCTTGCAACTTTCAATAGTTCTAATAAACTACGGAAACATCGCATTTAGGCGACATCTGTAAAGGAAAAGAAAAATGAGCAACATCGAAGAACGCGTAAAGAAAATCATTGTTGAACAGCTAGGTGTAGACGAAGCAGAAGTTAAAAACGAAGCTTCTTTTGTTGACGATCTAGGTGCGGATTCTCTAGACACTGTAGAGCTAGTTATGGCTCTAGAAGAGGAATTCGACACTGAGATTCCTGATGAAGAAGCAGAGAAAATCACAACTGTTCAAGCTGCAATCGACTACGTAAACAGCGCTCAGTAAGATACTCTCCCAGGCGGCCAACTGGCCGCCTGTGTTTTTTTAGACTCTCTTCTAAACCCCTCATAGAACCAATTTACATCCCGGAGAATATGATCGTGTCCAAGCGCCGCGTCGTTGTCACTGGCATGGGTATGTTGTCACCAGTTGGCAACACTGTTGAATCTTCATGGAAAGCCCTGCTAGAAGGTCAAAGTGGTATCGTAAACATCGAACACTTTGATACTGAAAATTTTGCTACTCGTTTTGCAGGTCTTGTAAAAGACTTCGATTGCACTGAGTACATGTCTAAAAAAGATGCTCGTAAAATGGATTTGTTTATCCAATACGGTATCGCAGCTGGAATCCAGGCACTTGATGACTCTGGGCTAGAAGTCAACGAAGGCAACGCTCATCGCGTTGGTGTTGCAATTGGCTCTGGTATTGGTGGCTTAGACCTTATCGAAACGGCTCACACTGCACTCGTCGAAAAAGGCCCTCGTAAAGTTAGCCCATTCTTTGTTCCTTCAACCATCGTAAACATGGTTGCTGGTAATCTATCTATTATGCGTGGTTTGCGTGGTCCGAATATCGCGATCGCAACGGCGTGTACAACAGGTCTACACAACATCGGCCACGCTGCACGTATGATTGCATACGGTGATGCTGAGGCAATGGTATGTGGTGGCTCTGAAAAGGCATCGACGCCACTGGGTATGGCGGGCTTTGGCGCAGCTAAAGCACTATCAACTCGTAACGATGAGCCACAGAAAGCCTCTCGTCCATGGGACAAAGAGCGCGATGGTTTTGTTCTTGGTGACGGTGCTGGTGTGATGGTTCTGGAAGAGTACGAACACGCGAAAGCGCGTGGCGCGAAAATCTACGCCGAACTTGTTGGTTTTGGTATGTCTGGCGATGCTTACCACATGACCTCACCAAGTGAAGACGGTTCAGGTGGCGCGTTAGCGATGGAAGCAGCAATGCGCGATGCGGGTATTGAAGGTACGCAAGTTGGCTACGTTAACGCTCACGGTACGTCGACTCCAGCAGGTGATGTCGCTGAGATCAAAGGTATTAAGCGTGCACTTGGTGAAGAAGGCTCTAAGCAAGTGCTCGTTTCTTCGACTAAGTCAATGACAGGCCACCTATTAGGTGCTGCTGGTTCAGCGGAAGCGATCATTACAGTGATGTCGCTGGTTGATCAAAAAGTGCCGCCAACGATTAATCTTGATAATCCCGAGGAAGGTCTAGACATCGATCTAGTTCCTCACGTAGCGCGTGACGTGAATATTGAATACGCTCTATGTAACTCTTTTGGTTTCGGTGGTACAAACGGTTCATTGATCTTCAAAAAGATCTAAACCCGTCGATTGACACTTGTTTTCTAACGGCTTGATGCTTAGCATTAAGCCGTTTTGTTTTATCTAGCCAAAGGAAATTGCACATGTTTTGGGTGAATGGAGTACCGTGCGATAGCATTTCTGCATCCGATCGTTCTTTTCAATATGGAGATGGCGTGTTCACGACGATGCTGTTGCAAGATGGCAAGGTACTACATTGGTCGCTTCACACTCAACGCCTGAGGGAAGGACTAAATAGGCTCGCTATACCTCACCCCAATTGGTCAGATGTTGAACGTTGGGTGGCAAATGCGGCAATTGAGCACTCGCGGTCTGGAATTAAAGTGCATATCAGCCGTGGAAGTGGAGGTCGCGGTTACAGCCCATTGGGCTGTGAATCTCCGGTCGTCACCATCAGTGCTTTTCAATATCCCAAGCACTATTCCACATGGCATCAGGCAGGGCTAGAGCTTGGTATCTGTCAAACTCAATTGGGGCTAAACCCTACTTTAGCGGGTATCAAGCACAACAATCGACTAGAGCAGATTATGGCGAAAGCTGAAATGGATGCGGTTGGTTTGCCTGATGGCATAGTAACAGACCTTAATGAGCATATTGTTGAGACAACAATGGCGAATCTGTTCTGGCGCAAAGGACAAACGCTCTATACTCCGAAAATGGTCAATGCAGGTGTAAAAGGTATTACAAGAAATTACGTAGCTGCTCAACTTCCTAGTCTCGGTTTTTCTTTGACTGAAGAAGATTTTTTTATTGAGGATTTACTTTGCGCTGATGAGGTTTTCGTCACTAATGCTATTTTAGGCGTTGCGCCAGTGAGTAAAATCGCGCACCATTCATTTTCATTTTCTGACCTCGCAAAACAACTACGCAAGAGTTACATGTCGTGTTAAAAAAATTCATTATCTTTTTATTGTTTATTGCTGCGCTATTCGCCGGTGCCTTTTACTATGCCCAGCAGCAATTGAATCAGTTTTTGAGCCAACCACTTAGCCTGCAACAGCAAGAGATGTTGACGGTGCAGCGCGGTGCCAATATCAATAGCGTGCTTAACCAAGCGATTGAGGCGAATTGGGTTGAAGCTTCACCATTTAGTCAACTTGTCCGTCGGTTGCACCCTGAGCTTGTTGATATCAAAGTGGGTACCTTTGCAATTACAGAAGGTATGACCTTACAAGCGATGCTTGAACTCATTGTTTCCGGGAAAGAGCATCAATATTCCATTACTTTTGTTGAAGGCAGTCGGTTTGACGAGTGGCGAGAGTTATTATTGGAAGCTCAGGGGCTTGAGTTGGTCACCACAGAGATGAGCGAAGCTGAAATAGCACAAGAACTTGGCATTGAGCAGGGCAAATTGGAAGGTTTGTTCTTAGCTGAGACCTATAATTACACTCAAGGCACGAGCGATCTCGATATATTGAGGCGTGCAAACCGTTCGCTAGAAAACCACCTTGATGAGTTTTGGTCGACTAAACAAGATAAGTTGCCACTCAAATCGCCCTACGAAGCGCTAATATTGGCGTCAATCATTGAAAAAGAAACCTCAGTCGCTCACGAGCGAGGCCTAGTTTCTGCGGTATTTATTAACCGTCTTAACCGTGGTATGCGACTACAGACAGATCCGACCGTTATTTATGGTATGGGTGATAAGTATCAAGGGCGTATTGGTCGAAAAGGCTTAGATACACCGACACCGTATAATACCTATATTATTAATGGTCTGCCGCCAACACCGATTGCGATGGTCGGTAAGGCGTCGTTACAGGCAGCACTCAACCCAGAAGAGAGCGACTACATCTATTTCGTAGCCAGTGGTAAAGGCGGTCATGTTTTCTCCAAGACACTGGCAGAGCACAACCGTGCGGTTCGTGCTTATCTAAAACATATAAGAAGTAACTAATCGAATGAGCCAAGCTAAATTTATTGTCATTGAAGGTCTTGAAGGTGCGGGTAAAAGCACGGCAATCAACCGTGTGCTTGCGGCGCTATCGGCATACGGCATTCAAGATATTGAGCAAACTCGTGAGCCGGGAGGCACCAAGCTCGCTGAGGCACTACGTACTCTAGTTAAGCAAGATCATGAAGGCGAAGAGCTTATTGATACGACGGAACTACTTATGATGTATGCAGCGCGCGTTCAGTTAGTGGAAAATAAGATCAAGCCAGCGCTTGCCCGCGGCGCTTGGGTAGTTGGAGATCGTCACGATATGTCTTCACAAGCCTATCAAGGTGGTGGACGTGGTATCAACGCTCAAACCATGGCATCTCTTCGTGACATCTCACTCGGTGAATTCCGTCCTGATCTCACCATCTATATGGATATTGACCCCAAAATTGGCCTAGAGCGTGCTCGTGGACGCGGTGAGTTAGATCGTATCGAAAAGATGGACATCAGCTTTTTCGAGCGCACACGTGAGCGTTACTTGGAGCTGGCTGAGGGCGATAAATCGGTTATCGTCATTGATGCCGCTCAAACGATTGATCAAGTGGCCGCTGATATTGAATCAGCGTTGCAAATCTGGTTGAGCAAGGAGTCGGTGTGACAACACTATACCCTTGGTTAGACGGTCTTTGGGAGCAGTGGCAGCCCACTTTGGAGAGAGGTAGTTTTTCTCAAGCGGTACTGTTGAGTGCACCCAATGAAGTTGGTGTTGATCAACTGGTTGAGCTGTTAGCCAAAACGCAATTATGTAAATCATCAACGACTGAGCCCTGCGGGTTTTGCCATAGTTGCGATCTATTTGATGCAGGCACCCACCCGGATTTTCATACCTTACGCCCTGTAGAGGCTGGGAAATCTATCTCGGTGGACCAAGTTCGACAGTGTCAGCAATGGGCGCAGCAAAGCTCGCAACTCTCTGGCACGCGTGTCATTTGGATTGAGAACGCCGAAGCAATGACAGAATCGGCAGCTAACGCGTTGTTAAAGTCATTAGAGGAGCCGAGTGCTTCGTGCTCCTATGTCCTGACCGTTGAAAAGGTGAATCAACTTCTTCCAACGATCATCAGTCGATGTCAGCAATGGGTGGTTAGCATCCCGCCACATCATGTTGCCCAGAATTGGTTGGCATCACAAGGTATCAAAGGTGAGTATGACCTAGCATTACGACTTGCGAGTGGGTCACCTTTGCTCGCAATGAAGCTAATTGACGACGACAAGATCTCAGTCTACCAAAACCTTGAGATCGCTTTCCTCGAAGCGTTACAAACGAAGTCGATTTATAGCTGGAACGATGTCGTCAAGCTAATGGCAGACGATTATGAACGCAGTTTGATTTGGCTTTGGTATCTGATGACCGACGCTCAAAAGCAGCAGTTTTCGTTGGCTCCTACAACGGCGATGCCAGGCGCTGTGCAATTGGCTGAACGGGTAGATCATCAACAACTATACTTACAAACAAATGAGTTGGTTGCTCTGTTGAAACAGTTCCATAACCATTCAGGATTGAATCGAGAGCTTTTGACCCTCGATTGGCTGATGGCTTTTTAAGAGATTTACATGTTTATTGATTCACATTGTCACCTAGACAAACTTAATTACGATGATCTCCACATTGATGTTGCGGATGTGATTGCGAAAGCCGAGCAAGCGAACGTTACTGAGTTTCTTTCGGTTGGCGTCACAATGGCTTCATTTCCTAATATGCTGTCACTGATTGAACCGTTCTCTCAAGTCCATGCTTCATGCGGTGTGCATCCGCTGGATGTAGAGAGTGACTTCGATTTAGAGAAGTTTAAAGAATATGCCAAGAGCGATAAGGTGGTTGCGATCGGTGAGACCGGCCTCGATTACCATTATCAACCAGAAACGGCAGAGCTGCAGAAAGAGCGGTTTATTCAGCAGGTTAAAATCGCGGTTGAATTAGACAAACCTTTGATCATTCATACTCGTCAAGCAAGAGAGGATACGCTCGCTATTTTGAGAGGATACGGCGCTCACAAATGTGGCGGCGTGATACATTGCTTTACTGAAGATCTGGATTTTGCACAGCAAGCAATGGAACTTGGTTTTTATATCTCTATCTCCGGTATCGTGACCTTTCGTCAAGCGACCGAGCTTAAAGAAGTCGTGAAAGCGATTCCTATTGAGCGGTTGTTGATTGAAACTGACTCACCGTATCTAGCACCGGTCCCGCACCGTGGAAAAGAGAACCAACCAGGCTATGTTGTTGAAGTGGCTGCCTACATTGCCCAGCTGAAAAACCTTCCGTTGAATGAGGTTGGTGAAATAACCAGCAAAAACTTCCGAAATCTTTTTTTGTGATGGAAAATTAATTGTTATTTTAAGAGCGCTTTCATGCGCTCTTTTTTTTGCTCTACATCAAATAAATAAACTTTGGGTGAATTATTGTTCACACTTGCGCTGATAAAGTAAGCGTTTTCTTGAAATGTAATTTTACGATGAAAAATATGTTTCAGCTGCCATTTATTTACACCGTAAAATTAATGCACTTAGTATGTAAGGCAATGAAAACATTAATTAAATTGAATTAATGAATGACTATGTGCATGCTTTTTTATTGTGATCTAAATAGTACTTTGGAATTAAATTTCGTTGTTCGCTAGAAAATGCGAGAGGGGTCAATATATATTTAGAGCCGGAAAATATAATGGCAATCACTGGTTACATTTTCATTGGGTGCTAACATCTATGGCTACGGGGGTGTGCCGTTAGAACCCAACAATTACAATAACTTTATCAGGAGCATAACTATGTTTAAGAACCTTTTTGCAAACCTGCAAAAAGTCGGTAAGTCTCTGATGCTACCAGTATCAGTTCTTCCGGTTGCGGGTATCTTGTTGGGTGTTGGTGCAGCCAACCTCGGCTTCATTCCAGACATCGTATCTAACCTAATGGAACAGGCTGGTGGTTCGGTATTCGGACAAATGCCACTTCTATTTGCTGTGGGTGTAGCACTAGGCTTTACTAACAATGACGGTGTAGCGGGTCTAGCTGCAATCGTTGGTTACGGCATCATGGCAGCGACTCTGTCTGTAATGGCTGGCGTAATGGGTGTTGACGGTATCGATACTGGCGTACTAGGTGGTATCCTAGTCGGTGGTGTTGCTGCATGGGCATTCAACCGTTTCTTCCGCATTCAGCTTCCAGAATACTTGGGCTTCTTCGCTGGTAAGCGTGCTGTGCCAATCATCACTGGTTTCGCAGCTATCGGTCTTGGTATCGTACTGTCTATCATCTGGCCACCAATCGGTGCTGGTATCGGTGCGTTCTCTCACTGGGCTGCTGAGCAAAACCCACAAGTTGCATTTGGTATCTACGGTATCATCGAGCGTTCTCTAATCCCGTTCGGTCTACACCACGTTTGGAACGTACCGTTCTTCTTCGAAGCGGGTACTTGTATCAATGCTGCAGGCGAAACTCAAAACGGCGTACTTACTTGTTACCTAGTTGCTGATGAAGCATCTCGTGCTGCTGGTAATGGCTTCGGTCAGCTAGCGGGTGGTTACATGTTCAAGATGTTCGGTCTACCAGCTGCTGCTATTGCAATCGCACACTCTGCTAAGCCAGAAAACCGCGCGAAAGTAATGGGTATCATGGTATCTGCGGCTCTAACGTCTTTCCTAACAGGTATCACTGAACCAATCGAGTTCTCATTCCTATTCGTTGCTCCAGTACTATACGGAATTCACGCTCTACTAGCTGGTTCTGCGTACGTTGTAGCTAACACTCTAGGTTTCGTACACGGTACTTCATTCTCACACGGCCTAATTGACTTCGTAGTTCTATCTGGTAACGCACAGAAACTTGGTCTAATGTTCGCAGTTGGTCTTGTTTACGCAGCGATTTACTACGTAGTATTCCGTGCAGTAATCAAAGCGATGGACCTAAAAACTCCTGGTCGTGAAGACGAAGAAGAAACTGCAGGCGCAGTTCAAGGTTCTGAAATGGCAGCTGAGCTAGTTTCTGCATTCGGCGGCAAAGCTAACATCACAGGTCTAGACGCTTGTATCACTCGTCTACGTGTTGCAGTAGCTGACACAGAAGCGGTTGACCAAGACAAGTTGAAGCAACTAGGCGCAGCTGGCGTAGTGGTTGTAGCAGGTGGTGTTCAGGCTATCTTCGGTACTAAGTCTGACAACCTGAAAACAGACATGGATGAGTGGATTAAAAACAACTAATCCAACATTCTGTTGAAATGAGAAAGAGAAGCTTCGGCTTCTCTTTTTGCGTTTATGGGGACCGTGATAATTTGGACCGTGATATTTGGACTGTCCTTTTAAGAGTGAGGCGGCTCGACACGCTTGGAAGTTAAACAGGAATACCCGTTGGTCTATGCGGGATAAGAACCTTTAAGGCATTCAATATGCCGTAGTAAATTTGGACTGTCCCTTTAAGGCACTCTTATAAGAGACGTAGGTAAATGGAGGTTCGCTACGCTTGGATACTAAAGAGGCGCACAGAGCTAAGAATACATTTGCAGAGATAGTCTGCTATTCAACCTTCAACCTTCTTTTTTTGTAACCGCACAGTGCGAACAGTAAACCCACAATTACCCCGAACATATGCGCATCCACAGCAACCGTTGCTTCAATCAATTGTGTGGTGCTTTCAGAAGCGCCGTAAGCCTGCTCCCAGACTACTTTTACGACAATACCGATGACCAATAGCCAACTACTCCGATAACCACTTAGCGCTTCTTTGAGGGCATAATAGGCGAACACAGAGTGAAGTACGCCGGAGAGTCCAGCATATTCTTGAACTAGTGTGAAAAAGTTGAGTAAACCAATCGAAGCTGAGGTGAGAATAATAAGTATCGATAGTGAGCCGGATTGGGGTTTGAAAACGAACGTCATTACCCAAAATGCCGCAAGGTTCATCAGCATGTGATAGACGTTGGTGTGAGTGAAGTGCCCTGTGATAATTCGCCACCACTGCCCATCAAGTATGTATTGTCTGCTCCAAATTGCGTAAGATTGCGGGTCTTGAAACTGAAGGGCAATAGCGATTACGCTGACCAGTGCCACAATGAAATAGGGTTTTAGAGTATGTCTCACCAATCTGTCCATGATTCACGGTACTGCCATAAGTGTGGGAAAGCGAACAAAGCGTGCATCTGTGACTCTATCGTCCCTATTGATACCGCGGTTGAGTTGATCATATTACAGCATGAGTCAGAAGCAAATCATCCCTTGGGCAGTGCTCGTATTCTTGATTTATCACTCAAGAACAGCATCTTACTTGTTGGCGAAGACTTTTCACGTAATCAGGTCTTAAATGATTTTTTAGCTGATGAGCGTTACACTCACTCAATCTTGTACCCAAGTGAACAGGCGACGACCCTACTTGAATATAAGCACCAGTCGGCATTGAATACCAAGCATCGACTGATCTTGCTTGATGGTACTTGGAAAAAAGCCTTTAAGATGTGGCAACTTTCTACCAACCTTCACCATTTGTCATGTGTTGCACTGCCAAATGATCTCAAAGGTGAGTACCAAATTAGAAAAGCACCTTCAGATAATGCGCTATCAACGGTTGAGGCAGGTTATTACGCTTTGTCTGCGCTGGACCCTGCGGCTGATTTTTCTCCATTGATGACGTCGTTCAAACAGATGATCCAGTTTCAAATAGATCAGATGCCACCAGGCGTATTTGAGCGCAACTACTTATCAAACTGACGACTCTATAGATGAGCGGAAAACATTTGCTGATGAAGGCGTTTTGCTCGACCATCAGTCATAGCAGCAATGTAATCGCATATAACCCGCTGCTTTCTATTTTGGTTGTCAGCTTGTCGCCAAAGCTGTTGCTGTTGAACAGGTAATAATCGTTCGGGATCAGCACTGAGCGCCTCAAACAGATCCATGATGATCTGTTGACCCTTATATTCTGCTACTTGTACATCGGGTACCTGGATAACATATTGGCTAACAAAGCGTTTAAGAATATTAAGCGCGATCGCCATCGGTCGCGTCAAAACGGCGTTGTATCTCAATAGCTCACTCTCAAATCGATGATCAACCTGTTCGATGGAAATGCTGGTTAATAGTGCATTGACCATACCTCCAATCGCGTCTTTGCGTTGGTGGTGATGACCAGAAAACAGCATATCACTGACAGAGTTGATGTGTTTTTCAAACCATTCATCACCGCACTCGGCCAGTGTTGCCGCTGCTGCCTCTTGCCACTGTTGGCGTGAGACCATTCCCAGCACAATAGCATCTTCGAGATCATGCACACCATAAGCGATGTCATCAGCCAGTTCCATAATGGAACAATCCAGAGATTTGTAGAGCGTCTTGTGATGATTGACTTGGGGATCGTTGTTTTCACGAAAGCAAGGCAACAAGACATGGTCATTATCGCTTAACGGCTCACACACCCAATCAAACAGGGCGATATCGCAATCATAGATCCCTTTAGCAGGCATCCAATCTTTTGCTTTTATCTGGCGCGGTGAGAGGGGAAGATTAGGCTTGGTGCTACGCTGTGCTTTACTCAGCAGGGTAGGATACTTGATTAATCCAAGTAGGGTTCTGCGCGACAAGTTCATGCCAAATTGCTCGGTATAAGGCTCTAACTTGGTGACGATTCGAAATGTTTGTGCATTGCCTTCAAATCCACCGTGGTCACGCATCATGTAGTTAAGGGCGATTTCCCCACCATGCCCATAGGGTGGATGTCCGATATCATGAGCTAGACAGATAGCATCGATAAGCGAATCCGAGGGAAGAAGCTCACGCAGTTCAGGTTGCTTCTTTTTGATTTGAGCGACGATGCCGGACCCTAGTTGCGAGGCCTCCAATGAGTGTGTGAGTCGCGTTCGATGAAAATCATCAATACTGCTTCCATGGACTTGCGTCTTGGCTTGTAGGCGACGAAATGCCGCTGAGTGCAGTATTCGTGCGCGGTCTCGTTGGAAAGGGCTTCGATGATCATCTCGACGAATCTTATGCTCGTCGTCGTGGCGTTGATTCCACAAGGGAGAAATTGGCATAGCTCAACAATCCTTGTTACTTGGTTATGTGTGAGGTCAAGTTATCTCATCAAGAGATAAGTTAAAACTTGGAACAAAGACTTCGAGAAAATAGGTCATTTCTTGGGTTTTTCGTTCATTGAGCGTCACATCCAAGCGCTTTTTAGCCAGTTCGAACTCGTGGTTACCAGCACTGATCTCTTCAAGGCACTTTAAGTATGCACACAAGGTGTCTGCTTGCTTAACAATTACGGCGTCTTCCGGGTGTGCTTGGTGAGAGATTAAAAAGGGCGCAAAATCTTGCTGAAATTCTTCAGGAAGCATGGAAAGTAATTTTTCCTCTGCAGCAGCCTCAATCTTTTTGTACTCTTTGGCGATTTCAGGGTTGTAGTATTTTACCGGTGTTGGCAAATCACCAGTAAGAACTTCGCTCGTGTCATGATACATACCGAGTAAAGCAATGCGCTCAGGGTTTAATTGGCCACCAAATTTTTTGTTTTTTATCACGGCAAGCGCATGGGCAACGAAGGCAACTTGCAGACTATGTTCTGAGATATTCTCTACCGATACCGAACGCATCAAAGGCCAGCGCTGAATGAGCTTCATTCTGGCTAAGTGAGCAAAAAAATGACTGGTTTGCATACCTTCCCCCAACAACAAAAACGCTTGTTTGGAAACAATAAAGGCACTCAAACGAGTGCCTTTAAGCTAACAAAACGATTGAATATCTTAATGTTAGCGGTTTATTGGGAATAAGTAGACAAGAATCTCTCAAATCGGCCAATTGCGGTTTCTAAATCATCGATGTGCGGTAGAGTGACAATTCTAAAGTGATCGGGTTTAGGCCAATTAAAGCCAGTACCTTGCACCAGCAGAACCTTTTCTTGAATCAAGAAGTCGAGCACCATCTTTTGATCATCTTTGATGTTGTAGCGTTTGGTGTCGATCTTCGGAAATAAATACATGGCACCTTTAGGCTTGACGCACGACACTCCTGGGATCTGATTGATCAACTCATAGGCTTTATCGCGTTGCTCAAGAAGCCGTCCACCCGGTAAGATCAGTTCATTAATACTCTGATAGCCCCCCAGTGCGGTTTGGATGGCATGTTGCATGGGCACGTTTGCACATAAACGCATCGACGCCAGCATATCAAGGCCATTGATATAACCTTGAGCGAGATGCTTAGGGCCAGTAAAGAACATCCAACCGCCACGGAAACCACAAACGCGGTAGGCTTTAGATAAGCCGTTAAATGTCGCGACAAGAACGTCATCAGTCAGCGTAGCGATCGACGTATGCACGGTACCGTCATAAAGCACTTTGTCGTAGATCTCATCGGCAAAAATGATCAGCTTGTGCTGGCGAGCGATCTCGATGATCTCCAGCAGATAGTCGCGACTGTAAACCGCTCCCGTCGGGTTATTTGGGTTGATTATGACGATACCACGAGTTTTTGGCGTGATTTTACTGCGAATATCATCGAGATCCGGGTACCAGTCAGACTCTTCATCACACATGTAATGAACAGCTTTGCCGCCAGATAGCGCGACTGATGCCGTCCATAGTGGGTAATCCGGTGACGGCACAAGCATTTCATCACCGTTATTGAGCAGCGATTGCATGGCCATCACAATCAACTCAGACACCCCGTTGCCGATGTAGACATCTTCAACGTCTAAACTGTGTATCCCTTTCTTTTGGTAATGCTGAACAACGGCTTTACGGGCAGAGTAGATACCTTTCGAATCACAGTAACCTTGTGATGTCGGTAAGTTGCGGATGACATCTACCAGGATCTCATCAGGAGCATCAAAGCCGAATGGGGCAGGGTTGCCGATATTCAGCTTAAGAATTTTATGCCCCTCTTCTTCCATTTTCTTAGCATGTTTGAGTACAGGCCCGCGTATGTCGTAGCATACATTATCGAGTTTGCTCGACATTCCGATATTTTGCATTATTTAACCCCAAATAAATAACCTTTTTCATTATTAAACCATATAAAACTAGACCTTGATAGAATAATAAACTGTAGATTCGAATTTATTCATCAAAAGGTCTGAAAGTGTCCGTTACCACAGGTGCTTGAATGATGAGCGGTTCGGCGTAAATATGCGGCGTTTGATCTTGAAACCGAGTACATCTCTTGATTTGAATCGATGCAATCAATACATTAGCCTTCTAATCATAGAAAAGTGCTATCACCAGCATAGTGTTGATTGTTAAGACATAGACACGTCTGAGTGAGCGATGAGGATACCGAGTTGAATTTCGCAACAGCCATCACAACGTTAATCCATCAAATCGAGACTGATCGAAGCGGTAAAGTGCGTTTCACGCACCCGTTTGGTTGCAGTCCAGGATTAGACCAAAGCAACTTGGTTGATTGGCTCGAAGCACAAACTATTTACCCCAAATTCTATTGGCAAGATCGTGATGAGACTGAGCAGGTGGTTGCGCTTGGTCAAACCTATACCTTTCAAGACCCTGCTCCAGCGTATACAATATTGGGCGAGCGACAGAGAGTTTGGGGCGGTCGGGCATTTTCGCCATCAGCAAAGGGTGGCAAACGCTGCCTCTCTTCTTTCTTTTTTCTGCCGATTATCGAAATCGTGGTGTCCAATCAAACGTGCTCGTTAATTGTTAATACTAACCGTTCAAAAAGCGATTCGATTAAGGCGCTTAAAAATCTAAATCTTGATGTTCGTCTCTCCAAAATACAAAGCCCAACGGTCGTCACAGCTCGCCACACTCCAGAAAAAGGGCGGTGGTGTGAGTTGGTCGATGACGCCTTAAGTGCGATAGAGAATGACCAGTTTAAAAAAGTCGTGCTGGCGAGAAAGACGAGTCTTGAACTTAAAGCGCCAGTGGCGGCGGCTGATATCATTAAAATGAGTCGCTTGAGCAACCACAATAGCTTTCATTTTTTGTTTGCGATGGATGCTGGGCATAGTTTCATTGGCTCGACACCAGAGCGTCTGTATCAGCGCAGTGATCGAATACTTAAGACCGAGGCCCTAGCAGGAACCATTGGTCGAGGAGAGTCTCTGGCTGAAGACAACGAACTTGCTGATTGGCTTAGTGCAGATAGTAAGAACCTCAATGAAAATCAATATGTTGTGGATGATATTTTGGATAGGCTAGCCCCTCTTACTGAGAGTGTCCACGTAGAACCACAGGCCAATTTAATTCGTTTACGACGGGTACAGCACCTAAAGCGTTCAATCTATGCCCAGCTTCATAATGATGTGAAGGGGGTTGAGTTGCTCGATGCGCTTCAACCAACCGCGGCAGTCGCAGGACTTCCTCGCGATACTTCGATGCAGTTCATAGAAGACAATGAGCCCTTTATGCGTGGCTGGTACGCTGGTTCAGTCGGTTATCTAAGTCACGAGAAGGCGGAGTTTTGTGTGGCGATTCGTAGTGCTCTAGTGGTTGATAACACAATACATCTGTTTGCCGGTGCGGGCATTGTACCCGGCTCAAAAGCCGAACATGAATGGCAGGAACTCGACAAAAAACTGTCTACTTTGCTGTCGCTGATTATTGAAGAAGAAACGGAAGATTTAGGAGTGATTTCGTGAATACTCATCAACCGACACTCAACAGGACTTGGTGTCATATCCTACTTGAAGAGCTGTTTCGATTAGGTGTCAGGGATGTGTGTATTGCTCCGGGGTCACGCTCAACGCCGTTGACGTTAGAAGCAGACCTTCATGCAGATTTAAAGGTTCATACTCATTTTGATGAACGAGGCCTGGGCTTTTTTGCTCTGGGATTGGCGAAAACTAGCCAAAGCCCGGTGGCTATCATTGTCACGTCAGGCACGGCGGTAGCCAACCTGCTACCTGCAATTGTAGAGTCGGGTCTTACCAATGAAAAGTTGGTGGTGTTGACGGCAGATAGACCCCAAGAGCTGATAGGTTGTGGTGCCAACCAAGCGATTCATCAAGCTGGAATTTTCTCCAAACATGTCACTAACAGTGTGTTTCTCCCGAGTCCTAATCGATCTTATACCTGGCTATTATCGACCATAGACCATGCCATGTTTGAGCAGGGAGAATTCGGCGGTGCGGTCCATATAAACTGCCCTTTCCCCGAGCCGCTATACGGAGAAGTCGATATCGAGTTAGAGATTGCGACACACCTGGAAGTGCAAAATTGGTATTCACAGGGTGCTTCGTATTGCAATATTGAGCAACGGGATATCAGTGCCAGTCTCGATTGGTCTCTAGCCTATAAACGCGGTGTATTAGTGCTTGGACGATTGACGCCCGAGCAAGCTGAAAACGCCAAGCGTGTTGGAGAGCAGTTAGGCTGGCCAGTGCTTGCCGATCCGCAATCGGGTATTAGTACTAACTGGCGTCATTATGATCTTTGGCTTCAAACGGGCAAAGGCAAAGAAGCACTGTCGGGTTGTGAGTGTATTGTTCAGGTAGGGGACAGATTGGTCTCTAAGCGCCTTAACCAGTGGATTACACAGCAGGTCAAAGAACAAGGGGTGGCCTACAAGGTGGTTAGCCAGTCGCATCAAAGACTAAACCCTGAACACTTGCCGCAGCAAAGGCTAATAACTTCGATCGACTCGTGGCTCACATTGCTCAACGATAGGTTAGAAGGTATCCGTCCACCTTGGTTCCAATTTGACTATGCGTGGCACATCGCTATTCAGCAGGCTGTTGAGAAATACAGTACGACTGAGGAGGCAACAGAGCTGTCTGTTGCTCGGTGGCTAACGACTCAATCTTATGCAGAACATGTGTTTATTGGTAACAGCTTAATCGTTAGGTTGATCGACATGGTTGGGTTTAGTGCAAGGCAGTATGTGTATACCAATCGCGGGGCATCAGGCATTGACGGATTGGTTGCGACCATGGCTGGCGTTCATTCGCACTTACAAAAGCCGATGATATGCCTTTTAGGTGACACCTCGCTACTTCACGACCTAAACTCCCTCGCTTTACTATCAAAGAGCTCTGTGCCGAATATCGTATTGGTGACGAACAATGATGGGGGCGCAATATTCGATCTGCTTCCAGTGCCAGAACAACAAAAGACCAACCTATATCAGATGCCACATGGTTTTAACTTCAAACACGCCGCAGCGCAGTTTAACCTCGGTTATGAGCAGGTTAAAACAATGGAAGACTTGGAGGGACGTATCAGTAAGCATATTACTAGTGGTATTGGGACGTTGCTGGTGGAAATTGTTACACCACCGAACCAAGCATCAGAGCAGTTGAAAACACTCGTAGCAGAATTGCATGCTCTTTAGTCAATATTTCCCCCCTAATGCGTCGACGAGGGAGAGGGCTCATTCTCTTCCTTTGCTGGTTTTTCTCCACGGTTTTCTGGGGAGTCACGAAGATTGGCTTGCGAGCACGGTATTGCTGGATGACTATCCTCGTTTGCTGATTGACTTGCCGGGCTTTGGACGCAGTAAACATCTATCCTGTCAAAGCCTAGATTGCTGTTTTTCTAAAATCAATGACGTTCTAATTCATCCATCATATCAGGGACGCAATATCGTTATAGTGGGCTATTCGATGGGGGGAAGGCTGGCATTGAGAGGGCTAGTGGAATCTGTGTTTGCCCAACTACCGCTCGTTGGGGTGGTTGTTGAGGGAGCCCATTTGGGCTTAAAGGATGCTCAGGCTCGTCACGAAAGAGAGCGAAATGATGAGCAATGGGCCTCACGCTTCGAGCAAGAGCCAATCGAACAAGTCTTGAGCGATTGGTATCAACAAGCGGTTTTTTCTTCACTGAATGATGACCAAAGACAAACACTTGTCGATATTCGCAGTGATAATCTTGGACAGTCCATCGGAGCGATGTTACGTCTGACTTCGCTTGCACATCAAAGTTATTTACTTCCGTCCTTGCACAAACAAACCGTGCCTATAAGGTACCTATGTGGTGAGAAAGACGAGAAATTTAAACAGCTTGCTGTAGATAGTGGTCTACCCTATACCCTAATACAGGGGGCTGGACACAACGTTCATCATGAATGCCCTGCACAGTTTGCATCGGCACTCGGGGATATTGTTGAGACATTTTGAGCTTTCGACTCGCGTCTCGGCAGATTAACAAGTTAGGAAATACTCATGGCAAAAACAGTCGGAATCAGTGAAGAAGAGTTGTACGCACCGGTCAATTGGCAAAATTGCACGGCAGAATATGAAGATATTCACTATCACAAGTCGGAAGATGGCATCGCAAAAATCACTATCGCACGCCCACAAGTGAGGAATGCTTTTCGTCCTCAAACGGTAAAAGAGATGATTAACGCTCTGGCGGACGCACGTTATGACGAGTCTGTTGGTGTGATCATTTTAACAGGACTCGGTGAAGATGCGTTCTGCTCAGGTGGTGACCAGAAGATCCGTGGCGATTATGGCGGTTACCGTGATGATTCAGGAACACATCACCTCAATGTATTAGATTTCCAACGTCAGATCCGTACTTGTCCGAAACCTGTGATTGCGTCAGTTGCAGGCTGGGCTGTTGGTGGTGGTCATGTTTTGCATATGATGTGTGATTTAACGATCGCTGCTGAAAATGCTCAGTTCGGTCAGACAGGCCCGAAAGTCGGTTCGTTTGATGGTGGTTGGGGCGCTTCATACATGGCACGCATTGTTGGTCAGAAAAAAGCGCGAGAGATCTGGTTCTTGTGCCGTTTCTATGATGCGCAAGAGGCGCTAGATATGGGCTTGGTCAACACGGTTGTTGCTCTCGAAGATTTGGAGAAAGAGACGGTACGTTGGTGTCGTGAAACACTGCAACACAGCCCAATGGCATTGCGCTGCTTGAAAGCGGCACTGAACGCGGATTGTGATGGTCAAGCTGGCCTGCAAGAGCTTGCTGGTAACGCAACCATGATGTTCTACATGACGGACGAAGGTCAAGAGGGCCGCAACGCATTCAACGAAAAGCGTCGACCTGACTTCAATAAGTTCCCTCGTAACCCGTAATCTAAACTGAACTCTACGTGACATAACTGGTCACAGTATCAGCACTTGCGATGACCTCACTACTCTGAGCGAGTGCTGAATTCACTATTCTGTACTACATTACTCGAACACTGCCCCTTACTACCTCTCGACAGGAGTTTTCATGCGCTCTGCAAAACTTTATCTTTATCAAATCCCTATGGATAGTGGCGTAATTTTGCGCGATGAGAAGCTCAAGGAGAGAGTGGGGTATGTTGTACAACTTTCTGACGATGGCAGACAGGGCTATGGGGAAATTGCACCACTGCCCGGCTTTAGTCACGAGTCTTTAGATGAGCTTTATCAGTTAGTGATTGAGCGCTGTCAACAGTGGATTGAAACGGGCAATTTGGAGTATTCCAGCCTGCCACCAAGCGCTGCGTTCGGTTTGTCGATGGCGCAAATGGAACTGACAGGTGAGCTGCCGCAAGAGGGCAATTATAACGCTGCTCCTCTGTGTAGCGGTGACCCTGATGAGTTGCTGCCGGTGCTCGAGAAGATGTCGGGAGATAAAGTTGCGAAGATAAAAGTCGGGCTTTATGAGCCGATTCGCGATGGCATGATCGTGAATTTATTTTTAGAGTCTATCCCCGAGCTTAAGCTGCGCCTTGATGCAAACCGCGCTTGGACATTAGACAAAGCCCGGAAGTTTGCCGAATATATCGCCCCATCCTTACGTCGCCGAATTTCTTTTATTGAAGAGCCTTGCCAACAGCCGAGTGACAGTTTCACTTTCGCTATTGAAACAGGGATAGCCATTGCGTGGGATGAGACACTACAAGACGCAGTGAAGCAACCTGATTTTCGTTTGGCAGACCTGACTGGCGCTAAAAGTATCGTGATCAAGCCGACGTTGATTGGTTCAGTGCCAAGCTGTGTTTCGCTGATTGAACAAGCCAATGCATTAGGTATTCGTGCTGTTCTTAGCTCTAGCTTAGAGTCGAGTTTAGGTTTAACTCAAATTGCTCGCCTTGCGCATTGGAAGACGCCGCTGGTGACACCAGGGCTAGATACGCTTGGACTGTTCCAACGTCAGCTTGAGATAGCGTGGCCGGGCAGCGATTTACTAGTAGATACTCTTGATGCGCACAGTCTTATTTGGCAAGGCTAAGCATGCAAGCTCCTTGGAACCAATACGCAATACGTCACCCAGAGCAGGTTGCTCTGAAAACGTCAGATACTCAATGGAATTGGCGAGATTTACAGACTCAAATTGATGGGGTCGCCTCTCAAATCGCAGCAAAAGGGATTGAGCCTGGGGATGTTGTTACCGTCATCGGCAAGAACAGCTTAGAGGCTCTGCTGGTGTATCTCGCCAACTTAAAACTGGGTGTGATCACGGCATGGTTGATGTCTGAGCCTCTGGCAAGCCTCAAAGTTAAGCTAGACCAACTGTACCCCACAAACGACACGATTTTGAAAGGACAGTCCAGCTTAAAGGGACAGTCCACACATTACTTTTTCGTTTTGGACAGTGATTGGTCTTTATTAGGCGTAGAAGCCAATAATTATCTTTGTGAACAAATGCATCGACTGTGTATAGACTTCCAGTCGGACACGGTTTCAGCTGATATTAAACAGAAGTGCTTTGATAGTGAGGCGATTTGCAGCATTATTTTTACTTCTGGTTCTATGGGCAACCCAAAAGCGGTGGCCCATCGCTACCGCCAACACCAAGCCTCTGCTTTGGGGTTATTAGATGCATTTGAATATCAAGCAGGGGATACTTGGTTGCTGAGCCTACCCCTTTATCACGTTTCAGGGCTGGCCATTGTTCATCGCTGGTTGGCGGCGGCAGCTTGCCTTAAAGTCGGAATGGCGAATTTGGATGAAGATGTCACAGGCGCAACTCACGCCTCCCTAGTTCCAACGCAACTTAAGCGGCTTCTAAAAACAGCTTCGTCGCTGCATTTAAAACGTGTCCTGTTGGGGGGAGCGCACATCCCTCATCAACTCGCACTTAAAGCACAACAGCAAGGTATCGATACTTGGCTAGGTTATGGTATGACCGAAATGGCGTCCACCGTCACGGCAAAGCGAGTTGATTCGCAGCCAGGGGTAGGGCAGGTATTGGCAAATCGTAAATTAAGACTGAAAGATGGCCGCATACAAGTTTGCGGACAAACACTGGCTGAGGGGTATTATGAGCAGGGCAATATTAAACCATTAGCGATTGATGGCTGGTTTGATACCAAAGATCTTGCCCACTACCACGATAAGCAGCTTATCATAGATGGCCGCGCGGATAATTGTTTCATATCGGGGGGCGAGAATGTTCACTGCGAAGAGATTGAGTGGGTCGCGAACCTATATCCAGAAGTGATCCAATCGATAGTCATACCGATTAAAGACGAAGAGTATGGCGCACGTCCACTGCTGTTCATTCAAACCACAGCATCCTATGACCAGTCCACATTTCGTCAATACCTGAAAGACAGTCTCATCGGTTTTAAGCGCCCTGATGATATCGAGTTGCTACCCAATCACCTACTAGAGGGGGGAATTAAACTGTCTCGTTACCAAGTGAAATGTTGGGTTCAACAACACCTTCCTGAACGGATTGTTATGTAATAGCACGAAATCGTATTTCATTTCATTGAGGGAGCAAGATAACCTGCCTTCATTCTATTGATTGAGGTGCTGGGTGTGAAAGGGATATTTCTGCTGTTACTGATAGGCGCAGTGTCTGTTGCATTGATGACTGACGATTTGATCAAAGCCCTAGCTGAATTGGTTGGATTTGTGTGTTTAGTCGCTCTTCTCTTTCTGACTAAAAAAAAGAAAAGAGCGAACATCAAACTTGAAGCAGAAGAACTCTAGCGGTAATCGCCGCGAAGCTTGGACACCTTGTCACGTAATAGCACCGTTGTCGCATCGGAAGGCAACACTGGTTCACCCGCTTCCACCTCTAACTTTGACCAAAAGCGACTTGGCAAGCCCTTACAAGCACTGCCCTTATATCGACTAAAGTAGCTACCCCACAACCCTTTTACTGCCATAGGGATGACCGGGACAGGGCTGCGACGCAATATAATATCCATGCCACGCATAAATTCTTGTACTTCACCATCGGGGGTGAGTCGGCCCTCAGGGAAAATACACACGATATGACCTTGCTGAAGAGCCTCTTCTACCTCAGTAAATGCTCGGCGAATAGACCCTTTGCGGTTTGCTGAAATTGGGATGACCCCAGCTCGTTGTAGGAACCTTCTGATCGGTCGGTAATTGGCGTAGTCCTCTTCCATAACAAAACGGATTAACCTAGGGCAGACAGCGCTAAGCAGCAACGCGTCCATATAGCTGACGTGGTTACACACAATCAGCGCCCCGCCGTGTTCAGGGATATGGTGAAGGTTCTTGTGTTTGACACGATACATTGTATGAGTGAGCACCCACACAAGGAAACGAACCGCAAATATTGGGACTTTCAAGAAAATTCGAATAGCAACAATGGCATTAAGTAGCGCAAGGAGCTTGAATAGCTGAGTAATATTTAGCTCGAGTACGCTCAAGACCACAATCCCCATAACGGCACTGCCGACCATAAACAGAGAGTTGTAAATATTAAGTCCAGCGATCACTTGTGCACGTTGTTTTTCATCGGCTCTTTGTTGCAGTAGCGCGTATAGAGGAACAATGAAAATACCGCCAGAAGCGCCAAGCAGCAGTAAGTAAGCAAACAGAGGCCATAATGCATCGTAGCTTACAAAATCCGTTAAGTTATGGAAGCGAGGCAGTGTCTCTGGAACAGCTTGTGCCATCAGCCAGCCAAACACGGTAATGCCAATACTGCCGATGGGTACGATACCAATATCAATTCTGTTTTTTGATAGCTTGTCACAAGCCAATGAACCCAAGGCTATACCAATTGAAAACAGCGCGAGCAAGAAAGAGACCCCTGCCTCTGTGCCGTTGAGATGGACTTTCGTGAAGCTGGGAAACTGCGTGAGGTAAACGGCCCCCAAAAACCAAAACCAACTGATAGCGATGACCGACCAGAAAATAGTACGATCTTTACCAACAATACCCAGCGTTATTTTGGTTTGTGTGTAAGGCTGCCACTTAAACTTGATATTAGGGTCGCTGGCAGGAGAGAGCGGAATCGAGCGACTAGACAGGTAGCCCGCGATGGCGAATACAACCACAGCAACTGCCGCTACGTAGTGTGCGTTTTCTGCTGAAGCGATCATGCCCGCCCCAATGGTACCAAGAAGTATGGCGAGAAAGGTCCCCGTTTCAACCAATGCATTTCCCGATAATAACTCTTCAGACTTTAATTGCTGAGGCAGTAGGGCATATTTAACAGGCCCGAAGAAGGCGGATTGTGTCCCCATCAGAAAAAGCAAAAGAAGCAGTACCGCATAGCTCTGAGTAATAAAGCCAACCGCCCCTAGGAGCATGATACTGATTTCAAACAGTTTGACCTTGCGGATAAACCACGATTTCTCATATTTGTCAGCTAATACCCCTGCCGTTGCCGAGAATAGGAAAAATGGCAGAATAAATAGACCGGCAGCGAGATTGATAAACAGGTTACTGGACATAGGTAGTGCACTTGAACCTGCGAAAGCAACAAAGATCAGCAGTACGTTTTTAAAAATGTTGTCATTAAAAGCGCCAAAAAATTGGGTGATAAAATAAGGTAGAAAACGCTTAGACTTTAGAAGTTGAGCTTGTTGAGTAGCCATTTTTGTTCTTACTCCTGCCAAGACGCAAGGTAGTTGGTTAGCAAGTCGGCAATAAGTTGTTTGCCATCGATAGGCTCAGCCGCAAAAAATTTGTCGTCAACGGCGAGCAACGTAATACCGTGAACACCAGCCCAAAGTACTCGGCTTGATTGCAGAACTTCGGCCTCACTTCGATTGGGACAAATCGACTTTAACAGTCCCTCGAGCATAGTTGTCATGCTATCAATGCGTTTCGCTTGCCACTCAGGAAGCGCTTCTCCATTCATATTATGTTGGAAAATTAACTGCCAGCGGTGTGGATTATTAAACGCGAAATCATGGTAGCAATAGGCTAGTTGATAAAGAGCTTGGCGATGATCACCCTGTTCGTTAACAATTTTAGCGCTCTGTTGTGAAAGTTCATCGAGTGTTTCAGCGACTACGCGAAGTAACAGTAGATTATAGTTACCGAATACATTAACCAGCGTGCTGGGTACATAGCCGATCATTGTGGCAATTTTTCTTAAACTCAGCTCATGATGAGAGTGCTCTTGAAGAAAGTCTTTAACGCTCGCGAGTGTTAAAGCGGTTAACTCCTCTCTCGTATGGTCGTTTCTGCGCGCCATTTTCTGGTCTCTTTGTGAACAATGTTCAATATTTTATGAACCTAGGATCACTACGTCAATCTTGTCATACATTTAACGCGATAGTTCTCACTCACTAGACGCAAACGTTTTTGCAATATCCTGATACATCAATTCGATCTTACCGAGTTCCCAAACCGTATTTATAGAGCTAAGATAACTGCGATTTTGCAACAATTCATTATCAAGGAACTGCATGAAACGTTTATTATCACTCATCGCGCTGATTATTGTGTCTGTATCAGTCGCTCCGTACGCTGAAGCCAAGCGCTTTGGTGGCGGTAAGTCTTTTGGTAAGAGCTTTAAGACGGCTCCCGCACCAAAACAGCAACAGCAGAACACAAACACGCTGCGTCGCGACCAAAACCAGACACAAAACGCGGCTGCGAACTCCGGTCGTAAAGGTCTGATGGGTGGCCTAATGGGCGGCCTACTCGCGGGAGGACTGTTAGCAGCGTTCTTTGGTGGAGCATTCGAAGGTATTCAGTTTATGGATATCTTAATCTTGGGTCTAATTGCCTTCTTCGTGTTTAAGCTAATGCGAGGGTTACTTGGTAATCGCCAAGGTAGTATGAATCAACATCGCTCTCAGCCTGCATTTGGTGGACACACACCGAATGACCACCAGTCTAACCGACAAAGTTTTGAGCAACAGCCTGCGTTTGATACTCAGCAACCACAGGGAGCACAAGGTTTTGGTTTCGGTGCACAAACCGACGTGCCGCATAACTACCCACCAGGTTTTGATCAAGCTGCGTTCTTAAATGGCTCGCGAGAGCACTATCGTATTTTGCAAGGGGCATGGAATCACAACGAATTGGAGACAATTCGTGAGTACGTATCCCCAAGCTTGTTCGATGATCTCATGTCAGAACGTGCCAAGTTGGAAGGCGAGCAGCATACAGATGTCATGTACATTGACGCAGAGATTGTACGTGCAGATTATGATGCAAGCACAGCACAGTTGAGCCTTCAATTTACCGGTCGCTACCGAGACGCAGTAGAAGGTGTTGAGGAAGATATCAGTGACGTTTGGCACCTTGAGCGTGACTTGACTGTACCAAATGCACCTTGGTTGATTGTTGGTATTCAAAGCTAACAAAAACGGCTTTTCCATAAAATGCCCAAGCATATTGCTTGGGCATTTTTTTATTCGTGACTTGGGTATATAGTGAATCATCCAAGAATTAGAACAAAGAGTCAGTAAAGGAACCTTTAATAATGACAGATTTCAAATACAAACAACTCTCTCAACAGGAACAAGATCAACTTGATGCGGCTGTATTTCGTAAGTTGTTGGCTCATTTAGACGCTAACAAAGACGTACAGAATATCGACTTGATGATTTTGGCGGGCTTCTGTCGCAACTGCTTCAGTAAATGGTATAAAGCGGAAGCTGAGCAAAAGGGGCTGGATATCGATATTGATGACGCCCGAGAACGTGTCTATGGCATGACTTATGATGAATGGAAGCGTGATCATCAACTGCCAGCAACACCGGAGCAACTTGCCGCGTTTGAAGCTCGAAACGCTAAAAAATAGGGAAAAATGCAGCTAAATGGCTGCATTTTTTACTAAAGTTCTTTCATTACTTAGGCTGTGCATCTATGCACTGACCGTGCACTGCTTGTCCCTCAGGAGCCATCAGATAGAGGTAGAGCGGCATAATATCGAGTGGTGTTTTCAGTAAATCGGCGTCTTCTGCGGGGAAAGCCGCGGCACGCATTGAGGTGCGGGTACCGCCAGGGTTGATGGCATTGACACGGATTGGAGAATCACTGCATTCATCGGCTAACACCTGCATCATACCCTCGGTGGCGAACTTTGAAATGGAGTAAGTGCCCCAAAACGCGCGACCTTGGTGACCAACGGTCGAAGAGGTGAATACAATGCGTGCATCGTCACTTTTCTTCAGTAAGGGCAGTAGTGCTTGTGTCATCAAAAACGTTGCCTTTACGTTGACTTGCATCACTTCATCAAACATCTTTTCTTCAATTTGGTCAAACGGACTAATCACGCCAAGCGCACCCGCATTGTGGAGCACACCATCGAGTTTGCCAAACTGACCTTCGATGGTCTCGACCATATCCGTATAGTGCTGTTTTGTTGCTCCCATCATATCTAATGGAATGATGGCAGGTTGCGGGTATCCGGCACTTTCAATTTCATCGTAAGTCTGCTCAAGTTTTTTAACCGTACGACCCAGCAGTATCACTGTCGCGCCATGTTGAGCATAACTGATGGCCGCTTGTTTACCGATTCCAGCTCCGGCGCCGGTGACTAAAATGATTTTGCCTTCAAGGGCATGAGATGAAACAGAATATTCCACGATGACATTCCTTTTTAATCTAGAATCGAGAGGGGACTATTGGTACTTTTGTCAACTACCCTCGGATTGCCAGTTGTCTTTGTTTTGATGTGAACAGTACAATAGCCTGTCTATAAACAAGAAAACAATATCAGTTCTCAGATAAATTGAACGAGATAGCGTTATTTATTATCAAAGTAAGTGGGCTGCTGGTTTTGCGTACAATGCGCCGTATCTCGTGACACTGAGTAAATTGGAAACAAGAGGGAATAACATTGGAATTTTTGTTGGATTACGGGCTGTTTCTCGCAAAGATAGCGACAGTCGTCGTGGCAATCGTTGCGATTTTGGTGATAGCGAAGGCTGTTGGCAGTAAGCAAGGTGGAGCCAAAGGAGAGTTGGAAGTGACTGATCTCAGCCAGGCTTACAAGCAAAATATTGAGCAACTAGAGCATCACTTGCATGATGAGGCGTTTATTAAGGCACGTGATAAAGCAGAAAAAAAAGCTGAAAAAGAGAAAACAAAGGCGCGCGAAAAAGAGATCAAGCAAGCTGATAAAGCCAATGAGCTAGATAGTAAGCGAGAGCCCCATCTGTTTGTGTTGGATTTTAACGGCAGTATTGACGCTAAAGAGGTGGCTTCATTAAGAGAAGAGATCACTTCTGTCTTGTCAGTTGCTCGAGAAGGGGATGAGGTATTAGTTCGTTTAGAATCGGGCGGTGGCATGGTACACGCGTATGGTCTAGCTTCTTCACAATTAGATAGAATTAAAGCGGCTGGGCTGCCTCTTACTATTGCCGTTGATAAAGTTGCCGCGAGCGGTGGTTATATGATGGCATGTATTGCTGATAAGATCGTCTCTGCGCCTTTTGCCATTGTTGGGTCGATTGGTGTTATCGCACAGCTACCAAACTTTAATAAGGTGCTAAAGAAGTACGATATAGAGTATGAGCAATTAACGGCAGGTGAATATAAGCGAACGTTAACTATGTTTGGTGAAAACACAGATAAAGCTCGTGATAAGTTTAAACAAGAGTTGGAAGAAACACACGGTCTGTTTAAAGACTTTATTCGCGCTCGCAGGCCTGAATTAGACTTGGACTCGGTAGCGACGGGTGAACATTGGTTCGGTACGACCGCACATGAGAAAGGTTTAGTTGATGAGATTAATACCTCTGATGACCTTATTGTTGCCGCTTGCAAAGAAAAAACGGTATTGAATGTTCGCTATGTTCAGAAAAAGAAAATTACTGATAAATTAGCAGGGGTTGCAGGTGATGCGGCTGAAAACGTTTTCCTTCGGCTAATTCAACGCGGTCAAAAGCCAATTGTCTAGATGACCTTTGTCATTTAATTGTAAGAAGTGATATGGTCAATATATTGGCAGTGTCATTGGACTAAGTGTGATAATGAAGGTATTTGCTTATCACTGATATTAAAAAAGGGCTCCGCGTGGAGCCCTTTTTCGAAATTGCACAACATTAGATTGCGAAATCTTCTAGAGATTTACCTTCATCAAGCGCAGCTTGAATAACAGAAGGTGTGCGGCCTTGGCCTGTCCATGTTTTCTCTTCGCCGCTTACATCAACATATTTGTATTTTGCAGGGCGTGGTGCGCGTTTAGCTTTAGGTTTCGCTTTACCTGTTTCACCAGATAGAGCTGAAATTAGTGCTTCAACGTCGATACCGTCTTTAGAAATTTGAGCAGCGATAGCAGCAAGTTTCGCTTCTTGTTCCGCTTTAGCAGCTTGTTCCGCTTCAGCAGCTTCACGGCGCTCGTCTGTTACGATAGTTAGTTTTTCTAAGGCTTCTTCAAGTTGCTCTAGAGTTAGCTCACGAGCAAATGCACGAAGGCTACGGATATTTAATAGTGTTTTTGTTAGTTCCGACATGACTCTTCCCATTTAATTAATTAAGTCAACGTGAAATATGATATACCCAATATTCCAGTATGACAATAATCTTAAAGTAGATAAACGTAATTAACGTAAATTAAATGACTTATTGTGAACAATTAAACTAGTCAAAGCGCGACATGTTTTATTAATAGAATAAATACTTTAACCAAAATTGACTATCAATATGGGAGTCACTGGTGGGGGGCTGAGAGCATATATACCCTATGCCATTTAATCCGCATGCTGCTCACCTAACCTATCGTGATTGATATAGTGGTTTAAATGTAGATTGAGAATTTGAAAGATAAGAATGTACGTAGATTAACAATAGCGAATAGTTACGTTAATTATCTAGGGTACATGTCACAAAAAATGCTCAAAAAAGGTAAAATTGTCAACGTTTCGACTTGCTTGTTGGCATCAAGTCGAAATCATTGAGGAGGTACCGTAGTTTAGATTGCTTTTTCTATTGTTCCAGTTCCAAGGTTATTCTAATCATCTTCCTGTTTCAAAAAACAAGCGAACAATAAATGAGCAACTAATTGTAGCCTCGACACCGCTCTCAAGAAAAGTGGTGGAATAATGTGTTGCAAATCAAATTCTCATAAGTAGAATGGCCCGTACCTAATGCTCAAGCAGAGTTAATGTGTTGTGAAACAATGTTTACAACATGTTTTGTTTTGAATTGAGCGGTAGAGGCGCGATATCTGATGAGTAGCGTTTATTGGGGTGATACCAATGAATAGACGTGAAAGGCTCTGTCGCCGAAGTAAACCAGGCATATCAACGCCGGCTTGCTGGGGTTGCTTTCGAATAGGAGCAACACTGCCATAGTCTATACTCACTAAAGTGGTGAGGTAGGTATTACTATGGAGCGCTACTGTAGGGTTGGGTGAGGCATTCGCACACCTTTCTTTATCTGATAAGTACTTAACATTCATTAAGTGCACTTATCGCTGCAGTAGATCTCTAACCACATAAATAAAATTAATTTGGTTTTTGAAGATCATGAATTTAATCGATTTTGCATCATCACCGATTTCTTTGTTGCCCCCGCTGGTGGCACTCACATTAGCGATCATTACACGTCGCGTTTTGGTCTCACTTGGTGTTGGTATCGTACTCGGTGCAGTACTGCTGAATGACTACTCGTTCTCTGCTGCCGCAGGCTACGTTGGCTCAGTGGTTTCTGGCGTCTTTATTGAAGATGGCGGTATCAATGAGTGGAACATGAGCATCGTTGGTTTCCTAGTGTTACTGGGTATGATGACGGCACTCTTAACACTATCTGGCGGTACACGCGCTTTTGCTGAATGGGCTCAATCTCGAGTTAAGAGCAAGCGTGGTTCGAAGCTACTGGCTGCATTCCTAGGCGTATTCATTTTTATTGACGACTATTTTAACAGCCTAGCAGTAGGTGCGATCTCTCGTCCTGTTACTGACCGCTACTACGTGTCGCGCTCAAAGCTCGCTTATATCCTTGACTCTACAGCGGCGCCAATGTGTGTTCTTATGCCAGCGTCAAGCTGGGGTGCATACATCATGACGATCGTTGCGGGCATCTTGGTTTCACACGGTGTTACCGAATACTCGGCAATTGGTGCGTACGTTCGCATGATTCCAATGAACTTCTATGCTGTGTTTGCTCTATTGATGGTCTTCGCGGTTGTATGGTTCCAGTTGGATGTTGGTCAAATGCGCAAGCATGAGATTGAAGCGTCTCAAGGCCATGGCTTTGAAAACGACAAATCTGATGATGAGAAAGCGGCTCACGAAATTAATGAAGAGCTAGATATTAAAGAGAGTGAAGGCGGTAAAGTTTCTGACCTAGTTCTCCCTATTGTGTCACTTATTGCCGCTACGGTGGTTGCGATGCTGTACACGGGTGGTGCCGCACTTGCTGATGAAGGCGAAGCGTTTAGTCTGCTGGGCGCGTTTGAAAACACAGATGTTGGTCGCTCTCTTATCTATGGTGGTGTTGTCGGCCTAGCGGTTGCTCTATTCACAGTTATCAAACAAGGTCTTCCAGCAGCAGATATCTCACGCACGCTTTGGATTGGCGCAAAATCAATGTTTGGCGCAATTCTAATTCTTGTGTTTGCTTGGTCAATTGGTAGCGTGATCGGTGACATGAACACTGGTAAATACCTATCGACTCTAGCTGAAGGTAATATCGGTGCACATTGGCTACCTGTTATTCTATTCCTACTCGCGGGTTTGATGGCATTCTCGACAGGTACATCTTGGGGCACGTTCGGTATCATGCTCCCTATCGCTGGTGATATGGCGGCAGCGACTGATATTGCATTGATGCTTCCAATGTTGAGTGCTGTTCTTGCTGGCTCTGTCTTTGGTGACCACTGTTCTCCAATTTCAGATACTACGATCCTGTCTTCGACAGGTGCACGTTGTAACCACATCGACCACGTGGCGACTCAGCTACCATACGCACTATCAGTTGCACTGATTTCGTGTGTAGGCTACATCGCACTTGGCTTTACATCCTCTGTCGCGATGGCGTTTGTTGCATCAGCCGTGACATTTATTGTTGTGTGTTTCGTGCTTTCAACATTATCAAAATCAAAGATGGCGAGCTGTGCGAAAGCTTAATGCGTTACTTTGATTGATTAAATAGACGCCAGCTGACTTGTTGTCAGCTGGCGTTTTTTTGTGCCTGATGCTCCATAAGCCGTGCTTTTAAATAGTCGATAAATAACTTGGTTCGGGTGTGTTCCCGATCAAGATTAGGGTAGTAGGCATAGATAGTCAGCTCTTCTGCCATAATGTCAGGCAGTAATCGAATGAGTTGGCCGGATTCGACCTCAGGTTCAATCATGAACTCGCTAACGATCATAATCCCCATCCCTGACTTACCCGCATAAAATAAAGCTTCTGGATTGGTAGTAGAGAAGTTACCGCTAACGGTAATGCGTTTGCTGTTTGATACGCGATATTCTCTTTCTGGCTTTTCCCCCCAAATTAATACGTTATGATCGGCAAGTTCTTCGACACAAGTCGGTGTACCATGCTTTTTGATATAGCTCGGCGCTGCATAGAAAGCAATTTTTCGCTCGAGTAGTGGAATTTGCTTAACACTGAGTGAGTTGAGCTGTTCTAATTCACGTGAAATGAAGACATCGAGATTCATCTCTGGAAGTTGACCTGGTGTCGTCGTGGTAAGTTGAACTTGTATGTCTGGATAAAGCTCTAGAAAATCTTGCAAATACTTAACTAAGAACTTAGAACCAACCGCAACGGTTGCACCGACTCGGAGCAGACCTTTGGGTGAGCCTGAAATAGAGCGTGTATCGTCAATAATGGTTTGCCACCGCGCTAGTGACTCAACGCAGCCTTGATAGAAAAGCGTTCCAGCTTCTGTTTGAGACATTGAACGCGTGGTTCGCTTTAATAACTGCGTGCCAACACGGCTCTCGAGCCAGTGGATGCGCTTGCTCACTGCTGAGCTTGTGGTGTGCAACCTACGGGCCGCTCCATTGAAGCTCCCTTCCTCAATCACAGTGACATAAGTATTCACGCATTCTAACCAATCCATCTCGCTCCTCAATTGTTTCCTGTTAAGACGTAATCTATTTCCATAATGGCTAGTTATCACTTGAAGGGCAATAATATAAACTCACAATCATGAATTTAAAGACGACTTCCTTTAACAAAACGCCACTTATTCTGGCAATGATGATCATCGCTACTGGACAAGTAGGGGTGAGTATTTACTTACCCTCACTTCCTTTAATGAGCGAATCACTTGGTGTAGATTCCACCCAGATTCAGCTAGTTGTCACCTTATTCTTGATTGGATTTGGTGGTTCTCAGCTATTTTATGGACCGCTTTCAGATGCCATTGGGCGAAGACCTGTGTTTTTGCTCGGTCAAAGCGTTTACTTATTTGGGACGGTTCTCTGTTTTATATTTACCGACAGTTACACTGCGTTGATTACGGGTCGCTTACTGCAAGGCTTAGGGGCGGGTAGTGCGTCTGTACTGAGTCGCAGCGTTTTACGAGATAGCTATGATGGTCCGAACTTAACCAAAGCGCTTTCGTATATGTCAGTGACGGCCTCCATTCTTCCAATAATCGCTCCAGTATTTGGTGGCTGGATAGCCCACCACCTTGGGTGGCAGTCAGTATTTAGTTTTGTCCTAGTTTATCTTATTGCGATATTTACTATTGGTTGGAGAGTCTTGCCAGAAACATTGCCTTACTCGCCCAGCAAGTTCGAACCAAGGAAAATAGTCGGTACTTACATAAAGCTGCTCGGTAATTGGCAGGTGATTCAAAGTGCAAGCTATAACTGGGTCACGTATTTAGGGGCGGTGGTGACCTTAAGTTTGTTGCCATTCCTGATGCAAAAACAGCTTGGGATGTCGGCTGCCGATTACGGCACTATCATGTTAATCCCTTCATTCAGCCTCCTAATAGGGACAGTCTGTTTAAACCTAATGAGCAAGCGGCTTTCACAAATGCAGATTTTGTTTTTGTCGATGTTAATTATTTCAGCTTCCGGGCTGGGTTTGCTATTGGCTGAGTTTAATACCGCTACTTTGGTTATCGCCTTTTCTGGTTATGCATTTGCTCAAGGAATTTCGTTTCCGATTTCTATCGCTATGCTGCTTGCTCCGCATAAGAAACAAGTGGGCTCGGTCTCTGCATTATCGGGTTCTGTTCAGATGATTTTAGCCGGGGCTGCTGGTGGTTTCTTAATCGAGCATTGGGTATCTGACCAACAATCGTTGGGTTATTACTATTTGGTCAGTGCTATCGTTATGGCAGCAATGTCCTTGGTTGTTCCATTAAAAAAGCGACTGAAGAGAACGGGATTAATTCTATCTGGTGATGAGAATTAACAAGAAATGATGGGTGTTTTACGTGCTTGTTAATTCGCTTTGAAGCATGAGTAAAAGTTTAAGATTTTCATAGGAACAGTAATGGATAGCGGTTAAAATCGCGCGTTTTTTTTAAATGGCGTACCGACATGACAATTCTTAATCTACTTCAGCTCGGCCTAACATTAGGCGGTTTAATTTTCATCGTTATGCTCATAAAAGCATGGCGGGTGAAGCGCGATAGTGAAGTGGGAACTAACACTGTCGCAGTGGGCGCAATTGGTGGAATTGCGAACTTTTGTGACACTCTAGGTGTCGGTAGTTTTGCCATCAAGACTGCCGGATATAAGCAGTTTAACCTGGTAGATGATAAAGATTTGCCGGGTACTTTGAATGCACAAGCCGCGCTGGCTACCGTGGCGCAAGCGCTGATTTTTCTGACCGCTGTGGAAGTAGACATGACGACGATGGTGAGCTTAATTGTTGCTGCATGTCTGGGGGCAACAATTGGTGCACGAATCGTGTCAGGGCTTGATCGTCAAGTCATTCGCTTGATTATGGGTTGCGCACTGCTCGTCGTCGCTATATTGATGTTAGCGGGCCGCCTAGAGCTGTTTCCGTTAGGTGGTACAGAATTAGGCCTTTCGGGCACAAAACTCGTTATTGCTATTGTCGGTAACTTTATCTTTGGTGCATTGATGACGGTTGGCATTGGTCTGTACGCGCCGTGTATGACAATGATCTACCTGCTTGGGATGAATCCAATTGCCGCTTTTCCAATTATGATGTGCTCATGTGCCTTCTTGTGTTTCTTTTCTGCTGGTAGCTTTATTCAGCGTCAAGCGCTTAATACACGTGCGGCGCTTTCAGTCGCGATTACCGGACCGATTGCTGTTTTGATTGCCGCCTTTATCGTGAAGTCTCTCGACTTAGATACCTTAGCTTGGCTTGTTACCGTCGTGGTGTTCTACACATCGATTACAATGTTCCGTTCTTGGTCGAAAGGCAAAGCGGAATTGAGATCTGCTCCTGTGACATCCTAATGAGAATGGAACTCGTGTAAATGACAAGCCGGTGGCGTTTCTCCACCGGCTTTGTTTTTATAAGGACAGTCCAATTAATGTTGTAAGAGGACAGTCCATCAACGACCAGGTTTGCAAAGTCTCATTTTGTTGTATGTATCCAACGCATGAAACTGTGTGATGTCGGTCGAAAACACAATTAGCTTGGTGGAGTTGTACTAGATAGCGAATATTGTGTTTAGCGAAGTTAATGAATATCAGAGTGATTTTATGACAACCGCTAGAAAACAACTCGTTGATTTAAATACCACACCCTATTATCACTGTGTTTCCCGATGCGTACGCCAATCATTTTTATGTGGTGTTGATAAGCTATCAGGTAGGTGTTACGAGCACAGAAAAGCTTGGGTTGAGCAGAGAATCTATGATTTAGCCTCAATGTATTGCATTGATATTTGTGCTTATGCCGTCATGAGTAATCATTACCACTTGGTGGTGTGTATCAACCGAGATAAGGCGAAATCTTTAGATGCGCATGAAGTGGTTCTGCGATGGAGCATGGCGCATAGTTTGCCAGATGTAATCAAAAAGTGGCAGGTAGGAGTCCCTTTAGACAAAGCAGAGCAAGGTGCATTTGATAACTTTATCAGTCGCTGGCGAGCAAGGCTTTGTGATTTAAGTTGGTTCATGAAGGAGTTGAACTATGATATTGCTCGCAAAGCTAATCAGGAAGATGAATGTAAAGGCCACTTCTGGGAAGGACGTTATAAGAGTCAGGCACTTTTGGATGAATCTGCACTCATTGCGGCGATGGCTTATGCCGACCTGAATCCGGTTAGAGCAGGTGTCAGCAACGACCCGCTAAGCTCTGAATACACCTCAATTAGGCGAAGAGTTGTGTCACTCGCGAATAATCAATCGCAACCTGATGGCTTATCTGCGTTTAGAGGTAATACGATAAGAAAGACTGATGCCGGACTGCCATTTAAGCTAATTGACTATATTGAGCTACTTGATTGGAGCTCTAAGCAGTTTCGACCGGGTAAGAAAACGATCAAACAAAACTGTCCAAATATACTTGATCGTCTTAAATTAAGGGAGGCGAATTGGTTTAACGCTATCACGTTGTTAGAACGAAAACGGTCACATTTCATCGGGACCAAGGACAATATAGACAGAAGAAAAATACAGTTACGCCTTCGTAGGGCGAGCGGGTTTTGTCTGAACAAGTAATCGTATAGCCACATTTTTAAACCGAAATTAGCATTTCGTTACCTAAACCTACCATTTTAGTAATTTACTTTGAACTTTTAGTACCCAGCCGATTTTCGATTGCATGTTAAGCAGGAACTTTATAGGTAAGTTTAAGCTGCTGCTTAAAAATGAGGTGATTTGATCTTAAATGGACTGTCCTGTTAAGACGTTAAAATTCTTTGGTATCTGTTAGATAGAAGAGTTTGTTAGTTAGACTTTGTACGCACTGATTGGACTGTCCGCATAGCTGAGATGCAGGTACTGGCCTGTCCGCGTAATTGGGCTAGTTGTTATTGCTTCAACTTCGTAAGCAGGTCACTGCGGACAATTTCAATAGCCTTAAGTGCTGTCTCAGGAGCGATTTCGTTGGATTCGAGTAGATAGATGAGATCAACGGCGAGCTTAATCTCTTCGGGTGCTTGATCCAAGTTGGATGGCGTTGAGTTTTCATTGCTCATTATTGGTGTTTCTCGCGATAAGTAATTTGGTTTTCGATTTTTAATTTGGCGGCTCGACAGCGTTCGAGGCGTTGTTCTGCGGTCAATAGAGCTTGCTGCGCTTGCTGTTGGTAGAAAGCGGGAGCGGAGGTTAGGGCTCTTTGCTTGTCTAATACCATTTCGTGTAAGCGTCTTTCCCAATCTTGGTGTTGAGCAAGCTCCTGATAGAGAACGTTGATCGGTTTGCGGAAATAGCTCGAGTGTTTGGGTTCTTTGGAGCGAATTTTAACGGTGGAAAGCTCACGCTGAATTGCGGCAATTTGACTAATTAGTCTGTCCGTTAAGTATTCGGCGCGTGCTTGGGTCAACCTGCCTGATTCTTGCTCGCGAGCGATTGAATCTGCGACGCTCTGGGCTTCTTGAATGCAGGGCACAAGTAGGCGCGAGCGAGACTGAAACAGTTGTTCATCAAACAGCGGAAGGTGATGCTCTCCTCGCTGACGGTCAACCGTTGCAGCTTGAGAAGACAAGTCTTCTAACAAGCGACTAATTTTAGAAAGTTCAACCATCTGATTACGTCTCCGTTAGAACCAAGCGTCAAAGGCTAGTTTAACAGAAAGAACGATAACGACAGTGACAAATACAGGGCGGATGAAACCAGCACCAAAGCGTATAGCAGAGTGCGCACCGACGTAAGCACCTAGCATCAAACACACACCCATGGTTAAACCGAGTAGCCAGTTAATATGCCCAAGTAGAGCAAACGTCACTAATGATGTGAAATTGCTGGTGAAGTTCATCGCCTTTGCGAGTCCAGAAGCGAGCAAGATATTCAGACGGTATAAAGCCATTGAACTGACTGTCCAGAAAGCGCCAGTACCCGGTCCGGCAACACCATCATAAAAACCGAGCGTAAAGCCTTGAATGTACTGTTTCTTGTTCACTTTTGAGCATTTTGCGGGCAACGTATTCTGATTAGCATGTTGAACTTTAGGCCAGAGGGTATAGACCGCCGTCATTAAAATAATCAGAGGCAAAGCTTTTTCCAGCCATTCAGTGCTGATTGCATCAACAATCATCGTCCCAGCAACAGCACCCACCAAAGTCGCAATAAATGCCGGAACCCAAAAGCTCGGTTCAAACAGGCGCTTTTTGTAATAAGTAAATGCCGCAGTGGAAGAGGCAAACGTTGCAGCAAGCTTGTTTGTTCCCAATGCTATGTGAGGAGGTAACCCCAAAGACAAAAGAGCGGGAACGGTAAGCATACCGCCACCGCCAGCAACAGCGTCGATAAATCCAGCCACAAAAGCGACTAAAGCAAGCAAGACAAGCATGCTTGGTTCAAGAAATTCCATAGATTAATTCTTATTTATGTATTGTGCGTTTAAACGGAGGCAACGAGTCCAGGAGAGCTTTTCCGTAACGCTTTGAAACGACTCGTCGGTCAAGCAGGTAGACTTTACCAGAGTCTTTCTCTTTACGCAGTAGTCGACCAACAGATTGGATGAGCTTTTTACTCGCCTCGGGTACCGCTATCTGCATAAATGGATTGCCACCACAACGTTCAATATATTCCGAGTGTGCTTGCTCAACGGGTGAGGTGGGGACACCAAAAGGAATCTTGGTTATGATGAGGTTGGTTAATTCATCCCCTGGTAAATCGAGGCCTTCAGAGAAGCTGCCAGTACCAAAAAGAATGCTGGTTTTATTGCATTGAACAAGCGTTTTATGTTTTTTTAGTATTTCAATACGCGATGAATCTCCTTGAACTTGCAATGCCCAACCTTTTTTAGTGAACAGTGTCCCGAGTTTCTCTGCGACCTGGTTCATTTGCCAATAAGAAGAGAATAAAACTAAGTTGGCTTGCTTGTCCTCAACTAACTTAGGCAAAATATCGATAAGATATTCTGTAAATTGTGGCGCGTTGGGTTCATATTCCATCTCTGGGACGATGAGCTCTGCCTGATTGGGGTAATCAAACGGTGAGGCCAAAGCCAAAAACTTCACGCCATCTTCAGGTCGTTCGCTTATCCCAGCTTGGCGGCAGAAATAGCTAAATTGATTTAAAGCGCGCAGCGTTGCGGATGTGACTACTGCACCGATGCATCGGCTCCAGATCTGCTGATCCAGCTGCCAACCCACTTCAAGTGGTGATACGGAAACCACAAAATCACCCTCGCGATCTTTGCTGATTTCAAGCCATCGTGCGAGAGGTGCGCCTTTCTCTCTTGTCGGCTCAGCCATCAAGTTCCAAACTTGTGCTAGGTTATCACAGCGTTGGATATAGAAACCAAGCTCAGCTAGAGCAGGTTCGGCCAGCCTAGAAGAGAGCTCGCCTTCTTTTACTCGTTCAGATATTAGATCCGCAATTTTTGCAGTACATTGTGCTAGCTTCTGTGTGCTGGACTTTAGCCCCTTCGCTTCCTCAAACAGCCAATTCGGTAGCTCGCCATCTTCAAAACGGTAAATGCCTTCTTCAAAGTGAGCTGGGTCGAACTGCTTGGGCATTTGGGTTAACGTTGGCACTATGACTTGAATGGCTTCTTGGAGATCATTTTGGAAACGACTAGCTCGCTTCACATCAGCCAGGCTGGCGTGTTTTGAAATCACTTGGTTAAGTCGCTCTAGCCAAGAAGCTGCGCCTTTTAGACTAGCAGCGGCAGACGAGTGCTCTCGTGCCACGTGCGGTAAATGATGGGCTTCGTCGAAAACATAAATCGTATTTTCTGGCTCTGGCAGGATAATCCCGCCGCCTAAATCTGCATCTGCCATCACTAAACTGTGATTGGCGATGATAACGTCTGCTCTGTCAAGGTCAGAACGAGCTTTGGAAAACGGACAGCTACGATGTGCTGGCAAACTGTTATTACAGGAGTGTTTATCACTAACGATTAACTGCCAGATATCATCTTTAATTGGCTTTGGCCAGCTGTCTCTATCACCATCCCACTTACCTTCAGAAAGGGCTTTATAGAGTCTAGCTAACAGCTCAATGTCTTTTGCTTTAGGTTTACTTTCAAACATCGCCACCTGGCCACCATCTTCACCACTAGCGGCAGCGAGCTTTTCTGCACAGCAATAGCGTTGACGACCTTTTGCCAATCGGAATTCAAAATCCAAATCGGTGATACGACGAAAAAGAGGTAAGTCTTTGTCGATAAGCTGTTCTTGTAATGCAACGGTAGCTGTTGAAATAACGACCTTTCTGTTGTTTAACACCGCAACTGGGATAGCGCCCATTAAATATGATAATGATTTACCGATCCCTGTACCGGCTTCCGCGACAATCATGCGAGTTGATTTGTGATATTCACCACTAAGTGACTTAGCAATTTCGGCGACTAGGTAGTTTTGCGAGCGTCTAGGGACAAAATTTTCGAGCTGAGCTTGTAGATTTTGGTAACTAGTGCGGATGGATTTTTGAACGTTTGGAGTCAGCATGATTGGCCCTATTTTATCGACTTGCCGAGTCTAGCACATCTCTCTGTGGATTCGATAACGAACAAAATGGACGACTTTTGGCTGAAAGGGTGATTTTTATCACAAAATTAAAGTGAACCTTTCATGATCTAACATCAATAAAACTCAAAGTTATATTTTATATCACAGAGTTTATTCAATTACCGATATCTATGTCGTTATATTCTGATTTATTTGCTTATGTCAGGATTAAAACCTAGGAAACGCAACTTTAACAAAATTAGCACTTGCTTAACCTTGGTGGGTTGGTAACAAGTTCCCATTAAAAGGAATCAAGCTAAATCATTGGTTTATAGTGACTTTTATCTTTATTGATGTTTTTTGTTGTGTGATTTGACATGTGGCATGATCTTTTGCAATCTAAATCCCGTCATTTACTCGGTAGCGACATCGGACCATTTAGAGTTTGAGTTGTTATCAAAAAAACTAAAAAAGGGAACCAGGATTCGGTATCCCTAAACTAAGAAAAGGCAGTGGAAATTATGAAAAAGACGCTACTAGCTCTAGTGGTTGCAGCGGCAGCTACTTCTGTGAATGCAGCAGAAATCTATAAATCAGAAGACGGTCAAGTTGATTTCTATGGTCAACTACGTACAGAGCTTAAGTTTCTAGATTCTAAAGATCATGATGCAGACCTGAGCTCAGGTTCATCTCGTATGGGTATTGATGGCAGCTACGCTCTAACAGATACTATCGATGTGCTGGGTAAGGTTGAAGTAGGTATTCGTGACAACTCAGATGTAAATGTTCGCCAACACATTTTCGGCTTCTCTGGTGACTTCGGTACGATCAAACTAGGTAAGCAATGGACAACTTCGGATGACGTTTACGGTGCTGACTACTCATATTTCTTTGGTGGCTCAGGTTTACGCTACTTAACTCTAAACGGCGCGTTGCACGATTCACAAATCAAATACGCATTTGATGCTGAAAACTTCTGGGTTAAAGCTGGTTGGGGTCTAAACGAAGGCGATACAAACCAAGACCTATATGAGGCGTTTGTAGGTACATCTTTCGGTGATCTTGCTCTACATGCTGGTGCCGGTGTTAACCGTGATCGTGAGCATGCAACTGAAGATTTTGGTACGCTTGATGTAGAAAACACATATTTTGAAGTTACAGCAGAGTACTCTATTGGAGACCACCTAGTCGGTGCGACTTACTATAACTCAGAGCTAAATAACAAGGGCAACTCAGAAAAAATCGATGAGAATGCTATTTCTGTAGCGGGTGTGTTCCAAGCAACAGAAAAAACTGGAATCTATGGCGGTTATGAGTTTGTACAGCAAGAAACTTCAGGCTTTGCTAACAATGAAAAAGAAGACGGTACAGTGATTTACGTTGGTGCAGTGCATAAGTTTAACAGCTGGTCACGTGTATATGCTGAGTATGGTTACGGCGATGGCACAACTCTAGGTTACTCGAACCGTGAGTCTGACACAACTGTGGGTGCATCAATGGCTGATGGTGAAAGTAACTTCGCAATCGGTGCTCGTTTCTACTGGTAATCAGACTAGTTGACTGCTTTCTAAAGCCCGGCTTAAGCTGGGCTTTTCGTTTCTAAAGGGATTCATATGAAAATTAAAGCTCTGACACTTGTTACCATGTTATCGATGAGCCTGTCATCCTTTGCAGCAACGCTCTACGTGAAAGATACGGTAGATATTTTGGTTGTGAATATGGAAAAACCAAAACTATCAGGTCAATCTTTCAACTCAATAATAGAGGTAGATTTGCCAGAGGGAGCTAATCAGATTGTTTTCCAATATGAGCCAGTGATTGAAACGACAAACGAACGCAAAAAAGTCTACGGCCAAACCCAGGTTGTGACGTTTACATTGTCACAAGATCAAAACGTCCAATTCAAAATGCCAAACTATCGCTCGGTTCGCTCGGCCGAGAAAGGCCTCAAAGATCTCGACTTCAGCATCATCGACCAACATGGCAACGAAGTAGAAAAAACAGTCGATGTCCTTAAATCAGAGGGGGTTCAATTAGGCCGCAATCATATAGAGGAAGTCAGAGAGTACAATATTAATGGTGGACCGGCTGCGGTTGCTATTTCTTATGTCGCTGTCGATAACACCGCTAAAGTTGCAAAGCCAGTTGTATTGCCAGAGCCAGAAGTCGCTCCACAGTCAGCGACCCCCGTTCAACTTCCTGAGTTGGACTCTAAAGAGCTACAGCAATTGAAAACTTGGTATACAGAAGCATCGCAGGATGACCGCAAGGCGTTTCGTAAGTGGCTGATCGATTTTGAGTAATATTTAGAATACAGATGTCGAAAGCTTGAAGGTTTGAGGCTAAGGGAACATTAAAGTCTAAGCCTCTACCTCTGACTTCTGAACTCTGTATTCCTAACTCCCATCACCTAATTAAAACACTCATCCCTATCCAAAGCTGTACTTATCGCTCCAACTAACTTCTCAACATTCCCATACTCACTGATATAAGGGGGCATCATATAAATTAGCCGTCCAAACGGGCGAATCCACACGCCATTGTCGACAAAGTGACGCTGTATCACTTCCATATTGACGGCGTCAGTTGTCTCAACGACACCAATTGCCCCTAGCCAACGAACATCTTGAACGCGTCTATGATTTTTTATTTTTGGTAAAAGCTCTGCAAAAGCCAGTTCGATATTGAGAACCTGTTGCTTCCAATCATCACATTGTAAAAGTGCCATACTGGCATTAGCCACCGCACACGCAAGTGGATTCCCCATAAATGTAGGACCATGCATAAAGCAGCCGGCTTCCCCACTGCAAACGGTGTTCGCTACTTTTGGAGTGGTTATCGTTGCAGATAGTGTCATATACCCGCCGGTTAGCGCTTTGCCTACACAAAGAATATCAGGCTGAACATTGGCGTGCTCACACGCAAACATCTTGCCTGTCCTGCCAAATCCAGTCGCGATTTCATCGAGGATCAATAACACACCGTAGTGATCACAAAGATCACGCACGCCTTTTAGAAAGTTCGGATGATAGATCCGCATACCTCCCGCACCCTGAACAACAGGTTCTATGATCACAGCAGCGATTTGAGAATGATACTGTTCGAGTTGCGATTTAAAGTCATCAAGATCTGATTCATCCCAGTCTTCGCCAAAGCGGCATTTCGGTGACTCGGCAAAAATATGCTCTGGTAGAAAGCCTTTGTATAGACTATGCATTGAGTTGTTTGGATCGGTCACCGACATCGCGGCAAAGGTATCGCCATGATAACCGTGACGAAGGGTTAAAAACTTAGGTCTGGACTGTCCTTTGGCGTGCCAATACTGCAGGGCCATTTTTAAGCTGACTTCGACGGCAACCGACCCAGAGTCGGCGAGAAATATGTGCTCTAAGTTATCTGGAACTAGCGATAAGAGTTTTTTACCCAACTCGATCGCAGGCTCGTGCGTAATCCCCCCAAACATAACGTGCGAGACTTTATCGATTTGGTGGTGCGCAGCTTCGTTGAGAACAGGGTGGTTATATCCATGGATGGCGGACCACCATGAAGACATCCCATCGGTTAGCTCTTTTCCATCCTCTAGCGTGAGTGTTACTCCCTGTGCGGATACAACCGGGTAGCAGGTAAGAGGAGTGAGCGTAGAAGTGTACGGATGCCAGAGGTGCTGGCGATCGAAGGCGAGATCCATAGCCATAAAATAAAATCCAAAGATTGCTAATTGTACAGATGTAAACTTCACCTGAAGTCTGAGTGTTGACAGTGTAATGTGTCACGGTAGACTAGCCAACAACTAGTTTGAAAAATGCAAAAGGAATCATCGTGGAAGTTCGTCACAATTGGACTGTGGAAGAAGTTCGCTCCCTCTTGGCTAAGCCCTTTATGGATTTACTTTTTGAAGCGCAGTTAGTTCATCGTCAGTATCAGCAAACCAACCATGTACAAGTCAGTACGCTGCTTTCGATAAAAACGGGCGCTTGTCCGGAAGATTGCAAATATTGTCCACAAAGTGCTCGCTATACGACGGACGTAGATAAAGAGCGATTGATGGAGGTTGAGCGGGTGTTGGATGCGGCGGGCAAGGCGAAAGCGGCAGGCTCAACGCGTTTTTGCATGGGGGCGGCTTGGAAGAATCCGAAAGAGCGTGACATGCCACTGCTAACGGATATGATCAAAGGCGTCAAAGAGATGGGGTTAGAGACGTGCATGACATTGGGTATGTTGTCTCCTGAACAAGCAGAAACGCTGGCTAATGCAGGATTAGACTACTACAACCATAATTTAGATACGTCTCCAGAGTTCTACGGCAACATCATTACGACTCGTACCTATCAAGAACGACTCGACACGCTTTCCCACGTTCGTGATGCTGGCATGAAAATTTGTTCGGGTGGCATTATAGGAATGGGTGAGAGCGCGAATGATCGCGCTGGTCTTTTGGTGGAACTGGCTAACTTGCCGGTTCACCCTGAGAGTGTGCCGATTAATATGCTGGTTAAAGTGAAGGGGACACCGCTCGAGAGTGCGGAGGATGTTGACCCATTTGATTTCATTCGTTTGATAGCGGCGACACGAATCATGATGCCGGGCTCTGCTGTGCGCCTTTCGGCTGGCCGCGAGAACATGAATGAACAGATGCAAGCGCTGTGTTTTATGGCTGGGGCAAACTCGGTGTTTTATGGCTGTAAGCTCTTAACGACACCGAACCCAAGCGAAGATAAGGACATGCAGCTGTTTAGTAAACTCGGTATCAACAGTCAGCAAGTATCGCAAAAGCCAGATGAGATTGAGGAAAACGACCTCCTGGATAGGTTAGTAGAGCGTGTCGTTTCACGTCCCACTGAAAACGATCTGTTTTACGATGCCAGCTCCTAATTTTTCCCATCGAATCAACCAGGCATTGCAATCGCGACGAGAGAAAGGTCTTGAGCGTAAGATTCGACCGGTGATTGGTGGCAATCAAACCGAACTTGAATGTCAGGGACGTCGCTATTTTAACTTTTCAAGTAATGACTACCTTGGTCTCGCCAATGACCCGGAGCTAGTAAAAGCGTGGCAGCAGGGCTTGAGTGTGTATGGTTCTGGCAGTGGAGCGTCACCGCTGGTCACCGGTTTCACATATGCACATCAAAACTTGGAAGCCTCTTTATGTGATTGGCTCGGCTATGAGCGAGCAATCTTGTTCAATTCAGGGTTTAGCGCAAATCAGGCGGTGCTTTTTAGTTTATTAGAAAAAGACGACCTGTTACTGCAAGACAAACTCAACCACGCCTCGTTAATGGAGGCAGGTATGCTATCGCCAGCCTCCATGAAGCGCTTTCGACACAATGACACCAATCACCTGAATACACTATTAAACTCCGACTGTGCCAACTTGGTGGTGACCGAGGGGGTGTTCAGTATGGATGGGGATATTGCTCCACTGAAAGCCATCCAAGATAAGTGCTTAGACAGAGCTTGGCTGGTGGTGGATGATGCCCATGGCATCGGTGTGTTGGGTAAAGAGGGGCGTGGCAGTTGTGAGACAGCTCAAATTACGCCAGATATCTTAGTCGTTACTTTTGGCAAAGCGTTTGGCTTATCGGGTGCGGCTGTTTTGTGTCGTCACAATACTGGAGACTATTTAACACAGTTTGCTCGACATCATGTCTACTCGACGGCAATGCCTCCGGCGCAAGCACACACGCTGACTCATGCCGTGGAGATGATCCGTGGGCAACAATGGCGACGAGACAATCTGGTTGAACTCAATCAACTCTATGAAGAGTTGCTGTCAGACCTTCCGCAGTATAGAGAGACACAGACACCCATAAAGCCTTTTGTGATTGGAAAGAGTGAGGCAACCGTTAAGTCAGCGAACTATCTACGTCAACAGGGACTTTGGTTAACGGCAATTCGCCCCCCAACTGTTCCGAACAACACCGCCCGATTGCGTATTACCCTAACGGCAAACCATACCAAGAAACAGATAAAAACCTTGGCAGCGGGGCTGCGCCAAGCGATAGAAAAGCAAGGAGATGCATCATGAATGCGGTAATGATGTTGGATGACACCTTACATGAAAAGCAAGCCATTGCTGATGCATTTGGACGCGCCGCCAGCACTTACGATACCCATGCCAAATTTCAAAGAGATGTTGGTCATTGGTTGTTGGACAAAATGCCCCAAGACTTATCCGGTAAGGTGGTCTTGGACCTTGGATGTGGAACGGGCTATTTTTCAAAATTGTTGCTAGAGCGCGGTGCTACAGTGGTTTGTGGCGATCTCTCTGCTAAGATGCTCAACCAAGCAATGCAGCGATGCGGTACGGTGAATATTACCTATCAACAACTCGATGCAGAGTGTTTGCCTTTCAATCACCAGAGGTTTGACTATGTTTTCTCTAGTCTTGCCTTGCAGTGGTGTGAAGATTTGTCTGTACCATTAAGTGAAGCAAAGCGAGTATTAAAGCCTAATGGTACGATATTCTTTAGTACCTTACTCGATGGTTCTTTGTTCGAGCTCAGACAAGCATGGTCAGAAATTGATTCATATCAACACGTGAATGATTTTATTTCATTCAATCGGTTAAAAATTGCGTTAGCTCAATCACAATGTATTAACCATGCCCTAGACTTGCCGACCATTAAAGTTTGGTACCCGTCAGCGTTTGCTGTTATGCGGGACCTTAAGGGGATTGGGGCGACGCATGTAAGTGGTCGCGGTCAAGGGTTAACGAGTAGACGTACCTTGATGCAAGTCGATATGGCTTACCAAAAATTTACAAATCAGCAAGGTCTTTTACCTGCAACTTATCAAGTTTGTTTAGGGGTTATTCAGCATGATTAATGCTTTTTTTATTGCTGGTACGGATACTGATGTAGGCAAAACGGTGGCATCTAAAGCCATCCTACAAGCGATGAATGCGGAAGGAAAACGCACTATTGGATACAAACCGGTTGCTGCGGGTAGCGAAAAGACCGAAGAAGGCGTACGTAATTCTGACGCGCGTCATCTACACTCTGTTTCGACTGTAGAAGTGACGTATGAAGATGTGAATCCTTATCCACTGCTTCTACCAGCTTCTCCTCATATTGCTTCAAAAGCCGAAGGGATTAACATTGAGTTTTCTCTTATTTCTGACAAGTTAGAGCAGCATAAGCAAAAAGCCGATGTTGTCCTTGTTGAAGGTGCTGGCGGTTGGCGTGTCCCTGTCAATGATACAGACTCGTTCTCAAGCTGGGTAAAAGAAGAGAAACTACCCGTTGTTTTGGTCGTGGGCATTAAATTGGGTTGTTTGAGCCATGCTATTTTAACAGCAGAGAGCATCATTGCTGATGGCTTAGACATTGTCGGTTGGGTTGCTAATCGAGTGAACCCTGGTATCGAAAACTACGCTGAGGTGATCAAGTGCCTGGAAACTCGTATTCCAGCGCCAAAAATGGGTGAAATCCCATACACACCGAATCCTAAGCGTAAGAACTTGGGTAAGTACATCGACCTTTCACCACTGAAAAAGTAAAGAACTCAGTCGATTTACGTCACCAAAAGAGATAAAAGGGCAGATAACATCGCGTTATCTGCCCTTTTCTACATATAAGCCGAGTGGTCGTATAGGATTACTCAGTAGATAACCCCATTAGAGCATATTGTGTTTCTGCAATCTGCTGCTCTTTATCCTCATCTAAAGCCTTAATGCCTAACTGTTTTTTAGCTTCGTTTTCTGTCACGCCAAGGTGGCAGCAAAGCAGGTCAATCGCCATCTGATATTCGTTGTTAACTTGTGACATCTTGCAATCCTTATAAACATGTTTTGCTACATCTATAGCCAATGTAGTAGGTCAAAAGAGGAGACTCAATACGACTTAAGTCTAATGACGTGCTAACCATCGGATATTGCTAGAATTAGAGCACAAGTCGCTTTCGCACTGATTTTAGACAGGCGGCGCTGCATCAAGAGAGTTCGTAGTGTGGCTGCGCAAGTGTTGCGGCGTGGTTGCGCAAATCAAAGCATCGTCATACTGAGTTAATTTCAGTATCTATTTCATGAGTGCGCTTTAACTAACAACTTAACCCCGAAAAAATGCAGAATAATAGGCTAAGGTATCTGCATTGGCGCAATGAAATCAAACATTGCGTCATCGTTGACTAAAGGCCATTAACAACCCGCAACATTCTCCACAAAATGTTGCAATTCTTCACTTAACCTTGAAAACGAAAAATTAGACTATATATAACTGTGTAGCATGGGGTTTTCGTGCTTAACAGGCCATCCAATGTCGGATGTGGTCATCACGAACCTCAACAGACGTTTTCCAACGGAGAAAGGAATGAAACGCGTATTACTCTTTCTAGCAACGAACTTAGCTGTCGTACTGGTTTTAAGTGTTGTTCTTAATATTGTTTATGCCACAACAGGTATTCAGCCAGGTAGCCTAAGTGGTTTGCTGGTGATGGCAGCCTTGTTTGGTTTTGGTGGCGCGTTTATCTCTTTGATGATGTCTAAGAGCATGGCGCTACGCTCTGTTGGCGGTATGGTTATTGAAAGCCCACGCAACGAAACAGAGCACTGGTTGATGGAAACGGTATCCCGTCAATCTCAGCAGGTGGGTATCGGAATGCCTACCGTCGCTATTTATGACTCTCCAGATATCAATGCTTTTGCAACGGGCGCAAAACGTGATGACTCTCTTGTAGCGGTCTCTACTGGCCTTCTTCACAATATGACGCGCGATGAAGCAGAAGCGGTATTAGCACACGAAGTGAGTCACATCGCTAACGGTGATATGGTGACAATGACCTTGATGCAAGGTGTTGTGAACACGTTCGTTATCTTCTTATCACGCTTTATTGCCAATATCGTGGCCTCGAATCGTGATGAAAATGGCGAAGGTGGCACGAGCATGATGGTTTACTTTGGCGTGTCTATGGTACTTGAGCTAGTATTTGGCTTCTTAGCAAGTTTTATTACTATGTGGTACAGCCGTCATCGCGAGTTCCATGCTGACGCAGGTGCCGCGCAACTGGTTGGTAAACACAAGATGATCGCCGCCCTAGAGCGTCTGAAAGTGAGCCATGAACCACAACTGGAAGGCTCAATGATGGCGTTTGGCATCAATGGTAAGCGTTCAATGACCGAGCTATTGATGAGCCACCCACCACTCGATAAGCGCATTGAAGCGCTGCGCCAACAGCAGTACTAATTTGCATCTAGATATGAAAGAGGCCGAGCATTTGCTCGGCCTCTTTGCATCAGACTTATGTTGGTCTACCCACACTTCGCGACCATTACCGAGAATGGTGCGCCTGACTCATCAAACTTCATACTCCAAACATATTGGCCTGATTCAAGCAGTTCCACTTCGGTGTCTTTGGCATAGCCACCAAACTTGAGTGCTTTCTCTTCACCAATAGTCATTGAACGACCGTCTGCTGTGAATTGTGGGCTCCAGCTTGAACTTGCGAACTGCATTTTGTATTTGCCTGCCGTTTCCTGTGTTACGGCCTGGTATAGGTTGTCACCCTTATATTTGTATTCTCGGTCTGGGAAATGTTTCCAGTCAGAGAAAGTGCCAACGACATATAGTGTATCGTTAATAGGGCCTGCTTCAGTGCTGTCTGGAAGAGAGCAGTTACTCATTATTTCAAAGTTATTGTAATTCGCTGGTGGCGTTACTTCTTCTGGGGTGCTTTGGCAACCTACTAATAGTGTACTAAGAGCAATTAATGTTATTGGTAAAGCAGAGGTTTTCATTGGAATGTCCTTATTTTTATGTCTTGCTCATTATTTTTATATCAACCTCTCGTGAATCGATAATTTCAATTCAAGAAACGTGATGGTGTACGGATTGTGTGCAATGTTAGCGTGGTGTTGATATTTTGATGCCATTTGTGGCGTTGTTGCCCAGATTTAAATTAGATCTGTACATAATGTGACCTGGAGATGCTGGGTGTAGGCTATAAGGCGTAGGGGATGATCTGGTGAGGCGTAGTAGGGGAGTAGTTGTTTTTATGAACATGCTCAAAATATGTAGGTCTGCAAAATGTGATCCTTTGTTAATATTTTGAGATGAATTGTTTATCGTAAGTTTAATTATACCTTTGTCACAAACTGCTTATTCTTATTGTTATTAATATTTTTTTGCATTCTAGAAAAGGCGATATCTGTACCTACAAATTTAGTCGCCAGTGCATATATAAAAATAACCGAAAGGATAGGACACTATTAATGGAAATTAGAATTAACAAGCTGGCGAAATACACAATGCCAATGTTTGTCGCTCTAGCTATGGCAGGATGCGGCAGCGATTCGTCAGATTCAGGCTCCGGTGGTGATGAAGGTGGTGCGATCGAAGGGCTTTATCCAGCTCAAGAAAACGAGGTCGTGATTTATTACAAACGAGATGCCGATCAAGCACGCAGTGGCGCAGATTATGATGGTTGGGGTTTACACCTTTGGAACGGTGAAGGCTGTACAAGTACTGATTTAGATGCGATGGGTATCCCTTCCGGTGGAACAGATTGGGGAGCGCCTCATTTGGCTACGGGGCTAAGTGAAACATACGGTGCATACTATGTTCTAAAAGTTAATCCTGATGCTTCAGACCCTCATGAATGTATGAACTTCATTCTTCACAAGGGCGATGAGAAAGCATTTGGTAGTGCCAACAGTAAAGTAGAATTGCGAAACCTAGATGATTCTCAAGGTGTATTTGGTTTCCACGGTAGTAGTCAACTGTATTACGAGCCAATCGCAGAGCGTCCAGTGATGATTGATGGTCAAAAGGCACACTGGCTAGATGCTGGCACGATTGGTTGGGAGTCAGTGGCTGGCGCAGATAAGGTTGAACTGCGCTACGACCAAGAAAATAAAATCTTCATGAATGATGACACTAAGATGGTCGAAGGTGGTACGGTCATCTCACTATCTAAGGGCAGTGGTCTGAGTGATGATCTTAAGAAACGCTTCCCTCACCTTGCCGATCTTGCTACGGCGGATATCGATCTAAACCATGACGACCTTCGCGCAGTTCTTAAATCACAAATTGTTTTAGTTGCATACAAATCAGATGGGTCAACGCTCGCTGCGACACAGATTCAAAAAGCTGGTGTGTTGGATGCAGTGTTTGCTGATGAAGACGCAGGTAATGCGATTGATGAAGACCTAGGTGCGATCATCGAGGGTAATGACGCTACATTTAAACTTTGGGCGCCAACCGCCAAGTCAGTTTCAGTTACGATCTATGATGATGAGCTGAAAATGGAAGAAACACTTCCAATGAACGAGGACCCAGAGACCGGCGTTTGGTCTTCTGAGGTTGTAGCGGGTGTCGTTGGCAAGTTTTATCGCTACGGAGTGGAGGTCTACCACCCTACATTAGAGAGAATTCTATCTCTCCCAGTTACAGACCCATACTCGATGAGCCTTTCAACAAACTCTACACACTCTCAAGTCGTTGATTTGTCGCACGATACATCTTTGATGCCAAGTGGTTGGAACGATGATGACTACCAACGCCCAACGGTTGAAAAAGACGTTGATCACGTACTGTATGAATCTCATTTACGTGATTTTAGTGTCAGTGATGTGAGTGGTAATCCAGATTACGACGGTAAGTACCTAGCGCTGACAGAGCCAGACCGTGAATCCGTTACCCACTTGCAAGCACTTAAAGATGCGGGCTTAACGTCTCTTCATATTCTCCCTGCATTTGACATTGCGACGGTAGACGAGGCGAAACAGGTAGACCTGAAAGACACAATTGGTGACCTGTGTGCCATCAATTTGGAAGCGGCAGTTTGTGGGGTGGAAGATGACGGAGCTGTTATAGAAGATGTTCTTGCAAGCTACGACCCAACCACACCGGATGCGCAAGCATTAATGAATGACTTACGTGGTCTAGATAGCTTTAACTGGGGTTATGATCCATTCCACTACACGGTGCCAGAAGGCAGCTACGCAACCAATGCGCATGGCGACACTCGTATCAGAGAGTTCCGTGAGATGGTCAAAGCGACCCATGACATGGATCTCAAACTTATCATGGATGTGGTTTATAACCATACTAACGCATCGGGCGACAGCGAAAAATCGGTTCTAGATAAGATTGTCCCGGGATACTACCACCGCCTTAACGTCAATACCGGTGACGTTGAAATGTCTACTTGTTGTGACAATACAGCAACAGAACACCTAATGATGGGTAAACTCATGGTTGACTCATTGGTGGTGTGGGCGCGCGACTATAAAGTTGATGGTTTCCGCTTTGACTTGATGGGACACCAGCCAAAAGATCTGATGATCGAGGCGTTAGAGGCAGTCAGAGAAGTCGACCGCAATACGCTCTTCTACGGGGAAGGTTGGGACTTTGGCGAAGTGGCAAACAATGCACGCTTTGAACAAGCCACTCAGCCGAACATGGCTGGTACAGAGATTGGTACCTTCTCAGACCGTCTGCGTGACGCAGTGCGTGGTGGCAGTCCATTTGACGGTGGCGAAGACACCGATGGTTTACGTTCACTTCGATACAATCAAGGTTTCGGTAATGCTGCGTATGTGAATACAGAGGCAGAGTCTAAATACACTGATGACCAGATGAGAGCAAACCTTCTGCATAACCAAGACATCATCCGTGTTGGTATGGCGGGTAACTTAGCTGACTTTGTTCTTTTAGATTATGAAGGCAATACACAGCTCGGTAAGACAGTCGATTACAACGGTGCTCCAGCAGGCTATACGGTTCACCCTTCAGAGAACATCTCTTATGTGTCAAAGCATGATAACCAGACTCTTTGGGATAACAATGCTTACAAGATTGCTGAAGGTACAACACCTGCTGATCGTGCGCGTATGCAAACAGTCGGCCTGTCTACGGTCATGTTAGGTCAAGGTATTCCATTCATTCACATGGGTTCAGAATTACTTCGCTCTAAGTCTATGCAGCGTGACTCGTATGATTCAGGCGATTGGTTTAACCGTGTGAAGTTCAACGGTGAAGACAATAACTGGAATGTTGGTCTACCGCGTGAAGACAAAGATGGTGATAACTGGAAGTTGATCAAAGAGATCATCGCGGATGCGAGCGCAGAGCCTTCAATGGATGACATTGAAATGACGAAGAATCAATTCTTAGAGCTGTTGACGATTCGTAGCTCTAGTGAGTTGTTCCGTTTGGAGAGTGCAGCTGACGTGATGAACCGTGTTGATTTCCGTAATGTGGGTGAAGATCAACAGCAAGGTTTGATTGTTATGTCAATTGACAATGCGGGTAAGAGCATTGCTGATGATTACAGCGCAATTGTTGTGGTTGTGAACTCGACTGCCTCTTCTCAGACGTTTGAAGTTAAAGATGCTGTAAACTTTGACCTGCATCCAGTACAGAAAGACTCCGCTGATTCAGTCGTAAGACGTGCTGCTTTCGCGTCCGGCGAATTTACTGTACCTGCTTTGACCACTGCGGTATTTGTACAAACTGATGGTACTGGTCTTCCTGTCGACACCAGCAATAAGGATTTTGAGTCAATTCCTCCTTATGGCGACACAGTTGTTTATGTTAAAGGTTCAATGAATGGCTGGGGCGAAAGCGATGACTGGGCCATGAGCTTTGAAGGGAATGGTTTGTACTCTGTCACAGGAGCACTTGAGGCTGGTACATATCAATTCAAGTTCGCTGATGCCGCATGGAGCCATCCTAATATTGGTTGTGACAATGCCACACAAGCATCTGGTAGCCTTAATTTAGGCACGGGCGGTGACTGTGAAGTGACAATTGACGAGGCAGGTAAATACTCATTTACATTAAACGCAAGTCATGAACATTCTAGCTCAATAGACAAACCTGTGTTGTCAGTAACTAAGGCGGCAGATGCACCAACATTTGGTGATACAACGCTTTACTTGAAAGGTACTATTACAGATTGGGGCGCGCCTGATTATGCTAAGTTTACTTACGTAGCGAATGACGTTTATAACTTAGACATTAGCCTGACTTCAGGTAGCTACGAGATGAAAATTGCTGATGCTGACTGGACCGCAGCGACAAACTTCGGTGGTGAAGGCACGGTAGATTTGGATACAGAAGTCACCATGGCAGTGGGTGGAGATAGTGCCAACCTGGCTATCACAATCCCTGCGGATGGCTCCTACAGCTTTTCTCTCAATGTTATTGACCCAAGTGCACCAGTACTAACTGTGACACAAAAATAACGGCACTAAATTAATTATCTTATAGGCAAAACCTCGCTTCTCGGAGCGAGGTTTTTTTGTTTTTATCATATTGATCGTTCTATTTTCTTTAAGGGTATAAGGCAGTTAAGAAAAGTTGTACAAAAAAAATTTTGTACAACTTTTTAACCTGAACTATGTTTAATTGTACAAAATAATTTTTTGTACACGTCTCCTAAAGAGGTATCGGTCATGGACGTCGCGAGCGTAGCTGATTTCTATCAGCGCTTAGGGAAAAACAATCTGGATACGCTGGGCGAAATTTACCACAACGATGTGGTGTTTGAAGACCCGGCGCACAAACTTAGCGGCCTAAACTCTCTAGAGGCCTACTTTCATTCAATGTATAGCAACGTCAACAGTTGCCACTTCGAGATATTGTCTGCCGACCAAGTCGATCAGCGCGGTTACATAAAATGGTTAATGACACTCTCGCACCCTAAACTCTCGTCAGGAAACAGTATAGAGGTAGAGGGTTTGACCTTTGTCGAGTTTAGAGACGGCAAGGTTATCCATCATCGCGACTACTTTGACCTAGGTGCCATGTTGTACGAGCACTTGCCACTGTTGGGTAGAGTGGTGAGCACAATTCGCCGCAAGTTGGGCCAAGCATGAACACTGTATTAATTACAGGCGCGACCTCGGGCATTGGCGAGCAACTGACACGCGACTATATCTCGTCAGGCTGGACGGTCATTGCCTGTGGCCGCAACAAGGACAAACTTCAAGAGCTCGCCTCCATTGATACGAGAGTTAAGCCACTTGAATTCGACGTGAGTGACGACGAATCAGTGCGCGAAGCGTTTTCAGCATTGCCAGAGATTCCTCAATTATGGTTGTTCAACGCCGGAAGTTGTGAATACATCGATAAGGGTGAGATTGACAGCCCGCTCATTTCACGCGTCATGGACGTTAATTTTACCGGAGTAGTGCGATGCGTTGAGGCCGCACAGCCCTATTTCAAACCGGGACACCGCGTTGCCTTCGTTGGTTCGATCGCGAGCGAAGTCGCTCTGACACGTTCTGAGGCCTACGGTGCCTCTAAGGCGGCGCTTAGTTATTTTGCAAGAAGCTACAAAAATGACATAGCCGCCTCAGGGGTTGATGTTTCTCTCATTTTTCCTGGCTTCGTAAAGACGCCACTGACAGATAAAAACGATTTTGCGATGCCAATGCTTATCAGTGTTGAAGAGGCGTCAAAGCGCATAATGCACGGATTGAGTAAAAATAGAGACTTCATCTATTTTCCACGCAGATTTACTTGGATATTGAGAGTGATAGGAGCACTGCCATATCAGTGGCAGGCCAAAATTACATCAGGGCTGGTTGGCTCACAGGGAGAGCAGTAGATGAAAATTGCAATTATAGGTAGCGGTATCTCAGGGTTAACGTGCGGCTACTATCTTCATAAACAGCACGATATTACGGTTTACGAAGCAAATGACTACATAGGTGGGCACACCGCCACGAAACAGGTGGAAATAGACGACAACAGATACGAGGTCGATACCGGGTTTATCGTATATAACGATAGAACCTATCCTAATTTCATCGCAATGATGAATGAGATTGGCGTAAAAGGTGTTCCAACTCAGATGAGTTTTTCAGTCCGTAATGACGGCAACGGTTTAGAGTATAACGGGCACACCATCAGCACGCTCTTTGCCCAGAAAAAGAACCTGCTTTCTCCCACATTCTATCGATTTATATTCGAGATTTTACGCTTTAACAAGCTGGCCAAAGCCAATGCAGACGTCGCGATAGAAAACGAGGTTACTCTGGGTGATTTTCTCAACCAGCATCGTTTTTCCTCTTACTTTAGTGAGAATTACATTCTACCGATGGGCGCGGCAATTTGGTCATCAACATTGGCAGACATGCGTGCGTTTCCACTCTCTTTCTTTTTGCGTTTCTTTCTCAACCATGGGCTACTGGAGGTGACGAATCGCCCTCAGTGGTACGTGATTGAAGGTGGCTCTCACGCCTACATCGACCCCTTGACTGCTGGCTTCAAAGACAAAATTAGGCTGAGCGCCCCCGTCACGACAGTCAAGCGAGACAATGCGGGCGTTGTTGTCGAATCTAATAGCGAGAAAGAGCGATATGACCAGGTAATTTTTGCATGCCACAGCGACCAAGCGCTAGCATTACTCGATGCCCCTTCAGTTGCTGAGCAAGCGGTGCTAGGAGACATGAGCTATCAAGCCAATGAAGTGGTTTTGCATACCGATACGGCCTTGTTACCACGAGAAAGAGCGGCTTGGGCGTCGTGGAATTATTACCTCAGTGGTGACCAAGGTGAAGAGCAGCGTTTACCCGCGCTAACTTATAACATGAATATCCTGCAGCACATCAAAGCGCCCCGTACCTTTTGTGTCTCTCTTAACTCTTCAGACCAAATAGAGCCAAGTAAGGTTTTGAAAACCTATACTTATCACCATCCGGTTTTCACCGTTCAAAGTATAGCGGCACAGGCGAGAAAAAGTGACATCAGTGGACTCAACAACACTTGGTATTGCGGAGCCTACTGGCACAATGGTTTTCATGAAGATGGTGTGCGTAGTGCGCTAGATGTGGTGCGTGCATTGGTGCAGCATTCACAGCCGAATCTAGGTGCCGCATAGAGGTGGAATGATGAAGAGCCGCATATATACAGGTAACGTTCGACATCGTCGCTTTTTGCCGATGGAGCATGAAATAAATTATTCCCTGTTCATGCCGTGCATTGATCTTGATGAGATTGATCAGCTATCAAATACCGTTTCGATGTTTGGGCAGCGCTGGTGGCACTGGGCGCGCTTCAAACGTAGCGACTATTTGGGTGACGGCTGCTTGAAGCAACAAGTTCAGCGTAAAGTCTATGAGTTGACGGGGGAGCGACTGGCAGGCCGCGTCGAAGCCGTTTTGCACCTTAGATATTTTGGACTCTACTTCAGTCCGATTAATCTGTACTACCTCTATGATGAACAAGGTGAGTGGCGATACATGCTAGCAGAGGTGAGTAATACCCCATGGAATGAGCGTCATTACTATGCCTTACCTGCAGACCCCGGTGAAAACGACAACAACTGGCAGCATCAAAAAGCCTTTCATGTATCGCCGTTTAATCCGATTGACCAGAAATACAAATGGAAGCTCAAACCAATAAAAGAAAAGTTGAGCGTCCATTTGGAGTGTCACAAGCAACATAAAGTCTTCGACGCCACGATGAAGATGAGCCAAGTACCGTTTTCATCTAAAGGATTGTTGTGGCTTTTAATGAAAACGCCGATACAAACCGTCAAAGTGGTGTGGGGAATTTACTGGCATGCTCTCAAGTTGTGGCTTAAAGGCGCGCCTTTTTACTCTCATCCCAAATATGACCAAAAGAATACAAACTAGGAGAGTTGGTAATGATGAACGCAACCACCTTATCTTTTCCTCAGCAAATGAGTCGTGTCGATAGGAGCGCAAGACAGTGGCTTATGGGTAAGTTAGAAACGCTGCCGGTGGGTCGACTCACTATTGTTGAACGCTATTTTGAGCAAGAGCAGGTGACGACATTGGGTAATGGGTCTTTGCAGGCAACGGTTATCGTTAACGATGGTCGTTTTTTCTCGCGCATGCTCAAAGGAGGCAGTATCGCTGCGGGAGAGGCGTATATGGACGGCTGGTGGGACAGCCCTGACTTGACATCGGTGATGGAGTTAATGGCGAGAAATATGACGACTTTAGACTCTATGGAGCGAAAGTCGGGCCTATTGACGCAAGTAGCATACAAATTAGGACATTGGCTAAACCGCAATACACTGACTCAATCGAGAAAAAATATTCACGCGCACTACGATTTGGGTAACGACTTATATGAGTTGTTCTTGGACACCAATATGCTCTATTCGTCTGCACTGTACTTGAATACTGTGGATTCGTTGGAAGTAGCTCAAATCAACAAGATGGAGCGTTTGTGTCAACAGTTACAGCTAAAAAACACCGATAGAGTCTTGGAGATTGGCACAGGGTGGGGCGCGATGGCCATATATATGGCACAGACCTATGGGTGCCATGTCACTACCACCACTATCTCAGAAGAGCAGTTTGAATATGCCAATCAGCAAGTTGAAAGGCTGGGACTTCAATCGAAAATTACCTTATTGAAGGAAGACTATCGCTTGCTTAAAGGAGAGTTTGACAAAGTTGTGTCGATAGAAATGATTGAGGCGGTGGGTAAGCAATTCCTTTCTTCTTATATAGAGAAGTGTCAATCGTTGTTGGTGAAAGGAGGTCGGTTTGCGATCCAGGCGATCACGATTGCTGATCAACGGTATGACAGCTACAGCCAAAATGTCGATTTTATTCAAAAATACATCTTCCCTGGTGGTTTCTTGCCGTCAGTGTCTAAGTTGGCAGAAGCGGCAACAAAGTGTAGTGACTTTGTGATTCGAGATGTATTTGATATTGGGCTGGACTATGCCAAAACACTCAACCAATGGCATGAGCGTTTCAATGAGCAGGAGCCATCCGTGAAAGCATTAGGCTATGACGAGCGCTTTATCCGCATGTGGCGTTATTACTTGTGCTATTGCGAGGGTGGTTTCAAAGCAAAAAGTATTAGCACAGTGCAAATGACATTTGAGCGACCTTAGCTTGGGGACAGATTTGGGGGCGCTATGCGTTATTTGCAAAAACATGTGTTGATTGTCATCTCTGTGTGGTTCCAATGTGTGTGGTTTCTCGCTGTGTTAGGGCGAGAAACCATGTTCTATTACCTTATCCCCTTTATCTGTCTAGGACTGTATCTGATAGCGAAACTCTATCGTATCCAATGGTCACCCTTGGTGGCACTGTTGTTTGTTGGTCTGCTCGTGGATTCATGTAATCAAGCCCTTGGTCTGCTTGAATTTTCAACTCAATGGCTTCCGTCATGGTTGCTCGCACTATGGGTGGCCTTTTCTCTGTATGCGTTTGTTTTGCTCCCTCAACTAAACCGTTTTCCAAAGTGGGCCGTACTATGTGTAGGTGGGTTGGGTGGTAGCTTAAGCTATCTCGCTGGACTCAAGTTCGGGGCTGTTACTACAACATTCAGCAAACTGTTTTTTGTCAGTGTCCTCTTTGTTGAATGGGTTTTACTGTTAGTAATAGCGTCACTTCTCATTGCACGGTTTCCTCTAGTGCAAAAGGAATTAAGGGAATGACATGAGACGCTTAGCTTTCTATTTCACGCTGCTTTGGAGTTGCCTAAGTGTGGCTCAACCTACCTCTTTACAACTGGAGAGTGATTGGAAAAGCTGGTCGAAGGTCGGGTCGGCTGACCTCAACTGGTTGTTTTTCGATATCTATCAATCTCATCTTTTTACACCGAGTGGTGATTATCGCCTCTCACATGATGTGACACCGCACCCACTGGCACTTTCGATCACCTATGAAAGAGACATCGAAGCGAAAGACTTGTTGTCTGTGACATACGATCAGTGGCTCAAGCTGGGTTACTCCGATGAACAGGCTCTTAGCTGGCTTGAGACAATCTCCCCCATGTTCCCAGACATTTCTGAGGGCGATCAGCTTGTCTACGTCTCTGATGGGGCAGATGGCGAGATTTATTGGTTACGCAAAAACAGCTACCGCTGGCAGCTTATGGGCAACGTAACAGATGAGCTCACTAATGATGCGTTTTTATCAATATGGTTGTCCCCAAAAACTGAATACCCGCGTCTACGCAGACAACTCATAGGAATGGTGACACAGTGATACGGAAAACCCTGATTGTCTTTATTTTAATAATGTCCAGCATGATTGCTGGATGTTCCACTAAAATTGAAGATTACAAACAGTCACAGCCGAGCTTAAACCTGTTTGAGTACTTTGAAGGTAAGACCGTCGCCTGGGGTATGGTGCAGGATTACACTGGGGCACAAACTCGTCGCTTTAGTGTTGATATCGTTGGAACAGTACAAGCCGATACCTTAACCTTGGTCGAAGACTTCATCTTCGCTGATGGGGAAACGTCACAACGGATATGGACGATTGTACGATTAGAAGATGGTCGCTATGAAGGATCAGCGCCAGATGTGATAGGAAAAGCATCGGGGCAAGAGGCGGGTAATGCGCTCTACTGGGAATATGAAATGGAGTTGGACGTTGACGGCGACCGTTATCGAGTTGGATTTGAAGACTGGATGTATCGCCACGATGATAAACGACTCTTCAATATAGCAGCCATTAAGAAATTCGGCGTTGAAGTGGGTACTGTGACCCTGTTTTTCGAAAAACAATAAATCCTGTTTACTTTACAAAAGGGCCTTGGCCCTTTTTTTTTGCTTTGTGGCACGGAAATTAATTCGAGATGTGAAATTTGATCTCTGTCAATTAGTTAAACTTCAAGTTAGCCAGAAGTGTCATAACATTCGCGATAAGTTAGCGTTTTTGTTACATTGCTGGCGATAAAAGCAGCAGAAAATACTGCTTTTATTGATACTAGCAGCAAATATGGAATACATAGCTAGTCAGACCATTGGATTTTGTTCATATGTTTTTTGATTTAAGTCTCGTTTAGTGTTTTATGCTGAATTTTAGGCCCAAACGGAAAATTATGGGGAGTTTAGTTACATTTTTGTGGCAAATTAATTCGATGGTTGGTAATGTGTTTCCGAATCTTTGTGTGATTAAGGGATTTTTAGGTCTTTTTATACAGCCTATACCCATAGTTAGCCGTTCTAACTTGCGCACAAAGTAGTCATGGATGCAAAAATATAACTTGGAGTTAAATGCATGTATAAGAATAAGATTACTCGCGCTCTTTTCTTGGGTGCGGGCCTGTCACTTGCACTTGCTGGTTGTGGTGAAAAGCCAGAAGAAAAACAAGCAGCTCAACCTAAAGCAACGGAATCAGAAGCACCTGCCCTTCAGGAGTTGGTACGTGGTAACGGTACCGAAGTGGCTTCTCTAGACCCACACAAAACGGAAGGTGTACCAGAATCTCACGTTATTCGTGACCTACTGGAAGGTCTAGTTAACCAAGACGCTGACGGTAACACTATCCCTGGTGTTGCAGAAAGCTGGCAAACGACAGACAACAAAACGTTCACTTTCAACCTTCGCAAAGACGCTAAATGGTCTAACGGTGACCCTGTTACCGCTGAAGACTTCGTTTACAGCTTCAAGCGTGCTGTCGATCCTGCAACGGCTTCTCCTTACTCTTGGTATGTAGAATACACGCGCATGGACAACGCTAAGGCGATCATTGCGGGTGAAGCGGACAAAGAGACATTGGGCGTACGTGCAATTGACGCGAACACACTAGAAGTGACTCTAGAGAAAGCAGTACCATACTTCGTCGCGATGATGGGCCACACGACAATGAAGCCTGTTCACCGCGCAACTGTTGAAGCTCACGGTGATACTTGGACTAAGCCAGAAAACTTCGTTGGTAACGGCGCATTCAAGATCAATAACTGGGTTGTGAATGAGCGTATTGAGCTTGTTCGTAACGACCAGTACTGGGACAACGCTGAAACTAAGCTAGACAAAGTGACTTACCTGCCGATTGAAAACCAAGTGGCAGAGATGAACCGTTTCCTATCTGGTGAAATCCACATCACGAACGAACTGCCAATCGAGCACTTCAAGCGTCTACAAACAGAGCACCCAGAATCAGTTTCTGTAGTGGGTAACCTATGTACTTACTACTACGGTTTCAACAACGCAAAAGCACCATTTGATGATGCTCGCGTTCGTCAAGCACTGTCTTACGCAATCGACCGTGATGTCATTACTAACATCATCCTTGGTCAAGGCCAAAAACCTGCATACTTCCTAACGCCGGAGATCACTGCGGGCTTCAACCCAGAGCTTCCAGCTTACGGTGAAATGACACAAGAAGAGCGTGTAGCAGAAGCGAAGAAACTCCTCGCTGAAGCTGGCTTCGATGCGTCTAACCCACTGAAGTTCAACCTACTTTACAACACGTCTGAAAACCACCGTAAGATTGCAACAGCAATCCAATCTATGTGGAAGAAAGACCTAGGTGTTGATATCACACTAGAAAACCAAGAGTGGAAAACTTACCTAGACACGCGTCGTCAAGGTAACTTTGACGTCACTCGTGCTGGTTGGTGTGGTGACTACAACGAAGCATCTTCATTCCTATCTCTAATGCAATCTAGCAATAGCTCTAATGATCCTAAGTACCACAATGCTGAGTACGATGCGGTAATGGAAAAAGCAATGCTAGCGACTGATGAGGCAGCCCGTGAAGCGGCATACCTAGAAGCTGAAAAACTACTTGCTCGTGATATGCCAATCGCACCTATCTACCAGTACGTAAGTTCTCGTCTTGTTTCTCCATCTGTTGGTGGTTTCCCATCAAACAATGCTGAGAATAAGATCTTCTCGAAAGATCTTTACATCAAGTAATAGCGTTTAATCCGCTAACACGACGTTAAATCGTAAAACTATAAAAATAAGAGCCTGTTGCGGCAGGCTCTTGAGTTTTCTATTGCCCGGATTTGGCAATAGAGCTTTTAAATTACACATGTCACAGACTGAAAGAGTGAGTTTATGCTTAAATTCATAGCGAAAAGGATCTTTGAAGCAATTCCAACCATGTTGGTATTGATTACAGTTTCTTTCTTTCTTATGCGTTTCGCACCGGGTAACCCATTTTCAACAGAGCGCCCTTTGCCGCCAGAAGTAATGGCGAACATCAACGCAAAGTATGGCTTGGATAAGCCTGTCTCGGAACAATACTTCACATACTTGGGAAATATCCTGCGTGGTGATTTTGGTCCATCATTCAAATATAAAGATTTCACTGTTAACGAGCTGATCTCTGGTGCACTGCCTGTATCAGCGAAAGTCGGTTTCGCTGCTTTTATCTTTACCGTCATTATGGGGGTAGGGGTCGGCACCATAGCCGCACTTCGGCAAAATACCTGGCTCGATTACAGTATTATGGCGACCGCTATGCTCGGGGTGGTCATGCCATCCTTCGTGTTGGCGCCCGTTCTGATCTATATCTTCTCGATTAACCTTGGTTGGTTGCCTGCGGGTGGTTGGCATGACGGTGGCTTTAAGTACATGGCGTTACCGGTACTTGGTATGTCACTACTTTACGTCGCAACCTTTGCCCGTATTACACGTGGTTCGATGATCGAGACTCTAAATAGTAACTTCATTCGTACTGCGCGTGCGAAAGGTTTGAGCTACCGCTACATCATCTTTAAACACGCTTTACGTCCAGCATTGCTGCCTGTTGTTTCATACATGGGGCCTGCATTCGTAGGTATCATCACGGGCTCGGTAGTGATAGAAACCATTTTTGGTTTGCCAGGTATCGGTAAGCTGTTCGTTAACGCCGCCTTCAACCGTGACTACTCACTGGTAATGGGGGTCACAATTCTTATTGGCTTCTTGTTTATTCTGTTCAACGCTGTCGTCGATATTTTGCTGGCGTACATTGATCCGAAGATTCGCTACTAGGTTGGAGTGGTAACATGTTAACGAAAAAAGAAAATTTAGAAGCGATCGAGAAGTTTTCTGAAAACTTAGAGATCGAAGGTCGTAGCTTGTGGCAAGACGCGCGTATCCGTTTTATGCGCAACAAAGCCGCAATGGCAAGTCTTGTGATATTGGCGTTAATGACATTCGCCGTCATTTTCCTACCAATGTTTGCTCAATACAGTTTTGAAGACACTGACTGGTATGCGATTCACTCTGCACCTTCACTAACCCACTTCTTTGGTACAGATGCACTCGGTCGTGACCTGTATGTGCGAACGCTTGTGGGTGGTCGTATTTCATTGATGGTCGGTGTCATGGGTGCATTGGTTGCTGTTTTGATTGGTACGCTTTACGGTGCAGCATCAGGCTTTATCGGCGGTAAAGTTGACCGCGTGATGATGCGTATCCTTGAGATCCTTTACGCAGTGCCATTCATGTTCTTGGTTATCGTATTGGTGACAATATTTGGCCGTAATATCGTTTTGATCTTCGTGGCGATTGGTGCGATTGCTTGGCTAGATATGGCGCGTATCGTACGTGGTCAAACGCTTAGCTTGCGTAGCAAAGAGTTTATTGAAGCGGCACACGTTTGTGGTGTAAGTAAGTGGAATATCATTACTCGTCACATCGTTCCTAACGTACTGGGCATCGTAGCGGTATACTCTACGCTATTGATTCCAAGCATGATTTTGACGGAATCATTCTTATCTTTCCTTGGTCTTGGTGTTCAAGAGCCGATGACAAGCTGGGGCGCACTGCTCCAAGAAGGCGCGAACACAATGGAAGTTGCAATCTGGCAGTTGGCATTCCCAGCGGCATTTATGGTTGTGACACTATTCTGCTTTAACTACGTCGGTGATGGTCTGCGCGATGCGCTGGATCCAAAAGACCGTTAATCAAGATTGAGGAAGTAACAATGAGCTTATTAGACGTTAAAGACCTGCGTGTCGAGTTTACTACTCAAGACGGTATCGTCACGGCAGTTAACGATTTGAATTTCTCACTAAATCAAGGTGAGACACTAGGTATTGTGGGTGAATCTGGTTCAGGTAAATCACAAACCGTATTTTCTATCATGGGCTTGCTGGCGAAAAACGGCATCATCTCAGGTAGTGCAAAATTTGAAGGTAAAGAGATTCTTAACCTTCCAGAGAAACAGTTAAACAAGGTTCGTGCGGAACAGATCGCGATGATCTTCCAAGACCCGATGACGTCTCTCAACCCATACATGAAAGTGAGCGATCAGCTGATGGAAGTGCTCATGCTCCACAAAGGCATGGGGAAGGCTGAAGCGTTTGAAGAGTCAGTCCGTATGCTTGAGGCGGTTAAGATCCCTGAAGCTCGTAAGCGTATTACCATGTATCCTCACGAGTTTTCAGGCGGTATGCGTCAGCGTGTGATGATCGCTATGGCCCTGCTTTGTCGTCCAAAATTGTTGATTGCTGATGAGCCAACAACGGCATTGGATGTAACGGTTCAAGCACAGATCATGGATTTACTTAATGAGCTAAAAACCGAGTTCAATACAGCAATCATTATGATCACGCACGACTTGGGTGTAGTTGCCGGTTCCTGTGACAAGGTATTGGTCATGTATGCGGGTCGTACCATGGAGTACGGCACGGTAGACGATATCTTCTACAACCCTAGCCACCCATATGCAGAAGGCCTGCTTAAAGCAATTCCTCGTCTAGATACTGAGGGTGAGATTCTGCCAACCATTCCTGGCAACCCGCCAAACTTGTTGCGTTTACCAACAGGTTGCCCTTATCAAGAGCGTTGTCACCGAGTAACGGATCGTTGTAAGCGCGAGGCGCCGATTCTTGAGCCGTTTGGCGATAATCGTCAGCGTGCATGTTTTTCAGATTGGGAGGCTTGGGCAAAATGAGCGTAGAAAAGAAATTACTGTTGGATGTTAAAGATCTTAAAGTTCACTTTAGCATTGCATCTAAGTCTGCTTGGCCATGGTCTAAGCCTGCAAACCTTAAAGCGGTTGATGGTGTTGATGTTCGCCTTTATGAAGGTGAAACACTCGGTGTCGTTGGCGAGTCTGGTTGTGGCAAGTCGACTTTTGCTCGAGCAATTATCGGCTTGGTCGAAGCGACTGAGGGCGAGGTGGTTTGGCTTGGCCAAGACGTGATCAAAATGAAAGAGGTGGAGCGTCGCAATACTCGCAAAGAGATGCAGATGATCTTCCAAGACCCGCTAGCATCACTTAACCCGCGTATGACTGTCGGTGATATTATCGCTGAGCCACTACGCACTTTCTTCCCGCAACTGTCGAAAGAAGAAGTGAAAGATCGCGTTAAAGAGATGATGACCAAAGTCGGTCTTCTGCCTAACGTAATCAACCGTTACCCACATGAGTTCTCAGGTGGTCAGTGTCAACGTATCGGTATTGCACGCGCATTGATTCTTAAGCCTAAGATGATCATTTGTGACGAGCCAGTATCGGCACTGGACGTATCGATTCAGGCTCAGGTGGTTAACCTACTGAAGGAACTACAGAAAGAGCTTGGTTTATCACTGGTATTCATCGCTCACGATCTGTCAGTAGTGAAACACATCTCTGACCGAGTCCTAGTAATGTATCTTGGTAACGCGGTGGAATTGGGGGAATCGGAAGCGCTGTTTGCTGATCCAAAGCACCCTTATACACGCGCATTGATGTCAGCAGTGCCTATTCCTGACCCTAAGATCGAGCGCTCAAAGAAAATTGAGATGCTAGAAGGTGATCTGCCATCACCTATTAACCCACCTTCAGGTTGTGTTTTCCGTACTCGTTGCCCACAAGCAACAGAAGAGTGTGCAAAGCGTAAACCTTCTATTTTAGGTAACGACACTCACGCGGTGTCCTGTTTACACGTAGCAGTATAAACACTGAACTATTCAGCCTGTGACGGGCTTAAGCGCGGTCTTCTTCGGAAACCGCGCTTTTTTTATTTAGCAGCCAAACGTTTGCTTTTAATTAAGACAGTCCAATTTAACGTCCTATCAGGACAGTCAATTTCAAAAAATGTTTGACCTTCGACCTAATGCTAACAACTCCGTGTTCAAGAATACTGACTAAGACCAACAATTGTGGCGGGCTTTATGTTGTAAATATCCGCCTATACTAAAAGTTCGTTCTAACACAAAGGGAGTGAGCATGGGTAAGTTAGTCCAAGGGGTATGGCATGATGTTTGGTATGACACAAAGGCGAGTGGCGGCAGTTTTGTTCGAGAGGATGCAGGATTTCGCGGTTGGGTTGAAGAAGGCGAAGGTGTGGAGTTTGCTGCAGAATCCGGCCGCTATCACCTCTATGTTTCTTTAGCGTGTCCTTGGGCACACCGTACGTTGATTATGCGCCAATTAAAAGGGTTAGAGGCTCATATTGATGTGTCGATTGTTAGTCCAGATATGTTATCTGAAGGCTGGGAGTTTACAGAGTCTGAACCGCTGTTTGGTGCGACTCGTCTGCATCAAATCTACACTCGAGCCAAGTTGGATTATACAGGTAGGGTAACAGTCCCCGTGCTTTGGGATAAGAAAACGCAAACTATTGTCAGTAACGAATCCTCTGAAATCATTCGGATGTTCAATTCAGCGTTTAACTCCATAACGGGTAACGACAATGACTATTATCCGCTTTCTTTACGCAACACCATTGATGAGTGGAATGATTATATCTATCCAAATATAAATAACGGAGTGTATCGATGCGGATTTGCTACGACACAGCAAGCCTACGAGGATGCCTATCATTCGCTTTTCGAGGCCTTAGAAAAAATCGAGAGTCACCTAAGGCGTTCTCGTTACCTTGCGGGTAGTCAGATTACAGAGGCAGATTGGAGGCTGTTTACTACGCTCATACGCTTTGATGCAGTGTACGTAGGGCATTTTAAATGCAACAAGAAGCGCATTGCTGATTACCCAGCTTTGAACGGATATATGAAGGAGCTATACCAAATCGAGGACGTTAAGCAAACAACAGACTTCTACCATATTAAACGTCACTATTACTATAGCCATACAGGTATTAACCCAACACAGGTTGTGCCTCTAGGGCCGCAGCTAGACTTAGACTCTCCCCATGGAAGAGAGAGCATCGTTTAATGCGAACTTTGACTCTGTGTGGCATCACGTTATACTGCGCCCCTTATTAAAGGGGCCACTATGAACCGCAAGAAAAAAATCAACTCGATCTTAAAAGCTAAGCAGAAGAAGAAAAATGCTAAGCTGCACAAAAGCAACAAGCCAAAGTACATCTCAAAGGCTGAGCGCGCGAAGATGGAACTAGAGACTGCTCAACAAGAAGAGAGTGAGCAAGCATCGGCTATAGAAGCAAATGATCCTCAATAGCCACATAAACACTGGCTTGATCGATTAGCGATTGAGCCGTTAATTGCTTAACACTATACACCACAACCTCCACATCAAAGCGTTGCTTGATTCTTTGCGCTAACACATCAAAATCCCCATCGCCAGAAAGCAGAATCACGGTATCCACGTCTTTAGCATTTTCATAGACATCTAGCGCAATACCAACATCCCAATCGCCTTTTGTGGTGCCGTCTGAACGTTGAGTGAATGGTTTTAGCTTCACTTCAAAGCCTATGCCTCGCAAAATATGGTGAAACTGGCGTTGCTTATCCTGTTTACTTGCGATCGCGTAAGCGTAAGCTCTATCGATTGAGTAAGTTTGTTTAACTTCACGCCAAAAGACGTTGTAGTCGAAGTTGCGATTGAACGCTTCGCGTGTGGTGTAGTAGATGTTTTGTACATCGACAAAAATTGCAGCGCTAGGTTTTGAAGGCATGAGTAAAAGCAAGTGGTCGAAAAGGCTAAGGTTAGCGAATTGTTCGACCATAGGGAAGAGGTATGGCGAAAACCTAATGTTTGTTGGCACATGGCTAAAACTTGAATGTGACGCCCAGATTCGCAGAAAATTGGTTCATCCAATCGGTCTTGAAGCGAATCACACAATTACCCTCTTGCCCACTGGGCAAATTACAGATCGCAGACGTGTCATTGTCAACAACGGTCCCTAGCCAGCGAATCTGCCCGGTTAAAAATAGATTGTCTTTAAGTTGGTGTTCAACACCGCCATAGATACTGGTAGCGAAACCCAGGTTGTCTTTAACCCAACTCGCCTCGGTATAGGCACCACCTAAACCGATTCCAAGGTGCGTGTGTAACTGGTCATCAACTTGATAGTGAACGGCGCTTTGGAATAGTAGGTAGTGGCTGTTAATTGTGGAGTTAATGTCCTCCACTTCAGTTCCTTGGTAGTGATAGAATAAGCCGATTCGCCCAGCTTGTAGTGGCGTTTCTATCTGCAATGCAAAGCTTTCTGACGGCTTGAAGTCAAACTCTTGCCCGTCCTCATTAACGACTTTTCCGCCACCGGTGAATCCTATCCAAGGGGTCACGTAAATATCTCTAGCCATAGCTGGGGCAGCGGTTATCGCCATGAGCAAGCCCAAAATAGCGATATTGGAATAAGTGGTTTTAAGTTGGAACATGCACGACATAACGACTACCTTGAACAATAGATGGGTGACCCTTTAATTGTGAACAAAACGTCATAATTGTGAAGAACTTATTTGCTTTTATTGAAGTCACTTCACAGCCCTGTATATGATTAATGTAACCAATAAAAAAGAAACTACGATTTCTTTATATCCAAGCTGCGCCGGGCGAAGTTCAGTGAAAAGCTTTGGATAACCCTACACCAATAACGAGGATGTCATTATGAATCAAGATCTACGTTCAGCCCTGTTTATCGTCGCTGCCATTTTCACCGTATTAATTGGTTTTGGGTTTATTGCTATCGCCAATTAGATATCGTTATGACGCTTAACCATGGCACTGTCACTAACTTAAGTAGTGCGCTCGATATTGAGCGTTTGAGTCGATACTGCCAAGGCAAGACAGCGTTAGTTGCGCAGGGGGGAGGGCAAAGAGGCATATTCACAGCGGGAGTGCTCGATGCTTTCATGATGAGCGACTTTGACCCCTTTGATGAGTTTTATGGCACCTCTGCGGGTGCTGTTAACCTTTGCGCTTATTTGTGTCGCCAGCATACACTTGGCCGACGTTTTTTAGTTGACGTGACGACCAATGATGAGTTCTTCAGTCTGTTTGGTTTTTTGAAACGTCACCGATACCTAAATTTGGAGTGGGGTTTTGAGCAATTAACCCATTTTCCAATGAAACTCGACCTTGACCTTGGTAGACAAGTCTTGGGGGATCGCAAAGCCTTTGCAGCCGTTACCTGCTCAAACACATTAAAGGATCGTTACCTTCCGATGCTCGGGCCTGATTGGATGTCCGTGCTTGTTGCTACCTGCGCAATTCCCTATTTGTACCGTGATAGTGTACCCATTGGAGAGCATTACTATTACGATGGGGGTATTTCTGCGGCTATTCCGGTTCAACAAGCTTGGCGTAACAATGCGAGGCTTATCATCACAGTCAGAACGGAAGAAGAGGATACTCCACTACGCGATACGCTCCCCTCGCAAGCAGAATTCGAACGAAAACACCAAAGTGACTCAGGTTGGGCACATCAACTGGATAAATGGAAGGCGAGTTGGAGTGACTTTCTAGAAGAGAAGCTTGAACAAGCTCATCGAGAGCGGCAAAAACAGCATCATCATTTACCGCTACTTAATGGTGGGCGATGGCTATTTGGAGCCCAAGATATCTATCGATTGAGCCACGTTTTTGGTGACAATTTTGATTCGGGGCTCGCAGATATGTTATTGGTTCATTACCAAACTTACTCTCTCACACAGGACTTTTTGAACAACCCTCCTGACGATTGTTTTGTTGTGCAAATCAAACCTCACGAACCGCTACTTTCAACGGCTTTGATGAGCACAAAAGAGGACCTGATTCACGATTATCAACTGGGTCTGGATGCTGGCTATCGGTTTATCACAGACTTTTTATCTGCCAAAAATTTAGTCGATAGCACAAGTGCTCGGTACGGTTAGTTAAGGGTGTAGCACGGCAGTGATTACTAAGCGAAGTGGCGCTATTTTCTGCAAATTTACAATTGAACTTTGATTGCACGCGCAAACATTACAAGCACTTTGTGACACTGGTCACGCATGGCTATTAAACTGCTTCACAATTACTTCGCAAAGTAAAAAAATTGCTAGGTTATTGATTTAGGAGTTCACTATGTACACGGCTCATCCTGGGCACATTGACCATATTAAACAGATCAACGCTGGCCGTGTGTATAAGCTTATCGATCAGAAAGGACCTATTTCGCGGATCGATTTGTCGAAGGAAAGTGAACTTGCTCCTGCGAGTATCACCAAGATAACGCGTGAACTGATTGCTGCTCATCTCATCCACGAAACCACCGTTCAAGAAGCGATAAGCCGAGGTCGCCCGGCTGTCGGTCTGCAAGTCAACAATGAAGGTTGGCAGTTTTTATCAATTCGCTTGGGGCGTGGCTACTTGACGATTGCCCTACATGAGTTGGGCGGTGAAGTGCTGATTGATACCAAGATTGAAATCCACGAAATCGACCAAGATGATTTACTCGAGCGCTTGCTGCATGAGATAGATGAATTCTTTCAATCTTATACTGAGCAACTTGATCGCGTAACCAGCATTGCGATCACTCTGCCTGGTTTGGTCAATTCCGATGAAGGCATCGTATTGCAGATGCCGCATTATAATGTGAAAGACTTAGCACTAGGCCCTGAAATCTACAAAGCAACGGGCCTGCCAGTATTTATTGCCAACGATACCCGAGCTTGGGCTTTGGCAGAGAAGCTATACGGTCACTCACAAGAGAATGAAAACTCGGTTCTTATCTCGATTCACCATGGTCTAGGAGCAGGTATCATACTTGATGGGCGCGTGCTGCAAGGCCGTCACGGTAATATCGGTGAACTGGGCCATATCCAGATCGATCCACAAGGGAAACAGTGTCATTGTGGCAATCGTGGCTGCCTTGAAACGGTCGCTAGCTCTCAGGCGATTCGCGAGCAAGTGGCTGAACGCATTGCGGCAGGTGAGTCATCGAGCCTTGAAAGCGAATATGAAATCTCTGTCGAAGCAATCTGTGCGGCGGCAGAACAAGGCGATCCACTTGCGGTGGATGTAGTGGAAAACTTAGGCCGACACCTAGGGGCAGCTATCTCAATTGTGGTAAATCTATTTAACCCAGAGAAGATTCTAATCGGTGGGGCCATCAACCAGGCGAAAGATATCCTGTACCCAGCGGTTCAAAAATGCATAGAAAGCCAAACGCTTCCTGTTTATCATCAGGACCTAGAGCTGGTGGAGTCGCGCTTTTACAAGCAAGCGACCATGCCTGGGGCTGCTCTTATCAAACAAGCACTTTATGATGGTTTGCTGTTAATGACCGTCGTTGAGGGTTAGTTTTTATTAAACTTTTCATACCTTTACCTCTTTCTTTCTCCACACAATGAGCGTTAGCGCACTCGTTTGAAAATGAGTGCTTAACACATTAATCTCGCCCATGTAAAATCATTCTCAATAAATGGAAGTAGTTTAACAATTAATGAGAGTGACTTATGTCCGGAGTTCTCAACGCAGTAGACCAACGTACTAATTTAGTCGGTGAAAATCGCCTTGAACTGTTGCTATTCAGTCTAAATAGTCGACAGATCTTTGCTATCAATGTGTTTAAAGTTAAGGAGGTACTGAAAGTACCACCTCTAACGAAGTTACCAGGCTCACACCACAATATTAAGGGTGTGGCTTCTTTGCGTGGTGAATCGGTACCCGTTATTGATTTACGCAGCGCAATTGGATTTCCAAGCACTCTAAAAGGTAATGATGAAGAGCAGAATCTGATCATCACGGAATACAATCGTTCAGTGCAGGGCTTTCTGGTTGGGCAAGTACGTAATATTGTTAACACTGCATGGACAGAAATCCAGCCGCCGCCAGTAACCACAGGTCGTAACAACTACCTGACAGCAATCACTCAAATCAAAGATGGTGAGATTAACCATATTGTAGAAATTATCGATGTGGAAAAAGTGTTGGCAGAGATTATTGATTATGATGTGAGTATCTCTGAGGGGGTTTTGGATTCGGAACTTCTTAATCATATGCAAGGTCAGAAAATACTTGTTGTCGATGATTCATCTACTGCTCGCTCCCAAGTGCGCGGCACACTTTCTCAGCTAGGAATCGAAATTATCGAGTGTCGAGATGGGGCTGAAGCACTAAACCTTCTTAAGAAGTGGGCAGATGAAGGCAAGGACGTGACTCAAGAGTTGCTCATGATGATTACCGACGCAGAAATGCCTGAAATGGATGGCTATAAGCTGACGCATGAAGTGCGCTCAGACCCGCGTATGAAAAACTTGTATGTTGCGTTAAATACCTCTCTAAGCGGCAGTTTTAACGAAGCAATGGTACAGAAAGTAGGGTGTGACCGCCTGATATCTAAGTTCCAACCGGATCTATTAGTCGATGTTGCACAGCAGCGCCTTCGTCAGGTGTTAAATAATTGAGCGTAGCTCGCATTTCATGAAGGTACTAGACTGTAGTACAAGAAAAGCTTGCTATACTTTAACCAGCTGTAAAGCTAACTGCTGCAGTCTTTTAACATACATTTTAAGGTAGTTCCCCAATATGATCATGCTAGTCACATCTTTGTGTATGCTGTTATTGACGGAATGGAAGAAAAGACGCAAGGAAGCCGAAGTTGAGCTTTAAATAACGCTCACTCGACATCAATTAAAATGGGAGACAATGATTGTCTCCCATTTTTTGTGCCTGACGGTTTACACAGCGGAATAAAAAAATGCCAGCTCTAGAGCCGGCATTTCAATAGGTAGATAACTTAGCTGATAGATAGCTTAATGCTTACAGCGTGTCAGTTAGCTCGATTGCTTGACCAATGTAGTTAGCTGGCGTCATCTCTTTAAGACGTGCTTTTTCGTGCTCAGGAAGCTCAAGGCCGTCGATGAAGTTACGCATAGCTTCACCGTCAACACGCTTACCGCGAGTCAGCTCTTTTAGCTTCTCGTATGGCTTTTCGATACCGTAGCGACGCATCACTGTCTGTACCGGCTCTGCTAGTACTTCCCAGTTTTGATCGAGTTCAGCAAGTAGTGCTTCACGGTTAACTTCAAGCTTACTAATACCTTTCAAAGTCGAAGTGTATGCAATGATTGCGTAGCCAACACCAACGCCAAGGTTACGTAGAACCGTTGAGTCCGTTAGGTCACGCTGCCAGCGAGAGATTGGCAGTTTTTGTGCAAGGTGGCCAAACACTGCGTTAGCTAGACCTAGGTTGCCTTCAGAGTTTTCGAAGTCGATAGGGTTCACTTTGTGCGGCATTGTTGAAGAGCCGATTTCACCTGCGATTGTTTTCTGCTTGAAGTGACCCAGTGCGATGTAGCCCCAAACGTCACGATCGAAGTCGATTAGGATTGTGTTGAAGCGAGCGATAGCATCGAACAACTCAGCAATGTAGTCGTGTGGCTCAATTTGCGTCGTGAACGGGTTCCAAGTAACGCCTAGAGACTCAGTGATGAACTCTTCAGAGAACTTGTGCCAATCTAGCTCTGGGTAAGCAGATAGGTGAGCATTGTAGTTACCTACAGCACCGTTGATTTTACCCAGGATCTCAACAGATTCGATCTGCTTGTATTGACGCTCCATACGGTAAGCAACGTTAGCCATCTCTTTACCCATAGTAGAAGGAGACGCAGGCTGACCGTGTGTGCGTGATAGAAGAGGAATATCACGGTATTCAACAGCAAGTGCTTTGATCGCATCAATGATGTTTTTGATTTCTGGAAGAATAACAGACTCGCGCGCTTCTTTAAGCATAAGAGCGTGCGAAGTATTGTTGATGTCTTCAGAAGTACATGCAAAGTGAATGAACTCGTTAACCGCGTGTAGCTCAGGAACGCCCGCGACTTTCTCTTTCAGGAAGTACTCAACCGCTTTAACATCGTGGTTAGTTGTGCGCTCAATCTCTTTGATACGTGCTGCATCTTCTTCGTTAAAGTTTGCTGCAACGTCGTCTAGGAATTGGTTTGCTTCAGCGCTAAATGCAGGTACTTCTGCGATTTCTGCAGTTGCCGCAAGCTTCTGTAGCCAACGGATTTCAACGATAGTGCGGTACTTTAAAAGGCCATACTCACTAAAGATGCTGCGTAGCGCAATCGTTTTACTACCGTATCGGCCATCTACCGGTGAAACAGCAGTCAGTGCTGACAGTTCCATGTTGTTCTCCTGAGTGTTGAGGTTAAGAGTTAAATAATTAGGGTGTCGTTTACATGCGAGCAAGCAAGATTTGCGCTTGTTCAACCATCTTCTTACGACTGAAAATGAGGTGGCGGCGTTTACCACCAACTTGGCGCCACAGAACCGCACTACGAATACCAGAGAGCAATAGGGCGCGAACACGCTGCTGAGTGCCTGTTTGCTGCAAGACCGCAGGGGTGCCTGTTACTTGAATGCGAGGGCCAATAGGGCTAATAACATCAAGGTATACACTTGCAAGGTTGCTAAGCATCTGCTCATCAAGCAGCTCGTAGTGGTCTAGTTGGCGCTCTAGCATACTCAAGCGGTCACCAAGCTGTGCCATCGCATCGCGACGCGTGTTCAGCTTACGCTCAAGCGCCATCAAACTAATGATATAACGGGTGATTTCGCTCCCCGCTGGCGAATTATCGATGCCTTTTACAATACACTCTAGGCCGATGCGTAGATCCGCTTCACGACCGAACACATTCAGTGTGCTGTTGGGATTGGTATTGAGGATCGCTTTCAGAGAAGATTCAAACGCGTCAGAGTCACAGGTCCCGTTTTTAGCCACATCTTGAACTAGGGACACCGCTTGACAAATACCCGCAAAGGCAATCGTGCGGTCATAAAGATCATGTGCCACGTTTTACTTCTCCTTAAAAACTAATTAGCTAACAGTTTATTGTCTCAAAAAGGCTACCACCTAACAAAAAGTGATAGCCCATCGTCATCAGATACGCGCTTCGATGATACCACCACCAAGACACACTTCGCCTTGGTAGAACACCGCAGATTGACCTGGAGTCACAGCCACTTGTGGTTCATCAAACAATACCTTGATGGTGTTCTCATCAACAGGAACAACAGTACAAGGAATATCGGTTTGACGGTAACGTGTTTTTACTGAGCACTTAAACGGTTCTGTTACCGTTTCACGGTCAACCCAGTGTAGCTGCGAAGCAACCAGACCTTGTGATTTTAGCAAAGGGTGATCCGCGCCTTGAACTGCAATCAATACATTACGCTTGAGATCTTTTTCTGCTACGTACCACGGGTCTTCGTTACCACCGCCGCCTTTCTGGCCACCAATGTGTAGACCTTTACGCTGACCTAGCGTGTGATACATCAGGCCTTGGTGCTCACCAATGACTTTACCTTCAGGTGTTTCAATTTTACCTGGTTGCGCTGGTAAATAGCGAGACAAGAAGTCTGTAAACTTGCGCTCACCGATAAAACAGATACCGGTTGAGTCTTTTTTCTTCGCTGTAATTAGACCTTGCTCTTCAGCAATACGGCGTACTTCTGGTTTCTCGAGTTCACCAACAGGGAACAAGCTGCGCGCCACTTGGTCGCTGCTGAGTGTATAAAGGAAGTAGCTCTGGTCTTTGTTGCCATCAATACCGCGAAGCATTTGAGGCTTTTCGCCATTCTCAGGGAAAGAGCGACGAACGTAGTGACCCATCGCAATGTAGTCTGCGTCGAGTACGTCATCGGCAAAATCTAAGAAGGCTTTGAATTTGATCTCTTTGTTACACAGAATATCTGGGTTTGGCGTACGGCCCGCTTTATATTCAGCAAGGAAGTACTCAAATACGTTATCCCAATATTCAGCAGCAAAGTTAATGGTATGAAGGTGAATACCCAGCTTGTCACAGACCGCCTGAGCATCAGCAAGGTCTTCGGCTGCTGTACAGTATTCTTCATTATCATCCTCTTCCCAGTTCTTCATGAACAAGCCTTCCACTTGGTAGCCTTGCTGCTTTAGAAGATAGGCAGAAACGGACGAATCCACACCGCCGGACATACCGACAATAACTTTTTTATCGCTGTTAGCAGAACGGTTTTCTGACATTACTTAACACCACTCAATTTAACTGGACGGTGATTCTAACAGAAACTAATTCACGGTGACAGTTCCGAGATCGAAATCACAATTCTGCCATTCCTTGGCGGCGTTTGTTTGTGTCCCGTTCAACCAAATCCTCTCAAATTTAGCTACAAACGCGTACCTTTTTGCTCAGGCATGCGGATTGTAACTGAGTAAAATAATAAAGCAAACGTTTGCGTTTGTTTGATTAATTGATGTACGTCACACAGAGGAGTAAACTGCCTTTTTTCCTTTTCCAAAGCAGATCCGACATGAAATTTCCAGGCCAGCGTAAATCGAAACACTATTTTCCTGTCCACGCACGTGACCCACTAGTGAGCCAAGCTCAAGATGACAAAACCATGTCACGTACTCACATTATCGGTATCGACCAAACCCTTGTGGATATCGAAGCCAACGTCACAACGGAACTGATTGAAAAGTATGGCTTGAGTAAAGGTCACTCATTGGTGATCGATGATGAGACCGCAGAGAGCCTTTATAATGAACTAAAGCATTCTCAATTGATCACGAATGAGTATGCGGGCGGTACCATCGGTAACACGCTGCATAACTACTCTGTGCTAGCGGATGACCGCTCAACGCTACTTGGTGTGATGAGCCAAGAGATTAAGATTGGTAGTTACGGTTACCGCTACTTATGCAACACATCAAGCCGCATGGATCTGAATCACCTTCAAGGTGTAGAAGGGGCGATTGGTCGCTGTTTTGCTCTAATCACGGAAGATGGTGAGCGTACGTTTGCTATCAGTGAAGGTCAGATGAATCAACTTCGTCCTGAGAGCATCCCAGAGAAGATTTTTGAAAGTGCTTCTGCTCTGGTACTCACCGCTTACTTAGTCCGTTGTAAAGATGGCGACCCAATGCCGGCAGCAACAATGAAGGCGATTGAGTACGCAAAGAAGTACGATGTCCCTGTTGTGTTGACGCTTGGCACTAAATTTGTCATCCAAGATGATCCAGAATACTGGCGTGAGTTTTTAAAAGAAAATATCACAGTGGTTGCGATGAACGAAGATGAAGCAGAAGCATTAACGGGTGAGTCGGATCCACTTGCTGCATCTGACAAGACACTCGATTGGGTTGATCTTGTACTTTGTACTGCTGGTCCTGTCGGTCTATTCATGGCGGGCTACACAGAAGAAGAATCGAAGCGCGAAACATCACTGCCGCTGCTACCTGGCTCGATTGCCGAGTTCAACCGTTATGAGTTTAGTCGTCCAGTCTCTAAATCTCTGTGTGACAACCCTATTAAGGTGTACTCACACATCGCGCCTTACATGGGCGGTCCAGAGAAAATTAAGAATACGAATGGTGCAGGTGATGCCGCTCTATCGGCTCTACTGCACGATATGGCAGCGAATAAGTACCATCGTGAAAATGTACCTAATTCAAGTAAGCACGCCCATGCCTTCTTGACGTACTCATCATTCTCTCAAGTTTGTAAGTACTCAAACCGCGCAAGCTACGAAGTGTTGGCTCAACACTCTCCGCGTCTATCAAAAGGTCTTCCAGAGCGCGAAGATAGCTTAGAAGAAGCCTACTGGGAACGTTAATACGTTACTTCAGATGACAAAAAGCACGCCCTAAACACTAGGCGTGCTTTTTTAGTTGTTATACGGTGGCAGTTCTCGTAAAGAACGATCATCCTGCGTTAGAGCGTCATCCTGAAGAATTTCAGGATCTACTCCCCACAATCACCAAAGTATGATTTAGCACACAGCAAGCCCTCAAGCCTCTCCCTCTTTTGTCGCAATCACACGATAAACAATCGCCCCCAATACGGCCCCAATAATCGGTGCTACCCAAAACAACCAAAGCTGTGAGACTGCCCAGTCCCCCACATAGATGGCGACGCCAGTACTCCTCGCGGGATTAACCGAGGTATTGGTGACTGGAATACTGATTAAGTGAATAAGAGTGAGGCCTAAACCAATCGCTAAGGGCGCAAACCCGGCCGGAGCTCGCTCGTCTGTCGCACCCATAATGATGATCAGGAACATCATGGTCATCACCACTTCGCACACCAAAGCGGCAAGCATGGAGTATTTGCCTGGGGAGTGTTCACCAAATCCATTGGAGGCGAACCCGGAAGACACAACGTCAAAGCCGGCCTGACCAGAGGCGATCACATACAGCACACCGCCTGCGAGCAACCCGCCAATCACTTGTGCTATAACATAGGGCACGACATCTTTGGTGGAAAAGCGGCCGCCACTCCACAAACCGATCGTCACCGCAGGGTTTAAATGACAACCGGAGATATGCCCGATGGCATAAGCCATGGTGACGACGGTAAGACCAAACGCAAGTGAGACACCGAGTAATCCGATACCGACATCCGGGAAGGCTGCTGCTAAAACTGCACTACCACACCCGCCAAGTACTAGCCAAAACGTTCCGATAAGTTCTGCCAAATATTTGTTCATTCACTCTATCCCTATGATGTTTGGTTGGTTCCTATCTCAGAAACTAGTAAACAAAATGGGAAAAAGTAGAGCTAGAAAGGAAAAATGAAAACTATTTGGCACCTGCTCTCAGGGGTGAGACAGAGGCGCTACTTAGGTCACTTTTTCAAGGTAGATAAGGTTATCAAGTGCTTTCTGATCGCTATCGCTACAGATATCTTTGTCCGCTTTGAAGTCGTGGCACACACGAGGGCGCTCAGGCTGACCAAAAATCTTACACAAGTTATTGTCATCAAGATGCTGGCAGCGAACATTGGCAGGCTTTCCCAGTGAGCTTATTGAAGGGGCGATACAGCACGCTCCGCAACCTAGACGACATTCCATAACAGTGACCAAAGACTAAAAGTGGACGGCAATTATCATCATTTTTGCTCAAGAATAAAGCACTTTTTTATCAGCTAAAATTGTAAGGTCTCTTGCACTTTTAAATCCAAACGTTTATACATGCAGCCCCTGATTCCGCAAGACAAAGAGTAGGTACACAACATGGCAAATTTTTGGGAGCAAAAGTCCCTAGCAGAAATGACGACACAAGAGTGGGAGTCACTGTGTGATGGTTGTGGTAAGTGTTGCTTACATAAGTTGATGGATGAAGATTCAGATGAAGTGTATTACACCAATGTCGCATGTAGCTGGCTCAATAGTAGAACGTGTTCTTGCAAGGATTACCCAAATCGATTTAGCTCAGGCGAAGAGTGCTTAAAGCTCACCCGCGAAAAAATAGATGAGTTTCATTGGCTCCCAGAGACTTGTGCCTATCGTTTGTTGGCAGAAAATAAGCCATTGCCAGAGTGGCACCCGTTGATCACTGGCTCCAAGTCAGCGATGCATGCGGCAGGAGAGAGTGTGCGCAACAAAGTGGTTTATGAGATTGACGTTGTGGATTGGGAAGATCATATATTGAACCATCCGAATAGAAAATAACGTTAAAAATAGCCTCGACCTTGCTCGAGGCTATTTTTTTGGTGGCTATTGTGTTGTCTTCGTTATTCTTAAATAACCCTTATAACAGTTAACCTTATCGACGAGGATTTCCTTCGCGGAGCGTAATAAATTTACAAAACCGTAAAATTAATAATGAAATTCCTCACCAATTCTCTTGCACACGCCTCGAACCCCTATATAATGACCGAAACTAAAAAAAATTGATAAATATCAATAAAAGTTGAATAAGGCATACAATAATGCCATTAAGACTGCCTCGGGAAGCGGCAGCGTAAAGTCAGATCTTAGATGAGCACCACTCAACACGCTCACAGCTTTAGGCTAAGGGAATAACCAGTTTCGAGTCGATAGAGCCTGTCTGTCGACGAAAATTTTGAAGTAAAAAAATTAAGAGGAAGTGTATTGTGACTAATATCGTAGTTGTCGGTGGCGGCGCAGGGGGACTGGAGCTCGCTACTAAATTAGGTCGTACACTAGGTCGTAAAGATAAAGCGAAAGTGACGCTTGTTGACCGCAAGGCAAGTCACCTTTGGAAGCCTTTGCTACACGAAGTAGCGACTGGCTCTTTGGATGAAGGTGTGGATGCATTGAGCTATCGTGCTCACGCAAAAAACCATGGTTTCGATTTCCAAATGGGCAGTCTTGAAAGCATCGATCGTGACGAGAAATTCATCACGCTAAGCGAGCTAAAAGACGAGCAAGGGGAGCTTTTGATGCCAAGCCGCAACATCGCCTATGATGTGTTGGTTCTTGCTATTGGCTCTACATCGAACGATTTCAACACCCCTGGTGTCCGTGACAACTGCATCTTCCTAGATAGTCCTGAACAAGCGCACCGTTTCCGTACAGAAATGAACAACGAGTTCTTAAAGCTGCACGCGAACAATGGCCAAGGTACGGTTGATATTGCGATTGTTGGTGCGGGTGCGACAGGTGTTGAACTGTCGGCTGAATTACACAATGCTGTAAAAGAATTACGTACTTACGGTTTTGGTGACCTTGATTCAAGCAAACTGAATGTAAACCTTGTGGAAGCAGGTGAGCGCATCTTGCCAGCGTTACCACCACGTATCTCGTCTGCAGCCCACAGTGAGTTAACCAAGCTAGGCGTGAATGTGCGTACAGCGACAATGGTGACTCAGGCCGACAAAGACGGATTGACCACCAAAGATGGTGAAAAAATTCCAGCACAGATCATGGTGTGGGCTGCGGGCATTAAAGCGCCAGATTTCATGAAAGAGATTGCCGGCCTAGAAACGAACCGTATCAACCAGTTGGTTGTAAAAGATACACTGCAAACCACGCGTGATGACAGTATCTTTGTGATTGGTGACCTAGCGCAGTGCACGCAGGCGGATGGTTCGTTTGTTCCACCTCGAGCACAAGCGGCGCACCAAATGGCATCGCAGGCGTATAAGAACATCCTTGCTCAGATGAATGGTCGTGAGCTAAAAGCCTACGAATACCAAGACCATGGTTCACTGGTTTCTCTAAGCCGCTTCTCAACGGTAGGTAGCCTAATGGGTAACCTCACCAAAGGCTCCATGATGGTAGAAGGCCGCATAGCCCGCGTCGTTTATATCTCGCTATATCGTATGCACCAAATGGCGCTGCACGGCGTGATGAAAACTGGCCTGATGATGCTTGTTGGTCGAATTAACCGTGTGTTACGACCAAACCTGAAACTGCACTAATCGAGAGTATCGAGTTGTAAAGCCAGTAGAGATTATCTACTGGCTTTTTCATTTTCGTTTGTAAACAACGATGCGTTTGCAATGTGAACACGATTTGTAACGGGATTTAACGACCAAAGAGAAAGGCTTGTGATTCTCATTCACTCTCGCTATTGTGAGACTTCTATTAACATGCGGTCACGCTAATGACACTATTTGCCAGAGACAGTCGAGCTAAACTTAGCCTAATCCTTGTGGGTTGGGTGGTTTTGATGTGTCTGACAAAAAATGTCGGTATTAGTCAGGCAGCCTGCCCACTGCATGCAGCGCCAAGTCCATCTGAATATGTGTCTACCTCGCAGATTAGCGAGATAGATGAATCGACCGAGCATTGTGATTTATCAGGCCACCTGCTACAAAACCATCTTTCTAGCGTTGATTTCGTTGCACTAGTGTCATTTGCTCTAGCAATCGCGATTATTGCTTGGATAGCCTCACTGGCTAATCCAATCCCTACGTTTACTGAACCCATAGTCTCTCCTATACGGCTACATAAAAGGCATTGTGTATTCAGAGAGTAAAAACATCGTATTAGCTAGCAATAACGCTAGCCAGAATTCGTTGTATTTACTTTATGGACTATTACTATGCAAAATTTACTTTGGCGAACCTCATTATTCGTCAAAATAGGACTACTTTTCAGTCTGCTAAGCTTTCCTCTACTCGCTAAAACGATTGAAACACCATGGTTGGTGAACCCGGATCATCCGCCAGTCGATATCCAATTTGCGTTAACGGGCGATGTTGAACAGGACTCAAACTCGGTGTTAGGTCTACTGCATGTGCGGCTTGCCGATGACTGGAAAACGTATTGGCGCTCTCCCGGTGAAGGGGGAATTGCTCCGACTTTAAGTTGGAAAGATTCGTCGCACAATATACAAGCTGTTGATTGGTTTTGGCCTTTTCCCGAACAGTTTAATATCTTGGGAATCCGAACCCTGGGTTATCAAAAGGAAGTGGTGTTCCCGCTTCATGTTCGAGTGGAAGATCTCAACCAACCGGTACAACTCAAGTCAGTGTTAACTCTGCCGACGTGTACTACTATCTGTGTTCTCACCGACTACCCCATTGACTTGGAGTTTGAGCCTCAAGCGCTGATGTTCTCGGAAGAGAGAATGTTTCAGTTTAGCCAAGCAATGAGCAAAGTGCCGCCACAAGCGAGCGATACAGAAGTCGTTTCTGCAATTTGGGATCAAATGGATCAGCGTTTAGCGGTGACATTGCGACAGGTTAACTCATGGTCAATGCCCACCATCCTACCTTTTGTCGAGGCGATGGAGCTTGAAGAGTTGGATTTCCAACTCGTTTCTAGCCAAGTTCAGTCTGAGACCCTCACTCTGCTTTACGATGTCTTTTCATGGACTGGAGAGGTGGATCTTCAGGGTCAGGTCGTCAACCTGAATATCAAAGATAACCATCGCTTGTTTGACATCGGCTTTAGTCCTTCGGCAGGTATCGTCGAAGAAGCCAATATACCCGTCTCATCTGTCTCTACCCTGACGGTTTTTGGTTGGGCCCTGATAGGTGGCTTGATTTTGAATATCATGCCCTGTGTGTTGCCAGTTCTCGGTATGAAACTGAACACCATCGTCAGTGCACAAGGTGTGGGCAAACAGACGATAAGAAAGCAGTTTTTAGCAACGAGTGCAGGTATCGTAGCCTGTTTTTGGCTGATAGCCGTGAGCTTGTCACTGCTTAAATTCGCGGGCCACTCAATTGGCTGGGGTATGCAGTTTCAAAGTGTCTGGTTCTTAGCCCTGATGGCTCTCGTGACGGGATTGTTTGCGTTCAACATGCTTGGCTTGTTGACCGTTTCACTACCCAATCGCATCGCAAATTGGGCGGGGAGTAAAGGCGACAACTCTTACGCTGGTCACTTCGTTCAGGGCATGTTTGCGACACTTCTGGCCACGCCTTGTAGCGCACCGTTCTTGGCAACGGCCATCGCTTATGCATTTGGTGCGGATATGTTAACCCTGTTTGCCATCTTCACCGCTCTAGCTCTTGGGATGTCTTTGCCTTGGTTAGCGATTGCCTTGTACCCAAAGGCAGTTCGTTGGTTACCTAAGCCAGGCAAATGGATGCTTTGGTTCAAACTTGCTCTAGGTACGATGATGCTGCTCACTAGTATCTGGTTACTCACGCTATTGAGACACCATATTCCCCTATTTTGGGTCGTGACGATTGGCTTATTCATGTTTGTGTGGATGCTTCGTCAAATCAAGCGCAACTATGGTGATAAGAGCATGGTGGTGTTTGGCTCTTTAGGGATAGTGCTATCGGCTGGTGGCATTTTTGTGGCAAGCATGACAACAGACAGTTGGGTTACTCCTCTCCCTCCAGAACCACAATGGGTTGCCTTGTCTCAAGATTCGATTGATGAGTTAGTAGGAGAGGGCAAAACGGTGTTTGTGGATGTTAGCGCAGATTGGTGTATCACCTGTAAGTCAAACAAGATCGGTGTATTGCTACAACAGCCTGTGTACGGCGAACTTCATGCCGATGATACCGTACCGATGCTTGGTGACTGGACGCGAGCGCAATCGACGGTGACTGAGTATTTACGGGCCAATAACCGTTTTGGAGTGCCATTTAATATTGTTTATGGGCCCGGTGCGCCAGAGGGTATTCCGCTCCCTGTTATTCTGAACGATCAAACGGTGCTTGATGCACTGAACAAGGCCAGGGGAGAGAAGCGATGAACAAAAGATTGGGTGTTATGCGTTTTATAAAGCAAACGTGTCTCTACTTGAGCCTATTTATTGTGGTGTCGACTGGTGTGGATTGGTATAGGACGTCAGATGGCCTTCAAGAACTGCCAAGTGCGTTGATTTCGCAAACGATAGACGGTGAGTCAGTTGATTTGGTTGAAATGAGTTCTGACTCTCCTGTTATCGTTTACTTTTGGGCAACGTGGTGCTCAGTATGCCGTTTTGTCAGCCCTTCAGTGAGTTGGCTATCTGATTATTACCCTACGTATGCTGTTGCGCTCAGTTCAGGCAGCGATGCTCGTGTTCAGGCTTTCACCCAATCACATAACTACAACTTTGAAACTATTAATGACACACAAGGGTCGTGGATGAAGTCATGGCAAATCTCCGTGACGCCAACGATCTATATCCTCCATCAAGGGGAAATCAAATCAGCAACGACAGGTTTTACTTCACCAATCGGAATATTGGTGCGAGCTTGGCTGTCGTAAAGGAAATCGAAATGTTCAAAAAACTCAATGTACTTGTTACAACACTCGTTGTTATATTCACGTCCTTTCATCTCTTTGCCCAAGAGCAAGACGTATTGATCGCGGAGATAAACGACATACTAAAAGAGAATCCAGAAATCGTTGCACCCCTGCATCAGAACTTGGTGTCCTATCTCGATCAATCACGCTCCTTAGCGGAGAAAATAGACTCTTACCAAGAGCTGTTTCATCATCCAGACCAGCCTTATTTTGGCAACAAGGATGGAGAACTGACTATTGTCGCCTTCTATGATTACAGCTGCCCTTTTTGTAAGCGCCTCGAGCCAGAATTAGAGAAAGTGGTGAAAGCTTATCCGAATGTAAAGGTGATCCATATGTTGATGCCACTGAAAGAACAGGGGAATACTGAGAACTCAGCTGCGCTGGCGATGAATGTCTGGAAGCATGACCATAGTAGCTTCAGTGAAACTCATGAATTGTTAGTGAAAAAGCGTGGCGCACACAATGTGCGTTCAGTGAAGAGTGTGGCAAAAAAGACCGCCACTGAGGCCGCTTTGGAGCAAGACTTAGAGACGGAATCTCGATTAGCTCAGAATTATCAGGTGTTTATCGATCTGGGTATGCGCGGCACTCCAGCGATGATAATTGGTGATGAAATTGTTTCGGGCTATGTCCCCTTTGAACGCTTGAAACAAGTCGTCGAAGCGAAACTATAGCTCTAAATAGAAAGAGCCTCGATGAGGCTCTTTCTACAGATAACAATCGTAATTCGCTATATAAGCATGAGCAGTAGACCGCCAATCGTTGCCGCTGCGGAAACATATTGCCCTGCGGTATAGGATGGGTCATTCTGCTCTTTCACTGTATCAGGGTGATCCATTCCCAGCGCACCATAGGCGAAAGACTCAACCGTATTCCCTTTTGTTTCTTTCGTTGCTGTATCTTGCGGTGCTTGCGCCAACCTCTCTTTGGCTTCGTTGGAAATCGAAACCTTGTCCGTTGTTGCGCTGCCTGTTATTCCTTTACGTTGTACACCAGGGCCTTGTGCTTTTAGTTGCCCCTTTTGTTGCAACTGATAAGTCTGAGCTGATGCAGAGTTAATAGGGTTCACGATTCCCTCCTATACGGCCTGTCGCCTATTCATTGTATCGACCGCAATGTGAAAAACTTGTGCTGAAAATTACACTGAGTCGTATTCAGACATACTTAGCAAAACTAGTGCCGAATTTTTGGGCGTTACTTGTCGCCAGATAGAAGTTAGTCGCAGGAAGCCGGAGTAATACCGTGCCCAAACGAGTGATAGGCTTCCATTCGGTGCTTTTCTTGAACATATCGTTGTGGAGGGGGTAATACTTGAAGGGTAAAATCGCTTCCGGACTCGACCTCTGACGAAGGACTAATCGTCACAACGCTCAGGTCTGAATTGAGCCTATTAATGACTCGTTTGATACCAAGACCTTTATTTATGTGGAAGTCGCCCGCGATATGCATGACTTTGCTCGTTGGATTATTTTCGAGGTGATTGACAATACTCTCGGCCATCGTCTCATCCCAAGTTGCCTGAGCGGCATATTGCTGTTCATTCATTGACGGATCGTCATGATGCATTGAGGCTAAGAACTGCTGCTTGTAGGGATTATCACTCAAGTCTATGTTGGTTGCTACCCACTTCCGCTCGTCGGTCGGTAGCTCCTCTAGATACTCCAGTCCACGTTGACCGACACAGCGAACAATTTTCCGAGGTGCGTTAGCAGCGACGATGGACTGCTGATTGAGTTTTGCGAGCTCAACTAAAGCTCGGTAGTCACTCTCATAATTAGGCCAAGCATTGGCTTTCTTTTTTAGGAACTGTTCGCCTATGGTGCCACTTAAATAGGCATCCACTAGGCGTTGTTTATCTCGCGTAAATTGCTCCATTGAGAGGGTTACCTCCTCATTGGATTGAATCAGGTGATGATAAAGTTCTGTCTGAAAGCGATGGACGGCGGAGTGGGTGTGCCACTCACCGACAAGAACAACATCAGCAGTTTGAAGCTTTTCTGACAAAGACTCTATATCTAGGGCTCTACTATTTTGGATAATTTGATAGTCGTAGTAGTGCGCGATAGAAGGGATCTGCGCAGGCGCTTGAGACGATTGTATGCAACTGGCGAGTAGCAGGGTTATGGTCAATGTTGCTGCGGAATGGGTTGTTGTTCGTCTGTGCATATCCACTATCCCCTTCGGCCCAAGAGCCCTCCACAATCGATAATGGTGTTGTCATTGTGGAACGGCTCAGAATGAACTTTGAGTCTATGAGAGGACACGCTTATTAGCAAATCATGCACGGGATCAGCGTGGCATAGAGGATGCTTTAACGAGCCTTACGATAGACCCTGATTGAGAAGTCAGTGTCACACACGAACGCTTCCCTCGATTTTAAATCAGCAACGAGCCCTGGCGATGCTTTCCAAGCAAAGGGGGTCATCTGCAGTAAGTCATACGCATCTGAACCTGAAAGGTGCATTGGATAACTCAGGTTCTCTTCAGATTCCAACTCAAAACCAACGATCGATTCCGCCTCATCGTGATGTAACCGAACCTCTTCGTAGATCAGTTCGCGAAGTTGGAATAAGTGTCGTGCGGCAGGAGTAACGGTAATAATGATGCCATTATCGGCGATAGTCCGATAAAGCTCATCGTGATGACATGGAGCATATATGCGTACCACGGCGTTGAGTGAGTTATCAGAGAAGGGCAGGCGCTGGCTTGAAGCTACCGTAAAGTTGACATCACTGTACCGTTTGGCAGCCTGTTTAATCATCGCCTTAGAGATATCCAAACCAAAGACGGTCGACTGTGTTTCTTGAGCCAAATGAGAAGTGTAATAGCCCTCACCACAGCCAATATCAAGGATAGTAGACGTTTGCTGGTGGGTATTTTCTAGACAGAGTTCAGCGATTCTATTTCTTAACCGGGCGTAATAATCGTGGTCAAGAAAGCGTCGTCTTGCCTGCATCATCTCTTTGTTGTCACCAGGATCTTTTGAACGCTTATGCTGCACGGGCATCAAGTTGACATAGCCTTCTTTCGCAAGATCGAAGCTATGATTGTTTGAGCAACGGTAGGTACGGTCAGTCAAGGTTAGCGATTGATGACAAAGCGGACATTGGTAGGACATGGCAAAGGGTTCTTAGATGAAAGTGCGCCAAGTCTAACAGGAATTAACAAGGGGCTAAAGGGAGGAACTTAGCCCCAGAGGGAAATTAAGCACCGATAACGGTAGACAGAACGTGTGTTTCCCCCGGTTGTAAGGTAACACCTTGTGTAATGTCGTTCGCGTGAACGCTTGACTCGACACAGATCATTGTCTGATAGCCTTCGTCACTCATATCATCCATTGATTGAGCGCCTTCTGCCCATGGGTTCCAGAGTACAGCCGAATTGTGTCCCTGATTTTCCACTGTGATCACCCGATTGATGATAGGGTCGTGAACGTTAATTTGAGCTTCTGGATGCGTGTATACACGGTCAATAGTGCCCGTTAATACAAGAGCGTCACCACCTTCACATTGCTTACCGCCTTGCAAGCTGTCTAGATACTGTGGTCCCATTCCTGTTGTTTTGGTTTGGCGGATGTCACCAACATTGAGGTAGGTGTGTAGTGCTCCAGAGAACGTCCACTCTTCATCGTCGATGTTGATGATATTAAGCGATACTTTCATCTGCTCAGCGACCTCGATCACTAAGCGAACATCAAACAGGTGTGGCCAAATATCATGCGTTTCTTCTGATGGGAAAAGGGCGAGCTCTACGATGACGCCTTTATCGTTCTCGCGGTGTTCAACCAACTCCCATTGGGTAGTACGGGCAAAACCGTGTGCAGGCGCCGCTATTCGACCAAACCACGGCCAGCATACAGGAATACCACCACGGATAGCTGCCTTTCCGTCAAATTGAGCTTCTTGGCTCATCCAGATCAGGTCCTGTTGACCGTTTGGGGTAAACGACAGCACATGACCACCATGCAAGGAGATCGCGGCTGTCGCCTTTTCATGTTGAATACGAACAACTTTGATGTCATCAAGTTTGGCGATGCTTACACAGTCTGAGAGTGCGCTTATCGCTGGGAGAGTTGAATAGTCCATTGAGTTATCTCCAGAAGGGGGAAGAGAAATATGAATAGCGATATCGTCGATTCTTGGAGAACAATGAAGACATTGCTATCAACACTTCTGTATGACAGGTACTAAAAAGGCGACCCTAAAGTCGCCTTTCTTCAACATAATTCTATGCTAAACGCTTAATCTAAGTGATTACTTAGATACGTGAGCGATTAGGTCTAGAACTTTGTTTGAGTAACCGATTTCGTTGTCGTACCAAGATACAACTTTAACGAACTTGTCGTTAAGTGCGATACCAGCTTTAGCATCGAATACTGAAGTGCAAACTTCACCGATGAAGTCTTGAGAAACAACTTGGTCTTCAGTGTAACCAAGAACGCCAGCCATTTCGCCTTCAGAAGCTTCTTTCATAGCTGCACAGATAGCTTCGTAAGAAGCACCGTTCTTAAGGTTAACTGTTAGATCAACTACAGAAACGTTAGCAGTTGGTACGCGGAAAGCCATACCAGTTAGTTTGCCGTTTACTTCTGGAAGTACAACGCCTACAGCTTTAGCAGCACCAGTTGAAGATGGGATGATGTTCTGAGAAGCACCACGGCCACCGCGCCAGTCTTTAGCAGAAGGGCCATCTACAGTTTTTTGAGTTGCTGTAGTAGCGTGAACTGTAGTCATTAGACCAGACTCGATACCGAACTTGTCGTTAAGAACTTTAGCGATAGGCGCTAGACAGTTAGTCGTACAAGAAGCGTTAGAAACGATGTCTTGACCAGCGTAAGTGTCGAAGTTTACGCCGCTAACGAACATTGGAGTAGCGTCTTTTGAAGGACCAGTTAGAACAACTTTCTTCGCACCAGCAGTGATGTGCTTACGTGCAGTCTCGTCAGTTAGGAAAAGACCCGTTGCTTCAGCAACAACGTCAACACCGATTTCGTCCCATTTTAGGTCTTCTGGGTTACGCTCAGCTGTAACACGTACAGTTTTACCGTTAACGATTAGGTTACCGCCTTCAACTTCAACAGTACCGTTGAAACGGCCGTGAGTTGAGTCATACTTAAGCATGTAAGCCATGTAATCTACGTCGATTAGGTCGTTGATACCTACTACTTCGATGTCAGCGCGCTCTTGTGCTGCACGGAAAACGAAACGACCGATACGGCCAAAACCATTAATACCTACTTTGATAGTCATTATAGTTGCTCCACAACTTTATATTTCTTGATGAAAGATAACTGGTAGTAAAATTACAAAACCGGTTGAAATTCTGCAACAGATAATCCGACTTAAGTTGTTTCATGTCAAAAAAAACATCCGATTTTTTTCACAATTTGTCTTAAATGCTCGTTTTTTATGCGTGTTACAGGTTTATTTCATCAAGCGTTCACTTAAAATACCAAGCCAACAGAGAAATTTCAGGGTTTAGTATTACCTTGTTACGGTGAGAAAGTATGTGCTACAACCATGCTGTTTCGCAAGTCTTAATTTTAAAAGTTTTAGTCAGCAATCTAGAGGACTCGATCCTCGTACAACCAATAATAATAGAAAGTGGAAAACGAGAATGGAAAAGATAGAGAAGCCTGATTCCGTATGGCGTCAGGAGTTAACCGCAGAAGAGTTCAGAGTGTGCCGAGAGCAAGGTACCGAAGCGCCATTTTCAGGGACGTTACTCCACAATAGAGATACAGGTATTTACCATTGCACTTGCTGCCAAGCACCACTTTTCGAGTCCGAGAATAAGTTCGACTCTGGTTGTGGATGGCCAAGCTTTGATGCCGCTATAAATGATGAAGCCATCCGTTATTTGCGCGATACAAGTCACGGTATGGTTCGAACTGAAATTCGCTGTGCTCGTTGCGATAGCCATTTGGGGCATGTGTTCCCAGATGGGCCGCCAACGACAGGAGAACGTTACTGTGTTAATTCAGTTTCGTTAATATTTAACAAAAATGAAAGTTAATAAAACTGAAAGCGGAGTGAAATGTTCGCCAGTGCAATCGTGCGTTGACTGGCGAAAGGGCTTTTTATCGAAATTTAATAGAGCGAGATTGGTAGGTGTGAAGTTCAATTTCCTGCAAAATTGAATTGGCTTGCGCCTCTAGGTCTTGTTTTTGCTCATTGCTTAAATCGCTGTAAAGGTAATTGAGCTCTTGCTTTGATGCAATGGCAACACCGTGAGATTTAGCAACCATAGACCATAGGTATGCTTGATCTAAGCGTTGGTTTTTATAGTATAAACTGCTCAGTGTTTTGAATATCTCTGTATTGGGCTTAGCTGTCTTTGAAAGCTCAAGAGAACGGTGCAGGAGTTGCTCAGTCTTCTGCTCGTCTCTAGAACTATAAAATGTTGCTAAAGCATACTGCATTTCAGCAGTCTCTAGCTCTGGGCGTCCTTCACGTTGTAAAAAACGGCGTCGAGAAGCATCGTCGCCAGTGTGTGACCAGAGAAAGTAAAGGACTTCAGCAGAGTCGGAGGTCTTAAGCTCTTCTACGAGGCGGCGATATTCTTCTCCCATGAAAATCATGGTTTCAACGCGCTTCGTTTTGCGCTCACGTGCGTCTAGAGGCTCTATTTGTGCAGCCAGTTCAAGGCACGAACGATACTTTGCAACCAACTCAATCTCTTTGATTTTGTTGACATCAGTGGGGCTTTTTAGCTTGTCGTAACGTTGCCAAACTAAATTGGTGCGGTCGATTCGACATTGACCGTCCTCCATATTGAGGAACTGGCACTTTAGGTCTGGGTTGTCTGCACAAAGCCTGTCTGTGTCTGTCGTATTGTCGAAACAGCCACTTAGAAAAATGATTGTCGCTGTTAATAGACTGAGTTTTACCAACTGATACATCATATGCGTGATCAATTCCGCTTATTAATTGTCTGACGGTTGACTGGTTTTACCAGAGAGTTATTGTATTTGTAACAAAATATTTCAGTATCTCATTAAGGGTTTCAAACGCCTGTTAGCCGTCAAAAAATAGATACCGTTAGAACAAGGATAATCATCATGGATGCAAACAAGCTACTTGAAGCCATTACCCCAGAAGTGTACCAACGCTTGACCTATGCTGTTGAAACGGGCCGTTGGCCTGAAGGCCAGACGCTAACCCAAGCTCAGCGTGACTCATGCATGCAAGCTGTCATGCTTTATCAATCCAAGCATAATACCGAAGCACAACATATGACGATTGCTGCGGGTGGTGATATTGCTTTCAAATCGAAAAGCGAGTTAAAACGTGAATTTCAACCGCAGTCGCAAGACATAGCCCGCTTTAAAGTAACAGAAAATGAAGCATGATTTCTTTCGACACATTGTTGTGATGCGATGATAAAAAAAAGGTAGCCATTGTGGCTACCTTTTTTAACAATTCGTATCTAAAAATCGCGAATAAATAGCTAAATGCTGTTTTTACACTCTTTGTTACAAGCTCATTTCACCACGCAACACCTGTTGCATTTGCGCTTTTACTTCTTCATAACTGAGGTTTTGACTGAGTAGGAAGTGTAGTTTGGCTAATGCGGCTTCTGGTGTCATATCAAACCCACTGATAACGCCTGCGTCAGCAAGTGCACACCCTGTTGCGTATCCGCCCATGTTCACTTTGCCTGCTAAACATTGAGTTAAGTTCACCACGATCACACCGCGCTCTGATGCTTCTTTGAGGTGGCCGAGTAGCTCAGCGTTCTGCGGAGCGTTACCCACACCAAAAGTAAGCAGAATCATTGCGTTCACAGGTTGGCGCAGCGTATTACGAATGACCTCGTGTGAAATACCTGGATACATGGTGATCACGCCGATGGGTTGAGGCGTGATGTTGTGGACGAAGAAATCGCCTTCTGGCTTTTTATCGACTTCAACACCATTACTGACTTTGATACTGATTCCGGCCTCTAGCAGGGCTGGTAGGTTTGGTGAGGTAAATGCGTTAAAACCATCAGCATGTGACTTGGTACTGCGGTTGCCACGCATCAATTGGTTGTTGAAGAACAGGGTGACTTCGTTGATTGGGTAGTTAGCAGCGATATGCAATGCATTAAGCAAATTAGCTTGACCATCTGAGCGCAGTTCTGCCAGTGGAATTTGCGACCCCGTAACGATGACGGGTTTGCCAAGATTCTCTAGCATAAATGACAGCGCTGATGCTGTGTAAGCCATGGTATCTGTACCATGCAAAATGACGAAGCCATCATACTTGTCGTAATTGTCGCGAATGTCATCTGCGATCTGTTGCCAGTCCATAGGCGTCATATCCGAAGAGTCGATCAATGGCTCATACTCATGGATCGTATATTCAGGCATCTCAGGACGATGGAACTCAGGCATGCTCGCCAGTTGTTTCTCCATAAAACCTGCGACAGGGATATAGCCGTGATCGGATTTCTGCATGCCGATCGTGCCGCCTGTATACGCGATGTAGATATGCTTTCTAGTCATAGGGCTGCTTCAGAATAGGAAAAAGGACGCCAATTATATAATCAGCGTCCTTTTAGTCTAGGTGAAATGTACTTTGTGGTCGTGGTTTTTGGTTTCTACACTCAGAGCAGATTACAATTTAAGCACAAGGCATAGTGACCCTTGGGGTCATTAAAACTATTCAATAGGTTACTATCTTGCGCAATTTGCTTAGCCATGGGTGTGATGGCTGCGGGTAGCGAGATCTCAAAGTGCTCGAATGCTGCAATGGACACTTGGTTGAACATCTCTTGAACAAATTGTTGCAGTGGCGATAGAGGCTCTTGTACCCAGTACACGTTGTACTCTTCAATGTCAGCGAGTAGTGCTGCGGTAGCCATAGCATCGTCAAAGTCACCCATGGCATCGACCAGCCCGAGATCCATCGCGTCTTGTCCCGTCCATACTCGACCTTCCGCGATGCTCTCCATTTTCGCTACATCAATATTCCGTCCTTCGGCAACTAAGCCGGTGAAGCGGTTGTAAGCGTGCTCAACACCAAGTTGGATAGCTTCTGATGCTCCAGCAGACAAGCCGGTTGTCACGCCCACACCCGAGAATGGGGAAGTACCGATACCGTCAGTTTTGACGCCAATGTTATCGAGCCCTTTCTCGAAGGTCGTGATGACGCTAAAGACACCAATTGAACCAGTGAGTGTTGTTGGTTGAGCGAGGATTTTATCTGCGCTCATGGATACCCAGTAACCACCGGATGCGGCTAGACTAGACATGGATACAACAACAGGTTTTCCTGCTTCGCGCAGAGCAACAACCTCATGGCGAATCACCTCGGAAGCAAAAGCGCTACCCCCAGGGCTATCGACACGTAAGACAACCGCCTTCACTGAGTCGTCATTTCGTGCTTGGCGCAAAAGAGCAGCCGTAGTATCGCCGCCAACAGTGTTGCGCTGCTGACGACCATCCATAATCGCACCGCTCACAACCACTACTGCAATGTCGTCTTTTGCGCTTGAGTTATCACTAATAAAGGTGTTTTGATACTCATAAAAGCCAATCGCGTTGTAGCTATCTTTGCCTTTTGCTCCAAACACATCTGCCATTTGAGCACGGATCTCTTGACGAGTTGCGAGCTCATCCACCAAACCGATTTTTAACGCGAGTGCGGCAAGATCACCGTTAACCTCTTTCATGAGCGCGAGGAACTCTTCCATTGATGGGTTGAGTGCCTCTGGCGTGATATCACGATTGGCAGACACATCATCAACGTACGCCCCCCACATTTGGCTCAACCAGCGAGATGCAGATTCTTTCGCTTCATCTGACATGTCGTCACGCGTAAACGGCTCAATCGCAGATTTATAGGTGCCAACGCGGAAAACGTGAGTGTTGACATCCAGCTTCTCTAATAGCTCTTTGTAGTAGAGGTTGTAAGCGCTGTAGCCTTTTAATAACACACCACCGTCTGGCGACAAGAAGACTTTGTCGGCATAACTTGCTAAGTAGTACTGACTTTGGTTGTACATACCTCCGGCCGAATACACAGGTTTACCCGATGCGCGAAACTCGGTTAATGCTTTGGCAATGTAGCGAAGTTTAGTCAGATTAGTCTCCGGCATCTCGTTGAGAGCCAAAACAATGCCGGTGATTTGCGGGTCATCTTTTGCGTGGCGGATAGTTTCCACGATGTCGAACAATACGTTCTCTCTTGGCATCTCACTACCGAGCAAAGAGCCCGTTAGGGAGTCCATTGGGTTGATGTAAGAGCGCTCTTCAACGATTGGGCCAGAAATGTTAACAATCAGTGCTGACTCTTTCTTGACTTCTGGCAGCGCGGTGGCTTTCTCCGTCTGCTTGTAGGTAAAGACGAAAATACCGATAAATAGCAGGAAAAGTAGATTGGCGAGCGCCAACCGAATAAAGGTAATACCTTTCCAAATACCTTTGAATATCATGCCGATAAACTTGAACAGAGTTTTCATTGGTTCTCCACAGTGAGGTTCGCATCCTGTGATAACAGGGAGATAGCCTCACATCCTACGTTAAGCTATGTCTTCTAACAACTTTAGGTGAAAATCATCAATTGATCGTTGTTGCAAAAATGTAAACGGGTGTTTGATTTTTGAGTTTTGGCTGCCTATTCTGGTCAGACCATAACAATAAAAATTGCTCATCATAAAAAACATACGTTGAGCGTTATCGTCCAATAACGAGAAAGCGAAGTTAGCCATGTACCCGAATCTACTCCAACCCTTAGACCTTGGTTTTACACAGTTACGTAACAGAGTGCTGATGGGCTCAATGCACACAGGACTTGAAGAGCACAAGGAGGGCTTACAAAAGCTTGCGGCGTTTTATGAAGAACGAGCCAAAGGCGGTGTTGGATTGATTGTTACTGGCGGCTTCTCTCCAAACTTGCGTGGCCGATTACATCCTCTAAGTGCGGAGTTTAGTAAGCCCAAACATGCCCAGGCGCATAAAGTAGTCACAGAAGCGGTGCACCGTCATGGTGGAAAGATTGCATTGCAAATTCTGCATGCGGGTCGCTATGCCATGCATCCATTCGCGCAAAGTGCATCCTCGATAAAAGCCCCTATTGCTCGCTTTGCTCCGAGTGAAATGAGCTCACGTCAAATCAGAAATACGATTGAAGCCTTCTCGAATAGTGCTTCTCTTGCCCAACTTGCCGGTTACGATGGTGTCGAAATTATGGGCTCAGAAGGCTATCTCATTAACCAGTTTCTCTGTAAGAGAACCAACATGCGTTACGACGAGTGGGGTGGCAGTTACAAGAAGCGAATGCGTTTTCCATTAGAAGTTGTTAAATCGATGCGCAAAGCGGTGGGCAAAGAGTTCATTATTATTTTCCGTCTCTCAATGCTTGATTTGGTGGAGCAAGGCAGCACATTCGAGGATGTGGTCGAGTTGGCCAAAGAGTTAGAAGTGGCAGGTGTGACCATCATCAATACCGGTATTGGTTGGCATGAAGCACGTATTCCGACGATTGCCACGCAAGTACCGCGCGGGGCGTTCACTTGGGTAACAGAGAAGGTGAAACCTCATGTCTCTATTCCAGTCGTGACCTGCAACCGAATTAATACACCCGAAGAAGCAGAGAAAATCTTGGCTTCAGGTCAGGCTGATATGGTGTCGATGGCAAGACCATTCCTGGCGGATCCATATTTTGTTCAGAAAACGGAACAGGAGCGAAGCCACCTAATCAACACTTGTATCGGCTGTAACCAAGCTTGTTTAGATAACGTATTTAAGGGCAAAGCGGCGAGTTGTTTGGTCAATCCGCTAGCTTGTCGTGAAGCAGAACTCAAAGTTGAGCCGACACAGCAGCAAAAGACCGTTGCTGTTGTTGGGGCAGGACCTGCCGGTCTTGCTTGTGCAACCACTCTCGCGCAGCGTGGACATCGCGTTGATTTGATCGAGCGTAACGATCGAATTGGTGGTCAATTTAGATTGGCGATGCAGATTCCGGGCAAAGAAGAATTTCGTGAAACCATTCGCTATTTCGCAAACCGCATTGAAGAGACGGGCGTGAACTTGTTGCTTGATACCGAAGCGGATTTAGCCCAGCTCAAAGAGTACGATGAGGTTGTGTTGGCAACGGGCGTAGAGCCGAGAAAAGTCTCGATTGATGGTTTGGAAGGCTCTGAGAAGGTTTTGGATTACCAAACTCTAATTCGAGACAAAACTCCAGTTGGTGACAAAGTTGCAATTATTGGTGCGGGTGGCATCGGTGTCGACGTCGCGAGTATGTTAACAGAGCCTCAAGGTCACAACCTGGATGATTGGTTACATGACTGGGGGATTGATAAAGAGATGGAACAACCTGGCGGCTTATATCCATTTCCTGATTCCGTTGCCGAAAAAACGGTGTGGTTATTACAGCGTAAAAAAGGGCGAGTGGGTAAAGGGCCAGGAAAAACGACCGGTTGGATTCACAAGAGAACGCTTGAAAAACGCGGTGTAAACCTCGTCGGTGGTGTGAGCTATAACAAAGTCGATGGGGAAGGGTTACACATCACACTAAACGGAAAGCAGCAACTCCTTGATGCGGATAAAATTATTGTGTGTGCAGGCCAGGAGTCAGTAAGACCATTTGAGAATCAATGGGATCAACTGGGTGATAAGCTTCACGTGATTGGTGGAGCCGACTATGCGGGCGAGTTAGATGCGGTGAGAGCGATTAAGCAAGGTGTTGAGCTAGCAATCAAGCTTTAGAAGTACTAAGACAGTGTAAAACAAGAAGGGCGATGTTTCGCCCTTCTTTGATCTTGCTTTAGCTCGGTAAGTTACTGCTTGGCAGTGAACGTTACTTGGTAAGCGCCGATACCTGCATAATCAATGGTCGTTGGTTTGTTGAATTCAACTTCCACGATGCCACAGTATGAGCCCGTGATGATAGCTTCACCTGCGGCAAAGTCAGTACCACGGCGAGTCATGTAGTTGATTAACCAGTAGATTGGCGTTTGTGCCAGTGAATTTGGGTGAGTACCCGCGAAAGTTTGCTCGTTACCTTCTTGGCTTACTGTGATATCGATATTCGCTGCGGCGAACGCTCTTTCACGCTCGATTTCCGGGCCAATGAACATACCTTGATTGACTAGACAGTCTGCGAGTTTTTCAAAAAATTCCGCACCGCTGTCGTCAGCAAAGCGTGCTTGCATCAGCTCAAGCGCCATGTGGCAAGAGCCAATCGCTTCATTGATCTCTTCTTCACTGTAACCGTTTGGATTTGCTGGCAGTGCTTTGTTAAGAACGAAAGCAATCTCAGGCTCAACGCGAGCAGCGTTGTTGTCAGCAAACAGTTCACACGTGTCCCCTTGCTGAATACTGTCAGCAAAGATAGGCGCTACTACAAACTTATCATCAGCAAGCGGAAGTAGACATTTCCAGCCACCCACTTTGTCGCTGTGAAGATCAATCATTGATGACTGGATCTCTAGAGCGTCTTCAACGTTATGAGGGCGTTGAGACTCTTCAAGACGAGGGGCTTTTGTACCCGCTACACGGCGGTTAAGTAGCTCTGAGGCAGCTTGTTTAAATGCGTTAGTCATATTGTATTACCTTTGAGTTATGTTCTGAGATAATATCGAAAATAACGGCAGCTGGGTAGTTGAATCGTTGAGAGTTGTGATAGAGGATTGATGAGGGTTGGGGGCGTGGTGTAGAAAATGCGATTTCGTACACCACGCATTAGGTGCTACAAGATAACCGTTTTGTTTCCGTAGACAAATACGTGATCATTGAGCACTTTGTTTAGCGCTTTGCTCAAGACATTTTTTTCGACATCTCGACCAGCTTGTGCCATGTCTTTGGCACTAAAGTTATGGTCAACCGGAATAACGTCTTGTTTGATGATTGGACCTTCATCAAGGTCATTCGTCACAAAGTGAGCGGTTGCACCAATGATCTTCACGCCGCGCTCATAGGCTTGTTGATAAGGCTTTGCACCAATAAACGCAGGCAAGAAGCTGTGGTGGATGTTAATGATCTTATGATGGTATTTCTCAACAAATGCAGGGTTAAGCACACGCATATATTTTGCTAGTACTAAATAGTCGGGCTGGTACTGTTCAATGACTTCCAGCACCTTCTTCTCATGCTCATCGCGATTCAGTCCTTCGTGCGACACACAGTGATAGGGAATGTCGAACTTTTCCGTGAGTGATTGCAAGGTGTCGTAGTTACCGACGACCGCTGCGATGTCGACATCAAGACTGCCATCGTATGTCTTCATGAGGATATCACCTAAACAGTGCGCTTCTTTTGTCACTAGAATCACCACTTTTTTACGTGAAGAGTCGACCAGCTTGCGATTCGCGCCATCAGGTAGAGCTTGGTCGAGGTCTGCGAGAAAGGTTTGATCGTTGAAATACCCTTCCAGTTCGGTGCGCATAAAAAAGTGACCGCTGGTGTTATCAACAAATTCATTGTTATGAATAATATTGAGTTGATGTTTGTAACAGATATTAGTGATCTTTGAGATGAGTCCCGGTGCGTCACTGCAATGGGTTAATAGTGTTTTCTTTTCCATTGACGAAATACTTCCATGATTAATTTACATTCCGTTCAGCGACTCCAATTATTGTCGGTAGGAGTTCCGCTAATTGTCCCTAATCATTATTTATTCTTCGGTCGGTTTCAACTAAAGAATGTCGCGTCAGGCAAGTAAAACTGCCATAATTCGTGTTCTAGCTCACCACCCACGTACTGTAATGATTGAAAAGACCTTTTCTGCCGAAGGCGCGTTAGGTAAAGCCATTCCTGGCTTCCAACCGCGTCAACCTCAGCTCGATATGGCCCATGCTGCTCATGAAGCAATTCAAAAGCAGAGTCAACTGGTGGTTGAGGCTGGAACGGGGACGGGCAAAACCTTCGCCTACTTAGTACCTGCCCTACTAAGTGGTAAGAAAGTCATCATCAGTACAGGGTCTAAAAATCTTCAAGAGCAGCTATTTCACCGAGACTTGCCTTTGATGGTGGATGCGTTGGGCTATTTTGGCTCTGTCGCATTGCTTAAAGGTCGCGCCAACTACCTGTGCTTAGATCGACTTAGCCGTCAGATGGTAGAAGTGCACAGTATTCAAGTGGAAAATGACTCGCTGAGTCAGCTCATTAAAGTCAGAGACTGGTCTTCTTCCACAAAAAGCGGTGACTTAGGTGAGTGCGAAGATATTGCAGAAGACAGTCCGATCATTCCCACCATTACCTCAACCAACGATAACTGTTTAGGCAAAGAGTGTCCGAGTTATACAGATTGCTTTGTCTTAAAAGCGCGTAAACGCGCAATGGACGCCGATGTCGTCGTGGTGAATCATCATCTATTTCTTGCAGATTTAGCCATCAAAGAGACGGGGTTTGGCGAGCTAATTCCCGAGGCGGAAGTGTTCATTTTCGATGAGGCACATCAGATCCCAGATATTGCCAGCCAATACTTTGGGCAAACCGTATCGAGTCGAATGATCCATGAGCTCGCCAAAGATATCGAAATTGGCTATCGCACCGAAGCTAAAGATATGAAACAGCTCAGCAAAGTTGCAGAGCAGTTGGTACAAACCGCGATGGATTTACGCCTTAACCTGGGTGACGCTGGCTTTCGTGGCAACTGGCGTGAGGCGGTTAATTCACCGTCAATCAGTCGAGCTATTTCTCGTCTCAATGAGTCGCTTGATTTTGCACTAGAGGTGCTCAAAATAGCGCTTGGACGCAGCCAAATTCTCGATGCCGCGTTTGAACGAGCCACAACCATCGCCAACCGTATTGAACGTGTGTGTGATGTGTCCATTACCGGGTATAGCTATTGGTATGAAACAACCAATCGCCACTTTGCTTTGCATATCACCCCTTTATCGGTGGCGGATAAGTTCTACGAGCAGATTGAACTCAAGCAAGGGGCCTGGATTTTCACTTCAGCGACACTTGCGGTGAACGGCAACTTTGACCATTTCTCAGCCCGGTTGGGTCTAAAACCCACGAAACAGTTTTCTTTGCCAAGTCCTTTTGACTATCAGAATCAAGCGCGTCTGTGTGTACCTCGCTATTTGCCAGAGCCTAACAGCCCTGGTCTTGCGAATAAGTTAGTGCAACTGCTAGCCCCAGTGATAGAACACAATAATGGACGCTGTTTTTTCTTGTGTACGTCCCACTCTATGATGCGTGAATTGGCGGAAGGCTTTCGCGAGATTCTATCGATTCCGGTTTTAATGCAAGGTGAAACCACTAAACAGAAAACGTTGGCGGAGTTCATGGAGCTTGGCAACGCTTTGTTGGTTGCGACTGGGGCGTTTTGGGAAGGGATAGATGTTAGGGGGGATGCGCTGAGCTGTGTTATTATTGATAAATTACCCTTTACAGCACCGGATGACCCGCTGCTTAAAGCACGAATTGAAGATTGCCGCCTGAAGGGAGGCGATCCATTTAGTGACGTTCAGATACCGGATGCGGTGATCACCCTTAAACAAGGGGTTGGACGTCTTATTCGAGATAAAAAAGATCGCGGTGCGTTGATCTTGTGTGACAATCGTATGGTCACTCGTGATTATGGTGGTGTCTTTCTTTCAAGTTTGCCGCCCATACCTCGCACGCGTGATCTGAATATCATCACGGATTTTTTAACCGTTGAACGAACCCAAGATTAGAGATTTAAATGAGCGTTAAAATACTTGCTGTAGATACAGCCACTGAAAACTGTTCGGTAGCCCTACTTGTTGGTGACAAGGTATATAGCCGCAGCGAGGTAGCACCTCGTGATCACACCAAGAAGGTCTTGCCTATGGTTGATGAAGTGCTGAAAGAAGCAGGCTTAACACTAACAGACTTAGATGCCCTCGCATTTGGTCGCGGTCCCGGCAGCTTTACGGGTGTGCGCATCGGTATCGGTATCGCACAAGGCCTAGGTTTTGGTGCTGATCTACCCATGATCGGTATCTCCACACTCAAAGCAATGGCTCAAGCGAACTATCGCTTGCACGGTAAAGAGCAAGTCATTGCCGCCATAGATGCTCGCATGAGCGAAGTCTATTTAGGTCAATATCAGCGTTTAGAGAGTGGCGATTGGATTGCTGTTGTGTCGGAGTGTGTGATTCCACCACAAGAGGTGGGGCAGCTTCTTGACGCTTCGCCGTTAGCATGGACGACGGCAGGTACAGGCTGGGGCGCATACGAAGACGGTTTAAGTTCAATCTCTCTGAACCTAGAAGCGGGAGATGTCCTTTACCCAGATGCTCAAGACATGGTTATTCTTGCGAAATATGAACTTGAGCAGGGTAATACGGTCGAAGCCGAGCAGGCGAGCCCAGTTTATCTGCGTGATAAAGTCGCGTGGAAAAAACTGCCGGGTCGTGAATAAGTTCTATCGTCGCTTTTCTTAACGAGATTCCGTAGAGGTACAGATGGTTTCCATTGGTGGTTTACCCCCTTCGTCGATACCCAACAATCGTCGAATTGATAAGGCTAAGAACAATAAGCAAGTTCAGAAGTCTCAAGGTAAGACAGCGGTTGGTCAACCTACGAAAGTGGCCAATGCGGTTTCTCACTCTATTCGTGATATTAACGAGTCTGACTTACATCGTGCTCGTGTTCAGTATGACTTACCTGAGGGGCGTGGCCGCAAAGCGATGGAAGAGTACATGAATGTGATGAACCAAGCTCGCCGCGACGAGCTGTCTCAAATGCTAGGTGTCGATGTTTATATTTAGCACTGCCACTGTCTAATTATTTCCTTCCCAATTGCAATGAAAGGATGCGTTGTGTCGTTTAGTGTTGAAGAGGCAAATGTATCCCTTGATTGGGGCGATTTGGCTTATCGCGATTACCAACCTGTTGCTTCAAAGAGCGTTGAGCAAACCATTGTGTTCCTGCATGGTTGGTTAGATAACTCAGCAAGTTTTGATTCAGTCATCACTGAGTTGATGCAATTACAGCCAAATACTCGCTACATCGCTGTTGATCTGCCCGGTCATGGCTGGTCAGACCATAAATTATTAGGGCAAAGCTATGGATTTCATGAATACTTAGACGATATTTCGCAACTATTGTCTAAGTTATCAGCAAATAGGTGTTTGATTGTAGGGCATTCTCTTGGTGCTTTGCTTGCAAGTTGCTATAGTGCCGCCTTTCCTGAGCTCGTGGTTGGTTTGGTTCAAATTGAAGGTTTCATGCCAATGGCTGAATCGGCAGAAAATCACCCACAGCGCATTCGTAATGCCATCGTCAGTCGACAGCGTATTCGCCAAAAGTCTTTAAAGAGTATGGCAAGTTTTGAGGTCGCGCTAGCGAAGCGCACCCGAGCAAATCAGTTAGCTTATGAACTTATCACGCCCATTGTACAGCGCGGTACGGTTGAGCGAGAGGGGCGCTGTTTTTGGCGACATGATAGACGCTTACTCGCGGAATCGATTTATCGGATGTCTCCCGAACATGCTCAGGCAATAGTAGAGAACATATACTGTCCGTGGACGTTAATTTTAGGAAGTCAGGGTTATCAAACGCTCAAATCTCAATGGATGAGTTATCTAGCAAACGATCAGGTAGTGACAATAGACGGCGGGCACCATTGCCATTTAGAACAACCTAAGCAGGTTGCGCACATAATTAGTGGCTTAGTTAACAAAATTTAAACAGTTGTTTGAGTGATTCGTGCTCTCCATCCTACGCTATGGTGTAATAGCGCGATAATGATAACAGCTGATTCAATAACGAGGAGTTTTCACGTGGATAAACCTTGGCTTTCTCGCTACCCAAGCGACGTACCCGAGAACATCAACCCTGACCAATACGCATCTCTGGTCGAAATGTTTGAGCAGTCTGTTCAAAAATACGCTGACCAACCCGCATTTATGAATATGGGTTCAGTGATGACGTTCCGTAAGTTAGAAGAGCGCAGCCGAGCGTTTGCTGCCTACTTACAGAATGAGCTAAAGCTGAAGAAGGGTGACCGCGTCGCTTTGATGATGCCAAACCTGCTGCAATATCCAGTGGCACTATTTGGTGTGCTGAGAGCAGGTATGATCGCGGTCAACGTTAACCCACTGTACACTCCGCGAGAGCTTGAGCACCAGCTTAATGATGCTGATGCAAAAGCGATTGTTATTGTTTCAAACTTTGCAAACACGCTAGAACAAGTCGTCGATAAAACACCGATCAAGCACGTCGTTCTGACTAGTCTTGGGCAAATGCTTCCGCGTGCAAAAGGGACGATCGTCGATTTCGTTGTGAAGTACGTCAAAGGCATGGTACCGAAATACAACCTGCCAGGGGCTATTTCTATGCGTCAGGCGTTGCATAAAGGTCGTCGCCTGCAGTATGTGAAACCGTTTATGTCGGGTGATGACATTGCATTCTTGCAATATACTGGTGGTACTACGGGGGTAGCAAAAGGCGCTATCTTGACTCACCGCAATATGATTGCCAACGTTATGCAGGCAAAAGGTGCCTATGGCCCGGTACTATCAGAAGGCCGTGAGCTGGTTGTTACCGCATTGCCGCTGTATCACGTTTTTGCGCTTACGGTTAACTGTCTACTGTTCGTAGAAATGGGCGGTCGTAACCTCCTCATCACTAACCCTCGTGATATTCCAGGTTTCATCAAAGAGCTTAAGCAGCACCCATTCACCGCAATTACGGGCGTAAATACCCTGTTTAATGCATTAGTCAATAACGAAGATTTCCACGAGTTAGATTTTAGCAATCTGCGTCTTGCTGTCGGAGGCGGTATGGCCGTGCAGCGTGCAGTCGCTGAGAGCTGGCAAAAGACGACAGGCTGTTACTTACTAGAAGGCTATGGTCTAACCGAGTGTTCTCCACTGGTGGCCGCTTACCCGCATGATCTTGTTGAGTATAACGGTTCTATTGGCCTACCTGTGCCGTCGACTGAAGTTCGCATCGTCGATGAAGAGGGCAACCCACTAACAAACACTGAGGTGGGTGAGCTGCAAGTGCGTGGTCCACAAGTGATGCAAGGCTACTGGCAACGCCCGGAAGCGACCAAAGAAGTGATCAACAGTGAAGGTTGGCTATCCACAGGTGATATCGTTAAGTTCGATGAAGATGGCTTTTTGCACATCGTTGACCGCAAGAAAGACATGATTTTGGTTTCTGGCTTTAACGTTTATCCGAACGAAATTGAAGACGTGGTGGCACTGCACGGTAAGGTACTTGAAGTTGCAGCGATTGGTCAGCCTCATGAAGTGTCAGGTGAATTGGTTAAGATCTATGTTGTGAAACGTGATCCTAGCCTGACCAAAGAAGAAGTGATCGCACACTGTCGCGAACACTTGACCGGGTACAAAGTACCTAAACTGGTCGAGTTCAAAGATGACTTACCAAAGACTAACGTAGGTAAGATCCTCCGTCGCGTCCTTCGCGAAGAGAATGATGCTGAGTTAGCGAAAAAAGAGTCAGCGTAATTCGCGATTCGTTTTGATAAAATGCCAGCTAAATGCTGGCATTTTTATTGTTACTGCCCCCTAAATAAGAGAATTTTGAGTGAAATACCAAATCATAAAGAGTCAAGAAGCGCTGGTTTCAGTTTGTGAAGCCGCACGCCAAGCGGAGAAGGTAATGTTGGATACTGAGTTTGTTCGTATTCGTTCTTACTTCCCTAAACTTGGTTTAGTGCAGCTGTTTGATGGTGAGCAGTTATCACTGATAGACCCCCTTGAGCTGAGTGATTTGACGCCATTGGCTGAACTACTTGCTGATGAATCTGTACTCAAAGTTCTACACGCATGTGGTGAAGACCTTGAGGTATTCCAAAACGATCTTGGTTGTCTACCGACTCCAATGGTGGATACGCAAATTATGGCCGCTTTCCTTGGTCATGGCCTATCGACGGGGTTTGCAAGTCTAGTCAATGAATATTTGGGTGTTGAGCTGGATAAATCGGAGTCTCGAGCAGATTGGACAGCACGTCCATTGACAGCCAAGCAGTTAGATTATGCCGCTGCGGACGTTCACTACCTTTGGCCTTTACACGACATTTTAGTGGATAAATTAGCCGAAACGCCTTGGGAGTCCGCAGCACTTGAGGAGTCAGCGTCATTGGCTCTCAAGCGCATTAAAAACATCGATATCACTAAATTGTATCGCGACATCAAAGGTGCATGGCAGCTAAAGCCAAGACAACTTGCGGTATTACAGCCTCTTGCAGCATGGCGTTACAAGGAAGCCGTTAAGCGTGACTTAGCACTTAATTTTGTATTTAAAGAGAACGAGTTACTCGATATTGCCAGCCAAGGTGTCACATCGACCAAAACAATGGAGAAGATGGGCATCGATCCGCGCTCAATTCGCCGTCATGGTGAGAAGATTGTCCACATCGTCAAAAAAGCACAAAAGACACCTCAAGAAGACTACCCTGCGCCGATTACCCGTGTGGTTGATCTCCCAGGTTACAAGCAAGAGTTTAAACTGCTTAAAGACCAGGTTAAGAAGGTCAGCTCTAACGTCGGATTAGCAACAGAGTTTTTAGCGTCGAAAAAGCAGCTCAATCAGTTTATCCGTTGGGTTAAAGATCATGATATGGCAGCAGAGCGTACGCCAGACGTAATGAGAAGTTGGCGTTTAGAGTGCTTTGAAAACTCGTTAGTGACCTTGCTGAAAAAGTAAAGCGACTCACCCTAATAGGCAAAGCAAAACCACAGTAATGACTGTGGTTTTTTTATGCGTTGTGTTTACTATGTAACAAGATGTTATTGTTTGGTCTTGCTTGATCCTGAGCAAAAATCCACCGCTTCTATTTGCTTAAAGTTGAAGTCAGTGACGGGGCTAATCGCTTTGTCATCACAGTCAGCAAAAATAATAAATGGAAGTAAAATCATGATGAAAACCAAATCTTTAATAACAGTAGCACTCTCTTCAATTATTGCAGCGCCAGCCATCGCCGATCACACCGTGATTGATGGACTTGATTTTGGACCTCTTGCTAAGCTAGTGGGCACTTGGCAGTCAGTCGATGCTGGTGGTGTCGACATCTCTCCGGGACAGGAAGGATCTGATGTCGGTAAGGGTGGCCCGGCAGTCACCCCGTTCTATGAAACCATGACGTTTGAAGTTGCGGCCGATGCGGTGAACGCCAGTGATCAGACACTCGTTGCGCTTTACTATAAGCAAGAGGTGTTTCGTAAATCGGATGACTCTAAGTTCCACGACCAGCGTGGTTACTTTATCTATGACGCTGAAAACCAGATCGTGTACAACTCTTTCTGCGTTCCACGTACGACGTGTGTGACCGCTGAGGGTGCTGCGGGTGATAGTATGACTTTGGTCGCGTCAGGCAGAGGGATAGCAGAGTCTAATTACATGACCGAGAACGCTTCAACAACCTCATTTACGATGAACATTCAGTTTGATGAAGAGACCTTAACTTACACGCAAAGCACAGGTCTTGATATCTACGGAAACCAATTTGCACACACGGATTCAAGCACGCTTAAAAAGGTTAAGTAATCTCAAGCCAACCCGAGAAATGACTTGAATCTCAAGCGCTAATCTTTGGTTAGCGCTTTTTTGGTTCAAAAAAGTAAAGAATTATTAAAACAAATTAATTTGCTGCACTTTTACATTGCGCTTTCGTAAGCTAAACATGCCTGTCTATATTTTGTACTTAACTAGAAGGGCAATCGAACGAGAAACTGACTCTCAGCCATATTATGGAGGCTTACATGAAGGGAACGACAATAGGTACCACATTGTTGGTGGCGGCGATTTCTACCAGTGTTTATGCCAATGCGAGATATGCTACGCAGGTGAGCACAGATATGATTAAAGGCCAGGTAGCTGAAACTAAGGAAGCGGCAGCGAAGGATGGAGAGATGCTGCTGACTGATCTACTCAATCAATCGTCTTTTGAACTGAGTAAATCACAGCGCACTCGTGTTGTTACTGTAGACAATCGTTCATTTAAAATTACCAAATCGGATATTTCAATAAACACCGTTGTTGGTGAGGATGGGCTTCAAGGCTATCAGCCACAGGTTAATTATCAATATCAGTACAACTACCGTGACTACGATTAGCGGTGCGTTATGGACGTATAAAAAGAGCAGTCGGAGCTGCTCTTTTCGATCATGCGTTAGCAAATCACTTTAATGGCTAATCCACCTTGAGACGTCTCACGGTATTTAGCGTTCATGTCTTTACCCGTCTCTAACATGGTTTCGATAACCTTATCGAGGGAAACTCGCGGATCAGACGAACGACGCATTGCCATTCGTGTCGAGTTGATCGCTTTTACTGCGGCAATGCCATTACGCTCAATACATGGTACTTGCACTTGGCCAGCTACCGGGTCGCACGTCAAACCTAGATTGTGCTCCATTGCGATTTCAGCCGCCATACATACTTGCTCAGGGCTACCACCCATCAGCTCTGAAAGGCCAGCTGCTGCCATCGAACACGCTACGCCAACTTCACCCTGACAGCCAACCTCTGCACCGGAGATAGATGCGTTCATCTTGTATAGAGAACCAATAGCACCAGAAGCGGCAAAGTAACGTGTGTAATCTTTCTCGGTTACAGGCTGGATGAATTTGTCATAGTAAGCCAATACTGCAGGAATAATCCCGCAAGCACCGTTTGTTGGTGCAGTGACAACACGACCGCCTGCTGCATTTTCTTCATTCACCGCAAAAGCAAACATGTTAACCCAGTCGACGACAGCCATAGGGTCAGTGCTGGTTTTTTCGCTGGTTAATAACTGCTGGCGAAGCGCTGAAGCACGACGCGGAACGCGCAGTGGACCAGGTAGAATACCTTCTGTATTCATACCACGCTCCATACATTCGTGCATGGTTTGCCAAATGTTTGCGTAACTAGTGCGAATCGTCTCTTCAGAGTGAAGAGCACGTTCGTTGTGCATCACTAATCCACTGATAGATAGGCCACTCTCTTTACACTGAGCGACAAGTGATTCCGCAGAGTTGAAGGCATAAGGGACTTGAATAGGGTTCTCTTCGGTCTTACCAAAGTTCTCCTCGTCGACAATAAAGCCGCCACCAATCGAGTAGTAAGTTTTCGAGTAAGCGAGTTCTTCGCCCGCCCATGCGTGAATCTGCATTCCATTCTCGTGTAGAGAAAGGTTTGACGTATGGAAGTTCATACCACCTTCACGAGGGAAGTCGACGGTATGGCTTCCGTGAGCCAGTGGCAGTTGCTCTGTCTCTTCAACCTGAGCAATAAAGCCTGGAATTGAATCTATATCTACGCTCTCTGGGCTGTTTCCTCCTAAGCCCATAATGATAGCGATATCTGTGTGGTGACCTTTCCCTGTCAGTGATAATGAGCCATAAACATCAACGGTAATTTTGGTGATGGAATGCAGCTTCTCCATTGAGCGCAGATCATCAACAAACTCTTTACCCGCTTTCATTGGACCTACAGTATGAGAGCTAGAAGGGCCAACACCGATTTTATAGACATCGAAAACACTAATCATGTTCAACCTCGAATAAAAATGGCCCCACTACAGGGGCCAATTGAAGGGCGGTAGTTTATATCGAATTCAATCTAATGAGAAGATTAGAAAATACCGTTAATTGCAGATGTTACGGCAGCTAGACCACAGATAGCAGTGAAGATTTGTGCTGCTTTTGACGTCTTAAGTTTCGCCATTGCTGGCACTTTATTCATCGCGTAGATAGGTAGCAAGAATAGGATTGCTGCAATCATTGGAGCGCCAAGGTCTTCAATCATGCCAAGGATATCTGGGTTGATGATCGCAACAGCCCAAGTTGTTAGCACGATGAAGATAAGGGCGCCTTTTTCAATTTTGCTCTCCGGCATGCTAGAGCGAGACTTCACCAAGCCGACTAGACCCTCTTGAGCACCAAGGAAGTGACCAAAGTAGCTTGAAGTGATGGCAGCGAAAGCAACGATAGGACCAAGTGTTGAGATAAGTGGTGATTCGTGGATGTTCGCTAGGTAAGACAAAACACTGATGTTTTGCGCTTGCGCTTCTGCGAGTTGCTCTGGAGACAGAGAAAGAACGACTGAGAATACGAAGAACATAACAAAGCCCATCAGCATCATCGCTGCACCGCCAGTAATCGCGTCAGTTTTCTTAACCGCGTTATCACCGTGTGCTAGGCGCTGCTCTTTAGTGAACTGGCTGATGATTGGGCTGTGGTTGAATGAGAATACGATCATTGGAAGTGCCAGCCAGATCATTGATGGCATTGAGCTCCAGTCTGGGCTAACAGACATCATTGATGTATTCCAATCAGGGATAAGGTAGAAAGAGAGCGCAAGTAGGATGATGACTAGCGGGTAAACCAACGCAGACGTTGCTTTCAGCATCAGCTCTTTACCAAACAGGATGCCTGCGGTCATCATCGCAATCAACGCACCTGAAAGAAGAGGGCGTGGGATAGATTCCATACCCATCTGGTTGACAAGGAAAGAGTCCACAGTGTTCGTAATACCAACACCGTAGATAAGCACGATTGGGTAGATGGCAAAGAAGTAAGCAAAAGTGATGAGGTTTGCGCCAGTCTTACCAAAGTGCTCTTCCACGGTTTCACTGATGTCAGCATTCGGGTTCTTCGCTGAAAGAACAAAACGAGCAAGAGACTTGTGGGCGAACCAAGTCATTGGGAACGCAATTAAAGCAAGCATCGCAAGTGTCCAGAAACCACCAGCACCAGCACGGATTGGCAGGAATAGAACACCCGCACCTACTGCGGTACCGAAAAGGGAAAGACACCAAGTAAAGTCTTTATAAGTGAACTTACTGGTTTGTACAGCCGTTGCTGTATTTGTAGAAATAGTCATTGTTAGGATTACTCATTATTTTGGGAACAGGAAATAATCGCGGCAATTCTGCAACGATAAATTGCAAATTTAATAGATCTAGATCACACAATTGTTGAGGCTATTTCAGTGTTATTGCAAAAGTTGCTTTAGGTCATGTTTTCACGTGCTACAGTATGAGTAATGCTGTATTTAGGTATTAGAAAAACTTATTAAGTCTCTGTGTTAATTTGAGCGCAGTAAAATAAAGTTAAGCAAACGATTTCTTTTCATGTAATACAATAATACCAGGATGGTGTACTTGTAAGCCTATGATTTTATGAATTATCGCTACGTATTTCGCTCATCTATAAAAGAGAGGTGTAGTGCAAGGTTATGCAGGATTTGTCCGGTGACACCCCAGATGAAATGATTCTTGTAGCTAATGCCAAACAGTCGGTGGTGAGTGTTTTTTAACGTGAATGTCGTGGTTTTTAAAGCCCCGGGTTTGAGCAGTTTTGCCACTGGAACTTCAACGACTTCAGCGACTTCATCACGATTAATCAGCAGTTGATGATTTGGGTCGATAAAAGCAAGGATAGGGGTGACATTAAACTGACTGATGGTTGGTAACGGAGGTAGCGTGCCGAAGGTGGTAATTAACTCTCTTGAGATACCGATCTCTTCTTCGGTTTCTCGCAGTGCGGTATCGGTGAGTGAGGCATCGGTGGGATCTTGCTTTCCTCCGGGAAAGCTAATTTGACCTGGATGATGTCGCAGGTGCTCAGAGCGTTTGGTGAGAATAACCGAAATGCCTGTTGGGCGCTCAATAAAGCCAATGAGAACCGCTGCTGGCCGGAAAGCTTCGGTTGGCAGTGAGGCAAGTCGACCTAGTGATTGAGGATGGTAGTAGCGTTGGGGGGAGAGACTAAAATGCGTCATTAGCTTTTGGCGCGTTATGGTCATATCTCTCTCCCTGTGAAGCGGTTATGTTGTTGTATCGATTTATCTAACTATAGTACAGGCAATATTTTACTCAGTTTGTCGAAGGTTTCTTGATACTCGCTTGCGCATTCACTGTCAGCAACGATACCCCCGCCGGCCCAAGCATGAATGTGTCCGCCTTCGGCGACGAGAGTTCTTATCGTGATGCTGGTGTCCATATGCCCGTGGCGACTGATGTATCCGATACTACCGCAGTAAGCACTGCGTCGATGAGGCTCAAGCTCTTCGATGATCTCCATTGCCCGCACTTTAGGAGCGCCAGTGATAGACCCACCAGGGAAACAGGCACGAAGTAATTCGCTTGGGCTGTATGCTTGATCTAACTGCGCTCGAATGGTACTGACTAGGTGGTGAACCGCAGGGAAACTCTCTATATCAAAGAGCTTTGGTACGTTAACGGTGCCGGGCTTGGCAACACGGCCAATATCGTTTCTCAATAGATCGACGATCATCAAGTTTTCAGCTTGATCTTTTGGTGCATTGGCCAACTCTTGTGCAGACTGTGCATCTAAATCTGGATCAGCAAAACGTGGGCGGGTACCCTTGATGGGTTTGGTTTCGATTTCACGATCTTTAAGCTGAATGAAGCGTTCAGGCGAGATACTGACGATTGCACTTTCTTCTAAGCGGATAAAAGCTGAAAAGGGCGCGCCATTGACTTGCTCAAGCTTCTGATACGCGTGCCACTCGCTGCCCTGATAGCTGGCTTTCCAGCGCTGCGCCAAATTAATTTGGTAGCAATCACCAGATAGCAAGTATTCGTGGATCGATGCAAACTTATCCGCATAGGCTTGTTCGCTCATGTTACTTTGCCATTCGGATGTCAGTTGGAAATCATTCACTGAGCCGACCTTCTGGGTAGAAAGCCAGTTCAGCTGTTTAACTGGGTCAACTGACACCATGTAGGCAGCCTGAACTTTGTGATCGACAATCAATGCCCAATCATAAATGCCAATAGCCATGTCTGGCGTGGCAAGATCTTTCTCTGCAATGCAGGGCATCCTCTCCACTCGACGTCCTAGGTCATAACTGAAGTAACCCAGTGCCCCACCTAAAAAAGGCAGTTCTGTGTCGCTTTCTATGTGAGGTACGTACTGGTCACAAAGAGACTGAATGAGCTCAAATGGATCGGCTAGGCTCGTCGTTTTACCCGTCGGTGAATCAACCACACTTTCATCACCCATCGTCGTGATAGTTGCGATGGGAGAGGCCACTAAAATATCAAAGCGACTATCGATATGCTCTTTTGATGCGGAGCGGAGGAGCATTGCCCATGGCTGTTGCTCAACTTTGGAGAAAAAATCGCTAGCGAGCGTGGGACGATAATCAATAGCGTGAATGGTCGGTGATACAGTGGATGCTGACATTTTGGTGGTGATTTCTGGTAACGAGATTAGGCGCAATTTTTCCTGATGTAGTGAGTAATAGCAAGTGTACGGCAAGCGATTGCGCCGAGTTGATTGGAGAAAGTTCAAATTACCACCATCTTTTGGCTGACTGGCGTGAATATGTGCACTGTGATCTAGTTGCTCTGAGCGATAGTGGTTATGATGAGGAAAAAATAATTGTGTTCAGAAACTTAACGCCAATCGTTAACTGAAGACAAAAACACTTGAGCAAGAGGAAAGCAATGACGGTTATAAAAAGGAAAGACGTCATCAGCAGTGTTGCTGACGCATTACAATACATTTCTTACTACCATCCGCTTGATTTCGTTCAGGCGCTCGAAAAGGCCTATTACAAAGAAGAGAGCCAAGCCGCGAAAGATGCGATTGCGCAAATTTTGATTAACTCTCGCATGTCTGCTGAGGGGCACCGTCCTATTTGTCAAGATACGGGCATCGTAACCTGTTTCGTTAATGTGGGTATGGGTGTTCAGTGGGACGACACCGACATGACGGTTCAACAGATGGTTGACGAAGGTGTTCGCCAAGCCTACACCAACCCAGATAACCCGCTACGCGCCTCGGTGTTAATGGACCCAGCAGGCAAGCGGATTAATACCAAAGATAACACACCAGCCGTCGTTCACATCAACATGATACCCGGCAATGAAGTTGAAATTCAAATTGCCGCTAAAGGTGGGGGTAGTGAAAACAAAACCAAAATGGTGATGCTGAACCCATCCGATGATATTGCCGAGTGGGTAGAGAAAACACTACCGACTATGGGCGCGGGCTGGTGTCCCCCAGGCATGCTTGGCATCGGTATTGGCGGTACAGCGGAAAAAGCGGCAGTGTTAGCCAAGGAATCCTTAATGGAGCATATCGATATTCAAGAGCTGATTGACCGCGGCCCACAAAATGCGGAAGAAGAGCTTCGTTTGGATATTTTTAATCGTGTGAACAAGTTAGGTATTGGCGCTCAAGGCCTTGGTGGTTTAACGACGGTGGTTGACGTCAAGATAAAAACCGCGCCAACGCACGCTGCTTCAAAACCGGTTTGCTTGATTCCTAACTGTGCCGCAACACGTCACGTGCATTTCACGCTTGATGGTACGGGTCCGGCAGACCTTCAGCCACCGAAACTTGAAGATTGGCCAGATATCACTTGGGAAGCTGGAGAGAATACGCGCCGTGTGAACCTTGATACTGTGACTAAAGAAGAGGCTCAAGAGTGGAAAACCGGCGAAACACTGCTTCTCAGCGGCAAGCTGCTGACAGGACGTGACGCTGCACATAAGCGCATTCAAACGATGCTAGATAGTGGTGAAGGCTTACCTGACGGTGTTGACCTAAAAGGCAAGTTTATCTACTACGTAGGCCCAGTTGATGCGGTAGGCGATGAAGCCGTAGGCCCTGCAGGACCAACCACCTCCACTCGTATGGATAAGTTTACCGATATGATGCTTGAAGAGACAGGCATCATGGGCATGATAGGTAAAGCAGAGCGTGGCCCAGCGACGGTAGAATCGATCAAACAGCACAAGTCAGTGTACTTGATGGCTGTCGGTGGCGCCGCTTACCTTGTTGCCAAGGCAATTAAGAAAGCACGCGTGGTTGCTTTTGAAGATCTTGGTATGGAAGCGATTTACGAGTTTGAAGTCGAAGATATGCCAGTGACGGTTGCCGTGGATTCTAGTGGTGCGAATGCACACCAAATTGGCCCAGATACGTGGAAAGTGAAGATTGCTGAAGCGAATGCTTAACGCATAACACCCCAATAGGACTTGCGGGCTTTATTGGGGTGGTCTAGTTTTACTAGTGTCACTAAGTTTATGGAAAAACGAGAAAAATTAGGGAGAAGTCCATGCCACGTTTTGTGCAAATTTTGCAAATCGTTATCGCTTTAGTCGTGCTATTTTTTGTTGGGTACGATTTGATTCTTCATGGCGTCAGTATTTTTAATGAAAAATATGTCACATTTACCTGTGGACTGTTTGTTCTGCTTGAAATCGCACTGTTTGTGATTTACAAACTGATAGAAGAAGACTGATTCACGAGTTTTTCACGGACAGTTTGTTTGAATGAGCCTCGGATAATCCGGGGCTTTTTGCTCTTAAGGTGTAAACAATATATGAGAAGTATCACAAGAGAAGTGTCTGACTTAGTTAATCGTGGTCTTGATGCGCATGTCCGAGTTGCGGTGACGGGCCTATCAACGGCAGGTAAGACCGCATTTATCACCTCCTTTGTGAATCAGTTCCTCAATATATCAACGCACGATAACTTACCTTTACTCGGTGCAGCTCAAGAGGGGCGTTTGATTGGTGCAAAGCGTGAGCCTCAAACCAATTTGATGGTGCCTCGATTTGCTTATGATGAGGCCATTGAACAGCTGTCACAAGAAGTGCCCAACTGGCCAACACCAACTCGTGATGTCAGTGAAATACGCCTTGCAGTGAAGTATCGACCTAAGAGCAAAGCGAGAAAACTCATCTCAAAAACTTCAACACTGCACATCGACATTGTTGACTACCCAGGGGAGTGGTTGCTCGACTTACCTCTGTTGGAGCAAGATTTTGACGTTTGGAGTGAGACACAATCTGTTGCTTTGACTGACGCCCGTAAGGCTCTGGCAAAGCAATGGTTGGAAGCGGGGACGCAGCTCGATCTCAACGCACCAGCCAATGAAGCGGCGCTACAGAGAGTCAGTGAGTTATACACTGACTACTTATTACAGTGTAAGCAAGCGGGTTATCACTGGGTTCAGCCAGGACGCTTTGTTTTACCTGGGGATTTAAAAGGCGCACCGGTGCTACAGTTTTTTCCTGTTGAGAACGTCGATCTTGATTCTGTTGTCAAAGGATCCAACCTCGATATGCTTATTTCACGCTATAAAGAGTACCAAACGAGCGTCGTAAAACGCTTTTACAAAGACTATTTCTCGTCGTTCGACCGTCAAATTGTGCTCGTGGACTGCCTATCACCCCTAAATAGCGGAAGAGAGAGCTTCCAAGATATGCGCTTTGCACTTGAGCAGATTATGCAGAGCTACCAATATGGTCGCTCTAGTCTGTTATCACGACTTTTCGCACCAAAGATTGATAAGGTATTGTTTGCTGCGACTAAAGCTGACCATGTAACACCGGAGCAGCACACACCTCTCGTTTCGTTGCTACAAAAAATGATTCATAAAGTCTGGCAGCAAGCGGCATTTGAACACATCGACATGCAGTGCATGAGTATCGCGTCCATTCAGGCAACGCAGGCAGGACACGTATACGCTGAAGGCAAGATGAAGAGCGTGCTTAAAGGCACCTCAATGGAAGGGGAAAGCATGACGGTTTTCCCAGGAAGTGTACCCAAGTCACTGCCTGAAAGTAGCTTCTGGCAAAAATACAGGTTTGACTTTACTGCTTTCAGGCCGGAGCCATTGGCTGACCATCAACCTCTGCCTCACATTCGCATGGATAAAGTCATTGAGTATGTACTAGGAGACAAACTGCGATGAATGAACATCAACCTAAAGCGATTTATCGTGAAGCTGACGAAGTGAATGCTAAAGAGACAGAGGCTCTGTTTGAACAGTCTCAACAATTCTCATCGAGTGAAAAATTTGTTCCAGCGGAGATCTTAGTCACAGAAGATAATAACGCGGCTGAAGAGCTTGAAGGTATCATTCGCCCAAGTCAACGGAGTTCAAAATGGTGGTTAGCGGGTGGTGTGACGTTTGCGGGCTTAGTTGGCTGGCAATTGGTGGACAATATCTCAACGGCTTTAATAACGAGTGATTGGCTCACTCTTGGTTGGAGTGGCTTTATCGCAGCAGTCAGTACATTTGGTGGGGTAACGCTAGCGAAAGAGTTCATTAAGTTGCGTCGCTTGAAGGGGCACTTTTCAGTGCAAGAGCAAACAGAGCAGCTGTTGGCAGACAATTCAGTGGGTAAGGGCATCGATTTTTGCCGCAATTTAGCCAAAGCGAGCGGCATTACCGATGAATACGCGCCATATGAGAAGTGGAAAAATCAAGTACAGCCAACTCACAGCGATGCTGAGATTATTGAGCTTTATGATGCACTCGTGGTTTCTCAGCTAGATAAACAAGCGGTTAAGGTGGTGACAAAGCATGCCACTGAATCCGCTGGCCTTGTTGCGATTAGCCCATTGGCTACGGCAGATATGCTGCTGGTGGTATGGCGCAACATCCGAATGATCAATGCGCTGTGTGAGGTATATGGTATTGAACTTGGCTACTGGTCGCGCATACGCCTGTTGCGCTTGGTCTTCGTTAATATGGCCGCAGCGGGTGCCAGCGAACTCGCTATTGACGCATCAATGGATATGATGTCGATGGACTTAGCAGGAAAGCTCTCCGTGAGAGCTGGGCAAGGCTTAGGCATCGGTATTTTGACCGCTAGATTGGGCCTTAAGTCCATCGAACTCTTACGGCCAACACCTTGGCATGCAGAACGACGCGTAACACTCGGCAGCATTCGTAAGCAAATCGTATCAAAAGTAGCTGCATTGACGATGAAGTGACCAATTTAATGAGGTAACAGACGACTGTTCTTGACGCGTTAGAGCGGGTGGGCGAAACTACTGTCAACTTTTCGTGACACCATTTGATAGGATTATTTCGTGCGTCTAGAAGTCTTTTGTGAAGATCGCTTAGGTTTGACTCGTGAACTGCTGGATATATTGGCGAAACGCAGTATTGATTTACGCGGAATCGAGATTGATGTAACTGGGATTATTTACCTTAACTGTCCAGATATCGACTTTGATACTTTTAGCGAACTGATGACTGAGATTCGCCGTATTTCCGGTGTTAAAGATGTACGAAAAATTCAATTCATGCCAATGGAGCGGCAAAACTTTGAACTGGCCGCCGTGCTTGATAGTTTACCGTCGCCAGTCGTTTCCGTTGATTTAAAAGGCAATGTGGATACTGCTAACCATGCGGCCAATGCGCTTTTCTGCAGTGAATCCGATACGATAGTTGGCCGTTCTATTTCCCAACTGTTACCGAATTTTGCTTTTCAAGACTGGTTAGATGGCCAACGTACACGCGTTAGAGAAAATGTAGTGCACAATGGCTTGGACTACATCGTTGAGTTGATGCCAGTATTTGTGACCGGTGATGATAAAGAGCAAACCTTAGTCAGTGCGGTATTGGCTTTACGCCCAGCGGCTGACGTGTCGCATAACTCGGATATTCTTAGCCCAACCCAAGAGCTTGGTTTTGAACACTTTGTTGGTATCTCAAATCGTCACAAAGCCCTCATTCAGCAAGCAAAGAAACTCGCAATGCTTGACCAGCCTCTATTGATTGAGGGGGAGACAGGCACGGGTAAAGAGATGCTGGCTCGTGCCTGCCACACTCGTTCTCATCGTTCCTCTGAGCCATTCCTAGTATTAAGCTGTGCGTCGATGCCTGATGATGTTGCTGAAACAGAGCTCTTTGGTAATGCGCCAGGTTCATTTAATGACGAAAACGGCCACAAAGGTATCTTTGAGCAAGCTGACGGCGGTACAGTATTTCTTGATGAAATTGGCGAAATGAGCCCACATATTCAGATTAAGCTGCTGCGTCTTCTACAAGATGGGACTTTCCGCCGAGTCGGTGAAGAGAAAGAGATGCATGTAGACGTCAGAGTGATCGCTTCAACACGTCATAACCTCTCCGACCTAGCTGAGGCAGGCAGTTTCCGCGAGGACTTGTATTATCGCCTGAATGTTTTGACACTTAATATTCCACCGCTACGTGAGCGGGCGAGTGACATTGCCCCTCTTATGGAGCTCTTCGTCGCCAAGCATGCTCACAGCATGAATATGATGATTCCAAAGTGGACATCAGAGTTAATTAGTCAACTGTCTACGTACCATTGGCCTGGGAACATGCGTCAGTTAGATAATATGGTGTTACGAGCCTTGACCCAGCTTGAGGGTGATGAGCTGGCCTCTGATAGCTTTGAGTTGCCAAGCAATGAGAAGTTACCTGCATCGTTTAACAGTCAGCAACTCGACGGTTCGTTAGATGAGATAATGAAACACTATGAAGCGCAGATCTTGGAGCATCTCTTCCAAACCTATCCTTCAAGTCGAAAGCTAGCTAAACGCTTGGACGTCTCCCACACATCCATTGCAAATAAATTGCGCGATTACAGCATTCGCAAACAATAGGACTTTTCAAGGTGTTAGGAGAAATGTATCGAGCAGGAGAGGGATTTGTTTTGCGAACGGCAAACATAGCTGATGCTCGGCTCATTAGTGACTATTTTGTGCGTAACCGAGAGTTTCTAAAACCATGGGAGCCGCAGCGAGAGCCGGCTTTTTACACTGAAGATGGGTGGCAACGAAAACTGATCAAACTTCAAGAGCTGCACCGTCTGGGTTTGGGCTTCTATTTACTGATAGTTGACCCGAAAACAGACGAGATGATGGGGACGGTTTCTTTCAGTAACGTTACTCGATTCCCTGTTCATAGCTGTAACGTCGGTTATTCATTGTCGGAGTGCTGTTTAGGGCGGGGAATAATGACCAAAGCACTCAGTATTGCTGTGCAATTCATGTTTGAAGCACAGAATATGCACCGAGTTAATGCAGCTTACATGCCCCATAATGATAAAAGTGCAGCTGTGTTACAGCGTGTTGGGTTTAAAAAAGAAGGCTTTGCCTCGGAATATATTTTAATTGATGGTCAGTGGGAAGATCATATTTTGACCGCGATCATCAAGCCTAGTTGGAAAAAGAGAGATTAATATGTCGCAGAGACTAGAAAAGCAATTAGCACTGCTGATGGAATTGGACCAGCTAAAGTCAGTATTGCGTCGAACTCGCGTAAAAAGTGCGGATGGGCGACTAGAAAATAGTGCTGAACATAGCTGGCATGTGGCGCTAATGGCGGTGTTGTTTGAAGAGCATGCAAATGAGCCTGTAGATCTAAGTCGTGTGATTAAAATGCTACTGCTGCATGATATTGTCGAAATTGACGCTGGTGACACCTTTATTTATGACGCTGTTGCCTCCTTGGAACAAGAGCAAAAAGAGCTAGAGTGCGCGCAGCGCTTATTCGGCATGCTCCCAGAGGAGCAAGGCGAAGAGCTATTTGCTATTTGGCGCGAATTTGAAGCGGCGAAATCGGCAGATGCTAAATACGCAAAAGCGCTCGATCGTATTATTCCGATGCTTTTAAATCATCACAATCAGGGTCAAAGCTGGAAAGAGCACGGAGTGCATAAAGAGCAGGTACTCAAAGTGAATCGCCGCATTGAAGATGGCTCTCAAGCGTTGTGGGATAAAGCGCAGCAAATCGTTGAAAATGCGGTGTCTGAAGGTTGGTTAAAGGCGGATTAAACTTATGTCATATATCTCAATCAACGAATACAGTCGTAAATGGATTTTCACTCATCAGTCTATGCCAGTACCAGAAGCTGATTTGGAGTTAATTAAACCCATGTCGCAGGCAAGGGCCGCACAGCTTTGGAAGGAGCAGGTGAGTGCGACGAGTCCCGATGCAGCGAGATTTAGTTCTCAAGATTGGCCAATGAAAGACAGTAACTGGTCGGAATCAATTAGCTGGATGTCAGAGTGGGAGTCAGATGAAATAGACCTGCCGGAAGCTCTTACGCAACATATTGATTGGCAAGACGATGTGACGATTTATTTCTGCTATGAAAAGTACAATGTATTAGAAACTAAGTGGGCAGTTTTTAAAAAGCATTGGAAGAACTTTTTATTCTATGATGATGGTCCGATTTTGATTGGTAAAAAACGCGATCAAGCTCTGTGGTTCCAGGAAGATGGCACCGTGAAGCTTGGTAAGCGTAGATAATAGGTTTCGGCCCTCATTATGAGGGTCGACATTAATTGATAACGTAAACCGACAGATCGTTTAATCTTGATTTAGAATATTCATAAGTGCAATTAGATGTATAGGTAAGGCCGTAATAGAAAATAATTTGAAGTAGTCCCTCATATTCACAACATTTTACAAGATAACTCGTGCAATTAGTATTCAGTCTGATATTCTGAGCAGGAATTAGGAATGGACTTTTAATTTACTTCTCTACAGGTGTATGTCGTGGAAACGTTGATCTCTCAATTGAAAAAAGACTTTTATAGTCAGCTGAGCGCATCACAATCAAAAACACTACCTCACTCAGCGCCTACCCTCTCTTTGCTCACCGCTGAAGAACTTCTGGAACTCGAAACCGCTTGGGTTCAGCTTAATGTCTGGAAGAAAAATCAGCTGCCAACGGCGCCATAAAGACTAATTTACACCTAAAATATCCAATATCTTAATAACCACCCACAATATCGGTCTATTAAACCCCTGCTAGCCCATCGACTGTACTGTAAAACGTACATTTGCTTTCCCTGTATGCTTCCAATGTATTTTTGTATTGGTATTTAGCGTGTCTTTGATTACAATTGTTATATTATAACAATTTGAGTGTGGGCTATCACACGATTGCTATTGAACTTTGAAACTATTGCCCCCATATATGGAGATATAGTGCCAATGACAGCAGCAACGTGCCCTCATTGCGGAAATTACTAGAGAGAGAGTTATGGCGGAAGTTCGAGCCAGAGTGAATTTTAAAGTCGGTCAAAAAAGCGATATTGAAGCTGAGATTTTATCCTTCCATGGTCTAAAAACCGAAAAAGAGCATGTCGCGGTCATTTTCAAGCAGGCTGATCAAAGCCAGGAACTGCCGTTAGTGAGAATGCACTCTGAGTGTCTGACTGGAGATGTTTTTCACTCTTCTCGCTGTGACTGTGGTGAGCAGTTGGACGAAACCATCAATATGATGGGTGAAAGTGGCGGGATTATCCTGTATTTGCGTCAAGAGGGTCGCGGTATTGGACTTTACAACAAAATTGATGCTTATCGCTTGCAAAGCGAAGGTATGAACACCTATGAAGCGAACAACCACCTTGGCTTTGGCGATGATCTTCGTGATTTCACAGAGGCTGCACAGATGCTGCAAGCTCTCGGTGTTACAAAGATTCGTTTAGTGACAAACAATCCAAAGAAAATCAGAGAGCTTCAAGAAAACGGCATTGAGATAGCGGAAGTGGTGAACACCTCTGCACACGTAAAGTCTGGTAATGAAGACTACTTGAAAGCAAAAGTGTCTCACGGAAAACACAACCTTTCTGTGTAATCAGTTTCCCCGATAAAAACGCATCACTTAACGTGGTGCGTTTTTTTTGATTCTCCCTTTGACTTACCTAAACTACTCTTACTGAAACTTTTGCAAAATGTGAGAAATCAGGCAGCCATATGGCGATTGTTCAGTCGTAAAACTCTCATGAAAGGGTAGTTAAAATACGCTAACTGTATGATATAAAGACCTTAGGATCTTCCAAGGATCTTTATACCGTTTTTAGGTTAGGGTTTCTAAAGTTTAATACAGCATTCATTTCTATCTTTGCCATACTTGTCTAATACATTGAGTTCGGGGGAGTCGAATGTATGAAAATAATAACAGGGTGCGCATTAGCCTTAATGACGCTCCACGCAAACGCAGTGGAAATAGAGCCCATAGACCCGGTTTTAGAGGCGTCGGTTGAGCCGATTTATGTTGAAGGACTGGAGTTAGTCTACCCTTCGTTGGTTGCTAAGCTTGAGCGCGATCATAAGCAGTTTTGGATCAATCCAGATGATCGTATGCTGTTTGAGGAGCAGGTAAACCTCGTAGCGCTTTCCGGAGTGAGCCCCCTGATCGGTCAGCGAGCAGAAAGATTGCAGCAGTTTGCCAGCGATGAAAACTGGACTGCTTATGATCTTATGGCGATCGATACGTTGCTGTTGTATGTCAGCTACGTGGAGAGTGTTCCTGAGAAAGGCAAAGAGTGGTTTTATGAATCACCCATGCTGGTGCAAACGACGGAGCCTAGTAAGGAATCCCTGACTTCGCTAAGTCGTGCGATCGAGATGAATGCACTATCACAGTTTATCGAACATTATCGCGCGCCACACAGCGCCTACGATGATATTGATATTGCCCTTAACGACTTACGTTATCACCTTTCACAGTCGGTATCTCTCGTCGGTTATGACGGCCTTAAAAGAACTGGGGATCTGTTACCTGAGCGTGACATTATCATTCAACGCATTTCTATGGCCGCGGTGGATACATCAAACATCGATTTAGGTTTAGATTGGTATGATGAGAGTTTAGAGGCTGCAGTGCTTGAGTTTCAGCGAATCCATGGACTGAAACAAGACGGTGTGATCGGCCCCAAAACGACGAAGTGGTTTAACGTGTCACCTCGCTACCGTATGACAAAACTTGCACTCAACGTGGAACGTTCTCGATTATGGAATCAAGGCAATACCACACAAGTTACTGTGAACGTGCCAAGTTTCGAAATGAGCTACTCTCATTCAGGGGAACAGGTTTTCGAGTCAAAAGTGGTAGTGGGTAAGCTACGACGTCCGACGCCCGTTATGCAGACCAACATGCAATCGGTCGTGCTCAATCCGACTTGGAACATCCCCTGGAAGATTATGGTCGAAGATATCATTCCTAAGGTTAAACGCGATCCAACTTATCTCCAACGGCAAGGCATTGATATCATTGAAAGCTGGACCTCAAAACGAATTGTGCCAGCCGATAGCATTGATTGGGCAGTGATCAATCCTCGAGCCTTCCCATACCGGATGCGTCAGCAGTCTGGATACAAAAACGCTCTCGGTTTGTATAAGTTTAATACGCCCAATGCAAGAGCGATTTATTTACACGATACACCGAGTAAAAGCTTGTTCAACCAAGACGTACGAGCATTCAGTTCTGGTTGTATCCGTGTAGAGAATGCAGAAGAGTTTGCTGAAGTACTGCTAGACTACCAGGGTATAGAGCGTGATCGCCTCAGTACAGCTCGCTCTAACAAGCATATCCGTTTCAATCAGCAGATTCCTGTATTCATCATCTATCAAACGGCCTGGTTAGAGAACGGAGAGGTACATTACCGCGATGATATCTACGATCTTGATTCGCCTTATCTAGCGAGCAATCCCAGGACGCTTGAACTCGTTGCAGTAACTCCAGTACCTTAATCATTGTCAAACTTGTGGGTAAATGTCATAGTCTGTCGAGCTATAGACTATGACAAATACAGGTGAGTTATGTCCCTCAAATATCAAGTGGTTCCCGTCACTTCTTTTTCTCAAAATTGCTCTATTGTGTGGTGTGACGAAACCATGAAAGGGGTGGTTATCGACCCAGGTGGTGACGTAAAACAGTTAGAAATGCTAATTCAGGAGTTAGGTGTGACTGTTGAGCGTCTCGTGCTGACACATGGACACCTTGACCACGTTGGTGGTACTGAACCACTTGCGAGAGCGCTGGGTGATATTGAAATTGTGGGTCCACATAAAGCAGATAACTTCTGGCTACAAGGTTTAGAAGGGCAAAGCCAAATGTTTGGATTTCCTCTGACTGAAGCGTTTGAACCAAACCAATGGCTTGATGATGGTGACAATGTCACTTTCGGTGAGCAAACATTGAATGTGATACATACACCAGGTCATACCCCTGGCCATGTAGTATTGTTCAGCGAAGAAGCGAAATTGGCGTTTGTTGGTGATGTTCTTTTTAACGGTGCCATCGGCCGCACTGATTTCCCACAGGGTGACTTCAATACGTTGATTACGTCTATTAAAGAGAAGCTTTGGCCTTTGGGCAATGACGTCCGTTTCGTCCCAGGACATGGGCCTGAATCGACATTCGGTTACGAAAGAAAAACCAACCCCTTTGTCGCCGATGAAATGCCGATGTTTTAAACCTCCGTGTCTTTGCGTTGACCTCTTTCAATAGAATCCGCTGACGCAAGGTAGCGACGTGACAGGCCTATGAACTCTTCTAGCGGCCTGTCTAAATCCCCTTCAGCGATAAAAATGTCATAGCCGTAGGCTGCGCGCATATGATCCATTCTATTGGCTACCGTTGCTTGTAAGCCCTTAAATACGCGCCCTCCAACTTGGTAGTGTTTTGAGTCTAAGACTAAGTCCTGAAACTTTTCCCTGTTTTTACTTGCCACACCAACATACAAAAGCGCCCTTTGCTCCATTAACAGCTCGACCGCAAGACGCGGACAAATAGACTCGACAAAGGGGCTGTAGTCCCTGATTTTAATACCTATCCAGGGGAGGGGACGACGCCACCCATCGACGTCTTCTTCACACTGGCCAATGCGTTCAATATTGTGCCAAGAGAGTACCCAGCCACCTTTCACGCGATGCTGCTGAAGATGGGTTGGAGTCAGAGTGAAGCCATTATAGGCTTTACGCATAATATGGTATGTCATACCGACGGCAATAACCGCCACAAACAAAGAGATGAGCGCGGTATTAATACTTGGAGCGGCTAGAAAAAGAAATAGCAGGGCCAAGCCAATCATTATGGCGACAAGCTTTAAGACCATTGACTGAGTTATTTTTTCTCGATTACTGAGGTGCATTGTCTTCATACTTTTTACCTGCTCACCATCTAGTGTAAGTTTAGAAGCTAATAAATTTTTCTACCGTTTATGGTAAAAAGAAGATCAATTCACTGAGTATAGATACAGTTGTTGTTAATGAAATGGGGTTACTTTGCTGCAATTAGCAGCAATTCAACTCACTACCCTACAAATCTCCCATTTTTTTTGGTATAAAACGCGCTATTCATTTTTGACCACTGCAAGATGCAGTGAATTGGAGACAATTTAATGAGACTAGCTCACAAGCGTAAGGTACAAGCGAAGCTACAAAAACACATCAAAGCAACTGTAGCGAACGTTGCGTCTGCTAAAAAAGTAGCGCCAGTGAAAGAAGCACCAGCAAAAGCTGTCGTAAAAGAAGTCGCACAACCTAAAGTGGCATCAAACGTTTCACTGACTCCTAAACAACAACAAGTTTTCGACATCGTTGCTAAGAATGCTGAAGGTATTAACCCTAAAGGTATTGGTCTAGCTGCGGGTCAAGAAGATGCTAAAGCGGCTTCTTGGGCGACAGGTGCGCTTAAAAAGCTTCTTGAAGAAAACCTAGTCGTGAAAGAGCAACTAGCAGGTAACAAAGTTATCTATAAAACAGCTTAAATTATTGTTTATTCTGTTTTTAGCGGTCTCGTTTGAGGCCGCTTTTTATTTTTCATCTCTCATATCTTCCCATTTCTTCCCTTGTAAAAATCATTGATATTGCTGTTGCTTTAATTGGCACTACTGTTACACGACATAGTTTAGTAACGTTCAAGTATTGAAATTCCCCAACAGACTACAAATACTAAAGTTTAAGTACATATAATACCTTCGGTGTATTGCCAGCTAGATCTCATTTTCTTGGTAAGAACTTATTGGTAGTTATTACATTTAAGTGATAATCTCCCCGAATAAGTTCACAGTCATTTATCAGTTCACTGGTTCTAATGGCTTAGTGGCTGATTAATATCAATATAAATGTGGAAAATACCATTCGTTAAAGTTCGGAAGCTATTGCTTGTTCGTTTTAGGGGAATACTTCTGCCTATTACACATTTACATAGCGCTTACGTTAGACGTCGGTAACACATGAACACTATTTAGAATGCTGTATAAACCTGAAGAATCAATAAAGATTGCAATAGAAGATCTTTCTACCGGCATGTTTGTCACCGGTATCGAAAATAGCAAACGTATCAACTTGTCTAACGCAGGCCGAGTATCGAATCAGTCGGGCATCGAGCGTTTAAAAACTAACGATATTAAGTATGTTTATGTTGATCAAAGCCTATCTGAAACTAATTGTGTTTTTAAACCAATCACAGAAGACCCAGGTGTTGAACCTGCCCCTGCTACTCAAGATAGTACAGAGCCAAAGCGAGCTCCTCGCCGCTATTCTCGCGCCTCACAACAAAAGAAAGCTAAGAAGTTAATTAAAGAGGCAAAAACACTCGCTCAGCGCCTGTTGAACGTTACATTTAATAGTCAGCCTCTTGATGTGGAAGAAATTGATGATTGGGCGGATGAGCTGATCGAAGTTGCCTTAGTCGATTCTGATGCATTGCACTGTGTCTCTGCTTTGCGCAGTAAAGACAGCTATTTGCTAGAGCATTCAGTGAACGTGGCGTGCTTGCTTGTTACGTTTGGTAAGCACTTGAAAATGGACAGCGAAACACTCAAATCACTTGCTATTGGCGGCATTATTCATGATGTAGGTAAAGTCAAAGTTGATGATAAGGTTCTGCATAAACCAGGAAAACTAACCGCTGAAGAGTTTGAACACATGAAGCTACATCAAGTCTATGGTCAGGATATCATCCACGGTGTTCGTGGATTGAGCTCAGTAAGCCGAGATGTGTGTTTGATGCACCATGAAAAATTGGATGGTACGGGTTATCCAAACGGTTTGCGCGAAGACCAGCTTCCGACAGTGGGTCGAATGAGTAGTATCGTTGATATCTATGATGCTTTGACCGCAGATCGTTGCTACAAATCGGGCATGAGCTCTGCTGAGGCGTTTAAAATTTTGCTATCGCTGACTCCCGACCACTTAGACAGAGAGCTGGTTTACAAGTTTATCAACTGCATCGGGATGTATCCTGTGGGCTCATTAGTGGAGCTCAGCGATGGGCGCGTAGGTATTGTCTGGACCTCCAATCAATCCGAGCCCCTCAAGCCAGTGATTAAGTGCTTCTACTCCAACAAGTATCAGAGGTATGTTGAAGTGACCTACCTTGACCTCAAAGGGTCGTCCCACAAGATCGTCAAAGCAGTATCTCCCAAATCACTGAAAGTGGACTCAGCGCCTTTTTATGAAGAATAAAAACACTGTATAACCAACCAGTATTTTTCTTGCGTTTCGTACAGCACCTCCTATACTGTTTATATACACAGTATGGGGGGTACTTATGTTATCAGACAAAATTGAGCGAATTAATCGCCTTCGCAAAGAAGCGATGAGTAATCCTGAGTTTCTTAAAGCTGCACAAGAACACCAGAAAGCACTGGAAGATAGTGAGGAAACCCCTTTTGAACCCAAGAAGCGTAAATATAAAGCACGTGCTACCAGAGCACTTTCAGACCTTTATCAAGGTGTGGATGTCGGGCAGCACGGCAATACCCGTCACTGAGTTTTCTGTTTTTGTACGACAAGTAAATTGTACAGATGTAATCGGCATTATTCCAAATTTACATTTTGGTTGTGCCATTATACTCCCCGATAGTTAAATGTAGTTGACACGGAAGTATTACGCCTAGTCCCAAGTTTGGAGCTAGGCTTTTTTTGTTTAATGTAGCGGAATCTGAAATCTTGGGTGACAATAGCACTCGTTGCTATACCAAAGTGAACAAGGATGTCCGTTAATGTTAGTACTGTCTACAATGCCGAGTTATCGAAGAGAACTACTTAAAGCATTGTTTAAGCGAACAAAACCGTCTAGTTGCTCGTTTGATAAACTTCAAGTAAGTCTATCTCATATACGAATCGATACTCGACAACTCAGTCGATACAATCGTTATTTTGCTTTTAATGACAATGAAATCCCTCTTCCATTTTGGTTTGTATTCTCACAACCAGCACAGTTAGCCCTCTTTAATCTGCCACAGTTCCCAGCTTCAGTCGTTGGCTTAGTCCATACAGGATTAGTGATAGAAAAGCACAGGCCAGGTCAAGTGGATGACGAGTATCAAGTATCACTCTCTGTTCAATCTTGTGAAAAAACCGATAAAGGGCTCAAAGTCTCTCTACATATTGTCATACAAAGTAACGGGGAGAAGGTGGTTAGCATACAAAGTGATTATTTGAGTCCTTCGTGTGACAGAAAGAGAGGAAAGCCTAAATCGAATGCGCAACCATTTGATACATCAGAAGCAAGGAAGGTGGAATATGATGTTCGTAAAGCTCGTAAGTATGCAAGGATATCAGGCGACTATAATCCCATTCATCTAAGTAGCGCTTTGGCGCGGCTTTTTGGTTTTAGGCAGCCGATATTGCACGGAATGTATTCTGTGGCCTCTTTGTATGCCTACAGCTACAAACGTAATGTTGGTAGCGATAAACAGATGCGGGTTAAGTTCAAAAGACCATTATTTTTGCCACAAAGTGCTTATATATTGCAGATGGACACTCGCGGGTATCTGATTAATAGTGATGGCAAGGCTTGTGTGGAGATGGTTTGGTAGTTAAGCGGGATGGTTGCTAAACAAGCTCTCTGAGTTGAGTCAGGAGAGTTATTAATCAGGAGTGTTTACACTCTCTGTCTCTATGCTTCGTAATATGTAGTCTGTCGCCCAGGCAGTGCCTAACAGGCACATCCAGACGACTAGGATTGAGTGAGGGACCTCTACTCTCGGAGAAACAACAAGTGCAGCAAATCCTACCGTTGGAACAGTCCAGTGGAGCAGCTTGCTCCAGTTGAAGTTCTTAATCCGAGATAAGAAGTCAAACGCGTAAGACATTCCCACGATAGACAAAGCAACGACGGTCGCATGAAATAAACCAGCAAATCCAAGCGGTATGATCAATCCTAAAGCCCACCAGCGTTCACCGTGTTTCACCTTAAAGCGTAGTGCTTTCCAAATAGCACTAATGGATGCTAATTGTAATGCTGTCATTAGAGGCAAGCCCTCTAATGAGTCGAGGTGTTGGATAACCATGATGGCGATTTGCAGTGATAAGAGGATTGAAGTGGTAATGAGAATGACTTTTCTGCTGCTACGTTTTGAAAATGCGACGGTAAGGAGCGGGAAAAGAATCCATTGGCCAATGGAGAGCGCGATAGGTTGGTACGGTAGGGTCGCTGCATAGGTCATCATCCCGCCAACAAGCAGTGCAGCTTCGTTGCGTTTGTGCGGTAATATCCAAAGAACAGGGACCAGAAAAGTCAGCAGTGGAATCTCTTCATAACCCACTCCAAGTGCTTTTGCACCCAAGATCGTCAGTAGGATAGATACGACAAAACACAGTATTGGAAACATACGCTAACCTTTACAGTCACATTCGAGACAACGCCATGCGCATTAGTTTTCTTGGAGTTAAGTGGTGCCAAACGTGTAGGGTTTGGCACCACTTAATTAAAGGCTTCTACACAGACATTGCTGAGTAAAGAACACCGAATGTACCAAGCGCGAAGATGGTGAGTACCGCTTGCTTGGACATGATGCCATTGTTTTCAGTTGCTTTACCAAACAGACCAAACACAAGTGGGTGGACCAAGAATGGAGTGGCAAAAATGAAGGTAATCATGCTCGCGGCTTCAGCGCCAAACATGCCTCCTTGAGTTGCCGCAAAGAGACCGAAGTGGGATAGGCCTGATGCTGCTGCCATTGATGCGTTACCGATAGGCATGCCTGCAAAGTGCAAAATAGTAAAGCTGCCGAATACCGCTGTGATCTGCCAACCAAATGAGAACTGCATGAGCCCTTTCACTTCTTTTGCATCGTCACCACCCGCTTTGCGTAGGTTTACACAAGCTAGGTAGACAAACGCCAATCCAACCAATACGAGTGGCAGTGTCCAATGTACCAGCAATAGGCCACGTTCAGCGCTTGCAGCGAGGATGGTGAAAACGAAAATATGGCCAATGAAAGGAATATTGATCATGATAGGTGCGCGTGCTGACGCTGTTTTACCAAAATCTCCAGCCGTACATGCGCCAGTAAGACCTGAGTGTGATAACCCTCCAGCCATACCTGGAGCAAGGTTTCGCACGTGGTTTGCTTTTGCAAGGAAGATAAGTATTGCTAGACCACCAAACATCCAGAACATTTGACCAGCAAATCCATACACAATAACACTTTGAAGGCCAGGAATGCTGAACGCTTCAAGCATGTGCGAGCCGCCTACGAGGAACGTGCCCGTTAATAGCACAGGAATACCAGCAAAAAGAAGGGCATTCAGTGTCGGGCCCGCTTTCCATTTTGGCATCGCCATACCTAGACCCGAAGAGATCACCATAGCAAAGAATATTTGCGGTAGGCCGATGAGACTCGCAATCCAGTTAGACATGCGCAGTGAGACGATTAAGACTGCGATAATGGCAACAACTTCGATAAGTCCCTTAGTTAAATAGCCTCGCTTGTTATCAATCTTGGCTTTGCGATCGATAAGAACCAAAGCGATACCAAGACAGACATAAGCCAGCGCAACGTAAGCATCACCAAGTGGGTGGTTGACGCTGCGCCCGGTTAGCAGGGCTGACACCATCTCGATCCCCATAAGAAGGAAGAACGCGCGGATGATGTAAGTCAGTTGGGTACTGTTGGTGCCAAGGAACGCTTCATCTTTCGAGGGAACGATAAGCCCCTCTGACGAACTGTTCAGCTGATTAGCTAGCAGTTTGCGGATTTCTTGACCTCCAACGAAGAAAGTCGCGATCAGTGCGATGACGGTTGTTTGACTAAGCAGCACGATTGCCGGAAACTCTTGAAGCCCAGGCTGTGCGATACCCGACTTAACAAACAACGTGCCCATAGAAAGGCCGAGAACAACGATTACCAGAACCGCTGAATACTTGGTACCAGCTACGATGGCCCGAGCCATAATGACCATAATTGCAACAGCGATTAAAGTGAAAGATAAATGATTGAAAGCAAACAGATATGATAGATTTTCCATTCGATTACCAAATAAAGCGGTCAACTAAATGTTGAAAGTGCATGAACAAATTGGTCCGGTACGGTATCTGTTTTTACACAGGCTCAAAATTAGAAATTTGTAACGATTTTAGAAAATGTTGATGAGTTGGGTAATTTGGTGGTCAGCTGAGAAGGGTAGGTTAAGGTAATATTGTATTATGTTTTGGTTTGTTCCAATCTGATTTTTGATGGTTTGTACTTTTGCAGCAATAACTTAGCTAACACTGAGCTTGCTTAGCCTTGCGTTAAAGTGTCTAAGTGAAGGTGATAGTTTTTGGGGTGAATAATCTTTGTTTCGAAATGTAACGTGCTACAAGGGTTAGAGGTTTTTTTCAGGTTCAGTGTAAAAACTGCCGGATAGAATTTCGATCGAATTCTATCCGGCAGTTTCTTTCCAAGGCTAATTTAACGGTTAAGAACTAATTATTGATAAGCCGCTTGGCAACGTGTCACCGAACAAACGTTTTGAATCACTTTGAGTCAGCGCCTGCACATTTTCTACCATCATGAGCCATGAGTCGGGCACTTTACTCGATTTTAGTTTCTCTATCACTTTTTGACGGTAATCGTCAGAGATATCAAATTGTCGATCACCTGTTTTACGGCACATCATGACAGCAGCAAACCCAATCATCATCTCTTTGCTCCAGTCTTGCTCAAGCAGTTTTGGTAGCCATTGCTCAGCCTGTTCACGCGGAATGACATTGTGCTGACTACCATAGAGAGGGGTACGAGATGAGAGACGCCCTAATGCCCACCAGTGCGCTTGAGCAAATTGAGATTGGGTCATCGCTTTACTCAAGAACCATGAAGCCAATAACGTCTTGTCTTCAACATCTAAGTTCTCTAAAGAAGCAGAGAGTCTCACCATCGCCTCATAGCCCATATCTTGTGCTGCTTGAGCTGATTTAGGGTTCTTCATCGCGCCGGGGTGAAGATATTTGGCAATATCGGCCAAAATCGTTTCTTGTTGATCTTGGTTCAAGCCGCCTGAAACACGGCGCCAAAACACCCACCAATCACTGTAGCCTTGATGATTTTTGAACTGAATACCTTGTTGGTACAGTGACCAAGTCTGTTCGATACGCCATGAATCTGTGGGATCACCAAAGCCTGGTCGTAGACAATAACCGGACAACCTCAGCCAGTTTTTCTCGTGTTGTTCTGAGCGTCGACGGCGCTTTTTACCTTGTGAAAAGGTATCAAAAAGCTTTCTAAGTGTTGCGAAATCCCACTCCTCACGTTTACCAAGACGCTTTTCGAGATCTTTATTTAAGGTTTTGATCGCTTTGGTATCTGCGCTCTTTTTGTTGCCGCTATAGAGTCGTGTTACCAGCTCTTGGCACTCACCCAGTCTAGGGTGCAAATCCTCAGCTTCGCGTTCTTCTGCTTGCTGATTACGAACTTCAAACTCTAGTTGCCAGCGTTGGTTTTCGTCCTCAACACTCACACACTCCATCTTTAAAGTACCAACCTCAGTCAGCTGACAAGCGAGCTGTACTTCAACGCGCTCTTTCTGGTTGGCTTGCAGCTCAACGCCTTGGCTATCCAAGGTCGATATATAGGGAGGAAGTGGAGAAAATAGGTCTGGATCGATGGCACTTATTGAACCATTTTTGATTGCTTCACTGCCGACAATCGAATCGTGTGTTGAGGTTAAAAGGTTAAATCGAACAGGCTCCCCCAGAGTAAGTGCAAAGCGTCGCCCTGTTAGACGAATCTCATTGCCTTCATCTGTGCCCTTTGCTAATAGGCATAATGCTCTGCCGATTTTGTTTTTCTCTTGTAGGTGAAGGAAATAAGAGCGTGCTGCGCCACCACCGATTTTAAGTTGAGCGCCGCGTCGAGCTTTAGCGTAAGCGACGGCACCTAAAGCGACAGAAAGATCGGGATGAGGGTTATCTAGAACGGTGACAGAAGATCCTCGCCAGTTACCCAGTAAAGACGTGATACGCTCAGTCACCAGTTCGCTGTTAAAAACACCGCCATTGAGCAGCAAGCCCACAGGGATAGCCGGTTGTTCATCATCAATTGCTGTTAAATCGTTGCTGTTTAACGCTGCGCGAGAAACTTGTTGATGCTGAGTAATAAATTCCGCGACATGTTTACTCACTGCTGGGTCGGCCACATAAGGTAGGCCAAACTCGACAACAGCGCTGCGACGCTTATCTGGTGTGGCAGTGAACTCTGTTAATGGGAAGAAACCGTCGAGGGCAATCTGGTGCACTTCTTGTTTGGTTAAACCAATGCTTTTAGTGCCGCCTAATAGTTTTGAACCACTACCTAGCATAGTGATTTTGATCTCTTCTGGAGCATCGCCAGACAGCAATTGTTCTTTTGCAGCACGAGTTTGTTGGATGAGCTTAGTCAGGCTTGATGCATTGAGCTTTTTGCTTTGACTAAAGCGTTGCTCAGCCAGGTGGGCCAGGGCTAAATCGAGATTATCACCACCCAGCATAAGATGTTCGCCAACCCCAATCCTATCCAAACTAAGCGCTTCATTTTGATATTGTGCCTGAATTAAACTTAAGTCCGTCGTACCTCCACCTACGTCACACACTAAGATCAGTGGTAGGTTCTTAAGTTTGTCAGAAGCCATGTCTTGATGATGGGCGTACCAGTCGTAGCACACGGCCTGAGGTTCCTCGAGCAAAAGAATATTGCTAAGGCCAGCAAGCTTAGCTGCTTCAAGAGTGAGTTGGCGTGCTGTTTCATCGAAAGAAGCCGGTACGGTTACCACGACCTCCTGGTCTTCGAGTTTGTTACTTGGGTGTCGGTAGTTCCATGCTTGTCGAATATGGTTGAGGTAACTTGCACTCGCAATCACAGGAGAGACTTTCTCTACATCGCTCGCTCCCGCCCAAGGTAGGATATCGGAATGACGATCAACGCCTTGGTGGGATAGCCAGCTCTTTGCACTCGAGACCTGTCTACCTTCTACTTTCGCCCCTAGTTCACGAGCCCACTCACCAATGATGATGTTAGACATATCACCTGAGACAGGTTGTGCTTCCCAAGGCAGTGTCAAGTCGGCTGCGGCGATTTGCCCTTCAGCAGGATGGTAGCGGAAAGAGGGGAGAAGGGGTTTACGAACGACTTCACCCGCGCCAATTAGCTGGTCAATATCGAATAAAGTGACTGGAGAGTGTTGTAAGTTATGAGTGATTTCACAGTAGGCAACCACCGTATTGGTTGTACCCAAGTCGATACCGACTAGAAAACGAGGAGATGCCATCGCTTAGCCTCTTTGTTGTTCTTGTAGCTGTAAAAAATGGTTCTTATAGCTCTAAAAACGGCACCCTAATAGGTGCCGTTGATGGGGATTATTATGCGTTTTCTTCGCTAGAGGTGTTGTCCTCACGCACATCAAACTCAACATGCCACTTCTGGCCGTTGTCGGATGCAATTGCCTCTAAATACAGCGTACCCAGCTCTGTGACGCGAGAGGCGAGTGTGACTGGCACGACTTCACCTTCTTTTCGACCTTCAGAGACTGGCAGAGTGACATGAATTTCTGGTAGCTCTTCTAACTCGTCTGGTGCCCAATGGTCTAGGTGAGTACCTGCTTCGTCTTCACGGCGAACGGTTGAACCAAAGAATTGGAAGTGTACGGGCTGACCAATGACCAAACCAAACTCTTGGCTAGGCACTGTCACACTTGAACCCTCTTCCATACCGAAAGGTGCTACACACAGGGCTTCAAGCGGTGGAGTCATACCTGGAATCGCAGGCATCGCGCTCTCGATTCCTACGTAGTATGCCGATGCAATACCACCGCGAATACGAACACCTTGGCCACGACGAACTGAACCGTAGTAAGACGCACCGCTAGCAACAGCAAGGTCGAGGTCGACCCCCGTCAGGCGTTTTGCAGATTCTGCTTCTGCATCTATGAGCCAGGCATTAATGGTCTCTTGTAGGCGGTTTGCTAGCAGTTCTGACTTGAGTACGCCACCGTTAAACAAGATCACCGTTGGCTTGATGAAGTCAGTGTTTATCGATTGCTCTATACCTGGCATGCCCGGCATTCCGGCAAACGGGTTGTGCTCTTGTGCTGGAGCTTCACCACCTTGTGCATTCGCTTGTTTGGCAAGGAATGCCGCAATGTGACGGGTGATGCCAGCATCTTGAGCGTAAGGCAGACCCATTTGAGTCAGTGCGCCACGAGATTTCTGAACTGGGAGCTCAGTGATTGCAACTTTAGGGAAGAAGCCATCAACGAGAGTTTGTTGAACCTCTTGTTGTGTGAGCTCAGTTTTAAGCGTGGCTCCCAGCAGTTTTGAACCACGGCTAGGGACGACGATAGGTACAGCTTGCAGCTCTGCATCATTAAGTAGTGCTTCTTTAGCGTCGCGACAAGCGTGTGTCATTGCTTGAACTTGCCATGGTTGAAGCTCTTTACCGTCTTGTGCCAGTTTCATTTTTAGGCGGTAAGCAAGAGCGAGATCCATGTTGTCACCACCGAGCAGGATATGCTCACCAACCGCGATACGGTTGAGTGTCAGGTTCCCTTCATCTTCGGTGACTTCAACAAGAGATAAGTCCGTTGTACCGCCGCCGATATCGACGACAAGGACGACATCACCAACCGATACTTGATCACGCCAGCTATCGTTGCTGTTATCAATCCAGTTGTAGAGCGCAGCTTGTGGTTCTTCTAGCAGAGTTAAGTGAACAAGACCGACATTACGCGCAGCTTCTGCCGTTAAATCGCGAGCAGCAGGGTCAAAGGAAGCCGGAACAGTAATGGTCACGTCTTGTTGTGCTAACGGGTTGTTTGGGTTGGCATGATCCCAAGCTTGTTTTAGGTGCTCGAGATACAGCTCGGTCGCGCGTAGTGGAGAAACCTTCTCGACCTCTTCTGGACTGCCTGCCGGTAAAAATGCGTCGCGACGGTTAACACCACCATGACAAAGCCAAGATTTAGCACTCGCGATGAGGCGAATTGGGGTCTTAGCACCAAGGTTGCGTGCAATTGCACCGACTAGAGCGGTTGGCTCTGTTGTCCAAGGCAACACTCGAGACGCTGGATTCATTTCGTGCTCGTGCGGCTGGTACAAGAATGAGCCAAGTTGTTCGCGCGATTCGACATTACCTGGTGCAGTCAGTTGCGGCACAGGCATAACGCTAACGCGGGCTTCTTCATCTGTCGTATCGACATAAGAAAGCACGCAGTGAGTGGTACCCAAGTCGATACCAACACTGAATTTAGGGTGTTGTTGATTCATCTCTTCCATTACAGCTCAACCTCTGCTGGGGCAATGACCGATGCGTCGTAGTTTTCAGCCAGTTTTGGTAGGTTCATTGCAGATGCTTTCCAGCCTTTGTGAACCAGTGTGCCGTTAAATGGCGCAGAACCTGTTACGTTGCCAGTTAGACGAACCTGTTGTGGGTTGAAACCTTCTTCAACAGTAATGCGTGTCTCTTCGTCTTCGTTGCGAATGTGTTCAAGAGTGACATATTCAGCCAATACTTTCTGACCACCCGTGTGAATGACACGAGCAGCCGCACCAACGTCTTCATCAGAGAATGAAGTGAGGTCCTCTTTCAGGAAATCAATCAGACGTGCTTCCTGCTGCATGATAGAAAGTAGCTGCATCGCAGAATCTGTTGAGGCAGTCGCCAATTTAGACTCAACCTCGACGACCTTCTCGATCACTTTTTCGACTTCAACGACTTTTTCAACTTCGACGATCTTTTCAACCGGCTTTTCGACTTCGACAATCTTCTCGACTGGTTTTTCTACCACTTTTTCGATCGTTTTCGATTTGCGAGAGACAGCGATAAGGAGTAATAAAACGCTCGAAGCGGTTAGGCCTGCGTGCAGCATGTCGAACGTTTGTGGAATCATTTGTAAATCAAAATTCATAATCAATACTCTTGTTATGAGTGCGCTCTATTTGCGCGGTTTCATGACTTAATTTTGTGACGAATAGTAGCATATTCAAGTAATAATCCTTCATAAAAGCGTAGACAAGTGACCGAATTTCGTTCGGTTGCAGCCAATTTGGACAATTTGAGCTGTAAATCTGAGCGCTCAGAGCCTTGGATTCGATCTTTATTCGTCCCTCAGGTAGACTTTGCAACGATTCGTCACAGGTAAACAAAAGAGAAATCATAGAATGAACCACAATCGCGTCGTCTGTTTTGACCTTGAAATGTGTTGCTGGAACCAAGATGGTGTCGGCACAACGGGAGAGATCATTGAGATTGGCTTAGCTGAAATTGATTTGGTGAAGCAAGAAGTCGTGAAGCGGGCGCAATATTACGTAAAACCTGAAAAAGACGAGGTCTCTCTGTTTTGTGTCGAGTTGACGGGAATTACCCCACGCAAAATAGAGAAACAAGGAAGGCCGCTGGAGGCTGTTTTACAGTCTGTAGTCAAAAACTTTGGTGGTTCGAATAAGATCTATGCTTCTTGGGGAAGGGACGATCTTATCTTGAAGAAAGAGTGCCAAGAAAAAGGTATCGATTTACCCTTTAAAGAGTTTATCAACCTTGCCACTCTTTACCGAATTCAGAACCGCCTCAAAGATAAACGAATTGGCCATAAAGCCGCGCAAGAAGCGAAAGGGATTGATTGGGAAGGTCGCCAACACTCTGGTTATGTTGACGCCTATAATCTTGCCAAATTAGCGCTTACTATGCTGTAAGCGCTAATGATAGAGCTAGGCGTTCAGCGCTTGCTCTAGATCTTCTAAGATATCATTGATGTGCTCAATACCTACCGATAAGCGGATCATTTCCGGAGCAACACCTGCTTGAGCTTGCTCCTCTTCACTTAACTGACGGTGCGTGGTGGATGCAGGGTGACAGGCTAGTGATTTCGCATCGCCAATATTGACGAGTCGCTTGAAGATTTTTAGCGCGTCATAAAACTTAACTCCAGCCTCATAGCCGTCCTTAAGACCAAACGACAAGATTGCAGAAGGCTTCCCACCCATATATTTTTCAGCCAATGGGTAATATTGAGACTCAGGCAACCCCGCATAACTGACCCAACTCACTTTCTGGTGTTGGTTGAGGTACTCAGCAACCTTTAACGCGTTTTCTGTATGTCTTTCCATTCTTAAAGAGAGTGTCTCTAGACCTTGAAGTAACATAAACGAGTTCATTGGTGATAGAGCAGCCCCAGTATTGCGCAGTGGGACCGTGCGTGCTCGGCCAATAAAAGCAGCTTCACCGAATGCTTCAGCGTAAACCACTCCGTGATAAGAGGGCTCTGGTGTATTGAACACAGGGAAACGCTCTTTGTGTTCAGCCCACGGGAACTTACCTGAATCAATAATAATGCCACCAAGAGTGGTGCCATGGCCGCCCACATACTTGGTCAGCGAATGCACCACAATATCCGCACCGAACTCTATAGGTTTGCACAGAGCAGGCGTTGCCACCGTATTATCGACAATCACAGGAACCCCTTGAGAGTGAGCCAACTCAGCAACGCGTTCTAAGTCGATAATATTACCCGCAGGATTACCGATACTCTCACAGTAAACTGCTTTGGTATTGTCATCGATAAGCTCGGCTAAGCTTTCAGGTTTATCATCCTTGGCGAAACGAACTTCAATCCCTTGATTGGGTAACATGTGGGCAAATAAGGTGTATGTGCCACCGTACAGTTGTGGGGTAGAGACGATGTTATCACCTGCCTGAGCCAGAGTGAGAATCGCGTAGTTAATCGCCGCACTGCCCGCACTGACGACGAGACCAGCAATACCGCCTTCAAGTGCTGCCATGCGTTTTTCTAGCACATCATTGGTTGGGTTCATGATGCGCGTATAGATGTTGCCTGGTACTTCTAAGTTGAAGAGATCAGCACCATGCTGGGCATTGTCGAACTCATAGGCGACAGTTTGATAAATAGGGGTAGCGACGGATTTAGTAGTAGGGTCAGTTTCGTAGCCGAAGTGGATGGAGAGTGTTTCGTCTTTCATTAGTCTTCCTTGAGCTATGTAAAATTCAGTTCATCATAATGCCTTTTTATGAATGCAAGTACTTTGGTTGGTGTCACAGAGAAAGGTAAGAAGCCGTGATTGTTGATTGGGCAGTTCCATCATTCGCCACAAACGGAAAAAGCCTCTCATATTGAGAGGCTTTGGAAAAGGATATCTGACGAATCAGCTATTATGGCTGGTTAGCGTAGATACAGCCTTGGTATAGAGCATCACCTTCAGCTGAGCCAAATAGTGGGTTCGCAAAGTACGTTGACGCATCGTTGATGTTCACTGCTTTGTGAATTGAAGAGCGAGCACCTGCTTCTGCACGTAGGATACAGATCTCTTTGTTCTGTAGTTGTTCCCAAAGATCTTGGCCAGCACCTTCGTCTTGACGAGTTTCAATCATGCTACCTGGGTTAGTGATTGTTCCGTCAGCTTCTACGATGCCGTACTGCTTGATGTACCAATTTTGGTAGTCAAAGTCAGCTCGGTCAAGCAGCTCTTTGTCGTCTACGTAAGCAGTTAGCATGTCACGAACAGCATATACTGGCTCGTTTGTTGATTGCCATAGGTTGTCAGCTTCAGTGATCCAGCCTTTAGCAAGCATTGTCGTACCGTAACGGTAGTCATTAACTGCTAGCGTGTAAGTTGCGTCAGCATCAAAGTCAGTACCAGCGATTTCAACAATTTCAATACGCTCACCGTCGGTGATCTTGTTGCCTTCGCTGTCTTCAACACGGCCTTGCTTGCTTAGGTCAACCACGTACTTGATAGTACCGCCGAAGATGTCGTAGTTAAACGCAGGCATATCAGGGTTGAAAGATACTGTGATGTCACCTTCAACATATTGGTTGAAGTAGCTGTATGACCATTCCATGTAGTCTTTTAGCTGCTCACCTTTAATGGATACTGCAACCAGCTCGTTGTCATACATGTATAGGTTTGCACTGTCTTTCTTCTTGTACTCTTGACCGTGGAATAGGTTAGAGCCATCAGAGAAGATTGCCGCAGCAGACACATCAACTTGAATGCCCTCTGGACCTTTCTCTTCGATATTCATGATTTGAATGTCGTTGATCAGTGCAGATAGTGGCGCGTCAGCAAGTTTAGCGTTGTGAATAGTCGTGTACAGACGAAGGCCGTCATTGTTTAACACTTGCTCTTCACCAGTCGCTTCGTCAGCACCGCCGTTTGCAGAGTTTGTGAAGTTGCCTTTAACTTCGCCAATCAGTTCGTTTGCATCTGCAACTGATTCGTCGTGTACCCATTGCATTTCAGCTTGTAGTGCAGTGTCCTCTTCGATTTCATCCACTTTTAGGTTTGAAAGCGTTGTATCGACAATTTGCCACTTGCCATTATCGTCTTTCTCAAGCTCGATTTCAGCTTTAGCTAGTGCCCAGCCCCAGTTGCCTGGTTCAATGACTTTTACTTTGGTGTGACGGTTTTCTGAATTGTATTCGCCAGAGATTGACTTATCTTCAAATTCAGCTTCACCAGCTTTTGAAATCTCAAGCATTTCTTTAGTGTAATCAGAGTCTTTTTCAACCTGCTCGATGAAACGAGCATGTTCGTGACCCATGAAGATTACGTCAAACTTGTCAGCCAGTTTAGAAGCAATCTTGTGTACACCGTCGCCATTCTCTTTACGACCGTAGTGAAGTGCGCCAATAACCACATCTGGATTGTAAACATCGATTACTTCATTGACTGCAGACTCCACAGAAGTGAATTCATCTTTGAAGTCTAGGTTGCGGAAGTTGTCAGGAGACGCTGCTTGCCAAACTTTAACCCATGATGGCGTCAAACCAACGATTGCTACACGAGCACCATTAAATTCGTACACTTGGTAAGGTGGAAGTAGCGGGATTTCTTGGCCTTCAGTTTTACATTCCGTGATGTTGTCTTCCCAGATGATGTTTGAAGAGATGATTGATCCCTTGAAGCCTTCTAGGTTACGGAATAGGAACGAGCGCTCGAAATCAAACTCGTGGTTGCCTGGAACCCATAGGTCGTAATCCATGAAGTTCATCGTTTCGACAACCGGGTGAACAGGTTCACTATTAAATAGTTCTGCTGAGTTACCTTGAACCGTATCACCAAGGTCAATCATTAGCATGTTCTCAGCATTCGCGCGCTCTTCGTGAAGAAGAGTTGCAATCTTAGTGAAGCCTGCGTTTACATCTTCAGCATCAAGCGCATAGTCATATGCCCAGATACGACCGTGCATGTCACCAGTTGCACCGATAGTGATTGTTTGGTTAAACAAATCTGGGTTGTTCCCACGAACAATCATTGGGCTTTTGTTTTGGAAAGTTTTACAAACTTCCAGTTCTGGTAGATGAACTGGTGGGTTCACTACCGTATTGTTGTCATCACTGCTATTACAGCCAGCAACTACCAATGCGGCAGCTACAAGCGAAAGTGGTTTTGAAAATTTATACATTGTATTAGCGTCTGCTTTAGTAAAAGTCGGCGCTGACTATACGGATAGAATTTTAGTGTAAAACCCCTAATTAACCTTAAGTGTAACTAAATGTGTATCATGTAAGGGCGGAAACATTTATCGTTTGCGTAAACGATTGCATGTGTTTTTTTAGTGTTCTAAATTACATTTTCGCAACGGGGTAATCGGTTGCGTAAACGGTTACACTGGTCGTTAATTGTGATTCTTATCACACTTAATTGTTGTGTATAAATTTAGCGTTGCAGTGTGATGTGATGCACATTTATTTACATAATTATTATTGTATTTTGCTAATTTAGTGTTGTTTTAGATATAAAAAAACCCGCTCGAAAGCGGGTTAGTAACAATGACTTAGGTTAGCGTCGATAGATATAACTGGCGATAGCAACAGAAAATGGGATGGTGAGAATCAAACCGATACTTCCAGCAAGCGCGTGAATCATAGCTAATGAGATAGCAGGGATGTTCATAAACTGCATAACGGGCATCTGGAACCCCCACACCATCATAATGGTTGTTAAGCCACTACCGACAAAAGCAAGCACGAGCGTATTGGTCATGGTACCAAGAATGTCTCTACCAATTCGAATGGTTGCTAAAAGTCTATCCTTTTCACTCTGTTCTGGATTCGCTTCCCTGAGTTCGTGATAGGAAGAGACCATTGATATAGCGACATCCATCACTGCGCCTAGCGCAGAGATCATAATGGCGACAAACAGTAGCCAGCGAATCTGTATTTGGGCGGCACCACCGAGATAGAGAAGGTCTTCTCCTTTCTCGAGATACAGGCCATTCAGTTGTGCCATCTCTCCAAATAGCTGTGCTGCAACGCCGGCAGCGACAACTCCGGCCAAGGTACCAAGCATTGCTGACAGTGACTTCTTGTTCCATCCAGCGACAAGTAAGAAGTTAACAACGATTTTTAGATACATCAGACCCAAAGTAACTAAAACAGGATTTAAGCCAGCGAAAATAGCGGGGATAAGAACACCAATTAGAAGTGCGCCTGTAAAATAGAGCGACACCACTGAGTTGAACCCCTGAAACCCAGCGAGCAGTAGAATTAAAGCGATAATGATCCCGAGCATCCAATAAACGGCACCTGCACGATCGTGATTGAACGGCCAGTAAATAGTGCCTGATGCACGTTCCCTGATGAGAAGGATGAATGAATCTCCTTCTTGCAAATAGACATTATGAAGACGACTTATACTGTTTTCGACCTCAACCTGTTCACCTTTCTGCTCTCCCTCATTGATGGTCGCGATGACTCTTTGCCTGCCCGTCACAATACTCGGCACCATAGGGTCAGGGCGGACTTCTTCGGTGAGTATTGTTTCAGCTGTCGCTTTTACAAATGACTGCTGGTTGTAAGCAGCAGGTCGAAAGCTTTCGCTGACGATGGGTGAGAGATAAAGAATCAGTGTTGCAACAACAAGAACTGATATCGGGAACAGATAGCGCTTTATTCGAATGAGCATGATAAAGGGTCAATAATTACAAAGGGGGCATATATTAGTCATACAAAAAAATTGTGCAAGTACTGAGCAGCCCTTGAATACTTGGGGTAAAGGAATGATGACTTCGGTTGTTCCCAGTGGGGTGTGTGGATACCAGAGCAAGAAGTCATTGGTATATGTTGAAGTCGATTCCCGATGGTTATACCGAACCCAAACGAGTCAATTTGTAAAAAAATTTAAAGTAATGCTGGTGGGTTCGGTGAGTTATTTTATTGATTTTTAGTAATTTATTAGTAAACCATTAGCTAATGGTCGTTTTATAGTTGCGAGTGAAAGAAAAACTGGGTTTGACCCCAATTTAAACCTTCTTGTAGTTTATGAGTAGTCGCATTTGATAAGGAAATTTCATGAAGAGACGGAGCCTGTTAGTCATACCTTTTTTATGCTTAGGTGCAAGCCTAGGTGCCCAAGCCTCCCAATGCCCTACCGATGAAATGATCATTATAGGTGAAAAAGAGTTCGTTCACGTTCAAGATTTGAATATGGATTATCGCGCCCGAATTGATACAGGCGCCACGAGAACTTCGTTACACGCCATGAATATTGAAGTGTTGGACGGGGTAGAAGATCTTGAAGCCAATATAGGTAAGCAAGTACGTTTTATCACGGCCAATGAAATGGGTGAAAAACATCAGCATCAGGCTGAAATTGTTGCGGTACGAAGTATTAAAAATTCGTTGGGTACCGAAGTGCGATACAGTATTGCTATGACGATTGAGCGTGCTGAGAAGCCAAAGACGGTTCAGGTTAACCTGCGTGACCGAGGACGGATGGATGACAAAATACTCATAGGTCGAGATTGGCTCAACTGTGACTATCTCGTGGATGTGAGCCAGAATCCGACGTTGTCTTACGCAGACTAATGCGTAGCAGATAACAGAATTGAAAAAGGCGTTGAGATGGTTTCCCCTGTCTCAACGCCTTTTTGTCAACTCACTTATAGAAATTGGCACAAAGAGACCGATCTCATTAAGTGAGCGATTGATTGAGCTGGAAGTATCGTCCACGGGTCGAAAGCAATTCAGCATGTGTGCCTTGTTCGACAATTTGACCCTCTTCCATCAATAGTATGCTATCCATTTGATCAAGATGGCTTAGGCGGTGAGTGACAAATACGACGGTTTTGTCGGCAAACTGCTTAGTCATCAGTGCCATGATCTGCTGCTCTGTTTGTTTGTCTAAGCCCTCCGTTGGTTCATCCAATAGAACGATCGGGGAGGACTTTCTCAACACCGCCCGTGCAATGCTGATACGGCGTTTTTCACCACCGGAGAGCTGGCGACCGCCGTCACCTAACCAGGCATCAAGTCCCTGGTCTTCAAGTAGTTTTTCCAAGCCAACCTGTGCCAGTGCATGACAAAGCGCAGTGTCGTTGGCATCTGGGTTTGCCATCAGCAGGTTATCGCGTAGGGTGCCGTTGAGAATATCGACACGTTGGCTTACTACGGTCATCGCATCACGAAGTTGAACTTCGTTCCACTGCGCTAGTATACGTCCAGCGATAGAAACAGTACCACTTTGCGGGTCAAAGCTGCGGGTTAGCATTTGCAACAATGTCGATTTACCTGAACCGGTTTTACCGACGATAGCGATCTTTTGACCTTGTTTAATAGCGCATGAAACCGTCTCAAGTGCATTGCTTTGGTTGTCGTAACTAAAGCTCACATGTTCAAGCGTAATGTCCAATTCCGGGCTTAACGAATGGTGATCTTCATTAAACTCAATGCTTGGTGGAGCAAGGATCACATCATTGAGTCTGCGAGCAGAAGTCAGTGTTTGCCCGAGATATAGGAACGCGCCAGCAATCGGCATAAGAAGCTCAAAACTGGCTAGCGTCGCAAAGGCCATCATGGCGATGAGAGGATCAGGAGCGTTACCACCGATACCATCAGCAGAAATCCAAAGAATGAGCACCAGAGCCCAGCCGTTACACAACAGCATCAGCGCCTGTGCTAACCCCGTGAGGTGCGCGTTATATCTTTGATTGGCAAGAAAGCGCCATTGCGCAGATTCAATCGCTTGACGATAACGACTCTCTGCACCAAACAGTGTCAGTTCACTGTAACCTTGTAGCCAATCTAGGGTCGTAATGCGCAGATTCGCTTTTTCGTTAGTGAGTGATTCCCCGTTGCGCTTTCCGAGCTTGTAAAACAGTATCGGCCAAACAATGAGCAACACCATCAGAATAGCCCCCAAGGTGAGGCCTACGGTGACGTCAAACCAGCACAAAAATGCGGTCAATAGAGCAATGCCACACACGCCTACCACCATAGGGCTGATAAGTCGCAGATAAACATGGTCCATCGCGTCAACATCTGAAACTAGACGGTTTAGTACGTCAGCATCACGAAAGTCGCTGGCTTTACCCGGGAAAAGTGGAGCAAGTTTTTCAAAGAAGAACAGACGTAAATCAGTGAGTAGCTTGAATGTCGCGTCATGACTTACGACGCGCTCACCCCAACGACCAGCGGTACGACCCATGGCGAAGCCACGCACGAACGCGCCCGGTAACATGTAGTTGAAGGTTTCACGGGCAATCGTCAATCCAGCAACGGCTGCGGCAGACAAGAACCAGCCTGAAAGGGTTAATAGGCCAATGGAAGCGGCTGTCGTGAGCAGTGCGAGGATCATTCCTAGTGTTAGGCCGAACCAATGTTTACGGTATAGAGCGAGGTAAGGTCTAAGTTCACGCATCAAGATTCTCCTTATTCGCTAGCGCTAACGCGTTATTTGCCGCCAGTAATTGTTTAAATAGGCCGTCTTGATGTTTGAGCTGCTCAAAATTCCCTTGCTGGCTGATGCTACCCGTCTCCATCACTAAGATCTGCTCAACGGAAGTGAGTTCTGACAGCTGGTGGGTGATCATGAGAGTGGTCGCGTTTTTAGTGGCGGTATCTAGGCCTTGCCAAAGGAGTTTTTCACTGCGTGCATCCAGGCTCGCTGTTGGTTCGTCCAATAGCCAGAACCCTCCGTTTTGAATGATGGCGCGGGCAACGGCTAAGCGCTGTGCTTGTCCGACAGAGAGACCAGAAGAGCGGTCTGATATTTGATGGTCTAAGCCGAGTTTGGTAACAAAGTCATCCGCATGCGCTTGCTCAATGGCTTGGTTTACTTGCTCAAGTTTGGTCTGTTCGTTGCCGAGAGTGATATTGTCTAGAATGCTGCCATGCAGCAACATCGGGTTTTGACCCACCCAACTTATGTTGCTGCGCCAAGTCATGATATCAAGCTCACGAAGCTCGATGCCATTAATTTTTAGTGAGCCTTTATATGGTAAGAAACCAAGGATAGCGTTGACTAAACTGGTTTTGCCAGCGCCACTTGGGCCGACAATCGCGGTACGTTGATTAGCACGCAGTGTGAATGTCACAGAACTCACTAATACTTTACCTTCAGCGCTGAAAACGGAAAGGTTGTCAGCCTCGATCGTCACATCGCCGTGAGGTAATGGTAGTGAGCCTTGAAGAAGGGCGGTGATATCAGTCTCTAGAAATTCAACAATGCTTTCTGCAGCGCCAATGGCTTGCTGCTTGGCATGGTAGAAGGTGCCAAGGTCTCGAAGAGGTTGGTAAAACTCGGGTGCAAGAATCAAGATGAACAAGCCAGCAAACAGTGAAACGCCGGCACCATAATGTCCAAAATTGAGCTCACCGATAAAACTAAAACCAAAATAGACCGCAGTGATCGCAATTGAAATCGAAGTAAAAAACTCGAGTACCGCTGATGATAGAAAGGCAATACGCAAAACATCCATGGTACGCTTGCGGAAAACCTCTGACGCGCCACGCATGACATCTGCTTCATGGGCTGTACGGTTGAAAAGGCGAATGGTACTCATCGCTTGAAGACGGTCATAGAAATGACCAGACAGGCGCTGTAGCGCTTTGAAGTTCTTGCGGTTAGCATCGGCGGCTTTTCGGCCGACTAGACTCATAAAAATGGGGACGAGTGGCGCGGTAATCAAAAAGATTGCAGCGGCTGCCCAGTTGATAGGGAATACGACAACAAGAATAATCAGAGGGATAAACACTGACAGTGACATCTGCGGTAAATAACGCGAGAAGAAGTCCTGCATGTCATCGACTTGTTCGAGTAGTAAGGTGGCCCATGCACCCGCTGGCTTACCTTTGATATAAGCCGGCCCCATCGATTCAAGCTTATCCAGGATCTGCTGGCGAATGACGACGCGTACTTGCTCACCACAGCGAAACCCTGCGATTTCTCTCGCCCATGCACTGCCTGCTCGTAAAGCGGTAGTAATGACAATACCGATAAAGTGCGGCACAAGTTGAGCCTTGTCGATTTGCTCGATAATGAGCTGGTGAAGAATGGTAGCAATAAGTGCTGCTTGAGCGAGCAAAATGAAACTTGAGAAAACCCCAAGCCCAATCGCAGTCAGTAACCAGCGATTTGCTAGCTTACTTTGTTGCTTGAGCCATTTGTTCAAGTTCCGTTGTTTGGTTGTATCCATTATATGAAGGCTTGTTATTGATTTGGATGTAGGGGTAGGAGTATACAAAAGAAAGCCCAGCGAGAATACCGCTGGGCTTTGTGGTTATCGAACTTTTTAAGCGCTTGGAGTTTAGTCGTTTAAGCTGTCTAGGAATCGTTCTGCATCCAGTGCGGCCATGCACCCTGTACCAGCAGAAGTAATCGCTTGGCGGTAGTTATGGTCCATAACATCACCCGCAGCAAACACACCAGGTACGCTAGTTTGTGTCGCATTACCTTCAAGACCAGATTGCACGGTGATGTAGTCCCCGTTCATATCAAGCTGACCTTTAAAGATCGCCGTATTTGGTTGGTGGCCGATAGCGATGAATGTGCCCATTACCTCGAGATCTTCAGTCGCATCTGAGTGCGTGTCCTTGATACGCACACCTGTCACACCCATATCATCGCCCAGGACTTCGTCCAGCACACGGTCGGTGTGTAGAACGATGTTGCCGGATTCAACTTTATCCATCAGGCGTTTAATTAGGATTTTCTCGGCACGGAAGGTGTCACGACGGTGAATTAGGTGAACTTCAGAAGCGATATTTGATAGGTAAAGTGCTTCTTCAACCGCAGTGTTACCACCACCGACAACCGCTACTTTTTGGTTGCGGTAGAAGAACCCGTCACAAGTTGCACAAGCAGACACACCACGCCCTTTAAAAGCTTCTTCGGAGTCAAGACCAAGGTATTTCGCTGAAGCACCCGTTGAAATGATCAGGGCATCACAAGTGTATTGGCCAGAGTCACCTTTTAGCTTGAATGGACGTTCACTTAAGTCTACTTCGTTGATGTGATCAAATACGATTTCAGTCTCAAAACGCTCGGCATGCTCTTTCATGCGTTCCATTAGACCTGGGCCGGTAAGATCTGCAGCATCGCCTGGCCAGTTTTCCACTTCAGTTGTGGTTGTTAGCTGTCCACCTTGCTGCATTCCGGTCACGACAACCGGGTTCAAGTTGGCACGTGCAGCGTAAATCGCTGATGTGTATCCAGCTGGACCTGAACCAAGAATTAATAATTTACAATGCTTTACGTCGCTCATGTGGGCTCCATTTCCTCTAACGGGAGAATTTAAGTTGTCTGATTGTATGGGAGAATGTTCAGGTTGAAAAGAGATACGGTGAGCTTTTATCAGGACTTTTTATGACTAAAACGAATCATACTAATCGTTTTTTTATAAGGTGAATTCTAAGGATTAAATCCTGATAAAGATTAAGGATATTGCAGTGAAATTCACTAACAAGAGTAATGGTGTTATATTCTGATAATTAATGGATTGTTAGCTTATGTATCTTAATTTCGGGTCAGGATAATCATAAATTCCATCACAATTTGAATATGCAGAATATATGATCAATACTTCAAGTGTGTAAATAAAATGTTAAATCAACTAAGGAGAACAGGATGTTTCCCTCTCACACCAATACACTGCACTTGACCTCTTTGAGTCATGATGCGGTGGATCAACTATCACCCTCATTCAACTTATTGCCTCACACTGAGCATGCTGATGGCCAATATCGCTTGAGACGTTACTCGGTGATTCGCATTCAGCACGGTGAGGTAGTGGAAACGGATAAGCATGATTTCGTGCAAACCGATCAGATAAATCATTTTCAAGGCAATGTTGTTCGACAATTTGAGCCGTTGTTGCCGCAGACGTTGAAGAGTAGTGGGTTTAGAGAAATGTGCGAACTGTTCATTGAAACCAATCTGCTCTCAGATGACCAGGAGATCGAGGTGCACCAGATGCGCATCGCTGCGGTCTATGATGAGACTCAAGTCGCACCGGAAGGCGTGCATCAAGATGGTTTTGATTACATCGCGCTGATCGGAATTGATAGACACAATATTGTCGGAGGCGAGGTGTTGCTCTACCAAGACAATCACGCAGCGCCTTTCTATCGTAAGGTTTTAGAAAACGGCGAAATTGCCATGCTCGATGACCACAAGCTTTGGCATAACGCGATGCCAATAAGAACAGTCGACCACAACGAAGAAGGGTATATGGATGTGTTCGTGCTCACTGCGAGGAAGCGTCAATCATGATGAAACATAATCAAGATTTAGACATTGAATTAGTGCGCTCTCAGTTTCCCGCGTTACATCAAAGATACAAGGAAAAACCCGTGGTCTTTTTTGATGGACCTGGTGGATCTCAAGTTCCTCAGTCGGTACTTAATGCGATGTCAGAGTATCTTGGACAGTTTAATTCAAACTTAGGCGGACATTTCTTCTCGAGTGAAAAGACGGTTGCGCAGGTGGAGCAAGCAAGAGAATGTGCTAGAGCACTTTTCAATGCATCGAGTGCGGAGAGCATTGTATTTGGTGCCAATATGACCTCGTTAACTCTATCCTTGAGCCGAAGTATCAGCCGAGATTGGCTTCCGGGAGATGAAGTTGTGGTGACTGGCTTGGATCACTATGCCAACGTATCGAGCTGGGTTGAGGCGGCGAAGGATCGTGAAGCAAAAGTGTATCAGGCGCGCATCGATCCAGTCACTGGAGGCCTAGATGTTGACCATACTATTGACCTAATCGGCAAAAAGACCAAATTAGTCGCATTAACGCTGGCTTCAAATACGACAGGAACGTTAGTTGATGCCAAACCGATTATCGAAGCCGCACACAAAGTCGGAGCGAAGGTATATCTTGATGCGGTTCACTTGATGCCGCATCAGCTGATTGATGTCGAGTCCTTAGAGTGTGACTTCGCGGTGTGCTCAGCGTATAAATTTTTCGGTCCTCATCTTGGGATCGCGTATATCGCTCCGCAATGGTTACAAACCCTAGAACCCTATAAGGTCTTGCCAGCGGCGAATATCGGTCCGGGACGCTTTGAAACCGGAACGCTCAATTTTGAAGCGCTTGCTGGCTTTTGCGCTGCGGTTGATTATCTTGCGGGGTGGGGGACTGGCAAGGGTGATCTAAGAGACAGATTGGTATCTAGTTACCAGCAAATAGGTCGCTATGAAGAGAGTTTGAGTGCCTATTTTCTGCAGCAAATAGCGTCTATTTCAGGTGTGACCGTGTACGGCCACTATCAAGCGGATACCGGATTAAGAACCCCAACGTTTGCGATCAATATTGATAATTACTTGCCACAAGATGTCGCGAAAATGCTTGGTGAGCAAAATATCTGTGTTTGGAGTGGGTATTTCTATGCCCCTGAGTTGATCAAGCAGCTTGGAACGAAAGAGCGTGGAGGTGTGGTGCGAATAGGTATGATGCACTACAACACATTCGAAGAGATAGACAAGCTCAAGCGCGCAATTGAAGCACTGCAATAATGAGCTTTCCCACTAGAATCAAACTCTCCCAACATCCATTAGTAATAATGATGACATTTGGGAGAGCTTTGTTTTTTTTGGGGGGGGCGGGATCGCTATGCGCTCACTTCGACTTCGTAAGAAGTGAACTTACGCACATTAATCACACCCGTATCAAAGATCAGGTATTGCCCTTTAATGCCCTGCAATGTGCCCGTTACCTCAGGGCTCTTATCAAAGTTATGCGATGTAATCTTAACCGGGTGTTGTTCAACCGGATAATGGAGAGGCGTGATCGCTTCATCTAGTACGGTGACGGCGTCATCACCAAACTGCGCCTTAATCTCTGCGATTCGTGGTGCCGCTAACTCAAGGAGTTCTTTTGCACGCTCTTCAAGCGGCAGTGGGTCACCATCGCCTTTTAATAGCGTGCGCCAGTTGGTTTTGTCTGCAACATGTTTAGCAATTTCGATCTCTACCAGACCTGAAATATGGCGTGTCTTCACTTTTAGGATCGGTAAGCCCTGCGTCGCGCCTTGATCAATCCAACGGGTTGGTATTTGTGTGTGGCGGGTGATTCCGACCTTAAGGCTCGAGGTGTTAGATAGGTAGACAAAATGATCCACCATACAGTTGGCTTCACCCCATTCAGGTTCACGGCAGGTACCGGCATCATAATGGCAGGTCTCTGGTTTCATGATACACATGTCGCAACTGGCGAGCTTCTTCATACAGACGAAACAGTGCCCTTGGGAGTAACTTTTCTTGGTTTTCTTGCCGCAGCTACAACAAAAAATATTGCCAGTATGCGTTAGAGTCACGGTCTTACCAATCAATGGGTTGAGCTCGATTAACTCTTCTCCGACAGGTAGGCGATAGGAAACATCACCATCTAAGCTGGCTTTCATCTTGCTCAGCGTTCCTTTTGCGATAATCGACATTGGCTTCCTTTATATTTTTATATTCAGATGGTGACTATCTTACTTCGCAACATGAGCAAAATGAACGGATAGTTAGTCAAGTGGCCGAGAATTGAACAGCTCAGGCGGTGGTGATAATCTCAATGCATAAGTTAGTTTAGCAAAGGAGTTGCTATGGATATGCGTTGTGGTCACTGCCGCCACTTTACTCGAACTCGCAATAACCAAAAAGATCTGTGTGGTGCTTGGGATCAACAGACGGTGGCCGATCGCGTAGTATGCCCATCATTTATCCCCCGTAATGCCGGAAAAATGAAAAAGGAGCACCGTTGATGTTCGTGATGCACGTTGATCAAGACATTGAGCTTGCACTTGTACAGCCCTCTTTTGCTGAGCGGTATCTGCAGCTGCTTAACGAAAATTTAGATTACCTCAGCGAGTGGCTTGCTTGGCCTCCCCATATAGAAGGGATTGGTGACTTTGAGTCCTTTATTCAGCAATCATTGCACGATTATGCCGATGGTAAGTCGATGACATGTGCCATTGTCTACCAACATCAAGTGGTCGGAAATATCAGTTTTAACACGATTAGCCACACGCTGAGCCGAGTTGAAATCGGTTATTGGTTGGCTGAACCTTATCGCGGAAAAGGCATCGTCACTCGTGCCGTTCAGTTTCTCGTTAATTATGCATTTAACCAACTCAATATTGATAAAGTTCAGATATCAGTCGCTACCGGCAATACGGCTAGTCGCAATGTCTGCGAACGCCTGGGATTTGAACTTGAAGGCATCATTCGCTGCGCAGAAAACCTCAATGACCGTGTTGTCGATCATGCTGTTTATGGAGTAATAAAGTCATGAGCGAACCCATCTTAACGACTCCTAGGGTGATATTATTTGATTGGGGCGATACCTTGATGGTGGATGACCCAAGTCAGCAGGGAAAAATGTGCTTATGGCCAAAGGTCAGTGCAACCGTTGGGGCACAGGATGTGTTAAAGAAACTGTCACAGCATTTTCCCATCTATGTCGCCACCAATGCTCAAGACTCTAGTGTTGCAGATATTGAAGCGGCATTTTCGCGAGTTGACTTGTCTCAATATATCTCTGGTTATTTTTGTTTCGACAATTTGTCGGTAGGGAAAGACCATACTGACTTTTATCCAAGGATTGCCAGCAAACTCAATGTCGATGTTCAAGACTTGCTAATGGTTGGCGACACTCTAGACAAAGACATCTACCCCGCTTTAGATGCGGGACTGCAAGCGATTTGGTTTAATCCTGCAAACACGACAGAACTTGGCAGTATGACGGCTATCCAAGCACTGGTTGAATTGACTGCCCTGTTTGAGATTAAGAGTTAAACCCTAATTCTTGATAGGGGGAGTAGATAGTAGTTGATGGTCAATGTTTGAGCGCATTTCCGTATATGCTCTAAAGTGCTTAAGGGGTGAAATTCTGTTCCTACGCCTTCAATATCCCCCCTTGTTTTCACGTAAGAGGGGGAAAGTAATGACTATTTGTTGATCTATAATCGCAGTAGATTCGTTACTTTATACCCGAAGCAGGGATACAGAATATTATGAACAGTAACTACCCAAAGCACAGCAATGTTATTCTGCACGCATTTGATTGGCCATACGCTTTAGTGGCTCAACGCGCGAAAGAGATCCGCGCAGCAGGATATCAAACCGTATTAATCTCTCCTCCGATGAAATCATACAAGTCGGAGCAGGGCACCCAATGGTGGCAGCGCTACCAACCGCAAGACTATCGTGTCATCGACAACCAACTTGGCAATACTGACGACTTTAAGGCGATGATCGCCGCGTTGAATGAGCAGGGCGTGTGGCTGTATGTGGATGTTGTATTTAATCATATGGCGAACGAGTCATCGCTTAGAGATGATCTTAGTTTTCCTAATGCACAAGATATGTCGGCCTATAAAGCAGACGCTGACTATTACGAACAACAAAAGCTGTTTGGTGATTTGTCTAAGCCTCTATTCACGGAAGATGATTTTCTTGAAGCTTTCCCAATCGAAGACTGGAAAGACCCGTGGCAGGTACAAACGGGACGAATCAGTGGTGGCCCACAGGATCCGGGTTTACCCTCACTCAGTGATAATGAGCATGTTGTTGAGCAGCAGCAAGCCTATCTAAAAGCGCTAAAATCACTTGGTGTGAAAGGCTTTCGAATTGATGCTGCTAAGCACCTTTCATTAGAGCACCTTGAGAAGGTCTGGACAGAAGAGATCGTCCACGACGTACATATCTTTGGTGAGATCATTACCGATGGCGGTGCGACAGAAGATGAGTATGAGCTGTTTCTCCAGCCTTATTTGGAGCAAACTCGTTTGTCTGCCTATGACTTCCCGCTGTTTCAGACGTTGTTTGATGCACTAGAGCCAAAGGGCTCGATGAAGTCGTTGATTGACCCTTATAGCTTTGGGCAAGCGCTTTCTAGTCGTCGAGCAATCACGTTTGCAGTGACTCATGATATTCCAAACAATGATGTGTTCTCAAACCTAGTGATGGAAGAGCAAGATGAGTGGTTAGCGTACTCTTACATTCTCGGCCGTGACGGTGGTGTGCCGTTGATCTACACCGATTTGGATACCAGTGGCATTCAGGGTGAGGACAAACAACCTCGCTGGCTGAATGCATGGCATGACAATCGAATGCAAAAACGCATTGAGTTCCATAATCGTATGCACGGCGAGAAAATGGAGCTGATCGAAGCAAGTGATGATCTGTTGGTCTTTTACCGAGGTGAAGTGGCTGAGTTGGCAAAAGGCATTGTTGCGCTAAACAAATCGAAACGTCCACAAACACTGACGATTGATATATTTGGCGAGTGGTACGATCTACTGTCGGGTAAGGTATTCCAGTCAGACGGTGAGTCGTTGACCTTATCTATTGCTGCAAACGATAGTCTGATGCTGGTTCACGCTCGTTAAGGCTCTGAATATACGTAACACTAGGTCATGCTGAACTCGTTTCAGTATCTTGGTCGGGGAGTGGACATAGCTTCGTCAAACACCTTAACTAGACCCTGAAATAGATTCAGGGTGACGCACGTTGTAGGTAGTCATTGCACGTTAGATACTCTGCTTACCAGAGTGTTCAAGCACAGTCTCTGTCATGCTGCACTTGTTTCAGTATTTAGGCTGGGGAGTAGATATAGCTTCGTCAAACGACTAGAATCAAAAAAAGGGCTAACACGATGAGGTGGTGTTAGCCCTTTGTCTTAGGTACAGAGAGTATTTTGCTCAGGTTCGCTACAGCATGATAGGCAGTGGCTTATCGTGCTGTAGCTCGCTTTTGCTACTCTTCTATTGGTTTAATATTGTAGAAAATGGCAAACAGAACGGGCACTACGATCAGCGTCAATACTGTCGCGAAACCAAGGCCAGCCATAATTGTGATGGCCATTGAGCCAAAGAAGGCATCAAAGACGAGGGGAACCAGGCCTAAAATCGTGGTTAACGCCGCCATACTTACAGGGCGCACACGACTGATTGCGCTGTCATAAATCGCCAAGTAAGGATCTTTACCCGTGTCTAACTCGGTGTTGATTTGGTCGAGTAGAACAATACCATTTTTCAAAATCATGCCACTTAAGCTCAATAGACCAAGCAGCGCTGTAAAGCTGAAAGGCATGTTTGTGCTAAGCAGACCGATCGCTACACCGATGATCGAAAGTGGCACGGTTAACCAAATCACCAACGGCTTCTTAATCGAGTTGAACAAGAAGATCGTGACGATGAACATGATTAAATATCCCATAGGAAGCGATTTAAACATGGCTTCTTGCGCGTCAGCCGAAGATTCATATTCGCCACCCCACTCAAGGCTGTAGCCATCAGGTAACGCGAGGGCTTCAACTTGTGGCTGCAAACGTGCAAACAAGCTTGCTGCGGTCTCATCGCCCAACACATCATGGTCAGCCAAAACAGTCAGCGTTCGTTTACGGTCTTTTCGCTGAATCAGTGGGTCTTGCCAGTCTAGTGCAACCCCATCAATGACTTGTTCAATCGGAATATAGGTTTGTAGCGATGGGCTCCAAATCTGTAAGCTAGTTAACGATGAGAAGTCGATACGCTCTTCTTCTGGTAAGCGGGCAATCACAGGTAGTGAGTGTGTGCCATCGCGAACCATACCAATGGTGTTACCGCCAAACGCCATTTGTAGAGTGCTCGATAGATCCTGTTTCGAGATACCTAAGCGACGCGCTTTTGACTCATTAAATAGTGGAACGAGCTCTTTGGTTCTCTCGCGCCAGTCATGACGAACGTTTCGAGAGCCTGGGTCTGCATTGAAAATGTCCTCAATTCTTCCTGCTACATCACGCAATACCTCTGGATCAGGGCCAGTGATACGCGCTTCAATTTTTGAAGCGGGAGAAGGGCCAAACTCCATTAATTTAACTTGGAAAGTCGGCTCTGAAAATTGCTCTGCAAGCTGCGTGTCGAAGCTATCTAACATGTTGAACATGTCTTCGCGGGTTTCTGCTCGAACACTAAACTGGGCGTAAGCTTGGTAACTCTTCTCAGGCTGGTAAGTCAGCATGAAGCGTTGTAGACCTTGACCGACAGTTGTCGCAACAAACTCCACATTATCTTGTTCGAGAATGAAGGCTTCAACTTGTTTCGCTTGCTTTTCCGTTTCACGAATATCCGTTCCTTCCGGCATCCACATGTCTAGATAGAACATAGGGGTATTTGATGCAGGGAAGAAAGACTGCTTAACGCTGCCAAAGCCAACGACCGCTAGCGCAAGCATGACAATCATAGACGTCACCGTTAACCAGCGGAATTTGAGTGCTTTCTTAAGCATTGAACCGAAGATAACAAACAACATGCCTTTGTATGGGTCGTCTTCTTCTTCAGTGGCGTTTGGATCTTCTTTTAGTAGTAGATCCGCTAGGAAAGGCGTGAGCGTTAATGCCGTTACCCAACTTAAAAATAGTGAATAGCAGAGAACCCAAAATAGCGAGCCCATAAATTCACCCGTAGCGTCTTGAGACAAGCCGATAGGGGCAAAGGCAGTAATTGCAATAACGGTTGCACCAAGCAGCGGCCATTGAGTCTGTTTCACTATATCCGCAGCGGCTTGCACTTTAGTACGGCCTTTTTTAAGTCCAACCAATATGCCTTCGACCACGACAATCGCATTATCTACGAGCATACCCAGTGCAATAATCAGTGCGCCCAATGAGATTCGGTGCAGTTCAATATTGTTGTAGCTCATTAGCATAAAGGTACCGAACACCGTCAAAAGCAGAACGGCACCAATGATGATCCCGCTTCGCAAACCCATTGCAAAAAGGAGAACGACAATCACGATACCAACCGCTTGCGCCAGGCTAATGACAAACTCTTGGACTGACTTATCAACTTCTGCCGCTTGGTTGTAGAGATAGTTCAGTTCGATACCAGCAGGTTTAATGCTATCGAGCATCGCAAGCTCTTGTTCTAGTACTTGTCCCACTTTAACTACGTTGACACCCGCACTGAACGAGATACCGATGTTGATGGCAGGCTTGCCATTAAAGTTAATGATGTTCGATGGGATCTCTTGGATACCTCGGCTAATATCCGCAACATCTTTAAGACGAATAAGTTGTCCTGTATCTCGCCCGTGGATGATTAGGTTCTCTAGCTCTTCAACAGAGCTCATGTTACCGCTAGGTCGAATCGTCAGTGACTGACCGTTGATCATCACTTTACCAGCGGATTGAACATTACTTTGTTGGTTCAAAAGACCGACAACGGTATTCATGTCTAGGTTCACAGCCGCGAGGCGCTCTAGGGACATTTCAACGAATAGTTGCTCTTGCTGGTCACCGGCGATAGAAACTTTACCGACACCATCGACAAGCTCAAGCTCGCGACGGAGGTAGTCTACGTAACGTTTTAGCTCTGCATAATCATAGCCGTCTCCGGTTACCATGATCATGATGCCAAATACATCACCGAAATCATCAATGATCTGCACGGAGGCAACGCCGCCAGGTAGGGTTGGCTGCAAGTCATTAATCTTACGACGCATCTCGTCCCAGATTTGTGGGAGCTCATCGGGGCCATAAGACATGTCCATGCTGACCATGATCTGTGACATGCCATTAGAGGAAGTGGAAGTGATCTTGTCTACATAAGGCAGTTGACGGATCTCTTTTTCGAGCGGATAGGTCAGCTCCTCTTCTACCTCTTGGGCAGTGGCACCCGGGTAGGTAGAAACCACCATTGCATCTTTAATGGTGAAGGCAGGATCTTCCAAGCGACCAAGGTCGTTGAAAGACATTACGCCGCCGATCGCGAGAATAACTAGGAAAACCCAGCTGATAACGCGATTCTTTATTGAATATTCAGCAATGTTCACTGCTGTGCTCCTTGTATGATCATGCCTTCACGAAGCTTGCGTAGGTTAGAGTTGGCGATGACATCGCCTTGCTGTAAGCCATCAGTGATGACAGCCCCATTGAAATCAACGCGATCCACCTGAACGGGAGTACGGAACACTGCGTTGTCATCTATCTTCCAAACAAAGAAGTTATGCTGGTCGACATCAATTGCTGTCATCGGTACAGAAAATCCAGGAGTGTAGCTAAGATTGGCGAGCGTCATGTCTACCGTGACAGCAACGCTTGTTCCTGGTGCAATACGCTTCTCAGGTTGAGGCATAGAAAGCCACATCTGATAACTTTGACTCGATTGATGAAGCTCACTCGTGTGTTCTAGGTAACTCAAGTGGTATTCAGTCTTGTCACCGGAGAAAATTGCCGTCGGTTGATAGTCAGTCGTTTTTGCACCTTTCTCGACACGTGCAAGAATGGAGTCTGAGACCGAGATTTCAACGTAAACGAGGCTAGGGTCATACAAAGTAATGACGGGTTCTCCCAGTGAAATTTGTTCGAAGTCTTGCTTCAGCACTTCAGAGACGATGCCGGCATAAGGTGCTTTCAGTTCGGTATACTCAAGCTGGCGCTGTGCGAGTTTGTAGTTGGCTTCACTCAATTTGTGATTGGCAGTGAGTTCATCCAACTCCGCTTGAGAGATCATTTTGTTTTTAATCAGCTCTTTACCACGGCTTAACTGACGTGCAGCAAGGTGAAGACGAGCTTTGGCATCTGCGAGTTGCTCTGCAGCCGTATCGTTATCAATGGTGGCAATGACTTGACCTTTTTTGACCAACTCACCTTCACTGACTGAAATTTCTTGAAGTTCACCGCCACGTAAAAATGACAATGGAGTGAGTTCAGCGGGCACAACTTGACCATTAAACACACGCTGTTGACCATCTATTGGCGCTTGCATCGTGAGCGTTTGAATCGGTTGCTCAGGCTTGGCTCGGTGCTCTACAACGGGGGAACATCCCATTAAAGTTGCAGAGGCAACCGCTATGCTAATTAGGGTTAAATGGCGCATTAGATACCACCTTCTTGAGTCCAAGGACGAACCACTTGTCCTTCAACGAGTTTGTTTCCACCAGCTTGTACAATCAGGTCGCCGCGCTCTAATCCTGAAGTCACATTTCCAGCTGCATCTAAATTGACTTGTGTTTGGTGTATTTGCTTTGTTTGCGGGTTATATACCCACACGTAGCCTGTATGGGAGTCTTTGTTTATCCAAGCAGTTTCAGCGACACGATAGTGACGAACCGGCGTTGGGTTAGGTACGTTTACCTCTCCCGTCATATCGGTGAGTAGGTTCATCGATGGTGGTGTTTTAATGGTCACTTTGGCACTAAAGCTATTGGTGTCTGTATTTGGGCGAGTGGAAATCTCTTTGAAACTTGCCAAGATACGACTATCTCGATGCGTATCCATCGTGACGGTTAGCTTACTTTGCTTGAGGTGAGCCATACCATGTTGTTCGACATAGGTAACAGGCAGAGAAAAAGTCACATCCATCATGTTGGTGTCTATCACCGAGAAGATGGCTTGATTGGCCCCCACAATTTGGTGTGCTTTTGCGTGTGACAGCGATACTAAGCCATTAAACGGTGCGATGATTCGCGTATGTTGTAGCTCAATCTCTGCTTGATTGAGTGCCACACGAGCCGCCTTGTAGCTGGTTTCTGCCTGTTCAAAAGCGTCAGCACTGATCAGTTTACGCTTAACCAGAGTCTGAGAGCGCTCATAATGGGTTTTGGCCAGTTCAAACTCTGCTTCTCTGGCATCGCGTGCTAACTCATAGTCTTTACTGTCGAGTTTCGCTATGACCTGTCCTTTGCTCACATAGTCGCCCATATTGACGTAAATAGTTTCAATCTTGCCCCCAACCTGAAAAGAGAGAGAAGCACGATGAGTGGCTTCAACTTTGCCAATGAAGCGATCCTCTGGATTCGCCGTAAGATCGGGTACTTGGATCAGTTTCACCGGTGTTATCTGGCTAGTGACTTCACTGGAAACCGCATCGTTGCAGCCTGTCACTAACATCGACAAAGCTATAACAGCTAGAGCAGCCAAAAGTGGCAGCTGCTTGCCTCGAATAGATAATTGGTTAAATGGGCTCATAGTTATTTCTCTTATTATACGGTTGGATAATATATTGCTATACAGGTGTGCAGTATAATTGCTGTACTCTTGGGATCAAGTTTTATTTTCCATGTGTGTAATAAAAAAGATGAAAGCGAGGCGTGTTTTTGAGTACAATCAACCAAGAGATATAAAACTGGGTGATCAAAATGAGTTGTACAGCTGAAAGAAAGCAGGGCAGAAGAAGCGCAGAGGATGCAGAGAAAACCAAATGCAAAATCATGGGCGTTGCCGCACAACTGTTTTGTGAGCAAGGCTTTGACCGTGTCTCGTTGCGAACCATTAGTGAACAAGCTGGGGTATCGCACAGCTTAATTCGCCACCATTTCGGTAGCAAAGAGAAAATCTGGCAAAGTATCAGTGATAGTCTGCACGTATTCATGGAGGGTTACCGCGACCGCCTGATGGAAGAGCTTGGTGATGACTTGCCAGCGAATGAATATCTCTATCATTTTTCAACTAGAATGTTGGCTTTGATGCTCGTCCAGCCAGCGCCGATTCAGTTGATTGCAGATGCGGTACGTCAAACCGATTCGACGCTGGTGGATTACTTCATCAATTCAACGGATGCGATGCAAAACTTCTTTTTAGATCTTGCTGATAAGCACAACGCACAGTTTCCAGATAACACAATTAACATCTTTGAGTTCAAATGGCAGATGATGCTCTATTCACATGGCGCAGCGTCATTAACGCCATTTATGCAGGAAATTTGGTGGGAAGAGGGCACGACGGATGCTGACCGCCTTGTTGCTCACTGGCGTATGTTTGAAAGTTATGCTGCGAGTCACCTAGCGATTGCCACCGATAAACGTTTGACGCCAAAGAGAACAGAAGAGTTGGTGATTATGGACGCACTGTTTGATTGCAGTGAGATGAGGCCAGAATAATCGAAACGTAGAAAGAGAAGGTCATGTGCCTTCTCTTTTCGTATTTGCTGCTTATGATTCAATAAGCGCTTGATACAAAGCGTGAAACTGAGCAACTTGTCCACCAAACAGCGCGTTAGCAATCAATTCGTCACTTTTGCCCGATAGCTTCATCTTTCTTGCCTCTCGCACCAATAAGCCAAGATGGATCTCTTTTTCTAATCCAGAGGTGGTCGGCGACCATTGAGAGAGAGTTTCTGATAGTGGTGATAGCGTAGGCGAAGGTTTTAGTGTCATGCACTCATGCTTAATCACTTGCTTGAGGGTTTGGCTATATTCTTCAGAATTATTACCACGTAACTGGGCAATGGTTGCTTTCAGCATTGGTGATAAGGTAACAAAGCCGGCTTGCTTAGAAAAACGACCAGAAACGCGAGCAGAGATCGTCACATCTGTGATGCTGCTGTTCGGAAGGTAGGTGGTAGATACCAGACAGTCGAAAGGTAACCAGAATGCATGTCCAGCTTCCACGGCATACTCTTGCTTACCTAAACGAACAAGCGCTAATCCAGATTCTACGATAATGAGCCTGTGCTTTAGCGTATGTTTACGACCGGTAATAAGAAGGTAAGGAGACGTGTCGTGTGTGTGTTCGATAGCAAAATTCATAAAGAAAACCGTGTAACTGTTATGGGGCGCTAGTTTAAAGCAATCGGATTATTTGTATAGACCAAATGCCTCGCTATCATTGGTAGGAAGCCGTATCGATTTGTTGTCAATGAGTGGTAAATCGCAGTTGAACAACTAAACTGGTTTGTGGTCTGACCTTAAGGATAAGAGCTGTCTTGCTATAAGAGTCAGCGTAGAATAGCCGAGCATTTACAATAACGTAGTAGATTATGAGCAACACAACGGACCCTTTTATCGATATTCGTCCATACAATGATGACGAAATTCCTGCAGCCATTGGGCGCCTCATCAATGATGAAGAATTTATTCATGCCATCGTAGATCACAAGTTCGCAGATAAACCGAAATGGCTACGCAGCATCCTAATGCCAGTGGTTAAGGCTTATCTAAAAGTAAAATGGGCGAAGCTGACCAGCGTTGAAGCTATCCAGATGGAAGTGAAAAAATACATGGATAAGGCGCTCAACCAAACGACTAATGGCGTAACGTATTCAGGTCTTGATAAACTTGATACTGATACTTCGTATCTCTTCGTCTCTAACCATAGAGACATCGCTATGGACCCTGCATTGGTGAATTACGGCTTACATCAGGCCGGCCACCGCACCATGCGTATTGCGATTGGTGATAATTTGCTAAAAAAGCCTTGTGCAACTGAACTGATGCGCCTGAACAAGAGCTTTATTGTGAAACGCTCTGCTAAAGCTCCGAGAGAGATGATGAAAGCCCTAGGCACTTTGTCCGCTTACATCAAGCACTCGCTAGATACAGGTAACTCAATCTGGATTGCTCAACGTGAGGGGCGAGCAAAAGATGGTAATGACTATACTGATCCAGCAATTTTGAAGATGTTTCATGTACAAGGACGCAAACAGAAAGAGTCGTTTGCTGATTACATGAAATCACTCAAGATAGTGCCTGTTTCAATCTCATACGAGAATGACCCTTGTGATATCGCTAAAGCGCTGGAGCTTCATGCTAAAGCGACGCATGGTGAATATGAGAAAGGTGAATTTGAAGATATCGAAAGCATTATCCAAGGGATAATTGGTGACAAAGGGCGTGTACACGTGGCATTTGGTGAAGTGATTGATGCCGACTTCGAAACGCCAGAAGCGTTAGCCGATGAGATTGATCGTCAAATACATGAGCATTATGAACTTTTCCCTATTAACCATTTGGCTGCTGGTGATGAATCGGTGGAAGTTGAAGTCAAGCAAGCGCTGACTAATAAACTTGCGATGCTACCGGAGGGCGCTCACCCTTATCTCGTCGCTAGCTATGCAAACCCGGTGAACAACAAGTAGCTATCCACATCTACATGAATAGTGAATTTTGCTTGAAGCTGTGATTGAAGAGCTGCAACGGATATGTTGCAGCTTTTTTATAGAGGTCACACAACCGCTGCGCAGTTTTTTCTAAGCTAGTAAATGATGATTAGCGAAGGGTAGGACAAAGATATGAGCAGCAATGATATGCGAGAAGCCATCATGGATGATCTAATGAAGAAAGTGTCTCAATCACATGATAATGCCAAGCCAAAAGGCAGAGTGACTTATACCGATCACAATGGTGCATCTATTTCTGTCGATGGGGTGACAGAGGACACTGCAGAGCAAATTGGCATGAAGTATCGAATGTCGGGTACTTGGCTTCCAAATCAAACCGTCAAGTAGGTTATCGCAGATGGTGCGCCTATCTTGCAACCGCGCCACCCAAGTTTAATTGGCCTGGCCATTTCTGGATTTGATTACCACCAAGGAAGATATTCCCTTCTACGGTTAATACATCGGGCAATGAGGTGATTTTTGAACCGCCGATATAAAGATCACCTTCGACAATCAAGCCCTCGGGCAATGTCTCCAGTGGTGTTCTCATTACGCTTAAATCGCCATTGACCTTGAGTTGTGCCGGCAAGTTTTCCACTAATGTATCTGTCAGGTTGATATACCCTCCCACACGCACGCCCGTAGGCCAGTTGGTCAGGGGGGCACCGAGAAAGTTGGCGTACCCTCGAATATAAGTTCCGGGCATGATAGTCGTCAGGGCACTATTGGAGGCATCGAGGCTTCCCTGTATTTTTAACCCTCTTGGTAAGCGTTGAATAGGAGAACGGGCGATGAGCAAGTTCCCTTCAACTTCTAAACCATCTTGCAGACTTGTGTAGGGTTTGTTTCTAAGGTCGAGATTCCCGTAATTATCGAGATGATTGAGCATTTGATAGTAGCTCAATGGTTCAGCATTACTGTGAACAGGGAGAAGCGACAGCGAAATAGCGATTAAGCTGGCTTTGAATTGCGGTGAGAGATAGCGGTTAAACATATAAAAATTAGGCTCAAGTTGAGCACCTGAGCCTAGGGGAATATCAGCGGCTGATTGAGCGAGATTTCAGTTCAAAAATCAGCTTTTCAGCGCTCACTTCAAATTGGAATCGCGCCGTGATCTCAGTCGTTTCTGTTTCGATTTCAGTGGCTTCGTATTTAACTGCAGCGTTGACTTCTTTTGCTAGTGAAACATATTTAGCGAGTTCAGCTTCAAGTGCTTCTTGTGATTGGCCAAAGATAGACACCTCTGCGACATCATCACCTTCTTTGATGATAAAGCCCATTTCGCCAGCACAGCCACAAGCTTCACATACTTGAGGTTCAACTTCTTTTGTGTTCATAACTACTTCTCCTGAACGTTCGATTTTTTAGTTTTATCCATTTTACTCACCTATGGCTATTAAGGCTAGAGAATTGAACATTAACTGTAAAATTTACGACTTTTTTTGAATCCAGTAGAGCTGATGTGAAAAAAAAGTATAAAACTTTGGTATGACATTTACAGATTACTGTGAGCCTGGTCAAACTAAAAACAGTTCGCCGTGCGATAAGGCAGAGAAGTTAATCACCTTATATTGTGTTAGTAGTTGATATGTTTCATTATTCTCGCGAATTAATAAAGGTCAGTTGATTACTTTTCGTTTATAGCTCAACTAGATATGCAGATACCCACGCAGATGGGGCGGTTGAGTGATTATGGGGCTCACAACAAAAAGAGGCAAATAATGCCAAAACGTAGTAAAGAAGATACTGAGATCACTATCCAGACGATCATGGATGCTGTGGTCGAGCAGTTATTGACTTTGGGTTACGACAAGATGTCGTACACCACTTTAAGCAAGCAGACTGGAATCTCAAGAACGGGTATTTCTCATCATTTTCCAAAGAAGACAGACTTCGCAGCAGCGATGGATGGTCGTATTTTTAAAATATTCGTTACTCATTTAGATATTGAAAATGGGCTTGAGGGTTTCAGCAAGAGTTGGACCGCCGCTCTAGAAAGTAGTGAAGAGTTCGTGGCAATCTTGCGCTTACTTTTCCATCACATTGTGACAGCGGAAAGTGCGTCAGATTTTGCGAAGTCAGGCGTTGAACGTTTATATCGATTGGCTGAGGTTGAGTTTGGTCAAACGAGTGCTGAAACGGTCGAGTGGTTAATAGGCAGATCGCTAATCAAAATGAGCCGTCTTGCATAATCCGTTGTAAACTTTAACGAAAAAGCGAATTGAACCTGGTGTTTGATTCGCTTTTTTTATTTTCAACACTGTTTTTCCTGACCTGAAAAAACTAATATGTTGCTTCAAATTGTAATGGAACAGAGCAATGTTAAAGAGAGTACCTACTAATATCATCACAGGCTTTCTCGGTGTCGGTAAGACCACAGCCATTTTGAATCTACTAAAAAACAAGCCTCAGGACGAAAACTGGGCGGTGTTAGTAAACGAGTTTGGTGAAATTGGTATCGACGGTGCAATGATGTCTGATAGTGGTGCGTTGATAAAAGAAGTACCGGGTGGTTGCATCTGCTGCACGGCAGGGGTCCCTACTAGTGTGGCGATTACTGCTTTGCTTCGTGAGAATCCAGATAGACTTATCATCGAGCCAACTGGATTAGGGCATCCCAAGCAAATCATGGCGACGATATCATCTGCTCAGTTCAGTCCTTACATCGAAATACGTACTACTTTGACACTGACCGATGCTCATTACTTCGAAGATGAAAAGTACACGACCAACCCAAACTTCAAGCAGCAGTTGGACGTAGCGGATGTCATCATTGCGAATAAAAGTGATTTAGCGTCTAAGTCACAAAAGGACGGTATGCACATTTGGCTTCAATCAAATGATATTGATACGAATGTCATTGCGGCTACACGTGGTGATATTGAACTTTCGTTGCTTGATGCATTTGTCAAACCAAACCAAGAAGCAGATATCGAGGAACACCATCACCATCATGCTGCCCTAGAGCCTCAGTTCCAATTGCCACCGAACCAAAGCCATATCCGAAAAGAGAACAAAGGGCAGGGTTACTTCTCATGTGGATGGCTATTTGGTGCAGAACTAGTGTTTAACTTTGATGACCTATTCTCAATGTTAAACGATCTGACTGCTGATCGCATTAAAGCGGTGATGAACACCGATCAAGGCTGTTTCGCCTTTAATAAAGCGAACGGGGTTCTGTCGGTGAATCAACTTACTTTGTCAGGTTTCGAATCGAGAATTGAAGTGATTGATACCCAGTTACTGCCATGGGATCAATTGGAGAGAGTATTGGTTCAGCTAAGTGGGTTAGAGCAATAAGCTTTTAGCGAGAACAATAAAAAAGCGCAGAGAGCAGCTTGTCGCTTCATCCTGCGCTTTTATGATTTATTGAACAAGGTTAGCGCTTGTTTTTTAGGTAGCGCTTGCGGCGTTCTTCTTTCTTCTTCGCCTTCTCTTCAGCTTTGCGAGCCGCTTCAATTTCAACTTCCACCAACTCTTTGGTGATCATCTCCGGTAACTCCAGGGTGAGTTGACCTAATGTACCGTTGCGCAGTTCGTGCAGAAGAATCTCTGATGCTTTGTGTAGGTTGACTCGACCACCAGATTGCAGTGCGCCACGACGGCGACCGATCTCTTCCATGATCTCCAGATCTGACTCTGGCATTTCATCGATTTCATAGCGATCTTTCAGGCGTTGAGGATAAGCTTGCGCTAGATATTCAACGGTATAGAACGCCACATCTTCATATTCCATCGCGGTATCTTTTACCGCGCCAGTGGCTGCTAAGCGGAAGCCGCTGTGTGGATTCTCCACTTTTGGCCATAAAATCCCTGGGGTGTCAGAAAGGACGATACCGTTTTGCAGGTTAATACGTTGTTGGCGACGCGTCACCGCTGGTTGGTTACCGGTTACAGCAATCGTGCGGCCAGCAAGCGTATTGATAATGGTCGATTTACCGACATTGGGAATGCCCATGATCATGGTACGAATGTTCTTACCAATCTCTTCACGATGTGGTGCTAACTTGCGACAAAGATCCATGATCTTATGGACTTCTTGAGGATTGGATGTAGTAATCGCCATCGCCTTCACACCTTGCTCTTTTTCAAAGTGCGCAATCCATAAATCAGTCAACTCTGGGTCTGCCAAGTCACGCTTATTCAGCACCTTCACAACCGGCTTTTCACCACGGATCTGTGAAATCATTGGGTTTTCGCTACTAAACGGGATGCGAGCGTCTAACACTTCAATAATGACGTCAACTTGCGGGATAGCCTCTTCGATCTCCTTGCGAGCTTTGTGCATGTGACCAGGAAACCATTGAATTGTATTATTAACCATATGAAAAAGACCTTTTAGAACTAAGGTTCAGCTGGATGGGTATTTGGGGGCAGTAGGTTTGGTTGAGTGAGAGGCATAAAGGCTTCACTTAAGCCCCAAAAAGCATCATCAAGCAATAATGGTGTGATCTTAACACTTATTGCGTGAGACTAAAACTTCATGACGGGATAGGGTGAATGACTATATTCTAAGATGAAACATGTTTTGTTAAGGATATAGCGATGCGGTGAGGCATCGCTATATCGATAGAGTGCCTACTTTTTCTTTTGGTACTTCATTGAATCAAGAGCAACAGCAAAGATGATAATGCTCCCTTTAATGATGTACTGCCAGTATGGGCTTACACCAATATAGGTCATACCGTAGTTGATCACGGTGAAGATCAATACGCCCGTCACTACGCCAGCGACGCTACCCACACCCCCAGCAAAGGATACGCCACCCACCACACAGGCGGCGATTGCATCTAGTTCATACATAAAGCCAAGGTTGTTCGTTGCACTACCAATACGACCGGCTTCTAACATACCGCCAAAGGCATAGAAAACGCCGGATAGGGCATAGATTTTTAGTAGAGTAAGTGGAACGTTAACACCGGATACCTTGGCAGCTTCGGGATTACCACCGATGGCAAAGATATTTTTTCCAAACACCGTCTTATTCCACAGTACCCATACAAAACCCGTTGCAATGATCGCGTAGAACGTTATGTAGGAGAGCCGGAAATCGCCCATTTGAACAAAGCCTTGGGCGAAGGTAGAAAATCGCTCATCAAAGCCGGCCACCGGAGAGGCACCAACAGAATCAAAGTAGAGCGAGTTTATCCCATAGACGATGATCATACTGCCAAGAGTCGCGATAAATGGCGTTACTTTTAGGTAAGCGACGATAATACCATTTACAAGACCAATAAGAGCCCCAACACAACACACTGCAATAATGACTGCGACAATAGGTATTTCCCCTAAGTTTGGAAATACTTTATTCACATTGTCGACGGATTGCAGCAGTGTCGCAGATAAGACGGCAGCCAAACCGACTTGACGACCGGCGGAAAGGTCTGTGCCTTGGGTTACAATGAGGCCTGCGACCCCGAGCGCTATAATGACACGTACCGATGACTGTGTAAGGATGTTACTTAAGTTTCTTAAGCTTAGAAATGATGGTTCTTGGATTATGATGATAGCCAACAGAATAATGAGAACCGCATAAATGCCGCCTTCTTTAATATAATCAGCGATTTTTATGTCTTTGGGTGGGCGTAGCTTTGCGATATCCATTTACTTATCCTTATAAATATTTTGAAGCTAGATTGAGAATTTCATTCTGACCTGTCTCTTTTGTTACTAGGGTCCCCGCAGCGCGCCCGTTACTCATCACAAGAATTCGGTCGGTTATACCCAACAGCTCGGGCATTTCGGAGGAGATGATGATGATGCCTTTTCCTTTTTTGGCTAAATCCAAGATCAGCTGATAGATTTCAAATTTTGCACCGACATCAATGCCGCGTGTGGGTTCATCCATCATGAGGATTTCGGGCTCAGTAAGTAACCAGCGACCAATGACGACTTTTTGTTGATTCCCTCCAGATAGCGAACCAATTTGGGTTTTGTGACCGGGTGTTTTTACGCTCATAGAGTCAATGACCCACTGAGTATCTCCTTTCATATCCTTGTCGCTGAGAAGCCCAGACTTTTGACGGTAGCTCTCAATATTGGCGACGAGAGAATTAAAGGTGATATCAAGATTGGCGTAAATGCCTGTAGAGCGACGCTCTTCCGTGACGAGTGCAAATCCGTTTTGAATCGCTTCATGTGCATCTTTGTTGCGCATTACCTTGTCATGGAGTAGGACCTCTCCGCTCTCTTTTTCTCGAACACCGAATATGGTTTCGACAATATCAGTCCGTTTGGCACCAACAAGTCCAGCAATTCCGAGGATTTCACCTTTGTGAAGTTCGAAGCTGATATCTTCGATAGACGGCTGGTTTTTCGCAGTGAGGTTGTTCACTTTGAGAATCACTTCTTCAGGTGTGTTGTGTTTCTCTGGGAAGCGCTGGGTCAATTCCCTGCCAACCATCATGGCGATGATTTGATCCATGGTCAGACCTTCTAGGGTACAGGTTTTGACCCATTGACCATCTCGGAGTACCGTTAACTCATCACATAGAGCAAAGATCTCTTCCATTTTGTGAGAGATATAAACGATGCCGCAGCCCTTATCTTTTAGTTTGCGGATTATCGTGAATAGATGATTTACCTCTTTCTCAGTGAGTGATGAGGTGGGCTCGTCCATAATCACAATTTTGGCGTCGTAAGAGAATGCTTTCGCGATCTCTACCATTTGCATTTGCGAAACCGATAGAGTCGCGACTTTTGCACGGGGATCGATATCGATATCGAGCTCTTCAAATATCGCCTTTGTATCCCTATACATTTTGTCATGGTCAATGAAGAACCCGGTTTTTGGGTATCTACCCAGCCACATGTTGTCCATGACGGTTCGTTGTAAGACCTGGTTAAGTTCTTGGTGAACCATTGAAACACCGTTATCCAGAGCTTCTTTAGAAGATGTGAAATTAACATCTTTACCGAGAAACTTTATTGCCCCTTCGTCTTTTTCGTAGATACCAAATAGGCATTTGAGTAGCGTGGATTTCCCAGCGCCGTTTTCTCCCATAAGTGCATGGATAGAGTGGGGGCGAACTTTTAAAGTGACATTATCTAGGGCTTTAACTCCTGGAAAAGACTTACTGACGCCTGTCATTTCTAGTAGCCATTCAGATTGAGTTTTAGGTTTTAATACAGCAGTCATATCAGTACCTCAAAAAGAAAAGGGCAACTCTCATGAGTTGCCCAGGAGGGGCTAATCTAGATTAGTGGCATCGACGCCTACGTAAGGTACACGCACAACTTTGTTGATGATCTTCCATTGCGTTCCTTCACCAGCTTCTTTGCCGTTGGCTAGGTTACGCGTGAGTTCGAAAGTTGCTTTTGCTTGGTTGTTAGCATCGTTGAGAACGGTACCTTGCATTTCACCGGAGCGAACAAGTGCTAGAGCTTCGCTCAAGGCATCGACGCCAAATACTGGGATTTCACTACGTCCTGCTGCTTTGAGAGATTCAATTGCGCCCATCGCCATAGCGTCGTTATTTGCAATGACGACTTCGATGTTTTTGCCGTTCGGGCCGGAGATCCAAGCATCGACTTTGTCTTTTGCCATTGCTGTATCCCACATACCGGTATCGAGATGAAGCTCTTCGGTTTCGATATTATGCTGTTCATTGAGTGTTTTGATTACGTAGCTAGAGCGAGCTTCAGCATCAGGGTGACCAGGCTCGCCTTTTAGAAGCACATATTGAAGTTTTCCATCGCCGTTAACATCCCAATCTGGATTTTGGGCCCAGTGTTGAGCAATGAGATCACCTTGAATAATGCCTGACTCTTTCGAATCTGTGCCAACGTAATAAGCTTTATCATAGCTTGCTAGGGCATCGGCACTTGGCTCTTTGTTGTAGAAAACGATGGGCACGTTATCGAGTTTTGCTTTACTGATCACCACAGGAGCGGCAGCTGGATCAACGAGGTTGATGGCGAGGGCTTTAACGCCTCTTGCGAGAAGAACATCAATTTGGTCATTCTGCATAGATTGGTTGTTTTGAGAGTCGTTCATTAACAGACGTACATCGCTGTCTGTCGCGGCCTCTGACTCAATTGCCTGACGTACGACAGACATAAAGTTGTCATCATATTTATAGACAGTGAACCCTAGCGTTGTTTTCGCATGCGCGACTCCCGAGATAGCGAAACCTGCGAGCATCGATAGTAATAGTGTTTTTTTATTCATTTTATTTTCCTAGTTTACGTTGTTGGATTTTTGAACTAGCCAAATGAACTTAACGCAAATAGGGTGTACCAAACGTGATCAATGCAAAAATGTGGTAACGATTACATGCTTTTATTGAATAAAATGTGAACAGTGCGTAGGTTTGATGAAACTACGAAATAACTTCATTAAGTTGCTAAAATGTAAATGTATAAAGGTGATTAAGTGTGCAGGTTTATGAAGAGACGGGTAGTTCAAAGGTTCGGAGTACGCAAACAAATGGTTTGATAAATATGAAATCGTTTACAGTATTTTGTTGTGTAATTGTTAACGTTGCCATTTGGGGCTCAAACTGACTCCTTCACCTCAAATTGTAAAAAGTGAAATAAATACACGCCGCTGTCGGATATTGTACTGCATTTATATTCATTTTTAGTGCCTAATTGCTCCCTTGGGTTCATGTTGGGCCAACAATTAACTAAAAACATAGGACAATTTGAACGGCGAAGTTTGCTAGTAACTAGACCGGGGGGTGAATCTTTGTCAGCATCTTAGCGACCGAACTTTTTGGTGTTTTGCCAATTTTCTTCATTAATGAGAAGTCGGGTTTGTCGATACCATAGTCGAGTTTCAGAATGCCTAGTTGTACCATCCAAAGTGCAGCTGTCACTTCTGCGTCCGCCAAGGCTCTGTGAAATACACCGTCATTCTCGATGCCATGATAGCGAACTAAATCACCCAGCTTATGGGATGCCACTTCTTGGGATAGACGACGCGAAACAAGTAATGAACAGGCAAACTCACCGTCGTAGCTTCGTCCGATGTTTTCTAGTTCTGCATCCAAGAAGCGTTGATCAAAACTTGCATTGTGAGCAACGAGATTACTGCCTTGAATGAAATCAGCAAACTGGTTCATGACGACGTCACAGCTTTGTGCGGTAGCGAGCATGTTGTTGGTGATTCCGGTATAGCCTTCAATGAAGCTGCTGACTCGAAAACCTGGGTTCATTAGCTGTTGGAATCTGTCGACAACTTCACCATTAACGAGCTTAATAGCACCAATTTCAATGGCGCGGTCACCTTGGTTTGGGGAGAGACCTGTAGTTTCAAAGTCGAGAACGATAACAGAGTTGGCTGCGTTGTTTAGGAGCACAATAGATTCCATTGATTAATACAGTCTGCCTTAAAGGTAAGGCGTTATAGGAGTCGGCATTGTAGCTCAAACTGTCTGATGCTTCTATCGATGAACTCGGAAACAACAAAGGGACGAGAACCGTCCCTTTTGGAAATTAGAATACTTCGTTTACGTGAAAATAGAATGCTGTTTCGTCGTTGCCGAAGCCAATATCAGCACGAACGTTCACTTTGTCTTTGATTTTAAAACGTAATCCAGTACCTACACTGGTGAGTAGGTCATCATTGAGTTGGTTGATTTCAGGCGCGACGGAGCCAACCCCTCCCCAGACAACCGCGCCTAAGCGCCAGAATATCGGTAGTCGATATTCTATTTGCCCCAATGCCATATGGTTATCGCGATAGCGCCCCTCAACGTGCCCACGTAAACCATGTGCACCACCGATATCTGGGAGTCGATTCCAAGGTACGTCGCCGCTAGTAAAGTCCCCTTGTACTTGCCAAGCAATGAGGCCAGGAAAGTCGCCTAAGCTGATGTAGTTGGCCAGTTCAAAGTTGTATTTCCCGAACCAGTCATCGGTTAAAGAAGAGTGGTAATACCCGGCAGTCACATCAAACAGGACACCTTCAGAGGCGTTAAGAACATTATCACGCGAGTCATAAGCCGCACTTACCTTAGCGCCATAACTGGTGTTTTTCTGCAAATCAGAGGCAGGTATTAAGGAGCCTCTATCATCTTCAAGTTCAAAGTCACTGGCTTTGGCATAAGTGACATTGGCACCGAGACCAAGGTAAAAATCATCCGCGACTTTGGTGAGTAGGGTGGGCTCTAGCAGAGCGACTTGCTCTGAGTAGTTAATACGGTTTTGATCAACACTACCAGCATCGTGTCCAACACCATAGTATACGCCCGCGTCATCAAATAACTCGAAATCTAGGTAAAAGCGATGTTGATCGCCGGAGAAAAAGTGACGATTTTCGAAGGTGATTCCCTTGGAGCCATTACTGGATATATAGGGGTTAATGACCATCGACGAAGGCTGGGTTGTACCTTCATAGGTATCGCCATAGAGACCGACGTAGAGCAAGCCAACACCAAAGCCTTGCTCTGGTGTGTAGAACAGAGCGGGAATGTAACTCGAGTCGATTCCTTTGCTTGGGTCATACTCTTCTTCAGCACCGAATATTGCTAGAACATCATCCAGTTTTTGTGTCGTTTCAGAGGGCGTGGTTTCAAACAGTGGTTGGACGGCAAAAGCTGGGCTAGCCAAGCAACAGGTGATTGCAGCGATTCGCAATACATCAATCATGGGTCGTCTCTATAAGCGTTAAGTGGGCAGAGTATATACCTAAGTGATTTCAAACAGTAGTGTCTATGAGCGCCGCTCCAAAAACGAAAAAAGGACGCATTGCGTCCTTTAAGTTCTGAGGTGGTTGCCAATTATTTCTGTGTTGCTGCTTTCATTGCGGAAACGAAGTTGCCAAGAGCTTCAAGCATTGCTTCTGGCTGTTCTACGTTTGCTTCAATGATCTTCACAACCGCTGAGCCAGAAATCGCACCCGCAGCACCTGCAGTCAGGGCTTGCTTCACTTGCTCTGGTTCTGAGATACCAAAACCGAGTAGTGCTGGTGGCGCATCAAATTGGTTGAGACGGTTGAGCATGTCGTCCACTGGCATGTTTGCCTTCGTTTCTGCACCCGTCACACCTGCGCGAGAAAGGAGGTAGGTGTAGCCGCCACCCAACTCCGAAACCTGTTTCAGCGTCTCATCACTGGCTGTTGGTGGTGCAATGAAAATTGGATGGACGCCGTGCTTCTTAGCCGCTTCGATGAACTCGCTCGCTTCATTTGTTGGAACATCAGCAATGAGAACGGAATCGATGCCTGCTTTCGCACAACGCTCGTAGAAGTTCTCGATACCACGGGTGTACACAAGGTTGGCGTACATCAACAGGCCAATCGGTAGCTCTGGGTATTTTGCTCGGATTTTACCAATCTGTTCAAAACAGATATCTGGGGTTGCACCCGAGTCCAAAGCGCGAATGTTCGCTCCTTGAATCGTTGGACCATCCGCTAGCGGATCTGAAAATGGGATACCGAGTTCAAGCGCGTCGGCGCCGGATTCAACCAACGTTTCCATGATCTTGTAAGACTGTTCAGGACTAGGGTCACAAACCGTTACGAACGGTACAAATGCGCCTTGATTCATTTCATTAAGGCGCTCAAACATCGCGTTATAACGATCCATTAGATCACTCCTTTTTCTTGTAGGATATCGTGAACAGTGAAAATATCTTTATCACCACGGCCGGATAGGTTAACCACCAATAGCTGCTCTTTCTCAGGGTTTTCTCGCGCCATTTTTAATGCGTGTGCTAATGCGTGTGCCGATTCAAGCGCTGGGATGATACCTTCATGTCGAGCAAGCTCTTGGAAGGCATCGAGTGCTTCATCGTCCGTCACGTTGTCGTATTCAGCACGACCAATTGCATTTAGATGTGCGTGTTGTGGGCCAACAGAAGGGAAATCAAGACCCGCGGATACTGAGTATGACTCTTCGATCTGACCGTGTGTGTCTTGCATCAATGGCGCTTTCATACCAAAGAAGATGCCTGTCGTACCGTGCTTAAGTGGTGCACCGTGCTGGTCTGTATCGATACCTTTACCTGCTGGTTCAACACCAATGAGGCGAACGCTCTCTTCTTCAATAAAGTCAGCAAACATACCGATTGCGTTTGAGCCTCCGCCGACACAAGCGATCACGGCGTCAGGTAGGCGACCTTCACGCGCAAGTACTTGGTTTTTAGTCTCTTCACCAATCATGTGCTGGAATTCACGCACGATGGTAGGGAATGGGTGTGGACCGGCAGCCGTACCTAGGAGGTAATGAGCCTCTTCATAGGTCGCTGACCAATCACGCAGCGCTTCGTTACAGGCATCTTTTAGTGTTGCTGAACCAGAGTGCACAGGAATAACCTCTGCACCCATCAGTTTCATGCGGAACACGTTAGGGCTTTGACGCTCAACGTCTTTTGCGCCCATATAAACGCGGCATTTTAGGTCGAGTAGGGCGCAAGCAAGTGCGGTTGCAACACCATGTTGACCCGCGCCTGTTTCTGCGATGATCTCTTTCTTACCCATGCGCTTAGCAAGCAGCGCTTGTCCAAGTACTTGGTTAGTTTTGTGCGCGCCACCGTGAAGAAGGTCTTCACGCTTCAGGTAAAGTTTTGTTTTTGTGCCTTTGGTTAGGTTACGTGTAAGAGTTAGGGCAGTCGGGCGACCAGCATACTCTTGAAGCAGCGTCATAAATTCACTGCGAAACTCAGGATCTTCTTGCGCGTCGATAAACGCTTGCTCTAGTTGCTCTAGTGCTGGCACGAGAATCTGCGGAACATACTGACCGCCGTATTCACCAAAGTAGGCATCGAGTTTAGCCATTTCTTTATTCCTTAATACTTTAAATTCAATGACGGTTGCATTAATAGTCGCGAATTGCGGCAAACGCTTGAAGCAACTTGTCTAAATCTTTCTTACCAGGTGCGCTTTCGACACCTGAATTCAAATCTAAGCCGAGGCAACCCAATTGGGCGGCTTGCTTGGCATTATCTGGGTTCAAACCACCCGCCAGCATCACATCACATGGCTGGGCAATTAAAGACCAATCAAAGGTGTGGCCTGTGCCGCCACTTTGTGAGCCGACTTGAGCATCAAATAGGTGACGGTCAACGAACTTATCTATCAGTTGTGGCTCGCTATCGGTGACACCGTAGGCTTTCCAGATCTCAACGCTATCTTTAAGTTGAACACGTAGATGCTTGATAAAGTCTTGGTCTTCATCACCATGAAGTTGAACGGCGGCGAGTCCAAGTGCCTCAGCAGTATCGGCAACAAAAGCACTGTCGTGGTTTTGGAACACACCAACATATTTGAGTGGAGCACCACTCATAGTAAGACGAGCTGATTCGATATCTACTGCGCGTTTGGAGTGCTCAACAAAGATAAGGCCACCAAATACGGCACCCGCTTGGTATGCCCTAGCAGCATCGTCAGAGTGCGTCAAACCACACACCTTGTTTTCGCCAAGCGTTACCTTACGAACGGCAAGTTCGAGGTTGTCTTCAGCCATCAGTGAGCTGCCGATCAAGAAGCCGTCTGCGTGCGGTGCTAGGTCTCTAACTTGTTGGTGAGTGTAGATACCGGACTCTGATATTACAGTCGCTTGTGGAGCAAGTTTGCGAATCAAAGGTGACAGCTCTTTGGTGCGATTAAGGTCTGTCGACAGGTCACGCAGGTTACGGTTATTGATACCGATGACTTTTGCGCCAAGGTTCACTGCACGGTGCAGTTCCTCTTCGTTGCTGACTTCGGTAAGAATACCCATGTTTAGCTCATGCGCTACTTTTGCAAGGGACTGATACTCATCATCATTAAGCACGGAAAGCATCAGCAAGATAGCATCTGCACTGTAATTACGAGCTAGGTAAACTTGGTAAGTGTCTACCATAAAGTCTTTACACAAAATTGGTTGTTTTGCGATTTTGCGAACCTGAGGCAGAAACTCAAAGTTACCTTGGAAGTATTTTTCGTCGGTTAATACCGAGATGGCGTTAGCGTGGTTGTTATAAACCGATGCAATGTAATCGAGATCGAAGTCATCACGGATCAGCCCTTTTGATGGAGAGGCTTTCTTACACTCCATAATGAACGCCGATTGCTCCCCGCTTAGTGCTTCGTAAAAGCTACGATCAGACGGAATGAGATCGCCGATAAAGCTATCTAGAGGTTGCGCTGTTTTGCGCTCTGCAACCCATTGGTATTTGTCTTTGACAATTTTAGCCAGCACTTCTGCCATTTCAGCTTCTTTAACCGAGACATGTGCTGAAAGCTGTTCAGTTAGCTGTTCAGTTGATTGAGTCATCTTAAGCCTTTCCAAAATCTTGTGCAGCGAGACGTTGAACTAAATCATACGCCTTACCTGAGTTCATCGCATCAATTGCTTGCTGCGTGTTCGCTTTGAGGTCTTCGTGACCGAATAGTCGCATCAGTAGGGCAACGTTGACGGCAACTGCACCGACTTGTGCATCTGTACCTTTACCAGTCAAAATGTTAGCGATGATCGCGCGGTTTTCTTCAGGCTCGCCACCCTTAATCGCTTCCAGAGGGTGCTCTTCTAGGCCAAAGTCTGCTGGGCTCAAAGTGTACTCAATGATTTGACCATCTTTGATCTCAGCAACTTTAGTTTCACCGTGAATCGCCACCTCATCTAAACCACTGCCGTGAACAACCGCTGCGCGTTTCATGTTCATGTTGAGCATGGTTTCTGCGATAGGTCTGACTAACTCTTCACTGTAAACACCCATCAATTCGATGTTGGGTTTAGCTGGGTTAATAAGAGGGCCCAGAATATTGAAAATGGTGCGCGTTTTTAGTGTTGTGCGAACAGGCATCGCATGCTTGATACCGCCGTGGTATTGCGGAGCGAACAAGAATGCTACACCAAGCGCATCAACCGCTTCACGAGTCGTTTCAGGACTCATCGCGAGATCGATACCAAATGAGTCAAGCAAATCAGAAGAGCCCGATTTACTAGACACACTGCGGTTACCATGCTTCGCGACTTTTAAGCCACATGCCGCCGCGACAAAAGCGGCAGTCGTTGAGATGTTGATGGTGTTATGCCCATCGCCACCCGTCCCCACGATATCAGCAAAATCGTAATCCGGTTGTGGGAAAGCTTTGGCGTTTGCTAGCAAGGCTTTGGCTGCACCAGCGATCTCATCCGGCGTTTCGCCCTTGATTTTTAAAGCCGTTAGCGCCGAGGCCAAGTGAATATCGCTCACTTCGCCACGAATGATGGCGTCAAACAGTGTTTGGCTTTCTTCCTGCGTAAGAGATTGTTGCTCAAAGAGTTTGTTGTAGATGATTTCCATAATTATTCCTTAGTTTCCTTACGCAGTTATTTCGTTAGTGCCCATTCAATGGCGTTTTCTAACAAGGTTGCACCTTGGGTTGTCATGATGGATTCAGGGTGGAATTGGAATCCACACACCTTATCTTGCTCTTGAACGACGGACATCACAAGTCCATCCACTTCCGCCGTTATGGTCAGTGTTTCTGGTACTGACGTCGCCACAAGGGAGTGATAACGTGCGATAGCCAGAGGTGATGGCAAACTCGCGTAGGTTGCGTGCTCGTCATGTTCCATCATTGATACTTTACCGTGAATGATCTCACCTGCGCCTGCGACTGTACCGCCATAGGCTTCCACAATCGCTTGGTGACCCAGGCAGATACCAATCATAGGCACCTTACCCTTAAAGCGCTGAATGATCTCTGGCATTGAGCCCGCTTCTGACGGTGCGCCAGGACCCGGAGAAAGCAAAATAACCGGATTCGTCAATTCTGCGATCGCTTGTTCAATGGCTTCCGCGGAGATACTGTTACGGTAGATAGTGACCTCATGCCCAAGTGAACGAAACTGATCAACAAGGTTGTAAGTAAACGAATCGAAGTTATCGATAAATACAATATTCGACATTGTCATTACCCCTTGTTGGTCGTGTTTTGGTGAGCGGCCTGAATGGCTGAAATGACGGCTTGTGCTTTGCCGCGAGTCTCATCAGCTTCCGCTTGAGGGTCAGAGTCGAAGACAACCCCGGCACCCGCTTGAACTTGTGCAATGCCATTCTCAACATAGGCAGAACGGATAACGATACAGGTATCTAGAGTGCCTTCACCTGTTAAGTAGCCAACTGCACCGCCATAGCTACCGCGGCGAGTCCCTTCAAAATCGCGAATCAACTGCATGGCACGAATTTTCGGAGCACCCGTTAACGTACCCATGTTCATACATGCTTGGTAAGCATGCAGAGCATCGAGGTCTTCACGAAGCTGTCCAACCACACGAGATACTAAGTGCATGACATGACTGTAACGGTCAACTTTGAGTAGATCAGCAACGTGACGTGTACCCGCTTGAGAGATACGCGCGACATCGTTACGGGCAAGATCCACCAGCATCATGTGCTCAGCGTTCTCTTTCATATCGGTGCGCAGTTCCAGCTCAATACGGCTATCTAGGTCGAAATCAATGTCACCGTTTGGACGCTTGCCACGACGGCGTGTGCCAGCAATCGGATAGATTTCAACTTGATTGGTATCGGTTTCATATTTCAATGCGCTTTCAGGAGAAGCGCCAAACAGAGTGAACAGCTCATCTTGCATATAGAACATGTAAGGGCTTGGGTTGCTCTGTTTTAGTTGTTTGTAGGCCGCCAGTGGAGAAGGGCATGGCAGTGTAAAACGACGAGAAGGAACCACTTGGAAAATGTCGCCCTTCACAACGTATTGCTTGAGATCTCGTACCGTTTGACAGAAGTCTTCATCAGACATGCTGACTTGGGCTGTTACGTCTTCAACGTGTCGTGCGTTTGGTAACAGCTTTGGTGTCTCACACTGTTGTGTGATGTGTTCGATACGTTCCTCAAGTTCTTGCTTACATTCAGTATTAGCAAATAGCGTTGCTTGTAATTGGCAAGACTCGGTTTGGTGATCAACCACGAGCAAGGTTTCAGCAACGTAAAATACGTAGTCTGGACATTGATTGGTCGCTTTGGCATCCCCAAGAGGCTCAAAGTTCGCCACTAGGTCATAAGCGAACAATCCACCAAGGAAGATAGCATGCTTGTCATGGTCGCTGATATCAAAGCTATGCTGCACTAATCGTAGTGCATCAAAAGAAGAGGCTTCGCGCAGGCGTGAATCTTCGTCTAACGTATCGCAAGGTGTCGCGAAGTTGAGTGTTAGAACCTCACCATCCAATTGACTCGCGATATCGCTACGGATATTCGCATTCAAATGCGCGAGTAAGTGACGACCATTGTTCGTTAGTGCCGTCATGGTCACTGTGTGTCCAAAGCAGACGATACGTACAGCCGAATCAACGATCAAAAGACTTTTTAGGTCTTGTTTTGAATCGATTTCAGCGGACTCAAGCAAAAGGCTGTCTGTTTTTTTCTCACACAAAGTATGAAACAGACGCGTCGGATCTTGGAAATAAGGAACAGAAGTATTGAGAACTTCGAGTTCACCAAGCTTTTTTATTTCAATGGTCTTGTTCACAAGACCTCCTTGTAATTCGGTATCTTATCTTCCTGCCGTACATACTCGCATAAAGCTATCATCGACCCAATCGGGATTTGTGCTGATTTGATGAATGTTTAAGCATTTAAGTGTGAGTTATACAACAAAACAAAAAGCCCGCTAAAATTAGCGGGCTTGGTAGTGAGAATTCTTTATTTAAATCGCACAGTTCAGCCCACTCGAAAGAGTCCAAGAACGCCACCAAGAACCAACAACCATTGCCGCTTGAGAAGCGGTTGCAATGACTTTGATGCTTTGCTTTTGGTTAATTTCTTGTAACATGAGTAGCCCTTAACAATGTGACTCTGTAATTGCGTACTAGTTAACTAGTGCAAGAGCAAAAAGTCAATTACTTTTTTATATAATTATGCGAATAGATCTACACAGTCACACCACCGCTTCAGACGGTCGCCTTGCCCCCTCAGACCTAATTGACCGAGCCTTGAGCTTCAATGTAGAGGCGCTGGCCATTACTGATCATGACACCACTGATGGACTGGCTGAAGCTCAGCGTCATATTGATGAAAACCAACTGCCAATCCAGTTGATCAACGGGATCGAGATTTCTACCGTATGGCAAAATAAAGACATCCATATTGTTGGCTTGAACATTGACCCAACTTCGCCAGCACTTCAGGCGTTGATTGAGCAGCAAAAGCAGCATCGAGTGACAAGAGCCGCACTGATTGCTGAGCGATTATCAAAAGCCACCCGAGAGGGGGTGTTGGAGGAGGTCCAGGCGATTGCCGGGGATGCACCCATTACTCGTGCTCATTTTGCGAAATGGTTGGTAGAGCAAGGCTTTGCCAAGAATATGCAGCAGGTATTTAAGAAGTTTTTAACACGTAATAACCCCGGTTATGTCCCGCCAACATGGTGCTCAATGAGTGATGCCGTCGAGGCAATCCATCAAGCCGGTGGTCAAGCAGTATTGGCACATCCAGGTAGGTATCAGCTTACTGCTAAGTGGATCAAGCGCCTGATTACTGCGTTTGTTGAAGCGGGAGGAGACGCGATGGAAGTGGCTCAACCGCAACAGGCACAACAAGAAAGACGCAACTTGGCGGATTATGCTATACAATACAGACTATTAGCCTCTCAAGGCAGTGATTTTCATTATCCGTCTCCATGGATGGAGCTGGGTAGAAACTTATGGCTTCCATCGGGTGTAGAGCCGGTATGGAAGGATTGGCAGTTTCTACCAAGAGAAGATAAAAACCAAAACAACGAGGAAGCGTTATGAGCCAGTTTTTTTATGTTCATCCAGAGAACCCTCAAGCTCGCTTGATAAACCAAGCGGTCGCTATTATTCGCAACGGCGGAGTAGTGATTTACCCAACCGATTCGGGTTACGCATTGGGTTGTCAGCTCGAGAACAAGCAGGCGTTGGACCGTATCTGTCAAATCCGCCGTATCGATGAAAAGCATAACTTTACGCTGCTATGCCGAGATCTCTCAGAGATCTCGCTTTATGCCCGTGTTGATAACACGGCGTTTCGTTTGCTAAAGAATAATACACCGGGTCCTTATACCTTTATTTTTAAAGGAACCAAAGAAGTCCCTCGTCGTTTGATGAACTCAAAACGCAAGACAATTGGTATTCGTGTCCCAGATAATCAAATAGCACTTGATCTTCTAGAAGCGCTCGGTGAGCCATTGATGTCAACGTCATTAATCTTGCCTGGTAATGATGTCACTGAGTCAGATCCAGAGGATATTCGTGACAAACTCGAGCACGCAGTAGACGTCATTCTCAACGGTGGTTACCTTGGCGAGCAGCCAACGACGGTGATTGATTTTAGTGACGATGACCCAGTGATTGCACGCGTTGGCTCGGGTGACCCAAGCCCGTTTGAGTAAGCACGCTTATCAAAATGAAAATGATCGATGATATGGACGAAAAAAGATGATTTTTTTGTCCATATTTGCGATACTTTGCCACCGCATTTTTTGTGCGCAGTTATACTTAATACCACACACTCCACTGACGTCTGTGAAGACGACATATTTAGGTAGATAAATGAACGAAAAGTTACAGAAGGTTTTAGCTCGTGCTGGTCACGGTTCTCGCCGTGAACTAGAAACGCTGATTAAATCTGGTCGAGTTAGCGTAAATGGTATTGTCGCTAGACTAGGCGAACGTCTTGAAGACGATAGCGCCGTAATCCGTATTGATGGACATATCGTATCTGCGAAAGCTCAAGAAGAAGTCGTTTGTCGTGTTCTTGCTTACTATAAGCCAGAGGGTGAGCTCTGTACTCGTCACGATCCTGAAGGCCGTCGTACTGTTTTTGACCGTCTACCTAAAATCCGTGGCTCACGCTGGATCTCTGTTGGTCGTCTTGATGCAAACACATCTGGCTTATTGCTGTTCACCACTGATGGTGAACTGGCGAACCGTCTGATGCACCCAAGTCGCCAAGTTGAGCGTGAATACCTAGTACGCGTATTTGGCGAAGTGGATGAGCACAAAGTTAAGAACCTTGTTCGTGGTGTTGAGCTGGAAGATGGTTTAGCACGTTTCGAAGATGTGGTTTACACCGGTGGTGAGGGTATGAACCATACGTTCTACGTTGTGATCAACGAAGGTCGTAACCGTGAAGTTCGTCGTCTATGGGAATCTCAAGACTGTACGGTTTCTCGTCTGAAACGTGTGCGCTACGGTGATATCTTCCTAGACAAGAAACTACCTCGTGGTGGATGGATGGAGCTGTCTCTGAAAGAAGTTAACTACCTACGTGACATGGTAGAGTTGCGCGCAGAGAAAGAGACGATGCTTGATCTCAACAAAGACAACACATCTCGTAAGCGTGAGCGTGCTAAGAGCCAAAAAATCCGTCGTGCGGTTAAGCGTCACGAAGAACGTGTAAGTGCTCCAGCAGGTCGCGGTCGCAGTAATGGTCGCCGCAAGCCAAGCACTCGCAATGCCACAGGTGGCAGCCAAGGTCGCTCAGAGCAAGGTCGTTCAAACAGCCGTTCAGGTCGCAACAACCGTCGTGGCTAAGATTGTTATCAGTTGCTAAAGAATGATTGAAAAACTCGCGCAGGTCGCGAGTTTTTTGTTTCTACATTAAGACTAACCGTCTAGTAGAGCAAAATTAGCCCTTCGTAGCCACGAAGGGTCACTTCACTCACATAATCGCCAACGTTCCCTTTTTCATCGACCACTTTCATTGGTACATCAAGTGCAACAGTGAGTTGCGCACTTGAAAAGTAGACGGCGTTCTTACCATGAAAATCAGTACGATATAGCACTCGACCATTGGTAAACTCACGCGCAAGCACCATCTCCTCTGGGCCACCTGTAACCACATTGCGTTCTGACTTATGGGCGAAGTAGGTATAGGTTGGTGATACGTCGACGGCGCCATTAGGTAAATCATCGTGCACCAGTGTATGCATCGAACTGTCACCTATGATGGTGTAATCGGCAGGTGAGGGTGTCGTTGTCGACATCATCATTGGGATAGCCTCGTAGCCCGGTGGAATGTGGTTTGAGGGCTTACCTAGATCAATCTCCGTTAAGCGGGTTGGCTGGTAAGCTATATTCTTTGCCACCCCAGCGGTCCAAAAGTTATCACTGGTCGTGTTGTCACTGCCGTACTGATAGCCGTTGTTCCATTGATTGAAGTAGCTATGTTCGTGGTCATAACTCAAATAGTAGGCGGCAAGCGCAGAGTATTGGTCGAGCTCCCAGTTGGTCTGCGAATTACCGAAATATTGTACGCGTCCATAGCGCGTTGTCGCTTGGTAGATAACACTATTCCCTTTCGCTGCCAGTGCGGAGTTATCCCAAAACTTCGAGAGGCCAGCATAGCCACTAAAGCCTGTTGAAGGGAAAAGGTAGTGCTCTCTCAGATAAAGCGAAGCCGAGTCGGCCAGATGGCTCTGACCGTTTCTGCCAAAGAGATTTGCGGTACCGATGTTCACACTCACGAAAGCATTAGGATCGAGCTGAGCGAGGTTTTTGAGAAAGGCCGAGAACTGAGAGCGATAAACAGAATCCGCTTCTTCTGAACCTGCTACAGCACCAAGCTCCTGAATGTGTCCGCCGGATAAAACAGAGAACTGGTTGCTACCGATAAGTTTGTTGGTATCGTCGTTGTATGCACCGTTTAGTCCCTGACTTGCCCACTCTTGTTGATAGTATTGATGGACAGCGTTGAGGTAGTCAGTGTTGGCAAGGTTGGTTACCGCCCATGAGGAGTTTTGATTCCACATTTTACCAAATGGGATGACGCGTGACTCCCAGCGAAAGCGAGCGGTAGCGTTTTTATTGGTGCGGTTTTTGTACTCTGTCCATGAGAGGTAGTTGTCGCCGTTCAAATCGGCGCTGACATCAAAGCCACGAACTTTGCGCCAACGTTCGATCTGTTGGCCACTCGCTGTTTGTATTGGAGCATCTTGAGGTTTAACGGTGGGAAAGCTGTTCTTTAGCTTTATTTCATCGATCTTAGGTCTGTTGTCAGGGTTGGTATCTTTCCAACGTATTCTGGTGACAAAAAGACGACCGCCATCGCGAACAAAGGTAGAGCCGAAATACTGCCCACCGCCATAGCTGCTTCCGGTAGCGTCATGCGTCGTTGCTCTAACCCAATCCTCAGGCAGATTCCAAATGACATTCTGGCTTTCTGTCATCCCAAGCGTTTTGTCTTTTTTGATGTCAAATTGTGACCATTCTGTCACCTGCCCACGTCCGTCGACGGCCGAAGGGTATTCAATGACGAATTCGCCACCCTGAGCATATTGGGAGAATTTGAACATCAGGCGATCGAACTGCTCTGAGTGGTATACATAAAGCGCGCCACCTTGCTGATAGTGCTCAAAAACATCAGCGTTCCAAGGCGGTTGCTGATAGAGCAAGAAGCCAGCATGATCGTCGTTGGTGGTATAGCCCACTATCATTGGTTTACGGTTGATTAGGGTACTTTCGCCATGGGTACTGTCTACTTCAGCTAGGATGGTGTCTTCAGTAAAATGCAGGAAGTAGTCTTCAAAGTTGATGCCATTGGCTTCTGCTTCATTCCTCAAATTGTTCTCTAGCCATCCATTATTGAGCTCCATCTTTTGATTGTACATGTAACCGACCGCATTGGTTTGTTCGTTTTGGTGTCGCTCAGAGTAGGAACCGAACACTAAGTCGCTATTTGTTAACTCCCAATCGATAGTTTCATCTGCGGACAGTGTGTTGCCTTGAAGGTCTTGTCCTTGTTGATGCAGCCCGGGAAGAACGAGAGCAGTCTTGGTCGTGGGTTCGTTTTCTGCCAATAGATAGAATGGGCATAGAGAGATAATGCAGAAAGTGATTTTACCCATGGTACTTAAATCCTTTGTCCAGAGCTTTGCCGCTAGGGGCGTTTCTCAAAATGAGAATAAAGTTGACATTCAAAACGAAGTTTGAGTATTGGTGACAAAGGGGGATTCGACAAGCTTGGAGGGCTATTAAGCATTAGAAAAGTATGAGCTTTCAACTATGAGACAATAATAATGTGGTTCACTGACTTAGGATTAAGAAGGGGGAAAAGAAAGTGATTCATCGCAAAATGAGAGTCAATTTGAGAAATAAAAAGCCCAAATAAAACGCCTTTACTCTGTGAGTAAAGGCGTTAGGAATGAGTCGTCATCTCTGTGGTGTCGTCACCTGTTTGGGCTTATAGACTTGCTTGTTGTGTCTTAGCTCGCTGTGCTAACTCATCAAGATTGAACAGGCGTACGTCAATCTTGGCTAAAGACATGCACTCTTTGCAAGAGTGATGGTGTTTTCCATCAACGTACTCTAATTTGCTCACTCGCCTTGATTCTTTGCACCAGTCGCATTGACCAAAATGGGTCTTCATACATTCTCCCCTCATTCACGCAGTTATTCTTATTCGTTGTGATTATATCTTCTAATTTGTATGACTTTATTATGCCACTTGCACGCGGTGTTCGAGCGACATACATGTGAACTATATGTTAAATTTGCGGCATATGCCCGATATGACCAATAAATAATCAGGCTTTTTCAGTGTGATGCTTGATTAAGAGCGTGAACGCAGTGTTGATGGATTTCATCTTTTCACTATCACCGTGGCGGTCTGGGTGGTAGCGGTGCGAGAGCTTTTTGTATTGACGTTTTATTTCCTCAGGCGAGGGGATTGTCTTTGGTGTATAACCAAAAATACGGCAGGCCTGTAGGAGCCTTTTATCCGGGGTAGCGCTGGCTACTTTGTAAGCTTTTTGCTGTGGCTCTCGGTGGTTTACGTGCTCATACTGAGCGATTAAGCGTTGTGCCTTTTTTAGTTGTTGGGTTTGACGGCTAATTTGCTCTTTTTGTGAGGCGATTTGCTGCTGCAAATCGGTGTGATCGATACTTTTAATGACATCTCTAGCGCGCTTTAGAATGGTTATAGTCGCAATCAAACCTAAAGACAGAAACCCAATAACTAGATAACTAAGCCATAAGTGGATTGAGGAATCACGGTCAGCATTTATGGTTTGTCCATCTTCACTATCATTGACTTCTATGGTTGGCAGGTTAGCAAGTTGGGCTTTTTTTGAGTCGTTGAATTTGCGCTCGAGTAAATGGTAGTACTTTGATCGAGCTTCTGGAGATTGCTCTTCGATAACGCCATACATCGCAATAGCCAAGTCGAGTGCTGCTGGTTGAGTTAACGAGAGTGCTTCTAGTTTTTCAGCTAACGCAAGTTGGCTAGATAAGTGTTGCTCAAATGCATTGGCAACAAGAAGTTTATCGAACCACTCTTGATCGCGAATAAGTGAAGCGTCAGCTAAATACAGATCTACTAATTGTTGTTGAGCGGAAGTGTCACCAAGGTCTGCTTTACGCTCTATTTGGGCGAGGGCTTCGGAATCGATGTTGGTATGTAGAGTATCGGCCTTAGTGGGAATTAACAGGCCAATACTCAATGACAAGATGATCAGCAGACGTTGCACTATTTTTCTAACATCTTGGGTGCTTGTGCACCATCAATAGGTCGGTTAACAGAAACCGTTCTGCCTTTTTTGAGACCTTTCTCGTAGTCGTCAGTTAAGTTCTTCATCGCCTCTTTTAACTGTTGCTTAAATGTTTCGCGGTCGATGTTTTTAAACTCTTTATCAATGTAGTCATTGATCTTGTTTGCGGATTCTTCATCAGGCGTGATCACTGGAAGTTTTTCTAAAGCGCCTTCAACCCAACCAGAGACAAAGCTGTTTACACGTCGGGTCACTTCAGTGGAGGGCGTGCCACTGCCAGCAAAGCTATTACGAAATTGCCCCGTTTGTTCGTTGAGCTCTCGATAAATGATATCGAATGCGAAAGCCGCAAAGATGGCGCGATCGGCTTCGCCAATAAATTCCGCTTTCTTCAAACCTTTGTGATTGAGCAATACAGCCTCAACACCAAACTTGGTGTTAATACCTCGGATCACGCGTAGTAGTGTCGAGCTTACATTCGCTGGTAATAGGTGAGAGGAGAGTGTTTTACCGAGCTTAATAAACTCGATGTCATCTTTGTCCAAGCCATACTTCAACATGAGACGGTGAGCCATTTTGATGGCATTAGCCGCTTCGTTGACGTTAGCAGAATTACCAAGCTCTAGACACTTCGCAATTTTCTTTAAGGCTTTTTGTTTACTCATGAAGACTTTACAACAGACAAAAATAAAAGAGCGGTATTCTACCTTTTTTTGTCCAAAAACGGAAATTAAGAAAGTGAAAAAGCCCGAGTATACGGCGATATAGTCGGGCTTCTTTGTTATAGAACTTTATCAGTTACAACAGCTTAGATACCTAGTTCATCAAGAAGGTCGGTAGGGTCGTCATTTGATTTCTTCTCTTCTTTCTTTGGCTGGTTCATCGCCTTTTGAGTGGCTTCTAGAATGTCATCTGGACACTCATCTTCCGCTACTTCAAACTCTTCTAGTTGAATGAACTCGGTTTTATCCATGGCTAATTCTAAATAGAAAATGTTGTTCTTTTCTGTTGAGAAGGTCACGCGACGTGCCTGAGGTCGGTCTAAGTTCGTATCTACTGAAAGGATCACCTGCTTGTTTAGAGACAGCATTTTGGGCTGGTTTTGCGTAATGTTAGTTTGTAGCTCTTTGCGTATTTTGTTGGTGAAGTCACCGACAAGCTGATTCATCAACTCACCCAGTACGTCGCCTACTTCGTCAGAGGTGTGAAGTACTGCCAGCTCGTCTTCTGGCATACCCATGTTGCGCATATAGTTAGTGTAAAGCTCTAACGCTGCTTTCGAGGTGAAGTTTATGACGACTAACCCAGAAAAACCGCCATCAAACAGTACAAAGCAGCCGAAGTCCGGTTTTAACGCAGTTTTGTTGATTTTCTGCACCATAGCAGAATAAGTGACGTTGGAGCCCGTGGCTGAAGTGAGTACTCCCGATACTGACTGACAAAGTTTTAACAGAATGTCTTCTGTCGTTACTATTTTGTTTTTCTTCATGATGTTGCTCTAATTGACGGCATTTCATGCCGTTTTAATCTATTTTTTGCTGCTTGTGCGTACAAATACTTAGTCGCTCGCATTTTGGCATTGTAATAGTGTTTTGAACACCTTTTTAAATGTTGTAAAGTGATGTGAATCAACATTTAATTTTAACGGAAACTTGGTTACACGCCGTTCTCGTACCAAGGAGCAGGAAGCTTATGTTACCCAGACTTCATTCGAAGACCGATGTCGATCCCGTCGTCTCATCTTATCTATCGACACTAAAGGCTAAAGGCTTTAGCGGAGATATTGAAACTCAATATTCCAGTCGTCTAGCAGTCGCTACCGACAACAGTGTTTATCAACAGTTGCCTGAAGCGGTTGTTCATCCTAAAACAACTCAAGATGTTGTATTAATTGGGGAAGTCAGTAGCCAGCCGGAATTCGAGCGAGTGACTTTTTCTCCTCGGGGAGGTGGCACAGGGACCAACGGTCAATCATTGACAAAAGGGGTGGTGGTCGATCTTTCACGTCACATGAACAAAATCCTTGAGGTCAATCAAGAAGAGGGTTGGGTACGCGTCCAAACAGGAGTGATCAAAGATCAACTTAATGATGCGGTGCGCCCGTATGGGTTCTTCTTTTCTCCTGATTTGTCCACCAGCAATCGGGCTACCATTGGTGGCATGATTAACACAGATGCTTCCGGGCAAGGCTCTCTAAAGTACGGTAAAACCTCTGATCACGTGTTGTCATTGCAGGCGGTATTTGCTGATGGCTCCATCCTTGAGTCTGGCTCTGAAGAGGCAGTCGCTGATAAGGGGACTTTTGCTTTAAAAGCGTTGCAAGTCACAGAATCTGTTTGTCGTGATTACCGCCCACAAATAGAAGCGAAGTTTCCACCGCTTAACCGCTTTTTGACGGGCTATGACCTAAAAAATGCAATTTCTGATAGTGGTGAGTTCGATTTAACCCGAGTGCTGTGCGGCGCCGAAGGTTCATTAGCCTTCATTACAGAAGCCAAGTTGAACCTAACTCCCATTCCCAAGGCCAGAACACTGGTCAACGTAAAGTACGATACCTTCGATTCAGCGTTGCGCAATGCACCGTTTATGGTAGAGGCTAACGCGTTGTCTGTTGAGACCGTTGATTCGAAAGTACTGAATTTAGCTAAGCAAGATATTGTATGGCATACGGTCAGTGACCTGTTACAAGATGTTCCCGGTAAAGAAATGCTTGGCATCAATATGGTGGAGTTTGCCGGTGAAAACACTGAAGAGACGGCAGCGCAAGTCAGTGCTTTGACCGCCAAGTTAGACCAACTGATCAATGACGGTGAGTCTGGCCTGATTGGCTATCAAGTGTGTGATGAACTTGCCGGTATCAATCGTATTTACAACATGCGTAAAAAAGCAGTGGGGTTGTTAGGGGCGGCGAAGGGTAAGGCGAAGCCGGTTGCGTTTGCCGAAGATACCTGTGTGCCACCTGAGAATCTCGCTGACTTTATTGCAGAGTTTAGACAGCTTCTCGATAAACAGAATTTGAATTATGGCATGTTTGGTCACGTTGATGCTGGTGTGTTGCACGTTCGCCCAGCGCTCGATTTGTGTGATCCAATGCAAGAGCAACTGATGCACCAAATTTCTGATCAAGTGGTTCAGCTGGTGGCGAAGTATGGCGGCCTAATGTGGGGTGAACACGGTAAAGGATTCCGATCAGAGTATGGCCCCGAGTTTTTTGGTGAAGAGTTGTTTAATCAGCTGCGCCGAGTAAAGGCGGCGTTTGACCCCCATAACAAGATGAACCCAGGCAAGATATGCACGCCGTTAGATAGCCAAGCCGATTTGGTTAAGGTAACCGATACTAAGCGCGGTTATTATGATCGCCAAATCGACGTCAAAGTTCGAGACAGCTTTAAGGCGGCAATGGAGTGTAACGGCAATGGCTTGTGTTTTAATTACGATACGAGCTCTCCGATGTGTCCTTCAATGAAGGTCACCGCAGATAGAAGGCATTCACCAAAAGGTCGAGCCGGGTTAGTCCGTGAATGGCTGCGCCAACTTTCAGAGCAAGGTGTAGACATACTCGATGTTGAACAAGCCTCACTACACAAATCAGCCTCGATAAAAGAGATGATTGAGCGTGTGCGTAATACGTTAAACAAGCGACATGAATACGATTTTTCGCATGAAGTGTATGAGGCGATGAATGGGTGTTTGGCTTGTAAAGCGTGTGCTAGCCAGTGCCCGATTAAGGTCGATGTTCCGAGTTTCCGTTCACGTTTCCTCAATGCCTACTACAGCCGCTACCAACGCCCTGCGAAAGATTACCTCGTGGCCAATATTGAGACGTTACTGCCAGTGATGGGAGCGATGCCAGCGGTGACCAATGCAGTGCTTAAACAGGGTTGGGTTCAGTCGTTAACAGAGAAAACGGTGGGCTATATTGATGCGCCTCTTTTGTCCGTACCTACGCTAAAGCAGAGAGCATCGGCTTATGAAGTGTTTGACTTGCAAGCTTTGAGTGCCGTGGCACCAAGTGAGCGTGAAGACTATGTGTTGATTGTTCAAGACCCTTTTACGAGCTTTTATGATGCAGAGGTTGTTGAAGATTTTTGTCTCCTCGTAAGGAAATTGGGCAAAACCCCAGTGATGCTGCCATTCAAACCGAATGGCAAAGCGCAACATATCAAAGGTTTTCTAAAGCAGTTTGCCAAGGGGGCAAAAGATACGGCGACATTCCTTGATACTGTAGCAAACCTCAATATTCCAATGGTGGGCGTTGACCCTGCACTCGTGCTTTGCTATCGCGATGAATATAATGAGATTCTTGCCGAGGCCAGGGGAGAGTTTGACGTATTGACTGCGCATGAATGGCTACTCCCTCGCCTGAACGCTTTTGATCACCACACAACGAACAGTGAGCCTTGGTACCTGTTTGCCCACTGCACCGAAAAGACCAAGTTACCCAATGCCGAAAAAGAGTGGGGCGCGATTTTCCAGCATTTTGGCGCAGTGCTTAACACGGTCGCTGTCGGGTGCTGTGGAATGGCTGGAACCTTTGGCCATGAGTCTGACAAACTGCAAATGTCGAAAGACATCTACGGCCTAAGTTGGAAGGGGAATTTAGACGTATTGCCAAAAGAGCGCTGTCTCGTCACAGGCTATTCTTGTCGCAGCCAGGTCAAACGTTTTGAAAATGTAAAAACGCTCCACCCAGTACAAGCACTACTCAGACACTTAGATTAAATTACTAACAAAATCATTAGTATACAAAGCCGCTTTCCGATTGGAGGCGGCTTTTCTATACTTAATCTATCGCGTATTTGAGACAATATATGCGTTTATTTAGATTCGATCGCATTTGTAGGCTTAAATCCGCCATCCATGTTCAACGCTTCGACGTACTAACGTAGTATGCGAGTGCAAATTATCTAAGGATCGGAACATGAAGCACACAATAGTATTTAGCTCGATAGTCGCGAGCCTGTCATTGGCTGCAATTCCCGCGGTCGCCTCTACACCCTCTGCTCGTATTATTGATGGTACTCCAGCTCCTGAAGGAGAATGGCCTTTTATTGGAGCGTTGATACAGAAAGGATTTTCTGCAAGTCAGGGGCAGATCTGCGGAGCCAGCTACCTTGGAGGGAGATATGTGCTAACTGCGGCACATTGTGTGGAAAATACTTCTTCGGGGGATATTGAACTGCTGTTCGGAGTCAATGATCTCGATGATGAAAATCAAGGCACGAGAGTCGGTGTCAATAATATCTATATTCACGAGTTATTTGATTCAGACCGACTTCTTTATGATATTGCGGTATTGGAACTTCCCCGAGAACTCACCTCGGATGAGGCCGACGCAGTCCGTCTTGCTCCCGAAGGGCGTCTTGAAGAGCTCTATATGTCGGGTGATGTGACGCTTACCGTAGCGGGTTGGGGCACGATTGAGCCTAGTGGTAGTACAGTGCGCCCGGATAGTCTTCAAGAGCTTGATATAAACCTCGTCAGTCGTGAAGAGTGCAACGCAGTGTATGGAGAGATCCCTGCGCAAAACTTTTGTGCTGGAACGCCCTCAGAGGGTCAAGATAGCTGTCGAGGTGATAGTGGCGGTCCAATTGTAATCAAAGATACGGGTGAACAACTCGGTTGGGTGAGTTGGGGTGATCGCTTTTGCGGCAGAGCTGGCTCTTATGGTGTTTACGCAGATGCGGGCTTTTTTCAAGGTTGGCTGAGTCAGTTTAATATTGGACTCAGCTACACCCAGAACGAACACATTGGGTATTTTGAGCCGGGAACGGTGTTAGACCACGTATTTACCTACACAAATACCGGGACTCGAAGTGCGAGTTTGTCGAATTTTAATTTATCGGGAACCACTTCAACTCAACCAGCCATATTATCGAATACTTGTAGCGCCGATGAACTATTAGGTGGAGAAAGCTGTCAGGTCGATGTACAACTTCCAGTAGACGGTTTTGCAGAGTTTTCTGTTACGTTGTCAACAGATTTGTCAGTGGCGGGAGAGTCACAAACTCTGTCTAGCCAAGTTAGATATGAAGGCGTAGTGCAGTCTAGTCAGACTCTCAAAGATGCAATTACTTTCGATTATGATGCCGTTTATGTCAATGATAAGCCATGGATTGCGGCAACTGACGGTATTCGTTCTGGAGAGATTGGGGATGGGCAGCAGTCTGTCGTTGTCATAGAGGGTGTTCCGCAAGGTTATTTATCACTAGACGTTACAGTATCGAGTGAAAACGGCTTTGACGTGCTAACAGCAAGAGTTAATGATACGGAACTTGACGATATATCCGGAGAAGAACAGTTCTCGGCTCGTTTGACTTTACCTCAGACTAGCAACACAGTTCGATTTGCTTACGCCAAAGATGGCTCTACAGCCGCGGGTGATGACCGTGCTTTATTGACGAATATGCGTTTTAGTGCTCCGGATAGTAATCCACAAGTAATTGATGGTGGTAGTGGTGGAGCAGTCAATGGTTTCTGGTTATTCTTGTTAGGGTTGCCATTAGTTAGACGTTTATATCGTCACGATATCAAGCTGACAACACCACAGCTATAAAGAAGTGAAATGCAAAAGGGCTCACGTAACAATGAGCCCTCATTCGTTAATCTCATGAACTAAAGCAATTAAGCTGCTTGTTCAACTTGCTTAAGAAACGTCGCTTTACGCTCATTGAACTGCTCAACAAGGTCGGTGACGGCTTCTTGAGAGTAAGGTTTTAATCCGCTGGCGATCATGCGCTTTTTGCCTTTACCAATGACTTCACCATCTTCTTTGAACTCAAAATTCATTGTTACTACACCACGTTTATCATCCACATCAAAGGTTGCACCATTAAATTCAACCTCAGGATGAGTAATATCGAGGCGCGCAAATTCCACTTCCATTGATTCATAGATAACAAGTGGGCGCTGGCAGTTGATCATCATTTGCTGCTCCTCCATCAGAGGAACCATGATGTGAGGGAAGTTCATACCAGAAAACTTAACGTAAGCTTTAACGACATGCTCGATGAGCGCTTGATTGTGGCTTACTTCACCACTGCGAGACATGTTTAAATAAGATTTACCTTGGTCGTCGACCACACTAGCTTCGTTCTCATTTTGCTCGATGACGGATAAACCGACGCCGTCATTAACCATTCCAGCAAACTCAATGCGCATGTTCTGACAGATCCCCTCCTTTTGTAACAGTACAGAGAAAAGCAGATCGCCTGGCACACAGAAGCGTTTGTTATCTTCATCGTGGATAGGGTTGAAATCACCAGCAACAAGCTTTGCAAAGTGACTGGCTTGTTGACGAGAAAATACGATGTGCTGATCTTGTTGTGTAAAGTAAGGGTCTAAAAACATAATTCGCGTTAATAAGTTCTGATGATGTGGCGATTATAACGGGTTAATTTAATTAAATGGTCTATCCAGTGTCATTAAACTGAAAACAATAAAAAAGAGGCATGACGCCTCTTTTAAGAATTTGAAATAGGGTGAATCGAGTCTAGTCGCGCTTCCACAGCATGTGGCAGAATTTATTATCTGGGTCACGGCTAACAAGCATTCGAGCGAAGACATCATCGAGCGCATCATCTGCTTCATTTACCAAGCCAATACATACCTCTGCAAATGTCTCATCAACCTCAAAGCCAACGTGTTCTACCCAGTCATCACCCGTTTCAACAACTTCGGCTGCGCCTCTATCGTCAAATTGAGCGGTAAACAGAATAACGTCTGCAGGTTCTAAATTGTCTGGTGCCATTTCGAGGAAGATATCGTAGGCAACTTCGATGACATCGTCCAAAGAGATCAAATCGCTCATAAAACTATGCTCGGCTCATGTATTTGCGTTCAGCTGTGTTGATGATAATGCGATCACCGGTCGCAATGTACTCAGGTACTTGAACAGTCAGGCCTGTAGGAAGACGTGCTGGTTTAGTACGCGCAGACGCTGATGCACCTTTGATTGAAGGGTCAGTCTCTTCGATGACCATCTCAACAGAAGAAGGCAGTTCAATAGCTACAGCTGCACCATCAACAAGAACAATGTGCAGGCCTTGAATCTCTTCAGTGATGAAAAGTAGGTCGTCTTCGATGTCAGCTTGCTTAAAGGTATATTGAGTGTAGTCTTCATTATCCATAAAGATGTACTCGTCGCCATCAACATAAGAGAAAGAAGAAGCGCGCTTGTTCATCTCTACGGTATCGACGACGTCATCAGACTTAAAACGCTCGTCGACGCGCGCACCGGTGTTGAGATCAGTACAACGTAGTTTGTAAATCTTTGCACCGCCGCGACCACCAGGTGTTGTCACTTCGATGTCTTTAATAAGTAGGGTTTTACCGTTAGATTCGATCGCGAATCCTTTTTTAAGTTCACTTGCCCTTGGCATGGATAGTACCTCTTGTTATCGATGAGCTAAGTATAACCCTGACAATTGTGATTAGGAAATACTTGAACAAACCTCAGTTCTGATTCACCATTATTTATCTGATATATCTTAACGTTACATTGATTAATGCTTGCTCAGTCACAGTTCGAATTTCAATCTGATTTCCAGCCAGCGGTCCAAGATGCACTGCGTTTCTTTAAGGCTGGCTTGGGTACAAACCTACATAGTGTGTATGTCTATGGCAGTGTTGCTCGACACTCCGCTGTCAGCACGCGCTCGAACCTTGATTTAGTTGTCATTACTCACCGGCCTTTTGAAGACAATCGCACGACGTTAATGAATACAGTGCAATGGCGTTTTCAGCGCAGCTTTCCCCACGTTAAAGGGTTAAATGTAAAGCTAGCATTAGCAAAAGAGGTTGCGAGTCTCGATAGTATTTTTTCGTGGGGTTTTCTTTTGCGCCAGTGCTGTACTTGCATTTATGGTGAAGACCTAGGTGAGTGCTTTGGAGACTATGAGCCAAGCTGGGAGATCGCCAAGTTTTGGAATAGTGATGTTGCTGATTGGATACGAAATGGCCGCCAAAAAATTGCCATTGCTAAAACGGCTCAAGAGCAGTCTCAAGCGCAAATCAGAATTGCTAAAAAGCTATTGAGAGCGAGCTACAGTGTAGTGATGCACAAACATAAGCGTTGGATAGATGACCCAATAGAGTGTGGTGAGGAATTTGTTCGTTTCTATCCAGATAAGCAGATAGAAATCGACCGTTTGGGAATCCTACTCAGTGGACGAGTAATCCCCAAACGTTCAGTGGTTGGTTTGATTGACAGCTATGGTCAATGGTTACTTAAAGAGTATGAGCGTACAGAGTTCAAAATAGGCTAGCTTGCTATTTTATTTCCTGTTGTTTCTGTCTTAGAAAAGCCCCAATTGGGGTTCACTCAACTGTTTAAAGTCATACCCTACAAAAGGGAGTATCGCTTCTGCCACGGGTTTTAGTTGCTTATCGATGTAGTGCTGGTAATCAATGGCACTTTCAAGATAGTCGATTGGCTCTGGGCCATTGATTGTAATCACATACTCAATACGGCCACGGTTTTGATATTGTAATGGCCTACCTAACTTGGCATTTTTCTCATCAGCAATGCGTGCCGCTCGAACTTGTGGTGGGATGTTCTTCTCGTACTCATGTAATTTACGTCGCAAGCGTTTTTGATAGACCAACTGATTGTCAAATTCACCCGCTTGAGTTCGCTCAACCATATCACGCACATAGTCTGACGGGTTATTTCCATGAAACACCATCATATACAGCTTTTGCTGAAAGGTTTGGGCAAGAGGCGTCCAGTCAGAACGTGCGCTCTCTAGTCCTTTAAAGACTATCTTTTCTTCTCCATTTCTATCAATTAGGCCTGCATAGCGTTTTTTAGAGCCCGTTTCAGAGCCCCGTATCGTTGGCATGAGAAACTTCTTGTAGTGGGTTTCATATTCAAGCTCCAAGAAGGACTCAATACCAAAATGTTGTTTGAGCTCTTGTTGCCACCACGCATTGATCTCTGTGACTAACTGCTGACCTATGATGTCGGCATCTTGCTGTGAATAGGCAGATTTCAAGGCAACAAAAGTCGAATCAGTATCACCATAGATGACCTGATACCCGCGCTCTTCGATCAACCGTTTGGTGGTTTTCATAATTTCATGTCCGCGCATGGTGATACTTGAGGCGAGACGAGTATCAAAGAATCGGCATCCCGACGAGCCTAATACGCCGTAGAAGGAGTTCATGATAATCTTTAGTGCTTGAGAAAACGCGGCTTCGTTGTTTTTCTTTGCTATATCTCGAGCACGCCAGATGTCCTCGACCATTTTAGGCAGGAAGTGCTTTTCTCGATGAAACTGTCCACCGCGAAAGCCTTCAATAGCGCTATTAGGTGAGCGACCTACCTCGAGTTTTAGTCCCTCAATCAGACCCAGGGGGTCAATCAAAAATGAGCGAATGATAGATGGGTATAGACTCTTATAGTCCAACACAAGAACGGAATCATAAAGGTTAGGTATTGAATCCATGACGTACCCCCCAGGTGACGCAATCCAGTCTTCGGGGTGCATATTCGGAGCAACGTAACCAGCGCGATGAAGTTGGGGCAGATAGAGGTTTGTAAATGCGGCCACAGAGCCGCCGATACGATCAAGCTCCAGGCCAGTTAACCGTGAACGTTCAATGGCAAAATCGAGCAAATGCGTATGTTCAAAAATACGATTGACCAATACACAGTCTTGCAGGTTGTATTTGGCAAGCGACAGCTTATCGTGACGAAACATATGGTTAATTTCTTCCATACGGTCGTGCACATTGTGAATGGCTTTGCCTTCGCCAAGCAGCTCTTGAGAGACTGACTCTAAAGACCAAGAGCGGAAATGGTATGTGGCCGATTTGAGCATATCGATACCATCAATCACCACTCTTCCCGGAATAGAGATAAATCCTTGTTGATTGCTACCTGACCGGAAGAATGCGTTGCGGCCGCCACGTCCTAACTTCAATGGTAATTTGTGCCATTGCGCTCTTCTATCGAGTAATCGGAAGTCGAAATCAATGACGTTCCAACCAACAATAATGTCTGGGTCAAATTGATCGAACCAGTTGCAAAGGGCGATTAACAGCGCTTTTTCGTCATTGACCCATTCGATGGGAGTGTTTTCACAAGGCTGCGGTTTGCCCACCATGATGACTCGGCTATCTCGCTCGCAGTCTAAGCCGATAGAGTAGAGGATACCTTTTTCGGAACATTCAATATCAAGTGACACAACACAAAGTGAAGGTTTGTAGTCACCAGCTCGACATTGTGCTTGAGTAATCTGTGTATGTTTAGCTCTAGAGCGACGGTTGCCAGTAAATTCGATGCTTCCTTGAATAAACCGTTCCATTAGGAAGCGATCAGCCAAGCGTATATCTGCCTCAAAAGTGACAATGTCACCCTGAGCAAGGAGCTGAGTTGCTGCTTGTGCTTGGTTTATGGTTTGGAAGTAGCAAGCGCACAGAGGCACTTGTGCGAAGTTTTTCAATGCGAGTGGTCGCATCTCAAATGGGATACTGTTGTCATTCAACAGTCTTTCTGCAGCGTGCCTCTCGTGTTGAGAGATAAAAAAGGTTGGGCGCTCGCCCTCCACTTCGATTTGCATCGGGCCATCATCGGTCGTCACCCATAGTTCTATGAGTGTTTTCTGACCTTTATCTCGCGCTTGGCGGGTTAACACGAAGCCATGATGAATGCTCAATGGAAGTCCTGCTATTGTTTTTATTGACGTTTTCGCAAGGAATACTAACAAACTTTTGATCTTAGTTGATACTTTTGATCTTTATGGATACGAACGGCTATAACATCTGGTTAGGAGGAGATAAATGTGCCATAAGACAGAAAACAATAGTATTACTTGCCAAACCTTGCATTTAGGAGCATAGTCGAAGGAAGCAAATTCTTTCCAATTAGGTTAAAATGGCGAACCAAACTGTTATCCACTCCCGAGTGGTTGCAGAGCCAAGCCAAACAATTAGAGTGTGGAGATACAAGAGTGATAAGTGTTTTCCTTGTAGATGATCACGAGCTGGTTCGCACAGGGATACGACGTATTATTGAAGACGTCCGTGGAATGAACGTAGCAGGGGAAGCTGAAAGCGGTGAAGATGCAGTAAAATGGTGTCGTAGCAATCATGCTGACGTCATTCTGATGGATATGAACATGCCAGGTATTGGCGGTTTGGAAGCGACGAAAAAGATTTTACGCTTCAATCCTGACGTAAAAATCATTGTACTCACAGTGCATACAGAAAATCCGTTCCCAACCAAGGTCATGCAGGCAGGAGCCGCTGGTTACCTAACAAAAGGGGCCGGTCCGGATGAGATGGTCAACGCAATTCGTGTGGTAAATAGCGGTCAACGCTATATCTCTCCTGAAATTGCGCAACAGATGGCATTGAGTCAGTTCTCACCTGCGTCAGAAAATCCGTTTGATGATTTGTCTGAGCGTGAGTTACAGATCATGATGATGATCACCAAAGGCCAGAAGGTGACGGACATTTCAGAGCAGTTAAACCTGAGTCCAAAAACCGTCAACAGTTATCGCTATCGCTTGTTTAGCAAGCTAGATATAAGCGGTGATGTTGAGCTGACCCATTTGGCGATTCGTCATGGCATTTTGGATGCCGAAACCTTATAGGATTATATTGACCGCTGAATTTCAGCGGTCTTTTTATTATGTCAGATAGCAACACTCAAACCTCCCTCGACGAAACAGCGCCTTTTGATTCTTCGGCTTTTCTAAAAACGGTCACTAGCCAGCCGGGTGTGTATCGGATGTACAACATCGATTCTGACGTTATCTACGTTGGTAAAGCGAAAGATCTGAAGAAGCGTTTATCGAGTTATTTCCGCAAGAAAATTGACAGCGAAAAGACCAAAGCATTGGTCAGCCATATCGCCAAAATAGACGTAACGATTACACATACTGAAACAGAAGCTCTTATTTTAGAGCACAATTATATTAAGCAATATTTGCCAAAATATAATGTGTTGTTACGAGATGATAAGTCTTATCCATTTATCTTTTTGAGTGGGCATAAACACCCTAGAGTGTCTATTCATCGCGGGGCAAAAAAGAAAAAAGGCGAATACTTTGGCCCCTATCCAGATTCTGGTGCGGTGAGAGAAACTTTGCACCTCGTGCAAAAGATCTTTCCCGTGCGCCAATGTGAAGACACCGTTTATAGCAATCGAACCAGGCCGTGTTTGATGTATCAAATTGGCCGCTGTGCTGGACCGTGTGTTTCAAGTGCGATCTCGACCGAAGACTATGAAGAGCTCGTTGGCGACCTACGCCTGTTCTTACAAGGCAAAGATCAACAGGTGTTGACTTTGCTGGTGGATAAGATGGAAAAGGCCAGTATGTCGCTAAAGTTCGAAGATGCGGCGCGCTATCGAGATCAAATTCAGGCAATTCGTCGTGTCCAAGAGCAGCAGTTTGTTTCTGAGGACAGTATGGATGATATGGATGTTGTTGGATTTGCGATTGAGAGTGGTGTGGCGTGTGTTCATATTTTGATGATCAGACAAGGCAAGATTCTTGGCAGTCGCAGTCACTATCCAAAAATTCCAGCGAATACTGACAAGACTGAAGTGTTTGATAGTTTTCTCACCCAATACTATCTGGCGCACAATGAGGCAAGGACATTGCCAACTCGTGTATTGCTTAACTCCGGATTGAGCGATGAGTTAGACTCCATTCAAGCCGCGGTATCGGACGTGGCTGGCAGAAAAGTTCACTTTCAATCCAACCCGACAGGGACAAGGGGTCGGTATCTTAAACTTGCAAACACCAATGCATTGACGGCGATCACCACCAAGATCAATCATAAGATGACGATCAACCAACGCTTTACAGAGTTGCAAGATGTCTTAGCGACTGAGTCATTAACACGTATGGAATGTTTCGATATCTCCCATACAATGGGTGAAAGCACGATTGCTTCTTGTGTCGTCTTCAATCGTGAAGGACCACTTAAGCAAGAGTATCGCCGCTATAACATCACAGGTATCACTGGCGGAGATGACTATGCCGCGATGGCGCAAGCTCTAGAGCGTCGATACTCGAAGCAGCTAGATGTTGACAAGATCCCGGATGTTATTTTTATTGATGGTGGTAAAGGGCAGTTGAATGCAGCCCTTTCAACAATCAAGCAATTTTGGGGAGATTGGCCTAAGCGACCAACGCTGGTTGGTATCGCCAAGGGTGTGACACGTAAGCCAGGTTTGGAGACGTTGATTACTGATCACGGTGAAGAGTTTAACCTGCCCTCGGACGCGCCAGCTCTGCACTTGATGCAGCATATCCGAGACGAGAGTCACAATCATGCGATTGCGGGCCATCGAGCTAAACGGGGCAAGACTCGCAGAACCAGTGCGTTAGAACACATTGAAGGGATTGGACCAAAGCGTCGCCAGGCCTTGTTAAAATACATGGGTGGGCTGCAGGAACTGAAACGAGCGACTGTTGAAGAAATCGCCAAAGTGCCAGGGATTAGCTTTTCTTTAGCAGAAAACATTCATCAAGCATTGAAAGAATAGAAAAAATCTCGCAACATAAACGCGAAACTGATCAGAGCCGTATACTTATGCCTTTAAACATTCCGAACATTCTTTCTTTGCTGCGACTATTTTTGATACCTGTATTTATCGTCGCGTTTTACTTGCCGTATAGCTGGGCACCTTTCGCAGCCGCCATGATTTTTTGGGTTGCCGGTGTCACTGACTGGTTAGATGGAATGCTGGCTCGTAAATTGGGGCAGACATCTCGCTTCGGCGCTTTCATTGATCCAGTGGCTGATAAAGTCCTTGTTGCAGCTGCACTTATCTTGATTACAGAGCACTACCATACGATTTGGATTACAATCCCTGCGGTGACAATGATTGCTCGTGAAATCATCATTTCAGCTCTACGTGAGTGGATGGCAGAGATCGGTAAGAGAGCAAGTGTCGCCGTTTCATGGGTAGGTAAAGTAAAAACAGTTTCACAGATGTTCGCGTTATGGATGTTGATATGGCGTTATGATGACTGGATGATCTGGCTCGGTTATGCAGCGCTTTATGTTGCGACCATTCTTACTTATTGGTCCATGATTCAGTATCTCGCAGCGGCAAAAGATGATTTGCTGGATGAAAAAAACATGTAGATAGAGAGCGAACCGAACGGTTCGCTTTTTTTATCCCCTAATTTTGGCAAAGGTGTTGTTTCGCTAAGCTGTGGAGAGAGAATTAGCCGAAGTAAGTCGATGAAAGTTTTCTGATCTTCAATTGCCACGCCATTGTTCTGTGGGGTTTTTATACAAAATGTGTGATTTTTATCACTTTTGTGCGGATATTGTTCAAACAAATAAAAAAAACAAAAAAACGTTTGACTCGAAAGTCGGTTTCCGTAAAAATGCATCCCGTACCCAAGAGGAGCGGTTAAGTTTCTCTAAGCGGTTTGAAGGCGTGTTGGCAGAGTGGCTATGCAGCGGATTGCAAATCCGTGGACCTCGGTTCGACTCCGGGACGCGCCTCCATTTGCGACACTAGCTCAGTTGGTAGAGCGCAACCTTGCCAAGGTTGAGGTCACGAGTTCGAACCTCGTGTGTCGCTCCAAATTTTTGTGATAGCGATTCCCTTATGGGTCGATATCAAGGATGGTGTCAACCATCGCAAGACCAAGTTTTGCGTGCCCTGGTGGTGGAATTGGTAGACACAAGGGATTTAAAATCCCTCGACGTTCGCGTTGTGCCGGTTCAAGTCCGGCCCGGGGCACCATCTTACAATATATTGTGATTCTATATCATTGCATTATGCGACACTAGCTCAGTTGGTAGAGCGCAACCTTGCCAAGGTTGAGGTCACGAGTTCGAACCTCGTGTGTCGCTCCAGTTTAAAAGCCCGCTCACAAGAGCGGGCTTTGTCGTTTCAGAATCTTGTTCAGATTATATCATTGTTTTGGTTCGCAATCTTCACACTCTGGACACAACTGACACATAGTGGTTGCTGATTCACCCAAAGAGGTGAGGTCGCCCAAGTCTCCGCCAGGCACTACCGGAGAGGTAGCTTTGGCGTTTGCTGTGTTAGATAGGCTATAGCTTTCACCTGTCGGCAATGTATCTGGGTTGTACTCACCAGAGTAGTCATAACATAGGCCATCACCACCCGGTATTGTTTCAACAAACTCACCAGTACCATCATCTTGACAAGCATAGAGGAACATATCTGGGCCCTCGGCAATCTGAGTATACTGGGTACAGGTCTCACCCGTACCGCAAGCGTTGGTTTGTAGAGGATCACAACGCTTAGCGTAGTCGAGGCTGAAAGATTCATTCAGTGTAACGTCGTCACTGTCGGTTAGGGTTACATCCAACGGGATATCACCGGTATTACACACCGTACCACCATAGTTTTTCTTCACTGCTATTAGTCCGCTAGTCGCCTCGAGACTCAATTCACAGCTCTTGTTAATGGTGAGCAGAGGTGAGAGCGGTAGTGAGTCACAGGCCACGGTAAGTGGTACATTGGTTGCACTCAATACATCGCCGCCAGCTAGCTGGATAGTTGCAGAGGTGATGGTGTTGGTGCCCCCGTTGATAGTCGATGTAAACGACCGACCGCTGATGGTGATGGTTTCATCCGCTGAAAGTGGAGTACCGTCATTTAAGTTACCTAGCGTATTGTTAATCGTGAATGGGGTTCCGTTACTTGGTTCGTCCTCAATCACCAAAATCTTATCAGCAGTAAACTCACCGACACCGGTATTGATGATATCGATTTCGTAGTCAACCTTGAAAGTATTGTCCGAATTGAGATCCACCACTTTACAGCGTTTCGCAACCGCAAAGCTACACAGATTAAAGTCTTCGAGAACATAGTCTTTAAGTGATGCGGTAAACGAGCTAGACGAGCGAGTCTCGGCCATAAAGCTGCTGAAGCAGCCTTCGCCACCGATCAGTTGGGTAATGTTGATCCCGCCTTCATAGAAGGTCTCATATGGGAACTCGTTCAATGCTGCGCCTTTGAATTCAAACTGCCAAGGGGCTGCGGTTGGGTCGTTCGGGCCATCTTCAGCGTTGGTGACCGCACAGGCTGCGTTGCCTACACCACCGCCATTACAAGTAGCCTGGTTTTTCTTGATCAAACGCAGGTTTTTAGCTGCACAGTCTCCTTCAGCAGGGTTGTTACTGTCTGCCTTTGAACAACTAGGGTCCCAAAGAACGACTAAAACTTCCGGTGTGGCATTGTTTGCCTGTGGGAAGTTAGCCAACACCAGCACATCCCCTTCGGTGTGCATCCCGTCAAAAGACCCTCCCTGTAGGTCGTCAATTGGATTTTTGAAGAACCAGAAACCAAGGAAGGCATCACCAACGTTAGTGGTTCGGTCAGCACCAAAGTAAATGATTAGGTCGCCGTTGGTATCCTGTCCACGATAGGCGGCTGCATAGGCGTTGATGATCTCGTCTTTATCTGGGGAGCTACCAGACTTGTGGCCCCACTGACTAACATCCTGGATATCTTTTCTACCACCGGTAAAGATGCTGGAATCGGCTCCGTTAATGGGTCCATCAGGAACTATGCCAGTGAATTTAAGCGAGTTACCGCCGGTGTTGTTACCTGAATCGTATAGCGAGGCCCAATCGTCCAAAGTGTTGTCATCTACAATGGGGTTACCGTCCAGCTCGAACGGTTCAGCCATTGCATTGCCAAAGGTCATGACGCTGACAGCGATAGCGATTGAGGTTATTAAAGACTTACAGTTTGCTCTGTTCATAGCAATTGTCTCCTCAAGTGAAAGTTAGCGACGATGTCGCTAAGTAAATAGGCCTGGGTACAGAGCTTATGCAACCATGGTATTACTGATTGTTTCACTGGCCATACGGCAAGTCTGTGTCAAGCCTCCGTGTTAGGGCATAGCAATAAATGAACCAGGTGTAAGTTATTGATAAATAATGTTTATACAAATATGTGTTACACAGGGAAGTTTACATTTTGTAAACCAGGAAACTAAGCGTAAGAGTATGATTTTACGAGGGGGGATATAGGCAAAAGTTAATGCATAACAAGTTTTAATTGCAATATAAATTATTGATTTTAATCACTAAAAACCAAAAAAATAAGCATTGTCTTTACAGATTGTAACAGGCATTACACTGTGTACGCCGCATGTCTACCTGATCACTTTACATTAGTAATAGTATTTGAGCGATAAAGGATTAGTCGTATTCTTTTTTGCCAATCCAATGCTTAATGTAGAGCACGATGAAGGAGTTGATGGAAGGAATGAATAAATATGAGAAGCTAGGCCAGTAAAAGAAGTTTAAAGCCTACCTGTTTGAGTTGAACTATGTCGTTTCTAACTGAGAAACCTTTCTGTTTGAACTGAACACTCTTAGGAAGTTAAGTGTCTTTTCATCGGGTTGGTTTTTGTCAAAATCGATATGTTATTTTTACACGTGAAATAAAAGTTGTGGTTTTTTTTATTCAGACCGCTCTAATGGTGTGTATTTAACCGAAATGACATTGGATTTCTAGACGTCTTTCGCTACTATGTACAGCTACTTGAAAAACTGGAAATCCGCTTTGAAACCGAAAGGGGTCAAAGTTGGAAACGTTAGTTATTCAGTGTCGATTTATTGATACTTGGAACTAATGAACACTACCACTTATATCCATTGCATGTGGGTATAGGTAGATGAGGAAACGATGCAACATCTAGAAGAGATCATTGCTAATGCGAACACAGCTATTGAAGCTGCTGAATCGCTAGTCGCACTTGATGAAGTGCGTGTTCAGTATCTAGGTAAAAAAGGTGAGCTAACTGCTCAGCTTCAGAGCCTAGGTAAACTACCACCAGAAGAACGTCGCAGTGCTGGTCAAGAGATCAACAAAGCGAAAGGCGTTGTTCAACAAGCTATCGCAGCTCGCAAAGATGCACTACAACGTGCAGAGCTTGAAGCGAAGCTAGCAGCAGAAACGATCGACGTAACGCTACCAGGTCGTCGTATCGAGAACGGCGGCTTACACCCTGTTACTCGTACTGTTGAGCGTATTGAGCAGTTCTTTGGTGAGCTAGGCTTTAGCACTGAGTCTGGTCCTGAAATTGAAGATGCATTCCATAACTTTGATGCACTTAACATTGCAGAAGACCACCCAGCGCGTACTGACCACGACACCTTCTTCTTTAACCCTGATCTCATGCTGCGTACTCATACGTCAGGTGTTCAGATCCGTACGATGGAAAATGGTAAGCCACCATTCCGCTTCATCGCACCGGGTCGTGTTTACCGCAATGACTACGACCAAACGCATACGCCAATGTTCCACCAAGTGGAAGGTATGCTAGTAGACGAAAACGTAAACTTCGCTCAACTAAAAGGCATCCTGCACGACTTCCTAACGAACTTCTTCGAAGAAGACCTAGAAGTTCGCTACCGTCCATCTTACTTCCCGTTCACGGAGCCTTCAATGGAAGTGGATGTTAAGCGTAAAGACGGTAAGTGGTTAGAAATCCTTGGCTGTGGCATGGTTCACCCGAACGTACTTCGCAGCGTAGGCATTGACCCTGAGAAATACTCCGGCTTTGCATTCGGTATCGGTATCGAGCGTCTAGCAATGCTACGTTACGGTGTAAACGATCTACGTGCGTTCTTCGAGAACGACCTGCGTTTCCTTAAACAGTTCAAGTAATCCAGAGGGTTCATCACAATGAAATTCAGCGAATCATGGCTTCGTGAGTGGGTAAACCCTTCAGTTTCTACTGACGAGCTTACGCACCAAATCACTATGGCTGGCCTAGAGGTTGACGACGTTCTTCCTGTAGCTGGCTCATTCACTGGCGTTAAAGTGGGTAAAGTTGTTGAGTGTGGTCAACACCCAGACGCAGACAAACTACGCGTAACTAAAGTGGATGTTGGTGCAGAAGAACTGCTAGACATCGTATGTGGCGCATCTAACTGTCGTCTAGGCATCAAGGTTGCAGTTGCAACAGTTGGCGCAGTACTTCCAGGCGACTTCAAAATCAAGAAAGCAAAACTACGTGGTCAACCATCACACGGTATGCTTTGTTCATTCTCTGAGCTAGGCATCGACGTAGAATCAGACGGTATCCTAGAGCTAGCAGAAGACGCAGCAATCGGTACAGATTTCCGTGAATTCCTAGGTCTTGACGACGTAACAGTAGACGTAGACTTGACCGCTAACCGCGCTGACTGTTTCAGTATCCGTGGTCTAGCTCGTGAAGTTGGCGTACTAAACCGTGCTGACGTCACTGAGCCATCAGTTGAAGCAGTTGCAAACACTATCGAAGACGCAGTATCTATCGAAGTGAAAGCACCAGCGGCATGTCCTCGTTACCTTGGTCGTGTAATCAAGAACGTAAACGTTCAAGCTGAAACTCCACTATGGATGCAAGAGAAACTGCGCCGTTGTGGTATCCGCTCTATCGACCCAGTAGTCGACATCACAAACTACGTTCTTCTAGAACAAGGTCAACCAATGCACGCATTCGATCTAGCGAAGATCGAAGGTGGTATCGTTGTTCGTCTGGCAGAGCAGGGCGAGAAGCTGATTCTACTAGATGGTAACGAAGCTGAGCTAAACTCAGATACTCTAGTTGTAGCAGACCACAACAAAGCACTAGCAATCGCTGGTATCTTTGGTGGTGAAGAGTCTGGCGTAACAACTGAGACTAAAGACGTTCTACTGGAGTGTGCGTTCTTCGCACCAGATCACATCCGTGGTCGTGCACGTAGCTACGGCTTGCACACTGATTCTTCAATGCGTTTTGAGCGTGGTGTGGATTTCGCACTACAAGCAGACGCAATGGAGCGTGCAACTCAGCTTCTAGTGGAAATCTGTGGCGGTGAAGTAGCACCGGTTGTTGGCGTAGAGTCACAAGCTGATCTTCCAAAAGCAAACACAGTTTCATTACGTCGTAGTAAGTTAGACAACCTACTAGGTCACCACATTGCGGACAGCGAAGTTGCTGAGATCCTAGAGCGCCTCGGCCTAACAGTTGAAACCACGGCTGAAGGTTGGACTGCAACGGCACCAACATGGCGTTTTGATATCGCAATCGAGCAAGACCTAATTGAAGAAGTGGGTCGCATCTACGGTTACGATAACATCCCTAACCAGCATCCAGCTGCAACGCTGAAGATGCACAACCACGTTGAAGCGAATATTCCGCTAAAACGTGCACGTGATCTTCTAGTTGACCGTGGCTACCACGAAGCAATCACTTATAGCTTCGTAGAGCCAGAGCAGCAAAAGCTGATCGTGCCAGATGTTGAGGCACTAATCTTACCGCACCCTATCTCTGCAGATATGTCAGCGATGCGTCTAGGTCTGATTCAAGGGCTACTAAACACGGTTGTTCACAACCAGAAGCGTCAACAGCCGCGCGTTCGTCTATTCGAATACGGCCTACGTTTCATCCCATGTGAGTCTGCTGAAAATGGTATGCGCCAAGAAGCAATGCTTGCAGGTGTTATCGCTGGTACTCGCAGCGAAGAGCACTGGGACATCGAAACTAACACGGTTGATTTCTTCGATCTTAAAGGCGATCTAGAAGCAATCCTTGAGCTAACGGCTAACGAGAAAGCTTACTCGTTCGCAGCTGCGAAGCACCCAGCTCTTCACCCAGGTCAATCTGCGGCTATCATCGTAGACGGCAAAGAGGTTGGTGTTATCGGTACGATTCACCCAGAACTAGAGCGTAAGTTCGGTCTAAACGGTCGCACTATCGTGTTTGAAGTTGAATGGTCTGCAATCAACACGAAAGTGATTCCAGAAGCAGTACAACTTTCTAAATTCCCATCAAACCGTCGTGACATCGCAGTTGTTGTTGATGAAGCTGTTGCTTCTGGCGACATCGTTGCAGCATGTCTAGAGCAAGGTGGTGAGTTCCTAAAAGATGCGAAGCTATTTGACGTATACGTAGGTAAAGGCGTCGAAGAAGGTAAGAAGAGCCTAGCCATCGCTCTGACACTGCAATCAGTCGAGCGCACGCTAGAAGATGCAGATATCGCTGGTGCGGTTGATGCTATCGTTGCTCACGTATCTGAGAAGTTCGGTGCTTCACTGCGTGACTAATAAGCTAACATCACGTTAGTCTTTGAGAGGCCCTTATGCGCAAGCTAAGGGCCTTTTTGTTATCTAGGAAGGGAACATGATTCAACTCGATGATTACCGCTCAGAGGATGCGAATGACCTTTGGAGCATTTACTTTCACACCATTCGTCATATCAATATTCGTGACTATTCGCTGGATCAAGTAGCAGCGTGGGCACCGGATAACATCGACCCACAACGATGGCGCAATAAGATGGAGTCGATTAAGCCTTTTATCGCTAAAATCGACGGTAAGCCAGTGGGTTATGCCGATTTGCAGCAAGATGGTTTAATTTACCACTTCTTTTGTCACCATCAATTTCAGTCAAGGGGTGTGGGCAGAGCACTAATGACTCATATTGAACAGCAAGCCAAGCAACGGGGCACTTCACGGCTCTATTCACATGTCAGTATTACTGCTCGTCCTTTTTATGAGCGAATGGGCTTTACTGTTGTGAAGGAGCAACTGATAGAGGTCAGACAGCAACACTTGAAGAATTTTGTGATGGAAAAACCCCTTTAGTAAACGCGCAGTTTACATAAAAGTGCTCTTTTGTTAAAAAAGATGATGGTATTGGCATTGCTCATTTGTTTTATTATAATACAAATAAGTGATCGAGGTAGCAGAAAAGCTGCTCAAAACCCCGTATCATCACTTCGTCATAGCGTGTTTCTGAATATCCTTTCTTGTTCAGGGGCTTGCGTGACAAATGACAAACGAAAGATATAAAAGGTAAGTTGGTGGAAAAGTTTTTTACTGCACTCGAACAGCTAGGTGTGTCTTATACGCCTACGCAAGAAAAGCGTGACTCCCTTTTATGGGACGGCACAATTGCGCACAACGACTCTGAGACAAACGTTTGGATTCGTTGGTGTGAGGAGTTTGAAGAACCGGTGTATTGCAGCTTTGGTTTTCAGAGCTACTGCCATGCGCTGTTCATTCGTAAAAACTTCGATCAAGCGTTCCCAATTTAACGTTTGAACTTGCTGAACTGACCATTCCCCCCGTCAGTAAAGCCAATAAACAAAAAGAGCTCACCTTGGTGAGCTCTTTTCTTTTGTCAGACATTTGCTCATGCGGCAGCGAGGTGCGTTGTAACATATGGCTGCCAAGCGGCTTGATACAGATCCTTAGACTGGTATCTAAGGCGCTTCATTTGACGGCTCTCAAGCTCAGTAAGCTCTCGGTTTTCACTTGCTACTAAACGTTCAATTTTCTGTACCTGTTCATAAATGTCATGTTCAGGCCCGTTTTTAACATCAGCAATGGCGCTAAGGTGCAGTTGAACTTCAGCGATGATATCTGTCTTAGGTAGTTGAACTAACACGTTCAAATCGCGGTAACCGGAAGCCGTTGGTTTCTTAAAGCGATTTTTTACTTTTACCACTGTCGCCTCACGTTCTAGGGCTTCATAGACATCCATCAAGCTCTCGATATCATGAGCGACGATGGTCGCACGCGCTAGGTCCGTGATACGTTCTACTTTACCGTCTAATTCGTGAGCAATTTTCTCTTGAGCGCGGTGTTGAGATTTGACACCTGCGAAATAAGCTTCTGATGAAGTCAGTAGAGCGGTACTTTTACAAAGCGTTTCTAGTTCTAGCTGCGCTTGGTGAGCCTTGCTATAGAGAACATCAAAGTCGGAGTAAGGTTGTAGTGGGGTTACATCATGATTTGGGATGCCATAAAGGCCACTCAAGCTATGTTTAAACTTTTTAGAGCACACTTCGCCTTGGCTGTTGCTCGGTTTGGAATTGTCATTGCTTGGAGTAGTGGGCAACGCGGCAAAGGCCGGTGCGCGAGTCAGCATTAATAGCGTTAGTGCTGCTGCGCGAAAGAATAAGCTCATTGGCTCTCCTATTTTGTGACGACTCAAAAACGGTAAAGTAAAAAGAGAGAGTTCGACTAAAATAGCTGCCTTAACTGTTATATGGGGGCGAGATGCCTAATCCCAACTAACTCAACTTGATATTGTTCGACTTTGTGCGATGAGTCACGTTGAGTCGTGCTAAGTGCCTGTTTGTTCTATATGGTTTTAGAGCATCAGTGAATCAATTAGTTCACAACGAGTTGTAACAAAGTATGTGCTAGAAGTGTTCACTTATCGAACGCTCTATCACTAAGGTTGTAACATTGTGCTCTGGGTAGTGGATCGGTGTCTAGGTGATTTACTTAAACTTACGCAGGAGCACGTACTTCGCCGAGTTTGCAACTCTGATAGCATGTTACACACTCCTCAAATGGGGTTGTGGAAGGTATTTAAGAAAACAGATATGGGAAGATAGCGGCTTTTTGCTCAGGCGTCAGTGACTCTATTCGTGCAATATTATTGTCGGGAATAGATTCAGGAGCAGGGTAGTGCTTTAACACTTTCTCCATACTCGCTTCTCTAATGAGATGGAACACTGGGAGTGGAGCGCGGTTTGTAAGGTTCTCATCATCATCAGGATGCGCTCCAGCAAAGCAGTAGTCTGGATGAAAAGTCGCGACTTGATAAACACCATCCCAACCTTGTTGGGTAATCAAGTTTTCAATCCACTCTATGAAGAAGTTGTAATCGAAGAAGTCAGAGAGCATGCTTGGTACGACGACCAGTGTTGTTTCAAGTTCTGTCGCGTTGGTTTGGTCAAGTTCTTGTAGTTGGTCATAGATGTCAGTGAGCAACACCTCTTCGGTGTCTGCTTGTGAAACGAAGACTTTTATTTGGTCAAGTTTGCGCGGTTTGGCCGCAAAAGGGCACAGATTTAAACCGATGACGGCTTTATCCAACCAGTCCCAGACTTGCTGTTCGATATGAGTCATTTTATTCCTTGTTGAGGCTGTTTGAGAGCATCTTAATTTCGGCTCTTCTTATTAGAAGCTTCACAATATTAATACAACGTATAACCTTTCGATAGCTTTTAAGACAAAGATATCCAGAGTGTGCTGATGGGCCTAAACAACGTTCACAGAGTTTTGTGTGAGACGTTGCACGTAAAGGTCGTGATATTAAATAATTGAATTATATGAATATTTTATTTATTTTTCTCGTTTTTCGTCACGAACAATAAATTATATTGATGATTTTGTTGTTTCAATTGAGAAACAGTATGTTTGCTGATATAAGGAATCGTTTTTTTACGAGTCTGAATAGGTTGGGGTCTTAGGATTGTTATGGATGCACTACGCAAGGTATATCACTATGCGCAACCCAACCTGACCTTGATCAGCTGGCTGGGGATGGCCGGCTTCCCACTATATTATGTTGTTTGGGAGTACCTGTTCCCGCAGCAATACGAAAACCTTGCCTTACGTTTATTGTGTTCTGGGCTATTCGCTCTGGTTCTTCTACGTGAAAAACTGCCTTCACAATTACAACGCTATAACCCGGTTATCTATCAAATTGCCATCACCACAGGGCTGCCGTTCTTCTTTTTCTATATGTTGTTGATGAACGATTGGGCCTATGTTTGGGTGATGTCCTATATGTCGGCTACGTTCCTACACATATTATTGGTCCACATGACGCGAGTTGTCTTTGCACAAGCCATCGTAGCGATAAGTTGTGCCTTCTTCTTTGCATGGATAGCCAAGGGCCATCCCACTGAAATTCTCATTGAATGGCCCAATGTACCTATTTTTTTGTTTGTCTATGTTTTTGGTAATTTTTGCTACTCGAGAAACCAAGATGAACATGAGAGTAGAGCGTCGCTTGCTAAGACATTTGGCGCAGGTATTGCCCATGAAATGCGCAACCCTTTGAGCTGCCTCTGCACTTCAATCGATGTTATTCAATCGACGCTTCCGCAGGCTGAGAAGAGAGGGCAAAAAGGCTACTATCTGAGTGAAGAAGATGTCTCGATGATGAAAGAAGTCAGTGCAGAGGCGATGAAAATCATTCAATCGGGAAATGAAACCATTGACCTTCTCCTCACTTCAATCGATGAAAGTCGAGTGTCTCGTTCGACCTTTAAACGGTATTCCGCGCAGTCAGTAGTGAGTGATGCGATTGAGAGTTTTAGTTATAAGGGTGAGGTCGACAAGCGAATCATCTCTTTAGACGTGCATGAAAACTTTCCATTCATTGGCAGTGATACGCTTTTAAAGTATGTGATGTATAACCTGTTTAAAAACGCCTTTCATCATCGAAAAGCAGAGCCATTGAAAATAGATGTATCGCTATTTTGTGATGAGCAAGGGCATCATATCGAAGTGAAAGACAACGGTAATGGTATTTCGCGAGAGACACTTAAGCACATCTATGAAGATTTTTACACGACGGGTAAAAAGGGGAGTTACGGTCTGGGGCTACCTTTCTGTCGTCGGGTAATGCGTTCATTTGGTGGTGAAATACAGTGTCATTCGGCACTAGGGGAGGGGACAACTTTTACCTTAAGCTTCCCGCCGCGTTATTCAGAAAAAGGGCGTAAAATCGTACATGAGATCACTTCAATTAAGTCGACCTTGACGATATCAGATCGCGCTAAAATCTCGGCAAGAACTTGGTTACACGCTGCCAAGTTTGGCTTTAAACCACAAATCATATCGATTAAAGAGACAGTACAACGACAAGAGCATGAGTTTGAGTATGATTTAATCGCTATCGATCTGGCTAGTAAAGACCTAACAAAAGACAAGCTAGCAAGTCTTCAAAGCCGGCTCAGTTTCACTGAGGCTAGGGTTATTTACATATATGACACAGAGGCAAATCAGCATCTTGATCAGCTGATTTCAAACCGTATATGCTTAAGCCTATTCGAGTCGGAATATAATGCATATGACCGATTCGAGGCGTTATTGCTAGATCCTGATTTCTCAACTCAGCCTCCGGTGGAAGTAAAAGGTCAGTCTCCAGAGAAGCGCAAGGTATTGCTTGTGGATGACAATCTCTCTTTGAGAAAACTGACTAAGATTTTGCTGGAAAAGTTGGGCTTTGAAGTGATTGAAAGGGATAATGGGCAACAAGCTTTGGAAGCTCTTGACAAACAGATGATTGATGTCGTTTTGATGGATATTGAAATGCCGATAATGGGTGGTATTGAGGCAACACAGAGGATCCGTCAATCGAATCAACCCTATTCGCAGGTTCCTATCATCGCCCATACAGGCGATAGCTCACGAGGTACATTAGAGAAAATAGAGCTATCAGGCATGACTGACTATATAGTGAAACCAGCAGATGTGAACCGGCTGGTTGAAAAGCTAAATGTCGCGAGTTAGCCGCTATTTACCGTTGTAAATTTTATTGAAGTTGCCCACATTCCAACCAATCATTATACGGTCGCCAATTTTAAGCACAGGCACTGACCGTGCGCCAATCGCATCAAGCTCTTTTCGCCCTCGCTGCATTTTTGCGTTGGTCAAACGATACTTGATTCCTTGAGAATCAAGATAGCGCTGAGCATCTTTGCAGTGCGGACATTTGTCTTTTACGTATAAAACGACTCTTTTCATAGTGAACTCGAGATAGAGAAAAGGGGCGGCAAGTGTAAACTCATTTAAAGCTGAAAACTACCGTTAGATAAGATAAACTCCCGCCACGATTCACTCTCTATCATTAGTATGAGCAAACTCATTCGCTATATTCAGGGCTATCCTGAGCATCTAGTTTCCCAAGTCCAAACACTCATTGATGGCGGAAAGTTCGTGTCGAGCTTTGAAAGACGCTACCCTAAATCACATAACATTCAGAGTGAGAAGGCGCTATTTCAGTATGTTAATGAGATTAAACAGCGCTACATGAAAAAGTCAGCGCCATTGAGTAAAGCGGTGTATGACCCGAAAATTCATTTGGTCAATAATGCACTGGGGCTTCACACTTATGTGGCAAAAGTGCATGGTAATCGAGTGGTATCAAAGAATGAGATTCGTATCGCCAGCATATTCAAACATGCGCCGGAGCCGTTATTGAGAATGTTGGTGGTTCATGAGCTTGCACATTTTAAAGAGAAAGAGCACAACAAAGCCTTCTATCAACTGTGTTGCCATATGGAACCGGATTATCATCAACTGGAATTTGATGCGCGCCTATTTCTAATCTGTGAAGAGTTAAAGAGAACCCAATGAGTCAACCGATGAAATTTACGAAAATAGCGACGAAATCGGGTTTGCATCCTCGTAATCAGCACAAGGGTAACTACGATCTCCAAGCATTGACGGCAGTGGTGCCTGAATTGAAACAGTGGTTAGTCAAAACGCCGAAAGGCACTGACTCAATAGATTTTTCATCTCCTCAGGCGGTGAAGCTTCTTAACAAGGCTTTGCTGGCACATCACTATGGTGTATTGCAGTGGGATATTCCCGAAGGGTATCTATGTCCGCCAATTCCAGGACGTGCCGATTATATCCATAGGGTTGCTGAGTTGCTGCAGCTGGAAAATATAGGTAGTGACTCAACAGTGAAAGTACTGGATATCGGTACTGGCGCAAATATTGTTTACCCAATGATAGGTGTAACCGAATATCAATGGCAGTTTACGGCTTCTGATATCGACCCGGTCTCGATTGAATGTGCGTCGACTATTGCGAATAGTAACTCTGTTTTGAGCGGTAACATCGAACCACGTTTGCAAGCAAACCCTAAGTTCATGTTCAAAAACATCATCAGAGAAAATGAATATTACCATGTCACAGTCTGTAATCCTCCTTTTCATAAGTCTCTAGAAGAGGCGAGTAAAGGCACGCAGCGCAAGCTAGATAACTTGTCTGCGAACCAGCAAAAACGTGGGGCGAAGACACACGCAAATAAGCAAACATCGAAATCATCACCTGCGCTGAATTTTGGTGGCCAGAAAGCGGAGCTGTGGTGTCCCGGTGGCGAAGCTGCATTCTTAAAGAACATGGCCCATGAAAGCCAGTTTTATGCAGAGCAGGTGGCTTGGTTTACCAGTCTTGTCTCAAAGAAAGAGAATGTACGTTGGATGCGCAAGTGCTTGGAAAAAGCGGGGGCGAAGGAGGCACGAGTGATTGAGATGTCACAAGGGCAGAAAAAGAGCCGCTTTGTGGCTTGGACGTTTAACTAGTGCTCTTTGACTGACAAATGCCAGAGTGAGGACTCTGGCATTTAACAATATCGGTTATATTAGTCTTCATTGACGGAAGAGATTCGGTGAATAGCCAGGTCAGCGCCTTTGAACTCATCCTCTTCAGATAAACGTAACCCTGTGAGTCTATTCAATACTCCGTAGACGATACCTGCACCCACTAAAGCGACGAGGATACCTGCAATTGTACCGATCGCTTGTGATGCGAAGCTAACACCGCCAAGCCCGCCTAGCGCTTGTTGGCCAAAGATGCCGGCAGCGAGCCCACCCCAAGCACCGCACAAACCGTGTAGTGGCCATACCCCTAAAACGTCATCAATCTTGGTTTTGTTCTGCAAATAAGTAAATACCCAAACAAATAATGCGCCGGCGATACTACCGGTGATAAGTGCACCGATGGGGTGCATCAAATCGGAGCCAGCACACACAGCGACAAGTCCTGCTAGCGGTCCGTTGTGAATGAAACCGGGGTCGTTTTTCCCAACGATCAAAGAAGCCAAAATTCCGCCAACCATTGCCATCAACGAGTTCATAGCTACCAAGCCGCTAATACCATCGAGTGATTGGGCTGACATGACGTTAAAACCAAACCAGCCGACACTTAGAATCCAAGCACCAAGTGCTAGAAAAGGAATATTTGATGGCGCAAAGTTAGTGTGTTTACCTGCACGAACGCGACCTTTACGCATGCCTAGGAAGATGACCGCAACCAGTGCAATCCAGCCTCCTACACCATGAACTACCACCGATCCTGCAAAATCATGGAACCCTGCATCAAATGTATTTTCTAGCCAGCTTTGGAAACCAAAGTTACCGTTCCAAATAAGCCCTTCAAAGAATGGATATACTAAGCCAACGGTGAAAAACGTTGCGAGTAGAATGGGATAAAAACGTGCACGCTCAGCGATACCACCAGAGACGATTGCAGGAATTGCGGCCGCAAATGTAAGAAGGAAAAAGAATTTTACCAGCTCATAGCCATTACCTTGCGATAGGGTTTCGGCATCAGCAAAGAATGTTCCGCCATAGGCAACCCAATAGCCGATAAAGAAATATGCGATGGCGGAAACGCCAAAATCAGCAAGAATTTTTACCAGTGCATTGACTTGGTTTTTGTGACGGACGGTTCCGACCTCAAGAAAAGCAAACCCTGCGTGCATGAGAAATACCATTATGGCACCCAATAGTAAGAAAAGCGTATCTGAACTTTGAGTGAGGACCTGCACGGCTCCGTGTACCTGTTCTACAGACGAGGACATGTTTTATTTACTCCTTTAAATGACATTAAAGACAGTATTGAAATGCGTGCACCCTTTTTGGGCTCCATTTCGATACAGTCACACCAAAATGGTGAGTTCCTTTTTAAAATCGGTAACTAAGCAAGCAATATGCCATAAAGGGAAATGCTCATAATCCACACAAAATGTAGGTTAATTGGGGGTGAGCCCCCTTTTTGAATGCACAGACTGGGTGCGAAGGCACCAAATTGGGTCCGCATTTTGGTGCGTCAATTGAGACAACAATTAGAAAGTGGTGGGGTGTGTTTCTCGTTCAATAGATACAGTAGTGAAAACACACAACCATGGCATTTCCGCTAACGCCGATGTGGTCGACAGAAATCGCAGCAACAGATAGCCAAACGAAAGCGTGACTTATATCACACTTACTTGAGTATGTGACAATCATCTTAGTTGTATATGTTGATGGAATGTAATGCTTTACATGTGTAAATGGTTGTTTTATCGCCGTTATTTGTCCTAATTTGCCAGTAATCACAAAAAAACTGCAATCAATGTGAAATATACTGCGATTAACATTCTTTTCCGATTTAAAACACTAATTATAAACGGAAAAGCAAATGAAAATTAGCTCAAAGAAGGCATTGCTAGCGTCAAGTGTTGTGCTAGCTATAGCTGGATGTAATAGCAGTAGTGAGAATAATACCGATACTGCAGTTAACGCTACCATTGACCTACGACTCATGGAGACGACAGATCTTCATGGTGTAATGATGCCGTACAATTATTTTGATAATAAGTTTGATGAAGGAATCAGTCTGGCTCGCGCAGCCGTTGTTATTCGACAGGCACGTGAAGAAGTAAAAAATAGTATGTTGTTTGATAACGGTGACCTGATTCAAGGTAGCCCGATGGCAGACTATGTAGCGAGCTTTGGTGTTGAATATTTCCCGCAAAAAGGTCTCCATCCAGTTTACAAAGCAATGAACCTTCTTGACTACGATGCGGCGAATGTGGGTAATCATGAGTTTAACTATGGTATCCAGTTTATGGAGAAGTCACTAGAAGGTGCTGATTTCCCATATGTTGTTGCAAACGTTTGGGATTACGATCCACAAATCGCTGGCTTAGATGGTTTTGATACATACGAAGACAGCTGTTCACCACGCTTGGAGCATAAAGTATTTTTCGACTTTGCCACGCCTGCTTTCGATAATGTGGAGCCCTACATTATTCTAGAGCGCGATTTTGTTTCTCGAGATGGAGACACTTATACAATTAATGTCGGTGTGATTGGCTTCACTCCACCAAATATTATGAGCTGGGATAAGTCATACTTGGAGTGTGAAGTGCTTGTCTCTGACATTAAGACAACCGCTGAATACTATGTGCCGAAAATGAAGGAAGATGGTGCAGACATCATTATTGCGGTACCGCACAGTGGACTAGAGCTTAGTGACTTAGAGCGACCATTCCAAGACAATGCAACGTGGGAGTTGGCTCAAATTGATGGTATTGACGCTATCATGTTTGGTCACGATCATAATGATTTCCCATCGGACGCTCCAACCTACGCGAATATGGAAGGCGTTAATGCTCCGAAAGGAACCATTTTTGGTAAGCCTGCGGTAATGCCAGGTTCTATGGGTAACAAGATTGGTGTTATCGATTTAGTCGTTCAAACTAATGATAGTGGTGAAAGTTGGGTGGTTAACTACCCGCAAAGTACTGCTTCATTGCGCGAGTTAACGGATAACCCTCAAGAAGTTGCACAAGATGTTGTCGATGCTGTTGCACAGGATCATGAAGGTACTGTGGAGTTTATGGGTGAGCCAATTGTTGCGATTAACCAGGAAATTAATAGCTTCTTCTCTCCAATTGCACCCGACCTATCCATTCAGATTGTAAACGAAGCTCAGTACAACTGGGGCTTAAAGCAGGTTGAAAGTGGTGCTATTTCTTTAGAAGATGGTGAGTTACTTGTCTCGGTATCAGCCCCTTTCAAAGGCGGTCGTAACTTCGCGACAGATTACACTAATATCACAGGCGAGTATTTGACCAACGCGAGTGTGGCGGACTTGTACGTATTTGACAACAATACGCCTGCAATTCTTAAACTGACTGTCGCTGATATCAAAGAGTGGCTTGAGACGATTGCTTCACAGCAATACAGAACAGTAGCAGAACCAGGTGATGAACTGCTTACCCTTTTTGATAGCTACAACTTCGATGTATTCTACGGTGGTTGGGATGCTGATGGTGAGCAAATTGAAATGAGCTACACTATTGATGTTTCAGAGTTGCCACGTTATCAAGTCGATTCTGATGGTGTATTAGAAAGAGATGAAAGTGGTGACCTGATCCAACGCGATTACCGCCGCATTTCAAATCTAACACATGGCGGAGAGTTAATGGATGATGAGCAAGTTGTTTATGTCGTAACGAACAACTATCGCGCATCAAACAACTGGATACCAGGTGTTGATAATGCTGAGTTGGTACTGGAAGACGCTGCATTTTCCAACCGTGAACTTGTTGATCAGTATCTTAAAGAGCTTGCTGAGCAGCATGAAGATGACATCCCATTAGTAGAGTTTGATAACGCGAATAACTTTGACCTTAAGGGCCCACAGGGCTTGATGGTTAAGTTTGTATCAAGCCCTGATGGAAAGAGCTTCGCTGACACTATTGATAATTTAGAATGGACTTCAGAAACCGCTAACCGCGGTGACAAAGAAGGTTACTCAGTATATCACTATACTTTCACCGACTAATCGTCGTCACGGTTGTCGATAATCTTTAATCAATCCCTGGCATTTGCTGGGGATTGATTGTTTCTTGGCCAAGTTAACTGCGATTGAATAGCCATGCTATGAATTAACAATCAGTTGATTGAGCAAATTCTCATACTTGTTTTTTAATGATGTGTTTCCTGCTTTTTCCTCTAGTTCAATGAGCAATTTTAGAGAAGCAATCTGAACACCAAAGTGTTGATGAAAGCCAATCAGCCTCAGTCTTGCTTTGCTAAGATCATCATTTTGAATCTCCAGTTTACTGAGCTGCAGAATAGAGCGGGCGCGATATGGATCATGATCTAATGTTCGTTGAAAATAGTACGAGGCCTTGTTCTTCTTGCCAGCTTTTAGAGCGCACAACGCCGCATTTTCATAACTTGCGGAAACTAAATAATAGTAGGGTTGTTTGATAGCGCGATTGAAGTAGTCATTAGCCTGGTCAAACTCTCCTTGTTTACATAAAAACGTACCATAGTTGTTCAGTACGTTGCCGTTTTTAGGATGGTGGCGTAAAGATGTGCGATAGAGCTTATCGGCTCTATCGGTCTCCCCAACGGTATCAAAATAGTGAGCCATAGAGATTTGAGCTCGATAGTAGTCGGGGGAGTGTTTCAGGGCCTTTTCGAGGTTTTCTCTGGCTTTAGGCATATTACCTTGCTGTAGATAGCCTAACCCGAGCTCGATGCGAGATTCAGACATTTCAATAGGATCAGATTTTACTTCGGCTTTTGGGTTATCACTGACGGTAATACACCCCAAAAGTGGCAAAAGACCCGTCATGATCGCGATTACTTTTTTGATACTAACCATACATACTCACCTTAACTTTGAAACCTATGTTAATTGATGATTAATCGATGATTAGCAGAAAGAATCAACTTTGCGATCGGCTTGGTAAACTTGCACTTAGTGTGATCTGTATCAAGTAATTCGCCCTGTATCTCATTCGGTTTATATAGATAATACCGCGCTTATTTTCGTCTTACATTCTGCTAATCAATAACAATACGCCGAACCACAGAGATACAAACCATGAGAGAAATAGCTTTTCGTTGGATAGACCGATATTTGATCAATGTAACGCTGAAAGAGAACTTTATGTTTCTCTTTTTCGCACCAGTGCTTGCTATGGTAATAGTCAGTGCTACTTTGATCGATGCAGCGCAAGACCAGCAAGAAACGCTAGTGACTCAACACCTAGAGGTCATGAATCGCCTAGTTTCAGAGTCGGGTCTGTCTGATCATCAAGTAGCGAGAGTATTAGTGGGTAGTGGTGTCGAGCAAAACAGTCAATCACAACTCGTACCGTCCAGTGCGCCGAGTTTTGTTACCGCACTCAATTGGACTCATATCAGTATCATGGTGATCTCATGCTTGTTCATTGCAATCTGCCTTTATTACATCATGACGTTTATCGGTGGCGCGCTCTACAATATCTATGAGGCTGTCTCAAAACTTGCCGATGGTGACCTCTCTTTTCGCATCGGCCATGCGCCAGCGCGTAATGATTTCAACTTAATTGCGCGTACCGTTGACCGTGTATCTGAGCGTGAGCAAAAGTTGGTCATCGCGACTCAAGAGGCCATCACACTAATTCAAGAGATAAGCTCTGAGCTGAAGCTGCGTGGAATAGAGAATCAAAGCTTGAGTGCCGACCAGCAGCAGCGTATCGATTCACTGGCAAGTGCAACCGAAGAGATGGCGGGTTCGATTCATCAGGTAGCGAGTCATGCAAAAGAGACCTCCCATGAAACGACGGTTGCCACTCAAGCAACCGAGCAAGGACAGAAGAATGTTGAGCAGACACGTCAGTCGATTAACCAGCTAGGTGGTGAGATCAATGTCGCGGCCGAGGCGGTTGCTGAACTTGATCATAATGCCGCAGAAATTGATGATGTAGTGACGACAATCAACGCCATCTCTGAGCAAACGAACCTTCTGGCACTCAATGCCGCGATTGAAGCTGCGCGAGCGGGTGAAAAGGGACGTGGCTTTGCCGTGGTTGCCGATGAAGTTCGTACATTGGCTGGTCGTACCCAGATGGCTACGGTCGAGATAAAGAAAATGATCGAAGCACTTCAGTCAAATAGCCAAGGTTTGATGAAGGTGATGAGTAATACGGTTGAAAATGCCGAGGCATGTGAACAGTCTATGCGTTCAGTGAGTAGCGACATCGATAGTATCTCAAATCAGAACCAACACATTGCTGATCGTAGTTTAGAAATTGCCGCAGCGTCTGAGCAACAGGGTATTGTTGCATCAAGCCTTGCGATGGATGTGGAGAAGGTTCGAGAGCAGTCGCTGGCATTTTCTGACATGGTGATTCGCTCAACTCAAGAGATCGAGCAGTTGCACAGACAGGCAGATGTACTAGATGAGCTAATGAAGGACCTTAAAGTATAGAGGCTCTAGCTCAGCCCTACAGAGAGTGTAAAGCAGTGACCATGTCGCTGCTTTTTCTATTTAGTGATCGGTTTGAATATTCAATCCAAGAAAACTTGATGCTAGACTTCGAACTCGCTATTTCACGTATTAAAGGAAACGAAATGAACCCAATTATTGCTATGCTGAAAGAGAACAATATCAGCGATGAGCAGATCAGTGATGTGTTTGAAGCCCTGACGCAAAATCCACTTGCAGCGATGGCGACGATCGGTCAACTAGGTCTTCCACAAGAGCAACTTCAACTGTTAATGGGTCAAGTGATGCAAAACCCGATGTTGATTAAAGAAGCGGTGGAAGAACTAGGATTGGACTTCTCAAAAGTTGAAGCGGCGAAAGAGCAGCTCAACAAGTAGCGCCTCATCCAGGTCGTTGCCGTTATCGTGACGACCTGAACAAGTTATTCCTATCCATACGACAAGGATCTTTGGTTTCTGAGCGAATAAGAAAACTGTCATCATAATCACAGTATTACAATTGATATGTGGTTATGGAAAAATCCTTCTCTTTAATAGACAAACCGACTTTTTTCGGGGCGCTATTCCTATTACTAAGCGTGGTATTCCCACTTCTTATGTTCCCAGCACAGGGAGCTGATTGGATTGCTATCGCTAAATCTTTTATGACTGACAAGCTAGGTGTGCTGTATCTTGCGCTAGGTATTGCTGCTATCTGCTTTATGATCTATACCGTGTTCAGTGACTTAGGACAGATCAAGCTTGGTGATGTTGACGAGCAGCCAGAATTTAACAATGCTTCTTGGGCAGCGATGTTATTTTGTGGTGGTATCGGCGCCAGTATTCTGTATTGGGGTTGTATCGAGTGGGCCTACTATTATCAGTCGCCACCCTTTCAGCTAGAGGCAGGCAGTGAAGAGGCTGTGCGTTGGGCTGCCACGTACGGGCTGTTTCACTGGGGCCCCATCGCATGGTCAATCTATTTGATTCCTGCGTTACCTATTGCCTACTTCTACTATGTGCGTAAGCAGCCTGTTCTTAAAATCTCAGCCGCGTTGATGCCGGTACTGGGTGAAGAGCGCGCGAACGGTGCGATCGGTAAGTTTATCGATGTCCTGTTTATCTTTGGCATGTTGGGCGGTGCCGCCACAACGTTGGGTTTAGCGGCTCCCCTCATCAACGGTGGTTTACATCACTTGTTTGATGTGCCAAATAACACTTCAACGCAAGTGGCTGTACTTTTATTATGCACTGCTATCTTCGGCTACTCAGCTTATGCTGGATTGGAAAAAGGCATTAAGTTTCTTAGCAATATCAACTTCTGGGGTGCAATGGGGTTACTCTTGTTCATCTTGGCGGTTGGGCCGACAGTCTTTATTCTTGAAACGGGCTTAGACTCTATTGGCCGCATGATGTCGAACTTTTTTGTGATGGCGACATGGGCTGAGCCATTCGGTGGTTATGGCGAGTTTGCAGATACTCATTTCCCCCAGGACTGGACCATTTTCTACTGGGCTTGGTGGCTGGTGTTTGCACCTTGTATGGGGTTATTTGTTGCGCGAATTTCACGTGGACGAACAATTAAGCAGATGGTTGTGGGCTCAATCTTCTATGGTTCATTGGGCTGTTTCTTATTCTTTATTGTTTTAGGTAACTATGGTTTGTCTCTTCAATTGATGGGTGAGCTTGATGTTATCTCAATCCTAAATCAATCGGGTGCACCTGCCGCAATCTTCGCGATGCTCGACACGTTACCGTTAGCACCGATGATCATTGGGGTGTTCACGTTGTTATGTATCATCTTCACTGCAACCTCGTTTGATTCCATCTCGTATATTTTGGCGTCAGTTGTGCAAAACGATGTGACTGAAGAGCCGATGCGCTGGAATCGTCTATTCTGGGCATTCACATTGTCCTTTTTGCCAACGGTGTTAATGTTCATGGGTGGGTTATCAACACTACAAACGGCAGCAATTGTCGGTGGCTTGCCACTGTTAGCGATTTCAGTCATGTTGATGGTGTCGTTTGTGCGCGCAGCGAGCCTGGATATCAGGCATCAAGCTGAGTACGAAGAGCCAACGATCAATATTGAAGAGCTTCCAGAGATGGACCCTTGGTCCACGGAAGGTATGGCACTAGCTAAGTTTGAACGTTGTAGAGACAGCGCGCAGCAAGCGGCTGAAGAAGAGCGAGAAGTGTTGGTCGATCTCAATCGCTTGAGAAAACGCATACGCGCGTTTGCACTTGAACACTACAACGACGCAACCTATGCAAATCATCTATTACCAGATGAGATGCAAGAGGAGCTAAAGCGCCTGTCAGAGATGCTTGGTTTAGCAAAAGAGAAGAAACAGGCTCTATCTCAAGAGGCTCAAGAATCTAGGGCTGAGTTTAACCTTGTTATGCTTGGATTAGAGCAAGCAACAACTTAGCGACAAAGAGTAAAATTCTCCTAAACAGACGTAACTCAAGCCATCTTAACGGGTGGCTTTTTTACATACCCCTAATCCTATTGTAGGCGCCTTTTCTTTACCTCATTTCCAACATCCGCTACGATTGAACTATCGTTCAAGATAATGAAGTGCAAACAATCTATGGCTAAACCTGCTCAGTTCGACCGTCAAGACGTGGTAGAGAAAGCGATGAATCTCTATTGGGAGAAGGGCTTTCACGCGACGTCAATGCGCAACTTGCAAGAAGTGATTGATATGCGACCAGGTAGCATATATGCCGCTTTTGGTAGTAAAGAGGGGTTGTTTAGTGAGGCGTTAGATAACTACGTGCAGAGAGGTGTAAGCAAGCTTCACGAGTATAGAGTCAACTTCGATTCACCCATGAGTGCGTTACGTGCTTTTGTGAAAAGCCAAGTAATAGGAAGTATTACCCAAGCGCCGAGCGGTATATGCATGCTGGCTAAAACAGTATCAGAGCTAACCGATGAGCATAGTGATTTACTTGAGCAAGCACGTCAAGCGTTGAAAACGATGGAACAAGAGTTTGCAAAAGTCATTGTTGAGGCTCAAGAACAAGGGGAAGTATCGAAGGAAAAAGAGGTGATGAGCTTGGCGAGTTATATTCAGGTTCAAATCGCGGGTCTACGAATCTACGCAAAAGTAGCAGGAGAAACGGCACCGCTGGAAATGATGATCGATAACATCTTTGAGCAAATGCTGTTACCACGTTCTTAGTCACTAAATGAGTCGAGTTTTGGGCACACGACCACGTTTGCACAAACCTTAAAGAAAAACTCACCTATACCTGACATCAGAAAAGCCCTAGCACGCAAAATCCCACCATTAAATTATATATTGCTCGCGATATCATCATGTCGCCACAAGAGTAAAACAGTAGTGGGATTAAATAATGGAATTTACGCAACAAGATACCAAAGCGCTGTATCAAATTTGGATGTCACAGAAAGCAAAAATGCGCGTGACACAGATGGAGATGGCGAAACAACTCAATTTGAGTCAACGTGACTTTTCAGCAATGATCCGTGGCGCATTGCCTTTGACTATGACGTTTGTTAGCCAATTTTGCGCACAAATGCATGTTGATCCAAAACTTGTCTTACCTTCACTGCGCTCGACGGACGGTGACGCGACAAAAGTCGTGTACCTTAAAACCGCGATGACGATCGATGGCGAAATTCAACGCGCCTATATTGAGGGCAACCAAGTTATTGTCGAATATGCTCATACCGTCGCGCAGTTATAAACGTCGATTTTGGTCATGTTTGGTGACATTAGCTTCGGTGGCATCATCGGTAACGAATTGAAATAACGTAGGGCGAGGGAAGACTCGATTCCCCCCTAAGTGCCTCGCTTTGCGCATGTTCTCGGTGGTTTTTTCTAGGAAACCAGAAAGCGTTCTAAAGTAAGTTTGTGGGCTAAATGCTGCACAACCAATACTTAGTGAAACGCGATCAGTCACGGATGAGCGTTTATGGGTAAGCTTGGCTTCAAACAACGTTTGCCTGACGGACTCTGCCAGCAATTGTGCAGTCATCTCTTCTGTCTCGGGCAGAATAACCGCAAACGTGTTGTTGCTGATGCGTGCTACCTTGTCTGCTGGGCGGGAAAAGTTCTGCTCAATCAAAGAGGCCACTTGCAACATCACCTTATCTCCCATCAGTGGACCATGAAAGTTGTAGTATTGGTTAAAGTCATCCAAGTTAAACATCAATAGCGAAAGGGAGCTCTTGTTTCTCTTAGCCCGTGAGTATTCCACTGAGAGATGTTCATCAAAGGTAGTCTGGTTGTGGACGCCAGTTAAAGCATCGGTACGTTGCAGGGCTCTATTTTGCTTTCTTAAGTCAGCCAATTCTATTTCGATGAGTTTGGTCTCGGTAATGTCTGTCATCAGCCCAGTGACTGCCGTAGTTTGATGGTTTTCTTGTGTCACATGAATCGTATCTCGAATCCATAAGTATTCACCGGAGGCGCATCGGCAGCGATATTCCAGTTGATGATCCAAGCCTGCTTCACACTGCTTTAACCACAACTCTACTGTTTGCTGGCGATCTTCTGGGTGGATTAAGCTAATCCAGTCGCGAACGCTGTGCCAGCTCTCTTGTGGCCATCCGTATCTAGATTCTATTGAATCAGCAATATGGGTAAATCGTTTACTCTTCCAATCCAAAGACCACGGGATCGCCTGAGTCGACTTCAACAGTGTTTGATAAATTTTCTCGTTAATACAAGCGGACATAATGACTCTCCCTCATTGATAGAGCCTAGCTTTATGACGAATTCCGGCGCGAGTCTTTTTCGCTCGCTATACAAAAGAGATTAGGAGAGTGGGAGGTGGTTTTAAATATCTCAACTTGAGACACCAGGATGGTTATCTACAAATTACTCATTTGTCTTAATTTTGCGCTTGCCGATTCTCGAGTGTCGTCATTTTTAACAGTTTATTAAGGTCAGATCTTTTAACGAAGACATTAAGCGCTAGGTTGCGTACTTGATTGGTAGGTCAACATGGGGGACCCATTTGAAAAGTGAGGGCCAGTTGCAACTGGCTCCTCATTTGAGTATTAATCTAAATCAGTACCGTTACTTGCGATAACTTTTTGGTACCAATAGAAAGATTTTTTTCGTGTGCGGGCTAAAGTCCCATGTCCTTTATCGTTACGATCGACGTGGATAAAGCCATAGCGTTTACTCATCTCTCCGGTCGATGCAGAGACAAGGTCAATACAACCCCAGGGAGTGAATCCTAGCAACGGCACCCCATCGTCAATCGCTTGCTTCATGGCTTTGATGTGTTCGCGTAAATAGTTGATGCGGTAGTCATCGTTAATTTGGCCTTCTGAGTCAAACTCATCCATTGCCCCTAAACCGTTTTCAACTAGAAACAGCGGCTTTTGGTAACGGTCATACAGCGTATTCATCGTTATTCTTAGGCCCAGTGGGTCAATGACCCAGCCCCAATCACTGGCGGGTAAGTGAGGGTTTTTTATTGACTTGACGACATTGGCTTCACTGGTATTTCCACTGTTCATCTCCGCAGAGGCGCAGCGCGATGCGTAGTAACTGAATGAGACAAAATCAACGGTGTTCTTCAGGATATCGAGGTCTCCATCATGAATATCAAGTTCAACGCCCTTGTCTTTAAATACTTTCTTAGCATAAGAGGGGTAATAACCGCGAGACTGAACATCGATGAAAAACAGATTTTCACGATCTTTCTCCATAGCGGTGAACACATCTTCGGGTTTGCATGAATATGGATAGAAATTCCCACCGGCCAACATGCATCCTACTTTGTTTTGAGGGTTAATCTCATGGGCAATGCGCGTGACCAGAGCACTTGCAACTAGCTCATGATGGGCTGCTTGATATTTGACTTGGTCTCTGTTTTCTCCAGGTTGGAACAGCAAACCCGCACCAGAAAACGGACTATGTAAAAGTATGTTGATTTCATTAAAGGTAAGCCAATACTTAACCAACCCGTCAAACGCGTTAAAGCAAGTTCGGGCGTAGCGTTCGAAAAAGGTAATCAATTTTCGATTCCGCCAAGAACCATATTTTTCGACCAAGTGCATTGGTACATCAAAATGGCATAGCGTCACTAGTGGTTCTATACCGTGCTTTTGGCACTCTTCAAAAACCTTCGTATAGAAATCTATCCCTTGCTGATTCGGCTCTTCTTCATCTCCGTTTGGATATAAACGGCTCCAGGCGATGGACAGTCTAAACACTTTAAACCCCATCTCGGCCAAAAGAGCGATATCATCTTTATAGTTATGGTAAAAATCGATGGCATCGTGGCTCGGATAAAACTCATTGTCATCCAGTGCAACCTTGTCAACTAAGCCAAGCTTAATTGGCATACGGTTGGCACCATGAGGAATCATGTCTACGGTTGTCAGACCTTTACCTTCTGCTAAATGTGCGCCTTCAGCTTGGTTCGCCGCAATCGCACCGCCCCATAAAAAATTGGCTGGGAATTGACTATCAGTCATACATACCTCGAGGTCCTAAAATCATTTATGTCATTAGTTGGATTTGGATAAGTCTGGTTCTATCTGTTGTGTGTTGCTGCTCTTTTTCTCGTCGATATCTGCAAACCCAAGGATCTTAGTAAGAGAGAATGAGATAAATATTGATAGTGTAACGAGACCGAGCACCCACCCAAGACTTGTGGGGTTGTTAACATCGAGAAATTGAACACTGGTGAGCAGGCTTGGTGCTGCTAAAGACTGGCTTTCAATACCAATAAATCCAGCACAAGCCCCTACGATGAACCCAGTTATCATGGTGGCAATAAGTGGACGTTTTAAACGAGTTAATACCCCATAGAGTGCGAGTTCAGAAACGCCAGATAAAATCGCGGATGCACTCGCAGTTAATGATGTCTGCTTCATTGCTCTGTTTTTTGTCATCCAAGCAACAGCGAGACAGGCGCCTCCCATACCGACATTTGCGCCAATTTGCGCGGTGAGTATTAGGCTTTCGCTGCCTGTTTGCGCAATGCTTTGAATAATGACCGGTGTCAGTACTCGGTGCATACCAGTAAGAATGATCAGTGGCCAAAGTGCACCGAGAAGCGCGACGGCAAGCCACCCCAGTTGCTCATGTACGATGAAAACTAGGCTCAATATATTGTTCCCAATCCATAAGGTTAATGGGCCGATTAGGAAAATTGCTAATGGGGCAGCAATCAGCATGATTATCATCGGCTTCAAGAAGCTTTTGACGATATCGGGAGTGGCGCGCTCAGCAGTGCGCTCGATTAAGGAAAGTACCCAAGTCATTACAAGCGCCGGAAGAATGCTGTAGGCATAATTAAATGAGGCTAGATCAATGAGTAGCTTTTCCCCATACACACCGCTCCTAATCAACTCAATAAAGGATGGGTGAACTAAGACCCCTGCAATTGCAATGGACATAAAGACGTTGGTATTGAATCTAACGGCTGCTGAAGCTGCGACAAGAAGCGGTAGAAAGAAGAAAGCAGAGTCTGCGATGATATTGAGTAATGTGAAAATCGGCGAGGTGCTCTCCAATATTCCGATAACCTGCAGAATCATTGCGAGCAGTTTGATCATTGACGCGCCGATAATGGCTGGGATGAGCGGAGACATGGTGGCGACTAGCGCATCAAGCATCTTTGATGGAATAGACTTAAACGAGTAATTAGCTGGTTTCGAGGAGGAGGTTATCTCTTTATTTGTGTCACTTTCCCTCGCCAAATACTGCTCTATTTCGCGGTAAACCGCACTCACGTTATTCCCTACAATGACTTGGCATTGCTCTCCATTGCTGACGACGCCAATGACACCATCAAGACCCTTGAGTCTGTTGTAATTTGCTTTACTTGCATCATTGAGTACCACTCTAAGCCGCGTCATACAGTGTGTGAACTGGCGAATATTTGGTTGCCCCCCCAGAGCATGAACAATATCTTTTGAAAGTCTCTTTACTGGCTTGGTCATTGTTCTATTCCTAGGAAGCAATATGGCAGGAAGGTGATGAGTTTACAGACCAAAGGTATCAGTAAAGACTGACTTTTGACTATGTTGTCGTCAGTCAATTTACGTAAAGAGTAGGGATATGTGATTCGGGACGAAACGCAATTACAGTGGATGAAACAGGTTTCATCGAAGCGCTAGTTTGGCTCTGGATTAAGAGGAGTGAATAGTACTGAGTATGGATTTAACGTTGCTGGCGAGTGATACCTTGTTTGATGCTGAATTTACTGTTTTCAAATCTAAACATGCTGGGCTCTGGATAAACTTGGTTTCGTCCTGCTTTTTTGGCCAGATACATGTTTTTATCCGCTTCTTCTATCAGCGATGAGATAGAACGAAAGCAGTGACTTGAACTCATTGTCGTAACGCCTACGCTACAGGTCACCACCTGCGAAATATCTGACTCAGTATGCTCAATACCTTGCTCTTCAACGGCTAAGCGAGCGGTTTCTGCTAACAGCATTGCCGTTGCGTTATCTGTATCAGGTAATAGCGCGATGAACTCCTCACCACCAAGGCGGCAAACTAAGTCGGCTGGGCGTGTGAAAGCGCTGGATAAGGTTTTTGCAACTTGCTTTAAACAAGCATCGCCCTGTTGATGCCCGTGGCGATCGTTATATTTTTTAAAGTAGTCGATATCAAAGAAGAGTACGGACAGAGGTGAGTAGTTGCGCTTTGCTCGGGAAAACTCCATGGCCATCCTTTCATCAAATGCCGTTCGGTTGGCAATTTCAGTCAGGCTATCCTCACGCAGTAGGCTCTCATTGAGCTGGTTAAGCTCAATCAACTCCAGTTCCAATTTCTTTCGGGCAGAAATATCGAACATAAATCCGATAATGGATATGGTTTTATCTGCTTCACGAATGACATGGACAACATCTCGAATCCAGACATAATCACCAGATTTTGTCAGCGCTCGATAGTCTGCTTCATGATCTACACCATCATTTGAGAGTTTTAAACAATAGTTCACCGTTTTCTGGCGATCTTCTGGGTGCATGCGATCAATCCAATCTTGTACTGATACCCAACTTTCGGGTGCCCAGCCCAACACCTCTTCTATCTGGGGGCCAATATAATCAAATTGTTTTGTTTCCCAATTGATCTTCCAAGGTATAGCAAGCGTAGATTCGAGGAGTGTCTGATAAAATTTGTCCGTAAAGGCGGATGTCGGCATGGCGTTCCCTCGGTCGCTAGTGCGTTGATGATTTAAGAATATGCAACGCTCGGTAGTTTGAAACTACTACTTTCGTTTATCTATTTAATGATAGGAGAGGGTTGAGGTTTTGTGTAACACGTCTGTTACTTTTACGTAGTGCGTTGTCCGCTATTCGCTTTATTATTCATTCCAATAGATGGTCACAGTGCGCTTGCCCCATTGAATGGCGCTTTCCCTGTCATTTCCCATGTAGATGTCTATCTTCCTCGTCCACCTTTTGTTCATCTTGTCGAGAACCCGATAGGTGCCTTCAAACCCTTCAATTCTCACTTCCTGATTGTGCGTTAGACCCAAAGCGATGAGGTCACGGGAGACAGCGATGGATTTCATTCCAGGTTTTAACCTGTCACCCCATGCGCCAATATTGGGTGTAGAGTCTGTCTCTCCGACAGTGGATGTATAGGCACTTGCCGTGACTTTTAACGAACGCTCTTGATGGGCAATAACATGACAGGAATAACTGAAGAACAAAATGGCAATGAACAAGGCGAAGGGCATGTGGAACCAGCTTAGTCAGAGACAAACGTAATAACCTCATATAAGCATAGTGGTAAACGAGGGTGTAGGATGACTTGTATTTAGTCTAAGAGTTTTTGGGCGACCACTAATCCAATTTTCCAAATTAATGAGAGCACAACAACAAGCCCACCCCATGCACTTCCCATCAATGAGATGGTTAGACCAAATGCTAAAGCGAGCCAAGACCATGTTTCTGAAGGGTAATATCTTTGTGTGAAAATCGTTCTTGCATAGGGTTCTTAACCTTAGTTTAGTTGGATTCAATGAGCGTATTGAGTCGACCCTTTAGCTTCTCAAGTTCACTAGCTTTTTCCTGCCACTTTTCAAAGTAGAGATCGCGTTCATCCGAGATCGCAGCAAGGGCTTTGATGTGTCTTTCTTGGATGCCTGCTAGGTCATTCGCATGTTTCGCTTTCAGGTTAAAAATGATGTCATTGAGTTGGGTAATTTTGTCGAGGTTTTTAAACCTATCAGCTTTGAGTTCACTGATTTCAATGAGCATTCTGTTTTGACTAATATGACGTTTTAGCTCCTTGTTCTTTTGCTGAAGATTGAGGATTTCTCGCTTTACTTCTTGCGGGAGGTCATAGTGAGTAAGCAATTTAATATCCTTAGTGTCTGGGGGCCAAAACGCCTTATTTCACGACAGTGATATCGTATGAGTTTCGGTGCATAACCGATAGGTCATTTCCGGTCAAAATGATATGAAATGTGGCATATTGGGCAGGATTATTTAGACAGGGATATCGAAAACAGTTGTGTGTCAGGTATCACGAGAGAGCGCAACGGGTGGATTAATTTTTACCTGTAAACTGCCCACCCTTGAGGTAGTTAATGACTTTTTCTATAACGACAGGGTGATAGCGAAGCTGGTGGTGAGGTAGGTTCACTTCCCAATAATCATCCATTCCTTCAAGCCTAGTCGAATCGACACTCACCAAACCATCGTTCTCTTTTTCAAAAGGTGCTCAGTAAAAGTGTATTTTTCTGTTCCTGCGATCACGCCAAATGGATAGTCAGGTAACCCTATCTGAGTCGCAATGCCATGGTCATCACTGACTAAAGCACTCGGTACTTCACCAAACCAACTACTCCAAAAGCTTTGAGCGTAATGATCAGCGACGTCGCTGCCATGATTAGGTGTGCCGATTAAGACAACACGACCGAGTCTGTTGGACTTTTGTAGCGATCTATCATTATCTAAGTGGTAACGAATCACCAATCCCCCTAGAGAATGACCCACGAAATGAACGGTTTTGTCTGTCTCTAGACATACACTCATTTGGCGTTCTGTTTCTGTAAACAGTGTATCGATGCTTGTCCAAAAGGTAGAGTATTCAAGAACACAGGTTTGATAGCCCGCATTTTCAAAAGCGTCCGACATCTCATGCATCGAACTGGCACTACGCCCTAAACCATGGACAACCACGACCACATCAGAATCTGGTTTTTGGTTGGAGCTGATCACTGGAGCCGAAGTACAACCCATCAAAGTGATGAGAGGAAGGGCTAGCGATAGCAGATGTGTACGCGTTATATTCATACTCTAATCGTTGGATTGCTTTATGTATTGTCTAGGTGTAATGCCATATTGATTTTTAAAAGCACGGGTAAAGTGGGACTGGTCATTGAAGCCACACTGTTGGCTAATTTCGGCGATATTTGCATTGATGTTGACCAGCTTTTGTTTTGCAAGCTCAAGCCGTTTTCCAATGATGTACTGATAGGGAGTAATCCCCATCAGCTTCTTGAACTCTCGCAGAAAATAGAACTTACTGCAGGACAATAAATCAGCAAGGTCATCGACTGAGATAGGGTGGGCGATGTGCTTATCGATATAGTGGTCGACTTTATCCATTTGGTTTTGGTCGAACTTTGACTCTGCTTGCAGAGTTTTCTGGAGATCTAGGTAATTCGAGTAATTTTGGACGTAGTGGTTGGCCAGCAGTGAAATCAGCTGATTAACGTAGTTTAATCCATTTCTACCTTTCGCTTTCACCTCCAAAATAAACAAATCCATGATTCCTTTGATCACGGGATCTGAGACGTTGTAGTTATTGAGAAATTGCAGATTCATTTTTTCAATGTTGAGTGGGCAGCTGTCGAGAAATAACCGTGACTCAATAGCAAGTATCACAAAATGGCAAGGCTCAGAGATATCGTGTGTGAATGGGGTCTCTGGTGGATTAATCCAGATGTCATCGGCGACGGCCTTAATCGCTGTTAAGTTTTCTCCGGAACCAATGTTCCAATTCAGCTCTTTGTCCAAAGCGAGCGCAAAGTAGAAGTAAGGGGTGTAAACATTGTCAGGATAGAAGTGAGGTGAACGCCCTTTTTCTAAAATGACCCCTTCCCAGCCTAGCGCTTGATTAGAAAAGTCGATGTCTAAGACATCACCACAATCGGACAGTGTTTTAGATTGATGACTATAGAATTTTAGTTGTGATTTCAAACCATACACCTGCAATGTGTCACTTCTATATAGAGTAAGCATTAAAAATCAATTTATTGCAAAGCGCAATAAAGTACAAAAAGCCAAGCAGTAATCTTCAATCTAAACATACCGACTCCTCATAGTATTACCTCATCGAAAGACAGCCGAGCCAGTGAATAGAACGTGCATTTTCACGGCAGCGCGATACTCAGCGACAAAAGGAAATATGACTATGCTTAAACCAGTTCTTCTCTCTACAGCAGCTCTACTTTCAGCATCAACAGCCATGGCAAGTGAGGACATCATGACCACTCAAGTACATAAAAGCATCAAGCAAGCAATACAACTGGACACTCGCGTTGGCACACTAGCCGCTGACCTTTATCTACCGGATGGTGCAGATAATCCACCTGTTGTCATTGTGACAGGTGCTTGGACGACAGTGAAAGAGCAGATGCCAGCCACCTATGCGAAAGCACTTGCAGAGAATGGCTATGCGGCTGTGACGTTTGACTTCAGAGGGTGGGGAGCATCAAAAGATGTGGTCCAATATTTGGAGGACCCGGCTCGAAAAACAGAGGATATTCGTGCAGTTATTGAGGCGGTATGGAATTTGGAGGTGGTCGATGGTTCGAGAATCGCTGGACTTGGCGTGTGTGCGTCTGCCGGTTACATGCTGGATGCAGTGGCGGGTAACGACAAGATTAAAGCAGCCGCCGTCGTAGCTCCCTGGTTGCATGACAAAGCGATGGCCACGGCGATTTATGGTGGCGAGGAGAGTGCTGCTAATCTAATCGCCGCGGCGAATCGAGCTAAGGAGAGTGCGGAGGCGGTGATTATAGAAGCGGCGAGTACCACAAACAGTGACGCTTTGATGTATCAGGCACCTTACTATACCGAAGCGGATCGTGGTTTGATCCCTGAATACGATAATAAATTCAACGTCGCTTCTTGGGATGGTTGGCTTAACTACGATGCGCTGCAAAGTGCGAAAGTGCAAAACAAGCCGGTTATCATGGTTGCGTCTGAAGATATGGCTTTGCCAGTCGGCGCTCATGCGTATCTTGAAGGTGCTGGTGACAACGTGGGGGCAGTGTGGCTAGAGGGGGTGTCTCAATTTGACTTTTACGACCAACCTAAACCCGTTGCGGATGCTGTCGATGTTGTAGTGAAGCACTTAGAGGTGAATCTTTAAGCTAAGGTGCGAAGATGTCAAAAAGCATAATTAAACTTATAGTCAGTGTGGCGCTACTCGCCACTTCACTCTCAATTCTGGCGGCAGTTATGACTCAAGATGAAGCAAAAGTACGGAGCAATGTTCAGGGATTCTCAGCGTTAGCCGACCAAGGGGCGTTTGAGTATTTAGGCCGCTTATTTGCTTCGGAAGTTACTGTTGATTACACATCACTTTGGGGTGGCGAGCCTGCAACAGTGTCAAATGTGGAACTGATGCAACAGTGGGCAGGCTTTCTGCCGGGCTTTGATACAACATTTCATGAGTTGGAAGCGCCTATGGTGACCGTACAGGGATCAACAGCTACCGCAAACGTTAACTTTACTGCTAGGCATTGGCTTGGTGAGTCTGGCTTTTGGTCAGTGTCCGGCTCTTATGACTTTACCTTATCTAAGGTGGGAGAGGATTGGGTTATAGAAGCCCTCAAGCTAAACTTGGAGGATGAAACTGGTAGTCGTGACGTGCTAGCGGAGGCGCCTAAGTTTGCCGTAGAAAAGCAAAATCAGCGTGAAGCGAAGCTCTTGTCCTATTGAGTGATAGTTAAGGTGAACGATCAAGGCAGTGGCGTTTCGTCACCGCCTTGATTTTTTTGTCATTTCTTAAGTATCAAAGACACGTTCGCAGCAACGGAAGAAGAAATAGGTATCGCACCTACCGTACTAGAGAGCGCGGTTAGGCTCTCAGCAGGAATCCCGAAAAGAGTGCTATCAACGATGACAGGTTTTATGCTGAAGACAGAGATGACATCACCAACTCGCACAAGGTTTAATGAAAATTCTAGTGTTTGAGTTTTCCCATACATTGTGACCGATGCGGGTATGGTCGCTTGTATGATTACCGTATCACCTTCCATCAGCTCCATCGGCACCTCTGCACTAACACCAACATCAGGATAAGTAGCGATGTTGAAAAACAGTTCTCCTAACCTATCGTTTCGAATTGAAACACCAGTATCTATGTTCTTTATTGGTATCGAGACACTCAGTTTGCCGTTCTCATCAAGTGAGCCGGATAGGCCCGTTATGACCGCTGGTTCCACGATATATTGCTTTTTAATAGTAGAGAAACTAACGCTAGAAACATCTGTGTCCACTTGGTAACTGTCAGCCGCTAGAGCACTAAAAGAAAAGCTGCCATATACGAACGCGAATAATGAAGCGACAATTATCTGTCTCATAATAATATCCTTGTGTCATTCGGTGTTTGATTGAGTATTGTTCAAACTGACAACAGTGCAAATTAAACGAGGGCTTAGAGAGTTGTTTTGAATAAGCCTGCTATAAATACTCATTGAGTAATGTGCTAACAAAACAGGAGTTTGAGGCGAATGGTGAAACTAGACTTAAGAAATAGTCTTTTTAGTATTAGTCTTCGATATGTCGCGTTGTCCTATCGAAGACTAATACTCATTGTTGTTGGCGAGCGCAGTTTGGAATTGCGTTGAACGTGTGACGAAGAAGTTGCTCTAATCAGAAGAAAAATCGACTTTGCCAATAAATCACGCCTTATCTGCATTTTTGGCTTATGCAATATACCGATAAGAATGAGTCGCGAGCTTCCGAAATAGAAGAACTAACAATTATTGAAATGGAGTTTTCACGTGATTGCATGGATAGTCCATCTGGTTACCTCTAATTTCTCCAAACAAGAAACGACGCATATTTGCTTTGAGGTAGGTGAGCCCAGTTTTCACATGCCCGTTTTGCTCGAGCTTGCGTGAATTAAACTCGAAGGTCAGAGGCAGAAAACGAAATCGCCATGTCTTAGCCGCTCGGTTTACGTAGTCACAGTCCTCACACAACACAATCGCCTCATCAAATCCACCAACTCGTTCGTGTACGGTTTTTGTCGAGAATAAGCATGCACCAACAGCGGTGGGAAAGAAGTACTGAGTTGCAAAGAAGCCAAGGTTGCACATACCAAAGCCGAATTTATGTGCTAACGGTGACTTCTTAGCGCTCATGTATATGCCAGCAACCTCTAACTGCTGGTTTTGTAGCTTGTTTAGGGCGCGGCTTAGGAAGTCGTTAGACAGGCGGATGTCTGCGTCTAGGAATAGAATGCGCTCATATTTAGCGAGACTTGCACCTGTGTTTCGGCCAATACTCACGCTACGACCTTCCATTTTGTGCAGCGTTAGTTCAGGCAACCTATCTTGGTAGTCTTTGGCGATTTCGCAGGTGATATCGTCACTATCTAAGTTGACTAAAATGACTTCAAAACCTTGGTAAGTTTGTTGGGCTAAGTCCTCAAGCAGATGACCGATTTGTTGTTCTTCGTTTAGGTTGATCACAACAACACTGATGTTTTCCATAATTGCCTCCAATTAAGTGGTGAGAAGCGTAATGGGTTTACGTTCTCTCTATGGTGCTGATATTACGCTCTGTCCTTAAACTCAAAATGGAGTGAAGATTAAAAATAGTTAACTTAGAAAGTGTGCAATAACAGGCCTTAACAGTGAGTAAGGTATTGAATGTATTCTGTAAAAAGGACAAGATTGGATTGCAAATTTTCAATGCGTTAAAGAACAAGATGAGATTTAAGCAAGTACAAAAGTCAGATTTAGCGACGCAAAAAGAACTGTTGCTCGTTGCTTTATGGACCCCAGATAATGAACCAAACCATCCGCCTGAGACTCTAGAGTTACCTCATATTAAAGAGTACTTTGATGGTTGGGGTAGAAAAGGGGACTTAGGCCTTTTGGCGTTGAACTGCTTTAACGAGCCCATGGGACTTGTCCAAGTTAGATTCAAATCAAGTCAAACAGAGCTTTATTCCGATTACCCTGAGCTAGCCTTAGCGGTGTATCCCCAGTTTCAAGGAAGAGGGGTTGCCTCTTGTTTACTTAGTCAAGTTGTTGATGTGCTCAAAGGAACTTGCAGTGGGATAAGGCTTGGCGTCCACCCTCAAAATACCGAAGCAATTGCACTGTATGAGAAATTCAGTTTTAAAACTTATGACGTGGCCCAAAGTGGCTACCCGCAGATGGTGAGAGAGTATTAGCAACGCAAGCTATCAAGGATTGCCTTTGAATCCTTTGATGTAGCCCTAAAACTAGACGGAGACTCTCCTGTCCAAGCTTTAAACGCTCGGTTGAAGTTACTAAGGTCATTGTAACCGCTTCTCCAGGCGATATCGTGGATAGGCATGCTCGTGTTTGTGATGAGATCAATGGCGCACTCTTTTCTTGTTTGCTCTTTTAATTGTTTGAATGAGAGGTTCTGTGAACGCAAGTAACGCTGAAGAGTGCGTGGTGTGGTACACATGATCTTTGCGAACCACTCAATAGTAAACCAAGGCAGTGTGGCATAACTCGTCACCAATTTAGTGATACCTTGCTTAATATCCCCAGATGTTGTGACTCTATGAATGCCTTCAGTCGTTGTCAAATCATCAACTTTAATGGCACTGAAGTCGCATTCAAAATCAATATTTGATCTTGGGAAATATTTGTATGCAGCATCAGCATGATAGATGCTCATCACCTTGATTTTTCGAGGCGACCATGTGTGTCCATAAAATGCGCGCAAAAAAGTACAGAAAAGGAAAATATTATACCATTCGATTTGCGCATACCCTGGGCTGGATGGATTTCGGCTTTTTCGGTGGCACAACCAATATTCCCCTTCAATCTGCTCGAGCCAAATAGACAGGTGATTGTTCATCTTTGGCATGATCTTCAGTAATGTCTTTAGAGCCTCCTCAATGCTTGTAATCCCAACAAGGTTTTGCCTAAAAAAAGTCTGGAAACTTGAGGTTGCTCGTCGACCAATGTCTAAGCCAATATTTCGGTTAACTCTTCGCTCTAAAATCGCAACAAACTGTAGTAGGTTGTCAGAACGTACCCATTCTCGATTGTTTTCGATATCGACAGGTAGAAAGCACTGTTCCGCTATCTCTTCCCATTGAATACCAAGCTCATTGCAGTACTCGATAACATGAGTTAGGTGAGTGGTCGAACTCAGTTGGAGCTCATTCATGGCTGAGGGGCTAGACATAGTGCGCACCTAATGAGAAAGAATATTGCGAGTTTTACATTCTATCTCTGCATAGGTTTCTCGACTGTTATCTGCGGAACATGGTTGGATTTGTGACTAGGAAAGCGGTACATAAAACTTTCATATACTTTCGCTACCCTCGGCAATGACTCAGCTTCAGTTTTTAGTCACAAAGCACAAGTGTCCTATAGGCACAGGAAGAGTAATAATGAAAAATGTACATTTGATTGAAGTAGAAAGATATATGGAACGTCAGTACTCGGTCCCAGCGACATATATTGATAATCTAAGGTCAGCGCCATTGAAAGGCTTCCCGCAACAATATGCTGTTTTTGTTGAAGCATTTGATAAAGAGTGGAAACTGCTGGTGGATACGAGTACACCAAATATTAGTATCAATGAGGTGGTGTAAATTTACTATTACTTTCCTATCTAGCTTCTATATGTCTCCGAAGCAAAACGACAGACGTGATTAAGCCATGTTTTCTTTATAACGACTCTTGGCTCGGTTTTAGATTCAGTATATATAGGTTGATTTAGTTTAATAAAGACTTAAATATGTTGTTTAAAATATCGATGTCAAAAGGCGCCATCGACTTGGTTTGAATCGGAAAATAGCCTGATAAAGAAGTGAAAGGATTGTCATGATAAGACACATTTTATTGATCAAATTTAAAAATGAAACGTTATTGGAGCAAATCCAAGAGTTGATGGATCTATTTGTTGCTATCCCAAGTAAAGTTGAAGGCGTTGAGTCTGTGGAATGGGGAAAAAACAATAGTCCTGAAGGAAAAAACAAGGATTATACTCACTCCGTTTTTATGACGTTTGTCGATGAGCAGGGCAGACAAAATTATTTGCCTCACCCCGAACACGACGCATTGAAAGCCGTGTTTAGGCCCATCTTAGAAGATATCATTGTGTTCGATTATGCGGTCGTATAGCGACAAAAATTGACTCCTCTCTTTCTCCAGATAAGCTTAATTGAGTCCCTCAATTAGGAAACAAACCATGGCTGGTGCAAGTTTACTCACACTCATTGATGATATCGCCACACTGATGGACGATGTCGCTGTGATGTCTAAGGTAGCAGTGAAGAAGACGGCGGGTGTCTTGGGCGATGATCTTGCCGTCAATGCTGAGCAAGTCAGCGGAGTATCGACAGATCGGGAGCTGCCAGTTGTGTGGGCAGTAGCCAAAGGTTCGCTGATCAACAAAGTGATATTAGTGCCAGCAGCACTGCTCATTAGCTTGGTCGCTCCTTGGCTTATTACGCCATTGCTCACTTTGGGTGGCGCATTTCTCTGTTTCGAAGGCTTTGAAAAAATTCATCATTGGTGGTCCCACCGAAATCAAAAAGAGTCACCTCAAAGTGAGGTGGGCAGTACTCAAATGACAGAGCAGCAGCGTGGCGAGTATGAACAAACAAAGATAAAGGGTGCGATAAGAACCGACTTTATTCTTTCCGCCGAGATTGTCGTTATTGCTCTAGGTACCATGATGGCACAGTCATTGGCAATGCAGGCGGTGAGTTTGAGTCTTGTTGCGCTGGTCGTTACCTTCGGTGTTTATGGTTTGGTAGCGTTGATCGTGAAACTGGATGATGCGGGTCTGTGGTTAATAAACAACAATCCAAGACAAAGTTCGATTAAGCAATGGTTAGGTAGCGGCTTATTGAAGTTTGCGCCTTGGTTGATGAAAGCCCTGGCTATAGTGGGTACTGTCGCCATGTTTTTAGTTGGAGGGGGAATTATCGCCCATGCAGTACCTTGGCTTGAGCATCTTAGGGAATCTCAAGCCGACACATTCAACCATATCCCGAGCCTAGATTTGTTTTGGGAGAGTATCGGTGCCAGTATAATTCATTTACTCAGCGGTGCGTTTCTTGGCGCTATTTGCTTCTTGCTTCATCAAGGGTATGTGAAGGTAAGAGCGAAGTGAATAAGTGGAAGGATTTTAGGTTATGTTTGGGTCATCCGTGACCAATTTATGTTGCCTAGTTATTTCCACGTTTGTTCATACACACGCATCAGGTTGTCTGAGAATACTTTCGCCATATCTTCATCTGAGTATCCCATTTTTCTCAACTCATCAACGACGGGCGCCATGATTTTCGACATTTCACCACAACCTGTCGCCCCACGGTCAAAGGCATCCAGCATATAACCATTATCAGCATAAAGGTTAGCGTGTTTTTGTGCAAAACCAACGACACCAGCGACGGTTTGCATGTCGTCAGAGGCGATACCGACATGGTCGATTCCCACTTCTTGCACCGCGCCATCAATCATCTCAGCCGCTTGTTTAGGTGTGATATCTTCAGGCCATACACCGTCCATCATCCACTCGGCAAAGGTCACTGATATACCCCCACTGTTTTCTGCTATGCGTTTAGCATCTGGAGCATCGATGAGGCGATAGCAACCAGCCAGTCGATAGTGGTCATCTCCTTTCTTCAATCCTAGCTTGTCCATGCGTTCGGCTGTTTGCTCTATCGTCTCATAAGGTTCACACCCATAAGTCGAAGCGACAGGGGAGTGAGAGACAATCATGGGGACATTTTTATGGTGGGTTTCCATGTAGTCCAGAATGTCAGAAATCGTCTTGCCTGAGTTGTGAGAAAGGTCGACAGTGATGCCGTGCTTAACCATTTCATCGATTAATTTTTCTAAAATTCGTACCCTCTGACTTTAGATGCCGCCGCAGTGTTCGCTCTCCTAAACCAACGACGGCGCAGAACTCGTCGATGGAGAGGTTATCACGACCTATATAACTCTCCAGTGCTGCTGCGACCTGCTCAGAATAGGTGAATACGCGAGATGGGTAGAGTGTTTGGTGAGTGTTGGGTGAGTTACTTGTTAAGGTCTCATAACACAGAGCGGTGCGAGGTTGTCCTAAAAACTGAGGTGTTCGGCTGTTTACTTGCAGCTCACTTAACTCTGAACTTTCTAGGTACCTTAAATCATAGCGAATAGGAGAGTAGAGGTCGGGATACGTGCGTTTGTAGTAAAAGTGGGTCACAGCAAGGAGATAAAGCTCAGCGAGAAAAAGTAGTTTGCCAGTCATTGGAATATCTAACTCAATGGATGATACTGACGACTCTTGTCTTATAGTCAGGCTCTTAGCGGGTATATGGTCAATTAACTGATTTAGCGTTACTTTTGTTTTTTGAGATTCAGTGAATAGCGTCGAGACATAGCTTTGTGCTGCGGATTGAACAAGAGTGATGACGCGTGTGGGTGGCAAAGCGTCTTTTGAAGCCATCATCAGCATCAACAAAGAGCGAAAGGGCACAAACTCCGCGGAGCTTGTATCCAAATAAATGGGGGTTCTGGTGCTTTTGACCATTGGCCATACATTTCGAACTTCCTGTTTCAGTGTGTCTAAATAACAGATGACGGCACTCTTATTAATTAAGCTGATCAAATTCTTACTTCCCTGACAATAGTGCTGGCTTCGATAAAAGTGTATACCCAAGTGAGTTGAGGTGGCATATTCTTAGGTCGCAAACTAATAATTTTTTGTACCCAAAGAAAGGGGTGCGATGACAGCAATAACTTGTGTAGTGAAAGGATGATGGATGAAATCACAACGAGTTTGGCATTTTCAAAATAAAAACAACACAGTTTCACTAGATGCAGTAGAAAAACCATCGCTACTAGGTGGTGAAATATTGGTTCAAAATTATGCTATTGGTATCAACCCGGTAGACTGGAAGTTTATAAAGGCGAACCCTTTAAACTGGCTTGATGGACATGTTCCTGGCGTTGATGGTGCTGGTGTGATTGTAGAAGTAGGTGAAGGTGTTGATACTCAGTTAATCGGCACACGTGTTGCCTACCATGCGTTTTTGAATGAAAACGGCAGCTTTGCCGAGTTTACAACGCTGAAGGCGGAAAGAGTAATGGTCCTACCGGACAGCCTTTCGTTTGAGCAGGCAGCCGCGCTACCGTGCCCAATGCTGACGGCTTGGCAAGCATTCGAAAAAGTGCCTTTGACGCGCCAACGAGATGTCTTGGTCGTTGGCTTTGGTGCAGTAAATAATTTAGTAACACAGTTTCTTATTGGTGCAGGCTATGTGGTTGATGTGGTATCCGCTAGCCTAAGCCAAGAGTATGCGGCCAAGATTGGCGTGCGCCAGGTATTTAGGCAGCAGTCTAATGTTGAGGGTAAGTATTTTGCCGCATTTGATGCTGTGAGTGGCGAGAATGCTGCCAAGTTGGTGCCTTTGCTGCGAGCAAATGGTCATATTGTTTGCATTCAAGACCGTATTCCAGCACCCATCGATCCCGCGTTTACTCGAACGATTTCGTATCATGAACTCGCTCTTGGAGCTTTACATGAATATGGTGACCTCGAAGATTGGAAAACACTAATGCAAAATGGTGAGGCATTACTCCAGCGTATTGCTGATGGTCATATCGGAATTGCTGATATCGCGACTTTCGATTTTGAGGAGATGCCGAAGGCTCTTGCCAATAGTGAAAAGACGAAAGCCAAAACTGTCGTGCTAACCTCTTGATTTCAGATTGAACGCGATAACAAGATAATACGTCTGTATATTGAGTGACTAGAACGAACAACAAAAAAGAACAATGAGACAGGAATGATGGAACCAAGCAGTTTATTCCCCATTAAAGACTTCAAGAATACCGTTTTTTTAAAACCACTGATCACAAATAGTGATGTGACCAACGTACATGTTGGTGACTATAGCTACTACAGTGACTTCGAGGACCCTACCCAGTTCTTGACCAACAATGTGCTATACAATTTTGGTATCTCTGGAAACTCTCTGCATATTGGAAAATTTTGTGCGTTTGCCAATGGCGTAAAGTTCATCATGCCTGATGCGAATCACGCAACATCAGGTATTACGACGTATCCATTCGCCGTTTTTGGCGAAAAGTGGTCAGACGCAATGCCATTATCAGACTACCCATTTAAGCAGTATAAAGACACGGTCATCGGCAATGATGTTTGGTTAGGTTACGACGTAACAATAATGCCCGGTGTAACGGTAGGACATGGCGCAATCGTTGGTGCTAAATCCGTAGTTTCATCGGATATTCCACCTTATAGCATTGCTGTTGGTAATCCTGCAAAAGTGGTCAAAACTAGGTTTAATGAAGAAGCAGTCGAGCTACTTCTCAATCTCAGTTGGTGGGACTGGGACATCGCTTTGATAGAGAAAGCAATGCCGATTTTGGTCAAGGGAGATACTTCAACATTGCGCGAGTTTGCGAGACAAAATGGAATGAAATGCTAGCATGAAGTTGCACTTTATTGTTGATGTGGAGGCATTGAAGTCACATCAATCGACCTTTCAGATTTTACACATGAAATAATGGCCATGCAGAAACCTGTTAATGATTCATCAAACTCTAATATCGCTCAACTCGGTCATCCTGTTTTGCGTCAGCGAGCGCAGCTGGTTAGAGACATACAGTCAAGTGATTGTCAGGCTTTGATCCAAGATATGATGCAAAAGGTTGAGCAAGCTAATGGTGTTGGTATCGCAGCCCCACAAGTTTTTCAAAGCCTGCGTATCTTCATCATGTGCTCTAAACCGAATGCACGCTATCCTGATGCTCCAGAAATGCCAGTGACAGCAATAATAAATCCAGAGATCGTAGAGCGTAGTGTACAAACAGAGAAAGGGTGGGAAGGCTGTTTAAGCGTTCCGAGCATGCGTGGTTTTGTTCCAAGGCATACGAATATTGCTGTGCGCTATCATGACCAGCATGGTGAACTTCATCAAACTCGGTTTGCAGGATTCATAGCTCGTATCTTTCAGCATGAGCTTGACCATCTTGACGGGCTTACTTTCATCGATCGTTTAGAGTCGACCAAAGATTTGGTGAGTGAAAGTGAATGGTATGCACAGTTTTCACCATCTACTAATTAAACCAATAGTAGGTTCAGATTACTCAGCGACCGATAATTGGCTTTCTCTCTGACGTTATAGCAACGTGAAAAAGCCGCCCTAAAAAGGGCGGCAAACGACTACAGCGAACATGATATTAGAGTTTGATAGTGCAGGAGATCAAAACACTATCCCAGTTTCTTGCTCATGACTCTACACTCCAACTAACGCAAGCTTCGATGAGCAAACGTGCCCGCAGTAACAAGATCAACAGCAAAGAGCTGTGCAGGCAGAGCTCACTTTCTTGGAGTGACGATAAAGCTTAGATTGAATAAATCTAAGCTATACGTGGTTATAAAGTATTTTCGTCCTAGACTCTTCTTGAATCTAATTTATTCATTTTGGGATAGTTTCGACTAGACAGAGTCTCATAGGGTGGAGGGAGTGGACATGAGAAGAGTTCGGATTGCTTGCTGGTTGCTCGTTGGAGTCCTTAGCCTGGGTAGTTTCTCCTATTTCAGTTACTTTGAATCTTCACATCATGTTCCCCATATAGAACAGCTATCACCGCACTCTATTGATCACGACCATTAGCAACGAATGTCGGGGTCATAGATGAGATTAATTAATTACCTTGAAACATTCGCCACTCTGCTTATCGCTGTCTGTGTAACATTTTTCTTTGCAGTTTGTACTCAAAATGCGCTCACATCTAAGTTAGAGCATGCCTTTGTTAATCATTCTGAAAATTTAGTAGTGCTAAAAAATCAGGCACTACAGCTGCCGTTTAAGGATGCAACTTATGGCAGATTTTTTGGATCAAGAGTCGACATCGCGCTTTCACAATTGGAAGAATTGAATCGTGCTGCGGATGCAATCGAAAGTACATTTCCTAGTACTTTGTGGCTTGGTGAAAGTAACCAAAATGAGGTCGCAGTCTATTATACAACTGTAGGAGCTTACCTTAAATACCTCTCTAAAATTACTGAAAGTTCTTTATCTAGTGATGAATCGATATCGGCGATTGATGAAGAAACTCTCAGCGCGATTATCAGTGAGGAGGTACACTTTGCGGGTGTTGCCATACATGAGCACCTGATGGGGGCGCTATTCACAACCAATGATGGCGTTGTTTTGTCTCTCGCCTCCATTTTTGCCGCTTTTGTTTTCATTATTATTTTGCACCTGTATCGAAATATAGAGGCTTTGAAAAAGTCACAGAATGAGCTAAAAAAATCATTGGTAAAGGCAGAGCAAGCTAGCCACGCCAAAACCTTGTTTCTTTCTTCCATGACTCACGAGTTTAGAACTCCGATGAACGGGGTGTTGGGTATCGCTGAACTACTAAAAGCGGATGATCGATTGCAGCACGAGCATCAAGAGAACATTGAAATACTTATAAACTCGGGTACTCAGCTTCTCACTCTTCTAGAAGATGTACTGGCGTACTCAAAGATAGAACAAGGCCGAATCAAGCTAGTCGAACATCAGTTTTCATTGTCCACCCTAGTTTTTCCTTTAGAGAGTCTTTTCAAAGAAGAGAGCAGAAACAAGGGGCTCCTTTTTAATGTGTCGAGCAACATCCCAAGTGAGGCTATGTTTGTTGGCGACCAATCTAAAATTCGTAAAATCATCTTCCACTTACTAAGTAACGCAATCAAGTTTACTCATCACGGTTCAGTTGACCTTAACTTAGAGTATGACAAATCTATTGACATGCTGATTATCAAAGTTACTGATACAGGTATTGGGATTGAAGCAAGCGCTCAAGATGCAATCTTCGATGCGTTTGAGCAAGTCGAAAGTAGCTTTACTCGGGAGTTTGATGGCGCTGGGTTGGGACTAGCTATCGTGAACCACTTAACTAGCCTGATGAATGGCGATATAAAGGTTGAGAGTCAGATCGAAAAGGGTTCAAGCTTTACTGTAAGGTTGCGTGTTAGAGAATACCTTCCAGAGGTTGCTTTGGAGGCACAATCCGTTCATCCGTGATGGGCTCTATATTGAGAGCAAACTACTACGGTTCAATCACTGAGTCTATTTCTTGATAGGAAGACTAAGGTACTCTGATCCAATTTGGTCTTAATACCCTCCAACGTCTTATATATTGTATTTGTGCAAATTCTGCATAAGTGCTGTTCCACTTGCCTAGTTTTTCAAAAAACTTCGCTCTCTATAATGCCCTCATTCGCTACGGCGACCAAGATTCAAAATGAGGTGTTAATCATGACAACCAAATATCAAAACGCAGTGCTTGATGATAAAGCGCTGATCGAAGGCCTTAAATCAATCAACCCTTCATGGGGTGATATGACGGTTCGAGTAGCAGGTGAAGCTTGGGGCTTACCTTTAATTGACCAAAAAACAAAAGCACTCATTAGCATTGCGATTGATCAGATGGCGTTGAACGTGACAGGTGAAGGCAATCCGTTTGGTGCTCATGTCGATATGGCATTTAAGCAAGGCGCTACGTACGAAGAACTAGAAGAGCTGATCATCTTTGCTTCTACGTACACAGGCTTCAATAAAGGAACAACGACAATGGGTGCTCTGAATAAAATTCGTCATGAACGAGGAGATATCTAATGGCTATTCCAGGACTTAAAAAACCAGATCACATTGGCTTCACTGTGCCGAATCTTCAAGAGGCGGTTGCGTTCTTTAGAGATCACTTCGAATTTGAACTTGCGTACGAATTTGGTCCATTTGCAGCAGATGATAACTGGATGGCCGATCATCTAAATGTTAACCCGCGTGCGAAGATTGACAAGATTGCAGTGATGAGTGCCAAAGGCATTAACTTAGAGATTTTTGAGTATGCGGACACGGTTGAACGCAACAAAAAAGCACCAAACAATGCGGATATCGGTGGCCATCATTTGGCCTTTTACGTCGATGATATCGATGCTGCAGTAAGCTACCTAAAAGAGCACGGTATTAAGGTACTAGGCAAGCCGTCTGTGATGACAGAAGGCCCAACCGAGGGTGAATCTTGGGTTTACTTTATGGCGCCATGGGGCATGCAACTTGAGCTTGTCTCTTATCCAAACGGTAAAGCATACACTCGTCACTCTACCGTAGCGTTGTTTGATCCACGATGAACATTCTGTACATAGTTTTAGTTGTTGTGGCAGGCATGGGACTTTCTTTCGAGGCAGGGCTTCTTGGGCCGCTCGGTGAGCAAGTTGGCCACCTTTGGGCAACGCTGAGCATTTTTGGTGTCGGCAGCGCGTTACTTTGGATGATTCGTTTGTTCACACCTCAAGGTAAGTTTATGGAGTGGAATACCGTTCCTCGCTGGCAACTGATTGGAGGGTTACTTGGCCCGATCTATGTTGTTGCGTTAACCCTATCAACTCCGGTTTTAGGTGTAGCGATGACCATGATTTGCGTATTGCTAGGACAGGTAACAAAAAGCTTTGCCATCGATTATTTTGGGTGGTTTGGTATGCCGAAGCAAGCGACAAAGCCTCTACGTGTACTTGGGTTGGTGTTTATATTCTTGGCGCTTTGCTTTGTTTTTATAGGGGCTCAGTCATGATCTTCATTATTTTATTGGCAGTCGTCTCTGGTATGGCGCTCAGTGCTCAAGCGGCGATTAATGGCAAGCTCGGCGCCAGAGTTGGCGTGATTGAAAGTGCGCTCTTGACGTTCACAATGGGCACCGTTATCACGGGATTATTGATCTTTTTCTTTGAGCCAAGCTACGATGCTAACTTGCTCACGGTACCCAAATGGCAGCTAGCAGGCGCACTATTTGGCATCGTCTATATGATTGTGATGGTCGCCGCTGTTCCTAAAGTTGGTGTAGCGATTGCAACGGTTGCCACTATTCTAGGCCAGATGGTGATGAGCCTAATCATTGATACTAAGGGATGGCTCGGCAATGCACCAATCGAGCTTAACTACTGGCGTGTCGCGGCTATGGTGTGCATTGCATGTGCGTTGTTGTGTATCTACCTAGCCAACAGCAAAACAGAGTCAATATCAAAAGAGACAGAATCAAAAACTAACGAGGAAGCAGTAAATGTCATCTAAAACACTCATCGTATTTTTCAATCTTAAATCGACGACAGATGAGTTGAAATACCTTCAGTGGGCAAAAGAGTCAGACCTACCGACAGTTAATAAGCTTAGTAGTGTATCTTCATTTGAGGTCCTTAAAGGTGTGAGTATGTTCGGTCAGGATAAACCGTCTCCTTGGGATTACTTTGAGGTGATTCACATCAGCTCTGAAGAGAATTTTTTGAATGATATTCAAGCTGAAGCAATGCAAAAAATCGTGGCTCAGTTTGAGGAGTTCACTGAAGAGGCACAGTTTATTGTTGCTGAGAACATTCTGGCAGCCTAATTATTTAGATAGGGGCAAGCGACGTAAAGCTTGCCTTTTTTCGTGTTTCAATCATAGGCTTAATGGAATTAATTACAGGATGTCGCTTTGAACTACGACGTATCTTTATTAGAAATCAAACTCTTTTTGATGACAACTCAGCTTGGTAACTTCTCTGAAGTGGCTAGGCGTCAAAATATGACACCGTCTTCCGTGTCCCGAAAAATGGCTCAGCTAGAGGATAAAGTGGGTACAAAGTTGCTCCACCGACATACACGTTCATTGTCGCTTACTGATGAAGGTTTAGCGTTTAGCCAATATTGTGCCGAAACGATTGAGCAATATGAGAGAGTGGTGGAGACAGTTGAACAACGGGCTGACACCCCGCGCGGTGCAATCAAGATTAGCGCGCCGGTTGCTTTTGGGCGGTTACATATTGCTCCATACTTGCCTGAATTGTTGGAGCGATACCCGATGCTTAAGGTTGAGTTACAGCAAACCGATGCGTTTGTAGACCCAGCAGCCGATGCGATAGATTTATTGATTCGTATTGGCGTGCCACAAGACTCTTCACTTCGAATGAAGCGATTTACCAAGCAGCGCTACGTATTAGCCGCGAGTTCTGGCTACTTGAAAAAGTACGGTACACCGACGTCTCCTGAAGAATTGAAACAACACAATTGCCTAGTGTTTAAAGGTACAAACGGCTTACAGCGTTGGTTTATGGGCAAAGACCAATTGACACCCTATGAAGTCACCGGAAGCCTCTACAGCAATAACGCGGAAACCCTAGTTTCAGCCGCTGAAAGTGGGGCTGGGCTCATTGTCTTTCCCACATGGTTGATTGGTCAACAGCTAAGAAATGGCAATTTAGTGTCGATGATGGATGACTATCAAATCTCGACAAGTTCAGAGCAACAGTTAATTAGTGCGCTCTATTTAGAAACCGATAATTTGTCGGCAAAAGTTCGCGTTGTCATTGACTTTTTTGCTGAGAAATTTGAAAGCGTCAGAAATAAGGGGCGCTGCTATTGGGATGAGATTTAGTGATAGAAATCGATTGTCATTACTATTGAAATAAACCTATCTCGTGGGCTATTTAACAGCCTTTTTTGTGCTTTCATACATAGAGAGGAAGTCTCCCTCACAGTTATTGTGAAGTAAGAATGTTGCGAGTGTCTCTGGAGATGAGTTCATCAATGCCTCCAGCTCCACATGGCTGTGCTTTTCAATCAGAGAGCAAGTCGCAGTATCTGATTTGTAGTGTTTGCACTGAGCATTACACCTGTTCATATATTCCCTGTCCAAATTAGAAACCACATAAAAGATAGAGTCTTTCCTGTTGTTATGCAACGTGTTGTTTTTGATGGTGTACACCATAACTTATCCGGGATAACCATCTGTTAGGAGGTTTCGACTGGTAGACTCTTGTTAAGAGAAAGTACGTGCTACTCGGAGTTGTCTTTTATATGAGATGCGCCATGTTATAACATAACATTTTAGCGGCGAGTTTAGATTACTTTTATGGAACATTCAGTAAAGACACTGTTACCGGTCACTGTTCTATCAGGATTTTCGGGCGCAGGTAAGACAACGGTCTTACGTCACATATTGGACAATAGGCTGGGTGACACCTATTGGCGAAGCTTAAGTGCTCCTTTCCAGTCTCGGGAGGTGATGTGATGATTGAGGCATTAACGGACGTTACGGAGAAAAAACGACGCGCTGTAGTCGGGGAGTCGCCAACGGTACTGAGTGAAATATACCAGGAAGATGTCAATATTTCAGTTTGGGAGAGAAAGCAGTCACCTGAGCTTCAAAAAGCGATCTCCGATTTCTTACGACTGAACCCTGCCTTCGAAAAGTCCATTACGGTATCTGCAGAGGAAGTAAGAGCAGAGTTGCAAAAAGTCACTGACGGCACAGCACCTGATATATTAATCGACAGCATCGCTGAACTGGTCGATATGTTCTGTTTCCTATTTGAGCTTAAACGCGCAGGAGTGCGTTTAGCAACGCTTGATCGAGCGATGTGTCCGAGGTTTCACGTTGACCGAGTCCCTAGCCGTTTGGTGACGACTTATAAGGGCATTGCGACACAGTGGTTACTCAATAAAGATGTCGATAGGAGCAAATTGGGGCAGGGCAGCAATGGCTTACCCGACGAAGAGTCCGGACTACTTTCGAGTAATCGTTCGATAAATCAACTGAGATGTGGCGACGTAGCTCTGTTAAAGGGAGAAAGTTGGTACAACAATGAAAATATGGGGTTAGTGCACCGTTCACCCCCTGTACCCGATGGTGAGTGTCGGCTGCTACTCACGGTGGACTTTAGTGATTAGGCAAAAAAGTCACAGAGATTCAATGGGCAGGGTTGAGCATAAGCGGAAGTTCCTGCCCTTATCACAAGAGCAATTTGAACTGATTCTGCCAGCAATCTAGGTCGCTCCCCCCAGCTATTCGCGTACAAAGAGTGACTCACGCCAAAAGAATTCAAAAGCGTACCTCAAAACCAATCCTTCATATGGTTTACTCATGACTCTTCAACGTCAGTGGTAGAGTAGTTCATGAAAACAGTGTTAATGACAGGGCTTACTGGAAGCTTAGGGCCCAAAGTTGCCAAGCAATTTGCTATGCGAGGGTGGAGAGTTGTTGAGTGGAATCACCACGAGGTATCCCCAACTGATATTGAACAGTCACAAAAATTTTGGGATTGTCAGCATGTCGATGCTGTTTGCCATATGGCGATGGGCTCTGAAGAGTGGGCGCAATGGCTCGCGCAGCGATGTGCAGAAAAGAGCATTCCTTATTTGTTTATTAGTACCGCGATGGTATTCGATGCAGAAGTGGATGGTCCTTATGGAATATTCCACCAGCGCAACGCGAAAGAGGCATATGGCCAATACAAAATCGCAAGTGAAGATGCTATCTGGGCAGTTAACCCAGATGCGATGATTGCACGCATTGGCTGGCAAGTTCATGATGAAACGACAGGCAACAACATATTGGCGCATTTAGAAGCGCAGCACAAAGAACACGGTGCGATTTCTGCGAGTGCCGATTGGTATCCGGCCACTTCTCATATGGATGATACTGCTGTGGGTTTCTTGCAACTCATAGAGCGTAACGAGCCAGGTTTGTATCATTTGGATAGTAATTCGCAAGATCGTTGGAATTTCTACCAACTGGTATGCACCTTGAAAGCACACTACAAAAAGCCGTGGACGGTGACACCAAGCAACGACTATCAACATGACCAACGACTGCTGGACGAACGCATCGCTCTACCGCCATTGAGTGCAAGGTTTAGTGGGTGATTATCGAGGCTAGAGTCAATTTCTGTCTGGGCGCTTTCCTATATTTGCTCGTATTGAAATTGACTCTACTCCATTTTAACGTGGTTGTTAGATAAACAATCTGGCTCGAACTCCGAACACCCATGCGCTACTTTCGTTCGAAAAGGCAGGGTTATTAATGTATTGAATATCTGGTGTGATCTGCAGGTGATCACCAAACTGCATGTTGTAGTAAAGCTCCGCGGCTACTTGGTTTTCTCCTGCGTTCAAGAAAGTCTGTAGCGTATCTTTGTTGGTCTTAGACCAGTTAATGGCAAACCCTAGGTTATCGGTTGGCTTTCCTAAGCCGAAATAACCAAAGCCAACAGAGACTGAACTATCATATAGCGCCACATCTCCTTCGGAAAAACCGCCTCGAACAAAGGGCATTATTTGTGGTGTGACAAATTGGCTCCATGAGAAGTTAACCCCCTGACCAGACTCGCCCCCAATAACGGTACCATCATCTAATACTGTTGATGATAAACTGTGTCGAGAACCAGCATCCATATGCCAAAGTGTTACATGAAAGTTGTCGGTATAGATTTGCTCTTGTGATGCCGTCCAGCCAAACTCAAGCGTTTTAAAATAGGCGGCATCACTGCTAAAGGCAGTATCAAAACCATCAAAGATATCATCAGACTTACCTTTAGCATCAGCGATGCCACCAATGACGTAGAAGTTTTCCCCTAACATATGACCCGCCGACAATGCCAAGATACCGTCATCAGGCAATCCCATCGCGCCACTGCCCGTAGAGAAAGCTAAGTTGGTAAAGCCAGACCATGGACTTGCGAGTGCATAGACGTCAGCGTAGTTGGTGACATCTTGCCAACCCACAATGAGAGAGCCACGACCGTCATTAAATTTTTGTTTCCAATTCAGATCAGTGACGCGAAAGCCTTGATCGCTGAAAGCAGGGGCGATCATTCCAGCATAGCCGATCTGATCTTCTCCAAGCCATGCGAAGCTTTTGGGGTCGGTGTCGGTATAGCTATGTCTGTGTTCGATTTTCCATACCAAGCTGCCCGTGTTCTTTGTATTGTGCCCCAACAGACTCCATGAGCCGTAGAGCCTTGCAACACCGGAAGCTGCATTAACTGAATCACCATTTACTCCGTTTGGTGATGTTACACCCAGAGAGAAATAGTCAGCACCAAAGGTAAAGCCGTTATCTGCTAACTGAGTTCGCCAGTCTTTCTGTTCTTTTTTTTGCTGTGCAATGGTGTTTTCTACAGAGTCAGGCCCTTCGAAGTTAGTGGCGTTTGCTGAGCTGGCCAGTAAAACGCTGAGTGCAACTAGGCTAAAAGCAGTGGGTTTTACATTCATTGGTAAACGTCTTATTTGATGTTGTATTTGCGTAAAGTGTAGTGTTGTTATTGTTCCAATAATTGCCACTTTGCGACAGGTTTGAATCATTCCCATCCAGCATCAGAGTCATGGTTGCTAAAATTTGAGCGATTGCGTAAAGACTTCTATTAAGTACCATTAACTCTATGAATCTTAGTTGGAATTCTAGAGTGTGTTGCAAAAAATAAAGCAAGTGTGAATAAGAGCGCCTCGATACACTGGGAGTAAAACTTATTCATATATTGAGGTGGAATGGCGCTTAGACAGAAATTTGCGTACAACCCTTTTATTTCACTGTGACAGTCGCTAAATTTGATGAAAGCTCACTCTTCATTAGGTTAATAATGTTTCGATACATTCAAAGACGCCGAATCAAAAAGGTGATCAAATCTTTGTCTCCGATTCTTATCAAAAGCTATGGCAGTCGAGATTACTTCACATTGGGACAAGTGCAGATGAGCTCTGATTCACTTTGTAAACGCCAAAAACAGATTGCACTCGCTTTGTTTGCCGATCCGAAAATTTTAGAATTGGAGAGTAATCCGTCACTGAAATCACTTCGTCATGACATCTCATTCGACTTCTTTCTCGCAAATGAATACAACGCTCGCGACGTGCTTAACTTGCTCGGCAAAGGTGGCTGGAAAGGGGGACGGATGAATGATGATATGTCTCATCGAATGGGTATGCATAGTCGTTACTAGTCGCAAATAATTCACTGGGTTTCATATAAAAATGGTGCCATTTAGCTATGAAATTCACCCAAAAAGTCATTCGGACGAAAACGTTTGCTATTTATATCTGCTTACCCCTTTCAATCTCTCTCCATTTGACTAGAATACCCACAACCCGACACCTTCCCACTGATTGAGGAATGCCATGAGCAGCCAAAACGGACCATCTAACGACGTCGTCATTGTTAGCAACTCTTCCGATAACCCTTTTGCAATCGATGTCGCTTACGCGATGGGGCAGCATGAAGACATTTCAGATGTCATCAGTATGAAGCACTTTATGAATACCGAATTTTGTCCACGTTTCATTTCAGATGAAGACGATATGGATAACATCGGTAACAGCCTCGATGGCAAAACGGTAGTGATTGTCAGTACGGGCAACCTGGTGACGAGCCGCCAAGAATTAGCGATGCACAATTTTATTATTGCACGCGCTGCGAAAGAAAACGGCGCAAGCCGTGTCGTGTTGGTAGAGCCGGACTTGTTCTTCTCTGCACAAGATCGCGGTCCTCGACCAGAGTTAGGGGATACCGACACAGAACGCAATATCGCCGACATTAAGAAATTTGACGGTCAGCCGTTCACCGCGATGCTCTATGCTCAGATGCTAAAACTAGCAGGTGTGGATGATGTGATTACTGTTCACAACCATTCAGTTTCGGTTCAGAAGATGTTTACTGACGTTTTCGGTGGCCGCTTCTATAACCTTATCCCTTACCAGATTTATGCTCACTATCTATTAAACTCAAACATTTTGAGTTATGGGCCAGAAGGCGAAGGTCTAGTGTTATGTGCACCAGACAAGGGAGCCCGCGACTTCGTTAAGCAGATGTACGATACGCTAGGTCTGAACAAGGCGAAGTTCATCATGCTTGATAAAGAGCGTACAGCAGAGCGTAAAGTTGAAATTACGCTGCACAAAGAGAGCCAAGATACATTCGAAGGTCTTGATAACCCAAGCATCGTGTTGTTTGATGATATGGTGCGTACGGGTTCTACTGTTGTGAAATCGTGCCAGTTCCTGCAGCAGCTGAACCCATCGCGTATGGTATTTACGGTGTCGCACTTCTACGCAAGTACTGAAGGTCGAGAGCGCATGTCTCATCCAGCGTTGGGTGAAATTCTCACGCTGAACACCATGCCAACTATTTTGAACCGCGATGAGCAAGGCCGTCTGCGTAAGAAGATGGTGGTGTTGAAGATTGAGAAGTTCTTAGCACAAGAACTATGCCGTATTCTTGAAGTGCCGAAGTGTTCTGAAGATGAGAACCCATACAAAATCGACATGTCATCTAAGAACCCACGTTTTCAGCGTAAAATCTGGTTCTCTGACCAACTGTCAGAACTGTAATCTATAAAGACTAAGAGAGATGCCCTGGGGCATCTCTCTTTTCAATTACAACGACCAATCTAGTCCGGTTTTCTCGAGTGACAGTGCCCAAAGCTTGCTAGCCATCTCTTTATCCAACGCAACGCCGTCTAACTCATTTTCACCAACCGGACCAACAGTGTTAGCACGTTTGGTCGGGCCATACAGTGTCGCAGGCTCGAGACCTTCTTCGGTTGCACACATCACCTCAGGCCACGCGCCACGCTCAGCTGATTGGGCAATAACTCGTGACATCACAGACCACATTATTTTGTTGAAAGTACTCGCGGTATCCATTAGCAAGTTGGTGCGCGACGCGCCGGGATGACATACCTGTACCTCAACATTTTTACCTGCTGCTTTGACGCGACGCTGAAGCTCATAGCCAAACATCATCTGTGCAAGTTTACTCTGAGCATACGAGTCCCACGCCGTGTATTTTTCATCAAAGTTAAGATCTTCAAACTTGATGCGCTTTAAGCCCATTTTGTAGGCATTGCTGCCCACCATCACGATACGACCTTTGGACTCATTAATACGATCGAATACAAGGCCAGATAGTAAGAAGTGACCAAAGTGGTTCACGCCTAGCTGACTCTCAAAACCATCCACAGTGATGTCTTGTTGTGGAACCTGAGCAATTGCGCCATTACAGATTAATGCATCAATCGTTGAGACCGACTTAAGCAACTCTTTAGCAGCAAAGCGAACGGAGTCCATCACACCGAGATCGACCTGAACATAAGTGACATCAATATTGGGATTGAGTGTCTCTTTAAGCGCTTTGATTGCGGCATTAGTTTTGCTCACATTACGGTTCATCATCACAACCTTTGCTCCTTTCGATAGCAAAATACGCGAAGCCTCATAGCCTGCACCGCTGTTAGCACCAGTAATCACGTAAGTCTTACCTTTAAGTGAGCCAATGCGCTCTGGAGTCCAGCCGAGTTTACCTAATTGTTGAGTGGTCATAGTGAAAACCTCTGTTGTGACGTTGAGCGGTTAGCCGCGAGTAGAATTATATTTGCACGCCGCTAATTGCGAGAGTATTGTTGTCTGGAGGTTACTATAACTCTCGTTAGTGAGGGTAAATAGGCCAATTTATCTTTAAAACATGCCTATTTGTGTCAGGGGTGATGAAAGGTGTCTAAGTGATAAAACAAAAGTTAAAGCAACTGGTAGAGAGTCGTTTGATCGAAGATGGCATGGTTGAAACAGGAATCAAAGGCGTGAGCTTATTTAAAGTGACCACCCAGATCCCGTGTGCGCCAGCAGTCTATGAACCCACCGTTATCGTCATTTTGAGTGGCCGAAAAGAAGCGATTCTAGAAGGTGATAAGTTTATATATGACAGTAGTCAGTATATGTGTTGCACGGTCTCACTTCCTGTAGAGGCGGGCACGCCCGAGGCGTCACCTGAAGACCCGCTGCTTGGTGTTTACATCTCACTCGATACCAAAGTGATGACGGAGCTCGCGATAGAAATGGAAAATGCCAATGGCGCTATCAAGCAGCCCAAAGGCAGCACACAGCCACAAGGGCTCAACCTTGCTAGCTGGGATGATGACTTCTCAGGCGCTCTTTTGCGTCTGTTGCAATTAGAGAGTCCCATGGATATTTCTGTGCTTGGTGAAAGTCGCCTGCGCGAGTTTTATTATGCGGTACTTAAAGGTGATGCTGGCATTGCTGCACGACGCGCTTTTGGTGTCGGCAACGAGATAGCGCGCTCGATAGAATACTTGTCGATGAATTTGGGAAAAAACGTCACGATTGATGAGCTAGCTTCAAAAGTAAGTATGAGCCGAGCGGTATTCCATAGAAAATTTAAACAAGCGACCAGAATGTCACCGATACAATTTATGAAAGCGATGCGTCTCAATAGCGCAGCCATGAAAATCGCAGCAGGGAAAAATGTGAGTGAAGCAGCAATGGCAGTAGGGTACGTGAGTTCATCTCAGTTTAGTCGCGAATTTAAGCGTATGTACGGGCAATCACCTAAGCAGTGGAGCCAATCGAAAGAGCGATTGGAAAATGTTGTTTAGTGCCAATTTGATACAAATAGGCATATTTTAGAGAGTATATCGCCTAGAATCATACGCTGATGAGCGCTAAATTTGATGACATAGAAACACAAATGGCACTCACATGAAAACACTGATTCTCTCTTTAGGAGCAAGTATGGCAATCGCAGCGACCCCATCAGCCGACAATTTTAACCATGACTTATACCAATTAGAAGACACTGTTCAAGATGCAGAGGGCAATGTCTATCGCACTGTAACGATAGGCAATCAGACGTGGCTCGCAGAAGGGTTGAGAAGTACCCAGTTTCAAGATGGATCAGACGTTAGATCGGGTGTCATCGTTAAAGATGATGAGGAAAACCTATTAAAATACGGCCGTCTTTACAACTGGCACGACGTAGCTGATGAAAGAAACCTATGCCCAGAGGGCTGGCGAGTTGCAACAGACGCAGATTGGAAAACACTAGAGCGTTATATCGGTATGCCTGAAGAGGAAGTGCATCAAGAAGGTTGGCGCGGTGGTGAGCAAAATCTTGGCCTACAACTCAAAGAAGCTCAAGCCGATGGCCCGTTCAAGAAAGTTGATCAATCACTGGTCAACAAACACAATTTCTTTGCCAGACCCGCAGGTGTAAAATGGAACGGGCTTTACATCACCCAAGGTGCTTATACCGAATTTTGGACGGCTAGCAGCGCGTCAGAAAATAAAGGCATTATCCGCACATTGGCCTATTCATGGTGGAATGCCCACAAAGGCGAGATTCGCCGAGCAACCAGTGAGAAAGACTACATGTTCACAGTCCGTTGCGTGAAAATATAAGACGGCAGGGTGTATAAGTGCCAACATTGAGGCCGACTCTATATCAACTCAATTTGGCACCAAGTGACCTACAGTCAAATAACCATCTGATATTTAATCCCAAATACAACGATTGGTACTGCAACAAAATGCAAACGGTGCCTATCTGGATCTAACGCCTCAAAAAGGGATTAAGAACATGAAGACCATCAAACAAAGTGCACTACTGCTATCTATAGTCGCGATCACTGTTTCAACAACCTTGGTACTAGCACTCGCTTTAACTGATGATGTCGTCATCACCATGACGAAGGGAGACGGGCAGCAAGTTATGTTGGTAGATAATCGGTAAACAGCAAAAGTGTGCATGAGAGGATAGCTCTATGTGCACTTTATGATGCTTCAGTCTAAGTTACGCATATTTTCCAATGATGTGCGCGAGATCTTCGACTCTATAGGCTGTGTAATCTGGCTTGTGGTCCCAAAATTCCGGCTCAGAACGGCTGTAAGCCACTGCTACCGAGATAACTTTTGCTTTTTCGCCAAGTGATTGCTGCAAATTGCGAGCAAATTTTACATCAGCTTCATGATCACCAATATACATGACACATTTGGTATCAATGTGTCCGAAAATTGAATTGATACACTTTACTCCACCAAACGCATCGGGCTTTTGGTTATCACTAGAAACATCGTCGTAGCCCACGATCGCTTTAAAGGTGGATGAAATCTCATTGCTTTCCAATAAGCGACGGATGTTGTTTTGTGAATTTTGCGAGCATATACCATGAGGAAGATGTGAGAACTGATTGATTATGCTTTTGACACCTTCAAACAGCTTTACTGGAGTTGTATTTTTCTCTTGATGTTCTGCCCACATGCCTCCAGCAATCAGCATCTCATCATAGGTTAGCCCATAATAATCAACATAAAGTTCTTGCCAGTTTTTAGCACCATGGTTGGCTTCATGGTAAGAGTCTTCACTGAGTAGATATTTAGGTAAGGACTCTCCGGTGAGGTGTGGTGCAACGATTGATAGGATTGTTTTTGTGATATCAATATTCTTAGGAACTGAGTTCACTAAGGTGCCATCATAGTCCCATAAAATCGCATCAAGTTTCATTGTCACCTCTTAACCGGAAAATAAATTTGAGCACATCAGTTTTGCTACTGAACTTATGCGCGAGCTAGCAGGCCTAAGTATCCCACCAACTTTGCACCGTATGCAACTCAATGAGCTCATAATTCTTGATTGAATCATGAGGGAAGTGATATGCCAATACCAATTTGGCATGGCTGATACATTTACCAGCCATGCTCTAAGCAGCTCTGCTACTAAATCCCTCTAAGATAGGCGATGCTCGTTTGTTTAGCGCGGTCGTTAATCGCTACGCTTTCATTCTCTCTCAGTTCCAGATAAAGCGTAATGCACTGTTCAAGTGCGGAGATGAGTGAGGCTTTTTCTGGTGTAGCGACGGTTTCAACCAGTTTCTTGGCAAATGCAGGTAGCCGCTTCTCTATGGTACGAACGCCGGAAGGGGTTAAACCAGCTTGTTGTAATGCTAAAGGAGCAAGCACTGTCATACGCAAGAAAGAGATAAACTCCAACGTTTCGAAATACTCACCACGAGCAATCTTTGTTGCCGCATAGTGAACCCAAATCCAGAATCGATCTTCGATCCACTGTGCATCAGGTTGAGGGTATTGTGGTTGTTTGGTCTCGAAAACGTCGCTTAAGCATGTGCCTCGTTGCCAAAGAACTTGAGTATCATCAACACGAACTGCGGCGTCAGGAAGAGAGACGAACTTAAAATCAACATGCACGGGCTCATTGCCTCCAAACAAGGAGACAATCAATCTTGGTTCACCGACGTGCTCTCCGGTGAAGGCTGCTACCAAATCTTCGAATTGCCCAAGAATGTCAAAGCGTTGCTCCATGATTTCTAAATGATGCTCAGGGCTCACAGCGATAACAAAGTCTAAGTCGCTATATTGATCCATGGAGTCAGAAGCATAAGAGCCGCTGCACCCAATGCCACAAATACGAGGGTCTTGAGATAACACAGAGACAATATGCTCAAGAACAGCATGATGAGAACTTGGTAGTGATTTTGGAAACTTCATTTTTTACCTTTTACTTGGTTGACGAGTCGCAACTGCTGGTGCGGTAAAATTTACGCAGCATTATAGAATCGCGAAATGTTCGATATAAAGCAATAGACAAAACATGTATTGACTCATATTTTTTCAAAAAGAGACGATGAACCTTCCACTGTTTTCTCAACTAGATACATGTCGATGTACTCGATTAGTGATTTGAATGACTAACTCATAAGGAATGGTATCGGCAGCTTCTGCTACCTTCTCGATGGGCATCTGTTTTCCCCAGATCTCAACTTCATCGCCAACATCATCTTGGCTATCTGTGCCTAAGTCGACCACCACCATGTCCATAGAAACGCGTCCAACAACAGGAACTGTACGTCCGTTGATAAACATAGAGGCATGATTTGACGCTGCACGCGGATAACCATCGCCATAGCCAATAGCGACGATCCCGAGTATCGTGTCTTTTTCTGCAACCCAACTATCGCCATAACCAACAGGGTCTCCTGATTTATGTGACCGAATCGCAATGAGTTGTGATGTTAAGGTCATGGCAGGAATAAGGTCGTGCTCAACGCCTTGATGTTGCGACTGTGGCGCAATTCCGTAAAGTGCAATTCCTGTGCGAGCGCAGTCGAACTCCGATTGGGGCCAAAGTAAGATACCCGCTGAATTGGCGATACTTTTAAGACCAGGTTGATTGCTAATCGACTTTTTGAAGACCTCAATTTGCGAAAGTGTTTTCGCTTGCTCAATATCATCTGCACAGCTGAAGTGGCTGAGGAAATGGACATCACCAGTGACGTTACCACTGCGGGTAAGTCGTGAGACGTAGTCACTGACTTCGTGGGGCTCAACGCCAACTCGATGCATTCCGGTATCGATTTTAAGCCAAGCTTTTACTGTTTGCTTAACGGATAACATTTCTACCTGAGAGAGCTGAGTTTCATTGTGAACGACGGTGTCTAATTCAAACAGCGCAGCTGTTTCTAAATCCTGCTGACAAAAGCAACCTTCCAACAAAATAATAGGCTTTGAGATTCCCGCTTGTCGCAGTTCTAGCGCTTCTTCGATTCGCGCAACCGCAAAGTACTCGGCATTGGGTAGTGCCTTGGCCACATCGACTGCACCATGCCCATAGGCATTGCCTTTCACTACAACAATAAGTTTTTGCTTGCCCGCTTTCTTATTTAACACCTCAAAGTTGTGCTTGATGGCTTTAAGATCGATTGTCGCTTTTGCTGTGATCATGTCTCACTCCTTGATTCATGTTGTTTCTCTCTACAAACATGAAGTTGCAAAAAACGATCCATACAAATGACTATCTATATTCTAAATTTAAAGAGTAATTCACTGTTTTGTTGAACTTGAACTTAATAACTCTGGAAACGCACTGAGTTGTATATTGCATGAATTATATCTCGCAGAATTGTGTTTGTGCAGAATGACTTGCTGAGTAGGTGTAATTGAAGCTTCTCAGTAAAGAGTTGCAGCCCTATTGGTGTTTGGTGGGTTTTTGCACCAACAATGAGCGTCCATTCACCATTATGATGAATAACTTCGTCGAATTTATAGTGCAAGATGTTGGTTTTTGAATGGGTTGTAGAGGAATTTTCTCTACTCATGTCTATTATTTGGCAGCATGACGAAAGGCAATTGTGGAAAAATATCCATTTGAACAAATGTGCTGTATTGGGCGTGAAGAATAATATATTTATCTGCTTGCTGATTTAGTTGAGAGATGTTATCTGGAATCCATGTGAAGTTTAGTCGTTTCTAATTCAGTATTTCAGAATTTTTTTGGTGTTATTTTTAATAAATACAGATGCTTAAGTGAATTTGTGTAGTCTGGTTTTATAAGCGGTTTATTCTCTAATACTTAAAGTTGTCATGGTTTTTGCTTTGTCTTAGTTATCGAAGTCAAAATGGAACTTGGTTAGGAGTACAAAAGATGGAACTTAAAAAACCTTACTTACTATTTCTTGGTGATGCCGCAGACCAACTCGCAGCAAAAGTGGCACAAGGGATCAAAACATGGCGACCGGAATGTTGCGTTGGTCAATATCGTCTAGATGGCTGTAACGCAGATGTTGGTTTAAAGGATATTTCGATCGAAGAGGCATCTGCTGCAGGCGCTAAAACTCTGATTATTGGGGTAGCGAACCGAGGCGGAGTGATTTCTGAAACGTGGTTAAGTGTGTTAATAGAAGCCATTGAAGCCGGAATGGATATCGCCTCTGGTCTGCATAATAAACTCACTGATATTCCTGAGTTAGTCGCATGCGCTGAAAAACATGGACGCTCTCTGTTTGATGTTCGTTACCCTACGCAAAGCTATCCTGTTGCGAATGGCGTTAAACGCTCGGGTAAGCGTTTGTTGACAGTGGGGACTGATTGCTCTGTCGGTAAAATGTACACGTCACTTGCGATTGAGAAAGAGATGTGTGACCAGGGTGTGGATGCCGATTTCAGAGCAACTGGACAGACTGGTATCCTGATTACGGGTGGTGGTGTGAGTGTAGACTGTGTCGTGGCAGACTTTATCGCAGGCGCAATCGAGGCGATTGCGCCAGAAAACAAAGCAGAACATTGGGACGTTATTGAGGGGCAAGGCTCACTGTTTCACGCATCCTTTGCCGGGGTGACAATGGGCTTGATCCACGGTTCTCAGCCAGATGCATTGGTGCTTTGTCACGAGCCAACACGTGAACATATGCGAGGATTACCGGGCTACGCATTACCTGATATTCAAACTTGTATTGAGACTAACCTTCAAGCGGCGCGACTAACCAATCCTGATGTTCAATGTGTCGGCATTTCAGTCAATACCTCAGCCCTCGAAGAGCAGGAGGCAATGAGTTATATGGATTTGCTTGAGACAGAGATAGGCTTACCGGTGGTAGACCCGTTCCGCCAAGGTGTATCACGTATTGTTGAGAAGCTGAAGGAGCTGTAATGAAGTTAACTCTTTCACAAAATGCTTGGCCTATTCGTGGCAGTTTTACTATCTCAAGAGGCAGTAAAACCCATGCTGACACAATCGTAGTGAACCTAGAAAAAGACGGTATGGTTGGACGCGGAGAGTGTGTCCCTTATGCCCGCTATGGTGAATCATTAGACAGTGTCAGGGCAGAGATTGAAGCGATACGTCCCCTCATTGAAGGCGAAGTATCACGACAAACGCTTCAACAACTGCTTCCTGCTGCCGCAGCAAGAAACGCCGTTGACTGTGCATTGTGGGACCTTGAATGTAAACTAGCAGGGAACTCGATTTGGCATAAAGTCGGGATTGAGTCTGGTAGTGTAGAAACGGCTTTTACCATCTCTCTCGATAGCGCAGAAAAGATGGAAGAAGTAGCCAAAGCAAATGCATTCAGGCCGTTACTTAAGGTCAAGCTTGGCGGAGGGGAAGACTTAGAACGTTTACGCGCAGTGAGACGCGGTGCGCCGATGGCAAAAATTATCATTGATGCAAATGAAGCGTGGACAGAAAGTCTTTATAGAAGTTTGATTCCAGAGCTTCTGATGCTCGACATTGCCATGATTGAGCAACCGTTCCCGGCAGATAATGATGCTATTTTGGCTGATTTGCCAAGACCTATTCCAATTTGTGCAGATGAGTCTTGCCATGACCGCCAGAGTTTGGTCAACATTGTCGGCCGCTATGACATGATTAACATCAAGATCGACAAAACGGGTGGTTTGACCGAAGCCTTACTTTTGAAGAAAGAAGCACAAAGACTCGGATTGAAGGTCATGGTTGGATGTATGCTTTCCTCATCTTTAAGCATGGCTCCTGCGTTTGTTTTGGCACAAGGTGTCGATATTGTTGACCTCGATGGGCCACTTCTTTTGGCCGAAGATATCGAGAACGGATTTGATTTTAGGGACAATGAAATGCTCCCGTTTACACGTCAGTTATGGGGATAAATGATGAACAGAACTGTTTATGTTAATGGCTATTACGTCAAAGAAGATCAAGCAAAGGTATCAATTTTTGATCGGGGATTTCTCTTTGCTGACGCTGTTTACGAAGTGACCGCAGTTTTAGAGGGTAAGCTTATCGACAATGCGGGTCACGTTGCGCGTTTAGAACGTTCGTGCAAAGAACTGGGTATCAAAATGCCAGTGACAGCGGAAGAGCTAACTAAGATTCAAAAACATCTGATTAAGATTAACAATCTTACAGAGGGTGGGGTATATCTACAGCTCACGCGGGGCAGTGAAGGGGACAGAGATTTCGCTTACAGTGAGGATATACAACCGACTTTGGTGATGTTTACTCAGCAGCGAGATTTGATAAATAGCGCGCCAGCACAAAAAGGTATTAAGGTTTTGTCAATGGATGATATTCGTTGGCGTCGTCGAGATATCAAAACCACCAGCCTGTTGCCAGCATGTCTTGCAAAACACATTGCTCACCAAGCGGGCTGCGATGATGTATGGCTGATTGAAGACGGCTATGTCACGGAAGGTGGCTCGAGCAATGCGTATATCGTGACGAACGACAATAAGATTGTTACGCGACCGCTAAGCAATGACATTTTGCACGGAATCACTCGTTCATCGCTTTTACAGCTTGCGAGAGATTGCAATCTTGAGATTGAAGAGAGACCGTTTACTATTGACGAAGCGTATCAAGCAAAAGAAGCTTTTGTGAGTTCAGCCACCACATTCATTTGGCCAGTAGTGAGCATTGATGGTCATTCCATTGGTTGTGGCCAGCCTGGTGAGGTAGCGAGTAAGTTGCGTGATATTTACATCAAGACAGCAATTGAGCTTGGCGAATAAATTTGATGGGGAGGAGTATCAGATTGATTCTGCTCCCTTTAATTTACTCAAGTTTGCTTGATTTGTTTTAACAGGATTAACCTAAAGCTATTGAAGCCCCCACATACTTCCCACATTGTTAATTTGCACGACCCCCTGATGTGTTTGCCCTGACTCATTGCCTTCACCCTCATAGATAAGCAGGGCTAGATATTTATGTGCCCCTGATATTTAACCTACCTAAGCGTTATTTATAACTGTCGCAAAATGGCAATTCTTACCTGTCCCAAATATCCATAATGCACCTGTACCAACCAAACAACGAAACACAGGAAACGAAATTATGAAGAAGTTAACTATCACCCTTGCTCTAGGTCTTTCACTAGGCTCTGTATCAACCTTTGCTGCTGAAGATGTACGTACAATTGGCCATGAATGTCTTCAACACTCATTCACACATGAAGCTTCTGAGTGCATGGAGAAGGCACATGAGAAGTTTAATAACCAAAAGATTGAACAGATCGGTGACAACCTAGACAAGATAGAAGCCGACCTAACAGAAATCCAAGATGGATACACAAACTAGAGCTCGAATCGAAAGTGTGCTCGTGCCTTTATATCTTAGCGCACACGCAACACTTCAAAACACAAAGAAATAAGTAAACCTAGATAGCATACCTACTTACTGTGCTATTTCGCAGAAAATCTGGGTTTACAAAACAGCGCTGAATTATCAATTCGCCCCTGAGCCAGGATGTCTTAGTTAAACCACAGGCGATGACAAGTTTGTCACATTCGTTGGTATTTCGAAGCAGTCAAATATTTGCAAAAATGGGAAACGAAACAAATGAAAAAACTACTACTCGTTACAGCTATCATCATCGGTTCAATCGGCACGGCTCAGGCAGACGTATTCAGTGAAGCCGTTAAAACTGGTGCAAATGCGGGCGCGGCAGAATATTGTCTCGATCGTCATGCTGGCGACAATAAGTCCAAGTGGCGTCTATTGAAGGTCAAGACGACAAAAGCCTATGGTGACCTCAATAAAGAAGAACGCACAAAAGCCCTAATCGCACGCAAGGCCGCTGAAGACGGTGAATATTTGGGTGATAAGCTTGACGGTAAGCGCTGTAACTCGCTGCGCAAGATGATGTATGTCAAATATTAACGAATAATTAGGCGCCAGAAATACCCCACTGTTTGTCAAATGATAACAGTGGGGTAGCGCCGTTGTTAATCCATATTACTTATATGTTTTAAATATCTTTGGAATAACGAATAATTCCATGCTGTGGGAATTGTGTTCTGAAATTTGATTTGTCGAATTTTGTCACATTATAAAAGCAAATTAACCGATAGTTTACTGTCATTAATTGGTTTTTGTAGGCGTTTTAGGTGACCAAATGAGCATTTCAGGCAGTAAAGTCAGTACCCGAATTTTCATTCTAGCTCTTATCTCCACGTTATTAGTTATCTTTATTGTTGCAACTAATGCTTTGTCTGCTGTTGAGAAGCAAAGACAAGCGGACAACCTGTACTCTGTTTTGGAACTCGCGGATAAAACAGGCAACTTAATCAGGTTACTACAAGATGAACGTGACTACACAATTGCGGTTATTGCGTTTCCTGACTATCGATTAAATAACGGGAGTTCGTATACAGAGCGCCTGGCTAGCCAAAGGAGGGCGGTTGATAAAGAGATTGCCAATTACAAAGGTTACTTACAGGAGGCACTCGAGACAACCTTAGCTCACCCCGATTACTATGCACAAGCACAACGCTTTGCTGCTTCATTGTCTTTTCTAAAACCTTCTAGGAAACAGATAAATGAGGGAAAGTTGAAAGACGAGCAAGGTAATTGGATAGCGAACAACTATGCAGATTCGATTTTGCTGGGTATTGAGGCGATAAATCGCTTAGTGAAGGTTTCTTCATTTAGCCCCGAGCTTAATATGTTGGCCACAACCTATGCGACTTTAATTCAACTCGACAATGCCTACTCTTTTGAACGCTCGATGAAGTTGAGAATGTTTCGCTTTGGAAAAGTCGACCATACATCACACGGCAATAACAAAGCTGACTGGCGAGCGTTGCAGGATCTCCTATTACGATTCAAGACTTACGCTCCGGAACAAGTCATCACTTTTTTTGATGAGCAGCATGTCAATACTCAGCAATATCAATCCATCCATGAACTGCGTTTTAAGTTGTTGAATATGGGAGGGGATACGATAGAGAAAACACCACACACCTGGTTTACTGACTCTACTGATAATATTAATAACCTCAGGACAGTCACTCAGTATGTTTCACAACAGCTGCTTTTATTATCGGAATCTGAAAAGAGAATGGCACAAGAAGCATTAATTTTTAGTGTTATTTTTGGTGCCGCTGTGTTGCTAGTAGTTATATTATTATCACTCATTATCATCCGCTCCATTACCCAGTCTTTGTCTTATCTCAATAAAGAGTTTTCGGATATAGCGCTCCATAAGCGAGTAGACAAAAGTATTCCACTAAAAGGGCCTAAAGAACTTACAGAAGTGACTTCTGCATTCAACGACATTATCAGAACGTTCAACGGTACATTGATGAGCTTTAAGCGTGCGGTTGATTCGAACAGTGTCTTGATTGACAATTCTGCGCAGTCAATGAAACAAAGTCTCGATGGTATAAGTCGACAAAACGAATCCGCTATCGCCTTAACGACTTCTATCGATGATATGACAAAGGCAGGTGCAGAGGTCGCCAAAGTGACCAATGAAACCGCTAAGTCCATTCAGCTTGTCTACGTTAAATCTCTAGATAGTGAAAAGCTGATGAAGACAAGCCAACAAACAATGAATGTACTGTTAGACACAATAAATAGTACACACAAACAAGTCGTCGACTTAGAGAAAGACACAGCCCAAATCGCAGACATTCTGCAGGTAATTAATGGTATTGCTGAACAGACAAACTTATTGGCGCTTAATGCAGCGATCGAATCAGCTCGAGCTGGAGTACATGGAAGAAGCTTTTCCGTGGTTGCAGATGAAGTACGAGCCTTAGCTGGCATGACTCGAAAAGCGACTACACAAATTGAAGACCGAATTTTAAGGTTGCAGTCAACGTCTAAGAATGCGGTTTCTCATCTTACCGAGCTGCAAGCGCATAGTTCTCAAGTTGAAGAAGTTATTATAGAGGGTGTAAATACGTTTGGTCACTTTAGTACAGAAATGGACACTGTTTCTGCTATGTCACAGCAAATCGCTGCAGCGACCGAAGAGCAGGCAGTCACGATGAATGAAATAACAAAACAAGTACATTTAATTAAAGATGAAGCGGATTTAATGAGTCAATCGACAAAAAATACGGTGAATGTTGGCGAGCAATTGAAGGAGTCTGGAGTGAAATTGACAGAGTTTATTGATGAATTTAAGTTAAGTCGAAGCTAAACCATAGTTGGTTATTCGCTTTTTAAAATTAACTTTGTTGGATAAAACTTGATACAGATGGCTAGTAGAAAGAGCAAGATGTGTAAAATGGATTAGTAACTATATTTAATTAAGGGGTATGAGATGAAAGGAATCTTACAGTTGGCGGTAATGGTCATCGTACTACTGATAGTTGGAGGTGTTAATTTTAGCCACTATTTATATTATGACTACGGAAACAAATGCTATACCAAAGAGTCTGCTGCATGGGATGCGTGCAATAGTAAGTATAATGGCAAGTGTTACTTTCTAGGCAGAAACTATAATCTGTGCCTTGATAACCATTCTGAATCATACGCTGGGATAGTTGAAGGTTTCGTCAGACGTTTTTTATAGTTTCGTAGGTGTGCTTTCAGCAAATATTGATAATTAAGTCATCGGTTGTCGTTTTTGAAATGATCTCAATATTACCCGGGTCTAGTAAATAAACCTTTGGGAGAAAATGAACGATGATAACAAGAAACCGTCTGGTCATAGCCATCGCGACAACGTTTATGTGCGGAGTGGTCGCTGCTGAAGATCAAACCTGGACTCATCAAGGACAGCCAGCTCAAATAGTTGAACTCTTTACTTCTGAGGGCTGCTCAAGCTGTCCTCCTGCTGACAAATTTCTAAGTCAGTTTCAATCACATTCCCGTTTATGGCGTGACGTTATCCCGATGGCTTTTCATGTCGACTATTGGGACCGATTGGGCTGGAAAGATGAGTATGCCAGCCCTTCATACAGTCAACGTCAACGCTTATATCACTCTTACGGAGCAGTTCAATCCGTATACACCCCAGGCTTTGTGGTGGATGGTGGTGAGTGGTGGGGCTTTTTCTATCGCAAAGACCTGCCACATCGTGAGAGTGAGGCAGCGCCAAGCCTGACCCTAATAAAGCAAGGCAATGACTTTTCCCTAAAATTTGAGCAATCTGGGCGCTACACAGCTCACTTAGTGGTTTTAGCCATGGACGAAGCAACCAAGGTCAAAGCGGGTGAAAATCAGGGGCGTTATTTAGAGCATGATTTTGTGGTGTTAGATAAGCGTCAGATTACTGGTGAGCAAGACTGGCAATTTGACAACGTTGAATTAGATGCAAGGGCTGATGCTGTTGCGGTGTGGTTGACGCAAGGGGTTGATGGTCAACCCGTTCAGACCGTCGCCGGGCTTTTGCAGCGCTGACCTGCTCGAAGCCCGTTCGTTTATGCATCAGTCGCGACTCTCAAGCGACAATCGACGCTGCTTTTTACTTAGATGAAACATGATAAATAGGACACCCAACATGCTGGTTGCGATTAAGCCTGAACTTCCAGTATTGAATAGTATTGCTAGACAAAATAAGCTCGCTAATCCTGCTGCTATCCGTGACAAACCTTTTAATAGACAAAGACCAGATACGCTCGCTGCCAAATAGATGAGGACGAACATTGCATTAGCAAGGCTCAGAAGCACCTCAAAAGAGAGATCCAACCGGTCACGCAGGATAAGGACAACGGCGATACTCATTGAAATAAGTAACAACGAGACAACAGCCGTGCCTGAAGCACTTTTCTTACGAAATAGATGTTGGTCACCATGAGCCTCATAGAGGCTATATAGCATTCGCACAAAGCTCATCACGTAGAGGTTCACCGCGGAGAAACAACCGAGGAAACCGAGAAGTGCGACGAGTTTTTGGCCCAAAGGTCCGAGTCCTATTTCTGCAAGATAGGTAACAGAATTAAGATTGCTTGCTTCATCGCCATAGGCATTGTGCGTGACTACAGCGTAGCTGACGCAAATGTACAGACAAGCGGCCGCACCTACACCCAGTGCGACAGCTTTTGGAAAGTCTTTATTTGGATTCTTAAACTCGTTAGCGACATGGCATATGGCTTCGATGCCCACAAAAGACCAAAACATGATGGCGATTGAAGCGCCAAGCTGTGTAATAGTAAAAGGACGGCTCTCTACGACATCCAGCGTTGGCGTCGCTTGAGTAAGGCTGAGCAGTGTCACCAAAAGAATGGTGATGATAAGGCTCCAAGAAACAAGGCTTTGAAAACGAGCAGAGGTTTTTAAGCGGGCAAAATTCATTACCGTGATTAAGAGCAAAATGACCAGCTCTAGAGATAACAGCGAGATCTCAGGGCGACCAATAAGTTGGCTTAGATAACTTGCTCCGGTAATGAATACGACGGGTGGTCCAATTGGAGCGATAGCAAGATATAGCCAAGCAACGGATTTCGATGCAGCAAGACCAAAGGCATGGCGAACATAATGCGCAGTGCCGCCTTCATGCGGATATTCCCGTCCTAGACCAGTGAAAGTGATGACGATAGGAACCATCACGAGGATGATCAACACCCAGCCAAGCAATGAATAGATGCCTGCTTCGGTTGCAGCTAACGCTGGAATAATAAGGATACTCGACCCTAACAGTGCAGAGAGAAGTAGATTAGCACCTTGAAATATGCTGAGCTTAGCGTTGGTCATAAGTTACGTACACCCTGTCACTTCCTGTTGACTGTATTCCGCGAGCTTAACAAGGGTGTGATTGAAAATCGAACAAAACCAGATAAAACAGTGCCTTATTCCGTACTCCTTTCCCAATCTAGCATAAGTTTCTAAAAGGAAAGGAGACCAATCTCCAGCATAAGACCCACGCAATTGAAACAACCCATAGCTAATATTGTCCTCGTGGTCGTTATGTGTTTTCAGGAAAACCATTCAACTTGATACTGTTTAAACCTGCTTTGTGCCAACCTGTTTCTTCAGAACTAAAAATTTGAGCATCTGGTGTTCTCGAAGGCTCTTCATTCAAACACCCCGCTGGAACCACAAGCGCTCTGCCATTTTTTGAAAGGTAGGGCAGGCGGGAGCCGCATTCTTTACAAAATACATTTGAAAATGTTCGAGTTGGATGGTCGTAACGTTGTGTCAATTCTTCACCCTTGGACCATCTGATATTTGATGGGGAGGTAAACAAGTGCGACACGTGAGCAGAACCAGTGAGTTTTCTGCATTGCTCACAATGGCAAAAGTAGAACTTTTTAAAGTCATCTTTGACGACAAATTCGACACTTTTACATAAACAACTACCTGTAATTTCTCTTTCCATTTTTGGCTCCTTAGTTTAGAGGGCATAGCCAAGCTCTGACTGGAACACTACCGAGCTTAACCGTTGCTCAGGTAATCCCCTGGTGGTTAAATCTTGTCCTAGAGAGATACGATACAAGTATTCTAAAAATCAGATCAAGTGTGAGTGAAAATAGTTGAGAACTTTCATTGGAAGTGAATAAAAGGGGCTGAGCCAATCACCTAGTTTGAATTAAATCCTAGAGATTTAATTCGGCAATTAATTGACCTAGCCCCTTGAACATTTAGCGAGACAATTGCAGTCTCAATTCTTCCATTTGGCGACGACGTTGCCAGAATGCCTCAGCCGCTTGCTCGCTTTCAGTCAGATTAGGCTTGGCACCGAAGTAGGTAGGCACACTTTCGTTTCGCGCCTTCAACGAGGTTTTTACTTCAGTATTTACTTGATGAACCAATGAGCTCTCTGCTTGCGCAAGTGCGATGACTTCTCCAGGAGTAAAAGTCGCGCCTTGCCAGATAGCAAGCTCGTCAATCAGTGCAGCATGACCATTATTGTAGGTTTGAGCATGGTCATTGTTAATTAGCCATGGTAGCCCTGTGTGAATGGTTTCGTTGCGAGAGCCTGTGAGGTCAACGCTACCATAGTGCAACTTGCCAACCGCATCATACACGCCAAATGTCATCACACCGAAACCTTCATCATTCGACCAAGGTGCCGTCTTATCGACACTAGCCACGAGTAGGTTCCACTGTAAGTTATTTTCACTCGTTGTCGGAGTGTAAGGGAGTTGAACAAAACAACAACTGCCTTCACCATCCATGCCGACTTGTAGTTTTAAGCTGTCATTGAGTTGCGCGAGAATCATACCGTCCGCAGATGAAGCCCACCGCTTATTTGTTATTAACGCTGGGTCATAAGAAGTGCCGTCACCAACGAACCAAAGAGAGAACGAAAATTTATCCGTGTTGGTGATGACATCGTCAAACAGTAAATCATTGTTGAAGTGACGTATGTGATGAAGCGATGAATGGTATTTTCCAGGTGCGGAGGAGATTTCTGGGTTACCAGTTACACTCAAGTCGACACCACCATTAACCGCATTATCGGTTAAGTTACCATCAAAGGTGTAAAGGGCCGTAATCGATTGGAAAGGTAGGTCATCGTAGTCAACATCTTCAACGATGGTTACTGATGCGGTAACTGATTTTGGTATCGTATTGTTAATCAGAGTGAATGTCAGTTGGTGGTTGCCGGAAGGTAGGTGGTCTACGGACGGGCTAAAGGTGTAAAGTACGCCTTTTTTCGCATCATCAATTACAACAAGCTCTTCACCATTTAATTCGACACTTACCGGAAGGTTGTTTGAAGGCGTGAAGGAGATTTCAAGCGCATTTGTCTCTTGATCGTTTTCGACGAACAAACCACGAACACCAACTTCGCCAATTAGCGGTGTGCCTTCAATTTCCCACTCCGGCAAGATTTCGACGTCGTGCCAGGCAAGTAGTGTCGGTGTCACGTCGGTTTGGGCAACGTATCGATAGATACCATCCTTATCACGGTTGCCAATATCTTTAAGTGGAGAAGTAAACTGCTCATTAAGTAATTCTGCGTGACTTGAAGCAACCCAGATTTTTTTTGCGTCGATATCTTGAGAGCCGTGAGCACAATCGACAGAGCCATTGTCCTTTTGACGGTTGAAACCATGGTCAGGAGCCACCAGAATTAACCACTCCTCATCGAACTCCGCTTCACGCTGTTCGATGGCATCCAGCATATACCCAAATACCGTATCCGCCTCTTCGATGGTTTTCACATAGTCATCAGACCAAGCGCCACCGCTGTTTCCATAGTTACAGTGGCCTGAGTAATCCACCATATCGATGGTTGTAAACAGGGATTGGTATTCACCAGAGAGTATCTTCTCTGCCAGAACTTTGCTGTTCTCATGCTCTGAAAGGCGGTCGGTACCAGTACGGAAAGCGTGTTTGTTCTCGATAGTACTCAAATCAAAATTGATGTAATCAAAAATTGGCCAGTTTGGATAGAGACCAATTTGGAACGCTTCTTTGTCGCTTTTGATATGTTCCCATACGGTTTTGAACCCGTTCTCACCGGACTTTTGAATAGTATGCCAGCTTCCTGTCCAGAGCGTTGATTCACCTTCTACCGTGCTGGTACCCGATTGCGAAAGCGTGCCAGAAATACCACCGGTATACGCCTGTTGAATACTTAGCTTATCCAAATTTGGGGTGTTGGCATTGAGTACGGCCTCGTATCGAGCGCCATCTATCATCACAAGTAGAGACTTACGCTCTTTATCAACAGGTTGCGGCGTATTGTCATCTGAAGAGCTATTACAGCCTCCAAGAATGGTGAGCAATGCAATGCCACCAATGTGTTTTGTTACTTTAATCATGTAGTTAACTCCAACGGTTAGGGATGTTGGCAGGTTAAACAGTGACCATTTCAAGTTTGTTTCATTGGCCGATAGGTTTTCTTTACAAAGAAGGAAGTAAATGTGACTTGAGCGTCGATGCCGTAGCGGTTATTCGCGAGGGAGAAGTTTTTCTTCTGTTTTGGTCAAGATTTTCTAACTCAGCATTGAAGCTAAATGCAAGTAATCTGTTGCCAAGCGAAATGATAGGTAAACGTACAATGTCGAACAATTACAGTTATTGGATTAACAACGCACTAGAATCAGATCATCAACCGGCAACTCCTTTAATAGAAGATATCTCGGTTGATGTCGCTATCGTCGGTGGTGGTTATACAGGGCTTTGGAGCGCAATATTACTTAAACAAAAGCAGCCTAGCTTGCGAGTTGCGGTGATTGAAAGGGATATTTGCGGATCAGGTGCGTCTGGTTTTAATGGCGGGTGTTTGCTGACTTGGTCTACTAAATATCCAACACTGAAAAAGCTGTATGGTGAAGAGGAAGCGCGCTGGCTTGTTAAAGAGTCTGAGTCGGTTATTGGTGAGATAGAGCAGTTCTGCCAAGACTTTAGCATCGATGCAGAGTTATTTATCAACGGTACCTATTACACCTCAACAAACTCAGCCCAAATGGGATCAATGCAACCCGTAGTGGCTGAACTAGAAAGAGCAGGGATCAGCAGTTGGGAAAGTGTTGATGACGATTTGGCGGAAAAAACAGGCTCAAAAGTGCACCAACAAGCGATGTATTCTGCGGCAGCGGGCAGTGTACAACCAGCGAAGTTAGCATTTGGACTCAAGCGTGTCGCTATTGAATTGGGCGTGGAGGTGTATGAGCAAACCGCTCTCGAGAAGTTGCAAGAGACAGTACCTGCAAAACTGATCACGAAAGGTGGAGTCATTACAGCAGACAAAGTCATTTTGGCGACGAACGCATGGATGACCGAGCAGTTTAAGGAGTTTAAGCGCAGCATTGTTGTTGTCTCTTCGGATATGGTGTTAAGCAAACCAAACCAAGAGCGTTTGACTGCAATTGGCCCGAAGAAGGGGGCAACAGTGGTCGACTCGCGCATTTTTGTTCACTATTACCGTGATACTCAAGATGGTCGCATCATGTTGGGTAAGGGAGGGAATAAGTTCATGTACGGCAACAATATCGACGATATGTTCAAGCCCTACACACCCTATCAAGATCTACTCAATCAAAGCTTTTCTTGGTTATTTCCAGACTACGACAAGGCGGATATCGAGCACTCATGGTCAGGAGGTTCAGACCGCTCTGTAACGGGGTTACCGTTCTTTGGTGCGTTACGCGGTCACAGTCATATTTTCTATGGTTTGGGGTATTCTGGTAATGGTGTCGCGCAAACCCGTATCGGTGCGAAAGTACTGAGTAGTCTCGCTCTTGGGGAAGATAACCGATATACACGAAGTGGTCTAGCGAAGGGACCAAAAGGCCATTTCCCACCCGAGCCATTTCGTTGGATTGGTGCGATGATGGTGCGCAATGCGGTGCGGCGCAAAGAAGAGGCTGAGCAAAGAGAGGTGGCGCCAATGCTGGTGGATAAGTGGTTGTCCAAACTAGCAGGGCCAGCTGGTAAAGCTGACAAAGCGTAATTAATTGGTTTTTTGGATGAAAGTAGAGCTTTGCAGTCTCTACTTTCATTTTGTTTTAACAAAACACTCTGATAATTCAATAATATTCAAAGCTTTCAATGGTCTTTATGGTCTCAAGTAAGTCAAACCAAAGTCTCAATCAGCGCCGTATTCCACCCTTCAAAGCATTACGTGCATTTGAATCTGCGGCACGGCATCAAAGCTTTTCAGCCGCAGCAGAAGAGCTTAACGTCACTCGCGCAGCGGTCAGCCAACAAATCAAGTTGCTTGAACAATATCTCGACTCAAAATTGTTTGAGCGCTCAGGTACAAAGCTTGAATTGACAGAGCATGCCTTAGACTACCTGCCTTTGCTTACCGATACGCTGGATAATTTATCATTAGGGACCCATCATCTTTTTGGACAGAAAAAACGTCAGACGCTAAAAGTTAGAGTCGCCCAAAGCTTTTGCCATATTTGGCTTCTTCCTCGTTTGGCTGATTTCCATCGTAACCACCCCGACATTGCACTTGAGTTTTATAGCACAACGAATCTCTATCCAAGTAACAACAACACGGTTGATATTGAAATAGTCAATGGCTATGGAAATTGGAACGGGTGTGACTATGAAATATTGGGGAAGAAGGAAGAGTGGTGCATCGTCGCAAGCCCCCAGTTTCTCAAAGAAAATGACTTTGAGCTGGACATAGAAAACATCGCGTTATTCCCTAAAATTGAAACACTGGGTTACAGTGAAGGTTGGAAGGATTGGTTTGCAAAGCATGACCCCACTTTGTTTTATACCGAACCAATGATGCAATTTGATAGTACCCAATTGTCAATAGAGGCGGCAATTCAGGGGCTTGGTATGCTGATGGCTAAGTCTGTGTTGGTGGATGATGCCTTAAAGCAAGGGACATTAAAGCTAGCGCACTCAATGAGGATGCCAAGCCAGAGCCAGCACTATTTGATTAGAAATGTGACTCACTATAACGCAAAGAAGATCGATACATTTCGGGATTGGCTGTCGAGTTGTGACATGTTGGAACACAACATCTAGTCATCACTTTTGCTCTATCCCTAAAGTACAAAGTTAAAGAGAGCACACTGTGCTCTCTTTAATGGTGGGTTAGTCAATTTTCATACGAAGAACATGATATGGCTTCGTTGAACCCTCTTCACCCTCGTTTAGCGCTGGGTTAAGGTGCAAGGAGTTTTGGGTAATGTATAAGTACCCGCCTTGGATAGCAAAGCCATCAGCCCATGATAGTAGCTTGTCATCCTGCGCAATCACTTTGTAGCCTTCAGTATTCGCCATACCCAGAGCATTACGCTCAACGTCACCGACATAGATATCCCCCTTATCTGAAATGATCATGCCGTCACTCGGGCGCTTTTCGCTGAAAAACGCAATGCTGTTAGCTAATTCAGCGTGAGAAATAGTATCGTCTGCGAGGGAGGCGGCGGGCACTCGATAGATAGCGCTGCCATTAACCGTACCGAAATATACCCATTCATTGTTCGCATCAATCGTGATCGGGTTCAGCGATAGATAGAGCGCATCCGAACTGCCATCTTCGCGTTTCGCTGCCATCATTGAACCATCAATAATGACATCGTGTTTTGGTGACATAAGCTCTTTTTGAGATTCGAGAACGCGGCGGGCCTTACCTGTATCTAAGTCGATCACAACAAAAGCCGGCGCTGGCTCACCAAATAAGTTTCCAAGCGTAGTATCAGCGATGTACATTTTGTTGCGCTTGGTATCTAGAGCAAAATCTTGCGCGAACGAATTTGATACTAGAGCCTCGCTATCTATTTCGATTTGCTTGAATAGTGTGTCATTAATTGTATCCCAAGCGACGACTTGAGCAGGTGCATTCTCTCCACCCATATCCAATATCCACACTACGCCATCTTCTGTACTATCGATGCCAATCACTGATGAGAAACCCACTTCACCGTTTTCAGGGCCATCTGCCCAATCTTGGGTTGGAAACGGTTTCAGTGTTCCGTCTTTCATTAGCTCAACGACGCGCAATTTGGGGCCATCTAAAGGTTGCATTGAGAGAAAGGTGCGGCCCTGTTCGGTTACGGTAATATTGCCTGGTCGAGTCGTATTGAGCTCGGCGACAACTTCAAGCTCAGCAGCTTGAGAAGAGGAGAATGCGGTGGCAAGCGATAATGCTAAAAGTGCTTTCAAAGGTTTCATATCTTTTCCTCAATCATGAATCAATTTATCTGTCCTTTGGCAGCGCTTTCTACCTGCGCACTGCACTCGGTACATATTTAATGTAGGCAAAGATGAGAAACCGATAAACAGGGTAAAAACTGAAACATTATCAAACTAAATTTGATAAATGAGCGAGAGGCAGGGACGGGGATAGATAAATTAACAATAGTATTTGCATCTGTTTTTTTGGGTCGCTTTATATTTATAAGAGTCACGTAGCTTAAATATGTGGTCTTTGACTAATCCATAGCGATACAGATGTGCGTACTATTGACTACTAACATGCAAGTATCAGCCATTAAGTTAGAGATGAGTATGGGTTATGACTATTCACTTCCACACATTTTTAAACCGCGGTTGCCGATTAATGCTAATAGCTGTTTTTTACGTGGCGGGCTTAACGTCTGCAATTGCAGATGGGAGCAACAGTATTGATATGATTGATTTCACTCAACCAGACCAGCATCTTATTTGGCAAAGTACCAACGATGGAGTGATGGGCGGTATTTCACAGGGACATTTGAGCTTTGATGGAGAGTTGAGCGTATTTTCAGGCAAGCTGTTCTTGGCGAACAATGGCGGTTTTAGCTCTGTAGCCTCAAAGCTAAATCTACTAGACCCTAGCATCGTAGCTATCGAACTCGACTATATCGGCGATGGCCGAGAATATCAGTTGAGATTTGCCACTAAAGCGAGCGGTGAAACGGTGCGATATAAACATGATTTTTCGACAGAAAAAGGACAGCTTCAAACCTATCGATTTTTGCTTAAAGATTTTCAAGCAGTTTTTAGAGGGCGACTTCTGCACAACGCCCCAGAGCTTGAAGCGCAACATATTGAGCAAATAGGTTTCCTCATCGCGGACAAGCAGGCTGGCCCCTTTGAGCTGAAGTTGATTCAAGTGAGGTTCATGACCGCAAAATATCATTAGGGCTGAACGGGAAAAGAGATTTAATGCCCCTGCTCGTTGGCCTGGCCCTAGCTACTTCTGGCCTTGGTTGGTTACAGAACATGTGACCTGAGGTTATGCTAAGTAAGCTCAAAAAGGTGGCCTTTCGACTACACTTTTATTCGAACAACCTAACATTAAGAATCACAATGAACGGCACAAAAAATGTACTCGGTGAGCCTCTAGAGCTCTGCGGTTGTAAACCCAACACAGGGTATTTTAGAGACGGCTATTGTCGTACTGTTGGCAGTGACATGGGGCAGCACACCATCTGCGCCGTCATGACCGAAGATTTCCTGAACTTTACCAAGGCTCGTGGCAATGATCTTTCTACTCCTAGGCCTGAGTTCGACTTTCCAGGGCTGAAGCCGGGTGATCACTGGTGTCTATGTGCACTCCGTTGGAAAGAAGCTTGGCAGGCCGGATGGGCGCCACTGGTAATACTAGCAAGTTGTGAAGAGAGCTCCCTTGAGGTTGTTCCACTCGATGTATTGAAGATGTACGCCACTGCCTCGGACTAAGCTATAGTTGTTTACTTCTGAGCATATTCCGAAATATCTATCAGATGTTATTTTGCTTTTTGAACCGTCGAACTTTAGTCCGCATGTTTTTCATCGGCGCAGATGTATTTAGCTGAATCATGCGACCAAGTGTATAGTGCTCGTACCAAGGTTCGCCGTACAGAGTACGATTATCTAAGCGAGAGATGAGCTGCAAAATTTTTGTGATCGTGTTTTCGAACTCTTTCAATGGTTCTCGATAGGGGACATTGTCATATTGACGATGAAAATGTTGGGCAAGCAAACCAAGTTCACTCCATTTATATCCTGTTTCGGGGAAGTCGACTTCCTCATTATTCTCTGAGCGTTTTTGCCACTTAAGAACTAACGTACCCCAACCAACTAAGTGCGCTACTGTGTCAGATACAGTAATTTCAGTCCCTTTAATGTTGCCTTCAACGCCAGTTTTTTTGGTCCACTCTTCAGGTATAGAGTCGTAATCTACCATCAGCTTTTTGAATATCTCGATAATGGCTTCGTGAAGCTCCTCTTTGGAGGCTGAAATCGTCGACATATTGGCTTCCTGCGTGTTTTGGTGCTTGGTGTATCTTCATCATACTCGCGCAAAACGAAAGCTTAAAGCCATAGCGTCTATTGTGTTTAAGGTCAATTGTAATGTGGCTTTCAACACAGATCTCTTCCGAACGGGAAGCGCTGTACCACCCATGTATTTCGCATCAAAGTTTTAATCATCCCAAGTAAAGAATTTCTGGTTAATCCGGTCTAACTCTAATGTGTATCACAAAAGGGTTGTGCCCAAGACCATGAAAGCCTGTTTTCCATCTGTACCTGTAGAGGCCCCAAGTTCCTTTGCTGCTTATAGCAAAAGCCCAGTATGCGCATGGCTTGAGCACTATCAAAGCAGTGAGTTTATGTTCAGCGAAGCGCAAGCGTGTGCATTGTCTCGCCTTCTACCCTTACTCGTGTGCGGTGAACAAAGCTCTCAATGGGTGTTTTATAACGAGTCACGGCGGCAAAAATATCAGTCAGTAGAAGCAACTGCTCTGGATGATTTCGAGCGCATTGTTCTCGATGAAAAATACCATGAGCAAGCACTTGAATGTGTACGAAGTCAGCTCGCTGAGTCAGCCGACATATTGTCAATCAAGCGCCGCAGCCAGCGTTTTTTTGCCTCACTTGGCGCACGTAACAAGATTGAAGAGCACTTTGCCCAGATAGCTTGCCTTGATGCCCTGGTGTGTAAATTAATGCTGTTTATAGAGAAAGGCCACCTCGCATCTCAACATCCCTTTGTTCTGTTGTGTCGTGCGATAAAGCAAGATGAAGCCAGACATGTCTCGGTTTCCAAACGGCATGCACTGAAGCTCGGCTACGATAAATCAAAGTGGAAAGAGATGAACGATGTGATCTCACAACAACTGTATGACCTGCTCAATACGGAAAGAGCAGCGTTTTCGGAAATCGGCGTCCAGATAGACGATGTTTTTGACTTGGTCAGTGCCTAGTTCTTTTAACTTTCAAGGAGAGATAATCAATGAGTGTGATTTTCTTACCAGGTACAGCGTCTCTATTAGCTGCTAGCCATCAATTTCCGCCACAATTACTGAGCAATACGCAATTGATATCGGCACTCAAAGAATTGTCAGGTCATCGTTATGCAAAGGCCGCGGCTCGGATAGCACCTTATTTAGGAATTGAGCAAAGGCATTTCTCTAGAAGCATTAAAAAAGCAGTCAGTCGGCCAAGTCCTTCTAACTCAGAACTTACTGAGCAAACGGTTCGCTCCTTAGTTAATCAAACACGCTTAACACTCAGTGATATTGATTATCTTATCGGCCACACCACGACACCGGACACACAGCTACCACCTAGCATCGCTTGGGTGGCTGAAAAACTCCGATATCCAGGTGCTTTTATGGAGCTTCGGCAGGCCTGTACAGGCTTTGCAAATTCACTGCAAATCGCTATTCCCCGAATTGCTATGCTGGGCAAACCCGTAGTGATCGTGGGCAGTGAGACAGGCTCTGTCTATTTTGATTATCAGCCGGAATTTCTAGATCAATCTCAGATTGTTAATTACATGCAGATGGGCGATGGCGCTGGGGGAGTCATAGTGGCGTCAGAGACATCGCAAGGTATTGGCACCATCTCAGATTGCTTTACAGGACAAATTGGCATCGACAAGACGCCAGGACTATCACTCGATGGCGGCTCGTTGTCAGCGTTTACTCTAAATACCAATGCACGCTTTCACCACGATGCAAGCAGGGTGCGTGAAAATGGTCAGGAGCTATTTGAGGCGAGCATACTGGCATTAAAAAGCCAAGGCTATCGGCTTAGTGACTTCGACTATATTATTCCTCATCAAGCCAGTGGTCATATCGATACTGTGCTCTCTGAGGCGCTAGATATTGACCAAGCTAAGATTATCAACGACGCGAAGCACTGGGGCAATCTAGGTTCGGCAGCCATTTGGTGCAGTTTTTCAAATCTAGTTAATCATGGTGAGTTAAAGGCGGGAGCCAAGATCGCAGTCTTAGGGGCTGAGGCTACCAAATATATGTTTGGTGGATTTGTTTATACTCATGGATAGCAAGGTCGATAAAGTAAAGATTCATATTTATAGGTTTTCCCATGGCGGTACAGCAAAAGCCCTTTTGGCAAAAAGCGATCTTGTTAGTTGGCGTAAGCCTACTATATGCTCACGAACTAGACACAATGACACATGAAGAGTGGGAAGTGTCGCCCATTTCAAGCTAAGTACTCTCTACTGACCATCAGTTATTTCACTCCTGCCATTTTGCAAAGTGATCGAGTAAAAAATCGATCGCCATTCTTGCTCTTAATGGAAGGAAATGCCTGTTTTGATACACGATCCAACTGTTGTTACCACTACCCCAATAAGACTCAAGAACAGGAACTAAGCGACCAGATGTAATGGCGTCGTTAAAGCTGCTTTTTGGTAGATAAGCCACTCCGAATCCTTCTTCACACGCATGCAAAACGGCGTGGACATTATTGCTCTTCCATCTTCCTTGTACTTTTACACCATCTAATTGCTTGCCATCCTTTTCGAAAAACCAGACATCTTTGTTGGCGATAATACAATTGTGTTGCTTTAACTGCTCGGGGTGATTTGGGACACCATAGTTATCAATGTAACTTTGACTCGCAGCCGCTGCCATTGGACGGTCTGCGAGCTTTCTCGCAACCAGCCCTGAGTCACTTAATCGTCCGTAACGTATAGCAAAATCAAAACCATCTTCAATAAAGTTCACCATGCTGGTATTAAAGTTGATTTCGACGGTTAGATTGGGGTGCTGTTTGGCGAATTGTACTAGAGCAGGTGCTACGTAGTTTTCTGAAAACGCGCCAGCTGCACTCACCCGTAATGTACCAATTAACTGTGTCTGCTGTGTAGTGAGTTGCTCATTTGCCTGTTGAAGTCCAATGACTAACTCTTTGCATTGCTGGTAATACGCTTGGCCAGCTTCTGTTAAGTTCACCATTCTTGTCGAGCGCGCTAACAAGGCGACACCTAATCGCTCTTCTAATCTTGTGACTTGCCGACTGACGTGACTTGTGCTGCAACCTAACTGTTTTGCCGCTGCAGAGAACCCTAGGCTCTCTGCAACCGTAACGAATTCGTTGATACCATCAAAACTGTCCATTTCCACCTTTGCTATATAGCAACAATGTTTTCATGATTTAATGAATTATCACTCATTTGTTTAGGTATTAATATAAATATGTTCAACAAACAAAGATAGGTAACAAAGGAAACCATTATGAAGAAAGTACTTATTATTGTGACTAACCATGCGACGCTTGGTGAAACTGATCAAGCAAACGGCACTTACGCACCTGAACTCACGCATGTGCTTAGTGAACTGCTTCGTGCTGGCTTTGATTACGACATTGCGTCGATTAAAGGTGGTCGGGCTCCTCTATATGGAACCGATATTGAGGATGATGCCGTAAACGCAAAAGTCTTAGCTGATGATGATTTCCTAAACAGTATCAACAACACGATTCCGGTGTCACAGATAAACGTCGATAGCTACGACGCAATATTCTATCCAGGTGGCTTTGGGCTTCTATCTGACCTGGCGAGTAACAAGGACTTCGCAACAATCTCAGCAAAACATTATGAAGATGGTGGCATTATTGCGTCCGTGTGCCACGGTCCAGGTGCTCTTCTACCTATCACACTAAGCAATGGTGAAAAGTTGCTTGCGTCTAAGTCTGTGACAGGCTTCACTCGTGAAGAAGAGATCGATTTTGGCACCATTGATGATATTCCTTTCTTGTTGGAAGAGTCTCTAGCACGTAGTGCAGCTTGTTATTCTAAAGTGCAACCTTGGCAAGAACATGTGATTGTGGATGGTCGTGTTATCACAGGACAGAATCCAACAAGTGCTCACGGAGTCGGCAAAGCCATCGTGGAGCTACTGGCCTAAGCGATAAGTGTGATTTAAATCTTATCTCACCGCGGCAAAAGGTAATAAGTCGGGTACTTAAGCCGTGGTGATTAGCTCCTTGCTTTAGCTGCGGTTAAGAACCTTCTCTCGGGAAGAGAAGCACCGACATCGACTGTTGAGCATTTTCATCCCGTGAGTAAATTGTGTTGGGATAGTGTCATCAATTCATAAACTCAATGATTCCGCTTAGCCAACGAGGCTTTTGATCCTTCGCATCTCAATTTCTAATGCATTGTCCATGATGTGAAACCACAGCGGGGGGACTAAAGCGATAAGAACCAATAAAGCATAACCAAAAGGGAGCTGCGGAGAACGCTGATGATTTGAAAGCTCATAGAACGGTTTTGTGGCATTGACATGGTGGTCACTGTGTTGTGGTAACTGGAACAACACGTAATTTGATAAAACGTGGTGACTTGTCCAGCTGTGTTCATACCCGACAGGTACATATCGACGTTCATCCTTTCGTTCTCTCAAAAGACCATAATGCTCTATGTAGTTGACAAGCTCCAACATGGCCATAGCGACAACACCTTGCAACACAAAATAGATGGCACCCAAGATACCAAAGGCAAATACGAAAGCGATTAACAACATCAGTGTGAGGGAGTTCCATACCCAATACTCGTATCCGGCGAACTGGATCTTGTTTTTAAACCTGCGCTGCAAATGAAATGCCTTAATTTGATTGTTGCCAATAGCGTGACCAACAAAGCGATAGAAGTTTGTGCCTCGTGGAGCGGAAGATGGATCTTGCTCAGTGGCTAAATCTTTATGATGTCCAAATACATGCTCAATTTTGAATCCTCCATAACCACTCAGTGAAAGCAGTAGTCCCGATACTAAATTCAATACCTTACTTCTTCTATGTAAAAGCTCATGAGCAGCATTAATACCAAATGTGCCGTTGAGCACACCGATACTGAGTACCATAACCATCGCCCACCCATAGTGCTGTTGCTGCCACAGCGAGTAACTGTAATTTGCCCCCCAAATCAACACGTAAACGAGCGTTGGAAGTATCAGAACGGGTAAAATGAGCAGTTTTGATGAAGGGGTGGGGTAGAGGGGCTTGAATGAAAATCTGGCCACCAACTCGTCAAGTATTGGTAATACGCCAAACAGGGTCAAAAAAGTGCAGCTCACGGTCAACCAAGGTGCAGAAAACACCCATTCAACGAATACAGGCAAGAGTAACAGCACTATCGGCAATGTACTCATCAGCCCTTTTACTATTTTTCGAACGGCCACTGTGATTTCTCAACGTATTTCTATCAACGATACCAACAAGAATAGTCAATCGTAATGAGTTGTGTACTGGTTAAATCTATCCTATTTTGGTAATGCGACAACAGGCAATACTCCACGAGGGATGGTTGCAACAGCGAGCTCTATTAATGTAAAACCGGTTATCTTTGCAATGAGTGTCTTCGAGAATGAGTTGATAGTCACTGATAAGCGTTCAGCTCTCGTGCTTTGAGATGATCTTTCGATATAGCTCATATTTGGTGAAGGGAAATAAACCTACCAGAGAATGAGCCTATGAATGGAATTTGAAGGGAATGCGGCATACCTGAACTATTCCATGTGCTACTAATTGAAGAAAGCCCATTCTCATCGCTGCCTCAAAGTCTTTTAGCAACGATACCTTGGTTATTTCCTGTGGTCATTCCTTGACCTATTTTGTCTATTGTCTGTATTGTTGTTCGAACAGCGACTTGTTCGTGAATGGAGCTAAGCACAAGGAGGTAGTCTTATGTTCCCGCTTGAAGTGTTTACCACTTATACGCTGGCGTGTGTACTATTAGTGTTGTCACCAGGACCAGACAACTTACTCGATATCGGTCGAGGCTTGAGTCAGGGGAAAGTTGCTGCGATCGTGTCAGGAACATCTTCTGGAGCAGGGATATTGTTTCACGTTATCGCTGCAACTTTCGGATTGACTATCTTAATCCAGACATCAGAATTAGCATTCTATGTTGTTAAGTTTGTTGGGGCTGCGTACCTGATCTGGTTAGGTATTAAGGTTCTAAGAGCACGAAACCTATTTTCGCTAGAGCCAGCGAAAAAGCAGTCTTTTAAAGCGATTTTCTCCACGGGTTTCCTATCCGCAGCGCTTAATCCTAAACCAGGTATGTTTGTTCTGGCTTTTATCCCTCAATTCGTTCAACCGAATTTGGGCTCAGTCACAGTTCAAATGATTGTTTATGGCGTTTGGTTTGCAATCCTTACAGCTATTGGCTTCAGACTTATGGGTATTTTTTCGTCTCAGTTGTCTGATTGGTTTCAAAAGAAACCTCGTCTTGTTTCAAGTCTGAACATAGGTGCTGGTTTGACATTCGTATCATCGGGTTTAGCCGGGGCATTTATGAAACAGCGATAGCACCAAGCAGATACATTAGAAGGGCTATCATGTGTAAAACACTCACAACACGTGCTTTGTTATGACCTTTTAGTTCATGTATTCAGGTATCTCACTTGACTCACATTTTCTCAATCTTGAATCTGGGTTAAATACGGTATTAGCGAGGTGAAGATGGAAGTATTGATATTAAGCGCAGATCAGTTGAAGTGTTGGAAAAGCAAGCTAAACCAACACCTGCAACTCGTTTTCAACTCACACATAGAAGCCGTATTTAATGAAGAGCTTTTGTGTGTGGTACTTGTAATAGATGACGAACTAATTGTTGCGTTTGGGTTCGCATATAGACGAGAAATGTCACAAAGAGGGAAAGTATTTAATGCAGGCATTATCGGTGGCATTGCAGTACACCCAGACTATCGCAAACAAGGGCTGTGCAAAATCATTCTAGAGAATATTGAACGGAGTATAGAACTAGCTGGAGTGGAGCAGAGTTTCTTATTTGCATATGAACCATCAATATACGTGACGTCTGGCTACACAATTCTTGATACGCCTATTCGTTATTTTGACCGTTCACAAAAGCGATGGAACACATATGTATACAGAGGAGGCATGGTTAAAAAACACCCCGAGCCAGTGTACTGAGCGTAGATGATGTTATTGAGTTTAATGGAGCCGTATATTAGCTCATACTTCATTGAGAGCGGTATTCAGTGTGTTATGGTCACTCTTTATCAAAACCATCAACAATAATAGCTCCCATAGATGCTGGCATTGCAATGACAATAACTCGCTTGATAGCTACAAATGGATCATCAAGAATCGGCAACTTATCGATACTCAAAAGAACCAACGCGACAACCACAGTAGTCAGCAGATAGGCTATTAGGATACGAGCTATGAACTCGAAAAGGCGGCCTTTTGTGTTCCTTTGATAAACGCTTTCAAAGGCATAGACGAATAAGAAAATCCATGAAAGAAGTAACAAGAGGGTTAAATTGAAAAGAGGCAAGCTTTCGCCAAGTTGCCACGCCTCCTCAGAGAAAGAAATCGGCACAGCTAGTGCAAAAGCCCCAACAAAAATTTGTCCAGCATCTTCCAGGTTAAAGCTTTTAGACACAGGCTCCCCTTCTATCAGAACAGTCTTGTAGGCTATGTTGGCTTCTATGAGTTAATACTAAATAGAACTAACCCTTGAACAACTTCAAAAAATAAAAACGGACTATGCTGAGTATAGAGCAGTAAGTGAAGTTAGTTTTGGTTTGCTCATCAAGGTTATTCCTTTGCCACGGATTTAGAGGGGAAACATGTCGCCATTTATCAATACAGAAGAAAAACCGAACGGGTTGATACACGCTGTCTCACTAGATGAGAAAGGTGGTTGTAAAGAGTTGGACTGGTCTGAAGTAAACAGTTCAACAACCGAACAACAGTTGTGGTTGCATTTTGATTATTGTGACGCCGAGGCGCAGGATTGGATTAGGAATTGTAGTGGACTCAATGATGTCGCAGCCGACGGTTTGTTACGTCCGGAAAATCGTCCGCATGTCCTCACTCGTGGAAACAATCTTCTATTAATTTTGAGAGGGGTGAACTTAAACCAAGGAGAGAACCCTGAAGACATGGTGTCGGTTCGAATCTGGACCAATGGCACATTGATTATCAGTACTAGAAAACGATTGTTGACATCTACTAGAGATGTTTTAGAGCGTTTAGAAGATGGTGTTGGTCCTGAGTCTACAAATGGCTTACTCGTATCTTGGATAGAGCGTTTGATCTTGAGGATGAACGATACCATTAGCAACATTGAAGACCAGGTTTCTGATATTGAGGAGGGTCTCTTTGATAAAGAGCCCAGTGAGCTGCGCTCTGAACTCTTGAAAATCCGCCAACAATGCATTGGGCTTAGGCGTTACATTGCTCCGCAACGAGAAGCATTGAGCAAGTTGGTTTCAGAGCCGATAGCTTGGCTAACTGAGATTGACCGTCTTACATTGCGCAGTATAGCTGACCGACAAATTCGTTATGTTGAGGATATTGATGCAATAAAAGAGAGAGCTACCATGGTTAAAGAGGAGTTAATGAGTAGGGTTTCAGAACAGCTAAATAATAGAAGCTATGTTTTGACTGTAGTCGCAGCGATTTTCTTGCCATTAGGTTTCTTTACTGGATTAATGGGTGTGAATGTTGGGGGAATGCCCGGAATCGAGAATGATTTTGCTTTTTGGTTAGTCGTCGGAATTTGCACATTGTGTACAGGGTTACTCGGCGCCTATTTTTATTGGAAAAAGTGGTTTTAAATGAAGAGATTAGTCTTAACTGATACCTTCTGAGTTTTTAACTCCGTTTAAACTTACATTCCAAGCACTAACTATTTTAGAACGGCCCATGCAGGCACCTGTAGTTGCCTGCTGATAGACAGGTGGCGCAGATAAATAATTAATCCAATCGCGACCAAAGCACTGACATCAGAGAACTCTGGGGCCAAGTAAAGGACTGAGGCATGAATGACGCAGCCAATCGCAACGGGTGTGGCATAGAGTTCTTTGTTGAGTAGCAGACTTGGCCTTTGGATCAGCACGTCTCTCATGACGCCTCCCCCCACTCCTGTAATTATTCCCATTAGGATTGGTGAGATGGGTAAACCAAAGTCTAGGACCCACGCTTTGTCTGTGGCTTGTATAGAGAACATCGCTAAAGCGATAGAGTCTATGTAGAGATTAGCCTTGTTGACGATTCGTTTTTCGAGGAGTGGAACGCAAAAAAAGCCAAATGTACTACTGATAATCGCTACCCAGATGAAGTACGTGTGCTCAGCCCAGAACATTGGAACGCCCAGAATACAGTCTCTTACTGTACCTCCACCCACGGCGGTGATGATCCCGAGAACAATGACAGTGAATAGATCGGCTTTCTTCTCCCTGGCGGCGAGAACAGCAGACAACGCAAAAGCGCTGATTCCCAAAATAGTGATTAAGTCGATTAAAGAGTCGGTATTTGCGTACATGGTATTCTCCAACGATCTGGAAGCTAAGCAATGTCGTTAATTGAATAAAGAGAAGGCGGTGCTTTGATGTAGCATAGCTTCGGGCGTTAGAGTGTCGTCAGATGAAGAACTGACTATCTCTGTAACTAGGAAGATAGCAACGACAGAGGTGAGCACAAACAACAGAATTTTCATGGTTTAGCCTTACTTATAGACTTAGCCCCAAAGCTAAGTGCTCCGGGGCTATGAAGGGAATATTAGTTAATAGACTGAACGATTGCTCGAGCCATGGATTCCTCTTGGTTTTCACCATCACCTGTGGCAAACCAAGCCACGACAGTGTTGGATGACGGAGAAATATAGAGCCCCTGTCCACCGACACCTGCTTTATACATGTCACCTTCAGAAGTGACGGCGTCCCACTGGTAGCGGTTACTGATGTTGCCCGCATCGTCAGCGAAGTTCTTAGTCAGTTTTTTACCTAAGTAACCATCAGGGTATTGGTCAATGTATTTACGATCGTGGATCTTCGCCATGATCTCTTCAGAGACGATTTGCTCATCGGCAATCTGTTTAGCACTCGGCGTGAATGCCATACCAAAGCGCGCGAGATCTCGAAGCGTAGAGTTCACACCCATAAAGCCAAGCGTGTTGCCTGAAGGGCTCGCGATGTAGTATGCATCGTGCTCGGTACCTAGCTTGCTCCAAATGCGCTCTGCGAATAACTCAGAAAGCGGTTTGTCGGTAACATGCTCGACGATTCGATTGATCACAAACGTATTGATGGAGTTATATTCAAACTTTTGATGGCCAGGCGTTTTGCGCTCCATTGAACTTAACACGTCAATCCAAGACTCTTTGCGATTGAGAACATCGGGTGCCATGCCGATCATATCGGTGGCCGCCCAGCGGTACCAAATTTGGTCTGGGTTAGTGCGTGAATCTGGCGTTGGCTCATCGTGCTCTGTACCATTTAGGCCGGATGCCATATCCAGTGATTCTGCAACTTTTACTGTGTCCCACACCGAACCTTTCAGCTCTGGTAGGTAGTGGCTAACCGGCTTTTGTGTATCGATTTTGCCTTCTTGCTCAAGCATCGCCAGTATGGTTGAGCCCGTTACCTTAGAAACCGACATCCAAAGGTGCTTGTCTTCAGGACGCATGGTTTTGTATCGCTCGAAAACAATCTTTCCGTCTTTTATCACTACCATCGCATCAATGGGTTTGGTGTCGAAATGCTCATCTACCGAGATCTCTTTTTCCGAACGATAGTTCATATATTTGACGCTGTTAATATCAGCATTGATTGCATAAGGGAGTTGCGACACTTGCCCATCTCGTGGCACCTGTGACGTTGGGTAAAACTTTGACATGTTGACCCAAGCGAACTCGGTTTCCGCTGACGGGAACTGGATCTTTACCTTATTCTGCGGCTGATTGAAGAAACGACTGATATTATTAATATCGTCTACTGATATCGCGGTGCTTAAATTCGCTTTCTCAGCTAATGTTGGCCCGTAAGGGTTTATCTGAGTCTCTGCTACAGAGGCTGCAGAAAATGAAAGCCCTAAGCTGAGCGCTATGGTGGTATAAAGTTTGTTTGATTTGAATGTTTTCATGTTGGTTTCCCAAATAGTGTTAATTCGTCATTTACTTGAGTGCAGTAAAAACGAGCAATAAGTAAGAATTCTCTGGTTAAAATGTGTAATCGACGGCGAAGATCACTCGGTGATTGTCGCGGTCATCTGACGTTGAACGTTCATAGGTGGTGTAGTTGTACTCCAGGCCTAGAACGAGATTCTCACGCGCAGTCCATTTGATATTGGCTAGCGCAAATTGTGTTTCAGTGAACGTGTCACTTTGCCATTCGATTTCTTCTGCTTGCCAAACGCCATAGGCGAAGGTTGACTTCAAAGAATCGGTCCATGAATGACCTAAAGATGTCCACAGTGATTGAGATTCACGTAGATGGAATTCACCGGTACTTGGCTCAAACAATGGCCCTGTGTTATTAACCCCGAGTACGTAGCGGTCGTTACCGTAACTGTTGTAGTAAGCAATCGAAAAGTGATCTTTAGGGTTAAACTTAATGCCACCAGAAACCTGGTAGGCCCAACCGTTATCGCTAAAAGACTCGCCTGCGAATTGCCCTTCTTTGACTTTGGTCGTGATGTGATTCACTACAGCGGAAGCTCTTACCCAATAGTCGTCGGTGCTATTTTGCACACCGACAACGAAATCTGGGTATCGGGAGGTGTTATCGAGACTCGCTTCAGAATGGTGTTCCTCATCCATCTGCACCCGGTTTGAACCACTTTCTAGCGCTAAGTCATAACGGAAGTTACCGAAACTTTGTGACCAACGGATCAATGGTTGACGGGTGAACACAACACCGCTCAGTGTGGGTTCAAGTACGGTATCTGGTGAGCGGTTCATATCCATAAGGGTTGACCAGGTTTGTCCAATCAGCAGTGAACCATTGCCCATTTGCCAACTAACTAGCGCTTCACGCATGCGCAGTTCCATGTTCCCGTTGTTGGCACCATTGAAATCAAAAGAGATGAATGAGCGGATCGACTCATCTCCTTCAAACTGAGTATTGGTACCGAAGTTTAAACGAGTGAGCGTGCTGTCAATATGTACACTTGGGTCAGTATTGCGACCATACAGACCATTGGGAGTATTGTTGACGCCCATCCCTGACACGTCACTGTCCGCAATTAACGCACCAACGATCTTACCCGTGATGCCCACCTCTGTTCGGTCAAGAACTTCAAGCGCACTTGAAGCTGGCGAGAAACTCAATGCCAGGGCGAGCGCAGACGTGGTTGAGAAGGTTTTGCTCGTTGAAAATTGTCTTTGATGTCTTGGTTTGCTTTTCATCGAAATTCTGCTTTTGGTCATCTAATGCACACAATGAACCCCGCACCTAATTGACGCTTAGGCGCGTGGGTTGTAAGGCTTATTGTTGAAACGAAGGATTTACTGGTCTGAAAGCTGTTTAGCAGCTTCGCGCAGATACCCAGGGATTAGGTCTGGCGTTAGATAAACCGGAGATGTTGAGAAAGCAACGCCGACGACATCACGCTCAGGATCCACATAAAGGTTTTGGTATAGGTTGCCATGTTTGAACAGGGCTCCATCTTCCCAAGCCGCATCCCATTGGTGAGTATTATAGATAGGCATATCTTTTCCGAACGCCGCTTTTACCCAAGAGTGATCAGTAAAGTCACCTGCGAGGTAGGCTTCGTGGTTACCGCCTTTTTGCATTTTTTCAAGCACTTGCTGAGAAACGACTTGCTCTTCAGATACTTTATTCCAGCTTGGAGTAAATAACAGGCCGTAGCGAGCTAAATCATCCAGGCGACTATTGAATAAGCCATAAGCAAGGGCGTGGCCTGCTGGAGATAGGTTGATTTGAGCTGAAGCGCGCGCGCCAACCTTAGACCAGATTCGATCTTCGAAGACTTGTGTGAACGGCTGTTGGGTGATGTTTTCGATCGCCACGCCAAGCACTTTTGTGATTGTTGAGCTGTAACGCGCAAATTTACCAGATGGTTCGCCTTCTAACGATTCAACATCACGCAAAACCTTCATTTCGTCTTCAATCACGCCTTGCGCATTTTCCACATTAAAGTCCGCAGACAACATACGTTGGAATACGGAGTTAGGGTTGAGTGTGTTCGCCGCATTCTCACTAATATCAAGACCAGAGGCCATGTTCATAGCGTCAAGCATGATCACGCTATCCCATTTTGTGCCTTTCAGCTCAGGCACATACTCAGTAATAGGCTTGCTCATGTCGACTTTGCCTTCGACTTCTAACATCGTAAGAATGGTACCGACAGCCGACTTAGATACTGACGCCCAAACATGTGTATCAGATGGATGCATGCCTGGATAAGCCTCGTAAACGACCTCACCGCCTTTTAGGATCATGATGCCCTGTACACGGGTCTTTTCATCATGGATGTAATCGTTCAATGAAACTGACTCTGTTCCGTCACCCATGGTAAAGGTGAGATCATTAAGAGACTCATCGATATTGCGCTTAAGCACGCTCACTTCTCCGTGAGGCATAGCCAGTTCAGCCGGAATATATTTAGACATATTAACAGCATAATACAGAGCATGGTCTCCACCCATTTGCATGTGGAAGTTACCAAAGCTGGCGTTAGCTTGATCAATAAACTGTTTGCTAAACCCTTCTTTAACTTGGGTTACTGGGATCGTAGGTTTCGCCCCAGGCTGAGCTAAGGCTTTTTCAAGTGGTGACTCTGCCTTTGCAACGCCTGCCATTAGAGTGGATGCAATTAAGCATGCCGCATGTCGGATTTTAAATTTCGTTTTCATAATAAGAACCTAGTTTTTAAATTAGTGTGCTTTTCAAAGTGAATAGGGATGAATTAAAAATAGAATTTGTAGTTAGCCCAAACGACCGTCTCGTTGAGGCTCTCATCGACAGAGCTATTTTTAATCGTTGTATTGGTATTGGTGATTTTAATTTGTCCCCAGCGTGTTCTTTCATTATTGAAAGGCGTAGACATGAGAAAGTTGGTATTGAGAACAGACATGTCTGCGTCACCCGATAAATAGTTATATTCCGGATATAAGCCGAAATAAGTGCCATCTTTACCAGCGGTATAGAAAACATAGAGAGCCGCAGAGCCACCCATCGCGTTTTGATCGGATAAGTTAGCGCGAGACTTTACCTCATCCGAAAACTGGCCAGCAAGAACACCCGCACGAGGAAATATGTTCAATCCTTTAACACCCGAATTAATCGCCAGTGTGACCCCAGGAGACGCCGAGGTGAACAACGCGTTGTCTAACACATCAATCGATGCGGCGATCTTTGGAACGGTTGTGTTTTCTGTCGTAAATACATGGAAGTATTGAAACCTGCTGTCAGAGTATTTACCTTCCTTATCCATCGCAGCTTCTAGGGTAAACATACCTTGTTGACCGTTATCGAATTTCATATCACCAGAGATCGAGCCTTTGACTCCACCTTGGTTGCTTATTGCTACATAAGCGGAAGTATTGGTTTCCGTTAGGTCTGAAGGATCAGGCGTTTTGTCTGCCGCCAATACTGGAATCGACGCTGCTATCAGGGGCAAAGCAATAATTGATCTTGTATGAGTCATCTATGATTCTCTAGTTGTCTAGGTAAGAGATACAAAATCCTTTTGCGTAAATTACAGCAACTACGTTGGCGTAAAGACTCCCTTCGATGAGCGTATGTTAGGAGAGCACAATGAAATAAAACAGGTCATTTTTGGACATTGAATAGGTCATTTTTGGACATTTTCGCAAACTTGGTCAGTGCAAAAGATAAGAGATTTGATAGATAAAAAGAGGGTTAAATTTGGAGTAGTGAAGTGTAGAGCTTAAGTGACTGAAGCTTGAATAGTGAGACAAAGCATAGAATGCGACTAGAGTGAAACCATCAATCAGGTAACTCTTTCCTTAATTGTGCTGGCGTTAAACCACACATGGCTTTGATGGCTCGGTTGTAATTAGAAACATTGTCATACCCCATTCGATAGGCGATATTACTCACCGACTCATCCGTCTCTAACAGTAACTGTTTACTTCGCTTGAGAATGGCGTGTTTTTTTATTTCTAAGAAGGAGGTATCGTGATCTTTAAAGTAGCGATAGAGTGTTTTGGGAGTGATGCCAAATAAACTCGCAACCCAATCGGCTGTAAAATGAGGGATATGGCAGTAGCTCTCAGCTAAAAGCAGAACTTCGCTGATGTCTCTTGATTTCAGCGCTCGGTTTGCCATAGGCTCCAGATTATCTACATCGGTTAGCTCTAAGCTAAAATACGCTTGCTCGTAACGAATGTCGGTATCAGGTAACAGGATGTCAGCGTAAATTTTCCCCTGATGTTCATTACTCACTAGACTTAAGCTCGCTGGCTTCCATTCATTTCCAAGCCAATGACGACAAATATAAAGTAACAGGGATACGCGAAACCACTCATTAATGTTTGAGCCGGGGAAAGTGGGTTTAAGTAAACCTCGATGACACCAACTCCAAACACCAGACACCTTCTCAAGCCAATAAGTATTTTGACGACTGAAGCGATGTTCGTTGCTCATAAGGGATTGAATGGTCTGCTTAAAATCAAGCCCGCTGTCGATAAGTCCCCATTTCCCCTCGATGACTTGTTGCGCTACGTTTTGTCCGATGATTAAGGGCATATTGTCATCACAGAGTGGAGCGACTCGATATAAAAAAAGGGCTAGCTCTTTCATGGGTAACCACGACTCATTGAGAACATCGTCACTAGGCAAACCACAATCTGAGGCGATTTCTCTCCAACGTACCCCCTTACTCTCTAGGTACGGTATATAGTAAAGGAGCGTTTCCGATGAAGTGAGTATGAGAGGAGAGTGCAGTTTTCGCATGTGCTCATTCTAATCGCGGTTCATGGTCGAGTCTCTAAATCCTAACACGGCGTTTTGAGGTATGGAATTGTGTAGACGACTATTGTTCAGGGTTGCATCAGTAGATTTTCTATTTTCCCGCCTATAACTTCATATTTCATTGCGTGAGATTGTCGCCTTTTCACCTATTACTCGCCAGTGAATGTCTGTATAAAGCCACCAAATCATGAGCGAGTTTGATTATGAAACTTGGTCTGGTGAACTCAATGAAGCTAGAAAAAATGCAACCTATATTGGTAGCAAATGATGAACAAAAAAGAACTGACAAGAGTTGGTATTGATCTTATCTGCTTGGCATCCCTAGTGGTAAGTGTCCATGACCTCAACAAAATTGTTAATAGTGTCGATTCACTTGATGAGCTGAGGCAAGAGATTCAACGCACTCATCGCAAAAACTTGAGCAGGTAATTATGAATAGGCACCTTTCAAATACTAAAGATAAGTAATAAATGAAGCCTGTGATGAAGTGGTAATTCAGTTGTGTTCAAAGTAAGTTTTGAATACTGTTGTCAAACAACAAAAAGACGCACATCAAATGCACGCCTTCAGCAATTGTGTCTAGTTTTAGTTGGACAAAAGTTGTTCCGAGAACTCAGCAAAACCGTATCCACCGGGCTTAGTCGTCACAACTGATGGCTTGTGGCTAAGCTTATCCCAATATTTGGCGATATTTGCTACGCCAACACTGTTGGCAAGCCAACCAAACATTTCCGCATCATTAGGAGAGTCTCCGACATAGCAGCATTGGGTCTGAATCTGCTCATCGCTTAGGCCTTGCTGTTTGAGAAAGTACTCTGCAGTGATGCGTTTGGAGTGATGACCGTACCAGGCATTAATGTGAATGGAGCTTGCCGTCGCATTTGCGCCAAGAGCGTGAATTCTATTAACCACCTCTTCAATGATATCGGGGCAAACGGGCGCACAGTTTTGACCGATGTCGATAGCGACTTCACAAACTCGATAAGCCTGATCGAGGGTAAAATTCAGTGCAGGGTATTTCGATATTATCTCTGTAACCTGAGCTTTTAGACGCTGTTGATTATCAAGAAGCGTATCCATTGATGTTGAGCCGTGGCGGACTAAGAAACCGCCTTTTTTCTCCATGATGACCGCGCCATTTTCCGCCAATACGGCATCGACAGGCCAAAGTTGGGCAATATGGTCACCCCAACCAGCACAAGCTCCTGTCACGGCGACTACCTTCTTCCCAGCAGCACGCAGTGCTTGCAGTGCTATCAGTGTTTCAGGTGGCAGATGACCCTCACAAGTTAGTGTGTCATCTACGTCAGTGAGAACCCAGTTTACCAAGTCCCAGTGTTTATCTAATCTATTCATTCTAGTGATTAATTTGTTTGATCATACAGAGCTTTATGTCTCTAGCCCTTGTTGAGCGCCAATAAAGAAATCACATGATAGGCAGCATTCATTGCAGTTTAAATATCATCGAATTGAATAGGCGTTAGTCGGCGCTGTCATCAAATGGCAATTATCTAGCTCGCTCTGTTACTAATATTGCTCTCGAATTCAAAGCACATGATTGAAAAGAGAATATTATGTTTAAGAAAACGATGATTGCCGCTTCACTCGCTCTAGTTACTGCAACCTCATTCGCGGGTGCGATTCCAGCGCCAGAGTCAGCACCTGTTGCTGTAGAAGCGCCGCAGGTAGTAGTCTTTAAGAATGTAAATATTTTCAATGGAACTGAAAATAAGCTGTATGAAAACCACTCTGTTGTTGTCACAGGTAACAAGATTACATCGATTAGTGAAGGCAACGCCGAAGTGCCAGCGGATGCTAAGGTAATTGATGGTGAAGGTCGAACGCTTATGCCAGCGTTAATTGATGCTCACATGCACTTAACCATTCCAAAAGGGCTGCTGGGTACGGATGATATGCGTTGGACTGAGATTGCGGTGCATGGTCAAGAGTTTGCAGAAATGTATCTCGATATGGGTTTTGGTACCGTTCGTGATGTGGGTGGCGCAGATGGTTCATGGACGGCAATGGAGCAAGATGGACGTCTTAAAGAAGTCCCACGTATTTATGCTTCTGGTGCACCCATCGCGCCTATTGGCTCTCACTCAGATGTTGGCCTACAATCACGTCGTTTAACAGATTCTCCGCAAAACCTAGAAATTTTAAACATCATGACAACGGCTAATGGCGTTGATGACATCAAAGCGCAAGCGCGATACCAGTATCGTCAGGGTGGGCAGTTCACCAAAATTTTCCAATCTGGTGGCGTATCTTCGAAGTTTGACCCATGGCAGTACAACTCATACCTTGATGATGAGATGAAAGCCGCCGTGGCGATAGCAGAATCGTATGGTTCTTATGTTGCAACACACGTTTATTCAGATAAAGCGATGCATCAAGCTTTGGATTTGGGTGTGAAGTCGATAGAGCATGGTTTCATGTTTAAAGCAGATATGGCAGAGAAGTTCAATAAAGAAGGGGCATTTATTGCGACTAACTTAACGGCATTCTCACCGGATCTAGCGACAATCCCTGTGGTTCAAGACCCATTGATTCAGAAGAAGTTGGCGTCAGCACAGGCAGCGTTTGGCAGTTATCAAGAAGAGATGAAAGCGGCAGAAGATGCAGGCTTTGATCGTCGTGCATTTAATGTGGATTGTGTGGGCACGGCGGATATTTGTGCAAAACAAATCGCTCATGAAATTTGGTTGAACGCTGATATGTTTGGCAACTTCTCAGCACTGCGTGCGATTACTTCGACATCAGGCCGTATCTCTGCAGAGCTAATGCAGCCATGGATTGACCCATATTCAGATGGTAAATTAGGTGTTATCGAAGTCGGCGCTTACGCTGATATTCTGCTGATTGATGGTAACCCATTAGAGGATATTACCTTAGTCGGTGGTCGTGACACTTGGTTTGGTGAAGCGAATGACGCCAAGAAAGATGGTTCTCACCTAACTGAGATGGATCTTATCATGAAAGACGGCAAGATCTTCAAAAACTCGCTTTAATCCCTTAACGACGGAGTAATCCGGCTCAATTGGCCGGATTACTTTTGTAATTATGTTTTAGTTCTAGAGTCTAAATCGTCAGCAATCTTTTCAATCATCGAATAAATCCATCCGATAAACGGGTCATTTCTACGGTGATGATGTTGGTGAAGTAATACATCTTCATAGGTGAAAGGCTTTCATTGATTAATTGATCTGTTGAAAGAGCAGAACTTGATTATGTCGACTTATTGATTATTCCTTGAATCGGGGTCATGTTTATTTAGTACCTTTAGCAGGAGTAGTGCTTATGGATAAAACGAAACAGAATGCCACAGAGCTATTGACTCAATGGGGAGCGAGTGCAGCGCAGATCGAGTCCATTTTTCATTTGGATTCAGACGACAGTCTCCAAACTCGGGTCAACTTGCTTTTTTCAATCAGTGATTGTCTTCATTTACTGTATCGTGATGAAAACACGCGCAATCGCTATATGCTGGCTAAGAATAACGGGCCATACTTTGAAGGCAGAAAGCCACTAGAGATTATCGCCAGTGGCAAGATGGAAGATCTCACGGAAGTTCATGCGCGAATTCGGATGATGGTGTGTATCTAACGGTATAAACAGGTAAGCTTACACCGCCAACAAATGCTGCCATTGTGGATTACGGTTGAGGTAATGCGCAACGTAACTGCAGGCCGGAATGATGGTGTAACCCTGTTTTTCGACCTCGGGTAGAATCGCCTCCATCATGACTTTGCCATAGCCTTTTCCTTGAACTTCATCTGGGACGCGAGTGGAGTGAATCGTCATAACAGTCTCACTCAACGTGTACTTTGCAATCGCGACATACTCACCTTCGAGTGGTACTTGATACTCTTTGTTGTCTGGGTCGTGTACTAGCATCACTTTTATCCTTTCTCTAGCTCGGTTAGTTAAGTTTATACTACTGTATCTAAAGGGCTTGCTTTGCTGAAGATAGATTGAAACTAAAAACCGCCCGCCCAGCGGTCAAATTCATCAATAGTATCCATTTCAGCCTGGCTTCGAGGTGCAGGGTAATAGGGCAGTGCTAGCAGGTCTTCTAGTGGTAATAGCTCCCAATCTGGCGTGATCTTTAAACGAGTCATTATGTTGCTTTCGTCCTTGAGGTACATGTAGTAACCATCACAATGGGTGTTTGCGTAGCTAGCGATACGCATTACATCACCACATGGAAGCTTGACCTTGCGGCCCAAAGGGAAGAGTTGGTGCAGAGCAAAGCTCACATGCGGGTCTTCTAAGTACCCACGTTTAAAGCGACTCAGGCCTATAGCAGTTGAGGTGGTGCGATGTGTCCAGCCCGCGAGCAGTAGTCCAGATAATGAATCATTAAATGGTTTGCCTTTGTGTTCACCCTCGTTAGAGATAAATTGAACAGTAACTTTATCCTCCGCTCTTTCTAATATTTCTAGAAACTGCTCTCCAGTCCTGTCAGCTAGAAGCTTCATCGCTTTTTCCTCAATGCGTACTTGGTTTGTATTTTACGTGCCTGTCGCTAAAAGACAATCTTAGAATTTAAATCAGCTTACGTGTATCTTGTTATCCTATATAAGAAAAAACGTACGATGCGAGATTAACCAATGGTGAGTTACCGGACTACAACAAGGCTCTTTTTTCTATTAACGTTAGTGCTTTCCGGCTGTGCAACCGTGAATCAATATGATGATTTAGTCACTGTCGATGTGAAACCTCAACAAGGGGCGATTAAAGCCCATCAAAGTTCTAAGTTGGCGATAGCTTTCGGTGGGGGGGCTGCTCGGGGGATGATGCACTTAGGTGTGATCAAAGCACTGGAAGAGCAGGGTGTTGAGGCAGATATCGTCACAGGGACATCAGTAGGTTCTATCGCCGCCGTATTGTATGCCACGCATGACTATGAGCAGATTGCGGAAATTCTCTATGAGTTTAGTGAGCATCAAATTGTTGATTTGAATCTTTCAAACAAAGGCTTGATCAAAGGTCAGGCATTAGCGCGTTGGGTCAACCAACATACCGGTAATCGAAATCTGTCTGAACTGCCTGTCACTACGGGTATTGTTGCCACTAACCTTTCTCAACAAAAGGCGGTGATGTTTGTTGACGGTAATGTGGGAGAAGCTGTGCAAACCTCATCGAGTGTCCCTGGTGTATTTGTCCCAATCTATCATCATGATGATATCTTGGTGGATGGGGGCGTCCTGTCACTTGTTCCCGTATATGGTGCTCGTCAATTAGGGGCGGATATTGTGATTGGTGTTGATGTGTTTTGTAGCGCGCCGCCACCACTAAAATACAAAGCGGCAAATACGGTTGCTAACTCTTTTTGGATTCAAAGCTGCATAGCAACCAAAGATGAAATTGAAACAGCAGACATTGTTGTTGAGCTGAACCCCATTGAACCGAGTTTGATTGAATTTGGTCACCTAGAAGAGCGTGAGCAAGCGATGCAGATTGGCTATGACGCGATGATGGCGGCAATGCCGGAGCTGTTAGCGCTAATAGAGCAGAAGTAGACAGGTTTAATCTGATTGAGCTGGGAACGACAAAAAAGAAGACGGTCATAATAGATGTCCGTCTTCTTGAAGGGCTAGAAACTATAAACTGTTAGATTACGCTTTTGCAGAACTGCCCACTACCGCTGTATTTCTCTCAGGAGTGGTTCTGACATGGGTGAGATAAAGTGGTAAGCCAACCAACAGAAAACCACCTACAAGGTTGCCTAGCGCTGTCGGTATCTCATTCCAAATAAAGTAATCAACGACAGTAAACTCGCCACCCATAATCATTGAGAATGGGAATAGGAACATGTTTACAATGGAATGCTCAAAGCCCATGAAGAAGAACAGCATGATCGGCATCCACATAGCCATCATTTTACCCGTTGCTGAGGTTGATATCATCGCGCCAACCACACCCATAGAAACCATCCAGTTACACAACATGCCGCGAATAAAAATAGTAAACCATCCCGCGACTCCGTGCTCTTGATAGCCGAGAGTGCGAGACTCGCCTATAGTACTCACTTTAGCTGCAAGTGAGCCACCATCGGTGTTGTATCCATACGTCAAAATGAAGGAAGCAAAAAACGCCACCGTTAGTGCACCAGCGAAGTTGCCGACAAACACTAACCCCCAGTTTCGGAACAGTTGATTGGTAGTACAGCCAGGTCGTTTATCTATGACGGCAAGAGGAACTAAAGTAAATACCCCTGTCAATAGGTCGAACTTCATTAAGTAGAGCATAATGAACCCGACAGGGAAGAGCACTGCACCTATGAGTGGACTCCCTGTTTTTACAATGACAGTAATGGCAAAAAATGCGGCCAGTGCCAAAATGGCTCCTGCCATAAACGCTCGCACTAGTGTATCTTTGGTGGACATAAAGATCTTTTGCTCGCCTGTGTCGACCATCTTGGTCACGAACTCGCGTGGTTCTACATAAGACATCGCTACTCTCCATATAATGATTGTCATTTTCGTTTAAGCGATTTCTGTGCCACAACCTACAACGCCCGATATGTAAGCAATTGTGTATGTAACCGAAACTTATTTGTTCAATTTTAAGGCGTATTTGCACTCACAAAGTGCGAACAAGTGATGGTGGATATAGTAAGTAGATGGTTTTAGTACGCTATCGATCAAATATTAACTCGTTTATATATTGCTCTCGGCCAGTATTTAGGAAACTCAATTTAATTTATATATCTACATTAAAGAGAGGCAGACTTGCTATCAGAGTCTGCCTTTTATTTTTATATTCCATTCATTGAATAATTCCTAAATCGAAGGTGTCTAAGGCTACTACTTTGGGGTTATGAAAAATGATCAGATATTGGTGCGTAGCGCACTAATATTATGCATGTCATATATAGCACAATGAACACTTCGATTTAAATTGTTGATATTTAACGGTAATTTAAGTTGGCATGTTAATTGGTTATTCAGGCTTATAAATAAAAATCGCACAGTTAAAAATGAGAAGGTTTTAAACGTGCTCAGTAATAAATAGCTTTCAAATAACATCATGCTCAACAGGAGAAATTGTATGAAATGGATATCAACAGTTAAGGTGTCAGCAACGTGTCTTGCATTGTGTAGCTCCCTTTATCTTCCTTCGGCGTTCGCAGAGTTAGGAGAGCCCGAATTAGAGGACCTTAAGTTTGGCTTTATTAAGCTGACTGACATGGCACCTTTAGCGGTCGCTTATGAAAAGGGCTTTTTCGAAGATGAAGGTCTCTATGTCACTTTAGAAGCACAAGCAAACTGGAAAGTGCTGCTTGATCGTGTGATTGATGGTGAACTGGATGGTGCCCATATGTTGGCGGGACAGCCATTAGGGGCAACCGTTGGCATCGGTACCAAAGCCGAGGTGATTACCGCATTTAGTATGGATTTGAATGGTAACGCGATTACCGTTTCTAATAACACTTGGGAGAAAATGGTTCCCCATATCCCGAAACAAGATGATGGAAAACCGGTTCACCCCATTAAAGCGGATGCGCTTAAACCGGTCGTCGAGAGCTATTTAGATGACGGTAAGCCTTTTAACATGGGTATGGTATTCCCCGTTTCCACTCACAACTATGAACTTCGTTACTGGCTCGCGGCGGGTGGTATTCACCCAGGTTATTACGCACCAACATCGGGTGATAACAGCGGCCAAGTGGACGCGGATGTCTTACTTAGTGTAACCCCGCCACCGCAAATGCCAGCGACAATGGAAGCGGGTACGATTGAAGGCTACTGTGTGGGTGAACCGTGGAACCAACAGGCGGTGTTCAAAGGCATTGGTGTGCCTGTCGTGACTGATTACGAGATCTGGAAGAATAACCCGGAGAAAGTATTCGGCGTGTCAAAAGAGTGGGCAGAGAAATATCCGAATACTCACGTTCGAGTCGTAAAAGCGCTGATTCGCGCAGCACATTGGTTGGATGAAAACGACAATGCTAACCGTCCAGAAGCGGTGAAGCTGTTGGCGAAAAGCGAATATGTTGGGGCCGATTACGAGGTAATAGCCAACTCAATGACAGGGACGTTTGAGTATGAAAAAGGGGATAAACGTGATGTGCCTGATTTCAACGTATTCTTCCGTCACAACGCGACTTATCCATACTACAGTGACGCGATTTGGTATCTCACACAGATGCGCCGCTGGGGACAGCTACCTGAGCAAAAATCTGATGACTGGTATATGGAAGTGGCCAAAGAGGTCTACCGTCCCGACATCTACAAGCAAGCTGCACAAGCCTTGGTTGAAGATGGCGTACTAAACAGCAAAGACTTCCCTGACTTTGAGGCAGAAGATGGCTTCCGCGCACCGCAAACTCACTTTATTGATGACATTGTGTACGACGGCCGCAAGCCTAACGAGTACCTAGAGAAATTCAGCATCGGCCTGAAAGGTCAAGACAAAGTATAACGATAAAGCGCACAGCGGCATCGCTGTGCGCGCTATAAGGATGTAACAGGAGTAGCTTATGTCGAGTAATGTTATCTCGCTGATACCAAGCCGCAAGCTGGTAGCCAGCAAAAGTAAAATCATTCTATTTCCGATCATTGGTATCTTAGTTTTCTTGATGTTTTGGCACTTGAGTGCCCGTCAAGTCGTGACGTCTTTAGGCACATTGCCAGGCCCCGTGCAAACCTTTGAGCAGTTCACCAACTTAGTCGATGAGCATTGGGAGGAGAGGGACAAAGAGCAACGATTTATTGAGCGTCAAGAAAAGCGTAATGCTGAGAAGCTGGCTAAAAACCCTGACGCGAAGGTAAAGATTAGACCGTATACCGGAAAACCCACTTTCTTTGATCAGATCCTCACGAGCTTGTTTACCGTGGCGTGTGGCTTTTTATTAGCCACCGTTATTGCTGTGCCTCTCGGGATTGTTCTGGGGCTAAACAGCGGTGTTTATCAAGCCTTCAACCCCATTATCCAACTACTAAAACCCGTATCGCCCTTGGCTTGGCTTCCGATTGTGACCATGGTTGTTAGTGCCACTTATGTTAGTGATGACCCTCTATTTGCAAAATCATTTATTAATTCACTGCTTACCGTGGCGTTATGTAGTCTGTGGCCAACATTGATCAACACGGCTGTCGGTGTTACGAGTGTCGACAAAGATCTCGTCAACGTAAGTAAAGTCCTGCAGCTGTCTTGGTGGCAACACATCCGTACCATCGTATTACCATCGGCAATTCCAATGATATTTACAGGTCTTCGCCTATCTCTTGGTATTGCTTGGATGGTGTTGATTGCCGCAGAGATGCTGGCGCAAAACCCAGGGCTTGGGAAGTTCGTTTGGGATGAGTTCCAAAACGGTAGTTCTGCATCATTAGGTCGAATCATGGTGGCTGTCATTACGATCGGTTTTGTTGGTCTTCTACTAGACAGAGGCATGCTGCAATTACAGAAATGGCTATCTTGGAATAAACAGCAGGCGTTGCGCTAATAAGGAGAAAAGCTATGTCTAAACCATTACTTGATTTAACCCAATTAGGGATGAGCTTTCCAACGCCAAATGGAGACTTTGTCGCGCTAAAAAATGTCAACCTGCGTATTCAAGAAGGCGAGTTTATTTCTCTTATTGGTCACTCTGGCTGTGGTAAGTCTACAGTGCTTAACCTCGTAGCGGGTTTGCATTTGCCTACAAGTGGAGGGGTGATTGTCGATGGACGTGAGGTGGCAGGCCCTGGTCCAGATAGAGCCGTGGTGTTTCAAAACCATTCACTCTTGCCTTGGTTGACGGTCTATCAAAACGTCGAACTCGCTGTGAAGCAAATAGCGAAAGGTAAGAGCAAAGTGTGGATCAAAGAGCAGGTAAATCACTACCTAGAGTTGATTCAAATGTCCCATGCGTCAGATAAAAAGCCGGATGAAATTTCTGGTGGTATGAAACAACGTGTAGGGATTGCCAGAGCACTCGCGCTGCAACCTAAAGTGTTATTGATGGATGAGCCTTTTGGCGCTTTGGATGCTTTGACTCGAGCACGTTTGCAGGATTCGTTGATGGAGATACAGGCAGAGCTCAACAACACGGTGATCATGATTACTCACGATGTCGATGAAGCGGTATTACTGTCTGACAAGATTGTGATGATGACCAATGGCCCTGCAGCGACGGTCGGTGAGGTGTTGGATATCAATCTACCACGGCCGAGAAATCGAGTTGAGCTTGCTGAAAATGCAGAGTATCAACACTGTCGCCAAGCGGTGCTGCGCTTCTTGTATGAGAAGCAATCTAAGAGCGAATCGGCGACGAGCAATCCATCCAAAGATTCAAAAGTATCTTCGATAGAGCCAGCTAAAACGGCATAACGCAACACATTGGCAGCATCAATTTACTTGCGGACGCCACCAGTCTCATTGTTTGGGCTGGTGGCTTTTTTTGTCACTAAATGACCACGACTTTCCACTTAAGTCCATGTAAGTTAGCCGGCTTTTCATAATTGTCCTAGATTAATAAAGCAGCAGCTTGTGAATCGGACACAAATTTTGACACCACAGAATCACTCTATTTCGGGAAGATAATAGCCTTATGACTGAAACTCTCGTATCACCCTTACTCTCCTTTACGATTGCAATTTCACTTCTATTCATCGGTAAAGCGCTTATCGAGCGTTCGGATGTATTGCAAAGATATTCCCTACCGGAACCCGTTATTGGTGGTTTTGTTTGCGCAGCGACGGTTGCAGGGCTTTATTATCTGTTCAATATTCAAATTACGTTTAGTCTGGACGTTAGAGACTTCCTGCTTCTCTATTTTTTCGCGGGAATTGGTCTGCAAGCGGACTTTAAAACACTGATTAATGGCGGCCGTCCACTATTTATCCTTCTTCTATTAGCCGCGAGTTTCATTGTGATTCAGAACGTGGTCGGTATGGCAGTGGCGTCGGGCTATGGTTTGGATGCAAAAGCCGGCCTTCTATCTGGGTCTGTCAGTCTCATTGGTGGGGTGGGTACAACACTCGCTTGGGCACCGACATTTGTTGAAGAGTTCGGAATCAGCAATGCGATGGAGCTGGGCGTGGCCTCAAATACTGTGGGCTTAATTGCTGCCTGTGTGATTGGTGGTCCGATAGCGAACTATTTGATGAAGAAGCACCGTATCAGTCCGTCGAATGAGCAAGATGTAGCCGTTGGTTCCTATCACGAGAGTGAGGCACGAGTGGAGCTTAGTCATTATGGTGTCTTATGGGCTTGGCTTGTTCTGAACGTGACTCTCATGCTGGGCTATAGCGTGAGCGAAGTCATTGAGGCGATGGGCCTAAAATTACCTCTTTTTGTGAGTTGTTTGATTGCCGGTATTCTCGTTGGCAACATTGGTCGTGCGCTGTTCAAAAAGCGTCGTACTCAAGCAAAAATTGAGCAGGGACGCAAGGGGCTAGCCATGATTTCCGATATCTGTCTTGGCATGTTCTTGACGATGGCACTTATGGGGCTGCGTATTTGGGATCTTGATGGTCTATTTGGCTATATCTCGGTCATCATGGCGGTTCAAATACTGGTATCACTGATATTCACTATTTTTGTGGTCTATTACCTGATGGGCCGCAACTACGATGCTGTGGTGGTTTGTTCTGGTTTTGGTGGTATCACACTAGGCTCTACTGCAACAGCTATCGTCAATATGACAGCAGTGACTAATCGTTATGGTGCAAGCCCACAAGCCTTTATTGTTGTGCCGCTAGTGTGTGGCTTCTTTGTCGACCTCATCAATGCATTGGTCATTAGCTACTTTGTTGGTTTGTAAGAACAACTACACTGAGATAAGCCTGTTTAATAAACAATCAAAGCTCAGAGCACAATAATACTGAGTTAAAGAGAAAGAAAATGTCTAAAGCCGAGAAATCATCAAGAAAACTAAGTTCCATCATTATCGCCATTATTGTCTGTATTTGGCTCTACAGTCTGTGGGCAGATCGTGTTACCCCTATGACAGGTATCGCTCGGGTGCACTCTTATCTCGTGCGTGTTGCTCCTGAGGTTTCAGGTAATATTACCGCGGTGAATACGCTCAACAATCAGGTGGTGGAGGCCGGAGACACCTTATTTGAAATAGATGATCGTAATTATCAAGTCAGTGTTCGCTCGGCTGAAGCGAACTTGGCGTTAGCTGGGCAAAACATTGGTGCAAGCACTGCCGCGGTTGAAGTCGCACAAGCAAAAGTCACCGATGCGGTGGCGGCAAGAGACAACGCCCGAGACCAAGCCGCGCGAGTCACTGAGTTGGCCGGTCGAGGTGTGTTAAGCCAGTCTGATTTAGATAATGCGATAGAGGCGAAGGATAGAGCACAGGCAAACTTAAATGCAGCAGAAGCCTCCTTGGTTCAGGCGAAGCAAGCGCTAGGGCCAGAGGGGAATGACAATCCGCAAATTTTAGCGGCGCTGGCAGCACTGGAGCAAGCGCAGCTTAACTTGCAAAAGACAAAAGTACTCGCGCCATCGAAAGGCATTGTGACGAATTTGCAATTAACGGTTGGTCAGCGCGCGTCGGCGGGCTCACCCGTATTGACCTTTATTGATCCTCGTGGCGTTTGGATTGCGGCCCAGTTTAGAGAGAACTCTCTAGAGCATGTGAGGGTCGGGCAAACCGTGAAAATTGTACTAGATGCGCTTCCAGGTCGCGTATTAATGGGTAAGGTTGATAGCATCGGTTGGGGTACTGGGGGCAGTAACAGTATCGACCAAGAAACAGGGTTTCTAAATGCCGAAAACAACTCGTTAAATGCACAGCGTTACCCGGTTAATATTGTCTTTGAGCGTGATGATATACCCGACAATGTCCGTTTTGGTTCTCAAGCAACCGTGGCGATCATGACAGAGCAAAGTACCGTTGGAGAGTGGTTGGCAGGAATCTGGATGCGCATCTTGAGTGTATGGACTTATGTTTCATAGCGCCGCGAATCCGGTCATTCGTTTAGTTTTTATCCCACTTGCGTTGCTGTTTTACTTGATAAGCACTGGCGCAAGCCTTGCGGTGTTGTCGCCAATATTTGTCGTTATGTTTATGACGATCATGCCATCACGGCCTCCTTTGAGTGTCCTATTGAAGGTGATGGCAGCCATGTTGGTCATCAGTTTTGGTATGGTACTGTTTGGTAGCGTGCTCGTAGATTCTCCAACCGGTTTTTGGCTCTACAGTTGGTTACTGATGTATTGGGGATACTCTCGTAGCCATCGTGACCCTAAAGATATCATTGCAACTCTTACGCTCGTTGTCGTGGTTGTCATGGTGGTCTTTAACAAGCAGATGAATATCCCGTTAGGTATATTGCCTCTCATGCTGTTTGAGAAGTTGGTGGTTGCAATTGTAGTGACGTATCTGGGGTTCTGGGTCTTCCCCGGTGAAGATAAAGATATCTTGCCAGAGCAGGGGACGAGTGCAGCTGACGACACGCCGATGGACAGCCTTGTGGTGGCATTGAAGGTCACGGCACTTACTATCGTATTAGCCGTATTGATAGGGATGGATGCTTCTCAGACTATGCTGATTACCATTACCATCAGCAACATGATTAAAAGTGGCAATAGTCATGACCATCGAACGTTTAGCATGAACAAATTGGTGACGACAACAGTGGGTATTCTGTTTACTTTGCCGATTGTTTTGCTAGTGATGGCTGGCGCACCAGATTTTGTTTTGTTCGGTGTCGCGGTGGTATGTGGCCTACAACTCGCATGCTTTGCTATTCGACGCAAAACCACGTTATCGATCTATCAATTGCTGTTTACTAACTTTGTGGCTTTGGCCTATCAGATTTTGAATCATCCCGGTTATGATTCTCTGACTGCACAGATGATGCGTTTGCTTTCGATAACCTGTGCTATCGTTATCGGAGCTTTGATCTTGAGTCTCATTCAGAGTGAGAAACTGGTAACAGCAAAACAGTCATAATTCGCGTTTGTCCTTGTAGTAATAAAGTGGGTGCAGAACGAGTTTGATGACTTACTTTTACAAGTTAGATATGTAGCAGCAGCTCAAATTTCTATCTGAGTGTGCTCTTCTGTAATTCAATGTAAGGAATAGAGCAAATACTTCGATCTGGCTCACATAAAATGGTAGGGTACAGGTCAAATTTCATATTGAGGTTGATTGATGTTTTTACTCGGTATCTCAGTAATCTGTTTACTGACGGTTATCTTCTTTTTAGTCAAGCTAGCAAAGCTCGCAGGGCAGCGTTCTCATATCACAGAGTGTCATGACAGTCGCAAAGACTGGCCGACGGTGTCAGTGATCATTCCTGCCCGTAATGAGGAAGCGAATATCGCTAAGTCTTTAGGTAGCATGCTGGCGCAAGACTATCCGTCAGATAAATTGCAGATCATTGTGGTTGATGACTACTCAGAAGATAAGACGGAAGCCATCGCAACAAAGTTAATGGAAACTTCGTCATTTGACGCCCGTGTGATTTCAGGTCGCCCACTGCCGGAAGGTTGGCTCGGTAAAAGTAATGCGTGTATGTGGGGAGCCATGAATGCAACAGGTGAATACTTGTTCTTTGTTGATGCTGACACAGAGTCAGAGCCTGCGTTACTCAAGAGTATTATCGAGTTTAGCCTGACGCGAGACATCGAGCTACTGTCATTTAACCCGCAACAAGAGATGATTTCGTTTAGTGAAAAGTCTCTGCTACCGGGCGTGTTCTTATCAACAGCGAACTCGATGGATTTCGTTGCGTCAAATACCCCAGAGAAAGAAGAAGCGATCGCCAACGGTCAAGCTATGTTGTTCTTGGCATCGTCTTATCATGCAGAGCAGGGACACGATTTGGTTAAGGCTGATATCTCGGAAGACCTTGCATTTGCTGAGAAGTTTAAGCGTCGTGGTCATCGTATCTACTGGGCGTTTGCAGACTCGCTCATGCGCACACGCATGTACACCAACGCACAAGAAGTGTGGGATGGTTTTTCTAAGAACATGCACCGCATAGTGAAAGCACCGACCCTGTTCAAAGCGTCTTGGTACTGGTTCAAGTGTCAATGGATTGCGTGGATGGCGCCAGTGTTATTGGTCATTTCGGCTATCGAATACCTACAATCGCCAACACAATTGGCAACATGGGCCCTTGGGGTTAATGCGATCACTATTATTGCGCTGCTCGCTACGTTTATAGGTTTGGTACGTGAACTGTTTGTGCCGTTGCACTACGCTATCTTTGTACCTGTTGGGATCAGTCTCAATGGTTTTCTTACTTTGAACGCACTGCGTCTACACAGGCTAAATAAAGTGACTTGGAAAAATAGGAGTATCCCTCAATGAGATCAAAATTGATCGCGGCTTTTCTAATCGTTTGTGCATTCGGCGCGCAAGCCATGCAAGACAATTGGAAAGAAGTGAAGGATAAGAAGGGTGTTAAAGTTTACAACCAAAGTATTGAAGGCAGCAGTTTTAAGGCGTTTCGCGCTGAAATGAACATCAATGCTAACTTGAGTACGTTGATCGCTGCATTCAATGACGTTGATGCTGGAACGAGTTGGGTGGAAAATGTCGACGAGATGCGTCTAGTAAAGACAACGTCCGTGACTGACACCATCACTTACACGCTGTCGAAAGCGCCTTGGCCTGTTTCTGATCGTGATGCGGTAGTACATAACATCACAACGCAGGACCCTGAAACCTTGGTTGTTACGATTGATCAAGCCGCTGTGCCTGACTTTGTACCCCGTATAAAAGGTAACGTTCGCATCGAGCAGCTAAACAGTGCTTGGACCTTCACGCCTGTTAGCGAAAATGAAACCTACGTGACTTACCAAGTGTTCACTGAGCCTGGCGGTAATCTTCCAGCATGGCTAGTGAACACGGTTGCCGTTTCACAACCCTACAAGACATTCCTTGGGTTGCGTGAAATGGCAGCAAAAGCAGAATATCAGCAACAAGAGTTGGAGCATATCCAAAACTATTGATCCCTCTTGTAAAGCCAGCGCATGGAAGCGCTAGCTTCGTACTTTTCCTCGTTATACATTTTCTTACCTTATCTTTACTGATTTATTGATCAATACAATGCCATTCTAGTGCGGTTCTCGCTATGATAATGCCTTTCCTAGTTTAGCCTGTTTCTCGCATGAACAAACTGTTTTCTCTATTGCATCGCCATCCATACATCATTGCACTCCTCATTACTGTTACCACAGCCTACAGCGCATGGTATGGTCAGCGCCATTTTGAAGTTAATGCCGATCTTTCGTCGCTGGTGAAACAGGAAGGAGAGTGGGTAGATAATCTGGAGAGGATCAACCAGACCTTCCCTGATATAGGTAATGTCCTGGTTTTGGTCAGCAGTGATAGTGCTCAGAGCGCCGAAGCGGCAAAAAACTACACACAGCAATTAGCCGCTGAATTTCGCCAACATTCAGTCTTTACCGATGTATTTGCACCGAGCACATTTGAATGGTTTGATGAGTACGCGCTGGGCTTTATTGATGAAGTGGACTTCTCAAAGTTACGTGACGAGTTTGAATATCAGTTAGGACCAGCAATTGTTTCCGCCAGAATGCAGAGTCTTGAACAATATTTTGTGCTGCTTGCAGAAAATGGCCAGAATCTTCAGAGCCCTTTGAACCCACTTTTAGAGGCCGCGACCGGTGAGCAAGTTGCATGGGAAACACGCCTAAGTGACGTGGTGTCAGTACCAAGAAATTACGTTGTCACGTTAACCGCTGAGCCAGACAACTCGGAGAAAAATCCGAACCAACAGGTGATAACAAAAGTAGAGCAAGTTCTTGCCTCTGTAGAGCCACCTCAGGGTGTCTCAGTGGAATACACAGGGCAAACTCCGCTGGATTATGACGAAATCAAAGATGCGAATGACAGCATTGCATTGGCAGGTAGCGCTTCACTATTTGGTTTGCTGCTCATTTTGGCGATTGGTATCCGCTCTTTCCGAGTGATTGTGGCTTGTTACATCACGGTGTTGATAGGTTTAACGTGGACATTCGCAGCAGGGTTGGCCGTTGTAGGTCACTACAGTACGATTTCCATCGTCTTTATGGTGATGTTTATCGGCCTTGCTGTCGATTTCGCCATTCATCTCTGCCTGCATATCCAAGAACTTCGTGCGGGTGGTCAAGACAATCAAACTGCCATTAAACATGCATTGAAGCACTCATTTCGCCCTCTTGGTTTGTGCGCGCTCTCTTCTGCGATTGGCTTTATGAGTTTTTATCCGACGGCCTACTCCGGACTTGGTGAGTTAGGTGTTATTTCAGCCATGGGAATGATATTGGGCTTGATTGCCACGTTTGTCGTTATCCCACTGTTTTTTGAGCTATTCGGTTACCCTAAAGTGAAGCATCAAGTGAACCATGGATTTGGTTTACGCTATGGCGCTTGGCTAGAGAGTCAACGAAATTGGGTCGTAATGCTGTCTCTCGCGCTGTTCATCGTGATGGGTTGGGGGGCAACGAAGTTCAAGTTTGATTTCTCTACGTTGGTATTGAAGAATCCAGAGTCTAGTTCAGTCCTCTCACTCAGTCGCTTACAAGAGCTAGGCTTAGGCTCAAGTTATCAGCTCTACGCCATAGCAAGCGATGATGCGCAGGCTCAGCATTGGCAAAGCGAATTAGTGGTATTAGATACCGTGAGTAGCGTGACGATAGCCAATGATTTTCTTCCATCAGATTGGACTGATAGGCAAGCCAAACTGAATCAAGCGGTTGCAGGCATTACGCCTTTAGAACCAATGTCGTATGAAGCGTTCAGATCGCTTGCATTAGACCAGCAGTGGAGCAAGGCAGAAGCGCTTCCGGAGCAATTCCCGGCGCAAAATGCGATGTTGCTATTTGCCGGGACACAAGATTTGGCTGGGGCAATGGTTGCTAAGCCTGCTCCAAGCATTGATCAGATTCCGCAAGATTTGCTCTCTCGTTTCGTCAGTGAGCAGGGGCAGTACTTATTAACCATTGTCCCAAATGGTGATATGACGAATGTTGCCTCGGTAAAAGAATTTATCGAGCAAGTGCAAGAGATTGCGCCTAATGCGAGTGGTCGCGCGGTGGCAGAGCAAGAAGTGGGTAAAATTATCGTCGGTGCTTTTCAGATGGCGATCGTTATCGCTGTCGTTGCGATAACTTTGTTGCTGACAACGACGATTCGCCGAGCGAAGGACATTGCTCTCATTTTTATTCCACTCACGTTGGCATCGTTAACTACGTTGGGAATGATGCATTGGTTAAATCTCTCTTTAAACATGGCAAACATTATCGTTATTCCACTAATCTTCGGTTTGGGTGTCGATAATGGCATTCATATTGTCAACCGCTTCAGATCTGTAGGCAATATCCATGCATTTTTCGCTACCTCAACACCGAAGGCAAGTGTAGTAAGCTGCTTGTCGACACTGATGACGTTTGGTGCATTGATTCTAGCGCAGCACCAAGGTATGCACTCGATTGGTGTCGTGCTCACCATCGCGCTGAGTAGCATTCTTGTCTACAGCTTGGTATTGCTGCCTGTCACGTTGGAACTGACTCGAGACGTGACCAATGAGCAAATGAGAGTGACGAGTTAGCCATCTATTTCTGATTGACGAGACTCAAACCAATGGTGACCACCTTATCGCAAAACCAGCGATAGAACGGGTCACTGGTCAGCCCTGAAGTCCAACACACGGCGATCGGAATAGAGGGTAATGATTCAAGTGTCTCGTAATTAAACTCACCTGAGAGTGTGAGAGACTGAACAAACTTTTTGGGGCCAACCATGATTGCATTGGTGGTTTTCAAAGTTTCTAAAGCGAGCCAAAGACCGACCTCGTCAATAAGAGTGACGTTCTGTTCGAATGCACTCTCATAGATTTGTTGATAGCGTTTAGAGCCTTTCATTTTGACTAACGGGAATGTCTTTAAAGCGAGCGATTTCTCATCCTGCGACATCGAAAATAGAGGATGGTCATGACGCGCTATATAGCCATTTTCATGGTCTCCTAGACTCGCACTTTCACACAAAGACTCAGCTCCAACCATGGGGCCCAATGCAAAGTTAATGTCACCCTTATAGAGTTTCTGAATGTTTTCTTCGCTCCAATTTTTGCAAGTGATACTGACATTCGGTGCTTCTCGGTTCACTTGAGCAAGAAGCTGTGTCATCCAGTTAGGACTTGCGTAGTCGGAGCACATGATGGAGACATTGGCTTCGATCTGTGTGAGGTCAAGCTCTTCAGGCAATACGAGCGCTCTAAGTTGCTGACAGAGATTCTGTACTAAAGGAAAAAGACGTGTTGCTTTAGGAGTGAGGACGAGCTGATTCCCGGTTCTGACCAACAAAGGATCGTCAAACATATCCCTAAGCTTATTCAGTTGTTTACTTACCGCTGGCTGAGAGATAAATAGGATCTCTGCACTTTTTGAGATGTGTTTATGCTCAAGTAACACTAATAGTGTTTTTAATAAGTTAAAGTCTAAGTTCCGCAAGCTTTGAATCTCATCGTTCCTCATACACACCCTTCCGCACAATGACCTTTATCTACAACATAGGTTTTTACTGGCGGTTTTCAATACAGAAGTCTCTCTTCTTTCTCACTGAGCACTGATATACCCATAGTCATTGGTTTGCGTCATAACTATAACTTGACGTTATTGCGCCTATGAAAATCAACCATTTCTTTTACTTCTCTTAACTTGTCAATATGACTGCATCCAAGCCCAGCACTGTTGCGGGTACATCAACTAGGAGGCTTTCATTGAGCAAAACACGAAAAGTGGTTCCAACATTGATTCTGTCATTGAGCTTATTGTTTATGGGAACATCGCCTGCGTTAGCAGAAGATGATTGGGGAAAACAACATATTGACAGTTTCTCTTTTGGCGGTTTGTTTGAGGGAAGTTCGAAGGATATGTACTTTGGTTACACACGCTATAAGCAGGAAGGTATCGGGCTAGGTGTTGAAGTAGCACTCTATCGTTACAAGCACACAAACGATGAGATTGATTACTCATCAACATACACCGAACGCGACTTATCGTTAACGTTTCCAGTGGCAGCGACAGATAAGATCTACATTTCGCCGTCACTCGGTGTGCGTCAAATCAAAAATTCACATGAGTTAGAGGGAGAAGGACTAGAACATGAAGTGAAAAACTATGAAGCACTTTACGGCCTAGACCTTACCTACATGCTCGACAACGTCAGCATCACTATCGGGGCAGATAAATCGAAAAGCTCAGAATGGTCCGTGTCATATGGGCTAGGGGTTTCGTTCTAACCACCTTGGTAATGCTCCAATGATTTGGGCTTAATCAAAATTTAGTAGATTTAATCTTATAGAGGTATACATGAAACGTGTATTAAAACTGACTTCAATCGCTTTACTTGTCTCACTAGCCGCTGGGTGTAGCTCATCAGGAGGAACAAGTGGTGGAGGTGAGACTACGCCACCGAAATTTGATGGTGATTTAGGATACGAAAATGTTGATCCAAACTTTGGTAATGATGCTCCAGAAGTGGATGAAGGACCTGACTTAGGCTTTGATTTAGGCTACGTGTACATTCCTGATATTGATAAGGAAGTACCAGTACCAACGCACCCAATTGAAAGGCACATTCAAAACCCAGATGCAAAAATGGGTGTCGTTAAAGAGCGCTCGGATGATCAAGAAACACTTTACACAATTTATTGGGGTGAACGTCGCGTTGGTGAAATCATCATTAATGAAGAGGGCATCACCGTCACGGCTCTGCACAGCGACAAGGAGATCTCAGCGAAAAAGAACACTGATGAAGACTCATGGCAGGTGCGCGGTGTCGATGGCAATGTTAAAGGCGACGTTAAACGCTTAGATAATGGTAACTGGATTGTTCGTGAAGAGATCACGCGAGAAGTTTATGTATCAGTGGTTCGAGATGGTCAAAGAATCTTTGTTCCGGTGAGTGATATTAAAGATGCGATCAAGCCAAAAGCAAAAAAAGCCGCGCCTAAAATGATCGTTCCTGCCTTACCAGCTCAAAGGGTACGTCCTACCCTCGGTTAATACTCTTACCCATAAGGGGTTACGGTCCTTGTAACCCCTCATTATCCGCCAAAACTCAATTGTCAATTAAGCCAGTTTTAAATCATTTGCTGCATTAAATTGTTATCTTGATCACGCCGATGGCTGGTGGTAGCATGCGCACCCTAATTAAAATGCAGATAATTTAGCAAGCAATGATTAATAGTTAGCAATGGTAAAAAATAGTAGCAAAATGCTTCTATAGTTATTGTAACTATTAAGAAAACAAGACAATTCGGTGAGCTGGGTAACTAGCCACCCTTTATACAAATAACTATCACTTTGTCGTTGTTTTCCAATCTCTGGAAAAATGATATGAAAAAATTTTTAATGTTGACTTTGGCAGTGGTCAGCGCACCTTTCTCATTTGCACAAGACTCTTTCTTCCCGATTTGGGGTGAAGAAGCAGAAGCTCGTGGGTATACCTTACCGAAACCATATGGCCTTTCTCTATCTTATATGGATATGAGTAACCCGATTACGGTAAATAGTATTGGGCTGACTGGAGCTCCTTTGCTTGAAGCAATTGATGTTGATGCGAACAAAGCGGATTTTAGTGGCTCTAACATTACTTTGCGTGGTGATGTGTGGATATTTCCATTCCTTAATGTTTATGGAATTTTGGGTTATACACGAGGAGAAAGTAAAGCACCGATTAACTCAGTTACATGTGACCCTTCGGGACTTAACTTCGGTGAGCTAATTGCGTGTGGAGCGCTGAATACGGCAAATGAACTAGGTGCATTTGAAGGCCAGACTTTTACTCTCGATATGGAAGGTGGTACTTACGGTGTAGGAACAACTATCGCTGGAGGAGTTGGTGATTGGTTTGCACTGGTTGATATGAACTACACCTACACCAGTATTAAAGCGATAGATGGCGATATCAAGACTTTTGTAGCAGCACCACGTGTTGGTCACCGTTGGCAGTATGATGGTGGACGAGAACTACGACTTTGGGTGGGTGCGATGTACCAAGACGTGCAGCAATATCTCTCGGGCAATATTGCTGATTTAATCCCTGAGTTAGCTGGTATTGTCGGTGATGGTGGTTTTGAAGTACAACAAAGCGCAGACGACAAATGGAATGGCACCGCAGGTTTCCAATACGCGTTCAACCGAGACTGGGACATCCTATTCGAAGCAGGCTTCGGCTCTCGTGAAACACTCTTTGTTGCTCTAGGTCGCCGCTTCTAAGCTTTCGACCCAAGTGATTCCACAGGCTAGCACTTTTGCTAGCCTGTTTTGATCTAGCCCTAGTTAAAAGCCGATCTAGATACGTCCACTTCATCCAATCTGAAAATGTATACTTTGCGATACATATCATTCTCTTCACTAAATCACATAAATAGAAATGTGAATATAGTCGCAAATACAAAACTCCTATATTATCCACGTTATCAATAGGGCAATGAGTGCCCGACCCAGTTTTTGGGTGATTAGTGAGCGAGATGCTCGATATGTATTAGGTTGTTGCATGTTCTTTCGATGTTTTGTTTCGATTCTTTTCGTCTTTTCTGCGATTGCTGTTCAAGCAGCGCCAAACAATTTTAGTCACGCCAAAGTTCTTGCCAAAGAGAAGGTGTATTTTGATCAAACCGATGTCGGTACATTCTACTGCGGTTGTCAGTATGAGTTTACTGGTCGCAGTGGTGGCCGAATCAACCTTGAAAGCTGTGGCTATGAAGTACGCAAGAATGAAACACGCGCTCAGCGATTAGAGTGGGAACATATTGTGCCTGCATCCAACTTTGGCCGTGCCCGTCAATGTTGGCAAGAGGGTGGTAGAAAAAACTGCGTACGCAACGATCCCGTGTTTGCCGTGATGGAAGCGGACATGCATAACTTGACGCCGTCTATTGGTGAGATCAATGGCGACCGCTCCAACTTCAATTTTAGTCAGTTTAATCAACGCTCCAGTTTTTATGGCCAATGTGATTTTAAAGTCGACTTTAAGAATCGACTTGCGGAACCAAGAAACGAAGTAAAAGGGCAGATAGCACGCGTTTATTTCTACATGTTTGATCGTTATGGTCTGAACATGTCGACGGCGCAGCAGCAAATTTTAATGCTATGGGATAAGACCTACCCAGTCTCTGCGTGGGAACGAGAGAGAGATGAGCGTATCGCCAAACAAATGGGGCACAGCAATCCGTTTGTGACAGGTGAGCGCACTTGGACTCTTGGCCACAAGAACAGTCGTGAAGGCATGATGGACGCGTACAGTGCGAACAGTGTTCCAGTGAACCTAGATGCCAGCTTTGTTCGTGGTAACAAGCGCTCAAAGGTCTACCACTTACCAGAGGGTTGTCCGAGCTACAACCAAATCAGCGAAAACAACATTGCGCTATTCAGCTCAGAGCTAACAGCAATAGAGGCAGGCTACCGCAAAGCGGGTAACTGCCGAAACTAACTCTTCCCGTTCAATCCTCTAGTGCCAATAGCAAGCCCATGCCGCACTAGAGGAGGCATTCCCTCAAACCTTCAACCTCATTCCTCCTACCTGTTCTCAAGAAAACCATGTAACAAACCCGACAAACCTTTGTGTGTTTGTACATCAAGCTAACGCCAACAATGTTGTTAAGTCATTGTATTTATGTGACTTAATCTGTTGGTATGTTTCTCGCACTACACACCATGAGTCTAATTTAATAAGGAGATAGACCATGGCAATTCGTCAATGTGCAATTTACGGTAAAGGTGGTATCGGTAAATCTACGACTACTCAAAACCTAGTAGCAGCACTCGCTGAAGCAGGGAAGAAAGTCATGATTATTGGCTGTGACCCTAAAGCGGATTCAACGCGTTTGATTCTTCACTCTAAAGCACAAAACACGATTATGGAGATGGCTGCTGAGGCTGGCTCGGTAGAAGATATCGAACTAGAAGATGTACTGAAAGTCGGCTATGGCGATGTTCGCTGTGTTGAATCAGGTGGTCCTGAGCCAGGCGTCGGCTGTGCGGGTCGTGGTGTTATTACCGCGATCAACTTCCTAGAAGAGGAAGGCGCTTATGAGGAAGACCTCGATTTTGTATTCTATGACGTACTCGGTGATGTTGTGTGTGGCGGTTTCGCAATGCCAATTCGTGAAAATAAAGCACAAGAGATCTACATCGTTTGTTCAGGCGAAATGATGGCTATGTACGCTGCGAACAATATTTCGAAAGGGATTTGTAAGTACGCGACGTCAGGTGGTGTGCGCCTAGCTGGCCTTATCTGTAACTCGCGTAATACGGACCGTGAAGATGAGCTTATCGAGGCGTTAGCTGCAAAAATCGGTACCCAAATGATTCACTTCGTGCCACGTGACAACATCGTGCAACGCGCAGAGATCCGTCGCATGACGGTAATCGAGTACGATCCAAGCTGTAACCAAGCTGACGAATATCGCTCACTGGCTCAAAAGATCATCGCGAACGAACTATTTGTTGTTCCTAACCCAGTGACAATGGATGAGCTTGAAGAGTTGTTGATGGAGTTCGGTATCATCGATGAAGAAGATGAAAGCATCATCGGTAAGGCTGCAAGTGAAGAGGTTGCCGCGTAAAGTGGCACCGTGTGACTAGGAATCCAACTAAACATTGGGAGGCAAGGATGTCGATGAATAAACAAGACACACAAGCCATTATTGATGAAATTCTCGAGGTTTACCCCGAGGTTGCTCGTGAAGAGCGAAAAAAACACTTAACCGTCAACGACCCTAACGAGACCAGTACCAAGTGTATTACGTCAAACCGTAAGTCTTTACCAGGCGTGATGACGGTGCGTGGTTGTTCTTATGCTGGCTCGAAAGGGGTCGTATGGGGACCCGTGAAGGATATGATTCACATTTCGCACGGTCCTGTTGGGTGCGGTCAATACTCAAGAGCAGGACGCCGAAACTACTACACTGGCTCTACTGGCGTTGATACATTCGGTACGATTAACTTCACCACCGACTTCCAAGAGCGAGACATCGTATTTGGCGGTGATAAAAAACTCGCCGCTGCGATTGATGAAATTGATGCACTGTTTCCACTAGCGAAGGGCTATTCCGTGCAGTCGGAATGTCCAGTTGGCTTGATTGGTGATGACATTGAAGCGGTATCTAAAACCAAATCAGAAGAGTTAGGCAAAACCATTGTGCCGGTACGCTGTGAAGGTTTCCGTGGGGTGTCACAATCTCTTGGGCACCATATTGCCAACGATACCATTCGTGACCATGTGTTGAGCAAATCTGATCAAGTTGAATTTGAGTCAACGGATTACGACGTGGCGATTATCGGTGACTACAACATTGGTGGTGATGCTTGGTCATCACGTATCATCCTCGAAGATATGGGGCTGCGCGTTGTTGCTCAATGGTCGGGTGACGGCACATTGACAGAGATGGAGAACACGCCAAAAGTGAAGCTCAATCTTGTCCACTGTTATCGTTCGATGAACTATATCGTGCGTTACATGGAAGAGAAACACGGTGTGCCTTGGGTTGAATACAACTTGTTTGGTCCAACCAAAATCGTTGAGTCAATGCGCAAAATTGCTGCGATGTTCGACGAGAAGATCCAAGCAAGAACCGAAGAGGTGATTGCCAAGTATCAAGAGCAGTGGCAAGCGGTGATTGATAAGTATCGTCCGCGCCTAGAAGGCAAGAAAGTGATGCTTTATGTCGGCGGTCTGCGTCCACGCCATATTATTGGTGCTTATGAAGACCTTGGTATGGATATCGTTGGTGCAGGTTATGAGTTTGCCCATAACGATGATTATGTGAAGACCGTACCAGAGATGAAAGAAGCCACGCTCTTGTTTGATGATGCCTCAAGTTTCGAATTGGAAGAGTTTGTGAAGAAACTCAACCCAGACTTGATTGGTTCTGGAGTGAAAGAGAAATACGTTTTCCAGAAAATGGGTTTCCCATTCCGTCAGATGCACAGTTGGGACTATTCAGGCCCTTACCATGGTGTTGATGGTTTTGCGATATTTGCGCGTGATATGGACCTTACACTCAACAACCCATGCTGGGCAAAAATGCAGGCCCCTTGGCTTGCTAAACAAGAAGACGATGTCGTACTCGCTGAAACAGCGTAAGCGAATCGTTTGTTAATGCGAATAACCGAGCCACCGTTCACGGATGAGTGACGTGGTAGGAGATGAGCTATGACTCAAAAAGTTGATGATATCAAACCAGGTTTCCCGTTATTTAATGACGAGGATTACCAAAGCATGCTAGCTGAGAAGCGCTCTAATTTTGAGGAGCTTGCTAGCCCGGAAAAAGTAAAGGAAGTGTTCGACTGGACAACTTCTGAAGAGTACGCAAAGTTAAACTTTGAACGCAAACACATCACCATCGACCCAGCAAAAGCGTGTCAGCCATTAGGCAGTGTGTTGTGTGGTTTGGGTTTCGAAAATACTTTGCCTTATGTCCATGGTTCTCAGGGGTGCGTTGCCTATTTTAGAACCTATTTCAATCGCCATTTCAAAGAGCCTGTAGCCTGTGTGTCTGACTCCATGACAGAGGATGCAGCGGTTTTCGGTGGTCAAGACAATATCTTCTATGGTCTGCAAAATGCGTATGCACTGTATAAACCAGAGGTGATTGCCGTTTCTACCACCTGTATGGCAGAAGTCATCGGTGATGATTTGAATGCATTTATCGGTAACGCAAAGGATAAAGGTTTTATTCCAGCGGATGTGCCAACCCCATTTGCCCACACACCGAGTTTTGTGGGCAGTCACCTAAATGGTTGGGACGCGATGTTCGAAGGCATGCTTCGCTACTTTACGTTGGCTGACAAAGGCGAATACAAAGTCGCGAGCGAGAATAAACTGAATATTGTTCCGGGTTTTGAAACGTATTTGGGTAACTATCGAGTTATCAAGCGCATGCTCGATCAAATGGGCGTAGATTACTCTGTATTGTGTGACCCTTCAGAAGTGCTAGATACACCAGCAGACGGGGAATATCGCATGTACGCTGGTGGTACTCCAATCAGTGAGGTTAAGTCAGCGCCTAATGCGAAGGCCACACTGTTCTTGCAACCAGAGCACTCAGTGAAGAGTCGTAAATTCATCAACACTACATGGGAGCAGGAAACCCCTGATACCAAGATCCCAATGGGTCTCGATTGGACTGACGAATTTGTCATGAAGGTGTCTGAGCTAACCGGTCAGCCGATCCCCGATGAGATTGCCAAAGAGCGCGGTCGTCTGGTGGATATGATGACAGATTCTCATACTTGGCTGCATGGCGTTTCAATCTCACTTTACGGTGATCCAGACTACTTGCTAGGCATGGTGAAGTTCCTGACGGAGCTGGGCTGTGATATCAAACACGTGCTTTGTCACAATGCGAACAAACGCTGGCGTAAGAAGATGGAAGCGCTATGTGCAGAGTCTCCTTATTCTGCCAATGCACAAGTGTTTGTTGGTAAGGACTTATGGCATTTCCGTTCACTGATGTTTACTGAGAAACCCGATCTCATGATTGGTAACTCTTACGGCAAGTTTATTGAACGCGACACACTCGCCAAAGGTGCAGAGTTTGAGGTGCCGTTAGTTCGAATCGGCTTCCCAATCTTTGACCGTCACCATTTACACAGAGAGACCACTCTTGGCTATGAAGGTGGCATGTATATCTTGAAAACACTCGTGAATGAAATCCTCACGAAGTTGGATAGAGACACCAATAAACTTGGTTTGACTGACTACGGCTTCGACCTCGTCCGCTAGTAGTAAGTCAGTCTTGGCTTTCTTCAAAGATGCATAGCTTGGAGAAAGCCTTTTTTATGTTTGACATGGAAGGAGTCGATAATGGCAAATGTCATGATTCAATATACCGAGCAAGGTGAACTGTCCCTCTACCTTGCCAAAAAGGATTTAGAAGAAGTCATCACTCAAATCGAGTTTGATGAAGAGGAAAAGTGGGGAGGGGAACTGACCTTGGCCAACGGCGCGATCTATTACGTTGAGCCGTATGGAGTGAAGCCCAAGCTCCCAATAAGTGTGCGCGCCAAGCGCTTACAAGCTGCATAGGAGAGGTAGGGTTATGGCATCAATATCCGAAGCGCTGTCTCAATCGGTAGCACAAAAGCTCGCCCATGCGATGCTTGCGCTTAACTATCATCAGCCAACAAAGCTCATTGAGCTGCTTAATGCCAACCTAAGCGGTAAGGTGTCTGAGGAAGCCTTGAATACCATTACGCCAAAACGCTGGCGAGCTATGGCGAGTAAACTGGAAGGCAATTTCACACGCAATCAGCTTGATTCCGCCTATACAGAGTTGACTCGAGTGGGAGACCGAGAAGCGCCCCCTTCGCCGCAACAAGATAACTTGGAAGGACAGCCTATTTATGTCGGTATCACCTCCAATAATGGCGAAGAAATTGACGGTCACTTTGGCTCATGTTTACGAATCTTGATCTATAAAGTGACGGATCTTGGCTTTGTACTAAAGGAGGTTCGAGAAGTAGACAGTGATGCAAAAGGTGAAGAGCGAGCGCAATATTTGGTCTCATTAATTGATGACTGTCATATCCTCTTTACCCTCTCCATTGGTGGCCCAGCGGCTGCAAAAGTCACCAGAGCAAAAGTACACCCCATTAAAGTGAAGTCACCAGAAAAGGTCAGTGAACGATTAGGTGAGTTGAGTGATAAGTTGAAAGTAGGCTACCCGCGATGGATAAAGTCTGCCTAATTGAATCGCTATCTAAAGTGGCGTGGTTGATAGGGATCTGTCATTGCAGATCCCTATTTCTACAGAGTTATCGTTACTCTACGTCACAGTCAGCACAGCTTTGTAGTGCGATTTCGTGCTCAAATACCGCCTTTTCATTGCCTTGAGCAAGCTGTTCTGCGATTTCGTCCGCGACTTCTTTTTCATCTTCTGCTTCGATGTCGTTAGCAAGCTCTTCCTCAGAGTAGCCATAGAAGTTAAGCAGCAAATAGTCACGAGCTTCTTCTTTTGAACACGCCACGTTGACAGAAATGTCAGGTTCAATTTCACCTTTAGCAACGATAGCCTCTACTTGCGCCAATACGTCGTCTTTCATCGCCTCAGTCAGCCAACCCAGGTCGGTGCTGACTTTGGTTTTTTTGCAGTTAAAGCAAGGCAGTTGTTGGAAGTAGTATTGGAAGTTTGTCATAGGAAAATGTCTTCAATTAATGTGGTTTAACGAGATTATGAATGTTTTTCAGCAAATTGCTATCTCTACAGAGTCTGTCGATAGAGTAAGAGCGGCAGAAGTCGCCCGCAATCCTCTGATTGTTGGCGAGAAAGTTTGTCCACTTTATGACAATGGCTGATGTTTTGTATTTATCGTCGAATTTAAGGTTCTGATTTTTTTAGGTTTATCTTGGGTATGTTTGTTGCAGGCCATATCAAAAAACCATCCAATATGGACGATGTTATGGATAGAAAACAAATTTCAGAGCTACAAAATGAACCCGCTTGCGAGCACAACCAAAGTGAGAAAAGTGGTTGTGCTCGGCCTACGCCAGGGGCAACCGCTGGTGGATGCTGTTTTGATGGGGCGCAAATTAGTCTATTGCCAATTGCGGATGTTGGACACATTGTACATGGCCCGATCGCGTGTGCAGGAAACAGTTGGGATAATCGCGGTACACGCTCAAGCGCTTCAGATCTATTTCGATATGGCTTTACCACCGACTTGAATGAACAAGATGTGATTATGGGTAGGGCTGAAAAACGCCTCCTACATGCTATTAAAGAGTTGATTGACCGCCATAGCCCTCCAGCCGTGTTTGTTTACGTCACGTGTGTGCCAGCCCTTGAAGGTAACGATGTTGAGGCGATTTGTTCATTAGCTGAGAAGAAGTGGGGTATCCCTTGTATCACAGTCGATGCTGCGGGTTTTTACGGTAGCAAGAACTTTGGTAACCGTATTGCAGGGGAAGTGATGGTGGACAGGGTGATCGGTAGCGCAGAGCCACCACAAAAGCCGTTGATGGCTCATGACTCGAGTCGCCGAGTACACGATATCGTGTTGATCGGCGAATACAATATCGCGGGTGAATTCTGGCATGTTTCACCACTTTTCGAAGAGTTAGGTTTACGAGTACTGTGTTGTATGGCGGGGGATACTCAGTTTCATCAAATACAAACTATGCATAGAGCGGATGCTGCCATGGTGGTGTGCTCGCGCGCGCAAATCAACGTGGCGAGAAAGCTCGAAGAGCGGTGGCAGATACCGTGGTTTGAGGGCAGTTTTTATGGCATTGAAGATACCTCTCATGCCCTGCGTCAGTTTGCTTTACTGCTGGATGATCCGAAACTCACACAGCATGTCGAAGAGGTGATTCGTCGAGAGGAAAGACGCACTCGTGAGCGCTTACAGTCATACAAAGCGCGCTTAAGTGGTAAGCGTGCGCTGCTATACACCGGAGGGGTGAAGTCTTGGTCGGTGGTGTCAGCTCTCCAAGAGTTGGGTATAAAAGTCATCGCAACCGGGACCAAAAAATCAACTGCGGCCGATAAAGCACGGATTGAGCAAATCATGGGGGACGAAGTGCGGATGCTCGATGATGGTGGCGCAAAGCGCTTACTCAATACATGCTACCAGTATGATGCTGACGTCATGATTGCGGGTGGCCGTAATATGTATACGGCAATAAAAGCCAAGATTCCTTTTTTGGATATTAACCAAGAACGAGAACACGCCTATGCGGGGTATGAGGGCATGGTGACGTTGGCTGAGGAGTTGGTGCGCACTCTTGAAAGCCCGGTTTGGCAGCACGCTAAATCTCAACCGCCTTGGAGCACAAAAGCTGAGGTAGAAGTACTACCAACAAGTGCTAAAGAAAGCGGAGAGGTAATTCTGGGAGCTGCTGGATTAGGGGAGGAGGTGTTATGAGTATTGTTCACACTCAAAAAAGTGCGCTTACGTCTAAGCCATTAAAAACCAGCCAAGCGACGGGGGCGGCGTTGGCAACAATGGGGTTTGCTGGTGCAATGCCTCTGATTCATGGCTCTCAAGGGTGCAGTGCGTTCAGCAAAGTTTTCTTAATTTCCCACTTTCGTGAGCCTTTTCCGATTCAAAACACCGCTGTTGATCAAGTCGCTGCAGTGATGGGAACGGAAGACAACTTGGAAACTGCGCTAAAGAACCTGTGTAAGGACGCAAAGGTGCAATGTATTTCTGTTTTAACGACAGGTTTGGTGGAGATGCAAGGCTGTGACATCTGGCGCATCATTGCCAATTTTAAGAGTCATCATCCTCAGTGGGCACATATCGACATTGTTCCCGTTTCGACACCAGACTTTAAAGGCACGATGGAAACTGGTTTTGCGAAATTGGTTGAATCCGTGGTGAAACAGTGTGTTGATCCGTCACCGACTCAAACCACTCATAACCAGATCAATGTTATCTGCTCTGCATCAACGACAACGGCAGATATTGAGTTGCTAGAAAGATATTTAGCGGCCTTTGATTTAGAGCCGATTTTCTTGCCTAACATCGCAGACTCATTGGATGGACATTTGGATAGTGATGATCACTCCACCACTTCAACTGGGGGGACATCGATCTCGGCGGTGAAACGAGTGTCGTCGAGCGGTCTAACATTGGTACTAGGAGAGTCGGGGCGCTCATTGGCGAAATGGTTAGAAATACGATTTTCAACGCCTTACCTATGCGTTAATCAAGGTATAAGGGGAACCGACCAGTTGTTGAGCGAGCTCTCACACTATACCGGTCTGCCAGTGCCCAAGTGGATTGAGAGAGGCCGTAAACGTCTTCAAGACGCGATGCTCGATACACATTTCGTGCTGTCTAACTCACCTATCGCTATCGCCAGCGAGCCGGATCTGGCTTATGGGCTGTACACTATTTTTAAGGAAGTGGGGGTGAGCTTCAAATCCATTATAACCAGCTATCCTGCTAAGTGGTGTGACACTATTGTAGAGCCCGTTACCATCGGTGATTTGTCTTATCTGGAGCCAGTTATGAATGAAGTGAAGATCATCTTTGGTAATTCACACATTCAACCATTTACCGAAGGCAAAGTGCCTCTAGTCAAAGTGGGCTACCCTTGTCATGACCAGTTTGGAAACACTGATCTGTTGCAATTTGGCTATGAAGGGGCGAGAGCGCAGATATTCAGAGTGGCGAACCTCTTACTCGATAATCAACAACAAGAAGTGGCTCCCCACATCAGTCAATACAAGTTCGAACCAAGTGAGGTTGTGTATGTGGGAGCGTAAATTACATATCGCCAATACTGATGACCATTTTAAACCGATTGTACTAGTTGCATTTGCAACCAAGGATAGACACTGCGTCGATCAGCACTTTGGACAAGCGCGTACCTTTTTAGTCTATGGCGTGAGCAAAGAAGAATATCGGCTGATGGATGCGATTGACTTCACCGATCACGGAATGACCAAGCAGAAGCTTACCGACAAAACACAAGCGCTTTCTCATTGTCACGCGGTATTTTGCAATGCGTGTGGGACATCTGCACTCAAGCAACTGCTTAATCTCAAAACCTATCCAGTGAAAGTGGATGTCGGGACGGAGATCAACACCTGTCTTTACAAAATTCAATTTGAAATAAACCACCCAAAAGAGAGTTGGCTGCAACGTGCACTCATTGAAGCAAAACACGGCCAATTTGATCGAGAGGCGTATTTGGACGCGCTACTTGAGGAACCATGGGATTACTAGGAGCAACATATGGAAATGACACTAGGAGTAACCAAAGGCGGTCAGCCTTGGGAACAGAAATTCATATCTGGGTTAGATGAAGCTAAGTGCATCGGATGCGGACGTTGTTATAACGTGTGCTCAAGAGATGTGTTTGATCTAACCGAGTCAGAAATCGAAGACGATTATGGTGATGATCAACTTATCATGGTGATGACCATTAAAGATGATAGCGACTGTATTGGCTGTCAGTCGTGTGACAAAGTGTGTAGTAAAAACTGCCATACCTTTGAGGCATAACTGTGTGATAAAGCTGACAATTTCAATTGTCAGCTTTACAACAAGCCTTCTTGATTGACCTTCCTAATATCAACTAAGTATAAGTTAAACAATGACTTAACTATTATTTGTTTTTGGATTGTTCCTTGCAATTACCCTAGTAATAGCTTAGAAAACAAAAATTGTGAGGAGTGGTTATGTGGGATTATTCAGAAAAAGTGAAGGAACACTTCTTCAGTCCAAACAACGCCAAAGTAGTGAAAGACGCGAATGCGACGGGTGAAGTTGGTTCATTGAGTTGCGGTGATGCGTTGAGCTTAACCCTAAAAGTGAATCCAGAAACAGAAATTATCGAAGATGCAGGCTTTCAGACATTCGGCTGTGGAAGCGCTATTGCCAGCTCCTCGGCTCTTACGACCTTGATTATAGGTCAATCTCTCGATCAAGCGAGTCAACTGACCAACCAAGATATCGCTGACTACCTTGATGGCCTGCCACCAGAAAAAATGCACTGCTCTGTAATGGGAATGGAGGCATTAGAAGCCGCTATTGCTGATTACCGAGGAGAGATAGTCGATGAACACGAAGAAGAGGGTGAGCTGATCTGTAAGTGCTTTGCGATTGATGACGTGTTGATCAAGAAGGTAGTAAGAGAGAACAAGTTAACCACCCTCGATGATGTTATCAACTACACCAAGGCGGGCGGCGGGTGTTCCGCGTGTCATGAAAAAATAGAGTTAGTGCTAGAGGCGTGTTTAGAAGAGTACGCGACAGAGGATCTCGAAGCGACCGAGCATAAAACCAGCGAACTTGAACTGGTAGAGCAAGTGATTGCTGAAGTAAGACCCTCAATTGAAGCTGATGGCGGTCAAGTGGACATCGTCGAGCTAGACAATGACTTACTGTTTATTTCACTGGAAGGTGCCTGCTCTGGATGCGGGATGGCCGGTATGACAGCGATGAACATCGAAAATAAGGTCTCTAAGAAGCTGGGGCGATCCATCACCGTCTTTCCAGTGAGTAATGAAAAACGTCTGGAGGGTACACATCATGGATAAACCACAAGCTCCGGTGTGTTATTTGGATAACAACGCCACCACTAAAATAGATCCAAGCGTACTTGAGACAATGATGCCTTATCTCAGTGAGTTTTATGGTAATCCATCGTCCATCCATCAGATTGGCTCTCAAGTGGGTAAAGCGGTCGCAGGTGCTCGCAAACAAGTTGCTCACTTGCTTGGCGCGGAGTTTGACAGTGAAATTGTGTTCACTGCTTCAGCAACAGAAGCTTCTGCGACTGCCATTTTGTCGGCTCTTGAAGCTTACCCGGAAAGAAAAGAGATCATTACGACAGTGGTTGAACACCCTGCTACCTTGTCTCTATGTGAGTATTTAGAACGAAAAGGCTATTTGATTCATTGGATTGAAGTGGACGGCCAGGGTCGCCTGAATATGTCTCAGCTTACTGCAGCGTTAAGCGACAACGTCGCGATTGTTTCCCTTATGTGGGCGAACAACGAAACGGGTACCTTGTTCCCCGTTGAGCGCGTCGCACGGCTAGCAAAACAGTTTAAAATTCAGGTGCATGTGGACGCGGTGCAAGTCACTGGCAAGATGAAATATACGGTGAAAGACACACACATTGATATGTTGTCGGTGTCTGCTCATAAGTTTCATGGTCCAAAAGGGGTCGGCGCACTGTATTTGAGAAGAGGGACACGATTCAGACCGCTTTTACGAGGTGGTCATCAAGAACGTGGCCGAAGAGCAGGCACTGAGAACGCCGCCTCTATTATAGGGATGGGGCAAGCGGCAGAAATCGCGATGGCATCCATAGCAGAGAACTCCGTATCGATTGAAGCAATGAGAGATAGATTGGAGCTTGGCTTACTCGACACCATTCCACACTGCTTTGTGACTGGGGATATTGATAACCGTGTGCCTAATACGACCAATATTGCGTTTGAATATATTGAAGGCGAAGCACTGCTACTACTGCTAAATCAGGTGGGTATCGCTACATCCTCGGGTTCTGCTTGTACCTCCGGTTCCCTTGAAGCGTCCCATGTGATGAAAGCGATGAACATTCCATTATCAGCGGCGCATGGGACGCTTAGGTTTTCACTTTCAAAATTCAATACTGATGCGGATATTGACCATGTACTTGAGCAACTGCCAGGTATCGTGTCACGGCTTCGAGAACTCTCGCCTTATTGGGACAGTGACACCAATAGTGAAAAAGCGGACTCATTTGCACCTGTGTATGGCTGATTTAGGGGCTGAGTATGGCAAAGAGAATCACAATCAATGACACGACCCTGCGTGATGGAGAACAAAGCCCAGGTGTTGCCTTTACGAGCGAAGAGAAAGTTCAGCTAGCGAAAGCGCTCTATGCCGCTGGGGTGAACATGCTTGAAGTTGGGATTCCAGCAATGGGGGCGGGGGAAGTTTCAACCATTGCACAGATTAGAAAAGCGATCCCTGAAGCCGAGTTGATGGTTTGGTCCCGCATGAAACGCGAAGATGTCGTTCAGTGTATCAGCACCCAAGTGGACTGGATTAATATTTCGGTGCCCGCATCGAAGCAGCATCGTCGCTATAAACTCAACATTGATATCGACGCAATGCTTCAATCGATGGTGACACTGATTAATTTGGCATGCAGCCATGGATATCAGGTGAGTATTGGACTGGAAGATGCATCGCGCGCGCCAATTTCTGTATTAACACGTATCGCGGAAGAGGCCGAAAAAGCAGGCGCTAAACGGCTTCGTTATGCCGATACACTCGGTGTATTAGACCCTTTTACCACCTACGAGCAGGTCTCACGATTAGTGACCGCGACGAATCTAGAGATTGAAGCACATCCTCACAATGATCTCGGACTGGCTACAGCGAATGCAATAGCAGCAATACGAGCTGGTGCGACAGCCATCAATACTACTCTGATGGGGCTGGGAGAGCGTGCAGGCAATGCGCCATTAGAAGAAGTCGCTGTCGCACTAAAAGTACTCAATAGCGGTGTTACGGGAATCGACTTGTCGCGAATTCCTTCGCTATGTCAGTTGGCTAGGGCGTGTTCAGGGCAAAGTTATGCTCCTCATAAATCAATTATCGGTGACAAGGTGTTTACTCATGAGTCTGGCATTCATGTTGATGGGCTATTGAAGCATCCAAACAACTATCAGTCTTTCGACCCGAAGTTGGTAGGCCGAGAGCATAGAATGGTATTGGGTAAACACTCCGGTAGTCATGCGGTAAGAGCACTCCTTGGGCAGATGGAGATAGCGATGCCTTCAGATCATTATGTGAGGTTAACCGATGCAATATCTCAGTGGAGTGAAGTCCACAAACGTATCCCGACAAAAGAAGATATCCAAAGATTGGTTAAGCAGTTGTAAGTGAGGGGATGGTATGGAGGATGTAGAACTTATCAGTACGTTAAACAATCTAGAAGAGTGTTTTGAGTTATTTGGTATCGAGTATCGAGCTGATGAAGTTTCGGGGAAACGAGTGGCGATTCTTAGGCAATTTGCCGACAACATTGAGCGGTATCCACAGCCTGAGTTTGTTCACTATCAGAAAGCATTTGTTAAGGCATATTACTCGGTATTGAAAGGGAAACACCTTCCGTTAGCGCCGAGTCGATGTGGTTCTTGTACTGTGTGCAGCACGGATTAGGCGGAAGTAGAGAGGGAAATCTATGTATTTAGAAACACGTTTTGAAATTGGTGATGAAGTGCGTGTTGTGAGAACCATACGCAATGATGGCTCCGTGACTGATGATTCTAGTAAAGGCAATGTGCTCGTTAAGGCAGGTGAAATTGGCTATGTTCGGAGCTTAGGCTTTTTTCTGCAAAACCAGATCATCTTTAGGGTGTATTTCCCAAGTGAAGATAGAGAAATTGGGGTTCGCAACGAAGAGTTACTCACGTCAGACTTACCTTGGCAAGAGAATATTTTTTATCGTAAGCAAAGAGTACCACTAAATTATAGCTTGGCTCACAAAGGCCAAGTCTTCGCACGAAAAAACGAGACGGTTGAGATCCGAGATATAAAAAGAAACTTAGATACTGGCTTACTGCAATATTTGGTGTTAGCCAAAGGGCAGTGGGTGTGGCTGGAGCAAGGAGCGTTGCAAAGACCAGAGCCGTTACCTGAACAGTTGCCTGAACAGCCAACAGACCAGTTGAATGCGTTTGATTCTGAAGAGTCAGAGTTGTGTGTAATGAACGGTTAAGTGGGGTATGTGAATGACAGTAAACAGTTCAGTCGCACTGCATTACCAGTGCTTAAAGCTCTCGCATGAAAAGTTCGCATTAAACATGAATGAGCTGAATGATGCAGAACAAGCCCATATCCAAAAACTTGCTCGGCAGACCGTGACGCTGCAGAACAAGGTTTGCGCTGCACCTGAGGCGAAAATAATCAATGTATCGGACGGGGACGTTGCTGAGGCAGTCAAGCAATTAGTGGATCAATGCGGGGATATCTACCAGTTTCAGCTGACGCTCTCGAAACACAAGTTAGAGGAAAACGACTTGCGTCAGATACTAAAGCAGCAGCTTGTCGTTGAGGCGGTACTGGATCACGTGAGTCAAGATATCCCCGAGTTAGCTCATCAAGATGCTTATGATTACTACCTAAATCACTCAGATAAGTTTTCGCGAGCACGAGCATGGGACGTCAGTCAGATTCTTTTAACAATCAATGATGACTATCCGGAAAACACGGTTAAAGAGGCCAAAAAACGAATTCACCAACTGTATGACACGGTGACGGTAGACACTTTTTCAACCACCGCATTGCGTCATTCTGAATGTCCCAGTGCAATGGAGGGGGGAAGACTTGGTTGGTGTGAGTCTGGAAAGCTGTTTGGGGAACTCGAGTCCGTATTGCAGTGGCTACCCAAGAATATGGTTAGCGCTCCAATACGCAGTGAAATTGGTTTTCACATTCTCGTTTGTCACGCTGAAAAGCCACCGATGGTGGCGAGTTTTGAAGAAGCCTTGCCTTCCATTCGTGAGTTGCATGAGAAAAGGGCAAGGCACTACATGCAACGAGAGTGGATAAAAAAACTCTAGGAGAGAAAACATGGACGTTACTAAAAAGCACTACACATTTATGCTGACTTGGTTGATATCAATTACCGCTTGGCTGATGAGTGCAGCAGCCTTTGCTGAATCAAAAAACCTAACGGTTGCAGTCGCGAATAACTTCTTCATTCCAATGCAAAAACTCGCTCAAACCTATCAAGAAGAGCACGATACTTTGATTGAGATATCTACCGGCAGTAGTGGACAACTCACCAGTCAGATAGAGCATGGCGCACCTTTTGACGTATTTTTCTCTGCCGATCAAGCAAGACCTCAATACCTGCTTGAAAAAGGAAAAGCCACAGCGCCGATTACCTATGCAGAGGGGACTTTGGTTTTGTGGTCAAAAAACAGCGTCTGGGGCCACCCAGAAAGTGATGATCATAAGCCGAATCTTTCAGGCCGTATTGCGATACCGGAGCCAGCCGTTGCTCCTTATGGCCAGGCGGCAAAAGAGTACTTGGAAGCTATTGGCCTTTATGAAGAGAAAAAGAGTGACTACATCTTTGGCAAGGGGCTGAATGCCACTTATCAATTTGCTGCCACCCATAATAGCCAGTTTGCGTTTTTAGCACTGTCCCAGATACTCAATCCAAGTAGCGAGATTGGGGGGACATATTGGGTGGTTCCCAACCATCTGCATCACCAGATTTTGCAAGATGCCGTAATCATCAAAGACACACCGAATTTAGCTCAAGCGAAAGACTTTATCGAGTTTATGTCTAGCCCAAGGGCGCAGAGCATCATGGTTGATTTTGGATATAGAATCCCAGAGTAAAGTGAGAGTCGCCTATGATTGATTGGCAAGTAGTCACACTCACCCTAAAACTGTCACTTTCAGTGACGTTGTCACTATGCTTGGTGTGTATTCCCTTAGCTTGGTGGTTATCACAAACAAAGGCGGCATATAGAGACTGGGTCGCTTCGATTGTCACGTTACCTATGGTGTTGCCAGCAACGGTGTTGGGCTTCTACCTATTAGTGTTCTTTAGTCCAAATGGTATTGTGGGCTCTTGGTTAAACACCTTAGGTCTTGGAACGATACCGTTCAGCTTTACAGGGATTGTGATTGCTTGCGTGATTCATACCCTTCCTTTCGTGGTGATGCCGCTTAGAAATGGCTTTGAGTCTTTGGGCAAAGAGCCGTTCGAGGCAGCTGCGACCTTGGGTTGTTCTCCAGTAAATACCTTTTTGAAGGTGGCTTTACCTCTATCTTGGCCGTTCATTTTCTCCTCTATGATTCTGGGTTTTTGTCACGCGCTTGGGGAGTTTGGCATCGTGCTAATGATTGGTGGCAATATTCCAGGCGAGACGCGAGTCATGTCGGTTGAGATATATAATCTGGTTGAATCAATGGAGTTCCAAAAGGCACATTATCTATCAATCTCTCTGCTCACATTTTCATTTGTTGCCCTAATGAGTGCCCATAAACTAAATCAGTGGGCGGTAAAAAGAGGGGGTTGTGGATGATTAAAATTGAGGTTGATAGCCAATTGGGCAGTTTTCATCTTAATCACACAATTGAATTGCCAAGCAGCGGTGTCACTGTGCTTTTTGGTGAGTCAGGCTGTGGTAAAACGTCTACGTTACGCGCTTTAGCGGGGTTATCAAGGCTTGATAACTGTCTAGTCTCTGTCAATGATGAGGTTTGGCAATCAAAGTCGGGTCTCGATTTTGTCCCCACTCATAAGAGAAGCCTAGGTTATGTATTCCAGCAGGCTGCGCTATTTCAACATTTGAATGTGAAAGCCAATATTATGTTTGGTATGCACAGTAACTCTCTATCGCACGAACAGCAGCTACGCTTTGACCAGTTGGTTAATTTATTGGGTTTAGCGCACTTATTAGAGAGAGGGCTTTCTGGTCTCTCTGGAGGCGAAAAGCAACGTGTCGCCATCGCGCGCTCACTATTGCCAGAACCCAGTGTGCTATTAATGGACGAGCCACTGTCAGCATTGGATGAGCAACGAAAATCTGAAGTGATGCCATTTTTGGAGTCGCTGGCCAAAGAGTGCTTAGTCCCGATTATCTATGTTACTCACAGTGTTTCTGAGGTCATAAAACTCGCAGATCATGTGGTGGTCATGTCCAAAGGAATGGTGGTAAAGCAAGGTAGTGTGGAGGCGTGTTTACCGTATATGACCTTAGGAGGAAGTGAGCCCCGTTCTGTTCTAAAAATGCACGTCACGCAGCATTCAGAGGATGGTGTGACTGAACTGTGTAAAGGTGATATTCGTCTTTGGATGACAGGTGCGCTTCATCATGAAGGTCAAGTGCGCTGCGAGATTCTCGCAAGTGATGTCAGCATAACGAAAACTCGAGTTTTAGATAGTTCAGTGCTCAATATCTTATCGGCAACGATAGAGCGAATTGAGGAAACTAAGGTTAGCGGTGAAATGCTGGTGGAAGTCAGATTGATTGGGGGCGATTGCATTCGCGCCCTCATTACTCGTCGCTCGATAACGCGACTTGGGTTGGCTGAATTAGATAAAGTTTGGGTACAAATAAAAGCTATCGCTATCTTATAACTCAGAGATTACAAAATCGACGATAGCTAAGTCTTCAAGCCCTAAATGGTTGTCGCTGGGTAAGAAACCGTTGTCTAAGATGCTGTTGACTAAGATACAAAGCACTCTTTGAAACTGCTGCAATGCAGGCAATTTGGGGCACGACATACATAATCACCTTCCTGTTCGCACAGCTGTTTGTAGAAAAAACGTTTCCAACGCATATTCAGCGTGTTTTGTTCGTGAAGGGTCGGGAAATAGAGCTGAATGAGTTCGCCCAACCTGGAACGACTCTCTAAACCCAATATCTGCCACAGGTGAGATGGCATCAGGCTCGCTTTCGCTATCAAAGAGGACATGGCTTCACCATACTCAAGCTCATGATTGATGTGTGCATCCAACAATGACTTCATATCATGTTCTTCTTCGTATCTCACATTCCAAATGGCATCGTAGACCGAGTTGTGGTGACTATTTTCAAGATCCTCGTGCCACGTCTCGGGAAGGAGTTCATTATTGGGGCTTTGGCCGTCTTCGAGTGTGGTAATACTCAAGTCACGGCGAATGGTGTTCAGTACGTTGAGTTCTAACCCCAAGTTGTTTGGTAAGCGACTAAAACCACCAATAAAACGGCTGATGAGCTCTAGCCAGATACGATATTCAGCTTCATTTTTCATAACAATCCTTGCAAGGCTGAGACTGGTTGTAAAGAACCCACGGGGTTGAGTGGTCGGTCATTTGATGTGATGGCTTCTTCTACGGGGCAAATTTCACCACATTGACGTGAATCGAATTGGTTAACGCACTCATTACATCGTTTGGGGTGAATAGCGAACGAGGGCTTAGCGTCAGGGTCGACGGCAATGGCTCTATTCGGGCAGACATTGTAGCAGGCATAACAACCCACACACTTCTCTGTAATCTTCATGCTCATTAACCCACCTCCTTATTGGCAGAGAGATTGTTGGCATTGATGGTTTGAGCTAGGGTGGAGAGTGCCTCTCTCTCAGATAGATAAGCGAAGTCGGTATTAGGAATGATGCCCATATTTTCTAGCTCTTCCCAAGGACCAAGCCCTACACGAACACTGAGAAGGTGCTGGCAGTCTTTAATCGCTTCAACCGGCATTGGCCGTTCGCAATCTTGAGGGCCTGAGCAGTAGGGTGCGACCATACGAGATTCCACAAAACGGATTTCATGTTGGTTAATATCGTAAATGTTCATTTGTGTGGCGTGACCAAAGTGGCACTCAATGATATCTGTGCCTTTGCTTGCGATGGCGACACGGGTCGATTGGGCGTCGTCTTTAGAAGAACAAGCTGCATCCAACTGACCCACGGCATCCGCTCGACATTGTTGGCAGTGACTCATTTGCGGAAGATACAACACGGATTGACTGCGAGCCTCTTCTATTTGCTGCTCGGTGGGCGAGGGCATCTCATTGAGCCCATAGTAGGTACCATGCTCAGGCTCAGAGATCAGTGGCATGATGTTATGAAGAAAAGCTCCCCGCTGTTTAAGCGCTTTAGAAAGCTGAGTAATTGACTGATCGTTGATGCCGGGGATAAGCACAGTATTGACCTTGACCAGCATCCCTTGCTCGATAGCGGCTTCCAGCCCTTTGAGTTGCTGCTCAATCAGTATACGAGCAGCTTCTATTCCTTTATAACGCTTGTGGTTCCAAAAAATCCAAGGATAAATTTTCGATGCAATCTTCTCATCAATGGTGTTGATGGTGATCGTAAGGTGGTCAACACCTATAGCGGCAAGCTGCGGCGCATACTGTGCGAGTTCTAACCCATTGGTTGAGATACACAACTTTACTGAAGGGTCATCCTCGCGAATCAGTTTTAACGTCTCTAGTGTGACTTTGGGGTTGGCTAGAGCATCACCTGGCCCCGCTATTCCTACCACGGATAAGTTGGGCATGTGTTGTTTGATACTATGAAATCGTGCCAGTCCATCGATGGGCTGGAGTACTTTGGATACGACACCCGGTCGAGACTCATTGCTGCAGTCATATTTTCGATTGCAGTAATTACACTGAATATTACAAGCAGGAGCGACAGGTAAATGGATACGTGCATAGTTTGACGCCTTTTTTGAATAGCAAGGGTGCTGCTCAATCCTATTTTGTATCTCTTTGCCAATAAAATGAGTGACGCCTGCGCTGGCGTGATGTGCTGCTGTTTCCATAAACCATCCTTAGTGTTGTTCTAAGATGGTGGTTGCAATGCTTATGCCTAAACGGGAATGGTGATATGTTCAATTTAATCAGTGGTTTATGTTGGATGAAGAATCAGGTTGTCTGAAATCAGACAACCTGATTCATTGTGTTGTTTGTCGTAATGACAACATCTTATAGCTGCTTAAGCTCTATGTTCATCGTCTTGATTCGATAGGCAATTTGTCTTGGCGTCATGTTGAGCAGTCTAGCCGCTTTGGCTTTCACCCAGCCCGTTTGCTCTAGTGCATGAATGACTCGTTGTTTCTCTTCTTCATCAAACTCAAGGTTTAAGCCGCCATAGCCATTATTGGGTTGGTTTGCTGACCGTAGTGGTGTACTAAATTTTGCCGGGAACGGCGTTGATTTTGGGCTACTTAGTGGTGTTGGGTTGCTAATTGAGGTTGAAAACTGTCTAGAACTATTAAGTTGAACGAGAGAAATATCGATGGTCCCGTCACTACTCAAAACGGCGGCACGCTCTATTGTATTTTCCAGCTCGCGCACGTTCCCGGGCCAGTGATAGGTCATCATGTAACTCAAGGCCTGCTCGTCGATATGGAGTTTTCGATTTTGAATGCCTGATAGTTTATCAAGAATCGAGAGTGCTAAAGCGGGGACATCATCCAAACGTTCACGCAGTGGAGGAAGGAAGATAGGCATGACATTGAGGCGATAGTAGATATCTTCGCGGAAATTGCCTTGAACGACTTCATTCTCCAAATCTCGGTTAGTTGCAGCAATGATTCTCACATCGACCGAAATAGGGTCGGTTCCGCCAACTCGATCGAAAGTTTTTTCTTGGAGAACACGCAGTAATTTTGCCTGAAAAGCGGGGGAGGTTTCACCTATTTCATCCAAAAAGATGGTGCCTCCATTAGCCACTTCAAATCGCCCTTTACGCAGTTTTACCGCCCCGGTAAAAGCCCCTTTTTCATGGCCGAAAAGTTCAGATTCTAGAAGGTTATCAGGCAGTGCTGCACAGTTGAGCTTAACAAAGGGTTGGTTGGCGCGTGGTGAATTATAGTGAATGGCGTTGGCGATGAGCTCTTTACCTGTCCCCGATTCTCCGCGAATCAAAATGGTCGAATCCCACCTTGAGACTAACCTAATTTGATCAAAGACTTCACGCATGGCCTTGGTGTTACCAACAAGCGAAGCGACACCATGTTCTTTGCGCACTTTTCGACGCAGGCCATCACGCTCACTCTTAATTTGGTCATGTTTTTTCGATACCGAATGAGCGAGTTGGATATTGACGGTGATGAGTTTGGCGATCATCTCAAGAAAGTCATTAATGACTCGTAGATCATCATCTAAGGGGGAGTTAGGTTGCGCACAAATCACCCCAATCAACTCCTTACTTACGCTTTTTAGAGGCACTGCGATAAAAGGTTTAGCGTAATCATAGATAGCGAGTTTGTCAGCAAAACGAGGGTCGTTACCCAGATTTTTGAGAACGACGGAGCCTCCGTGTTCAAGCATCGAACCGATGATACCTTCCCCGTTTTTGTAGTTAATAGCGCTGCTTTGCGCAGAGAACGGAGAATCAGGGGCGTGGACGGATTCGACTAACATGATGTTGCGCTCTCTATCTCGAATCGCGAGTAGTCCTCCGTATAGGTGACACTCATCGTGGAGAATTTGCATCACAGAAGCAATATTGGTTCGGTAATCGAGACTCCTATTGAGCTCAGTGCATACTCGATAGAGAGTCGAGAGCAGCTGTTTACTGGTTACAGAGTTAATCATAATCCGGCTCCCTCATTGTCGATAGGCAGGGCAATAACAAACTTAGCACCCGAGTAAGCGCTGCTTTTCTCAACGGTAATGATACTGGCATGATCATTGACGACTTGTTGAACAATGGAGAGCCCCAGGCCATGGCACCCCGCTTTATACGTCGGTTTCGAGCTATAAAAAGGTTCGAAAATCTTATTGCGATTGTTGGGGCTGACACCTAGGCCTGAGTCCTCGACCTTGAGCATCACCGAATCACCGTCAACACAAGAACTGATGGCAATGACCCGCTCACTGGGTTTGGCAACTTCAATTTGCTCAATTGCGTTGTCGATGAGCTGCACTAAGGCAAGAATAAGGCGAGAAGGGATCGCGTTAATCGCTGGTAGTTCCCGCTCGAGAAATAGGTCAAGCTTGATGTAGTGGGAAACTAAGTTTTGTGAACTGATACTGCACGCATCCCGAATGACTTCATTGAGGTTGGTGACCTGCATACTTTCGACGTTACGCTCAGGAATATGATCCTGAATGTACTGAAGCGCATTAAACCCTTCATCAACCGCTTGGCTCATCAGTTCAAGCCCTTGGCAGCGATGATTGCGTCCATTCATGATTTTCACGGCTGATTGAATCATATTCAGCGGGCCTTTGAGCTGGTGGATAGTTCCCATCAACACCTCTTGCATGCTATGGACGTGCTTTCTATCGGCGATAAGTAGCTGCATTGCGCTAATGCGTTGTGCTTCGAGGAGTCTGCGTTTTTCCGTACGCTCATTGATCACTAAGATGATGTGAGGCTCGGTGCTAGGTTCAAAATAGCAATCCGCTTTACTCTCTTGAAGCGTCAGTGGGTCAACCGAACAGTGGAAACTTCGATATTGATGGTGTGTCTCAATATCGAGTTCAAGATGCTGCGAGCTTTGCCATATTTTATCGCCAAGTGCTTTCAACTCCTCTACAATTTGTGGGTAAAGCGTTTTATAGAAGAATACTTCATCTATGTTGTCTTTGAGGCCTCGGCTAGAATAGGTGATATTAAACTCTTGATCTAGCATGACTAATGAAAGAGAACGCGTGTTTAATATTGCTGAAAATATAGAGCGATGGTTGTGGGATATCTGAGATTGGGTAAATAATTTAGTCACATCCTTTTGTATGGAATAATACCCTTCAAAGTGACTGTTTTTTATTGGGTATATTGAAACTTCAGCGATATAAGGTTGGCCACTCTTCTTACAGTTAATCAAATTTCCTTGCCATTTCTCACCATGAGTGATGGTTTTCCACAACTGTTCATAGAGAAAGTTAGGTGTGCTCGCGTTTGAAAAGATGGAACAACTTTGCCCAAGTAGTTCGGTTTTAGTAAACCCTGTCAGATCGAGCAAAGCCTTGCTGATATTGACAATATTGCCACTTGTGTCTGTCACGACAATAGGCTCACTCACATCATCAAGTTCGATGGTGTCAATAGTTTCTAGCTGGTTGATATATTGATTAATAGTCATGTTCAAAGCAACGACCTCCACAACGACGTTTTACTTAGCTATAGAGATAGGAAGCATTTTCCATTCCGATTGAGAGGGTTTGATTTATTTGAATAGAACAAAGGGAGTATGAATTGATCTACCTCAATGGATGGAGACAAATTGTCAGTTTAGTTACAAAATGTAGCTGCTTTAATAATAATTTTCTCAATAAAATCGGCTAATACTCATGTGAATTGCATCAATTTGATGCAATTCACATGAGTATTATTTGGCACTTTTAATGCACAGTCTCTTCTATTAATTGATTTTGTCGTTATTAGTTAGAGGTGTTTCATGGATGGGTTGCTAGTGTTTTTAGGTGCAGCATTCGTTAATAACGTGGTGCTGGCTAAGTTTCTTGGGCTTTGTCCGTTTATGGGGGTGTCAAAGAACATTGGTAGCGCTTTTGGGATGGGAATAGCGACCACGTTTGTTATCACGGTTGCAGCGACGGTCGCATGGTTGTTTGATCATTTTATTCTACAAACGATGGGGCTTGAGTATTTACGCACGATAGCGTTTATTGTCGTCATCGCTTCAGTCGTGCAGTTGACAGAGTTGTACGTCCAGAAAAATAGCCCTTCTTTATACAAAGCTCTTGGTGTGTTTCTTCCTTTAATCACAACAAATTGTGCGGTACTGGGTGTAGCACTACTCGTCATTCAAGAAGAGTTTTCGTTCCTCTATACCTTGTTGTTTAGCTTGGGCTCATCGTTTGGTTTCACTTTGGTGATCGTTTTGTTTTCAGGGATGCGCGAGCAACTTGCGCTGAGTCATGTACCTGAGGCAATGAAGGGGACACCGATAGCATTTCTAAGCGCCGGGCTATTGTCGATGGCGTTCATGGGTTTTGCCGGGATGGCATAGACAGATTCTTAGGGAGAGAGAGATGGCAATATTGATATTTTCAGTACTTGGAGGCGTTCTGGGTTTGCTACTCGCTATCGCGTCACGAGTGTTCGTGGTAGAGAGCGATCCAACGGTCGACAAAATCGTTGCGATGATGCCAGGAGGGCAATGTGGTCAGTGTGGAAAGGCAGGCTGTCGTCAGGCAGCGCAAGCGATGGCCGATGGTGAATTGGCGATTGACCAATGCCCTCCTGGTGGTGCGTCACTGGTTAGTGAGATAGGCAAAATATTAGGTGTTAGCAGCTCAAGTGAAGAGATTGCCCCGCAGTTTTTGGCTCGCATTGATGAAGCCTATTGCAGCGGATGTACTCGTTGCTATAAAGCTTGTCCTTTTGACAGCATTTTTGGCGCAACGAAGCAGATTCACACGGTCATTACCGATATCTGTACCGGATGTCGCTTATGCGTTGATAGCTGTCCACAAGGCTGCATAGAAATTTACACACCTAACGCGACATCACAATCTTGGATCTGGCCGAAGCCATCCACTTCGGAGGTGACCTCATGATTAATGTCGATAGATATACAAGTTTTTGGGGTAGACCTTTTAAAGGCGGAGTCCATCCAGAGTCACACAAAGGATTGACGAGTGGCCGTTCTGGGAGAGCCCCATTAGTCACGCCGAAGGTTTTGCATCTCTCTTTGCTACTCCCAAACGGGGCTATATTAAAGCCTTTAGTGAAAGCAGGTGATGAGGTCGTTCGTGGTCAAATGGTTGCGATTGGTACGCACCGTAATCAAGCTCCTTTGCATTCCCCCGTCAATGGTAAAGTTGAATCCATATCTCCTCACATAAGCGATCACCCAGGCCAGCTAAAAATTGATGCGATCCATATCAAGTGTTTTAAAGATCAAACGTGGGGCAGGGAGTTTTCCTCAAAGCCATTTAACAGCCTTACGTCAGAGGAAATCTTACAGAAGATTGAAGATGCCGGAATTATTGGTCTTGGGGGAGCCGGATTTTCAACTGCCGCAAAGGCGCGCTTTGCAAAACGAGCGAACGTTCAGCAGCTCATTATCAATGGTGGAGAGTGCGAGCCGTATATTAGCTGTGATGATTTTGTCATGCGCTCACATAGCAATGAGGTCATCGAGGGAGTACGTTTACTTCTCAAAGCGACCGGCGCAGTTGAAGCGCTTATAGGAATTGAAAGTAACAAGCCAGAAAGCTTTGAGGCGATGACGTCAGCGGCGGCAGATGATGAAAATATCCATGTCCAAATGGTGCCAACAGTCTATCCAATGGGCTCAGCCCATCATTTGACGAAGACCTTAACGGGTAAATGTGTCTCCCATGGACAGCGTTCCACCGATATTGGCGTTATCGTCAATAACGTATCGACTGCAAGGGCGGTGTATCAGGCAGTGCGATATAACCGTCCGCTTGTTTCCAAAATACTCACGGTATCGGGACAGGGCATTGATAATCCAATGAATGTTGAAGTGCCTTTAGGCACGACGGTCCGCGATATTATCGCTTATTGTGGCGGTACAACATTAGAGTGCGAACGCTTGATTTTCGGGGGACCGATGATGGGGCAAGTTGTCACACATCTTGATGTTCCCATCAACAAAACGACCGCAGCGCTGCTGGCATTAACCTCACATGAAATAGGCAGCGATCAACAACAAGAGTGTATTCGTTGTGGCCAGTGCGTACGAGCGTGTCCGATGGGCTTGATGCCTTTTCAAATGAAAGCAGCGGCGTCAGCATCGAATTATGAATTGGCTGAGAGCTTGGGTATCAACCAGTGTATGTCTTGTGGGGCATGCAGCTTTATTTGTCCTTCCAGAGTCCCTTTGACGGAGTATTTCCATCACGCCAAAAGTGTTTTGAGTCACAACAAACAATCAAAACACCGTCAAGAGAAAGCAAAAGCCCTATCAGAAGCGAGAAAGATACGGCTAGAAAAAGAAGCTGAGCTGAAACGAGCAGCGAAAGAGGCGAAAAAGGCCAAACGTAAACGTGGCCGTTCAAGAGTTAGCACTAATAGCGAGGTAGTTCCGTCATGATTAACTTCAAACCAGGGGCTGGCCCCTATGCGCATTCAAATAACTCGACAACTAAAATTATGTACCAAGTTGTGCTGGCTCTGCTACCGGCTTGTGCGTTTGCCGCCTATAGCTTTGGTCCTTCAGCAGTAGAGATCATGCTCGCATGTGTTGGCTCAGCGATCGTCTTTGAGTTCATATGTTTGGCAATACAAGGAAAACCCGTCCTAGGGTGTTTTGATGGTTCAGCGGTATTGACCGGTTTGATATTGGCCATGTGCTTACCCCCAAAGTTTCCGCTATTGCTGTGCGTGCTTGGTACCGCATTTGCTATCGTCATCGGTAAACAGGCTTACGGAGGCCTCGGACAAAACCTGTTTAACCCGGCTATGCTGGCACGCGTGTTTTTGTTGATCTGTTTTCCCGTTGAAATGACACAGTGGTATGAACCTATCGGAGAACATGTCGGCAGTGCTGCGCAATGGCTGGAATTTGATGGTGTTACTTCAGCCACCATTTTGAGTTTGGAGGTGATTCCTCCTGCTACACGAGATCTGATATTAGGGCATCATTCCGGTAGCTTAGGCGAAATGAATGCGGTTCTCTTAATATTGGGTGGCTTTTACCTTATCTATAAACGCGTGCTGAATTGGGTTATACCATGTTGCTTTATCGGTGCGTTAGTCACTCCTGCAGCCGTTTTTTCACTGATATCGCCAGACCGTTTCCTAGGTCCCGGCATCCACCTTTTCAGTGGTGGCGCCATCATGTGTGCATTCTTTATTGTTACCGATATGGTGACATCACCATCGAGTTACAAAGGGCAGGCATTATATGCCGCGTTGGGGGGCCTATTAGTCTGGCTGATTAGAGAGTTTGGCAACTATCCAGAGGGTGTCGCTTTTGCGATTTTAATCATCAACTCAGCCAGTCCATTGATTGATCATTATGTCCAACCGGTGCGCTTTGGAGCTGAGCAAAAAGTCAAAGGGGAGGCACAGTCATGAGTGTAACCTTCAAACTGCCCAGAGGATTTGCTGCCAAGAGGCTTGACAAAAATACCGTGCCCGCTCAAGTAGCGATGCTGGCGCTTAGCTGCGCGTTAGCTGCTTTTGCGCTGGGAGAGCTAAGTGCTTATCTGAAACCGCTGATTGAACAAAATAGACTTAATAAAAATATCGCGACACTCAATGAGCTGGTACCGAATGCAAATATCGATGAGAGCCTATTTAACAACGCAAGCGAGATTGAGCTAGATGGAAGTGCATATCAAGTCATGACGTTACGTGATCCTACTGGCTTACCCCTTTACTACGTACTTTCCGGAGCTGAACCGGGTTACAGCGGTGATATTCGCTTTATGGTGGCAGTGGATGTGGAAGGAGTGATCAAAAATGTACGTGTGATGAGTCATACTGAGACCCCAGGGCTCGGTGACAAAATAGAACTTGCCAAAAGCGATTGGGTTCTGAGTTTTAACTCCCTGTCTTTATTGAATACTCCCATATGGGGTGTTGAAAAAGATGGTGGCACATTTGAGCAGTTCACTGGTGCAACGATAACGCCAAGGGCTGTTGTTAGGGGCGTGCATCGTGTTCTGTTAGCGCATTCGTTGATTAAAGAAACCCAAGAAAAGGAGGCGCTTGATGAGTAAGGTATCTGAAGTAAAGAGCGTAATTGCTAATGGCCTTTGGAATAACAATATCGTACTAAGCCAGTTACTCGCACTTTGTCCACTTCTTGCGGTGACGAATGGTGCGACCAATGGATTGGGCCTTGGATTGGCGACAACCGCAGTCATGGTTGGGGCTAACCTGTTAACTTCTCTAATGAAGAATGTGGTCAGCCATGCGATCCGAATCCCTTTAAATATCTTAGTCATTGCGCTTCTGGTCACGATGACCGATTTAATCCTCAACGCTTTTTTACCATCGCTGCACGAAGTCTTAGGGCTTTTTATCCCTTTGATTGTGACCAACTGCGCCATTCTGGGGCGGGTAGAGTCGTTCTCAACCAGAAATAGTCCAGTCATGTCTGTGTTAGACGGTCTAGCAATGGGTATCGGATTTACGTGGGTTTTGGTCGTTCTTGGCGGCGTACGCGAGGTGTTGGGAACGGGAGAGCTGTTTGCGAATGCAGAGCTGCTACTGGGACCTCACTTTAGCTTTTTAGAGACTACGGTTTTGCAAGATTTTCAAGGCCTGCTGCTTGCGATTCTTCCCCCAGGTGGCTTTATTGTGCTAAGCCTCATGCTTATGCTCAAGCAAAAAGGTGAAAGCTTAATCCGCTCAATGAGTCGTAAAAAACAAGGGAGTGTAAGTTATGAGAGCTAGTGTGATTTATGCCAATCAGAAAGACCAATTGTGGCTTGATGTCGATGTCACCAGTCCTGCGACGCTTTTAACGGCAATTACGGCGTCTAATATCGTTCGCCTATTTCCAGAGATTGACCTTGAAACACAGAAAGTGGGTGTGTTCGGAAAGATAAAACCCTTAGATAGCGAGTTAGTTGAGGGTGACCGGGTAGAGATTTATCGACCTATTACATTTGAGGACACGGAATTGTCCTGAAGAAGACAATTGTCTCACTGAGCTGATCGTAAGTCGTTGTTTTACCGTGGCCTGTGGGCCGGAATGAGTATTGCAGAACATCTAAAGTAGCAACATTAAGAAAAATCTCAGGGAGATGAGTATGTCGAAAATTGGAATTTTCTTTGGAACAGACACAGGTAGCACTCGAAAGATCGCTAAACAGATCTATCAGCAACTTGGTGACTTAGCGGACAAGCCCTTAAACATTAATCGCGTAGATGCCGAGGTTTTGAAAAGCTACGACAAGCTCATACTGGGCACGCCCACATTGGGTGAAGGGGAGCTACCAGGGCTCGCCGTCGAGTGTGAATCAGAGAGTTGGGCAGAGTTTTTGGACAACAATGAAGAGCTAGATCTAGCAAATACAACGGTGGCTCTATTTGGGTTAGGGGATCAGGTTGGTTACCCAGATGAGTTTGTGGATGGTTTAGGTGAGCTTTATGATTATGTTTGTGACGCTGAAGCAGACGTCATTGGACGCTGGCCCGCGAAGGGGTATACCTTCAATGAATCGACCGCTCTGGACGGAGACGCTTTTGTTGGTTTAGTGATCGATAAAGACAATCAAGCCAGCTTATCTGATGAGCGAGTTTCCCACTGGGTTGAGCAGATTAAGTCTGAGTTCGGAGTTTAGCTTCGCATTATGATGAGCTAGGTTGCAACCCTCAAGGTTAGCCTAAGCACTTTTATCGGTTGAGGGGGGGGGACTCCTCAACCTAGCGATAATTGACTCATTTTACCTTCAATAATTTGTGAATACATATTCGCCTTCATGCCAAAGACTATTTGAACGCAGTGTTCATCTAAAACAATGACCCCAAACGCCCCTTGCTTCTTCAACGCGTCTTGATCAATGAGTTCCGTAGTCACTAACTCCAAGCGCAATCGAGTCGCGCACGCTCCCGTATGGACTAAATTTTCAATACCACCAATCGCTTGTAATACCGAATCAACTTCATTGTCTAAATTGTCATTCGTTTTGGTCAGTGCAGTGATGATTGCTCTGACAGCACTGGCGATTGATAGGCCAAGCTTCTTTATCATGATTATTGTCACTCTCCACGTTCATCAATACTGAGTCATTAAAACAAACGTGTCAGTTGTTAAATGCACTCACAGTGCAATCCTAATAAAAGGTTTCATTTTTTGAATGGCTGTTTGAAGGTTGTTTTGTTTTTGTGGGCTGCCTGAGGTTGGTTTGTGTTGTTCTTGGTGGTGTTTTGTTCTGCATTTGATCCATCGTTAGGATGATAAAGGTGTCGTTTTGGTTTGGTGTGTGTATTTACCCTAAATATGTGCATAAATAGGCAATAAAGGGCTTGCTATATGTTTTGCGATTAAATACACTGCACACAAATGACAATAAATGCTTGATTTGAGCATAATTATTCATCGTGAGGTTGTAGATGAGCGATACACTAACAATAGAAACTAAGCAAAACACAATGAGAAATGTGTTGATGTTTGCCATTCCATCCCTACTGGGCTTGTTCTTTTTCTTAGCACCACTGAGCATTGATGGTAATTTCACATTCCCATTGGCTTTGATGGCGAAAGGCGTTAAATCGGTACTTGGTGAGGCTATTTTGCCGACAGTAACAGCAATTATCTGTTTCTCAGCGTTGGTGACTTTGGTCGCTAATGTCATCAAACCTGCGTTTGTAAAGAACTCAGAACTATTGACTCGTCTGTTTGTCCTATCGCCTGTTTGGGTGGCTATCAGAGTTTTGGGTGCAGTATTCACCCTGTTAGCTCTGCATCAAATTGGTCCGGAATTTATTTGGAGTGGTGACACTGGTGGGTTGGTACTTCACGACCTGCTGCCGTCGCTATTTGTCACCTTCTTCTTTGCTGGCCTGCTACTTCCTTTACTACTTAATTTTGGTCTGCTTGAGCTCCTTGGTACGCTGCTAAGTAAATTAATGCGCCCAATATTTCGTCTACCAGGCAGAGCGGCTATTGACTGCATGTCATCTTGGTTGGGTGATGGTACGGTTGGTGTGTTGTTGACAAGCAAACAGTACGAGCAGAAGAAATATACAGCAAGAGAAGCGGCGGTTGTAGCAACCATGTTCTCACCTGTAGGTATCTCGTTTTCACTGGTTGTATTAACGCAGGTCGGTCTGGAAAACTACTTCGTTCCTTTCTACCTAACTATCTGTTTATCTGGCGTTATCGCGGCGATGGTGATTCAGTATCTCCCACCACTAAGTTACAAAGCAGATACTTATATTGACGGTTCTAAACCAGAGCAAAACGATGAGCTAGTACCAGAAGGACAAACAACAGTCGGGTACGGTTACCAACTCGCCATCGCGCGTGCAAGCAAAGTGAAGAGCCTTTCATCCGTTGCAAAAGAAGGTCTGCAAAGCGCGTTAGATATGATGTTTGGTGTACTACCAGTGGTCATGGCTGTGGGTACTGTCGGACTGGTTATCGCAGAAACAACACCGCTATTTACTTGGTTAGGCGCACCGTTTGTTCCAGTGCTAGACTTACTGAACCTGCCTGAAGCGACAGCGGCAGCAGAAACGGTGATGGTTGGCTTTACTGATATGTACGTTCCTTCAATCATCGCAGCGTCAGCCATTGATAGTGACCTCACTAAGTTTGTTATCGCAGCGCTATCGATTACACAGTTGATCTTTATGTCAGAGACGGGTGCCGTGATTCTATCGAGTAAAATCCCGGTGAATATCTTTGAACTCATCGCAATCTTCATCCTACGTACTTTAGTTACGCTGCCAATTATCGCTCTTTGTGGGCACCTAATTTTCTAAATGACAGCGACATAAATCAAAAAGCCTCACGATCCTACGGAAGTGGGGCTTTTTTGCAAATGTGGTTTAGTGATTGGTGCATAGCAAACCGATTAACAACTTAATACAATTGAAATCAAAGTCGTTAGTTATAGATGTGGTATAAGACCTCAAAATAACATCTCTAAATACGTTTAACGATTGCGATTCACATGCTAAATAGACTCACCTTAAAGAACAAACTTGCGCTGTCAGCAAGCCTTACGATCATATGCGGGATCTCCGTGTTGGAAGTCGTCAACTTCAATACTGCACGAGATAAACTGAACCGTGATACTGAATCTCAATTACTCGCGAGTGTTGAGGGTTACAATCACTACGTTTCAGGGTGGCTTGCTTCTAAGCAACGAACACTAGAAGCTCTGCCTAGCACGATACAAGAACAAAGCGTGCTGTCTCATTTAGAGCAAGTACGAGATTCTGGCGCGTTTGATAATGTCTTTTTGGCTTATGCTGATGGGTCGCAGCAAAACGCAAATGGTGTAGTACTTCCGCCTGGTAATGATGATCCGCGAGAGTGGGGCTGGTACATAAACGCGCTTAAGATGCCAAACAGTGTGTTTATTGATGAGCCGACGGTGGCTGCTGCAACAGGTGCAAACGTTGTTTCTATGGGTAAGACTGTACACACATCCAAAGGACAATCGGTTTTAGGCGCAGATGTTGAAATTGGCGATATTATTGAAGGTCTGCACAACATTGAGTTACCTAGCGATGGTGTGGCGTTTATGGCTAACCAAAAAGGGAACGTTTTTGTTCATGAAAACGTGTCGCTTCTTAATCAGTCGGTAGACGTTACAGGCGTTTCTTACTCAAGTATCCAACAAGCGATACGAGGCAATGGCCTGAGCTTGCTTGAATCTTCAGCAGGCAATCTCCTTCTCGTGGCTCAAACGATTCCGGACACAGAGTTTACGACGGTGACGGTTATTGACCATGATGCGCTAATCGCACCGTTGAAAACGGCCGCGATGAAGCGAATGGGTGGTGTGTTCATAGTACTACTTATCTGTATTTCTATCTTTAACCTGATTTGCACGCGCTTGTTCAGACCTTTAGGAAATATTAGCCACGCTTTGAATGACATCGCGAGTGGGCAAGGTGATTTAACGAAAAGGTTGGACGTGGAGTCGAACGATGAGATTGGCCAACTAGCAAAACAGTTCAACACGTTTATTGATACGCTGCAGCAGCTGATTATTCAAGTCCGTAATGATGCTAATACTCTGACTCAAAGCTCATTAGAAGGCGCGACTCGTGCCGAGCAAGCCACCAATGTGTTGGTCAACCAGCAGTCGGAAGTTGCGATGATCGCCACGGCAGTGACGCAAATGTCGTCTGCCACAACCGAGATTGCTTCTCATGCCGATAATACTGCTCAAGCGGCACTGAGCTCGACAGAGAACACGCAAAGTGGTCACCAGCTGGTAGTTCAAACTAAGGAGTCGATCCATAACCTAGCGAAGGAGATGAATGAAGCGAATCAGGTCATTTCCGATCTTGATAGCTATGCGAATGACATCTCAAAGGTTCTGGCGACGATTCGCGAGATTGCAGAACAAACCAATCTTCTGGCGCTTAATGCGGCGATCGAAGCGGCACGTGCAGGCTCACAAGGCCGTGGCTTCTCTGTCGTTGCTGATGAAGTGAGAGTACTTTCACAACGCACCCATAGCTCCACCGAAGAGATCAAGTCAACGATTGAAACTCTTCAAAAAACCACGGCTAAGGCAGTGTCATTGATGGAGTCTAGCTCTCAGCTCGCAACCAATTCGGTAGCGAATGCGGAAGATGCCTCTGACGCGATTAATGAGATCAACGAGAGCGTTAAGCTTATTAGTGATATGGCGGCACAAATCGCAACGGCGGCTCAAGAGCAAAGTCATGTGACTCAAGATATCAGTTGTAATATCAATGCGCTTAAGTCGGGTTCAGACAACTTAGCGAATGTAGCTTCCAATGCACTGGGTGAGTCAAACACCTTAAGCGCGCAATCTCAAGCGTTGAGTGACAAAGTCGCGGTTTTCAAGCTTAGCTAATCACTGAAGCTCTGAACTCCGCTATTGCATTTGACACAGGGTGCTGTTTATTTTTTAATTCAGCACCCTAACTCATTATCAAACAGAGCCACATCATGATTCCTGATTACACTTTTGAATGCTTAAACCAGATGCCACGTGAGGAGCTCGAAGAGTTTAGCTTGCGTATGATCAGTCGCATGGTGCCAGAAGATACGATGAGTGAGCTGTTCACCTTTGAACAAGAAGAGGTGGATAGTGAAGAGCGAATGATGTCTGCTCAATTGGACGCAACGCTTCGTATGACGGCTATTGCCTTAAGTGAGATTCAACAAGCGTTTGATGATTCAGACAACGCCAACCAAAACAGCGAGCGAATGACTCGATTAGTACTTTGGCATTTTTATGCGGTTTCATTCAACTTAGAACGCGCTATTTCACTGAAAACACACTGTGAGCAGGTCGAGCCGATTGTGGCAAATCGTCCACAAGACGCGTTTGGTTGGGTCACGAAACTTACAGAGCTCCTTCATACCTACGCAAAAATCAGTGCCGAGCAAGAACAAGCGAAATAACCCTTCCTATTGAGAATGAAGGCCATTCTCTGAGTTCACAAAATGAAAAAAGGGCGAGAGAACTTGGTTCTCTCGCCCTTTTTGTATCTGGCAGTTGAGTATTTAAACCATTCCGTCTGTATTTGAATGCGTTTGACGGTGGCGATACCAATAAATGGTCGCGGCTACAGAGGTATAGAAGTAGGCGATGACTGCCACCATTGGTGATGAAGCTAGCTCTGTTAAGAATGTCACAGACAATCCAAGAGACGTAATCATCAGCTTGGTCATTAGGCCCAGGAACAAAAGACCAAGTGCGAACTCAGGTACTTTAGTAGGACGAAACGCGACCCAATAGCATGCCGTTAATGATAAAAGTGCGACGATAGATCCCGCAGCGAAAGCATCAGCGTGTTCGATAGAAGTAAAGCCAAAAAGGGTAAGACAAACTAACGCAAGAGCAATTTTCATTTTATAACCTCGAATAGGTGTAACCCGTATCCATACACGAAAGTGTTACTCAATCAACGGGTGTTATTGTCTATTTATTCGACATAAATGCAAGCAAAGTTTTCAAAAATCGAGATCAAATTAACAGCAATTGCTCTAGTATAAGTTTCTGATAACATTAATTTAACATTTCGTTCGCTCTGTGAACTAATTCGAGAAGTGCTTGCTGAAATATGGGGCATTTGGGTGTAAGTAAAATTGCTTTCCGTTTTGATTTTCAAACGCTGTTTGTCGCGTTTTGACCTACTGTTATTTAGGCGTTGAAATAGTCTATTGTCCCCCAAGAAATAGGTTGTCGAATAAATGACGAAAGCACATGAGAATGCGGAAGGGCATCAAGTTGTACATGACTGGATTCGGGAGAATCGTGAAAAAGAGCGCCAAGAGGCGTCGTTCGAACAACAAAAGAAAAGTGAGGTAAAGTTGACCCCGCTAGAAAACTTTCTATCTGACTGGAAGAAGCAGCTTAAATCCAGAAGCTATTAAACGCCAATGACGCTGACTCTGCTTTGTAAGAGCAATGTAAAACTTAGTGAAAGTGCACAAAATACAGCGAATCCATTGTTCTTCGTCCACCAAGTTAGCGTAATCTTCCAACGGCAAAAATAATACAAATAAAGCAAACCCACTCAAGTTGATGTGGTCTCTTGCTTTACCGGTTATAAGGGCCGGCTCATCAAGGCTCAATGAGTTCTGGCCCTTCCTTAGATTTTTATATTTCGGAGACATCCCCCAGATGAAGATGGCTTTATCAACGCTTGCTGTGTGTGGTCTGATCGCTGCGCCAGCAATGAGTGCGAGCGGAGACGCTCTTTCTTTCGACCTTAGCCCTTGGAAGATCACGATTCCTGATAGTCAGCTCGATTACTATGGCTCAGGGAAGGCAGGCACTGCTGCAGAGCTGCTCCCGGCACAATGTAACGATAGACGTGATGTTCTAAGCTCACAAAGTGCGGTGAAGGGTTTGAGTGATGCCGCTTACTTCGAAGTTGTCGATGGACGCGCGCATTTTAGAGCGGACATGGGGCGTGGCATCACAACGGAAAACTCCAACTATATTCGCAGTGAGCTGCGTGAGCTTTTCAATGTGGATGCTGAAAGTCGAAACCCTTGCTCAACATCGACGGCAAACACATCATGGTTTATTAACGACGAAGCAACAGGCACTTCAACGCATACATTAGCGTCTACATTGCGTATCGATAGCTACCCAGACCGAGCGGTCACCAACGAGATGCCGAAAGTCGTGGTGGGTCAGGTTCATGGCTGGAAGGTCAAACAAGCACTCGTTAAGCTGCAATGGGAAGGCGACGATAAACCCGTTCGCGTGATCTTAAACCAAGACTTCTTCTTGGATAATAAATCGTGTAACAGCGAGCTGGCAAAAACCACAGGTTGTGACCTGTGGTCGTTCAGTGTTGAAATGGGGCAGTATCAAGCAGGCGATGAGTGGAGCTATGAAATCACGGTCGATGATAAAGCTATTTACTTGATGACTCGTGATGCAGACGGTTCAAACAAAGTAGAACGCACACTAAACTGGGGCGAGACAACGCAAGATCGTGATGGTCGCGATGTGTTACTTGTGAACGAATGGGCTACAGGTGAGGTGGCGTACTACTTTAAAGCCGGTATCTACCCACAGTTCCGTCCTGCAGCAAAATATGCTGGGCAAGTCTTTGACGTAAGCTTCTCAGACATCAACCTAACGCACAAATAAGCGACAGACTTTTCTTAGGTTTAAAGGCTTATAAAAAGGTGTAAGAATTATTGTGAATGTAGCCGTTTTTACTCGCTTATTTTCTGGCGCATGCTAGCATGCGCCAACTCATTACATTTGGCTCACAATCATGCCTTACATAAAACGTCTTACTGTCGTGTCGTTTTGTTTTGCTTCAACCGTTTCTCACGCAACGGGTCTTAATTTCTGGGAATCTTCAACCACAAACAGTGCCTTAGCGAGCGCAAACGGTGCTCGGGCGATGGATGCGAGTGTTCTTGCGACTGCTCCGTCGAGTATGACTCAGTTTGATTCATCAATTGTCACTGGCAACGTTACCCGTTACCAAGTCGATACCGACTATGACATCTTTGGTGACAAGTCTAACTACTCAAAATCCGATCCAATTCCAGCGGGCTTCTTTGTTACACCGTTAACTGACAAGTGGTATTTTGGTCTGGCTGCTTATAGTCGAACAGCAGCGGATATCTCGGTACCAGAGCTCCCGATTATTCCACCTTTGATATCGATAGATGAGGCACGAGTTAGACCTATCGTCGTCTCTTTTGCCCCGAGTGTGGCCTATCAGTTTGGCGAAGTGAGCGTAGCGGGTACGCTAGAGTACCAATACGCAGATTACACGCTTGAGAGGACGGAGTGTAATTGGCGTGGCTGCTCACTAAGCTCTCAGAGTGGAACAACAAGTGGTTGGAGTGGTGCACTGAGTGCGACTTGGCAAGCAAATGACAAGGTGTCTTTCGCAGCAACACATCGTTTCGCAACGCAATTTGGTGATGACAATATCGATTTTGATTTACCGTCAATCACGAGTGTGTATGCAAGTTTAGAGCTAGTAGACGATCTCATTTGGCATAACACTTATAGCCTTTCTCGTTGGAAGGGTAAAAGTATTCAATATGATGACTACATGGACTTTATCGGTTTATTGAAAGGCTCACAACACAGCAAACGGCTTGCCACTTCGCTTGAGTATCAATGGCACGATGTCACCGTGATGGCGGGTGTGAGTATTGACGAAGCCATTGATGCATTTGGTGGTGAGGATGTTCGCTATCGATTGGGTGTGGGCTATCAACTGACTGAAAATTTGAAGGTTGATCTTGCCGGTTTCAAGGAAAACTACGCAAGAAAGTACCTTAATGAAACAATTTTAGGGGAAGAGGTGAAGGTCGATGTCCAAAACTCTGGCTACGGAGTGAGTTTGGGAATAACCTACCAAATGTAGAAGGTAATGAACAGGACACCTATCTCATGTGGTGTCCTGTCTTGGTTTAGTCGCTATCTGGTTTTATAAACGTCCCATAGATATCCGTTCGACGATGCTTGAGGTTGGTTACAGAGCCCTCAGTATTTAACTGTTTGAGCTTGGTGAGATCGACATCGGCAAAGATGATCATCTCAGTGTTGGCATTCGCTTCCGTCAGCGTCGCATCATGCGGGAAGTAGATATCTGACGGAGAGAACACGGCTGACTGGGCATACTGAATATCAACGTTATCGACTCGAGGCAAATTACCAACGCTGCCCCCAATCGCCACATAGCACTCATTCTCAATCGCTCGTGCTTGCGAGCATATCCTGACGCGCTGATAGCCATTTTTGGTGTCTGTCCAGAATGGCACAAAGATAATCTGTACATCTTGCTCTGCCATGATACGACCCAGCTCTGGGAACTCACTGTCGTAGCAGATAAGTATACCCACGCGCCCAGAATCGGTATCGAAGACTTTCACTTTGTCGCCACCATCGATTACCCAATCTTTCTCTTCGTGAGGTGTGATATGGATTTTGTACTGCTCATCGATTTGACCATCACGATGAAGAAGATAAGCAACGTTATACAGTTTCCCGTCCTCGAAAACCGGCACACTGCCAGCAATGATGTTGATGTTGTAGGTGACCGCCATTTGCGAAAAACGTGCTTTAATCTCTTCACTAAAGCTCGCCAAAAAGCGAATCGCTTCCACCGAGTTTTGGTCTGACTGCAAGCCCATGAGTGGTGCATTGAAGAACTCAGGGAACAGAGCAAAGTCAGCCTTGTAATTAGAAAGTGAGGTGACAAAAAACTCCGCCTGATCCATCAAGTCATCGAGGTCACGCACTGCACGCATCTGCCACTGAATCACCCCAATGCGAACCAAGGTTTTCTCAATATCATGGACAGATTGGATGTCCTCTTCATAGAAGAAGTTGTCCCATTCTAGTAATGTCGCATAGCCTTTAGATGCTTCATCTTCCGGTAAGTAGTTACGCATTAAGCGTTTAACATCAAAATCGTTGGCGAGCTGAAAAGAGAGAATAGGGTCATGTAGCTGGCGACGTTTCACTTGGTCAATGTATTCAGTCACTGAGAGTTTATCAGCGTACTTGTGATAGCAAGGGATACGCCCACCAGTAAGGATCGCTTTGAAGTTCTTATTTCGACACAACTCTTTTCGTGCATCATAAAGGCGACGGCCCAAGCGCAAGCCACGATAGTCAGGGTGGACAAAAACATCCAACCCATACATCGCATCACCAGAGGGTTGGTTTTGAATAACGTTTTGCTCAGTGATGATGTCGGTGTAAATATGAGGCAGCGAGAAGCGGTTGTAATCGACTTTTATGGTAAGTGCGGCACCGACTATTTTGTCGTTGTCGACAATGCAGATTTGCCCATCAGGAAACTGGTGAATGAGATCCATAATGGTGATACGAGGCCAAGCACCGCCCACATCGGGGAATACCAAATCCATCAGTTCTGCTAGCTGAGGATAATCCTTGGCCTCAATGGTCCTTAAAGAGAGTTTTGGGGTGTTACTGTCCATACATATGTTGTCCTTGTTATGCACTTGTTTCAGCATGGCACAAGTTGTAACGAAGATAAACTGTTGATGGTGCGTCTTTGGCTAACTATGAGTATGCTCTAAATTATCTATATCTATGAGGTGCTTATCGTTGCACTATACTGCTAACAGGCAAGCGCACAGCAAGGAAGAAGAATGAAGAAAACGGCACTCTTAGCAACGTTCACATTGTGTGGATTTAGCGTGTGGGCGAGCACTCAGGTCTCGGATTCCGTGGCGCCAGAAGCCACCAGTCAGGTTGTGACTAAAAAAGCCGTGATGACAAATAAATATATGGTGGCCGCAGCTCACCCAGAGGCCGTGAAAGCAGGTTACGAGGTATTAAAGCGTGGTGGAACCGCAGTTGATGCCATGGTTGCGGTACAAACAGTTTTAGGCTTGGTCGAACCGCAATCATCAGGCATTGGTGGCGGTGGGTTTGTGGTCTATTTTGATGCTGAATCTAAACAACTGACGACATTTGATGGGAGAGAAACCGCACCTCTGGCAGCAAGGCCAGAGCTGTTTCAGGATAAAAACGGAAAACCACTCAAGTTCTTTGATGCGGTGGTCGGGGGACGCTCAGTCGCAACTCCGGGCACAGTGAAGTTGCTGGAAGCCATGCATCAACAGTACGGCAAAGAGAAGTGGTCAGAGTTATTTGTGCCTGCAATCAATCTAGCCACAGATGGGTTCACCGTCTCCGAAAGAATGGCGGCATCCATTGCACGAGACCAAAAGTATCTCGCACGTTACCCTGAAACGAAGCAGTATTTTATGGATAAGAACGGCGCGCCTTTGCAAGAAGGTCACCTTTTGGAAAATGGAGCTTATGCAAATACATTGAAGGCAATTGCAGAAGGCGGAGCCGATGCTTTCTACTATGGAGAGATTGCTAAAGCCATCGTCAATAAAGTGAACTCTGTCGAGGATAACCCCGGCGTATTGGCGTTAGAGGATTTTGCCACCTACAAAGTGATTGAGCGTGATGTAGTGTGCGCGCCATACCATCAGTATGAAGTGTGTGGCATGGGGCCACCAAGTTCTGGTGCACTTACTGTCGGGCAGACACTTGGGATGTTAGAACATTTCGATATCGCAGCAATGGGCCCGTACAGCGCGAAAGCGTGGCAGATCATCGGTGACGCATCACGACTCGCATTTGCAGACCGAGGTCGATACATAGCAGACACCGACTATGTACCAATGCCGAGCGGATTACTCGACCAAGATTATCTTAAGCAACGCGCAGAGTTGATTACCGAAGGAAAAGCACTGAGCCAAGTCTCAGCGGGCATGCCTCGTTGGGAGCAGTCGATTGCTCAAGCCGACGATCAATCTATCGAGCTACCAAGCACCACCCACATCGTTATCGCTGACCAATACGGTAATGTGTTGTCTAAAACCAGCACTGTTGAAAATGGTTTTGGCTCAAGATTGATGAGCAACGGCTTCATCTTAAATAACGAGCTCACCGACTTCTCATTCGCCTCTCATAGTAACGGTTACCCAATCGCCAACCGAGTCGAACCCGGCAAACGCCCAAGATCGTCAATGGCACCCACCATCGTCATGAAAGAGGGCAAACCCTACATGGCAATAGGCTCTCCCGGTGGCTCACAAATCATTGGTTATGTGCTCAAAACCCTCATCGCTCATATCGATTGGAAACTGGATATTCAACAAGCGATAGATTATCCCAACATGGTTAACCGTTTTGGCACATTTGATATCGAAATCAACACAACCGCGACAGACTTGATTTCAGAGCTAGAAAAGATGGGGTTTGAAACTAACGTACGTGACCTCAACTCAGGCTTGCATGGAATTGTGTTTGAGGAAAGTCAGATGATTGGTGGTGCTGATCCGAGAAGGGAAGGGATTGTATTGGGGGACTGAATTGCTTCTGATTGGTATAGGTACATAAGCAAGCGTCAATAAGTGAAAGAATACAGAAATGAATTGATTGGCTCTCATAAATCATTCTTAGACTTATAAATTTCACTGTAAACTTGATAGAGTTATCATTGTCTTTGCAAGGAGGGTTGTTGATGGGAACTATCATTGGTTTAGTTGTTTTGGCTGCAGTAGATTGATTTCTTGTTCGCAAAACAGGACTGCACATACATCAACTCATTTCTAAAAAATATGCAGAGCATCTGCAAGGTACAGAGCAACACAAGTAGGGTTTGCTAGCTGCAACTTAGCAAGACATCCAGAGTGAAGGAGGAACACATGCAAAGCCAGGGAAAGCTGTATTTCTTCTGTGGCAAGATGGGCGCTGGAAAATCGACTCAGTCTAGGGTTGTTGCGGCGGAAAAGAAAGCCGTTTTAATTTCAGAAGACGATTGGTTGGCGGCTCACTTCCCCACTCAAATCACAACATTTGACGAATACATTAAGTATTCAAATCGCATTAAGCCATTCGTTAAAAGCCATGTTCAAAGCTTGTTGAGTATTGGGGTTAATGTTGTCATGGATTTTCCCGCAAATACCGTAAAGCAGAGAACTTGGTTTAAATTATTATGTCATGAAGTAAAGAGCGAGCATGAACTGTGGTATCTGGACCTCAGCGACGAGGCGTGTTTATCTCACATTGCTAAACGTCGGGTTGAGAAGCCAGAACGAGCCATGTTTGATACGGAAGAGGTGTTTCATCATGTCACTCAGTATTTTGAAGCGCCTGCAATTAGTGAACAGCTCAATGTGGTACGTGTCAGTTCAGATACCTAATTGGTGAGAATGCCCTTGCTAGAAGCCCTAGAAAATGGTGTCGTTAATGGACGCTGCTTAATTTAGCGTTAGGTTTAGACGAGGAAATATGGAAGTTCAATACAAGGTTTTGAAGGCTGAGGATAGTAGGGCGTATCGAGAATTACGCCTAGAAAGCTTACGCAAAAACCCCGAAGCATTTGGCTCTGACTATCAAACGCAATCTCAGTTATCTAAATTGTTTTTTGAAGAAGTGCTCGAAACGGGTAGTAGAAACCACGTTGTGCTCGGTGCGTTGTGTGAAGGGAAACTCGTAGGCTTGTGTGGCTTGCTTTCTCAAGGGCAGGCACAGTCATTGGAGCTGGTACAAATGTTTGTTGCTCCTGAATGTCGTGGTCAGTCAATAGGTAAAGCTCTTTTGTCTAAAGCTGAGTCAATACTTCAGAGCCGTCATGAAGATAGTTTAACGTTGACGGTATACACCGACAACGAAGCAGCAATCAGGTCATATGAAAGTTTTGGTTTCACCAGAGTTCTCCAGCATGACAACGAAATCACAATGAAATTTCAGCCTGAAACATCATAATAAACTAACCTAGCGGATCGTATATCTAACATGTGTCAGCGACGTATAAGGACAGAAATGAACAAAGACGATGTAATGCAAGAGTACAATGAGGTTGAGCGAAAACTGATTAACTCTTTCAATGGCGTGAAAGAATCAGATAGCAATCTAACTAAGTTCGTATCGAAAGACCGTCATGGGAGTTACATTTCATTCTTCAACTTCGGTGAAAGTCGCACAGAATCCATTGTTAGAGAGCAACTCGCTTACTTTGACGAGCGTAATTTGTACTTTGAATGGAAGACATACAGCACCGATGTGCCGAGTAATATCGGTGAAGTGTTACTTGCCAATGGTTTTAAGCAAGAAGAGTCCGAATCATTTATGGTTCTGGAGTTAGCAAAGGCTGTTGACGAACCGTTTGATGATTTGTTGATCACAGAGGTGACGGATAGCAAAGGTATTCGTGAAGCAATCAGAGTTCAAGAACAGGTTGGGGTGGAGATTTTGAGTGGCAATACCACTATCTGTTGAGCCTAAAACAGTATTCACCTGAATCCGTGTCGATTTATGTTGTGTATGTCGACAATCAGCCAGTGGCCTCTGCTTGGCTGACGTTTAATAGCTGCAGCCCATTTGCTGGAATTTGGGGGGGAAGTACGGTCAAAGAATATCGAGGAAAGGGTTTCTACAGTTTGCTGCTTAACAAGCGTATTGCTGAAGCAAAATCCAGAGGGGCGAAATATCTCATCATTGACGCTTCGGATATGAGTAAGCCGATCGTAGCAAAGCGTGGCTTTGAAGTGGTAGCGACAACCACCGGGTATACTTCTCCAAGTCGTTAGTAAAATAAGGAACTATCATGGAAGAGTTATCAGGCGGAAGGGCATCCTCAATTTATCGAGAGGGTGAAGTTGTATACCGACCGCTTCAGCCATGGAGCCCCACTATTCATCAGATACTACAACATCTAGAGCAATCGGGTGTAAATGAGATCCCCAGGTTTATTGGTGTTAGCAAAAACCGAGAAGCCTTAAGTTTTGTTGAAGGGGACACCTACAACTATCCATTAGTGGGTGCAATTGTGTCACATGAAGCACTCGTCTCTGCGGGCAAATTGCTGCGCAAAATACACGACTCGACCGTTTCGTTACTGAATGAGATTGATGTGAATAACCAGCAATGGATGCTTGAACCAAGAGAGCCTTTTGAGGTTATCTGCCATGGTGATTTTACTCCCTACAACGTGGCGCTATCAGATAACACCGTTGTTGGTGTGTTCGACTTCGACACGGCACATCCAGCACCAAGGGTGTGGGATCTGGCGTATTCAGTATATTGTTGGGCTCCGTTTAAAACTGACAGTAATGATAAGTTAGGTACACTATCAGAGCAGATATCGAGAGCTCGTGTTTTTTGTGACAGTTATGGCGCAACTCAGTGCCAAAGAGAACAATTGGCGGAAGTGATGATTCAGAGGCTAGGTGCTCTCGTGTCATTTATGCGCCGTGAGGCAGAGGAAGGGAATGTCACCTTTGCTGAGAATATAGAACAAGGTCACCTTCAAGCCTACCTCAATGATATTGAATACATCCATGAAAATAGTAAACAAATGCAGTGCTTACGATTGAAACAAAGTATCTAATTTCAACTATGGTTTGCATGATATTGTGTTTGAGGAAAACCGATGGTTCGTAGTGCAGAACCAAGAGGATAAAGGTGTGTTTTAGGGGGGCTAATACTGTTTGTCGTTATTGGAAAATTGAAACCTGGTTAACCAAAAGTGTGCGATAGTCGCTGTTTTTGGTTTGCCACTTTGTTTTTTTGGCGTGCCAAATGTACAGTTTGTTGATACACGATTATGTTAAGGTTGATTTGAAATGAGAGAGAAACTAATTATTGGCGCCATACTTGCCGGGGTTGTTGGTTGTTCAAATATTACTAACATGTTCGAAGAGCCAGAGTATACGCGACAGGAAAGTAATAGAACTATTGAGTCGATGTTGGAATTACAGGCACTGCCATTACAACCTGAAGCCGTAGAAGAAATTGAAATTACAAGGCAAAGTCAATATCTTGATGCGTATGGAATTCAAAGCCCTGTCGCTGTTTATAAAGTCGAGACTGATGCGGAACAGATTAAACTCACATTGAAGTCATACCTAGGCAAGACAGTTTACGCACCTTCCTATAAGGTTATTGATTTAAAAGGGAACGTTGTTTTTGATGCTCATAATCACGACTTTAGTGTCATTCCATCTAGCTTAACGGATAGCTATCGCCAAGAAATCGAATCAGACATCTTATTGCCAAGCGCTTCATCTCCTTATTTTGTTGTTGTTTATACGTCAGAAGATGATCTTGAGGGTAAAACAGAGGTTACGCTTCGCCCTAACACCAATAAAGAAGAGACAATGTATGTAGAGCATGACTCTGTAGGGATAATATCTGCAGAGTTTACACTTTCAGGAACTAAGCGTTCAGTTGTACACTCGCAAACAACGAGTAAGGATGAAGAACTTCGTGAGCAACTGAGAGCTTCAATCGAGAGTGGTGATGTTGATGCTGCTCTCGATTTGGTTGACCAGTTATAGTTTACAAGGTTTTGGTTGCAGAGATTTCCATGTGAATGATCTGATCCTTCATATTGGATTTAATCAATCACTTTTGCTGCATTAACGTATTCCTCGAACACGATTGAGAGGAATGCGTTATGAAAAAAGTAAGATTCGGTGTGATTGGTAATATGGGCCCTGAGGCTGACGCATTATTCCAAGACATCGTAGCGAAAATGGAGATTAAGCACGGAGCACTGAAAGACCAAGATCATATGGGTATGATCGTGGTTAAAAACCCAGATATTCCAGATCGCTCAGAAGCGATCAACGAGGGTGGTAAAGACCCTGTTGATGAGATGGTAAAATCAGCAAAACTGCTTGAGCAAGTGAACGCACAATTTGCGGTAATGACATGCAATACTGCTCACTATTTTAGAGAGCGCGTGCAAGCAAAAACTGATGTTTATATTGTTGATATGCTGAAAACAACGGTTGACCAAATTAAAGCACAGGATCCAGAATCTGTAGTCGGTATTTTATGCACTAACGGCACATATAACTCTGGTATCTATGATACCTACCTAGACCAAGCCCACCTAGTTTACGTTAAGCCAGATAGCGACTCACAAGAACACTATGTTCATAGTGCCATTTATGGCGAAGTGACCGGTGAGAAAACAGCGTGTGGACAAGCGATTCGTGAAACGAACGGTATCAAAGCCGGTGAGTTTGAACGCAATGCGGAACTGTTGAGCAAAGCGATTAATCAGTTTGTAGAGCAAGGTGTGACGAGCGTTATTTTGGGTTGTACAGAGCTCCCTCTGGTGAGAGAGTCTCTAGAGCGGCGCTTCCCGAACATCAGTTTTATTGACCCAATGGAAGCAGTTGCTGACCGCGTTGTGGGTTTGTATCAATCTGCTCAAGAGCGTGTTGATCTTTTGGACACCGAAGGACAGCTATATTCGCCATTGGACATCCATTCGGATGAAGAGATTGTTGACTATATTGTCAGCCGTGCATAGCCGATGCCGACTTAACCGATGAGACGGTTTGGTCATATCTAACTGGTTAAATATTGAGCTAGATCAGTCAAGTCCTGAATTACTATTCAGGCTTGGCGATTATTGTGCTATCAAAGATAAGTTTGAAGCAAATGCTCAAAAAACGACTCTTTCCAGATTGGCATCGGAAGCAACAAGGAACAGGGAGATCTCGGCCATGTACATCAAAAAGATCAACGACAAGCAGATACGTGAAATGATGATGGGGAATCCCAGTTTGTTTAGGGGGATGATCTCGACACACTATCACTATGTAGATAGGGTTCGTCAGGAGATGGCACTGTATGAACATCAAGCCAACCCTCTGTCAGCAGAGCAGCTCGTCACTGGTTATCTTTCTTTTAGAGAACAATGCGAAGCGATGCCGGAAATCTAGGGCGACACCTTGATTTATTAACGGTTAAAAATGAAGGGGTATCCATTGATGCCCCTTTCGCATATTTGACCAATTAATTCATTGAAATAAATAGTTAATTTAGCACTTTGTAGCCACGGCCAATCATGCAGTTTCGCATGACATTTTGCACATCCATATTATGCTGTGCTTGGTTGTGGCGTTTCTCTGCGCCATGCTTTAAAGCGCCGCCAATGATACCGACACCGGCACCGACTTTGGCTCCTTTTGAACCACTGCCTCCGGCAATCGCACTGCCCGCTGCGCCCAAGGCCGCGCCTTTGGCGGTTGAGCCAACAATGTCTTTCCCTAGGCTGTCGGTTTGCCGAGCATCCGTTTGTTGACTGAGTTGCTGACACTCATAAAGGTCAGCGTGATACTGTGTTTGATCGACGTTTTTTGTATCGACAATGATATTGGCGGATGCACTTGATATAGAAAGCAGTGCGAGAGCGCCAATGGCGATGGTTTGTCTCATAGTGATTTACTCGCTTAAGGTGAACACATTAAGGCTACCTTCGGAGTGGGAGAGGACTAAATCGCTTTACGAGGATGGGGTCATTCAAAAGCCAAAGCTGATTAGCAAAGAGGCAGTAGCCAAGGTTCGGTAGCGAGCCTTGGCTATGGTCTCGTTAACTTTCGGTTTGATGCTCGGTTGCTACTGCACTCTGTTTGATAAATACAGACACGATGGCAGAGATCGCCAGTGCAAAACAGTAGTATGAGTTTGAGATGACAGCCAACGGCGATAAGCCGAATATTGAGCCAAGCAGAAGCACTTGCGCACCGTATGGCAGAATACCTTGAACGACACAGGAGAAAATGTCGAGCAAGCTTGCCGAACGTCGTGGTGACACGTTGTTGGTTTCTGCAAGTTCACGCGCTACGCCACCTGAGACGATGATAGCCACTGTGTTGTTTGCAGTACATGTGTTCACCATCGATACCAAACCAGCAATACCCAGTTCGCTCGCGCGGCAATTTTCTTGACGGCTGTGTGATGAACCAAACTTACGAATCGCTTTGCTGACAAGCTCGGTAAGAAAGGCAAGACCACCTTGGCGACGCATCAGTTCACTTAAGCCACCAATTAGCATGGACAGCAAGAAGATCTCTTGCATGCTGCCAAAGCCTTCATAGATATCCTGACCAAATTGAGTCAAAGCGTATTCATCAATGGAAACCAGACTGACGGTGCCCGCGAACAAGATGCCGATGGTGAGTACCACGAAAACATTGACGCCTGATACCGCCAAAATAAGAATGGTGAGATAAGGCAGTACTTTGAGCCATTCTACGGACTCAGTTTGCGGTACCTGCGTTGCAGTACTATTGAAGGCAAAAATCGCCATAGCGACCAGAGCGGCTGGCACTGCAATCTTTACGTTCTCTTTAAACTTATCGCGCATTTCACAACCTTGCGAGCGCGTTGCTGCAATCGTGGTATCAGAAATTATCGATAGGTTATCGCCAAACATTGCACCACTTAATACGACACCCGCGGTCAGAGAAAGGCTCATGCCAGCTGACTCGGAAATACCGAGTGCTACAGGGGCAACGGCTGCAATGGTACCCATCGATGTGCCCATTGCGGTCGCAATAAAGGCAGAGATGAGGAAAATACCCGGAAGAATCAGACTCGTAGGGATAGCAGACAAACCTAAGTTCACAGTGGCATCAACACCACCTGAGGCTTTAGCTACGGTGGCGAATGCTCCTGCAAGTAGGTAAATCATACACATTGCGATGATATCTGGATGCCCAACACCTTTAAGAAACTGCTCAATGGCGCGGTTTAATTTCTCTTTACTCAGCAATAGAGCAAGTACAACTGCTGGTAGCACGGCAATAGGTGCTGGCAGCTGATAGAAAGCGAAATCGACACCTTGGATCGTTAGATAAGTACCAACACCAATGAATAGGGCGAGAAAGACAAGTAAAGGCAATAGCGCGATTGCTGAGGGAGCAACCGTTGCTTTGTTATTATCAAAAGAGGACATGTGAACAGGCTAACCAAATAAAATTGGCGTGCAGAGTAGCGTTCACCTTTGGACTTGTCAATGTCTAGACGTCTAAATGGCTAATGTTGTTTCTGACCAGATTATTTGACGCGCATTAAACGATGCTTTACTTCACCGAGATTGAAGATACTGACTTGAGAGCGAGCCATGGAATCGATTTTGGCGATCATCTCGTCACTATAGCCTTTGTTTTTCATCCACTGATACGGGCGTTCAAAGCTGTCTTCATTGACGATAAAAGACTCCCCTTTATTAGGTCCTTCAAAGACATTGACCACCCAGACACGGCCTTGGAAATCGAGGTTTTCTTGAACGAATTGTTTAACTTTATGGAATAATGAGGACATAAGTAGTTTGGAACCAAGTCGAGCTAAGTGGTCTATTTTATAGTCTATTGAGGCACTATGCGAGTAGAGTTCTCGGTAGGTCATTCATAACCTGATCTACCGAGATGAGACAAGACGGAACTTGTCTGAGTGATGCTAGAGAGTGATATCTTGTAGCTTGCGAAGATTACCGGTGACGTTCAGTCGATAGCCAGTTTGAATAGAATCTTGAGTGTGTTGCTCTACTTTTAATGTCCCATCCAAAACAACAGGCTCCCATGGGTCAACGTAGTCAATGGTGTGATTGACCAAAATTATCTGATTGGGCGGAGGGGGCGGCACATGCAAACAGGCACCAAAAAATGGCACGAGAAGAAACTGTTGTATCTTATTGCCGGATATCTCTAGAGGAACAACAAAGCCAGCGACAGTTTGCTGTGTGTTGTTTAGGTCGCTGACCATCGTTCCAATAAGCTGCTGTGGTGCACGTTCATCAAGCGATAGATCATGATTTATCATTGTCTCAATGTGTTGATTGCGCTCACTTAACGGGACAAGTTCTGTCCACGGCAGTATTTTGGTGCTTGCGTGAGAAAAGCCAGATATCGCTAAGCCTATTAGCGAGATAATGAGGATGCGTGTTTTCATAAGTAAAAGGCCCCGAGTGCTCGGGGCTCCTTATTTGACGGTTATTTCGCTGGCATCGAGCCTAGCATGATGCTGTGAACTGAGGTGTTATCGACGGAACGACCATGAACAACATCGCTGTTTAATCCCCAAGCTTTCATTGGCACAGGGACATTGGTGTGGTTACCCCAGAACCAAGTTACTTCTGGCACTTCGCCCGTCCCGTTTGTTTTCACGAGTTCTAGGCCGCCAGTTTCGTGGTCAGCGGTTACGATGACCGTCGTATCTGAACGTGATTCAGCCCAATTAACGGCAGCTTCAACAGAGTCATCAAACTTGAGTGTTTCATGAATTAAACGCTCTTCATCGTTGATGTGACCCGCAAAGTCAATTTGTGAACCTTCAACCATAAGGAAGAAGCCATTGGGGTTACGAGAAAGAACATCGATAGCAACTTCAGTCATCTCTTGAATATGAGGGATATCTAGAGACTCATAGCTCCAACCATTTGACTGCTGGTGGTCCGAAGGAATGACATAAGGGATTTCATCTTCACCAAAGATCGCTGCGAACTTGATCTCTGCACCAGCGTCTTCTGCTGGAAGACTGTTGATGGCTTCCAGCATGTCGGTACGGTTTTTAACAACGGTATAGTCATTTGCCAGTGCAGCTTGGCTGATGACATCGACATCTTTAACTTGCTTACTGCCACAGATGGCTAGGTTAGGCTGCACATCGCCAAACATGCTGTCAGACAGTTGAGCGAAATCGTTGCGATTTGGCCCATGTGCTACGAAGGCCGCTGGGGTTGCGTGAACACAGTGAGATGTGGCGACAACCCCGACTGATTTACCCATTTTTTGTGCGTGTTCTAAGATCGTTTCTAGGTCGGAGCCATCACCAGGGCGCGCTTGAGCGATGGTACCAGATACCACTTTTACACCTGTCGACATTGCTGTTGCGGCCGCTGCGGAGTCGGTATAGTAGTTCATACCTAACCCTGCGAGTTTTTCATAACCCAGAGTGTCGGCACTCGCTGTGTGAATTTGGCCACGATGTGGTGCCGAGTCCATAAATAGCGCTTCACCTTTAAATGCACGAGTGACATCGAGCTGAGCGTAACCCATTCCATCACCGATCATCAGAATCACGTTATTGGCTTCGTCGACAGATACAACATCAATTTCGTGAGTATCGATAGTTTCTGAGTGAGTATCTTTGTTGGTTGTTAGCTGAACTTGGTAGCGACCTTCTGAGTCTGCAGTGGCTAACTGGCGGAATGTAGGATCAACGAAACGAGCATCATCGACCAAGCGAACAGCCTCTGAATCTACTTTCCAGTCATAACTTGATGCGTGTGTGCTGCCATCCGCACCAATATTAATTTCGGTGTTTGGTGTGGTTAACTTGTCATAACCTGAATGAGCGCGGACTTTAGAAATTGAGACTGGTACAGCAAGTTGACCGTCACCTAAGGTAGATATACCAAATATATACGTTCCGGCATCCACAGACGCATGCATCACGCCACCAGGGTAAGTGGTGAGAGCAGAGGCACCTTCTTTGAGGTCAATCAGCTGATTCTTAAGTGCACCGTAGATAAGCTCTTTGCCATCTAGGTTTTGTACAAGGTTGAACTGTATATCTTGCTGTTGTTCGAAGGAGGCAGTGACCTGATAGTTACCTGCTCCAACATAATCAAACGCGTAGCTATCCAATGTATCCCACTCGTTGAAGTTACCCGTCAGGTATATTTTGCTGCTCGTTGTTTCGACATCGGCTTCAGTAACATTCTCAATATATAGCGTTGGATTGTTTATTCCACTGGTCGCATCAAGAGAGAATTTATAGATTTGATCTTGGCCATCTACAACGATATCCATGTTCTGATTTTTATGGTCATCATATTTACGTTGTAGCTCGTAAAGGACATCAGTAGTGACCTGACTGTCAAACTCGGCACCAATCGCTAGGTCTCGCTCTGCACTCCATTCAGGGTCTGAAATCTTGAAGGAGTAACTTCCTGCTTCCATTTTGAAGAGGGCAATATGAAGGTCGTCACCTTGATAGTGAAATTGTGCTTCGGGTGGAGCAGACCAGCTGTTCATTGAACCTTTGATGTATAGACGACAGTCCTTATTTGGAGAGCTTTCTAGTTCTTCATCGGTACAGCCATAAGGGCCTGAATCGATGCTCTCTGCGATTTCACGTTCAACATCGACATATTCGGTATTCGTTTCGTTACAGCCAGCGAGTATGGCCATAGTCAGTGCCGAGAGCACAAGGGGTCTATTGCTTGGATTTATCATTGATCTACTTCCGTTTAAATGAGTCGGAAGTAAGCTAGGCCGGTAACGTTATGTTTTTATTGATTATTTATTTATGTTTCATTTACAAATTAATAAGATTGTATTAATACGCCTTGACTTTATATTCACCTACGCCCTTTTGACTGTCACTGTAAGAGGAGTAGCACAGAGCATTTGGTATTCTACGCCCTGCATATCTATTCATCTTGTCGAAAGGGTGAGCTAAGGCTTAGTGCAATATTGAAAACTCGCCTAGTTCACCTCTGCTTCAGAAGAGAGTATGACTTGATCATTGGTTGGCGGCCAAGGTCTATGCAGCTCTGAATCTACCCACTCTTTGACCCACTGGGGCATGGTGATATGGTCGAAGCTTGAGTCGGATGCACTGATCACTTCCTGTGGAGGAACGACGCCGTTTTTCGAGGTCACACCCGCGCGAATGAGAACGGAAGAGCAAGGTTGGCCTTCTACCCACATTGATTGCTCTAGATAGAGCCACTTGTCATCCGTTGCAACGCATTGGGTTTTCATGGTGATTTTGTCAAACATTCGAACGCGCTTGCGATAACGAACCGAGCTGCCAGCGACCACTAATCCCCAGCGCTTTTTCTTTAATGTCGACATAAGACCACATTTGTAGCCTAGAGCGGTGCGACCGAGATCGTAAAGTGTCAGAATTCGTCCATTGTTCATTTCCATGAACATGTCTATGTCCCAAGGGTGGCAGTAGAACTCGATTTCATCTTGATGAGAGTATGAGACAAGAGTTTGCTTTCTAGCGTTGTAGATGGTTTTAGCAAGTCTAAAGAATGGGTACATAGTGGCTCTCTAGTTGTTAATTTATTGTTATCTAGAGAGCACCATAAGAAATCTATCGCTAATAGGCAACTTTAATCAGGGGGAGACGTTTAAGGGTTATTGCCACATCACAAATATGGCAGCAACGGAGATAAAACAGAGCGCGATGATTTCGTGCCAGCGCATGCGTTGGTTCAGCCAGAAGTAGGAGATGAGGATCATGAAGATGACTTCGACTTGTCCTAGTGTTTTTACATACGGCACGGCTTGCAGTGCCATCGCACTAAACCAACCAAGCGATCCAATGACACTGGTTAAGCTCGTCATGACGATAAGCTTTGGTTTGGTTTTCATCACTTGGATCGTGTTCGGCTCTTTTAGCATGATGTATGTCAAGATCATCAAGGTTTGAAGAAAAATAACGAGGAAAAGTACCCACGCGGCGCTGTGCGGAAAGGGTAAGTTTAAGCTTAAACTTGCTTCGCGAATCCATAGTGACGTTAAAGCAAAAGCGGAGCTACATGATAAGCCAAGGGCAACGATCTTTAATGACAGGCTGCGCCAACCATTTGGACTGCTTAAGATAAGTACACCAATGCCACCCAGTAATACACCAACCCAACCTGAAAGTGAAAGTACGGTGCCAAAGAACAAGGTGCCAAAGATAGCCGAAACAGGGGCTTCACATTTGGCAAGACCTGCACCAATCGCATAGTTTTCAAGCTTAAACAGCATCACCATTAGGCCAGTGGCGACGATCTGCATCACTGCCGCAGCCACGATGTAGAACACGGATGAGGTTGTAACTTCGGGAATAGGGGCACTTTGCCATTGATACAGCGCGATTAAATAGAGCAGAGCGATAGGACTACCAAAGAGAAAACGAGCCAGTGTCGTACCCGCAACACTCAGTGAGCCACTCAACTTACTTTGAAATGCATTTCGCCACGACTGGCTAAGAGCGGCGAGGAGAGTAAAAGCTATCCAGCTAAACGACATTGTTCTTCCAATTGAAACAGTTAAATCAAAGCACTACGTTAATCTAGCGTGACAGTAGAAGCAATAGGGAAGGGGCTTTCGCCCCTTGAAGATTAGACTTTTAAGATGAAAAACTCATAACCGAACTGATCGCCTTGGTGCTGTTTGTAAACGCCAATTTCATGAAGAATGTCAGCCAAAGCTTGTGATTTAGGCATGTCAGCTTGAAGTTGATTGACCCGTTGCTCAAGCGGTCGCCAGTAGTTGTCCCAAGACTGAGGGCTGATAGTGAAGTGCTGACACACTTGATAGCCAAGCGCTTGAGCTTGTTCAATTCGCGTATGCATGTTCACCATGTTTGGATATTCACTTTTCCAAAACTCAGTAAATTCGGGTTTTGGTGAGTTGGTTAACCAGACTAAATCGCTGACGACCAGATAGCCGTTTTTTTGGATCAGTGGCTTCCATGACTTCAGGGCGGCTTCAAAACCCATGATGTAAACACAACCCTCTGCCCAGATGAGGTCGAAGCTATCTGGTGAGAAAGGCAGAGCCGTCATTGATGCGCATACCGCCGAAACGCGATCTTCGATATTCTCTGTGGCGAGCTTAGCTGCCAGATTCTCAACCGCCACAGGCTCGTTATCTATCGCGGTAATCTTACCGGACGTATTGTTTGCCAAAGCGAGGGTAGTGAGTCCTTTACCACTGCCAATTTCTAAAATGTTGTCTGCACCGCTTGAAACCATAGAAAGGGCTTTGAGCGTTTCACTTTCGCCGCCTGGCCCCCAGCGCTCGAGTGTTTCAAAGACTTTCATGAAGTCTTGCATGTATTGCTCGTGTGTCGTCATGTCTTTTGATAACCATTTTACCCTAAGGGCGTCTTTTTCATTAAAACCTTGTTGCAGCAACCATTGATGGTGGGCATCAGGCGCTACTTCTACCATCGACTCGTGAATCTGTTTTTGAGAGTGCTTTCCTAACAAGCCAGCAATCAGATCTCTCGCTTGCGTCTTTTCCGTAATTTCTTGCTCAAGTTGGGCAAGTCTTGACTCCAATGTCTGCTTGTCTAAATCACCATTCAGACACGCATGGCACTCTTTCAACGTCAAACCACCACGATGTAACTGTTGCAACAATTGCAACCGCTGCACATCGCTTTCACTATACCGTCGGTATCCGTTATCTTGCCTTTGCCCTTTGATAAGCCCGATCTTCTCGTAATAAAGCAAAGTCGTACGGGAGACATTCACCTTGTTGGCTAGCTCGGAAATTAGATACATGCAGTGTCAGTTCTTCGTTTTGTCGATGATGTAAGGATAAAGTGTAAAGTAGTAGACAGGTCAACCATCCAGACACATTTTTTGCTAAGATGAACAGCTTATCTCGATATCGCTGGCCCAATGAGGTGGCAGTGCGGCGTAGTGCTCTAGCGAAGGGTGCTCTTCAAACGGATTGTTTAATACAGTCATGAGTGAGTCTATCTCACTGTAATCACCTTGCTCTGCCTTATCGATAGCGATTTGAGCTAAGTAGTTTCTCAATACATACTTTGGGTTGACAGAGCGCATCGCTTGGCAGCGCTCTTGTGACGATATTGGATTACCTGATGCGTCTACCTCTTGATGACATCGCGCTAGATAGCGATCTAGCCACTTCTCCGCACCGTCTCTATCAATGACTAAATCAACAATTTCGCTTGGGTCATTGCCATCAAGGTTGCTTAACTCGCGCATAAAACGGGTGTAGTCGGTTTTATTTGCATTGAGCAGATTGAACAGGTCATCAAAGAGTTGGCTATCGTCACCTTGTGTGGTACGAAGGCCTAATTTATGCCGCATTTTGCCACTGTACGCCTTACTTAGAAGTGGTTTATAACGCTGCAGCTCTTGCTCAATAAGTGCGCTCTCTATGAGAGGGGAGAGGGCATAGCCGAGTGCGGTGAGATTCCAGTAGGCGATACTCGGCTGCATTTTGAATGAGTAGCGACCGTTGTAGTCAGAGTGGTTAGGAATGAAGTTTTGCTCAAAGCCATCCATAAAACCATACGGTCCATAATCGAAGGTTTGCCCCAATATGGACATATTGTCAGTGTTCATTACCCCATGAGTAAAACCCACAGCCTGCCAACTGGCGATCATCTCTACCGTTGCTTCAACAACGCGTCGAAACATAGCAACATAGGGTTGTGCCTCAGCTTTGAGTTCTGGCCAATACCAATCGATGCATTGATCAGCTAGAAGCTTCAAATGGTCGTGTTGTTGCTGGTAAAAGAAGTGTTCAAAGTGCCCAAAGCGTATGTGGCTCTCAGATGTTCTCAACAGCATGGCGCCATATTCGCTTTTCTCACGGTATACGACTGTATCACTGGTGAACATGCCAAGTGCGCGAGTTGTTGGTATACCGAGCCCAGCCATTGCCTCGCTACCAAGATACTCTCGAATGGTAGAGCGAAGAACGGCGCGGCCATCACCCATTCGAGAGTATGGTGTCAGGCCCGCTCCTTTTAGGTGTAGGTCATGTTTGATGCCTGCAGTATTCGTCAATTCTCCTAGCAGCAGACCCCGACCATCACCCAGCTCAGGGTTGTAACTCCCAAACTGATGCCCGGCATATTTCATTGCAAGAGAAGGGTGTTCTTCATCGGTCACTTCGCCAAACAGAAATGCTTGAACTTCGTTTTGCGGAGCTTTCTTTGATAGACCAAAGTTCCTAGCGAGTTCGCTATTCCACGCGACCCAGCGCGAGTGAACCAGTGGCTGGGGCTTAACAAGTGCGTAGAACGGCGATGGAAAGTCGAGATAGCGATGCGATAGCTTTAACGGGCAGTTCATAAACGTCCTTGGTTTTATGAGTTGGTTTTACAGTAGCACATTATTCTCTACGAAACTTTACCCTTAACGACGCGTTCTTTCATGTAAATCTGTGATGTATATTTCTGTAGTAGAGACAAAAGCTTGCAGAAGTTCGATAGCATGTTGGTTATAGGTATTTGGGATGGTCATGGAATGAAGTCGACAATATACGATGTAGCGCAACGATCAGGTGTGTCCGTAGCAACAGTATCGAGGTATCTGAACCGCAGCTCTCAAGTGAAAGCTGAAACGGTACGTAACATAGAAGACGCAATCGCAACGCTCGATTACTCGCCAAGGAAAAAACGTGCTACCCACCGCAGCATGATGATTGGTGTTATTGCTCCCACACTCAATGACTCATTTTCGTTGGAGATATTAGAGGGAATACGAGCTGCCTGCGGTTTACACCACTACAAGTTGACGGTACAGCCCAGCTATTGGAACTTACATAAAGAAGAGGAGCAGCTTCGCATATTCAAGCAGCAAAAGCTTGATGCAGTTATTGTGGTTATCGGTTTTTGTCCGTTGGAGATGGTGAAAGAAATCATGACGGACACGCCGGTATTGTTTGTCTGTCGAGACAAAAATGACTGGTATCCAGTTCTTTGGAGTGACAATGTCATTGGAGGGAGACTGGCAACAAACCACCTTATCCAGCTTGGTCACTCTCATATTGCGCATATTACGGGACCAGACAGCAGCCTTGATTCAAATGATAGATTAACCGGATATCGACAAAGCCTAGAAGCCTCAGGAATGAAAATCGACAATCGACTCGTGGTTCGAGGGGACTTTTCTCTCGAAGGTGGGTATCGAGCGATGAAGTCTTTGTTAAAACGTGGTGTGAAATTTAGTGCGGTGTTTATCGCCAACGATCTCAGTGCATTTGGTGCTATGCGAGCGCTAAATGAGCATGGACTTCAAGTACCTAGCGATATTTCTGTGGTTGGATTTGATGATCATGCTATGTGTGATTATTACATCCCGAAGTTGACCACGATTAAGCAGCCTTTGTTTGATATAGGGAAACATGCTTACAGTACTGTGCTGAACTTGATGCGTGAACAACCAGCGGAGAGTTTCAATTCGACATTTGAATTAGTCGTGAGGAACAGCACTCAACGAATCGAAGAGCATTAATATCTTCAATCACTCATGTAACTTACGCTGTAAGTTACATGAGCTTGCCCTTTTCTTACATCAACCTAACATATTTTTTAAATATATTTTTTAGCGCGTAAATTAATTGAACTGATTCAAATTAATAGTGGCGAAACGTGAATATTTTGTTCCTAGAAAACCATTCACAACAAAATATATTAGAGAATAAAATATGACCAAAAAATCCCTACTTGCTGTCGCTATTGCAAGCGCTCTTGCTCTATCTGGCTGTAACAATAGTTCTAGTAATACACCTCCTGCGTCTGGCGACTTTGAGATGCCGTATTTCAATGATTGGCCGCAGATACAGAGTAATATCCCGGTCGATTCAGCGATTGAAGCCGAAATTGTGACGATATTGTCGCAAATGACCTTGGAAGAAAAAGTCGGTCAGATGATTCAGCCGGATCTGCGCGATGTGACACCGGAAGAGGTAGCAGAATATCATCTTGGTTCGCTACTTAATGGGGGGGGTGGATGGCCTAACGATGACAAGTATGCCAGTGCTAAAGATTGGGCTGATGAAGCAGATAAGTATTGGTTGGCTAATGAGCAGTACTGGGCAACGCGAAATATTCGAATCCCATTCATTTGGGCGACGGATGCCGTTCATGGTCATAACAACGTGTTTAAAGCGACCGTCTTTCCCCACAATATAGGGTTGGGCGCAGCACGAAACCCAGATTTAATTGAACAAATAGGGCAAGCAACGGCACAAGAAATCGTCGCGACAGGGCTTGATTGGACGTTTGCACCAACCGTTGCCACACCTCGTGATTATCGCTGGGGGCGTGTCTATGAGGGCTACTCTGAAGATCCATCCATTGTCTACGCTTATGCGAGTCGAATGGTAAAAGGACTTCAAGGAGATTCAGCCGATTTAAAAACGGATCACAAGGTCATATCCAACGTGAAGCATTGGGTGGGTGATGGTGGTACCAAGGATGGTGAAGATCGAGGAGAGAACCATTACAGCGAAGAGTATTTGAGAAACATTCATGCGGCTGGCTATTTTTCTGGCTTGGAAGCGGGAGCGCAGGTTGTAATGACCTCTTTTAACTCATGGCACAACGAAGTGAACTATGACTACGAAAATTCCGAAGATTATAATTACAAACTGCATGGAAGTCGTTACATGGTAACGGATGTGCTCAAAGATAAGATGGGATTCGATGGTTTAGTGGTAACCGACTGGAATGGACACCAGGAAATTAATGGTTGTACTAGCTCTAACTGTCCTGCTGTTGTCAACGCAGGCAATGATATCTTGATGGTGACTTCGCGTTCTGATTGGCAAGCTATGTACCTTAATATTATCGCTCAAGTGCAAGATGGTACTATCTCTATGTCACGCATTGATGACGCTGTTACTCGGATACTTCGTGTAAAAATGCGAGCTAATTTATGGGAAAAACCACAACCATCAATGCGAACTTTTGCGGGTGACCAAAGCCAATTAGGCAAAGATGAACACCGCGATTTGGCTCGTCAAGCAGTGAGTGAGTCCCTGGTTTTACTTAAAAATAACGACGACATACTACCTCTCAAGAAAGACCAAAACGTTTTGATTGCTGGGTCTGCGATTGATGATATTACCAAGCAAACAGGGGGATGGTCGCTGACTTGGCAAGGCGATGGCAACACGATTGAAGATGATTTTCCTGGTGCAACCACGATGAAAATGGCTATAGAAGAGGTTGTTGGCTCAGATAATGTAATAACAGAATTATCGGATGCGACCGATGACACCGTTGCAATCGTCGTTATAGGTGAAGACCCATACGCTGAAATGTTCGGTGATATTAAGGCAAACCAAACTCTTGAGTTTGCAACGATTAAGTCCTCTTACGCAGCAGATTTGGAAACCATCAAATCGTTAAAAGCAGCAGGGCTAAAAGTCGTCACTGTTTTTTACTCCGGACGACCGCTCTACGTCAATGAAGAGATTAACCACTCTGAAGCGTTCGTTGCAGCTTGGTTACCTGGCACCGAGGCTGGTGGGATCACGGACGTGATTTTCGAAGGAGGAAACGACTTTAAAGGAACACTGTCATATTCTTGGCCGCTACTTAAATGCTCGACATCCATTAATGCGGTACCAGAAAACTTGTCTGATCGATGGGTGACTCCTGAAACAGAACAAGATATCAATGGCGAGAATGTACCACTATTTGCCTTTGGCTATGGTCTTAACTATGCGGAAGGGGCACCGAGTGAGTATGAGTTTGATCTAGACAACTTGCCTTTAGACCCGAGAGAGTACGGATGCGGTATGGGGGCACCAGATGACGGTGTAGCGACAATCAATCTAGAAATATTTGGTAAAGACAGTTCAAATCAGTTTGTGCCTCGTATCTCAGGCAATGGCAATGGTTGGGTTGGATTAGAGGTCGCAAGTGATGGGGCGACTGTTATCGAAGGAATCGAAGTTGATCGTATAAACAAAGATCACCAACGTGATGCGGTAAACATTACGTTCACAGGGGCTCAACCGTCTCAATTCTATCTGCAAACGGAAGATGAAAAGACCGTCGATATGAACGCTTACCTTAATGCAGACTCCACACTTCAGTTTGATGTAAGAACACATACAACGATTGACGATGATTTCGTGTTGTCGATGCATTGTGAGTGGCCTTGTCTGGGTGAAGTCAATATTGCAGCGGCGATGCCAGCACCTAGTGATAGTTGGACAACACTCAAGCTTCCTCTCACCTGTTTTGAAGACAGCGGCATGTCATTTCCAATGCTGAACACCGCTTTCCTTTTATATAGTGATGGAGGCAAAGAGGAGATGGAGCTTGATATCGCCAATGTTCGTTTCGTTCCTCGAAGCCTTGATTCAGCAGAGGATGAACTCGATTGCAATAACTTACAGGCTCCTGTTAATCCACCTTTGGATATGACGTCTTCGGATATTTTGGAAGCGCCATGGAATTCAGTTGTGGAAGCCAATGAATATAACACGAATGATTGGGGACCGATCGGTGAGACTCATGCAACGATCTCTGAAACGGATGGGATTATACGAGTCTCTTTTGAGAAAGACAGCCCTGAAGCCTATAAAGCGGAAATCAACTTTATTGCAGAAGAGGCCCAAAACTTGAGTTTATATCAAGAATCAGGTGCCATTGAGTTTGAACTTTATGTTCATAACTATGGTTCGCCCGTTGGTGATGATAACCCTAATACTCAGGGGCTATCAGTAAAAATACTGGCAAGCAGTGTTGCAACAAATGACTATCAATTGGGGCAAACGGCCTATCCCGAGGGGCAGTGGCACTCAGTATCGATACCTTTTGCACAGTTACTCTCCGGAGGTAGCTTTGATATTGAACGCGTGACCGCACCGTTTGTTGTATTCCCAGAATGGGGCGCGTCGCAGGCAGGGGTTGATTTTGAAGTCAGAAATATCATGATTATCAAGTAATTACTTGAATCGGCGAATGGAGAGGGTGCTAAGTTTGCACCCTCTTTGTCACAGACATTTACACTTCTAATCACACTTCAAGTGAGATGACATCAACGAAAGATGATGCCCTTCACCCTTGCCCAAATACGGTATTGTAAGCTTGTACTTTTGCTTTTAGCTTAGACATTAAAGGTTTGTTTTTACGAGTTTTTAATTAAGCAGCGAAGGTGGACTTATGTTGAGTAAGTTAAAAGATCTTTATGGGCGAATATTCATTAACCAAGCGAAAACACCACTACCAATACCGGAGGCTAGACGTAAGCATTTGTCTATTGCCAAAGGTATTACCCCATTGGAGCCTGAAGATGTTGGATGGGTGATGAGTGAAATTATCAACGAGTCTGGTCATGGCCACTTTGACAAGCAATTTTTACAACCCATGACACACGATGAACTCCGAGCAAAACTGTTTAGCACCATCGACAAAGGGTACTTTGACTCTGACGGTAAGCGCAGCCATGGAGCGATTTATGGTAAGTACGTCAAGGGTAAAATTGTCGGATTCATGTGGATTAAACAGGCTAACCAACTCGAGTATGAAATCGTGATGATGGGGGTGGATAGAGAGTATCGACGTCGCGGTATTGCGACTGAATTTATGCAGATGATGCTTGAGAAAGTCATTCCGGCCACAGGGCAATCACGTGCTCAGGCTAGTCTCTATATGACTTCGCAACATATGATGAAGTTACTTCGTACTGCTGGCTTCAAAAAAGCGAAAAAGCAACCAGAGAAGCAAAGAGTGTTGCTAGAACGATTTGTATAACGTGTTGAGGGATAAGGCTCTAAAGTGGTTGCTTTAGAGCCTCGCTATTTTTAATTATTACTAGAAAGTGTGCTCGTATAAGTCGCTGGCGTTAAGCTAATACTGTAAATAAGGACAAATATAAGTTTACACTTTGAGCATTAACTCTAGAGAGATGAGTTGGGGTTTCTGTGCTAGATTGGTCGTATATAAAAGTTAGTTGGTGCCACAACAAATAAAGGATTAATACAGTGAATGCAATTACGGAAATTAATCAAGCGGAAACATTAAACCAATCACTCGATTTACTTCGTGAATGTTACAATCAGCAACTTTGCTTGCCGATTGAGGCTCGTATCAATAATCTGAAGCTGATTAAGCAAAGCCTCATTGAGCATCGAACACAGCTGATTGAAGCGTTGAGTAACGACTTTGGTTGCAGAACTGAGTTTGACACCTCCATCGCTGATATTATGCCGACTGTGGCGCAGATTAACTACACGTTAAAGCACTTAAAGCAATGGATGAAGCCGAGTAAGCGCAGTGCTGGACTGATGTTTATGCCGAGTAAAGTTGCAGTGGAATATCAGCCACTCGGTGTGGTCGGTATCATAGCGCCATGGAACTTTCCTGTCATTTTGAGCGTTGGGCCTATCGTGACGGCATTAGCTGCGGGTAATCGAGTCATGCTCAAGCTCAGTGAATTTACGCCTAAAACGAATCAGGTCATTACGAAGATCTTGAGTGTTTTGCCTGAGCATATACTGGTCATTGAAGGTGCGGCTGAGGTTGCGGCTGAGTTTAGTGCTCTACCGTTTGATCACTTACTTTTTACCGGTTCAACTCAAGTTGGTCGCTATGTAGCCCAAGCTGCTGCGCCAAACTTAACGCCGATCACCCTAGAGTTGGGCGGCAAGTCTCCCGTAATCGTTGCGAAAGACAGCGACTTAGATGTTGCGGTTGATGCAGTACTTTTCGGTAAATGTCTGAATGCTGGGCAGATATGTGTCGCACCTGACTATGCGTTTGTACCCAAAGAGAAAGTCGATGCGTTCATTACGCGCTTTTTTGAGCGTCTGGCCGTGCTGTATCCTGAAATTGAGGAAGAGGGAGGCTTCACTCAAATCATCAATGAGCGCCAATATGATCGCCTAATGGCTGCATTGGAAGAGGCTAAACAACAAGGTGCCATCGTTCACACTAAGCAAGTAACAAACGGTGCTGATTCACGTTTGATTACACCGCACTTGATGACCGATGTAACAGATGATATGACCATCATGCGCGATGAAATATTCGGCCCACTGTTGCCAATTAAGCCCTATCAAGACATTCAAGAAGCTTTGGATTATATCAATTCCAAAGACCGTCCTCTCGCGCTCTATATCATGAGTACAGATAAGTTATTGATTCAGCGTATCGTCAATTCGACACACAGTGGTGGCGTCGGTATCAATGAGACCGTTTTCCACGTTGGAGCAGAAGACGCGCCCTTTGGCGGTGTAGGCCCTTCTGGTATGGGGCACTATCATGGTGTTGAAGGCTTTCGAACGTTTAGTCATGCCAAGACGGTGTTTCACACTCCTGCATGGTTAGGAAGAATTAAACTGTTATTGAAGTCTCAACAGAAGATGATCAAAATGATGGGGCGTTTATTCATACGTTAGTCGCATAATATGCGGTATATGTTCAAATAATGGCTATGCTTAATGATGTTTATACTAATGCACGGAGCATAGCCTGAAATGACGTACTCGATATTAAGTGACAGACCTTTAACTCGTTTGAAGCGATGCTTGCCCCTTTGTTTTGTATTACTCGCCTCTGCTTGCTCTTCAAATACACCATACGCTCATCCACCTCTAAAACCTGCTACTACTCATTCTCCTTCAAACCAACAAATGATAGCCTTTGCCCGTGACTATATCGGCACAGATTATAAGTGGGGCGGAAATACCCCCAGTGGTTTTGATTGCTCAGGATTTATTAAGTTTGTGTACAATGAATTTAATATTGATATTCCAAGAACAACTTCACAATACCCATCTCTTTACAAGAACAAAGTCGATTTTGATAAGGCTCAAGTTGGGGATTTAATTATATTTACGGGCACTGACCCGAAGGTAAGAAAACCAGGGCATGCAGGCATCATTACTCAAGTGGGAGAGGGGAAACTTCACTTTATCCATAGTTCTTCTTCTAAGAAGCATTACGGTGTAACTGAGACCGACTATTTTAAGAGTGGTTATCCCAAGCGTTACTTGTCTATTGTACGCTTGGCTGACAATAGTTAGGGCTCGCGAGAAAGGCTGAGTTAATAAGAAAGGAATAAAGAGAGGCAGCGAGCCTCTCTAGGCGCCCTTCATCTAAATGATGCTATTAGGCTTGATTAAACGACTCAGCGTCTTGTCTCTTTAATGCTTTATGGCCGTCTTCAGTGACACCGTGTTTCCAATAGCTGCTAAAGTAGGTGTTTTCACGAGCGCATGACCAGTTGTCTGAAACGTGACGTCGAACTGCTCGCATTTGCGAAAACTCACAGGCACACCAAACACCCGCATTGCTTGGTACTGAAGTCAACGATTCGACCGACTTAGCGAGTAAAGGTTGCTGATGATCACCCAGTAACCACTCAATATCGATGCCTTGTGGTGCCTCAAGTTCTTGCTTGTCAGAAGCATCTGCAATTTGAATAAAGGCACGTCCTTTTGCGTCTGGTGTTAACTTAGTCAGTGTCACAGCAAGCGCAGGCAACGATGTCATATCAGCGACAAAAACATAGTCATGCAAGTCAAAAGGAATGGTTTCACTGTGGCCCGGGCCACCAATCTTAATCGTGTCTCCAGCCTTGGCAGTTTGTGCCCAGTGACTTGCGATTCCATCTTGGTCTTGGCTGTCATGTAAAACAAAATCGACATCAAGTGTTAGGGCGGCAGAGTCAAAATGACGAATAGTGTAGGTGCGCATAAGTGGGCGACCCGTTTCACTCATATCGTCAATATTGGTCGTGCCATTAGCATTGAAGATCAGCTTGATATAATCCCCTTCGCAGTCTTCAGGCATTTTCTGCAAGTCGTCACCAGTGAAGCGAATGCGCAGAAAGCTGTCGCTTAGCTTTTGTGTTGAGATTACCGTCAAAGATTTAGGTGTCATTTTTCTTTTCATCATTTCGCTCCACAGGTAAACTAGCAAGGTTGATTTTGTCAACTATAGTTAGTTTAAATGATAATGTAAACCATTTAATTGGAGAGTCGCCGTGTCACAAGCAACAACATTGGAAGGGCTATTTGGTTTAGCGCATGCCGTAAAAAGAGAAATGCACCATCAGATTGAACTGCTTGGTTTGCCGATCACACCAATGCACATGCGTGTGCTCAAAATCATTTCAAAGACACAAGACTGCACCGCAAATCATATTGTCCAGTTTTTAAGCAGAGATAAAGCGCAGGTCACACGCCTGCTAAAGCCTTTGCTTGATGAGGGTCTATTAGACAAAGCAGCTAATCCTGAGGATAAACGCAGTGCGTTTCTTCTGGTGACAGAGCAGGGGCGCACGCTGGTTGAGCGTATCGCCGATGTCGAGCAAGCATTGATATCAAAAATGACGAGTGGCGTTGCAGAAAATGAGCTTCAGTCGTACTTGAAAGTGGCTAATCAGATGAAGAAGAACTTAAGCTAGCTTGGTTGAACTCTACAACGAGGAAATCAATGAACACCCGTATACGCTTCACTTTTTGGCTATTACGACTGAAATAGAGGTAGAGCCCTTGAAAGTTAGGCCAGTGGTCTTTGAGTACGGGTTTAAGTTCACCTGACTCAATCAGTTCCTCTACGCAGGGCAAGACCAGCCTACCAATACCAAGCCCTTGCAGTGCACCGTCTATCATCACGTCAGTATCATTCACCACAAGGGCGTAGGGCATTTCAACTAGCGTCTCTTGCCCGTTGTCGATGAGGTTGAGCCTCGCATATTGATTGGAAGTGACAAATCGATATTGAATTAGCTGATGCTGACTTAAATCCTCTAGCGAAGAAGGGACACCAAATTTGTCAAAGTAGGCAGGACTGGCGAACAGCGCCTCTTGCATAGGTTCTGTCAGTTTTTTTGCTACCATTCCCTCTTCGACTTTGTTGCCAAATCGGATACCTAAATCGATGCCTTCTTTGACAATATCAAGGGTCGCATCTGAAATCACGACCTCTAATTGAATCTGCGGATAGAGGCGGCAGAATTTGGCATAGATGCTTTGAAAGTAGGTGTTAAACACAAACTTGGGGAGTGTGATGCGCAGTTTACCACTCGGCTCATCAGCTAACTCTTGAACACTCTCAATAGCGATAGATAAAGAGGCCATAGCTTGAGAGGTGCGTTCATAAAGCAATCGCCCCGCATCAGTAAGTTCAATCTTGCGCGTGGTACGGTTGAATAGTGTCAAACCGACATTGGATTCTAAGAGTTTCAATGCTTGGCTAACCGACGGGGCGGCTATCTCTAACTTTCGAGCAGCGCCGCGTATGCTACCCTCTGAAACAATCGCTTGAAATACCTGTAGCTGGCTGTAAGTCGTACCCTTCATGCTGATATCTTCCATTGTTAGGTTAAACCTAATTAAAAGCTAAGTTTTAGTGCTCTACAAGCAAAGAATCAAATCATCTATTCTAACTCCATCGAAACGAATTGCTGTTTAGCAGAGTGAGGAGCCAACATGAGCAAAGTTGTGGTTATTTCTGGACACCCAGAACTAGAGAAATCAAATACAAACAAAATTATCATCGATCAACTAGGCAAAGAGATTGAGAGCATTGATGTGCGCCGCCTCGATACGCTGTACCCAAACTACCAAATCGATGTTGAAGCCGAGCAACAAGCATTACTTGCGGCAGATGTTATCGTTCTACAGTTTCCTTTTTACTGGTATTCAGTACCGGCACTGCTTAAGAAGTGGCTTGATGACGTGTTTAGCTACAACTTTGCCTACGGTTCAAAGGGTGACAAGCTGAAGGGTAAAGAGCTGATTACATCCATTACTATTGGCGGCCCGGCAGAGTCGTATGACCCTCTTGGCTACAATCACTTCACGATTGAGCAACTGTTACACCCAATTCAGCAAACGGCATACTTAGCGGGTCTAAACTACCATGCTCCAATCTATACGCATGGCATGGTATACATTCCTGGAGTATACAACACGCTAGAGGATGTGGAAGCGAAGGCACAAGCTCATGCAACACGTGTGATTGATAAAGTGGCTGACTTGTTATCGTCACAGGAGCGACAAGTCTCCGCCTTGGTCAAAGCTTGGTTTGAAAATATGGATAATCTTGGTGAAGATGAAACGCCATTCTTATCAGAGCTTGATGAAAACGTGGTTTTTCATGTACCAGAGGGTGAGTATAACGGGCATGCAGGCTTTAAAGATTGGTATCGCCAACTAAGAAACATGTTTGATACGGCAAGTCATACGCTTGAGCAAGTGGTGATTACACCGTCTGAGGTAGGCTTCAAAGCAGATTTACGTGTAAGACTTATCGCTCGTACAGCAAGTGGTGAGGATGTTAACGTGTTGGTTAATGAAGAGTGGCAGCTATCGTTTAAGAGTGACCAACCCAAAATTGTGCGTTATCAAGTTGATGTGGTGACTGGCTAAGTGTTTAAGCCCCAATACAGTGATGCGTTGGGGCGACTTGGAAAGTGACATGTTGTCTAAACAAAATAGAGACCGTGTTTAAAACTGCAGCTCAGGCGTTGTGGTGCATGAGTCCTTAAAGCTCATATAACCCTTGAGCAATTGTTCTGCACTGGATGGGTTTTTTTGATGTTCGTAAAGTGCCAGCTCTTGTCTTACGATGCTGATGTAATAGTTGTGAGATGCGAACATACCAGGGAAAAGCTGAGGCTTTTCAGTCATCATGTCGCGGATAATGTCATCATTGATACTTTTACTGTGCATGACTATTTTCCTCTTCCGTGATTCATCTAGTCGGTTAACAACATAACGTTGTTTTAACAGTGATACCACAAAAATGCGCTGAGGCAAACTATTTGCGCAATAAAGATAACTTGTGGATGGATAAATGTTAGAGCCTTTTGATCGGCAAATTCAAAAACGCCACACTTAATGAAACGTTAGTGTGGCTTTCAATTTAGACCTAACAATACTGATAGGTATCAGGGGCAACTAGTGAGCATAACGTCTCATAATCATAGTTGACCCATCTGCTTTACTCATAAAATCTGCCGCCGCCGGGGCATTCATGAAGGAGTTCATCGAGGCGTCCGCATCTGCAAACGATGCCCAATGAACGATGACTCTCCAATATCCATCTTCTGTCATGCCTGATTCGCGTGATAGGAAGCCTGGCTGTTTGGCAACATGAGTTTCCTCTACGGCTTTGTCGATGGGGATGAACTGTTCATCGGTGACGCCGTCACCTAAGTCAAAGGTCGCAACCTCGACAACGTAATCACTCTCAAAGCCAAACTTGCCGTTATCGTTTTTCCATTGGTCTTCGCTTGGGATAGTCTCGATGACGTCCCAGTGTTCGACGATTTTACCGTTTTCAACGCGGAACAGGTCGTAGAATGAGGTGTGATTACCCAAAAATGTTCCTTCACTGACGGCTAACACGAAGTTGCCTTCACCAAGAATCTTGTGGTTTGCGGTATAAACCATAGGTGTTCCAGCTTCAGCCAAGGCTTTTAATGCTGCGCCAAGTCCGTCTAAACCATCGGCAACCATGCTGTTGTGCTGCAAGTAGTCTTCAGGTTTTGGGTCGATAAACATGCCGATTTTACTCATATCCCCTTTGATTAGAATGGTGTCAACAAAGTCAGCAACCAATGCTTTGTTCTCTACCGTCATGTCTGTTTGGGTGATTTCGGTGGGGCCATCAAGTTGTGTTCTTCCACTGGGGTTTGGCTCAGCAATTGGCTGTAAATTATCCCAATGCTCGACGATTAAACCATCTTCAAAACGAAATATATCGAACCCAACTTTTGGACCAAAGAAGTCATATTCAGTATGCAGGAACACATAATCGCCATCTTGTGCAGCACGCACAACGTTTGCTTTAGCTGAGCCTTCTGGAAGGGCACTTAACACTTCCCCAAAGCCCGCAAGCCCGTCAGCTACGCTCAGGTTATGTTGGATGTATTTCTGTGGGTTGATGTAGCCAATGGCATTCTGATCGCCTGTCTCTATGCTGGAGATAACAGCGATGGCTTTTTCTTTATTGGACATTTCTTGTTTAGAAACTGAATCTTGAGCAAACGTAGCGTGGGAAAACAGCGTTAGGCTGGTGATTGCGAGCAATGAGGTACAAACGCGCTTAGAGGTAAGTTGCATGGCGAACACTCCTTATTGATTGGTTCACTAAGCGTAGTTAACTCATTTGATTTGGCTATACTCTCAAATGATACACCTCGTATACAAAATGGAACGCTATGGACGATATCGCTAATCATCGAGTATTGATTTGTGTGGCTGACTCAGGCTCTTTGGGTATGGCAGCAGAGCAGCTTGGGAAGTCGAAAGTGATGATCTCAAGGGCGATTAAAGCACTAGAGAATGAGCTAGGTTTCAGGCTGCTAGATCGTAACGCGAAAGGTTCGAAACTCACGGCCAAAGGCAAGGCGTATGTTGATAGTTGCCGACCTATTCTGATGGAGGTCGACACCGCGCTGCGTGTCATGACGATTAATAAATCGCACTTTACGAAAGACACAACTGAACAACAAATCAAACTCAAGTTATCAAGTCCCAACACGTTTGGCTCTATTGTTTTGAGTAAGGTGATCGCTGATTTTCAGAAAGAGAACCCTAATTACGTGATTGAACTTGTCACAGATGAGCAATTTCAGGATATCTTTGACCATCAACTTGATATATCGATTCGCGCACATTTATCGTCTGATTCGATTCATGAAAATTTGATTTCTAGACCGCTCATCAAATTACCTTTTTTTCTATGCTGTTCCCCTGGGTTTGTACAGGCTAATGGTTTACCAAAATCCTTAGATTCGCTCTTTTCTGATTTTCCTTTTGTTGCATGGTCTTATTTGAATCAAGAGGATTCAGTCATGGTGGACAGCGAAACTCAAAGAAAATGTCACCCAGATAACGTCAAGTTTGTCAGCAACAATTCTCTGTCTTGTTTCCACTATCTCAAGTTTGCCAATGCTTTTGCATGTCTTCCGTACCATGTGATACGTCAAGCCTTGAAAGAAGATGTCTTGGTTGTACTTAGCCCGGAACATTCTCGGTTTGAAGTCGATTTAAGAATTACTTATCTCAACGCGCAAGGAACGCAGTCTGCGACTAACGTCTTCGTCGATTACTTGGTGGAGCATCCAAGCATTCTGGAGTTAAAAAGAGAGATACAGGCGATCTATAACAAGCTTGCAATCTAAATTTTCAATCATTCGTAAAATCAACAAAATATGTGCGACTTGCAGCAAATTTATTCAATGATGAATGTCCTACACTAGAGTTACAGCCACAAGCAAAAGGAGTATCTCGCCATGAACAAAAAGTTAGCGGGTATAAGTATGTTTGTCGCAGGTTTTTTAGCGTTGTATAGCGGCTTCATCTTCAGTGCGGAATTCTTAGGCATGACGGAGCTAAGAAATGCAATGCTTTGCCAATGGTTGCTCGTCATGGGAATGATGATGCTACCATGGTCTCAAAATGGCTTAAATGGCTTGCTAGGTTTTTCGCTTGGGACAGCGGTTGGCATCGTGTGCTTTGTCTTTTTTACCAATCTACTCAAGTTGTATAACGTACCACCAAATACCGATCTGATAAAAGTCTTGGTGTCGACATTTGGTGTTGGGGCGTTTGCGCATGCCGCAATGGTTGCAGCGCGCTTGTTTGACGAGAAATTCGTTCTGTTTAGCGGATTCTTAATCGTTAAGCATAAAGAATAGTCCTACTGCGTGTGCTCTTTCGCGACTCGATTTCAACGATAGGTTACACTTAACCTACATTTTGTTGTCTTTGGGATAAGGCACTTGTCGTTGGAGAGATGAAGTATGCAGGTATCTCGTAAAGAAGGTCGAGTACTGAGTGATGCGCTAGTTAAGTGGCGAGAGCAGGGTGTGATTTCTGAGCAAGAGTATCAGAGATTGAATAGCGCTTATACTGTGAGCTCGTTTGATTGGAAGCAGCTAGCCAAGTACTCTTTTTATTTTGCGATCCTCTCCATTCTCATCTCTGTCTTGATTGCCATCGGCGACCAATGGCTGATTGAGTTGTTCCAAAAGTTGTTTTCAGCACCAGATATCGCTAAGTGTGGTTTTTTCATTGCTTGCTCGATACTTTTCTATTTCCTCGGTATGAAGAGTCGGGAGTCGCAACCCCACAAAATATTCAGTAATGAAGCATTTATGCTTGTTGGGGTGCTCTCTAATGCTGTCGCTATCCATTTTCTAGGAGAGGCATTTGCCATTGAAGATACGACGTATCTCATGGCCTTTGCAACGGTCAATTATGCGGTACTTGGCATCTTAATGCCTTCACATATTGTTTGGGGGTTTAGTCTACTCTCGGTGGGCTTGTGGTTTGCGATTGAAGCTGCTTTCCCATTTGGTTTAGGTGAGTACTTTCTTGGTGTGAATGTGCCCATCCGTTTTGCCCTTATGGGAGCATTAATGACAGCGGGTGGGTATTATTTGTTTGTGCGTAAAACAAACCTGCTCTCTTTTTACATCACCACCAAACTGATTGGTCTCGCCTACCTGTTTATCTCACTTTGGGTAGTTTCTATCTTTGGAAATTATGTCAGTGTCGTAGAGTGGGACAAAGTCTCGCAGCTCTCTTTAATCCACTGGTCGATTTTGCTCACCTTTGTCTCTGCTTATGCGGTTTATTATGGAGTGAAGCAAAAGGATGACATTGTTAAGATTTATGGATTAACGTTTTTCTTTATCAATCTTTATACACGCTACTTTGAATACTTCTGGGAAGACCTGCATAAAGCATTGTTCTTCGCGATTCTAGCACTTAGCTTTTGGTTCTTCGGCAGTCGAGCCGAGAAAATCTATCAAATAAGCTTGGTGACTCCGTCCTCAAAAGAGTAACCATTGTGGATGATCGAAGCAAAAATACACCCTCTCACATTCGCCAACTACATAGTGTTGGGGCTATCTGATGGGTTGATTTGACCCAAAACGATTGGCGTTAGATTAAGGATGAACAAGCGAATTACATGATTAATCATTACAAATGAAGGTTGTAGTGAAAAGGCTAGGGCGATGGTGGTCATTGCCTCGACATTGCCCGGAACCCAGGCGATGAGTAGAACGGCCCAGTTCATGTCTAAAGCTATACTCGTAATGTAAGAGGCAGCAATTGTCACTGACAAACTAATCGTCGTAACCAGTATCCCCGCACGCGCATAGCGCCATGCTTCTGACATTTTCACTGCTGATAGCTTAAGCCCAATAACGGCCCCTAAGATTGTCGTTGAGACATCAATTAAGATGCTCGGGACGACGATAGCGATGTGATTGAATAGGGAGTGAAAGGTAATGGTCGTAATGAGTGAGCCCGTAAGGTAAGGGGCAGGTAACGCGATTTTATCCAATGCCCAACCACAGCCAATTGAAAGAGTGGCGACGATACACAACCAAAAGAAATCGCTCGCTCTAAAAATATTCAAATTGTTATCGAAGGTGGTTAAGTCTGCGGCATATTGAGTTGAGATAAACGCAGCAAGTAGAACCAGTAACACCAGACGAACGGAGTGTGCAAAGACCACCTTTGCCGAGGGAGACTGATATCGCCCGGACATCGAGAGCAGTGCGGATAGCGCGCCAGGAATAGCACCCATGATGCTATCACTCACTGACCATTTTTCAGCTCGATTAAGCCATATAAACCCCAGGCTGATTTGACAGCATAAACAGAGAATCAAACCTGTCACCACTGGAACGCTGACATTATCTGCAATGGTTTGAAAACTAGCGATAGAACCCACACTAAGTCCAAGTATCAGCTGAATAAGTGTGATGGACCCTTTTGGGAGTTCCATTTTTGATGGGAGGAAAGAAGGAGTTTGTGAAGCTTGGGCGCGAAGTGTTAGGCACTGAGATACGACTAAAGTTATCACTATAGAGCCAAATAAGCCTCCCATAGCAATACCACTGAATTCGCCTAAAAGAGCGCCAAATGTCGCACTCACGACCAAAGGCCACATAGTTAAACTCCAAACAACAGAAGAAAATTACCTGATACGTTAGCACTTTATGGGTGTTTCAGGTTAATGATATTTGTCACTTTGTTTGGCGAGGGGCAACTGGACCGTTGTATTGCACTTAGAGAGACACGTGTCGTTGATTACCGCTAAGGGTATAGGTGTTATAGATTCAAATGCAGATTGACGCGTTTTGAAGGTTTACCCTTTATTGACACTCAGGCACACTTGTAAACATAAAACAAAAGAACGTTGAAAGGTAATAACTGACGAATTATCAGATGTTTATTTTCCTTTATGTAAAACAATAGTAACTTGGACTGCACTTTGGACATTATTAACAAAATTAAGCAACAGTGGTTTATTCTCGGAATGATCCTAGCGATCATTTTATCGGTCAAAACTTCTCCAGTAGGTAGCAGTGGTGGCTTACTTCACTTAGACGTTGTGACATCGCTCGGTATTGCACTTGTCTTCTTACTACATGGCTTAAATCTATCTCGTAAAGACATTGCAGCGGGTATGACTAACTGGCGATTGCATGGCTTTATTCAATCTACGACGTTTGTGGTTTACCCTCTTTTATGGTTGATCTTCGGTCACCTGTTTTCACTGCATATGCCAAGTGCCTTGGCTATAGGTTTTTGTTACTTACTGGTATTGCCAAGCACGATTTCATCTTCAGTCGCTATGACGAGTATTGCAAAAGGCAATGTTCCGGGAGCCATTTTTAATGCATCTCTTTCGAGTATTATCGGTGTTTTCATCACTCCGCTTCTAATCTTTGTCTTAGTCGGCATTGAGGGGGAGAGTGGTGACGCCATTGGAACCATTGTCTCTGTGGCGAAGCTTTTGATTCTACCTATGGTGATTGGTCAGCTGTTGCGACCTATATTGAAAGACTGGCTAGCGAGAAACAAACAAATCATCAACAAGATTGACAAGATCGTGATCATCTTGATTGTTTACAATGTGTTCTGTGACTCCATAGAGAGTAACATTTGGTCTCAGTTCTCACTGACGTTACTCCTCTCGTCAGTCGTGCTTTGTTTTGTCTTGTTGCTCGCCATGGTACACGTGGTTCAATGGTCGGCGAAAAAAGTGGGATTCAATCGTCAAGATGAAATTGCCGCAGTATTTTGTGGTACAAAGAAGACGCTGGCCGCGGGCGTGCCGATGGCGAAAGTGATTTTTGCTAACGACCCTTCCTTGGGAATGATATTGCTGCCAATCATGCTTTATCATCCGATACAGATCTTCTACTGCGCGGTTTTAGCGGATCGCTACGCAAAAGGAAAATAAACGAGAGGGCAACGGAGAGAAGCGTTGCCCTCATCATATTATGGCGGTCTATTTCTTCTCATTGGTTTCGGTAACCAACAGCTTTGCCCTAATAAATTCACTGTGATCGACGTAAAGCAACTCTGCCGTCTTACGCACCACAGCATCTTCTAATGGGTCGATTTCACCATCCGCATTGGCGACTTCCCACATCGCCTTGATGAGTTCAAAACGTGTCTCTTGGCTCAGTTCACGAAGTTGGTTTGTGAATTCGTAAAGAGAAGCAGAGTCTTGAACTTTAGCACTCGCTTGTTCTAACAGGCTTTGTGCTTGTTCTTTAGAGAGGTCTAGCAGCACTTCAAGTAGATGTTGCTTAGCCTCACGCTCTGCCTGATCAATTTGATGGTCAGCACCAGCCACTTCGGTGAGCAAACACGCGATGGCAAGATTTGGGTTTTGAATCTGACTGCCAGAGAGATCATGTCCCTCTAGTAGGTTTTTAAATAGGGAGGTAATAGCGTTAAACATGCGAAGCCTCAATCTTTATAACTATATTATCAATAGATACGCTGCTTCGAGGAAAAGTTCAATTTAACCTTTGTCTAAACGGATTAGCTTAGTCATGTATATATGTCTGGGAGGCATATTCTCAATAAGGTCTGAACAGCAGATAGACTGCTTACACTACACTGACATAATGTTGATATTGAGCTGATGAATGAGTTGGCTGAATCATTATGATTGCCGCCACAAAACAAAACCTGAACAAGGCATAACAATGAATATCAAAGCAATTGCTTTAGCAGTGACAGCAGCACTTTCTCTAGCGGCATGTAAAGACGAAACTCCTAATACACCGGAGGTCGCAACTGAAGCGAACATCACGCTGGTGGAAGCGGTTACCGAGCAAGTTAAGACGCCTCATGAGGTGTGTCATGATGTAGTCGTGACTAAACAAGCAGAAGTAAAAGATGAGAATAAGCTATTAGGCACCGTGGGTGGTGCAGCTGCGGGTGCAGCATTGGGTAACCAAGTCGGTGGTGGTTCAGGTAAGGTTGTTGCCACTGCTGCAGGCACTATTGCGGGCGCGATGACGGGTCGTAAGATTCAAGAGAACGCGCAAAAGAATGATGTCGTAACGACAACCGAAAGGCAGTGTGAAACAGAATACACCACTTCAGCGAAAGTTGTGGGTTACGACGTCACTTACGAAATTGCAGGCACTCCAACAACAGTACGTATGGTGAATAAGCCAGAGGGTACTAGCTTTCCCATTGAAGACGGTGAAGTGGTTATTCGTTAGTGAATACCAATAGCGCCGTTTAAAAATAAAAACACCGCACATCATATAGATAGTGCGGTGTTTTTATTTGTGGTCAACTTAGTTGATTAGACCGAATGCGCGAGGTAGCGCAAGGCTGATTTCTGGCACGAATGTGATCAGTAGTAGAGTGACAATCAAGACCGCACAGAAGGGCAGAATCGATTTAATAACACTTTCTATTTTAGCTCCACTGACACTACAACCTACAAAAAGAGCGGTACCTACTGGAGGCGTGGCGATACCGATACATAGGTTAAAGATGATCATCATTGCGAAATGGATAGGGTGCATACCTAGTTGAGTCGCGATTGGCATAAAAATCGGCGTAAAAATAAGTACGGCTGGTGTTAAATCCATAAACATTCCCACGATCAGCAGGATGATATTCATCAGAATGAAAATGATGATGGGATTATCAGAAATAGACAGCATCCAATCACTGATCAGGCTTGGAAGTCCAGTAAAAGCCATAGCCCAAGACATGATGGTGGAAGCACCGATGAGAAACAGCATGATGCCTGTGATTTCTGCGGTTTCTACACAGATAGTTCTCATTTCTTTCATGCCGAGCGTTCGATAACAAAGAGACAGAAAGAACGCGTAAAGCACTGCGATACACGCACCTTCCGTTGCGGTAAATATCCCCCCGATAATGCCGCCAATAACGACGACTACAAGCCCTAAGCTCGGTGTCGCTCTCCAAGTGATGTCCATGATTTCTTTTGCTGTTTTTGGCTCGGAGATGGTTCGATAGCCCTTTTTCTTAGCAATCATATAAGCGACCACCATACAGCTAAGGCCCATTAAAATGCCTGGAACATAACCCGCTATAAAGAGTGCCGCAATAGAAGTGCCGCCACTAACCACCGAAAAAACAATCAATGAGTTGCTGGGTGGAATTAGAAGACCGGCAGGGCAAGAAGCCACGTTAACAGAGGTAGAAAACGCTTTGTCATAACCTTCTTTTTCTAATTCTGGTTCCAGTGTTTTCCCGACAGCAGCGGCTGCGGCAACTGCCGAACCTGAGACAGAACCAAACAACATATTTGCGATGACGTTTACGTGAGAAAGAGACCCTGGCATACGGCCAACTAACAGTTTTGCGAACTCAACAAGTCGGGTTGCAATACCTCCCCGATTCATGATGTTACCCGCCAATATGAAAAACGGAATGGCAAGTAAGCTAAAGCTATCTATACCAGTCACGATTTTCTGACCTGCAGTCATGAATGCGACATCATTAGGAAGAATGGTGCACATGATTACAAGTGACGACATTGCTATCGCGATGGCAATAGGAATGCTAAAACTGATCATGAGCATGAAAAGGCATAGGAGCCAAAACCCAATTGAAATATCCATATTCGTTATCCTTGTTGAGCGGTATGGTCGCTAGCGAACATATCGATGGTGTTGAGTACTAGGTAAATCAGCATTAACGAACCCGATAGCGGTAATATGAAGTAAACGTATGCCATTGGTATTTGCAGTGCAGGAGAAGATTGCAGCATCGTGCGTCCGATTAGCTGCGTACCGCCTTTGATCATTGCAAGATAAATAAAAGAGAAAGAAACCATATGGATGACTAAATGGCAGTATTTACGGTACTTCTGTTTAATTGACCCGACAAATAACGTGATCGCCAAATGACCATTCTTGCCAAACAGATAACTAGCGCCAAAAAGGCCAAACCAAATCATAGTGTAGCGTGCAAGCTCATCAGTAAATGAACTGGGATCATTAAGGACATACCGACTGAAAACTTGCCATGTAACGGTCACGACGAGCGTAATAATCGCGAAACCGCAGAAGGTGAGAATGGCTTTATCGAGCAACCTTCTGAAAGACTGAATAAATGAATACATTGAGACTCCTTAAACTGCGACCCAATAATTTCACCCCACTCAACGAAGAGTGGGGTTTTATGAAGTAAAAGCAGTGGATTACATTTTTTGGATTGCGTAGATGTAGTAGCCAAGCGTTGGATCTTGCTCAGCACTATCAATCATTGGCTGAACCTTCGCGCGGAACTTGCTCTTATCAACTTCAATGAACTTAACGTCTAGCGTTTTAGCAACTTCCTTATTCTTGCCATCAATTTCAGCCCAGATTTTTATCTCTTCTTCCATAGACTCTAGAGCGGCTTCTTTAACAATCGTCTGCTGATCTGGAGATAGGCTGTTCCATGTGTTTTCAGAGATCATGATGAGATCTGGCGTCATCATATGTTCATTCATTGAGTAGTATTTCGCTACTTCTGAGTGCTTCATTTCAACCAGACTAGAAATGTTGTTCTCTGCTGCATCGATAACGCCTTGTTGTAGTGCGGTATAAACTTCCGTAAATGGAACTGGTGTTGCACGAGCTCCTAGTAAACGAACCATCTCCATCATCGTTGGTGATTCTGGGACGCGAATTTTTAGCCCAGCAAGATCTTCTGGCGTTTCAATCGGCTTAGAACTGTAGAAGCTTCGTGAGCCTGAATCGTAAAGTGTTAAGCCAACGAACCCTTTACCTTCACTTGATTGGAGAAGCTTTTCTGCTGCTTCACTACGCATAAAAGTGTGCATATGGTCGGCATCACGGAAGAGGAATGGGATTGAAATTGCCTTATAGGTAGGCTCGAATGATTCAGCCAGTGAACCATTGATCTTCGCCATATCGATAGCACCAGTAACAACCTGTTCTGCTTGGTCACGTTCAGACCCAAGCATGCCGTTAGGGAAGATACGCACGTTCATTTCACCATTAGACTTTTCACTGACTTTTTCGGCAAATATCTCCATACCGGCATGAGCAGCACTCTCTAAGTTCATTGCGTGACCAAGAGTGAGTGTTTTAGCATTAGCACCAAACGCCATTAATACAGAAGCAGCAGCAAGGGTAAGTAACTTATGTTTCATGTTGTTCTCCGTTAATTGATAATCCATAGATGAGCAGCTAGTAGGAGAATTTGTGATTGCCTTATTATATTGATTTGTCGGGAGAATCTATGTGGCTCACAAATACATTTTGACTAATTTATTCTCATCTGAAATTAATTATTGGATTTCACCATTTGTAATACAATGCTACAAAAACACATATGTGCTTTGGGGCACATCTATTAGTGGAGTGTGTGAGTGATTTGTGACCATACTCTATAGATAAAGCCGCTTCATGAAACTGAATCTCAAACTTAAGATTATTTTAGGTGATAGCTGATTGGCTGTGTGGATTTGTTCTGGTGAATGCAAGAATGCTAGCTTTTTATACTGCTAGTTGTATGTATTTTGAATATATTAGAGGTGAGTGTTGTGACATGTTATCGAGACATGGGGTGTGCATTGCAGGGTTCTAGCCCAGCTTTTTGAGGCTGGCGGTACGCTTACGCCTCCGCCAACCCTAAATGTGCTAGGTATTAGTCTTAGTTTTCCACAACGACTTTCCCCGTCGCTTTGCCAGAAGATAGTCGATCATAGGCTTCACTAATATCCTCCAATTTGTAGTCAACTTCGTCCATGACTGGTGATAGTCGCCCCTCGTCAGCAAGTTTGGCGACTTCAGAGAGAATGTGATGATGTTCTTCTTGGCGTACACCATTAATCATTTGAATCAACATAAATACCACATGTAGAGAGAGGCCTTTAAAGTGCATCATCGTAAGGTCGAGTTCTAGCATAGATACAGTGGATGCAACGTGTCCATTAAGTTTCGTCGCATCGAATGATTTGATCATATTCTCGCCACCGACAGAATCGAATACCGCATCAAACCCTCCATCGGTGTATTTGGATACGTAATCAGCCACCGCTTCCTCTCGGTAATTGATGGCGGTAGCGCCGAGCAGTTGCATCAGCCCCATATGCTCAGGTCGTCCAACCGTTGCATAAACTTCAGCTCCCCACGCTTTGGCAATTTGTACAGCGATGTTTCCAACACCCCCAGCACCGCCATGAACCAGTACTTTTTGTCCCGCTTTGACTTGAGCTCGACTCAGACCTTCATAGGCTGTGATGGCGACAAGTGGTAGCGCAGCCGCTTCTTTCATCGATAGATTTGAAGGTTTATGGGCGATGAGACGCACGTCTGCAGGCATATATTCAGCTAACGAGCCTTGTAGCTCTCCTAGACCACCCGCACAGCCGTAAACTTCATCACCGACCTGAAAGCCTTCAACGTCATCGGAGATACTTTCGATTGTGCCCGCAAAGTCCATACCTAAGATAGCCGGTAACGCTGGAGAGAAAGGAAGGGCAGTTCCTAGTTGTTTGATCATTGTGTCGACCGTATTGATGCTGGAAGCAGAGACTCTCACAAGGACTTCTCCCGGTTTAAGCGCTGGTTTCTCGACGTCAGTTAGTTCAAAGTTTGCTTGCTCGCCATATTCATTCAGTACCATTGCCTTCATAGGAACTCCTTACGTTAACTAACTATTAAAGCTGGTGTTTTGAAGTATAGACAGGTTTGATCAAATTCAATTGAATCTGAGAATGTTTACTAATGTGTCAACAGAGTTGGTAACGTTTATTTGTTATGTTATAACATATCAGTGTTCGCGTACTCAAGGGATAGACTCTATAAACGCGTAACGACATTCAAACATCGGAAATATCCCGGGATTGACTATGAGCAATGTAACAAATCAAATTGAGCATGCAGAACAACACTGCAAAACGCATGGAGCGCGTCTTACCTCACAGAGAAAGCAGGTGCTTGCACGATTAATTGAATCTAACCGTGCATTGTCGGCTTATGAATTAGTGGATTTTTGTAAAGAGAGATATGGCGAGAGTATTGCTGCTATGTCTGTGTATCGAAGCTTAGAGTTTCTCGAAAAAGAGGACCTTGTTCACAAGCTAAATTCAACCAATAAGTTTGTCGCATGTGCACATATTTGCCGTGAGCATGACCATGGCGTGGCGCAATTTTTGATCTGCAAAGAGTGCAACAAGATCACTGAACTTACACTAGAGCCCCTAGTGATGGATTCATTGCGTGATGAAGCAGCCAAAGCCGGTTTTACCGTTATAAGTCCACAGCTTGAGATTAGCTGTGTGTGTGATGAATGTAGAACGAAACAGAACAATCAATCAAAGGAGTGAGTGTAGTGAGTAAGCTACAAGAGCCAATTTCAGCAGTACCCACGAATATTATCACTGGCTTTCTTGGAGTTGGAAAAACATCCGCAATCTTGAACTTAATGCGTCATAAGCCAGAGAACGAGCGGTGGGCAATTCTCGTCAATGAGTTTGGCGAGATTGGTGTGGATGGGAGCTTATTCGAAGGAAGTTCTTCTGAAGGACAGCAGGTTTATATTCGCGAGGTTCCAGGTGGCTGTATGTGCTGTGCTGCAGGGCTACCAATGCAAATAGCGTTAAACCAACTGCTTACACATTCTCGTCCTGATAGATTACTGATCGAGCCTACAGGGCTGGGGCACCCGAAAGAGGTTTTAGAAGTACTCTCATCTGAAAATTATCGTGAGGTGTTATCACTACAAAAGATAATAACGCTCGTTGATGCCAGAAAGCTGAGTGAGCCGAAATATACTGAACATGACACCTTTAACCAGCAAATTGATATTGCCGATATTGTGGTAGGTAACAAAGCCGACCTGTATGCAGTAGGGGATAATGAGTTGCTCTCTGACTATGTATCACAGCGTGCAAACAAAGAGGGAACACCGTTAGTTTATACAATACAAGGGGATATCCCCTTGGAGCTTTTAGATGGTGAAACTTCATCGGTTGCTCAGCAATCGCATCATCACCATCATAATACAACCAAGCCACTTGCGTCTGAGCTGCCGATCCCACCACGCGGCTATATCAAGGCAGTGAACAGTGGAGAAGGTTTTAATAGCGTAGGTTGGAGGTTTGCACCCAACAAGGTATTTTCTAGACAGAAACTCATTGCACTATTAGTTACCATAGAGGCTGAACGACTCAAGGCGGTATTCATTATGCAAGACGGGATCTTTGGTTACAACATGACCTCTGATGAGCTTCAGGAAGGTGAATTGGATGATTGTAACGAAAGCAGAATAGAAATTATTGCTTCCACTATAGATTCGAGTTTAGAGGAAAAACTGCTTAACTGTCTGGTTTAGCCGTTTATGTTAGTTCGTGTACCGAGGGAGAGTGATGTGTGCGGGGTTGCAATTCAAAATGAACGATTTGCCCTATCTTCCGAGCTAGGGAAACTTGGTGTGGTTGTAGCTAAGAGTGAAATCATAATTAACAGCGACAATTGGGGTTCATAGATAAAAGAGAGGGAGAGCATTCCGCTCTCCCTCTCTTTTGTTGGTGGAACTTAGTTATTTAAGATTTTTAGCAACTGTTTTATCCCAACGCTGCAAAATCTTGTTGTAGTCTTGGTCTGGTTTAAGCATGAATGCTGTGATGTCATTTGGCATATCAGCACCAAGGTCAGCAGGGATGTTACCTACAGGGAAGGTTACAAGCTGGCCCGCTGTACGAGCATCTTCATAAGGCTTCGCGAGTTCTGGTACGCCAGATGTACCACCAGCAAGGGTAGTAATCGCGGTGTCGGCTTCTAAGTAAACTTTTAAGTTCTCATCATTCATCCAGAAGTCGATCCATTTCTTCGCGGCTTCTACCTGACCTGAGTCTTTAGGAATTGCCCAACCAGGGCCGTTGTAATCCATTACGATACCTTTAGTACCATTTACAGCAGGGAAAGGATGCAGTGAGAAGTGCTCAGGTAAAGAATCATTAGAGAACGGAGTGATGTTCCACATACCTTGTGGAAGCATGGCGACACGTCCAGACTGGAATGTTGTTAACGCAACAGACCAAGGGTCAGTACCCGCTGACACCATAGGATTGAAGCATTTCGCATCAATCATCTGTCTGAAGCCTTCAAACGCATTCTTCATTGATGGGTCGTCGGCAAATTTTGCTTCACCGCTCACGAATTTATCCATTCGCGCTAGGTCTGGGTTGTTACCATCAGCCAATGCCATGGTTAAAAAGTAAACGTAAGGTGTCCAACCGCCATTATTCGCGGCGAGGAGCATTGGCTGGATGCCTTTGTCATTGAGCTTGGTACACGCTTGCACGAGCTGGTCGACGGTTTGAGGGTAGCTATCGATGCCTGCTTCTTCAAAGAGGTCATTGTTTACATAAACGCCCATTCCCGATACTTGGAGCATGGAATAGTAAACCGTGTCTTCAAGGCCAAGGTAAGGCTGAAGTTTTGGTTGGACACGCTCAACAAAAGGTAGGTCATTTAACGGCATTAACTGACCGTTACCACCCCAGTGTTGGATAAACTCACGGTCAACCATTACAACGTCTGGTGGTGATCCTGCTTGCATGCGGGCAGGGATGCTTGTCACCATATCATTGCGCGCCATGTAGTTGAGTTTTACTTTGATGTCAGGGTTTGCTTTCTCAAATTTCTCGATAATCAAAGGGAAGTTTGCGACTTCGGCGCCAGCACCTTTCCAGCTAGAGACTTCAAGTTCGATCTGTTTTGCAGCAAGGTTGCTAGAAGCAAGTAAACAAGCAGTAATTGCAGTGGCAAGAGAGAGTTTTTTTAGTTCCATGTTATTAGTTTTCCTTAAATCGTTATTGGATAAATACTTGATAGTCTTTATAAATATTGAAAATAGCGCAGTGCGCAAAGTACTACTAAAAACATAATTATTATGGGTAAAGCCTAATGTTGGGTAGTTGCTGCCTCCTAAAGAAGTAGAGCAAGGCGCAAATGCCTTGCTCTTGATGGTTATTTCACTGCACCTGCTGTCATGCCATTTACAATCTGTTTTGACAGAGTAAAGAACACCACAAGTAGCGGTAGCGATGCTAGTACAGCTGCTGGGAATAACTGTGTTGGGTCAACAGAGTATGTCCCCAAGAATCGTAAAACAGCTGGCATGATGGTCAGTTTGCTCTCGGTTGTGATAAAGAGTAATGGGTTAACCACATCATTCCACACACCAAGGGTGATGAAGATAGCTAGAGTACCTGTAATCGGTTTTAGCATTGGGAAAATGATGTACCAATATGTTTTTAAGAACGTGGCACCGTCTAACGTCGCTGCTTCTTCCAACTCTTTTGGTATCGCCTTCATGAAACTGGTGTAGAAGAACACACCAAGAGGCAGGTGACCGACGGTGTAGACCAAAATAAGGCCGAAGTAGGTGTCCAGTAGTCCCAAGTCTCGAATGAACAGGTATAGCGGCGTAAGTGCTGCAAATGGTGGAATCACCATACCTAGCATGAAGAAAATGTAGGCTAGGTTACTCACTCGACTGCGGATACGCGCTAATGGGTATGCCGCTAAAGACGAGATGATGGCTACCGACAAAATAGTTGCCACAGTAATACCGATCGTATTAAACACTGTGCCGAAATAGTTCATGTCTGCAATCACATTCACGTAGTTCGAAAAGTGCAGTTCAGTGGGTAGCGCCAACGGATCTAACATGATCTCTCTACGGCTTCTAAATGACATGAATACCATGTAGAACACCGGAGATAAAATGATGAATGTGACAACAAACATCAGCGAGATGAGCAAGCCTTGCTTAACATTACGTGGTGACAGCAGCTTAGACGTGCGCTTTGGCGTTTCTTTGTCTGCCGACATAGCCGGCAGTTTATTAGATGTAATACTACTCATTAGATACGGTCCTCACGAGCTCTTAGGTAACTGTTCTGAATGATGGTGATCAGAGCAACCAGTACAATCATGACAACAGACAATGCTGCGGCTGAGCCGTACTTGAAGTCTTGGAAGATCAATTGGAAAATCTTCAAACCAAGTGTCATTGTGGCGTAATCAGGGCCACCGCCTGTCATGATGAATGGGAATTCAAACGACTTGAGCGTACCGATGGTTGCTAGCGTAATGTTGACTGTGATTGCCGGAGCAAGCAGTGGGATATCGATATGGAAGAACGATTTAATCGGTGAGACGCCATCGACACGTGCAGCATCTTTTACTTCAGTTGAGATCCCTGCGTAACCTGCCAAGAAAATCGCTGTTGAGTAACCTACGAACATCCAAACGTGAACTGCCGCAACCGAGAAAAGTGCAATTGATGAGTCACCAAGCCAGATTTGTTGCATGCTGCTCATGCCAAATGAGGCAAGCAATTCGTTGAGTCCGCCGCCCATCGGAGCGTATAGGTATTGCCACACGTAACCAGCAATCACTAGCGACAGCATTGAAGGTACAAGCAGCGCAGTACGCAAAGCATCACGGACCGCTGGAATACTATTCAGAATTGCAGCAAAAATAAGCCCCAATCCATTTTGGAATACGACGACGACAACACCGTAGACGAGTGTATTTTTCAGCACCTGAACGTAGCGCTGATCGGAGAATATTTCTCGGTAATTGTCTAGACCAACCCATGTTGCTTCACCAACACCAGCGTACTCTGTCATCGACAATGAGATCCCTTTGAACACCGGATAAATAGTGAACATGAGATACAAAAATAGAGCCGGGATAAGGAAATATAACCTTTTATCGACTTTCATAACTACAACCCTCAATTAGCCCATGGGCAAAGACGGCAGCTACAAAAGCGTAGCTGCCAAAATACAACAATTAACGTTTCGCAATATCGCGAGCGACTAATGAGTCCCAACGTTCAAGAATCTCGGTGTAATCTTGGCTTGGGTTCAACATGAATGATGTGATGTCATTCGTCATATCACGCGTTACTTCTACTGGTAGAGCACCAACAGGGAAGGTCACGTATTGCATTGCATCGCGCGCTTCTACGTAATCTTTTGCAATATTCATAGGAAGACCTGATGTGCCTCCTTTCAATGAAGTCATTGCAGTATCCGCTTCTAGGAATAGTTTTAGGTTCTCATCGTGAGTCCAAAAATCGATCCATTTTTTCGCAGCATCAACTTGCTTAGCGTCTTTTGGAATCGCCCAACCAGGACCTAAGTAGTCAAGGGTAATGCCTTTGTCGCCATTGATTGATGGGAATGGTTTGAGTGAGAAGTTCTCTGGTAAAGAGTCTTTCATGAATGGGTTAATGTTCCATAAACCCTGAGGAAGCATTGCAATACGACCTGATTGGAAAGTGGTGAGTGCAACTGACCATGGGTCTGTACCAGCACTGATTTTCGGGTTGAAACATTTCGCATCAATCATCTGACGGAACGCTTCAAACGCGTTTTTCATTGACTCATCTTCAGCAAACTTGATCTTGCCATCGTTGAATTGTGCTAGACGGTCTTGGCTAGGTACATCGCCATCTGCCAAACCCAGTGCCAAGAAGAAGATGTAAGGTGTCCATGCACCGTTATTACCTGCTAGTAGCGTTGGTGTGATGCCTTTACTGTTCAGTTGCTCACAAGTCGCTGTAAATTCAGCCACAGTTTCTGGATACTTAGTTACGCCAGCCTTTTCCATTAAGTCATCATTGACGTAGATGCCCATACCAGATACCTGCAGCATCGCGTAGTAAACATCGTCATCGAGACCAAGGTGCGATTGAAGGCCAGGTTGAATACGCTCGACAAACTCTTGGTCACCGATTTCCATAAGCTGACCCGCACCGCCCCAGTGAGTGATGAACTCACGGTCTACCATGATGACATCAGGTGGGCTACCTGCTTGGAAACGAGCTGGGATGCTGGTGACCATGTCATTACGTGCCATGTAGTTAAGGCGCACTTTAATGTCTGGATACTGTTGCTCGAACTTTTCGATTAGAACAGGAAAGTTTGCAACTTCTGCTCCAGCGCCTTTCCAACTGGCGACTTCTAGCTCGACTTTGTCTGCTGCAAAACTAGACGCCGAGAATGTAAGAGCTGTAATAGCTGCAAGTTTCGTTAGTTTCATTGTTACCTTCCTTTATGGTACTCGATGTAGACATAGGGTGAGCCTCATCGAACATCTTTGTTATTTGCCATTGAAAATTAATTGGCATACCAAAACTGGTATTAAGACTAACAATTGGTTGATAAGTATTGTGTGACTGGCATCAAATTAGCCGTATTAGACGTCGCTCATGGTCGACTTATCACCATATTTATGAATTGAATCACAATAACTGACGAAAAACCAAAAACATGTTAACCAGTGTAAGTTTTTTAGGTTATTTTGGTTGATAAGTTGATGTGTTAAGAATTTAAGGCGCAAAAAATGGCAGATATAAAACTATCAAACGTCAAAAAACGTTTCGGAAAAGTACAGACAATTCATGGTGTTGACCTAGAAATAGACCACGGAGAGTTTGTTGTATTCGTTGGTCCATCAGGATGTGGTAAGTCAACATTATTACGCTTGATTGCCGGATTAGAGACAATTTCTGACGGTGAAATCTTTATCGATGGCAACATGGTTAATGATGTAGAGCCAGCTGACCGTGGTATTTCAATGGTTTTCCAATCTTATGCACTATACCCGCATATGACTGTTGAAGAGAACATGGGCTTTGGGCTTAAAATGAATGGTGTATCAAAAGATGAAGTGAACCGCCAAGTATTGCTTGCTGCTAAAACACTGCAACTTGAGCCTTTATTGAAGCGCCGTCCAAAAGAGTTATCGGGTGGTCAGCGTCAGCGTGTAGCGATTGGTCGTGCAATTGTTCGCAATCCAAGTGCGTTTTTGTTTGACGAACCATTGTCGAACTTAGATGCGGAGCTTCGTGTTGAAATGCGCCTGCAAATTGCGCGTCTTCACCAAGAAATTGACACTACAATGATTTACGTAACGCACGATCAAGTTGAAGCGATGACTTTGGCAGACAAGATTGTCGTGTTGCGCGACGGACGTATAGAACAAGTCGGCTCGCCGCTTGAACTATATAACAAACCAATCAACATGTTTGTTGCTGGCTTTATTGGATCGCCAAAAATGAACTTTGTGAACGGTGAGGTGACGGGATCTGATAAGGAATACCTGGATATTCGTCTTGCGGATGAACAAGTGGTCTCAATTCCAATGACTCAACAGGCGTCAGTGAACGTCGGTGACAAAGTAAAAGTTGGTATCCGTCCTGAACATATTCATGTTGAGGAAGAGAAGGGTAACATCTCTATTCGATTCGCAAGTGAGGTCGTAGAGCGTTTGGGTAATAGCACCTACTTGTTTGGTCAGTTTGCACAACAAGAAGGGTTTATTGTCCATCACCCTGGTGATAAAGAAGTTCAGGCGTTTGATAATATCGACTTATATTTTGCTGCGTCAGACTGCCATGTGTTTGATGAAAGCGGGATTTGTATTAGCAACTAGTCTTCTTCTAGTAGCCGCAATAAACTTTAAAAAGCCAGTGACAGCGTCACTGGCTTTTTTGTTGATTATTTTTTGGTGTTAGATATAGGCGGTAACACAGCTTGTGACGTTGAATTTTGGGCAAAAGAAAGCCCTGAGTTATTAGCTCAGGGCAAAATGCAGATAGTACCCCCAATGTACATAACCTGCTACAAAGTTCTCTAACTACTGATATGAGAACATGTTTCGCTGTCGAGGTTAAAGATAAACCTTTAATTTGATTTGGTCAACCATAAAGTGGGATAATATTAAAATAGGTTTACCATTGTTTGATATTTGTCTTATTATTACCTCCTAAGTAGGGCTTTTGCTGGTGATGTTCCACTATTTGTGTCATTTTGACCGTATATCAACCGAATAATGAGAAAAATTGGTGCGTTGATACTGAAACCACTTGTTGACCAGTAGCGATGAATGTAGGGCGATTAAAGTTATGGCAGACCAAGGAAACAATAGAAGAAGATATTTTGATGTAGGAACACAAATCGAAGAGTTGCTATATTCCGGTGTGTTTAAAGCGGGAGAAAGGCTTCCCTCAGAGAGAGAGCTCAGTGACCGATTTGAGACGAGCAGAGCGACCATTCGCGAGGCAATTATCATGCTGGAGCTGAAAGGGTTAGTCGATGTCAAACAAGGCGCTGGTATCTACTTTATTGACTCTCCTGATAAAACCCGTCATTCACTCCTAACACCGAAGAGTGATATCGGCCCCTTCGAACTGCTTCAAGCCCGTCAAGTAATAGAGAGTAATATCGCCGCATTTGCCGCTACGCAGATAAAGTTTAACGAGCTGCAAGATTTGAAAAGAGTGCTGGCTCAGCAAGAGAGTGAGATCAACGGTGATAGTGCAAAGTTCGAAGAACTAGACCAAAAGTTTCATCACATGATTGCTGAATCAACTCAAAACCGAGTACTGATTAACCAAGCGACTCAGATGTGGAGTTCGGTTCGAATACAAAACCCGTTGTGGCGAGAGCTTAATCATAAATACCTGCATGAGTCTGCGCTTAAAACCGCGTGGATAGAAGACCACAAACGTATATTGATTGCATTGCAAAAACGCTCGTCGGAAGAGGCGAAGATGGCGGTTTGGCATCATATTGAGCACAGTCGACAAGAGTTAATGAAACTCGCAAGCACAGAAGGTTCAACAGCAGAGCTTGATGATCTGTTTTTTGCTCAAGAGATTTAAGGTTTTGAATAGTAAATGAGCGAAGCAGCCTGTTTAGTTGCGACCAATCAACAAAAGTTAGATTTTGCGCACACTAAATTGGTTGGTTGATAGTTAGAATGTGGTAAACCAATTGATATTTTGGCTGCCCAATTATAAAGTGGCAGTTATCACTAGTTTAGAGTAGGAACAGCTATGAAACGTTACCAAATGTATGTTGATGGCCAATGGATCGATGCCGCGAGCGGCAAGGTAGACCAGGTTATCAATCCATCAACCGAAGAAGTGGTTGCTGAAATTCAAGACGGCGACCAGGCAGATGCAGAGCTTGTTGTGAGTGTAGCCAAACGTGCACAAGCCGAGTGGAAGCGTGTTCCCGCTCGTCAACGCGCTGAGTTATTGCGCAAGTTTGCTCAAGAAATTCGCAACAATCGTGAATACTTAGCTGAGCTATTAGTGAGTGAGCAGGGCAAACTGCACCGTGTGGCATTGGGCGAAGTGGATGTGGCTGCATCATTTATCGAATACGCATGTGATTGGGCGCGTCAAATGGACGGTGACATTGTTCAGTCTGATAACGAAAACGAGCATATTTGGATTCAGAAAATCCCTCGTGGGGTTGTTGTTGCCATCACTGCATGGAACTTCCCATTTGCGCTAGCGGGTCGTAAGATTGGCCCTGCACTGGTTGCTGGTAATGCGATTGTGGTCAAACCAACATCGGAAACGCCGCTTGCTACGCTAGAGCTTGGTCATATTGCTGAGAAAGTTGGCATTCCTGCCGGTGTCCTCAACATTGTAACAGGTGGTGGTGCGAGTCTAGGCGGAGCACTCACCGGGCATCGCGATACGAATATGGTGACAATGACGGGTTCGACGCCGGTCGGTCAGCAGATCATTAAGGCTTCTGCGAATAACATGGCGCATGTGCAGCTTGAACTGGGCGGTAAAGCACCGTTTATTGTGATGGAAGATGCTGACCTAGAGCAAGCTGCAGCAGCGGCACTTCACTCTCGTTTTGATAACTGTGGTCAAGTATGTACATGTAATGAGCGCATGTATGTGCACAGCAGCGTTTATGATGAGTTCATGGCTATCTTTATGGAGAAGGTTCAAGCGATTAAAGTGGGCAACCCTATGGACCCAGAGTCGGATATGGGGCCAAAAGTGAATAAGCGTGAACTTGACCATATGGAAGAGCTGGTGGCACAAGCATTGAGTGAAGGCGCTAAGCTTCTTCACGGTGGCAAGCGAATCACTGGCGGTGAGTTCGATAAAGGTTTCTGGTTTGAGCCTACGATTCTAGGTGATGTTCAACAATCAATGACAATCGTACATGAAGAGGCGTTTGGCCCGATTTTACCAGTGATCAAGTTTGATACTTTCGAGGAAGTCATTGGCTACGCAAATGACAGCGAATATGGCCTTGCGACGATGATCTGTACTCAAAACATGAAATACGTTCACCGTCTAACACATGAGTTAGAGTGTGGTGAGATTTATGTAAACCGTGGCCACGGAGAGCAGCATCAAGGCTTCCATAATGGCTACAAACTAAGTGGTACTGGCGGTGAAGACGGCAAGTACGGCTTTGAGCAATATCTTGAGAAGAAGACGTTCTACGTTAACTTCGGTTAATCTTCCCTTTGACAAATGTCATATCCTTTTGAGGCAAAGTTCACTTTGCCTCTTTTTTTGCGCTTAAAACAGGTGAGTAAAAGTAACGGTTGAAACTCTGTGGAAAGAGGCAAGGTGTTGTTCAAGGAAAGTTCTGCTCGTAAATCGTGTGATATACGAGCAGAGTGTACCGGTTTATGTTTTACAGGAGATGTGTGAGAGTCACTCCATCGGTTGTACTGATAGTCACTTGTCCTTGTTGGTCTGGCCGCCTTTTCACTATCGCGAGTGCTCTACCTTGATAAGTGGTTATCATCGTGTCTGTATGAGGCGTGATATTGGCTTCGTGTCCATTGTCGCACCCGATCCACTCGCATCCTTCGACATCAAAGCTCAACTGATGCTCATGGTGGGTGACATCTCGACCTACGCGATCTTTGAGTTGAATGACAAGTTGACGATAGTCTGCTTGCTTATCATCCGTCTCATCAGCAACACTGAGTTTTGTGGCAGTTTCTGAAGTGTGGATGGTGTGTTGAGTGACGAGCTCTCCTTGATTAAACCCATGAAGAGTAAGAGCACCATGTTCAAAGGGGACGACCCAACGAAAAACGCGATCATCCCTGTCGTTAAGCGCAAGTCGTCCAAAACTGAGCCCACTAATGGCGAGTTCGACTTCATCGCAATTACTGTACGCTTCGACCACAACCCATTCGTTTTCCATATAGTTCCAATGAGTGTGGCGTTTGTCCCATACCCAAAGCTTTGTTTTCCACGCTTGTGGGTCTTTTTCAAATGCTGAAAACGCCGTTTTATCGAGAACATAGTCTGTTTCATTCGCTGAGACAGTAAAGCCTCTTACGAACGGCGTGTCATTCCAAAGCGATCGAAACAGGGCGTAGCTTGGCTTTTCGAAGCCAGCAGCATCGAGCAGACCACTGTCAGTCGTTCGAACCGGCCATTTACCGTGGGATTCACCCATGTAGTTAATGCCAGTCCAAAGAAACAACCCAGCGACATGTTCGCGTTCCAATACGGCTTTCCACTCATGCCATTGAGGTAGGTTTTCGTTACCGATGATAGGCAGGTGAGGGTAGTGCTCGTGGCCATAGTCGTAAACCACGCGTCGGTAACTAAAGCCTATGACGTCTAAAGCGTCTGCATAACCGGATAGATAACTTGCGGATGGCAAAATGCAGTTGGCTGTGACAGGGCGAGTTGAGTCAAGTTGTTTGACCCATCGAGACAGTTGTTGCGCAGTTTGACCAATATCGGCTCCAATGCTTGGCAGCTCAGTGAGGTGTTGTTGGATTTGATCAGGGCTATGTGGCGGAAGGCTCCAAAAGTAATTCCCATCCCATTTCGCATCAAAGAATCCGGTAGCCTTTACATTACGGGGGTAAGTCCACTCAATTTCGTTACCAATACTCCACATAAAGATACAGGGGTGGTTGATATGTGAACTAAGTGTGTTTTTTAGATCTCGCTCAGCATCTTGCAGAAAATGTTCTGTATATCCACGACTGATAAAGTCATGGTGCCGTTCATTCATGTTGAGGCGTTTATCTTTGGGGTTGTCCCACTCATCAAAGAACTCATCTTGGACTAGAAAGCCGAGTTGATCACAAAGGTTAAGTAGACGCTTAGAGGCTGGGTTGTGTGCGATCCGGATTGCATTAACACCGCCGGCTTTGAGTTTGTTTAAGCGACGAACCCAAATTTCATCAGGTACCGCTGCCCCGACTATGCCACCGTCATGATGAAGGCAAACCCCTTTAATTATTGTTGATTCCCCGTTTAAGTAGAAGCCTGACTCGGACTTAAACTCGATACTGCGAAATCCGGTTTGTACTTTTAATTCATCTACCCAGATATCATTAATATAGATTTTGCTCACGACGCGATAAAGATTCGGAACGTCTGGAGACCAAAGGTGAGGTTGTTTCACTTCAATGGATAGGTTAACTAAAGTACTCGCAGAGGGAGTAAAGTCAGTGCGGTTTTCATTCACGACTTTAAGTGACTGCAAATCGATGACTTGCGTGACGAGTCGCCCGGTTGCTGAATGCTCTGTTTCTGGTGAACAGAGAGTAACGGATTGATTAATTGTCCCAAGACGATGGTCAGGTTGTTCTAGTTTTGCCTCGATGATGTTAGACCAAAGAGGAGAATAGTGATCTCCGGTAAGAATGAGTTCTACATCTCGATAGATACCTGAGCCTGTGTACCAGCGACTATCAACATAACGACGTCGGTCTACTTTGACCACGATCTCATTGTTGTCATTGAGGAACGGCGTAACGTCTAGAACGAAGGGAGAGTAGCCATAGTTCTGCTTATGGATTAGATTGCCGTTAAGCATGATCTCTGAGTTATTGTATATTCCATCAAAATGGATGAAACAACGCTTAAACTTGTTAGAAAGTGGATTGGAAAACGTTTTTTTATACCAACCTACACCCCCAGGTAAGTAGCCAGTCGCGCCATCGTATTGTTCACTAAATGGCAGCGATATACTCCAATCGTGAGGAAGAGTGATTGGATTCCAGTCATCGGGTTGAGGGTGCTCTTCGTTGAGTTGAAAGAGCCAGTCGTGGTTAAACAGACAAGTATGTCTAGGGGAAGGGTTCATCAAGCTATCCTTAGTTTTAGGTCGATAGGCGACATCACCAGTGACCGGCTGGACAGTGGAGAGGAGAGCTTGTCACTAGTTTTTGAAAGCACTGGCTCAGGGCTGAGCCAGTGCACAGTGTCAATTAATTACTATTTTGGAAGGTTCCAGCATCTAAGATTTGGCGTTTCACTCGATAACGACAGATGTAGTTCCAGTTCCAACTTGGGTCATATTTGTGGCAAACACCCCAGTTTAAGCCTGGTGCTTCGAAGCTGTCTTCATCTTCGTCTCGGAAGATACCAAGCGCCTCTGGTGCGCCCTTGATGTGAGACATTATTTCGAAGTTGATACCATCTTCCGCCCATTGAATCGTATTTTTCTCTGGGCCGTCAGTAGTAATAAGCGAAGCAATACCACCGTTATGATGCCAAACAGCCACTTCATGGCCGGAGTTTGAGATAGGGTTGTATTCAGACTTAACGTAAGGCCCAAGAATGTTGTCGGCGATCGCTACGCCATGCTTAATTTCTCGACCTCCCATGTTCATACTCTCTCCCATGGTTTCACCTTTGTAGTAGAGGTAAAACTTATCATTGAAGAACATGAGACAAGGATCGTGCACCTTGTGACTGTCAAAGCTGCCTTTAGCGCTGACATGGAAACGATTATCTTCATCTCCTTCCCACTCGCCATCTTTTTCAGGGCTTAGGATAGGCGCATTAGATTTGGTCCAAGGGCCAAATGGGCTATCAGACCAAGCTAGGGCAATTTCTTCAAATTGACGATTGGTATAAGGCGATTGAACAGTTTGGTAAACAAGGTAATAAAGTCCTTTGTGTGCCAGAACTTCAGGGGTGAATACCGCTCTGTCATCATAAGAGCCTGGTTCACCAGCTTGAATTGCTGGGCCTTGTTCTTTCCAGGTGATGCCATCGGCAGAAGTGGCATGCCATACTTCCGTCTTATCCCATGGGAAGACTTTGTCCTCTATGTTGCCAGTAAAACCTTTTGTTTCACCTTCTCCTTTTGTATACCAACAGTGATATAAATCATCGACTTGGATAACCGCGGTAGGATCTCGACGAATAACGCCTTCCTCATAAGCAAAGTCACCTTTCAATTCTTGTACATCAAATTCAATCAGCCATTCTGGACCACGGCTGTCATAACCGCGTTCAATAGCACGCAGACTCGCTAAGCTGAGTTTCTTGTTCGATGAATTCATCAGACGTCTCTCTAATTACTACAAATTTTAAATAAAGGTAAACCAATTTGGCATTTGTGTCTATTTACTGGTCTGTAAAATCATGACTGTTTGGTAATAAGGTGATGCAAAACACAATTTTAAACATTGATAGCATCAATGTTTCTGTTGACCAGGGTTTTCTTTTAAACTACATCTCGCGTTATAAGTGGTTGAATATCAACGAATAATTAGACCTCGATCACTGAAATTGGTAGTTGGAATTTCAAGTTAGGTTAATCTTTGGTCGCAAATTGTTAAACCTGTCACTGATCATTGGTTTGCCATTTTGTAATAATAGTGACATTGGAGCTTGATTGGTAAACCAGCTTCATAATTTCAATTACCATCTACTCAATCTTTAAGGAAAAAAGATGAAACATAAAATCCTGAAGTACTCTGCAGTGTGTTCCAGCCTTATGTTCGCACTCTCTGCACATGCAAATACGCCTGAGGGGCTAGCTTTTCATGGCTATCTAATGTACGGCACGGGCTTTACAAATGATGAGGTGTTGAACGAAGCCGCTTATGACTGGGCTGGAACCGGGGGAAATATTTTTCGACTACCTGGTCAATATCATGCCGATTCATCGGCTGGCCGTTTAGGTAATGACGGCAACTGGTTACAATTGCATTCTGACTACGGTTTGAATATGAATGATATGAACTGGGGTGTTCATGTGATGTTCTCATCAAACGGTTACTCAGACAATTTCGTACCAGAGTGGATTTATGTCGATGCGGCTGGTGTTTTTCCAGCAATGCCAGATGCTACTGTTTGGGCTGGCCAAAAATATGTTAACCGTGTATCAACCCCATTAGTTGTCAATGAAGCGCTTGCAAGTGACGGTCGCGGCTTTGGTATTGAGAAAATTGACCTAGATTTTGCTGCACTCGATTTGTCTGTGACAAGAAACCTATATAATTCATACACAAATGGTGACATGAATCAAGGTGACACAGTTTTGTTCTCATCTGCACTTCGTGGCATGGATATCACTGATACTGTAAACACAGAATTGTATTTGAACTATGGTACTTACATTGGTCCAAATCGAGATGTAATTAACGATGGAACTGGTGAAAAGTACAAAGAAGCAGCGCCAGACTCATACCAAGTAGGATTGAAATTTAACCACAATTCAGACAACTTACATCATCAATTATTTTTGCGTTACAGCAGCGAAGCTCGACAAGTTGCAACTCGTGAATGGTGGCAGCCTGTACCAAGTGATCTAATAGGTGGTTTCTTCTACGGCAAGTACCAACTAACCGACCGTTTCCGCTTCGAGTATACCTTTGCTCATGAAACAGAGAAGTACGACCAAAGAGCTAGAGAAACAGGTCATCCAAACCGTATGCCAATCGCTGCACTGCAAAGTGATTGGGATTCCTTTATCGTAAGAAATACGTATAACTGGAATAAGCGTACCTCAACACAACTTGAAGCGGGTTACGAGCAAATTAAATATGAGGCTGTAGACCCAAGTCAAGATGGTACTAACTCAGGTTACAAAGTAACCCTAGCTCAAAATCTACACATTGGTAATGGCGAGTGGGATCGTCCAGTTCTTAACTTTTATGTGACTTATGCAGAACAAGACGTTGAGACCGATGTTTTTGATACATGGGGCATTGGAGGCTTCAAAATGGGTAAATCTGACGCACTAACCGCTGGTGTTATGTTTGAAGCATGGTGGTAAACCCAACCTGATATAGTTTTCATTTAAACAAGACTCCACGGCTTAGGTCGTGGAGTCCTTATATCTACACCTATAAAGATAATAACGAGTATGAAAAAGACGAAAATTGCACTTATTCTATCAAGCTTGCTCATTGGCGCTTACGGTTGCCAGTCGACGACGGGGTCTCAGCCTGAAGCTGCGACGGAAAGTGAGGAACAAACAAGTGTTGCTATCCCAGATTTTGAATCTGATAGCTTTTTTAATAATGCACAGGCATCACATGCAAAAGCGGAGAAGGTTTCGGGTGTTGGAGTAACTTCAGGTGACTCGGCACTAAAAGTGACATTTGATTCCGTCTCTGAAGCCAACAAATTCAAATACTGGCCGAATGTGAAGTTCTTCCCCGAAGGCGGAATGTGGAACTGGAACAACAAGGGCAGTCTAAAGGTTGACGTCACGAACCCAACTGACAATCCAGCCACCTTCATCTTTAAAATCGTAGATAACGTTGGCCAAATGGGCGCGGCGACGAATCAGTTGAATTACGCGGTAACAATCCCTGCCAATAGCACTGAAAAAGTCGAGATGCTATTTAACGGCGGAAAACGTGGTCTAGACGGTTATTGGGATGGTCAGAACATCAATCTTCGTAAACTTGCAGAGTTACAAGTCTTTGTCCAAGGGCCGATGGACAAACAAACCATCATCTTAGATAACCTTGAATTGGTTGATGCGACCGGAGACTTCATTTCTGCTGAAGCGCAGGTCGTTGAAGCGGGTCCGATTCCGACCTTGAAGTCGATTACCAGCTTCGCGTCTGGAGAAAAGCACTATGTATCCGATCGCAGTGTGTCTACTTCTATTGAGAAAGTGAAGTCAGACGGTGGTCTGGGTCTACAAGTGAAGTTTAAAGCCGATAACGCGTATCCCAACGTCACGTTTATGCCAAATCGCCCTTGGGATTGGTCAAATGAAGGCAACTTTAATCTTGCTTTTGATATAGAAAACCCAACCAATGACCCAATTCAAATGTTTGTGCGAGTAGACCAGGCTGAGAATAAGAACTGGGGAGGCACGGCAGATGGCGTACAAGACAGTATGTCGAACTACGTAACCTTGTTGCCAAACGAGAAAAGCACTTACTACATGACACTGAGTCAGCTTGAAGGGCATATCGTTTCCGGAATGCGCAGTGAGCCACCAAAGAAAGCATATAGCGCACAAGCGATCAGCTACGGTTGGGGTGAAACAAGCTTAGATTTATCGAACATTGTCTCAATCCAGCTCTACTTACAAAACCCTACCAAAGACGCAACCATTGTGGTTGATTCAATTCGCCTGGTTCCTAACCTTGATGCTGATGCCACACGCTATGAAGGTTTGGTCGATCAGTATGGTCAGTTTACAGGCAGTGATTGGACAGAAAAGATCCATAACGATGAAGAGTTGCGAGAATCAGGTAAAGCAGAACTTGCAGAGCTAGGCAATGCTAAACCGATGTCCGATCGCAGTAAGTTTGGTGGTTGGAATGCGGGCCCGCGTCTTGAAGCGACGGGTTTCTTCCGCGCAGAAAAGCTTGAGGGCAAATGGACTTTGGTTGATCCAGAGGGCTACCCGTTCTTTATGACGGGACTGGCGAATATTCGTATGGATGACACGGTTACGATTACCGGTGCCGATTACGCTAACCCAAAAACGAAAGAGGGTCGCTCAATTGCTTCTCCGCTGCGTGAGTCGATGTTTACTTGGCTACCAGACTATGATGACGAGTTAGCAATCAACTACGACTATGCTGGATATGTTCACTCGGGTGCGCTTAAGAAAGGGGAAGTATTTAGCTTCTACCGTGCAAACTTAATGCGTAAATACGATACCAATCAGCAAAAGGCGTTAGAAATCTGGCGAGATGTGACGCTTGATCGTATGCAAGATTGGGGTTTCACCACGTTGGGCAACTGGATTGATCCGATGTTCTTCGGTACAGAACGTGTGGCTTATGAAGCCCATGGTTGGATTGCTGGTGATCACAAACGAATCAGCACAGGTAATGATTACTGGGGGCCAATTCATGACCCGTTCGACCCAGAGTTCAAGCAGAGCACTCGTGCTATGGCAGAAGGGCTTGCCAAACAGGTAGATAAGAACGATCCATGGCTACTCGGTATCTTTGTTGATAATGAAATCAGCTGGGGTAACGTCATGAACGAAGCCAACCACTTTGGTTTGATCGTGAATGCCTTGAGCTATGACGCAAAAGAGAGTCCAGCTAAAGCCGCTTTCTCTCAACATTTGAAAGAGAAATACACCACAATCAATGCTCTCAACAAAGCGTGGGGTACGACTCAAGTCAGCTCGTGGGAGGAGTTTGACAAGTCATTTGATTATCGAAGCAGTTTGAATCCAGGCATGAAGCGTGACTACTCAGACATGCTAACGTTACTGGCCGATAAATACTTCGCGACAGTCGACGCAGAGCTAGAACGTGTATTACCAAACCATATGTATCTTGGAGCCCGTTTTGCTGACTGGGGGGTTACGCCAGAAATCGCGAAAGGCGCTGCAAAATATGTAGACGTCATGAGTTACAACCTATATGCCAACGACCTGAACGATTCGAAAAAAGCACACTTTAGAAAGTGGTTAGCGGAGTTAGACAAACCAAGCATCATTGGCGAGTTCCACTTCGGTTCTACTGATACGGGTCTGTTCCATGGTGGTATTGTCAATGTCGCTAATCAAAGTGAGCGTGCGAAGATGTACACCCACTACATGCAGAGCGTCGTTGATAATCCGTATTTTGTCGGCGCACACTGGTTCCAATATCTTGACTCTCCAGCAACAGGGCGAGCTTGGGATGGCGAGAACTACAATATCGGTTTTGTCACGATCGCTGACGAGCCATACGTTGAGTTGATTGAGGCGGCAAAACAATTCAACGCAAACCTATATAACAATCGTTTCAAATAACAACCGCTTTAAATAACGTCGAAACTAGGCACGGACATCCGTTCCGTGCCTGCAAATTTCATTAAGGAAAATGAGATCTACTCTATGAACGTGAATAAAACTCTGACAGCTCTCCTGATTGCAGGAATGGCTGCTCCTACGCTTGCTTCAACCCTTATCACTTCGTTTGAAGATAGCGAAACCCATGGTTATGAGTATGGACACTTTGGTAGTTCAACACATGTTATTACGTCTGATGTTCAAACTGACGGCGAAAAATCGATGCAAGCCAATATGGGTGCCAGTTATCAAGGTGGCGTAAAAATATACGCACCGAATAGTTGGAATTGGACGGATAAGAAGGAGCTCGTTTTTGATATTGTTAATAATACCAACGAAGAGATCAATTATGGCGTGAAGATCCTTACCAACTACGTTTGGGATGATGCTAATGCTCTGTCCGAGTACTTTAATGTTCCAGCAAACACGGTACTTGAAAACGTTGTGATGTCGTTAGACTCGACGGAGTATGGTTCAATTGGTGCTTCTTATAACAAAGCGATGGCTATGGAAATCAACTTCTTTGCCGCTGAGTCACCAAACACAACCGTTTACATTGATAATATTCGTGTCTCTGATGGAGCGACGGAGCCAACCCCACCGCCAACAGATCCTGAGGAAGCCAGTGGTCGTGTTTCATCAGCACCGGTTAAGACACTGCTGCAGCTTGAAACGTTTGATGAAATTACCGACGCCATCGAAACTTCAGGCTCTGACATAGCGTTAATTGATGAAGGGGTGAGTATTGGTGACACAGCACTGAAAGCCACTTTTAACAATAGTTGGAGCTCAGTGAAACTGCATGGGAACTGGGATCTATCCGCGCTTGGTGACCATCTAGCAATTGCGGTTGATGTAACCAATCCGACCAATACAGGACTGTTCTTATACTCACGAGTAGAGGATAACAGCGGTAATGATGCGTCGGGAATTGCTCGTGGTAAGTACATCCCAGCCAACAGCACTCAGACTGTTTATGTGAGCGTTAAAGACACGCCTGCAATCAGTGATATTGTCAATACGCTGGGCATGCGCGAACTACCAGCGAAAGCTTTGAGTGAGGGGTGGGGTGATTGGCAAGAATTAAACCTAGCCGCAATTGAGGCTGTGACATTCTTTGTTCCTGACTTGGCTGCAGGCACGACAGAGCAGCAGTTTATCTTTGATAATGCCCGTGTGATCAAAGATCTAAATCATGTATCTGCTTACGAAGAACTAGTGGATGTGCTTGGCCAAAATAATCAATACGACTTCTACGCTAAGTTAGAGGAAAGTGAGGATTTGGAGGGGCTGGGTGAACGTGAAACACAACTGCTAGGCAAACTACTTAATCGAAACCAATACGGCGGAGCGCCCTCTGGTAGTAATATTATTGCCGATCAAGACTGTAAACTGTCATCGCCCGCGTCATTTAATGCGTGTAAAACCGCAGATGGCAAGTGGTATCTCGTAGATCCTGATGGACATGCTTTCATTTCGACAGGTTTGGCAAACATACGAATGACAGACACCTACACGTTTACCGGAGAGTCGAGCACGACCCCTTCGGACGTCCGTAAGTCGATGTTTACTGAGATTCCTGCGAATCACCGCAAAGAGATGGGACCGGTCCACAGTGGCCCTGTCGAAAAAGGTGAAGGCGTAAGCTTTTATGCTAACAACATCGATGCTCGCCACGGTGGTGAGGAAGCATGGCAAGATATTACAATCAAGCGAATGCAGGATTGGGGCTTTACTTCTTTAGGTAACTGGACCGATTCTGCGTTTTATTCGAAAGCGGCCGCAGCGAATATGCCTTACGTGGCAAATGGCTGGGTACTTCACCATGAGACATCAGAAAACCCAATTAACCGTATCGGTTCCGGGTATTGGGGGCCGATAGCTGACCCATTTGATCCTAACTTTGCGCTAGCTGCTAAGAAGATGGCAGAGCAAATCAAGCTAGAAGTTACTGGACATGAAGCCACATTGATGGGAATTTTTGTTGATAACGAAATTAGCTGGGGCAACTGTCTCAATGGGGATGATGCATCCTGTTATGAGCAGACGCTAGCCGCAATGAACACCGATGCGAGTACTAGCCCAGCCAAAAATTCGTTTATGTGGTTCTTAGAAAATGGTTACGGTCATTCAAAATCTATCGAGCAATTTAATGCAGCGTGGGGGACATCCTTCGCTTCATGGACTGACTTGAGAGGTGCTCAGAACTTTAAATACTCAGCGGGTATGCTGGGAGATTTGAAGTCTCTAAACTGGCAGTTCGCTAATAAGTACTTTGAAGTGGTTAACCAAGCGGTTAAAGCTGAGTTTCCAAATAACCTTTATTTAGGCGCGCGTTTTGCGGATTGGGGTCGCACACCAGAAACGGTTGATGCTGCGAAAGGTCATGCAGATGTCGTGAGTTTCAACATTTACAAGGACAGCATCACGTCGCAACATTGGCAGTCAGATGTCTTAGAGCAAATTGAATCTCTAGATTTCCCAGCGATCATTGGTGAGTTCCATTTTGGTGCTCTAGACAGTGGTAGCTTTGCAACGGGAATCGTCTCGGCTGATTCACAGCAAGATCGCGGAGATAAGTACACCGCGTACATGGAGTCGGTGCTAGATAACGATAACTTTGTTGGCGCTCATTGGTTCCAATACCTCGACTCACCAGTGACAGGTAGAGCTTGGGACGGAGAGAACTACAATGTCGGATTTGTTAACGTGACAGATACACCATACAGCCACCTTACTGACGCAGCACGTATTGTTAACTGTGAACTTTATGGCGATGATTGTTCAGCATTGAAAGGAGATAGTGAAGAGCGCTCTGCCAGAGATTCAGGGGCACTTTACGATGGTAAAAATATCGGTATCACTTCAGGTCAGTTAAATGGCATGGAGACCATTGATGGAATAGACCCAGAAGAACCGGTGGATCCGCCGACTGATCCAGATGAGCCTCAGTTACGCACTGGTGGTTCTGCTGGTGGGCTATTTATCACTCTAATGGCAATAGCGGGCTGGTTGCGTAGAAAGTACGTATCCTAGGTTTAACTCTCTGAAATAAAGCAAAAAGCCGTGATAATCAATATCACGGCTTTTTTGTTGTCTAGCGCACAATTCAAGCAATTGGTTTATATGTTGACCAATATTCGATCTTGGATCACTCCCAAAAACATTATTGGTATGTAGTATTGTTGGTATTGGTTATCCAATAATTCGTGAAGGAAAGGAGAATTTCAGTGCGTTTCAACAAAAATACTATCGCGCTCGCTATCATTGCCAGTACTCTAGCTACGGGTAGCTTAGCAGCAGCCAAAACACCAGAAGCATCGACAAATGAAGCGACTCAACAAGATATGAGTAGCGCGGTGCAACCCGTTGTCATGACAGATGAAGGGTTTCTATCGAAAACAGCAAATACACATACTTCATACCAAGTTGCTGGTGAGAATCTAGAGATTGTATTTGATGCAATATCAGAGTCCGAGGCCAACTCTAAATGGCCCAATATGAAGTTCCGTCCAGAGTCGGGCTCTTATGACTGGAATACCAAAGGTGGGTTGCAACTGACACTTGAAAACCCAGGCGATAAAGAAGTTCGTATCGAAATGAAGGTGGCTGATAATTTAGGCATCATGGGGGCTGCAACGCATCAACTGGATTTACCCATTTATCTCGCAGCGGGTAAAACCACGACGGTCGATTTCCTGTTTAATGGCGCGGAAATGAACATTGAGGGCTATCGTGGCGGTAGTGAATTGGATCTGCGTAATATCGCAGAGTTTCAGTTCTACTCTGTAGGACCTATCGCTGAGCAAAAAGTGGTGGTCCATGGTATCGATTTTATTGAACGCACGGGTGACTTTGTTGTGTCGGAAGCTCGTCAAGGGCAGGTGATCGAGGCTCAGATTCCGACACTGCTTACAGTCACTGATTTTGAACAAGGTATTGATCAGATCGTTGAACGACATACGGGCTCGAATGTTGATATCGTCGAAACTTCAACAGGCTCTGGTATTAAAGTTCACTACACTACCGATGATGATTATCCAACGATCAAGTTCTCTGCCGGTACAAATGGTGAGGCATGGGATTGGTCTGAATTTGGCGATGTTGCACTTGCGTTTGATGCGAAGAACCTGGGTGACTCGGGTATGCAGTTGTTCGTTCGTGTCGATGATGCTTTGGATGAAAAGTTGGGCGGTACGGCAACAGGGGCAGTGAACAGTCGCACCGGTTACGTGCAAGTCCCAGCCAATTCCGAAGACAAATACTATTTCACTTTTAAAGACCTCGCTGAAGGTCTTGATTCTGGAATGCGTGGCGAGCCACCTAAAAAATCATTCTCTGCAAGCCAAGTTGTTTTTGGCTGGGGTGAAGCTGAGCTTGACCTATCAAATATCGTCAGTGTTCAGCTTTACATGATGAATCCTCAAGAAGAAGCGACTTTGGTGATTGATAATCTATCACTGATTCCAAACCTGAGCACTGATACAACGCGCTATGCAAACCTTCTTGACGAGTTTGGTCAATACCAAGAAGAGTCATGGCCTGAGAAAGTCACTGATGTGGCACAGCTAAAAGAGCAGGGCAAAACTGACAAAAAGCTGCTAAAAAAAGCGGCCTTAATGGATGATCGCTCAAAGTTCGGCGGTTGGGCTAAAGGACCAAAATTAGAAGGTACTGGTTACTTCCGCACTGAAAAAGTAGATGGTACATGGGCACTGGTTGACCCAGAGGGCTACCTATATTTCGCTACGGGTGTAGACAATATCCGCATGGATGATACCTATACGGTAACGGGGATGGACTTTGCTGACGCTGTCGAAGCAGATACTAAAGGTATGCGTCCAAGTCAGGTCGCAACCGCACGTTATGTGGATGACAAACGTGAGCGTGTTGAAGCTTCAACACTGCGTCGTGGTATGTTTGATTGGTTACCTGATTTCAACGATCCGTTGGCAGATAACTACAGTTACACTCAAATGGTACACACAGGACCACTTAAGCACGGCGAACTCTTTAGTTTCTACTCTGCTAACTTGCAGCGCAAATACGACACAGATACCGCCCAGGAGGCGATTGATATCTGGAAAGATGTCACTCTGGCTCGTATGCAAGATTGGGGCTTTACGTCATTAGGTAACTGGACCGACCCAATGTATCGTAAGAATGGTAAGGTGCCTTATACGGCTCACGGTTGGATTACGGGTAATCACCAAAGAGTAAGCACTGGTAATGACTACTGGTGGGCGATGCACGACCCGTTTGATCCTCAATTCCGAGTGTCAGTGGCGACTATGGCCAAAGCATTGGGTGAAGAGGTGGATAACGACCCTTGGTGTATTGGTTACTTCGTTGATAACGAACTAAGTTGGGGTAATACCGTCAACGACACGAACCATTACGCTTTAGCGGTTTCTGGTTTACGTGAGAGTGCAGAATCAAGCTCAACAAAAGCCGCTTTTGATGCGTTGCTAAAAGAAAAGTACGGCTCAGTTGAGAAGTTCAACCAAGCTTGGGGCACAGACGTCGCGTCTTGGAATGAATTTGCCAAAGGATTCAACTATCAAGGTGAATACACGGACACGGTTAAAGCTGACCTGTCGATTCTATTAGATGCATTTGCTGATGAGTTCTTCGCTGTCGTCAGTGAAGAGATGGAGAAAGTGTTACCTAATCACCTCTACATGGGCGTTCGTTTCTCTGACTGGGGCATCACACCGGAAGCGGCGACAGCAGCCGCGCGCTATGTTGATGTGATGAGCTACAACTTGTATGCCACTGACTTGAATGCAAAAGGGGATTGGAGTCGTCTTCCTGAGCTAGACAAACCAAGTATTATTGGTGAGTTCCACTTTGGTTCAACCGACTCAGGTTTGTTCCACCCTGGTATTATCAGTAGTGACGACCAGAAAGGTCGCGCAGAGTCTTACGCTAAGTACATGGAAAGTGTTATCGACAACCCATACTTCGTAGGTGCACACTGGTTCCAATACATGGACTCACCGGTAACAGGTCGTGCGTGGGATGGCGAAAACTACAACGTGGGCTTTGTAACGGTAACGGACACACCATACGAGCCTTTGGTAGAGTCGGCTAAGGAGATTAACCGCAATCTTTATAACCGTCGCTTCGGTTCGTTGAACTAGTGCGTTTAAGGGTGTGTTGATGACCAAAATCAGTCATTGACCGCTTGTCAGGCTCTGTTTAAGCCAGAACAAGCTGACACTATTTGGGGATGGTTTGCCTATGCAGACCATCCTTTTTTGATTGTGGTATGTAAAGCGACCAGGGTCATCAGCAAGCTGGGCAGAAGCATATGTTAATATAGTTTGATCGACCTCTAGCAAGCTTTTGGACAATGGTGAGTTAGAGGTTTTACTCAATTAGTATTTAAAGGATTATTCTAGATATTGCAAAGTTGCTAATCGATAGACCAAAATCAACTACCCACCATTGTTCGCCTTGAGATGATGAACTAAAACGACACGCTTTTCTCAATCAAAATATGCTCCCACAAGTTTTTGCTTAGCTTTATAAGCGGTTGATTTGATCGAGATCAATCATCGCTTTAATGGTACCAAAACTGCCCTACCAAATTTCAGCAGTGTGCCACGATAAATGTGAATACTACTGTTATTGGGAGGTTTAGATGGGTATTCGAACTATAATTTGGGGAATGATGGTACCTGTAGTTTTGTCTGCGTGTGGCGGAGATGACGATAGTGGTTCAGTTAGTTCCCCTGATCTAAATTTGGGGCTCGAATCGAAAATTAGTTTTAACAATTTTCCCCTTCCCGCCTCGATGCCTGGTGCAAGCTTGTCGGCAACATCGTTTAATTATGCTGTGTCTAATGAAAATCTTTATGTGCCTGTCGATTATAATGGGAAAGACTATGTTGCCCGTTTAGAGTTGGGGAGTGCTTATTGGAATGACATGGCAGGTTATGAGCATCTAATGTCCATTTTTGTTTTTGCTGATGAAATGGATAACCAAAACAACTCAGTTGTCTTGGCTCAACCTGTTGGTAGCTCACGCTATATGGTCCATATAGGTGGAGATGCTATGTGGATACCCGATCTTCTTGATATTGGTCCACACTCGTATCATGTAGCTCAAACTTCATCGGACGTTAGTGATTATGACTCTATGTATTTAATGGGTCCCAGAGGCGATTACAGGTACGCGGGTTCAAATGCAGCGGCAGATATTTCAAAGCGTAGTGATTCTATGACGATAGAATCGACTGTCGCTACTCGTAATGCTGTCTACTCATATAATCTTTCAAAAGTATATAGCGTGCATGAAGGTATAGACTGGAACTTTTCTGACTACGGGTTACTGCTAAAAGTACTGGTTGATGATTATCAATTGTGGGCTGTGACTTCAGAAGGGTATGTTGCTCGGTTTATCGAGACTGAATTGAGTTGGACAATAGTCGGTCAGGTGAATGTACCGAGTGAGTACCAAAGTCTTATGTCAACTGGCTCAGCTTACATTGCGCAAGATGATTGGTATATCTATTTCCCTGGTGGGATCGCGTTCCATAAGCTAAGTTATGATAGTTGTCAGTACCTAAATAGTGATTTATCAAAGGATGCATCGTTTGGCATTGATTACATGATGAAAAAACAAGCCTTCTTAATTCAAGGAGTTATGGCTGCTGAGCCTCGATATATTTATACTACTCAACTTACTGATGGTAAGAGCACATTGATTTCTGCAAACATTTTGTTTTTAGCTGAGAATGAGTGTAAGTAGTGGTAATGCTTAGGTTTTGTAGACAAATTCAGGTTAGGAAAACTGGTGCACGTTTGGCATAAGTGTCCCTAACTTTAAATAGACGAGAAACACAATGGGGAAAAGGTGTGCTTGCCATGATCGGCTTCAGCACACCTTTGGACAAAAACGTTTTAGTCGTGCTGCTCTAAACGATTTAGTTCAGATTATAAAAAGTATCTTGAAGCCTAAAATGTTTGTTATGTTTGTTGTAAGCAGTGTGCCTACCTTGAAAATTTGAGGATTCTTACCTTTAGGCATACAATAATTTTTGGTAATAAATACCACCAGTACGAACCCAAAATACCCGAATACAAAGCAGGCACCCAGAAGTTATTTAGGTCTCTGTAAACGCTATAATTACCTGATGAGTCCTTCAGACTAAGAACCGATGTTCCATCGAAGTAGTGATATATCGGGAATAGCCCCAAAGAAACCGGAAAGTCCAATGGTAACACTAATAACCATCCATTCACTGCGACAGGATCGCTTGATGTAGCAATCGAAATAGCTAAAAAAATCACAAAGCAAAGATGACTCAAGCCAAAGAATATTGAAATCAACACATCCCCCTAAAAACATAACACTTTATATAAGGAAACAAGTCGCTTTTCCCACGCGCATCCTGCCGCCTATTACTTTTATCGATTTGTGACGTGGCACTAATAAGCCAAAGTAAATCAGAGCGTTAGCAAATCAACACTATGCCATCAGTTGCACTTTAAGGCAAATTACCTTTTATCACCCCTATGACAACAAAGACTACTCATTGTGACTTTACATATGACCTTAAACACACGATGACTCAATCTGCCTTTATGTAAAACGTCGCTGATTTTATATTTCAACATGATCTTCTCCAAGCGCCCTAATGAACGAGCATGAGCTCCATGAACACAGCGAACCCGCAACTTGCTGGAAGTTACACAGATGAGAAAAAGTAGGTCAAACCAATGCACGGTAATTTTTGTGGTTTGGTGCCGCTGGCATGATGTATGGAATCCACTCCCTCCTTTGAAATCTAGACTTAGGAGAGTGAGACAAAACCGAGGTTCCAATATGTTAACTAAAAATGTTATCGCTATCGACTTAGCAAAAAATGTTCTTCAAGCCTGCCACATCAGCATTCATGGTGAGCTTCTGTCCAATAAACCTTTAAGTCGCCAAAAAACGAAAGAGTTTCTGGCAAAAGCTAAGCCTTCGATTGTCGCCATGGAAGGTTGTTGCGGTTGCCATTACTGGGGACAATTAGCAGAAAAATTTGGACATGAAGTGCGGATTATTAACCCGAAGAAGGTGAAAGGACACCTAGAAGGTCACAAAACCGATCATAATGATGCTCTTGCCATCGCCAATGCGGCAATTCAAATTGGCATTAAATACAGTCGACCAAAATCATTAGAGCAACAATCGATGCATTCTTTAGAAAGTAGCCGTCGGTTCTTATCTCGCAATGTGGTTTCTCTAGGACAACACATTCGAGGGACTATTTTAGGGTACGGTATTGCAAACCCTCGAGGTGAAAAAGGTCTAAAAGCGTCAATTCAAACTGTTCTGGATGGAGAAACATCAATACCTGCCAGTGTTGTTTCTGTTTTGTCCATGCTGTGGGAACAATACAAACAACTCAAAGCGAAACTCATCGCATTTGAAAAAGAAAAAAATGCTTTAACTCGTCAGATAGAACCATGCCAACGATTAATGGAAATTGAAGGCGTTGGTGAAACTACCGCCGCAATGCTTTATACAACTCTTGGTGATGGAAAGCAGTTCAAGAATGGAAGACAAGCATCAGCATTTGTTGGCCTTACACCCAAACAACACAGTTCAGGTGGCAAGGTCTTTATGATTGGGATCGATAAATGCGGTGGTGTGAAGGAGCTACGCTCCCTTCTCTATCTTGGTGCAATGTCTTATGTTGGACGACTACCCGAAAAACCGAAGACTCAAAAGGATGCCTGGTTGAGGAGTATCATTGATCGCATTGGCTTTAAAAAAGCCTGTATTGCACTAGCCAATAAAATTGTAAGAACTGCGTGGGCAATGCTTCGATATGAAACTGAATACAAACCCGTACTGTTCACCAATTAATCACAAACCTATTTAATCAATTTTACGAAATGATGATGCATAAAAGGTAAGACCAACCTGCTGAAAACCTGACCATTCTGTCATGCTGTGAAAAGCTGCTGACACGATAAGGACGGTAGGTGCGCAAACATCAAAGGCTAGAAGGTAGCTCCTTCAACAAGAAGCCGAATATACGTACGCATCTTAACTTTTATTGATTTTATCACTTTGTAAATACGTGGATTCCATATACCGAATGGGGCAGATATGAGTTTACCAACATCGCCCGGATTCGATCCCAATCAGCAAAGAAAACACTGCTCCTATAAGAACTGTGCTCTCTTTCAGTTCACCCACGTAATCTTAGATATTAACCATTAAGCTAGCTCTGAGCCCAAACACAGAAAAGCCTCCAAAATTTGTTGGAGGCTTTGATGTTGAATAGCCGTGCTGCTATCGATGCGCTAACTATTTATAACGACGTTTATACATAGAGCTATGTAGACGTTTCGCGGCTTCTACCATAGGTTCATATGGAGTATCTGCAATTGAGACAAACCCAACGTTGTAGTTTTCGCCATCGTATGAGCGACCAGTAATGGGTGAGTCGATGTATTGGAACCAGTGTGCGCCAACAAAGTATGGGTTGTCGATAACTGAGTGCATATACGCTTCATACATCTCACCACGCTCTTGTTGATTACCGGCGGTCACTAGGCCAGGGTGGTATAACCCCGTATCTTTTGAGCCAATATGGAACTCACCGATGATGCTTGGCATATCTACTTCAGATAGGAAGCTCCATGGCTGAGGATGTAGACCTTCTTTGTAGTAGTTGTAGCTAATGACATCGCAGTATTTTGCTGCAGCGCGCACTACGTCTGGAGTCATACCCCAGTCAGCGAAGCGGCAGCCCAAATAGAGGTGATTTGGCAGCTCTACTTTTAGCGCTTCACGAACGATCTTGAAGTACTGAGAGGCGTAGGCTTCCAATAGGATGCCATAGTCTTCAAGCTGCGCTTCGTTGTTAGCTAAACCTTTGACACCGTGGCTTAGCGCTTCCCATGAAGCGATTTCCGTACCCCAACGAGCGTTGAGTGATTCAATATCACCATACTTATCACGCAGAACGTTCATAAACTCTGCTTTTGTAGGACATTCATTCGCGTCACGGCTTAGGGTATGGATTGCAATACCGTGCTGACCTTCGATGGTGCCCATACGACCCCAACTCTTTTCATTGTCGATAAAGATACCCACACACCAAGGCGTATCTTTGATCTCTTCGCGAACTTGCTTAACGGTAGCTTCTGCACGTTCTTTAAATAGTGGATCGAACGGGTCCGGAAGAGGAGACCAGAAGTCGTCACCGCTACTTACTGTTTTAAATTCACCAATGATCCACCCATTTGCGAAGAATGGTACCTTTTCATTGGAGTAAAATTCAGGAGCAGTCCAGTTACCTAACGAGGTGAAGCCCCAGTTAAGCATGCGATCCATGGTGACTTCTCGCCACTTATCCATGTATTGCTTGCCATATTTACGTTGTAAGTTGGCGGCGTAAAAACTGAAAGTTTCGCCTTGATCAAGGGCACCTTCAAAATTCTCACGCATGTAGGCGTAGTGCTCTCCCAACTCATCGTCGTAGTCTGGCAACCATTGGAAGCAGTTACGACGAACATCGCTACCGACAAATGCGGTTTGCTTGGCTTCCATTGAAACTTCGAATTTTTCAATCGAGTCCTCAGGTGTTAAGTCATCAGGGGAGCGCTGTTCAACTTTACTATGGTCGTAATCTACGCCAGTTTGGGTGTAGGAGTTCGCAAGGCGTATGATATCGATTCCTGTCGCGAAATATGGGTAACCCTCTGGATCAACCAAAGACCATTTACCATCGATTTTCTCAGTGCGATAAAAACCAGTCGCTTCGTAACGTTTACCTTCTTTATATCCGCCAAAGCGAGAGCGGTCAGGCATCGCACCTTCTTTAAGCATTTGAAGTTCACGCTCAGTAAACTCTGTCAGCTCTTGATCGTTGTGGACTTTCTCTGGGTATTCAAAACCTGCGTTTTGACCGTAGCAGTCAATAATGTTGGAAAGGTAGCTAGGGTTTATCTCTGGGCTGAGCATGAGACGGAAATTGGACAGTTCAAGCTCATGGTCAATGAGTGTGCCGTGAATACTAAGTTCGACTTGCACAATATCTGATAGGTCGATGTTCATTAGACCCCACATCCAAGTGGCATAAACAAATGGACTATCCCAAGGAGCAGGGTTGGAACGAAAACCTGAATAGTAGTTGGTGTTGCCTTTTAAATACTCACCTTTAAGCTCTACTAGGTAGCTAGTATCAGTGTCACCAGTGACATTGACGCAGCGACTATGCATTTGTCCTTTAGAGTCAAAAATATTGATAAAAACCTGAGTGGACCTGGAGCGTAGATTGTGAGCGTCAAAAGCAAAGCAAAACTCTGGCATTTGGCTCCAGTCCCATTTTTCTCCAGGCTCAGGCTCAAGAAACACTGACGTATACATGTTCTCTGCACTATGACACTGGATTTTAAGCTTCGCCTGTGACGTCATTGATGCATCAATATTATTAAAGCGAAAAGCCTTGGGTAGTTGTTCGGTGGAGAAATCAAACAGAGCCACGGAGCTATCATGCTTTGAGTGTTTCACCACATCATTAATGGTTGGTGTCATTATAATTACTCTCAGTTAAAACAAACTTGGTTTACTTTAAGGCTAAAAGTCTAATTTGTTAACCAATTTGATTTTTGGTAGTACCAATTATTGATCGAAATCCCACAATTTGTCTGCTTTATGATTATTTTAGGATTTAAATCCTGACATCGGAAGTCTCGCGCTAGTACTGCGCATTTCTTGTACTACAAATAGTTATCAAAAATGCGACCTACCGTACTATGCTCCGTATTGGTACACTGATACAATAAAATCTATAAATAAATCAATAGCACCTAGTAGACCGGAAGGTCAGATGAGTAGGTTGGGGTATTAGGACTATGAAACAGACGACAAAGCGCCGTTACTTTGATATCGGTCTACAAATCGAGGAACTTCTTTATTCCGGAGTGTTTAAGGCAGGGGAGAGGCTGCCGTCGGAGCGTGAGCTGAGTGAGCGATTTGAAACCAGTCGTGCTACCATTCGTGAAGCGATCATTATGCTTGAGCTCAAAGGTTTGGTAGTAGTTCGCCAAGGTGCAGGGATTTACTTCATTGACTCACCAGAGAAAATTACCTCTCGCACCATTGTACCTCACAATGATGTTGGGCCATTTGAGCTACTTCAAGCGCGTCAAATTATTGAGAGTAATATCGCTGGCTTTGCTGCAACTCAGATTAAAATCAATGAGTTAAGGGAGCTGAAGCGAGTTCTTCAAGAGCAAGAAAAAGAACTGGAAGGGGACAGTGAGCGTTTTGAAGAGCTCGACCGTCAGTTCCATACTTTGATTTCAGAATCGACTCAAAACCGTGTTCTAATCAATCAAGCAAGTGAGATGTGGCGCAGTGTTCGTACACAAAATCCGTTATGGAAAGCCCTGAACGATAAGTATTTGCATGAGAAAGAGCTCAAAGCGACGTGGTTAGAAGATCATAAGAAGATATTCATGGCATTACAAAAGCGTAATCCAGAAGAAGCAAAGCAAGCGGTTTGGGAGCACATTGAAAACAGTAAACAAGAGCTGTTGAAGATTGCGAGCTCCGACAATATGGAAGCTGATCTTGATGATTACTTCTTTGCTATGGATTTAGAAATCTAAACCCAACAACCATCATTTGATATGGGTTTTGCATCAGTAAAGCCCATACTTCGTTCTTTGAATACCCAGTTACTTTTTGTTCGTTTGTGATACCTGCTTCACATAAATACAAACAAAACCTCAGAATTCTGTCGCCTCAATCACTTTAAATTGGTTAACCATAAGGTAGTATGCACTACGTTATATTGGCTTTTGGTCGACCAATTAATTTTATTTTTTTAAGTGTAAGTGGTGAGTAAGCATGAAAACTGACTCTAATCGCATTGCGATGAGCAAAGTTTGCTTAATGTATTTTTTCTATAATTTCTTTTGGTCACTGAGTTCAGGATCACTTTTTTCAGTTTGGCTTAACGACACAGTGGGTATCGACGGATCTCAAATCGGTGTTTTGTTCGGTCTGCAAACCGGTATCGCCGTTCTATTCAAGCCTGGTTTCGGTTATGTGTTGGATAAACTGGGGCTGAAAAAGCACCTTGTTATCTTTATTTCTCTTCTAAGTATTCTCATTGGCCCTTTCTATATCTACGTGTATGGCCCGCTGCTCGCCAATGACTCTACGTTTGTGTTGGGTATCATTGTTGGTTCACTCTATTTAGGTATGTTGTTCCAAGCAGGAAGTGGCGTTATCGCTTCGTACAGTGATCGTTTTGCACGTTGTCATAGCAACGATTTTGGATTGGTAAACGGCTTTGGTATCGCTGCATGGGGCTTATCCGCTATTCTCGCTGGTTACCTATACAACATCGATCCAGACTTAATTTTTGTTGCGTGTAGCGTGTCAGCGGTATTGATGCTGCTGTGTGCAATGATGCTACGCGTGAAGCACCTTGATAACGTCGACAATGAGGTAGTGTCAGCAGAAAAAATCACTAAGCTTGATGTGTTTGAACTGTTTAAAAATCCTAAATTCTGGGCGTTTATGACGTATGCCGCCACGATATCAGTCGTGTTCTGGACGTCAATGAGTCAATTTACACGTTACTTTATTACTTTCTTCCCGACTCAAGAAGAGGGAATCACCTTCAGCTCAAACATGGATGGTCTCACTGCGGTGTTCCTGTTTGCGTTTAGTGCGAGTGTACCGTTTATCATCCGTCGTATTGGTGCAAAGGGCAGTTTGATTCTTACCGCTGCGGGCATCACTAGTTTTATGTTGCTTATTGGTTACGCAGGCTTGGGTGAAGAGAAGAATTTATACATGGCGATTGTCGCCAAATTATTGTTTGGCATTGTGAACCCGCTGCTGATTGTCTCTGTTTTTGCCTACATCGCTGAGCAGTTTGATAAGAAGGTCAACTCGTTTACCTACATGTTTGGTTTCCAAACCGTGAACAACATAATGACTGCAATTGCAGCACCTGTCATGGGAACCATGTATGACAGCCATGGTTTCGCTTGGAGCTACATCTATTTTGGCCTATTTGCTGCTGCAGCAACACTCATCGCAATGGTGACTTTGAGTTCCAAGAAGTCAGCGAACGTTGAAAACGAGTCTGAGCCATTGACCGCTTAATGACTCATTAACCTGAAAGGACAAAGGTTGTGTTATTTGGAAATGTTGAGAAGTTAGAGTTGGTGGATTATATCCACCCAACGATGAAAGCACTGATTCAAGAAGCATGGGCAATTGCTCATGATGAGACGAAGCAAGACGGCAAGCACGAGCTATCTTACCCTGGTTCGTTTGTTGTATTGGCTACAGCTGAAACCGAGCGAACAGAAGCGAGAAAAGCGGAATATCACAAAGAGTATATTGACGTGCAAATCCTCAAGGCAGGTGCAGAAAAGCTGGGATATTCGAATCGACTGTCTCAAGAAAGTCTTGAGTTGACTGCATTGGAGAACGATGTCGCTTTTCTAACAGATGTTGAAGATGAGCAGTTTGTAAGTTTAGGTAAAGGGGACTTTGCTGTCTTTTACCCTAACCAAGTTCATCGTCCGTTGTGCGCAGTTGACATGCCAAGCGAAGTGAACAAAGCGATAGTGAAAATACCCCATACACTATTAGTCTAGTGAGTTAGCAGTTTCTTTTGATGAAATCTCCGTCCTTTATGGCGGAGATTTTTTTTGAGTATTGGGTGACAACACTGAAGTCAATTGAAATAAGTGGCTTCACGTGCATGACGAACAACATGAGCGGAGCCTGCCCAGTCCTTCCAAAGCCTATGAGTATCGTTGATTCGCTGTTTTTAAATTACTACGGCAGCGCATGATATGGGCTGCCGTGGAAAGAGTGATATGCGATGTAGGAACTAGCTTAACTTAAACCGAGAGACCAAAGTCGTTAAGGATTGATTCGTGGTAGAAAGCTGCTCCATATTGTCTGTGGCTTGTTGTGTGTTGAGTTCCAGTGTGTGAACCATCTGATTCATCGAGGTCATATTGCTATCTATCTCAGTACTGACTTTAGTTTGCTCAGCTGCTGCTTGGGCGATTTGGGCACTTGTTTCACCAATTGCATTAATCGCGCTAATAACCTGCTTTAGAGAGTCCGTGATCTGAGTTGTCGATGCGGACGTTTCTCCACAGCGGTGCTGCGTTTCATTGAGTGAACTGACAACAGTCTCACTGCTTTGTTGTAGAGAGTTAAGCATCTCGTTGATCTGGCTTGTGCTGTCTTGAGTGCGAGCGGCTAAAGCTCTGACTTCGTCGGCCACGACAGCAAAGCCGCGCCCTTGTTCGCCTGCGCGAGCAGCTTCGATGGCAGCATTAAGAGCAAGCAAGTTCGTTTGCTCCGCAATTCCACCAATAACACTCAACACAGAGTGAATGCTTTCGACATTGGTGACCATAGAGTTAATTGAGCTCGACATGCCTTCAAACTCCTGATTGAGGGCATCAACCGTTGCGACTGCGGTTCTTACGACGTTATCACTCTGCTCTGCATGTGAAATGGCTTGTTGAGTCAGCTGAGCAGAATGAGAGGCACTTTGTGACACTTGTTCTGCCGTTGCACTCATCTCGGTTACCGCAGTTGCCGCGCGCTCCATTTCCTGATTGTGCTTTTGTGTCATCTCTTTATTTGAAAGAGTTTGAACATGCAGTTGGTTAATCTCGGTGGTGGAGTTTGTGCTAAGCCCCTGTACTTCACGTAACATGGCGTTGAGTTGGTCGATGAATCTATTGATGCTCTGTGCTATCTGACCTAAATCATCCTTGCTTTTTACTGTAAGTCTTTGTGTTAAGTCACCTTTACCGTTAGCAAGTTCTCCAACCAGAGAGCGGAGTTCGACAATCGGTTTGTAAGCGAAGTGAATGATAGTCATTCCGATAACAACGAGCAAACTTGCCGCAATCAAGGTCGTTATCAGTATTTTTTGATTCAGTGTGGAGGTATGCAGTTCAATGTAATCGTTGTCTACGTGGCCGATGATTTGCCATTGCTGATTGTCGAACTGGATGGGTAGAGTGGTCGCGGTAGTGTTAGAGGAGGTCTTATTGGAGAACAGAGGTTGATTTTTATCATCGAATAGTTCGATGAAACTGCCTTCTCGATTGAGCTTGGATAAACTGTCGAGGGAAGGCTGAAGGTTTATTTCAAAGATATCAATGCCGCCGCTGCTGTCTATTGAGGGGTGGGCAAGGGCGATAATTGGAAAACCATCTACATACTCAATTGAACCAATGTACTCGCTAGATTCTGCCAGAGCAGCAATTTCTCGGTAGCGGGTTTCTTGGTTGTCATTTAGTTCTAAAAAGGTGGGAGGGGTATTGGGGACAAAAGAAACAGATGGGTCGGGGCTGAACACCGAACCATAAAGCACCTTTGTAATCCGGTGGAAACCTGATGAGTCTAAAACTTGTGCTACATTCGACAAGTTGACGGGGATACTGTCGGCCAGTTGGATATAGCCAGATAACTGACTTTCGAGTTGCTGACTGATGAGGGATACCTGTGTTTGTATCGCTCGTGTATCAGACTCTACAAACTCGCTTTGGATAAAGTATCTTGAACTGAGAAAAGAGACCGTAATCGACGCAAGCAGCAAGGTAAGGATGACAGTAAATATTGTTGTTTTGAAAGATAACCGTTTCATGAGTTGTCCTTAGAAGTTTCACGCATTTATGAGTCACTAATGCCTTGTATGAATGAGTTATGAGTGGCAATAGCAAAGGGCTGTTGATACAAAAAAGGCTGCAGCCCGTGACTATCGACGGACTAGCAGCCAAACGTTAACTAACAATGGAGAGGTTAGTTAAAGAGGAGGACCCAAATCTAAGAGTGAACTTAGCTGATAAGGTAGTCATAGACGCCTTCGGCAACAGGAATACCGTGCTCTTCACACTGTGCTTTGTATTCCACCTGTGGATCATTTGGTGCTTTCACTCTTTCAACTCCTGGTACAGGACGGACTTCGCGTAGCTCGTGCATCATGACCGCCATTGTTGCTGAGAAAAGAGGTGTGCCCAGGCGAGTAGGGTCAATAATGATCACTAAGCTTGCCAGCTTACGCATTTTGTCGTATTCGCCATACATACGAGTGATGTGATTACCAAAGTTTGCACCCATCAGCACGCCAGTGAGGGCATCAATCGCCAGTGCAATACCAGACCCTTTGTGGCCCCCGAATGGCAATAGGTTTTCCACTTCATGTGGGTTAGTGGTTTCATTGCCGTCTTTATCGATCGCAAGACCTTTGCCAATTTCTTGTCCGGTCTCTTTAGCATGCAGCAGCTTACCAAAAGCAGTTGCACTCGTTGCCATATCGACAATCATTGGGTGAGAGCCTTCTACTGGGAAACCGAATGCAATTGGGTTAGTGCCCAAGAAACGTTCAGCACCACCGTGTGGCGCCACACAGGTATCTGTTTGCGTCATGGCAATTGCAATCATACCTTGTGACGTTGCTTGCTCCATAAAGTAAGATAGCGCGCCACAGTGAGAGGTATTTTTCACACTGACAAATCCAAGACCCGTTTCCGAAGCCATTTCAATACCATGCTCTGTTGCTGCGATGAGTGCCGAATGGCCCATACCATCATCAGAATCGAGTACAGCTACCGATGGTGAGACTTGTTCAATGCTGAATTTAGCCTCTTTGTTCAAACCACCAGCTGCCAGTCGAGTGCAATAATGTTCTACACGCATAACACCGTGAGAGTGAACACCCGTTTTATCGGCGTGCACTAAAACATCAGTCACTTCTTGTGCAGTCGCATGGTCAAGCCCGGCTAGAGTGAGTTTATTAAGGGCAAGCTCTCGGAGTTTTCCTTCATTAACACGTACAGTCGTCATAGTTTAATCCTTAGTCCCTTAAAAGTTGATAACGCCTTTAACCAAATCGCGGTTTTCGACCACGTCTTCTTTGTAGCGCTCACCGAACGTTTGGAAGTCGTAGTCTTTGTTTTTCATGATGTCTTGAGAAATCTTGCCTGCCGCCATCAGTTCAATCACTTTTTCAAAATCTTGGCGTGTTGCATTACGGCTGCTGAGTAGTGTGGTTTCTTTTTTGTGGAATGTAGGATCATCTAGCACCAAATCACCGATATAGAGGCCGATGAACACGATCTTACCGCCGTGGCGGATGAGCTCTACGCTGCGACTCATTGAGCCTTTGTTACCTGTAGCATCTAGCACAGTACATGGTAAGCGGCCGTTAAACGCATCCTTAAGTGCTGCTTCGTAGTTGTCCTCTAATGGGTTTAACGCAGGAACATTCAAGTGAGTTTCAACATGTTCACGACGACCCGCATCAACGTCTGCTACTACAACTGTTGCTCCTTCCGCTTTAGCAATGGCCGCTGCTGCAAGGCCAATAGGGCCAGAGCCTACCACTAGGACATTATTGCCTGTACGAACTTCTGCACGGCGCACTGCGTGTGCACTGATTGCAAAGCACTCAACCAATGAACCTTCTGATGCCGATACATTTTCAGGAAGTTTGACTAGGTTCTCTTCATATACAGCGAGGTATTCAGAGAAGCCACCGTCTTGGTGAACGCCATAGAGTGATACATTTTCACAGCAGTTCGTTTTTCCTTCTTCACAGGCAGCACAAGTGCCACAAGGAATGCATGGAATGACTGAAAAGCGTTCTCCGGTTTGGACTGATTGACACGCTTGCCCTACTTTTTCAGCAGTACCGCAAATCTCATGGCCAAGTACTCTAGGGTAAGAGAAAAATGGCTGGCGTCCTGCATATGCGTGAATGTCAGTACCACAAATACCTACAGCATTAATTTTTAGTAGAACTTCGTTGTCTTTGATTTCTGGGATGTCGCGCTCGATGTACTCAATAGAGTGAGGCTCATTACAAATTAGCGTTTTCATGTGAATGCCTTAAATTTCAAAATTAGTGGTTAAGCTCAGCAAACATCGCTTTGATGCCGTTCTCTTCGATTCGGTCGAAGGCGCTTAGTATTTGTTGTTTGAACAACTTGTGTTGCTCCGCGTTGTCACCAAAAACCTTCTCTACGCTAAGTAGTGTTTCTGCTGTGCTACGTTTGTTGTTGGACGCTGTCACAATCTCTGTAAATTGGTCTGCCAGTGGATCCGCGAGCTTTTCACCCGAGGTGATTGTGTTGATAACGTAGTGAATCCAGCCAGCGATAAGAACCGGTAGGCAGCGTGTTGTGATCCCGCGTTCGTGCAGCGTTAAGAACGGGTCGACTGCGCGTTGAGGCAGTTTTTGCGAGCCGTCCATCGCTATCTGTCCGGTCTTATGTTTGATGTTTTGATTGCTGAAGCGGTCGACAAGAAGCTCTGCATATTGCTCTAAGTCAACGCTCAAACTTGGGCTTAGAGATTTTGCTTGCTCTTCTTTCATAAGAGTGAGTGTGACTTTACGTAACTCTTCATCTTCCATACATTGGTAAATGAACTCGTAGCCAGCAAGTGTCCCGTTGTATGCAAGGAATGAGTGGCTGCCATTAAGCATACGAAGCTTCATCTCTTCATACGGTAGAACGTCGTCTACAAGCATAGCGCCAGCTTGATCCCAGTCTGGTCTACCAGCAACAAAGTTGTCTTCAACTACCCATTGACGGAAGTCTTCACAAACAACGCCACAAGGATCGCGGTAACCTGTTTCTTGCTCAATGACATCGAACTGGTCTTCTGTCATTGCAGGTACGATACGGTCAACCATGGTGCTAGGGAACGATGCATTTTCTTGGATCCAGGCACACAAGTCTGGGCTACAAAGCTCTGCAAAGTTCAATACAGCATCACGAGTTAGATGGCCGTTTTCAGGGATGTTGTCACAAGACATCACACTGAATGCTGGCAAGCCAAGTGCTTTACGCTGTCTCAACGCTTCGGTAATCAGGCCAATCGCTGACTGTGGTTGAGTCGGGTTATCAAGATCGTGAGCAATTAGTGGGTTAGAAGTATCAAGAACACGTGATTGTGGGTCGACACAGTAACCTTTTTCAGTGATGGTTAAAGAGACGATTTTAACTTGTGGTTCAATGAGCTTATCAATTGCCGTTTTGATACCAGTATCTGGAGTATGAATATAGTCAGTCACCGTGCGAACCAAACGAGTTTCCGTTTCGGTTGCCGATTTTTCTACGACAGTAAATAGTCCTTGCTGAGCTCGTAGGTCATTAATCAGATCTAAAGGACCAAACATATTGATCTCGCAAATACCCCATCGAGACCCCGTGATGTCATTTGTTAAGTCGTTATAAACAGCTTGATGTCCGCGGTGAAAAGCACCGAAACCAATATGCACAATGTTTGTTTCTAGTTCTTCACGAGCATACGAAGTCTTTGCTGTGTATCTCGCTTTCTCAATATCTAAACCGTTCATGTTCAACCTTTGGAGTTAATTGATTAACCAATGCGTTATTTATACTGCGCCAATGAGGTAATTTCAGTGACCAATGTCACGAAGAATATACCAAAGAGAGATAATTGGTCAACCAGATGGTGGTTTAGTGTGTTTTTTGTGATGTGCTTAACGTTGTATGGCTGTTTATACACGCAACTTTTCTAAAGCCATACTCTTTATAAGGCCTAAAAAGAGAACTGTGATCTCGGTTGGTAAATCAAAGTTTATATTGGTTGACCAAATATCTTGACTACCTTAGTATTTGATGTATTCCTTTGCTGTCGGGTACTGCAGCAAGATAAATAGATTGAATAACGAGGTTTTGTGACAATGAGTGTGGAATTAGAACAAAGTCAGGAAGCTGGCTTTAGCGAAATTTTAAGTTTTGGTGAGCCAATGTTTGAATTTAGCCAAGTTGGTCAGGCAGGTTCAGGGGAAGCAGACTTTTTGAGTGGTTTTGGTGGTGATGCATCAAACTTTGCTATTGCAGCAGCACGGCAGGGTGCTTCAGTAGGGATGCTGACACAACTTGGTGATGATGAGTTCGGCAAACGTTTCCTCGACCTATGGCAACAGCAAGGTGTAAGCAGTCGTGCTGTTAAGACATTGGGCAACAAAGCCACTGGCGTTTACTTTATTACACATGATGAAGAAGGCCATCATTTCTCATTTCTTCGCAAGAACTCAGCGGCGAGCTTAATCACACCACAAGACCTACCAACACAAGCGATTGCGAACGCAAAACTGCTTCACGTGACGGCAATTACTCAAGCTATCAGTGATTCAAGCTGTGACTCAGTTTTTGCTGCGATTGAGACTGCGAAGGAGAATGGTACACAAGTTTCTTACGATACTAACTTGCGTCTCAAACTGTGGTCTCTACAGCGCGCTCGTGCCATTATCAACGAGACAGCTTCACTGGTTGATGTGTGTTTCCCTAGCGTCGATGAGGCTCGTTTAGTCACAGGACTAGAGCATGCAGATGACATCATTGATTTCTATCTTAAAGCGGGCGCGAAAGTCGTTGTGCTTAAGCAGGGGGGTGATGGTGCTACCGTAGCGGATGAACATAGCCGTCACTTTATTCGCCCACACAAGGTCACGCCAGTAGACGCGACAGCCGCAGGTGATTCTTTTGCCGGATCTTTCTGTACTCATTACGTCAAAGGTGAGTCTCTGAAACAGTGTTTAGCTTATGCCAATGCGACGGCTTCAATCACGATCACAGGTTACGGTGCAGTAGCGCCTTTACCGACTTTTGAACAAGTTCTTGCAAGAATTAATGAATCGAAATAAGGAAATGAAATCATGGATCTTAATCAACGCCTAGCGCAGCTTAAGGTTGTGCCTGTTATTGCCATCGACAATGCACACGATATTTTACCGTTGGGCAAAGCACTGTTAGAAAATGGTTTACCAGTAGCGGAAATCACATTTCGATCTGATGCAGCGGTTGAAGCGATTCGTTTATTACGTGATGCATATCCAGATATGTTAATTGGTGCAGGAACAGTGCTGAATGAATCGCAAGTAATCGAAGCGAAAAAAGCAGGTGCAGACTTTATTGTTTCTCCAGGTTTGAACCCGAGCACAGTAAAAGCGTGTCAAAAACATAAAATAACCATCGTTCCAGGCGTTAACAGCCCTTCGTTGGTTGAGCAGGCTTTAGAGCTGGGTGTTGATACAGTGAAATTCTTCCCAGCAGAGGCATCAGGTGGTTTAGCCATGCTCAAGTCTCTGCTTGGCCCTTATCGGCAAATCAAAGTGATGCCAACTGGTGGCATCAATCAAAATAATATTCATGATTATCTAGCTCTCCCTGCCGTACTGGCATGTGGCGGCACATGGATGGTTGACAAGTCACTTGTGAACGACGGAGCTTGGGACGAAATTGGCCGTTTGGTCAGAGAGATTGTCGCGGCAGTATAAAATAGGTATTTACAATGAACACAACAATTAAAGACATTAAAACAAGACTGTTTAAGATCCCGTTAAAGGAAATTTTGTCCGACGCTAAACATGGTGACCATGACCATTTTGAACTGATCACAACAACAGTGACACTTGAAGATGGTTCTCAAGGTACGGGGTATACCTACACAGGTGGTAAAGGTGGTTATTCGATTAAAGCCATGCTTGAGCACGATATTCAACCAGCGTTAATCGGAAAAGATGCGACTCAGATTGAAGAGATTTATGACTTTATGGAGTGGCATATCCACTACGTGGGGCGTGGTGGTATATCAACTTTTGCGATGTCTTCGGTAGATATCGCCCTTTGGGATTTGAAAGGTAAGCGTGAAGGGTTACCGCTATGGAAAATGGCTGGTGGCAAAAACAACACGTGCAAAGCGTACTGTGGTGGTATTGATCTTCAGTTCCCTCTAGAGAAACTATTGAACAATATCCGTGGTTACCTCGAAAGTGGTTTTAATGCCGTTAAGATCAAGATCGGCCGTGAAAATATGCAAGAAGACATCGACCGTATTAAGGCGGTTCGTGAACTGATTGGTCCTGACATTACCTTCATGATCGACGCTAATTATTCTTTGACAGTAGAGCAAGCCATCACGCTTTCTAAAGCCGTCGAGCAATATGATATTACTTGGTTTGAAGAACCCACTCTTCCTGATGATTATAAAGGTTTCGCGGAGATTGCTGACAACACTTCTATCCCGTTGGCTATGGGTGAAAATCTTCATACTATCCATGAGTTTGGTTACGCGATGGACCAAGCAAAGCTTGGTTACTGTCAACCAGATGCCTCGAACTGTGGTGGTATTACCGGTTGGTTAAAAGCGGCGCATTTAATCACTGAAAATAACATCCCAGTATGTACACACGGCATGCAAGAGCTTCACGTGAGTTTGGTATCAGCGTTTGATACAGGCTGGCTTGAGGTACATAGTTTTCCGATCGATGAATACACCAAGCGTCCATTGGTGGTTGAAAACTTCCGTGCTGTTGCTTCAGATGAACCAGGTATCGGTGTTGAGTTTGATTGGGATAAGATCGCACAATATGAGGTCTAGAGTGCGTGAATTGCTGAGATAGTGATTTTCACGTTGCTGATAGTAAAAACGCCCACTGCAGTGAGACTGCAATGGGCGTTTTTTTATTCAAAAGCATCTTGTTGTCTTTAGAGTCTTTCTCACTAAATAGAGTTCACACTTCGCGAATTACCAAAAAGCCAACCTCAAAGTTGGCTTATTGATGGCTATGGGTTAGTCGCACTCGACGATAGTAATGTCTCCCGGGGCCCAACCGATACCTCTTTCATTATATTTGCCGCTGTCATTTACAAACTCAACAAACAAGAAGTGGAAATGTCCCTCAGGTAAGTCAGCAGTTGGTACAACCAATGAGTTGGTCAAGTCAAAGTCGACACTAGCTTCACCATAAGGTTGTAGGGCAGAGCTTGGGTCAGAAATGATGTAATCATTGACTAACCCCCAACTCGCGTTCATTTCTCTTAACCTAAATGTCAAGCCGTTATCATTAACGACAGATCCAGAACCAGCGTGGAAGTTGGCTGTCACTGTGAGTGGTTTATTCGTACACAACTCTGGTCCCATATACTTACTGTTGTCATCAAAAGTAACATCAGACTCATACCATTTCTCGATACTAAGCTCTATTGAATCGGTAATGTTGCCAGGTATTTGTGCGCCATTGGCGACAACCGTAATCTCTGCGATGCCTTCACTTAGTCCCATGACGGAGCCACTCTCGGACACAGTCGCTATTTCCGGCGCTGATGACACCCAGGTCAATGAAGTGTCATCTGGTGTTTCTCCCGGTTCGCTTGAAGTGAGTTCTGTCGATATATGGAGAGTTTGACCAATAAACACAGGATTACTTTCAGTCGTGATTTTAACGTCAGTGACATAGATAGGGTCAAAGTCGCCAACACGAATAAGTATCGAAGCCGATACGTTGGAATCGACACTAGATGTGACCTCAATGATAGTTTCACCTTGAGCAACTGCTGTGACTAAACCGCCGCTTGATACCGTTGCCACATTAGAATCACTGGATGTGTAAGTGACACTATTGTCGGCATTTAAAGGACCAAATGTGGGCATGATTTGATATTGCGTGTCTGGACGCAGTTTACGCTCTTCTCTACCTAGTTCGATATCGACAGGTTTTGGCATGGATGCGTTGTCACTCGTTACTCTCTCATTGATTGTCACATCGTTTAGGTATACGACCTCACCGTTTCGCCATGTGATGGATATCTCTTCAATCGTTTCGCTTTTACCTAGCCCAAAATGAACCGTATTAAGTAAGCTTTGAGAAAAGTTCTCTCCCGCTGAACCAACTCGTCGAGTTTGAGTGCTTTGCTCCGTCTTAACCGTGACAACAGCAGACATCGGGTCAAGATTTTCTAGTGGACTGTAGCCAACATGAACGAGAGTATGATTGCCGACGCCTTCAGTTTGGTTTTTATACAGATACCATATGCCGTCTTCGCTGCCATTTAAAAGGTCGACTTTACCATCACGGGTGAGAGCAAATGCTTGCCCCATGTCGCCATGGCCTGGGTCATTGACATCATGAGCACCATGCATTTGTGTCACTTCAAACTGTCCATTGCCATCGTTGATGAGTAAGTAGTCGGTTACGCGTTCCTTAAGGTAACCGTAACGATGGACGAATATGTCGTTATATCCACTGTTGTTGAAGTCACCATAGGTCACACCCCAGTGATTACCACCTTTAGGTAGATTCCAGTTTGCGGTTTCGTCAATAAATCTGCCTTCATGGTTGATAAGCAAAACATCTTGCTGATTGCGGTTTTGAGGCTCCCATGCCGTGGTCACATCTTTGATATCATCGAGTGTAAAAGCGATTTGCCAGAATACATCAGAGTCTTTCACCCACTCAACATTCCATATGTCGTCGCCTACGTAGCCAATATAGATACCATTGGCTTCACGTTCACTCGGCCAGCCTAAAGCATCTTCTGGTGATATTTCTAAGTCGTCTGGTAGCGTGTAATAGTCTTCAACTTTGACAACGTCGTGAGCGGTTTTATTTTCCCCTAGCATGATTGGAAAGCCACCATCATATTGACGATAGGTAAGATGAAGGTCTTTTAGAGTAAACGCATTATCGACGGTAAGCTGCATTGACTTTCTACCTTTATTACCGTCGTCATTGAGGTCAAGCGTCTGTTTTATTGGATTAAAATCCAGAGAGCGGTCGGAAAGTTGGTAGTGGGGAAGACCTTTTGATAAATATATATCGGGTAAGCCGTTACCTGTGACATCGACATCAGCTGCTGCTTGGACTTGCCATGTTTGACGAACACTTTCTGGTAGAACAGCATCGGTAACATCGGTAAATGTGAAATCACCATTGCCTTTCCATAGCGTCATGGGTGTCAAAAACAACAGGTCATCAATGCCATCGCCATCAAAATCAATAACTAAGGCTCTTTCAGTATTGGCTTTTTCAATACCCGGGACGTCAATTCGACTGAACGTCCCATCTAGGTTGTTTTTATAAAATAGGTGTTGAGCACCACTATCGCCGTTTATACCTTCAGCGTTGATGAAAACAAGGTCCAAATAACCATTGCCATTCATGTCCATGAATCTTGCGCCACGTCCACGAGCACTTTCAGTGATGCCAACTTCTTGATAGGACTCTGTTAAGTTGTCACCATCATTGACAAAAAAGTCTGGGAATGAAGGTGCAGTACCATTGCCACCGCCTCGAGTTACGATAATTCCTAGGTCACCGGAACGGTCATAATCAGCCGCTGCGGTGCCGTGCATATCGCCCCATGATAAAGAACCATCCCAATCTCCAGTATGGAGGGTAAATGTACCGTCTTGATTGCTCCAATAGAGCTGATTGGTGGGTCGCCAGTTATGATTGTTGAGTATTAAGTCGTAGTATCCGTTGTTGTTAATGTCAGCGACGGTTGGACCACCATATTTTGGTAGGTTCAGTTGGTCACGTATTCCTGATTGCTCAGCAATGTCCTTAAACTGTGGGAGTAAGACATCTGGTCGTTCGCTAAATTCGATTTTGTTGACTGTTATTTCGCTGCCTCGAGCGTAAACCTTAATCGTTTTGGTGCCACTGCTCCCAACGTTTACAAGAGCATTTATGTGGTTTGTGCCAGATGATGGCACATCGATGTTGTCAATCGCAACGACATCATCGATGTAAAGAGACAGATTTGCATAGGAGCTGTCGATATCCAGTTCTAGGTCAACCCTTTGAACTTGAGATCCAGTGACTTCTCTTGAAATGGTAACGGGTTCAAAAATACCAACGGTAAAAGAGCCGTCAGAGGGGGGAGGCGTTTCTGGTGTGTTGTCGCTTCCGCAAGCAGCAAGCGTCGCTAAGGCGAGTGCAACAACAGATAGTTCAAAACGCTTAGTAAAGCGTTTAGTCGTGTAGGGCATGTTTAATCCTTATCATTTTGTTGTAGGCATAGAACGAACCGTTCAATAGGATTTAAACTTTTGGTGAAACTTTACTCAATATTGGTTGATTTATTGTGCGATAAAGATCTTATTTGGTTGACCAGTCTTGTGCGTGAGATCTGGTTTTGGTGCTTAGGGACTCGTAGTTTTAACTAAAGTTTGTCATTGTCTATTTTGATGTGTTGGGCTAGCAGTAAACAGAGGTATCTTTATGATGTATCTAAATAAAATGGGTGTAACTGCGGTTCTCTTAGGTTTACTGAATACCAGTATTGCTTTTGCGTGCAGTGATGGCCGTTTCCATGGTAATCATGACCCCATATTGAATAGACCAATTCCAATGCCTGAAGGAACGAGTTTATCAACACCTAGGATTATCGAGCTCATTGACAGAGAGTTTACGTATGAGGTGAAAATTGAAGCGGAATATGAGTTTGAAGAACTAGCGATAAAAATTGCACCAGGACCTGGCGTGGTGCCGAATGAAAGCTCATTTGGAGTTTTTGAAGAGCTTCAGCATTTAACGGTATCAGCTAAAGCGGCTGCGAATGTGATGACAATGACATCAGTGCAGGTTGTCGGGATCTATCAAGGGCAAGAATTCAATGAGTTTCGATTCGTAACCGCTAGGCCATCAAAAAGATAATCTGTATGCGATTTTTGGGTGAGTATCAGACATAAGTTTGTTGAAACTCAGTAGATATTGGGTTTGCCATTCTCGACAATAGCGCTGATTTTAGTAATAATTCGCGCCCCAAGTTCGACTCACTCTTATCATGCCCTCATCTAAAGACGACCTTAATCAAGCCCCAATCGCTCAGACTTTTCATCGCTATCTGATTCCAGCAATAGCGGGGATGCTAATAAAGTGCGTATTTATATTTATCGATACGCTGTTCATTGGACGACTTGTAGGGTCTGATGCTTTAGGTGCGGTGTCACTGGTGATTCCGTACTTTTCTGTATTTACTGCAATTGCGATGATGTTTGGCATTGGTGGGGCGACTTGGATGTCTATCGAGATGGGAAAAAGAAATCTCGAAAAAGGACAAGACATCTTTTCTCAAACACTGACCCTGTCTCTTTTCGTATTTACTCTTTTATCAGCAGTATGCTGGTTCACTCTTGATGCTATTCTGGTGACGATGGGGGCTGAGGGACCCATATACGATTTAAGCCGAGAGTATATGGTTTATCTGTTACCTTTTCTCACTTGTTATAGCCTGGTGTGGGTACTGTCGAGTTTTATTCGAAATGATAGAAACCCAAAACTGGCGATGATCGCCATGGTCTCTGGCGCACTGGTCAATATCATTTTTGATACGGTATTCATCTGGTGGTTGGATATGGGAGTCGGTGGGGCAGCGCTTGCCACTGGATTGTCACAGTGTGTCATGATCGCGATTTTACTGAGTCACTTCTTTTCAAACAAGGCACGTCACACGCTGGTACTTCGTCTAGCCCGAATGTCGCGAGAAACCTGTTTAAAAGTGTGCCAAATCGGTACTCCCAGTTTCTTTATTGAGTTGGCTTTGACCATCACGATTGTTGTATTCAATGTCGTCTTACTCAATTATTACGGTGAAGATTATCTTATTGCGTACAGTTTAAGTTTGAACTTAGGTGTGTTTGCTCTATTTATTCTGTTGGGTATCTCTCAAGCTTGTCAGCCCCTAATCAGTTACAACCATGGAGCTGGGAGTAGTCAAAGAGTCCAACAAAGCCTTCACTTAGCTGTGAAGTATGGTGTGTTGACTGGGCTTATTTTAGCCACTCTGGCGTTGTTGTTTTCAACCCAAATGGTGCAGTGGTTTATTGTTGATGATAGTCAGTTAATCAACTTATCAAGTGACGCAGTCCGATGGTATTTCCTCGCCGCCCCAATCATGGCGATTAACATCATCATCTCGACCTATTTTCAGGCGTTAGCTAAGCCTAGGCAATCATCGGTTCTATCTTTGCTGAGAGGCTTGGTGTTTGTATTGACTGCGCTATTTATTCTACCGAGCATTTGGGGAAGCGCTGCGATTTGGTGGTCATTTGTGTTTGCAGAAACAATGACGGTAGGGTTCAGTATTTATTACTTCAATCGTTTGAAGCATGAAGGGTATTGATTGGCCGCTAAATCGAGAGCGACCAACATACCCAAAAAATAATGAAGTCGATGAATAAGCCGAAGATCAGTGGCTAGACACGAGAGAGTAGCGTTTCCAATGCATGGAACGCCAGCGAATAAACATGATTGAACTCCGTACCCACTCATCGGCAGCGATGGCTAACCATACGCCCAGAACACCCACTCCCCAGTGCAAACCAAGCAGGTAGCCCAGCGTTACCGAAACGCCCCACATGATCAAAATACCCATTTTGACCGTGTAGTTGACGTCACCAGCACCTTTTAAGGCTGAGATAAATATCAAGTTACCAACCCTTCCAGACTCAATCAGTAAAGAGGCAATTAGCAAGGTGGCCAGCAGTGAAGCGATGTGGGGGTCTTGAGTGAAGAGACGAATGATCGGTTCGCGGACCAGAATAACGATACCGATCGCAGTAATCGAAGTCACTACTCCAACGAAGTAGTATTTGTGGACTCGCGCAAATATTTCATATAACCACTGCTTACCAACGAAATAACTTGTCTGAATCTGAGTTGCTTGCCCCAGCGCCAAAGCAAAAGTAAACGTGACCCTAGTGATGTTTTGTGCATAGGTGTATGCGGCTAGTGAGGCCGTACCTAGTTGAACAACGATATACACCAATGCAATTTGAGAGAGGTTGTAGGAGAGTATTTCACCACCATTCATCACACCAATTTTTAATATCTGTCGGTAGATAGATGCTGGAATCGTGCGCCATGCTTTGAATGGAAACTGAATATCAGTACTTCTTAAAACGAAAATCAATAGTATCGTAGTCACAATCTGGCTGAATACGGTAGCGATTGCCACACCAGTAATACCGTAAACGGGTAGCCCGAAGGGTTGATAGAGAGCAATGTAATTACCAATAATGTTCAAGATGCCAGCGATGAGGTTGATGACCATGGGGGAGCGCGAGTAACCGTGACTGCGCAATATGGTGGTCAAGATAACGCTGAACGTCAAATTGAAGGTAAAAACGCCGCTAATGACAAAGTAGTCCACCCCCATTTTTGCAACGTCAGGTTCAAGACCAAAAACATCGACGATGCTTTCAGCGCCCACAAACATAAGAAAGCTGAGCATAATGCCGACGGTCAAACCCAATATCATGCTAGCCAGTCCAACTTGGCCGGACTGTTCAGTTTGTTGTGCCCCGTTATATTGAGCAATGAGAATTCCGGTACCACTGCTGACCATGATAGAGATAACAATTAGAAAGAAAACGATCTGTGACACGACACCGACAGCCGATACGGCAAGGTCAGAATAGCCAGAGAGCATGAAAACGTCGGTAACACCTAACGCACTTCTAAGCAGCGTTTCAATGAATATTGGCCAAGTTAGGGCGACGATATTCATTCTCCCTTCGAGGGATTGAGATTTTGAGGACATGAATGAAATCCTGTTGGAAAACAGTAAGGGCTGAACCGAGAAGAGAAAACAGAAAATCGGTTAACCAATTAGGTTTGATTATTTTGGTACAAAAATCAGACAAAAACCTTGCAGTAGAGCACAAAATTTCGACGAATAGGCAATGAATTAGTCGGTAAAAATCGCGGTCATTTTGCGATAAGCACTTGGCGAAGTGCCGTGTAACTGTTTGAAGTTACGATTGAAGCTCGAAACGGTTGGAAAACCAACGCGAAATCCAATATCAGCGACGCCAAGTTTTGTTTCGATTAATAGGGTTGCGGCGGCCTCGGCACGAATCTGCGTAATATAGCTCATGGGGGATTGCCCTGTTTGTTGTTTAAAGGCTCGGCAGAACGCATTTTTGTTCATGCTGGTCCGGTTCGCCAGGACTTCTAAGTCAAACTCTCGATGATAGTTGTGATGCATCCAGTCAATCGATGCAGATATTTTCGTGCTAGGTTGCACTTCGAGTTGGGCATCAACATGGTTCGCTAGATACTCGCACTGTCCATGTCGACTGATATCGGAGAGCAAAGAGAGGAACTGAATGACCGAACTGACGCCATTGCTGCCTATCAGTGATGAGACATTGTCAAATAGATAACTCGGAGCCGAACGTATGACCAACCCATGCCGCGAGTCTGAGATCATCTGTGCAATACGCGATAACTCAGGCGTATCAGAAAATAGGCTACCAAAACAGTCGGGTGTAAATTGAAGCACATAAGAGCAGAGAGGTTTCTTTGAGTCAGTCGCGTGAGAGGTGAAACGGTGAGGAATATCGGCGCCAATTAAAAAGAGATCACCTTCTTTGAAACTTGCGGTGCTACTGCCAACCAGTACCTCTCCATGCCCCTTAGTGATAAATACCAGTTCAGTTTCATGGTGAAAGTGATAAGGGTGTTCGAATTCTGCAGATTCAAATTGGTATGCAGTGAACGAGCGATCTCTTCTTGTTATGGTTTCAGCCATTGCTTTCAAAGAAGGTACCCTCAGTGTCGTCATATAGATAGGTATAGAATAAAGACTATAGATCAATAGGGTAAGTGATCGGTTTCACGGTTTTGTTTAATGCTAATTATTGATCATTTTGCGCAAATTTCTGCGCAGATCGTTTGTTTATATCACTCTATGATAATCACAGTGACTGGAATGGTGGCTCACAGGTAATCAATTCTGAAATATCACGACTGATTATAATACTCCACTCATACTGGCTAAGAATCCTCGAAAGAAAACGCGTATAGATTTTGAAACCATGGTAATCAAAATCCATTTAACTGGGGCTTAGCAAGTGAAACCTAATTGTTGACGGTAATGTCGGTGACAGGGGGAAATCATGAAAACAGTGGCTTGTGTCGGGATGGCGGTGGCTGACTTGATCGTTGGCCCACTAGAATCCTTCGAGTTTTGTGACGACGTAACCTTGGTTGATCACGTCAATGTTAAGCCAGGAGGCGATGCGGCAAATGTCGCGTTAAATTTGGCTGCGATGGGAGTGGATGTCAGTCTTTATTCAAAGCTTGGAGATGACTTGTTTGGCCGTCACCTATTGAAGGTATATCGCGTGCGTGGAATTGGGACCAAAACACTCTCTATTTCAAAGAAACACGCAACGGCGGTTGCGATAGGTTTAGTTCAACATGATGGCGAGCGTGTTTTTCTTTATCAAGGTGGAGCAGTGGATGCACTGACAATGGATGACATTAAAATTGGCGATGTTCTGGCGAAGGATATCCTCCATACCAGTGGTTTTTACCTGTTACCTGGATTAGAAAACAGTGGGTTAACCGAGTTGTTTTATACCGCGAAGCGGCAAGGGAAAATGACCTCACTCGATGTTGGATGGGATGTCCAAGGCCGGTGGCTAGAGAAAATAGAGTCTCTTTTACCTTCGCTTACTTACTTTTTGCCCACTCTCAAGGAAGCGCAGCAAATCGCGCAGAAAATCTCGATTGAAGACTGTGCAGCCTTTTTTATTAGAAAAGGCGTTGAGGTTGTCGTGATTAACGCGGGCGTTGAAGGGGCCTATGTTTGTGAAGGGGAACGAAGCTATTGGGTTCATGGTGAACCGATGAGAAAAATCATTGACACTACCGGTGCAGGAGATGGCTTTGTTAGTGGGTTCCTAGCTGCAATAGCACGTGGCTATAGCATTTTTGAGGCGGTTAACGTCGCTAACAGAGCAGGGGCTGCGGTTATGCAACAGTATGGAAGCAGCGGCGCAATTACTCACTTTGAACAAGTGGATACTGCTAAAAAGTGTCATGACACAGTTATTTGAAACGTCGGCAGAGTATCGAGAAATAATAGTGTTACAAGGCGAACAATCTAAAAGCAATAAACCAAAACGATAACAAAGAAAGCGCCGCTTAAGGCGGCGCTAAAAGACAACAACAGTGAAGAGATGATTTTCAACCATTAGTGCTCAAAAGAAGCGCAATGGAATCCAATAACGTGAAAACAAAGGAATTACTATGATTATTCCAATCTCATTTGCTTTAGTGACAGGGGCGGTAGCGCTCGGGTCGTGGTATAAAGTTCGAAGTAAAAAGCGTGAACAAGAGTCCGCTACCTCCTATTTTCTGGCGGGCAGAGGGTTAACTGGTGTACTTATTGCGTCCTCATTGATGCTAACTAACCTTTCTACCGAGCAGTTGGTTGGTCTCAATGCACAGGGCTACACAGCTAATATGACGCCGATGGCATGGGAAGTGTGTGCAGCGTTAACCCTGGTCGTGGTGGCTCTTTATTTGTTACCCAAATATCTCAGTGGCGGTGTGACGACCATTCCCGAATTTATTGAAGGCCGTTTCGGCAAAAGCACGATGTACTTTTGTACCTTCCTATTTCTCTTCGGTTATGTGTTGAACCTCTTACCCCCAATTCTATATACAGGTTCGGTGGCCCTTGGGGGAATCTTTGATATTTCTGGCATTTTCCAAGTCTCTTACTGGGGCAGTATTTGGATAATGGTGGTTTCTATTGGTCTGGTAGGGGCGTGTTACGCCGTTTTTGGTGGTCTTAAAGCGATCGCCTATTCCGATACATTTAACGGTGTTGGTTTGCTTGTAGGTGGTGTGGTCCTTATTCCGCTATTTGGCTTGTCAGCGTTGGGAGAAGGCAGTGTTGTAGCCGGCTTCCAGCACCTCATGACCGAACATCCCGAAAAGCTCAATGCGATCGGTGGTAAAGACGATCCGGTTCCTTTCTCAACCTTTTTCACCGGTATGTTGATTCTCAATCTCTTCTATTGGGGAACAAACCAGTCGATTATTCAACGAGCATTAGGCGCACAAAACCTCGCAGAAGGACAAAAAGGGGTACTGTGGGCAGGTATGTTGAAGCTACTGGGTCCATTCTTCTTACTGATCCCAGGTATTATCGCGTATGCGATGTTTGGTCCTGATCTACCTAACGGTGAAGTTGCTTACCCAATGTTGGTCCGTGAGGTGTTGCCGACGCCTTTGATTGGTTTCTTTGCTGCAGTTTTGTTTGGTGCAATTCTGAGCTCATTTAACAGTGTATTACACAGTACTTCTACCTTGTTTACCTTGAACGTGTATAAGCCACTGATTAACAAGAATGCAAACGACCGTGATCTTGTTAGAACCGGTAAGATGTTCGGTGCGGTCGTGGGATTGTTTGCGATCTTGGTTGCGCCATTTATCTTTTATGCCCCCGAGGGTTTCTACCAGTATTTCCAAACCATCAATAGTTTCTATATGGCGCCGATGTTCACCATCATTGTGGTGGGCTTGGTGACAAAGCGTGTCCCGGCGATGGCAGCAAACATCGGTATTGTAGTGTTTATGCTAGCTTATGCACTGACAAGTTTTGTGTTTAAACCTGACATTCATTTCCTACACCTAACAGGCATATTATTCCTCGCAACAGCGGCTTTGATGCTGGTGATCGGACACTTCTTCCCACAAAAAGAGGTGTATGAACCAGAAGCAAAAGATGAAGTTGAATTGACGCCTTGGAAACACGCTAAAAGGTTCTCTGGTGTGATCTGCATTGGTGTTATTGCACTTTATGTCATTTTCTCGCCTTTGGGGATTGCTCAGTAGGTGAACTATTTTAGGCAAGCCGGCGGTGCAACGCCTTCCTGCTAAGCTGTCGGCTGCCTTTCTTTGACAATAAAACTGCCTTTTACGGTGGTGAAATCACTACCTGAAACCGAGCTGGTTTTATAGGTGAAAGCGCACATTGAAGTGGTAGTCCTTACGTTTCAATTGTGACAGCAAGTCCTCATGATCAATCCAATAACACAAGGAGTGTTTGTTATGACAATCCAGACGTTACACCCTAAAACTTTATCTTTTTTAGAAACCAAACCACTTCCAATGTTTGTCAACGGAGAATGGAAAAGCACGAAACACACATTAAGCGTGGAAAACCCGGCAACGGGTTCGCAGATTGCCCAAGTCTGTTTGGCAGACGCACAAGATGTAGATAGTGCAGTGATGGTGGCAGAGAGTGCGTTTGCACCATGGGCAGCATTAAGCCCTGCGAAAAGGGCTGACAAATTAACCAAGCTCGCGGAGCTTATTCAGAGAGATGCTCAAGTGCTCGCCGATTTAGAGTGCGTTGATGTGGGTAAGCCTGTTGCTGCGGCGATGGGGTTCGACGTGCCTTTTGCTGCTCAATGCTTTGAGTATTTTGCACAGGTCGCGCAAGAAACAGAGTATGAGATTGAGCTGGGTTTAGAAGTGACCGATAGCCAGACAATAAAGCGACCTTATGGTGTGGCGGCTTTTGTTTTTCCATGGAATTTCCCTTTGACGCTCTGTGCTTGGGGCATCGCACCAGCGTTGGCTGCGGGAAATACTGTCGTCATCAAGCCGGCCTCAGAGACACCGTTATCCACCCTGTATCTAGCGAAACTCTGCGAAGAGGCTGGATTTCCAAGAGGCGTCGTCAATGTGGTCACTGGACAAGGAAGAGTTGCAGGTGAAGCGTTAATCAATCATCCAAAAATCAAGCTTATGTCGTTTACAGGATCGACAGAGGTGGGTAAGCACATTGGTGAAGTGTGTGGAAGAAACTTGGTTCCGGCGAAACTAGAGCTTGGTGGTAAAGGTGCTGCTGTTGTGTGCCGCGACGCCGATGTTGATGCCGCAGTCGAAGGGCTGACTGGTGCGCTAACTCTCAATGCTGGGCAAGTATGTTGTACCGCTTCTCGATGGTACGTACACGATTCGATATACGATGAGTTTGTCGCTAAAGCGAAACAAGCGTTCGAAGCAATTCCTATCGGTAATGGCTTGGATTCGGAATCGGTTATGGGACCGATGTGCACTCACAGACAGATGAGCAAAGTATTGCAATGTATTGCTGAAGCGCAAGCTGCCGGAGCCGAGATTGTTACAGGTGGTGACAGGGTCACTGATGATGAGCGACTAAAAGGTTACTTTGTTCAGCCTACATTGCTGGCTGGCAAAGATGATAACCCGTGGGCACAAGAAGAAATTTTTGGTCCAGTGGCCTTCTTACTCAAATTTACTGATGAAGATGAAGTCGTTGAGCGTGCAAATCGTAACCCTTACGGTCTTGCCAATAGCGTGTGGACTCAAGATATGGTTAAAGCAAAAGATATCGCTGCGCGCTTGGTGTCAGGTAATAGTTGGATCAACGCTCACAATGTCTTTGAGTATGGGCTTCATTATGGTGCTTGTAATCAAAGTGGTTGCGGTGGTGGTGTCAACAGTCGCGCCACATTCGAAGGTTATCTCAGACACCAGTCTGTGGCGGCAATCCGATAGAGGTTATGCATGATTTTAGACATATTGAAAAAGCACAATGTCGTCTGTAAAGATCATGCGACAGCCACTCCGCTAACAGGCGGAGTGAGCTGTGAGATCTATTTAGTCGAAGATGATAATAGCCGTTTAGTGGTTAAACGGGCATTAGAGAAGCTCAAAGTAGAAAAAGAGTGGTTCGCAGATACCAGTCGTAATCTGTATGAGCAACGCTATTTGAAATACGTTGGTGAGCGCTTTCCTCAGTACGTTCCAAAAATACTGCACTCTTTTGAAAAAGAGCGTCTGTTTACGATGGAGTATTTTCCAGAGCGTTTTAAAGATTGGAAGAAAGCGTTGATGAAAGGGGAAGTGAGCGCAACGATAGCAAACCATATCGGCCAAGCACTGGGCAATATTCATAAATCGAGCTGGCAAGATCCCGATGCAGAGGCTCAATTTGATTCTGATAACAATTTTTATCAGTTGAGGTTAGAGCCTTACTTTGAATCCATGCTTGAAGAGCACCATGACCTTAACACACAGCTAAAGTCTCTTTGTTTATCAGTGAGCACCACGAAAAAATGCTTAGTCCATGGTGATTTCAGTCCGAAGAATATTCTGGTATCAGACGATGAAGTGAAAATCGTCGATTGTGAGGTTGCTTGGTATGGTGACCCAGCGTTCGACGTCGCGTTTATGTTGCATCATTTGATGCTGAAAGCGATGCACTTCAATGATCCTCATTACGTCAATGCTGCCGATGAATTTCTAGCAGCCTACAAAAGTGCTGTGGGAGAAGGGCTCTATCTTGAGGTAAATGAAGCGAAAGTCGCAAAGTTAGTTGCTGCGATGATGCTTGCACGCATCGATGGTAAATCACCTGTCGAATATCTATCAGAGCAGGAAAAAACCACAATGAGGTCCAGCCTCAAAGCCCTACTTAAACAGACATTTACGACAGTTCACCATTTAACAGAAGAGCTAGGATTAAGGAGCAATAAATAATGAAGATTTTATCTGTTGATGCTTATCAGATTTTTGACTCTCGAGGTCAGCCCACCGTTGAGGCTGTGGTGATATTAGAAAATGGTGTACAGGGTATCGGCTTAGTCCCTTCCGGTGCATCGACTGGACAATTTGAAGCGTTAGAGTTACGTGATGGTGATAAAGCCCGTTTTTTAGGAAAATCGGTATACCAAGCAATCACCAATATAAAAACTGAACTCGCACCAGCGCTAAAAGGCAAAAGCGTTAATCAGCAATCTGAGTTAGATAAGCTTATGTGCGAGATTGACGGGACAGCGAACAAGTCTCGCTTAGGTGCTAATGCGATATTAGGCGTTTCATTAGCGATAGCTGATGCCAATGCCAAAAATCACGGACTACCGCTATTTAAAACACTGTCGCCAAACTGCTCTGCCAATTTGCTCCCACTACCGGAAATCCAATTAGTGGGAGGGGGGGCTCATGCGCAGTGGCGCACAGATATCCAAGACTTCTTACTAATAGTGAATGGTGCAAAAACCTACAACGAAACGCTAGAGGTCACTTACAACATCTATCGAACCGCCGAAATGATGTTGAAAGAGCGTGGGTTATTAGCAGGTGCAGCAGATGAAGGTGGTTTCTGGCCAACTTTTGATAGCCACGAAGCCATCTTTGAGTTTGTCGTTGAAGCCATTGCTATGGCCGGTTATCAGCCGGGCATTGAAGTCTCTATATCCTTGGATATTGCAGCGAGCGATCTATACGCCAATGGTCGCTACCACTTACCTTTGGATGGCAAAAGCTATACGTCAGAAGAGTTTTTGGCTTTGATGTTGGATTGGTGTGAGCGCTATCCAGTCTTGTCAATTGAGGACCCATTCGCCGACACGGACTTCGCGGCTTGGAAAGCCTTTACTCACGCTGTGGGAGATCGAATTCAAGTGATTGGTGATGACTTGTTTACCACCAATCTAACGCGGATCGAGCTGGGTATTGAACAGAAACTCGCAAACAGTGTTCTCATCAAATTGAATCAAGTTGGTACGGTATCAGAAACTCTGCAAGCCATAGCGATGACGCAAGAGGCAGGTTGGTTGCCTGTAGTCTCAGCTCGCTCAGGGGAAACCGAAGATGCATTTATTAGTCACCTAGCGGTGGCAACCAACTCAGGCCAACTGAAAGTCGGTTCTTTTACCCGCAGTGAGCGAATGGTGAAGTGGAATGAGGTCATTCGTATTGAGCGCGCTTTGGAGGGACAAGCTAATTTCGTTGGTGGTGACATCTTTAATAAATTGAGAGAGTTAGAGCTGGTATAAAGCACTTTGAGCTTATTGGCAATGGCAGGCGCCGACGGTGATTCATCGTCGGCGTTTTTTTATTGGCTAGTAAAGGTTGAGTTGGCGTTGATAAGTACTTTCGTTAGTGTTGTAACGAAATGAACCCGATAGGGCATTAAAGTATTGAACTAACGGAGCTTCTTGACCCAAAAATTGATTATCTAGCGCGGATTCGTTCTCACATCCATTGTCAACACGATTAGATGTTGGCGAAGTGTAGACGCAGTCGTACTGCTGTGTATTGTCGTTCCAGCGTTTGGTTTTGCTGGTGGTTCCAATAGTGGCACTTGCCTGCTTAATATTGTCGAAATCGAAGTTGTCGACGACTTCTATGCGGTCGAAGGGAAACTCACCTGAAAACACAGCTTTCCTCATTGTAGGCGTACTGGAACTGCTCAGTGACTTGTCAGAAAACTCTTCTGTCGCGATGCCGGGGCGAATTTTGCGCGTTGCATGCAAGTTAGTTCTATTGTTCGCGGTGTAAAATCTGAGCGAAAGAATACCGTCTTCCTCTACAGGCTGACCAAACTCAAACCACTCATACAGTGTCTCAGTTGTTCGGTATGTGGTTTTAGCGGGGGCGCATTCACTGTGTAAAACCTGACGTCCAAATTGGCTGTATCCAATTCGGGTTTCTCTGCCAGTGTCGATTCGATACACATCTCGCGTGCCAAACGAGCCATCAATATCACGATTATCAACGGTGGTGCAGCGAGAGCCTCCACTCACGATGGAGATATTACACCCTGAAAGAAACAGGGCTAAGAAGAGAGCAACTGCAATGCGATTAACATAGAACATCATATACCTCCGTTATCGCTGTATCTATAAGTCTTACATAGACTGAGGGGGTTGCAAGTTTGCCACTGTGTGTCTTTTACCGTGACATGGGAAAGTCAAAGAACAAGAAAATCTTTATTGGATTAGGTGAGCAGGCCTCTCTTATTTTCAGTAGCTTGAGATCACCCTTACTACACGTTTAGTGGTATTGAATAGTCAATTATTTGTTAACCAAAGGTCTCATTTTGGTAAATTAAAACTGGTTAATTGGTCAATGTTTGATCTATCTTTGTTCGCGAGTAGAAACTTACTCTTCATAAACAAACAAAGGAATGAGAATGAAATCCATAATTAAAACTCTGACATTGCTACCAATATTTTTAACTAGCACGACGTTAATGGCTGAAGACTGGCGAGAAATCCCCATTCCAGCACCGTTAGAAGATGGGCAGAGCTGGGAGTTACAAGAGGCATACTCTGATTCGTTTAATTATACGGGTAAGGGCGACTCTTTCCGTAGTAAGTGGAATGATACCTACTTTCACGGTTGGACAGGACCTGGTTTAACCTATTGGCAAAGTGATGAGTCATGGGTAGATGATGGCAACTTGATAATCAGTGCCTCCCGTCGTCAGGGAACAGAGATGGTGAATGCGGGCGTTGTGACGTCTAAGACAAAAGTGAAATATCCTATTTTTCTGGAGGCCAATATAAAGGTGAGTGGCTTAGAGCTATCATCAAATTTTTGGCTTCTTAGTGAAAATGATCAACGAGAAATCGATGTATTGGAAGTGTATGGTGGCGCTGAAGACGAATGGTTTGCCAAAAATATGTCAACAAACTTCCATGTATTTTTCCGCAATGAAGACAACTCAATTCGTAGCGATTTCAACGATCAGACCCACAATGAGCCGCAATGGGGTACTTATTGGCGTGATGGGTTCCATCGCTTTGCGGTGTATTGGAAAAGCCCAACTGAAGTGACTTTTTATATCAATGGCATAGAGACACCGAAAGGTTCTTGGGAAGACGTCGTAATGAAAGATAAAGATTACACGGGAGCCATCCTAGATAAATCAACCTACAACATGGATCAAGAGATGTTCATTATTCTTGATACTGAAGACCATTCGTGGCGTTCTGAGGCTGGAATAATCGCCAAAGATGAAGACCTAGCAGATGATAGTAAGAACAAAATGTATGTGGATTGGATACGTGTTTATAAGCCAGTCGGTGGAGATGACAATGGTAATGTGACCGTACCGTCAGGGTATACAAACACACAATTTGTGCATAGTGACTTGTGTTTGGATGTCAAAGATGGAGCAACTTGGAACGGCAGTACTTATCAGCAATGGGTGTGTAATACGGGCAACCCGAACCAACGATTTGGGTTTGAAGAAGTCGCGACGGGAGAGTATTTAATTAAATCCAAACGTAGTCAACTGTGCTTAGAGCTCAAGCCCGGTAGCAATCAATGGCAGGACGGTGCCATCATTCAGCAATATGTGTGTAATTCAGCTGAAGAGAATCAACGTTGGACGCTATTTGATAAAGGCAGCCAGACGTTTGAGATTCGAAGCAAGGCAACAGGTAAGTGTTTAGAGCTTGCTGACAATCAGGGAAGCAACGGCGGGACAGTGCAGCAATGGTCATGTGATGGTGGTAATAACCAGCGATTGAAATTTATACAATAACCGTCGGCGCTAATAACCCTGTTGGGTTAAAAATCTGTAGCTCAGATACAAGACAGCCCGCAATAAAAGCGGGCTTTCTTGCTTAGTCGTCAGACTCGACTCCTACCATCGGCTCAATGCTTTACATTCGTGAACGCATGATCGCCAGATCATTAAACAACCCTGCCTTTATTAACCCCCAACTGCAAAGCGCCATGTTTCATAGGCTATCTGACCCTATTTGGGGAAGATGCACCACGATAAGACAATTAATGCATATTTTTAACTATCCATTCTATTGGCTTATATAATTAAATGGCTGTTTTTTATGGATTTATCTTCATTTCTTTCATTTGGCACATTCGTTGCAAATTGTACGTTAGTTGTTTCAATCGTTTCAGAATAAAGGAATAATTCTATGAAAACTTTAAAGGTAGTATTTACGTTATTGCTGACCGCTTCATTATCAATGGTGTCGTTGGTTGCGAAGGCATCCCAGTTAGATGTCATTCAACAACAGGGCGTTTTGAAAGTTGCTGTTCCCCAAGATTTCCCCCCTTTTGGTTCCGTTGGTTTGGATCTGAAGCCTCAAGGCTATGACATTGATATGGCAGAGTTTTTGGCAAAAGAGCTCGGTGTCAAATTAGAGTTGGTACCAGTAACAAGCGCGAACCGAATTCCTTACCTACAAACACGTAAAGTAGATCTCATCATCTCTAGCCTTGGTAAAAATGAAGAGCGTAAGAGAGCCATCGATTTTACTCATGCTTATGCACCATTTTTCTTGGGCGTCTTTGGTACTGATGGAGAAGCGGTTTCCTCAGCTGAAGATCTAAAAGGCAAGGTGGTTGGCGTAACTCGCGGCTCAGTTGAGGATATTGAATTGAGCAAATTGGTATCGGCAGACACTGTGCTTAAGCGCTACGAAGATAACAATGCAACGCTATCAGCTTACCTATCTGGTCAGGTGAGCTTGATTGCAACGGGTAACTTGGTGGTCACTGAAATCGCTAACCGTCACCCAAGTAAAGCGCCTCAGGTTAAGTTCATGCTGAAAAACTCGCCTTGTTATATTGGTCTTATGAAAGGTGATGTGGTTCTGCAGAACAAAATTAACGAGCTGATCACTAAAGCAACAGAAGAAGGCACGCTAGAGTCTATTTCCCAGAAATGGCTTAAGGCGTCATATCCAGCAGACTTAGGCGCATAACTAGGATTGCCTCATGACGTATTCATTAGACTTTGCTGGACTTGCTCCTTACCTGCCGCAGTTTGCGGCAGGTGTATGGACCACTATTCAACTTACTTTGTTATCAACATTTTCTGGTCTCGTATTGGGCACCATTTGTGCCGCGGGGCGCACAAGTCGTCTTAAAGGGTTACGAATAGTTTGTGCAAGCTATATCGAATTGATTCGCAACACTCCTTTTATTGTGCAGCTTTTCTTCATCTTTTTTGGCTTGCCTGCGCTCGGACTACGACTGAGTGCGTGGGAGGCGGGTGTTTTAGCCATGGTAATGAATTTGGGTGCGTACAGTGCGGAGATCATTCGTGCTGGCATCGAGGCTACGCCAAAGGGACAGTGGGAAGCAGGTAAAGCACTGGGGTTGACCAAAGTACAGACCCTGATTCATATCGTGTTGTCGCCGGCTTATCAGCGAGTGTATCCGGCTATTGTGAGTCAATGCATTATTGTCATGCTTGGCTCCGCTGTTGTGTCTCAGATATCACTCGAAGAGCTAACATTTGCAGCTAACTTTGCCCAGTCACGCAGTTTCTTGAGTTTTGAGGCTTACATGTTGACCGCGGCGATTTACCTTCTACTCGCGATTTTGATGCGCTTTATGTTCGCAAAAATCAAGCAAGTTAGCTTTAAAAATCCATCAATTTAGAGGCGTAGAATATGGTTGAGTTTTCTGACTGGGATATTTTCCGAAACTTATTATTGGCTGCCAGATGGACAGTATTACTTTCTCTTCTAGCATTTGTGTTTGGTGGAGCGCTAGGGGCGATTCTCACTTTTCTGCATAGTACTAAGAGCCCACTATTTAGGGGAATAATCAAAGTTTATGTAGAGATATTCCAAGGTACACCGTTACTTATGCAGCTGTTTCTAACCTTCTTTGGTATATCACTGCTAGGTATCGAAATAAGCCCATGGACGGCGGCAATCTTGTCACTAACACTATTTAGTAGCGCATTTTTTCATGATATCTGGCGTGGCTGTATCGAAGCATTGCCCAAAGGTCAGTGGGAGGCATCTAAGTCTCTGGGCTTGACCTACTTTGACACAATGAAGCACGTGATAGCACCGCAGGCGTTTAAGATTTGCATTGCCCCTACCGTCGGTTTTTCTGTGCAAATAGTGAAGGGGACAGCATTGGCCTCAATTATTGGCTTTGTAGAGCTGACGAAGGCCGGAACCATGCTCAACAATGCAACGTTTCAACCGTTCAAAGTATTTGCCTTTGTTGCTGTTCTCTATTTTTTAATCTGTTTCCCACTATCAGCGTACGCTCGTTACTTGGAGAGTAAAAATCATGTCACTGGTTAGTATTGATAAAGTCCATAAATATTATGGCGAAAACCATGTTTTAAAGGGCGTCGACCTAAAGATCAAAGCGGGAGAAGTCGTATCGATTATCGGGCGCAGTGGCTCGGGAAAAAGTACATTATTGCGCTGTTTAAATGGCCTTGAAACCTATGAAGAGGGCGCAATTGTCGTAGATCGCCAGGCGGTCGAAAATGATGATTATAAACTGCGTATTCTCAGTCGCAGTGTTGGCATGGTTTTTCAAAGCTTTAACTTGTTTCCACACAAGACTGCGGGTGAAAACATCATGTTGGCACCCATGCTAGTCCTAAACAAGAGCCGTGAAGAAGCGAAAGTTCTCGCGCAAGATTTGTTGGACAAGGTTGGCCTATCAGACAAGTTTGATGCATACCCAAGCAACTTATCAGGTGGCCAGCAACAGCGCGTGGCCATTGCTCGCTCGTTGGCTATGTCTCCAAAAGTTCTGTTGTGTGACGAGATTACTTCAGCACTCGACCCAGAGTTAGTTGGTGACGTTCTCGAAGTATTAGAGCAACTCAAAGCAGAAGGAATGACATTGATTCTCGTGACTCATGAAATGAATTTTGCGCGAGATGTCGGTGATACCGTGGTGTTTATGAATGAAGGCAAAGTATGGGAAAGCGGTGAGAGTAATGCTGTTTTTGCCAACCCGCAGACACCTGAACTGCAATCATTCCTTTCAGCGGTTCGTTGATTGAGAACATTGAACAGAATTCAAGGAACGGAAGATATATGACCAACCCGATGTTAGAGCGGATCGCTGAACACTACAGCGAGCTTACGAACAATAATCGCCGTATTGCTGATTACTTGATGGTGAACCCTGAAAAAATCCTAATACTGTCGACCAATGAGGTGGCTCAAGAGTGTTCGGTCTCCAAAGCGAGTGTCAGTCGTTTCATTCGAAAATTGGGTTATGAGGATCATGGAAGCCTACGCAGTGAGCTATTGGATGAGCGCGACAAAGGCACGCCAATGACGATGCCTCTCGGCCCGTCGACGTCGGGTTTTAATGCAGAAGTCGCGGCTCTAGGTACGCTTTGGAATCAATTGGAAAGCATGGAGCTAAGCTCCGTTATTGAGTGTTTAGCGAGGGCGCCTAAAGTCAAAGTTATCGGGTACCGAAACAGCTACCCAGTGGCAATGCACTTTCGTCAACAGTTGCTTCAGTGTCGACCACAGGTGGAGTTGCTGCCAATTCCGGGGCAGACCATCGGTGAAGATATTGCCCAGATTGGCAAGGATGAGTATGTGGTTCTCGTTGGAATACGACGCCGGATAAAGGGCTTCTCCGAGTTGGTTGAACGTTTGCCTCGTGAGCAAACGCTTTTGATTACGGATCAGACGGGCATTAAATATCAGTCACAGGTTGCGTGTACCTTGGTTTGTCCAATGGGAAATGATCGTCCTCTTGATAGTTATGCTGCGCCAATGGCACTGGTTTCTTACTTAAGTAATGCCGTATATGACGAGTTGGGGCATCTGTCTCAAGAAGTCAGTGACTCAATTTCAAAAACGTACAGCATTTTGAACGAATTAGAATAAAAAAAGTGAAAGTTGGACGGGATAAATGACAGTAAAGTACAGCGATCAAAGCGTATATTGCGCTCAGGGTCCAAAGTTATTACCGGCGCTTGAGCATGGAGTGTTGGATGGTTTGAGCTTTGTGTTTAAAGACCTTTTTGATATCGAAGGGTATGTCACAGGAGCAGGTAATCCAGCCTGGCTAAACACCCATGAACCAGCAAGCAAAACTTCTCAACTAGTTCTCAAGTTACTTTCTCAGGGAGCAAAGTGCTTAGGACGAGTCCAAACCGATGAACTGGCGTACAGTCTAAATGGTGTAAACATTCACTATGGCACGCCACTCAACCCTATCGCACAAGATTGCCTGCCAGGAGGCTCGTCAAGCGGCAGTGCAGTGGCGGTAGCCCGAGGCGATGTGAGTTTCTCTTTGGGTACCGATACGGGCGGTTCAGTGCGAGTTCCTGCGAGTTATTGTGGTCTCTTTGGTTTGCGCCCTACATGGGGAAAGCTATCTTTGGAACACTGCTTTTCGTTAGCGAAGAGCTTCGATACCGCAGGTATTTTTAGTCAAGATCTCTCAATTATCGAGCGGGTTTACCAGGCACTTTGTGGAGTAGAACAAAACGGCAACCCATCAAAAACACTTCTGCTAGATAACACCTTATCTGCCCTTATGGGGGACGAACGACTCGCCACAATAATGCGTCTGATAGAGCGCTCTGGCATATCGCTGATTAAATCAGACCTTTTAGGTAAAGGGCGTTACAGCTTAGAAGAGTTAAGTCTTTTGTTCAGGCAGATCCAGGGGTATGAAATCATAGATGAGCACAATGATTGGCTAGAACAATGGCAGCATACCCTTGATACACCAATTCAGAAGCGAGTGGAGTGGTCACGTACGCTATCGTCTCATGACTATCTACAGGCAAAACAGAGACAAAATGTGTTTGCTGATTGGTTAGAAGAAGAGTTGATGAAAGCTGATGCGATGCTATTGCTTCCCACCACACCTGGAGCACCACTAAAACTCAATATGCCAGATGAAGAGTTAGATCGATATCGCTCAGACCTTATGGGACTCACCAGTATCGCAGGGCTGAGCGGCACACCCCAACTGCATATTCCGCTAAGTGGCTTAAAAATCGGGCCGTGTGGTGTTTCTCTTTTAGGTGTTAAGGATAGTGAAATGTCCGTTATCCAAACAGCCAAAATGTTGACTAAAGGAGAAAGGGAATGACCTTTCAAACGTCTTTTACAGCGCCTCATTTTAAAGCGGCACAGGTGGGCCAGCAGATCCTAGACAATGGCGGGACAGCCAGTGAAGCCATGGTTGCTGCTGCCGCGATGGTCGCTGTGCAATATCCACATATGAATAGCATAGGTGGTGACGGGTTTTGGTTGATTTGTCGTGAAGGAGAAAATCCAATTGCTATTGATGCTTGTGGTCGTTCTGCAGCATCTCTCGATGTTGATAAATATCGAGCAATGGGCAGCGAATTACCAGAAAGTGGAGGTGAGGCCTCGATTACCATGGCGGGTACGATTTCTGGCTGGCAGAAGGCGTTAGAGGTGAATAGTGAAGGCATGTCGCTAAGCGAACTCCTGGCTCCAGCAATCCAAGCTGCACGAGAAGGGGTAGAGGTGACACAAAGCCTAGTCAATGCGAGTGAAAAAACGTACCAGCGCCTTAAGCACCTTACAGATTTTTCGAACTTATATCTTAATCATCAACAAGTCTTAGCTAAGGGTGATGTTATCTATAACCCTGCACTCGCTTCGACTCTAGAGCGCCTGTGTGAAGCAGGGTTAGAAGACTTTTATCGTGGTGAGCTGGCAAGTCAGATGGCACAGGAGCTGCAACATCTGGGCAGCCCGCTTACGCTAGAGGATTTTCATAGTCATTACGCTAAAGTGAGCCAACCGCTAAATGTCGAAACATCAAAAGGTCAGCTTTATAACTTGGGGGCGCCCACCCAGGGGCTTGCCTCTCTTCTGATTCTGGCTATTTACGATCAATTATCCCCTCAAGCGAGTAACGAGGTTGAACATATTCACCTATTAGTCGAGGCGACTAAGCAGGCCTTCATTATTCGAGATCAGATGATAACTGACGAAGAGTACCTGACTCGACCATTGCAAGGTTTCTTGTCACAAGCCGTCATTGACCGCTGTACATGCAATATCTCACTGAGTAAGGCAATGCCATGGCCCCATGATGCCAAACCGGGCGATACCATATGGATGGGTGCAACAGACCAATACGGGACCATGGTGAGCTTCATTCAAAGTATCTATTGGGAATTTGGCTCTGGTGTGGTGTTACCGTCATCCGGTGTGCTCTGGAACGTAAGAGGAAAAAGCTTCTCTTTGGACCCGTCGCATCACAATGTGTTGGCTCCAAATAAGAAGCCATTTCACACGTTGAATCCAGCCTACGCTGAGCTGAATGACGGGACTCGTATGGTCTACGGCACGATGGGAGGAGAGGGGCAGCCGCAGACACAGGCTTGCCTATTTAGCCGTCATATTTATCAGAATCTATCACTGTCTAGTTCCATCGCAATGCCACGTTGGTTATTAGGTCGAACTTGGGGTGATAGCACGAATAATCTGCGACTTGAGCAAGAACTGTATGACACCTATGCACAACGGCTAATGGAGCTAGGGCATCAAGTCACAGCCGTCGACAATCTTAATGAATTAATGGGTCACGCCGGGGCAATCACTCTGGATAAGCAAGGAAAGGCCATCGCCGCAAGCGACCCTCGAAGCGATGGTAGAAGTTATGTAGGAGAACAACAATGACCAATCAAACGCTATTTGAAACCCTAAATCCACCGCAACGCTTACTTATGGGGCCAGGGCCGATCAACGCCTACCCACGCGTTCATCAAGCGATTTCGCAATCCTTGATTGGCCAATATGACCCGGTAATGACGGGTTATATGACTCAAGTACAGTCGCTGTACCGAGGCGTTTTTGCAACGAAGAATCAGCAAACGATGTTGGTTGATGGCACTGCTCGAGCAGGTATTGAGGCAGTGTTGGTCTCGGTGCTAAAGCCAGGCGATAAAGTGCTGATTCCAATTATTGGTCGATTTGGTCACCTGCTGTGTGAGATTGCCGAGCGTGTGGGTGCGGTTGTACGGACCATTGATATCGAGTGGGGTGAAGTTTGCCCTGCAGAATTAGTCGAAAAAGAGATCAAGACCTTTCAACCCAAGCTCCTTGCTACCGTACAGGGTGATACTTCCACAACGATGAATCAACCGCTTAAGGAGTTAGGTGAACTTTGTCAGCGCTATGGTGTGTTGTTTTACTGTGACGCGACGGCTTCCATTGCCGGAAATGACCTAAAGGTTGATGAATGGCATCTTGATGCGGTATCAGCAGGTCTACAGAAATGCTTGGGTGGACCTTCAGGTACAGCTCCGATTACTTTAAGTGATCGCTGTGCAGAGATGATTAACCACCGTAAACATATCGAAGCAGGGATCAAGGCGGATCATCACCAAACGGGTTCAGATGAAGTTATTCGTTCTAACTATTTTGATTTGGCGATGATCATGGATTACTGGGGCTCTGAACGTTTAAACCACCATACTGAAGCAACAAGCATGCTTTACGCTGCACGTGAATGTGCGCGACTGTTTTTGGAAGAGGGTGTGGATACAGTGATTGCACGCCACAAACTAGCCGGTGATGCGATGGCGAATGGGCTAAGAGCGATGGGGTTAGAGTTGTTTGGTAATCAGGCTCACAAAATGAACAACGTTGTTGGTGTGTATATTCCTTCAGAAGTAGACGGAGATAAAGTGCGTCAAGAGCTGTTGCATAGTTTTGGTATTGAGATTGGCACTTCATTTGGTCCCCTGCATGGAAAGATTTGGCGTATTGGTACGATGGGCTACAACGCTCGTCAAGAAGCGGTCCTCACCACGCTTGCTGCCTTGGAGGCGGTTTTGGTGCGCAACAAGGCAAAGATTATTTCAGGCCAAGGCGTTATCGCTGCGATGGAACACTACGCATAAACAAGGAATGGCTTGAAAATGGAACAAAGCATCGCAAACCAAATTATGGACAGAGCGGATCGGTTAGCTCAATTCAGTTCCATGAAAGATGGGTTAACACGGACGTATCTTTCAAAGGAGCATAAACAAGCACATCAACAGCTTGCTCAATGGATGCATCAGGCTGGTTTATCCACTCATCAAGACAGTGTAGGGAATCAATGGGGTCGTAAAGTCTCTTCGATGCCCAATGCGCCGACGCTTATCTTAGGATCTCATAGCGATACGGTTTCTAACGCAGGGAAATACGATGGCAATCTAGGTATTCTGCTTGCCATTAGCGCGTTGGAGCAATTAAAGGATTTAGACTTCCCTTTTCACATTGATGTCGTTGCTTTTGCTGACGAAGAAGGGACGCGATTCAGTACGACTCTCATCGGCTCTAGCGCAGTGGCGGGGATATTTAATCCCCTTTGGTTGGAGAGGGAAGATCGTGATGGTGTAACCATGTCTGAGGCGATGTGTTATTTTGGCTTAGACCCTGAATTAGCAGGTAAGGATGCCTTGCAACCTGATCAAGTCCTTGGTTATTTAGAGGTGCACATTGAGCAAGGACCATTGCTCGAGGCCAAGCAGTTGCCTGTAGGTGTTGTTACTGGGATTGCTGGGGCGAAGCGTTTTCAGTTGTCGGTAAAGGGTATGGCAGGTCATGCCGGTACCGTACCGATTGATATGCGTGCGGATGCGTTTTGTGGTGTCGCTGAAATGACGATGGCAATAGAATCGTATGCAAAGCAAAACCAATTAGTCGCGACAGTGGGAAAATGCGATGTCGTATCAAGCTCAGTAAATGTTATCCCTGGGCAGGTTAATTTTACTCTTGATATTCGAAGTTTGGAACAGTCAAAGCTCGAACGTTCTTGCGATGATCTTTTGACTGAGCTAGCGATAATCGCGCAAAACAGAGGCTTGGAATTCAAGCATGAGCAGTTCTATCAGGCAGAGGCGGTGCCTTGTAGTAAAAAACTACAACAAACTTGGGGTGAGGTTGTGACTGAAGTGACTGGCAAACCATCGGAATATTTACCAAGCGGAGCAGGGCACGATGCGTTAGCAATGGCACACTTAACTCAAGTAGCAATGTTGTTTGTGCGTTGTGATAAAGGGATTAGTCATCACCCAGCGGAAGCGGTGCAACAAGGTGATGTAGCCGTTGCCTTGGAATGCTTAATCAAGATGCTTATCGCTCAAGGAAAGGCTCACAAGCTCAGTGAGGCTGCCAATCATGGCTAATCAAGTGGATAAACTCGTGTTTGGTATTGCTGGAAATTCACCGGGCTATCTTGAGCAGACTGGGGAGATAAATGCCTTCAGTTCAGATCGGGTAGCGCTCAATGGACCCAAGGCTTTATTTCCAATTTATGTTGAAGGCCATAATAGCTTTCTTGGTACGCAGCCATTTAGCAATGATTCACTGAACTTACCCAAAGAAGCTGATGCAACAGTCCAGCTTGAGCCAGAACTAGCGATTAAGTATCGAGTGAGCTATCGAGATGATGGCTCAGTCGATCATTTGCAGCCATACGCCTTAACGGTGATCAATGATGTGACTTATCGGAATCGACAGGCCATTAAACTGGCAGAGAAGAAAAACTGGAGAGAGTGCTCTAAAGGCATTTCACATGATGAGCTGTTAATTGACTCTCTTCAGCCGGGTATTGAGATAGAACAATTGCGCCTTTGTGGCTTTTATAAGAGAAAAGGGCAATGGTTTCAGTGCAGTCAAGACGTTTCAGTGACCCAGTATATTGTTTTTTATCAAGAACTCACAGAATGGATATTGAACTCTATTTACAATCAAAAAGACGAAGGTGCAATGCACTGTATCCTTGATTTGTTTCATACTGCGGGACAGCCTGACTCTATCACTGTTGCTATTGGTGCGCCGAGTTATACCGAGTTAGGTGCGAACCACAGCCTTTTGGTTGGAGATGAGGTTGCAGTGTGCCTATATCATGATAGTGAGCAACATTTAGATAAGTTACCGCGATTGTTTGACCAAAGTGAAATACTGGATAAGCCCAATCTAGATATGATTCTTCTTAAACAGGTCGTGGGTTCTCATAAAGATTTTTCAAATTTATAAGGCATTACAGGGAAGAGGATGGAATGCAAACACAAATAAACCTATCCGCGGCGTTTTTTCGCATCGGGTTATTTGGCTTTGGTGGAGGGCCAACAATGATCCCTCTAGTTCACAAAGAGGTTGTGGATAATTATGGATGGATGAACGATGACGAGTTCTCTAATGTGCTTGCCATCGGTAACACCCTACCGGGACCGATTGCAACAAAGATGGCGGGTTATATTGGCTACAAGGTTGGAGGGGTAGTCGGCTGTGTCAACGCAGTGATTGCGATGATCATACCCGTCATTCTCGTCATGATAGCTGGCTTGGGGTTGTTGAATGAATATCGCGACAAACCTTGGGTAGCCGGCATGGCGCATGGTGTCATACCTGTGGTTACGTGGATGATGGCAAAATTGACTTATGATTTCTTAATTAAGGGACACAAGGCTTTGGGAGCGATAGCTATGGCGATAGGTGTAGCCGTGTCTGTGGGTTGTATTGTGGTGTTAAATATCCATCCAGGCCTTGTGGTTGGTGCGACAATCTTAGCGGTGTTAGTCAAGCCACAAAAGTCCGAAAAGTCAAAAACTGAACCAGATAACAGTATGGGATAACTATGCAAATTTATATCGATATCTTTCTCGCGTTTTTTATCCCAAACATTGTGGGTTACGGTGGAGGTCCTGCGATTATTCCTTTGGTAGAGGCACAGGTAGTGGGCCACTATGCTTGGATGGATGCCGCTCAATTTGCTGAAGTCTTGGCGTTAGCTAATGCTCTTCCATCTCCTATTGCCACCAAAATGGCTGGCTATATAGGCTATGAAATGGGGGGGATTCCAGGCGCATTGATAGCCATCTTTGCAACGGTGGCACCAACAATTCTCATTATGCTGGTGGCAATGGGAGTACTGTATAAATACCGTAATTCTGTAAAGGTAAAAGCTCTGAGTGCATGGGTTTTGCCTATTATTTTTACGCTCATGGCGTTGCTAAGTTATAAGCTACTGCAATCTGGGACTGAAACTGGCTGGGGACATTTTGCGTTATTGTTCATTGCAGCCGGTCTGTGTTTAGAAAAACTGAAAGTTCATCCAACTTATGTGATCTGTGCCAGCTTGCTATATGGTGCGATATTACTTTAGTAAACGGGATAGTGTAATGATTAGGAAATGCCCATAACACTTTCAAGGAAACTCACTAAGTCTCAAATACAACAAAGCCCGCTATAAAAGCGGGCTTTGTGATTGTTCATAAGAACGAATATGGTGGATCCGGGCGAACTCGAATCGCCGACCCCCGCCATGTCAAGGCGGTACTCTAACCAACTGAGCTACGGATCCAGATTGTGTTCTTTTGCATCTTTATGCAGTAAGGAGTGGTGGGTCCGGGCGAACTCGAATCGCCGACCCCTACCATGTCAAGGTAGTACTCTAACCAACTGAGCTACGGACCCATTCCTTAAGAACGAGATGGATATTAACGGCTCTAATCGGAGCGTGCAAGTGTAAAATCAAGGTTTTGTGACTGTTTGTTTTTTTTGTGAACAGGTTGGTGAGGGAATGAGCGATGGAGGCGAATGTAACGTGGGTTTGGCGATGAATTTATTGCAACGAAGAAATCGTATGTGATGATTTTGTAGAAGGTAGAAGGTAGAAGTGGAGAACCTCTAGACTTCTACCTCAAATCTAGGTTTTAAAGAACCTTACAAGCAAAGCCTTTTAGGTAGAAACCTTCTGGGTATGCTGTATCCGTTGGATGATCGGCTGCTTGTTCGAAACGTTCTACAAATTTCACTGAGCGGCCAGCATCAACGGCTGCGTCTGCGATAATTTTTTGGAAAAGATTTTGGTCCATCAAGCCAGAGCAAGAGTATGTAAGCAAGGTGCCACCGGGTTTGAGGATTTGCATGGCAAGCATGTTGATATCTTTGTAGCCGCGGCATGCACCATTTAACTGGGCTTTGGTGTCAGCAAACTTCGGTGGGTCCATGATGACGACGTCAAACTTGGTACCTTGATCTCGATATTCGCGTAGTAACTTGAATACATCTGCGTTTAAGAACACTGCGCGCTTTTTAGAGATATCAAAGCCATTTTCGATTGCGTTCTCTTTTGCTTTGTCTAGCGCAGGTTGTGAAACATCAGCATTAATGACACGTGACGCGCCGCCTTTAAGCGCATAAAGGCCAAAGCCTCCGGTGTATGAGAAACAGTTAAGTACTTCTTTGTCCTTAACGTACTTCATCGATTGCTGACGGCTATCGCGTTGATCAAGGTAAAAGCCTGTTTTGTGACCATTCTCGATATCAACGCCGATTTTAATGCCGTTTTCCTCTATCCAGACATTAGCAGGAGGCATTGCGCCGTGTAATACACCGGTTACTTCCTCAAGGCCTTCTTTCTTACGGATAGCAACATCAGAGCGCTCGTAGATATTACAGTCTGGGAAAACAACGAGCAGTGCTTTAACTAGAGTATCGCGATGACGGTCTGCACCTGCACTTAGCAGCTGACAAACTAAGTAGTTGTCAAACTTATCGATCGTAACGCCGGGTAGGCCGTCATTTTCTGCTGCAATCAAGCGAAAGCCTGTAAGACCATCACGTTCAATGACATCTTCACGCAGAACAAGTGCGTCGTTAATGCGCTTTTCAAAGAAACTTTGGTCAATCTCGACTTTTTCAAATGACCATACACGAGCTCGGATTTGAGAGTTTGGCGAATAGGCGGCTTTTGCTAACCATTGGCCTTTATGGCTGAAAACATCAACGGTTTCGCCTAGTTGAGGCTCACCTTTAACTCGCTCAATACCGCGTGAAAAGATCCAAGGGTGTCGACGCTGTAGTGACTTTTCACGACCGCGGGTTAGGTAAATCGCTGGTTTCATAAATGAACTCGTTTTCAAACTGTGATGGGGAAAATGGTCGGCTATTTTGTATAAAGAGTAGAACAAAAGCAAGGTATGTGGCTGATCCCATTCCAACTAATCTAAATGCTTCTACAATTAATGAGCGTAAACATCGATTGTTAAGGAGAATAAGATGTCTCATGTATCACGAAAGTTCATTGTATCTGGGGTTGTGCAAGGTGTTGGGTTTCGCTATCACACTTGTCATGAAGGATTGAAATTGGGCTTAAATGGCTACGCGAGAAACTTAGCGAATGGCAATGTTGAGGTGTTAGCGACCGGAGAAGATGGCGCGATAGAGCAACTCGAGATGTGGTTGAGTGGAGGGCCCAGAACTGCATCCGTGGACTCTGTGGTCAGTGAGCCGGTGGCTTTAGTGGAGATGAGAGGGTTTGAAATTCAATAACCCCTATAAGTTAAGGTCGCAATTGATGCGACCCTGGTGACATTGTAACTTATGGCTTATTTGTTACTGGTTGGGTTCTTTTAGAGGCACTTCGCTGGTTTTGGTAAGCCTGCTAGCTTCGTAGCTTGCTTAGCTGGGCCCTGTTTGAACAGTTTAAAAAGATACTTACTGTTGCCTTTTTCAGGACCGTACTTCTTCTCCATCGCCTTTACCAGCATACGAACAGCAGGAGAGGTGTTGAACTCTTCATAGAAATCACGCACAAAATGCACAACTTCCAAATGCGCTTCCGTCAGTTCGATGCCTTCTTGCTCAGCGAGTATATTAATCATCTCTGGCTCCCAGTCTTTGTGATTAAGTAGGTAGCCTTGGGCGTCAGTTTCGATCTGTTTTTCTTTAAATACAAACATAATTGTTGATGGTTTTATTCGACACTTGGCAAGTGTAAACCCTATTGAAGTGATTGAAAACAAAAAGCCCGAGCGAGATGCTCGGGCTTGGATTTTGGAGTAATCTTAAAGATTAGTCGTCGTTCATCACACCTAGAATGCTGAGTAGGCTGATGAAGATGTTGTATAGCGATACGTAAAGGCTAACTGTCGCTGAGATGTAGTTAGTTTCGCCGCCGCGGATGATTGACTGAGTTGTCAGCAAGATAACACCTGTTGAGAAAAGGATAAACATCGCACTCATCGCTAGATATAGCATAGGCATCTGTAGGAAGATGTTCGCTACCATACCAACAAGCAGAACAACGAAACCAGCCATTAGCATGCCATTTAGGAATGATAGGTCGCGTTTAGTTGTTAGCGCGTATGCTGACGCACCCATGAACGCAAGGGCAGTACCACCAAGAGCAGTTAGAACGACATCACCCATGCCTGCACCGATGTACATGCTTAGGATAGGGCCAGTTGTGTAGCCTAGGAAACCAGTAAATAGGAATGTAAAGACAAGACCCATGCTGTTGTTGCGGTTCTTTTCTGTTAGGAAAAGTAGACCGTAGAAGCCGACGAGCATCAGGATCAAGCCTGGACGTGGTAGGTTCATTGCCATAGAGAATGCAGCAACAACTGCAGACCACAGCAGGGTCATAGACAGTAGAGCATACGTGTTACGTAGTACTTTGTTTGTTTGTAGAGCGCTCTCTTGAGTCGCTGTACGGCTAAACATAGGGTTGTTCATAATCTTCCTCGTAAAAGAATGATAGTTATTTACTTCCTTTATGGGGGCAAAACTAGAAAAAATCAAGCCCAAAACCAATAGGGATATTATTTCTTAGCCCCAAAATGCGGCTAAGGATCAATTGCTTAATAATAATAGAAATGGCTATTTGAGTGGTTACAGAGTTGTAACAGGGTGTAAGAATCGCATCTAACGCTGTGAAATAGGGTCGATTATCACTTATCCCGGACTCTAGTTGAATGCGATTAAAGAAAACCGAGAGGAAGAAGGTAAAAGGATAGACCCTTCAACCTTCCTCCTTTGCTGACTCTAGTGATGCAGAATCTGTGCTAAGAAATTCTGAGTACGGTCAGATTGAGGGTTTTCGAAGAAATCGACAGGGTTGTTTTCTTCAATGATTTCACCCGCATCCATGAAAATAACACGGTCGGCCACTTCCTTAGCAAAGCCCATTTCGTGGGTCACACAAATCATGGTCATGCCTTCTTCAGCCAGTTCGACCATAACGTCAAGAACTTCACGAACCATCTCTGGGTCGAGGGCAGATGTTGGTTCATCAAAAAGCATCACTTGTGGGTTCATGCAAAGTGAACGAGCAATTGCGACACGTTGCTGCTGACCGCCCGAAAGCTGGCCTGGGTACTTGTCTGCTTGATCTGGGATCTTTACGCGCTCTAAGTATTTCATTGCAATCGCTTCTGCCTCTTCTTTTGGCATTTTTTTCACCCAAATCGGTGCTAGCGTACAGTTCTCTAGTACCGTTAGGTGAGGGAAGAGGTTGAAGTGTTGGAAACACATACCGACTTCTCTACGAACTGCTTCAATGTTCTTCAGATCTTCGGTGAGCTCGTTACCAGAAACGACAATCTGTCCCTTTTGATGCTCCTCAAGTCGGTTAATACAGCGAATCATGGTTGACTTGCCCGAGCCAGAAGGCCCACAAACCACTATCTTCTCACCTTTCTTAACTTGAAGGTTGATGTTTTTAAGAACATGAAATTCGCCGTACCACTTGTTCATGTCATTGATTTCAATTACTAAATCTTGTTGTGTCATAATACGTCCCTGAGTTTCTTTTATCGTTTGTGACCGGTATGCAGTTTGTTTTCGAGCCATATCGAATATCTCGACATGCCAAAACAGAAGATCCAGAACACTAACCCAACAAATATGTAACTTTCTGTTGCAAACCCTAACCACTCGGGGTCAGTGTTGGCGGCTTGGCCAATACCCAGTACATCAAACATACCAATGATAAGTACTAGACTGGTATCTTTAAATAGACCGATAAAGGTGTTTACAATCGATGGAATGGTAATCTTCAACGCTTGTGGCAGGATGATGAGTCCCATCTTTTTCCAATAGCTTAATCCAAGTGCGTCAGCCGCCTCGTATTGTCCTTTTGGAATCGCTTGTAGGCCACCGCGTACCACTTCTGCCATATAGGCAGCACTAAACATCACCACACCGATTAGTGCGCGAATGAGCTTGTCGGTGTCAGCGCCTTGCGTTAAGAAGAGCGGTAGCATAACAGATGCCATGAATAGTACGGTAATCAGTGGTACACCACGCCATACTTCAATGTAGACAGTACAGATACTGCGAATAATAGGCATGTCTGAACGTCGACCGAGGGCAAGTGCTACACCGATAGGTAATGAAACTACGATACCAACAAGCGCAATGATTAACGTAACAAGCAGACCACCCCAACGGTGTGTTTCCACGACTTCGAGACCAAATACACCACCGTACAGCAGTGCGCCGATGATGAATGGATAGATGTTAACGAAGAACAAGAAAATCCATGTGCGCTTCGGTGTTTTCTCATAGGCGAGAAGAACGGTGAAGATGGCAAGCGTTGCGTAAAACAGGCGAGGGCGCCACAGTTCAGCTTCTGGATAGAACCCATACATAAACTGCTGCCAACGGACACTAATAAATACCCAACAAGCACCTTCACGCGAACATGCATCGCGAGTTTCACCTACCCAGTCTGCTTTAAGGATTGCCCAATCAAACGTCGTCCAAAGTAGAGATACGGCAAAATAGGCCAGAATTACGGTGACAATGGAGTTAATTGGTCCATTAAATAGGTTTCGTTTTAGCCAGCCAACCAAGCCAACCGTATTCGGCGGCGGTGGAAGATCAGGCTGAAATTGATGCACTTTCATATTATCTCTCCACCAATGCGACTTTACGGTTGTACAGGTTCATCAACGCCGATGTGATTAAGCTGAGTGACAAGTAAACAGCCATCGTCATCGCGATGATTTCAATTGCTTGACCGGTTTGGTTAAGGGTCGTTCCAGCAAATACGGATACTAAATCAGGATAACCAATCGCCATCGCGAGCGATGAGTTTTTAGTTAGGTTTAAGTACTGGCTGGTGAGTGGAGGAATGATGATTCTCAATGCTTGAGGGATCACAATCAGTTTCAATGTGCGCGAGCGTGGTAGCCCCAGCGACATTGCCGCTTCCGTTTGGCCGTGGTTCACTGCATTAATGCCTGAGCGTACGATCTCTGCAATAAACGAGGCAGTATAGATACTGAGTGCAAGTAATAGTGCCGCAAGCTCTGGAATGATGCTAACACCGCCGCGGAAGTTAAACCCTTTTAATGCAGGGTAATCTAAGCTGATTGGCTTGCCTGCAATAAAGAAAACAACCAGTGGCAAGACGACACAAAGTCCAAGTGCAATACGACCCAGAGGTGTTTGCTGTCCTGTTAGTTTCTGTTTGTTCTTAGCCCAAATACTGATAGCGACGGTAGCGACGACACCAATGATGAGCGCGCCGATAACCAACCCACTGCCTTCGTTAAACACAGGCCCTGGGAAGTACAGGCCTCGAACATTGAGAAAGATGGCCTCACCGAGACTTAAACTTTGTCTTGGTGAAGGGAGAACCTGCAGAACGGCGAAATACCAAAAGAAAATTTGAAGAAGGAGAGGGATGTTACGGAATATCTCGATGTATACCGCAGCTAATCGGCTAACAAGCCAGTTTGATGATAGTCGAGCAATACCAATGGCAAAACCGAGTACGGTGGCCACAATAATCCCTAAAACAGAGACCAATGCGGTATTGAGTAGCCCAACGAGAAAGGTTCTACCATAGGAGAACGTTTCATCATATTCCACCAGCGTGAGTCCAATACCAAACCCAGCTTCTTGCTCTAGGAAACCAAAACCCGTTGCGATACCGCGGGCTTCTAAGTTGGTTAGGGCATTGTTGACGATGGTGTAGAAGAAAAAGAGTAACCCGACAATGGCGAGTATTTGAAAAGTAACCGAGCGAAAGGTGGGGTTATATAGAATATTAGAGCCCGATTTCGACGCACTTTTGGACGTCGAATTTTCGACATTAGTGGTTTTCATACAACTGTAACCTCAAGTCCATTTGAATCCCTAGTGAATTAGGGGCCAGAGCGCTTGATAAAAGGGGCAGCAAAGCCGCCCCATATAATTATTATCTTTGCAAAACACTACTCTTGGTTATCGTAGTGGAGGCGCATACATGAAGCCGCCTTTGTTCCATAGTGCATTGACGCCGCGAGAGATTTCTAGAGGAGAGCCAGTACCAACAGTACGCTCAAAACTCTCGCCGTAGTTACCCACTTGTTTGATCACTTGGTAACCCCAGTCATCACGGATACCAAGACCTTTACCTTGTGGGCCATCAACGCCAAGGATACGCTTGATGTTTGGATCCGTCGATTTCAACATCTCATCAGCATTCGCAGAGGTAATACCGTACTCTTCAGCGTTAATCATTGCATTTAGTGTCCACTTAGCAATGTTGAACCACTGGTCATCACCCTGGCGAACTACCGGGCCTAAAGGCTCTTTAGAGATAATTTCTGGAAGTACCACAGCAGAGCTAGGGTCAGCGAGGTTCAGACGCAGACCGTATAGACCAGATTGGTCAGTTGTAAGTACGTCACAACGACCGGCATCAAAACCTTTCGATGTTTGTGCTGCCGTATCAAATACAACAGGCTTGTATGACATCCCTTCATTGCGGAAGTAATCGGCAAGGTTTAGCTCAGTTGTTGTACCTGATTGAACACAAACTGCAGCGCCATCAAGTTCTTTTGCACTTGAAATACCAAGCTCTTTCTTAACCATAAAGCCCTGACCATCGTAGTAGTTAACGCCTACGAAGTTCAAACCCAGTGCGGTATCACGGTGTAATGTCCATGTTGTGTTACGTGACAGAACATCAATTTCACCTGATTGTAGCGCGGTAAAACGCTCTTTCGCTGTTAGTGGTACGTATTTAACTTTTGTTTTGTCACCAAGAACAGCCGCAGCTAACGCTTGGCAGTACTCAACGTCAATACCTTCCCATTCGCCTTTCGAGTTTGGGTTTGAGAAGCCTGGTAGGCCAGTACTCACACCACAAGACACGAAGCCTTGTTTTGATACTTTTTCTAGTGTTGCTTCAGCGGCAAAAGCTTGTGAAGAGAGTAGAGCAGTTGAAGCCACAACAGCAGACGCAATCAAGGAGAGTTTCTTAGTCATGTGTATCCTTCCTGTTTATTTCCGTACATTTCAGTGCAAGCCTGAAACAAAATCCTGAATAAATGTTGTGTTAAAGCAATAAGTATTTTTGTCAGGTCGTTGCAAGTTGCATACAATGCAAAAGCAACTTAAGCGTAGGTAAGGTTTTTCATTTTCTCAAACAACTCAATTTAAAAAGGTTTTTTAAGACGCCTCACCAAAGCTGTGCAACCTAGCATGACTAATTGTTGGTTATATGTAAATAGTGCAACAATGCACTAACATTGTGCAAAGTGATCATGCACTAAACTTTATCTGCTCAGGTGGGTTTTATGTCGATGGTGGTTTGCTCAATTAGATTAATCACCTGATTGACTATTGAATTTCAGTTAAAAATCTTTAATGTTTGTAAAAAATAGGCTCAAAATGCACCAAGTTGATCAATTTGGATGATTATTAGCCATAAAAAGGAAGTAGGTATTAATGCAGTATTTTCCACTATTTATGAAGCTTACGGATAAGCCGGTGCTAGTGGTCGGGGGCGGTGAAGTCGCTTGTCGAAAAGTTGAAGCACTCATAAAGGCGAACGCTCGCGTCACTATTATTTCTCCCCATTTGGATGAGTATCTTGCTAATTGTGTTGAAAAAGGTCTGTGTTATTGGGTCGAAGATACATATAAAAGTGAATATTTATCCAGTGATCTGATACAAGTTTGGGCGACAACAGACAGTAATGAGATTAACCATGCCATCTATCATGATGCCAAACAGCTTAGTCTGATGGTGAATGTGGTGGATGATCAGCCATACTGTGACTTTATCACTCCCTCGATGATTACTAGAGGCAAAATTCAAATAGCGGTATCAAGTGGCGGAGCGTCACCTGTGTTAGTACGTAACATACGCCAAACGCTAGAGAGTCACTTACCGCAAAACATGGGCCTGTTAGCGGATTTTGCCGCATCAAAACGCGATGACATTAAATCTAAACTACCCTCTGTCGATTTGAGACGTGTGTTTTGGGAGCGTTTTTTCGCTATACCAGAAGTCATGGCAGCGACAACTTGCGAGTCTCTCGATGTGGCTTATGAAAAGCTGTTTGAAGGTGGGATAGATAAGCGAGGTAGCTTGACGTTGATTCAGTTACCCAAAGCAGTGGACTTACTGACTTTACGTTCGTTGCAAGCATTGCAAAAGGGGGAGCTCGTTTTGTATCCAGCTGATTGTGATTACTCGTTCGTGGATATTGCTCGTCGTGACGCTGAAAGAGCACAGTACACGGATATAGCAAACCTGTTAGAGAGCATTTCGCTATCAAAAGAGAGCAATATTTGTGTTTATCTCTCTGATGCAGAGATGGAAAAACACTTAGCGATATTTGAAGGTGCTCGCCTGCTATACAACGGTCATTAGTTTGTATGAGTAAGGGTGTCATAGATGCGCCCTTACTCACCGAGCCTAACCACCTTACGTGTTTAGCTCGATTCGATGGCACCAAATGACCTGTTACTCCTTGCTTATCCAACTATACTGTCTCCAATTGCTTTTGAACCTGCACGGCGTAGCAAACACATAAGTGGGAGTTGTACGAAAAATCGACGGCGTCACAGTGTAATAACCTGCAGGGGTAAGATACCTCCCAAACTCTATCTAGTTGCTACATTAGTGACAGAAAATCGGATAGTTCCTACGCTGTAGTTAGCTGTACAAGTACCATCAGCGAGAAAGTACACAGTCGAAATCCTTCGAACGTTTAGTTAATGAGAGTGTAAAAATATGCCTGTGTTAAACGAATCACCACAGCTATTGATAAGCTCTAGCGCCAATGTACTTCCGTTTATCAAATATTGCGAAAAGCAAAAGGTTGACTGGCTGTCGATCGCACACAAGTCTGGTATTAAACGTGACCTTCTGAAGTCTTTAGAGTGGTACATGAGTCGCGACTTGATGAGATTTGTTCAGCTCTTGTCATTAGAAACAACTCCGACATTGGGTATTGATGTCGCAATGGAGTCAACCTTAAACGAGGTTGCACCGGACATCGCACGTCTCGTAGCCAATGTTGGAAGTTTGGAACAAGCATTATCCATCGTGATAGAAAGTATGAACGTGCTAAATAGTCACGTTAAGTTTTGGGCAGAACGTATTGATAGACATTGGTTCATTTGCCATATGGCCTCAATCCCGAAGCATGCCGCTGGCTTCTCTCAAGCAGAATGGTATCGAACGGGCTGTATTATTCAGTTATGTCGCCATTTTTATGGTCAAAATTGGTTCCCGCATGAAATCCGTGTCGCTGGCGACGATACCCCCGATGTAGTGAAGCGATTGAGGGCCGTTAAGCATATAGAGTTTGGAAAACCATTTGGTGCAATATTAGTCGGAGAGCAGAGTCACTTCGACCTGGTGGACCAGTATACATCGACAATGGATTGGCAAGAGGCCACGTTGAAGCTATTGAGCAATTACGCATAGTTACCGAACATGAGTATTGAAAGGTTTTGTCACGTTGTTGGCCTGAGTAAAAGAACGCTGCAAAGACGACTTAAAGAGAACGGTCATAGCTTCAAGCAGCTTAAAGAGATTTTTCGACAGGAGGCGTCGTCTCGCCTTTTGCGTGAGACTGCCTTGCCTATTGAGGAGATCGGTTGGAAGGTGGGTTACAACGACCTCAGTAACTTTAATCGAGCTTTCAAAGGTTGGGCTGGTTTATCGCCAGCAGTTTATCGAGACAACTGGCGACGCTTACCAGCATGACAAGAGGTCGGTTCACGCTCGCGCATGACGACCTCTCCCTATTTTTAGTTATTGTGGCAAAATAACACGGTCGATGACATGGATAACACCATTACTCGCCATCACATCTGCTGCGACTACGTTCGCGTCATTGATCATCACATCTTCACCCATGACTTTAATCATGACGTCTTGACCTTGTACTGTGGTTGCACTAGATAACTGCACGACATCTGCTGCCATCGCTTTCCCCGGGAGTACATGGTAGGTGAGTACAGCGATAAGTTTGTCTTTGTTTTCCGGCATTAGCAGCATCTCAACGGTACCGTCTGGTAGTGCTGCAAACGCTTCATCTGTGGGGGCTAGTACTGTGAACGGACCTTCGCCTTTCAAAGTGTCGACTAAATCTGCAGCCTGCACAGCGGCGACGAGTGTAGTGAATGAACCATTTTCGACAGCAGTGTCCACGATGTCCATTTTCTTCATGCCGTGCTCATGCGCTGCGATTGAAGCAGAGAACAGGAAAGCAGAAAGAATAAAAAAGGTTCGGTTTACAATGTGACTGATCATATCTTTTCCTTTGACAGTAGGGAGGTGACTCCATGAGTTGCCTCTGTACTTACGCTAGGGGGAAAACCTGGATCAGTTCTGGAAGAGTTCTGGGACAGTTCTGGTTCAGCTGCTTTTGATAAACACAAAAAAAAGCAGCGCATAACTGCGCTGCTTATAGATACTCACTTCGTGTGATTAGTCACGGAAGTTATTAAACTGGAATGGTTGGCCTAGCTCACCTTCGCGCACCAGCTGCATTGTTGCTTGCAGGTCATCGCGTTTTTTGCCAGTGACGCGCACTTTGTCACCTTGAATAGACACTTGCACCTTAACTTTAGAGTCTTTCACAAGCTTGACGATTTTCTTAGCGATAGGTGTTTCAATACCTTGCTTGAATACACAAGTTTGGCTCCACATCTTGCCTGATGCACTAGCGTCTTGTGCTTCCATCGCATTTACGTCAACGCCGCGCTTGGTCAGGTTTGCACGCAACATGTCACGCATTTGCTTTAACTGAAACTCACCCTCAGCAGACAACTTAGCGGTTTCTTCAACCATTTCGAAGCTTGCCTCCACATTACGGAAGTCAAAGCGTGTAGAGAGCTCTCGGTTTGCGTTATCAATTGCGTTACGCAGTTCAACAGTATCGATTTCAGAAACAATATCAAAAGAAGGCATATCTCGGTTCCTTATTTGTGGTTACGGCGTGCTTTAACAGCCGCTGACAGCATATCAAGCATTTGGTTTGTGTGATCCCAGCTTAGGCACGGGTCAGTGATCGACTTACCGTATTCAAGGTTATGGATGTCATCCATAGACTGATTACCTTCTTCGATGAAGCTCTCTGCCATGATACCCGCAACTTGATGGCTACCACTCGCCATCTGCTCACAGATGTCTTTTGCAACGTCTAGTTGTTTGCGGTGTTGTTTCTCACAGTTTGCGTGGCTAAAGTCTACAACAAGGCGCTCTGGGAGGTCGAACTCTTTCAGTTTCGCACACGCTGCGGCAACTGATGCAGAATCGAAGTTAGGGCCAGTATCCCCACCACGAAGAATGACATGACCGTATGGGTTGCCAGAAGTACGGTAGACCGTCATACGACCATTTTTGTCTGGAGAGTAGAAGTAGTGTGAAGCTTTAGAAGCACGAATAGCATCAATTGAGATCTTCACGTTGCCGTTGGTACCATTTTTGAAACCCACAGGGCATGAAAGTGCAGACGCCATCTCGCGGTGGATCTGAGATTCCGTGGTACGTGCGCCGATTGCGCCCCAAGAGATCAGGTCTGCGATGTACTGACCTGTGATCATGTCAAGGAACTCTGTTGCTGTTGCAAGGCCAAGCTTGTTGATGTCCAGCAGCAGTTTACGTGCTTTGTGAAGACCCGCTTCAAGCGCGTAGGAGCCGTCTAGGTTTGGATCAGTAATCAAACCTTTCCAACCCACAACCGTTCTCGGCTTTTCGAAGTAGGTGCGCATGACGATGAAAAGCTCGTCTTTGTACTGTTCCTGAATCGACGCTAGACGGTTTGCATAGTCAATTGCAGCTTCGGTGTCATGCACTGAGCAAGGACCGACGATACAAAGAAGGCGGTCGTCCTCACCAGTAAGGATTTTCTCGATTTGGCGGCGTGATAGTTCAATGCGTGCAGCAACATCATCTGTAAGAGGGTGAGCTTGACTCAGTTCCGCAGGTGCTGGCATAGGGCCAAGCGGTTGAGTACGCAATTCATCTGTTTTTAATGGCATATAATCGCCTAATTATGTTTTTGGAAAACAGCAAAGATAGCGAAAAATGGCCTTACATGAAACCGTTTAACTAGAACAAATTAAGATTTACCGTCAAAAGTAGCAGCGATAACGGTTTTATCGCATTTTAATCTGGAATTGCGGGATTGAATGACACCGTTAAACAGTGGGTTAGAGAAAATCACAAGTCACAAAACAACCATCTCATGTTGAAATATTGTTAACAATGAATTTAACTGGTCTAACCACGATAGTATCACTCTCTGTGTTGGGGCAAAGTATGTTTTCACCTCTGTTTAAAGCGAACCTATATCTATCACTCTTTGGTTGGAGCAAAGTGCCGCTCATTTGGCTTTGTCGCCCAAAAATATTAACGCTCAATGAGCACAAAGTAGAGATTAGGATTCCTCTTAAGCGTCGTACCAAAAATCATCTCAATAGCATGTACTTTGGGGCGTTGGCCGTTGGGGCTGACATCGCAGGTGGTTTTATGGCGATGAGCAAAGCAGAAAATCGAGGAGAAAAAATAAGCTTAGCGTTTAAAGCCGTTCAGGGGGAGTTTCTGAAAAGGCCAGAGGCAGACGTGGTTTTCGTTTGTGAAGATGGTGAATTGATCGATGCGATGCTTGATAAAACCACCTCGACTGGAGAGCGCGTTAACGAGGCGGTGACCATCAATGCAATCTGCCCATCACTTCACGGTGATGAAGTGATGGCAAAGTTTGTTCTTACACTTTCTGTGAAGAAGCGGGGGTGACCTCATCTGTCCCGAGAAACTTTGGTTTCATCTCAGCAACAGGGATAGCTTCGACATCAACGACTTTGCTTCGGTTCATAACCAACTTCCAACGGTAGTAAGTCGCTTCACCTTTTTCATTCACTTCTCTAGCGATTAGGTTCAAGAGGTGACGTTTTTCTACCGAGTCTTTCACCACTTGACCATTATTTAAGCGATAGATTTTATTTGAGCCCTTATCCATTAACCGAGTAAGAAAACGCATGTTGAGATATAAGTTCTCTCGAGTTTGCTCATAACCGCTCAAAAAACGCGATGTTGCCATCTCTACCTCATAACGGTAGTGCAGGATTTGTTCCTCTCGCTGAGCAACACGTTTCTTTCGAATTGTCTTGATACGGTCAGGTAGTTTGCTCAAAGACGTAAACTCTAACCACTCGAGTTTTTGACCCACCGCCTTTTTGGTCGTTGGGTCGAAATAACGACGTCGCCATTTAGCACGCCCTTTTCTGACCCAGCGCCACATGATGTCCCTGAGATCATCTTTAAAGATCTCACGCAGGGCATAAACAAACGACATGGCGATAATGAATGAGGCGGTAATCTCCCCCCAATAATCCCGCGCCATGATCGCTGTCACCGTCACAAACACCATCACGAAGCCGGTGGCAATACCTTTGACCATCCTTTGTAAGTTCGCTCCGAGGGACGTAGATTCCTCTTTTAGCACGATTGGGTGCTCAATGAGCCTGCGCAACAAGCGCATTTTGTTACTCATCCGTGTCGCAGATTTACGAACGTTCTCAGAGTTGTAGTTATTGAGTTTACGATGAGCTATCTCTTTCTCCGCAATAGTGAGCAGGCGCTCCTTTACGGTTTTATAGTCACCTTCACGAGGTAGGTGGGCGACTAATGACAAAAACTGCTGTTCAGTATACCAAGATAAGTAGTTGTCAATATTTGCATAGTAGCGTTTCATGCCTTCATCAAAAGGAACGGAACGTCTCAATCGTTTAAGTATGTCGAGAGCAAGGTCTATGACATCATCGACACTATCTTCATCAATCGCCTGTTCTTTCTCTGCTTTTGCATTTAAGTCTGCGACAGATTTATCTAAAGCGACGACATACTGATAGCCATATAAACTCAAACTGACTCGATACTGAGCGGAAGACACAATGCCACGTTTTGCGAGGCGACTGTGCACGAGGGGTAGGTGGGTTTTGTCACTAAAATAGGTGCGCTTTTGATGTAGCGAACTGAAGTAAATTTCACTTTCTTTGATCACCTCTGGTCCTAATCCGAGTTCACCTGGGACAAACAGATAAAAATCGAGTTCCGTTTTCTTACTCGCAGCCATCACTTGAGATAGCTTTAGAGTAATTGCATCCTGTTTATCAACGGTAATCAAATAACACCTCGAATTGAAAATAAATTGTTTTTTAGGCTAAAACCACGCTCTAGTTTGGGTATAATCATCGGCAATACGTTCTATGAAGCGAAGATAGTGTCAATGAACGACGCGTTTTAGGCTAAATTACGATAACCAAGCAGAGAGTTTGCATGAAACTCTTAAAGTATACATAAACTTATCGTGATAGCTGTGTAAATTTATCAACTTCGTAGACAACACTTATTCCATTAATCGCTTACAGTGTAAGCGCAAAAGAGAGCACTATGATTCAAATTGGACGCACACACTCACTTGAAGTAACGAAAATAACTGACTTCGGTGTATTCTTAGACGCTGGTGAATACGGTAGCGCTTTATTGCCAAACCGCTTCTGTCCAGAAGACGTTGCTGTGGGTGATAGAGTCGACGCGTTCATCTATTTTGATTCGGATAACGAAATTGTTGCCACAACAGAAAAACCTATCGCAGAAGTTGGCGAGTGGGGCCTGATGAAGATAGAGGGCGTCAATTCGACCGGTGCTTTCGCTAGCTGGGGTATCAAAAGCAAAGACTTGTTGATTCCATTCAGTGAGCAACGTACGCGCTTTCGTGAAGGACAGAGTGTATTGGTTTATGTCTACACCGATAAAGCGTCAGGTCGAATCGTTGGTACAACTAAGTTCAACAAACTTTTGAACAAAACGCCAGCTAGCTATAAACGCAACGAACAAGTTGACCTCATCATTGCTGAGCGCAGTGATCTTGGGTTTAAAGCGATTGTGAATGGTCAACATTGGGGAATGTTGTTCCCATCTGATGTTATTGGTAAGATTTTTGTTGGTAAGAAACTGAAAGGTTTCATCAAGAACATCCGTGAAGACGGCAAGATTGACCTTGCTCTGCAGAAGGTCGGGGTAGCCAAGATGGATGACCTTTCAGAAAAAATCATTGCACAACTAGAGAAACGAGAAGGCTTTTTACCGTTAAGCGATAAGTCATCGCCAGATGCGATCTTTGATGTATTCCGCACCAGTAAAGGTACGTTTAAGAAGAGTATTGGTGGCTTGTACAAACAAGGCCTTATCCGAATCGAAAAGGATGGCATTTATCTAGTCAAAGAAGACTAATCTATATTTTCAAAGTCAGGCGCTCAATGAGCGCCTTTTTTATACAAAAAAAAGCCCGAATCTGATCCTGATTGGGGCTTAGGGGAATGGGCTCTTTTAGAGCCTGCGCTAAGGTTAGAACGCTTACGAGTTACTATTTAGACTAGTCTAGACCGAAGAAACTTCCAGTAGATAGCAAGAAAGTCCAACTTATCTCCTGCTTGGTGAACGATAAATCAATCACTTATTCGGCAGACAACGTTCTGTTTTGTGATCAGAAGCGCCTAAAACAGTTTTTTGTCTCGAACTAACTCACGGGGTAAACCATTTTTGATGCGGTTTCCTACCCATTTGCCGAGGCCTATGATCATTCCATTATACGTGACGAGTGTTTCTCCACTTTGACCGGATAAGTCAGGGCGAACGTCTCGGCCCATAAACCATTCACGGGCTTCATCGATGGTCAGCGCAACGATAGGGCGCTGATCACCGGAAAGCGCCATCGCCGCTTGATGGGTCCAGCGGTAACCTTTTTTATGCGCCTCAGCAATTTTGATCCCCATGCGGGAAAATTTGAACTCTGATAGTAGAGGCTTGAGGGTTTGTGGGAACAACCAGATATCATTGTCACGCTGCCAAAGTTGGCTATCATCAGGCAGCTCAAGCCCCAGCGATTTTTGAAGTAGAGCTTCAATTTCATTGGCTTGCTTTGGAGCAATCTCCGCAAACGGGAACTTGCCTAAGCGTTTTTTTACTTTTGGTGGCTCTACGCTGGCGAGCTTCTTAAACTTGGCAATAAAGAAGCCTTCACTATCGAATGTTTGTGGAAAAACATGAAGATAGCCTTCTTTAGTCAGTGCTTTTTCTGACTGCGGGAAGAGCTCGCCGAGAGAAATGCAAGTGACGGCGTCACCAAAAGTGTCGAGCAGGTGCTGGCAAACTTGTTGATTCTCCTCATGACTCAATGTACAGGTTGAATAAACCATTTCACCCCCGGTTTTCAGGCTGTGGAATGCACTTTCGATGAGCTGCTTTTGAGTGTGAGAGATTGAGTGTATTGAATCGATGCTCCAGTTTTTTAGCGCATCTTCGTCTTTGCGTACTGTTCCTTCACCACCACAAGGTGCGTCGATAAGGACGGCATCGAATGTCTCGGGAAGCCAACCTCCAAAAACTTGACCATCATAGTTGCTCAAAGCGGCATTTCTAACACCACAACGTTCGATATTGGCATGGAGCACTTTAACTCTGCTGGATGAGTACTCATTTGCAACCAGCAAGCCTTTGTTACCCATCAATGCCGCGATCTGAGTTGTTTTGGAACCAGGCGCAGCAGCCATATCCAGCACCCGCACAAATTCGTTGTCTGCATTATGATAGAGTGCAACGGGCGGTAACATTGAGCTTGCTTCTTGGATGTAAAACCAACCTGCCATGTGTTCAGCAGTATTGCCTAACGGCACGCTTGATTCGTCGGCGTCAATCCAAAAGCCTTCCTCGCACCATGGCACAGGCTCGAGTTTCCAATCTTTGTCATTGGCTATCTGTTTGAACCGGTCGATGCTCACCTTCAATGTATTAACACGAATGCTCTTTCTTAAAGGGCGCTGACATGCTGCTATGAAATCTTCAAGACTCTCGCCATCAGGAAGAATAGCGGCAATATGTTCAATGAACGATTGAGGTAGGTAAACGTTGGAATGCACGAAGTGTTCTCTGGTGAAGCAAAAAGGGGAGTATAGCAAAAGCGAGCACAAAAAGTGGCAATAAAAAGCCCTCGAAGAGAGGGCTTAAGGAGATTGAGGTGAAGATATTAAGGTTTAGGTATTGGCGTTCGCCATCCTGTCCATTCTTCTTTAGCTTGCGCATTGAGGAAGAAGGTATAACCCGATTTTGCTGGTGGTTTGAGTTGCGCCTCTTGTGGCGTCGCGAATGCAATACCCCCTTTGATAATGCTATCTAAGGTGCCCGCTTTCACCTTCGCTCCGGTTAAGCCTATAGACACATCTAGACCAGAAGCGTTCCAGAAGACACTATTTGCTCTTACCAAGTAACGGTATTCAGGCTCAATAGTAATGGTCGTGATCACACGATCAGCAAACTCTCCCAGCGATACGCCAATGACGCTACCCACTTGCATTTCGCGGTAGGTGACAGGCGTCCCCACTTGCACAGAGCTGCGCGTTTCACTCTGCAGAGTTAAGGTGTAGTCATAGCGTTCAATGACGTTGTTTTGCAGTGTGAAGCTGGTGGCTTTGGGGCCTTCCCCTGGAATCACAGTGATCTGTGGATTCAGTGCACTCTTTAAATTGCGGATGCCTGATAAGCTGACTTCGACCGGTGCGATATAGAACTGACTAGCACTACGAGCCACGTCACTAGCAAATTGAGGATAAATTCGAGCACCAAACTCAAAAGAGTCGTTTTGGAAATTTGGTGTGATATCCGTTACTTCACCCACGGTAACCGAACCAAATTTGATTTTGGTTCCCACATTCAGCTCGTGAGTGTGGCTGCCTTGCAGGGTGATATACTGACCATAGGCTTTTGCGGTGTCTAAACTGTCGTAAAGCTTCCAGTTCTTGCCAACTTTGTTTGTCACGCCTTGAATACGATCAAAGGCAATGCCGCCATTGACGAGCGTTTTTAAAGGAGAGGCCGTTACCTTAATGCCGGATAGGCTAGCGTCGATTTCGACACCAGACCGATTCCAGAACACGGTATCTGATTCAATCAAGTATCGATATTGATTTTCGATACTGACCGTCACACTCACACCCTCTTTATTAAGGCTATAGTCAACAACACTGCCGACTTGTAGGTTTCGATACAAAAGAGGAGCCCCTATGGAGATAGGGGGTAGCTCATCGGCAAACAGCGTTAGCTTCTGTGACCCAGACTGATTAAACTTAGCTAACTCAGAATGAGACTGGCTTTTAAAGAGTGAGTATTGCGTGCTTGGCTTGTCACTACCTTCGCTTAAAAAGCTGATGCTGCCTTCAAGAAGTTGCTTAGCAGGTGGAACATGAACATTTAGCCCTTGTTCATCAAATTGAACGCTGGCAGTGCCGGCGACATAGAAGCGGTTACTCGAGCGAATCAAGTTGGAGTACTCGCCCTCAATCAACACATCAAAAACAACCGAATCTTTGATCAAGTTGATATCAGTGATGTTACCCACTTTGATGCCACGATACTTAATTGGAGTACCAACTTCGAGGCCATAAGCATCATCAGAAACAAGCTTGAGAGGCAGTGAGTTTGGTAATTGTCGGTCAAAGTCATCCTGACGGACTGCAACAAATTCACGAGCACGTTCACCATCTTCCGGCTCAATCGTTAAGAAGTTGCCTTTTACAAGGTTACCCAAGTTCTCAACGCCTGAGAGCGAGACTTTTGCTTCTTGTAAGATAAATTGTGTGTTGTCTGTCAGCATGTCAACAAACACCGGCTCTATGGCAGCATGGGCAACGATTTTTTCACGGTTCTCACTTAGGCTGACACGCGTAACCTGACCAACTTTGATACCTCGATAGAAAATAGACGTGCCATTTGAGGAAATGTTGTGGTTGTCGGGGAGGGTGATTTGAATAGCGATACCACGTCCGGCTGTTTTTACGTCCTTGTAGAGCTGAAATTCGGTATCATCTGCAACCGGTAATCCACCATCAGGTGAATCAACGGCAATTGCACCACTGATGAGAGCACTCACGCTTTCTAAGCGCATATCGACGCCATCTAGGCCAATGCTGGCACCAATTCCTGAGACATTCCAAAAACGGCTTTCATCAGTGATGATATGGGCGTAATCATCATTAATGTTTGCCTTAATGATGACATGCTTTGATGTTTCATCAAGACGGTAGTTGTACACTTCACCAATCGGGATTTTTCTATAGACAATTTGTGAACCGATGGAGATACCACCGAGATCACGTGCTTTCAAAACGATATTTAAACCTTCACTCACACCCTGATCAGCGGGAGCGAAATCAAGCGCAGTAAATTGGGTCGCAGGCTTAGCATTAACGTCGCCAGGCTGTATTGCTATGTAGTTACCCGAGACCAGCGCATCAAGTCCGGACACTCCAGTAAGGCTTGCTTGTGGTTTAACGAGCCAAAACCGCGCGCCTTCTGTTAAGAGCTTATTCGCTTGAGGGTAGATATCGGCATCGACATAGATTTGCTCTAGGTCTTCCGTCAAGTTGATATCGCGCACCATACCTATCTCTAGCCCTTGATAGCGAATGGCTGTTCTGCCAGGCACCAGTCCTTGCGCATCAGAAAAGTAAATTTGCACCCGTTGACCTGCATCGTGCACCGCTTTAAAAACCAGCCACCCAGCAAGAACCATGGTAAGTATCGGCAGCATCCATAAAGGGGATATACCACGATTCTTTTTCACATTCGGTTTGAATGTGGTGGTTGACTCTGAATTGTTTTTTCCTTCGCTCATCTAAATCACTGACTTATTGTTTGTTCGCTCGTTCGAGACGAATCTGTGTTTTTATTTGGATAGTTTTCCCAAATTAATCTTGGGTCAAGACTGTCGGCGGCTAACATGGTCAACACCACGACAACTCCGAAAGCAACGGCACCATAGCCGGGTGTAAAATCGAGTATTTGTCCACGGTCTATGAGTGTCATCATAATGGAAATGACGAAGAGATCCATCATGGACCACTTTCCTATCCATTTGACAAAAAAGTATATTTTCATTCTGTGACGATGATAGACAGCCCGTTGGAACTGAATCGCAAGTAGCAGGTAACCCAGACCAAGAATTTTAGCCGCAGGTACGACAATACTGGCAACAAAAATAATCAGCGCGATGAGTGGCATGTCGTTATTGACTAGTGAAGCAACACCAGAAAAGATGGTGTCTTCTAAACGCTGTCCGTTGGTGACGAGAATGGAAATGGGAATCAAGTTTGCCGGGAAGATAGCCACGGTAGCCGCAATCAGGTATGCCCAAGTCTTTTGAATGGAGTTCGGTATTCGAGAGTGAATCACAGCCTGACATCTGACACAGTGTTGCTGGTGATTATGCGGCTGAGAAAGGTGGCAATTGTGACAGTGTAACCCTAGTTGTTTGAACTGATAGGTAGACTCTGCCTTCCAGGCTCCCCAGTAGCGGCGGACACTCATTCTGCTGAGCAGTAGAACGGTAAATATCTGCAAAGCGACTAATCCAAACAGTCCAGGCTTTACATAAATATCAGAATAGTCTTGTAGCTTGAAGCACGAGATGGCGACGCTGACCAAAAACACATCGATCATTACCCAGTGCTTTAGATAATGCATTGTTGTTAAGGCATAACGCAGCGCTCGGTAGGCTCGAAAATGTAAACCAAGGTGAGCGATGATGACCGATGAACAAACCAAAAAGGGAGCGATAGAGCTACAGAAGAAAACCAACATAGAGAGCAGAACGAAGCCGTCTTGATATAGGGAAAAGACGCCCGCAGGGAGTGTCGCAGGAATCATGACACCAAAAAGACGGATGCTGAGAAAGTCAAAAAAGTGAGAGGGGACAAATAAAAGGAGGCAAGTAACGGCAATAGCAAGGTTACCATTCAAAGATGGGCTACCCCCACGGTATAGTTGTGTATTGCAGCGCGGGCAGTAGGCGCTCGTTCCATCTTCGATTGCGCGCACTTCAACAGGCAGGTCACACCCTTGGCATAGCCTTGTTTTGTTATTTTGTTTTACCTGATTGACCTGTTCCATCTGACCTTCGACTTTGATTACACTGGCGTGTTATTATCCGTTTCCATACAGGGTTTGATATAACCCCTCTTGCTCGACCAGCTCTGCATGTTTTCCCGTTTGGGTAATTTTTCCATCTTCCAGCACGTATATCTGATCTGCTTGCTTTACTGCGCTTAATCTATGGGCAATGATCAGTGTCGTCCGACCATCGAGAAATACCCTTAACGCTTGATGCAATGCCGCCTCTGTTGATGTGTCTAGTGCTGAGGTCGCTTCATCGAGGATAACGAACTTAGGATCGCACAGCACCATCCTAGCAATCGCTAGGCGCTGTCTTTGCCCGCCAGAGAGGCGAATGCCATTCCTGCCTATCGGCGTATCCAAGCCTTCCGTGAGTTGATTCGTTACGTCCGACAACTGCGCCACTTCTAATGCATGCCAGAGTGTATCATCTGTATAGTGACTTCCAAGTGACAGATTATGTCTTAAAGTGTCATTAAAAAGAATAGGTTGTTGTAAAACAACGGCGACTTGTTCTCTAATTGCTTCAAAACCTATCGTTTGTGCCGGATGGCCATTGAATAAGATTTGTCCTCGCTCTGGGTGATAAATACCTAGCAGAAGTTGAACGAGTGTCGATTTACCCCCGCCGCTAGTACCGACAAGCGCGACCCTTTTACCCGCAGGAATGGTCAACGACAGCTTTTCAAATACTCTGTTTTCGTCGTTGTAAGCAAAATCGACGTCTCGAACCTCAACATGCAGCGAGTGGGTTTCTAATAATGGGTTGATACCGGTCGAGTGTGAGTGTTGGTCTTCTTCTAATTCTAAAAGCGTGTTTATTCGAGATAGGGCAGCTTTCGCGCTATACCAGGAGAACTGAATACTGAGTAACTCCTGTACGGGGGTAAGCATGAACCAAAGATAGCCGAACACGGCAAAAATTTGACCGATAGTGAGGTCACTGAATAGGACCATCAGCATCGCAACTGCTCTAAACAGCTCGAAGCCAATCAAAAACATTAAGAAAGAGAGGCGACCCGCAGCCTCAGACTTCCAGGCATAGCGGTCTGCATCAACCCTTATATCGTCTGCTTGTTGCTTTAATTGCTGCAAAAAGACCTTCTCTTTATTAGACGCTCTTAGTTGATAGATGCCCTCTAGGGTTTCAACTAAGCGATTTTGAAAGTGCTCAAATGATTGGTTTTCTTTTTTCTTGAGGTGTTTCACTCTGCTACCGAGTGTTCGGGAGAACAAAATTACGATGGGATTGACCAAGATAATAAATAGACCCAGACGCCAATCGAGATAGAGTAAAACCCCGGCTGTGCCGATAACCGTGAGTAAACTAATGAGAAACTTGCTTAGCGTGTTGCCGATAAAATTATCAATCGTTTCTATATCTGTCACGAGGTGTGAACTTATCCCGCCGCTGCCTCGTGTTTCGTACTGGCGGATACTAATGCGCGTGACTTTATCGAGCATCAGGCAACGCATTTGGTATGTGATGGTTTTAGACACTAACGTAAATTGACGGCTTTGGAGGATATTTAAGCCTTGTGAAACGCTACGTAGCAACACGACGATAAAAAAGGTTACAAAAATATAGCCGGTTGCGTTTTGCCAACTTTGAGGGAGCACAGTGTTCAAGTACTCGAGTCCCCTACCGGGTTGATTAAGTAGGACTTCATCGACCATCAAAGGCATGAGTAAAGGGATAGGGACACTGAGCAAAGTAGCAATCACAGCGATAATGTTCGCCACAATCAACGGCTTCTTATGATTTTTCGCTTGTGTTATCAACCAAGACTGGCTAATAGTAGTCGGGTCTGTTTGCATGATGTCGTCGAAAAGTCCTTTTGAAATAGTACGTCACACGTTGTAAATCGATGATGATATAAAGAAAATTTGCCCAGGTGTTTTTCGGGGCTACCAAGGAAGTATAAATGAATTTTGAACAATACCAGCGTCTTACCAAGCAAGCAGTGGCTCTATTGGAATCAGAAAAAGACCTAATTGCGAATCTATCGAACCTTTCTGCACTGCTCAATCTTGAGTTAGAAGACCTTAATTGGGTTGGTTTCTATTTAATGAAAGAAGGTGAATTGGTCCTAGGTCCTTTCCAAGGCAAGCCTGCATGTGTTCGTATTCCAGTTGGAAGAGGTGTATGTGGTACTGCAGTGGCACAAAATACCGTTCAGCGCATATACGATGTTCATGAATTTGAAGGACATATAGCGTGTGATGCAGCGAGCAATTCAGAGATCGTGATCCCATTTTCTATTAATGGTGAAGTTGTGGGTGTGTTAGATATAGATAGTCCTTCAATTGGTCGTTTTAGTGAAGTTGATGAGCAAGGACTGGTTTTTTTGATGAAAGAAGTCGAACAGTTGCTTAATTCACATACTATTGACGGATAAATTCGCGAAAGGCAGTGGTTTTTCGCTTTTAGGTCTCTATAATAGCCATCAATATTTATGTAATGCTCGCGGACAGGCCGCAACAACCAGGAATTTTCATGGAAAACACTGAAAAGCTAAAAAACAGCAAAGAAGTTATCGCGTATATTGCTGAATGTTTCCCAAAGTGCTTTACTTTAGAAGGTGAAGCAAAGCCATTAAAAATTGGTATCTTTCAAGATCTTGCTGAGCGTCTAGCAGAAGACGAGAAAGTAAGTAAGACACAACTGCGTGCTGCTCTACGTCAGTACACGTCATCTTGGCGTTACCTACATGGTGTTAAACCTGGTGCTGTTCGCGTTGACCTTGATGGCAACGAATGTGGTGTTCTTGAAGAAGAGCACGTTGAACACGCTAAAACAACACTGGCAGAGAGCAAAGCTCGCGTGAATGCACGTCGTAAAGAGCAAGCTCAAAAGGCTAAACAGGAAGCGAAGGCTAACAAACCGAAAGCGAACAAGCCTAAACCACGTCGTAACCCGGCGAAAGCTGCTGCTAAGCCTCAACAACCTGTTGAGACGCGTCCACTAAACGCTGACGAGATGATCATCGGTAAAGAAGTGAACGTAAACATGGGCAAAGGCAACATGGGTGCGACCATTGTTGAAATCAATAAGGAAGATGTGCGAGTTCAACTGGCAAACGGCCTACAAATGGTCGTGAAAGCGGAGCACTTGCGCGCTTAAAGGAGATCCTCCTAAGCATGAAATGCCGTTCTAAATTGACACTAATTACTGCTAGCCTTTGGCTAGCAGTTTCTCCCGCGTTAGCTCTTGAAGCTAAGATTTCTAAGGACGATCTTCCGTCCCTCACCCCAGAAGTGCAACACGCAACGGCAAGTAAACGTATAACTAAACGCTTTACACGTTCGCACTACAAACATTTCACTCTCGATGATGAGTTCTCCCAAGCGATCTTTGACCGCTATTTGGGGATGCTAGATTACAATCGCAATATCTTCACTCAAAAAGACATTGATGGCTTTTATAAAGCGGCCAATGAACTTGATCAACAGTTGAAGTCGGGCAGCAGTCAAGTGGCGTTCGATGTTTATAATTTATCGATGACCAAGCGATACGAGCGCCTAAATTACGCTCTGACACTTCTTGATGAAGAGATAAAGTTCAACACAGAAGAAACCATCGAAGTTGATCGCTCTGAAGCGACTTGGCCAAAAGATGATGCCGAGCTAGATGAACTGTGGCGTAAACGTGTCAAGTACGATGCACTGAATTTAAAGCTCACAGGCAAAGAGTGGCCTGAAATCAGTGAAATGCTTGGCAAGCGTTATAACAATGCGATTAAGCGTTTGTCTCAGACAAAAAGTGAGGACGTTTTTCAACTTTACATGAACGCCTTTGCGCGTGAAGTTGATCCGCACACGAGCTACCTTTCTCCGCGCAGTGCTGAGCAATTCCAATCAGAGATGAATCTTTCATTGGAAGGCATTGGTGCTGTACTTCAAATGACCGATGACTACACCGTCATCCGTTCGCTTGTTGCTGGTGGGCCTGCATCATCAAGTAAACAGCTAGGTGAAGGTGACCGTATCATCGGCGTTGGTCAGGATGGAGAAGATCTCGTTGACGTGATTGGTTGGCGCCTTGATGATGTCGTCCAATTAATTAAGGGTCCGAAAGGAACAAAAGTGAACCTGCAGATATTACCTGAAGGTAAAGATGCAAAAAGTCACGTTGTCACAATTGTCAGGGATAAGATTCGTTTAGAAGACCGCGCGGTAAAATCAGAAGTTATCGAGAAAGACGGCAAGAAAATTGGTGTACTCAATGTGCCAAGTTTTTATGTCGGGTTAGCGGAAGATACTGACAAACTCATTGCCGAACTCAACAAGCAAGATATCGACGGCATTATTGTTGATTTGCGTAACAATGGCGGTGGTGCATTAACTGAAGCGACAGCTCTAACTGGATTGTTCATCGAAAGTGGTCCAGTCGTTCAGGTTCGAGACGGTTATAACCGCGTGAATGTGAATGCGGATACTGATGGCAAAATCAGTTACACGGGTCCAATGACTGTGCTTGTGAACCGTTACAGTGCCTCGGCTTCGGAAATTTTCGCGGCAGCGTTGCAAGATTATGGTCGTGCTATCGTTGTTGGTGAAAACTCATTTGGCAAAGGCACAGTACAACAACACCGTTCACTCAATCATATCTACGATATTTTTGACAAAGAATTAGGCTATGTTCAATACACAATTCAAAAGTTCTATCGTATCAACGGTGGTAGCACGCAGAACAAAGGGGTAGTCCCTGATATCGCGTATCCAACGCCAATTGATGCAAGCGAAACGGGTGAAAGTGTCGAGGACAATGCACTTCCTTGGGATCAAATCCAACCTGCTAAGTACGCGGTTCTTAAAGACAAAAAAGCGCAAATCGCTAGTCTGACTTTAAAGCATAACGAACGTATCAAGTCGGATATGGAATTCAGCTTTATCCAAGAAGACATCGCGCGATATAAAGCGGAGAAGGATGACAACTCGCTCTCCTTGAACGAAGCCACACGTCAGGCTGAATCAGATAAGAACGAACAACGTCGTCTTGATCGAATCAATCAGCGCCAAGTCAAACAAGGCGCAGAGCCATTCAAGTCTTTGGACGATGTACCTAAAGACTATGAAGCACCAGACGCTTACTTAGATGAGACTGTTGCAATAATGGTGGATATGATTGGCTAGAGTTTTTCTTAGTTGATCGCAATTTTTACCAATAAAGCGAGATCGAATGTGATCTCGCTTTTTTATTGTCTGAAATTTAATAATTTTTACGTGATGCAGATCTAATTTTTAGCATTGTCTCGTATCTACTTCTAGACTCAAAGAGTAGAGGGGGAATGTTATGAAGTGGATTACAATAATTTTAACCGCACTCAGCTTACAGATTGCGAGTAGCGCACACAGCAAAGAGATCGACTTAACCCAGTTTGATCAACCTTTTCTGTTAGGGGATTGGTATTTACTCAATCCTGATCCAACCAACTCTGAAGAAGATTTTATTGCCGTTAAACTCTCTTTAGATTCGACCTACAATTTCACGATTGATATCCAGAAAAAAGACTTTTCTGTCGATCATTGGGAAGGGTTCTATCACGCCAGTGAAGATACGATCATTTTGGGTTCAAACAGCAGTGATCCTCAAATTTATGAGTACGATTTGAATCACAATGCACTGCAACTTAATGGTGTTATTTTCCGCAAAGCACTATCGAACGAATTAGCGGGGAGCTGGAGCAGTCACCAGTTGCGGGGTGATGACATGGCAGCGAGCGACATTCATCAGATGGAATTGACTTTGAGGCCTGACTTTGTGTTTGATTTCAAGGTGATTAATGATGCAGGTTTAGAGCGCGCGCACCAAGGCGTTTATATCACTGAAGGTGAGCAGCTCATTTTGCTTTATAAAGATGGTGAGCAATCCACGAGATATACATTAGACTCCGACGAGCTTACTCTCAAAGGCGAAGATGGCAGCACATTTGCCGTGTTATCACGTAACCAAATCACGAACCAACGATGATTGGTAAGGAGAATCGTCAGTTTTCTGTACCAAACTAAAAATCAGGTGTTTTGCAAAACAAAAACGCCTCGCATTTTCAATAAATACCGAGTAACGTTATGCTTTTGAACATAAGTTCAGGGCGTAACGTTTTTTGTGAGCCCAATAATTAGCTAGAAATGTTGTCGAGAGGGAAGAGACAATGACTCAACAAGCAACAACCCAACCCGTTGCCAAATATCGCAAAGACTACCAATCTCCAAGCCACACTACATCGGATATCGAACTCTATTTTGAACTGCACGACACAGCGACTGTCGTCACAGCGACTTCACAAGTAAAGCAATTAAAAGACTCTACAACGCTAGAGTTGGATGGAGAGCAGTTAGGTCTACAAACTCTGCAAGTCAATGGACAAGATTGGACAGAGTACGAACTCCTTGAAAACGGTTTGACAATCCACCAGCTACCAGAGCAATTCGAACTAAAAATCGTCACTCAAATAGACCCTGAAGCTAACACCGCGTTGGAAGGGTTGTATAAGTCTGGTGGTGCCTTTTGTACACAGTGTGAAGCCGAAGGCTTCCGCCGCATTACTTTTTATCAAGACCGGCCTGATGTGTTAGCTCGCTTTACCACAACGGTGGAAGCAGATAAAACAACTTACCCTTACTTACTGAGCAACGGTAACCGAGTAGATGAAGGTTCACTCGATAACGGCCGACACTGGGTGAAATGGCAAGATCCGCATCCAAAGCCCGCTTATCTGTTTGCGTTAGTAGCCGGTGATTTTGATGTGCTAACCGACAACTACACCACGCGCTCAGGTCGTGAAGTTGCACTTGAAATTTTTGTCGACAAGGGCAATTTAGATCGCGCACCCCATGCTATGACGTCACTCATTAACTCGATGAAGTGGGATGAAGAACGTTTCGGTTTAGAATATGACTTAGATATCTACATGATTGTTGCCGTCGACTTTTTCAATATGGGGGCGATGGAGAACAAGGGCCTCAATGTCTTCAACTCCAAATACGTTCTTGCTAACGAAAAGACAGCGACAGATACCGATTACTTGGGTATTGAGGCGGTCATCGGTCATGAATATTTCCATAACTGGACGGGTAACCGCGTGACTTGCCAGGACTGGTTCCAGTTGAGCCTTAAAGAGGGTTTGACGGTTTTCCGCGACCAAGAGTTTTCTTCGGATCTCGGCTCTCGTGCGGTGAATCGAATTAACAACGTACGTATCATTCGTGGTCCTCAGTTTGCTGAAGATGCAAGTCCGATGTCTCACCCAATACGCCCTGACAAAGTTATCGAGATGAATAACTTCTACACGTTGACCGTGTATGAGAAAGGCAGTGAAGTGATTCGTATGATGCACACCTTGTTGGGTGAAGAAGGCTTCCAAAAAGGGATGAAGCTCTATTTTGAGCGTCACGACGGTACAGCCGCCACTTGTGAAAATTTTGTCGCGGCAATGGAAGATGCTTCAAGCGTTGATCTGAAACAGTTCCGTTTATGGTACAGCCAGTCTGGTACGCCAACACTCGATGTGACCAGCGAATATGATGAAGCGAGCCAAACTTTTGCTCTAACGGTCTCTCAAAATACTGAAGCCACTCATGAGCAGAAAGAAAAGCAAGCTCTACACATCCCATTTGACGTTGAACTGTATAAACACACAGGTAAAGCGTTTAAGCTCATTATTGATGGCAAGCCAGTGTCAAATGTACTCAATGTGACAGAATCGAGCCAGACGTTCGTGTTTGAAGGAATTGAGTCTCAGCCTGTACCATCTTTGCTCAGAGAGTTTTCAGCGCCTGTTAAACTAAATTATGACTACAGTGATGAAGAACTTGTGTTTCTGATGCGTCATGCCACCAACGATTTCGCTCGCTGGGATGCAGGTCAAATGCTATTAGCTAAATACATCAAGTCTTTTGTTGCTGATACGTCAAAAGCCGTTGTCTTACCTGAGGGCGTAATTGATGCATTCCGCGGGGTACTTCTTGATTCATCACTCGAACCCGCCTTCATTGCAGAGATGCTAACGTTCCCATCTCACAATGAAGTCTCTGGTTGGTACAAGCGTGTCGATGTCGATGGTATCGCTAAGGTGCTAAAAGCAATTAAACAAGTCATTGCTCAAGCGCTTATCGATGAGCTTTCTGCCACTTACTATAGCCTTACGCAAGATGGGTACTCGATTGAGCATACAGAGATCGGTCAACGCTCACTGCGTAATGTATGTTTGGGCTTCTTAGCTTATACAGAACAAGGTAACACTTTAGTCGAGAAGCAGTACGACACCTCAAGCAATATGACAGACACGATTGCGGCTATGTCTGCAGCTAATGTGGCGCAGTTGGCTTGTCGTGAATCGCTAATGGCTGACTACAGTGACAAATGGAAGCACGATGGTCTCGTCATGGATAAATGGTTCATGCTGCAAGGGACTAATCCTGCAAGTAATGCACTGGAAGTGATCCGCGACTCTATGAACCACGAAGCGTTCAGTTTGAAAAATCCAAATCGTATCAGAAGTCTAGTTGGCGCATTCTTGAACAACAACCCAGTTCAATTTCACTCTAAGTCAGGAGAAGGCTATCAATTTGCTGGTGAGATTTTACGTCAGCTTAATGAGAGTAACCCGCAGGTTGCTTCTCGTTTGATTGATCCGCTGCTTAAGTTCCGTCTATACGATGAGCAACGTCAGGTATTGATAAAGCAAGAGCTTGATGGATTAAAATCGTTAGATAACTTAGCGAAAGACCTGTTCGAAAAGGTCACCAAGGCAACTGAAGAATAGAATTCTCTTATGGGCGGCTCCTTGATTGCCGCCCCTTTTTACTAAGCAGCTATGAATCAATATCACTTTCAACTCAATATCAGTTACCAATCCTTCTTACAGCACTATTCTGGTGTCGCGAGTAATGTTTTAGTGACAACGACAACCGGAGTTCGTATTCAACTTCCAGCCTCACGCTTCAGACCTTTTCTTTCACAAATAGGGGTGAAAGGCCACTTTCGCCTAATTACTGACCAAAACAATAGGTTTCTCAAGTTAGAACGTCTATAGATAAGATGATTAATAGTGAATGAAATTAAATCTCAATCACACAATTGAACATTTCACTGTTTTGTCGTTACTAATTTGTTACTTCGCTCAAGCAGAACTTTTACAATAACTCCATCATTAAAGGGTATAGCCACTATGCTTATACCAAATCCTAATAAAAACAAAATGTGTGGAGTGTTCTTATGTCAGAACGAGAAACCATCATCCCCGTACTCCTAGAGAAAGTCATCCAACTTATTCACGATAAATTGCCCGCTAGTGATACCCCGTTAGTCACTCAATTAGCAGAACATCTGTTTAGTAATGTTTCGCATGATGATCTGATTCATCGAAACGAATCTGATCTTTACGGTGCGGTTCTTAGCTTGTGGCATCATTTAGGTGAGAAAAATGCTCAAGACATTTCAGTGCGGGTTTTCAACCCAACTGTAAGCCGTCGCGGCTGGCAGTCAACGCATACGATTATTGAAATAGTTGTCGCAGATGGTCCGTTTTTAGTTGATTCAGTAAAAATGGCGCTTTCTCGTCTCGGCCTGACTGCCCATTTAATGTTGCATGGACCAACTCGAGTAGAGCGAGACCAGCAAAGTGTGGTGAGCATCAACCAAACGAAAGGGGATTTGGCCTCTTTGTTTCATATTGAAGTGGATAGATTAACTTCCGATGAAGAGATGGCTCAGCTCAAACATGAAATATTGAGTGTGCTAAATGACACTAACTTGGTTGTGCGTGACTGGCAGTTGATGTCGGACAAACTAACGGAAGTGATTCAAGATCTTGAAGAGCAAAAAGATGCTGGTTTCATTGATATAGAGCGTTATGAAGAGAGCATTCAATTTTTACGTTGGTTAGGCGAACACAATTTCACCTTCATGGGTTACAAAGAGTATGACTTAGTGGCCGATGGCGATGCTATCGAGCTAAGACCAAACTCTGATCAAGGATTAGGTCTGTTTTCTCAACCGGATAAAGTGCGTACGGTTTCTCTTTCTGAGTTTCCTGATTCTGCACGACTTGAAGCACAAAAGCCTTATCTACTCATTTTGACTAAAGGTAATGTCCAGTCGCGTATTCATCGCCCTGCCTATACCGATTATATTGGCATTAAGAAACTGGATAAGAACGGCAAAGTAATAGGTGAACACCGCTTTACTGGCCTATATACCTCAGCCGTGTATAACCAAAGCGTTCAAACAATCCCTCTGATTAGCCAAAAAGTTCAGCGGATACTTGAACAGAGCGGGTATTTGCAAGGTTCGTACGCTTATAAGGCGCTAAATAATATCTTAGAAAACTTTCCGCGTGATGAGCTGCTTCAAGCGAAAGAGAAAGAACTTCGCGAGATGGGAATGGGTGTGGTCCAGATGCAGGACCGAGATCTGTTAAGACTCTTTGTACGTCGTGATCCCTTTGGTCGCTTCTTTAGTTGTATGGTGTATGTGACTAAAGAGAGATACAACACCGAATTAAGAAGACAGACGCAACGAATCCTCAAGCAATATTTTGGTTCTGATCAAGACGTTGACTTTACGACGTTTTTCTCAGAAAGCCCGTTAGCGAGAACGCACTATATTGTTCGTGTCGATAACAACAATATCGATGTTGATGTCAAACTAGTAGAGCAGAACTTAATGGAAGCATCTTCAACTTGGGACGATAGACTCTCTTCAACCATCATCTCAAACTTTGGTGAAAGTAAGGGTGTACCTCTTTCAAAGCAATACTCGTATGCCTTCCCACGTTCATATAAAGAAGATGTATTGCCAGCCGCAGCGGTATCGGATATCGAGCGTCTTGAAAAACTGAGCGATGAAAACAAACTTGGCATGTTGTTCTATCGACCTCAAGAGCTTGCTGCTGATTCGAACGCAGTTAGGCTAAAACTGTATCATCGTAACGAGCCAATTCATCTTTCTGATGTGATGCCAATGTTAGAAAACTTGGGATTACGAGTGATCGGCGAGTCTCCTTATGAGATCAATCGCAAAGACGGCCAAACGTTTTGGATCCTAGATTTTTCAATGCTTCATAAGAGTGGTGGAACAGTTGATCTTCGTGAAGCGCGAGATCGTTTTCAACACGCTTTTGCTGCAATATGGTCTGGCGATCTAGAGAGTGATGGCTTTAACCGACTCGTGTTAGGGGCATCGCTGACAGGTCGCGAAACCTCAATTTTACGCGCGTACGCTCGCTATATGCGTCAAGTTGGCTTCCCGTTCAGTCAGAGCTATATCGAAGATACACTCACTAATCATCCAGAGTTGGCGAAAGCGCTGGTGGAACTGTTTGAGCATCGATTTGATCCGAGTTTGGAAGAGGATGCTTCGCAGCAACATACTACGTTAGCCAAAATCACTGAGCTTTTGGATGACGTCGAAAGCCTAGATGACGATCGAATTATTCGCCGCTATATGGATATGATCGTCGCAACGCTGCGCACAAACTACTATCAGGTGAATGAGTTTGGTGAACCTAAGCCGTGGCTTTCACTCAAGATGCAGCCAAGTCTTATTCCAGAAATTCCTCAGCCGGTACCGGCATTCGAGATCTTTGTTTATGCACCGGATATTGAAGGTGTGCATCTGCGTGGCGGTAAAGTTGCACGTGGTGGTTTGCGTTGGTCCGATAGACAAGAAGATTTCCGTACAGAAATCCTTGGTCTAGTCAAAGCGCAACAGGTAAAAAATACCGTGATTGTCCCGGTGGGTGCAAAAGGCGGCTTTGTTTGCAAACGTCAGCCTAGTTTATCGAGCCGTGATGAAATTTTCGCTGAAGGCCAACACTGTTATAAACGCTTCATCCGCGCGTTATTAGATGTATCAGACAATATAGTCGATGGAAAATTGGTTCCACCTGCCAATGTGGTTCGTCACGATGAAGATGATCCTTACTTGGTGGTGGCTGCTGACAAAGGTACAGCCACATTCTCTGATTTAGCCAACTCGGTATCTGAAGAGTACAACTTCTGGCTAGGGGATGCGTTTGCATCTGGCGGGTCAAATGGTTATGACCACAAAGCCATGGGTATTACTGCTAAGGGGGGATGGGAGTCCGTTAAACGCCACTTCCGCGAAATGGGCATTGATTGCCAAACCACCGATTTTACCGCGGCGGGTATCGGCGATATGGCTGGCGATGTGTTTGGCAATGGTATGCTCCTATCAAAGCATACTCGCTTATTAGCGGCGTTTAACCACATGCATATCTTCCTTGATCCAAATCCAGATTCGGCAAGTAGTTGGGAGGAACGAAAGCGTTTGTTTGATCTTCCGCGTTCGAGCTGGGAAGACTATGATCAAAGCTTGATCTCAGAAGGTGGTGGTATTTTCTCTCGACGATCCAAGTCCATTTCCTTGACCCCAGAAATTCAGCAATTGCTCGATACGTCACAACAATCGATTGCTCCAAATGATCTGATTAAGTTGATATTGAAAATGCAGGTTGATCTGCTGTGGAATGGAGGTATTGGAACCTACATTAAATCTGACCAAGAGTCACATTCTGATGTTGGAGACCGCGCCAACGACGCACTCAGAATTAACGGTAAAGAGTTACGAGCAAAAATTGTCGGTGAGGGCGGTAATTTAGGCTTAACTCAACTAGGTAGAATCGAGTTTGCTTTGAACGGTGGTCGGGTCAACACCGATTTTGTTGATAATGTGGGTGGTGTGGATTGTTCAGATAATGAAGTCAACATTAAGATCTTCCTTAACAGTTTGGTGACGTCGGGGGATCTGACGGTTAAGCAACGCAATACGATTCTAGAGTCGATGGAAGATGAAGTGGGTGACATCGTTCTTGATGATGCTTATCACCAATCTGAAGCGATCTCTGTTGCAGAGCATCAGGGCGTGGCGGCCATGAAAGAGCTTATTCGCTTTATTCATACGATTGAAAAAGCAGGATACTTAGATAGACAGCTTGAGTATATTCCAGATGATGAGACGTTGGGTGAACGTGAGAAACTGGGGGCATCATTAACGCGGCCAGAGCTTTCTGTATTGGTCGCTTATGCGAAAATGATCTTGAAAGAGCAGCTGGTGGATGAAGCAATATCAGATGATAGCTTCCATGGTCAGCAACTCATCAATTACTTCCCAACCGAGTTACGCCGTAACTACATTTCAGCAATGGACAAACATCCTTTGAAAGCGGAGATCATTGCTACAGCATTAGCGAACCAAATGGTTAACGAAATGGGTTGTAATTTTGTCACTCGGCTTCAGGAAGAGACGGGCTCAACAGTCATCGATGTCACCAATGCGTATACGGCGGCTAGAGAAGTGTTTGAACTTAACCACGTGTTTGAAAAAATTCGCCAACATGACAACATCGCGCCATCATCGGTCCAATATGAGATGATTGTAGTAGTGAGACGCAGTATTCGACGACTATCCCGCTGGCTATTGAGAACCCACCATGGTTCAATCAAAGTAAATGATGTGATTGAGCGATACAAAGCAGATGCAAACACCGTAATTTCCGTCTTAGATAGTACGCTAGTAGAGAGTGAAGTGGCGGAACACAACACATTGGCTCAGTCGTGGATTGATCAGGGTATTGATGCTGAGCTAGCTAACTTTGTGTCTCGTTTATCAAGTTTATACTCAGTACTGGATATATCCACAGTATCTCGTGAAATGGGCACTTCTGTGCAAGAAACCGCCAAGCTTTACTTTAATTTGGGGGATCAGTTGTCCCTTCATTGGTTCTTGAAGCAGATAAATGGTCAAGCCGTCGATAATAATTGGCAGGCGTTAGCAAGAGCGGCCTTTAGAGAAGATCTTGATTGGCAACAACGTCAATTAACACGCCAAGTGCTTGGCTGCGGCTGTAGTGCGGAGCAAATCGATGTATTAGAGAAGCTAGATGAGTGGATTTCAACCAATGAGCAACCACTTTATCGTTGGAATAGCATTTTGAATGAGTTCAAAGTCGGTTCGGTGCATGAATTTGCAAAATTTTCCGTCGCATTACGAGAATTAATGCTATTAAATTTGAATTGTTCATCAAATGAGTAAATAATAACGCCCCGTTTACCACGGGGCTTTTTATTCGGAGGCACAATGCTTTACCGTCTTGCCAGAACTGGCATTTTTCAACTCGATGCAGAGAAAGCGCACGATCTTGCGATCGATAACTTCAAGCGTTTTACCGGCACACCACTTGATCTTTTCTACCGCCAAAAATTACCACACCGTCCAGTAGAGTGTATGGGGATTACTTTCCCAAACCCTGTTGGTTTAGCTGCTGGTCTTGATAAAAATGGTGAATGTATCGAAGCTTTTGATGCGATGGGCTTCGGTTTCGTTGAAGTAGGTACGGTCACACCACGCCCTCAGCCAGGCAATGATAAGCCGCGCCTTTTTCGTCTTGTTGAAGCGGAAGGTATCATCAACCGCATGGGTTTCAACAATAAAGGTGTCGATTACCTGGTTGAGAACGTTAAAAAAGCCAACTTCAACTGTGTTCTTGGCATCAATATCGGTAAAAACAAAGACACACCGATTGAGAAGGGTACCGAAGATTATCTGATCTGTATGGAGAAGGTGTATGAACATGCTGGCTATATTGCAGCAAACATTTCATCACCAAACACTCCAGGACTTCGTACTTTGCAGTATGGCGAAGCACTTGATGAGCTTCTTTCTGCGCTAAAAGACAAACAAGCAGAGCTTGCCGAGAAGTTTGATAAGTATGTACCACTTGCTCTAAAAATAGCCCCGGATCTAAGTGATGATGAAATTGAGCAAATTTGCCAATCTTTGATCAAATTTAAGATTGATGGTGTTATTGCAACCAACACCACACTTGACCGTTCACTTGTTGAAGGAATGAAGCATGCGAATGAAGCAGGGGGATTAAGTGGACGCCCAGTTCAGTCTCGCAGTACCGAGGTCGTGCGCAAACTTTCTAAAGCGCTTAAAGGTCAATTACCAATCATCGGTGTTGGTGGTGTTGATTCTGTCATTGCAGCAAAAGAGAAGATGTCAGCGGGCGCCGAGCTAGTACAAGTCTACTCAGGGTTTATTTACCATGGACCAGGTTTGGTTCGTGATATCGTCAAAAACCTCTAACTCAATGTGACGCCGTCACTCTGTAAATTGTCACTTTAATTTGATTCTACAAAGAGGGAATGAGAGATCATTTCCTCTTTTTTTATTTCGATCTATTCATAAACTAGGTGAAAACGCACATGATTTAACTTGCAGCAACATGTGACTTGATAATTAGGGCAGATTAGAGAGTAGGACACATGCTTAAACCTAGAGACAACTGGACGTGGTATTTTGATGATACGGAAAATCACCTAATGCTTGACCTAGGTGACAACATGCTGTTCAAAACAAACCTTCCTCGCAAGCTTCTCGTCGATTATGCAGTTGGCACAAATGTTTTTTGTGTTGATGACGCAACGAGCTTTCAAACATTCAAAGAATCTCTGACCCATTTAGACCTTTCAGAACCAAGGCAAGCAGAATTGGCCCTGTACTGCGTCGCAGCAAAACGTTTTCATAAGCCAGTTCAGCCTAAGAGCTGGTTCTTTAGTGAAGGTCAGGGTAGCCCATGTCGTCTCCACGAGGGAAACCTCGTTAATCTTTCAAATGAGTTTGGCAAAGGACTGTTCATTATTCTCGAGGTTGGTGAGAACGTCTGCCTAATCACACCGGTCGAGCTAGAAGGCTTCACTCTTCGAGAGGGTAAGGTGTTAGCCTTCGGAGAACCTATTAAAGTGATGCATGACCGCATCGGAGAGACCTATCATGCAATTATGGATGTACCGGTTGCACTTGTAGGTTAGTTAACCAGTTTCGTTCCTTCTTTTGATATTTCCTGTCGGCTATATGCCGGCTTTTTTTTGTCCTATTCCCCCCAAAGAAGGGCATGTTTCCAGCAGCCCTACAAAGAGGTTCCCTCGAAATCGCTGAACATGGGCTGTGACTCTACAGTCAATTCTTGAAAAAAAATGCTCATTTTGTCTCTGAGACAACCCCATGTTCAACCCCTAAATTTCGTCAAATTCCGCTTTTAACCTAGTTTTGTAACTAAATTTCACATCAATTTTAGTGCTGGTATAGACCAATTTACGAGTGAATAAGTATGTATTCACTTCCATTAAAGCCCAGTAAACACGGGCTTTGGCTATTCAAAACCGTGTTACAGACCAAAAAGTAGCCAGCATGATTCGTTTGAAAGCTTAAAAGTAAACAATAGGGGCGTTACTAGAGGAGATAAGCGGATAAACCGTGTTGAATTGAATGTTTGCTAGGCAACTAAACAGTAAAAAATGGAGTTAATTTATCAATCCACTTCAATGTCAGTTATAATCTGGGAAATTTTCCTTGAAAGAACCTCTTATGCATCAATACCTCGCAGTCACATCGAACGGCCTTGAAAACTTATTGGCTGATGAACTCGCAAAACTGGGCATTGAAAACCCAAAACCAGTCCAAGCTGGTGTGAAATTTAAAGCATCACTAGAGCAGGTTTATCGCTGTTGTTTATGGAGTCGGTTAGCCTCTCGTTTTGTACGTGTTTTGTCTGAGTTCCGTTGTCAGGATGATATGGATCTATACCTGTCGGTTAATGCCATTAATTGGCCAAACCATTTCCACGGCTCTAAGAAAATCGTGGTGGACTTTAATGGTACCAACCGTGAGATCCGTAACAGCCAGTACGGTGCGATGAAGGTAAAAGATGCGATTGTGGATTCTTTTGAGAAGAAAAACCTTCCGAGACCGTCGATCAGTAAAGATCAACCTGATCTTCGTATTCATGTTCGCCTTCACCGTGACAATGCGATCTTAGGTATTGATATGGTGGGAAGCGGTTTGCACCAACGTGGCTACCGTACAGAATCAGGCCGTGCGCCACTTCGTGAGACATTAGCTTCAGCTATCGTTCAGCGCAGTGGCTGGGAGCATGACAAGCCACTGCTCGATCCAATGTGTGGTTCAGGTACCTTGTTGATTGAAGCGGCCATGCTGGCTGCCAACATGGCACCGGGTGTCATGCGCAAATACTGGAGCTTTGAAGCGCTGGAAGACTTCGATGCAGAAATGTGGGCAGAGATTAAGTCTGAAGCATCAGTGCAAGCTCGTCGCGGCATAAAAAAGGTGTCGGCTCGCTTCTACGGCTTCGATAACGATACTCGCGTACTTAAAACCGCTCGCGATAATGCTCGCCGTGCAGGAGTCGAGTCACTAATTACTTTTGAAAAGGGCGATGCAGCGCTTGTTAAGCGTCCTGCTGACTTTGAAAACGGTACAATTATTTGTAACCCTCCATACGGTGAACGTCTGGGCACACATCCTGGTTTGATTGCGCTGTATACGGCCTTCGGTGCGCAGATGAAAGCAGAGTTTGGTGGTTGTAATGCATCGATCTTCTCTAGCTCAGATGACTTATTGAGCTGTCTGCGTATGCGCGCAGACAAACAGTATAAATTGAATAACGGCGCGTTACCGTGTCACCAGAAAAACTACTCAATCACTGAACGAGTGGGTGAGGCAAGCTCTGATGGTGCTGCTGACAACAGTAAAAACGCTTCCTCTATTGCGCCAGACTTTGCCAACCGTCTAAAAAAGAACATTGGCAAGATTGGTAAGTGGGCGAAAAAAGAGCAACTTGACTGTTACCGCATCTACGATGCTGATTTGCCAGAATACAACGTGGCAATTGATATCTATCTCGACCACTTGGTCATTCAAGAGTACGCTGCGCCTAAGAACATTCCACCAGAGAAAGCAAAGCGCCGTCTAACTGATATTATCCGCGCAGCAATTGATGTGACGGGTACTGATGCAAACAAGGTCATTCTGAAAACTCGTGAAAAGCAGAAAGGTCGGTCTCAGTACGAGAAGCTATCCCAGCAGTCTGACACAATGAATGTTAATGAGTATGGCGTTAAGCTCATCGTTAACCTGCATGATTACCTAGATACCGGTTTATTCTTGGACCACAAGATTACTCGTCGCAAGATAGGTGAGCTTTCTCAGGGTAAAAAATTCCTCAACTTGTTTGCCTATACTGGCTCTGCAACGGTGCACGCTGCCGTTGGTGGTGCTCAGTCAACCACGACGGTCGATATGTCTAAAACCTACCTTGAGTGGGCAAAAGAGAATATGGCGCTAAATGGTCAGGTAGGGCGCCAACATCAGTACATTCAAGCTGATTGTTTGCAGTGGCTAGATAATGCGTCAGAGCAGTACGACTTAATCTTTATCGATCCGCCAACGTTTTCCAATTCAAAACGCATGGAACAAACATTCGACGTTCAACGCGACCACATTCAGTTGATGAAGAATCTGAAGCGACTATTAGCTCAGCAGGGCACTATTGTATTCTCTAACAATAAGCGTCATTTCAAAATGGATATGGATGCGATGGCAGAACTAGGGCTCAAAGCTCAGAATATTTCGCATCAGACACTACCACTTGATTTCGGTCGCAATAAGCATATCCACAACTGCTGGATCGTGTCTCACGCATAAATAGGTATTCATTCAGGGATGAACATTACTTTATTCAGTACAGAGGGCTGCCACTTATGTGAGCAGGCCTTCTCACTTCTCGAACAGGTAGGCCTTGGTAAGCAAGTCGACATCGTTGACATTGCATTTGATGATGAGCTGTTTTCACGTTACGGCGTCACTATACCTGTACTCAATTTCAATAATAATGAACTAAACTGGCCGTTTGACGAGGCGAGTTTAGCGAACTGGTTAACTGCAAATGGCATTACTTACAATTCATAACGGCCTTCTGGGCTTTGGCGACCATCCGCTTCTTGATCATGTTGAATTCGCTTTACAAGAGAATGAGCGTGTTTGTCTGGTTGGGCGCAATGGTGCGGGTAAATCTACGCTGATGAAGGTGTTATCAGGTGAGGTTTTACTTGATGATGGCAAGCTAAACATTACTCAAGATGTTGTTGTTTCACGTCTTGAGCAGGATCCACCGCGGAATGAGCAAGGTACGGTTTATGACTATGTCGCTAAAGGCCTAGCTGAGGTGGGAGAGCAGTTGAAGATCTATCAGGATCTACTTGATCTCGTTGCCGTAGAGCCGACTGAGTCAAACATCAAACGTTTAGCAAACACCCAAGAACAGCTTGAACACTCGGGAGCTTGGCGCTTCGAAGATCGTATCAAAAACGTGTTAGCGGCCCTTAAGCTGGACGGTCATACTAAGCTGTCGGACCTTTCTGGTGGTTGGCAGCGTAAAGCAGCGCTTGCGCGAGCACTCGTTCGTGACCCTGACGTATTGTTACTTGATGAACCAACTAACCACCTAGATGTAACAACGATTGAGTGGCTAGAGGGCTTTTTAAAAGACTTCCGCGGTTCCATTATCTTTATTTCGCATGACCGTGCTTTCATCAAATCAATGGCAACACGCATTGTTGACCTAGATCGCGGCGCACTGAGCTCATTCCCAGGTGATTATGAAAATTACCTGGTTGAAAAAGAAGAGATGCTACGCGTTGAAGAGATGCAGAATGCTGAGTTTGATAAAAAGCTCGCTCAAGAAGAGGTGTGGATTCGTCAAGGGATTAAGGCTCGTCGCACTCGTAACGAAGGACGTGTACGCGCACTAAAAGCTTTACGTGAAGAACGCAAAGAGCGCCGTGAAGTGCAGGGTAAAGCCAATATCCGTATTGATGATGCAGCGCGCTCAGGCAAAATTGTGTTTGAAGCGAATAATCTTGGTTTCAGCTTTGATGGCAAGACGATCGTCAATGATTTTACCTTCAACATCATGCGAGGTGATCGTATTGCTCTTATCGGCCCTAATGGCTGTGGTAAGAGTACGCTGCTTAAGTTGTTATTGGGCAATTTGGAGCCAACACAAGGCAGTTTGCACTGTGGTACCAAACTTGAAGTCGCTTATTTTGACCAATACCGGGAGATTTTGGATCCAGAGAAAACCGTTATCGACAACTTGGCTGATGGTAAGCAAGAAGTGATGGTAGGCGGTCGTCAGCGTCATGCCCTAAGTTATCTGCAAGACTTTTTGTTCTCTCCAAAGCGTGCCCGCACACCTGTAAAGGCGCTTTCAGGTGGTGAGAAAAATCGCTTGTTACTCGCGCGTATTTTCTTACGTTCAAATAACTTATTAATCCTAGATGAACCGACCAACGATTTAGATATCGAAACTTTGGAACTTTTAGAGGATTTGCTTGCCAATTATCAGGGTACTTTGCTTTTGGTGAGCCACGACCGTCAATTTGTCGATAATACTGTAACTTCAAGCTGGATTTTTGAAGGCAACGGCATCATCGAAGAGTTCGTTGGTGGCTATCATGATGCACAGCAACAACGTGAGCAAGTCAAAGCAAGCCGTGCTGCGTATGAAAAGCCAGCAAAAGTTGAAAAGGTGGTTGACCCAACTCCCAAAACAACGGTAAAACCGGGTAAGTCGAAGAAGTTATCTTATAAACTGCAACGAGAGCTAGAAGCCTTACCTGAAAAACTTGAGCAACTCGAAACCGAAATCGGTGAGATGCAAGAACAAGTAAATAATCCAGAGTTCTTCAGCAAAGGCGTTGAAGTAACTCAACCAATTTTAGACAAACTAGCTAAACTTGAAGAAGAGCTGGAAATTGCTTTCGAACGCTGGGACGAGCTCGAAGCAATGCAACAGGAAAGTTAATTTAATGAGTAGTACAAATTTTAAGTTGAGTGTAGTGACGGTGTCACTGCTTTCGACGTTTTCAGCAAATGCTATCGAGCCGATGTATAACGTTGTCAAAGTTGACGTCACTGATAGTGTAGAAAACACCCACTCATACAACGAGGTTCATGGTGTGGCTATTACACCGACAACTGAAAGGCAGCTTTCTATACTTGATTACAAGGGATGTTTTACTCAAACTTCTGATGTGAATTGTAGCGAAGACTTCCTTGTAGCCGGTGAGGCTCGAGTGTCGGTTGAAGGTGTTAGCCTTCGAGATGAAGCTCCTTTTGCTATGGATGCTTCCTTTGGTTATATTGAAGATTATGATTCGTTTAAAAGCTACTGCTATCGTGAGCTACTTTACGCGACATGCGAGAGCTGGGCGAGAACCCATTGGAATGCATGGAGTCGTCAGGTAAACACGGGAGTCCAAAATATTCAGGCATTTGTCGAGAATAATGATGACCTCTATGTAAATACTGATTTTAATAACCTAATTAACCGATTGTATGTTAGTGAGGTTGATCAGGGTGACGGCACTTTCGAAACAACCGTTAGTCCAATTGGTATTCAATCGACCCAATCTGCAGGTAGCGTATATGGTGCTCGCCTTGGTATTCAATCTAACGTCGAGCTGCCAGTTGATGACAGCATCGTAGATTATAGAACATGGGCTCAATTAAATATTACTGACGTGGATAATAATGATGTGTCCACATCGTATATCGTTGGTAGTAGCTCGCGTGTTCGTAATAATACTAATGGTGACCACTTTATATCCAACGCTACCGTCTGGAAGTCAGAAAACGGGGGTACCTATGAGTACGCTCGCATTGGGTGGCCAAGTGGTAAAGAAAAAGACGGTGAGCGTTTGGCACAGGGCAGTATCCGTGATATCGCCTTAACCTCGAGTGGCATCTATGCAGTTGGATACAATACTTACGACAATAATAACAACTACTACGAAGCATCGGTATTTAGAGTTAATGACGATGATACCTTTGTAAATGTTGGTGGTATCTCAGGTGCAAGAGTTAAGAACAGTGATGGGGATGTGGTTTACAGCAACACACAGCTCGTATCTATGAATGATAATGGAGTAGCTATCGGTGAATCGAAGCTTTATGGTAGTCGTCCTGAAAATGGTGCAGCGGCCAATAAACCATTTGTTGTTGAGAACATCGTAAGTAATCGCTCGGCTAAGTATCTACAGAGTTATGGACAAAGTCTATTCTTCACTGGTGTGGGGGCAGATTTAGGTGCAATAAACAATTTTAATGAAATTGTCGGTACAATTGACGCGTCGCAAGCTCGTGAAAACGATGGGCAACCTCGTCGCCGACGCGGTTTTATTTATACGGTTCCCAATATGGAAACGAGTAAGAGAGCAGAGTTGTACAACAACAAGGCTTGGCTGCTTGATGATTTGACTAACGATGGTAATCCAAACGGTATCAATAACCACTACAGGATCATTGCGGCGTCTGACATTAATGATGCAGGTGTTATTTCAGCTACTGCGATCTACTGTGCTGATGGTTATGATGATACGACTCACAACTCTTATTGTGGCAATCAAGTAGGTGTTGAAGAAGTCGTTGCTGTTAAGTTAGTTCCAAATCCTTTGGCTTTGATTAATGAAGATGGTGAAATAACGGATGATCCCGAGATTGCTGCCCGTGGCGTGAACGATCCTCCGGTTGATCGTCAAGGCGCTGGCTTCGGTTGGTTGTTCCTTGTTGCTCTCGGTTTCTTAGGGTTCCGTAGAAAATAGACTTTTTTTTCGATCAGAGCACGCGCTCACATAAATGAGCGCGTGCTTTTTTTATATCTTGTATCTGGGCGCATTTTGTACGATCTTTATTAGGTAGTCACAAAAACTTCATGAAAGTTGATGCCGATACCAAAGGGAGGTTCTTTCACTTGGTAGGTATAAAAAGGCTGCTGTGACTCAGTCTTTATTTATTGCTGATGCCAAGTACAGTGGGAGACCCGCAATACTTTGGTTGTCATCTCAACGTGAACAACAAGTACGTTAAAGAGGACGACATAATGAAGAGACAAAAGCGAGATCGCAACGAAAGAGCACATTCGCAAGGATACAAAGCTGGTTTGAATGGACGCTCTTCCGAGGAATGTCCATATCAGCAAATGGAAGCGAAATCGTATTGGTTAGGTGGTTGGCGAGACGCAAGGGACGATAAAAACGCAGGCCTATACAAATAAGATCGAATACGTGTTTAACTTATAGAATTGAGAGAATCAAGGCCCCGAATAGGGGCCTTGGTGCTTTTGAGGCATAACTAAAGTGGGTAATTTGGGCCTTTAACCCCACTCTAGTTACACTCGCGATTAGAATGCTGACGTATCTTGGAACAGACCGACTTTAAGGTCTTTAGCGACATAGATTTCTTTTCCGTCAACCAATACGCGACCGTCAGCAAGACCCATCACAAGTTTGCGGTTTACAACGCGCTTCATGTGGATTTCGTAAGTCACTTTTTTAGCTGTTGGCAGGATTTGACCTGTAAATTTCACTTCACCTACGCCAAGTGCACGACCTTTGCCTTTTCCGCCAACCCAGCCAAGGAAGAAACCAACTAGCTGCCACATCGCATCTAAGCCTAGGCAACCAGGCATTACTGGGTCACCAGGGAAGTGACAGTCGAAAAACCATAGGTCTGGTGTGATATCAAGTTCAGCAAGAATTAAACCTTTACCAAAATCACCTTCAGTTTCTGACATCTTGGTAACGCGATCCATCATCAACATGTTTGGCGCTGGAAGTTGAGGATAACCTGGGCCAAATAGTTCGCCTTGGCTTGATGCTAATAGTTCGTCGCGGTTATAAGATTCTTTCTTGTTTTGCATTTTGCTTACTACTCCAAATGTTGATTTACGCATCTTAGAGAACACGTGTACGCTAAACAACACCGACCAGTGTGAAAGGTATTAAAGTGCAAGCTCAAGCACATTTTGATTTAAAACCAACTTCTTAGACGTTCAAAAATGGTCATAGGATGAGCATGTCGATCAAACGCTTCAATGCGCTCTGCGATTTTGCCAAGTACGGTTTCTTGTTCAGGTTGCTCTTCAGTTTCTAACTCTTTCTGTTCATCCCTAAATGGAATATTCATAAGTATAGGAACGGCTTCATCTACGCTAGAAACAGACCAAATGTGAAATTCACCATTGCGAATGCTGTTTACTACATCACGGTTCAGTGCAAGATGCTTCAGATTAGACTTGGGTAAGATGACACCTTGATGACCGGTGAAACCTTGATGCTGACAAACGTGATAAAAACCTTCTATTTTTTCATTTAGGCCGCCGACAGCTTGTACGCGCCCAAATTGATCGACGGCACCTGTCACAGCAATTTGTTGGTTGATTGGACAGTCTGATAACGCACTCACAAAGCAACATAACTCGGCAAGAGACGCGCTGTCACCATCCACTTCACAGTAAGATTGCTCAAATACAAGAGAAGCAGAGTAGGGTAATGGCTCCTCTAATTGGAGGGCACTACTCACAAATGCTTGCATGATCATCATTCCTTTGGCATGCAAGTTACCACCAAGATCGGCTTTACGCTCAACGTCAGAAATGTCACCATCACCAAAGTGGATGACACATGAGATTCGAGCAGGCTCCCCATACGCTCGCGGGTGGCCAGGAACATCAATAACCGTCAAACCATTCACTTGGCCAACTTGCTCGCCTTCTGTTTCAATGATCACCTGTCCATCACGGATGTCAGATAAAGCACGATCAGGAAGGTAAGACTCTCGATACGTTCTATCTTGAATGACGCCCTCGATGTCATCACTTGAAATTGAAGATCGGTTACCGCGTAACGCTGATTCTTCCAATATAGAGACATGCCACAAAAGCCCCAAAGGCATGTAGCGTTGATCCTCAGTCTCACGTGCACCAGCTATCATCAAGGTATGAATGGCACTTGATTCCAGAATAGGCAACTCATGCTTATCTGATAACCATTTTACAAACCCAAGATAGTCATTGATGGCCGACTCAGAGAGCTGGATCTCTAATTCAATTTCACTGAATAGAGCAAGACCAGAATGAATCTCATCGTCTAAGTACTCAAGTTCAGCAAATTGGGTTCTGTCACCAACGATCACAATCTTTATGTCGTGAGTTGAGTGAGGAGCGGGTTGTTTGCCGTACTTTCTATCAGAGCAAAGTGGTGAGATAGCTTGGCCAAGCACCAGTGCTTTAACCGTTAACCATTGTTGGGGATTAGCCAATAAGAAGTTCGCGCTAAGAACCAGAACGCCTTCATGAAGCTCGGATATGATACCTGGAGTATGTACAGTTTCTCCGGACTCGGTGACACGGTAACTACCAAAAACATCATAAGAATCAAGGGTTGAAGAGGCGATAACACGACTCGCTGTTGCCCCTTGAACTTGTTCGACAATCTCGTTGAAGTAAATCGGGTTGTCTGGAGCATTAACCAATAGAATTCGAGAGACACCGCCTTGTTTACGCGCTTGCGAATGCATAGAAAAAGTCGTTAAAGCTTGGGTAAACCTACGCTGCAAACTCATAAAAGAGCAGGGCACCAGTGTATTGAAAGCATCAATCGAACGTTGATATTGGTCGTATTGCGGGCATACCGATTGCCATGTTTCTTGATTCATAGATTCTCGAGGTGAAGTCAAACTATCTTTAATGATGCGAATTATACCCGTATCTCTTTGCAGATGCGCGCAGTTTCCTCAGGAAATGGTTACTGCACGATGTAATGTAATTTATTGAATCTAATCATGCAGTTCATGATCGTACTCTCTATTTTACATAGTCTCTGTTCACAAGGGTGTATTTTTGGGTTACGCTGTCACCCTTATTTTTGGGGAATGGCAAATGAAATACCAGCAATTAGAAAACTTAGAATGTGGATGGAAATGGCAGTACCTAATTAAAAAGTGGAAAGATGGCGATAACATCACTCGTTACGTTGATACCAGTGAGCAGAAAGCGGCAGTGGATCAACTAAGAGAGATGGAGTCTGTTCCGACACTCGTTTTAGAGTGGATTGAAGAACATATGTCTGAAGAGCTTGATGTTAAACTCAAGCAGGCTATTCGAGCAAAACGCAAACGTCACTACAACGCAGAACAAATTCACACTCGTAAGAAATCAATCGACTTAGACTACCGAGTGTGGGAAAAGCTCTCTTATCGTGCAAATGAGTTGGGCTGTACATTGTCAGATGCTATTGAATATTTACTGTCAGAAGCTTCACGCAGCGAAAAAGCCACGCAAACCGTAAGTTCACTGAAAGAAGATCTGAACAAGTTACTGCAGGAGTAAGTCACAGTTTTTACGATAGCTTTAACACTGATTTTCAAATAAGCCTCGAAGTGCCATGCAGTTCGAGGCTTTTTCATATATGAGGTTCTGTTAAGACCGATAGCATGGTTAGACACTTATGATTAAGATGGATTGACCAAAGTGAAACTGAGATTAGTAGAAAGTGTTTGCATTTTGATTCTAGGTCTAAACTCAGCGCAAGCTGACGACTCAGAGCGAAATGAGACGGCTGGAATGATTAAATCCAAACTTGAAAAAGTTTTACGGAAGCAAAATTTTTCAGACAACAGCTACTGTGAAGTGATGATCGAAATGGAACATTCGCATCAATATGCACAAATTAAACGTGTCAGTTCTCGAGGAGACTACAAACTCTGCAAAGAGAGCGAGCGTTGGCTGAAGAAAGGAAAAAAATTTCGTTATAAAAAAGCTGAAAAGTTTATCCGGTTACAGTTACTCGCAAACGAGCTTTAAGGATTCGACAGATATGCTTCAAAACAGCAATTGCCGGAGTGTTTCTTTGGAGACCTTCAAGTTGTGTTGCTCAATTAGCTTTTCGAGGGCAAAGGTCGGAGAAAAGTCAGCATACTGGGCTCGAACTATCTCCAAAACTTGCATCCGAAAGTCATCCGCATAACGACGGTTACTTGGTCGACCGCGAGCAGCATGAGCAAGGCTTTGTGCACCATGAAGGCTTAGTTGGACAAGTAAGCGTCGAACTTGTCGTGGAGAGAGGTTTAGGATCTCTGCCGCGTCAACTTGACGAAGACGACGATCACGAACATCTTGCAGTACTTTAAATCGGTTTAGGTCTTGGTTACTCATAGGGATTAACATCGGTTTAGGTCCTCAGCAACGAACATCGAGACTTAATACGAGGACATTTCAATCTGGTCTAAACCGGACATTACTAAATAGCTCTTACAACCCTAGTGCGCATTATGCGATGGGATTTATGTTGAGTGGTTTGCTTTAGCCGCAATGCCGTAAAGGGTGGGCGAGTGAGCTACTCATTGTCGGCCTTAGCCGTACATGTCGCGAGTGAGAATCGCTTTACAAGTGAAGCCCGTAACATAAACCCAGTAATGCGCATTAAGGATTACATTTCACCTTGCGCCCTTGAAGCGCACCCACCGAACACACCACACTTACTGAATCTAGCCCCGTAGGGATAAGCAATGCACGAAGTGCAAGCGAAGCACCAAGCCGCCCACCGGTTTTGATTTTTGTTACCAAATTCAATCGGCGCGGTTAGCTACTGAACGTCACGAGCGTAGCCACTCCCCACACCCTGCTAAGCCTAATTGAAAAATGAAGCGTTCACCTTTGGTCGATTTTGGCAAAGAAAAGGTTCGGGTTCCTGTTACACCCGAACTAACTCCGGAATTCCGGAATTCTCATCTTCTTTTGAAGTCGTCTAACTCTTTCAAAAACTCTCTGTGATCATCGAGCATTTCCCATGTTGTCATGATGACAACTTCTCTCGGCATATCCTTTATTGATAATTCTACAATAAAATCTTGCAGTTCCATTTTGTTGGATTCTTCTCCTCTACAGATTTCATTAGCAGAGATGTTGAGTGTTTCTGAAAGCTTTTGGATCTGACTGGCTTTTGGCTCTGTCTCGCCGTTTTCCCATTTTAGATATGTCTGCTTTGCAACTTTGATTCTTTCTGCCACATCTTGTTGAGTTAGGTTTTTTCTCATTCTTGCAGCTCGAAGTACATCTTTAATCACTTTAAGTTCCCTCAATGTACGTTTTTTTATTATTGTAACACCTGTTTTTTGATACCCATCCCTTGAAGTTTACTTTTCCACATTGTAAGGTACATAAAAACGTACTTGACAGGGTTTTGATTTGTTCTTCATTGACCAACTATTCATACAACAAGATTACCCTGACGGAGGTCTACCTTTCGTCGGTACTCATGTTATTGAAAGGGTTGATATGGAGACTGGCGAAAAGCTTCCCCCGAATGTAAACCAAAAAATACTTGAAGGTTCATACAGCACTAAGCTAACTATTCGTTGTAATGGTAACCGTGTCAGAGTCGAAGGCAATCCATCTCGTTGGCAACGCATGGATAATCTTTTTGGATTGAAGTCTATTGACCAGTGTGTCGAGGTTTATAACCATGTTTTGTCCAAATATGGCTTACCACCATTCACAAAAAACACTCGTTTAAGTCACCGTCAAACCTCTGAAAAAAAATCGTCAACACTTGTCGGTGACGGTGCAGAAATCACATTAATCGATTGGACTCGAAATCACATGGTTGGACATGGCCATGAAACATCATTTATTCGTGGTATGTCATCGATGCAAATAGGGCGTGGTAGAGAGCCAAAACTTTATCCAAACGGCATGACTTGCAATTGGGGTGAAGCTTCAGAGTGGATGATGACAAAGCTATATTGCAAAGCATTTGAATTAGAAAAGCATCTCAAGAAAAGTAAACGAAGAAAAACAACTACAGAAGATCAGATTAACTACATCGATAAATTAATCACTTATTGTCAAAAACAAGGCGTTGTACGCGAAGAACATAGTCTAAGACAGAAATTATTGAAACGTCACAACTTACAATTTTATGGGCTAGTAACAGAACAAGACTTTCATGCACATTTAAATGATATTGAGTACGCTATGAACACACTACACGCAACACATGATGAGCATCAATCTATAGCAGACCAACTTTTAGAAGTCGCTGCTGTCGACTCAATTCGACAAGCGAACACCACAATGAATTATTTTACCATGTGGCAGCATGGTGTTGATTTGCGTGGTGTTTTGAAGCAAAGCCAATTTTATGAACACAAATCGAGGTTAAAAAAAATTGGTATTGATATTGCTCAACCTTTCGATGTTAGTCGTATGTGTCCAACACTGAAACGTTCAGAGGTCATTGAAGTTAGGCCACTTACTGTTCCTGAGTGGTATCAATTGCCTCAGGTTGCTCAATCAAACATCTTGCCATTTAAAGCAGTCGCATAGCTTGGTTGCTCTCTCTGCGCGCAGCGCGGGGAGGGTATCCAAGCTAGCTCCACCACTACTGACATCATCTTCATTAGCAACAATAGGAAATTTAATATGCTCAAAATAGAAGTTTTCCCAGAGAACGCACATGTAACTACTCGCACAATACCAGGTAAGGACAATAAGCCTCCGCGTACAATTTATGAACAAACCGCGTACGCATATTTGGGGGGTAAATTTCCTGTAGAAATGAAACTAAGTCTAGAAGAAGGTCAACCTGCCTATGTTGCTGGAAATTACACAATTCATAGCTCTAGTTTTGTCGTTAACAATTTTGGTGGCCTTGAATTGAAACGTTTTGGGATGTTAATTGAACCTCTTGAGCCTGAAATTTAAAGGGCTCTCTAATGACAGTTGAGCAATTTGATTCACTTTGGTTATTGGTTTTTTGCATAGGTCTATTCGTATGTTTTGGCCTTGGCTGCATTTGGGGAGGACAACGTTAATGGAAGACGTCGTTTTTATCTGCGGTTCTTTGTGTACTGCTTTCGCTCTTGGTTTTGTTACCGGCTTTCAGTTTTTAGTTTTTAAGAAAGCATCCGAAATTAGCACTTCTTAAGGATAAGTTTATGGCTGCGCTTGATTTTTCTTTACCTGAAAATACCGCTTCATTGGATTCTCTGACTGATATCCAGTTATTGCAACGTTCTTTCCCTACGACTAAATGTCGTTTTGTTCGTCAGGGGGATATTGTTCACTTATTAGTATACTTGAATGCTTATTGCGACGTTCCATTTTTGCGAGTTTCAACAGATGTTCTATACGATGAGGCGTTGAGGTTAGAACATGTCTAAGCGCAAATACACTTGCTATTCACCGGAAGATACACAGTACCTTATTGATAATTATGGTGTTTTGTCACTAAAGCAAATAGCACTTGATCTAAATCGTACATATTATTCAGTTGTCGACAAAAGAAAGGAACTTGGGCTCAGGCCAAATAGAAACTTTTTTACTGAACAAGAGGATGATTTCATTCTAGCCAATGTACTCGTTTTGAGTTTGCGTGAAGTAGCTGAACAACTAGGTCGTTCAAAAGGTGCTATTTCAATGCGGGCTAAAAGACTTGGCGTTAGCTACTTCAAGGTTGCTGATGATTCGTTTTTCACTAAGTTCCCACAAGAAGATATCAATATGATTAGAGATCTACGTGACCTTGGTTTAACGTATTCAGAGTTATCCTCAAAGTTTGGAATTTCACCTGACTACATTGGTATGATTTGTCGCTTTGATGCACGTTTATATGAATCAACAGAGCAATATCATGAAGCATTAGCAAGACAAAGAGACTCTATACAGGGTCGAAATTAACGAATTCTTTAGTGCGCATTATGCGATGGGATTTATGTTGAGTGGTTTGCTTTAGCCGCAATGCCGTAAAGGGTGGGCGAGTGAGCTACTCATTGTCGGCCTTAGCCGTACATGTCGCGAGTGAGAATCGCTTTACAAGTGAAGCCCGTAACATAAACCCAGTAATGCGCATTAAGGATTACATTTCACCTTGCGCCCTTGAAGCGCACCCACCGAACACACCACACTTACTGAATCTAGCCCCGTAGGGATAAGCAATGCACGAAGTGCAAGCGAAGCACCAAGCCGCCCACCGGTTTTGATTTTTGTTACCAAATTCAATCGGCGCGGTTAGCTACTGAACGTCACGAGCGTAGCCACTCCCCACACCCTGCTAAGCCTAATTGAAAAATGAAGCGTTCACCTTTGGTCGATTTTGGCAAAGAAAAGGTTCGGGTTCCTGTTACACCCGAACTAACTCCGGAATTCCGGAATTCTCATCTTCTTTTGAAGTCGTCTAACTCTTTCAAAAACTCTCTGTGATCATCGAGCATTTCCCATGTTGTCATGATGACAACTTCTCTCGGCATATCCTTTATTGATAATTCTACAATAAAATCTTGCAGTTCCATTTTGTTGGATTCTTCTCCTCTACAGATTTCATTAGCAGAGATGTTGAGTGTTTCTGAAAGCTTTTGGATCTGACTGGCTTTTGGCTCTGTCTCGCCGTTTTCCCATTTTAGATATGTCTGCTTTGCAACTTTGATTCTTTCTGCCACATCTTGTTGAGTTAGGTTTTTTCTCATTCTTGCAGCTCGAAGTACATCTTTAATCACTTTAAGTTCCCTCAATGTACGTTTTTTTATTATTGTAACACCTGTTTTTGATACCCATCCCTTGAAGTTTACTTTTCCACATTGTAAGGTACATAAAAACGTACTTGACAGGGTTTTGATTTGTTCTTCATTGACCAACTATTCATACAACAAGATTACCCTGACGGAGGTCTACCTTTCGTCGGTACTCATGTTATTGAAAGGGTTGATATGGAGACTGGCGAAAAGCTTCCCCCGAATGTAAACCAAAAAATACTTGAAGGTTCATACAGCACTAAGCTAACTATTCGTTGTAATGGTAACCGTGTCAGAGTCGAAGGCAATCCATCTCGTTGGCAACGCATGGATAATCTTTTTGGATTGAAGTCTATTGACCAGTGTGTCGAGGTTTATAACCATGTTTTGTCCAAATATGGCTTACCACCATTCACAAAAAACACTCGTTTAAGTCACCGTCAAACCTCTGAAAAAAAATCGTCAACACTTGTCGGTGACGGTGCAGAAATCACATTAATCGATTGGACTCGAAATCACATGGTTGGACATGGCCATGAAACATCATTTATTCGTGGTATGTCATCGATGCAAATAGGGCGTGGTAGAGAGCCAAAACTTTATCCAAACGGCATGACTTGCAATTGGGGTGAAGCTTCAGAGTGGATGATGACAAAGCTATATTGCAAAGCATTTGAATTAGAAAAGCATCTCAAGAAAAGTAAACGAAGAAAAACAACTACAGAAGATCAGATTAACTACATCGATAAATTAATCACTTATTGTCAAAAACAAGGCGTTGTACGCGAAGAACATAGTCTAAGACAGAAATTATTGAAACGTCACAACTTACAATTTTATGGGCTAGTAACAGAACAAGACTTTCATGCACATTTAAATGATATTGAGTACGCTATGAACACACTACACGCAACACATGATGAGCATCAATCTATAGCAGACCAACTTTTAGAAGTCGCTGCTGTCGACTCAATTCGACAAGCGAACACCACAATGAATTATTTTACCATGTGGCAGCATGGTGTTGATTTGCGTGGTGTTTTGAAGCAAAGCCAATTTTATGAACACAAATCGAGGTTAAAAAAAATTGGTATTGATATTGCTCAACCTTTCGATGTTAGTCGTATGTGTCCAACACTGAAACGTTCAGAGGTCATTGAAGTTAGGCCACTTACTGTTCCTGAGTGGTATCAATTGCCTCAGGTTGCTCAATCAAACATCTTGCCATTTAAAGCAGTCGCATAGCTTGGTTGCTCTCTCTGCGCGCAGCGCGGGGAGGGTATCCAAGCTAGCTCCACCACTACTGACATCATCTTCATTAGCAACAATAGGAAATTTAATATGCTCAAAATAGAAGTTTTCCCAGAGAACGCACATGTAACTACTCGCACAATACCAGGTAAGGACAATAAGCCTCCGCGTACAATTTATGAACAAACCGCGTACGCATATTTGGGGGGTAAATTTCCTGTAGAAATGAAACTAAGTCTAGAAGAAGGTCAACCTGCCTATGTTGCTGGAAATTACACAATTCATAGCTCTAGTTTTGTCGTTAACAATTTTGGTGGCCTTGAATTGAAACGTTTTGGGATGTTAATTGAACCTCTTGAGCCTGAAATTTAAAGGGCTCTCTAATGACAGTTTGAGCAATTTGATTCACTTTGGTTATTGGTTTTTTGCATAGGTCTATTCGTATGTTTTGGCCTTGGCTGCATTTGGGGAGGACAACGTTAATGGAAGACGTCGTTTTTATCTGCGGTTCTTTGTGTACTGCTTTCGCTCTTGGTTTTGTTACCGGCTTTCAGTTTTTAGTTTTTAAGAAAGCATCCGAAATTAGCACTTCTTAAGGATAAGTTTATGGCTGCGCTTGATTTTTCTTTACCTGAAAATACCGCTTCATTGGATTCTCTGACTGATATCCAGTTATTGCAACGTTCTTTCCCTACGACTAAATGTCGTTTTGTTCGTCAGGGGGATATTGTTCACTTATTAGTATACTTGAATGCTTATTGCGACGTTCCATTTTTGCGAGTTTCAACAGATGTTCTATACGATGAGGCGTTGAGGTTAGAACATGTCTAAGCGCAAATACACTTGCTATTCACCGGAAGATACACAGTACCTTATTGATAATTATGGTGTTTTGTCACTAAAGCAAATAGCACTTGATCTAAATCGTACATATTATTCAGTTGTCGACAAAAGAAAGGAACTTGGGCTCAGGCCAAATAGAAACTTTTTTACTGAACAAGAGGATGATTTCATTCTAGCCAATGTACTCGTTTTGAGTTTGCGTGAAGTAGCTGAACAACTAGGTCGTTCAAAAGGTGCTATTTCAATGCGGGCTAAAAGACTTGGCGTTAGCTACTTCAAGGTTGCTGATGATTCGTTTTTCACTAAGTTCCCACAAGAAGATATCAATATGATTAGAGATCTACGTGACCTTGGTTTAACGTATTCAGAGTTATCCTCAAAGTTTGGAATTTCACCTGACTACATTGGTATGATTTGTCGCTTTGATGCACGTTTATATGAATCAACAGAGCAATATCATGAAGCATTAGCAAGACAAAGAGACTCTATACAGGGTCGAAATTAACGAATTCTTTAGTGCGCATTATGTATAATGTGGTAAATACGCGATTAGACTAGTGCAGGGCTACGTAAGGCATTGATTAGGCGAGGGTTTTTATACTTTTCAGTGAGTAGATTTTGCACAACAAATTGATCGTCCAACTCCAGCATATCAGCGATTTCAAATACAATATCCCAGTCCATAGGATTGCGCCCTGTGCGCCAATTCGACACGCGACCAGTAGAGCAGCCCAATTTCTTAGCTAATTGATAGTCGGAGGTAAGCGCAAAGCGGGATTTCACTCTGTCTAAAAGAACGTTTGTAAAGTTCATAGCTCACCTGATTGATTTCGTTGTGTTTCGTTAATTTTAGCTCTACAAATTGTATTTTGTACATAGCCAGCAGCGGTTGAGTGCTCAATTATTCCTGTGTATGTTCGTTTCCGTAACGTTTTTAAGACTTGCGGAGGTCAAAGAACATGGAAGTAACCAGCAAAAACAAAGTATTAAGCCCAATACACTTGCCTTGCCCTGATATGGCGGGCTGTGCCAATCCTAATCCAGAATTGACCCAAAAATCCCTTCAATGGGTCGCTCGCTGCCTCAAACATGTGCGCCAGCTCAAGAAAAACAAGCCAACCTCTCGCCACATCCCAGCGCGTTTTGCTCGCGTCAAAGGGGGTGCAGCATGAAATCCTCAAAAGAGTTTCGCCAATTTCAAGCCCGTGTCACCTCCGATATGCAGCGCGGCTTTCTCCAATCAACATTACGTCATGCCAATGAACTCATCCAGGACTTGGGGACACTACAAGCCCGCAAGGTGATTGATTGCGTGTCATACAACTCAAATCACAAGAGTTCGTTTAAACGCTCAAGTGCGCTCATGGTGCATTTGCAAAGCGAGCGATTAAGACAGCTAACCAAAAAAAGCAGACAACAAGCGAGGGCAAAAAAATGATTCATTTCGAGATTGAACACGCTTTAGAGGGTAAATACCTACTGTTAAACCTGTTTTGCAAGCAAGGTTATGTTTGCACCATACATTTTGATCGCGTTTTGTTAATGGAAGGCAGCGACCGTGCCGCCGTGATGCTCAACGGTGATATTGTGACCACCGTACCCAAAGCCGTTTTTGATGATTATCAACAGTTCCGCAAGCAAGAGGACGCGCCCGCGATGGGCGCAGACTCTTTTCTCAAACGTTTGATTGAGTTGGACGCACGCGGCGCAATGGTTGGGGGCAATCATGGCGAGCGTTGAGATTGTCAGCAATGAAAACCTACTCGCAACGGGTGAGGGCTTGCCGTTTAAGCCCTTTTCCTCCAACTTTTACGCCTTGATTGCTCAATGTGAGGAATACACCGAGCAGGGCGCAACCTACATCAATTCAAGCATTGCCATTATTCCAATGGATTTGACTCGCCGTTTGGTGGTCACGCTATGAAGCTTGATCGCAAAGAGATAGAAATCAAAATGGCGGCAAAAACGACCGCCAATGATGCTATCCATCAAAACACCTTTGCCCGCCGTTTTTTCCCACGCTTGCCCGCCATTGTTCGTAACGATGTAAGGCGTAAAGTGGAGGCGAGAACCCGCCGCAAAAACCCCACAAAAGAGAACGTGAGTAAAACAGCGAGTGACGCAGTCAAGTTTGGCTTGAGTGTCGCCCAGCACATAGAAAACCGCTTTTCTTTTGTCGATTGTCGCAAAGGGGCACGCACTGAGCCGCTGACGCACAATATTTTGATGCGTGATGATGCGCTCAACAAGTTCGCGGGTAAATACGCCGATAAGTGTGCGGATTTACTATCAAATCTTGAAGCGGATAAGCACAGCTCGTTTATTGGCGCGTTGTATGCGGTTTATAGCGAGCAAAAAGCGCTCCTTGAGACCATTCATATCAGCCCGCCGATGGTCAATTTCAAAACGAAAGACGCGGAATTATTAGAGGAAATGCTGACGGCGGCAGTGTTGAAAATGCAGTCTGAAAAATGGCTTGAATCGCGCTTGCTGCGTCTGCGTGCCAACTACATTGAATATTCACAAATCGCGTTGAGCCGTGTCGGTGATAAAGGGCATCAAAGCCATTACGTATCGGAGATTTCATTTGGTAACTGGAAGCGTAAACAGCGTGAATCTGAACAGTACATGAAATCAATGAGTGTCTACAACGAGGACACGGGCGAGCACTTCCTATTGGAGGAAGTCGCCAAACGTACCATTGCCAACCCCGAAAACCGCCGCATTGAAATGATGGTGCGCTCACGTGGGTTTGAAGAATTAGCCGAGGAAATGGGCTACACGGCGCTGTTTATTACATGGACGTTGCCAAGCCGCTTTCACCGCAATTCACCAAAGTGGGACGGGTCAAGCGTGAAAGACGGTCACGCCGAGCTGATGTATCAATGGTCACTCGCTCGCGCAAAGCTGGCGAAAGCGGAAATTCAATATTTCGGTTTTCGTGTTGCCGAGCCACACAAAGACGCGACCAGTCACGCGCACTATTTCTTGTTTTGTTCGCCAAAGGTTAAGGCAAGCATTCTCAGCATATTGGAAGGGGAAGCGCTGGCGCTCGACCGTGCCGAGCTTGGCGACGATACCTCACCGCGTTTTGATGTAAAAGAAGCCGATCCAAGTAAGGGCGGCGCAACGGCGTACATTGCCAAATACGTCTCCAAGAACATCAACGGCAAGCACATGCCAGAAACCCAAGCCGAAGAAAGTGCGTTCAAAGTGCGTGCTTGGGCTTCGGTTCACCGCATCCGCCAGTTTCAGCAGTTTGGTGGCGAGCCCGTGTCACTGTGGCGCAGTCTACGCCGAGCAACCGCCGAGCAAACGAAAGAAGATGAGCAACTCGAAGAGCTTCGACAGGCGGCAGATTCATCAAAATGGGCGCTGTTTTGCAAGTTAGCGCACGGCGCAAAACTCGCCTACAAATCAAAGAAAAATGACTACGGCGAAACCATCCACAAAATCGTGGGGTTTGAGTGGTTGGGTCAAGTGATCGAAACCGCAAGCGAGTGCTATTCGCTTGTAAAAACGAAAGACGTGAAGCGTCTTTTAAAAAGCCGTGGAACGGCGTCTTGGAGCACTGAAAATAACTGTAACCCGTGGCTTGAACAGCAACTAAAAACGGTTACTGGTTGGGACAGTGCTCGTTTAACGGAGTGCATTTCTCTGCTTTATGAGGGGCGGTGGTGCATGGTAGATGAATATCAATCTGTCCGACTCAAAGACGGGCAATTATTGGTCAGCAACTAATTCACTAATGACAGTCAAGGAAGAATCAAAATGAATCAATCCGATGCAATCACGGCAGAAATTGAAAAGGAAATCCAAAAGGCGAGCGGTCACATGATGTTAAAAGCGTTTACCGCGCCGCTGCGTCTGCTTGTGGTTTGGATGAAACAAACCAATGAACGTTTGTTAGAGCTCGAAACCCAAATGCAGAAAACTGAGCTGTAGGGGGCATCATGGCGAGCAAAAACCCAGTAAAAGGCTTTATCCGTTGCCACATGCCTGATTGTGGCTGTATCTCCACGGTTCACGCGGTCGGTGAGCACAAAATATTGACCGTGGGCGAGCCGCCAAAGAATCAACGCAATACGGGGCGCTTGTATTTCAATTGCCCGAATTGCGGCTTTCAGCAAGGCAAAGGTGAGCAGTTCCAAGCATTCATCAAAGCCAATATGAGCGAAACCAAAGAGGGGCTAAACAGCCCCGAAACCAATAAAACCAAGGTTTCAGAGCCAGCCGCGCCGCCAGTGGTCGCCGAGCCAAAGCCAGTGATTGAAGCCGTAACAGAAACCGAGCCGAAGCCAGTTAAAACACGGCTTGAAGCCTTAACACCATACTTGGCGGCAGCCGCCGCCCTAATCGCATTATTTCTATTCATCCACAAAGGGACGACAAAACAACATGCAACAGCCTGATAACCACGGCATTGAAGCCGAAAACCACGAAGTAACCGACCATAACGCCGCGTTTAGTCAATTGGAAGATTTTGACGCAATGGAACGCGGCGAAGCCCCGCAAACTGAAGCACCAAACGAGCAAGGCGAGGCGCTGCAAATCAGTGAAGCCGATGCCGCCGCCGCTGCCATGATGCTTGATTACGGTTTAGGGCTATCAGAGGGCGCAATTTCAATGATGGCGGGCGTGTCTTTTCACTATGATGAAGCCCAAAAAGCCAAGTTTATTGAAGCCGCGCAACCTATCATCCAGAAATACGGCGGCACATGGCTTGGATGGGTCGAAAAATACAAAGATGAGGGCATGTTATTGCTTGCTGCGGGCGGTTTAACCATGACCAGTGTGGCAACCATCAAGCGACTTAAATTTGAGCAGCTTGTCGCGCTGGAAGCGGTGAAAGAGAAAGCCGCCGCCAATGATGAAACCGTAACGCAAGGGGGTGAGCATGGCGAAGAAAGCGCAGCCGCTTAAATTGCCAAGCCCGAAAAACGCAAACCAAACGTTGCCCGCGTTGCATACCGTATATGTGGCGGGCACGGGTGGCGGAAAAACGACGGCAATCAAGAAATTAAACCTTGTACCGCGTGGCGCTCAAGTGGTGTTCTTTGATCCCTACGAGAACTATTGCAACGGTAAATTCAAAGGGCAAAACGTCCAACGCTTCACCGAATTTGCGCCATTTGCGCGAGCATTGGTGGCAGCACGGGCAAAAAATGCCAGTTTTAAATGTGCCCTGGTTAAACCCGCCACAATGGAAAATCTCGAAATGTTCGCGGCGATTGTTTGGAGCGTGGGGGATGGACTGAAAAAACCGCTCCACGTGGTCATTGAGGAATTAGGCAGCGCCGCCGAAACCAGCACCAAACTGAATGGGCGAGCGGGTGAGCTATGGCGCGGCGGTCGTCAATTTGGCTTAGTGGTACATAGTGCGTTCCAACGTACCCAAGAAGTGCCGAAAACGGTCATTACCCAAAGCCCCACTTGGTGGGTGGGCGGGCTGTCTAGCCTATCGGACGTGAACGCCATTCATAAACTGCGTGGGGTGTGTCCTGATGCGCTCAAGGCGCTAAAAACCGCTGCGCAAAACAACGGAATCGCGCAATACATGCTCATCAAAGAAGGGATTGATAATATACAAATGGGAGAATTGAACTGTACAAAATAATTAAAGATACCATTGATGTATAAGGTATTTAATCTACGCTTTAGTTATTGGCTAGACAAATAACTAGAGGTGAACATGCCCCTTTACAACGAACTGGTTCAAGAGAGTTCGCAGCTATATGACGAAGTGACCAAAGCCGTGAACAGCAAATATTCATGGCTTTCTTGTCAATCACATGAATACACTAAGCGTTTAAATCGCCTCAATGCGTTTCTCGATAGCTTGGAAAGCACAAATATTACTCAACGTGAACGCGATGCAATCAAGCATAAAGCAGTAATAATAGACTCATCGTTGCAAACAATGAAGTATCAACGATTCGTCTTCTTTTCTCTTTGCTTAGTAGGCGCTGCTTTCGTTCTTGCGGCTGTGGCTTTTTTCCGTTTGTAACCTTCAGTATTTCCACAATTTTGCTTCCTTTGTACCTAATAGGTTAAGCCCTTAGCCTATTAGGTTGCACTACCTACCCAATTACCCAATCCCTTGCTTTTATTAGTCCTGTTTTTCAACGGCATAACGCCATAACTAACCAAAGCAGGTAATCAATGAAAGTCGATAAAAAGACCATGACGCCGATTCTAATCACTGCGTGCGTAACGCTTGTGATTCTTGGCGCAATCAACAACGTTGACGCATTCAAACCCGTCAGCGACCAAATCAACGGCAAAAAAGGGTGGTTCTAATCTATGGAAATGCTAACAACGCCATTTAACCCGCGCCCTAAAGAGCTTGACCCAGTAGAGGGCGTTTCGTGGGGCAACCAAGCAACCTTGCGATTAGTATCGGGGCCAACGTACCAAAACATTGAATTGGTGACGGATATTTCTGATCCGAAAGACATTGAGCGCGTGATGCTCAAGCTAAACGGCAAAGAGATCATCAACCTGACGGGTGACGATTTGGTCAATCTTCAAAAGCACCGTAAGCAATACACGCAAGCGGGGCGCTACGTTATCCCATTTGCGGATATTTCACTGCGTACCAAAGCGGGTGTGCGCACGGGTGAGCTTGTCACGCTAGGCGGTGAGATTTGGATGCTCTACATCCAGCTAAAAGCCAAAGACGCGGGCACGGTTGCGCCAATGATTCGCGCCCGTGCTCATACCACGGCAGCGCAAGCAACGCGCTATTACATGCCGCGCTTGTATTCACTGACTTGGTTCGCCTCTGCGACAGGTCGCACGCCGTTTGACTTCTCAGAGCGCTCGCCGTTCCTGACGCTAAAGCGCATTCACTTCAAAGATGAATCAATCGAACGTATCCGCGTTCTACGTGACGACCGCGAAGAAATGAACGTGTCGAAAGTCGATAACGCCTATGACTTGGCATTAGCCGAGCTGGAACAAACGGCGGGTTACTTCACGCTTGATTTTGTTCGCACGGGCTTTGGCACAGAGGGACGTTTGCCAACCAACGCGGCTAAACAACTGCAATTTGAGCTTGAAAAATCAGAGTCGGGCAGCGTTCCGCTTGTGATTGAAGCCATCGAGCAAGTGGCGACACTGCCAGCACAAGGCGCAGCCAGTTAATAACGGGGGGTTTGTATGACTTGGTGGAATGACCTACTTGAAACGGGCGGTGAAATTGTCGGCGGCGCTATTGATGTGGCGGGCGACCTTGGCAGCGAATGGATTAACGCCAAAGTAGACAACGAAGCAGATCGCGTTTCATCTGCAAACCCTGACGAAAACCGAGCCAACGAAAACAACTACCAGCAGCCCAATGGCGATACCGTGCAAACAGGCACGGGCGCGGGCGGGTTCAATATCAGCAAAGATATGGCTATCGCGGCGGGTGTCGCGGTGGCAATTTGCGGGGTGTTGTACGTGGTGACAAAAAAAGGGAGTAAATAACATGCCATTACTTGTTTTGCCTTTCCTTGGCGGCGGTGCGTTAGGGGCATATTTCGGGTTCTCAATGAGTGACGGATTCAACCGCTTAACGTGGTTTATCGTGCTCGCGCTGGCGGTATTTCTGGCGGTGAAATTGGGGGTAATTTAAATGTTTTCGGATTTGGGAAGTTTAACCAACAACGCGCCCGTTAATGGTGGTCAAGCGACCAGCGGCGCGGATGGTGGCACAAATTCAAACGGTCAATCAATTGGGTCTATCAATATGGGTGATTCTAACAAGTGGCTAATTCTTGTGGGTGTCGGGATTCTCGCCACGCTTTGGTTCACTAAAAAATGATTGAGTGCGTATCCACGCAAGGCGGGGCTATTGAGCGACTAAAGCGAGCGTTTCGAGCGTGCCCGAAAGACTTCGATTTAATGCAGCAGGAAATCGAAGCGGGGCGGGTGTCGGTGTATCACCTGACGGGTGAGCGCTTCAATGTGGTGGTCGCGGGTGAAATTGTCGGGGAGTCTTATTTTTTGTGGGGTTTGGCGGGTCGCGGCATGGTAGAAGCCGTGCGCGAGTTGCGTCACTACGTGGAAAAGGCGGGGTTATCGAGCATTAGCGCGGATACGCATTTCAAAGGAGTAGCGAAGTTATGCCGAGCACTTGGCATTGATGAAAGCCAGTGTGACGGGGTCACTTCTATGAAATGGGAGTTTTAAAAAGTGGGTGGTAAATCCAGTTCTAGCAGCAGTAATCAAACCACTAATGTCAGCGGTCAAACCGCCATTAGTGGTGATAACTTAGGCACGAATCTCAGCGGCGTTAATAACTCAGAAATTAACATTACCGCGACCGACCACGGCGCAGTTAAGGGGGCGTTAGATTTAGGCGGCGAGATTATCGAAGCGGGCGAAAACATGTTTTTGGGCGGGGTTGAAATGGTGCAAAACTCGCACGAAATCAACTCTGCATTAGTGCGTGATGCGCACAATACCAATACTGATTTTTTGTCCAGTACGCACGAATTAAACACAATGTTTGCGGCGCACGCGCTCGATGAGTACAGCAGCACCAACAGCGAAAACTTGTCAATGATTGCAGGGCTTGCGGGCAACCAAGCCGCGCAAAACAGCGCCAATCTCTCGTCAATGATGGAACTTGCCAAGTTCAAGCAAGACGGCGGCAAAAGCGAAAGTGATACCAAGCAAATCGTGCTGATTGTGGTCGTGTGCTTGGTGTTGGGTTTGGTGTCTTATGGGGCGGTGTCGAAAAAATGATTATTCACTTAATTGACGGTCAGCCAATGCCTTTGACCATTGGCGCAAAATGGGTCCACGTAGAAAAAGCCGAGCACCCGTTTACGATGCACATTGATGAAACAAGCGAGTTGGTCAAGCTATCAGAAACCGCCGTTTATCATCATTCAACAGACGAAATCGGGCGCGTATTTCTAACTGGTAGCGGGGCAATCGAAATCGAAACGGGCGCGGGCACGTTCACGCCGCCCGTGAAGGGTCAGCAAGTCGAAGTTGCCGCCATGCCTGCGGTCGAAGTCAGCAAACTGCCCGCCGTGGATGTCGCAACCATGCCAGCGGTCGAAGTGAGCAAAGTGCCCGCCGTGGACGTGTCAACGATGCCAGCGGTCGAGGTAAGCAAAGTGCCCGCCGTGGACGTGGCAACCATGCCAGCGGTCGAGGTGAGCCAAGTGCCCGCCGTGGATGTGGCGACCATGCCAGCGGTCGAGGTGTCCAAACTGCCCGCCGTGAATGCTTACGTGCTCGCCTCTGGACGATTTGAAACACACGCCTTTGACACGTTTCCCGCCAGTATTGCCAAAGACGATGCCCGCAAAGGGCTAACCCTCAAGGCGCACAAAGATAATACGGGCGCTATTGAGCTGATGGACGCGGCAACGGGCGCGGAAGTGTACGAGCTGGACGCGGGCGAAGTGTTGCAACTTGCCGTGAAAAGCGAAATTTTTATAAATGCTCAAGCGGGCGACCGTTTGATGATTATCGAGGTTTAACAATGGTTTATCCAAAAAAGAACGCCGATGAAATCGCAATCGGTGAAGTGTTCGACAATCTGCCAGAAGGCGATCCACGCAATAAAGTGGAATATTTGGCAAAGTTTCTCGACCTATTAAGCGTGGGCGGTGAAGCGCCGTTTGATTGTGCGATGCAGTGCGGCTTTAGCATTCGTGAATATGGTCGTGATGGTGGGGTGTATAAAATTCATCTCTCGCCGCATTATGAAAAAGTCGGCAAAACAGAGCTATTTTATCGCTATGATTCCGATATTTACACCAACTGTTTAAACCCACTTGAAGCGCACAAAGCGTATTTGCAACACGGGCGAAGTGAGCCAATCCAAGAGGAATGGGTCATTCAAGCCGCTACGCGCTTTGGCATGGAAATGACATTTAACGGCGCATTTACCATTTCAGACAGCAGTTTAATTGCTCAAATTGAAGCGGCTAACGAGTTGCGCTTGCGCATCTACATTGAAAATGGATTCGGCGCGAGTGTCTATCTGCCCGCCTATTGGGACGCGAGCAACAAACGATTAAATTTCTCCGGTCATTTTATGGATTGGCTCGCCGCTAACCCTGATATGTTCATTGATTGGCAGACGGGGCTTGCGTCACATGAGCGCGCCGATATGACGGCGAATTTCTATGTTTGCGATGCAAAAGGCACGTTGGCGCATTTGGACACAACCAGTAAAGGGTCGGTTTACAACATCGGCGGTCAAATTCGTGTTTTTGATGCCGAGGACACCGAGTATGGCGGCTAAATCAATGATTTTGGCGTTTGTCATCTTGTGTTTGATTGGCGTTTGGGGGGCGCGAAATAGCGATATGACCAAAAATTTACTGCAACCACGCGGAGTGCGTAACAACAACCCGCTAAACATCCGAATTGGTAACAACGATTGGCAAGGCAAAGCGAGCACATCCAATGATGATGAATTTGAAACCTTTACCCACTCGAAATATGGCTTTCGTGCGGGTGCGAAGATCTTACAGAACTATCAAACCCAATACGGGCTTTACACGCTCGCGGAGATGATAAACCGCTTTGCACCACCAAACGAGAACAATACCAAGAATTACGCGGCGTTTGTCGCGGGGGAAATCGGCGTTGATGTGAATCAACGGGTCGATATGCAAGACCGCCATTTATTGGCGCGTACCGTTCACGCTATGTCGATTATGGAAGTGGGACGACACTACACAATTAATGATGCTATCGAGGGGGTGGCGTTAGTATGATGAATTTCAATCAAAAATCGACGTGGCGCGGGCTGGCGCTCATTGGGTCGGCGGTGGCGCTGCTTTCGGGCAATGGTCACTTGTTTAGCGCCGAGTTAACCGAAACAGGGGTAAACCTTGGCGGCGTTATCGGGTCAGCGGCGGCGGTAGTCGTGCCGATTGGGGTCGGTCTATGGGAAACCCTACGTGATGAGTTTAAAACGGGCTAGGGTGGCGCTATGGCGGAATTTCCAGCCATTGCCCTAATGAGTGAGTTAGGTTTTCGACCGACTGAAATCATTTTCTTGGGGATGCTTTGGCACAACCAACGGATACACAAACAGATTTTGAACAAATTGATCGAGAAAGTGCGTGATATTGAACTGACAATGAAGCATTTCTCATAACTAAAAAAGCCCCTTAATGGGGCTTTTGTCATTAGTGGCACATAGAAATTAAAACAGTCACAACGTCACTTATTTGTATTTTGTTGGAATCCAAATTGCCGCTTTTGGACGGCGACCACCACGAAACGGCGGCGGGTTTTCCTTGGCAGTGTAAATTTTGGGTGCTTCAATACGCCCGTAACGCTCGACAAGTTGGCGGTGTTCGTCTTTGTGTATGGCGAAGCTGTCTAACTCTTTGGGGCTGAATTGGCGACCTTCGGGCGTGATTAAAATCGCTTTTTCCTCATTGACGCGAAAGCCTGACCAACGCAAATCATTCGGCAGATAGCCAATAGATTTAATGATGAGCAGCTTTTCAGCCATCGGGTTAATGTGGGATGTGCCGTCTAGCCAACGTTGCACGGTGATGGGTCTGACATGAAACCAGTCAGCGGCAGCTTGAACAGAATCAAAGTTTCTGAACAGCAATTCTTTAAATGATGAATCTAACATTGTGATTATTCTCACATTTCTGAAATTAAAATTAAGCCGCTTTTTAATCGGGCGTGGCTATTAATAAAGGGGATTCAATAGTCACTCGCTATTAATTGGTTGCACTCAAGGCGCTTAGAAAAGTTATGGTTTTTCGCGTTTCCGAAACAAAAGCGCAATCAACGTATAGAAAAAGTGATGTTAGTGCAAAAACCCTAACAAATACGGGGTTTGCAGCGTGATGAGTTTCGCAAAAACTCGTTAAAATTCTGAATGTTAACAAAACAACCTCCAGTGCGTATTATGTATATTATGTTAAATAAATTGTTTTTTGAAACCAGACGATTCCATCTCAGTTTCTCTATCCTTCCCTGACATTCAATCAGATTGAACATAATTATATTTACCATAAAATACCTAATAATCAGTTAATTATCTGACGATCATTAACTGATTATTAGGACTCGACGCAATCAACGCTTTGTAACTTAGTAGATAGTACATCGTCAATGATAGCGAGAATTTCTTTTTGTCTGATTGGTTTACAGACAAACTCGTCCATGCCACACGTTAGGCATTCATTGCGATCACTTTTACCTGCATGTGCAGTTAACGCAATAATTGGCGTATGCTGGTTGAATGCTCTAATCTTCTTCGTTGCCGTAATTCCATCCATTACAGGCATCGATAAATCCATGAGTATAACGTCCACTTTTTCGGATGTTTTGCGCATGTAATCAACAGCCAGCTTTCCATTGTCTAGTGTGGTTACCTTGAAACCATTGTTTTCCAGAATCAGCTTTGCGACAACTTGGTTCGTTTTTGTATCCTCTACAACTAACACATGTTTGCCATTAGCGATGACATGTTGATGAGGTCTGATGCTCGTTTTGCTAATACTCTGGCGAACTTGCAACGGTATTTTTACCGTGACCGTTGTGCCTTGCGATACTTCTGAGTGAAGTTCTATATGGCCGCCCATCTGCTCAACAATGTGTTTGGTAATGCTCAGTCCAAGCCCGGAGCCACCAAACTTTCTTGTAATGCTTGAGTCTGCTTGAACAAATGGAGTGAAAAGCTTCTCGATGTTGCGTTGTGCGATGCCAATCCCGGTATCTTTAATTTTGATATTAAGTATGTTGCCTTCCAGAGAAGCTTGAACATCAACACACCCTTGTTCGGTGAATTTAACGGAGTTCCCCACAAGATTGAATATCACTTGTGACAAGCGGCTGGAGTCCATAAACACATCGAGTTCTTCTTCAATTGTCATATCACACCAAAAGTTCAAACCTTTACTGTGTGCGAGTGATTGGTGATACGCCAAGCTATTGTTAATCGCTTTAGATATATCGATCCAACGTCGATTTAGCGGAAAATTACCGCGTTCAATCTGAGTAATTTCGAGGATATCTCCGATTAATGCCAACAGCATCTCTGCAGATGTCGTCATTTGAGATAATATTTGCTGAGAATCATCGCAATTCAACTGGTTGGAAAGTACATCGATGTAGCCTAATACAGAATTAAGTGGTGTTCTAAACTCATGACTCATCATTGCAAGAAACTTGGATTTAGCCTCGTTTGCTTCAATTGCTTTCTTCTTTGCTTGTTCTAGCTCTACGGTTCTTTGCTGAACTAAGCGTGTAAGCTGTTCTTTATGTTCGATATCGAACACTGCACGTTCCAGAAGTGGTCTAAAGCGCGTAAGAGTATCCTTCGTATTGGTTGAGAACTGCCCTACTTTGTTACCCAGTAACAAAATGACTGAGTCGGATAATTCACTACAGATACCTACTAATAGAGCTGAGCGTAATTCTGGTTTTATACATAAGTTGAGAGTTTTGATTTCATCAATTCGTGCCGCATCAAATAGAACGATCGTTTCACCTTCTAGAACGCGAGAAAATTTTGGACCGTGCTGCCATTGGATAGAGTTGAGTTTTGGATTAGTGGTCAGTAAACAAGAATAGCTTGTTTTTGCTTTGGGTTTACTCAATACCAAAAATTCATCGAAATCGATGTACAGTGAGAGGACTTTGCGCAGTTCTCGGAAAATCTGCTCTTTGTTTGTAGAACCAGTGATGGACGAAATCGCATCAAGGATTGCTGCGTTTTCTTTTAACAGCATGGCTTCACGCTCTCTGCTGCGATTGAGTTCAAACAACGCTTCTCTTAGCTGTTCTTGATCCCGGTTAGACATGTTTTGCGAGTCCTTTCTACATAAAATCTAATGATGAAAAACAGCTGAGGTTACCATCAAGTTGGCGTGTGCAATCTCGCCTCCAATGAACCTTCCCTGCTCACCAAACGTGAATGGCGACAGAAATGGTGTGTCACCAATAGCCTGGACAATGTGTTCTTGTAGCTCATAAATATCATCTTTGAGAAAGAGCATAGGGCCAGCACAAATGACTAAAAGCGCACCTAGTGGCTTAAATTCCTGAGGTTTACCGAGTGACGCGTCTCGCAGCACTCTTGCTGGTCTCTCTATCATTTCTTGCCTATTACCATCCATTAGTGTGACAACGTCACCTTCTTCTACGTTAGTAAACAAGCGGATAGCGCCTTTGTTATCACTGACTCTTATTGGATGTGATAGTTTGAAGTAACTATGGTTGAACACTTGCCCTACTTTTCTACCTAGTGAATACTGGGTCACTAAGTCAAACTCAAAGTGAACGGGTACATCAACATTTGCATGACTCGCTATCCACTGGCGATAGACTTCTTGAGCTGGCTTCCCATCAATTTCCTGTAGGTCTCTACCAGAAGCCTTGGTGACTTCTCCTGAATACTGAGTTTCAGTATAGCCCGCACTAAAAGAGTGTGTGCATTTGGTATCACTATAGACCAGCATCATTACAATACCGGACTCAGTGGAGATTGATTCATTGAATATGGACCACCTTTCATCAACCTGATGGTCTGAAGCGCTGCCGCCGACAATTGGAACTGGTGAATGGAAGTAGTCGTCAATTGCACGCACGACCCCCTCTTCGATTCCTGGTGTTGGGTGGCACAGTATGAATGAAGGCAGCTCCCCGATACGTTCTATTTCTATGAGGGCAGTTTCAATCGCATTCTTTGTTACTAGAGAAACATTCTCATTTTGCTGTACACGAGCAATAGCGGTACCAAACACCGATTTTGAATCGTAGATCGCCATTACTCCGACGACTTGACCGAAATGCAGTCCTTTTTCACTCGCAACGCCGGTGCAAGTCGAACATGCAATTAATGGAGTCTCTGGGAATAACCGAGTGACTTCTGCCTGTAGGCGAGTTGACTCGTAGTCTTCTGTGTAATAGCAGATAAGGCAGGAAGGTTTTGTTTTGGGTAGCTGCGCAGCTACCTCCTGAATGGCAGCATTTGGGTCAGCTAGATGACTTATACTCGTAACAAACTTCATTAGGTACTGCCGCTTCCATAGCAGCTTATTCCAAAATTGAGATTATATTCACTATAGTAATCAGATATTAAATGTATTTCATTAGTTTAAATCAATGGTTAGCTGTATATCTTGTGCCAACTCTCTGTTTTTGAGAATGATGCTAATACTGCTGTTCCCTACCTTATCGACGTTTATCGCGATTCGCTCGTCCTTTCTTTCTACTATCAATGAGGATGAAACTATCCACTCTATCGGGATATCTTGCATCACGAGCTGCGTATTGTCTTTGCTAAGTTGGACATTTGTTAATGATTCATGAATGTCGCACAGACTATCTATGTTACAACTCACAGTGGTATGGCGAGGTGCTGTATATTCGAACGTTCTCCACCAAAAGGCAGTGACGAGCAAGGCCATCATAATCAAAATTTGAGCGATTCGCCCTTTAGTTAGCTTTTCTGCTGCCATTGCTTTATTTACCCCATGTAACAAACTTCAAAGTTTTGAAATAAATGATCTATTCCTGACCAACGTTAAGGTTACTACTCTGTCATTGAAATGTTAATTGCAGTATAGTTGGCAACGAAAATATCACTTTTATAAAAATCATCAGGGAAGATGGTCAAAGTCACACTTTAAGGCTCGCTTCCCTCAAATGATTTTGGTGGTATTACGACGTAAGTCGTGTTGGAAGTAAAGTGTAGTTTATACCGAAAACAGTCAGTTGAAGTTCACTCTCTTACTAAGATCGCTAATAGCAATGATGATGTAATCAAAATGTGTCGTTCATCGCTCTCAGCAATACTATTCAGAGACAAAGGACCGATCTCACTTGGTATATTTGAAATTGGAAGCATGTAAATGAGCCAAGAAAAGCAGCTTGAACAAAACTACAACTATACGGTCGTTCGTCAGTTCACCCTAGTCACAGTACTTTGGGGCATTGTCGGTATGGCTGTTGGTGTTTTGATTGCCGCTCAATTAGTTTGGCCACAGCTAAACTTTGATACGCCGTGGTTGACGTACAGTCGTTTACGTCCATTGCATACTAATGCGGTAATTTTTGCGTTTGGTACTAGTGCATTGTTCGCGACTTCGTATTATGTCGTTCAACGTACTTGTCAAACTCGTCTATTTGGTGGCCCACTGGTCCCATTCACCTTTTGGGGATGGCAGGCAATCATTCTAGCAGCAGCAATATCGTTACCTTTGGGTTACACCTCGGGTAAAGAGTATGCTGAGCTGGAGTGGCCTATCGATATTGCTATCACACTCGTGTGGGTAGCTTACGCCATCGTATTCTTTGGCACTCTTGTCAAACGTAAAACCTCGCATATTTACGTAGCAAACTGGTTCTTTGGGGCATTTATCCTCACTGTTGCCGTTCTGCATATTGTAAACAGCATGGCAATACCCGTCTCTTATGGTAAGTCATACTCAATCTACTCTGGCGCTGTCGATGCGATGGTTCAGTGGTGGTACGGGCATAATGCCGTAGGTTTCCTACTAACAGCAGGCTTTCTGGGTATGATGTACTACTTTGTACCTAAGCAAGCAGAGCGTCCAATTTACTCTTACCGTCTCTCGATTGTTCACTTCTGGGCATTGGTATCGCTGTACATTTGGGCTGGTCCGCACCACCTGCACTACACTGCTCTACCTGATTGGACTCAATCTTTAGGTATGGTGATGTCACTTGTGCTCTTCGCCCCGTCTTGGGGTGGCATGATCAACGGTATTATGACACTTTCTGGTGCGTGGCATAAACTTCGCTATGACCCTATCCTGCGCTTCTTGATTGTCTCTCTGTCATTCTATGGTATGTCAACATTTGAAGGTCCGATGATGTCGATTAAGACGGTCAACGCGCTTTCTCACTACACAGACTGGACTGTCGGTCACGTACACTCAGGTGCCCTAGGCTGGGTAGCGATGGTTTCCATTGGCTCTGTTTACCACCTTATCCCAAGACTATTTGGTCAAGAGCGTATGTACTCAGTTAGCCTAATCAACACTCACTTCTGGTTAGCAACGATTGGTACCGTACTTTACATCGTGGCTATGTGGATTTCTGGCGTGATGCAAGGTTTGATGTGGCGTGCAGTTAACTCTGACGGTACGTTGACCTATAGCTTCGTTGAGTCTGTTCAAGCCTCCTATCCGTTCTACACAGTACGTTTCATTGGTGGCTTTATCTTCCTAGCGGGCATGTTCTTGATGGCGTACAACGTCTACAAAACGGTTGTCGCTCCGCAAGGCAGCCTTAAAGCTCAACCTCAGCCGGCATAAGGAGATCGTAGAATGAGTTCTAATTCTAACAATCGCCACGAGATCGTGGAGAAAAACGTCGGCTTGATGGCAATTTTGATTATTTTTGCAATCAGTTTGGGAGCACTCGTAGAAATCACACCTTTGATTTTCCAAAAGCAGACGACAGAGCCTGTAGATAATCTGCGTGCTTATACTGCATTAGAAATGGAAGGCCGTGATATCTATATTCGAGAGGGTTGTAACGTATGTCACTCTCAAATGATTCGCCCTTTCCGTTCAGAGACAGAACGCTATGGCCACTACTCTGTCGCTGGCGAGCATGTATGGGAACACCCATTCTTATGGGGTTCAAAACGTACTGGCCCGGATCTAGCTCGTGTCGGTGGGCGCTATTCCGATGAATGGCACCGTGTACACCTTCTAGACCCGCGTGAGTTGGTACCTGAATCAAACATGCCAGCGTTTCCATGGTTAGCTGAAAATGTGTTAGACGGTAAGTTGACTAAAAAGAAACTTGAAATCTTTAAGAATCAATTTGGCGTACCTTACACTGACGAGCAAATTGCAAACGCTCAAAGTGATGTACAAGGTAAAACCGAGATGGATGCCATCATCGCTTACCTTCAGTCACTTGGCCACGCGATGAAATAGGAGGCATCATGGATATTGGTACTATTCACAGTATTTGGACCATCGTGCTTTTCGTTAGCTTTATCGGCGTCGTTTGGTGGGCATACGGAAAGAGTCGTCGTTCTCGTTTTGAGGAAGCGGCAAACCTCGTGTTTGACGATGAGCCACAAAAGCAAGAGCATGCGACCACCGACACACAAGAGCAAGGAGTGAAGAAATAATGACTACTTTTTGGAGTTTATGGATCATTATCATCACTATCGGCACGCTTGTCGGCTGTGCGGTGATCTTGTTTTGGTGTCAAAAAGACAAAATGGGTGTTGAAGATGGCGCAGACATGGGGCATGAGTACGACGGTATTCGTGAGTTAAACAACCCTCTTCCTAAATGGTGGTTTTACCTGTTTGTCAGCACATTCATCTTTGCCGCTGTCTATCTCGCGTTGTATCCGGGTTTAGGGAACTTCAAAGGTTTACTAGGTTGGCAGAGTTCAGACCAAACGGTTAAATCTATTGAAGAATCTCGAGCCTCCATTGCTCGTGCGCAGGCAAACAAGCAGCTCGTTCAATATGCGAAAGAGCTCGATGATGCTGATAGCTATTTCGGTGAGAAGTTTAGTCAACTTGCTAACCTACCCGATGGCTCAGGCCTTAAACCTCTTGAGCAAATTGCAATGGATAGCGAAGCGCTCAAAGCCGGACAAGGTCTGTTCTTACAGAACTGCTCGCAATGTCACGGCTCTGATGCCCGCGGCCAAAAAGGCTTCCCTAACCTGACTGATAATGCTTGGTTGTATGGTGGAGAGCCTCAAGCAATTGTGACAACGGTAATGGAAGGTCGTATAGGCCAGATGCCTGGCTGGAAAGACGTGTTGGGTGAAGACGGAGTGCGAGAAGTCGTTTCTTACACTCTGAGCCTATCGGGTCGTTCTGTTAATGCCAAAGAAGCGGAAGCGGGTAAAGCGCGCTTTGTGGTATGTGCAGCTTGCCATGGTACAGATGGTAAAGGTAACCCTGCAGTGGGCGCACCTGATCTCACTGACCAGATATGGCTATTTGGTGGCTCTCGCGCAGAGGTGACAGAGACGGTTATGAATGGTCGCTCCGGTGTGATGCCAGCATGGAAGGACATTCTGGGCGAGGAAAAAGTTCAACTTGTTTCAGCGTATGTATGGAGCTTAACGAATAGCGAACAATAAATCGTAACAAACCTATAACAGCCTCTATCTAAGAGGCTGTTATTTCTTTAAATTTATTCCCACACTTTCATTTCTTTCTGAGAACATTTTTATGGAAAAGCCTTGGTATAAGCAGTTCTGGCCGTGGTTCCTTATCATCCTCCCTGGCACTGTCGTTGTATGGACAATCATCACCGTTATTATCTTCTCACAAAACTCCGTTGATCTAGTGACAGAGGATTACTACAAAAAAGGAAAAGGTATCAATATTGACCTCTCAAAGGTGAATAAAGCCAAAGAACTTGGTCTTAGTGCACTGATTGATCAGAAAGAGCAGCAGATGGTGTTGACACTCAAGCAGGGTTCACTGAGTCACTTCCCTGCACTCAAAGTGATGTATGCCCACCGTACACTTCCTGACCAAGATTTTGAAATGCTAGTCACTGCAGATGCTCAAGGTATTTATCGATTTACGCCCGAAGCCGATATTTCAGGTCCATGGTTTGTCGAAGTGACCCCGCATGATGAAGCATGGTTGATTCAAGGACGAGTCTCTTTCCCTCTTGAACAAGCCATTCCTTTAGCCAATTAAGTTAACCTATTTAGCGAAGAGCGTTTATGTGTAAATCGTGTTACCACTGCGGTGAAGTTGTACCAGACAACACGAATTTCAGTGTAGAAATCCTCGGAGATATACGCACAATGTGCTGCCTTGGTTGCGAAACTGTGGCACAAACAATTGTTGATAGCGATCTTGTCTCCTACTACCAGTTTCGTACCGCCCCTGCTGAAAAAGTAGATCTGGTTCCAGAGCAACTTAAAAACCTGATTCACTACGACAACAAAGAGGTTCAATCTGAGTTTGTTCGGCAAACAGATAATGCATCCGAGGTGACATTGTCACTTGAGGGAGTGTCCTGCGCGGCTTGTGCTTGGCTTATTGAAAAGCAAGTTGCTGCGCACAAGGGTGTCTTATTAATCAACGTCAATACAACCACATTACGCGCTTCGCTTACTTGGGATGATGATGTAACTAAGTTGAGTGAAGTGCTCGGCATTATCCATCAATTGGGTTACAAAGCGGCCCCTTTTGAAGCAGATAAGCATGAAGCGGCCTATCACCGCTCAATGAAGCAATACTTGTATCGGTTGGGCATTGCCGGTCTTGCCACCATGCAAGTCATGATGCTTGCGGTTGCACTCTATCTAGAGGTGTTTGGTGACTTAGAAGAGGAGTTCAAACACTTCTTCCGTTGGGTTAGCTTAATATTCGCAACACCAGTGTTACTCTATTCCGCACTACCTTTCTATCTCAATGCTTGGCGCAGCCTCAAAACCATGACCTTGGGCATGGATGTTCCTGTTTCCTTGGCTTTGATATTTGCCTATGTAGCGAGTGTTGTCGCCACTGTCCAAGAGAAAGGTGAAGTCTTCTTTGAATCCATTTCCATGTTCACTTTCTTTTTGCTGGTTGGCCGTTTTTTGGAAATGCGCGCTCGTCGCAAAGCAGCTGCCGCTAGTGGTAATTTGCTCAAACTGATTCCAGCAATTGCCCATACATTAGACGGTGAGCAGGTCCCGGTTAAAACACTAAAACCTGGTGATAGGGTTCGAGTTTTACCGGGTGAGCATATTCCAGCTGACGGTAAGGTTGTCAGTCAATCCCCTATTTTCATTGATGAATCCATGTTGACCGGTGAATCTTTGCAGGTGAGGAAGTCTCACAGCGATATTGCCTACGCCGGTACGCTTAATGGGGATGAAGCCTTTGAGCTTGAAGTTACTGCTGATAAAAACAACTCCGTGATTAATAACATCGTGAGGCTTCAAGATTCAGCTGAGCTGTCTAAGCCTCGAATTGCAGAAATAGCCGATGTTGTGGCGCGATATTTCGTGGGAGCAATTCTGATTATATCTGCTTGTACTTGGGCATATTGGCATCAAACCAAGCCAGATGATGCATTTTGGATCATGCTATCTGTACTTGTTGCTACTTGCCCTTGTGCGTTATCACTTGCGACGCCAACCGCCCTAACCTGTGCAACTTCTCGACTTGGTAGCTTAGGCATTTTACTTCGAAAAAACCACGTCTTCGAAACCTTGTGTAAAGTGAACCATCTTGTTGTCGACAAAACGGGTACACTGACGGAAGGGAATATTGTCATTAGTGAAATAGAAGTACAGGCAGGGTTTGAAGAACAACACTGTATTGATCTCGCCATAACGCTCGAGTCGCATGCAAATCATCCGATTGCCAATGCATTCAAACGGTTGAATGGTTCTTCCCTTACGGCAACCAGCATCGAGAACAAAATTGGGTTGGGTATTGAAGGTGCTGTCGAGGGACAAAGTGCCAAAATTGGCAGTGCTCGATATATTGGTATGAGTGACCAACAAAACACCAAGTCAAATGCGATTTACCTATCTGTAGACGATGTTCACGCCGCCACTTTTTATTATCAAGACCCCATTAGAAAAGAGAGTCACGATTTTATTCAACACTTTGTTGATTCTGGCGCGAAAGTGACTTTGCTTACCGGTGATACCAAACAAAACGCCGCACCGGTAGCTGAGCAAGTCGGAATATCTAATGTGATTGCGTCTGTATCACCAGAGGAAAAGTTGGCCTTCCTAGAGTCGGTCAAAGATCACGACGTAACTATGATGATTGGCGATGGCATTAACGATGCTCCAACGCTCGCAGGTGCGCATTTGTCCGTCGCCATGGGTGGAGGTACTGACGTTGCGAAGGCTTCCGCAGATCTAGTACTTTTAGGTGATAGACTAGACCGGATCTTAAAAGCAAAAGAACATGCAATAAAAACACGTAAAATTATCCGTGAGAATCTTGCCTGGTCTTTGGGTTACAATCTTGTGATTCTTCCGCTTGCCGTCGCCGGTTTAGTCGCACCCTATATAGCTGTGCTGGGAATGTCAGCTAGCTCAGTTATCGTGGTGACAAACTCACTTCGATTGCTTAAAAATACATAGTTAAAAACACTTAAGTTGAAAACGCATAGGTCAAAAGCATGGAAAGCATTTATATCCTTATTCCAATCGCAATTCTGCTGGTGGCTGTCGCAGTCGGCGTATTCTTGTGGGCTGTGCGCAGCGATCAGTTTGAAGACTTGGAACGTCAGGGCCATAACATACTGTTCGATGATGACAAATCTTTAGGTAAAGAGACGGATAAAACGACAACCAAGGACAGCATTCAATGAACTTAGATCTCATTGGTGCCTTTACGGTTGGTTTAGTTGGCTCTGCTCATTGCATCGGTATGTGCGGTGGTATCGCTTCGCTAGTGGCGATTGATCCATCCTCATCACTCACAACGAAGACAAAGCTTGGAAATACGCTCGGCTATAATCTCGGTAGACTCTTAAGTTACGCTCTTTTGGGAGCGTTACTTGGGGGGGCTCTAGCGACCGTAGTAGAACTCGCTCAAATCAGTCAATTACTCATTGGGTTACGCTTATTGGCTGCCCTGTTAATGATCTTACTTGGTCTTTATATTGGGCAGTGGTGGTTTGGTGTCCTTAAATTAGAATCGCTGGGAAAAGGGATTTGGCGTTATATTTCACCAATCGCAAAGAAACTGTTGCCAGTTAGCCACCCTTTAAAAGCTATTCCTCTCGGTTTCTTGTGGGGTTGGCTGCCGTGTGGTTTAGTCTATTCGATGCTATCTTGGTCAATTGTTTCTGGAGGTGCAGTTGAAGGCGCTGTAATCATGCTCACTTTTGGCGTAGGAACACTACCCTCTATGCTGGCTTTTGGTGTTGGTGCGACTGCGGTTAACAGAATAAAAACGTCAAGACTGTTTAGAACAACCGCAGGTATTGTGCTGATTGGTTATGGCATTTTTACCGCCATACATGCTCTATCAATGTTTGTAGCTCATTGATGTGATGATTGTTTTTTTACTACCCCTAAGTGGCATATAATGGTAAAATATTGATGTATATCAAATTGTGAAGCGGTTGTTATGATTTCGGAAAAGCCTTCTACAAAACGTATTCAGTCTGGTGGCTGTGCCATTCATTGTCAGGACTGTAGTATTAGCCAGCTATGTATTCCTTTTACTCTTAATGAGTCTGAGCTTGATCAACTCGATGAAATCATCGAGCGTAAAAAGCCAATTCAAAAAGGCCAAGAGTTATTTAAAGCTGGTGATGAATTAAAGTCTCTGTACGCGATACGTTCAGGAACAATCAAAAGCTACACCATTACAGAGCAAGGGGATGAGCAGATTACCGCTTTCCACTTAGCTGGAGATCTCGTTGGTTTTGACGCAATCACTGGTGACATGCATCCTAGTTTCGCACAGGCGCTTGAAACATCTATGGTGTGTGAAATCCCTTATGAGATTCTTGATGATCTATCTGGAAAGATGCCAAAGCTACGCCAACAAATCATGCGTTTGATGAGTAATGAAATCAAAGGCGATCAAGAAATGATTCTGTTGCTGTCGAAGAAAAATGCCGAAGAACGTCTTGCTGCGTTTTTGTATAACTTGTCCACACGCTTCTCTCAACGTGGCTTTAGTCCAAGAGAGTTCCGTTTGACGATGACTCGCGGTGATATTGGCAACTACCTTGGCCTAACCGTTGAGACGATCAGCCGTCTGTTGGGTAGATTCCAAAAGTCAGACATTTTAAGTGTCAAGGGTAAATACATCACCATCATTGATCACGATGCGTTGATGGATTTGGCTGGCGTAAGTAAAAAATAAGCCCGTCGTTCAGCAGCCCGTTTTCAAGTACACTCAATAATGCCCCAATCTGATTGGGGCATTATTGTATTTAGCACACTCACCTTTTATTTCCTCTCTTACAAAGCTCACTTGTTATTGTTTAGCAACAAGTTTTCCCTAGAATACAGCTCTTTTAGTCCCAATAATGAGCTGAATCATAATTCTTTACTCAACTCACCAGTTTTTGTAAACCTTCTCCAATGCTTAGGCTACATTAGAGATAAGTCCTATGAGAACAGGTACTGATTATGAGTATTTACAGTAACATTTTAGTCGTTGCCGATATTAATCATGAAGAGCAACCCGCCCTCGCTCGTGCAATGAAACTTGCATCAAAATGCACGACGAAAAGTAATGTCACCTTTTTCCTGTCTATTTATGACTTCTCTTACGATATGACCTCTATGCTGTCGCTTGATGAACGAGATGCAATGAGACGCGGAGTCATTCAACAGCGTGAAGAGTGGATGAGAAGAGTGGCAGAACCATACATTAACGATGATATTGTGTTCGAGGTTAAAGTGGTATGGCACAACCGACCTTATGAAGCGATCGTCGCAGAAGTCTTTGCTGGGGAACATGATATTGTTATCAAAGGGACTCGTAAGCATGACGTACTTGAGTCGGTACTATTCACCCCAACGGATTGGCACTTGTTGAGAAAATGCCCTAGCCCTGTATTGCTCGTCAAAAATTCCGATTGGCCAGAAGACGCGAATATTATGGCATCTGTGCACGTCGGGTCTGAATACGATACTCATTTAGACCTCAATGATAGAATGGTCGAACAGTTGCAAAGCCTCTCCGACAGACTTTCTGCTAACCCATACTTGGTTAACGCCTACCCTGTTACGCCAGCCAATATCACTATTGAGTTACCAGAATTCGACCCGAATACTTACACCGATGCGGTGAGAGGACATCATCTAACATCAATGAAGGCGCTTAGACAGAAGCATGGCATCGATGAAGAGCAAACCATTGTCGAACAAGGTTTACCTGAAGACATTATTCCTGATGTTGCCAAGCGTCTCAATGCGGCGATGGTTATCTTGGGTACCACAGGTCGCACAGGTTTATCTGCGGTGTTTATCGGCAATACCGCAGAGCATGTCATCGATAAAATAGACTGCGACGTGTTGGCGCTTAAACCTAACGGGTTTATCAGTCCATTAGAACCAAACGGCTAATCTTATACAATACACTTTAGTCATATAGCGAGTCAGAGGGTGATTAATCTGGCTCGCTTTTCTTTACTTGTCGCGAGCAAAATTATCAGTATCATACGCAGTTCATTTTTACTTGTGAGCGCTGCTAGATATAAGCAGCCAAACTGAGCGAACTGTCTTTATGAACGAGCAAACCTCTGAGCTAACCAAAGCACAGCAATACAACTTTAATAAGTTACAGAAGCGAATCCGTCGCAATACCGGTCAAGCCATTGCTGACTTCAATATGATCGAAGACGGTGATCGTATCATGGTGTGTCTATCAGGCGGTAAAGACAGCTTTACTATGTTAGACATTCTGATGAGTCTACAAAAAAGCGCGCCAGTTTCGTTCTCACTCGTTGCAGTCAATCTTGACCAAAAACAGCCAGGCTTTCCAAGTCATATCTTACCTGAGTACCTTGAGAGCTTAGGTGTCGAATACAAAATCGTAGAAGAAGACACGTATGCTATCGTTCAAGATAAAATCCCAGAGGGTAAGACAACTTGTTCACTGTGCTCACGTCTGCGTCGTGGTATTTTGTACCGCACTGCTAAAGAGTTAGGTGCGACAAAGATTGCTCTAGGCCACCACCGTGATGATATTCTCGAAACGCTATTCTTGAATATGTTCCATGGTGGAAAGATGAAAGGTATGCCGCCGAAGTTGGTATCAGATAACGGCGAACACGTGGTTATTCGTCCACTTGCCTACTGCCGCGAGAAAGATATTATCAAGTACGCTGATATGCGTGAGTACCCTATTATTCCGTGTAACCTCTGCGGCTCTCAGCCAAACCTTCAGCGCCAGAACATCAAACAGATGCTTAACGAATGGGACAAGCGCTTCCCTGGTCGTATCGAGTCTATGTATAGAGCAATGCAAAATGTCGTGCCTAGCCATCTCGCTGATTTTGAATTGTTCGACTTCAAATCAGTCGATAAAGATTCAGGCGTGATTAATGGTGGTGATATTGGCTTTGACAAAGAAACGCTTCCAGAGAGCCCTATTACTCCAGATGTTGAAGTTCAAGAGTTTGACCCTAGTCTTCAGTTAAATGTAACGAACATCTAACTATCTTACCAAGAAAACAGGCACTTCAAATGAAGTGCCTGTTTTTTTAATGCTTGTTTTACTTTGGCATGACTTAATCCGCACTCGGTATATAGGGCATCACGCGCAAAGTCTCCGTTGGTAGAACTAAATATTGGTCTTGGGCGAGCTCTCGCAAATCAACACTCACGCGATGATCAACAATGGATAGCGTCGTGCCGTCACTGATCTTCACTTCGCCCATTGGCTGAGCGAACTCAAGGGTTACGCCCTCTAAATCTGGTGTAAACCACCGAGCAAACATCCCCCCCAACTTACCAAGCAGTGACTGCATGTCTTCCTTTAAATTAGCCAAATGTTGATAGTCAACCTGCTGCTTTAGCGGCTTTTGGCTCATTACAACCATCGAAAAGTCACACTGTGTAATCTGGTCAATATGAACGAACACTAGCGGATTTGCTTGGCGAAGGTGGCTATCGAGTGGCAATTGTAGCTCGCCATTGGGCGCACTGCCGAGAGCTTCGTACTTTTCCTCTTTCTCCATCCAAGCTTTATCAATTTGACACGGCAAACCACTTTTTGACTCAACAAAAAAAATGCCTAGGCGCGCTGATTCATGGCCGTCTTCAGCATTGTGTTTTAACTGCGTGTATAGCTTAGAGTAGGTAAAGCGATACTCCTGTTGGTAGGCATGTGCAGGGCTAATTAATGCCCCACAGATAGCAATAGCACATGTACGACTTATCCATGTCCTTAATAAATTCATTTCGCTTCCTATTACTGGTTAAGGTCTGATTGCTGCCAAAACGTGCTGTTGTGACGAATCATGGCTCTAATATCATCAACGTAGTATTGGCCACGTTCAGAGTATCGAATCAAACCACCAGCCAGTTCAATGGCGCTCTCAGGACTCAAAATATCATCACCTTGAGCACGTAGTTTGGTGCGAAGTCGGCGCAACTCTACATAGGCAGGGTTGCGATTAACGTTCATAAAGTATCTGTGTGTCGATTCCGACGCATCAGAGAACTTGGCAACTTCATGGGTCATTCCTGGCGGGCGTTTGTTTGGGACTAAGCCACAGCCTTCACTGTAACACCACTGACCAAAATAGTTACTTGCCTCTGTAGCGAAGCGTGAAGTGCCCCAAGCACTTTCATTGGCAGCTTGTGTTAAGACTAGTGCTTCAGGTAAAAAGTCCACTCGCTGCTGCATAACCTCAAACCAGCGCTCTGTGCTCTCTCCTTCTGCAGGAAAAGATAGGTTATATGCTTGTCCCAAATCAGTAAGGGCTTGACGCTCTTTAGCTGATAAAGAAGACTGGTTTTTCAGCGATACAATGAGCGAGCGCTCTTCTGAAATACGCTGGTTTTCTAGCTCAATACCCGGCCTGAGGTAATCGAAAAACGCCTTTTTCTTGGTCGGTATATCGCTAATTTCTGCAAAATTGGGTTTAGACGTTGGCAGCACAGGCTGTTTTGATGCCTTTGCTTTTTTCTTTTTCTCAAACTCTTCCGTCTCAACGATAACTTGAGTGTTATGTTGGTAACTTGTACAGCTCACAACCGCTACAGTGGCAGCACCTAGAATCGCGGCTAGCTCTTTTTTAAGCATTGAAAATCTTACCATTGCTGTCATTTGAGTTGTCATTGTCTTGATCGGTTGAATCCGACGAATCGTCATCAGAATTGTCATCCGATGACTTATCTTGTGTCGCAATGACCTTTAAGCGAATGCCAAACATTTCGCGATAGATGATCGCTTTAACATGAAAGAACAGCGGCAATACGAAGATAAGGCCAACACCATAAAGCATCGCACCAACGACAAAAAGGCACATCATTGTGATATAGATGGCAGCGAGCGGCAGGATTTTTTTGTTTACCGCTCTTAAAGAGAGCCATAGCGAGCTCATTGGTGGGACACGTTTTTCACAGATCAACAGTGTTGAATTGGTAAACGCTAGCGATAAATATAATGAAACAAATGGAAGTAACATACCTGCGATGCCCTGTAGCAACAAACCAGCCAGCGTCGCTAGAATAACAGGGACCGTGAACTGTAAGCCTTTTGCTATGTGGGCAGTTTTAGTCTGCAAGCCAGACGCATGGCTCATTGCCATCAAACTGACACCAGCAAAAAACGGAGCACTGATCACTTCGTAGCTAAAGTTAGCCATAAAGATTGCTTGTACAACACTTGCGTCAACGGATTCTGGATCGGTGACCATATCGAGGATAACGGAGAGGTCACCAACTTGGAGTTTCAAAGCGATGTAAAAGATAGCGAGCTGTGCCACCAAAAGCAGCAAAATCGCAGGTGTAAAGCGCATGAAGTGCTTGGTCGTTAGGCTCATTGCTTCACGTAGCACCTCACCCGTTCTCAAGCTGTAATCACCCGATAACGCTCTCTCTACATTACCACCAACGTTAAATTCTCGTTCAAAATCTTTTGTCATCGTACTTCCAGGCCCGAGTGGGCTAAAAATTCTAAGATAAGCTGCTGATTATACCCGTCTAACACGATTATGCAGCAAACTATTCAATGGATAGACCATTACCTATTGTTTTACTTTGTTAAACGCCGAGTATCGCCGCTTGCTGAGCAACAAGTGGCACTTGTGCATCAGAAGCGTTGTTGATCATTATTGTTTCTTCCTGACCTTATTTTTCCAAATAGCAAAATAAAACCTTTTATCAGTAAGCTACCGTTCTAACTTTCTAATTATAGTCACACATTTTCCGGTAACTCACCTATGCTTTTACTTGGGCGAACGCGTGAATAATCCGCATTTAGAAAAGTATTGAATAATTTTCTTATAAATCACTTTGCAAAAATTAGAACCAGCTATATGATTCGCGCCGAAAAATGTTATTGATTGTTAGTAGCATGTAAACCTTGGTTGTAAGCCAAGATTGTTCTTCTTTTTCAGTTGCATGGAGACCGACAGACTTTGAACAACAAAGCAATCCCTCAGGCCCCCCTCATCACGATTCGTGGGTTAGGCAAAAGTTTTGACGGAAAATCGATCATTAATCAATTCGACCTCGACGTAAACCACGGCGAATTCCTTACCATTTTGGGCCCTTCTGGTTGCGGCAAAACCACCATTCTTAGACTGATAGCTGGCTTTGAAGACGCGGACATTGGAAGTTTAGTTCTGGATGGCTCAGATATTACCAAGGTACCCGCTGAGAAAAGGCCAGTGAATACCGTTTTCCAAAGCTATGCACTCTTCCCGCATATGACGGTTTTTGACAATGTTGCATTTGGTTTGAAAATGCAGGGAGTGCCAGCATCAGAGATTGAACCAAGAGTCATCAATGCTTTAAAAATGGTACGTCTGGAAGATATGGCGCAGCGTAAACCACATCAACTTTCCGGTGGACAGCAGCAACGTATTGCCATTGCGCGAGCGGTGGTGAATAAACCGAAAGTACTGTTACTCGATGAATCTCTATCAGCGTTGGATTACAAACTGCGTAAGCAGATGCAAATAGAGTTGAAGCAGCTTCAACGCCAATTGGGTATCACGTTCATTTTTGTCACGCACGACCAAGAAGAAGCGCTATCGATGTCGGATCGAATTATCGTGATGCGTAATGGTGTGATTGAGCAAGACGGTTCTCCGAGAGAGATTTATGAAGAGCCAAGTAACCTCTTCGTTGCACGCTTTATCGGTGAAATTAATGTATTTGAGGCCAAAGTCCTCGAGCGAGTTGACGACAAACGTATAAGTGCTGAGATCCAAGGCGTTCCTAGTACGATTTTCTTTGATAAAGAAATTGTGGTTGGTGAGACACTACAAGTGCTGCTTCGTCCTGAGGATTTGAGACTAGAAGAGATAAAAGAGTCAGTCGATAAAGGAATTACGGGTTATGTGGTTGAGCGAACGTACAAAGGTATGACGTTAGATTCGGTTGTCGAACTGGAATCCGGTCAACGCGTCATGGTTAGTGAATTCTTCAATGAAGATGATCCCGATGTTGATCACTCTTTGGGGCAAAAAGTCGCCGTTACTTGGGTTGAAAGCTGGGAAGTGGTATTGAGAGATGACGAGCAGGTTTAATCTACAAAATTCAATCATTCTAGTGATCGTCGGTTGGTTATCGATTTTCGTATTAGTGCCGAACGTGATGATCATTGGTACGAGTTTTCTTACGCGCCATGAATCCGATCTTATTGAGTTTACCTTCACGCTAGATAACTACATTCGATTAGCCGACCCGCTCTATGCGAAGGTCTTACTGCATTCGTTCTACATGGCAATCGTTGCTACCGTTATCTGCTTATTGATTGGTTACCCATTTGCCTATGTTGTCGCCACCATGCCTGAACGCTGGCGTCCAATTATGCTGTTTTTGGTGATTGTGCCTTTTTGGACCAACTCTCTGATCAGAACGTACGGCTTAAAAATAGTATTAGGTACACAAGGGATTTTGAACAAAACCCTTTTGTATTTGGACGTTATCGATAAGCCGATGAGGATAATGTATACCGAAAGTGCCGTTATGATTGGTCTGGTCTACATCTTGTTGCCATTTATGATTCTTCCTCTCTACTCGTCTATCGAGAAGCTGGATAACACCTATATTGAGGCCGCAAAGGATCTCGGTGCAAACAAAGTTCAGACCTTTACCAAGGTGATTTTGCCTTTGACTATGCCTGGCATTATCGGTGGGTGTTTGTTGGTATTACTCCCTGCCCTAGGCATGTTCTACATTTCTGACTTGTTGGGTGGCGCGAAGAACTTACTGATCGGTAACGTAATTAAAAGCCAGGTGTTAAACGCACGCGACTGGCCATTTGGCGCTGCCACCAGCATTGCGTTAACACTCGCAATGGCCGTGATGCTATTTGCTTACTACCGAGCTGGGAAATGGCTCAACCGTAAGGGAGAACTCGAATAATGAAGTCGACTCTTCGTTTCTCTTTCATGAGCTTGGTTTATCTATTTTTGTACTTGCCGATCATCGTGCTGATTGCCAACTCCTTTAATGCGAATAAGTTTGGTATGAAATGGGGTGGTTTCACGACCAAGTGGTATGAAACCCTGATGAGCAACGATAGCTTGATTCAAGCAGCGTGGCATTCACTAAACATTGCCCTGTTTTCAGCAACCGCGGCGACGATTATAGGGAGCTTAACGGCTGTCGCTCTCTATCGTTATAACTTCAAAGGCAAGGGCGCGGTGAATGGGATGTTGTTTATTGTCATGATGTCACCAGATATCGTCATGGCCATTTCACTGCTCGCGTTGTTCTTAGTGATGGGGGCTCAACTTGGCTTTTTCACCCTGTTGATTGCGCATATCACTTTCTGTCTGCCGTTCGTCGTTGTGTCAGTTTACAGCCGGCTTAATGGCTTCGACATAAAGATGTTGGAGGCGGCTAAAGACTTGGGTGCCAGTGAGTGGACGATACTCAAACAGATTATTTTACCTCTCGCGAAACCTGCAGTGGCTGCTGGTTGGCTTTTGAGCTTCACACTCTCTTTGGATGACGTGATCATTAGTTCATTTGTTACTGGGCCTACGTACGAAATTTTGCCATTGAAAATTTACTCAATGGTTAAAGTGGGGATCTCACCGGAAGTGAACGCTTTAGCGACGTTAATGCTGGTGCTATCTCTATTCCTTGTTGTTCTTTCGCAGCTTATCGGCCGTCAAAAGATCAATTAGTAAAACGGGCGCTGTATGACCTGATGTCTTCAGTGCCTATTTGCAAAGCAGTCATGAGCTAACGGTTCGTGACTACGTTTAGTTTGGAGCTAACGTAATGAAAAAGTGGACTACTTTTTTAGCTGGTAGTGCATGTGCAGTATCACTACTTTCTCAACCAGTGTTTGCACAAGATAAAGAATTGGTATTTATGAACTGGGGGCCATACATCAATAGCTCTTTGCTGGAACAATTTACCAAAGAAACGGGCATCAAAGTGATCTATTCGACCTATGAGTCAAATGAAACGCTTTATGCCAAGCTAAAAACCCACAACCAAGGCTATGATCTGGTTGTACCTTCGACGTATTTTGTATCGAAAATGCGTGATGAGGGCATGCTGCAAAAAATTGATAAGTCTAAGCTGTCTAACTTTTCAAATCTTGACCCTAACTACTTGGATAAGCCTTACGACCCGAATAATGATTACTCTATTCCTCACGTCGTCGCCATTACGGGTTTAGCCGTTAATACGGATATGTATGACCCTGAAGAATTCCAGAGCTGGGCGGATCTTTGGAAGCCTGAGCTTGAGGGACAAGTGATGTTAATGGACGATACCCGCGAAGTGTTCCATATCGCATTGCGTAAACTCGGATACTCTGGTAACAGTATCGACGATACGCAAATTGATGAAGCTTATGCACAACTGCAACAGCTTATGCCTAATGTTTTAGTGTTTAATTCGGACAACCCAGGCGCTCCCTATATGTCTGGAGAAGTCGGTGTAGGCATGCTGTGGAATGGCTCAGCAGCGGCTGCACAAAACGAAGGATTGCCGATTGAACTTGTGTATCCAAAAGAAGGCGGTATTGGTTGGGTAGACAATCTCGCAATCAGCTCAGGGGCAAAGAATATTGAAGCAGCACATAAGATGATCGACTTCTTACTGCGCCCGGACATTGCCGAACAAATCACACGTGACACGGGCTATTTAACCGCAGTGAAGGCCTCAAACGATAAGTTTACACACCTTGAAGCGCTGTTCCCTTCACAAGAAGACCTCGACAATGTGGAATGGCAATCTGCTGTAGATGATAAAACTTCACGCTACGAAGAATACTTCCTGAAACTAAAAGCCGGTCAATAAACCAAGTCGTTTACTCCATAAGCCCTGCACTTGCAGGGCTTTTTGTTTACAAAGTTTTCACACACTCGATTTTTGGCTACAATTCAATTTGTATCTTCTATATCTCTGTTTATACGAAGTAATTCAACTAACACGACATGGAGTTGTAATGAATACACCCCGCCTAACTACGTTAGCTGCCATTACGAGTTGCTTACTAGCGCCAGCAACTTTGGCTTCTGATACTGAGCTCTACTTCTACAATTGGTCAGAGTATATACCCGCAGAAATACTCAATGACTTCACGAAAGAAACAGGCATCAAGGTTATTTATTCCACCTACGAAGCCAACGAGACCATGTATGCCAAACTCAAGACGCAAGGCAGTGGCTATGATTTGGTTGTTCCTTCGACTTATTTCGTTTCCAAGATGCGCAAAGAGAACATGCTACAGAAGATTGACAAGTCCAAGCTAACTCATTTCGATGGTCTGGATGAAAACTACCTGTATAAGTCTTTTGACCCCGAAAATGATTACTCTATTCCTTATATCTGGGGCGCAACAGGTATTGGTGTCAATACCGATATGATTGATAAATCTGAGCTTAGTCAATGGGCGGATTTGTGGGATGAAAAGTGGCAAGGTCAGCTGATGTTGATGGACGATTCTCGTGAAGTCTTCCATATTGCACTGACTAAGCTCGGCTATTCGCCAAATACGACGAATCCTGAAGAGATCGAAGCCGCTTATCAAGAACTGCGTCAGCTTGTGCCAAATGTATTGGTGTTCAATTCAGATTTTCCCGCCAACCCATATCTCGCTGGTGAAGTGTCATTAGGTATGCTTTGGAACGGTTCTGCGTATATGGCTCGTGAGGAAGGCGCGTCAATTGATATCGTTTGGCCAGAAAAAGGGGCAATTTTCTGGATGGATAGCCTATCTATTCCAGCGGGAGCAAAAAATGTCGATGCCGCTCATAAGATGATCGATTACTTGCTACGACCGGAAAACGCTGCAAAAATTGCCTTAGATATTGGATACCCAACGCCTGTAAAAGCGGCATTACCGCTCCTGCCAGAGTCATTCACCAGTGACGAAAACATCTTCCCACCACAAGCCATTATGGACAGTGGTAATTGGCAAGATGAAGTTGGAGAAGCGAGTGTTCTCTATGATGAGTACTTCCAAAAGCTAAAAGTCGGCAACTAAATCAAACGTAATAAGCCCATACATCGTCTTTTGTGTGGGCTTAATCCTTTCTAAATTCTGGTTCACTACCCTATTTTGCTTTTCTATAACATTTAAATGATAATAACTATCAATTGCGATTATGGGAGTTAACTATGGACCAACGTATCCAAATCGAATTGTCTGTCGAGAAACTCGTTGAGTTGTTTCAACAAGGTCACCTCTGTGCAGGGCAGCTAAGGTGTTTAACACCAGAGTCCAAGCAAGTGGTTTGGCGTTTGTGTTTAGAGATGTGTGGACACACTGCCTGCTTTGAGGCAGTGTCACCAACGGCGAAGAGCGATCAGGAAGCGATTGATAGCCCCCCCCTTAATAACTCAGCGACAATTTTAGGTACTTCAACGCTGGCTAAGCCATAGCGTTTTTCAGCGAACTCACTCTCAACAGCGCTAGGTTCTAAGTTGATTTCTACTGTGTGAGCGCCATGCATTTTTGCGTCATGCACAAAGCCCGCCGCGGGATAGACAACTCCAGAGGTACCAATCGATATAAATAGATCCGCTTCTTGAAGTAGAGAGTATATCTCTCCCATCTGTAGCGGCATCTCGCCAAACCACACAACGTGAGGCCTCAGTTGACTGGGTAGCTGACAGCAGTGGCAAGTATCCCCTACTTTGATGTCGTCTTGCATGTCTATAACCTGATTGCTAACCGGGCAACGGGCTTTTAACAGCTCGCCATGCATATGAATGACCCCCTGTGAACCACCTCGCTCATGCAGGTTATCGATATTTTGAGTGACGACCGTGACTTTGCCATTGAAGTGCTTTGTCAACTCTCCCAGCGCCGTATGCGCCGCATTCGGTTTTATACTTGGGCGCTTAAGTCCCGCTCGTCGCTTATTGTAGAATTCTTGCACCAACTCAGGATTTCGTTCATACCCTTCGGGCGTTGCGACTTCCTCGATACGATGATTCTCCCACAAGCCATCTTGTGCGCGAAATGTCTGGATCCCTGACTCTGCAGAAATGCCTGCACCGGTGAGAATTACAATATTATGGATTGATTTACTCATGATACATCCTTGTCAACCGTGTGGCTTTTAGCCTAACACTTGTTGTACGAAATGCTATATCCAGGTTATTAGACATTGGTCTAAACTGGCTTTGACTAACGCTCTCTATCTTAAATTGTCGGTTTGAGCACAAATTCTTGTCAGAGAAAGGGGCTTGTAAATATGTTTGCTAAACTCATTGATATCACAATGAAAATGGACGCAGACATTGAGACGTTATAGTTGGATACAACAGGGCTGGCTACTCCTACTGGTGATGATGCATCACAATGTTTTTGCATTAGGTCTCGAAGATAATCAAAGACCGACGCTTTCGCAAAACGTATCGGAGTTAGCAACCCAAGTAGACGCTTTTCCCGAAGCTCTGTTTATGGAGGCTTCAGACTACAGCCAGGCTAAACAGGTCCTGATAAAGACACTGCAACTTATCGATGTTGAAGCGAATCAATTTGACCAAACCTTACACTCTTATCGCGCCTATAAAGACGAAGAGAGTTGGCGTCAGGCGAGTCAGAGCTTTTTCAACTTACAGAGCCTCAATGCCAGCAAGCAGAAGCTGATTACGGTTGTACGCAGTGACGTCAAGGACGAACTCACAGGCTTTGGACCCGTTGGGGTTACCCAAGTCAAGGCCGAATTAAAGTTGATTCGGTTAAACGCTGAGTTCATGTTTTACTTTCAGCTAGCAAGCTTTAAGGCTTTTATCGGAGATTTGCTCATCTCCCCTGTCCCCGTTGTTTGGGTTGCGCTGAAAGTGCTCCTAGTTATATGGCTGCTCGGTTGGTGGCTAAAGAATCGTAAACGCTTCATAGCGAAATACCGCGAGCTATACCTAGACAACCAACCACACCCCCATATTGTCCATCGTACGATTTGGTATCTCACAAAAGCGGATAAATCGCTTGCTTGGCTAGTCGCGATTACCGCTTCACTTAGAATCATCGCCTCTCTTCCTAGCCTTCAACATCTCATTTTTCTAGAAATCTTTACTTGGTGGGTGCTCGGTGGGGCTATTGCCGTCAATTTGTTGCTTGAGGTGACCTATCGCTATAGTCGTCACACCACACCGGCTCTAAAAATCCTTAGACTGAGTACCATTCGTTACTATGTCTGGACCTTGATTATCGTCGGTGTCGTGCTGCAAATATCAACACGCACTCTTGGTAAAGGCACCATTTACCATTGGATTACCTATGTTTTTATCACGTGGCTTGGGTTGATCACCCTGGTCATTCTCAATCGGTGGCGAAAAGTGGTATTTGAGCGTATCGCTTCAATGAGTGGTAAACCGAACTTTATTGTGTGGGCAGAGAGCCAATCTACCCACTGGTTGATGCGCTTTCCTGCGACGTTACTGGCCATTCTCTGGCTAGTGATTCACCGATTTAAACATCAAGTTGTCTCATCATTATCGAACTATGCCGCGTTTAGCCAAGTTCTTGCTTACTTATTTCGAGTAGAAGTCGCCAAGCAGTCTGGCGATGTTTCGACCGACAGTAACTTTGCACGTCTTAAAGGCAAAGATGTTTTTGATTATGTACTTCCCGGAAATGAGGACAGCGAGCTCATAGACTATGGCAATGAGGAGCTCAAAAAGCTGGCTCAGTATTTATTGACAGACAAGCCCGCCTTTTGTGTGATTAGTGGCGAACGAGGGATAGGCTCAACCACAGTGCAAAAGCAATTGCTGCACAGAGTAAAGAATGCCTCCCCTTATTACATCAACTGCCCTTACGAAGGCTATATTCCCCTTTTAGATGATTTCGCTAACCAGTTGGGGCTCGCGCATCAAGATGGTGATCTTGAAACGCTTATCTATCGCCACCTTGTTCAACTTGATAAACCCGTTCTCGTCGTGCTCGATAACGCTCAGCGTCTTATTAAGCCCAAGGTCGGTGGCTTAGAGAGCCTCATTAAGCTGACGCAACTATTGCGAAGCACAGGCAATAAACATCGATTTCTTTTATCCATTGAAAAAGCGAGTTGGCGTTTTGTCGACAGAGCTCGAGGGGAACGTTTAATTTTTGATTGGGTGACCTTCCTGCCTCGGTGGAGTGAAAAGCAGATCCACTCGTTATTGGAAACCCGCGTCAATCAATCTGAAGCAGCAAGTGTTTCCTTTGAGGGTATTGTTGTACCCAAGCAGTGGGAACAAGACGACACAAGTGAAGAACAAAGAGCAAAGCAAGGTTTCTATCGGATCTTGTGGCATTACTCTGATGGGAATCCTACCGTTGCGCTGCGCTTTATGCGCTATTCGCTCCATAGAGATAAATCTAACGATGAAGTGGTGGTGCGCCTATTCAAAGCCCCAAGCTCTGAAGAACTAGAACAAATGCCTAAACCAATGCTGGCGGTATTGCGCTCGATTGTCCAACTGGAGGTCGCCTCGCCTGAAGAAGTGTCTGAATGCACACAGCTTAGCCTCGTTGAAGTGACTGGCGTTCTTCGTTTTTTCCAAAGTCGCGGACTGATAGAGTTTAATGAGCAACAAGCGCGGATTTCTGATCACTGGTTTAGGTACATAACGAATGTCCTCGACCGACAACATCTTTTGGTGAAGTAATTATGGTGCGAGTTTTAGGTCTACTTGTTTTTTTGGTGAGTTTTCTCGCATCGGCGAGCGAAGAGAATACGCTTACAGACATTGAGCAGTTTGCCTCTCTCATTCGTTGGAGCGGTGTCATGCTTTCTCTGCTTGTTATCGCGGCAACCTGGTTACTGCTCAAATTCATGAACTCAATCGTTGAGTCCATAGGCAGTCAGTTTGCGCAGTACCGAATGTTGCTGCAAAAAGTACAATCGTTTCTGCAGTTCTTTATCTATCTGACAGCAGCATTGGTTGTGTTCATGATCAGTTTTCGAATCAACGATCATATACTCGCCCTCATAGGCGGTACTCTCGCGGTTTCTGTGGGTTTTGCTCTTAAAGATCTTGCTGCCTCATTTATCGCCGGGCTCACGGTTATGATTGACCGACCGTTCCAAGTTGGTGACCGCGTCACTTTTGAGGGTAACTATGGCGATATTTTGGCGATTGGCCTGCGCTCCATACGTATGAGGACGTTAAGTGACGACATTATTACGATACCCAACAATAAGTTTTTGAATGAAGTCGTGGTTAGCGGTAACTATGGTGCACTTGATATGCAGGTCGTTATCCCCTTTTATATAGGACTGAACGAAGATATTGAACTCGCTCGAAACCTGATACAGGAAGCCGCTTCCTCAAGTCGCTACATTCACCTCCCTAAACCCGTGGTGGTGTTGGTCAAACAAACCATCACCGATAACTATCTGGCCATCACGCTCACCTGTAAAGCGTATGTGGTTGATACGGCCTACGAAAAGCTATTTGAAACCGATGTGACACTTAGAGTCATGAGTGAGTTTAAAAAAGCAGGCATTAATCCACCACAGATAGCGGTCTCTCATCGATAATATGCGTGACAATCGCCACGTAAGCGGTCACAATCGGCGGCCAAGAATTTAAGGAGTTACCATGGCTAGAACCATTATCTATACCTACAAAGACGAAGAGAAACGTTTAACGTTTTCATACCAACAGCACCGCAATATCCATGAAGCCGTTGCTGAGGCTGAAGGTATCGATATTTCGGAGTTTCTAAAAATGGAACAGCAGATCGAAGCGATTTCAGACACTAAAGCGGTTCGTAACTATCGTGATAACCACTTTAGAAAGTTGGGTTTTGGTAAAATCACACTTGAGCAGCGTGAAAATCGCGGTGTGGGTAAAAAATAACACCTGACTTAGTGCTAAAACTTGACGTTAATTGTCATTAATCAAAAGCCCCGATGAATCATCACCGGGGCTTTCTCATTAACTCAAACTCAGACTATTTGATGTTCAGGAAGGCTGCACCGCGCACACCACCAGAATCGCCGTGTTTTGCTTTCACAATCTTAGGACATTTTGCTACTGACAGTAGGTACTTTGGAATACGCTTTGGCATCTCTTCATAGATAAGCTCAAAGTTAGATAGGCCACCACCCAATGCAACGACATGTGGGTCATTCGCTGTAAATAGGTTTGCAAAACAAATAGCCAGAAGCTCCATAAAGCGATCAACATGCTCTGCCGCTTTCTCACAGCCAGCTTCATTCGCTTTGATAATATCGATGGCTTTCTTCTCTTCACCGAAGTAGTGAGCGTAGATAAGCTCAAAACCGCGACCAGATAAGTAGCTATCTTGACAGCCTTTTTTACCACAGCCACAACCAAGCAGCGGAGCATTGTCACCTAGGTGGAACCAAGCGTCGATCGGCAGACGCATGTGGCCGACTTCACCAGCAACATTGTTGCGACCAGAGAACACTTTACCGTCATAGATCAATCCGCCGCCAAAACCAGTACCTAGGATCAAACCCATCACTGATGGTGCATCTTGAAGCTCTTCATCCCAAGCTTCTGACAGTGCAAAACAGTTAGCATCATTTTCGATTTTAACCGTACGGCCAATCTTTGCTTCCAAATCTACACGCAGTGGCTGGCCTTTCGCAGCAGGAATGTTAACGGTTAATACTGTCCCATCATCTGCGTCTTCCATACCAGGAAGACCAAGGCCAATTTTGCCTTCGCAGTTCAGTTCTGCATCGTACTTTTCCACCAGACCTACAATCGTGTCTACTAATAATTGATAGTCATCTGTTGGTGTTGGTACGCGTTCGGTGGCGACACGTTGAAGCTGGTCATTAAATGCGCCAAATTCGATCTTAGTTCCGCCTACATCAAAGCCGTAGTACATTGAATTCTCTCCTTAAAAAGCCTGGCAAACGTCTCGTTATTGCCATAAATTTTTTCAACTTCGAGTATTATCCATATACCTACGCCTACAAACCGTGATGAACCGCGTATTATTTTCTGGATTGAGTCTGTTTGGGCAAAGCTTCATCACCTAAATCGAAAAATTGAGAGCGGTTTCTCTATTCGCCGTTAGAATTTTCGAAATTTATGAAATTTTTCCATTGATTGAGTGCTGGGCGTGTCGGATCTGATTTGTAGCGCGTCTTACTTAGCATATAAGTTTCACGGAAACACTCAAACCAAAGCTGCAATGCTTTGCCTGCTTGTTGTTCATTTAGCTGCTCAAGAACCAGTGAAGCAACTTCAGCCGTCGATAAGTGCTGTTCATTATCGGAGCTACGCATCAGATATTCAGAAATCTGTTGCGGTTCTATCGATAATACAGGGAGATGAGATAAATAATCGGAACGGCGAAACATCTTACGCGCTTCTCTCCAACTACCATCTAAAAAGATTGGGAGTAACGTTCTACTACTGTCAATGCCATCACTTGTGCTTCGACCCTGCAGCTCAAGGAGTTTATAACTATCTACCAAACGAGTTTGGTCATCAACGTATTCATCTGGAAAGACAACAAAAGGCAGGTAGCGTGTGTCTTTAAGCAGTCCTAGGAGCTCTTGTTGTGGCTCAGTACGATTCCATGCGAATACGCAGGTATCATGAACAACATCAGCAATCAGCCGCCCTGTATTACTGGGCTTAAAGGTTTCGTTGTCAGAGACAAGAATCAGTGCTGCGATATTACATTCAACCTGCGGTTGTAAATCACATAAACAGTTGTGCTCTGCAACCAAACAGTGACGACAGCGAGAGACCTTCGCTCCCCTTGCATTAAATGGCTTAGTTGATGTTTTTAAACGTTCTTCACGTAATAAGTGGAAAGCGTGTATTCTCATGGCAAACACAGTGTTATCTTGTCAAAAGGAAGCGCATTTTACACAGCTAGGCCTAGACTGTGAAGCTATGTCCCGATGCAGATAGATCACAGTGAAGACAGATCACGACCATGAGGATAGAAGGTACATGGAGATTGAATCAATCCGATTTGGATTCTTTATAGGCATACTGTTCATTTGCACAGTATGGGAAATTATCGTACCCAAACGGTCACTAACACAATCAAAATGGTTTCGTTGGTCAAACAATTTAGGGCTCGTGGCTCTTAATGGCTTATTGTTAAAAATCACCCTCCCTTTATTAGCCATCGACGTTGCACTCGTGACAGAAGACCAAGGGTTTGGTGTTTTCAATTGGTTGTCACTGCCACTTTGGCTTTCAGTGCCAATAACCGTATTCGTGTTGGACTGTGTTATCTACTGGCAACATCGACTGTTTCATCAGGTGCCTTTACTGTGGAAGCTACATCGAATGCACCATAGTGACCAAGATATTGATGTCACAACCGGAGCACGTTTTCATCCCATAGAAATTGTACTGTCTATGTTGATTAAAATCGTTGCCGTCGCAATCATTGGCGCACCCGCGATTGCCGTACTAATCTTTGAGATACTTCTGAACGGCAGTGCGATGTTCAATCATAGTAACGCTCGCCTAAGCACTGACTTAGACCGCTTACTGAGAACCGCTATCGTGACGCCTGACATGCACCGCGTTCACCATTCAACAATACGAAAGGAGTGCGATTCCAACTACGGTTTCTTTTTGTCGATATGGGACCGCTGTTTTGGTAGCTATATCGACCAACCGCAACACGGACATCAAGGCATGCAAATAGGTGTCGATCGTTTCAGGGCACGCAATGAGCAGCGTATTGATAAGATGTTAACCCAGCCATTCAGGTCGAAATAATGATTCCATTGGTAAGAACAAGATTTGGCTAAAGGACGAGAGTTTGAACTACAAAACCCCATTTTTAGCGCTGGCTATACTCATCACTGGTTGTGCTACTGCTCCATCGAATGATTATTCACAGCATACACTTGACCATCAATACAACTCGCTCTATCAAAGTTGGCAAGGCGTGCCCTATGTTTTAGGAGGCAACACCAAGCAAGGCATTGACTGCTCGGCTTTTGTTCAGGTCGCCTACTCCACTGTTCATGGAAAGCATCTCCCGCGTACTACTAGTGAACAGAGCCAAGTCGGTAAAAAAGTCGCGTACAGCAAGGCAAGAGAAGGCGATTTAGTGTTCTTTAAAACCGGATACAAAACTCGACATGTCGGCATCTATCTGGGAGGGAACCAGTTTCTTCATGCGTCGACATCACGAGGTGTGATCATATCAAGGCTTGATAACCCCTACTGGGCGGATAAGTTTTGGCATTTTCGAAGTGTTATCTAGAAACAAATCGGTAGAAACAAACCAGGCTACATTAAGAGCCCGATTTGTTGTTGAGTTGCGAGCTAACCTAGTCGTATTTGGCAACCGCTGAATCAAATAAGTTCTTAACTAGGCTAATGTATTCATCTAAGAATGCGATTTGACTATTGGTGGCTGGCTTTGCCCAAACACCAGCCAATACTTCCCCTAAATCAGCAACAACAGAATCGGCCTCTTTTAACAGAGTGAAGCGAACACTTGAATGAAGTTCAGGGTTTTGATCGAAAACCGCCATGATATTAGATGCTATGAGATCAGTAACAACATCTTCAATACTTTCAGCCCCAGTATCGTCCATGTTGTTTGAAAATAAATCCAGATTAAACGTCAGGTGTTCAATCAGGGCAAGATAGCCATCCGTCTCTACAACCACACAATGCTCCTACTCAATGCTGAGTGTTGTTTGTTGTCGATAGCGCGCTTAAAACTATCAACATATTATCTGTCCTATACTATTGGCCTCAAACAATCACTTCAAGTTAATAACCTTATTTATTTAGAGTGTTAGATTAATGATTATCCACATTGGTGATAATTCTCACAATTCCCTGATAGCAGGACTGATTTATTAATAAAAGGTGACAGTTATCTGAGCTTGTATTGAGGATTCATCTACAATTAGGAGGAATCTTCCGTAACTGACGATGGAGAAGCCTCTATGTGGCGAGCAATTGAGCAGGCAATTTCTGAGCACTTCGGTACCCCATTTAGCATAGAGGAGCACGAGAAGTTATCGGGAGGTGATATCAATCAGGCGTATGTGATCAGTGGAGAAGATCAAAGATACTTTGTCAAAGTTAATGATAAGGCTCATCTAGAGCGCTTTCAATTAGAAGCGGAACAGCTCAACCAGCTAAAACTATCCAATACCGTCAACACCCCGCAAGTCATTACCTCCGGTAACAGTAAACAGCATGCATTTTTAGTCCTTGAGTACATCGTCCTTAAATCCTTAGACAAAGCCGGTGGGTCATATGAGTTTGGTAAACAACTCGCGAAACTACACCGTTGGGGCGATCAAAAGGAGTATGGCAACGACATTGATAACTTCATTGGCGACACCCTACAACCAAACTCTTGGATGAAAAATTGGTCCCGCTTTTTTTCTGAGCAGCGAATTGGTTGGCAGCTACAACTGCTTAAAGAGAAAGGTGTTCATATTGTCGATATCGATGACTGTATTGAGGAAGTGCATCAACGTCTACTCAACCACTCCCCACGCCCCTCTCTACTTCATGGCGATCTTTGGCATGGTAATGTCGCGCAAAGTGTATCGGGACCTGTGGTGTATGACCCGGCGAGCTATTGGGGAGACCGAGAGTGTGATATCGCCATGACTGAGTTATTTGGTGCGTTTGATAGTGATTTCTATAAAGGCTATGAAGATGAGTGGCCGCTAGACCATCAGTATCAGTGGCGTAAACCGGTCTACCAGCTCTACCACATTCTCAATCACCTCAATTTATTTGGAGGACAGTATCTCTCTCAAGCTGAAAGCATGATTGAAAAGATAATGACTGAGCAAACACAAGAACAGTTACCTATGTAACACTGACCGAAATAAAAATGTCATATTCGGCGATAAACTCACACAACGTGCTTAATTTCCGCCTTAAATCAACTTATGTCGCTAAACTATTTGTATGAGTAGTGATGCACACGCATACATCACTACCCTCCACTGCATATCTCCCCCCTTTTGTCGATTCAACATGCAGTGGGTGTCTCAATATAAGAAGTAAGGAGATGAGTTATGCAAACCTACACAGAGAGACGCGTACATTGCCCTCACTGCGACCATCTAATCAACGTCACTATCGACGCCTCGAATGGCAGTCAGCAATACTACGATGATTGCCCAGCTTGTTGTCACGCCATTCATATGAACGTCGTGGTCGACGAAGTTCATGACACAATCGAATTGTATTCAGATGCTGATGACGAGCAAATATTCTAATAAGAATGACGTATACCGCTTCTGAACTGAAGCGGTCGTTTTTGAGTCATCATTTAGCGGAAAGGCTCAACTAAATTGCTATGCTTTCGATGCTAGCACTCTCTCTACGGTATCAACAATCGCTTGGGTTTGAGGATCAATTTCTATGTTGACTGAGCTACCCACCTGCTTTTTACCAAATAAGGTACGCTGTAACGTTTCTGGGATAAGATGAACACAGAATCTATCGTTTTCAACCGTTCCAATCGTTAAAGAGCATCCGTCTAAGCCAACGTATCCCTTCTCAAGTACATACTTTCGAGTCGATTCATCTATTTCAAACCAAAGAGTGACGTTATTTTTAGATTCTTCTCTCGCCACGATATGTGTCATTCGGTTTATGTGACCAGACATACTGTGACCTCCAATTTCATCACCAAACTTAGCAGCTCGTTCAATGTTCACGAAATCACCAATGGAAAGCTCTCCCAAGTTAGTGATTCGCAAGGTCTCTTGCATCAGGTCAAACTTAACCGATTCACCTTTAACTTCAGTGACCGTTAGGCAGCAACCATTGTGAGCGACCGATGCCCCCACTTCTAGGCCATCTCTCATCTTGTCAGTGAAACGTAGAGTGTGAGTCTGAAATTTGTCTTTTTTATCGATGCCGATGACTTCTGCCATTCCTAAAACAATACCAGTGAACATTTTTTAGCTCCGTAAACACTTTTTCTAGCGGACAGTGTGACATTTCTTTATCATCACGCCAACAGCCACACTATGATTGTTTCAATAGACTTTATTAATGTTTTCATTCCCTTGTTGTGTAAGGAGCCCTCGTGCATCGATATAAAGAAGAAGCCGTTCGATTGATTAAACTCGCTACTCCTGTGCTTGTTGCTTCGGTGGCTCAAACCAGCATGAGTTTTGTCGATACGGTAATGGCTGGTGGCGTGAGTGCGACAGATATGGCGGCAGTGTCCATCGCTGCGAGTATATGGCTTCCTTCTATTTTGTTTGGCGTTGGGTTATTGCTCGCTTTGGTGCCTATCGTTGCTCAACTTAATGGTTCTGGTCGTCGAGTGAAGATTGCCAAAGAAGTCCACCAAGGCGCGTACCTCTCTTTTCTGGTTTCTGTCCCGATTATCCTAATTTTCCTGCAAAGCCAGGTCATTCTTGATGTCATGAACATTGAGCCTGTTATGGCGGAAAAAACGAATGGTTACATGACAGCAGTGATCTTTGCCGTGCCTGCATACCTCCTATTTCAAACTTTGCGTAGTTTTACTGACGGGATGTCCTACACGAAACCGGCAATGATTATTGGCTTCATAGGCTTACTCATTAATATCCCTCTCAACTGGATTTTTGTTTACGGTAAATTTGGCGCTCCAGCCCTTGGTGGTGTCGGCTGCGGTGTGGCAACCGCCATTGTGTATTGGGCAATGTTCTTAATGCTATTTGGTTACGTTTACAAGACGCAAAGGTTTGCCAGTGTGGGGTTGTTTTCGCAAATACATAAGCCAGAACTAAAAGCGTTAAAGCGCCTATTTAAGCTCGGTTTTCCAGTTGCTGCCGCTATGTTTTTTGAAGTCACCTTATTTGCGGTCGTCGCGATACTACTCGCTCCTCTCGGTCCTTTAGTGGTGGCCTCGCATCAAGTGGCGATGAACTTTTCCTCATTAGTCTTTATGTTACCGATGAGTATTGGTGCAGCGGTGAGCATCAGAGTTGGTCACAAGCTAGGAGAGAGAAGTGTTGAAGGCGCAAAAATCGCTTCGCATGTCGGCATTTTGGTTGGGGTATTTATTGCTGTCTTTACCGCGATTGGTACCGTTCTACTTAGAGAGTCCATTGCGACACTATATACCGACAATACTGAGGTAATTAATGTAGCGATGTCACTTTTGATCATCGCGGCGGTGTACCAAGTCACTGATACGATACAAGTTATCGCCGCTGGCGCTCTGCGTGGTTATAAGGACATGACCGCGATCTTCTACTGTACTTTCATCGCTTATTGGTTGTTGGGCTTCCCTATTGGTTACATCCTAGCGTTGACAGATTGGCTCACGGAACCGATGGGCTCGTATGGATTTTGGATAGGCTTTATCATTGGCCTATCAAGTGCAGCACTCATGCTGGCAGCGCGCCTTTATTGGATACACAAGCAGCCCGAGGAACAGCAATTACGGTTCGTAGAGTCATAAAATAGACTTGATCGAATCTGTTGAGGAACCGCTAAGCTTCAATCTGTCGATCGCTTGGTCTAATCTTGCTTTGGAGCGTACCTATAAGGGAACATTCAAAGGGGAATGGGTTTGAAAGCTTGGCGTTTAGCTGCCTATCTATTGATGGCTTTAGGCATCGTAGGTTGTAAGTCGGAGCAAGAAGACATGTTTAGTCGTTATCTAGATCGTTTGTCTAACGTTCTAGATGACGAAGCTGGACCTTTACCCCAATCGTACCCTTCCTCCCTTCCTGAAGTAAGAGAGCTACATCGGGCTCCGACTAGAATAACTCTCGGTCTTCTTGATAGCTATTCACTGCGTCAATGTGGCTTATTCCAGTTGGTCGCAGACAACAACTCAATTATGGGTAAAGTCGCCGACTCTTTTCGCCAATACGACTACCAAGTCAGCTTTATACAAACGGTAGAGCAGTGCATTGCACATGAGGATATCTCAGATGATGTGTCTGCCGCACTACAACAAGCGCTGGAGATAAAGAAAAATGAAGTCAACGCTGTATACCTTTCCAACCTAGTCTGGACGTCAACGGCAATGAGAACCCAATTAAGTGACAACCGTTGGTTCAGTGATGCGGATGCACACCACAGTGCAGTGGTCGTCGATGCGCTGGCTGCAATCGATGACAACTTCAACGAAGCTGCGGCCCATCAATGGCAGGTACTACATCACTTACAAAGCGCGCAAGAAACATTGGAAAAGCAACCCATATTGGGGCGCCTGTCATACTCTCTTCATAACACTGCGAACTACATTGAGCACATAAATCACTTTATTTCTACGCGTTTCCCAAACGTGAAGTGTGGTGAAAATAGAGACAACACACAGTATCGATATCTAACCAATGTTTTAAAGCAGCAATATATCGAGAATATTCAGCGATACACGGCCGAGCTGAATCAGATGTATTATCAGATTTCACCCCATATTAGCACCTTACGCAATGGCACACTGGCGTATCATTACAATATCGATGAGCATTACGGTCGTTTTCAAACCGCTAATTTAGAGCATGTTGAGTTATGGAAACAGTTGTCAGAACGTTGCGGGTCTCTCACGCAGTAGTCTCGCATATTTAGGTTTTCCATACTGCGTTAAACCATTGAATCGATATGTAACGGTAGTGCCGATACTCGGCGGCTTGTCTCTTAGTTGATCAGAAAGCCCTGAACCTAAGTAGAATTCAACCCCATCTGAGTTTCTTACAAGCAAAGCACCAACTTGTCCTTTGTACTTCCCTTTTCCCGCTTTATATCCAATGACCACCGCCTCTCGGTCTTGATAAGTCTTCAGCTTCAAAAGTGCATCGGTTCTACCTGATTGATACTCAACATCTATCCTCTTGAGCATCAAGCCTTCTGCGCCCTTTTCACTTAAAGCTAAAAGCTTCTGATTGAGTTCGACTTCTGAATTGATTGCATATTGTTCTACCAATGCTAAATGGGAATAGTCCCCCTGTTGTTTTGAAGATTCGAGCCAACGCGACAGTCTTGCATAGCGATTATCAAACGTATCGAGATCATGCGGCAAATCGAACAGATAAAACCCAATATTACGCCAAGCGATATCATCTGCTTGCGTATCCATCACCGTGGTTTGTACAACATGAAACCGCCCTCGCCCAGCCCAAAGCTCCCCTTCAACAGGAAAAGACGGTAGCGTTTGCGTAAACCATTTTGGGGCGTGGATAACATGACCATTCCGAGTTTTTAAGTTGACACCATCCCAATAAGCACGAATGCCGTCTAGCTTTTCACTTACCCAATATTTCTCAAGCGCCGTTTCAGGTTGATAGTCCTTTGCCAACATCAAGGGTTTAAAGTCTTCGTTAGGTGGCGTGGCTGATAAGCTGAAAGAGCCGACAATGGCAAGCGCTAATAAAGAGAGACGTATTCTCATGTGATACCTTATACCGTGGCTCGTCCCACCAACGACTTTGACATTGCATGGACCGAGGCTGAAAAGTAAAAAGCAAATAAATAGGTGAAACCGAGTGTGTGCCTATCTATCGCGAATACGGCAATACTATTTCAGCAAGCTTGTATAAAGTATGTGTGCAGTCTGTTTTTGCGAGAGACTTAAATCTGTGCGCTTAGTCAGCAAACAAACCTTGATTAGGCGCGCGATCCACCTCACGCAATGACATCTCGCTCTGCGGTCTGATATGATGCATGCATCGAAAATCACTATTAGATAAGTTGAATCATGCACCTTTCAAAACTAACGCCGGAAATCTTTAACCACCTTTACCGTGACATTACAGAGTTTCGTACTACATTCGACCTACCTGTCGCGCAGCCTTCAACCCTTGACGACAAAGCCGACACGCTACACACGTCTCTAATTATCGAAGAGTTGACGGAATTAGCAGAAGCGCCTGATAAAACAGAGCGTGCAGACGCGATTGTGGATAGCGTATATGTTTTGATGGGCCGCCTTGTGCACCTTGGCCAAGACAAGATTGAAGACAACCTATCAATCAACTACATGATCGATCTTTTACTCAATGTAGCAGCCAACCTATCTATTGATTTCCTTCCTTGTTGGGATGAAGTCCACTCAAGCAATATGAGTAAAGTATGCCGTAACGAACAGGAGTTTGCAGACACTGAAGCACATTACGCAAAGCAAGGTATTCAACTGCAAGCGGTAGTGAATGGTGATTACATCATCGCGAAATGCGCGCAGGACGTCGTGACCGCAGAAAAAACGATTCGTCAGGGTAAAGTATTGAAATCAGTATACTACCGAGCGGCTGATCTTGCTCCACTGACCAAATAGCAGATAAAAAAAGGGCCACCGAATCGGTGGCCTCCGCCAAACTGTAGCTTAATAAAGATAAGAACGAGAATGTATCGATATAGATAATGCGAGCGGCGTGCCAACATACCACTTTAGGGTGATTAATTTATTCACCCCTTATTTATCAGTGCCTTATTTAGAAAGTAACGTTACAAACAAGTCTTTAGCTATTTTAAACTGTTACTTACAGCGCTCCGTTTGCGCGCAACCTGCCCCAATTTAGCGCACATTAATCGAACACAAATAATCGATTTTTCCCTAAATCATGCAAGACAACCGACGTTTGATACACCTCTTTGACTCGCTCTTCCGTTAAAGCTTCACTCGGTAAGCCGGAATACTTTAATACGCCATTACTTAACAACATCACGCGATCCGCATGGTGGAGGCTTCGATTTAGGTCGTGGTTTGCTATGATGACCGTCAATCCCATGTCGGCAAGATGCTTAGCTAATTGATGAAACTTACTATCAAAACGAATATCGAGAGCCGCGGCGGGTTCATCAAATAGGACGAACTTAGCGTGTGGATTATACTCTGGCCAAATCTGCAAGCACGTTGCCACTATACGCACGCGTTGCCACTCTCCTCCTGATAGGTGGCTAATCGGCTTGTGGAGTTTATCCTTTAGTTCAAATTGCTCCGTTAAATGAGTAAACACTGCAGTAAATACGTCACTTGCTTGGTTTACCCATTTAGGCACTGACACCTGAAGATATTTAAATACGGGTACATTGAATGTTGGTCGCCCTGACTGTTGCAGATAACTTCTTAATTCGGCTTGTTCAATTAACGTCGTCTCGTTGAGGAGCTTACCCCCCATTTTTATTTTGCCTTGATATGATATATCCCCCGCCAAAGCGGCAATCAATGTGCTTTTTCCACTCCCATTCGGGCCAAGTAAATGAAGCACTTCACCGGCATCAATGTGAAAGCTACATGGTAAAAGGCGGTGGTCTACCGCTAAATCTTTAACGGTAATCATGATTTTTCACCAACATCCATATGAAAATAGGCGCGCCGATAGTCGTTGTCACAACGCCAACTGGTAGTTCGCCAGAGCTTAAAGCGAGCCTTGCGATCAGATCAGCGAAAACCACTAAACTGGCTCCAGCCATTGCACTTAACGGCAATAGATAGCGGTGATCATAACCAAACCAAAGGCGAATCAAGTGTGGGACGACTAAGCCAATAAATCCGATAACGCCACCCAACGCAACCGAACTGCCCACCAACAATGCTGCACAGACAATCATGACCCATCTCAGCTTTAAAATGTCGACGCCAAGCTGCTTCGCATGACTTTCTCCAAGCATTAACTTATCTAGGTTAGAGGCCTGGGTTACTACCCACAGCAATATTGGTACAACGAGTCCTACGATAGACAATTGATACCATTGATTTCCAGCCAAGTTCCCCATCAACCAGTACAACAACTGACGCAAACTCATGTCATCACTAAAGTAAAATGCCCAAGTCACAACCGCACTCGACAATATTCCCAGAGCCACACCCACGAGTAATAGTCGCGACGTGTTGAGCTTTAAACGGGTGGCAACAAAAACCAATAACAATGTAAACGCCAATGCCCCTAAAAACGCGCCCACCATAAACCCAAGGGGTGACGCTAACCATGGAAGGCCGAAGAGGACAACCACCATACCCAAACTGGCACCGCCAGAAATACCGATGATACCAGGCTCTGCAAGCGGGTTAGCAAGCAATGTTTGTAACACAGCACCAGCAACAGCGAGAGAGGCCCCAATGGTGATCGCTGAAATAAGTCGTGGCATACGCAGTTGTAAAAGTAACTGTTGCTCGATTTCACTTAACTCCCAAAAAGGGAAGATGGTCAATTCTCCCAACGCTAAATAAAACGCAGAGATGGTCGTAAGTAGGCTAGTAAAAATGAAAAAAGCGCGTCTCCAACGTACGCGCTCTTTGGCAATGATATGATCTAAATTCATCGTGAAGTTTCAGTATTTAACGCCAAGATCAATCATAAACTAATTGATCAGCGTCGTAGCGTGTTCGTACCGGGCACACCATGAGAGCAGCGCGCTGACCAATCGCTACGTGACGATTTGGAAATACTACCGCTTCACCTTCGTTTTTCGCCATTAGAGGTTTGTCACCGTCATGGCCGAATACTTCACCATGCTTAAACTCTGTGAAGTTCTCTACATCATCGCCAAACATGAAATCAAAATCGTCATGCATTCGCACAATGGTACGACTCACACGATAGTGGACAACGCGACGTGGGTGATGCTCTGGCTTGATTCGCGCAATAAGATCACGCAAAGTCATATCGAATGCCATTAACTTATCCAGTTGATTTTCGCCAATCTTAGCCACTTGCCCCAGCTCAATGGTCATCGCTTGAGCACCAAACTTCTCTGCGGAGAACCAACTAAAGGTGCTTGAGGGCGCGTTTGAAAGTAGCACCGCTTCGACATGACACAGCTCTACAAACTCAAACAGAGCTTTACTACGCACTGGGTGACGCGTTTTAGGACTGACTGCAAACGAATAGTGTTTCGAGAGGCGAATTGCACAGTGGAGATCTAAGTGCCAACGGTTTTGCTCAGGAGTACCTTGATAAAACTCGCTCACCACCGTTTTTAGGTTATCAGCAATCTGAGTTTCGGTCGTTGCCGGACGGCTCTTGCTATCAAACAGACGGTTCAAGTTTTCATCGACAAAGCGTTGATGAAGCGTCGTTGCCTCTGGGTGAGCAATGATAAACAGCGTTCGTTCTTGAATGGATTGAAAGCCGCTCGAAATGTCTTCAACAATCTTATCCACTAACTCTAACGGTGCTGTTTCATCACCATGGATGCCAGTCGATACGATAATATGCTTGCCGTTGTCTGCTTCAAAGTCGGCAGGCACGCATTCAACAACACCACGTTGCAGTAATTTCAGCGTTGTACCGTTATCTAACTCCAGTGTCTTGGGTTGAAAAGGTACAGCGAGATCCAACGTGTCTTTTAAGAAGGATTGCTGAAATGGTGATGATGTCATGCGTTACTCCTTGACCTTACGCACCAACTAGATTGGGTGTTGATTTTCATTGCTTTGTTCCGCTTGTTTCCTTAACGTTTTCAATAGCTCTAATGAAAACATCAGTCGGCAATGATATACGTTATTGAGCGAGAACTTGCGACATCCTATCATGATTTTGTCGGTTTTGTGACGTTAAACGGTAATCTAGGCGTGTGTGCTCACGTCTGCAGCACTTTTTAGACTCAAGTGCTGAATTTTAACTCACACAGTCAGTCAACGGCGCACCGATACTTTTTACTGACACCCAATAACCATGCTCTGGAAATAGCTCTAAATGAGTCACTGTCGCGTTACGTATTTGCAGCTTGTTATATAATTCAGCTTGCTTCCAGTCCAGTTTCAATACCTCACTCAGTATCATTCTAATCACACCACCATGTGTCACAATTAACGTATCTTGCTTCACGGTTTTACATAAATCCCACCACTTTTCTGCCACTCGAACATGAAACTCTGATAGTGATTCTGCATTGGGCAGTGGAGTCGTTGCTGGGTTTCGAGAGAACTCATCAAGCTGGCTTTCATACTCCGGGAGTTGACTAAATGGAACGCCATCAATATCACCAAAATTCATTTCTTGAAGATGAGGAGTCACCTCATACGTTAAATTAGCATCTTGACGTGTGAGTACTTTACACAACTCGTTGCAACGCTTGAGTGGTGATGTAATCACATGTTGGAAGCGCAAACTTTGATTAATTTTGTCCGCTAACTTAGTTTGGAGTTCAGTCGCAACATCGACATCAGAATGTCCATAAAGCGCAGGCGGTCCTAACACTTTTTCGTGTCGCAATAAATAAATATTCGCCATCGCTATCCCTCGCCTTTTAGCTTAAGTGGCAAACCCGCAGCAATAAACACCACATTGTCCGCAACCTTGGCAATGGCTTGGTTCATCCAACCTGCGTGGTCTACGTATCGTCGTGTCACCTCGCCCATTGGCATAATACCGAGTCCTACTTCATTCGATACTAACACCACAGTTGCCGGCGTGTTATTCAACGCATCAATAAGTTTAGCGACTCTGGCCTGAATCATTCTATCTGCCCGCTCTGGCGTGACGCTGTCACCAACCTCAACAATGACATTCGTCATCCATAGCGTTAGACAGTCAACTAATATCACTTCTGATTGTGCAGCGCATTCAATACGTTCAGCCAAAGCCAATGGTATTTCCTCTACCAGCCAATCATGACTTCTACTGGTGCGGTGATGGGAAATTCTTCGTTCCATCTCTTCATCCAGTGCCTGAGCTGTCGCCAGATAGTGTTTGGTTGAGTATTCGGTACAAGCAGCGACTTTTGCCTCGGCATAACTTGATTTACCGGAACGGGCGCCACCTAAGACTAAGGTAATCATGGTTTATTCTTCGTTCTCTTTATTGCATTAGTGACAGCATCACGATGTAAATGGTGATTTCTGCAATTTGTTGGACAGCGCCTAAGCAATCCCCCGTAAAGCCTCCTAAGCGCTTGTTTAACCAAATTTTGAATATCGAGCGCAGTACTATCATTGCAGTGACAATGAACATTGAAGAGTAGCCATTTAGACAAAGTAATGGTGTTACACCGATAGCGATGGCACACCAAAATTCTGACAACGTTTGCTTCTGTGCGAGTGGCTTGCTTTTACTGCCATTACTCTCACTCACATAGTTCATATCGTAGATAAGCGTTACCGCCACAGCTCGACTTAGCGTGTAGGCAGAGATAAGTATCAAAGCAGGAGAAACAAGGCCTGAACCTAACAGCGCTACCAACAGTTGCCACTTAAGCAACAAAGCGAGTGATAGTGTTATTGTCCCGTAAGTACCAAGCCGACTGTCCTTCATAATGGCCAAGCGGCGCTCGATGGTCATGCCCCCGCCAATACCATCCGCCATATCGGCAAGACCATCTTCATGAAATGCACCAGTGATAAGTACGCTTAACACCATGGCGAGCAAGACTGCTACCTCTAGCGGTAAGAACAGGCTAAATACGCAATATCCAAGATACACAAGAAAGCCGACTAACATCCCGACAAGAGGAAAGTAGCGGCCAGCGCGATTCATACGCTCTTCTGAATAGGGTGTGACACTTGGAATTGGGATACGAGTAAAAAAGCCCATCGCGAGCCAAAATAGCTCCATTTGGTACTTTAACGTTTTGTTCATTAAACGGTGACTCCCGCTTGTTCAAAACTCGCCATGTTGTTGTAAAACTCGGCGCTTGCTCTCAGTAAAGGCAGTGCCAACAGTGCACCGGTACCCTCGCCTAGTCTCAAGTCTAAATCGAGTAATGGTTTCGCCTCTAGCAGTGACAATACAAGTTGATGACCAGATTCATGTGAGCGGTGTGCAAAGATCATTTGTTGCAAACAGGCTGGTTTTATCAAGCTAGCGACATACGCAGCAACGGTCACGATAAAGCCATCGACCAAAACAGCGATATTACGCTCTTGCGCGGCAATAAATGCACCAACCATCTGCACTATTTCAAAGCCACCGACTTCTGCCAGCACCTCGTTAGGGTCTCTACTGTCAAATCGAGCCAGAGCCGTTTCGATCAACGCTTTTTTCAATTCTAGCTGATCATTTGTAATTCCAGTGCCATAGCCAACACACTGCTCAACAGGCTGTTGAGACAGTGCTGCCAAGATTGCCGAAGCCGAACTGGTGTTAGCGATCCCCATCTCACCGAATAACACGGTGTTACAGCCTTGAGTTGCAATCTGATGCACCCGTTCTGCACCCATCTTAAGCCCACGCGCTACATGCTCAGGCGTCATTGCTGGCTCTGCTGAAAAATCTTGTGTGCCATTTCCTAAGGGTTGCTCAAAATAGTCAGGGTTATCCGAGGACACGCGTGCGATCATACCGCAATCGACGATCTGCATTGCAACGTCGTTTACACGACAAAAACAGTTCGCAGCCGCTCCCCCTACGAGAAAGTTAGCCACCATCTGCTGGGTAACGACACTTGGTGCAATACTCACTCCTTGTTCAGCAATACCATGGTCACCTGCAAATAGAATCAATGTTGGCTGGTTTATCTCTATTTTTTCTGGTGCATGCTCGCTGCCCCGAGCCTGAATGAGCGCCATTTGTAGAGCAACTTCTTCGAGTTGGCCAAGTGCGCCTAATGGCTTGGTCTTATTGTCGATTTTGTGTTGAATGGATTTCATTAGTGGAGAGATCGGCATCATTGCTTTCTTCGTTCCTTGTTATTTGGGGCGGTTGACAGTAAAAACGTCTTTAAGCATCGCGTATTCTTGTCCCCCTAGACGCATTAATGGGTCTAGAGACGTGGCATCGACATTCAATCTATCATCTGCAATGTCTGAAATGGTGTCATCTAAGTAGACCGTTTCGATCTCGATGAAGACCAGTGATTGAGGAGTCGCGCCCATTTCGATAACTTCATGAAGTTTGCAACCAAAGGCGATTTTTGCTGAGGCAACTCTCGGCAACGGGAAGCCATCAAACGAGGTCAATGCAATATCGTTTTGCGTCACTTCAGACTCACCATGCTCTAACGTTGCCGCAGTTTGAGTCACTTGTTCTGCATGCTCTCCGCTTGCAATATGGAGTACACAACGCTGTGTTTGCTCTAAATTGACAACCGTGTCTTTGCGATCCCCATTTGGCTTTTTACCGACTGAAAACATCATCAATGCAGGCTGACTCGACACTGCGGTAAAGTAAGAGAAAGGCGCCAAATTGTAGTTTTCCTCTCCGGACTCCGTTAGCACCCACGCGATCGGCCTTGGCACGATGGTTTGAGTCATTAAATGATAACGTGCACTTGCGCTCAGATTGGAAAAATCAATTTTCATGGAGAACTCCTTTCTTATTTTTCATGAGTTTAGCCTTCTTAAGCGCTCACGGCTATAGGGTCTGTGATCGACACTTAGTGGATTAGCTATAATTGAAGGACATCAAACGTTGGCACAACAAAAATAACCAATAAGGAGATGCTATGTTTGCGAATCAAAAGACAAAGAAACCAACCTCAACGAAAAAATCAAAGAACAAAAGAAACATCCCACTTTCAATGACATAAACTGGTAAATTTGTGATTCAGTGATAAGTTAACGAATTGTCACTGGATCACAAATCGGAGCCTCAACATGCCCCCACATCCTTACACAGCCATTGTCGCCGGAGCGACAGGCCTAATTGGTGATGAACTGGTCAAACAGCTGTTAGAGGACTCACATTGCAAAGCAATCCTAGTGATGACTCGACGAGAAATTCCCTACCAAGATAAGCGCCTCATTCAGTGCGTGCATCCTCGACTCGAAATTTGCTCTCAACACCTACCCGAACTATCCCAGGCACCTATCTATGGTTTCATAGCGCTAGGCACCACCATTAAACAGGCTGGATCAAAGCAGGCTTTGGCCGATATTGATTTCACACTTGTTTGTGACGTTGCACAGCAGATGAGAGAGTTAGGCACTGAACGTCTCTGTGTTGTATCAAGTATTGGCGCATCAGCAACCAGCATGAGCCACTATTTGAAATGTAAGGGGCTGATGGAAGAGAAAATAGCAGCAATGAGCTTCGATAATCTATGTATTGTCAGACCTGGTCCGCTCGAAGGACTGAGAGAAAAGACCAGACCGAGTGAAGTGATTACTGCGTCAATCCTCAAACTGGTTAAGCCAGTAATGAAAGGAAAGTTGCGCAACTATCGGTTGATACATGGTAAAACGGTCGCACAAGCGATGTTGGCAGGGATAAAGTCAGATAAGAAAGCACAGGTGTTGTTCAGCAGAGAAATGGAAGCCATCGTTCGCCGCATCTATATGTAAGTAAGCCCCATAAGTAAGCTTAGAAACGAGACAACGCATACCTATTGATATTGTTATCAAGATTAAAGTCTATACTTGGATTTAGATTTTAAGGGGGGCGTATGAGCATCAAACCAATTTGTAAGTTGTACCTTGTCTCATCAATCTTCATGCTCGGGTGTGACAACCAGCAATCGTCTGCACCCTCTGCAGCGCTGCCCGCTCCATCCATTGGCTATACCGTCGTTCAAGCACAACCGCTTGAATTAACGGACAACATGCCAGGCAGAACGCTAGCATCATTCAAGGCCGAGGTGAGGCCCCAGGTTGGTGGTATTTTACTCAGCCAACTCTTTCAGGAAGGTGCGTTTATTGATAAAGGGCAACCACTATATCAAATAGACCCCGACTCTTTCCAAGTATCACTCGATAGCGCGAAAGCCGACCTTAGAAGAGCTAAAGCCAACCTTGCCACTGCGAGTAATCGCGCCAAGCGTTACGAAAGATTGGTGCAACAAAACGCGGTTTCTAGACAAGACTATGATGACGCCGTAGCCAGTCTTCAGCAGGCACAATCCGATGTAGAGACAGCACAAGCGTCCATCGATTCGGCGCAAATTAATCTCGATTACACACAAGTCACCTCTCCCATCTCTGGACGCATCGGTCGCTCCAGCGTAACAGAGGGGGCATTGGTGACAGCGAACCAGTCAGAACCGCTTGCCATCGTACAAACTTATGATCCCATGTTTGTAGACCTGACAGCCTCCAGCAACGACCTACTTACCTTCAGGCGCGCCCTATCAGCAGGCGATTTTTCTCGAAGTGAGCAGGACACGACCAACATTCAACTGACCTTAGAAGATGGTTCAGACTATGAATACAAGGGCACTATCCTTTTTTCTGACGTGAATATCAGCGAATCAACCGGAGCTTTCGTTCTTAGAGTGTCATTTCCCAACCCCGATAACATTCTTCTTCCGGGAATGTTTGTAAGGGCAACACTCCCAAAAGGTGTTGCGAGTGATGCCATTTTGGTTCCTGCAAAATCGGTCTCAAGAACGCCACAAGGAACCGCTCAGGTGTGGGTGATTGATGAAAATGGCGTCGTCGACATTCGCACTGTCACTGCAGATAAGCTGATTAACAATCAATGGTTAATTACTGAAGGACTCAATTCTGGAGAGAAAGTGGTCGCCGTTGGGCTGCAGTTTATTCGCCCTGGAATGAGTCTTACTAATACTTACGACGTAAGTGACAAATACCAAAACTAGGTGTAACACTATGGCGCTATTTTTTATCAACCGTCCGGTTTTTGCGTGGGTGTTAGCCATTTTGGTTATGCTCGCGGGTTTATTGGCTCTGCTTAACCTACCCGTCGCACAGTACCCGACTATTGCTCCACCCGCTATCCAAATCACCGCTTATTATCCGGGCGCCTCCGCGAAAACTGCCGAAGACTCCGTCACACAAGTCATCGAGCAGCAGATGACTGGCCTGGACAATTTGCTCTATTTTAAATCTACTTCCGACTCATTCGGTAATATTTCTATTACGCTCACTTTTTCGGCAGACACTGACCCAGACATCGCTCAAGTCCAAGTTCAAAACAAACTGCAAGCGGCCACACCACTATTGCCAACAGAAGTCCAGGCACAAGGTGTGAATGTAGAAAAAGCAAGTAGCTCATTTTTGATGGTTATTGCTTTCGTTTCAGAAGATGGCAGCATGACAGATGTCGATTTAGGGGATTACATTTCGAGTAATATTCTCGATCCTCTTAGCCGTGTCGATGGGGTTGGTCAAACCCAACTTTTTGGCGCTGAATATGCGATGAGAATTTGGCTCGACCCGTACAAACTTGAAAGTTATAAGTTAATGCCCTCGGACGTTATCGCTGCAGTTCAGGAGCAAAATGCTCAAGTTTCGGCTGGTCAGATGGGGGCGCCGCCTGCGAATCTCGGGGCCCAGTTGACCGCAACCATCACTGCTCAATCTAGGCTGCAAACTGTCGACCAGTTTCGACAAATTTTGCTTAAAGTCGATGCGGACGGCTCACAAGTACTCCTTGAAGACGTCGCGAGCGTTGAACTTGGTGCATCTACATACAGTTCTGTTTCGGCATACAATAAACTCGCCGCCGCTGGTATGTCTGTGAGTCTTGCTACTGGGAAGAACGCGCTGGATACAGCAGAAGCCGTTCGCTCCAAAATTGCCGAACTAGAGCCCTTTTTTCCACCAGGGCTCCAAGTCACCTACCCTTATGACACCACCCCTTTTATTGAAATTTCAATTGAAGGCGTCGTTCACACTCTGATTGAAGCGGTCGTTCTCGTCTTTCTCGTGATGCTGCTGTTTTTACAAAACTTACGCGCAACGTTTATCCCCACTATCGCGGTGCCAATCGTTATTCTCGGCACATTTGGGGTTCTCCTTTCCCTCGGTTACTCGATTAACACACTCACCATGTTTGCCATGGTGCTCGCTATCGGCCTATTGGTTGACGACGCCATTGTTGTCGTTGAAAACGTTGAACGGATTATGGAGGAGGAACATCTTGATGCAAGAGCGGCAACCATTAAATCCATGGAAGAGATAACCAGCGCTCTGATTGGTATTGGTATGGTGCTTTGTGCGGTGTTTATTCCAATGGCGTTTTTTTCCGGCTCAGTTGGTGCAATTTACCGCCAATTCTCGATAACGATTGTAACCGCGGTTGCTCTCTCTGTTCTGGTTGCGATTATTCTAACCCCCACACTCTGTATTGCACTTCTAAGCCATAATGAGGAATCCAAAAATAAAGGCTTTGCTGGCTGGTTTAATCGAAACTTCCACAAATTAACGGACCGCTACGTCGGCATGGTTGAGTTCATTTCACATCGAGCAGTACGTTTTATGCTGATTTATGCAGCAATTATAGGCATTGTCGGTATTCTGTTTGTCCGTCTACCAACCGGCTTCCTACCTGACGAAGACCAGGGTTCGATGATGGCAATGGTTCAGTTACCCAGCGGCGCTACACAAGAACAGACACTGGCTGTACTCGACAAAGTAGAGGACTTTTTCTTAGTTAACGAGAAAGATAACGTCGAGTCAGTATTTGCTGTTGCTGGATTCAGTTTTGCTGGCTCTGGCGCGAATACCGGTATGATGTTCATAAACCTCAAAGACTGGGATCAACGACAAACTGCCGAATCACATGTTAAAGCCATCATTGGGCGTGCAATGGGCTCTTTTCAGCAAATCACTGAAGCGGCAGTTTTCGCTTTCGCTCCACCCGCAATCATGGAGTTGGGTAATGCCACCGGTTTCAATTTCTTTTTGCAAGACCGAGCCGGACTCGGGCATGAGCAATTGATGGCGATTCAAGGCCAACTTCTCGGCACCTCAAACCAGAGCCCATTACTCACCGCCGTACGTCCAAATGGCTTGAGTGATACCCCGCTTTATCATCTTGAAATAGACCAACTAAAAGCGAGGGCATTGGGAGTCGCTATTGGTGATATCAATGCCACTATTGGCACTGCGTTCGGTAGTAGCTATATCAATGATTTTGTCGACAGAGGTCGAATTAAAAAAGTCTATGCACAAGCTTTGACCCCCTATCGTATGACACCTGAAGATATCATGGAGTGGAAAGTTAGAAACGGTGCAGGCGAAATGGTCGCAATGCGTGTGTTTACCGAAGGTGAATGGCAATATGGTTCGCCACGTTTAGAACGTTATAACGGCGTCTCGGCGGTTGAAATTGTGGGTGAGCCCGTTGCAGGCGTGAGTACTGGTGATGCAATGGCAGAGATTGAACGTATTGTTAGTGGTCTGCCCCAAGGTGTGGGCATTGAATGGACGGGGATGTCCTATCAAGAGCGAGTGTCCGGGGGACAAGCGCCCCTTTTATACGCACTGTCGATATTGATTGTGTTTTTATGTCTTGCTGCACTGTATGAAGACTGGGCAGTTCCACTTTCTGTCATTTTAATTATCCCCCTTGGAATATTGGGTGCTGTCAGTGCCACTGAGCTATTTGGACTAGAGAATGATGTGTATTTTCAAGTCGGACTCTTAACCACAATTGGTTTAGGCTCGAAAAATGCCATTATGATAGTCGAATTTGCCAAAAGTTATTATGAAGCGGGTGAGGATCTAATGCAGGCAGCTCTGAAAGCGGCGCGCATTCGTCTAAGACCGATATTGATGACCTCATTAGCGTTTGGGATGGGCGTAGTACCATTAGCGATTAGTTCTGGTGCGGGGTCTGGCGCGCAAAACGCAGTGGGTACAGGGGTAGTCGGCGGGGTAATAACGGCTACTGTTCTCGGCGTGTTATTCGTTCCTCTGTTCTTTGTCGTTGTTGAACGCCTGTTTACTGGTAAGTCTCAGCATAATCAGACATCTGAAAAAGTTCATCAAGAGGAGTCTGCCTCATGAATGCACGATTTAAAGCACTGACCCTAACTATGACTCTAGCAGGATGCACCAACTTCATACCTGAATACTCAAGACCGGAGTTGCCAGTGACAAATGACTGGCCCGTTAACCAGCAAGGGTATGAGGAGAGCAGCGTAACGAATTGGCGCTCCTTCGTGAACAATGAAGAGCTCAAGATGTTGATCGAGTTGTCGTTAGAGAACAATAAGGATCTTAAAGAAGCGCTACTTAATATCGTTAAAGCCGAAGCTCAACTCGGCCTACAGCGTGCCTCTCGTTATCCATCCATTGGCTTAGAAGCATCAAGTGCTAATCAGCGTCTATCTGAGAATTTTACTGGTGCAGACTCTTCCATTTCCCGGACTCAAAACCTTAATATCGGTCTAAGCAGCTATGAAATCGATTTTTGGGGACGTGTTTACAGTCTAGAACAACAAGCCCTTGAAAGTTATCTGGCAACGATTGAGGGGCGCCGCAATACGCAAATTACCTTAATCAGTAACGTTATCCAGGCCTACTTGACGCTAGAGTCAGACCGCCGATTACTCGAATTGGCGAAAGAAACGCTGATATCCCAACAAGACTCTCTAAAATTGACTCAAACCAGTTTCGACAATGGTGTCGCCTCAGGGCTAGATTTAGCACAGGCTAAAAGCACGGTAGCGACTTCAAAAGTCGATGTTGCGAGGTTTACGAGTCAAGTCAATGTCGACATTAACGCGCTAAACATTCTTGTTGGCACCCCAATACCCGATGAATTATTACCGACTAGCGACCAAGGAACTCGTTTCGGGGAGGTTTCCGTTGGGCTTCCCTCTCAAGTATTGCTCAATCGACCGGATGTTCTACAGGCTGAATATCTTCTAAGAGCGGCGAATGCCAATATTGGGGCTGCTCGGGCTGCTTATTTTCCGACGATTGCTCTTACGACCAATGGTGGCTTGTTGAGTGCTGACCTTGACGATCTCTTTTCCGGAGATAGCCGCTCATGGATATTCACACCGACCATTACGCTACCTATTTTTGACTGGGGTGCTAGAGAGCGAAACTCCGACATCGCTGCGACTGACCAAAAAATTGCGGTTAACAACTATGAACGAACTATCCAAATTGCTTTTCAGGAAGTAGCGGACGCTCTCAGTAATCAGGCAACATTCGATGACCAGATACAGGGCCAGCAGATGCTCGTCGATGCGTACGAGGAAAGTTTTCGCCTCTCGGAACTGCGATTTAATGAGGGGGTAGACGATTACTTTAGTGTGTTAGATTCACAACGCTCTTACTATAGCGCGCAGCAAACCTTAATCACGACGGAACTTAGCGCCCAACTCAATACAGTGACTCTGTATAAAGTGCTTGGTGCCGGGTGGAACCCAGATGACGTCCCAGTTCCTTTGACTGAAGATATGTATCTAGGTTTTGAAGACTAAAGTAAAAGCCTCAAATGATGGCCTTGCTTTAGTTTCTGATTTACGACTCGTAGACCACATCAAGGTCGGTACACTTCGGTTTCTGGGTGAAATACATGCCAGGCAAACCAATAGAGTAAAGTGCTGGAAACTAAAGTGCCCTGCTCGTCTGTCACCCACGCCGACAGGTTTTCTTCATCCCAGTGAATCGTGAGCGTAACGCCTTCAAACACATACTTAAAGTTGGATTCCCCTTTAAGGCGAAGCTCTTTAAATGGAAAAGCAATTGCCCTATTTTCTCCCTTCAAGCCCAATACGGTCTCTTTCATTGAATAAGACATAGGGGTTGTTTCTGATATTGGAAAATACAAATGTGGCTTATCACTATAACCGGCATAGGGATCATGAGAATAATCCCTTAGAAAGCCAGTATCTGTCGACAGCACCTTAGTATTAGGGTGGTCTTCAATCCACTGGGACCAACGTGTCAATTTTAATGGATACTGAATTAGGTTTTGGCCAGATAAGGGGCCACTCACGGCCGATCCACGAATTTGAGACCAAAGTGACTCGGTTTGATGGTCATACATAAGAACATCAGAGTTGTAGAGTAAGCCTGAAACACCAAATGTTTTCTTCTGCTCTCCAAACCCGGCTAGAAAACCCATGCCTGAGCCACAAAGTGGACAATATGAAATCATAAACTGTTGGCCCTCAATCTCATCATTCACAATTTCATGCCAATTCAGTATTTTGATGGGGTATGCTTTTGTCATCCCACTGAACTCGATTCCAAGAACGACATCAGTATCTTGCATGAAATGGGCTTGTGTTCCGTCAACAAACTTGGGTTCTAATATGGCTGGTATGCCGTCCCTTCCAGGGCCTCCAGGTAATATTTCAGACTGGGAGATAGTGAGATTTGAAAGTTCAAAACCATTCGGTGTGTACGCAAATGCTGTTGAAGAAACGAACAACAATAGCGTCAGCATAAGATTGACAGCTAAATTCATCGTGCGACTCTTTAAAAGTGACTATGGTTAATTAGACCCGATATCACCCATTTACATTTCAATTGAGTAAATCTTAGACAGCCGATGTGCTGAGGCGTAAGTGATGTTTATTGAAAACCAAATCTTTTTTGAATATCACTTGCTTGAGTAATGGAAAGTGTCGGATACTTCCATCAGATATAAGCCCTTGAAATAATAAATTTCGAGCACTGGAAGACACTATGCCCGCAGATAACCAACCGACTTTTTTCTTCTTCGACTACGAAACTTGGGGCACTAGCCCTGCTCTTGACAGACCGAGTCAATTTGCCGGTGTCCGTACCGATGAAAACTTTAACATCATCGGTGAGCCACTGGTTATCTATTGTCAGTTGCCATCCGACTATCTGCCCTCTCCTGAAGCTGCGCTGATCACAGGCATCACACCGCAAAAGGCAAATGCTGAGGGACTTCCAGAGCCTGAGTTCATCCGCCGTATTCATGAAGAATTGTCTAAACCGAACACAACAAGCTTAGGCTACAACAGTATTCGTTTCGATGACGAAGTGACACGTCATACCTGTTACCGTAACTTTCTAGACCCATACGCATGGAGTTGGCAAAACGGTAATTCTCGTTGGGACTTGCTTGATGTGATGCGAGCTTGTCATGCCCTTCGTCCTGACGGAATCAATTGGCCTGAAAATGACGAAGGCTACCCAAGCTTTAAACTTGAACATCTTTCAGTTGCCAATGGCATCGAACATAGCAACGCCCACGATGCGATGGCTGATGTGATTGCGACGATTGAGATGGCGAAAAAAATAAAAACGGCGCAACCCAAGTTATTCGACTTTTTCTTGCAATATCGTCACAAGCGTAAGCTCAATGAGCTTATTGATATCGTTGAGATGAAACCATTGATGCACGTTAGCGGCATGCTGGGACGTGATTGTCAGTACACCAGTTGGATTGTTCCGGTGGCATGGCACCCTACCAATAAAAACGCCGTAATCGTGGTGGATTTAGCCCAGGATGTATCTCCGGTTCTTGAGATGGACTCAGACAGCTTAAGAGAGCGTTTATATACAAAACGTTCTGAACTTGCTGACGACGAATTGCCCGTTCCAATCAAGCTCATCCACCTCAATAAATGCCCTATTCTCGCACCAGCAAAAACACTGACTGCCGAAAATGCGGCAAATATCGGAATTAACCGCGAGCAGTGTCTTGCAAACCTCGCACTATTGAGACAGCATCCAGAAATTCGTGAAAAGCTGTTGTCGCTGTATCAGCAAGAACGTGACTATTCTGATGAGAATAAAGATGTTGATGCGATGCTCTACGATGGCTTCTTTAGCCCTGCAGATCGTGCCGCTATGGACATCATTCTTAGCCAACCACCTGAAGCGCTTGGCAGCTTAGACATCTCTTTTGATGATGGGCGAATTAAGCCGTTACTATTCCGCTATCGTGCTCGACATTATCCATGGACACTCACCGAAACAGAACAGCAACGTTGGATGAGTCATTGTCGCGACTACTTTGAGACTCGCTTACCCGACTACACACTCAACTTAGAAAACTTAGCGCATGAGCATGAGACTGATGAACACAAAATGCGCGTGTTGAAGTCGGTCTATGAGTACGTTTCTAAATTGGTTAGCTAGGAGCGCCACGTTGTGACATTGAAGTCTATTGCCAAAACAGGTTTTGAGTATATGCGCGCGTTTGCCATTATCGGGATCGCGCTCATGATAGGTATCGCGATGCAAACCTATTTGAGTATCTCAATACCTGGAAGTATTTTAGGCATGGCGGTGCTTTTTATTGGCCTCGCATCGGGGTTGGTTCCCGCGCATTGGGTACAGCCTGGCGCAAGCCTGTTCATTCGCCATATGATATTTTTGTTCGTTCCAATCAGTGTTGGGCTAATGGTGCATTTCGATTTGCTATTAGACAACCTTGTGGCGATCATTGCGAGTGTTGTCGCAGGCTCCGTGCTCGTGCTCATCATTATGAGTTACTGTATAGAAAAACTAGTCAGCAGGGATAGCTAAACGATGTGGTTCATCATTACACTCATGGTCTTTATCATCGTGCGCAAAGTTTGTGGGATTATTCGATCGCCACTGTTTAACCCTCTTTTGGTTAGCCTTGCCGTTCTTATCCCATTATTAGTTACCCTAAACGTCTCTTATGAGACCTACTATGCCGACAATCAATGGGTGACTTGGCTACTACAACCCGCAGTCGTCGCCCTAGCCTATCCTCTGTACGAGCAGTTGCCGCAGATACGTCGCAACTGGAAGCTCATTCTTGTTAGCTGCACCCTTGGCAGTGTGCTGAGTATGTTATCTACCGTTTTATTCGCATTGCTGTTAGACGTTGACTTTGAATTACTTGCTAGCTTAATGGGTAAGTCAGTAACGACCCCTATCGCGATGGAAATAGCGAGTTTCTTAGGTGGAGTCCCTGCTATTGCCGCCATTATGGTGCTTATCGCAGGCCTTGTGGGTGCTATTCTTGCTTATCCTATCTATCGCCTATTCAATATCAAAAGCCCTATATCTCGGGGCTTAACGATGGGGTGTGTCTCTCACGCACTTGGCACGGCAACGAGTGCTGAAAAAAACACTCAAGATGCCGCCTTCAGTTCTCTTTCACTGGTGATCTGTGGCGTTGTCACGTCCATCGCAGCACCAATTATTATGAGCACCGTCATCTGGCTAACAACTCAGTAACTCACGCCCGCCATTTTACGTGATCGCGATCACTTATTTTATGCAAATGAAATTTGAGCAATCACATTTGAGTGATTACGATCACTGTAATCTTGAATGTACTATCTACAATAAAACAATCATTGTTTTCGAGGATGAATTATGTCAACTCGTTTTGAACAGGCTCTATCACAAATTCCAGAGCCTCAACGTCATGTCTTCGAAGCGCTATTTTGTAGCGATTCGTTTTCTGGAGCCATTACTTCAGTGCAGTTCGATGAACTGCTACAAAAAACCAAAATGGAAAAGAGTGAGTTAAAGGTAGCACTATTGCCTTTCGCTGCTGCCTATTCATACGCACCAATCTCCGAATTTTTTGTGGGCGCGATTGTACAAGGCAACTCGGGTGACCTGTACTTTGGTGCAAATATGGAAATTCTCGGTGCGCAGCTTGCTCAAACAGTCCATGCTGAGCAGTCTGCTATCAGCCACGCGTGGATGAAAGGTGAATCTGGGCTAACAGACATTACGATAAACTACAGCCCTTGCGGCCACTGTCGCCAGTTCATGAATGAGCTATCCACGGCACAAACTCTGACAGTTCAATTGCCGCAACGCGATGCGATGTCGCTACAAGAGTATTTACCGGAGTCTTTCGGCCCTTCTGACTTGGGAATCCAATCAGGATTGATGACACCTGTCGATCATGGCTACCAACTTGAAGATGTCGATAGCTTGGTGAAAGCTGCTGTTGACGCATTGAACCGAAGCCATGCTCCATATACCAAGAACTTGAGTGGTGTAGCAATCGAAGTTGCAGACGGTCGTGTGTTTAAGGGGGCTTACGCTGAAAACGCAGCGTTTAACCCTAGCCTCCCTCCACTTCAAGTAGCTATTGTTCAGTTGCTGATTGCTGGTTTATCTCTAACAGATATAAGAGCAGCAGCGCTTGTGGAACTATCAAGTGGAAAAATCAGTCATCTACCTGAGACTCAATCGACGCTAGAAACGATCAACCCTGAAATTACGGTTGAATACGCTTCAATCTGAAACATTGAGTACTAAAGAAACAACAAAAGCGCAACGAGGTGAAAACTCATTGCGCTTTTTTGTTGTTATTAAGAGTCAATCTCTAAATTAGATTTCTCGAACGAACGTGATCGCGTAAAAATGTTTGTAGAGGTGGCGCATCATCGTTGGAGTCGGGTCTCCCTCCAGAAGCCCTTTCGCTTCCATAAGGCGTTCCATACTCACGCGGGTTTGGCTTAGCGGAGAGCCTTTTTCGTTTCTTCGGTTTAATGAACTGATTTAATGAGTTTTGCATGATGTTCTCGCATAACCCTATTCCATCAGGTATTCGCCTTCCATGTGGTACCAATAGATTTTTGCAACACGCTTTCTAAATGACGCATGTTTTTGTTTTCTATCAGCGTATGAAAACCAGGCTCGACCGGATAGGTCATTTCATGACATTTTAATCTTGGAGCAAAAATAAAGGGCTTGGATTTGATTCCAAGCCCTTCAATTAAGGGAACAACATTGACCAACTAGCCCTTCATTCTCTCGAACACCGTCTGCGGGTCTAAATACTCAATCATGGGTAGGTGGTCTAACTTATGATCAAATACATAATGGGTCGCGAGAACCCTTACGGTATCCACCAATCTTTGCGCGTCCCAAGGCTTTTCAAAATAGTGGCCGACGCCCGCCTCGTTGATCGCTTGAATCGTGTCACTGTGTGTTGCTTGTCCTGTTAGCAATACCTTTTTAGTATCGACAAAACGACTGTCTGTATGAATCTCCTTCAGTAGCTCAACACCTGTTTTATCTGGCATTACATGGTCAGATACGACAACAGCAACGTAGTGCCCCTCCGCATCGAGATCTTCCATCAAATCGAATGCTTCATCAGCAGATTCGCAATCCTCAACTCTGAGCCAGTCATTGAGTGGGGCTAAGTCTGCAACCACAGCGCTCAGCACTTCACGTTGGTCATCAACACAAATTACATACAATGCTTCCATCTTAATCCTCCATGAACTACTGAATAAAGCCAATGATGTTTAGCATCCACACCATTACAAAGCTTAAAGCAACACCGATCACACCTAAGATAACTCCGACACGTGCCATCTGCTTTGTATTAACAAAACCTGTTGCGTGCGCCAAAGCATTTGGCGGAGTACTAATCGGCAAAGACATACCCAATGAAGCTGCAAACGTCACAACCAAAATCAAGGTCATAATGCCACCCAGCGGGACGAGCCCCTCCATCGACATACCAAGCGCAGCCATGATTGGCATTAACAAGTTAGCCGTTGCCGTATGCGACATAAAGTTTGCCATTAACAAACAAAGTGCTGCCGCTCCAAGGAGCACAGCGTAAGGAGAAAGCATCCCAAATGGAATACTCCCAACAACCAACTTGGCGAGTCCCGTTTTATCAAGCGCCAATCCAAGTGCGATACCACCAGACACCAACCAGAGCACATCCCAAGAGATCCCTTTTAGATCTTCCTTGTTAATGATGCCTGTCATTGAAAATACAGCGACCGGTATAAGCGCAACAGTATATGAGTTCATTCCATGCGCAGAGCCCATTAACCACAATAAGATAGTCAGGCCAAAGGTTATGTAAACCGTGATCGCCTTCGGTGTTTTAAGAAACTTGCCCTTGATATCGAGGTTAACAGTCGCTTGGTCGGATGGATACAACTTGCACATCAAAACCCAAGCAATAGCCATCATCACAACCACAAAAGGAATCCCAAATGCCATCCACTCTCCAAACGTAATTGAGTGCTCATCTACTAAGTATTTGAGTGCGATCGCATTAGGGGGGGTGCCTATCGGTGTGCCGATACCACCAATGTTTGCTGCTACCGGAATACAGAGCGCCAGCGCAATTCGTCCTTTGTCTTCGTGACCAAATACGGCGATAACCGGTGCTAAAATAGAGAGCATCATCGCGGTCGTCGCCGTGTTAGACATAAACATAGAGAAAATGCCAGTAATGAGCATCAAACCAAGCATCACATACTTAGGTTGGTTACCAAAAGGTTTGAGCATGACACGTGCAAGGTTTACATCTAGACGATATTTCGTCGCTGCCATTGCCAAGAAGAAACCACCGAGGAATAGCATAATGATTGGGCTAGAAAACGTGGCCATTAAGTCCTGATGGGACAATACTTCCCCAAACTCAGGTTGCCCCGCTCCGCTTCTAAACCACAAGATCCCTTTGTCGGATAGAAGTAGCAATTCAAGTACGATAACAACCACTGAGGTCGCGTAAATCGGGATAGGCTCGAAGACCCAACATAGAGCAGCGAGAAAGAAGATCGCAATCACGCGTTGTTGAATAACCGTTAGTCCATCAAAAGGAAAAGCACTCGTTGGTAGCAATAGGATGACCAACGGGATCACTAGCGGAATAACGAACTTTAACGACAGTTTCATAATGTCTTTAATTCCATTTAAGCGGTACCATAAACAAATAGTGTTCAGTTTCAATAACTAAACACTGAGCTGTTGTATTTTTACTCAATGTTACAAAGCATTACTTAGCGTTAGATCAATGAATAGTCAGACACTTAGCGTATTAAGCACAAAATTCCAGATACGCGCACCAACCATCACGCAAACGTTTGCTTTTAGTCAAATATCCAGTATCATCCGCACCCAATAATCATGTTCGCGAAAGCACTAAGAGGATTTTCTATGTTTGGTACTGCGACGGCTAAGAGTGCAACAAAAGTATTGCTACTCGGTTCTGGTGAATTAGGTAAAGAAGTGGCTATCGAATGCCAACGCCTTGGTTTTGAAGTGATTGCTTGTGATCGTTATGAGAACGCTCCAGCAATGCAAGTGGCTCACCGAAGTTATGCCATTGATATGTTGGACGGTGATGCGCTAGAAGCTCTGATTAAAAAAGAGCAACCAGATTACGTAGTGCCAGAGATTGAAGCGATTGCAACAGACAAACTTGTCGAGCTGGAAGAACAAGGTCTCAATGTTGTTCCAACCGCAAAAGCAACGAAACTGACGATGAATCGTGAAGGTATTCGCCGCCTTGCTGCTGAAGAGCTTGGGCTGACGACTTCTCCATATCAGTTTGCAGATGATTATGACTCTTTTGTAGCGGCTGTGAATCAAGTTGGCGTTCCATGCGTGTGTAAGCCAGTGATGAGCTCTTCAGGCAAAGGCCAAAGTGTGATTAAGACACTAGACGATGTCGATCGCGCTTGGGAATATGCTCAAGAAGGTGGTCGTACTGGTGCTGGTCGTGTGATTGTTGAAGGATTTATTGATTTTGATTACGAAATTACGCTACTGACAGTACGTGCAGTGGATGGTGTTCATTTCTGTGCTCCAATCGGTCACCGTCAAGAAGATGGTGATTACCGTGAATCTTGGCAGCCTCAAGCCATGTCAGATACCGCACTTAAAGCAGCGGAACATGCCGCAGAGCAAATTGTTAATGCCCTTGGTGGCTTTGGTATTTTTGGCGTCGAGCTATTCATCAAAGGTGACACTGTCATCTTTAACGAGGTTTCCCCTCGCCCACATGACACAGGCCTTGTCACGCTGATGTCACAAGACATGTCAGAGTTTGCTCTCCACGTGCGTGCCTTTACAAAGCAACCCGTCGCACAAATCACGCAATACGGCCCATCTGCTTCAGCCGTTATTCTCGGCCAAGGTCAATCACAAGACATTCAGTTCGATGGCCTGTCAGATGCAGTGAGCGCTCCACAAACTCAGCTACGTCTATTTGGTAAGCCAGACATCAATGGCCGCCGCCGTTTAGGTGTTGCTATCACGCGTCGTTCTGGTATTGAACAAGCAATCCAAGACGCTGTTGAAGCAGCAGGAAAAGTAAAAGTCATTTACTAACTTTTCATCACGTCCTATCCAAGTAAAAAGGTCTAGCAAAATTGCTAGACCTTTTTTAGTTCAACGCTTGATACCAATGTTAGCTAAGCGGTACGCCTTCGTACTCACCCGTTAAGGTCATCAAGAAAGCCTTAACGGCTTCAACTTCACTGTCTGACATTTCGACACCCACTTGATACTTACCCATGTAGAAAATGGCTTTTTCTAGAGTATCTGCGTAGCCATCATGGAAGTAAGGTTCTGTTAGTTCAATATTGCGTAGCGTTGGAACCTTAAACTTGTGCATATCTTCTTCATTCTGGGTAAAGTTGTAACGCCCAAAATCTGCCTCCGTTACATCCGTACCTCGGTATGCGAAGTAGTCGCCCTTCATGCCCATGGTTTCAAACGTTTCACCGCCAAGTGCTTCACCTGCGTGACAAGTCTGACAGTCATATTTCTTAAACAGCGCCAAACCGTGTTTCTCATGCTCGCTCATCGCATCGTCATCACCCATCATATATTGGTCAAAACGGCTGTTTGGTGTGACGAGAGTTTTCTCAAACTGAGCAATTGCGTGCGTGATCGTATCACCCGTCATTTCGCCATCGTAAGCATGTTTAAACATCGCGACGATTTCTGAATCTTCATTCAGTTTATCAATGATCTCTTGCCAATCGTTTGACCCCATCTCGATTGGGTTGAATGGTGGTCCACCAGCCTGCTCTTGAAGGTCAGCAGCGCGTCCATCCCAAAACTGTACTCTGTTGTAGACAGCGTTGAAAACCGTTGGCGCGTTGATTCCACCAACTTGCCCGTGAATCCCGACAGAGCCCACCATGCGATCGACACCACCAGTATCTAGACCATGACACGAAGCACATGAAACAGAATTGTCACCTGATAGCCTTACATCGTGATAGAGAACATTACCAAGTGCAACTTTGTCGGCATCGGTTTCAAACTGCGTATAGATAGGTTGTAATACTTTAGATTTGCGCTCTTCCGGTACGGGTGAATTCGCGTGACGCTCAGTGCGTTTTTCGCTGACCCATTCACGCAGTACTGTTTTATCATCATCACTCATACTGGCTGACCAGTGCATCGACAGATACAGCGCTGGCGGCATCGAATCATCATTAAGCACTTTTTCTAAGCGAGCCAAAGCGACTTCTGAAACAGGGTCATCCTGCTTAATGTCGTCAAGTAAAACACGCATATCAAAATGACGCATTGCAACACGTACGTCGGTTTGCATTAGCTGTTTTGCAATTGGCAACTGGGAGTAGAACGGCATGTCACTATTTGGTGTATGACAGTAACCACAGCCTTTTTCTGTGAGTACCTGCATCGCTTGATAATCAAGCGAACTCTTGTCTAAATGCTCGAACTCTTCCAACTGCTGCTCTGCCAATACTTGATCACTTTGACCAACAAAATAGACGGTGCCTAGATAAGCGGCCACACCTATCCCGATGGCGCCTGCGAGTGTTTTGATCTTCATTTTATATCCCCAATAACAATCTGGTTGTAAGCTATTGAAAATATGGGAACTATAACAATGAAATAGTGGAATTAAGTTTATCGAGAAAATCGATTAGTCGAGCATTTAACATTATTAGCCCGACTAATCAGTATCTTACGCATAGATGTTATAAATAGTGTACGATTGTTTTGAAACTATATCAGAGGGTTTATTGATACAAATCAAGTCGTTATGATAGAGCGATTCACTATACAATTTGAGTAAATTCGAAATTAAGACGCGCAATACCTGTCAAAGACTCGTATTGCGCGTACTCGAAATCAGCCTATCGACTTAGCAAGAGGGTTTAGTCAGCAACAAAACCGTCTCGGAAAAGTACGTTAGCCCTTTACCGGCGCGTTTAGGATGATTTTCGTCAGCGACATCTGTCGCTAAGCGATCAATCTGATAGCCTTTGAAGAGCGATTCTATTTCCCTTTCTAAAACACTGAACGGTGGTCCAGACATCTCGCTTTGATCATACTCCAGAGTCACCAACAGAATTCTTCCACCTGGTTTTAGCAAAGAGTCGATGCGTTTTGCGTAATCTGATCGCATCTCAATAGGCAGAGCGATAAGTGCTGCTCGATCATAAACGAGTTCAACAGGTTCTATGGGGGCGGAAAAGATATCACCTGTATAAATAGACAGTTCATCAAACTGGTACAGCTCATGTTGCCCCGACAGTGTGGTGACCATCGGAGTGTAAAAGTGCTCTGAGAAAAAGGCGCGTACCGCGATGTTACTTAACTCTACCCCTTGGACATCATCGTGTTTGCTCGCAAGCCAAACGAGGTCCTCGCTTTTTCCACACAAAGGGACAAAAACTTTATCTTCACGCTGTGGATTTAGTGCTTGCCAATGGGTTGTCAGTAATGGATTTACATCTTCCAAATGGAAGCCTATTTTGTTTGAGGCCCACTTGCTGTGCCAAAACTCTGGATCTTTCATTCTCTTACCGTGCTGCTTGTTGATTGCCGGTTATGATAAGTCAAAAACCCAATGAGTGGCTACCTCAGATAATCGACGAATTGAATGGTAATCTGCTCCACACTCCAGGCAATAAAAAAGCGACCACTCGGGTCGCTTTCTCATTTTGAGAGGGGCTTATCCATCAACCTTTATACTCTCGACGCGAGATTTCAGTTTTTGTCCCGGACGGAACGTAACCACACGTCTTGCTGAGATTGGAATGTCTTCGCCAGTTTTAGGATTTCGTCCTGGACGTTCATTCTTGTCGCGTAGGTCAAAATTACCAAAACCCGATAACTTTACCTGTTCGCCATTCTCAAGAGCCTTGCGAATTTCTTCAAAAAAGACTTCAACCGTTTCCTTGGCGTCCCGTTTGCTGTAATCCAGTTTCTCAAACAGGTTCTCTGCCAAATCGGCTTTAGTGAGCGCCATAAAACTTCCCTCAAAGCTGTGTTAACTCATCGCTGCATGTATGCAGCACCTTACTTTTGTTCAATCTTTCAATGACCTAGAGACCAAACTAGGGAAAGTGTAAGCCAAGCTTATGATTTTCGCCAACTTTTTAAATAATATTCGTTAAAAAATTATCAGCCGATCTCATCTTTCATTTTTAAAACGTTCAGGACTAGGCTCCTAACTATATAAATATCAGTAACTTAATCATAAATTAGCAACAGTGTACAAATGCTAATTGTCGCTAAGTGTCTGTGTTAGATTGCTTTAAAGATGCCAAGCAAAAGTGTGTAGAGCACAATCGAACTAAAGTTCACCTATTAGCCTGCTTAGAGTCACACATTTCTCAATTACGATAATCATTAACAAATCGTCATTTTTCACTACATTAACCTTTAAATTGATCATTCTTCAACTATCCTAAATAAGTAGTTGGTACAAATAACAAAAATCATGATTATCCGATACTTAGCTTAAACGATGATTGTTTAAGGTTACGCCTCAGAGGTGTCAAAGGAGATACAAGGTGAAGTGGAATACTAAATTAGCGCTAAGCATGATCGCACTTGCCACCAGTAGTACTCATGCTCAAACGTTAGAGCAAGCGGTAGCTCATACGATAAAAACGAATCCTAGCATCAAAGCCCAATACAACGAATTCATTAGTAAACGCTACCTTCGAGAGTCGTCTGGAGGTCAGTACCTACCGAGTATTGACCTAGACGCCGCGATCGGAACTCAAGATTTAGAGAGAGAAGCATGGGATTTTGGGGATTACACCGGTAATGAAGTCTCAATATCTTTAACACAGTTGCTGTGGGATGGTAACGCCACACTCAACGATATGGATCGCACTGCCGCCGATGCTGAATCGGTTCGCTTGCAATTGCTTGCTGATGCAGAAGATATCGCTTTGGAGGTTGCTAGAATATATCTCGACGCAACTCAAGCCTTTGAGCTTTTAGCGCTTTCAGAGGGTAACCTGAGAACCCATAAAAAGATCTACAGTGACATTAAAAAACGCGTAGATTCCGGTATTGGCTCTACCGCTGATTTGTCCCAAGTAGAAGCACGTGTCGCCAAGGCACATGGTAATCTGCTCGCTGCGCAAAACAACATGTATGATGTTCACACAGAGTTCACCAGAGTTGTTGGACAGGCACCACAAGGACTGATCTATCCCCGAGCAGATAACAATTTTATTCCACGTACGCTGCAGGATGCCATCGATATCGCATTTGAGGATCACCCTGTCATTCAAGTTAGCCACGCTGATGTAGACTCTGCCAAGTTTCAGTATAAACAGTCAAAAGGGGTAAACCTGCCCACTTTTACTATTGAAGCATCTCAAACATGGCGTGATGACATGGATGGTGTCATAGGAAGCGATGATGAAGCATCGATAATGCTGCGAATGCGATACAACCTTTATAATGGTGGTTCCGATGTTGCTAACCAAGACAATTTTGCACACCAACTTAACAAGGCAAAAGATTTAAGAGATAGCGCCTATCGTCAAGTCGAAGAAGGTCTACGACTCGCTTGGAGTGGTTTAGAATTGACCCAACAACAAAAGCTCTTCTTAGCGGATCACGTTGATTCAGCCTCCGCCACTGTTGTTGCCTATGAAAAGCAATACAAAATAGGCAAACGTACACTCCTTGATGTTCTCAATACGGAAAACGAATTATTTGAGGCTCGTAAAGAGTTTCTTGATGCTAAGTACGGCGAGCAATATGCGAAATATCGGATCCTTAACGCCACAGGTGTTTTGCTAGACTCGCTTCGCGTAGAGTCTCCTCAAGAGTGGCAAGAGAAGATGGAGTACTAATATGAAGACCAACCTACTTTCAGTCGCCATTTTAGGTGCTCTAATATCCAATCTTTCTTGGGCAGATGCCGTGTATTTTGAGAAAGATGCCGATGATGAGTATGACTATATTGACACGCCGGTTGCTAACCAGACCTTTGATCTCCTCGATGAGGATAGAGATGGCGTAATCAATGCCCGTGATATGTGCCCAGGCACACCCATTGGCGCTGAGATTAACAATGAAGGTTGCGGCACCATGTCTGCATCTCGCTCTCAAATGCAGATATACATCTTGTTTGCTAACGATTCAGACGTGATAAGTTCGCCGTTTATGAATCAAATACGCGACATGGCGATGTTCCTTAAAGACTTCCCGCAAACCTCAATCGAATTGAAAGGGTATACCAGTAAAGTGGGTAGCGACGAATACAATTTAGATTTATCTAAGCGTCGCGCGACTTCCGCCAAAGTTGCACTGAAAAAATACGGTATCACAGACGATCGCATTAGAATCGTTGGATTTGGTGAGTCTGAGCTCGTCGCTGAGGGTGATGAGGAGATCAGTCATGCACAAAACCGTCGTGTTGTTGCTACCGTCGTCGGGCTTGAAAATGTAGTGGATATGGAATGGGATATCTACACCACCCTGCCACGGAAACGCTAATTGAACTTTTTATAGTTAATGCTCCTTCGGGAGCATTTTTGTTTGGGGTAATTGTACACTTTGCGTATTCGCTTGATATTAAAAGTGCTATAGTGCGCACGTATTGAAGAATCATCTTCTAACTATTATTGAGAATTTCATAATGACAAAACTGACTGACAATATCGAAGCTAATCTAGACCTTTTCATCAGCGAAACAAAAGAGACCGCAAAAGTTTGGGGCTTACGCAATGAAGATGGTTGGCTTGCAGTAGATTCAACAGAATTTGAAAACTCAGAGGTGATGCCGTTTTGGTCTAACGAAGCAGATGCAAAACTTCATAACGTAGAAGAATGGGCCGATTTTGAAGTTCTAGAAATTCCACTGGATATCTTTGTTGAAGATTGGCTAATTACCCTTGACGAAGATGGCGTTCTCGTTGGTCCAAACTGGAATGACAAGCTAGAAGGTAAAGAAGTTGAGCCAGCAGATATGGCGAAAAAATACCTGTAAGGTCAATACCTGAACTTTTTCGAAGCCCAGAGATATCATGCTCTGGGCTTTTTGTTTCTATTGGTTCCAAAATACTGATATAACAATAGAAACCAATGGAGAACGTCACGTATGGAAATTTGTCTCAACAACGTCCAAATCAAATCTGATACTGCAACACTCATCATTGACCAATGGAAAGTAAACGACAGTGAAAGCTGGGCTCTTTTCTGCTGTGACAGTTCCCCACTCTCCTCTCTCATTGATGTCCTTACCGATGCAAACCATGACCTAGATGTTGATGGCGATGTGTTCTGTTCCCGAGACATAAAACAAGTCTCTCTTCGCGAACAGCAACTCTTGCTTGAGGAGGAAATCGCTAATGATGACACCGACTATCTTGATAGAGTTGACCACGGGCGCACCGTCCAGCACCTGGTGATGGAAAGTAGTGTTGATACCACCCGATATGAACAACTGATTAATGAACTCGACCTCACATCATTAACTGGTGTTGGATTTAGAGCTCTATCTACAGGGGAAAGCAGACGAGTTCTAATAGCAAAAGCGTTAGCTTCACAGCCCAGTGGCTTAATCTTAGTCGACCCCTTCGCCGGACTAGATCAAGAACATCGCGCCAGTCTAAAGGATTATTTGCACACTCAACATGCATCAATCCCCATCATTTGCTGCTTTTCTCGCTTTGAAGATATTCCAGACTGGGTCGACAAAATAGCACTGTTTGGTAATAACACGATACAGGACATATTCTCTGCTGATGAATGGCAGACTAATGACGTCGTCCAGAATTTGATCAATCAATCTCAGCGTCAAACCGAGCAAATTCAACAGGCACTTGCCAAGCATCGTCACAAGCCCGATTCAAACAGCACTCTATTCAAAATAGTCGATGGCCATGTTGCCTATTCAGACAAAACGATTTTCACTGGATTAAATTGGCAAATCGACACACACCAGCATTGGCAAGTCAAAGGCCCTAATGGTTGTGGAAAGAGCACATTGCTTGGCCTAATTTTTGGTGACCACCCGCAATGCTACAGCAACGACATCCATATTTTTGGCTATCAACGTGGAAGTGGAGAAACTATTTGGGAAATTAAGCAGCAAATTGGCATGGTATCTTCATCTTTGCATTTGCAATATCGTGTTAGTTGCTCAACGTTACAAGCCGTGATATCTGGGTATTATGATTCTATCGGGCTTTATTCACAGCCGACTAAAGAGCAAATCAAGTCAGCAAATGAATGGTTAGATATTCTCCACTTAAGTGAGCATAGTAATACACCGTTTAGGCAGCTTGATTATGCTCAACAGCGCTTGGTTTTGTTAGCGCGAGCACTCATCAAACAACCCAAGCTTCTGATTTTGGACGAACCCTATCAAGGCCTCGACTACCTTGGTAGAACACTCTTTATGAATGCCGTTCAGTACTTAGTCAAGAACAGTCTCTGCCAAGTCCTTTACGTCTCTCATTACGATGAGGATAAAATAGAGGGTATTAACAATATTCTTAGCTTTAGTTTCAATGAAACACTAAAATGCTACCAAGCGACAATCAGTCAATTCGATGACTAAAACAACTCTAGAGCATAACATGCAAAAGCCTGATATTAGATTCGTGGCGTCAGATATGGACGGCACGCTCCTAGACCAGTACGGTCGTCTTCACCCTGAAACCTTCAATATCATTCAGCAACTTTCTCAAAAGGGTATCCTCTTCTCTGCAGCTTCAGGTCGTCAATATCACAGCCTGCAAGACACCTTTGCGCCAGTCAAAGACGAGATACTTTATATCGCTGAGAATGGTACGCTTGTGATGTATCAAGATAAGGAACTCTATAGTTGCACCATGCCTAAGCATGAAATTGTCGATATCGTTCATGCAGCGAGAAGTATCAAAGGCGCATACATTGTTCTTTGCGGCAAACGCTCCGCCTACATTGAGACGCAAGCACCTAAGGCACTAGACGAGATACAGAAGTATTATCACCAATGTGAGTATGTGACTGACCTATTAGACGTCGAGGACGACTTTATCAAAGTCGCTATTTGTCATTTCGACGGCACGGAAGAGTGGGTAAACCCAGTGATGTCTGAGAAATTCTCGAGCTCTCACCAAGTGGTTGTCAGTGCAAAGATTTGGCTGGATGTAATGAATGCCGAAGCGTCAAAAGGGGCTGCCATCACGCACTTACACAACACCATGAACTTTGGTCGGGAGCAATCAATGGCATTTGGGGATTACCTCAATGATCTCGAGATGCTGCAAGTTTGCGATTATTCTTATGCAATGGAGAACGCACACAACAAAGTGAAACAAGTCGCAAAATATACCGCGCCCAGTAATACCGAGTCAGGCGTAATTACGACCATTAAGTCACTGCTTCTTTAAACGAATAAGAGTCGCACTCAGCGACTCTTTTCTTTGGTGTGTGGAGTAAACGGGTTAGAGCTTAGCGTCTAACTCTTCCATCACTGTCGATTTGTTGTCTAGGTAGCTATGTAAGCCCTCTGAACGTAAATGACATGACGGGCAATCACCACAACCATCACCAATGACACCGTTGTAACAAGTCAATGTCTGCTCTCGAACCAATTGCAATGCATCGTACTTATCAGCAAGAGCCCATGTTTCTGCTTTATTAAGCCACATTAAAGGAGTAACAATCTCCAGTTGACGGTCCATACCCTTAACAAGCGCATCATTCATCGATTTGACGAACTCGTCACGGCAGTCAGGGTAGCCGGAAAAGTCAGTCTCACACACACCGGTGATAACCGCTTGTGCGCCAATCTGATAGGCGTAGATGCCCGCTAACGTAAGGAATAGGATATTGCGCCCAGGAACAAAAGAGTTTGGCAAGCCATTCTCTTGCAGCTCGTGAGACACTGGAATGTCATCGCGTGTGAGTGAGCTGATTGCTAACTCATTTAACAGGCCTACATCCATCACCTTATGAGCTTTAACACCCAATGAAGTCGCAAGTTTTTGAGCCACTTCAATTTCTAACTTATGACGTTGACCGTAATCAAACGTAATCGCGTGTACTTCATCATACTGTTTGAGGGCTTGTACTAAGCAAGTCGTAGAATCTTGTCCACCACTAAAAACGACAACGGCTTTTTTCATTTCCCTACCCCTATGCAATGCTTAAGTATTTGTGTGTCTGAATGGAGAGTCGCCAGTTTCTTTCAATACACGTATCAATACAGAGCTCTGTTGCTCTTGCTTTTTGACTAATCGGTTGTAGTGCGATGATCACATCAGAACGAAGCTCTACATCACTAATCAACTCATCCAGCTGTTCAATATCTTTGCTCGTTCCAACTGGGTGTTTGATCTCGTTGGCACGACGCAGAGCAGACTCTAGGACGGGCAGCTTGCCCTTCATAGCGATCTTGGGTGACACTGTCACGTAGGTGGCATCTGTGGTTCGGATCTCACTAGTTCCGCTCGTCTCAATCTGGCATTGACAACCCATCGCTTCAAAAGCTGATGCCAGTGGAACAAGATCATAGATACAAGGTTCACCGCCAGTGATCACAATGTGCTTTGCATTAAAGCCCTGCTGGCGATAGATAGCGACCAACTCTTCCGCGCTGGCCTTACACCACGTTTCTGAGTCCTGCTGCTTTGCGATGATTTCGCCAAAGTTTGTTTCGTGTTGCGGTTCTGCCAACCAAGTCTGCTTAGTGTCACACCAAGCACACCCAACAGGACACTCTTGCAGTCGAATAAAGACAGAAGGCACACCGGTAAAGCTGCCTTCCCCCTGAATCGTTTCGAAGATTTCGTTGAGCTTGTACAAGGCTCACTCCATTCATACTGAAATAATGCCCTGAAAGATAAAGGAGCGAGGATATAAGGTCAACTCACCAGGGCCTGTTAAGCCGATCTATTTTTTACTTTCAAGGCAATAAGCGATGGAATATAGATTAATGTCAAAATTAACGGCATGAAGGCAATTTCAACCATTAATGCCAGCAAAGCATGTGATGACACACGTTGGTGGAGGTATTCTGATAAGAAGTAACCGACAACGATAGCAAATAGACTCAAAACAGGGTTGATCTTCGCCTTTGCTAATGGGCGATTGCGAAATACCAACATAAGCAGTAATACCATCGCCGATACCGCTGCTACCTGCAGCAGTGACGTCGCATACCACTTAGAAGCAAAGACCGATGCGCACAGAGTTAACACACACCATGCCGTTTTGGTTTGTGTTATTTTCGCAAGCTGAGTGTTTTGCTGTACCGCTAATTTAAAGAAGTGTCTTGTAATTAAGCTACCCAAAAGAGCACCAAACACAATATCAGTAATGAAGACTTGATATTGTAAGAACATACCAAGACAGGCTAATGTCATTGCAGCCATGCTTAGGTAAAGAGTGACTCGATTAACAGAGACCAAATAGAGCAAGAATGTCGCGGTAGCGAAGAGTAATGCTGCCCGAACCGAAGGGAAACTCAAGCCAATGTTTTGCTCAGATATTAGGCCAAGAAATTGACCAGGGGCTGGCAAAGCAAAGCCAAACTTTGCCACCACCGCCATCAAAACAGTAATGAGTTGTATGAACAACAGCTTTTGAGTGAGTTGCACCCCACCTTTCCAACCCGCGATAATCAAGCTGAAACCTAGAGCTACGGGTGACAAAATAAGGTTACTCAGTACCACTATTCCACCCAAGAATGCTTTGAGTAACGTATACTTCTCACTCAGTGTTTGTAAGGCGCTTAGTATAAGAAACTCAACCCTTTGCCATGAGTTGCTGTGATCAATAAGGTTATCAACATATTCGATAGGATAAGATTGGGTTTCATGAACCCATTGAATAATGGCGGGCCACTGTTCTGGATAACGGTACTCATCAGGGTTAACCAACGGAGTTTCCACAGCCATGACATACCGTACCTCGATACCAAAATGAGGAGCAAACCACGCTGGCATCGATTTCCCTTTTAGCGCTTCACTGCTTGTAAAAGCTACCACTTTAGATTGCGGCACACACTCATAAACAACCGCAGTATCGGTAAACCCAAGTTTTCTTACCGGTTCAACAACCAGCCCAGCTTCTTCCCATGTTTCCCGCTGAGCTGTTAGCCGTGGGTCTTCTCCGTTTGATATGGTACCACCCGGAAGAGAGAGTTTTCGACTGAAAATCTCTTCAACCATCACAAGCTTGTTGTCAGCGTGAACAATACACAACGAACCTCGAACACCGGCAGGGAGCTTATCTTCCTGAGCTTGAGCAGCCGTTGGCGGAAAAACGGCACAAACCAACGCTATCCATAGCAATCGAATCAAAATTCACCTCTAATTAATGACTTAATTTTTTTCGGTCAATGGTTTCACCAAACAATGGATATGGTTTTCAAATCCAAATTGGCGATAAAAGCTTACCGCAGCCTGATTTTTGTCCCACACTTCCACAAACATAAATTTAGCACCATAGTCACGAAACTCGCACTCAATACGCTTCATTAAGGCTTGGGCAATACCCCCTTTTCTGTGTTGGACATCGACATACAACTCATCGGCGCTTCCCATTAACACAGGTTGGCTTACGGGAGATTGATACTGGCCAAAGTAGCCGGACACAAAACCCACAACATGGTCATCGCACATAGCGACATATACCAAACACTCGGGATGCTCAAGGTAGTGAGCAATTGACTTCTCTATATGCTCCGCTGGCTTAAATAGTTCCGGTGCGATTTGATGATGTTCATCATGTAGGTCATACATCATTTCATTGAGTTCTTCTAAATCATCAAAGCGAGCGGATCGAATGATGAAGTTACTTTGTTCTGACATCGGTTTGCTCATGAGTATAGAAAGTGTGTTTGACGAAATGTTTCCAACGCTTTGGGATGGAATACCACTTCCGCTCCATTGCCATGATCGTTGTCTCTGGCACATCATGGATAGAGTTAAAGCCGCCATTTACCTCGATAATTTCAATCTTCTTACCACACTGTTTTGCCATTTTTACGTACGGTTCAATTTCCCATTTTTGAACGAAAGTGTTCGAAACAATCACGCACTCTCCGCGACTCAGGGCATCTCGTGTCACTCGTTGACACCAGCCGTGAGCATCCAATAGCTGATTGACGTCGAACGTATATCTTCCCTGCTCATCGATGAAAAACATATCCGCTTCAAAGTGCTGACACCCAAGCTCTAGTGATAAATGTTGGGCCAAGGTTGATTTTCCAGCACCGGGTAAACCCCGAATTAATATTAGTGCGGCTCTATCTTGTTGATACATAGTCAGTCATAACAATAAGGATAACGAAATGATTTAGATAATATGTGATTTAGCTATCGACATAAATCACAGTTTGCGATAAGTTTGGATGTATAGACGTCCAAAAGCTTAGGGAGTAAAGCTGTGCCAATCAAGATACCTGACCAATTACCTGCCTCCGATGTACTGCGCAACGAAAACATTTTCGTTATGCCAGAGACGCGTGCCTCCACTCAGGAAATTCGTCCTCTCAAAGTTCTCATTTTAAACTTGATGCCCAAGAAGATTGAAACCGAGACGCAATTCTTAAGACTTTTATCCAACAGCCCACTTCAGGTGGATGTCGAACTACTGCGTATCGATAATAGACCGAGTAAGAATACCCCTGAAGAGCACTTGGATACCTTCTATCGCCAGTTTGAAATGGTAAAAGATCGTAATTTCGATGGTTTGATCATCACTGGTGCACCTCTAGGCCTTGTCCAATTTGAAGATGTGCTTTACTGGGAACACCTCCAAACCATCATGAACTGGGCAAAGCAACATGTCACATCTACGCTCTATGTTTGTTGGGCTGCTCAAGCTGGTCTTAAACTGCTTTACGATTTACCAAAACGAACGCGTAAAGAAAAGCTATCGGGTGTCTACCATCATGAAATTCACCACCCTTTCCATCCGATTTTGCGTGGTTTCGATGATACGTTCCTAGCACCACATTCACGTTATGCTGATTTCTCGCCGCAATATCTCGAAGAGCATACGGACTTAGACATCCTCGCGACCTCTGATGTTGCTGGCGTCTATTTGGCTGCTACCAAGGACAAACGAAATGTCTTTGTCACTGGTCACCCAGAGTACGATGCATTGACACTACACAATGAATACACCCGTGACCTCGGTGAAGGTATGGAGCCTGCGATTCCAGTTAACTACTATCCGAATAACTGCCCAGACAATAAGCCAAATGCAAGTTGGCGTAGCCACGGTCATTTGCTCTTCTCCAACTGGCTCAATTATTGTGTATATCAACAAACACCGTATGATCTTGACCAGTTTAGTGAAGCAAACTTCACAAAAGACGATTAATCAAAAAAGGGATGCCACTTGGCATCCCTTCTCAATCACAGAAAGAGAAGTTAACGATACTCTTTCTCTGTATTCATACCCATCAGCAAGCTCACACACATCGCCAACAGAACGAAAGTGAATGGCAACGCTGTTGAAATAGCGCCAGCTTGCAGTGCTTCGACTGCTTGGGTGCCACCGACCCAAAGTAGCGCTGCAGCAATCGCACCTTCCATAAACGCCCAGAAACAACGTTGCAAAACAGGCGCATCTACCTTACCACCAGCCGTAATACTGTCGATAACAAGCGAGCCTGAGTCAGATGAGGTAATAAAGAACACCATCACCAAAATAACCGCAATAATGGATAGCAGCGTACTCATAGGCAGGACATCAAACATTTCGAACATCGCCAGCGAAACGTCCGTTAGGCCTTTAGAGCCAAGTTGGCCAACGTTATTGATTACTTGATCGATCGCCATACCGCCAAATACGGACATCCAGATTAATGTTACTGTCGTCGGCACAATTAATACCGCTATCATAAACTCGCGAACTGTTCTGCCTCGCGAAACACGAGCGATAAACATACCAACGAATGGCGACCATGAAATCCACCAAGCCCAGTAAAATACAGTCCAACCGTGCATCCACAACTCATCTTCACGACCATGCGGGTTACTCAACGGAATGAAACTCTCCACGTAACCCATCAATGTTGTTGGCAGTGACCCCATCGACACAGCAAATCCAATCGCTGCAACCAAGAACAGAAGCAGAAACGCAACTATCATATTGATGTTACTGATGACCTTCACACCACCATCAATACCACGCAGTACTGAAACAACGGCAAGCAAAGTAACCACCGCAATTACGACAACTTGTAGCCCGAGCCCTGCTTCAAAACCAAACACATGTTGAATACCACTTGCCGCTTGTTTTGCTCCTAATCCCAATGAAGTTGCTAGACCAAACAAGGTCGCCAATACCGCTAAAATATCCACCACGTGACCCGGCCAACCCCAAGCGCGATCACCTAAAATTGGATAGAAAATCGAACGGATCGACAAAGGCAAACCTTTGTTGTACGTGAAGAACGCAAGGGATAGTGCCACTACACCATAGATAGCCCAAGGGTGAAGGCCCCAGTGATACATGGTTGCACCCAATGCCGCCTTAGCAGCCTCTGGCGTATTTGGCTCTACCGCTAACGGAGTTTCATACCAACCAGTAAAGTAAGCAACCGGCTCCGCCACACTCCAAAACATCAAGCCGATACCCATGCCCGCGGCAAACAGCATCGCTAGCCATGAGAAAAAGCTATAGTCTGCCGTTGCATCTTGACCACCTAAACGGATCTTACCGTAAGGGGTAACAATCAAAGCCAAACAAAACAGAACAAAAATGTTACCCGACCAGATGAACAGCCAGTCGAACGTGCCGATGATCTGCCACTTAATACCATCTAAGGCTGCCTTCGCGTCACCCGCATCCATCACCATCGCAGCAATAAGAAACAGAATGATAAAGCCAGCACTTACGCCAAAAACAGGATTATGGACATCAAAACCCCACTTCTGAACGTTATCTTGACCGACCGTATAGTCGGTACTGTCGATACTATATTTATCTATACCTTTAGTCATTTGACCCTCTACATTATCCATGCGAGACACGAGCTATTAAGCAACAGAATTATCGCTTAGCTACTCAAATCACCTTGGGTACAAAGCGTCATTAGACAAATTTGTACGCAAAGTCACTTACCTCACTCTTTAGTGCTTAATTCTTCTACACACCAAATAATTGATTCAAAAAGAATTCGGCGCCTATTGTACAAAAGTAGCAGTTCTATTCCAGTTGATGGCCAAATTGCCAACACTTTTTCGTAAAACTGGCTTTTAAGTGTCGATTATTCAGACATCAAGGCATAAAAAAACCGGGCTAAAAAGCCCGGTTTCTATTTACACTAATTGCGATTAGTCTTCTGATTCTGCATCAGTTGCGTCATCAGCTTTTGCTTCTGGTGCAGATGTATCAGCTGCGGTAGCTTCGCCGCCTTCCACTGACTCTTCTTCACCGTCAACAAGTTCCGCTTCTTCGATCTCTTCGATGCGTTGTAGGCCAACGACAGACTCATCTTCAGCAGTACGAATCAGAGTAACACCTTGCGTGTTACGGCCAACTTGGCTCACTTCCGCAACACGTGTACGAACTAGCGTACCTGCGTCAGTGATCATCATCATTTCGTCGCCTTCCTCAACTTGGATTGCGCCGACTACTGGACCATTACGGTCAGAAACCTTAATAGAAACAACACCTTGTGTCGCACGACCTTTAGTCGGGTACTCTGCAAGTTCTGTACGCTTACCGTAACCATTTTGCGTCACAGTTAGGATGTCACCCTCATTAGAAGGAACAATCAACGACACAACTTGGTCATCGTCAGCCAGCTTCATACCGCGAACACCCGCTGCAGTACGACCCATTGCACGAACTTTATCTTCGTTAAAGCGAACAACTTTACCCGCTTTGGAGAACAACATAATGTCGCTTGAACCTGTTGTGATATCAACACCAATCAGTGAATCATCATCACGCAGGTTAACAGCAATAAGGCCATTCGCACGTACATTGGCAAATTGGTCTAGCGATGTTTTCTTAACGGTGCCGTCGCCTGTTGCCATAAAGATGTACTTGTCAGCATCAAACTCAGATACAGGCAGAATCGCAGTGATACGCTCGTTCTCTTCTAGAGGCAGAATGTTCACAATTGGCTTACCACGTGCGGTACGGCTTGCTAGTGGCAATTGATAGACTTTCAGACGGTAAGTCTTACCACGCGTCGAGAAACATAGGATGTTATCGTGCGTGTTCGCAACCAATAGACGTTCGATGTAGTCTTCATCTTTCATCTTCGTTGCGCTCTTACCTTTACCACCACGGCGCTGTGCTTCGTAGTCGCTTAGGATTTGGTACTTAACATAGCCTTCATGTGACAGTGTCACCACAACATCTTCACGAGCAATCAGCTCTTCCATGTCGATATCATGGCTAGCCGCTGTAATTTCAGTACGACGAGAATCACCGTAACCTTCACGAATAGCTTCTAGCTCTTCACGAATCACTTCCATCAAGCGTTCTGTGCTTGCAAGGATGTGCATTAGCTCTGCGATTTCTTCTAGCAGGGCCTTGTATTCATCGAGAATCTTCTCGTGCTCTAGACCCGTCAGACGGTGTAGACGAAGCTCTAGAATCGCTTGCGCTTGAGTTTCCGTTAGGAAGTATTGACCATCACGGATACCAAACTCTGGCTCTAGCCACTCTGGACGAGCTGCGTCAGTACCCGCACGCTCTAGCATAGATGCTACGTTGCCAAGATCCCAACCGCGCGAAACAAGACCTACTTTCGCCTCTGCTGGCGTTGGTGCGTTCTTGATAAGCTCAATAACTTCGTCAATGTTTGCTAGCGCTAGTGACAATGCTTCAAGGATATGAGCACGCTCACGAGCCTTACGCAATTCAAAGATAGTACGACGAGTCACGACCTCACGGCGGTGATCAACGAAGCACTTCAGCATCTCTTTTAGGTTGAATAGCTTAGGCTGGCCGTTATCGAGCGCAACCATGTTGATACCGAACGTCGTCTGAAGCTGAGTTTGAGCGTAAAGGTTGTTCAGAACCACTTCACCCACAGCATCACGCTTACATTCGATAACAATACGCATACCGTCTTTATCAGACTCATCGCGCAGTGCACTAATACCTTCTACTTTCTTATCTTTAACAAGCTCGGCGATCTTCTCAATCAGACGCGCTTTGTTCACTTGATAAGGAATTTCAGTAACGATGATGGTCTCTTTGCCGTTCTTATCACTTTCGATATCGGCTTTAGAGCGCATGTAGATTTTACCGCGACCCGTTTTGTAGGCGTCAACGATGCCTTTACGGCCACTGATCAATGCAGCAGTCGGGAAATCAGGGCCAGGAATGTAATCCATTAGCTCATCAATCGTAATCGCTTCATTGTTGATGTATGCAAGACAGCCATCAATCACTTCGCCCAAGTTATGAGGAGGAATGTTGGTTGCCATACCTACTGCGATACCGGACGAACCGTTAACCAATAGGTTAGGAATCTTAGTTGGAAGAACCGCTGGAATTTGCTCCGTACCATCGTAGTTTGGTACGTAATCCACAGTTTCTTTGTCTAGGTCTGCCAGTAGCTCGTGGGCAATTTTCGCCATACGAACTTCGGTATAACGCATTGCCGCAGCGGAGTCGCCATCGATTGAGCCAAAGTTACCTTGACCATCGACAAGCATGTAACGCAGCGAAAACGGCTGCGCCATACGTACGATAGTGTCGTATACCGCACTATCACCGTGTGGGTGATATTTACCGATTACGTCGCCGACAACACGGGCAGATTTTTTATATGGTTTATTCCAATCGTTGCCTAGTACATTCATCGCGAATAAAACGCGGCGGTGCACTGGTTTTAGGCCATCACGCACATCTGGAAGAGCACGACCCACGATAACTGACATCGCGTAGTCTAGGTATGAACCTCTAAGCTCATCTTCAATGTTTACGGGCGTGATCTCTTTTGCTAGATCGCTCATAGAGCCATTGTCCCTCTATAGTTTGATCGTATTTACAATACGTATAAGGAGAAAAAATATAACACATAATAGTTGGTAACGGCATTACTTTCCCTACCGTTTTCGCTGGTTGTGACCTGTATTACGCTCTAAGTGGTGAGTTTCCATACAATCAGTGTGTAGATGACTGAAAAGTGTTTATTTTTTATTCGGTTACTTCTCAATTCTCTCCAGTTTGGAATTTAGAGTTGGGTTAAATTATCGGTAAAAAGTCACTAGACTGATCCTTTTCATTCGCTAATATGGGCGCATTCTCTTTTTTATCGAGCACGTAGCATGACAAACGGACAAAACGTCGACCCTAAGGAAATTCGTAAATTTGAAGAGATGGCCTCTCGTTGGTGGGATCTAGAAGGTGAGTTTAAACCTCTCCACCAAATCAACCCACTACGCCTAAACTACGTCCTTGATAACGCAAATGGTCTTTTTGATAAGCACGTGTTAGATGTGGGTTGCGGTGGCGGCATCTTAGCAGAAAGCATGGCAAAGCAAGGTGCTATTGTCACTGGGTTGGACATGGGTAAAGAGCCATTAGAAGTCGCTCGTCTACATAGTTTAGAAAGTGGTATTAAAGTCTCCTACACGCAAAGCACTGTAGAGCAACACGCACAAGACCACCCAGAGCAATACGATGTTGTCACCTGCATGGAAATGCTCGAACACGTACCAGACCCTCAGTCTGTCATCCGCGCTGTGAGCCACTTGGTCAAACCCGGCGGACATGTTTTCTTCTCAACGCTGAACCGCAATATTAAGTCGTACTTATTTGCCATCGTTGGTGCCGAGAAGTTACTCAAAATCGTTCCGGAAGGTACGCATGACCATGAAAAATTCATCAAGCCATCGGAAATGATCAAAATGATCGACCACACCGTGCTGCAAGAAAGAGGGATAACCGGACTGCACTATAACCCACTCACAGACAGCTACCGCTTGGGCTCAAATGTCGATGTAAACTATATCGTTCATTGCATTAAACCAATTTAAGCAACCAAGTGATTGATCTATAAGCATCGTAGCCTTTTCTGAGCGACGGTGCTTATTACAAGCCATACCAATCACTCACAACATTCAAAACTCTCATTAACAGAAATGTCATCTGTTTGGTTGCAAATTGCACCAAAAGTTTGAGCTGTAACTGATAAAAAAGATCAAGCAAAATATTTTTTTCTAAGGCTAGCTTTTAATCATTTAAGAAACTGCGAATTTCTGTCGCTAAACCTGCCCTTTCTTCATCGGTGAGTAGTCACTAACAATTATTTTCAATTTGCCGTCATTTGGCACTATTTGTAGTGGTCTGTGTTCTTGCCAAATACGAAATATAGCACTATCTTGTACACCATTAACGAGAAAGACCCCATATGTAGTGTTTTCAGCAATCGCACAAGCGGATAATGATCACAAAGCGAAACCACGCATATACAAAAGTTACATACAATTCCAGCTTTGATCAGTTTTCTTAGGGAAATAAAGAAGAATGAACCAACAACTTACCGTTACTAAGCGTAATGGTCGCAAAGAAAGTATCGATTTAGAGAAAATCCACCGAGTGATTACTTGGGCAGCAGAAGGTCTCAACAATGTTTCTGTTTCTCAGGTAGAACTGAAAGCTCACATTCAGTTCTATGACGGCATCACTACATCTGATATCCATGAAACAATCATCAAGTCTGCCGCCGACCTTATCTCTGAAGAGACTCCTGATTATCAATACCTTGCTGCTCGCCTAGCTATCTTTCATCTTCGCAAGAAGGCCTATGGGCAATATGAGCCACCGAAGCTGTACGAGCACGTTGCTCGTTTAGTTGATATGGGCAAGTATGATCACCACTTGTTGGAAGATTACACGAAAGAAGAGCTTGAGCTACTTGATGGCTACATCGATCATAAACGCGACCTAGACTTCTCATATGCAGCAGTTAAACAGTTGGAAGGTAAATACTTCGTTCAAAACCGTGTTTCCGGTGAGATCTATGAAAGTGCGCAGTTCCTATATATGTTGGTTTCCGCTTGCCTATTCGCTACCTATCCGAAAGAGACGCGTCTTGATTACATCAAGCGCTTTTACGATGCGACATCAACATTTAAGATCTCGCTACCCACTCCAATTATGTCGGGTGTGCGTACGCCTACTCGTCAATTCAGCTCATGCGTACTGATCGAGTGTGGTGATAGCTTAGACTCAATCAATGCAACAGCGAGCTCTATTGTACGCTACGTATCTCAACGTGCCGGCATTGGTATCAACGCAGGCCGTATCCGCGCTCTAGGCTCTGAAATCCGTGGGGGTGAAGCGTTCCACACAGGTTGTGTTCCATTTTATAAATACTTCCAGACGGCGGTGAAATGCTGCTCTCAAGGTGGTGTGCGTGGTGGCGCTGCAACAGTGTTCTACCCTATCTGGCACCGTGAATCGCCTTCTTTGATGGTTCTAAAGAATAACCGTGGTGTTGAAGAAAACCGTGTTCGCCATATGGACTATGGTGTTCAACTTAACAAGTTGATGTACCAACGCCTAGTAGAGGGTGGCAACATTACGCTGTTCTCTCCATCCGACGTTCCGGGTCTATATGATGCATTCTTCCAAGACCAAGCAGAATTCGAACGCCTGTATGTAAAATACGAGAACGATCCTTCAATCAAGAAAGAGACGGTTAAAGCCATTGAGATGTTCTCTATCTTGATGCAAGAGCGCGCATCTACGGGCCGTATTTACGTTCAGAACGTGGACCACTGTAATACTCATAGCCCATTTGACGCGCAGGTAGCACCAGTACGTCAGTCTAACTTGTGTCTTGAGATTGCGCTGCCAACCAAGCCGCTGTCTAATGTTGAAGATGAAGAAGGTGAAATCGCGCTTTGTACTCTTTCTGCATTCAACCTTGGTGCAATTGAGTCGCTTGATGACTTTGAAGAACTCTCTGAGCTCGTTGTTCGCGCCCTAGATGCACTGCTTGATTACCAAGACTACCCTCTACCTGCTGCTTACCGTTCAACAATGAACCGTCGCACACTCGGTGTTGGTGTAATCAACTTTGCTTACTACCTAGCGAAAAATGGCACCAAATACTCTGACGGCAGTGCAAATGGCCTGACTCACCGTACGTTTGAAGCCATGCAATACTACTTGCTGAAAGCGTCAGTTGAGCTGGCTAAAGAGCAAGGTGCATGTCCGTTATTTAACGAGACAAACTACGCAAAAGGCCTACTGCCAATCGACACGTACAAGAAAGATATCGACCTAATTTGTGATGAGCCTCTTCACTACGATTGGGATGGGCTGCGCCAGGAAATCATGGAGCATGGACTGCGTAACTCTACTCTGACAGCACTAATGCCATCTGAGACATCATCACAGATTTCAAATGCGACCAACGGTATCGAGCCACCACGTGGTTACGTTTCCGTAAAAGCATCGAAAGACGGTATTTTGAAGCAAGTGGTTCCTGAGTTTACGAAGTACAAAGATAACTACGAGCTACTTTGGGATATTGGTGGTAACGATGGTTACCTGCACCTAGTCGGTATCATTCAGAAGTTTGTTGACCAGGCAATCTCTGCAAACACAAACTATGACCCGAGCCGCTACGAAAGCGGTAAGGTACCAATGAAGAAGCTGCTGCAAGACCTATTGACAGCTTACAAGTTTGGTGTAAAAACCCTGTACTACCATAACACCCGTGATGGCGCGAAAGACGACCAAAAAGATGCGGTGCAAGCACAAGATGACGATTGTGCAGGTGGCGGCTGTAAGATCTAGTTCTTTTCAGCACTCAACAAGAAAGTAATCTCGTAGCCAGCACTTCGGTGCTGGCCGCTAAAGGAAGCAAATTATCATGGCTTACAGCACTTTTAACCGAAATAAGAATGACCAACTCAAAGAGCCAATGTTCCTTGGTCAATCTGTCAACGTCGCGCGTTACGACCAACAAAAGTTTGAGATCTTCGAAAAGTTGATCGAAAAGCAACTCTCTTTCTTCTGGCGACCAGAGGAAGTCGATGTATCAAGTGACCGCATCGATTTTAATAAACTGCCAGAGCATGAGAAGCATATTTTCATCTCAAACTTGAAGTATCAAACGCTATTGGACTCTATCCAAGGTCGTTCTCCAAACGTTGCTCTACTGCCCTTAGTATCGCTACCAGAGGTAGAAACTTGGATCGAAACTTGGTCATTCTCTGAGACGATTCACTCTCGCTCATACACTCACATCATCCGTAATATCGTGAACGATCCTGCGGTTGTTTTTGATGACATTGTCGAGAACAAGCACATCTTGAAGCGTGCTGAGGATATTTCTCACTATTACGACAAGCTTATCGAGATGAGTAACGACTACCATCGTTACGGTGAAGGCGAACACACAATTAACGGCGAAACGGTTAAGGTTTCTCTATACGAGCTTAAAAAGCAGTTGTATATCTGTTTGATGTCGGTCAATGCCCTAGAAGCTATCCGTTTCTATGTCAGCTTTGCGTGTTCTTTTGCTTTTGCAGAGCGCGAACTGATGGAAGGTAATGCGAAGATCATCAAGCTGATCGCTCGTGACGAAGCACTTCACTTAACCGGTACACAGCATATGATTAACCTGCTGCGCAACGGTCAAGATGACTTTACCTTTATGCAAATCGCTGAAGAGGCAAAACAAGAGTGTTTCGATCTATTCAAAGCGGCTGCTGAGCAAGAGAAAGAGTGGGCAGAATATCTATTTAAAGACGGTTCTATGATTGGTCTTAACAAAGATATCCTGTGTCAGTACGTTGAATACATCACCAACATCCGTATGCAAGCCGTAGGCTTAGCGCCAGCGTACCCAGAAGCAACCAGCAACCCTATCCCATGGATCAACGCTTGGTTGTCTTCTGATAATGTACAGGTGGCACCACAAGAAGCTGAAATCAGCTCTTACCTTGTTGGTCAGATCGACAACGAGGTCTCTGCTGATGACTTTGAGGGCTTCGAACTGTAATGGTCACCATCAAAATCAACCGCGTCACCGCGATTAACGCCTCACCTCAAGACACCCTTCTTGAGGCGATGGAGAAAGCGGGGTTAGAGCCAGAGTATCACTGTCGTGATGGGCATTGCGGCGCATGTCGTTGTCAGCTATCACAAGGTGATGTCGACTCGGTTGGTTTTGCGATGGCGTATACAAACCCTGGTGAAGTGCTTGCTTGTATAAGCAAACCGAAAGGAAACCTGTCACTAGACAACGTTCGATACCAGCATAAAAAAGTATCCGCCTAATCAAATGATTTACGCTAGTCGGGATAGCTCAACGTTATCCCGGTTTTTTTTTCGTCCTTTATTTGATGACATGCCATTGTCGCTGCTCGATGAGCTTGTCCAACTCTGAAACCGATTGATTCACTTCCCGTTGAAGCCATTCCACTAACTCTAACATGACAGGACTGCTTTGTTTTATATGGCAATAGTAGCGCCAATCACTGGGCACAATTTTTGAGCCATTTGCTGCTGTTAAATAGCCTTGCTCTATTTCCGGTAAGATAAGCATCAAATCTGTCACCGTGACCCCCTGCCCAGCCAGACAGGCACTTAATGCAAGTTCTAACGTGAAGAAGGTCGTGTGACGGACTTTGTTAGAGTCTTTATATCCTGTACTTTTCAGCCAGTGATGCCAATCGAAATGGTCTTGTGTGGCATGAATTCGCGGCTGGGCCAATACATAATTAAGATCCATCACTTGCCGATCATCCCGCTGTGCAATCACTGCAGCCATGTACTCATCTCTCAGATAATATACATTGTCCCCTTGAGGTCGCTGTCGCGTACATGAAATGAGTAAATCACAGTCATCAGTCGCAAACGTACTGTTGTCCTCAAGCATAGGAACAACGACAACTTCGTGATCAGGAAACCTTTCATTAAGATGATGGATCTTCGCAATCAAAAACCGCGTGGCAAAACTCAGCGAGGCTTTGATGACGATGCGTTTGCCCTGCTCTGATTTCCAACTTCCTACTAGCTGATCTAACTGACTATATTGTCCTCTCAGTACTGTTTGCAGCTCTCTACCACGTTCGGTCACTTCGATGCTTCTATGATGTCGAGTAACAAGCTCGAACCCCAAAAACTCCTCAAGCTGTCTTACTTGTCGGCTGACTGCACTTTGTGTGACATGTAATTCTTGTGCAGCAAGCGTGAAACTCATGTGTCGTGCAACGCACTCAAACACTCGAAAAGCTTTTAAACTATGTGGAAGATGACGATACATATCACTTTTTCGCATGACTTTAACTCATGCTAGGATACCACAAATGTCGATTGAATACGACTGATGACAGCAGTATCTTGTGAGCATTAATTAAGAGGTAATCATGCGACTTATTCTTTCTCTCGCTTTTCCGCTGATCATTTCTCAGCTTATAGCACTGACTCTCGTGTTAACCGACATATGGTTCATGTCACACATCTCCGTCGCTGCACTCGCCGCGGGTGGCTTAGGCGCGTCTGTTTATAATTTTATTTTCATCATGGTCTCCAGTGTTGTGGGCTGTGTTGCCAACCTTGTCGCCATTGCTTACGGTAAGTTAGTGGCGCAAAAAGAAGTCGCTCAAGAGCAAATTAATGAGGCGGTTAAAGGGGGTATTCTTGTTTCATTTATTTCGACTGTCGGCTGTCTATTTCTCTTTAGCTATGCGCCAAGCTTTTTAGCTAAGGCTGGACAACCTACAGAAGTCATCCAAGATGCGATGCTCTACTTACACGCCGTAAAATGGGCCATGCTTCCCTCACTGCTTATCCTCGTATTTCGTGGGTTAGCGAGCGCGACTGGCAATGTTCGTTCGGTCATGTTTATGTCGATCGCCACCGTCATCATCAACGTTCCTCTAAGTTACGTTTTAGCCTTTCCGCTTGAGCTCGGTCTCGCCGGACTTGGATACGGCACCGCACTGTCTGCGTTCATTGTTGTGATGGGGTACGGGTATTGGCTGTTTAAACATCCGAGCTATCGTCAATATATTCCCTGGCACAATCTAAATCAGTATCGCTTAGGTTCGATGTTACCTATCGTCGGCCTTGGTGTGCCCATCATGCTCGCCGCGTTAATGGAAAATGGATTAATCTACGGCGGCACGCTGTTAGCGGGCACGATCAGTGTCACTGCTCTTGCTATCCATCAAGTTCTGTTACAGTGCTTGAGCTTTACCTGGAACATTAACTTTGGGTTCTCTCAAGCGGCCGCCATTCTTGTTGGTAGACAATATGGCGCCAATGATTTTGATGCGATTAAAGCAACGGCAGTCAAAAGCTTCGTCTTGATGACAATATTGAGCTGTATCTTTTGTGGGCTGTTCATCGCCTTTCCCGAAGTCATCATCAATATGTTTAACCTCGACAACTCCGGAGACGGCGCTGCGCTGTTATTTAAAACCGTGCTTTGGGTTGTGGCTATCTCTTTTGTGGTGGATGCATGGCAATTATTGGCCATCAACCTACTCAGAGGAATGAAGATTGTGAACGGTCCAACGATTGTTACCGCGTTCGGGTATTGGGGATTTGGTATCCCAAGTGCGTGGTATTTGACTCAGCACTATGGACTGACTGGAATTTGGGGAGGTATTGGTATCGGACTGGCAGTAACCGGCGTGATTCTTGTTGTGATGCTTTATAACAGGCTTGTTAAAGAGACCCGTATGCCAATGGAAAGCTCCCCTATTTAGGAGAGCTCCCATCGATATCTCTCTAGCTATTTAACTATTTGCTATTGAGCATTGAGGCTGGGATAAACAGCTCTTTACTGCGAGTGACCGAAGAGTAGTTGGCAAAGACATGCGTCGAAGAAAGCACTCGGCGCAACATGTCCATAGCAATGGTCGCGATAACAATACGTGCATCATCAGCACTGTATTGGCGATTGAAAGAGAGCACTTGCCCCCACTCTCCTTGATCAGTCGCCACCGCTAGACTGAAGGTTTGACCGTCGAGCTCACCAGTGACAACAGAAATGTCACTCTTACAACGATCCTTACTTGCGGCACCCATAGCCAATGCTGCCGCCAGAGGATCGTTCTCAGCAATCAAACAAGGGCTATCACTGCCCAATACCCACGCTGAGCCAATTTTGCTTTGCGCATTTTTGTCAGAGTTCGACCAGTAGCTCAAATAGCCATAGGTGGACTCCTCGGCTAGCGATACCGTTAAGTCTTTCTCAACTAACAGGTGACCAATGTGCGCAATCATCGTTTCATCGATGCTCACCACATAATCTGAAATCAACTGATAGATCATTTGTACTAACTTAGCGCGAACTTCAACATTGTCAGCGGGCCCCATGAGCTTCACTTCGATAAATGGTAACGCAGAGCGGTAACCCAGTGTGTAGTTAGCTGGAAGGTCAAATTTAGACAAGATGTCGGATAATTGAGACTCTGTGCTGCCAAAGGTAAACAAACGACTAAAGCGCAAAGGCTCCAACTCCGTCACGGATGACTTCATCTGAGGACAAACCTCGTTTTCTATCATCTGTTTAAACTCTCTTGGTACACCTGGGGTGAAGTAAAGATCGCAATCATTTAAGCGAACTTTAAAGCCGCATGCTGTGCCGATAGCGTTATCGATTAACTCTGAACCGACGGGCAGCATTGCCTGTTTGATATTGCTTTCGGGCATGGTTTTGCCGCGTGTTAAAAAGAACTGCTGCATATGAGCAAGCCAGCCCTCATTCAGCTCCAGTTCCACTTCAGCCGCCGCCGCAATGGCTTCAGCGCTCATGTCATCAGTGGTTGGCCCAAGACCACCATTCACGATAACGATATCGTTATTAAAACTTAGCATGACAAGCTCTTCGATGAGCATTGTCAGATGGTCGCCAACGGTTGAGCGTTTTGTCAGTGCTAAACCTTGTTCAAAAAGATATTCAGAAAGCCAAGCAGCGTTGGTATCAACAATATCACCGTGAAGTACTTCTTCACCTGTACTGAGCATTGCTATTTTTGCCATGAAGACTGTAAATCCTTGTATTTTTATTAGTATTTTATCGTGCGAGTAATAAGAACAGAAAGCAGCTCAATAGCGATTGAGTCCCACTGCTTTTCTGATATCGCACGTTGTTCTTGCCAACCATGACATTTTACCCAAATGAAACACTCAACCAATAAATTTCACCTTTGGATCAGAGACTTTATATGCAATTGGTGACTTGAGTCTTGTTCTTGGTTGTAACTAGGCAGTAAAGCCATTGAACCACCTACTATTTGATTGAGAAAGTACTTTACTCAAATTTGACAGACAAATGACGAGGTTATCACCGGATTTTTGTTATGTGATTGAAATCAAAAAATGATTCCAATCTTTACGACTTTCATAGATAATCTCGTGCTTAAACATCCACTATCAGACCACTCGGAGTTTTCGTGTTAAGGACAAACCTTTCGGCCTTGTTGCTCGCTGCTTCTTCTACTGCTGCCGCACACTCTTTTAATGAGCATCAACATATCGAATTCTCTTACACGGTAGATTGCCAAGGTTCCTGCTGGAATCAGCCGTCACCGTATCGTTATCAACCAACCTTAGACCCATATACGATGAGTCTGGCTGAACCAGAGCTCAAGTTAGACGAAAAACCGCTCCCAAAATACCTGACAGTCCAAGACGAAAAGGACTGGGATTACTTAATGGGACAGACCTACACGATTCTTGGTTTGAGTGTGGCGACTGCCGGTTTAATGACTTTACTACCTGAGTCAATCACTAAGTGGGATGATGATCAGAGAAGCCTGAGTGACCTGGGTAAGAAGTGGAAAGATAACGTAAAAGAGGGCCCAGTTTGGGACCGTGACGAGCACTTTTTAAACTATGTAATGCACCCATACTTCGGTGGTGTTTACTACACCTCTGCACGTCATGCTGGCTTCAATGAATTTGAGTCATTCTTATACTCTGCATCGATGTCGACTTTCTTTTGGGAGTTTGGTGTAGAAGCTTTCGCTGAAGTACCGTCATGGCAGGATTTATTTATTACACCATTCTTTGGTGCCGTCGTCGGTGAAATGATGTTTGAAGCGGAACAAGATATCGTCGCTTCTGGTGGCGAAGTATGGGGTTCGAAGGGTATGGGCGATTTCACCCTATTCTTCTTAAACCCAGTGGGTCATATTCATGGGTGGGTGACCAACGCTTGGGGTGGCAGTGCCGAGTTCCAATTCAATCACTCTCCATGGTTCGGTAATGAGCAAGCGGCGAAGTTTGCAATGGACTCGGGTGCTTCTTACGACTCTCAATTTTATGGTGTCGAGCTTAAAGTCTACTTCAACTAGTCTAACTCACAGACCCTTACTTCTCTCTAAAAAACGGCACTAAGTGCCGTTTTTTTGTACCAAATCGTGCTGCACCCACAACTTTTAGCTCCGCCTACAACCTGATTTTAAAATCATGACCTTTATCATACATTTATCTTTACAGACCACTACACTGAATACATAACCTAGTGAGTCCTTTGAGCGCGATTTTCAAACGTTTGGTTTTCGCAAAAGGCACGAAGTATTTATGTCCAGGAGGCCAATATGAACAGTACGTTTATTGTCAACTTTGTCGGTACAGCAAAACCATCTACGATAAAGCAACTTGCTGCTGTCACCCATGAAAACGATGGCAAATGGCTTATTAGTAAAGTCAATTTCATTGAAGATCATGTCGCGGCAGTGATAAAAGTAGAAGTTCCCCCTGCTAATGAGTCGACCGTTAAAGAGGCCTTTCAGGGTCACCCAGGTCTTCTAGTGCAAATTCAAGATACTGACGCGCATGTTGGTAAAGCAGATACGATTCACCAAGTCAGACTCGATTCCAATGACCGTGCTGGTATTGTTAATGAAATCACACACGTGCTCGATGCAAAAGGCATATCCATTCTCGATATGGACTGTCATCGAGTGTTTGTAGCCGGCGGTGGTGGTGTAAGTTCAAGCTTGTTTAGTGCCAATATGGCCCTTAAGCTCTCTCCTGAACTGGATATCGAAGATGTCACCAAGGACTTAGAAATGCTCAGTGAGGACACGAGAGTTATCTTGGAGTCTTGAATTCCCAAATGATATAAAAATGGCATACCTAGGTATGCCATTTTCGGTTTAGCCAGACTTTACTTTACTGACCATTGCGATAACGATCGCTTAAAGTCACTGTAGTCAAACTCATTCAGTTTCTGAACCTCACCGGAAGAGCGCTCACAATAAACTGAAGGCATACGTAAGCCATTGAACCAATTCAGTTTAACCATGGTGTAGCCCGCACTATCCATGATGTGTAGTCGCTGACCGATTTGCAGTGGCGTGTCAAAACTCGCTTCACAGAACTGATCACCTGCTAGACAAGAGCATGAACCAATCACGTAGTCGTGTGCCCCACCCTCAGTCGCTTCAAGGATTGAGGCTGGCTCATCGTAAATGAGCGTATCAAGACGGTGAGCTTCCGTTGCTGAATCAACAATTGCTGTTGTTTTGACGTTTTCCACAATATCAACAACAGTGACAACCAAATCCGTTGTCTTCGTAATGATCGCTTCGCCAGGCTCTAGGTACAGTTGAACACCGTGTTTTTCTGAGAAACCTTTCAGTGCGACACCTAGCTTATCAATATTGTAACCTGGCCAAGTGAAGAATACACCGCCACCTAAACTTACCCAATCGAGCTTGTTTAAGTGCTCGCCAAACTGCTCTGAAATCGAATCCAATAAACCAACAAATGCATCAACGTCTTTGTTTTCACAGTTCATATGGAACATCACACCATCGATATTTTCGAATACTTCTGGTTTGATGTGGTCAGCTTGAACACCTAGACGTGAATATTTACGTGCTGGATTCGCTAAGTCTTGACCTGCATAGCTTACCCCAGGGTTTAAACGTAAACCCAGTGACGCTTTGCCTTCAACAATATGTCGGTATGCTGCCAATTGTGATTGCGAGTTAAAGATCATCTTGTCACAAATATCTGCAACTTCACGTACGTCATCTTCGCTATAACCTACGCTGTATGCGTGCGTTTCACCACCGAAAGTCTCATGGCCAAGTTTCACTTCAAACGGACCTGAGCTTGTTGTGCCATCAAGGTATGGCTTGATGATGTCAAATACGCCCCAAGTGGAAAAACACTTAAGTGCAAGGACGAGCTTCACACCTGAAATGTCCTTCAGGTGTTTGGCTTTTTCTAGGTTTGCAATCAACTTATCTTCGTTGATCATGAAATAAGGAGTTTTAAGTTCGTTATGCATTTTCTTTACCTTGAATGCCACGCATTCAACAGTCTTGATCGAACAAAGCCGATGCAAAAGCACCGGCTTATTCATTGCGCTATCTAGTGTTAACTAGAAATTATTTTAGCTTGTGAATAGTTGGCTGACCAGGCTCAAGCTCTTGCACGTGCCAGTCTAGGCCGATTTCAGGCATTGTTTCTAGGAACGGATCTGGGTCAAGCTGTTCCATGTTGAACACGCCCTTGTCTGCCCATTTACCACGGAAGAACTGCAGTGCGGCGGTAATAGCAGGAACACCCGTTGTGTAAGAGATCGCTTGATGCTCTACATCTTCGTAGGCTACTTCGTGGTCTGCATTGTTGTAGATGAACACGCTGCGCTCTTTGCCATCTTTCTTACCTTGTACCCAAGTGCCGATACAAGTCAGGCCTGTATAACCCGGTGCTAGTGACGTTGGGTCTGGTAGAAGCGCTTTGAGTACGTGCAGAGGCTGAACGACAGTACCGTCATGCAGTGTTAACGGGTCTGGACTAAGCAGACCGATGTCACGCATGCAGTTGAAGTAGTTTAGGTATTTGTCGCCAAAGCCCATCCAGAACTCGATACGTTTTGCAGGAATGAACTCTTGCATAGAACGTACTTCATCGTGCGCCATTGAGTAAACCTTGTGTGTACCACAGTTCGGGAAATCGAACTCAAGCATACGTGAGTGACAAGGTACCTGTTTCCACTCTTGGTTCTCCCAGTAGAAAGAGTCACCTTGGATTTCAAGCATGTTGGTTTCTGGATCGAAGTTAGTCGCAAACTTCTTACCGTGGTCACCCGCGTTCACATCCATTACGTCAATCGTATCGATCTCGTCGAATAGGTGTTTAACCGCGTAAGCAGCAAACACTGATACCACGCCTGGATCGAAACCAGCACCAAGAATACCTGTGATACCCGCTTCTTCGAACTTCTCACGGTAGCCCCACTGCCAATCATAAGCTTGTGGTACTTGCTGACCTTCTGAACATAGATCAACGGCAACAGACGTATCCAAGTAGTTTACCTTCGCTTGGTAACACGCTTCCATGATAGTCATGTTTACCCAAGGAGGGCCAGCATTGATAACGAGATCAGGTTTCACTTCCTTAATAAGCGCGACTAGAGCATCCACATCGTCAGCATTTACTGCACGAGCTTCTAGTTTCTTAGAAGTGTCTTTCAGGTTGTTTTTCTTCTGAATTGACTCGATGATTTTCTCACACTTACCGATAGTGCGTGATGCGATAGTAATATCACCAAGTACGTCGTTGTTTTGAGCCGCTTTATGCGCGACTACCCAGCCAACGCCACCTGCACCAATCTGTAGAATTGCCATAGTTTCGTTTACCTTATTTTTCAGTCTGGTTGCCAAGAATCTCAACCGCTAGGTGGTTGATCTCTTTTAGTAATTTTTCAAAGTCTGTTAAAGACAATGTTGGATTCAAAATAGTGAATTTCAGTGCCGATTTGCCATCAATGACAGTTTCACCCAACACTGCAATGCCACGAACAAGGGCTTCAATGCGTACTTTTTGGTTAAGCTTGTCAAAGTTTGCTGATTCACCAAGTGTAGTACGGAACAAAACAGTAGAAAGCGATGGACGAGCAAGCAACTCAAAACCTGATGTCGCTTCAACCATATCCGCGACCTGCTGAGTCTGCGCTAAAAGATGGTCATACATCTCACCTAGTGCCTGCGGGCCCACACTCTGCATAGTCATAAATACTTTCAAAGCATCAAAGCGCTTAGTTGTAGCGATAGATTTGTCTACCAGATTTGGCAGTTCATCGTGTTCACGGTTCAAGTAATCAGCATGGTGAAGTAGAAACTTAAAGTTAACCTTGTCATTCACCAATAGAGCACCACAACTGATGGTTTGGAAGAACAGCTTGTGGAAATCGACACTCACTGAACTTGCACGCTCGATGCCTGTAAGACGATCCTTCGAGCCACTTAGAATCAGCGCACCACCATAGGCACTGTCGACATGCATCCACATTTGGTGCTGCTGTGCAATATCGGCAATAGTGTTCAAATCATCAATCGCACCGTGGTCTGTTGTGCCTGCCGTTCCAACAATAGCAAACGGAATCAAACCTTGTGCTTTGGCATCGGCAACAACTTGCTCGATAAGCTCTGCTTTCATTGTGCCGTCTTGGTTTGCTGGTACAGTCAGGACGGCTTTCTCACCAAGACCCATCCATGAAGCTGATTTTTGCACCGTAAAGTGTGCGTTTTCAGAACATACTATACGAAGCTTGTCGGCGTATTCAGGCAAACCGAGCTTTTGAATCGAGTGACAACTCAACTTATCCGCAATCCAATCACGAGCAAGCATTAAGCCCATTTGGTTGCTTTGCGTACCGCCACTCGTCATGATGCCGTCAGATGAAGTGCCTAGCTCGTACTTATCACACAGCCAGTTCACGACTTTCTGCTCAACGTACGTCGCTGACGACGCTTGGTCCCATGAGTCCATAGACTGGTTAAGCGCACCGATCATCGCCTCTGCGGCGACTGAAGGCATTAACGGTGGCGTGTGTAGATGCGCAATACAGTTTGGATGCTGAGTAAAGATAGCATTCTTTGCAACCAGGTCGCTCGTGCTATCAATCACCTCTTTGAGACTCTTGTCTGAAGCATCTAGATTAACCGCATTGATCTGCTCTTCGAGTGCTTTAGGGTCTATACCCGAGTAAGGTTTCTCTACTTGCTCAAAGATCTCTTTCATCACCGCTGTGGTGTGATTCATCACCGAAGCAAACTCATCGGCACCTGCAGCGCCAGTATGAATGAAATGCTTTTTCCACTTGGTATTATCTGCAGGCTCTTCAATCAGCTTTGCGCCTGAGACAAGCATAGCCGCTTCAAGGGTACGTAGAGCAAAGTCAATTTGCTCAAAGGAAATGATCAATGGTGGTAAGAAACGAATGACTGAGCCATCACGGCCACCCTTCTCCACCATCAAGCCGCGCTCGAGTGCTGCTCGTTGAATTTTCAGCGTCAGTTCACCGTCAGAAGCAGGCTCACCAAATTTATTCAGCTCACCTGATGGCTTTTTGATCTCAACGCCAAGCATCAAGCCTTTACCACGAACTTCAGCGATACAGTTAACACGTTTTTGAATGTTCTCTAGGCCCAAACGGAGGTATTGGCCTGCAATGTTTGCATGCTCAACCAGGTTGTCACGTTCGATAATCTCAAGTGCCTTTGCACCTGATACCATCGCCATTTGGTTACCACGGAAGGTACCTGTGTGCTCACCAGGGCGCCATGTATCGACTTTCTTGTTAAACACAAGGATCGACATAGGCATACCGCCACCGATGGCTTTCGAAAGACAAAGAATATCTGGGCTGATACCTGCTTCTTCGAACGCAAAGCGGTAACCTGTTTTACCAACGCCACATTGAATTTCATCAAGGATCAACAGAATTTCATGTTCGTCACAGATACGACGAAGTTCACGAAGCCACTGTGCAGGCGCTGGAATGACACCACCTTCACCTTGTACTGGCTCAACAATGATCGCCGCTGGTTTCATGATACCGGCTTCGTCATCGTTCAATAGGCGCTCGATATAACGAATATTCGCCTTCGCACCCTCTTCACCCCCAAGGCCAAACGGGCAGCGCAGACTGTAAGGGAACGGCATAAAGTGAACATCAGACATCAAACCTGTGCGGCGAGCCTTAGTACCTAGGTTACCCATCATACCCATGGTACCGTTAGTCATACCATGGTATGCACCACGGAAAGCAAACATGGTGTTACGACCGGTTGTTTGCTTAGCGAGTTTGATCGCTGCTTCGACAGCATCTGCACCAGATGGGCCACAGAATTGAATCGCCGAGTCTTTGGCAAAATCTTCCGGAAGGAATGCTTTTACACGACGAATGAAGTTTGCTTTCGCTTCTGTCGTAATATCCAGAGTTTGATATGGCAAACCTGAATCAAGTTGATCTTTTAGTGCCTGATTGATTTCCGGGTGGTTATAACCCATTGCTAGCGTACCTGCGCCCGCTAGACAATCTAGAAATAGTTGACCACGAGTGTCTTCGACAAGTGCACCGTACGCTTTTTTGATCGCGATTGGTAGACGACGTGGATAAGAACGAACTTCAGACTCATGCTCTTGTTGCTCAAGTAACACTGAATCTAGAGTTAAATCATAAGTGCCTTCTAAAACTGGCACTTGAGAAGAGAAATTGCTTGCGATACTGGTATCGACTTCAAAGGCTGTGCTCATTTTTTTACCTTGAATCGAGAAAATACAACATAAGCCAGTCTTAATCCCTAGACGGCTAAAACTAAACTACGCCCTTGTTGAATATTCAACAAAGCGCATTTCCCACGAGATGTGGTTTGACTTAAATTGAGCTCAAGGTTCCGTGATATTGCTGGTCTGCAATACTGGGCATTTGAAAGGAATGGAGCTGATTAATGTGTCGTTAGTTTGTGATTTCAATGTTGGGTTTCCCATTTACATGTTGCCTTCTAGCAACACTAGTATCCCGTCTATCGGTAACCGCTTTACCGATACCTACCCTACGCAGCGTCACAATCAGCTTGAATGGTCACTACGCGTATCCCCCAGAATTGAGTTGTTTCTCAACAGTCCGAGATTGGGCGGGAAAATACCATAAAAATGAGGGAGTTTGCAACAAAAATAGTATGACAAAAGTGAGACTTCGCCCTACAGTTCAGAAATGACAACCATGAAAAAAGGCAGACTTAACGCCTGCCTTGTTCACTAATCACTCAGCCAAATTAGAATTTGTCCTGTTTAGTACAGTTCTTACTCGATAATTGGTGAGTTTCTAAGTCATACTGCTCTTTAATCGCATCTTTTACCGTACCATCCCATACCTCTACTCCAACGAAGTAGCCTGTGCGAGCTAACACATGCGCTGCGATAGGTGCCGTCACCATAATGAACACAACCACTGCTCCGGCTCGGACGACAATCGAGGTATCATCCCAAAAAACGATAGCAAACGCGATAACCAATAGGCCGGCACCCAACGCCCCCGCTTTCGTGGTCGCGTGCATGCGAGTCAAAAAATCTGGCATCCTATTGAGGCCAATACTCGCCAGCAGCATCAAGAACGCTCCTAGTAGCACGAATACAGAAACAAAAAAATCAGTCATCATCGTGAATACCTCGTTTTTCTAGGAAACTAGAGAAGCCTACAGCAGCTAAGAAAGACGTCAGTGCTAACACAATAGCCACATCAATGAACTTTGGCTCATCGTAAGCAATACCATAAAGCACAACCATACCAACGGTTAAAGTCGCCATCAGCTCAAGCGCAATCACTCGATCGGGAAGAGATGGACCTCTAAGAAGGCGCACTGAAGATATCAGTAGTGCTAAGCTCATCATCAAAAACGCAATGAAATAAACAGTTTCAATCATGATTGTTACTCCAAGATATCCATAACCATTGCCTCAAGCTTTTTCACTTCTGCAATGTGCATTTGCTCGTCTTCAAAGTACATCAAGTGTACAAAAAGAACTTTTTTGTCAGTCGACACATCCAACGCCAGTGAGCCTGGAGTTACGGTAATCAAGTTAGACAATACTGTAATTCCACCATCACTCTTAATGTCTAACGGTACCGCGATCACCGCTGGTTTCATCAAGTGAGTCGGAGTCAGCACATCGTAGGCGACACGCGCGTTTGACTTCACTAAGTCCCAGATGAAGAACAGGACAAACCTGACCATTTTGGGGCCTTTACCAAAGTAAGCCTCAAAGGATGGACGATCGCGAAGTACATAAGCCAAGACTATGTAGCTCAAGATCATGCCGCCAAAAAGGTTTGAGAAGGTATAGTTACCTGATAGCACCACCCATGAGAGTGCTAACAACATATTCCAACCAAATGCTTTCATCTTATTGGCCTCCTAACACAGCTTGAATGTACTGTTGTGGGTCAAGAATTTGATCCGCAGTCATACTTGCAAGGTTCACAAACCATTCAGCGTTGATACCGATAGTCACTGTAATTGCAGCCATCAAAATAATCGGTAGGAACAAACAGAAACGTTCAGAGTCCGACAATGCTGGTAGAGTTTCTGCTTCTTCTGGAAGTTTCTTCCAAAATGCTTCCGCCCAAATTTTAATCATTGAATACATCGTCAACAGACCCACAGCCAGCGATGCAACGACACCAATCCATGCTTCGGCTTCAATACCCGCTTTAATCACGACAAACTTCGCGAAAAAGCCGGATAGTGGTGGAATACCCGCAAGTGACATAGCAGGAATTGCAAATAAAATCGCCAAGAATGGCTTTGATTTATACAAGCCACCCAAACGAGACAAGTCATACGTGCCATGTAGGCGGTGCATTACGCCACCAATAAGGAACAGGTTGGTTTTCACCACTATGTGGTGGAACAGGTAAAACACGCCACCCAGGATTGCTAGCGGAGTAAACAGTGCCAGACCCAAGATCATGTAACCAATCTGACTCACAATATGAAAAGACAGGATACGGCGTACCTCGAACTGCGCAGCGGCACCAAGTACCCCCGTCACCATAGTAAAGATACCCATCCACATTAGGAGCGTACTATGGGTAAAGGCGATATCACCAATAAAGATAACGCTAAACACACGATAAAGCGCGTAAACACCGACCTTAGTCAATAGGCCAGCAAAAACTGCTGATATTGCCACTGGTGGCGTATGGTATGAAGCTGGTAGCCAGAAGAATAGTGGGAATGCCGCTGCTTTGATACCGAACGCAACCAAGAACAGTAGTGAAATTAACGTGACCACTTCTGGATTATCCGACGCCGCAAGCTTCTGACCTAGGTCCGCCATATTGAGCGTACCCGCATACGCGTAAAGCAAGCCAATTGCACTTAGGAACAGCGCTGATGACAACAAGTTCAAGGTTACGTACTTCAACGCACCTTCCATCTGGCTACGCTCACCACCAAGGATCAACAAGCCAAATGAAGCAACAAGCATAATTTCAAACCATACGTAAAGGTTGAAAATGTCACCTGTTAGGAATGAGCCGATAACGCCTGCAAGCATAAGGTGAAGCAGCGGGTAAAACCCAAACTTCTCATGCTCTTTTGTCATCGTTGCAAGCGCATAAATTGAAATACAGAAAGCAACAACAGCGGATACGGTTACCATGACTACTGCAAGTAAGTCAGCCACCAGTGAGATACCGTAAGGGGCTTCCCAATCACCGAGTGTCACTACTTGAATTCCATCGGTGTACACCGTTGAGAATAGAGTCACTGCCGCGATAAGCAACGCAAAGTTTGAAAACACACTGATCCAGCGTTGCAGCGTTTGATGCTTCCACAGCGTCATAGACAACGCAGCAGCTAGCATCGGGATCAGTACTGGCATTAATAACATCATAGTTGTGAATCTGTACTCTTCATTTCGTTCATATCGTCAGCACCTATCACCTTGTAGGCACGTTTGATTAACACCACGGCAAAAGCTAAAACACCGAAACTGATTACGATTGCAGTTAGAATCAGTGCTTGAGGCAATGGATCAGCAATCTGACCGATCGGTGCATACAGCCCCTCTTGAATGAGAGGAGGCGCGCCACGCACCAAACCACCACCAGTGAAGATAAGTAGATTGGTTGCGTTTGATAAGATAATCAGACCGATAACCAGTTTAACAACGCTACGGCGTAACATCATATAGAGAGCAGCGGCGTAAAGCGCACCAATCACAAAAGCAAATAATGTAGTCATGTTAATCTTCCTCCAACTGAGCGAGAGAGAACAACAGCGTTGTTACCATACCGATAACAACCAGATAGACACCGATATCAAAGATAAGTGGTGTACTAATTTTCAGCTCACCTAACCCAGGAACATGCACATACCACCAAACTGCGGTAGCAAACGTGCTGCCTGACTTGATGACACCGACAAAACCACTGAGTGTGGCGATAATAAGACCACCACCCATCAAATAGGTACTATCAATACCAATCAGTTTGCGGGTTTGAGTTGCATCAAACGCAAACAAGTGAAGTGCGAATGCGACTGATGCCACAAGACCAGCGATGAAACCACCACCCGGCTCATCGTGGCCACGAAGAAGCAAAAACACAGAGAACAGCAGAAGCATCGGCAATAGAAAACGCGCGACAACCTGCAAAATAAGAGAAGTACTCGTATTATTCATGACTAATCCTTCTTCGTTCTAAGCATGGCTGTCACACCAATAGCCGCCAACGCCAATACGAAGATCTCACCAAGAGTATCTAGCGCTCGGTAATCAACAAGAATCACGTTAACAATATTGCGACCTTTCGCAATTGGATAGCTGTTTTCAATGAGGTAACTGCTGATACCGCCAGGCATTGAGAAATGTACGACCGTCATTAGCAAAGTCGCCATCATTGCACCGAATAATAAAGCAACAACCGTGTCACGCCAGCGTACATCTGAGCTCGAAAGCTTCTGGAACTTCGGCAGTTTAAACAGAACCAGTACCAGCATAATCACAGTCAGTGTTTCTATTAGAACCTGTGTGATTGCAAGGTCTGGTGCACTGAAGAAGACGTAGATCATCGCCATCGCAAAACCGAGTGCACCGATAGCGGCAACCGAGCTTAAACGAACAGAGGTCACACATGCATAGGTGATCACAGCAACGATCAGAATCGATACAGCAAGGTCTTTTATAGTTACATCGGAGAAATCAAGATCCCAATGAATACCCACTTTGGTGAACAGCGTGTAACCGACTAAAGCGATAGTCGTCAAGAAGATCGTCAAGATATAGTTCGACATATAGCCATTTTGTAGCTTCGCCGTACTCCACTTGGCAAACTTAAGCATGTTATCCATGAAGATAAAGTAGCCACTTTCTGGGCCATACTTCAGCATCGGTTGCACTTTTGAAGCCTTCGGTCCCAAGCGGTCCCAGTTCTTAAACAACAAATAGCCTAGACCCAATGCAAGCAAACTCATCATCAAAGGAACGTTGAAGCCATGCCACAGCGCCAAATCAATATCCGATACTTCGTGACCAGATACAGCATTCGCTGCCGATGTCACTAGTGGCGAAACTAGGCTTGGTAGTAAACCAAAAATCAAACCGATGACAGACAACACTGTGAAGCCAAGGCGTAGGCCCATTGGTGCTTCGTGAGCCGCTTTAGGTGTCGATTTTTTCTCACCCCAGAAAGGCTTAATAACTAACAACCCAGCACAAGCCACAATGAAGATCGATGTGAGTAACGCCATAAACGCCAACATAGCAGCCCATGGGCTCGACAACACACCCTCAAGCATCATCTCTTTACCGATGAAGCCAAACAGGGGTGGTACACCCGCCAGCGCTAATGCTGCTAGAGACATGAATGCGGCTGTATACGGCATTGCCTTGCGTAAACCACCGAGTTCGCGAACATCTTTTGTCCCCGTTTCATGGTCAATGGTACCCGCAGCCATGAACAAAGCACCTTTATACAGAGCATGACCAAGAAGGAACACCATTGCAGCAACCAGTGCAGCTTCGGTACCAATACCAATGAGCATGGTCAATGTGCCCAATGCCATAATGGTTGAATAAGCCAAGATCTTCTTGAGATCGGTGCTTGTTACCGCCATCGCTGCGCCCAACAACATGGTGATCGCACCGATACCTGACAGTAGCATCGTCCATGTATCGTTACCCGCCATTGTCGGTTGTAGACGAGCCATCAAATAGACACCCGCTTTTACCATCGTCGCAGAGTGGAGGTATGAACTGACAGGGGTTGGCGCTGCCATTGCGTTTGGCAACCAAAAGTGGAATGGGAATTGAGCAGACTTAGTGAACGTTCCGCCCAACACTGCCAGCATCATCACTGTAAATAGAGCGTGAGACTGCAGGCTTGTACCTTGAGATAGAATTTCACTGATCTCATAAGTACCTGCCATCATACCGAGCATGATGATACCCGCAAGCAGTGCTAGACCACCACCAACGGTAACAAACAGACCTTGAAGGGCTGATTTACGAGAAGATTCTTTTTCGTGGTAGTAACCAATCAGCATGTAAGACGTAATACTGGTCAACTCCCAGAAAACGAACATTGCGATCAAGTTGTTTGAAAGCACCACTCCAAGCATCGCGCCCATGAACGCCATCAGGTAGGTGAGCAACTTACGTTGATCAGGTTTATGGGCTAAATAGCTACCCGCGTAGATGATTACAAAGAAACCGATTCCCGAAATCAGCAGAGCGAACATAAGACTCAAACCATCAAGCCAAAAATCCAAACTGATACCCAACGATGGTACCCAGTCGTAGCTGATGAGTTGCGGTCCCTGCCCTGTGACTACAGGAAGGTAATTTGTAAAATAGACAAAAAGTGTTGCTGGTAAAATTGCAAGCAACTTACTGGTTCGTTCCCCAAACTGCTTAAAAAGCCAAGGGACGAAGCCCGCCAGAATAAATCCTGACAGAACTGCAAACAGCATTAATGAAAGCCTCCATTTACCCTCTCGCAAAGCGAAGAAGGTTTTTCCTCAAAATAACCAAGAAAATCAGTCCTCGATTTTCCTTTACCTTGTCCGATAATTGTTACTGTAGTTAACACTACTTTATTGTTATTTGTCTGACCTAAGTTAATAGGTTGACGTAGGTCAAATTTTAGGTTGATCACACCAATAAAGATATTCGCTTGTTATGAGGTAACACCTCGATAAAACCTACATTAATGACCGAAAACAACGCAATTATTATATTCAACAACATTTCGTTTACAAATCAGTGTAACTCGAAATAATCAGAATAAATATTAAAAAAAAAGCTATAACATGAAGTTATAGCTTTTGAATCGATATTGAGTGTAATTATGTACTTGTTAGCATCACTGCCTTAATCCTGAAGGACTGCTTGAGTGTTTGGTCTCAGTGCCCACCACAAAATGGTAAAGCCAGTGACTGCTGAAAGGCTCGAGCCCATCAAAATGCCGAGCCTTGCATAAGTCTCGAACGTTAGTGTCTCACCCGTGAAAGCAAGTGAGGAGATGAATATCGACATGGTAAAGCCAATACCACACAGAACAGACACAGCGATGACTTGACCAAAATTGGTACCCGCAGGGAGTTTAGCCACACCGAACTTTATCGCTAACCAACAGAAAGTGGTAATGCCTATGGGCTTACCTATTAACAGGCCCATCGCTATTCCCATAGGAACCATTGACGTCATGCCTGCCATAGAGACATCTGTTAGCGTGATACCAGCATTAGTTAAAGCAAATAGAGGCAAAATGATAAACACCACGTAAGGGTTCAATTTGTGCTCTAAAACCTCGAGTGGCGCCAATGGCTTGGTGTAGTCTTCTTTCTTCAAACGAAGTGGAATTGCAAAACCAACTAGAACACCGGCTATCGTCGCATGTATACCAGAAGCCATTACCGCAGCCCACAAAATCAACCCTACTACCATATACGCAGCCAAAGAGTGTACTTTTTGCATATTCATGTAAAAAAGCAAACACGTCGAGGCCACTGCGGCAAGTAAGGCGATGGTAGAAAGATCACTCGTATAGAAAAGAGCAATAATAACGATCGCTCCCAAGTCATCAATGATTGCCAAAGCAAGCAAGAACACCTTTAGATTGACGGGTACTCTATCTCCAAGTAGTGCCATTACTCCTAGCGCAAAAGCGATATCGGTTGCTGCCGGGATTGCCCATCCTGCCAATGCTTCAGGATTCTGGTAGTTAAAAAGGACGTAGATAAGAGCGGGAACTACCATGCCACCTAGAGCAGCGATTGCTGGAAACAGCGCCATTTCTTTGGTTTTAAGCGCACCTTGTAAAAGTTCGCGCTTTACCTCTAAACCAATCAGAAGGAAAAATATCGCCATTAAGCCATCATTGATCCAGTGACTGATCGGCATACCGAGAAAGTAGCTGTGGAGAAAAGCGTGATAAATATCACTAAAAGAACTATTTGCCAAGGTCATCGCTGCGATAGTTGCTATTACTAGTAGCACACCACCAGATGACTCGGACTTCACAAAATTACGTAATACCTTTACCATAATCTTTGCATTCCTTGTTATAAAAAGTCTTTTCACTTGAGTGAATTAGACTAACGAAAAACCCCTAAACTGGTGAAAAACACCAGAGTAGAGTGTAGCTCGCTATGGAAAGCAAAGTTACAAATGTTGTCGCACTGTTACATTTGATTACAATTTTATATTGGATAATTTCATTAAAGAGAATCTCTCAGAGATTGCATTGGTGTTTGGCGCAATAATCGAGCAACGGGAAGTACTCCCGCAATCACCAACGCGACCAAAGCGAGCCCAATAGTATGGAGATAAATCTCCGGCTCAAAATGAAGTTGTAACGTCCAGCCAAATGATTGTCGAATAATAATATCAACCACCAACTGCGCAAGCGTTAAGCCAAGTGGAACTGCGATCAGGATTGAGATTAGCCCAAACACCAATAGCTGCAAGCCACCCACAAAGACCAGCTCTTTGCCAGAAATACCAAAGCAGCGTAGCAGAGAGAACTGCTTCTGACGGGAAGACTCCCCTGCTAGGGTTGCAAAGAAAATACCGACGATGGCGATAATCAATGTGATGTTACCTAAGGTGTCTGCAATAACAAACGTTCGGTCAAATGCGGTCAAGGCCTGCATATGAATTGTCTTGTTGTTGACGATTCTATCGCCACCCAAGTCAAAGTTTTGGATCAAACGACGTTTTAACTCTCGCTTGTCACCGGTATCGGTCAGGTTTACGCCCAGCGTAATATTACCCTGCCCTTCGTAAGCCGCTAACCAGTTTCGGTGGGACATCACGACTTGATTGAATGGATTGCCATAATCATAGTAGACGCCAGTAACCAGCCACCCATCACCAAATTCAGCACCAAGGTTGATGTAATCTCCTGGTCGAATATTTAGCTTGAGCGACATTGACTCACTGACCATCACACCACGAGAGTAGTGAAGATTTTGCCAATATTTTGGAATGCCCAACTTCACGGCGAGTGCGTCATGTTCACCTTGAGACGTACCCGTACTCACCACTTGAGCCTGACCTAAGTCAGTAGCGACATCACGCTCCCAACGCCACCAGACTTCATCCACTTCAGGCTGCGCTTTAAGCCAACGACTTAATGTTGGAGCAGTTTTGGCGTATGGATATACATAAACGTCGGACGCCAATTTTTGCGTTAGCCACTCGTCGGTTGTATGTCTGAAACTACCAACAAGCGTTTCTACACCAATATTCGCTGCCATTGACAGCATAAAGGCCATTGTCGCCACGCCTCGATAACCCATACTGGCAGCCGCATCTGCAAAGAACCAGCGAACTTTCACCCAGCGCAAGCTAAATGAGAAGCTTTGGAATAAGTGCCAAAGTAAAAATGGCGTAAACATTGCGACGCTGAGAAGCATTAGCGTAATAATGGCGAAGCCCGACTCATAAGAGTCTGGAGCTTGGAAAATGGCGATAGCAGCAACGGTAAAAATACACGACAACGCAGCTTGCAATGTAAACTCACGCCCTGCGAATCTAACAAGTGACAGCTTCGACGTTAAACGTATTGGCTGGGAACGTAATAAGCGTACCAGCGGCCATGCACACGCAAGCGTTGCTCCAATTCCTGTTAATACTAAGCTGTATAAGCCGATATTCCATGACCAACTTACCGTTAGGCTCATACTCGCCCCATACAAGTAACCTAGGCCTGAAGACACCGACGGTATCAACTGATTTGCCAGAATCAAACCGAAGCCATTACCAACCACCCAGCAAACAGTAACCAGTACAGACAATTCAATTAACATCGCCTGCGCGAGCTGTAGGTTCGATACACCTAGTTGACGCAGCGAGCCAACTAATGTTTGTCGCTGAATCATGGATAATGAAATTGCTTGATAGAAGATAAACAAGCCGACCAGAAATGACAGCATGCCTAACGCTTTCAAGTTCATATGGAAAGCTTGAGTGATAGATTCTAGCTCTGCACGTGAGTTACGTGTCAACATAACGCCATCAGGTAGTCGCGCTTTGAGGATGGTGAGTTTATCGACCGACATCTCACCGCATCCAATCAAGGTCAAATCACTATTGCGTTGTAGACCTCTAAGCAGTTCGATATCAGCAACGATTTGCGAACTGTTTAAGACTTCTTCTGTGTCGATAATCACTGGGCCAATGAAGGTATCATCGTCCATTCTGACCAACGACCCTGAGCTCCAGTTCATGAAGTCAGCAAAATCGTTGCTAACGAGAATTGGAAATGGGTGTGTTGCCCTCGGAAGATGAGGGGCTTCGGCAATCTCAAAGCGCTGATTAAAACGCTTCATAAATAATGGGTCAACGCCAACTATATTCAGCTCTTCACCTTCAGCGGAACGCAAGCTTACAACGTCAAATGGCGTGCATTGCTCGAAGGCTTCATCACGTAGCTCTGAATAAAGTGACTTAGGCAGAATGCCATTCGGTTCAGTTGTGCGAATCAGGTAAGGAATAGGACTAGAAAATAGCTGATCGCCATTCTCATAACTCTCACGAGCGTGGTTGTTGATAGCTGTGACACCGACTAGCAGCGATACCCCAAGAATAAGACCAAGTGCGACGAGAATAACTTGGAAAGGGTGACGATGATAGTGACCGAGTAGTGCCTTAACTACGGGCCATGACATGCAGCTGTCCTCCCTGCAAACGTACACGCCCTGAAAGATGGTTCGCGACTTTCTCACTGTGTGTAACCAGCAACAAAGTACACTCTAAATCACGAGTCAAGTTTGTTAACAAACGCATGACGGCTTCCGCGTTGCGCTCATCTAGGCTACCTGTTGGCTCATCAGCTAGGAGCACCTTTGGCTCTAAATAGAGAGCGCGGGCAATGGCTGCTCGTTGTTGCTGACCGCCTGAAATTTCTTCTGGATAACGCCCTAATAAAGGCATAAGGTCCAGGACAGATAGAATCTGGCGCCACAGCCCCTGGTCTTCGGGTAAGCCCTTTAACTGTCGACAGAAGCGAATGTTGTCAGCGATATTTAGTGTAGGGAGGAGATTGTATTGCTGGAAGATAAGGCCGATGTTGTTACGGCGGTATGCGGTTCGTTGATGCTCTTGCGCATCATGCATATTGAAATTGGGGAATATGACTTGTCCGTCATCGACAGTGTCCAAGCCAGCGATTAAGTTGAGTAACGTACTTTTACCTGAACCACTCTCACCCATCAAAGCCATCTGCTCACCTTGAGCCAACGTCAATTCTGCTCCTTGCAGGACAGGGTAAAATTCTCCCCCATCGACATATCCTTTGCTTAAGTTGGTCAGTTGTAACATTAAACCGCTCGTGTGATGACTTTTCTTCGGAGTGAGAATCTACACTAAAATCCATCAACTAGGAAGCATTTTGCACACTAGATCACAAAATGCTCAACCTTAAATGTCAAAGCACGTAGTACACCGCAAATGATTGATTTACCGAGTTGATTAAAGTTAGCACGATCATTCAGAAACACCATCACTTCGTAGTACATGTGCCTTAAAGCAGGTTTTTAATCCATTTGCGGCTTTTGATTCTAGGTATCGACCCTATCCACTTAACCACTTCTTCAAGCAAAAACAACAAGTATACCCACTCAGGCGGCCAGCCAAGCAGCGCCGCAGCGAGGGCTGCGCAAGGAATACCAATAAGCCACTGAGCAACGAGATCTTGATATAGGCAAAATTTAACGTCACCACCCGCTCGCAAAATCCCATTAATCGCCATCATAGGAACGGAACGAACAAAAATGCCGATACACATTATAATCATGAATTTATCAGACAAGGCTCGTGTATCAGGAGTTAAAGCGCTGAATGCATCCAAGATTGGCACTCTGAGCAAATAGACCGCTAATGCAACCAATAACGACACAGAGACGTTGATGACCGTAATACCTATCGCTTGATAGTACACGTCATCAAATTTTTTGGCGCCCAGTTGATTACCAACCAGTACCGCACCAGAAGTAGATAAGCCAATCATCAAAGCCAAAGACATAGACTCAATCGGCGTCATCACAGCTAATGCCGCCAAACCTTGAACCCCTGTCTGGCCCATAATAGCTTGATAAGCGAAAAGGCCTCCCGACCACGCCAAGAAGTTGAATGTGGTGGGTAGAGAAAGAGAAAGAAACTTAGTCACCTTCTCTTTGTTTATCACCGCAATAATATCTTCACGCCCAAAGGCCAATAGGTGCTTTTTCCCATAGAGGTAACCGTATAAGCACGCGATCTCTATGAAACCACTGATAACAGTTGCCACTGCAGCACCCACAATACCCAATTTAGGGAAGCCTAAATTACCGAAAATCAGAACCCAGCTAAAAAAGATATTCGCGACAATGCCCACGCCACTGAACAAGGTACTCAAACCCGGTTTGTGTACGGCTCGTAAACCCACCGCCATACTCGCACCACAAGCCACCACAAACATGGTTACCGAAGTGATAATAAGATACTGAGCTCCCAACTCTATCACTTGTTGTGAGTCTGTCGTGACCGCCATAATTTGGTGAGGAAACAGGATGAATATCGCGACAGTCACCGCAGCAAATGCCATCGAAACTAACCAGGTTAATGCGGTACTTTGTCTCACACCTTCCCTATTACCACTGCCCCAATACTGAGCCGTAAGCAGTGCGCCCCCTGTTGTAACCCCCACCAGCATGATCGTAGAAACAAATGTCGCTCGTGCGGCGATGCCTACTGCTGCAATTTCGTACTCTCCCAGTTGCCCCAACATCATGACATCGACTAAGCTTCGACTAGAAAACATGATATTTTGCAATGTGATAGGTAACGCAATCGCAATCAGTTTGCGTAAAAAGTCTTTATCAAGATGGCGTAACACTAAAGCGTATGTAGACACACTACCTCACTCTGAGAACAAAATGGTTAAGGGGGGAGAGACGAATCATTAGTTCGGTATACGCAAAGTATACGCCCGAAATCGCTGGTAAGTGAATCATTTCTTTTTGAACATTGATTACGATATTTTGTTATTGATGACAGAGAGTTATTGACGAAAGATAGTTAGGTCTAAGGAGTGACCATCAATGAAAAAAGTTCTCGTGTTAGGCGCCTCGGGTTATATCGGATCACAACTTCTCCCTATCCTGGCTAGTAGAGGTTACAAGGTCACAGGTGCAGCTCGTCAACTGGAATACCTAAAAGCACGTGTGGAACCCGCACCCAACCTATCACTGGTTTATCTCGACCTTGCAGATGCTGAAGAAACGCAAGGATTGATAGCACAGCATGACATCGTGTTTTTTCTCGTCCATGGTATGGCACACGGCTATGACTTTGTCGACTACGAACTCTCGCTGGCTGTAAATGTCAAAAACGCTCTTAATCACAGTAATGTTGAACACGTTATTTACCTCAGCGCGATACAACCACAGACCGCTGACTCAGAACACCTAAAGGCAAGGCGTGAAACGGGAGCCATATTGCGCCAATCAAAAGTGCCTATCACAGAGTTGCGCGCAGGTGTCATCATTGGCCCAGGCTCAGCCGCTTATGAAATCATGCGTGATTTTGTCATGAATCTTCCAATGCTGGTAACGCCAACTTCTGTCGATTCAAAAGCTAACCCGATTGCGTTGGAAAATCTCAACTTCTACTTAATGTCGGTCGTTCAGGAACACCCTCAAGAGAGTGTTATCTACGAAGTGGGCGGACCTCACTCTCTCACTTATCGTGAACAGTTTCAGATCATTTGTGAGGCCAATCAAAGGCCCTTTAAGATCTGGACGACACCGATGTTGACACCGAGATTAGCATCACAGTGGTTGGGTACCGTTACTTCTGTTCCAGCTGCAGTAGGGCGTGCGTTGCTTGCAGGGTTAGAACATGATTTCGTTGCCAATGACCAAGTCATAAAAGCGAAATACCCGCAAGATTTGATCCCTTTTCAACAAGCTGTCGAGCAATCAATTAGCCAAGACGGTGAGTTCCTTCGCTCAAACGTTTGGGGCTATGACCCAACTGCCCTTAAACGTTGGCAACCCGGATACGGTTACTACCCAAAGCAAGCGGGGGCAACCTTTAAGACCAGCGCTTCGCTTGCCTCATTGTGGAATATTGCAAAGCAGTTAGGCAGTCGAAAAGAGGGCTATTTTTTCGCGAATCCGCTTTGGCGCCTAAGAGAGTGGCTAGATATCCTTTTTGGTGGCGGCCGCCCTATTCGCCGCGAGCCTGATGGTCCTGAGCTCAAAGTCGGTGATCATATTGATTCTTGGAAGGTTATTCGAGTAGAAGCCCCGAAGTTCTTATCTCTACTTTTTGGAATGAAAGGGCCAGGGTTGGGCCGATTAGAGGTACAGCTGGAAGATTTTGGAGAGGAAAGGCAAATATCAATAACCGCTTGGTGGCATCCTAAAGGCTTTGCTGGCCTACTCTACTGGTTTGCCATGATGCCTGCACACCTCTTCATCTTTAGAGGAATGGTAAGAGCCATCGCTAAAAAAGCTATGGCTCTTGATACACAATGACCTGATTTAGTCCGCTTTGAAATTCAGAGGAATTTCCGCCAGACGATCCCCTTGGTTATTTGGGAAAACAAGGTATTCACCGTGGTATTTGACGTTGGATTTATAGTCGGTCACTTTATGCACCATAAACCCTGCGTTCATCGCCATTTCAACAAACTGTGCGTGGTTGCCGCGCACAAACCAGCTCATTGGCTTCACCATGAGCTCACCATCAAAACAATCGTCACATTGATTTGAACACAGTGCCAGTGAGTTTAAACCCTCACTAAAGAACTGAACCTTACCAGCATTAACCAGTGGCTCTGCCGTTGATACGTCCCAATTTTCGGCAATCATTTGATCAAGAAACTTCTCAATCATCGCATCGGTAACTGGATCACCTGCCGCGTTCTCTTGAAAGAATTTCGCGTAGTAGGCAGAAATACGCTTAAACAAGAACTCTAATGCCGCATCATTGCCTTTTGAGCGACCGGCTTTTTGCCAGCGCGTCAAATCTTGACTGACTACTCGGCCAAATCGTTGCTGCTTGAGCGCTTTGGTGACCCAGCGTACCAAAAAAAGGTTGTTTGCCACTGGAGCGTTGACTGCTTTCCCTTGACGATGCAGTTCTGCTAGCTCCTCTAGAGCACTGTTAACAACATCTTGGATATCTTGACTATAAAGAGACATAAATTAAGCCTTTCTAGAGAGAGTAATATAAAAAGTAGCCGACAGAACTGAACAGATAGCCATCATCAGAAGCATTGGCCACGCTTTATCACCCGGTAGGCTAGCAACAATAACACCGATCACGGAGCCCAAACCAAAACGCAGTGTCCCCGCTAGCGAAGCTGCGGTGCCCGCCATATTTGGATAGCCGCTCAATAGTAGCCCCATGGTATTACTACCTATGGTAGAAAGCGTTCCGATAAATAGGACAACAAATGGCACAATCCCCCACAGACCCAAGTCAAGGAACCAAGCAATAAAGAGACCTAAACCTGCGAGTAATTGAACACACAATGCAAAACGTAGCATGTTGTGAGAGCCAACGCGCTTAACAAAGCGACCATTAAGACTTGTCATGATTATCATGGCGACAATGTTGAGTCCAAACAAGTAACCAAAATGCTGGGGTTCAACGCCATAGATATCAATGTAGACAAACGAGCCTGCGGTTAAGAAGGCAAACATGCCCGAAAAAGAGAACGCGCCACAGAACATAAGGCCAATCGCAACCGGGTTAAGCAGAAGCTTAAAGTAGTTACGCAGTGTGGTGCCCATTCGCAGAGGACTGCGGTTTTCTACTGGCAGCGTTTCAGGGATACGGAACATGACTAACGCAATCACTAGCATCGAAAACGCCGCTAAGACCCAGAAAATCCCGCGCCAGCCAACCCATACTGCAATGTAACCCCCGATCATTGGGGCGATTAACGGAGCAATCGTGATAACAAGCGTGACAAATGACATCGCGCGAGCAAAGTCTTCACGCTCAAACATGTCACGGACAACCGCTTGAATAATGACAGCCGCTGCTGCACCTGCGAAACCTTGCGCGGCTCTGACATAAGTCAGTGAATCAATGTCCGACACCGTTGCACTGATGATGGCAGCAAGCATAAAGAATAGAGTGCCGCCAATAAGCACCGGGCGACGACCATAGCTGTCAGATATCGGGCCATGAATCAGCTGGCCAATCGCAAAGCCGGCGGTGTACATCGTAAGGGTGATTTGTACTTCACCCGGCGTTACATTGAGGTCACGCGCAATATCCGGCATGGCCGGCAGGTACATATCAATGGCTAGAGGTGTCAACGCACCTATAGCACCCAACACCATAAACAGCACAAAATTAAGTGATGGGTTCTCCGCTGCCGAGCTTGAGGAATGATTTGAGGATGTCATTAGTCGTTATTTATTCCAGATAGAGTCAATTTCTAGTTGAGTAAGGAAGCGGTAATCACCTGGCTCTAGTGATTCATCGAGCTCGATCTGGCCGATTTTTTCACGATGGAGTTGTTCGACTTTATTACCAAGCGCGGCAAACATGCGTTTAACTTGGTGGTATTTCCCCTCTGAAATGGTCAACAACAACTCGTTCTCTGCGTAGTTTACGATTTCCATCTTAGCTGGCGCTGTCGGTGCAGTTTCATTACGCAGTTCAATGCCCTGAGCCACTTTCTCTGCATAATCATCGCCAATCGCGTCGGCAAGCCACACACGATACACCTTCTCACACTTATGCTTTGGAGAGGTGATTCGATGTGACCATTGACCATCGTCGGTAATCAAAACCAAGCCAGTTGTGTCTACATCAAGACGTCCCGCAAAGTGCAAGCTTTCCATCTTTGGCTCATCAAGAAGGACAAATGCCGTATGGTTGAAACCATCTTCATGTGAACAAACAAAACCATCGGGTTTATAAAGCATAATGTAGCGAGGGCCCGGTTTAGCGATTGGTCTATCTTGCCAAGCAACTTGCCCCTCTTCAGAGACTTTGTATGAACCACTTTTTTGCACCTCACCGTCGACGGTGACTTCACCACTTTTGATGATTTTGGTTGCTTCTTTGCGGGTTGCACCTAAGGCATCACACAGATATTTATCTAAACGCATATCGACCTCACTAACATTTCTATGCAGCGCAGTATACAGAGAAATCTCTATACTGCGAGGCCAATGGCGTTAATTGACATTAATTGGCCTAATTTAATAGCGATTGAACAACGATTGAGCGAAGCCAATGATTCGCCTGATTATTTTCTAGCTTTTTCGGCCAGCACACCCAAACCTCTATTTTATTGATCTCGAAAGGTATCTCTAACAGACGAATATTGAGGTTCGATTCAAATTCTCGGGCTAGTCGAGTCGGACTGAGGCCCAATGCTTCACTGTGCGCCACGGTATAAAGCATTGAATATAGCGAGTTGTGCTCACTGTGCGTTCTACGTTCAGGCAAAGGTTCCTTTGCTAGTGTCTCAGCAGCGCGGTTGTCAAATCTTCTCAGGTTTAACTTAGCATGTGCCTCTGAGAAATATTGAGAATAGCTGATTGAGTCTCCTACCCTCGGATGTTGCTTGTTCACGACACAGCATATGTCCTCATGTGTCACCAGTTTAGAAGCGACACCGCCAAGAGACGGCGGGATATAATCAACAACAAGATCCACTTCACCTGTGAGTAGCGCATCGTAAATCTGCTCTTCATTGGGTGGTAAGGCAACGCATATAATATCCGCATTGCTTGTATTTACCGCCTCCAACTTGGTAATCATATCCGCAATGAAAATATCAGGGACGAATACCTTAAATGAGCGATTGGTCTCTTCCGACGAGAACTTCTCGTAACCAAGGATACTCATCTCTATTGTTTCGAATGCTGGGGCCACCTGCTTAAACAGATCATGCGCGACAAATGTCGCTTCAACGCCAACGTTTTTACGTTGAAACAGTGTTTCTCCCAATTGATTATTCAGACGCTTAATTGCGTGACTGACCGCTGAAGGCGTTAAATCTAGTTCCTCGGCGCTCATGGAATAAGAACCCGTTTTGTAAACATTCAAGAACACACGTAGCAGATTGAGATCAAAGTGATTGGTTTTGGGCATATCGTCATTCTCAATAACATACTGTTCAGTCCATAGAACAAAAAAAGCCCTTGCAAAGCAAGGGCAAAGACAAGTTTTACAACTTAACTATCGGAAATCTTATCGGTTGATTGGTGACACACCAGTTGCCGACTTACCAAAACTGTATCCACTGTGGTCTTGTGGCAGTGCCATCTTGAACCAGAACTCAAAGTCATCTAAGTAAGCTGTCAGAGCTGACATCTTAGACAGGTCACCCTCTACTTTCGCCTTGCCGCTTTTCAGCAGCTCTTGAAGCGTTGTTTGTTGAAGTAGCATCAAGGTGATGTCTGAACGATTCACAGTCAGGGTGAAATCAGCATTAGGTACATCAAACCCTTCAATGTTGCTCATGCGGCCGTTACTTGCTTCGATCGCATACTTTGCATCTTCGTCCGGAATAACAAGATTTGCGTTCATGTTAAAGCTATCTAATGCCGCTTTCGGTCCGTTGAATCGTACCGCCATGAAATTCAAGAAATCACGCGTTGGCATTGCTTGAATTAAGTCAGGTGTTACAGCTTTAGTCGATTGGACTTCGACGACACCATTACGCAGCTCTGATGCACCCGCAAGAAACACGTTTCTCTCTCCCGATGATTCTGACTGAAAACCCAACTGCTCAAAACAGTCTGCTTGCAGGTAGCGCGCTTGCATGTTTTCAGGGTTAGCAAAAACAACGTTATTGACGACAGTTGCACACCAGCGATACTCACCATTTTCAAACGCTTTCTTACCTTCGGCGATGATCGTGTCCTCACCCATCATTTGAGTGTACTTTGTTGCTTGATCAACCGAGTTTAAGTGAAGCAGGGTTGCTGGGTTCATATCAAAGTAACCAATGTATTTGTTCGCAACCGCTTTTGCGTTGCGGTGGTATGAGCCGTGATAGCCGCGTGTATACCATTGGTCAGCAAGAGGCTTTGGAACAAAGAACTCATCTTGAATGTCAGTAATGCTCACACCGTGGTTGATGAGGCGCAGCGTTTCATCATGCAGGTAGCCGTACATATCACGCTGTCCACGCAAGTAGTCTTGGATATTGTCATTACCCCAACGTGGCCAACCATGAGAAGCGAAGAGTAACTCAGCTTCACCACCGAACAGGTATAGCGCTTCGTTAATAGAATCTGCCCATTGCAATGTGTCGCGAACAAATGCGCCACGCAGTGTATAAACGTTATGAAGACCCGCTACCGTCGTCTCTGCACCCCAGTATGCTTTGTATGCTGGGATATAAGTGTTCATCTCTGATGGCGCTTCTGTATCCGGTGCATTTTGGAAAACCATTTCCAAGCCATCAACGGTCAGCGTTTCAATGTCCTCTTCTACTTGGTGAGTAGGTAGAATCAAAGACAAGCCGCCATTTGCAACACCTTTACCAATAGCCGCATCAACCTGGCCTTTAGGGCTCTTGGCTAAGGTATTGCCGTATTGGAAAACTACACGACGAGCCATGACATTACCCGCTAGAACATTTTCAGAGATAGCAAAGTCAGAGAAAGCGCGAGGAGCTAATATCTCAACCTCACCATTATCCACTTGATCTTGTGATACGATGCCTTTCACCCCACCAAAGTGGTCACCGTGTGAATGGGAATACACCACCCCTTTAATCGGTAGATCACCATCTTTAGCGTGCTGCTTAAATAGTTCATAGGCCGCCGCAGCCGTTTCAGGAATCGTTAATGGATCGAAGACCACCCAGCCATTTTCAGAGCGAACAAAGCTTACCTGAGCCAAATCATAGCCACGAACTTGATAAACCTTCCCTGGTAAGATCTCATAGAGACCGTGTTCCATATTGAGCTCCGCCTGACGTTGCATCGAAGGATGGATGGAATCGTAGTCTTTACCTTGTAACAGATAGTCATAGCTACCCAGTTCCCAAACCACATTGCCGTTCGCATCTCTAATCTCTAGATCACTGACGCGCGCGATAAACCCTTTACGAGCCAGTTCCCAGTCTTCTTTGTCTGCAAAAGGCAGGCTTTCACGCAGTTCGTTTTGAAACTCGACTGTGTGTTGACTCGCCGGTTTTTGGTCAGGGGTAAAAGTTGGGAGCGACGCAGCCGCGAAAGCGGGCACAGAAATCGCAAAAGTGACTGCCGTTGTTAGGGTAGAAAGTTTCATAAAACCTCTGGAAATTATTGTTGTTGTAAAATCTAAATAAACGAGACAGTCATAAGGTGTTCGAAGTCACTCGATAGATCTGAGTTCACGATGACACCGAGTTTTTGTGCCATTTCGAACGAAATTTGCCCCCGAACCATAGAAACAATCACATCAATGTCTGTTACAACGACACCTTGATATTGGTCTTTCGGCACTTCGTGAGCTCGGATGGCGATACGCTCACCATCAGCTAACAGCCGATAAAAATGCTGACCCGATGCATCAAATAGGGTGATATCGAATGTTTCACCGTCGTACTGGTCTGTCATTTTTTGCAGCATTAGGTACTGTACTGTTGCCCAGTTAGAACGATTTGAACGCGTCATCATTCCATCCAGTTCTGCGTGATGAAAAGCAACGGCCACCTCAAAAGTGCCTTGGGGTGTTGCGAATATCGCACCATCTACCCCACCATCCGCTAAACAGGCTTGTGCAGAATTGACATTGACCAAGCCAAGCAGTGCAGTAATGAGTAGTTTGAGTTTCATTCGCGCCTCATTAGTTCGTTTTGATAGGCGTAGATTATCAATCTAGCCATTGAATCAAAATCACCCAAGCTTTCATTCAGATGTGAATTAAATTCATGTAGAGACTAATTAAACGTGGAGTGTATAATCCGAATTCAAATCTTTAACCTCTGCGCTCAATGTATACTTTACGCCCCTATCAAGCTGATTCAGTCAAAGCCGTTATCCACTATTTCAGAAAAAACCAGACACCCGCAGTGATTGTTCTCCCCACAGGTGCCGGCAAGAGTCTCGTTATCGCAGAGTTAGCGAGATTAGCGAAAGGTAAAGTATTGGTGCTGGCTCACGTCAAAGAGCTGGTAGAGCAAAACCACGCTAAATATGAAGGCTATGGTTTAAAAGGTGCTATTTACTCGGCTGGGTTGGGCAGAAAGGAGACGGAAGAACAAGTTGTGTTCGCTTCCGTTCAATCGGTGGTGAGAAACCTTCACGACTTTAAACATCAGTTCTCGCTGCTCGTTATCGATGAGTGTCACCGCGTACCCGACAACAAGGACAGTAGCTACCAAAAGGTGATCGCCCACTTAAAAGAGTTAAACCCCGGAATCAAAGTGCTGGGATTAACCGCAACACCCTATCGTCTCGGTATGGGTTGGATTTATCAGTATCATACTCGAGGGTTAGTTCGCACCGATGAAGCTCGCTTCTTTCGAGATTGTATTTTTGAGTTACCTATTCGCTATCTGCTCGATGAAGGCTTCCTCACGCCTGCACAAATGATTGATGCTCCGGTGCTAAGCTATGACTTCTCTCAACTAAAACCCGCAACCACCGGACGTTATAAAGAATCTGAACTCGATCTGGTCATCGAGCGTTCCAAAAGAGCGACACCACAGATTGTTCAACAGGTCATTCAGCAGGCACAAAACCGTCACGGTGTCATGATCTTTGCGGCCACGGTACGTCATGCGCAAGAGATCTTCTCACTGCTTCCTGAACAGCAAGCGGCGATTGTCATCGGTGATACGCCAACACCCGAACGTGACAGTATTATCAATCGCTTCAAAAACCGTGAAATCAAGTATCTCGTTAACGTGTCTGTGTTAACAACAGGTTTTGATGCACCGCATGTTGATTTGATTGCCATATTACGACCCACTGAGTCTGTCAGTTTATATCAACAAATCGTCGGGCGTGGGCTGCGTTTATCAGAAGGAAAGACCGAATGTTTAGTACTCGATTATGCCGGTAATAGCTATGACCTTTACCAGCCGGAAGTGGGTGACCCTAAGCCGGACTCAGACAGTGAAATCATCACCATTCCCTGCCCCGCTTGCGGCTTTAACAACAACTTTTGGGGTAAGCTCGACAGCAACGGCTTCCTATTAGAGCACTTTGGCCGCCGCTGCCAAGGCTATTTTACCGACGATGACACAGGCGAGCGTGAGCACTGTGGCTATCGTTTTCGAGCAAAGTATTGCAATGAATGTGGTGCTGACAATGATATCGCCGCGCGCATCTGCCACGAATGTGATGCAACACTAGTCGACCCAGACAAAAAACTCAAAGAAGCACTCGATCTTAAGGATGCACTCGTTTTCGAGTGTTTATCTATGACACTCAATGTGCATAAAGACCGGACCGGAAAATCGAGCCTTAAAGTCACCTATCAAGGGGAAAATCAGGCCCAAGTTCATGAGTTTTGGTCACTAAACACTCAAAAGCAAAAACAGACATTTGCTAAACAGTTTGTGCGCCCTCATTTAGCGGATAAACATAACCCATACAACGCCCTAACGGCTAAACAGGCCTCAGACAATCAACATCGCTTTCGACCACCACAGTTCGTAATTGCTCGAAAATCAGGCCGTTTTTGGTCACTACGTGATAAAGTGTTTGCAGATGAGCTAAATTAGCGAATTTATTACTGAATTCTGTTGCCCAGGTCAACTTTCAATGATAGTATCCGCGCTCGCTTTCACAGTAATGTCTTACTGAGGAAGTTAAACTACGACAACAAGGTCGCATTGTTGACGTGAAACTTAATTTTACTAATTTGAGAGTAAATACTATGAAATTCGAAGCAGTAGTACGTACTGAACTAGGTAAAGGTGCGAGCCGCCGCCTACGTCACGCTGGCCAATTCCCAGCAATCGTTTACGGTGGTGAAGCAGCACCTGTTTCTATCGCTCTAAACCACGATGACGTGATCAACCAAATGGACAAGCCAGAATTCTACGAAGCAATCACTCTAGTGATCGGCGGCGAAGAAGTTAAGGTTAAGCCACAAGACGTTCAACGTCACGCGTTCAAGCCAAAAGTTGAGCACATGGACTTCATCCGCATCTAATTCCCTACCAAGGAATTAGCTCGGATTTAATCCAGCCTTTTGCATAAAAGATTATCGGACTTACCAACCGAGATATCTGAAAAATTCGAAACCCCAGAGACTTACCACCTCTGGGGTTTCACCGTTTAGATTACCTATAAATCACACCGTTCGACTATCAAAGTCACACTTTCTACATCTCTTCTGCCCGATCTAACTAAGCTTGAAATTAGTCACACTAATTTTAAGGGTATTGTTGCAGACTATTTTTTAACCGCCCACTACTATCGAGGGTTTATGCCTTTCTCTTTGCGCACCAGATTACGGCGACAATTGAGAACAACCTTGCGAATACGGTTTCGAAAAATGAGCTGGAAGACGACCAAGCGGCCAAGCGCCGCCTACGACTACTCTCCTCTTACTCGAACCTTGCAAGGAGGCAACTATGCCTACAAACTTGATAAGAAACATCGCTGTCGTTGGTCAATCTGGTACCGGGAAAACAACCCTCGTTGAAAAGCTACTTCACTTTAGTGGAACAACAAATCATCTCGGCAAAGTAGAAAAAGGTGACACGGTCACTGATTTTGATGATCAATCCATCCATTATCACCACAGTATTGAAGCCACCCCTGTCACTCTCGCTTGGAAAAAGCATCGCATAAACCTCATCGATACCCCCGGACAAAATGAACTGATTGGCCGCGCCCTGAGCGTCTTCCCGGCAGTCGAAACATCCGCTTTAGTGATCGATGTCCAAACGCCAATAAGTCAGATTACTCAGCAAATTTTTGAATTTGCGAAAGCTCAGAACAAATGCCAAATGGTGATTGTCAATAAAATCGACCTCGCACCTGAAAAGTGTGAAGTTATTTTGGAGGAAATCAATCAACTATTGCATGGACGCTGCTTACCCATTAACTTGCCCGCTAGCAGCAATGAAGTCGTTGATTGCTACTTCAGCCCTCAGTTTGATAAAACTCCCCTGCTACAATCTGTCACTGACGCTCATGAACAGCTTATTGATCAAGTCGTCGAAGTCGATGAAGAATTGATGGAGCTTTATTTAGAGCAAGGCTCTGAACTTACCCCAATGCAACTCCATGATCCGTTTGAAGAAGCACTGCGTTCTGGTCATCTCATTCCAGTCTGCTTTACCTCTTGTGAAAACAATGCAGGTCTATCTTTGTTACTCGACACCTTTAGTCAATTAATGCCTATGCCATCCGAGGGCAACCCGCCACTATTGGAGAAAAACGGCAAACCCGTCTCAATCAACTGTGATTCGCTTGAGCATACCGTTGCACACGTCTTTAAAGTCAGCAACGACCCCTATCTCGGTAAACTTGCCTACATACGAATATTTCAAGGAGAAATCCACGCGGGCAGTCAACTGTATGTTGGAGATACCAACAAAACATTCAAGGTCAATCATCTATACCAACTACAAGGAAGCCTGCGCTCAGAGATCCAAAAAGCCTTACCCGGCGACTACTGCGTACTAGCGAAAATTGATGACCTAGATTTTGACTCAATTATTCATGATTCTCACGATGAAGATGATGTGAAGCTTCACCCAATGTCACTGCCTACCCCGATGTCTGGGGTTCGAATTCAGCCGACAAAACGGGGAGATGAGCAAAAAATATCGGACGTCCTCAATAAAATTGTCAGCGAAGATCCTTCCCTACAATTAGAGCTGCGCGTCAGAACCAACGAAACCATACTCAGTGGCCTAGGTGAATTCCATTTGCAAATCGCGCTAGAGAAGATGCGAGATGTGTATAAACTCAATGTCAAAACATCACAGCCGAGCATTGAATACTTTGAAACCATTACCCGCCCCGCCGAAGGGCATTATCGCCATAAAAAACAAAGTGGTGGTGCTGGACAATTTGGTGAGGTTCAACTCAAAGTACGGCCTCTTGAGCGTGGTGCGGGGGTACAGTTCGTCAATAAAGTCGTTGGTGGTGCAATACCAACCTCACTGATCCCTGCCGTGGAGAAAGGCATCTATCAAGCTGTCGCTGAGGGTGCGATTTCCGGCAACCCAATCCATGACATCGAAGTCACGGTCTACGATGGCAAATATCATTCCGTCGATTCTAAAGAGATCGCGTTTGTCATCGCTGGTAAAAAAGCACTCATTAACGCCATTGAGAACGCAGGGCCCATCGTACTTGAGCCAATCGCCCAGCTGCAAGTCAACATTCCGTTGGAATACGTTGGTGATGTCTCAGGGGATTTATCCAGTCATCGCGGTCTGATAGAAGGCAGCGAAACTTCAAATATGGGGTATTCGTTACTGACTGCCAAAGCGCCAATGACCGAATTACAAGACTACGCAACACGACTACGTGCAATGACGGGGGGACAAGGTACTTTCAGTTTAACGCACAGTCACTATGAACCGGCACCTTCCAAAGTTCAGCAAGAAGTCTGTTCTGAAGGCGCATAGTTAACCTCTTTACAGACACTCTCAAGAGCCAGAATAACCTCTGGCTCTTCTTTTACTCTTCCCAACGATATTCCATTTGAACAGCCGTCTTAATAGCCAGCTCTTTGCCAAACAGTTCAGCGACAATCTCCAGTGACATATCTATCCCAGCAGAAATCCCGCCAGAGGTAGTGTATTTTCCATCGGTTACATATCTACAGTCACTAACGACTTTTATGAGCGGGAAGCGTGATTGTAGCTCTTGCTGATCTTCCCAATGCGTTGTGACATGTCTGCCGTTAATAAGGCCAGCAGACGCCAGAAAAAACACACCAGTACACACAGTAACGGTTCTTTCTGTTATCTGATCTTGCTCTCTTAACCACTGAGTTGTTTCTGGGTTCTGGAACTCTTTTGTGTGGTCACCACCGACCACCATCAATAAGTCGAGCTTAGGGTGAGTGCTAATGGAATAGTGGCTATAAACTGGAAAGTGTCCTCTCGCCTCGACAAGACCTTTCTCATTCGCGATAAGGTTAATCTGCCAATCACTATCGGCGAGTCGTTTAGCCGTACTAAATACTTCAAAAGGCCCTGCAAAATCGAGCACTTCAGCGTCTTCGTAAATATAAATACCGATACTAAATTGTGATCTCATTACTCATTCCTTGAACATAAGAGTCTAAAAGAGTCACATAGATTGGGCTTTTGATAAAGCGCTATTGAATAGAAGGGTGAAGAGTTGGAAAATTAAGAGAAGTGGTGATGGGGAGAGGAATGCCTTATGAAAAAGGCCATCCCCCAAAGTCAAAACACTAAATCAGGATAAAAGTACTAACAATCGCGACCAGTGAAAATAAGCATGTACGGCTGATAACTCCTAGGTTGGAATGTTGGATCATTTCTTGGTGTTGCATAGGCATCTCCTCAGATATTGTTATTGTTACGCTTCAATTACACTATGATGAATTTTACGTAAGTTCTCAATACATAAGAAGATTAAATTTTTATGACAGCTGCAATAAAAATGGAACTTTATTTGCCTTAGGTCACAGTTATAACCATTTATGAGACTCTCATCACTATTTCAGCTGCGTGATGCTGTCGACAGTAAAGCACCTGCACCGATAAAGACGCCACCGGTAAGCCTGTTAAATAGTTTTGCCCGCCCTTTAGCGAATATCCATTTTGAAGATTTCGCTCCCATATAGGCATAGATAAGTAGCCAAGATAGCTCCATAACCATGAACGTCGACGTGAAAGTTAGGTACTGAAAGAACAAGTCATGTTGAGGTTCAATAAACTGGGGGAACAAAGCGGTAAAAAACAAAATCGCCTTCGGGTTACTCGCTCCAACGATAAAGCCGCTCGTGAAATGCCTAAACAAGGTGACCTGACAATGTGAGTTCATTGGATGAGTGTCGGTGAAACTTTGTTGCTTGCTCGTAATAGACTTCAAACCTAAGTAAACAAGATAAGCAGCACCAAGCCACTTAATTAAACTAAACACCCACTCTGAAGAGGCGATAATCAGCCCAAGTCCGGTGAAAGATAACGTGAGTATTCCAGTGATAGCCGTTAAGCTTCCTAGTGCCGTTGCAAACCCGACTTTCATGCCACCAGTCACACCACGTGTCATACACAACAGTGAGCTGGGTCCAGGCGAGGCCGTTAAAATCAAAACTGCTATCAAATACAGTAGCCAGGTTTCTAGGTTCATACTCTCTCCTTGAGTTGAATAGATATGCAATGAGGCACATTCAACACCATACACCCTTAATTACAATTTGTTAACAACTAATATTTGATAGAAAAAAGGCGAGCTAATGCCCGCCTTAAACTAAACTCTCACTCACGTATCCGTTAATCGCGCTCTAACAAGTTGAGTGTCACAAGTGGCTCATCCTGCGCTTCTAACACATCCTTCTCAGCGTCAAAGTACTCTATAACTGCCAACGCATCCGTGTTACATGTCAGTGCTTCACTATCACAATCTGGAGCAGATTCTGTGTAGATGGCTTTTAGGCTGTCTCCATCTTTCTCTACACGCTCAACTTTGTATGCCTCTACCGATGTGTCATTCTTAATGACAACGTCATAGCGGTTCGCTGAATTAGCTTGCGCTTCATACATCGCATCCCAATTGTCGTTACCATTGGCGTTGTAGTTAGTCGTCGTCACTACATAGTTCTGATCATCGTCGATATTCACCCATTCGATCTCACCATCACTGCTGAAAGTTTGAACTTGGAAAACGCTCAGCTCACCCGACTCTTCAGCGATCGTTTCATCAAACGTGTATCGCATACCCGCAACATAAGGGAACTTGCCCATATGTTCAGAATCTTTCAGACTTGTTGTTACCGTTGATTCAATAAGATTTCTGATGTCTGAACCTGATAGCTCGACTATCGACAGGTAGTTCGAGAATGGTAACAGCTCAAGAGAAATGTGGCCTTCAAGCAGGTCACCCTGCTCTAGCGAATTACGGACACCACCAGCACCAACAAGCGCAATATCTACTTTAGAAAAGCCTGTTGCCTCCAATACATCCTTTTGATTCGCCCAGTATAGCCAACCTTCGCCAACAAGAGGGGCGACCTGTGAACCGTGCTCATCCGTCCCGCCATCATTCGGACGACGTTCATGCACTAGCTCTTGTGGTACGTAGGTGATCATGTCACCGTATGCTTCTTCTAACTCGGGCTTGTAGTTCTCATCGATATGACTACGAAGGTCAGCATCTTCATCAGTAATTTCAATGAAATCATGTGCTGCGATAAAGCCTTGCACAGCCCACTCATCGCCAGTATCAAGAGCATCCTCGCGAGTGGCATCATTGTAGAACTTATCAGAGCTTAACAAGGTGTTACCGCCGCTACACGTTGCAATGTTGCCTTGCTCGTCAAACTGAACATTTGCATGACCAATGGCTTGCGCTTTTTCCCCTGCTTGAACGATACAAGTGACTCCTCCATCAGGGTTGCTCACTAGTTGTGCATATTCAGGATTGTTTGCCCAACCTAGCTCGGTGAAATCGCCCATGAAGGTGTGAGAGTGTCCTCCGACAATAACATCAACACCATTGACATTTTTAGCAATGTTAATATCGCGTTCAAGTCCTAGGTGTGTAAGTAGAATTATTTTGTTAATACCTTTGGCTTTTAAATCATTAACCACTTTTTGGGTTGTCGACACTTCTGCTGAAAAAGAAACATCGCCTACTTCAGGAGAAATAGATGGCATATCCTCAAGTACTACACCAACGACGGCGACGACATGCTTATCGCTAGGTAGATTATTTAATGACACTCGTTCCTTTTCATTTCCGTCAAATGCAAATAATGCATAAGGGTGTAAATTTTTTGCATTATTTAGATCAGAATCTGCACTTACATCCATATTTGCACCCAATACAGGGAAATTCACTTTATTGAGGAAGCTAGCAAGCGTTGCATTGTCTAAGTCAAACTCATGGTTACCCATTGCCATAGCGTCAAGACCCATACGGCTTAAAATATCGGCGTTCATTTGACCTTTATTTAACTTAAAGTATGCGCTGCCTTGCCAAGCGTCACCACCGTGAAGAAATAGCATGCTGCGATCTTGCTCTTCCGCCTGTTCGCGATAAAAGTTCGCAGCTTCTAAAAGTCTCGGGTGGCCACCAAATGACGTGTATACCGGTTTTCCTTGTAATAGGTAGTCGTTCATGAAGCTTGATTTAACTTCGTCAAACGATGAGTGAGTATCATTCACGTGAGCGATCGACATATCAAAAGACTCGTCGGGTGCAACATACACAGGATCTGAGCTGCTATTACAACCAGCTAAACCAAGTGCCACTGCCGTAACTAAAAGCGATTTTTTCATTTTCTACCTATTGAACGATTATTTGAGTTGTAAACTTGTATTCCAACCTAAACACATTTCATTTGTGTTAACCAGCAAATAATATTCAGTTAATTATACGTTCACACAAATTGACGCCATATTTTAAGTGGCGTTCAAATTTAAGTTTTGCACTATTGTTGCATTTCAAAAAAATAGCTAAAGATGTAATGCATTACATTAAAAATATCTTCCCAAAACTAAGATCTTGGTTCATAAAAATTCAATTCTTAATCACACCGTTGCAAGAAAAAATATGATATTTATTGGGCCAGCTTTACTAAAATGTAAATAACATATTACTCAATAGGGACATCATGAATAGATTAAAACTTCTAACCTTGTGTAGTAGTGCTTTGTTCGTTACTCACGCATTTTCAGACATACTCATTACCGAAGTTGTAGAAGGAACTGGTTACCACAAAGCCATTGAAATCGGTAATACAGGTGACGTGCCAGTAAACCTTAATGGCTATCTGCTCCAGCTCAACGTCAACTTCGGTGGCACTTGGAGCGCCGACTACCCACTTGACGGTATCACTCTCGCCCCATTCGAAACATGGGTGGTAGGAAATGGAAATACCAATAATGACCAAGACTTCTTGAATCGTCTTGATGACATCAATAATAGCATTGCCAACTTCAACGGTGATGACCCCATTCGACTCACTTTAAATGGCGACGTTATCGACATGGTGGGCCCAGACCCAGAATTTAACGATCGCGAAAACTTCAATAAAGACATCACGCTTGTCCGCCGTATCTACGCACCCACGGCTGACTGGAACCAAGGACAATGGGAAGTTCGAGGAATGAATGACTGGAGTGACCTCGGTAACATCGACCAAGAAGGCACTGCCCCACTCCTTCCTGAGGGTATCCCAGCTACCATCATGGAACTCCAAGGAGAAGGCGCATGGTCTCCGTACACAGACCCTAGCAATGGCATCTTTGAGTCTGAAGACTATTTTGAAGTGACAGGTATTATCACTCATGTTCAACAACAAAAACTAGGAAACGATCTGCTTGTTGGTTTCTTTATGCAAGACCAGTATGGCGATAATAATCCAAAAACATCAGACGGTATTTTCGTCAACGCGCAACCAGGTAGTTTAGAAGTTGGTGATGAAGTCACCGTCGTAGGTAAAGTGTATGAGCATTACTACTGGACGCAACTCAATGCGGCTAATGTCGAAGCCACTGGCATAAAGAACATAACCATTGAGCCAACCACTGTTGTAAGCATCGATAGCGACCTCAATTTTGAGCAAACTCTAGAGCGCTATGAAGGTATGCTGGTTCAAGTGAACTCTGAAACAGATATGCGGGTCACTCGTACCTTTGGGTTCGACTACAGCTCATACCGCAACAATATGGTGCTTAGCTACCAAGACGTTAACTTCCACCCCAATCAGTTCAACGTTCCACTGTCTGAAGGTGCATTAGAGCAAGATTCATTGAACAAAGACCGTCGTCTGTTCGTTGAGTCTCCGGTTAAAGCGGCTGACGGTGTTGTTCCGTGGTATGAGAACTTTGCTCAGGACAATGGCACGGGAGCCACTGACGATTACATTCGTGTCGGTGCCTCACTTTCAAGCGACGGGTTAACTGGGGTTATCGGTTACTCTTACAACGAATATCGTTTATACGTTCTTGAGCCAACCAGCGGTGAAGCATTTGATCACTCACAAACGCAACGACCTACTCACCCAGAACTCATTGAGGGTGACATTACCGTCGCTAGCTTCAATGTTGAAAACTACTTTACCTCACCTTTTGGTGGACGTTCCAACCCACTTAACCAAAACCGCGGCGCTGAAACACTTGAAGAGTTTGAAAGACAAAAAAGTAAGATTGTCTCAGCATTAGTGGCGTTAGATGCTGATATCATTGGCTTGATTGAAATAGAAAACAATGGCTTTGACGAAAGCTCTGCAATTTACGATCTTGTAGAAGCACTTAACAGCGCGTTACCTAAGAAAAAGCAATACCGCATCGCCAAACAAAAGAAACTCGGTGGCGAAGGGTATGTAGGTACAGACGCGATAACAAATAAGATAATTTATCGTAAGAAAGCCGCTAAGGTGAAATCAATTGATGTTATTGAAATGCCTCAACAGCACGTTCAATTAGACGATGGTAGCTTCAAGAGAGCCTATCAACGAGACGCTTTCACCGCCACATTTAAAGTGAAAGGGGCGAAGAAGCCACTCATTGTTTCCACCAACCACTTTAAGTCTAAAGGCTCTACCTGCTGGGAAGACGAACAAGGCGACCAACCAAACGACCCAGACTTACAAGGTAGTTGTGAACGCTTCCGAGTATCAGCCGCTTATCACTTGGCAGAAACACTTGGTTCGATGAAAGGCTACAAAATCATCATGGGTGATCTCAACAGCTATGGCTTAGAAGATCCTATGCTGGTCTTAACCAATCGCAAGGAAGCGCCAAAAGGTTATGAAACGCACGCAGCCCGCGATACATACATCGGAGGTGATGAAACCGATGGCAAACCGCTGCATGGTGAAAACGGCGCCTTGATTAAGAAGTCCTATGGGTACATCGATATTGTTGAATCAATAAAACCACACTCCTACAGCTATTCATACAACGACACCGTTGGTACCCTTGACTACGTGCTGGTTGATAAGCAATTAGAAAAGTTCGTTATTGATGCACAAGTATGGCCAATTAACGCGGTAGAATCGACGTTGTTCGAATACTCAGACAAGTACAGCGGTGAACTACCTAAATACAGTGATGCATATCGTTCATCGGATCATGATCCAGCGATTGTGACATTCAAATTTGCTAAAGATAAGTAACCCAAACTAATTCGGACACATCCACTTACAGCGAGCCAGTCGGCTCGCTTTTTAAATTATCATGCGCATCAGCAAGGTGCAGCAATGGCCACTGCTTTAACCATCCCTTCTGGGTGAGGCGTGATTCAAACACTTCAAATGTACGTTTTGCGTTGTGGGTCAACTGACTTTCGAATAAAGAATGAAATCCAAAAGCCGAAATACATTCGATTTCAGATTTGTACAACATTCTTACAGCGACAGCAGTCTCTTTTTCTGGCCAGTAGCTCATTGCGTCTAGTGAGTTATTGTAAGGAGCATCGCCATTACGCTCATTCATCCTCGCTTGATTTCTCACTTGCCAATTAACATTAGGCATGAGTGCTTTCAGATGCTTCTCATAAGTCGACTCTGAGTCTGTCTCATTCGTGTCAAAGTAAATAACATCGACATCGTTAAGCGCCGTCGGCTCATTGTAGTTATGCAGAAAATCCCATACTAAATTTCTAACAAACCCAGCCGCGATGTAGCAATCGGGTAAACCCAGATGATACACATGATATAGGGCTTCTAATCGCAATCTATCTTTACGAATGAGTTTAATGATTTGCTTAGAGTAATAGTCGTCGCGGTGAGATTCTTTTGAATAAGTCATAATTGGAGGGTCCAGCTTCAACCGCATAATGCGATTGAAGCTGGTTATTGATTACTTGACGCCAATCTTTTTGGCAATAGCCTCAATCTCTTTGAGATCCATGCGGTGAACTTGAATCATTTGATTGATTTGACTTAAACGACTACTCGCTTCGTCTTGGCGATCACACGCGTCCGATTTCGCATCCCAACTTGTGCCCTCCAAAAATAGGTCACAGTCTTTCTTTAAACGGTCAATCGTAGGAATGAGCTCATCACGCTGATCTTCTAGTTTTGCCAACTCAGATTTCACCGTAAGCTCACGTTGAAATAGCTCTCGGGAACGCTCAAGCATCACCACTTGCATATCAGATTGGCGATTAAGCTGCTCATTCGCTTGGTTTGAGGTCGCCAAGCTTTGCTGCTTTTCTTCAAGCTCGGTTCTTAGCGTTTCGTTTTGTTTGTTCAGCGCTGCGATGCGTCTATCACGGTCGGCGATTTCGCTGTCGTATGTGGCAATTTGCTCTTCCATTGCAACGTTGAGCTGTTCTTCAACTTCAGTATCTAAACTTGCCGTTCTGCGTTCGACGGACAAAGCAAGCTCAGCTTTTTCATCGAGCAGATCTTGGTAGCGCACTTCTAAGGCATCGTAAGTCTCTTGCCAGCGACTTGCTGTGCTCGCAGAACCAATCACACCACCAAGAGCGGCGCCAAGCACAACGGCAAGCACAATGTACAGTCGTGTTTTGTTGTCTTTTTCTTCAATGACAACCACATTCTCTTCTTCACTACTTTCAGGTCGTTTATCCACGACTTTCTCCAACCGCTTATCGAGCTAATTCGGTAATCATAACGCCAGCGGCATAAACAAGAAAAGCGCCAACCACTGATATAACGACAATCTTTTGTAATTTTTCATTGGTTCTGTAGCGAATGAGCAAGAATGCAATCACAATCAAAGCAACAATCGAGATCAGTCTAATCATATTGGTTTGCCCCACTTTATCCTTGATGCCACTATCATATTGATATCTGGTCACTTCATCGTTCATCGTAACCCAAAACGCTGCAAGTTTCAGTCAGTTCTTGGTAAAGCGACAAAGATAAAAAGTAAGCAGACATTAACCGTTCACTATTTTTTATACGTTCATAATTCTTATATTCATCAATTACTTGAAGCACGCAAATTACCAATATTTTCATGTGTAACTTCGCGATTTCGCCCAGATATTTGTTCATTTTACAATCACTTGGTGTAATTAACTGACTAATTGATATAAATCAGGTTGATTGTTTAGATTTTTTTGTTAAATTACCGCCATCTTGCTGACCAACAGCAAGCTAGTTTACTCAACACAACGAGTAAACGTTCCGATGAAAACTTACAGGAGAGAGGCGTACCCTAGAGCATGCCCGCCGAAGAATTAACTATTTCAGGCAAAAGGACTGTTAGTTGGAGGAACCTCTGGAGAGAGCCGTACTACTTTGTTGTAGCAATCGGCCGCCGAAGGAGCAAGCCTACGTATGTAGGTGAAACTCTCAGGCAAAAGGACAGAGGAGTGAAAATTTGACACAAGTTTCTTTTGCCTACGCGTTTATCTGTGTTGGCTTAGAGTCGTTGTATTTGCGTTGATCTCACCTAGCTCAAGCACCTTTCACTCTTCTCCTTAGTTACGTTTTATCTATTAAGGGGAATCATAATGACCACACTACAATCTGTTTTAGAATCCATCGACAACCTCGTTTGGGGACCACCACTACTTATCTTACTGGTTGGTACCGGTATTTACTTCACTTTTCGCCTTGGCCTTTTGCAGTTCCGTCACTTGCCTACGGCTCTAAAATACGTTTTCAGTAAATCTTCCGGCAAAGAAGGCGATGTGTCACCGTTCGCCGCACTCTGTACTGCTCTGTCTGCCACTATCGGTACGGGAAATATCGTAGGTGTTGCTACCGCAATTAAGTTGGGTGGTCCAGGCGCCCTGTTTTGGATGTGGCTTGCTGCCCTATTTGGTATGGCAACTAAGTACGCCGAGTGTCTATTAGCGGTCAAATATCGTCAAGTTGACTCAAAAGGCCAGATGGTTGGCGGTCCTATGTACTACTTAAAGTACGGTGTTGGCTCAAATGTACTTGCGGTTATTTTTGCGGTGTTTGCATTGGGCGTTGCTCTACTCGGTATCGGTACCTTCCCACAAGTCAACGCCATCTTGGACGCGACTCAAATATCATTTGGTATCGACCGTGAAATTACTGCGGTTGTGCTTACTATCCTTGTAGCTTGCGTTACCTTGGGTGGTATCCAATCTATCGCCAAAGTCGCAGGTAAAATCGTCCCTTCAATGGCAGCGCTTTACATTGTCTCTTGTTTAGCGGTTATCTTAATGAATGCTGAACACTTAGTGGATGCTCTGACACTGGTCGTGACGTCTGCGTTCACTCCAACTGCAGCCAGTGGTGGCTTCTTGGGCGCAAGCATTATGCTAGCCATTCAGTCAGGTATCGCTCGCGGTGTGTTCTCTAATGAGGCTGGTCTAGGTAGTGCGCCTATCGCAGCAGCATCTGCAAAAACCGACTCTTGTGTACGCCAAGGTCTTATCTCAATGACGGGTACGTTTTTCGATACCATCATCATTTGTACCATGACTGGTTTAGCATTAATCCTAACTGGCGCTTGGCAAAGTGACTTTGCTGGTGCAGCGATGACAACTCACGCATTCGCTACCGGTTTAAATGCGGATACGCTTGGTCCAATGTTGGTTTCCATTGGTTTGATTTTCTTTGCCTTCACAACGATTTTAGGCTGGAACTACTATGGTGAGCGCTGTGTGGTGTTCCTGTTTGGTACAAAAGGGATTCTGCCATACAAAGTCGTCTTCCTGGCACTGGTTGCATCAGGCGCGTTCTTACACTTAGATATGATTTGGCTTATTGCGGATATCGTTAACGGTCTAATGGCCATTCCTAACCTGATTGGTTTGATTCTTTTGCGTCAGGTAGTCATTGAAGAAACTAAGTTGTTCTTTAGCACTGCAAAAACAGCAAACGTAAACGAATCACTCGCTTAATCACTGACTTAAACATAACCCTTTCCAACACCCTCGAGCTTTGGCTCGAGGGTGTTTTTGTTTCACGCCAACTTCTTTTTCGCCCTGCTTTAGTTACCTAAATCTCGGTATCCCTCACTGTCTTTATTCCGTCATATTTTTGCGAACTTAGTGTAATACGAGCCATTTATTTTATGCCCAACTTTTCAGTAAATCTAAATGAGTATCAAGATGAAACTTATCAAATCAGCAGTTGCTGCCGCATTAGTGATGTCATTCAATACCGTAGCAATGGATGCACGCTACGAAGATCGCACGGGTAACCTAGTTGCAGACTTACCAGCAGCCGAGTCTGAGTGGAACGACCCATCAACACTTATCTTCGCTTACACGCCAGTAGAAGATCCAGCAGTATACGCGGACGTTTGGAGTGAATTTCTAGCTCACCTAGAAGAGAAAACGGGCAAAAACGTACGTTTCTTTCCAGTGCAAAACAACGCAGCTCAGATTGAAGCAATGCGTTCAGGTCGTCTGCATATTGCTGGTTTCAACACTGGCTCTACTCCTCTTGCAGTTAACTGTGCAGGTTTCAACCCATTCACAATCATGGCTGGTGAAGATGGCTCTTTCGGTTACGAAATGGAAATCATCACTCACCCAGAATCTGGTATCAACAAAGTTGAAGACCTAAAAGGTAAGCAGCTCGCGTTCACCTCTCAAACGTCAAACTCTGGCTTTAAAGCACCTTCTGCAATTCTTGACGCTGAATACGGACTAAAGCCTGAAGCAGATTTCAACCCTGCATTCTCTGGCGCACATGACAACTCAATCCTTGGTGTTGCACACAAAGACTACGATGCAGCAGCAGTAGCAAACTCAGTACTTACTCGCATGCTAGACCGCGATGTAGTGAAAGAAGACTCAATTAAGACTATCTACAAGTCACAAACTTTCCCTACTACCGCTTACGGCTATGCACACAACCTTCACCCAGATCTACAAGCAAACATCAAAGAAGCCTTTTTCTCGTTTGATTGGGAAGGCACAAAGCTAAAGGAAGAGTTTGAACGTAACGGTGAGTCTCAGTTCATTCCAATCACTTACCAAGAACATTGGGAAGTCATTCGTACAATCGATACGGCAACGAACGTTTCTTATACTTGTAGCTAAGCCTCTTCTCTCTTAGCCACAACTAGAAGGAGCAGCATCGCTGCTCCTTCGCTTTCAGTAACATCTTCTACACCTAAGGTAAACCATGTCCACACTGACACTTAAAGGCTTAACCAAGCATTACTCAAACTCTGATAAGGCACTTACTGATGTAAACCTGTCAATTCAAGCTGGTGAGGTGGTGGGACTTATCGGCCCTTCTGGCGCTGGTAAATCAACCCTGATTCGCTGTATCAACCGTCTTACTGAACCGACATCAGGTGAAGTTCTATTTCAGGGTAATGACCTTACCCAATTATCAAAAGGTCAACTAAAACAAGCACGTCGCCAAATCGGTATGATCTTCCAAGAGTACGCTCTTATTGAGCGCCTAACCGTCATGGAAAACGTGTTATCCGGGCGCTTAGGTTATGTCCCTTTCTGGCGCAGCTTCTTAAGAAAGTACCCAAGTCACGACATTCAAAACGCATTCGCTCTGCTTGAGCGTGTGGATTTATATAAACATGCCAACAAGCGCGCTGACGCCCTTTCTGGTGGACAACGTCAACGTGTGGGTATCGCACGTGCGCTTGCTCAGCAGCCATCGTTGTTGCTCATCGACGAACCTACAGCGGCACTTGATCCGAAAACGGCACGCCAAATCATGCGTCTTATTACCGAAATTTGTCGCGAGCACCAACTCCCAGCCATCATTAATATTCACGATGTTAATCTCGCTACACAGTTTGTTGACCGAATTGTCGGCTTAAACAGTGGCGAAGTCGTATTCGATGGCACACCTGAAGAGCTCGACGAAACTGCACTAACCACCATTTATGGTGAAGAAGACTGGAATGCGACGTCTCATGAAGACACTCAAGATGTTGAGCTAGAGCCGGAGTTTGCATAATGAGTCACTACCCTTCTACCTGGAAGAAGCCACCTCTAATTCAAAACCCTTGGGTAAGAAATGGTATTTGGATTGCTGTTGCTGTGTATCTCTATGCGGCAACTCAATCGATTGAAATTAATTGGACGCGAATTTATGAAGGTTCAGAGCGCGGCCTTAACTTCATCTTGGCCTTTATGAATCCTGACTTTACTGGTCGATGGAACAATATTTCGCAGGGCCTGGTTGAAAGTTTAACCATGACGATGACGTCTACCGTCGCTGGTATCATCCTGTCGATTCCATTTGGTTTGGGTGCGGCAAAGAACCTTGCACCTAAGCCCGTCTACTATTTCTGTCGTAGCTTTGTAGCGGTTGCTCGTAGCTTGCAAGAGATCATCATCGCTATTTTGTGTGTCGCTCTGTTTGGTTTTGGTACCTTCGCTGGCTTCGTAACACTAACCATCGCGACGATCGGCTTTCTAGCCAAGCTTTTCGCTGATGAAATTGAAGCGCTCGACCCTGCTCCTCTGACTGCAATGAAAGCATCAGGTGCAAGCTGGTTGCAACAAGTGAACTATGCTATTCAACCACAAGTGATGCCTCGTATTATCGGACTTTGTTTATACCGTTTTGATATCAACTTCCGTGAGTCAGCCGTGATCGGTATCGTTGGTGCCGGCGGTATTGGTGCAACACTCAACACCGCAATGGATCGCTATGAATACAGTGCTGCTGCTGCCATTTTGATGATCATCATTGCCATTGTTATGGCCGCTGAATTTACTTCTACACAAATCAGAAAAGGCATTCGTTAATGAACAACCAAACCTCAGCTCAATGGAGCCGTTACACTCCAAAAGAGTCATTGCAACAATTTATTCTGTGGTTTGTCTTTGTGGCATTAGCCGTATTCTGCTGGCATATAATGAACGAAGACACCATGTGGTTCTTCGTCATTGATGCGCCAAATCAGTTCTCAGATATCTCATCACGCATGTGGCCGCCACGCTGGAGTTACCTAGAACAATTGTGGATCCCACTATGGGATACCATCAACATCGCCACACTGGGCACGGCTTTGGGTGTTGCCATTGCTTTCCCAATCGCTTTCTTGGCTGCTCGCAATACAACGCCTAGCCAAACTGTTGCTCGCCCAATTGCACTGTTAATCATCGCATCAAGTCGTTCGATTAACTCATTGATCTGGGCACTTTTGCTGGTTGCCATCATGGGCCCAGGGTTGCTAGCAGGTATTATTGCAATAGCACTGCGCTCAATTGGCTTTGTATCAAAGCTCGTTTATGAAGCGATTGAAGAGGTGAACGAGACTCAAGTCGCGGCGATTCGCTCGACTGGCGCTTCAGAACTGCAAGTGTTGAGCTATGGTGTACTGCCACAAATTTTGCCAAGCTTTATCGGCACAAGTTTGTTCCGCTGGGATATCAATATTCGTGAATCTACCGTGCTTGGTCTCGTGGGTGCGGGTGGTATTGGCTTGAAACTGCAAGAGTCGATGTCTATTCTGGCTTGGCCACAAGTGACGGTTATCTTCTGCGCAATTTTGACTACCGTAGTCGTATCTGAGTGGATTTCAGCCAAAGCACGTAGTGCGCTAATCTAACCCCCGAGAGATGCAGTGGTGCTTTAACAGGCCACTGCATCTTTTTTTAACGGTTGTCTTTTGGTGTATCCATCACCACCATGGTAGTAATCGAGTTGACGACAGTGCACTCTCCCAGCACGTCAGCATGAAACTTCTTATAACTCGCCAGATCTTTTGTCTCAACACGAAGCAGATATTCGCTAGCGCCTGTGATGTTATGGCACTCCACCACTTCCTCTTCAAACTCAACGTGTTGTTCAAAACTCAGCTGATCTGCCTTTCGATGGCTTGATAAGCCCACTGAAACATAAGCAATAAAACCGATCCCCATTTTGTCTCGGTCAATTTTGGCTTGATAGCCAGAGATGACGCCTCTTCGCTCTAAATCTTGAACGCGTCGCAACGTTGCAGACGCAGACAGCCCTACTTTGTCTGCTAGTTCTACATTGGAGATTCTTCCGTTATTTTTCAGTTCACGCAATATTTTCGCTTCAAATGCATCCATAACTTATTTTTATTGCTTAATTAGTCATAATCACTCCATTTTAAACACATAATTGTGCTGAGATGAAATTAAACTAGTAAAAAACATCATCAAGGAGACTTCATTATGGAACTAGGGGTCATTTACGCTCTGGGAATATTTGCTTTTGTTTCAACTTTTACTCCAGGGCCAAACAACATCATGCTATTGACGTCTGGCGCCAATGTCGGTTTTGTCAAAACCTTACCCCACATGGCGGGAATTATGTGCGGGTTTTCGTTCATGGTGATTGTTGTCGGTATCGGACTTGGCTCTGTTTTTGAGCTTTATCCACAACTCCAAGAAGTCCTCAAATGGGCATGTTTAAGCTACCTACTTTTCTTAACCTATAAGATTGTGACCAGTAAAAGTGAACTTAAAGCAACAGACTACCAGCCAATGACGTTTTTAGGTGCCTGCATGTTCCAATGGGTTAATCCCAAAGGATGGTCAATGGCGCTAACATCGATCACGGTTTACAACACTACCAGTGACATCACTGGCGTCTTCATGATCAGTGCCGCGTTCGCGCTGGCAAATATTCCATCAGGAACACTCTGGACACTGATGGGAAGAGAGATTGGTCGACTACTCAACTCGCCTAAACGTCTATCCATGTTCAACTGGTTAATGGGCGCTCTACTACTTGGCAGCACACTACCAATGATCTGATGAACTGCATTTCGGTAGGGCAGACTCTTTGTCCTACCCTTGACATAAATTCTTAACAGCAAAACCTCTCTTCTACTCATACACTTAAAGAAAACCAAGTCACTTTAAAGATGAGCAGTATCCCTAGAGAAATTGAACACATCTTAAACCTCAGCCAAAAGAATGTGGGAATCGATCTGATCGAGTTAACTCAGGTTCAACACAAACAGGATTCTCTCCCTCTGTATGCGTTAAATATCGGCGCTAAAGACCCCACTCTTCCCTGTCTTGTGCTGACAGGTTCAATCCACGGTGTCGAGCGTATCGGCAGTCAAATTATACTCGCCTTCATTAAAAGCCTGATGCGCCGCATAAAGTGGGATAAGCAATTGGAGTCTCTGCTTTCTCGTATTCAGCTAATTACTATTCCAGTGGTCAACCCTTGGGGAGTGTCTCTTAAAACGCGGGCGAATCATAACGGCGTCGACTTGATGCGTAACGCCCCTATCAACGCCACCAATCCAGCTATTCAGCTCTATGCTGGCCAAACGCTTTCTAAAAGGCTGCCGTGGTATCGAGGCAATCCAGAGGCAATGGAAATGGAACTGACACATACTTCAAACTATGTGCTTAAAGTCAGTCAATTAGCATCATCCACCATTGTGCTCGACCTGCACAGTGGCTTTGGAACGCGTGATAGGCTCTGGTTTCCCTTCGCGCATCACAAGAAACCGCCTGAGAACCTTGAACAATACTATCTACTCTATCGGCTTTTCAGAAAGAGCTATCCACATTACGAGTTGTATCAGTTCGAACCTCAATGGCATCAATACACCACACACGGTGACTTTTGGGATTGGCAATTCCTTCAGCATTTTGAACGTTCCAATAACAACTTCCTTCCACTGACACTTGAGTTAGGCTCTTGGCTCTTGGCTCTGGGTCAAGAAAAACCCAATGCAACTGTTGAGCTTCAGCCAACTGTTTCACCCAACTAAACCACACAGAGTTAAGCGGGTGCAACGCCGCCACAGCACTCTTCTAAACTACCTAATGCAAATATTAGATAACCGCGTGTTAGAGACTATCGACAATAAAGAGCAACTGACAAAAAAGGCAATCAAGTTATGGTACCCATAGTTTTGTTGAGAGGGCTACTACGTGAGAGTGGTCATTGGAAGGCGCTCATTGAAGAACTAAAAGCCGTTGATAGTCAGTTGGTAATTGTCACACCCAATGTTGCTGGAAACGGGGAGCTTTATGAACAAGAAAGCCCTACTCGGATTGAATCTATGCTGCCACAGGTCATGTCACAATTGCCTAAAGGTTGCGAACGATACCATCTTATCGCAATTTCGATGGGCTCAATGCTAGCGAGTCACTGGGCAAAAGCCTATCCAGAACAAGTCGCGTCACTGACGTTGATTAACCCCAGTTTCGCGAGGTTCAGTCCTTTCTGGCAGCGCATCAACCTATTGGCTCTGGGTTCGATATTGTCTAGAAGAGTTAGAGGAAAACGCGCTTTTCAAGAACAAATTCTTAATGTCACTTGCCCAACTCACCAAGGCGATAGCTCGCTACTCAACTATCATCTCGAACTCGCTTCCCTACATCCCGTCTCATTGCAAAATGCATTGCGACAACTCGTGGCTGCCGCAAAGTTTAAAGGGTTTGATACGCCCCCAAACTGCATTACTCAGGTTATCGTCAGTAGTGATGATCAATTGGTTAGCTGTGAATGTGGCAAGGCAATCGCAAATCACTGGGGAGTCGAGTTAAAACAATTTGAAAGCGATGCCCATGACCTTCCTTTAGCGCAATCAAAGGCCCTCGCAACGCACCTCTATGACTGGTGCTTAGATAAGCGTTAAACCTTATAACTGGGGCTTTTCAACCAAAAGCTTGATGCCTAATACAATCAGTACTGCGCCCGTTGTACCCTCCATCCAGCGAGCAAATGATGCATTGTTGAGTAAGGATTTCGCTTTGTTCAGCATACCGGACAAACCACACTGCCATACCATTGCAATCACAAAGTGAATCGCTGCCATCACGAGTGACTGAACAAATGGTGAATATTCAGGATTAATAAACTGAGGCAAAAAAGCTAAGTAAAACACCGCCGTTTTCGGGTTCAGTACGTTAGATAGGAAACCTTCACGTAATGAGCGTCTAACATTCACTGATTGACTACCGATAGCACCAACACTCACACCACCACTTTTCTTCATCGCCCATAAACTCGATAGGCCCAACCAAATAAGATAAACCGCACCCACAGTTTTCACCGCATAAAACAGCTCTGCAGACTGAGTTAGAATCACCGATATACCGAGGGCTGAAAACGAGGCATGTACAAACAAACCTAAACAGATGCCAAGGCTCGTTAATGCTCCATCATGAAAACCGCCTCTTGTGGTATTACGGATCACAAGTGCCGTATCTAGGCCTGGTGTCAGGGTTAAAATCGTGATGGCCACTAAAAAGGCACTGAAGTTCTCAATCACGTTCGATATCCATCTCTTGTTGTTAATCAATGGACTATATCAGATACGACTGACTTGGGTAGTGCAAAACACCCTGCTAGAATTACAAACTCATTACACAGTCAAGGAGGACTCATTCGTGAGTGCACTCGAAAAACTAAAATCGCATTTTCAAACTATCTCTAACTTCAGTCACCTCTCAGCAATCTGTGGCTGGGACGCGGCTTCAATGATGCCTGCAGGCGGTAATGAAGCACGTTCTAATGCAATGGCTGAACTCTCTGTTCATATTCACAAGCTAATGACTCAACCACAACTGAGTGATTGGTTTGACGAAGCGGAACAGCAATCACTGCAAGGCGACGATAGTGCTGTTCTGAGAGAGCTTAAACGTCAGTGGCAACAGAATAATTTACTGCCTGAGAAATTGGTGCAAGCACAGTCGCTAGCAGGATCTAAGTGTGAACATGCATGGCGAACTCAGCGTGGCGAAAATGACTGGCAAGGTTTTGAGAAAAATTGGGCTGAGGTGGTGAAGCTCTCGCAAGAAGAGGCGCAGATAAGAGCTAACGCGACTGGCTTGACGCCTTACGATGCCATGCTGGATAAATTTGAACCTGGTACTAAAACTGCGTCACTAAACCAACTTTTCGACAATGTAAAAACTTGGCTTCCAGAACTCATTGACGAAGTCATAGAAAAGCAGCGCACTGAAACCTTCATCGAGCCAAGTGGTAAGTTCGATACTGCTCAACAAAAGGCACTCGGTCTAGAGGTCATGAAACTACTTAAGTTTGACTTTAACCATGGTCGCCTAGACGAAAGCGTGCATCCCTTCTGTGGCGGTGTCCCAAGCGACGTGCGCATTACCACAAGATATGATGAAAACGAGTTTGTCCAATCACTGATGGGCATCGTTCACGAAACAGGCCACGCTCGTTATGAACAAGGGCTACCGAAATCACTCGCCGGCTTGCCTGCAGGTGAAGCTCGCTCAATGGGCATTCACGAGTCTCAATCACTGTTTTTCGAGATGCAAGTCGGACGCAGTGACGCGTTCATTCAACACCTTGCGAACATGGCAGGCAATACATTCAAAGGACACTCTCCTGATCTGTTTGCCTTTGATAATTTCCAAAAACTCTACACGCGAGTGAAAAAAGACTTTATCCGTGTTGATGCGGATGAACTCACCTACCCTGCCCATGTGATTCTGCGCTACGAAATCGAACGTGACCTCATCAACGGCGATATCAAGCACACCGATGTTCCAGAGTTGTGGGATTCAAAAATGCAGCAATACCTAGGCTTATCTACTAAAGATAATTTTACCAATGGCTGCATGCAGGATATTCACTGGACAGACGGCGCCTTTGGTTACTTCCCAAGCTACACCTTAGGAGCAATGTACGCCGCTCAGTTTATGGCTGCAATGAAAGAAACGGTAGACGTCGATAGTGCTGTTGCTAGCGGAGATTTGACGGCGATTTTCAACTGGTTATCAGACAACATTTGGAGCAAAGGAAGCCTGCTTTCAACTGACGAGCTGGTGAAAGGCGCAACAGGAGAAACTCTAAATGCGGATTACTTCCAAGCTCATTTGAGAAGTCGTTACGCATAATCCTGTTCCTAATTAATCGCACATGAAAGTCTCATGTGCGATTAGATTCCGAGCGAATCAATCAGATCGGTTCATATTCAGGGTAAAGTAATGACTGGATTTCTTGCATCTGTGAATTATTCAAAGCCCCTTTGTCGAGTGCTTGAATATTTGATGAAATTTGATCCAATGTCCTAAAGCCGGGGATAGGAATATTATTGCTACCATTTGCCCACAACCAAGCGAGCGCACCTTGAATCAAAGTCCGATTGTTGGACGTCAATATTTCTCGGATAGAGTTCATCCGATCAACCAGTTCTTTAGAAGGTTTTCCGTCTTTGAAGTACACCATCCAATCAGGAGAAACTTTTCTTATATCGCTCTCTGACAAGACTGATCCATTGGTATACTTACCACTCAGTAACCCCATGGCTAAAGGCCCCCTATTCACTCCCGCAATGCTCATCTGATCACACATTTGAGTCATCGGTGTATTTGGGTTTAACACATTGCTTTCAAATTGAACGGCAGCGTAACCAGAGCGATTAACCAAAGCTTTTGCATTTTCGAGACTGTCGGTACTCCAGCCATAACTTCTTATCTTGCCTTCTTTTACCAATGAATCTAGTGTGTCAGCAATTGGCCCAATCTCATTCACGTTGAAATCATTAATATGGAAAAAGTATACATCCAAGTAGTCAGTTTCTAATCGTCGTAATGAAGCCTCACACATAGAGGCAATCTCTTTCGGCCGAGTAAATAAACCAAGCACTTGCTTTGTACTTTCATCCGCATCGAAACCAAATTTACTGCTCAAAACAACATCATCACGACGACCTTTGATCGCTTGGCTGATCACTTTTTCACTATGTCCTGCACCATAAATATTTGCTGTATCGATAAAACTAATGCCATTGTCTACAGCATGCTGGATAGCTTTAATTGATTCACTATCATCCACTTTCCCCCATCCAAGAGGTTTGTCACCTTCCCAGAATAAGCCTCCGATAGCCCAACAACCTAGACCCAGGGGTAGAACTTCTGAATCTCCGATTTTTCTCTTATCCATGCTATTTTTCCTTTATTAGTTATTGGCTGACTTGTTCATCTCAGTATGGGCGACAAACTTTGTTTTTATGTGATAGGGAGAACCGGGGGTAATCGACGCCAGTTCATCTACCATGATGGAACTGCTTCCTGTCTTATTGCCCTTTGGTTTAAGAGTAAAAGAACCATAGTTCCCACACCCTATAGATCCTTTCACCTTCCTATTGCCTGTATAAAAGTGCAATCTTGAACTATCCGTATGCAACTCTAATGAAATTCCTGTTGATGGTTCAAAAATTCTCGCTACTACTCGCTGACCCGAACCGTTCACAACAAAAACATGGTCAAAACCTTTCGTGGCGAACAAGTCATCATCATTTAGGTTTAGACATTCTTTTAATTGCTGGGGAGTCGTAAAATCAAATACCGTTCCTTGCACGGGAACACGATCGATCGCAATACCCTCTCGGTCAGATCTTAAGTAGTAGTCTGCGTCGATGGACACAAAAGTATCTCGTATGTCTGATAACCCGCCTGAAAGGTTGTACATGGTATTGTGAACAACCGTCGCCTGAACCACTTTGTTCGATTCTAGACTGATGTCTATACTCAGTAAGTTAGAAGGGTTCAACTCATAAGTGACCCAGTAGACCAATTTGATGTGGTATTCCTTTGTAAACTTATGTATTTGACACTTAAGAGTGACTTTATTTTCTAATATTTCTTTGGCTTCCCACACCCTATTAGTTAAATATCTATTAATTTCTTCTTTTGTAAAGCAAACTTTACTACCGAGCATAACCAAACTACTTTCGACAGCACCACTTCTTAAACCAGACTCTAAAAAACCCTCATAATCATGATGATCAATTAGTATATTTCTTTTTAACCCAGCCTTATCGGACATGGTGTAACTAGAGAGTGCCGCACCAAGGCCATTTATCACCACTTCAACGCCGTTTTTATTTTTAAGTTGAAATGACTTATATTTACTTCCATAAACTTTAGATGAACGCGACGAGAGAGAATACATAGCTTTCCTCTTTTTTTCGTAAGATTTTAAAAGTATCTCTTTTCGTCGCCATTACTTTATCTGGGAATTCACTTATCTAAACTTGTAATCATCGGATTGATCACAAAAACAATGAAAATGCGCATTTTATGCATTAGTCATTTGATAGCTGACTTTGTAGTGCTTTCAAATACACCTCCTTACTGGAACGATACCCACGCGAGTTTGCCTCTTCTAGATATAAGAGAGCCTGATCGAGCTCCCCCAACTTTACGGATTTCACTATCAATTGATTCATCATACCCTCAGCACTCATATCCACACTGTTTTGTAATAGTTCAGCGGCAGTGTCCGTTTCATTTTTGTCCACGGGGAGAGTGACAATAGCGGATGTACCTGTCACTTTTGCAATAGAATCTTCTCTACGCTGAATAGCAACTTCGGTATGAGAGTCGTCAAAGTCGATATCAACCAACACACGTCCAGTTGAAGCATGCAAAGTATAAGCCTCTGTATTTTCGATTATATTTGCTGAAACATCTCCTGACCTGATTGCATCCTGACTCGGCTTTTCTTTCGGAGTTTTAGTGTTAAGTTGCTGATCTGTAGTAATCACTAAAAGATAACTTGGTTCTCTGTTATCACTGTAACTTTTCGGTAAGTCAAATGCCCCATAGTATCTCTCTGGTGATAACAGGCTCCGCGCTTGATACTGAATCGTCTCGTCAGCGATGTAATCAACAACGTTATAGTTGCTGTCTAAAACAACAATACTTGGTACAAACACGCTATCTTGAATGTATGAGGATACTTGAACTGAAATATCTTTGTCTGCATCCGGTAACTTCATTCCGTGAACAAACGTCGTCCCCGTTTCTAAACGCACCACTTGTGACTGTGAATTTATATTCAACCAATATTCACCCGAAAAATCGACTTGTTCGTAATCCAGTTCCTTGAGTGTGACGCAGCATGCAGAACTCGCACTTGCAGATAGACCTATCTGGTCATATTCATCTGATTGACTTTGACCTTGCTGTTGAGCACACCCCACGATGAGTACCACACTAGATAACAACACGTTTAATCTCATTAAAGATACCTCTATAGCGAATTAGATTTAACCAACATTAAAAACATCACATATCAAAGCTACCTACAAAAACACATTTATTCCACCACAAATAAGATCAAATAATAAAGTTACAAAATATTGTAAATAAACACGCATTCAAAGATTCCTTTACAAAATTTATTTTAGTTATTCATTTTTATCACTATCCATACTAATTGTGATTCAGATATACATTTTAGAAAATTCAGGGTGATCAAGGTCAACTTATTTCATCGAATTTCATCCATATAATCGAACCAACTTAGCATCCACGTGAAATCGTTAAGTTAATAACCAAAATAAAATGGAGTTAAATAATGATAAGAAATATGTTACCAAAATCCCTACTTGCGGTGAGTATTTGCACGGTTCTCAGTGCCCCAGCAATCGCGAATCAGGCGACATCAGCTTTTGAATTCCACGGCTACTTCCGTGCCGGTGCTTTTGCTAGTTCAGAGAATGATTTCAACCAAGCTATCTTTTTTGGCCAAAAAGAAACCTTAGGCCGTCTTGGTCTAGAGGGTGATGACTTTTACGAGCTTGCGTTTATGCAGCGCTGGGACTGGAAAGATTCGGGTGATAGCATCCGCATTAATGCTCGCTTAGGCCAAGACAACCCGAAAGGCGGAGCATCTGCTATGGGTGGCTACAGCATTGACGGCATCCCCACAGGTCTTTTAGAGTCATTTGTAGAGTTTGATGGTATCACTTCGTCAGGTACATTCTGGGGTGGTCAGCGCTACTATGGTCGTGACAACTACATCTTTATGACGGACTTCTTCTACACAGATTACTCTGGTACCGGTTTAGGTGTTCAAAACTTGAAAGCAGGTGGTGGTGAATGGGATTTTGCTTACATTGCAAGTAACCAAAATAGCCAAGGTGCGATTGGTAGTCCTTCTGAACCCGGTAAGCCTGACGGCTGTGACACTGACGACGATGTAGAGTGTTCTGTTGGTAACAATGGTATGTTGCATGCTTTCCATGTCAGAGCAGATTATGATGCTTGGCGAGCAGAAGTCATGCTAAAACACTTGCCAACGAACACCCATGGTGATGACTATTCTACTAGCGGTGTCGAAGCCCATGTTTCATACTCTCCTGGTTCATTCTTCGGCCTAGGCGATGGTTTCTCAACAACGTCGGTACAGTTAGGTCAAGGCTTAGGTAGTGGTACGATGCTAGGTCGTACATTCACTAACTACAACATCTACAGCCCAGGTGGTGCGAATGATGCTTATAATATGACGAGAGTAAAAGATGGTGATGTTACTGTACGTGCTCAAGCTTATGGTGGTTTGTTCGTAGGCGACTGGTTATTCTTCCCAGCAGTGGGTTATGAGTACACAAGTTACGATGATCAGCTCAATGGCAATGACGATACTGATTACTGGTACGCGATGGTACGTCCAGTTTACACAATGCCAAGCATTGATAACTTCAGCTTAGCATCTGAATTTGGCGTTACCGACCAGAAACACAATGATGGTGACGCTCAATACAAAGCAACAATTGCACCTACTTGGAGCATGCCTACCGGTTTCGGCCCTGCTCCAGAAATTCGCTTAATGGCTAGCTATGTAAGCGATGCTAACGGTGATGATGACGTTATCGTTGGTGCTCAAGTAGACATGTGGTGGTAATCACATAGCGTTCCTTAAATTAAGTCCATAACTCAAAGGCTTTGGGGGTCCGACCTTAAAGCCTTTTTTTAGCATTCGAATAATCTGAACATATCCATCAAATTCACACCATTAACTCAAACCGTGTTGTTGCCTAAGCTGGGATCACCGACTCAAGAAGGGAAATCAAAACATGATTACTATCAGCAAATCAGAACAACGCGGTCAAGCCAACTTTAGTTGGCTAGATAGCAAACACAGCTTTTCATTCGGAAGCTACTATGATCCGAACAACATGGGGTTCTCTTGTTTACGAGTAATCAATGATGATGTCGTAGCACCCAACGGTGGGTTTGAAACTCACGGCCACCGCAACATGGAAATCATCAGCTTTGTCCTCGACGGTGTTATCGCCCACAAAGATAGCGAGGGTAATGTAGAAACCATTTCAACGGGTGAATATCAACTGATGTCTGCAGGTTCCGGTATCTATCACAGTGAATTTAATGCTTCTTCGGAAGAGCCGCTGAGATTTCTCCAGATTTGGATAGAACCGAATGAGACGCATACGCCACCAAGTTATCAGCAACAGAACTTTGGTAAAGAAGCAGGGTTGACTCCAATAGCAACACCAAGTGGTGAAAATGGCACATTCCGAATCAAGCAAAATGCCTCACTTTACCAACTGGTTCTTAAGCCAAACCAAGAGCTTAACTTTGAGCTTTTAAAAGGTCGCAATCTCTATGTCCATCATGTAGAGGGGGCATTGTCTATAGACAACAACCAAGTGCGTGGTGGGGACGGTGTCAAGATTCAACAATCAAACAACGTGCAGCTAAAAAATGAAGGGAGCGAAAACACGCTGACTTTACTCTTCGAACTGCCATGAGTGTCGATTCAACAATTCACAGTACATTCAAATTTGCCATATTGCGCCAATTGACTAGGCTAAAGAGAAGCTGAACCACTCTTGAGGCAAATCAATTGGCGCAATCCAAAGATCCTATAGTACCCCTGATCAAATCTGGCTATGCCCGAATTCTGGTAGAGTTGTTTCGTGAACACAATCAGGATGTTCATCAGGCGATTCAGGAATCCGGACTCCCCCCTGACCTTTTTGATCTCGACCAAGAGTTCATTCCACAACAGCCGGTTAAAAAGCTCATCTATCTGCTCGGCAACCAACTCGGTATCACTCAATTCGGTGAGCTACTAAAGACAGCGATAAGGCAAAAAGCGATTCCTAAATTAATCTCTCAGTTTGCTGACTGCGCGACTGTTCGCGATGCACTAGAGCGCTCAAAAGAGGTCTATCAATACGATTCTGTTGGCGTCAATGTGGGGCTAGAGACCGCTCATGGTAGAACGTGGTATTGGTGTGTTCGAAGCTACGATGATTCTCAAGCTTTTACTTGGTCCGAAATTTATGCCGTCGCTTACACCATCGAACTGATCAGAACACTAACCAAAACCGATTGGATGCCAAAACAAATTAAGATTCAGTCGGATGATGTCTCCCTATTTCGTTCTGTGATAGGCACTAGTCCTCAATATTTTGTCAGTAACGGACGCATAGAGTGGTTAATAGAAGATAGCATTCTGAATATGCCTCTAACTATATCCAAATCAGACTCTGATACTAAACCGCCTTTAGTGACATGGCATTCAAACTTTACCGACCGTGTTTTTACCGCGCTGCTTCCCTACATCAAACAGAAAGGCGTGACCCTCGAATACGCGGCTGAGCTACTCAAACTTACCCCCCGTACCCTTCAAAGACGGCTAAAAGAAGAGAGAACCAGTTTCCGAACAATTAGAGATAATCTCATTTTCACCGCTGCAGTAGACATGATGGAACAGCAACAGACACTCACACACATCGCCACACAACTAGGCTTTTCCGATATCGCCCATTTTTCTAGGGCTTTTAAAAGAATCAGTGGGTTAACTCCAAAACTCTACAAGAAAATGGTTGTAAACAACCAGAGTTAATCAACACAGATCTAAAAGAGTATAAATAAACGCCACCAAATGGTTGACTAAATCAACCATTACTATTATAGTTGCCCTTATCAACTACTTTGAGAGGGCACAATGATGACAGAACAAGTACTGACTCCTAGTGAATTTCCAGCAGCAACTAGCACACCACTTTACAAGAAAGTATTAGTCGTTGCAGGAATGATGACTCTGATGGGTGGGACGCTGACCGGCGTGATGACTTACATGAACCTCGGCTATTCAGATTCATTTTTCAATAGCTGGATGAGCGCTTTTGTAACAACGGCGCTCGTCATGATGCCAATAGGTGTTACTTTAATGACGCTGATCACTAAGCTACTTGGCACGCTACTACCAAACATTAAAGAGTCACACCGTAACATAATTGTTGGTCTTATCATGGCCGTGACCATGGAGTCGATCATGGCATTTACCACCACCGCTAAAAACCTAGGATTTGTAGACAATCCTGACTTTGGTAATCAGTGGGCAACCAGTTTTTTTGCTGCACTGCCAGTTGCTCTAACCTTAATGGTCACGATTTCAATGACCATCAAACCAAAGATTGAGCGTTACCTACGTAGTTAATTGAACGATTTGAAGAGAGATATACGATGAAAACCTACACTATTACTATAAAAGAAACCAACACAACGGATGGACAAACACTCACTTTTGAAATGCAAGACAGAGAAAACCTGTTCGCTATTGTCGACGCGCTAAAAGGGAAAAGCACTCTAGACGAAAACGATGCTACGCGATTAGGTGTTGCTTTACGTTTGCTCGGTCCAGTCATGATGAAGGATCGTAAACATCCATTATTCGCTGATTTTTTCCCACATTTTAAAGATTTCATGACTAACCTGAAATCTAAAGTTAAAAATCGCTAGAACAACACCGTACACTATTCGATAAACTTCATACGCAACTTACTATAAACATAACTCAATGGTGAGCCTGCATCCAATATGTATGCTCACCATTTATAACAGACTGTAAAGTGCGCTACCACATTACAAATAAAGTTATCACTCCGACTCCATTCTAGATAAGTGATCACTAAAATACCCCACCTATCCGTTTCAAAGTTGCGATATTAATAACGACACATAAGTTATTAATATTCCCTACCAAAAATAGAACATTAAATCATACTTTACGCTAAGGTAAAATTTCATTATATGGGGTTTAAATTTCATAATGGATCGTTAAATATCACCATGAAACAATCTCTTTGTGGTCAAAGGGAGTTCATATGTTCAAAAATAATAATACGATAATAGACACTACATGGGGCAATTATAGGCTTTACACGCTTACCAATGAGTTAGGGACGAAAATTGAGATCTCAGATCTTGGCGCAGCTATCGTTAACTTCTTTGTTAAAGATGGATATTCTCAAGAAAGAAATATTGTGCTTGGATATCAAGACTCTGCAAACTACATCAATAGTGAAACATATATTAGTGGTATTGTTGGACCTTGGGGAAATAGGATTGAAGGGGGAACGTTTTCACTAAATAATGAAACGGTACAACTTGAGTTAAATGAAGAGGATAATCACCTACATGGGGCTGGTTGTAACCTTCACAAAAGACGTTGGGATGTGATTGCTACAGCTGCACAAGGCATTACGTTCCAAACGACTGTTTCTAAGGGAGATGGTGGTTATCCTGCAAACATTATCCTTATGGTTACATACCGTCTAAGTAATGATAACGAACTTACTATCAATGTCTGGGCTGATCCTGATGAAAAATGTCCGCTAAATGTTACCCACCATTTCTACTTCAACTTGTTCGGTCGAAAAAATGACGTAACAAGCCATGTTGTTGCCATCGATGCTGACCAATTCTGGCGCACCGACCAAAATCTAATCCCAAAAGAAAAATCCTCAACTTATCAAACACCTATGGACTTCTTGCAGCCAAAGCCTATTGGTGTTGGGCTCAAAAGCCAAAGCCACGATATCCTTCAAGCATCGGGGTATGATCATTGCTTTATCTTAAATGGCCAAGGCCTTAGGCCCGTTGGTTGGGTTTTTGAACCAAAGATTGGCCTGAGCTTAGAAATCCTCACCGACAAACCTGCGATGCAATTCTATACAGGTAATCACCTTAATGAAGAGCGTGATAGTTTTGGTAAATACTCCGGTGTGTGCTTTGAACCTCAACATTTCCCAAACCAAGTGAACATGGATGGTCTGTTAGAAGACGTGATGTATGACAAAGATCGCCCCTATTCTTCAACAACAATCTACAAAATTCAGGTTGAAAAGACCAATAGCAGCTTATATCTCAATTAGCAAAATCAGATTGATAACGATTATTCTCCTTGTGCCATAAAATTCAGTCTATCCCCTCACTAATTATTAGACCAACCCTACTATTAGGATTGGTCTAATACCATTTATTTGCTAACCATTTGCCTTTTTCAGAGACCAAATATCTACATCCATTACCAATAGGTAATCATGCTTTATTTCACCACTTCACAAAAGTCAATATTCAACCAAAACGAATACAATAGAGGCAAAACCCCAGATTATTTCATGGCATTTCACACTCTATACGTGACATTGAGGTAACTCAGTCAAACCTAACCGTATCATAACAAACCCCTACGTGATCTTGCTCACACCATATTCTTAAATTTAGTGATGCAGCTCACTATTTACACCACCCATCCCAACTGTTGATATTAGAATTCCCTTTCTAAATTTATTTTTCCGATTAGTAAATATTGTAATATTGATTACGTTTTGTGCTAACGCTATTACAAATATTACTATTTGGTTTTCCTTGTTATCTCAATCACATTTCCCACGTTGCTAACAAACCCGATCAAAATAAAAATATATATAGCTCTCTACGCTGGAACGAAGAGAGTGTTACTTATAAATGAAATAATGGAGTTATCCCATGTTCAAACTAAAACCACTTTTGGTAGCAACAGCAGTATGCTGTGTTTCTCTATCAAGTCTTGCCAATGCAGAAACAACTGTTCGTATGATGCACATCGAAACTGATCCAAACGTACTTGGAATTTGGCAAGATGTTGCTAAAGATTTTGAGGCTCAGAACCCTGACATCAAAATTAATATTGAGTTTCTAGAAAACGAAGCGTTCAAAGCTAAGTTACCTACCCTTCTTCAGTCGAACCAACGCCCAGACCTCTTCTACAGCTGGGGTGGTGGTAACTTCCAAGTACGAGCAGATGCTGGATTACTTGAAGATATGACAGGTTATTCTGCGACGCTTAACGATGAGTTATCACAAGCAGGTATGAATGCATTCCGTATCGACGATAAGCAATACGGTGCCCCTTACATGGTTAGCCAGGTGGGCTTTTGGTACAACAAAAAGCTCTTTAAGCAAGCTGGTGTTGATGGTGACTCAATTAAAACTTGGGATCAGTTCCTAACAGCCGTTGAGCAACTTAAAGCGGCTGGCATCACGCCTATTGCCGTCGGCGGTGCTGACAAGTGGCCTATGCACTTCTACTGGAGCTACCTGGTCATGCGCTCTGTAGGCCAAGAGGAATTCAATAACGCAATGCTCGACAAGGGCGAAGGTTTCGAAAGTGAAGCATTCGTGCGAGCAGGCGCTGAGTTGAAGCGTTTGGCTGATTTGGAACCATTCCAACCAGGCTTTATGGCGGCGGGATACGGTGAATCAGCAGGTCTATTTGGTGACCAAAAAGCCGCAATTCACTTAATGGGCGATTGGGACTACAACTTCCAAGCGCAACAAGCTGTCGACAAAATTGGTGTTGTTGATGCTGACCTTGGGTTTATGAACTTCCCTACCCTTAAAGATGGTCAAGGAGATGCGTCTGACACTTTAGGTGGTATCAATGGATTTGCTTTCGCCAAAGGTGCAAAACCAGAAGCAGCTAAATGGCTCGAGTTCTTCCTAAACAAGCAGTCACAAACAAAACTTGCTGAAATCGACCAAATCATTCCTGTCGCGAAAGGGGCAGACCAAGGTCTGAAAAACCCATTCAAGCAGCAGATTTCACAAACCATCGCAGAAGCACAATGGCACCAGGTGTTCTTTGACCAAGCGTTGGGCGCTGACGTAGGTGGTGTGGTTAACGATATCTCTGTAGGCATCGTTAATGGTGATATAACGCCACGTGAAGCCGCTGAGCAGGTTCAAGAAGCATGGGAAATGCGCTAATTAAGCGAGTTTAAGCACAGCAGTACAAAGCTGGTTGATTTTGTCTAATTTAGACTTCGTTCACCCATTAACCAGCTTTGATTCTGCATGATAAGGATATGTTATGAGTGATAAGTTAGCAGCTACGATTAGCGCACCTCAAGAGTCCGGTTCGAACAAGTTTTCCTCTTGGCTAAGAGAGAAAAACCATGGTAACCGTTTATTGACTTTACTGTTTTTTTTACCACCAGCGCTATTGCTGTTTACAACTTTTGTAATTTTACCACTAGGTGAAGCGGGCTATTACAGCTTCTTTAAGTGGAACGGTTATGGTGAACCAACCAATTTTATTCATTTTGATAACTATGTTCGTTTGTTTAAGCACAGTGCGTTTGAAACAGCGGCATGGAATACAGGTAAGATAATTCTCGTTTCATTGGTTATCCAGCTTCCGCTTGCGCTTGTCGTTGCGCTTAGTATCTATAAGCAAAGCTGGTCCAACAGTGTTTTTAGATTGATTTTCTTTTTGCCATACATCTTAGCGGAAGTTGTTGCGGGTCTTATTTGGCGCTTCGTCTTCGATGGTGATTACGGAATGATGGCTGGTATCGCTGAGTCATTAGGCACTGACCCGTGGTATATATTGGCCGATCGCGACTGGGCATTTACGGCAATCCTTGTGGTTATTGTTTGGAAGTACTTTGGTTTCCATATGATGATTTACATCGCCGCGCTTCAAAGCGTTCCGAAGGATCTCATTGAAGCCTCAAAGCTTGATGGTGCAAGCAAGTTACAAACGATTTTCCATGTCAAAATTCCGCTCATAGCGTCTGGAATCAAGGTTTCGATCTTCTTCAGTATCCTTGGTGCTCTGCAGACGTTCGACTTGATAATGCCATTGACGGGAGGTGGACCATCTCACACAAGTCACTCTCTCGTAAGTTACTTGTACACCTTCGGTATCACTCGAATGAATATCGGCTTTGGTAGTGCGATTGGTGTTGTGTTGTTCATCGTTTGCGTCGTATTCGCATTCACTTATCAAAATACGATCATGAAAGATCAACAGAATAACTAAGGAAAAAGGCATGGATAAATTAAAAAACATTCAATGGATTCGGCTCATATTTTTGATGCTGGTCGCCGGCTTTGTACTAATGCCTATGATCGCGACCTTGTTTGGTGGTTTTAAAAGCCTAGGTGAGCTTCGTACTAACCCATTTGGTATTCCAGAAGTCTGGGAATTAGAACACTACGCAACCGTATTTGCCGATGGTTCTATCTGGCGTTTAATGAAGAACTCATTAGTTATCGCAGGTCTCTCGGTTGCACTGACGCTCATCATTGGCACTATGACTGCGTTCACGTTCTCTCATATAAAATTTGCTGGTTACAACTATGTATACAGCTATTTTTTAATGGGCATGATGTTTCCCGCAGCTGCAGCAATACTTCCTTTATTTCTAAGAATACGTGACTTATCACTTTTAGACACATTGCCGGGTATTGTCATTCCTCAAGTAGCCTTTGGTCTTGGCTTCAGTATTCTTTTGTTCAGAACTTTCTTCGAACAATTACCAAAGGAGCTTTTTGACGCTGCTCGTGTCGATGGTTGTAGTTACGCACGTTTTTACCTACACATCATCCTCCCTCTCTCAACGCCAATACTTGCAACCGTTGGAGTGTTTGTCCTTGTCGGCAGTTGGAACAACTACTTACTACCTCTCTTGGTACTGAACACAGAAGAAATGTATCCGTGGACACTGGGTATCATGCAGTATCGCGGTGAATACGGTATCGCATGGAACAAGATTCTCGCTTACGTATCAGTGACGATCACGCCGGCAATTGTGTTCTTCTTACTTGCACAAAAATACATTGTAGCCGGATTGACCGGTGGCGCAGTTAAAGGTTAATAGAAAGGAAATTATAATGGCTTCAGTCTCTTTTAAAAACGTAGACAAAATCTATCCAGGTAACGTTCACATCGTCAAAAAATTCAACTTAGATATCAAAGACGGTGAGTTTATTGTTTTTCTTGGTCCATCGGGCTGTGGTAAGTCAACAACGCTAAGAATGCTTGCTGGTCTAGAGGACATCTCTGGCGGTGAAGTATCAATCAATGGCAAAGTGGTGAATAACCTTGAGCCTAAAGATCGTGATATCGCAATGGTGTTCCAAAGCTACGCACTTTACCCTCATATGTCTGTGTACGACAACATCGCTTTTGCGCTTAAACTCGCTGGTGAGTCTAAGCAGAGCATCGAAGAAAAAGTCCGTCCCGTTGCCGATATGCTCCAGCTTACACCGCTACTCGATCGTAAGCCAAAAGTACTTTCAGGGGGCCAACGCCAGCGCGTTGCAATGGGCCGTGCGATGGTTCGTACCCCTGAAGTGTTCTTGTTTGACGAACCACTGTCTAACCTTGATGCGAAACTCCGCAATGCAATGCGTAGTGAAATCAAAGCTCTGCATAAAAAGCTTAAGAAAACCACTATCTATGTGACACACGATCAGGTAGAGGCAATGACACTTGCCGATCGCATCGTCATTCTCCGTGACGGTGAAGTGGAGCAAATAGGTACACCTAAAGAAATCTACCAAAAACCCGCCAATAAGTTTGTAGCAGGCTTTATTGGAAGTCCAACAATGAACCTAATGTCTGCAGACCTAACAAATAATGACAATGGTTGGGGAATTGACCTTGCTGGTCAGAGATTGCCACTTCTAGGACGCGTCGACGAGCCAAACGCAGAGCAAAGAGTCACTATGGGCATCCGTCCAAGTGATGTTCACCTATCACCTGAGTTGCTCGACAAGCCGATTGAGGTAGATGTTACCGTTGAAAGCTACGAGCTTCTTGGCTCAACGATTCAGATTCTAAATCGATTCGGTGATAACCAATTGGTTGTCGAGGCACCTTCGACTCAGACTGTGGAAGAAGGCCAAACGATGAAACTGTATCTTGATAGCGAACAACTGCACGTCTTCAATACGCAAAGTGAAAGTGCGATTTACGACAATCACTAAGCGTCACTCCCTTGGCCCATGCTTGCATGGGTCTTTTTTTGTTTTCATTTCAAGAATAAGGAGAAGAAATGAAACATTACCTTATAGCACTACTGAGTTGCTCACTGCTTTCCGCTTGCTCAACAACGGTCAGCGAGAGTTTACAACGCGTCTCAGACCCTGATATACCCACCAACATCAGACTATTCGTTGGCCAAGACCTGGGGTCTGTAGGTGGCCTAGAGGAATACAATCAAGGTTATGTGGACTATTTTGGCGTCCCAGCCGGAGTCACTATCTACACCAGTTTAGAGTCACTGGAAGGACTCACCTCCAAAGTGAACTATGGCGCTGGCGATAGCCATGCCGACCTTTATCTCACTTCATCTTCCTTTGACGATGTCGACATTGCAATGGGGCTTAACCTTGTCAATCAACTCGATAAAGTGAACAGTGGACAACTAGACCAAAACCTAGCGGCCCTCTCTGACTGGATAAAAAGATCTAATCGAAAAGTATACCTGAGGATAGGTTATGAGTATGAGGGAGCATGGAACGGCTACGAGCCTGAAGCGTACAAACAAGCCTATCGTCATATTGTCTCGACACTAGAGAAAGCTCAAACGAGCAACGTTGAATATGTTTGGCAATCCAGTGGCTATGAAGAGGACCGAGACAATCTCTTACGCTATTACCCTGGAGATGGTTATGTAGACTGGATGTCCTACTCCTACTTTAATCATGACCCTAAAGAAGCAGGAAAAGAAACACTTCAACTTGCGAGAGAAAAAAACAAGCCAGTGATGATCGCAGAAGTCACCCCTAGAGGGGCCGACCTCCTTCTCGATGATGGTGAGGAGCTATGGAAAACATGGTTTGTGCCTTTTTTAGCCCATATAAAAGATAACCAAGATAGCATTAAAATCGTCGCATATATTAATGCTCTATGGGATGAGCAGCCTATGTGGGAAGGTCAAGGTTGGGGAGATAGCCGACTTCAAGCCAATCTATACTTAGCCACGAAATGGAGAAGGACTCTTAAAAGGGAAGGCTGGGAAGTGAAAACAACGGTAGCCCCCCCTCCTATTTTTATCCTCCCAGACGATTACGAAGAGAGAAAACAGGCTAGGAACAAAAACCAAGAAGCTCTGATTCCTGATGAGAAGCAATCCCAAGCTGAAGATGCCATTCCCAAAGGGAATGCACGCATCTATCCAGACTCTGCGGCAGTTGGAGGACAGGGTATCGCCTACATTTATCAAGAAGGGGATGGTCTTCTGTTTAAAGAGGTTACGCAGTCCAACTACCTCATTGTGCGTTATGCCTCAGAGCGCTCAGGCACGATAGGTTTAGCCGTAAATGGCATACGAAAATACGACCTTCAATTTGAAAGCACGGGCTCATGGGTCGGCAATTACAACACGATTGAGCTGATGGTCGACATCCCAAATAAATCCGATGTTGAAATCATTTGGAACGATGGAGATAGCGCACTCAACATAGATTATCTGGTCTTTGATCGTCGCTAAATTTCAAGCCCCCACCTTGGGGGCACTTTACCCTACATTTTGTTTATTGGCGGTTAGCTATGAATTCAATCGTAAATAGAATGATAGTCTCTTTTGTACTATTGATAACTTTAATCTCTGCCGTGTCAGTCGTTGCTTTCATCACTTCTGAACTACTAAGTAGCACTGTGACCAGTATCGAGCGTGATGCGATTAACGTTGCGAAAAGTGCAACGATATTGAGAACCTCCGTCGCGAAAGCCACGACGTCTACCCTTCTCTTTCAATTTCCAAACTCTGAAATAGCCGATTTAGGCGTATTAGAAGAAGTTAATGCTAAGCATCAAGAAGCGTTAGACAACATCGAAATTATTGAAGAACTTCGATACTTGCCTGTTATTCAATCTCTGTTTGTCTTTCTGTCACCTGAAGAGAACGGGGCATTTTCCTCACTACTGAGTGAGTACCTTACTTTGTTGACTGAGTTAATATACTCGAAAGAGAGAGTAGCAAACGCAGAGCAGGCAGCTTTTGTGAGTGCCATGATATATGAACAGCAATCTCGAGCTATCCTCGCTTCGCTTGAGAAACTCCCAACGAGCGGTGCGTTGGGCCAAAGAGATATTACATTTCTTAGCTTTCACGCAAGCGCATCTAATCAATTAATTAATAACATCCTCATCCAACTTTCAACCGACCAGGTATGGGTAGTCAAATCTAATCTCGACCGACATACTCGAATGCTTGAACGAAAAATCGAGTTCATCGCAAAAGACTCACCCAAGACTGCTGACAAGATCAGAAATATACTCTCTCCAATGCTCGAAACAATTGAAGCTGATGATGGAATGCTGGCACAGCATCTTTACAAATTAGATCAACGGGACTTGCAAGCCAGTCATAACCAAGAAGTCATGAATGTCGGTCATGCTCTGGAACAGCAACTCCAATTACTTGATGAACGTGTGAACGAACATAGTCAGCAACTCATCAATGAATCAACTCATGTTGCACAACGTAATCAAAAAATGGTCTCTGTACTGTTGATTAGCTCACTTCTAATTGCCCTTGCGACCGGTATCTATTTGACTAATACGATTAGAACTTCGATTAAAACGCTAAAACTGGCTCTAGAAAAGCTTGCACAGAGAAAGTTAAACGAAACACCTATTGTGGTGGGTAAAGACGAATTTGGTACCTTGGCTAAAGAAACCAACGCCGTACAGTATGAACTAATGAATGCGGTCGCTACATTGAGTGAAAGCTCCCATCAATTGATGACGCTGACTGAAACACTCTCTACGGATTCTGCTCATGCACTCGCGCAAACTGACCAACAATCTCTGCACGTAAATGAAATGACAGCCGCTATAGAGCAGATGAATAGCGCTATTTCTGAAGTTGGCGAATCTGCTAATCTCACTCTTGAAGTGGTTGAGCGCACGCTTAGCGGCGGCTTAGAATGTCAGCAGGCAACGCACCAAAGTATTGAGGCGATACAGTCTTTAGAGAAACAGCTTGTCGATATCAATCAAAGAGTAGAAGCACTGACTCAGCAAAGCCAAAGTGTGGAATCTGTCGTTTCCGTTATCCATAACATTTCAGAGCAGACAAACCTACTGGCACTCAATGCGGCGATAGAATCAGCACGCGCTGGCGAGTTTGGTCGAGGCTTCTCCGTCGTAGCCAATGAAGTCAGGACACTTGCGGAAAAAACACGTGAGTCAACCGGCACTATTCAAACGACACTGCAAGCGCTCAATGAAGAAATTCAATTTGTTGCCAGTGACATTAAAAAGAGTGTGGATTTTTCAACGGTAAATGCACAAGCATCGCATCGCGTCGGCCAATTGAATGACTCGCTCCTTAGTGAAATATCGGGCATTAAAGACATGACGGCACAAGTAAGCTGTGCAACGGAAGAGCAGAGTATGGCGTGTGATTCGATTTTGAATAATATCAAAGCGGTTAACCAAGCCTCAGCGAGTATTGCTTCCCTCACCAAAAGCAGTGATGAGCAATGCAAAGAGCTCGTCTCATTATCGAAATCGAACCAAAGCTTAGTTGGGCGATTTACTTTATAGTTTTTTCTTATTGAGCTCTAGACTCAAAAACGGCGTGACAATGTCACGCCGTTTTTTCTCATTATCGTAAGTGTTATGCGTCAGACGGGAATTCCCACTTGTCGTCTTCAGTAATCTCTCTCACCATTCGGCAGGGATTACCGTAAGCAATAACACCAGCAGGGATATCTTTTGTTACGACACTGCCCGCACCAATGACACTACCATTGCCTATGGTCACGCCAGCACAAACGGTCGTATTAGCCCCTATCCAAACTCTATCTTCGACGGTAATTGGCGCTGAATCATACAACCCGCCATCAACGCGCTGTTCTGGATCAATCGCATGCCCTGCACAAGAGAGCACACAACCTGGACCAATCATCACACCATGTCCAATGGTCACAGGTGAAGTGTCTAAGATAACCGAGTTGAAGTTTACCAAAGCGCGTCCGAGAAAATGGATATTAAACCCGTAGTCACAGCGAAATCCCGCTTCAACATTGATGAAATCCGTTACGGTTCCGAACAGTTGCTTATAGATACGCTCTTTGGCTTCTAAGTCACCCGAGTGGGTTTGGTTAAGTTCAAAGCAAAGATCTTTTGCATTGTCTTTGTATTATAAGTTTGCACGTTCAAAACGATGAACAATACGTTCATCAGATGTACTTTGTTCTAGAAAAGTCATGCTAGCGCCTGCCTAAGTTGTAGGGTTCGAGTCTATATGTGACAAGTTCAACAGCAACTACACTAGACCTAGTGTCTGATATTGCGTGCTAGGTCTTTGTTTTAGCTACTCTAACTCAACTGGAGGTCGGAAAGTCATCTCATGCATGACCACATCATCAGGCAGCTCTAAAAGCAGTGCAATCGTGTCCGCGACACTTTTCGGGTGCATATACTGAGGTCGTTCAGCCTCTCTAAAGTTGGTATCCGTGCCACCAGGGAATAGAGACGTGACTTTAATGCCGTGCGGTTGTGCTTCTTTCATCAAAATGGCACTAAACCCGGCTAGACCTTGCTTCATCGCAGTGTAAACACTCATGGTTTCATTTGCGCGCTTAGCGACCGTCGACACCACGTTGATGATTTGCCCTTGTTTTTTCGGCTTCATCACTTTCAATGCTTCACGACTCAAAATAGCAGGCGCTCGCAGGTTAACAGCATACTGATGATCAAACTCTTCAATGGTTAACTCATCAATCTCACATTTTCGAGAGTTCATGCCCGCATTATTGATAAGAACGTCCAGAGTACCTAACTTTTCTACCGCAGCCTGGAACAGATCGACGACTTGCTCCGCATCGGCCAGATCCGCTTGAACAATCTCACACCCAGTCTGTGATTGCAGGGTGGTTAATCGCTCCAAATCGCGGCCGGAAGCGACCACTTTATGTCCTTTTTCGCACAGTGACTTTGTTAACTCGTAACCAATACCACTTGTTGCACCTGTAACGATGATTGACTTCATGATTTACCTAAGTATTTGTTTGTTGAGTACATAGAAGTCTCGCATATTCGCATGACAATAGTCGCGCTCAATATCCCACTACGAACCATTCCACCCCTCAAAGCATAACAAAACATGAATAAGTGTAAGCAATGGTTAACCTCTGACCTTGTAAGCTTCCTTCTGTCAAAGGCTTCACTTTCACTCACTCATGTCTGACAAATACACATTGAGCTCGTGAATAATTAGCATCAAAGAAACATCGACAGAGCATAACTATGAAAAAGCTAAAATTAATCCCTGTAATTGCCGTACTAGTCAGCTTGGTAAGCTTTTCGTCACTCGCTCATCCTCATGGGCACGGTAAGCACAAAGGTAAACATAAGCACAAGCACGGTCATAAAGAAGTGATCGTCGTTAAGAAGTATCATCCTTCACCAAAGAAGCGTCCTAAGCATCGTCATTACCACTATAAGCGCATGCCTAAGCACACGACCTACATTAAGATTGGTAACTTCACGTATGCAAAAGTAGGTGATCATTACTATCAACGTCGTGGCAATAACTACGTCAATGTGATCATCAAATAGCGTTGATTAGCTCCCTGCCCCCAAATTCAACTTAGACGGGGGCTTGGGCCCGTAACTATTTTCACCAGCAGAGCCCTCTATCAGAGCACAAACAACAAAGATAACGACTTGCCCTATCAAAGGAATGATATGTAGGAATAACCATCGTGAAGAGCGGTGACTATCATGGAGTCGTTTAGCTTGAATGGATAAGTAAATCCACAAAACGACAATGAAGTTAATCAGGGTGAAGATAACTGCCCCTGAAGAATCGACATCATCAATTGCCGTTGGATCAATAAGTTGACGAACGAAGAAACTCCACAACGATAGCATGGCAGTACAGAACAAGAATGTTCGTCGATTGATCCGACCTTGAAAGGAAAACAATAACTGTTTGTAGCTCATGACGGCCTTCCTCCTGACTTTTTCTTAAATATAGACCAAGACTATTGATGCTTGTTTCCACAAATCACAATCTGCTATGGTGAGAGTAAGTAGTAGTACAGGCAGTAAATTAATGAAACAACTCACAATCCTTGATGGTGGCATGGGACGCGAGCTACAAGAGATCGGTGCCCCCTTCTCTCAACCATTGTGGAGTGCCCAAGCCCTCATGGAAGCCCCCCAATTCGTTCACAAAGCCCATCAACATTTTATCGATGCCGGGGCTGAGATAATCACCACAAATAGCTACGCCTGTGTGCCATTTCACCTTGGACAAGATCTTTATGAAAAAAAAGGCGCAGAACTGGCAACAAAAGCGGCGAAAATTGCCCGACAATGTGCAGATGAAAATAGTCATAGAGTACTCGTGGCGGGTTCAATCCCACCTCCTCTCGGCAGCTACCGTTCTGATCTCTTTATTGAACAAACTGCCTTGCCAATCCTTGATACCCTCATACAAGCTCAAGCGCCGTATGTCGACATTTGGATAGTTGAGACGCTGTGTAGTGTTCACGAGTTCAAAGTCACTCAAGAAAGGCTCTCTAATACGAATAAGCCTTGTTATTACGCGTTTAGTTTAGCAGACGATATTCAACGCCCTGCCTCACTTCGCTCTGGTGAAACCGTTGAAGCTTTGGTCGATTTGCTTATTGAATCAAACGCAAAAGGGGTCATGTTTAACTGTTCAATTCCAGAAGTGATGGAAGCCGCACTTGTTGCTCTTCAACCCGCACTAAAAGCCAAAGGTAATGATTTTGAGCTGGGCATTTACGCGAATAACTTCTCACCAATTGACAGTGAACACGAAGCTAATGACACGCTGCAAAGCACTCGTGAATTATCACCACAAGACTATGTGAAGTTCGCAAAGCGCTGGCATGAACTTGGTGCAACCATTATCGGCGGTTGCTGTGGCATTGGCCCCAAGCACATTCAGGCTCTGAGTGAATGGAAGCAAGCTATGAATGGATATACATAAGTCACTGATTGGGCACTATTCTTAAATGTGTGCCCTATCATTTTGTCAATCACCACCGTTAGAATCAAGCAACTCACTCACCTTCACATCTGAGCATTCGCTGCGAGCGGTTAACCACTCTTCGACTACTTTTCTATCTTCGTCTGTCGCCGAGTCATAACGCCCTTCTCCAATGACGAAGCCATCAAAACTATGCTGATTGGCACCACCGCCCATGATCAAGTTTCGTGATTCAAGGAAATCAAAGAACTCATTGAGTATCGCTTCATAACCAGTGTCGGAATCGATATCTACCTGGCAAGAAAAGCCAAAACCAAGTACTGCGAACTCATCAACATAGAGTTTCTTTCGTAATCTTCGTGTTCTATTTTTTGCCATTCTTATTCCCCTAAGTACCAACCACACACAATTTTGCAGTTTAGCCCAAAATTTAAATCTAGACAGAGTGTTATGTCAAACTACGTAATAAAGTTCAAACACTTGGCGGAACGCATCCATGACTAGCTCGACTTTATTAGGCTCTCTAGGTGAATGCTTTCTCACAAGGCTCAAGTCAAATTGGTAGGTCATCACACTCGGTTGAATGATACGAATCTGCCCTCTGTTGAGCTCCTGCTGAATATAGCTTTGCGGCATATACCCCAAATATTTGCCCGAAAGTATCATCGTTTTGCGCATATCAAATTGGTAAGACTTGGCGTTTAGGTTTAACTTTCTCAGCTGATTCATGCCATCCATCTTTAAATCTATACCCGGGTGAATCGTAGATGCTGTCGCAAATAACTTGGCGTCTATCTCGCTATCGAGTAACTCAAAAAAGGGGTGTTTCTCACCACAGCACAAATAATTCGGCTCACTCGACAGCGGAAGATATTCTAACCCTTCAACACTCTGATACTGAGGAAGAATGCCCACATGCACTTTATCTTTGAGGATCTGTTTTTCAATATTCGATAAGGTGTCACCGTCTAGAACAATATGTAGGTTCGGCGCTTTTTCATTTAGCTGCTCTATCACCGTCGCTAACTTAAGCTGTTTCTTCTCATCCAGTTGATCAGACGACATGATCACCAATTCACCGCTTAAGTCCTTGCCTAGATTGCCCACCAACAAAGAGAAGTCTTCCAGCGACTCAAACAGCTTAATTACCCCGTGATAAACCATCTGTCCTTCTTCTGTGAGGGAAAAACCGCTCCGTCCTCTTCGACACAGCGTTAACTGCATTCTTGATTCAAGGTTAGTCATATGAACGCTAATGGTTGAACGCGTTATCCCAAGAGCGTTCTCAGCAGCAGCAAACCCTCCATGCTCGACAACCGAAACGAATATTCTTAACAGCCGAAGATCATATTCTGTCACTGGCTTTGGAATAATCGACTCTCTACGCATAGTGGCTCCTAAATCCTTTAGTTTTACCAATATCAAACATTAGGTTGATAGTTTGATATTTAACCAAGTTAACTTTTGCTCTTCAATAGACATATAAAGAAAAATGAGTGTTTTTACGAGTGAGATCATGACTATAGAGTTAAAAGATAATCAGCTACTTAAACCCTTTTCCTACATCAATGGCAGTTGGCATTCGAGTGAGGCTCAATTAGCCGTCACCAATCCAGCCAATGGGAAAGTGATTGCCAATGTCGCTAACGCCGGCGTAATCGAGACTGAGCTGGCGGTTCGTTCAGCTAAGAAAGCCTTGAAACATTGGGCATCACAGAGTGCAGCCCAGCGATCAGTGATACTAAAAAAGTGGCATCAACTGATGCTGGACCACCAAGACGACCTAGCGCAAATTCTCACTCTTGAACAAGGAAAACCGCTGGCTGAAGCAAAAGGTGAAATCCTTTATGGCGCCGCATTTATTGAATGGTTTGCAGAAGAAGCTAAACGTGCTTATGGAGATACCATCCCATCGCCTTCTACAGACAAGCGAATCGTCGTCCTCAAACAGCCTGTCGGCGTGGTTGGTGCCATTACACCTTGGAATTTCCCGAACGCGATGATCACCCGTAAAGCTGGCGCAGCGCTGGCTGCTGGCTGCACTTTCGTTGTCCGACCTGCCACTCAAACACCACTGTCTGCGCTTGCCGTCGCCGAACTTGCTGAAAGAGCAGGCATCCCAGCTGGCGTATTCAATGTGGTCGTCGGTAGTGATTCTAGAGGCATGGGAAAGGTGCTCACTCAGCACCCTGATATTGCCAAGTTTACTTTCACAGGTTCAACCAATGTTGGCAAAGCACTGATTAATCAGTGCAGTAGTACCGTCAAAAAGGTTTCAATGGAACTCGGTGGCAATGCCCCATTCATTGTCTTTGACGATGCTGACATTGATGCGGCAGTGGCCGGCGCTGTGGCCTCAAAATATCGAAATGCAGGTCAAACCTGTATCTGTACCAATCGTATTTTGGTGCAAAAGGAGGTTGCAGAGACCTTCACAAGCAAATTTGTTGAAGCGGTATCTAAGCTTAACGTTGGCGATGGAATCTCACCAGACACGGATATTGGTCCTCTCATTAACTCAGATGCTGTGAGTGATGTTGAGACTCTGGTAAATGACTCTGTCTCAGTTGGTGCAAAAGTTGTATTAGGCGGAGAACGGGCTCCCGACAGCAACAACTTCTATCTTCCAACTGTACTGACCAATGTCACCAACGATATGCCGATTGCACGTAATGAAATCTTCGGCCCTGTATCACCTATCATCACGTTTGATAGTGAAGATGAAGCGATTGAAATGGCGAATGACACGGAATATGGACTAGCCGCTTACTTCTACAGCCGCGACATCGGTCGAATTTGGCGAGTGGGTGAGTCGTTGGAGTACGGCATGGTGGGTATCAACGATAGTGCCATTTCCAATGTATCTGCCCCATTTGGGGGGGTCAAACAGTCCGGATTTGGGCGAGAAGGGTCAAAATATGGACTCGATGAGTATATGGAAATCAAATATTTGTGTATGGGCGGGTTATAAGGTCAAACAGACATGGAAAATTTAAGCTTACAAGAGAGAAAAGATAGCGTTTTTGCACGTGGACAAGGTAATGCATACCCGGTGTTTGTTGAACGAGCAAAAAACGCCGAGGTGTGGGATGTAGAGGGTAACCGCTACATTGATTTTGCAACAGGTATCGCCGTGTGTAATACCGGGCACAGCCACCCTAAAATTGTCGAAGCCGTTAAACAACAGGTCGAAAAATTTAGCCATACCTGTCTCATGGTTAACCCATACGAAAATGCCGTAGAGCTCGCGGAAAAATTGACTCAAATTGCACCGGGAAGTTCAGATAAGAAAGCCATATTTGTTACCACTGGCGCTGAAGCGGTGGAAAACAGTGTCAAAATCGCACGTGCCTATACAAAACGTCGAGGTGTGGTTGCATTCAATGGTGGCTTCCACGGCCGAACAAATATGGCAATGGCACTGACAGGTAAAGTCGCGCCCTACAAGCAGCTATTTGGTCCGTTCCCAAGTGATATCTATCATGTTCCCTATCCTATTGATGCTCATGGCATTTCGGTTGAGCAGAGTCTGACTGCGTTAAAGAACTTGTTCAAAGTTGATATTGCCGCCAGCGATGTGGCCGCTATCATTATCGAACCTGTGCAAGGTGAAGGGGGGTTCTATCCTGCGCCTAAAGAGTTTTTAGTCGCTCTTCGTCAACTTTGCGACCAAGAGGGTATCGTTCTTATTGCCGATGAAATCCAAACCGGCTTCGGACGAACAGGAAAAATGTTCAGTATTGAACACGCAGGTGTAGAGCCTGACTTGATGACAATGGCAAAAGGAATCGCAGGTGGTTACCCTATTTCTGCTGTTGTTGGAAAACAAGAGATCATGGATGCACCTTTGCCTGGCGGTTTGGGAGGGACTTACGGGGGCTCACCTATTGCTTGTGCAGCCGCGCTTGAAGTACTCGACGTGATTAAGGATGAAAACTTACTCGAACGTTCAAATCAAATCGGTGAACTTTTTTCAAATAAATTGGGGCAGCTTAAAGAGCGTTATCCAGACACCATACTCGACGTCAGAAATCAGGGTGCCATGATTGCCCTTGAGTTAGTCTATCAAGGTGATTCAGCGCAGCCGAACGTTGAACTTACTCAAGCATTAATTAAGCATGCTCCTCAATATGGACTGATACTACTAGCCTGCGGCTTCTACGGTAACGTGATTCGATTTTTGCCGCCTCTAACGGCATCAAACGAGATCATTGAAGAGGGGTTAGCTAACTTTGATGAGTTGATAACAACATGGCTCAAGTCTTAATCATCGCAATTTAACTTATCATTGCGCATAGTCGTTCTTAGCGAATGCACTCTCACCTGTTAGGAATGACTATGCTTTTAAATCGCCACTACCTCACCCCATTTAACACCTTCGCTATCCTCAGCAATGTTGTTGTCACCATCGCGCTGATCATGCAGGAAAATATACAGCTTTCTCAAGCTGCTTTGGCCGTCGTTGGGTACTGGATAGTATTATTCGCAGCATACAAATTCGCACATCACAGACAGGCCTTTATTCATAGCAACGATGTCATCCTCGCTAAAAAAGTAAAGTACTTCACTTATCAGTGCCCCAATTGCAATGACAAAGTACTTATTCCTACTGAACGTACACTGGTCAACAAACCGATCGGAAACCAATGTCAGCTTTGTCTTTCACACAACCGCATTATCTGTGTGTCAAAGTAACAGAACGGCTATAGACGACTCTCACGGAAAGAGGCGTTATTCGAAGTTTACTGAGAGTGACGGTCTAGGAATAAGCGGTCTTCTCAAACGAACACCAAAACCCAACATTTGATGGAACTGAAGCAATCATTTTATCCCACTATTGAGTTTCCTAGTGGCAAACGTGTCGTGCTCAACGATAGTCCTTTTGCAGCAAAGTCAAAGATCCATGCATTTAATCAAGCGCAAGCTATCGCCGATACGCTTTGGAGAGATGCTAGAGTGGTCGATATTCATGTCGTACCTGTGGTTCAAATTGAAAGCATTGATAACGGGGAACTGTCTGATAGGGCGACCATCGATGATCAATGAGTCTACAAAAAGAAAAGCCACTTTAAGTGAGCTTAAAGTGGCTATTACTGATAAATTTCCTATTTAGTTTGCAACCATCACATGTTTTGTCACTAGATAGTCACTAATCGCTTCGGCAGATAAATCCTTACCAAAACCCGATTGCTTAAAACCGCCATGGGGCGTTTCAGAACTTAGAGGCAGATGATCGTTGACCCACACTGTTCCGAATACCAAATCACGAGAAAAGCGCATCGCACGTCGAATATCTTGAGTAAACACTGAAGAGGCTAAGCCATATTTGATGTCATTCGCCATCATCAAGGCTTCATCGTCGGTTTTGTACGACTGAACCGTCATCACCGGACCAAAGACCTCTTCTTGCACAATTTCCGAGTCTTGTTTGACATCCACAAGCAACGTCGGTGGATAGTAATACCCTGCTCTATCGACCACTTCGCCACCAGCAACCACTGTCGCACCATCGGCTTTTGCTCGCTCTACGAACCTTGCCACAGAATCACGATGAACTTGCGACACCATAGAGCCGATCATTGTGTCACTGTCAAACGGGTCGCCTAACTTGAAACTATTTGTTGCATTAATTAGAGCGGAGACCGTTTGGTCATAAATCGACTCGTGAACCAAGATGCGAGTCGCCGCTGTACAATCTTGACCCGAGTTTAAGAAACCTCCAATCGTCGCCTTCTCAGCAACCATTTCAATATCAGCGTCTTCACACACGATCAGCGGTGCTTTACCTCCAAGCTCCAAATGGACGCGCTTTAGTGTCTCAGCAGCTGATTTCATGATCGCCTTACCTGTGCGGCTTGAGCCTGTAAGACTCACCATCGCCACATCAGGGTGGGTAGACAGTGCCTCTCCCGGCGCCGCATCACCACAAACAATGTTCAAAACACCATCGGGAAGACCTGCATCTTTGGCGACCTGACCAAGCATTAATGTAGTACGTGGTGTTGTCGGGGCTGGCTTTATCACAGAAGTACAACCTGCCGCCAGCGCGGGTCCAATCTTCCATATCGCCATTAATAGCGGGTAATTCCAAGGCGTGATTCCTGCTGTCACACCACAAGGCTCTCGGCGTAACATAGAGGTGTAGCCCTCAGCGTATTCACCACTGGCTGCACCTGCTATATCTCTCGCTGCACCTGCAAAAAATCGCAAATTATCAATCACAAAGGGGATATCCCCTCCCAAGCTCACGAACTCATAGGGCTTCCCTGTATCTTCAGATTCAACGCGAGCAAACTCCTCGATACTTTCTTCGATCAGATCTGCCATTTTATAAAGAACAGCCGCTCGCTCTCCTGCTGTTTTCTTTGACCAGCGGCCATCATCAAACGCTTCTTTCGCCGCCGCGACTGCAAGGTCAGCGTCTTCAGCGCCCCCCAAAGGCACACGGTCAATCACCTCTCCCGTTGCTGGGTTTTCGATATCCATCGTTTCACCACTAATGGCGTCACAAGCTAATCCATTGATCCATATTTTGTGTTTCATTTTTTTAATCCTTATAAACTGAATCCGTCATTTGTATTTGCGACAATCTAGAGCTTGGCTTCACCCAATAACTGATTAGGTGAAGCCCGAAACACTACGCGTACATGTAGCCAAGACCGAGGAAAGCAAATACCGCTAAGATGGCACCTAACAGTGCATACGGGAACTGAGAGAAGGCATGCGCCATTGGCGAACAACCCGCACCTTGAGAGGCAAGTATCGAGGAGTCACTAAAGAAACAAGAGTGACTGCCAAACGCCGATGCTGACAACAGTGCACCAATCACCAAAGGCATGTGAACATCAAGGTGAAGCGCAATTGGAATAACAATAGGAATCGCAATCACAAACACACCCCAGCTTGATGCCGTACCAAATACAACCAGAGAGAGCAGTACAAATACAATCGCAGGGTACGTGATTTGGCTTAAATAAGGTGTTGCTGTTTCAATAATAAACTCGGTCATTCCAAGCTGGTCATTGATCTCTTTTAGTAAGAATCCACCAATAACCGTTGATAACGGATAGAGCATCGTATTGAAACCTTGGAATAGCGCATCCACTTGGTCTTCAAATGACAGCAGCCCTTGAATGTAATACAAGCTTATCGTGACGACACAAGTGATAATCACACCCTTGAGTAGGTCAATGTCGTAGTACACCGTTGATGCAATCAGAAGTAACACTGGAAAGAAGAAGTTAAATAGTTGAATCGGCATTTTTAGTTCACGTTTTGCCTTCGACTTATTGCTTAATTCACTGCCTTCGAAATCCGGTGGAATAGGATGACCATTTCGCGCGCGTTCTTCCGCCTTTTTCATCGGCCCTATATCTTTTATAACACCAGCACCAACAAGGAATGCAATTAATAATGCCAACCACGCGTAAGCCATGAATGGAATCGACGCAATATAGAGATTTAGACCCTGAGCCGATTCTGCGACTTCATTTTCTTCAAGTAATCCCGCAAAGAATACTGCCCATGTGGAAATGGGTACGATCACACACATTGGTGCCGCTGCTGAATCAATAAGATAAGCAATTTTCTCGCGTGAAACCTGATAATAGTCAGTAAGTTTTTTTACAGAAGAAGAGACAGCCAAACAGCTTAAATAGTCATCGATAAAAACGACAGCACCAAGCAATACCGTTGCGATTGTCGATTGACGTCGCGAATGGATTTTTGTTTTTAGCCATTCAGTAAAACCGTTCAAACAGCTACTGATTTCTAAAATTCGAATAAACCCGCCCATTAATCCACAAACCAGGATAATCCATACAATCGTTTCATCTCCCATAACAGAAGAAACGCTATCAGAGAATGGCGTGATGATGTTATCTGGGTTAATCATAATAAGCCCCGCTAGCACACCTGCCAGCATGGACTCAAAAGGACGACGAGAAAAGATCGCAATACCTAAAACCGAGACTGTTGGTAGAATGGAGAGCCAACCCCACTCCGTGCCTTCAACATGATTTGCAGCTATCAGATAAAAGACCGCGTAAACACTTAAACAGATCAACAGCGTGATAAAAAACTTATTACTGATGTAGATTTTCTTTACCGACTCACTCATTTCAACTTGTTTAATCGATAATTCATTGTCAGCCATAAACTAACTCCCTCTATATAAACTCACTTCCATTGGGTTAACTGCATTCTCGGTTTCACTATCTTTTTGTTCTAATCGCTTTTTTGTTTTAATATCGTTGTATTTCAATAAGAAAGAGGACAGCCGTTTTGCGACTGCCCTCTTTGGACTTATAATGATTTGATGACTTCTTCGAGTTCGACAAGGAACTTATCAATCAAGTCATAAGAAATGTTGAGCGCGGGTTCAATACGCACCACTTGCGAGTTATTCAGCGTACCCGCAATTAGGATCCCTCGTTTAAACAGGTTAGAAACGACCTTAAAGCCCACTTCATCATCGACAAAGACCATTCCCAATAAAAGACCTCTACCCGTTACATCCGTTAGCACACCTGGGTGCTTTTCTTTGATTACACTCAGTTTACTCTTAATGTATTCGCCTTTTTCTGCTGCTTGCCCAGCTAAGTTCTCCTCGAGAAGAACAGAGATTTGAGCCAGTGCCGCAGCACATGCTACTGGGTTACCACCCGTCGTTGTGGTGTGCATAAACGGGTTTGGCTCAAGCACTTTCCACAGTTTTGCACTAGCAAAGAAGCCAGACATCGCAATTACGCCGCCACCTAAGGCTTTACCAAAACACATGATGTCAGGAGTGACATTCCAGTGATCAACACCGAATAAAGTACCTGTACGGCCAAAGCCTGTTTGAACCTCATCCGCAATCAGCAGCACGCCATAGTTATCACAGATTTCACGCAGTCTTGGCCAGTAGTCATCAGGTGGAACTATCGCACCAGCCTCACCTTGAATTGGCTCTGCAATAACGGCTGCGATGCCCTCTCCTACTTCTTGCGCGGCTTTAAGCTGAGCTTCTACTGCATCTGCATCACCGTATGGTACATGACGCACGCCATCAAGCAGTTGGCCAACAGGCTCACGATAGACCGCTTTACCAAGTAGTGACAAAGCACCTAAAGACTTTCCGTGGAACGCTTTTAACGTTGATATAAACCCTTTCTTGCCTGTATACATTTTGGCGAGCTTCATCGCACCATCGACCGCTTCGGTGCCTGAGTTGGCAAAGAATCCATACTGAATATCACCAGGAGTCAATTTCGCGATAACTTTCGCTAGGTGAGCGCGTAGAGGGTCAAGCATCTCTTGGCTGTATTGTGGACTACGATCAAGCTGAGCCTTGGCTGCCGCAACAATCTTAGGATGGCGTATACCAGGTGAGTAAAGTCCATAGCCACCTAACATATCGATAAACTCACGACCCAAAATGTCCTTGAGTATCGAACCTTGACCAGACCAATCCGTTAAAGCGATCCCTTCTGTTTCAGTGACTGATTTACGGTATTCTAGAAACCCTTTATTGATGTGTTGTTCGAAGTTCTCATACGTTGTTTCAGCGACCCATGTACGCTCTTCAAGGCTAATCTCAGACTCATCCTTAGAGATAAGATCCACCATTTTCATTGCTTCAAAGAAAGCTTCATCGACATTGCGCTTTGAATAATCCATTTCGACCACCTAGCCCTTTATTGTATTCGTTTGTACTGCAAGCATCGCTTCGTGAAAAATGTTATCGATTTCACTTTGCTAGTAGAAAATTGCACCTGAAACATTTCATCGAATCTGTCATGGCATAAATGCAAAGTTAACCGGCGTGTCACAGTAGATTCATTTTTAATGTAGTCAGTTAGCTGAATGATTTGAAATGGGTTGTTATCATGTTTCTATGAGTGAGATTCATAGTGGAAGGAGCCCAATGAACTTAGACTTAAACCAGCTGCGTATTCTTGTTGCGCTAGATGATGAACGAAATATCACCAAAGCGGCTGAGCGACTCTTCGTCAGTCAATCTGCAGCCAGCCATAATCTTGCCAAGCTCAGAGAACGATTTAATGACCCTTTGTTTGTACGTACTAGCCAAGGAATGAACCCAACACCTTTTGCACAAACCATGTTGCCCATTCTTAGGCAAGGCGTAGAAAATATTGCTCGTGCCGCAGATATGCAATCTTCTTTTGACCCTTTGACTGATGCGCATACTTTCTACATTGGTGCTTGTGACTACTTTGAGTTTGTTGGAGTGCCAAGATTGGCTGAATCGTTTATCGAAAGTGCTCCGAACATCCGACTGTCTATCGATATTGCATCCGAACACATTAAGATGGAGCGAGTCGAAAGCGGACGCTTAGACTTGCACATCGGTGTTGATAACTCTCAACACCCAACCAAGAACTTTAATAGCCGAAAGTGGCTGAGTGACCACTATGTGGCAGTGGTGGCCGAGTGGCGCGAGATGCCCGATAAACTCTCTACCATAGAGTTCGCCAGTGAGTCGCAGATCCACTTGCCTCTCACGTCCAATGCGTCAGACGTGATTGATAGCTGGCTCTACGAGCAAAACCTGTATCGGAACATCCATATGGTGACGCAAAGCTACCCCATTGGGGGCATGATCAGTGCTAAAACCGGATTGCTCTTTCCTGTCCCTTATCGGGTCGCAACACTTCTATGCGAAATGATTCCGCTCAAAATTATCGAACTTCCGCAAGAGATCCCTGCGCTTGAGTTAAGTATCATTTCGCACAAGCTCTACGACCAGCAAGAGTCTACTCAGTGGTTAATCAAGCAGATCATCGAGTTGGGAGCCTGAGTTACGTGCATCCATGGATCTGCTTAATTAGCCATTGAATACTGTCTTGGCTATCGTAGAGCTGATGGGTAAACATGCTCAGCGATAGCTCAGGCGCCCCCTTAGGTAGCTCGACAATTCGTAATGGCAGCATTTGCTCTAGCTCTTGTGCAACACGCAAAGGAACACACATCAAATTATTGGTCTGGGCGGTGACCATGCCACCAACGGCATAACTCTGTACAATCATCGAAATATGGCGAGAGTGATGTTGTTGATGGAGCCAACGGTCAATCGGGTCTGCCCCTGAATTTATCAAGGGCAAATGAATTTGCGGTGTTTGGACAAACTCGTTCAGGGTGAGCTTCGCTTTTATGTTCGACTGTTTTGCGGCAATCCCTACGTAAGGATCAGTTAGCCAGTGATAACGATTGTAATATCGGGGCATCACTTGAAGCTCATCAACACCCAAGATCAAATCTAAACGACCTTGTTCAATTCGTTCCATTTGCATGTTTTCCGACAAGATATCGATGGCGATCCTCACATTCGGCGCATGCTCTTCAAACTTTTTACCAAGCTTAGGCAAAGCGTAAAATTCAAAGTAATCAATAGCACCGATATAAAACGTCTTCGCATCCATCAGCGGGTCAAACGGCTTCATCCGATCAAACGCCATGTCAATTGAGCTCAACCCTTTCTGAATATCAGGTAACAAGGTTTCAAGCAGCGGCGTCGGCTCCATGCCTGAGCGCGTCTTTATGAACAAAGGATTGTCAAAACGACTGCGCAACTTTGCCAGCACATGGCTTGCCGCTGATTGACTCATAAATAACTTCTGCGCCGCTTTCGATAGGTTTCTCTCACGCTCAAGTACCACCAGCAAGCGTAACTGATTGATATCCACATCCATAGGTTATCGAAATCCTTCATATCCAAATAAAAATTATGCACTTCCATAATAACGCAATCACGATTAAAAATATAATTAACACTAAGAAATACATAGGGATTATGATGAGAAAAGTAACTGTTGCCGCTACCCAAATGGCATGTACTTGGGACGTAAAAGCCAATATCGATAACGCTGAAAAGCTTGTTCGTGAAGCCGCGGCTAAGGGAGCACAGATCATTCTGCTGCAAGAGCTGTTTGAAACCCCTTATTTCTGCATTGAAATTCATGAGTCTTATCACGCGCTCGCGACAACGCTAGAAGAGAATGAGGCATTTCAACGCCTGTCTAAGCTGGCTAAAGAGCTTGAAGTGGTGCTGCCTTTTAGCTGGTTTGAAAAAGCGGGCAATGTTCGATTCAACTCTCTTGCTATGATTGACGCTGATGGTTCTATGCTCGGTGTTTACCGAAAAACACATATTCCTGACAGCGATGGCTATCTTGAGAAGTACTACTTTAGCCCTGGCGATACGGGATTCAAAGTATGGAACACCCGATATGCAAAAGTTGGTGTTGGCATCTGTTGGGATCAATGGTTCCCAGAAACGGCACGCAGCATGGCTCTACAAGGCGCAGAGCTCCTCTTCTTCCCAACAGCCATCGGTAGTGAGCCAAGCCAGCCAGAGATGGACTCTCAGCCACATTGGCAGTGTGTCATGCAAGGTCATGCGGCAGCGAACCAAGTACCAGTAATTGCATCAAACCGAATCGGCACTGAGCAAGCACAGCATCGTGACCTTAACATTACCTTCTTCGGCTCGTCGTTCATTGCTGATTATACTGGTCAAATCGTCGCGAAAGCGGATCGAGACACATCAGGTGTTATCGTTCATGAGTTTGATTTGGATGACATCGGTTTTCAACGCAGTGCGTGGGGTCTATTCAGAGACCGTCGACCAGAGCATTACCAACCTCTAATGACATTGGATGGACAAGTAAAGGAGTAACTTCTTATGGAAGAGAAGAAAATGGGGATTACACCCCTCGCCCTATTCAGCCTATGTGCCGTCCTGGTCGTGGATACACTGACCGCATCGGCTTCCATTGGCGTCAGCTCCATTGGGTGGTGGGCATTGATATTAGTCGTGTTTGTCTTACCCTACGGTCTTATCACATCGGAACTTAGCTCTGCATACCCGGGTGAAGGTGGGATTTACGATTGGGTCAAAAAGGCATTTGGCTCAAACTGGGCAATCAGAACCACTTGGTTCTATTGGATCAATGTCGGTTTGTGGATGCCAGCGGTCTACATTTTATTCGCTGGTATGTTTGCCGAGCTGTTTGCTCCCGATCTGTCTTTATTTGCTCAAGTCGCCATCTGCATTGCGCTTACTTGGGGTACGGTTTGGGTTTGCAACATCTCTACTGATATCGGCGTCATGATCACCAACTTCTGCGCTATTTTGAAAGTGGTCATTATTTCAGTGCTCGGTATTGGTGGTTTTGTCTATGCAGCAAACAATGGCGTTGCCAATGAGTTTAGCGTCTCAGCGCTTATGCCTTCATTCGACTCTGGTGTCGAGTTCTTGCCGGCGCTCGTGTTTAACCTGATGGGTTTTGAGCTGGTTGCGACAATGACGAAGCAAATGAAAGACGTTAAGCAGATGCCTAAAGTCGTCTTCCTCGCTATCTCTATCACTGCTTTCTTATATATTGCAGGCACAGTTGGCATTTTGATGGCGCTTCCTGTTGAAGAAATTGGTCTAGTCGCGGGGATTGTTGACACACTTAAAGTGCTATTTGGCGATGGTGCTCTTGGTCAGTTTATGGTTTACGCACTGGGTATTGTCACCTTGTTCACCTTTATCGGAAACATGGTTAGCTGGACGATGGGCTCAAGCAGAGCTGCGGCCGAGGCCGCCAAAGAAGGTGAATTACCAGCGATTGCCGCAAAAACCTCAAAGAAATACGATACTCCCGTGGGTGCAAACACAATCACCGGTGCCGTATCAACAACTGTCATCATCATTTACGCGCTTTTTGCCAACACCAATGACGAACTGTTTTGGTCAATGTTCGCCTTCTCAAGTTGCGTATTCTTGATGCCATATCTGTTTATGTTCCCCGCTTATCTGAAGCTTAAACTGACTGATACCAAAACACCGCGCCCGTTCAAAGTGCCTGGCGCACTGTGGGTACAAAAGCTGATGACTGTGGTGTGCTTTAGCATCATTCTTCAAGCTGTGGTGCTGTTTATCTTCCCGGATATCGTATTCGCTTCCGTCGACTGGCAGTATTCGCTACCCATTTTGGTTGGTGTATTAATCACCATCGCTATTGGTGAAGTCTTACTTAGCCGTGCCAATCGTATGGCTAACAACGCTGTCGTGGAGGAAATCGCATGAGCAAAATGATTTCAACACTACCTAAGCAAGATAGCTTTCGCATGCCGGGTGAGCATGAAGCGCACGATGAAGTGTGGATGGCATGGCCAACGCGCAGTGACAACTGGCGTTACAGCGGTAAATTGGCCCAACAAGCTTTTGTGGACGTGGCCGTTGCGATTTCTCAAAAGACGCCAGTAGTTATGTTGGTCAATCATGATCAATTCGACAATGCTCGCTCTCAACTACCCGCACATATTCGTGTGATTGAAATGTCTTATAACGACTGCTGGATGCGAGATATTGGCGCAACTTATGTGGTTGATGACAATGGCAACCGACGCGGCATCAGTTGGCAGTTCAATGCTTGGGGTGGGCTTGTTGATGGTCTCTATTTCCCTTGGGATCTCGATGATGCTGTCGCACCTAAAATGCTTAACATCACTCAAGACACGGGCTATCAAGCACCGTTTGTACTGGAAGGTGGCTCTATTCATACCGATGGAGAGGGGACGCTGTACACCACGGAAGAATGTCTGCTCCACCCTAGCCGTAACCCAGACCTCTCGAGAAAAGAGATAGAGGAGCAGTTAAAGTCTTATCTTGCCGTTGAGAAGGTCATTTGGCTGCCAAGAGGTCTTTACAATGACGAGACCAACGGCCATGTCGACAACATCATGCACGTCGTTAAGCCCGGCGAAGTCGCCCTTACGTGGTGCGAAGATGAAAATGACCCTCAGTACGAGATCAGCCGCGAAGCATTCGATTTACTCAGCACAGAGCGAGATGCGAAAGGCCGTCAGATAAAGGTTCATAAACTCCCCATGCCTGGCCCTCTTTTCATGAGTGAAGAAGAAGCACAAGGCATCGACCAAAGTGAAGGAATGGAGCGCGAAGCCGGCGAAAGACTGGCGGCTTCATACGCGAACTTCCTTATCACTAATGGGCAGATTGTGTTTCCACTACTTGATAACAACCATGACGATGCGGCCAAAGAAGCATTAGAAACGGCATTCCCTGAATACGATATCATCGGTGTTAATGCACGAGAAATACTATTGGGCGGTGGAAACATCCACTGTATTACTCAGCAAGTGCCTCGTTAACCCTAACGAAGAACCCGGTGCTCAACACTGGGTTCTTTTTCTTAGTTATTTGAGCGTAATTTTAACGCATTGAAAATCGCTCAAAGTGGAAATCACGTTTCGATAGTCCATACTTCATCAGCCCTGCCCTCAACTGTTGACCAAATGACTTAGGGCCACAAAAACTAACATCATAATTTGAGTCTTCAAAGCTTCTGACAAGCCTATCAGCACAAAGAAACTCTCCATCTTCAGCTGACACAAGATGCAAAACAACAAAGTCCAAACTACTGATCAGGTTGATAATTTCGGATTCAAATAGCGCCTCTTTTCTACTATTTACACAATAAAACAAGTGTATTTTTTCATACGACCTCGCCTCTTCAGGTCGTCGCTTTTGCAACCAATATAATCTTGAAACAAAGGGAACGATTCCAATGCCTGCGCCCACCCATGCCTGATTTTGAGTCTGCGATATTTGGAAGCAGCCATAGCCTCCTTCAACAGAAACTGTGGCGCCATTTTGAATATGACGAGTGAGATGCTGGGTATAGTCTCCAAGCGCTTTGATACCAAACTCAATCACCCCTTTATCGCGTTCATAATTCAAAATTGAAAACGGATGGGGTGTCTCACCGTCCTCAAAATCGAGGAACACAAATTGACCATGCTTCACCTGCAGTGGTGTATTGAGCTGCACTCTTAACCTTATGACCTGAGGTTTGTCGGGTGTAGAGTAACGATACACATCCTTCACTATGCCACTTGCTCTATTGGCAGAACCAATTTTTCCCATTAGTGAAATCAACGCACCAACTGTGCCGATGATAGATAAGGTACCGATTGCTATATTCATTGGCATAGAAGCACTATTCCAATCAAGAAGGAGTTGCGAATGAAACACCCCTGCTATCATCAGTAGACCACCCAATTTATGAACATACTTGAACTTCTGATAACTGATGGCCTGAATAAGACTAATCACGGCGAAAACTAAAAACAGATAGAAGGTCCACTCACCTACCGACTCTGCTATAGGCCGCCAATGAATTCCCTCAATAATAGGTCTTGGGCCTCTATGAGGTCTAGCAATGATACCTGCCTGCACTAGCCATTTAGCGCCCTCGACAAACAACCAATGAAAGATGAGTGCGACCGTCGCCCCTATCCCTAACTGCTTATGTATCTGATAGCTTTTATCTAAACCAAGCGTCCACTTTTCGACCCAGCGAAGACGCAGTGACAGCAAAACGGCAATACTCATATACCCGAGAGCAAGCAATCCAGACAGCATGATTAACTGGTGGCGCCAAGTAAAAAATGAATCAAATGACTCCCAACGAACAAGTAGACTTGGTAGCCATAATAGAACCAGAATTATCGTGAGACGCTTCATAACAACACCTCCTGTGTGGTTATTTTAATGCTAAGACACCTGCTGATAATTACTATCTGATTTACACTGTTTTATCTCAATTTACATAGATTGACATAACACTAGGTGACTGAACTACGCTTATACCATCCAACAAGCCTCGAAAGGAAACCGATATGAAAATCGCCGTCACCGCAGCAAGCGGCCAGCTTGGAAGCGCTATCGTTAAAGCGACTGTTAATCTTCTATCCAAAGATGACGTCATTGCACTCGCCAGAACACCAGATAAAGCCCAGCATCTTGGTGTCGAAGTTCGCCTAGGTGACTATAACGAGCCCGAAATCATGGAGGAATCACTCAAAGGAGTTGATGCTCTTCTTTTGGTCTCCGGGATGGACGCCCCTGACAAGCGCATCGGTCAGCATCGCAACGTCATCGAAGCGGCAAGGAAAGCGGGAGTAAAGAAAATCGTCTACACCAGCGTTCAAGGCGCAGAAGAGAACACCGCCTTTTCACCGGTGATTCAGAGTAATCGCCAAACCGAGCAAGATGTCAGAGAGTCTGGACTAGATTGGGTGATTGGGCGCAACGGTATCTATATTGAGCCTGACCTCGAGTACATCGAAAGCTATAAAAAAGCTGGCAGCATCTTTAACTGTGCGGCCGATGGCAAATGTGGCTATACCACGCGCGACGAGCTTGGCTATGCGTATGCCAAAATGCTATCGGAAGACAAACACAACGGCTCGACCTATAACCTTAATGGCGAGGCAATCACTCAAACACAGCTGACCGAATACATGAACCTCGCGTTTGGTACCAACCTCGTGTTCAAATCGATGTCGGTTGAAGAGTACCGTGAAGACCGAATCGCTGAGCTTGGTGACTTCATAGGCACCATTATCGCCGGAATTTACCAAGGTATTCGAGAAGGTAAGTCTGATAACCCGAGTGACTATGAAAAAGCGGCCGGTAGACCTCATATCAGTTGGCAAGCATTTTTCACTGACCTCGCTAATCATCAGTAGAAACGAAAACAGCCTATCTAATATGAAGATAGGCTGTTTGTATTGAATCATTGACTGACTAGCTTAAATAGCACTTTCCACTTTTTCAGCGATGTCTGATGAAACCCAACCTTTCCACACCTCTGGATAGGTCTCTAGGAAATAGTACATCGCATCTTCAGCATCCACTTGTTCATCTTCCATCCAAGCCAGCATTTTGCTCATCAATTGGTTTGAATAACCACGGTGACTCAAATACTCGAAGGCACTAGGCTCTGCGACGGCAAACTGCTCGGTTGTCACAGTATGAACGGGAGATGGTGGATACATGGTCACTTTCGGTGTTTCACAATCAGGTTGTGTCGTGCAGTTTCGATATTCGTCGACATCTGCGTCTGAGCCAAAATCAACCATCACCATATCGTACTTACCTAGCACAGGTGTAGGTGACCAGTAGTAGCCGAACCAAGGCTTTTCACGCTCATAGTTTTTCGCCAAAATCCCCGCTAATGCCGCACCTGAGCCAGGGTCAACCTTATCAAAGTCATGCTCTTCTAAGCCAAGCGCATCAAACAGGTGTCCTGCGGTGATCTGACATGTCCATCCTGCTGGGCATGTATAGAAAGCAAACTGGTCATCACTCTCCGGATGTTCAAATAGCGCCTTGTGCTTAATCACACCCTCTATGGTCGCCATTTCTGGGTATTGCTCAACAAGATAAGCGGGTACCCAAAAGCCTTCTTCGCCGCCATCGGTTAGAGAGTTCCCCGCATAACGCAGACGTTTTTCCTCAACCCCATGATCTAACGCCTCTTTGATGCCATTGGTCCATAGTTCTGGTGCGACATCAGGCTGTCCCTTTTCAATCATTGAAGTGCCTGTCGGTACAGTATCACCAGGGATCAAGTCGGCTTCACAGCCATAACCATTATTGAGAATAAACTGGTCAACATGCGCCATTAAGCTGGCTGAATTCCAGTTCATATCAGCGATAGTAAACTCACCGCATTCATTCGCATGAGCGTGCGTAGCAAGTCCAGTAAGCACGAGAGCGGCGCAAAGAGAGGGCTTCATTTTCATTGCATAACTTCCTTTGTTATTGTTACAGCAGAGTATAGGAAATCGAATTGAAAATAACGCCTTAGGAATCAAATAAGCGTCTGATTTGTCGACTAAATCAAACTTTGCCGAACATTGTCTAGGTTAAAGCCAACGAAAGACTTTCGATATGTAAATACGAAATAGGCCTTGGTGTAATAACACACCAAGGCCCCAGTAAATCATAGTGCGAAATAAACTAGTTACTCACCCGTAAACTCCAATGATGAGTGATGTAGCGCAATTCGAACCGTGCCCTCATCATCCTTCACAAACTTCCAAGTTTTGTCTACCGACGTCACTTCACCTTCACTGTTAGTAAAGTGAACCTTACCCATGGTGCTCGCACTGTCACTGGTAATCAATACGCCAGCGTTCTCTACGCTACACTCTGTCCAGTCTTTAAGGGCAAAGCCTGTATCCTGAACATAGTTCGCGTTGCCACCAACAAAGTATGACAAAGCACCTTCGCTATCAGTGCGGAACGTTTGTGGGTTAACGGTTAACGTCGGCTTAAACAGTACAGCGCCCATCTGATAAGCATACGCTGAATCAATCACTTCTTTCGCTAAGTCATGCGCCGCTTCTTGGCCTTGCTCTTGATGCGTGCGGCTGATATTCACCAAAGCGTTACACCAATTCTCTTGCGCCGCTAACACTTCTGCTTCATTAATAGATTGGTTCACAGCCGCCACTTCTGCTACTGCAACTAACGAAACCGAAAGCAAAACCGCTGAACTCAATAGTGTTCTGATAGTCATATTTTTGTCCCTTTAATTTTTTGTAGTTAACCTGAGAAAAATAAAGTGAATGGCCCAATTCAGGCTCAAAATTTTTCACTCCTCAGTCAAAGAGCGGTTAGCCAGCGTATTGGTGACACCCTGGATAACTGCGTAACTACAAAGTACCAGAACTGCCCCACCTTCCCAGCAATTCCTGCCTAACAATGGGTATATCTGATATTCAGTTCTGGAGACTAAATATGTTGTAATATCGATAGACAAAATTGGGCAATAAGGGAGCTCTTATAAAAGCAGAAAAAAGGCAGGTCTACGCCGTGACGCACGAAGTGACTGATTTCAATTTTTACATAACCACTATAAACACGATAAAGATCACAAAATCACTTGAACTTATCTCTCTGAGTCAGTACCGTGACGCGGTTTCCTCAATTTCTCACTAGAAAAGGTATCGATTTTGATTTCTACCGCGAATATCACGCAGCAGTTTGGTGCTAAGCCACTCTTTGAAAACATCTCTGTTAAGTTTGGCGAAGGTAATCGCTACGGTCTGATCGGCGCAAACGGATGTGGTAAATCTACATTCATGAAGATCCTTTCTGGTGAGCTAGAGCCAACGGGCGGTAACGTAAGCTACGACCCGAACGAGCGTGTTGCTAAACTTAACCAAGATCAGTTCGCTTATGAAGAGTTCACGGTAATCGACACGGTTATCATGGGCCATAAGGAACTTTGGGCTGTGAAACAAGAACGCGACCGCATCTACTCGCTTGCAGAAATGAGCGAAGAAGATGGCATGAAAGTGGCTGATCTTGAAGTCCAGTTCGCTGAAATGGATGGCTACATGGCAGAAGCGAAAGCCGGTGAGCTTCTTCTTGCTGTTGGTATCCCTGAAGTGCAACACTTTGGCCTAATGAGTGAGGTGGCGCCAGGTTGGAAACTTCGTGTGCTTCTAGCACAGGTTCTCTTCGCAGACCCGCATATCATGCTACTTGACGAACCAACCAACAACTTGGACATGGACACGATTCGTTGGCTAGAAGAGACGCTAAACCAACGTAACTGCACGATGATCATCATCTCGCACGACCGTCATTTCCTAAATTCTGTATGTACACACATGGCTGACTTGGATTACGGTGAACTTCGCCTATTCCCAGGTAACTACGACGAGTACATGGTAGCAGCGAACCAAGCGCGTGAGCGCCTGCTCGCTGATAACGCGAAGAAGAAAGCGCAAATTGCTGAACTGAACACCTTCGTTGCACGTTTCTCTGCAAACGCATCGAAAGCGAAACAAGCAACGTCTCGTGCTAAGCAAATTGATAAGATTCAGCTTGAAGAAGTGAAGCCTTCAAGCCGTCAAAACCCGTTCATTCGTTTTGACCAAGAAAAAGAGCTGTTCCGTAACGCTCTAATCGTTGAAAACCTGTCACAAGGTTTTGAAGACGACCTATTCACTGACTTCAACGCGATTTTTGAAGTGGGTGAACGTGTTGCCATCATCGGTGAGAACGGTGTGGGTAAAACAACACTACTGAATACAATCGCAGGTGCGTTAGAGCCACGCACTGGTGAATACAAGTGGTCAGAAAACTCGAACATCGGTTACTACGCGCAAGATCACGCTCATGACTTTGCCGAAGACATGAACCTGATGGATTGGATGGGCCAGTGGCGTCAACCTGGTGATGACGAGCAAGTGATCCGTAGCTTCCTTGGTCGCATGCTGTTTGGTCAAGACGACATTAAGAAGTCGGTACAAGTCCTCTCTGGTGGTGAGCAAGGTCGTATGCTGCTTGGTAAGATCATGATGCATAAACCAAACATGCTACTTATGGACGAACCAACCAACCACATGGATATGGAATCAATCGAGTCATTGAACAATGCGCTTGAAGACTATAAAGGTACTCTGTTCTTCGTATCGCACGACCGTGTATTCGTAGACTCTCTAGCCACTCGTATCCTAGAGATCAAAGACGGCAAGATTAATGACTTCCGTGGTACTTACGCTGAGTACCTAAAGTCAAAAGGTATTGATGGTTAATATTAGCTGCTAATATGAATAGCTAATTAAGCCTCTACCCTAGAAACGAAAAGGAAGTGAGCAAACGCCACTTCCTTTTTTAATGCCCTAAATTCAAGGCCAGCTAGGTTGCCGTTGCAACGCTTTGTGATTTGCGCATGTTCCATGCAACCAAGCCTGCGAGTACGATCATACCGCCAATTTCTAACGCCGCTGTGCCAAACACCATCACGATTGCGGTTACCAGCCAAATGATTCGCTCGACACCCGTCAGGCGCCCGAACATATAGCCTTCAATGCTTCCAGCAAAGGCAATAATCAAGGCAATGGTACTCAGTGTCGCGAGAACAAAGCTTGCAACTTCACCATCAACCCAAATCAAACCAGAAAACGCCATCATCATTGGAATGAGGAAGAAACCCTGAGCCAACTTAAACGCTTGCACGGCGGAGCGCATGGGTGAAGATTTCGCAATCCCAGCCCCCGCGAAAGCGGCAAGTGCAATCGGCGGTGTCACATTCGAGGTCTGCGAGAGCCAGAACACAATCATATGTGCAGCAAGTAAGCTCACACCAAAATCAAGCAATGTAGGTACCGCCATAATCGATAGCACGATATATGCCGCCGTTACGGGCAAGCCCATACCCAATATCACCGCAGCAAGCGCTATCAGCGCCAGTGCGCTAAACAGATAACCGCCTGAAAGAGCAATCAGGAACTGCGTGAACTGCAAGCCGATCCCGGTTTGCCCCACTACCCCAACAACAATACCCGCTGTCGCACAAGCGACTGAAATGGGCAAAGCTAAGATTGCGCCCTGCTTCATGCCTTCAAAGAACAGAGCAAAAGTAATCCGGCTGTGTTTACGCAGCATAGAGGCAATCAAGATGGCAGCGCATCCCGCGATACCCACCAGCACGGGTGAATAGCTCATCATCAGCAAGGCGGTAATCAATACCAATGGCACTAAAAAGTGCCAGCCTCGCTCAAGCACAACCATCAGCTTCTCATAGTTGTCCATACCCTTTAAACCAAGCTTGCACGCCATGATATGCACGTAGAGCAAGGTACAAGCAAAGTAGATAATCGCGGGCATGATGGAGACGATCAAGATTTCGCTGTAAGGAATACCGGTAAATTGCGCCATCACAAACGCACCCGCCCCCATCACCGGTGGCATAATCTGCCCGCCAGTGGAGGCTGCCGCTTCAATCCCCGCTGCTTGTTCAGGCTTGTAACCCAGTTTTTTCATCATCGGGATAGTGAGCGAGCCAGTGGTCACCGTATTGGCAATCGCAGAGCCGGAAATCGACCCCAATGCCGCAGAAGAGATGACACTCGCTTTTGCTGGACCACCACGATATTTACCCGCAATCGCAAACGCGGCATCAATAAAGAAGTTACCTGCGCCCGTGACCTGCAAAAATGCCCCAAACAATACAAAGATGAAGACGACCCCTGCAGCAATTGCAAGCGGTGCGCCGTACACGCCATTGGTTGAGAAGATGTGGAAACGAATGATGTCTTCCAGTGGAAAACCATTACTGGCAATAGCTGCTGGCAAATAGTTACCAAACATCGCATAGCCCAAAAACAGCAGCGCGATGGCCACCATCACCATGCCCACCGTACGCCTCGTCGCTTCAAGCAGCAGCACTATGGTGATACACCCAGCGATCTTATCGATCTCTCCAACACCCTCTATTAAAAACATGATGTCATCGTAATCGAACTTAGCAATTCGCCATGCAGACCAGATAATGGCGATCGACAAGAGCGTATCAACGATACGCCCTATCTTGAATGCGAAGCCACCTTTATTGGATGAAAATAACGGGTGGGTAAGAAAGACCAAAACAATCACCCAACTTAAGTGAATTGGGCGAAACACAGGAGCAGATATTTCGGCAGTGATCCCTTGCCAAATCTGGAACACAGACAAAGCAATAGCCGCAAGCGCGGCTATTTTCATTGGGATATTAACCAGAAAAGACGACTTAGACTCTGGCATTGTTAACCCCTACTTCATTTCATCAAGATACTTTTGGGCACCTGGGTGAAGTGGAACGCCTGCGAGTTTTTCCATATTCTCAAGCGTGGTGTAGCTGGTCACCTTGATACTCTGACGCACCTGTTCAATATTCTCGAACATGGACTTGGTCATGGAGTAGATAAGGTCAGTATCGGCATTCTTATTAACCACCAACACGTTCCATACTACTGGGGTGCTGAAGGCAGGTACTTTGCGGTATGCCTCAGCTGGCACCTCTAATGGTTGGAATGATGGCATCGCTTCGCTGACTTTTGCTAGTTCATCAGACGTGAATGACAACATTCTAATGTCGCGAGTCAATGTAAGCTCTGTCACCGCGCCCACGCCTAAGCTCCCCACAATGACACCCGCATCAATTTGGCCATTCGCCAATGCAGAAGTGGTCGCAGTGTAATTTAAGCTCTGAGCTTTAAGGTCATCTTCAGAAATACCTAAAGCGGCAAGAATACCAATCGCGGCGGTGCGAGTACCTGATCCCGGCGCACCAAGCGAGACTTTTTTACCTTTAAGATCTTGAATGGATTGTATATCGGAGTTGGCTGGCACCATAAAGTGCACGACATTCGGATACAAAGCAGATACGACGGCCACATCCATTTTAGCTGGGAAAGGTTCAGTGCCATTGTAGGCTTTCAACACCACACTACCCATAGCAATACCAGCAAGCTGTTTATTGGTCGCCACTTTAATGCTGTTCTCAACAGAACCTGCCGTTACCTCTGCACGCATATTAAAGTCAGGCAGAGTCTCACCCCAAATCTTAGCCAACGTACCACCCAACGGATAGTAAGTGCCGCTTTGGCTACCTGTACCAATGGTGTAGTTATCTGCCATTGCTGTGAAAGACATTGCGCCTGCGATCAGCGCTGCAACCAATCCCTTTGATATTTTCTTCATTCTTTACGCCCTGTAATGTGGTTAACTTATTCACAATAATCACATTTAGCGTAGTCACTCTAACCCGCTCAAGGCATTAGACTTTGGTAGAATGAGACATGCGATCACATATCTCACTCATTTTTCGAAGATTTTGTTACTTATGCCACTTCTTCGTAAGACTATCAAGTGCTTTAGGAACCGCTGCTTTTATCAAACTTGGCGCGGCTTTTTTACCTGTTTTAGAAATTCTATCCCACTGTTTTTTGAGTCCCTTGCCTCTTTTCGCCGCTTCCAAACGCTGGCGATTACGCTGCACATTAAACGCGTCAACTATCCCTTCACCTAGCCAATGACGCAATTCATCGACACCAAAATGTGGTTTATCATCAGAAATAGACAGCGGCAGTACTTTATAGAAACCCAACAACTGTTGATTGAATGCCATCGCCTTAACAATCATCTGCTCCTTCTCTGATTTAGGATCACTTAACTCAAATGGCGGCTGCCATTGCTCTTGAGGCTGCAACTTATCGACCTGATTGAGAACACCAAGTACGACTGGGCGTTTCCGCGATATATTGCTCGAATGCGCATAAAACTCTTCTAACCGCTCCTGAAACGCCGTATCGAGTGCTCTTGCCGACTGTGACGCCTTCAATACCCACAGAACAACATCAGCTTGAACCACTTCACTAAGTGCTGAACTCTCGATTTGTTCACTGCCATCAAAGCCAGGCAGATCAACAATCACAATCGGCTGCTCGCCAACCATCGCACGGTAAGTGGTGGTGTGGTCGGTTGAAGGCAGCACATCCACCTCTGCAACAAACTCCTCTTTCAGTTCATTGATTAGTGAAGATTTGCCTGCGCCAGTTTGTCCAACTAACACGATACGAATAGGCTCTAACTCTACCGCGGTTCGCTCTCTGTCTGCCCTGGCAATCTGTGACACCGTCACGTCGATATCATCGAAACTGAAGCGTCCGCTATAGAGTTCAATCGCAACAAAGGCAACCTCATCTATAAGCGCCTGCTTAGCCGCAAACTGCAAATCATCCACCATACCCCGTGTCATGTTGGCACTGAATTGTTGAGTACCAATATCTGCAATCGCTTTCGCCGGATTAATATAGAGATTCTTTGCGTGATTAAGCCAGATCGCGGCCTTAAACACATGTTTACCGACATCGCCATAGCGATCATAAAGGTCATAACCTGACTTGATATGGGAGACTTTGACCGCATCCACAGCAAAGCCATACTCATCGAGCAAAACTCGGTAGCGTCGACTCACCTCTTCAAAGAGCTTAAGCCCCTCTGGCACGGTAAAATCCAGCGCTTTTTTATCGTATTCAACGGCAACGAACTCCAAGATACTGAGCCCTGCAGTATCCAAATTGCTCCAATTATCATCTTGCTCAAGCAGCGAGTTGCCATAGGCTCGACTGCGCTGCCATATCTTGAGCTCAGCTTCAGACCAATCTTGCGAGGGCTTTACTAGGCCCTGTTCATTATCTGGAGCAGATTCAACGGGCTCAGCCTCTCTTGCTTCAGGGCTCATCGTGTTATCTTGCTTTGAACTTCGATATGCCGAAATAAGCGGAATAGAGACCACCAAGGTGCCAGTCGCAACCGTGAGTGACAAAGGCAACAGATAACCATATTTGAATGCCAGCCCCACCCCAAACAGCGCCATAATCAACACAGGTAAGATTGTGGAGATGACTGCAATGCCCCAGCGCCCGCCTGATAAATGCGAGAGCAGGATAAACAAATGTTTAATCTTTTTCATAACCCGAGGCTGCCTTTCCTTTCTTTAGTGCATCACGATAGATTGATTGCATCTGTTCCACTGACACTGCCTCACCTTTACTCTTGTGATAAAAGTAGTAACAGGCCGCTCGACCCAGACCATAAGTCGTACCAAAGCTCATTGCCGCAGCTGTGATCGCACCAACGGTTTGACCATAACCGGGGATCAGTTTAACTATCTGACGCGAGGCTAGCTTCACCGAATACTGCACAGCAACGCTGCTACCCAAGGCTCCAACAAGCTCACTGAATGCACGTTTGTTCCATTCAACCCCATATTGATTGGCTAAGCTATGCAGCATCTTCCCCTGTATCGCGGGTACAGAGACTAACCCGACAGCAGGAATCAGATCGGACGCAGATGCGGTACCGCTATACCACAGCACTTCCTTCTCCAATTGCGAGAAATTCTGCTCTTCCGCATTTGCGTGTTCATCTTCATCCATCATTAACCCAACGACAGGGAGTAGCTGCGTGAGCGCATTAACCAAGTCTTGCTGATGATAAATTTCACCCGACTCACCACAAAAGTCGACATCAATACTGCTGACTTCTCCGCCCCAAGTGTCCATCACCAGTTGCTTCTGATGGTCAATCAAGCGTTGCCGCTCTTCGTGCACGTACTCTTGAGCGGCGGTGTGAACCAACAATAAGTGCTTAACCCGTTTTTGTTTTCTAATCTGTTTGAGTGCATTGATCACTGCGCTTTGCTCAACCTCACCCAATTTCATTACCACAACAAGGGCATGACTGGTCTTGGACAACAGCGCAATATCATCATCTGGTTGATAGCCTGCTTCGCCGAGTCCTCTAGAATCCAAAAATCGAATCACCGGTTGAGCTTTGGGATAGTCATACGCCGATGAATGCATAGTACACGGCTCGAAGCCATTACCAATTTGAGCACTGCTCTCTCCGGTCAACGCCTGAATAAGCGAAGACTTACCCGCCCCAGTCTTACCCAGTAGCCACAGGGTTGGCAGGTGTTGACGCTGATATTCATGCGCTTTGGTCAGGTCAGGGTTTTCGTTCGGATTGATAAACTCTTTGATTTTTTCGAACATGGCGCCTCGATTTATGCCTTTACAGTGACTTGCATAGATTGTTTTCAGTGTAACCTACTGATGTCAGCCTTGAAATAACTGGTTAATCGACTCTGTATCCTTCTGTGAACATGCTAAACTCTACCGCATCTTATGGGGTGACCCATTTATTTGTATCAAGAGAAATACCATGCCCTTTTCCAGACTAGGCTTAAGCCAACCCATTACTGATGCCATTAATGAACTTGGTTACACAAAGCCAACCACAATCCAAAACAAGGCCATCCCTGTCATCTTAAACGGTGAAGATTTGATTGCTGCTGCGCAAACCGGTACCGGTAAAACTGCGAGCTTTGTTTTACCTATTTTGGAAAAACTCAAAGACAGTGAAACTCAGCGTAAAAAGCGTATTCGTGCTCTTATCTTGGCACCAACACGCGAGCTCGCGATTCAGGTTGAATCTAAGGTTCAAGAGTACGGCAAGCACCTAAACCTTACCTCACTTGCGATGTACGGTGGTGTTGATGAGCAATCACAAAAGCAAGCGCTGATTGAAGGTGTGGATATTCTGGTGGCGACGCCGGGACGACTGCTTGATATGTACGGCAAACGTGCTGTCTACTTTGAAGAAGTGGAAATTTTGGTTCTTGATGAAGCTGACCGCATGCTGGATATGGGCTTTATCGACGACATCAATAAGATTCTTGACCGCTTGCCTGTCGATATTCAAAACCTGCTGTTCTCTGCCACTCTATCGAACAAGGTACGTGATCTGGCAAAGACAGCGGTTCATGACCCATACGAGATTTCCATTGCTGCGAATGCTGCGTCTAAGAAAAATATCGAACAGTGGTTAATCACGGTTGATAAAGACATGAAATCTTCACTATTGAGCCACCTAATCAAAGAAAACGACTGGGACCAAGCGCTCATCTTTATCGAGACGAAACATGGTGCTGCCAAGCTAGCGAGTCAACTAGAAAAGCGCGGCATTGAAGCAGAAGCCTTCCACAGCGGTCGTAGCCAAGCGATTCGCTCTCAACTGCTAGCCGACTTCAAAGCAGGCAAAATCAAATACATGATCGCAACGGGTGTCGGTGCTCGTGGTATCGATATCGAGGGACTCACTCGCGTGATCAACTATGATTTGCCATTCCCTGCCGACGAATACGTACACCGCATTGGTCGTACAGGTCGTGCTGACGCGCAAGGTGAAGCGATCTCCTTTGTGTCAAAAGACAACTTCAAAAACTTGTGCATGATTGAGAGCCGTTTAGGTCACCTGATCGAGCGACGCGTCATCGAAGGCTTTGAGCCGCGTAAACCTGTTCCTATCTCTATTCTTAACTATGTGCCTAAACACAAACGTGTGAACAAGGAAGACTGATGGACGCGCCAACGGAAATCACCTTTTTCGAGTTTCTGACACCGCTGATTACGACGGGTAAGAAAACCATCACTATTCGTGATGAGGCAGAGTCTCACTACGTTCCGGGGACGGTGGTTGATGTCTACACATTAGAATCAAAGTCGCATGTAGGAAAAATTAAAATTGAAGCCGTTGAGCCCCTCAATTTTGACGATATTGGTGAATTTCACGCTGAGCAAGAGCATATTCCCTTGCCTGAGTTAAAGGTGCTGATTCACGATATTTACCCTAATATCGACAAACTATTTATGATCACCTTTAAATTAGTCTAAAACTATGATCTTTGTGTGGGTACTAACCGTGCCCACACTCCTTTACTATCGCTAACTCACCAAATATCAGGGATTTACTCTCGTAACCACCTAGTCTCTCAAACGCTTGCCTGTGCCTTTAAATACTCACTCCGAGCCAATAATTTGTATTTATTCAATATCTTACCTAGGCTTAAATTGAATTCATTGAAATCACAGGACAAATTATGAAATGGAAATTAGCGGCGTTAGCCGTAGCAACCACATTGAGTGCTCAAGCTTATGCACAAGATTGTGGCGAGGTCAGTATTGCCGATATGAACTGGAATTCGGCTAGCCTCATCGCTAACGTAGACCGCTTTATTCTTGAACACGGTTATGGATGTGATGCCGAGCTTGTACCCGGTGACACCATGCCAACCGCCACCTCGATGATTGAGAAAGGCCAGCCAGACATTGCTCCAGAGCTTTGGACAAACTCCGTGAAAGAGGCGTTGGAGCAAGGTATCGCTGAAGGACGCCTAACTCGCGCAGGTGAATCCCTTGTTGAAGGCGGGGAAGAAGGCTTCTGGGTGCCGGCATACCTCGTTGAAAAGTATCCAGAATTAGCCACAGCTGAAGGACTCAAACAACACCCTGAGCTATTCAAACACCCAGAAAATCCCGATGTTGGTGGCTTGTATGGCTGTCCTGCAGGTTGGGGTTGCCAAATTTCTGTATCCAACCTGTTTGATGCACTGGAAATGGATAAAGCAGGCTTTGAGCTTATCGACCCAGGCTCAGGTGCCGGTCTGTCTGGCTCAATTGCTAAAGCTTATGAACGCGGCGAAGGCTGGGCTGGCTACTACTGGGCACCCACCGCCATCCTCGGCAAATACGATATGGTGAAAGTTGACTTTGGTAGTGGCGTCGATGAAGAAGAGTTCCTCTCTTGTACAACGCAAGTAGACTGCGCAGATCCGAAAGTCACCATGTACCCGAAATCGCCAGTAAGTACGGTCGTCGCTACTGAGTTCTCTAAATCGAACCCAGACGTGATGGAATATCTCAGCAAACGTGGCTTCACAAACAGTGACATGAACGCACTTCTCGCATGGATGGAAGACGAACAAGCTAACGCTGAAGAAGCGATGTTCCACTTCTTTGAGTCGCAACCAGAAATCTGGAAAGCATGGGTATCTGAAGATGTAGCAAGCAAAATCGCTGCTGAACTGTAAAACCTGATCAAGCACCCAAGTATTGTAATCCACTGTACTTGGGTGTTATTCATTTGTTAAGGTGGATATAGCAACAGTTCATAACATCATGAGCTGAGTAACGTTGTTTAAGGATAGAACAATGGCTGACAGTAGTTGGTTGACCAGCTTCCCTGAAATGGAAAGGTCGACTATGCGTACCATACGTAAAACACTAGATGGTGCTTATAAAGATTTCTCGCGAGAATATGGCGACTTCATAGAATCCCTATTCGACCCCCTCCTCTCCTTCTTAATCTGGTTTGAAAAGCTCCTTCTCAGTACTCCTTGGTGGCTAGTATTAATCGTCTGTACGGGCCTAGTGTACGTTGCCAGTCGCTCTGCAAAGCTGGCCGTAGCCTGTGTCGTATCCCTACTTTTGATTGGTTACTTTGGCATGTGGGAAGATACCATGCGCACCCTTAGTATCATTACGGTGTGTACTCTCTTGGCGATCGTGCTCGGTATCCCAATTGGTATTGCGATGGCGCGCTCTAACCGCGTTCAAGCCTTTGTCACCCCGATGCTCGACATAATGCAAACCATGCCTGCGTTTGTCTATTTGATCCCTGTCGTCATGCTTCTGGGCATTGGTAAAATACCCGGTTTAATTGCGGTAGTTATCTATGCTATCCCGCCTGTGATTCGCTTAACGAACCTTGGGATTCGACTTGTCGATAAAGAAGTCATGGAGGCGGCTACCGCCTTTGGTGCGAGCCGCAAGCAACGCCTCTTTGGTGTCCAGTTGCCTCTGGCCATGCCAACCATCATGGCGGGCATCAACCAAACCATCATGATGGCGCTGTCGATGGTGGTCATTGCCTCGATGATTGGCGTAAAAGGCTTAGGACAACCCGTGTTGAAGTCCATCACCAATCAATACTTCACTCTAGGGCTACTCAATGGTTTTGCTATCGTTGCAATGGCCATCTTGATTGACCGCGCTTCTCAGGCCTATGCCAAGCGAACTCAAGAGCATTTAGGAGACCACAAGCATGACTAAGCCGCTAATTGAAATTTCCGGTCTCTACAAAATATTCGGCCCCAAGCCTGAGTCTGTGTTGCCTCTTGTCAAAGAAGGTTTGAGTAAGGATGAGGTGCTCTCACAAACAGGCCACACCGTGGGTCTAAAGGACATCAACCTTGAAATCCACAAAGGCGAAATCTTCGTGATTATGGGACTTTCAGGGTCAGGTAAATCCACCTTGATCCGCCACTTCAACCGCTTAATCGACCCTACCAAGGGTAAGATTGACGTGGAAGGCTCGGATGTCATGCAGATGAACTCGAAAGAGCTGGAAGAGTTTCGTCGCCATAAGATGTCGATGGTATTCCAGCGCTTTGGCTTATTTCCACACCGCAAGGTCATAGACAACGTTGGCTATGGGCTCGAAGTGCAAGGGATGAAGAAAGAGGAGCGCAATAAGCACGCACAAGAGTGGTTAGAGACTGTTGGCTTAAAAGGCTATGAAGAACAATATCCTTCACAGCTGTCTGGCGGTCAGCAGCAGCGTGTTGGCCTAGCTCGTGCACTATGTACGAACGCAGAAATCTTATTGATGGACGAGGCCTTTTCCGCGCTCGACCCTCTGATCCGCAGTGAAATGCAAGACCAGTTGATTGAGCTACAAGAGAAGCTTCATAAGACCATTGTCTTCATCACCCACGACCTTGATGAAGCCCTTCGCTTGGGGGACCGCATTGCTATCTTAAAAGATGGCGATCTGGTCCAAACAGGTACACCTGACGACATTCTGCTTAACCCTGCTGACGATTATGTAGAAGCCTTTGTTAAAGATGTGAATCGCGCTCGTGCCCTGACGGTAGAAACCGTGATGCAAAAACCAGCCCTTCGTATTACTGCTGTGACGATCGAGGATGCGTTGAAGCAGATGAAGATGAAGAAGCAGGACTATGGCTATCATGTCACCGACAATGAGTACCAAGGTCTAATCACCAAAGAAGGCTTAACTGAGGCGGCGGAGGACGATTCTGTGTCTGACAACATTGAACCAGAATTGTATGAAGACGTTCCGACGGTAACACCTGATCTCGCCATCGAAGAGGTGTTGACGGACTCTATGTCGTCTGACTACTCGCTTCCTGTTGTGGATGAAGAGGGTCACCTCAAGGGCGAATTGGAAAGAGAAAAAGTGGCCGATATCTTCGCCGAAAAATCCAAAGCGGATACTGGAAGCTAACTATAACCTGCACCCAAAACACCGTAAAGCCAAGCAACATGCTTGGCTTTGTTCTATCTACTGCGACACTAAAATAAATTTGAAAAGAATGGAGCGTACCGAAACAGACAAGTGTTTGAGCTTAACCCCAAGTTTTCAGTGCAGCCGCACGGTAGTATGGTGACATCAACATATACACTCTAAAAATAAAGGCTGGGCTTAGCATCCAAATCATCGCAACCGCCATATTTTGGTTACTTAAGTATCCCATAGTTACGCCAACAGTGGCAGTTAACATGATAAAAAGTAGCCCCGTACAAATCGACATTGTTTGTGATTTAGATTGTAGACCGCGTAAAAAATAGAATCTAAATAGGCTTTTCATGAGACATCCCCTTCCTCAATTTGTCTTCATGGTTAGATTACCTTTTTTTTAGTTAAAAATAACAAGCAGAGACAAGGACTGGGAGGGCATAAGCAATAATAAAAACCGGTTTCAAAAACCTGTCTATGCGTGAAGCGCGTCACAACGTTAATAGTGTCCGTTCGATATAATTTTTAAAATCAACCCCACTCGATTTATTTGTCATACCAAATGAGGATTGATTAATTTCATCATACAAAAAATATAAATACTGCCAGTAGAGGCCTATTTAATACTGACAGCACCATTATTTATACTTTTCTTATTGCTTAGGGTAGTTTGAAGGGAAGAAAGCACGCTTAGCTTCTTCATCAAAATCTGATTTAAACGCGACGTCTTTACCTGTCGCTCTTGCACGCTCTACCGCTGGTCGAACATTGATGCGATTAAACCAACGCAGCAAGTTCGGATGCGCCTCTAAGCTCCCCTCGCCCAGTACACGCTCAGCTTTGTCAATCCAACCCCATGCAGCAATATCCGCAATCGTATACTCATCACCAACAATGTAGTCACGCCCGTCTAGATGCTTATCGAGCACTTCATAGTGACGCTCTGCTTCTCGAGTGTAACGATTCTTACCATACTCAGAGCCCTCTGGTGCGACAAACCTAAAGTGCACCGACTGACCAGAGAATGGCCCTAGACCACTTGCAATAAACATCAACCAAGAAAGCAACTCACCTCTGTCTTCGGGCTTACCGGCAAACTTACCTGTCTTCTCCGACAGATAGAGCAAAATAGCATTTGAATCAAAGATTCTTGTATCACCATCGACGATAGCGGGTGTCTTTCCATTTGGATTGATCGCGCGATACGCTTCAGTGTGCTGCTCACCTTTCATGGTATCAACAGGAACAAGCTCAAAATCTAGATCTGCTTCTTGCAGAAACAAAGCGACCTTCATTGGGTTCGGGGTTGGGTGAAAGTAAAACTTGAGCATCGGTTATCTCCTTATAATTGAACGGTCACTCAAATAATTATTGTAACGATCGTTCAAAAGTGAATAGATGTCAAATTTCCGTTCAATCTATGAGCGAAGAGACGATTACAAGGTGCAATAGATAGGAAACCAAAGGCATCACCTTTCTGGTTTGCTCATCAGAGCCAGCGCGACTCAATTTAGACCACGCTCGTTCAATACTATGTGATTTCGCATCGCAAACACTATAGACACGATTTATAAAACCTACTTATAAGTTGGTACACGTAATTAATAATCAAACTCCGTAAATTAATTTTATAAATTTTGAGCACGTATTTAGATACCAAGATCCGTAAATTATTTTCTAGATTACATTTATCAAAAATTGTCTATTTTCACCCTACCAATCAGAAGCCAATTAAATATACATGCGTACTCTAATTTACAACTTCAACCCTCTTAAATAAAACAATAATGTTACAACAGCACTCAATTACCACACATATGCCACCAACCTAATAACAACCAGGTGCACCTAAAAACCTGAACCAAAATCACACAAATTAGACTTTTAAGTAACTCCCTCTTCAGTAATGTCTGCATAAAGTCAGCAAAGTGTCATAAATTAGTCAATTTGTGATCACTTTTTGATCCAAAGTAATTCCAAATGTAACCAATGAAAACAATTAAATTCCAGAGGATATATTTATACTTACTAAATATATTTTTTTGTTTAGATTAATGCGCGCAGATATTCACAAATAAAAATGGAAACATAATGAAAATTAAATTGCTTACGGCATTAGTTGGCTCTGCTTTATTAGCAGGTTGTAATTCAAGTTCTAGTGATAAGCCAGAGGTATCTGTTGATACTCCAATTACGTTTACAACTACGTCAAGTATGAGTCTAAATCGTGAAAAGACTTGTGGCATCCCGAACCTTGATGTTTTTCTACATGATGCTAATGGCAATCATGTTGATACTTTGGTGACTGATCACAATGGCTCAATCGTTTTAGGTGATATTCCAACAGGTCATTACTTTACTGCTGTTCCAGCTCGCGCAGTACAAGAACTAGTTTCATACCAAAAAGAACTAGTGCGCATGCCAACAACTATCGAAGTTGACGGTTTCGTTACGGCCGGCGATTCTTGTGTTATCTCTGATATCGAAAATGACTCGTTCTATGTTCGTATTCGTAAGCCAGATAGCGTTAAGTTTGCTATGGATAACCAACACATCCAGTTCGCTGGTGATGACAGTTTCTTTGAAGATGTTTTCGTTTACGAAGTACGTTCAGATATTCCTGGCATTCTACTTGAGCTCAGTTATGACAAAGAAGACCGAAGCACTGGTTGGGGACCTGGTACTGATCTAGATAGCACTCTTAGCTTTGCTAAGTTTGTAACTATTGAAGAACTAAAATCGCTATCTGATAATAACGAAATTCTATCCATCAACGAGTCTGACGTTGATATGCCACGAGACACAGTAATTGCGCTGAATGCATACAGCTCTTCTACTGTGAATGTGGATAACTGGGAATCATTCGTTGGCGTTGACTACTTGATTGATGGTGTCGCATACGACTACTTCTATCAAAATGCCAAGCCTGAAGCTGTTATTGATATCGCAAACTTCCCTACAATCGAAGGTCAATCATTCGTAGCATATTCTCAAAATGTTGAGCACGAAGAGCTAGGCTTTACTCACAGAAGCCGCACAGTAGTTGAAGGTGGCAACACAGCTCTAGCAACAATGGATGCTGACGCATACTTAAAAGTTGGTCACCCAACTCAACCAGAGAACTTCTCATTCGAGTTCAATGGATTCGAACCGGACCTACAGTTTGTTTGGACTTATTGGGAAGAAGGTGTTGATCATGCAATCTACTCAGCAAATGTAGATTCAGTAACTATCCCTAACTTCAATAACCTAGGTAACATCTCAGAGTACCAGTACATTCGTTTCTATGAGTACGATAGCGCTCACTCTAAACTTGCTGGTTACTTATTCCACTTTGAGCCTTCATCAACAGCATCTCAAAGCGATATAGACGCAATCAATGCACTTGAAAATGCAAATAATCGTGAAATTATCGATAATGACTTAACACCTGGAATTCAGAACCCAGTATGTCATGATGATGAAGATGACATCTACCACCCTGACTTCTGTGTAAGCCCAGAGCACCCAATTGAAGTTCAGCCAGAGCATCTACCTGAGTAATACTTAGCGTATTAACTAATAGTAAAAGTCTAATTTAAGCCCCATTTCTGGGGCTTTATTCGTTCTATCCAAGCACTCTCTCAATCTCATTCAAACTAGTAGGATCATCAATCGTAGACGGCACCGTATAGTGCTCCCCATCCGCAATCTGCCTAATCGTTCTACGTAGAATCTTACCTGAACGAGTTTTTGGCAATCTATCCACCACCAGTGCATGCTTGAAGCAGGCGACTGCGCCGATTTCATCGCGTACTTTGCCGACTAACTGCCCTTCCAGTTCATTCAAGTCAACGTCAACGCCATCTTTGAGTACCACAAAGCCCAATGGAAGCTGACCTTTCAGATCATCATGCACACCGACAACGGCACATTCAGCAATTGCAGGGTGTCCACCCACAATCTCCTCCATCTCGCCCGTTGAGAGTCTATGACCAGCAACGTTAATCACATCATCAATGCGCCCCATAATGAACAAGTATCCATCTTCATCTAGGTAGCCACCATCACCAGAGACGTAGTAACCCGGGAACTGACCTAGATAACCCGCTTCAAAGCGATCGTGATTGCGCCACACTGTCGGTAAACAACTTGGTGGTAACGGGCGCTTGAGGGCGACAAAGCCTTGTTGATTTGGCGCTTGGGCTTCACCCGCCTCATTCAGGATTTCCACTTGATAGCCCGGTATTGGTTTGGTTGATGAGCCCGCTTTCACTGGCATCAACTCTATCCCCGTTGGATTGCCTGCAATCGCCCAACCTGTTTCTGTTTGCCACCAATGGTCAATCACAGGTTTGTTCGACTTGGTTTGTACCCATTCTAACGTGGGCGGATCGAGGCGCTCACCTGCCATGAAAATGGTTTTGAGTTTGGAAAGATCGTACTGATGAAGATATTCTCCCTCAGGGTCTTCTTTCTTGATCGCTCTAAAAGCGGTGGGCGCAGAAAATAATACATCGACATCATACTGCTCACATACTCGCCAGAACGCACCCGGGTTTGGCGTTCTCACTGGCTTGCCCTCAAACAATATTGTTGTACAACCATGAATGAGCGGGCCATAGACAATATAAGAGTGGCCCACGACCCAACCGACATCAGACGCTGCCCAATACACGCCATCTTGAGGAACATTATAGATGGCACTCATTGAGTACTTCATCGCGACTGCATGACCGCCATTGTCGCGAACCACACCTTTCGGCTTGCCTGTAGTGCCAGATGTATAAAGGATATACAGCGGATCGGTGGCTTTTACTGGCACACACGGATGAGCCTTGGCTTGGTTGACCGCTGATAGCCAATCCTTATCGCGCTCCTGTCCTAACTCCGCTTCACACTCAGGGCGCTGCAACACAAACACCGTATCCGGCTTCCAGCGACTATCCATGATCGCTTTATCCACTAGCGGTTTATAGGGAAGCACCTTGTTAATCTCGATACCACATGAAGTCGTCATCACAACTTTAGGCTCGGCATCTTCGATTCTCACCGCGAGCTCATTGGGGGCAAACCCGCCAAACACCACCGAGTGAATCGCTCCTAGGCGCGCACACGCTAACATCGCCATCGCCGCTTCCGGTATCATCGGCATGTAGATGACCACCCTATCCCCTTTCTCAACACCTTCGCTTGCGAGCATTCCAGCAATTTTTGCTACCTGATCTCGTAGGTTATTGTAGCTGTATTGCTTCTGAACCCCCGTCACAGGCGAGTCATAAATCATCGCGGTGTGCTCACCCCTGCCTTGCTCACAGTGATAATCCAGTGCAAGCCAAGCAGTATTTAACTCCCCATCAGGAAACCAGCGTTCAATGCCATTCTCATCCGTTTGTAAGGCGGTGTTTGGCGCCTTAAACCAATCGATATTTTGTGCTTGATTGAGCCAGAACTCTTCTGGTTTCGATTGTGCCCAATTGTATTCTTGTTCATAAGCCGACATAACATTCCCTCCAGTGATTCTATCCAATGATGTCACTGCTGTTCTTATTCAAAGATGTTGGAGGGAACGTGCACAAAGCCCTCCATGATGATACGAGCACTGCGGCTCATACTCACTTGTTCTACTTGCCAACCGCTTGGCACCTGTGTCACTTTAGCTCCAACCTTGAGTTTGCCTGATGGATGACCAAAGGTGACATAGTCACGCCCATAACCACCTGCGGCGAGATTCACCAAAGTACCTGGCACACTCGCCGCCGATGCGATCGCCACCGCTGCCGTCCCCATCATGGCGTGGTGGAGTTTGCCCATCGACAAGGCTCGTACATTCAAATCAATATCCGACGCACTGACCAACTCTCCACTTGAACTCTGATAAGGTTTCGCTTTACTGACAAACGCCACTTTGGGTGAATGCTGCGAGGTTTTGATATCCTCTATCTCCGATATCAAACCCATCTTCAACGCGCCATATGCGCGAATCGTTTCAAACATCGCTAACGCTTGTGTATCGTTATTGATGGCTTCTTGAAGCTCCGTTCCTGAGTAGCCTACCGAGTCAGCATCGATGAAAATGGTGGGTATACCTGCAGTAATTAGCGTAGCGTTAAGCGTTCCAACGCCAGGGACTTTCAAATCATCGATTAGGCTTCCGGTAGGGAACAGAGCTTCGTCATCCGCAATCGGCTTTACAAAATCGACCTTGATTTCAGCAGCCGGAAAAGTCACCCCATCGAGCATAAAATCACCCAGCTCTTGAACTTCCCCATCCACAATTGGAACATCAATCAAAATGCTCTTTTGTATATTTACCTGCCAAACCCGAACAGACACGACGCCTTCATTCGGGATGCGGTCCTTATCAATGAGTCCTGCATGAATGGCAAACGGCCCAACAGCTGCCGATAGATTCCCGCAATTGCCTCCCCAGTCAACAAAGGCCTTATCAATCGACACCTGACCGAAAAGATAGTCGACATCGTGGTCAGGCTTATCACTCTTAGACACAATCACCGTCTTGCTAGTGCTCGACGTCGCGCCCCCCATTCCGTCAATCTGTTTGCCATACGCATCAGGACTGCCAATCACGCGCAGTAAAAAATCATCTCTCACCTTGCCCGGCACTTGCGCAGCTTGGGGTAAATCCTCTAGGTTAAGAAAGACACCCTTACTGGTTCCACCACGCATATAAGTCGCCGCAACACGACACTGTTTTCCATTGGTCATGGTTTGCTCCTTAGGCCAAAAAGTCTTGTGCGAAACGCTGCAGTACACCGCCAGCCTGATACACCTTCACTTCGTCTTGAGTATCAAGGCGACACTTCACCGCTACATCCAGTTTTTCGCCATTGGCGCGGGTGACAATCAGCGCTAAATGTGCGCCCGGCGTGATATCTCCCACCACGTCATAAAGCTCAGTCCCATCAAGCTCTAATGTGTTCCGGTTCATACCATCGACAAACTCAAGCGGCAACACGCCCATACCCACCAAGTTGGTTCGGTGAATACGCTCAAAGCCTTCGGCAACAATCGCCTCAACGCCAGCGAGACGCACCCCTTTGGCGGCCCAGTCACGAGAAGAGCCTTGCCCATAATCTGCCCCGGCCACAATAATCAACGGCTGCTTGCGATTCATGTAGGTCTCTATCGCTTCCCACATCCGAACAACCAGCCCTTCTGGCTCAATGCGAGCAAGAGAGCCTTGCACGACTTCACCATTGTCTTTGACCATTTCATTAAACAGTTTCGGGTTGGCGAACGTGGCACGTTGCGCCGTTAAATGATCGCCTCGGTGAGTCGCGTAAGAGTTAAAATCCTCCTCCTCGAGACCCATCTTGGCCAGATATTCCCCGGCAGCACTGCTTGCCAAAATGGCATTGGAAGGAGAAAGGTGGTCAGTAGTGATGTTGTCTCCAAGCACTGCCAGCGGACGCATACCACTCAGGGTTCTTGTCGCAGCTAATGCTCCTTCCCAATACGGCGGTCTTCTGATGTAGGTACTCATCGCTCGCCAATCATAGAGGGGGCTTTCACTTTGCTGCGCATCATCAAGCTTGAACATTTGAATGTAGACTTGCTTAAACTGCTCTGGCTTAACAAACTCACCTACAACCGCGTCAATTTCAGCATCCGATGGCCACAAATCATTGAGATAGATAGGTTTGCCCTGAGCATCATGACCCAACGCATCACGCTCAATATCAAATCGAATCGAGCCCGCAAGTGCGTAGGCCACCACTAACGGCGGTGACGCAAGAAACGCTTGTTTCGCATAAGGGTGGATTCGTCCATCAAAGTTACGATTCCCTGAAAGCACAGCCGTTGTATAGAGATCGCGTTCTATGATCTCTTGTTGGATATTTGGATCTAAGGCACCACTCATGCCATTACAGGTGGTACACGCATAAGCCACAATACCAAAACCGAGCTTCTCCATCTCTTCAAGCAGTCCTGCTTGTTCAAGATACAACTTGGCGACTTTCGAGCCTGGTGCGAACGAAGATTTCACCCAAGGTTTACGTACTAAGCCTAGCTCATTGGCTTTTTTCGCCAGCAGCCCCGCCGCAACCACGTTTCTTGGGTTACTGGTATTGGTACAAGAAGTGATGGCCGCAATGATCACCGCGCCATCCGGCAGTTTATCCTCAGATTCCTCGTAATGGCCTGCCAAACCTTGACTAGATAGCTCTGAGGTTGGCAAACGTCGATGAGGGTTGGAAGGCCCCGCCATATTGCGGGTGACTTGTGACAAATCGAACTCAAGCACACGCTCATATTCCGCGTCTGTTAAGTCATCTGCCCACAAGCCGACCTGTTTCGCGTAGTTCTCGACGAGTTGAACCTGCTGTTCGTCTCGGCCGGTCAGTTTCAGATACAGCAAGGTTTGCTCATCGATATAGAACATCCCTGCGGTTGCTCCATATTCCGGCGTCATATTTGAAATGGTGGCGCGATCACCAATGGTTAGCGATTCCGTGCCCTCACCAAAGAATTCAAGGTAGCAGGACACCACTTTTTGGTTGCGCAAGAACTCTGTCAAAGCCAGCACAATATCGGTGGCCGTGATCCCTTCTTGTCTTTTCCCGGTTAGCTTAACACCGACAATATCAGGCAGTCGCATCATCGACGGGCGTCCAAGCATTACTGTTTCCGCCTCTAAGCCCCCCACACCAATCGCAAGCACACCCAGCGCATCAACATGCGGTGTGTGGCTATCTGTGCCCACACAGGTATCTGGATAAGCGATGCCCTGTTTTGACTGCACTACTGGCGACATCTTCTCAAGGTTAATCTGATGCATGATGCCATTGCCCGCCGGCACCACACTGACATTCTCAAAGGCGGTTTTGCACCACTCAATAAAGTGAAAGCGATCTTCATTGCGGCGCTCTTCAACCGCGCGGTTTTTCTCAAACGCCTCAGGATCAAAGCCGGCGTGCTCAACGGCTAATGAATGGTCAACGATCAGCTGCGTCTCAACGACTGGGTTCACTTGCGATGGGTCACCACCTTGCTCGGCGATTGCATCACGAAGACCTGCGAGATCCACCAGCGCGGTTTGACCCAGAATGTCGTGACACACCACTCGGGCTGGGTACCACGGAAAGTCTCGGTCACGCTTTCTTTCTATTAACTGCAATAGACTCGCATCCAGTTCGCTTGGCTCGCAGCGACGCACTAATTGCTCAGCCAGAACACGTGATGTGTATGGCAGTGTTTTATAACTGTTGGGTTTTAAGCTCTCTAATGCCTCTCGCACGTCATAATAATCAAGCTCGGTGCCGGGCAGTGCTTTTCGATATTTTGAATTATTCGAAATCATCATCTTGGGCTTCCTTTCATTGCGACTTATCTTTAACGGTTCTCAATAGGAACCCAGTCTTGATGCTCTGGCCCGGTATAATCAGCACTTGGTCGAATGATTCGGTTATTGTCACGCTGCTCGAAAACATGCGCAGCCCAACCAGTCAAACGGCTCATCACGAAAATAGGAGTAAACAGCTTGGTGGGAATATCCATAAAGTGATAGGCTGACGCATGGAAAAAGTCAGCGTTACAGAACAAGTCTTTTTCACGCTTCATCACCGACTCAACACGTTCCGAAACCGCATAGAGATGAGTATCACCAACGGCTGTTGAAAGCTCTTTCGACCAAGCTTTAATCAGCGCATTTCGCGGATCACTCTCACGATAAATCGCGTGACCAAAGCCCATGATTTTGTCTTTGTTTGCCAGCATCTGCATGATCTTGGCTTCGGCTTCATCAGGCGTGTGCCAATCTTGGATCATTGCCATTGCCGCTTCATTGGCACCACCGTGGAGTGGCCCTCGCAAGGTACCAATCGCCGCCGTCACACAAGAGTGCAGATCAGACAACGTTGAAGCACAGACCCTTGCTGCAAAGGTAGACGCGTTAAATTCATGCTCAGCATAGAGAATCAAAGAGCAATGCATCACTTTCTTGTGTAGTTCAGTTGGCGCTTTGTCCGTTAGCATTTTTAAGAAGTAGCCGCCAATACAATCTTCAGAGGTGTCTTGGGTATCGACTCTGACCCCATCATGACTATAGCGATACCAGTAACAGATGATCGCCGGAAAAAGGGCCAGCATACGCTCGGTTGCCGACAGCTGTTGAGAAAAGTCCTCTTCTTGCTCTAGATTACCCAGCACGGAACAGCCTGTACGCATCACATCCATTGGGTGTGCTTCTGCCGGAATAAGCTCTAACGCCTCTTTAAGCGCCTTAGGTAGGCCGCGCTGGCCAATAAGGTGTGTTTTGTACTCATCCAGTTCTGCACGATTAGGCAAATGTCCTCTGAGCAGCAAGTAAGCGACCTCCTCAAATTGAGCATGATTGGCCAGATCGGTAATATCGTAACCACGATAAGTGAGACCTGTCCCGGATTTACCAACAGTACATAGTGCAGTGCTTCCAGCGCTTTGACCACGTAGGCCTGCGCCACCAATTTCCGAATGTGGCATGTTGAACTCCTTTTGACCCTGACCGGACTCTCTGACGGAATCTCTATCTCAGGTTTTTCACGTTATTGGATTAAGTTGAATGTGTTTTCTTGGGCTTTATCGTTCTCGGTGACTCGTTACTTGTCTTGATTGAACAGTGCATCAAGCTTGTCTTCGTATGCGTGATAGTTAAGGTGCTGATACAACTCTTTCCGGGTTTGCATCGACGCCAGCAGCGCCTCTTGATTGCCTTCAGAAAGAAGGTGTTGATAGACCATTTCCGCCGCTTTGTTCATAGCTCTGAACGCGCTAAGCGGATACAGCACCATATCGACCCCTGATTGCGCTAACTCTTCACAGCCATACAAAGGGGTTTGTCCAAACTCGGTGATATTGGCGAGAATGGGCACGTCTTTACCCGTTGCTTGCTTGAGTGCAGATGAAAATTGCTGATATTGGGTAAGCTCGGTCATCGCCTCAGGAAAGATCATGTCAGCGCCAGCTTCCACACATGCAATAGCTCTCTCCACTGCACTTTCAAAACCTTCCACCGCCAATGCATCGGTGCGCGCCATAATCACAAAATCTTCGTCAGTACGCGCATCAACGGCCGCTTTTACGCGATCCACCATCTCCGACTGCGACACAATGGCTTTATTCGGGCGATGCCCACAACGCTTTTGCGCGACCTGATCTTCCATGTGAACCGCACCCGCGCCCGCTTTTTCCATTGCTTTAATGGTGCGGGAAATATTGAACGCGCCACCAAAACCGGTATCAATATCCACCAATAACGGTAAGTCACACGCGTTGCTCACACGCTCAACATCTACCAGTACATCGTTTAACGTGGTAATACCCAAATCCGGCAAGCCGTAAGAAGCATTGGCGATCCCCCCTCCTGACAGATAGATGGCTTGATGACCGACATTTTTCGCCATCATGGCGCAGTACGGATTCACCGTACCCACAATTTGCAGCGGATTATTTTGTTTAACTGCGAGCCTAAATTTTGCTCCTTGCGAAAGTCCCATAGCTAGTTTCCTTGTAACATTTGTTGTTCTACTAGTTTTCGACTGCCTGAGATATGACGTCTCATCAGCATTTCAGCCAACTCTTCATCGCGGTTTTTGATCGCCTGAAGAATGAATTTGTGTTCAGCGAGCGCCTCGGTTGGCCGAGAGTGTGCACGTGGAGATTGATAGCGATACATACGCAACAGATGGTAAAGCTCATCGCACAACACAGAGATTAGTTTGGTGTTGCGCGTGGCTTGAATGATTCGATAATGGAAGTCGAAATCGCCTTGTTGGTGAAAGTAGGAAGCCCCTTCCACCTCATCAATATGATGGGAATGTGTCGACAATAACAGCTCTAAGCCATGAAGCTCTTCTGCGGTGATAAAACGCGCAGCCAACCTTGCGGCCATTCCCTCAAGTGCTTCACGTACCGTGTAGAGATCAAGAAGCTTCTCTGGCGAGAGGGTAATGACTCGAGCGCCAACATTGGCGGTACGCTCTATCAACCCCAGCCCTTCTAATCGCATAATCGCTTCACGCAGCGGACCACGACTGACTTGATAATGCTTGGCTAGCTCTGGCTCTGAGATCTTACTGCCCGACGGGATCTCGCCACTCACAATAGACTCAATCAAAAGCTCAGTGAGGCTCTCGGACTTGGTGTGCTCCTTGTCCGTCCCTAAAGAGGCCTTAAATCCCTCACTGTGGGTATTCAAAATGTTCATTGCTAAATCCTAATGTGTCAACAATGTTAAATTCTGAATAAAAAATAGACTACTTAATTGTCGACAATCAAGTGAATTGTCGACAATTAAGACTAAGGTATAAGTTGAAGTGTATCTGAAAATGGGGAATTACGACTAAAGCGGATAGAAAATTCCGACTTTATAGAGTCACTGCCATTTGTTGGCTTGTTACTCATGAAATAGAGATACGGCTTGATTCTCTCTAATCAAGCTTGTAGGAACAGAGTGTCACCACTCTGGAAATTGAGCCCTGGGTGATTTTCAAATCTTACCACCCCCACAGCCACATCGCCTCCAACTGCTTTGTTAACCCGTGCAACACCCTCAATACCGAAACCACCACAGAGTTCGATGGCTTTGACGCCCTTATTGACCAACTCTTGCGCCATGCACTCTGCCTCGGCGTAATTTTTTACCCCTACAGTGATAAGCTCAACGGCTGGTGTGTCTATCGTGCTCTGGTGAATTTTGCTGTCCGCTTCGGGGGCAAGAAATATGAATGCCGCTTTAAGTTTCATGTTAGCTCCTTTAAATGAAATTCGTGGAAAAGTAGTGTTAGGATGTGTCAAGCCTCTATCCTATGCTTATATTTGCATTTGAGATCTGAGTGTGTAAAACAACAATAAGTACTCTTTTACACACCACTACGAATCCACAAACAATTCATGAGCGAGAATTCTCGCCGCCAAACCGCTCGCCCACCATCGCATCGTCACTGGTACCGTACTTTTCAAGCCACATTAACATCAACAAGATTGCTAAATTGCAATCCAAATAAACAGCCACCCGGCTGAGTTGGAGCCCACATATTCGCGGTTGATAGTGCTAGTTTGGAAGGCTAATTGAATTAGCGGTATTGGCTCTCTGCGCAGAAATAACACGCCTCCCTGGCCATAGGTCGTAAAGTGATCGCCCGTTCTGGAAACGGCACACACTGTTCCGTCTCGCGCTACAACACTTCTCCACATATTGAGCTCAAACATTATGGTGTTAGCAGAGAGGTTAAAGTTAACTTTTGCTATCCGAGGTGGGACTGAGGTTAAGAAGTGGCTTCTCCCATTCTGGCACGCCATCATAGTAATTTGCTGTGAAATCAATGAAAGAGCGCACTTTATTAGGAAGAAAGGTACGATTGGTGTAAACGAGATATAACCCTAAATCAGTGAGTTTTTCTTGAGGCAAGATTTCGACAAGTCGCCCTTCTCGCAAGCAGTCACTCGCGATAAAAGTTGGCTGAAGAACAATCCCCCCACCCTGCGCAGCGGCTTCAACAAGATAGTCGCCATTATTTGCCTTGATTGGTAGCTGGATGTTTAATTCACTGACATTGATACCTAGAAACTGCTTCAGCTGATCTTGCTCAGCAAACGAGTAGTTGAGAAACACATGATTTCGCAGATCATCCACCGTTTTGGGTGTGCCAAATCGCTTAAGATAGTCTGGCGATGCCATCATTGCTAAGCGCATATCAGCGACCTTTTTGGCAATCAACAGATCGCTTTTCAACGCGCCTATTCTTAGCGCAACGTCCACGCCTGCCTCAACCAAGTCAATTTTATCATCGGTCAACGTGAGATTAATGTCCACATCCGGATATTGGCGGCGAAAGTCTGCCAACAGTGCAGGTAAATGCCGATGGCCAAATGACATCGGTGCGTTGAGAGTGAGCTCACCAGAGACATTTTGATGCCAATCAGCCAATGCGCTTTCAGCCTCGTCGATGTCTGTAAGTATCTGAATACAGCGCTTAGAATAGAGCTTGCCTGCTTCTGTCAATGTCACCTTACGCGTTGTGCGATGAAACAAGCGACTACGCAGCTTTTGTTCGAGCACCGCCACATACTTGCTCACCAGTTGAGGCGAGAGCTCAAGTTTATTTGCAGCCTTTGAGAATGACCCTTCTTGTGCGACACAAAGAAAGGTTTTCATCATTTCTAGCTTGTCCATAACCACCCCATTAACAACACAACATTGTTAATTATTCAACATACACTCAATTTATCAACATCTATTTTGCTATTACTCTAGTCAGTATCAGTTATGAACATGAAGAAAAGGAACTCAAACCATGAACAATAAACTACTTAACCTACTTTTTGGCTCACAAGACAACATCGCGCCACTGCTCCTTCGAATCCCACTTGGCATCATCTTGATGGCGCATGGCGCTCAAAAGCTGTTTGGCTGGTTTGGGGGATATGGCCTCGAAGCGACAGGCAACTGGATGGCGAGCATTGGCTTTGCACCCGGTTTTTTGATGGCACTTCTTGCCGGTAGCGCTGAATTCTTCGGTGGCCTCGCACTGCTTATCGGTATTTTCACGCGACCTGCTGCGATTGTTTGTGCGTTTACTATGGCAATGGCCATGACAGTACACATTGGTAATGGCTTGTTCGTTAGTAATCAAGGCTACGAGTTTGCACTCATCCTACTTGCTGCAAGCGCTTACCTAGGCGTTATTGGTGGTGGTAGCGTGTCTGCAGACCAAGTTATTCGTCAAAAATTAGCCATGTAAAATTCACTGACCACAACAAGTTTATAGGAGGCGCCGACATGAGTCACTCTATCTATCCCGCACTTTTTATCTCTCACGGCTCCCCTATGCTTGTTGTCGAGCAGACAAAAACCACGCGTTTCTTCGAAAGCCTGGGTGAGGCACTTCCAATACCCAGAGCCATTGTCATTTTCTCTGCACACATGGACAGTCGTCATGAGGTGATTGTCACCGCCGCTGAACACCCTCACACGGTGCACGATTTCTATGGCTTTCCAGAACCTCTTTATCAGCTCAACTACCCTGCACCGGGCGAGCCAAACCTGGCTCAAACCATAGCGAGTAAGCTCTCAGAAGCGGGTTTCCCAGTCTTTCTTGACCCGAAAAGGGGTTGGGATCATGGGGTTTGGATGCCGCTGATGTTGGTTTATCCAAACGCCAATATTCCAATTGTTCAGGTATCGATTGACGCCAATGCCGGCACTGAATATAACCACCGTTTGGGCAAAGCTCTTCGTTCTTTACGCGAAGAAGAAGTATTGATGATTGGCTCGGGCGGAATAAGCCACAACTTACAGGCCTACTTTAGCCCAGATTCGCTTCCAGAGAATGAAGGGAAAGTACAGGCGTTTACCGAATGGGTGCATCGCCATTTAGAGGAAGGCGATCGTGACTCGCTTCTTGACTATCAATCGCTCGCGCCCGAAGCAGACTTTAACCACCCAACACAGGAGCACTTTTTACCACTCCTGACCATTTTAGGTACGAGCGATGGAAAAGAGATTCGACGCATTCATAGCGACTTAGATAACCGAGTGTTGGCGCTAGATGCTTATCAGTTCTCCTAGACTCTCTTACAGACGGTATACAGAGCTTAAGTTGGTGTGATCCCCTCGTCTATCTTACCAATGGAATACAGCACCAACTCCTTGGCATTGGTTCCCTCACCGAGTGAATGAATGTCTTCTCCACTGGCTTTTAGCTGTTCAATGATCTCTAATGCTTCATCTTGTGGCACTTGGATGGTGATTGGCATCTCGGATGCTGAAACGCCGTAACGAGTTGCAATCAGTAGATCTCTAACTTTTTGAATCTGCGTCTGTGCCATAAACGTACCCTCAACTGTTTTGATTATGATAGTCGTTATATGTAGAGCAGTCAGAGTCAGCTTAACAACTTTGGCATTTAATCAATACCTAGGTATCAATATTGAAAATACTGAAAAAGTCCTCTTAAGCTAGGCTTCCAACACATTCTTGCCGCAACTCATACAGATAGGGTCGAGATCAGGTGGCATCACAATAATAAAGCCGCAATGAGGACAAAGGTCGCCTTGATTGAGCACTGACAAACGGTGAATTTTCATATAGCCTCCATAATTACCGTATTTGGTACTATATAAAAACAAATATAAGCCAATATTACAAGCGCAACATTGGCTATCTCACTCATTGTCTGTTTGACTTTAGGCGACTGAGGATTGCTCAACCAACTTAAGGGCTTGGGGCTCACGAGTAGTATCGACGACCGCGTATCGCTCAGAGCCATCAAAGTTGACCTTTTGCACTTCCAGCGAGCCTTTAAAACCCAATCTCGACAAACGAGCGCAGAGCTCATTCGGAGCTTGCTCAAAAACACAGTCGAAGAAAGGAAAGTGGTCGCTCGATACAACACCCTGTCGATTACAAAGCTCCATAGCCTCTTCTAAAAAGTCACTGTCAGTAAACTCGATGACTTCTAAGATTTGCTCTAACAACATTGTTGATTCATTCCATATCAAAAGTTTCTGTGCGGAATTTTACCCTATTCTTTGTTTCAATAGAATAAAAGTACCGATTGAATCGCGCTTGTTATCGTTTCTAAACATTAACTTAGAGTGTGAAATAGCCTCTCAGTGCAATAATCGCAAGGTAGACAGACAAGAGTATAGTGTCGAAACCAGCTTAATGCATACTCGCGACTATCGAGCGGAATGCTTCTTTTAACCACTGGGTTTTAGGATTATAGGCGTTGCGTTTATGCCATATCATAGTGAAAGGAATTTCTAACTTTTCCAACTCCTCTTTGGCCAAAGGTATCGGTAGGCACACCAAGTCCAAATTAAGGCTCTCCACATATTGCTGGCAATAACCCGGCGCAGTGGTGAACATGTCATGATTTGGCTGAGCAGCCATAAATAATGATTGCTCAAAGCTCGACATCGTTAAGCCAACCTGCCTTTCTCGCCCCATATCATGGAGCACTTCATCCAGCGCCCAAGTCTCGTTCTTTTCCCAAACAATGCCGATATGGCGATAAGCCAAGAAGTTATCTAACGTCCACTCCTGCTCTAGAATCGGGTGGCCGTTACGCACGAACACTTTGGGCAGGTCTGAAAACAGGATCTCATGGTCAATAAAATAAGGCAGTAAATCTAGCGACTCTTTCGAGCGTGGATGGGTTTCACGCCCAGTAAATCCAATATCAATCGCGCCATTGACGATGCCTTCAATCGAATCGTAGTCCCAATGGCTAGTTCTGATTTTCGCCTCTGGATAGTCCTGGTGGATCTTCACCATCAGATCATCTAAAAACGTCAATAAAAGCGGTGACTCCAGTGCGAGATGAAACTCCACACCACGCGCAGCCTGAGTCTGTGCTTTTTCAACGATTTGATTACCAATTTGTGTCCAATCAGCCAAATCTAGCGCCAAACTGTCTACCAGCGGTGTCGAGGCTAATCCTTGTGGCGTTTTGATAAACAGCGGGTCACCAAACGCATTACGAAGTTTCGCCAACGCTTTACTGACGGTTGAAGGCGTCACGCTAAGCCGCTTAGCCACCTTAGTGACGCTCTTTTCCTGAATGAGTAGCTGCAACGTCAGCAGCAAGTTCAAATCAAGTCTCGCTAGTGATGGGTTCATAATCGTTTGAGTTATTGGCTTGTGGTAAGCATAGTATTAAAACCAAACTCACAAGACTAGTCACAATAAGAATCGTCACCAACATAGTCATTGGGCTGACACCCAACATCCCCATTACCCAGATATAGAGTGCCGACACACATACTTGGCTCACGCCCAATATTGAGCTCGCCATCCCTGCACGTTTCGCGAACGGCGCTAGGGCGCCACTCATCGCCACACCAAAACCCAATGAGAACGCTGCACACACTAAACCAAAGCCAAACAAGTACCCGTTTACATTATGAGCAAACCACTCTGAAGCTATCAAAGTCACACCAGCAATCACAAACAGACATTTGGCCGCAATAAGTAGTGTTTTAGGCTTGAACACGTTAAGTAGAAACGGAGCACTAAACGAGGTCACCATACTCACGATCGCGGTTCCCGCCATCACGCTAGAATAACCACCGCGCTCAAAGCCCAATTGGCTCATGATCAACATCGGCGAGACGTTAACGTAAGTTAAAATCACCGTCACCGCCATTGACGTCATCACCAAGTAACTAAGAAAGTGACGCTGCATGAATGACTCACTGACGCTATCTTCCTGCGTTACTTCAGTTGTAGGTTGTAACGCGGGCTTGGTTTCTCGCAGAAGTAAAACGGCCAATAAAGCGACCGCGACACCCATCCCTGCCATTGCCGTAAACAAGGTCGTCCAAGGGTAATGAATCATTATGAGATGCCCCACGACGGGTGCAATGACGGGCACCACACACGTCACACCGTTCACCATCGACAGCACTTTTGTACGGCGCTGCTCATCCAATACATCCCGAATAATCGCAAACGCAGTGACATAACAGGCACCCGCACCTATCCCTTGCAAAAAACGCGCACCCACAAACACGTTCAGGCTCTGCGCTTCTCCACCAAGATAAGACGCAAAGATAAACACCACCGCGCCAAAAATAGCAACTGGCTTACGGCCTATCGAATCCGCAAATCTACCAGCAAACAACATTGTGCTTGCCATCCCTGCAAGATAAGCCGAGAACGCCATATGCAAACTCGCCTCATCCACCTGTAAATCGGCGGCAATTTGAGGGAGACCGACTAAATAGAGGTCAATCGCTGTTGGGTATAAAAGAATGAAAGAGAAGCTGCAAAGAAGAAAACGAAACATAATTACCTCACTAATTTGTGAGGATCATACTGCTCGATAGTTAAGTTGACGATTGACGCTGGCGACAAGCGTGTTTTCCAGTTTGGACATAAGGGTTTAGAGTCTATATTAGCTGCTGACGCAGGCAAGGAGAGATATTGCCTGTTGATAGGCCTGGGGCTCATATATGTTATATCGAAATTACAGCGCAATCCAGTACCTAGCCAACAAGTTTGGAAATACCTTCCCCATGACCACACTGTCTAGTTGCCCCCCATTAGCTTCAATAACGCGTCGAGACGCGATATTGTCCTCATCTGCGGTGAGCATGACACGATTAAGTCCAAGTTCCTGCGCCTTAACCAATGCAAGCTCAAGCATTCGTTTTCCATTCCCTCTGCGGCGTGATGATGGAGCTATGTCGTAACCGATATGACCCGCTTCTAAGCTAAGGAACTCATTATCAATATTGTGCCTAACACGGATTGCACCAACGATTTGCTTGGAAGCATCAACAAGCCAGAAATGACTGCAGGGAACATAACCTTCGCGTAAATTTAGACCTAGTGACTCATCCTTAAGTCTCTCAATATATTTAGAAAAGTCAGTCATACCGTCTGAGTAATACTCTGCATTTTCTACATCGTTGTTGGCAAAATCTTCATAAAAACACGCAAACGCCGCCTCGAACTCATCTGACGGTACAACTAGTTCCATGTTTATTTCTCCTTTGAGGTATAACGCCTTGTTAAGTAGTAGCTAACTGCCGCGGAACCCCAATAAAGCCACCGTCGTAATCACCAAACTGAACCAAACCAAAAGCGCAGACTATTAGCTGTCTGCTTGTACAAATTGTTAGGTGATTGCTCGCTTGACGGCACTGACCTGTTCTTCATATATTGCTTTGGACTCACGTTTGCTTGATCCTGTTACCGATACCCACTGAACACCAGTTTCATCTATATGTTGAAACTCAACCTGAAGCTCATATTTGTTTACCGTAAAAGCAGTACCAACCACACCTAGAACAAACGCTATCGGCGCCATTATCATCCCAAAACCTTCTGGGCAAATAACCCACACAATGCTAGAGACAATTGCACCTGTCAAAAATAATTTTAGAGCATGGTCAATTATTGAATTTGATTTAACCCTTGCATTTCTTATTTTCGACAAGGGATACTCATCACGTTTGTATCGAAAAGTGCTGTTGCCGACTTCAAAATCGCTCATGGATAATGTCCTTTCTGTAGTCACCTAACGCCTTGTTAAGGTGTGAGGCACGCAATACCGATGCTTCCGCATAACACCTTAACCACCAAAACCAACGCATAGTAAAAATGCCACGCGTGCCGAATCACTCTTGAACAATTTGTTAGCATACTTTTTCAATGTTCATAGACCTTTAAGTGATTCTCTTAGTTTATCCATAGTTTGAATTCCAAGTTCACTACTAACCCAACCGTACTGGTCTCCATGAAACCTAGGGAAAATATGCAAATGGTAGTGATCGAGCTCGTTGAAATGAGGTGCCTCTCCATTGTTTTGCATAAAGCCGATACCATCGGGATTGAACTTAGCTTCTATACGTTTATATAAATCTCTTGCAACGTCGGTGATCTCAAAAAACACAGACTCAGGCAGGTCAATGAATGTACGATATTGAGTCTTAGGACAAATTAAAATATGCCCAAAGTTGATTGGATCATGATCTGCAAAAGCTATAACTTGGTCAGATTCGTACACGATGACCGAGTCAATTTCACGATTAACAATTTGTTCGACTATCGTAGCCATCTGAACTCCTATCAAAGTATGCTAACGAATGATATGGACTCCCTCTCCCTGTAGTCCGCATGCCATACTAAGCATGTACACGCTGAAAAGCTGGAGGTTACTATGTCCACCATTCAAACTATTGGCGTTGACCTCGCCAAGAATGTATTCAGTATTCACGGCGTTGATGCATATGGCAAGTGCGTCTTACGCAAAACAGTCAAAAGAAACAAAATGTTAGACACATTTGCTAATCTTCCACCCTGTGTCATCGGTATGGAAGCTTGCTCTGGTGCTCATTACTGGGCGAGAGAACTAACCAAACTTGGTCACTCCCCAAAGATTATGGCAGCGAAGTTTGTCATTCCTTACAGACAAAATGAGAAAAACGACGCAAATGATGCCGAAGCAATTTGTGAAGCCGTATCAAGACCAAAAACACGCTTTGTCTCTATCAAAGACGAGGAGCAACAAGCTGTGCTTTGCCTCCACCGCATTAGACATAGCTTAATAAAAAATCGTACTGCCACCATTAACCAACTCCGAGGGTTACTGTCAGAGTTTGGTGTAATTGTTCCTAAAGGCCGTTACTCACTTCAAAAAGCCGTGCCGGACATACTCGAAGACGCAAACAACGGCATTCCGTTCCTAGCAAGGGAATTACTCAACGATCTAATCGCTAACATCAAGAAACTCAACGAAGAAATCCTTCGCTATGACAGGAAGATCTATCAACTAAGCAAAGAGATGAAGCAAGCATCAAAGCTACTAGCAGTTCCAGGTGTCGGAGAACATACTGCTACAGCTATCATCGCAACAGTTAATGATGGAAAGCAATTTGCTTCAAGTCGCCAGTTCGCTGCATGGATTGGCCTAGTTCCCAAACAGTACTCAACCGGGGGACAGACAAACCTCGGTCATATAACAAAACGAGGCGAAAAACACATTCGTACTCTGCTTGTACATGGAGCTAGGGCGGTAATCGCACAATGCAAAACTAAAACTGATAGTACAAGTCTTTGGTTACAACGACTTGTCGAAAGGCGAGGATACAAGAGAGCTGCCGTAGCCCTAGCAGCAAAGAACGCAAGGATCATTTGGGCACTGTTAACGACAGAAAATGAATACAAGGCTAACTATGTAAATCAATAGCCCTCACCGAGTCAACACAATAGCAATTGATGACAATACGGTCAGACCGAGATGCTAAAACCTGACTATAAAGCTAGTAATCAAATACTGCCTAACGAATGAGGCCAGCATCAAGCGAATATCATCAGGGTGACGGAGTTTCTCCGATTAAACACCGAATGTAGAGCTGCTGTCAGATCCACTGTTGTTAGCGGGAGCTATTGTTGACAAAAGAGGGAGTCCATGTGGCTTTATATACGGCAATAAGCCGCTTTTCCCACTCTCACCCTGCCGCCTATCACTTCTACCAATTCGTAATGTACCACCAATAAACCCCGTAAAGTCATAGCATTAGCGAATGACCATTATGACACTTGTTGAATTACACGGCAAATTGCCGTCTATCATCCATATGACGGCACAGACTGATCTTTATGGCTTTAACGATGACCTTACAATCTGCCTTTTTGGACAAAATCGCTGATTTTATATTTCAACATGACCTGCTCCAAGTTCGCTTGCGAACAAGCATGAGCTGCATAAATACAGTTGGTGAGCCCTCAACTTGCTAGATGCTCGAGGTCACACAGATAAGAAAAAGTCGCTCAGACTACTTCGCTGTGATTTTCGAAGTTGGGTACCGCTGGCTCACATTGGCGTAAAACCTTCTCAGAGCAAACAACAGCAAAAGGTGCCGAAAAGCTTCTATCTTTTTTGTCATAGTTGCAGTCTATATTGTCGAGTTTCAACTTTTATGCCCTCCGACAACGAGAAAAGGAAAGGCTAAGTAAAAGAAGAGAGACTGTTTATCAAATCGAATTATCAATCATTTGCGCGCAATGAATAATTGATAATAATTAGCTGACGGTGCCCATCACTCCTCTGGATAGGTGGTGGTGGACGATGTGTTTATCTAACACGTGGTATTTTTCTGCTGAGGATTCGCAGGTTCGGCTGTTTACATCCACGAAGATGGTTGCGTTACGTAGAGCGGAATAGTATGCCGATGGGCTGTTGGCCTTGAGTTTGGCTTTTAGCTCTTCAGCGCTGATTTTATTCGGGTAGACCTGCAATAAGATATCTGGCACCTTCCTTTGTAGGCCTTTTATTAGTAATGGGGGCAGAGTCAGTTTCTGACCCCATATCACTTTACGAAATTTATTCCGCTTCAAACTCAGCGAAATCTGACTTACGAATCTTGGCGTGAATGCCTTTTGTCTTATCCACGACTTGAGAAACAGCAAAGTCAGTGTTCGCGCTCAAGTACGCCAACGCGATTTCTTCGCTGATCCCATACTGGTTCACTAAGAAACGAATTGATTCACGAGTCGCATTTTGCATCGCAATATTCAGGTCTTCATCTAAACCGACAGGAATCCAAAACTCCGCCGTTTCACCCAATGGTGTATCGATGAAAGCACCGGGAATCGCTTCAGCCCCCTCCTTTAACACCGTCAATCTAAAGGTTGCTCTCACAGATGCCTCAAGCGCAGTCAAAGCGACCTCGCCATCACCCTGTGTAAAATGACTATCTCCAGTGAAAAACATGCCGCCATCAACATTGACGCGATAGTAGGCGCTGGTACCTTCAACAAGGTCCTTTACATCCAAGTTGCCTCCGAAATATTGTGGCGGTACAGAGTGAATAGGAAACTCTTTATCTGGCGCAACGCCCATGATTCCCATAAACGGGTTAAGGGGAAACACGATATTCTTATCACCTGATGGTAACTTACCGAAGTACTTCTCACCCTCTTTGAAAATTGGTGACAAGATAGACACGTTACCAAAACGCTCTGGAAACTCCGCACTCGGATTAGGCTGCTGCTTTCTTCGCGGGTACTCTCCCACCAATGCACCTTTGCCATGGCGGTTTGAAATTACGCCATAAGGGACTCGCGGCTCAAGCTTAACGATATCGACTTTTAGAACGTCACCTTTTTTCGCCCCTTTGATCTCAACGGGTCCAGTAACAATATGTGGACCATCTTTAAAGAAATCATGCTCTAAATCCGATGAAGTAATCGCGACGGCATCCTCTAGAACAAACTCTTTAGAGTAACCGTGACTGCCAAAGTACTTGAGTGGGTTTCGTCCTTGATCCTCCAAAATGCCTTCATGCGACACTGTATCAAATACAACAACATCACCCGATTCAATCGCTGCAACCGGTGGCGTCAGCTTGTTTGGTAGATAACCCCATAAAATGGTATCTACGGTAGAAGGAATATAAAGACTGTCTGCATATTTACCCGATTCGATATAAGTTGGCTCATCAAAAAGCGGCTGCAAAACTTCAACACCATCCATCACTGCAGGCGCTGCCATTACTCCCATAGAGAAAGACCCTACCAATAACGCCATTATTGATTTTCTTATCATTACCACTTCCTTTATTATGTTTAAAAACATAACGTTAAGTGCAATGACCATGCCAAGGATATGGACTCTTATTCACTAAGGATGCATGGCTAGTTGTTTTCTCTTTTAGTGCAAGACTTAGGTGCAAGTTGCACTAAAAGTGTAACATCGAAGGAAGGTAGAGTAGGACAAACCGAACCATCTAGCCAAAGCTCATCCCAGTTTCTTTGCTGTTTAACCCTATTTAAGTTTACTTTCATCTATCTTGAAAAGCACCGGTGACGATGTCCCATATTTCCCTCCTGTTGAAGCACAAATAAGTGCAACCGGCGCCCCATCTAGGTCCTTAATGATCTGAGGTCGTTCGTAATTGCCTGATCTTGCCATGTCTTTAAGTTCGACTATCGTTTCATCGCTGTATTGTGATACTCCGTGAAAGGCCAGCTCTGGATCGTTGAACGTGATGCCATCAATTGAGGACATGATGATGCCGCGGACGTGATCTTGTAGGCCCATGTCTCGGGCGACCATGTGGAATTGGTCGTTCAAATAGAACACGGTTGCATCTTCAAGTTGGCAGTGTTCTCCCATTGGTTCGAAATCAACGATGGGGTTGGCATCCGATTTAATGTAGGGGCCTTCTAGAGTGTCAGAGACCGCAACGCCATACTTTCGATTTCCGTGTTTCTCTTGCCAGCTCTTTTTGTTCCATGCTTTGTAGTAGAGATAAAACTGGCCATTAGGGGCAACGCAAAAAGCAGGGTTACTTGTCACAAGATCATCCCACTCCCCCGGCAAGCCTGTGTCTATCAGTGGTGTATCTCCAATTCGGACAAATGGGCCTGATGGTTTGTCGGCAATTGCCATACCGATACGTTTACTTTCGACGACCTTCGTATAGCTGTCCCATGCTAACTCTACCCTGTGCTTTTCATCCTCTGACATGTTAGATGTGCGTTCATTGGGTGGGTTAAATGTACCTTCGTTTTCGCATACCAATATCATCTGGTTGAGGTCTCGTTTCGTCAGCTCAAAACTATTGCCATTGCTGCCCATGTATAGCATGACGTACTTGTCGCCGACTTTATGAACACAAGGATTATGGATGCTCCAGGCATCCCAACAATCTCCCCCTGCCCCTTCGAGGACGGTGCCTTGGTCGACAAATTCCGAATCGAGTGACTCTGCAATGGCATAGTTAACCTTGCAACTTATCACCCAAGAGGCGCGTGCATCATCCATTGACCAATTACTAAAGTAGACATGCACACGGCCTTGCTCATCGACAAAACCACTTGTCCCCCATACATGCTTGCCTTCAACTTCTAATATGCGACCACAGTAGTTAAGTGACAGTGCGAACTGCTTTTGTATGTTCGATGGCATAACAACCTCATTGTTTTCTGTAGAGTGGATTATTGTTGTAAGTTAAGCCATAAGACTTGCTCTGGCGTTAGCGATAACTGGCTAGCTTTAAAAGCTTCTCGAAGCTGTTCTTCATTTCGGGCACCAATGACAGCGAGGCTGCTGAAGGGTTGATTTAATACATAGGCCAATGCGATTTGCGATGTTGAAACGTCGAGCTCTGGTGCCAATGTGGCGGCTCGGTCATACTTCTTCCAGTTCGCGTCATTGTAGTAAACATCAACCATTTCGCGGTTGTCGAGATTGTCCGGTGAGTATTTCCCAGAGAAGAAACCTGCACCTTGGGGAGACCAGGCCACCAGTGGAATATTGTTGTCCTTGTGCCACTCCAGCATCTCAGCATTGGCTATTTCACAGCCTGGCCAGCGCGGCCGATTGCACGTTGCCAAGCTAAATCCCGGGCTATTGAAAGTAAATGGCGTTAGGTTGTTTTCTTGTGCGTATTGGTTTGCAGCGATGAGACGGTCAGTTTTCCAGTTCGACGCGCCAATTGCCCCTACTTTACCCTGCTGCACGAACTGATGCAGCTGATGCATGATCTCATCAACGCCAACCGCGGGGTCATCACGATGTAAGGCGTAAAACTCGACTCGCTCTGTTCTAAGCGCAGACAAACTGGTATTCAGGTCTTCGCTAATCGCTGTGGCTGATAAACGATGATGGGTTGGATTTTCTTGAGTTGGGTGACCACCTTTGGTTAACAATACAATCTTATCACGGTTTTCTCGCAGTGTTAGCCAGTCACCAATGATGTGCTCTGCTATCCCATAGTGTCTTGCAGTGTCGATTGTGTTGCCGCCCAGGGCAACGAAGGCATCCAAGAGTCGATACGCTCGCTCTCGGTCACTTTCTGTTAAGAAGCTTCCACTACCCAGTATTAAAGGCGTTACTTCGATTTTGTGTGCTTTGCTTTGCGAGTGCTGCTGCATTTTTATCACTTTCATCAAGCCTTTCCTGTTGTTAACTTATTTGTTTACCAATGATTAGGCAAAGGTAAACCAATGATAGTTATTTAACAGTGATGGTGCTCATAAAGTGGGGCGTAGGATAGAGGGATCAGAGTCAATTCTTGGAGCGGAGGTTGTTGCTTGGGGGTGTTATTGACTCTGATCCCTTTCGTTGATTATTCCGTCATTTCAACGGTGCTCTTTGCTTTGTCTCTTTTGGTGAGTTCAGCCTGGAATTTAGGGAAGGTTCTATTACCTTGAGAGACAACAGCGCTGATGGCACCACCCATCATGGCACCGACAAAGCCGAGGCTGACGACATCCTGACCGCACAAGAAAAGATTACTAAATGGCGTTTTGGCTTGGCAGTATTCCAAATGTTCTCGTCCAGGAACAAACGGAACTCCGTAAAAGCTGCCGCCAGGATGTTGGGTGAAAAACTCCATCGACAAAGGAGTCGATAACTCTTCATAGCAGATGGCGTCGCGTAATTGTGGATATTGCTGGCACACTGCTTCAATCACTTCATCGGTGAGTTGCTGCTTTAACGCTCGATAGTCTTTGCCTCTTCGCTTCCATGTTGTCCCCTGCCACTGTTCAAATTTGTCAGCGGACACTGTGCACGTCACCTCTGCGAGATGCGCGTCTTGCTGGCCTTGCTTTAGGCTTGGGAAACTCAAGAAATAGAAGGTGTTGTTTTTATTGAGTAGTTTCCCATTCGCTTTGCTCGGGTATAGCCAATAGTTGCTGTTGGAAAAGCCGAGCTCACTCGGGTCCCGGTCGAGCGCCAAGTATAGGCACAAAGTTCCCATAGAGCGTCCCCCTTGCTCCAAGGCATCAAACAGAGGCTTATCCAACAGTTTTCTATAGGTATTATAGGCACCTGCACTTGAGAGCACTTGCTGTACGTTGAGCGTCATTTCGCGCGCTTTAGGGGTGTGGTAATGCTCTATCACTTCTAATGCGGTGACTTTATCTTTCTCGGTGACGATGCGTTTCACTTTGACGTTGGTAAGACAATCGCCACCGTGAGCACGTAGCTCTTCGAGTAATATTTCGGCGACCGCCTTACTCCCCCCTTCTGGGTAATACGCACCTTGAAAATAGCTCCCCATCACTAAGGCATGTATTGCAAAATTACTTTCTTGTGGTGCAAGCCCATAGTCCCCCCAACGGGCGGCAATGATGTTCTTGAGCTCTGGTGAGGTAAACTTACGCTCGAGGTAATTGGCCAGCGTCTGTTGTGCACGTTTGTTGCCAAACCAATTTATCCCTTTGAGGATTGGCGCTATGGCTGAGGGCACAAGTTGGCTTGCAAATAAGCGGTGATACCACTGCTGAGTTTTCGCAATATCATCAAAATATCGCTCAATAGCATTTTTCTCATAGGGGAATTGCTTAATGAGTGACTGCTTGAAGTCATTACCCTGCTGGTGTACATCAAATTTCGCATCTTGGAAACGGATTTTATCGTAGTGTTCCGCTAATGGTCTCCAGCTGAGTTTGTCGTTGAAGATGTATTGGCTGATCTGCGCATCTAACCCCTTACCTTGGAGATTTCCGATATAGTGAACACCCACGTCCCACTCGTATTTTCTCTTGCGCTTGAAGGTTTGGGTTTGTCCGCCCGCTGTCCAGTGCTGCTCGAGTAAACACACTCGCTTTTTGTAGATTTTCGCTAACAACACAGCCGCCGTCATCGCACCGATGCCCGAGCCGATGATATGAATATCAAACTCTTGCTCTAACGTACTGCTTTCCTTTGTATTCATGCTTAAATCCTTTTGCTATTAGTCTCACCCGTTTGCACATTGGTGTTTATAGTAAGAACAATGAGATTTGTGGAAACCAAACCAGTAGGCACAGCCCAAATATTGCAATGAGTAAGAATGGCATCACGCCCTTTGCAATTGAGCCAAGCGAGCAGCGTGTAATATTGGCCGCAACAAATAGGTTAATCCCGACCGGTGGTGTGATTAAGCCTATCGACAGCGCTGTCATCAGCAGTACGCCAAACCAGGTTAAATCAATATTGAGTTCACGCACCACGGGCAAGAAGATGGGTAGCGTAATGTACATGATGGTGATGGCATCCATGAACATACCCGCGACGAGCAAGATAGCGAGGATCACAAACAAAATGATCTGCGGGTGTTCACTGATGGTGATTAAGATTTCTGAATACTCTACCACCAAGCCATCAATCTCGATGACCCAGCCAAATAGCCCAGCAAATGCCACTACAATCATCACAACGGCGGATGAGCATGCCGAATGAGCAAACGCAGTGTAGAGCTGTGTTAGGTTGATAGTGCGATAGATTAAGCTACCAACTGCGATGGCATAAACAGAAGCCACGATTGCCGCTTCAGTCGGGGTAAAAATACCCCCATAAATACCACCGAGAATAAGCACTGGGGTAAACAGCCCCCAAAATGCGTGGGCGAATGAGTGGCAAAGCCGGCTAAAGTAAGGTTGCTGTTTGTCTTGGGCTTGTAGAGAGATGGATTCTCCATCGTCATGCTCTGCGCTGTAAAATCGTGAGAAAGGCAGGATTAGGATCATTAAACTTCCCAGCATCAGCCCGGGAACAATCGTCGCTAAGAACAGGTCACTGATGGACGTCTCAGCAATCACGCCATAAATCACTAAGCCGATTGAAGGCGGTATGATCAGTGACAGTGCTGCGCCGGTTGACACTAAACCTGCAGCAAAGGGTTTGCTGTACCCCTCTTCTACCATGCCTTTTATAATCAGGGGTCCAATCGCCGCGACCGACGCTGGGCCAGACCCACTCACCGAGCCCCAAAAAAGGCACACAACGGTTCCAACTAGGCCCATGTTTCCAGGTAATTTTTCGACAAGCACCCGAAAGAATGTGATCATCCGTTCGGCGATCCCACTTATTCCCATGATGTTGCCGGCAAGAATGAAGAAAGGAATGGCTAAGAGGGTGTATTTGGAGCCGCTCGCGATCACCAAATCTGCTACCATATCCAGGCCAAATTCCATTTGCCACATGGCATACAGTGATGAGAGCGCCAGACAAAATGCAACCGGAACACCAATGATGATGAGCGCAAAGAACAGAATTATCATCTGGCTACCCGTGGATAGGTCCATAAATACAGCCTTATTTTATGATCACGCAGGGCGTTTAAATTGAGTTGATAACCATTCGAGCTGACGAATAATCATGAGTACAAACGCTGGCGGTAGTATTACGGTGTAATACCATGCCTTGGTTTGCAACGCACTGGTTCGAATCTGCAGTTGATATTGGTTTGATAGCAGATCCACCATGTAGTAGAGGATCACAACCAGTGTCGAGATGATGGCCACTGAAATCACCACTTGAAGAAGCCGACGCACTTTTACTGTGACGTTGTCGATAAGAAAGCCGACCGCGAGCAATTGGCCACGCTTTATGGCGATTGCCGAGCCATAAAGCGTGAGTGCCACCATCCCGTTGATGACGATCTCTTGGGTTGAAGCCAAGGAGTAGTTTGTCATGGTGCGCACCACGACATTTGAAAAACCAAGCACCAGCATAACGATAAATATCACTACGCAAATGACCTCTTCCAGATGTTGCCATGCTTTTTTCATTAATGTCGCGGTCCTATTTTCTTACTCTTAGCTGGTTTCATTTCGCACCAGAGATTTCTGAGGTTGTTCCCTAGCCTTCAAACAGCGCAACGATGTCTTCGCCAACTCTGTCTTTCCATTTGTTGTAAGAAGGTCGAGTCTGTTTTCTAAACGCATCTAATTGCTCAGGCGTAAGCTCTATCACTTCCATATCGTTATCGCGCAGTATTTGCACGCCATCTGCCGTTTTCTGGCGAGAGATATTCACTTGATATGCCATCGCTTCTTTAGCCGCTTTCGCTACTTTGTCTTGCGTCGTTTCATCAAGGCTATCCCATACTTTACGGCTCACTGCGAGGAAGATAGGGTCATAAGAGTAGTGCCACAGGGTAATGTTGCTTTGGATTTCAAATAGCCTTTGCGGAACAATAATCGCCCCTACTGGGTTTTCCTGACCATCGACCACCCCTTGCTGCAACGCTGGGAAGGTTTCTGCCCACTGTATTTGCTGTGGGTTTGCACCTAGATCAGTGAACACGTCAATATACATCGGCCCAGCGACACGCACAGACATGCCTTTTAAGTCATCCGGAGAGCTCACTGATTTCACGCTATTGGTTAGCTCGCGGAAACCATTTTCTCCCCACGCCAGTATGATGATGTTCTTTTCAAGTGCAATCTGTTCGATCTTCTTACCACCCTCGCCTTTAATGGCGTCATCCACTGCTTGGTAGCCATCAAATAGGTAAGGCAGTGAAAACACCGCCATTTCGGGGATTAAAGGCGTGACGTTGATAGCCGATGTGAGAACAAAGTCGATCTTATTGGCCCCAAGCATTTCAGCCTGCTTTATCTGGTCGCCACCAGTCAGCACTGAGTTTGGAAAGATACGAACTTTCATGTCGCCATCTGTCGCTTCTGCAAGCAGTTCATTGAACTTTTCTGCGCCCTGTTGCCAAGTTGTGGTGTTTGAGACGTTGTGCGATAAACGATAGGTTTTTGCATGAGCAGCGAAACCTACAGCCGATGATAAAAGAAAGATGCTGAGATACTTAACAGCAAGACGTATGCGCATAATAATATCCCTATAATTCAGTATGTAATGACACATGTGTGTAAATCCAGTTTTATTGAATCGTTACTGGGGTGTCAATCACTGAAATTGAATAGTGTGGCGCAGTGTTCATTAAATATCTTTCCCTTTAAAATCAGCATATTAAACAAAAAGACTATTGCACCAACTTTAACCATCATTGTGGAGTTAAATTATAACCACTTACCAGAAGACAATATATACAGCGTAAAAATCCACCAATGACACAACTAAGCTCTGTCACATGCCACTCAATTAAAGTATCTACAAACTCATCAATTAAACGGGCAGTATTTGTGACATTTCATCCACTCACAATGATCCGAAATCGTTTCATCATAAATCTCTGATCGTATATTTATCTTCATTCCAATATCAGAGCTCACCCCTTATTTCCGTGCGTTTCGTTGACATAAATCATGTCATTTGGCTTTTCAGAAACAGGGCAAAAAAAACGTGATTCACTCGGTTAGTACGAGGTTTTCACATGTGTATACTTCCGTTTAATTTATGAGCAGTTCGATAGCTAAACGCCTGTAGGAAAGGCAGTGTGAGACACTATTTAACGGAAGACAAAATCATGAAGGTTTATCGATTAGCGAACATACCAACTGAATATCAGGCTTTTGAACTGGATGTGGTGACCCTAAGCGAGCAAGTGGGTCGCAGTGAAATTATCAATAAGATGATGATGCCCCAATATTCCTTTGGGCCACTCTTACCCTACTGGGGAATGGTCTATCATCACTTTTCCCCAAACTTTAGCTCGGCTTTAATGAAGCCCGACATTTGCCTCTGGGACTCCCGCCTACTGCTAATGAACCAAGACGCTTATTTGGGTTTGCGTCACTATCTAGCACGCTTTGGTGAGTTTCTGCCGCTTCGCTGTGATGGCGGTATCTACTATGTGTTTAACTGCTTGACCGTTGCAGACGAAGATCGAGCGCTTACCAAGGTGAGGTATTTTGATGGCCATGAGGATGGCCTAGACTCACTCTCATTTGATCAAGACAGCTTGACGAATAAGTTGCTGTTCCGTTCACAAATGCAAGGGGGAACCTCGCTATTTTGCACGCAGACGTTTGTTGACCTTGTTCGGGAGTTTCAATTTGTTGGGTTGGCGTTTGATGAGGCTTTGGTTTCTGAGGCTTGTCCTTCCTAGAGGGTTAAAGTGAGTTTGAAGAATAGTAAGTAGATCAAACGAGATTTTGGGGCAAAGGCTATATCTTGCGCACAATAGACATGAAATCGAACCGTGTGCGGCTTATTAATCAAGAGTATAAACGCGCGTCATGCTAACAATCCACGTCAGCGAACAACTTAAGACCAGTGTCACTTAGTACAGTTACACTGGCCTACGCCCCCTTATTAGAACTTAACCATGTAAGACTCTGTTAGTGGTAGACGGAACTCTTTGCCCATCATGTCATACACGTTGAACTGAACGGTGTTCCAAGCATCTTCAAAGTTGTATTCAAACACACTATCACCCGTTTCGAGGCTCTGAGTTAACGTCCATTCGGTCGCGTAAGTTGATACGCCTTGGCCGTTACCGAAATCTTTATAAGGCGCGTCGGCTGGCACTCTGAATGGTACGGTGGATAACTTCATCATAGCGTTGCGTACACTGCTTGGCTCTGTGAGTTTGCTAGCGAAGTAGCTCGCATGAACAAAGCGACTTGGCGAGTTACCATTACCAATTGAGCCATAGTCGGTGTCTCGAGTCGAGTTTTCCCATGTTGGTTGAACCTTGTTACGCGTTTCGATCTGCTCTTTCATTGAAGGGTCGTTGGTCATCACTTGAGCTTCGTCACCACGATAGGTGTTCAACCCATCTTCATCCATCTCGATAACTAAGCGGTCACCACTTTTGTCCGTCACTGACCAGTGAAGTTTCATTTCCACTGGCATCCCATCCATCATGATTGAGCCATATTTCAGATCTGGTAGGGCTTTAACTACTTCATCAACGGAGGCGTAGTTAGCGAGCAAATATTCTGCGAATGTGAACTGAGTAATATCACTGTCACTGGTCACATCTTGCATCGTCATGTCAGGGTAAAAGAGCGTGTTAACCTGCATACCTTCACTGTTAACACCATCGCCAACGAGCTCGCCATAGGCAAAGACCGCTACCATGTCATATTTCACCGTATAAGTATCACCTAGACCATTGCCTTGAATAGAACGAATATCGCCTTTGTTGATATTACCCAATACAGGCTTGGTCGACTCCATCCAATCCATTGTGCGTGTAGTAAAGGTACCTAACTCCGTGTTCCAAGACACAGATGTGCACGCATGTGCAATTCCGCTTGTGAAAGACGCAGCAAGTAGAGCAAGAGTTATTGTTTTTAGCTTCATGTTTTTCTCCAAACCATTAGGGAACGATTTGGATATTACGCAGGATTAGACCATCCTATAAATCGCTTATGACGGATGGAACCCTCACTTAAGTCGTGGTTCTTGCCAATCGTTTTTCATTACTCAAAACATGTTGCGAATCAATAAGGCAAAAACTAGCGAAAGGCTGACTTATTATGCAGGATAAGATCCATCAAATCGAATTGGTAATAGTGGGCATGTCCAATCACAATCAGCGTTCAAAACCAACAACTTATGAGCCCTTCAAAACGTTCAGCTCATAGATAGCAAAGGCGATTGATAATGAACAATGACATCCAAAAAGAACTCGAAAGTATTGGCATTTGCCTAGTGTCTGACAGGCGCTTGTTTGTACCCCTGCGTCAAATTATAGAGCTCTCCAAATCAACCACTGATAAAGAGACTTTTGTGAAGAGCATCTATGCCGCCGATCAAGCCAATACTCAAATGAAGGCAGCTTTTTCCGTTTAGAGTTATTCAACTTCGAACGCCACGGCAACCTGCTGCAATTTATCCAAGTTGAGGTCTTGCTCTGTGATTTTTCGCGAGATCTCTTTGCCAGTGAAGTAGTAAGGTTGCAAGGCAAATTGGCTGTCTTTCGGTAGCGCGTAGTACAATGTCGCTGACTCGTCATACCAAAATTGAGCACTGATATATCCAACAAGCGCGTGCTCAAATTGGTGGTAGCCGTTGCCCCATTGGAACTGCTTAACCGATTTCGGCATCATGCCGACGCCGCCATAGTGATGGTCTACCCAGTATTGATGAAACGTTGTAGTCGTGAAGAAGAGTTGTCTCGTCCAGCTCTTATCGAGTTTATTTCCCTCTTTGATGGCGAGTGTCATTAGCGCTTGGTCTAACTCTGCCCACTGCCACGCGGAGATACCGTAGTTGTAGGTTTCACTTTTCCAAGAGTAGATCTCTTCAAACGGTATAGCGTTATACTCTTCTTCGCTCATTACCGTTTTTAAGTTAGTCTTTGGATAGCTAAAGGCGGCGCGCTCTAGTGTTTTCTGTATGCCTTTTTCTGCAAAGCTCTGCCACTCTTGGTTACCTAATGCCTGCCCAGTCAGATAAGTCATCCAATAGGCTTTAATCGTATGGCCAAAGTCGTTGTGCTTCGCGCCCTCTTTCATTACTGCTGGATGATGAATCGCGCCATAGAACCGCCACTCGTCGTCATCATGATAGAGGGCTAACATCTGTTTGGTCAGCCACTCTAAATCCTCTCGCCATTTTGCTTGATGAGGCTCAGGCAGTAGCGGCATAACAAGCAGCAAATAGCCGTTGATTTGATCTAGCTGAGCCACCAGCTCTAGCTGGACTTTTTTATCGACATCACTGTCCTCTAACACCCAGAGTAGTTGGTCATTGGCTTGGGTTCGGTATTTGTCGAAGATGAACGCCTGTTGGTCAATCAGAGCTTGTTCCACTGCGGGATCGCGTGTCAGATAGTAATAGAAAGCCAGGCCAACGATGGCATAGGCTTGGTCTTGTGAGGTACGCTGCTGCCACTTTAATCCCGGATTACCTTGCTCTCGATAGGTAATGTAGCCGTCGTTCTTTTCGTCGCGCAGTTCTTGTAATAGATAATCTACACCCGCTTTGGCGAGCGCGAGTGCTTCAGGGTCACCGGTCAAGTGATAACGCACACCATAGGCGTATATTTGGCGAGACTTCATGCGCGTGTAATCACGCCCAAATTCAGCCTTTATCCAAGAATGATTGACGAGTTCAGCACAGGGGGCATCAATATTAAGCACATCACCATTGTCACAGCGGAAAGTGGGGAAATTGCCTATCGGGCTCCCTTGAGCCGTCGATGCCATCCAGTAGGGACTCAAGCCTTTGTCGGCATGAGTAATCCAAGCATCGCCATTGGGTAGCATGGTGTGATAGTTAGGCTGAGATTGCGCGATAGCTTGACAACTAAAAGTGGATATCGCGAGTATTGGTAACAGAGATTTAAAGTGCATTGGGCGGCCACAATTTATGTTTGGATATCTCTGAACATATCAAATTGTGTTTACACTTAATCTTGTCGTGTTCACAAACCTTAAAGGCTTCAGAGCCTATAACGGAAGGGAATTTAAGCGTATTAAGCTATTGATTGTTCGTTCATTTAGCTTCAACCTCAATGCCCAACTCAGCACGTTTTCTTTTCGATAGACCGAGAGCTACGATTCCGTACGATTCAGACAAGTAGTATTCCAGCTCTTCATCCAGTAAGCCTGAAGTCTCTACCTGTTGTATCCACTTCATTCCTCGAGTTGCAAAGTATGGCGCCGGAATATAGCCTTCTTGCTCACTCAAAAAATCAAAATTCAGCGGTGATGTTTTGAAGGTGAAAGCAGGCTGATTACGTTTACTGCTCCACCCTCCGATGGCAAAGACCTTACCGCCCACCTTCCATACGTGCGCATCCCCCCACTGAATGACATGAGAGGTTGCAGGGAAAGCGCCGCAAAATTGATTGAATTGGTCGTAGTTCATCTTTTAGTTCCATCAAAAGTACAACGAGCACAAGCGCTCGGTCGTGATCATCACTGATAACCCTATTATGTCTATGATTGAGTAGAAATTAAATCTCGAAATGACCATGCATCTTAGCTAGGTTTAAGTATAATGCTCGCTCGCAAAAATGGCTTTCAATCCGATTAAGGTTTTATTTTGAATTTATTTGTCAAAGCACTCACCGTCATTGATTCTTCTTATCTGTGTGACCAGCGTGGTATGGTCGGTGACAGTTGGATTGTCGATGTCACCCTTTCTGGCGACCTCAATGAAATGAGCATGGTGTTGGATTTTGGCAAGGTCAAATCCCAAATTAAGTACCTTATTGATGAATATGTCGACCATCGCTTGCTTATCCCAAGCCGTAGCGCGAATGTGCACGTTGCAGCTACGCAAAACGGATACTCGCAAGTTGATATGCTGCGTGACGACAAAAGCCTTCATTTACATTGCCCTGATGAAGCCTTTGGCTTTGTCGATGCTGATGCGATTACCCTTGATAGCCTTACCCAGCATGTACATCAATTACTGCAAGGTAAATTGCCTGACAACGTTAAAGATTTCACCATCACACTTCGCCCAGAAGCCATTGAAGGTGCTTTCTATCACTACTCGCACGGTCTCAAAAAGCACGATGGCAACTGTCAGCGTATCGCCCACGGGCACCGCTCTCCGATTGAATTAATTGTTGATGGTCAACGTGATAGTGCCCTTGAAGAACAGTTCGCTAAACGTTGGGAAGACATCTACCTTGGCTCTGCTGAGGATATGGTACCGACTGCGCAATTAAAGCTCAGTGAGCACGCACGTAACATCACTGATGAGACGCACTATGGCTTCTGTTACCAAGCACCACAAGGTCACTTTGAGCTCGCCATCGCCAAGAGTGAAACAGAAATTATTGAAACGGATACCACGGTCGAGTTGCTGGCTGACTTTATCGCGGATGAGGTGAGTAATACCCTTTCTGACTCACATAGCTTGCAAGTTGTGGCTTATGAAGGTGTCGGTAAAGGAGCGATGGCTTTTCGTTAAGTCACGTTACTAAAATGACAAAGTGGTTCAGAGTCAATTTGACTCTGATCTCCCATCCAAACACCACCCAATGCAAACGTTTGCTTCAAAGTGAAAAAGAATGGCGAAAAACCGTCATTTCATCGCTTTATCTTATCCGAGATCAAACTCCGCCTGTGTTCAAGGCTATCCATAAGAGGTAGAATCCCTGCAAATTTTGATTGGCACATGCAGTAAGAGGCTTCTAATGACTACTCCAACTCAGTTCGAACTCTACGATATTCTCAAAACTTATGAGGATAACTACCAAAACGGGCCTTTTTTTGATGCTGATTACCCTTCTCGTCCTGCTATCACGCAGACTCAGAAGGTGTTTGATTTCGAAGTAAACTCACGCCTAGGTGTACCAGCGGGTCCCCTACTAAACAGCCACTGGTGTGACGTTTATGCAAAGCTTGGCTTTGATATCCCAGTATACAAAACGGTGCGAAGCGTCGAGCGTGCATGTCACCCAGCGCCAAACTGTGTATTCCTTGATACTGACAAGCAGTTTAACAATCTAGAGATTAACTCTGAGATTCACCCAGGTGCTCGCCCTTCTCTTGATGAGCGCATCACGATTACTAACTCTTTCGGTGTACCTTCTCTAGCGCCTTCTGTATGGATGAAAGACATCGAGGAAGGTAACCGTAAGATGGGCAAAAACCAGCTAATGGTTGTGTCTGTAAATGGTACACCTGGCCTTGCTGAGCGTGACCTTGTTGAAGATTACGGTTACGTATCTGCAATGGCAAAAGAAGCCGGTGCGAAAGTTATTGAAGTTAACTACTCTTGTCCGAACCTAGGTGGCAGCAAAGAAGGCGCTCTGTTCTCTGACCCAGAAAACTCTGCCCTAGTTTCTAAGAAAATCCGCGAGTCTATCGGTGATACGCCACTAATGATCAAACTTGGTTGGATGCCAGCGGAACAGCTAGAGAAAGTGATTGAAGCGAACCGCCCATACGTTGACGGTTTTGCAGCAATCAACACGATTCCACGTAAAGTAATCACACCTGACGGCCAAGCGGCACTTCCTGGTGAAGGTCGTCTACAAAGCGGTACGTGTGGTTTCGCTATCGGTGACTTAGCTGAAGAAGTGACGCAAAACCTTATCGACCTGCGTACGAAGTGGAAAGATGATTTCGTTATCTGTTCAGTCGGCGGCATGATGAACGCTGAAGATCTGCACCGTCGTCTAGACATGGGCGCAGACCTAGTAATGAGCGCGACCGCTGCAATGTGGGACCCTTACTTGGCGCAGAAATTCCACAATTTCAAGAAGTAAGCCCCTCATTTAAACTCTATATTGATGAAGTTGATGTCTGTTTTAGGCATCAACTTTTTTTCAGTTAAATTTCTTTACTCAACTGCTGCAGATACTCTTTCATGTAGTCCGTTCCTCTTTTTGCCTCTCTATTCGTAGATTCATTACTTAGCATCCCTCACGTATAAATAGCTTGGTGATTACTAGTGTTGTAACCTTATGAGCAGTGGTGATCAATTTTTTCTTTGGGGCGTAGACTTGGTTATGAGAAATACACTAGGTTACATGGGGTTGATCCCCTTCATCATTCTGCCCGTTGCTGTGCTGATGCTCGACGATATGTCGCGCGGAATGGCAATGTACGGTTACTTTGCCTACAGTGCGGGCATTGCGATTTTCATGGCAGGCGCTCTGTGGGGTCGTGTTATTGATAGAGTCGAGCCACACAACGCGGTGCTCGTGATGTCAAACCTCATCACACTGTTCGTTATCGCTTTGAGCACAGTGAGTTTTCACAACTTTACTGTGTTGACGCTTGGACTGATTCTCGCCCACGGATTCAACTATCTATTCGAGCCCCGCAAGGACAATGCAGATTACATCAAGCTACGCACCATCTTAACCAGTGTGGTCATCGCTTCTCATCTGCTGATGGGGGCTCTTCTCTATATTAAATAGACTTCGGGTCGACAAACCCACTGCCGATTAACTCTTTTAGTACCTTGTCTGTGCGCTCACGAAAGAAGTCACGCAGTAATCGCACCGTAGGGGTGATGGATTGGCGGCTTGGGCACACCAACCATAGCTCTGTCGACATCGGTTTATATTCCGGCATGACATTCACTACCCTTTGCTGCAAAAGATCGTCTGCCATATCTAGGCATGATTTTATCGCAAACCCTTTTCCCGTCACGCACCAGCGTCTAACGAGGTCACCATCATTAGAGGCGCGATTTCCTTTGAGTTTGACCTTATGGCTTTGACCTTGATGGTCAAAGCGCCACTCATCTTGGACAATATCTTGCAGTTGATAGAACAGGCCGTTGTGTTGTTTGAGCGCTTCAAGATTAGTAGGGGTGCCGAACTGCTTTAAATACTCAGGAGAGGCGCACAACAAACGCGGCACATTGCAGATTTTAAAACCATACATACTCGCATCATTTGGCGAGCCATATCGCAAAGCCATATCCACCGCATCACGATAGAAATCAATATTACTGTCACTGATGTTGCTGCGCAGCGCCACTTCTGGGTGATCCGCGAGGAACTCATCGAGCCAAGGTGTCACTACGTTACGCCCTAGATCAGATGACAGTGCAATTCTGACTTCACCACCCAATTGGTCCAAGTCTTCTTGAACATTCTGCTTAGCCGTATCGAGCAGTTGCAACGCTTGTTCGCACTGAGGAAGATAACGCTCTCCGGCCGGAGACAGCCTTAGCTGGCGAGTCGTGCGAACGAATAGCTCGACACCCAATGAAGCTTCAACGCGTTTAATGGCCGCACTGGCTGTTGCCATGCGCATATCTAAGCTATTAGCAGCAGCAGTAATACTGCGAAATTCGGCGACTTTCAGCACCACTGTCAGATCACTGAGCAACATATTATCAATCCGTTTTTGAGAATCTATCAATTACTATAGCGTTTTTCGCAGATACGACAAGGCGTACACTACCCACCTCAAGAAACGAACAAGGTAGAGACAGCACCTATGCAACATCTTAATTTCCAACAGGGCCCTATTCGCCCACCTTCAGAAGCTAACAGCTTGTTGATTCGCACTACACAAGGGTGTCCGTGGAATAAATGTAGCTTCTGTACCCTGTTCAAGGGCATGGATTTTTCAATCCGCCCAGTGGAAGAGATCAAAAAAGATATTTGGGCAGCGAAAGCATTTTACAAAGGGCGTAAGTTTGAGACGTGCTTTTTGCAAGACGGTGATTCATTCGCAATGGAAACCGCGGATCTGCTTGAGGTTCTTAAAACCCTTAAAGAAGCGTTTCCCGATCTGAAACAAATCAGCTCTTACGGACGCGCGCAAACCATGAGCAAAAAATCGGCTGAAGAGATGAAAGCTATCTGTGACGCAGGCTTAAACATGCTCTACTGCGGCATGGAGTCAGGTTCGATTGATGTGTTGAAGAAGATGAAGAAAGGCATTACGCCGAAATCCATTCTTAAGTCAGCACAACACGCCAAGCAAGCCGGTATGAAGATGATGACATTCATCATCCTGGGGCTTGGCGGCAAAGAGCTGTCCGATTCGCATGTACGTGAAACGGCTGAATTGCTCAACCAAATCGACCCAGAAGAGATCCGCGTGCTTTCTTTGGCCGTTAAACCCGGCACAGAGTTGGATGACATGGTGCAAAACGGCTCGTTTACACCTCTGAGCGAAGTTGAAATGGTGCAAGAGCAACAAACGTTGATTGAGCAGTTGAACGGTATCAGCAGCAAGTTTGGTAACTTCCACTCGATTAACCTATTGATGGAAATTAACGGCCAGCTTCCTGCCGATAAATCGCAGTTCCTTAGCACGATTGAGCGCTTTTTGTCGCTCCCGCTTGAAAAGCAGTATAACTTCATTCTTGGTCGTCGCATTCATTACTACAATACGATGGATGATATGCACAACCAGCTTTACTTTGATACCGTCCAACGTGAGTTGGCGAAAGCCAACGTTGAAGTACTCGATGATGTCTTTTACCAACTTCGCCAGCGAATGATTTAAGGGAAAAAAGTATGATTAACTTAGACCAGTGGAACATCGTGAATAATAATCCTGACGCCTGGCAGTTGAGAGATGAACAGCTCTATGTCGACATCGCTGAGGGAAATATGTGGGGCTATGGTGGAGAGCCCAAAGAGAATCTGTTTCTTCTTCCGACTGATAAGAATAGCTATCAAGCCCAGGTCAACGTGAAACTCACATCCAAACGCACTTTTGAGCAAGCGGGCATTGGTGTGTTTTGGGACAAAGATAACTACATCAAGTTCAGTAAAGAGATGTTTAACGGCGAGCTTTCCCTCGTTTTTGCCAGTGAAAAAGACGGGAATCCGTCTATCGTCTGTTTAGTCCCCTACTCTGATAACAAGGTGAATCTAAAGCTTGAAGTCACAGGTAATGACGTGACTGCCTACTATCGGAATGACAGTCGTATTGAATGGAATATTGTTGGCTCAACGCCACGACATGAGGGGCAAGAACAAGGCATCATGCTTTACACCTTCAGCGGCAGCAAAGCGCAGCCTAACCGTGCGGTCTTTTCTGGTTTTGTGTACCAATAACGGATTGCAAAATGCAACAATGAATTGCATATAGCAACGAAAGCTACCACCTATAATCAATGTGTTTAATAAAATTTAATTTAAGTTATTGATATTAAAATAACTTTAATCTTGGCACGCCGCTTGTATCAGTAACAGCGACCTTTTGATAGTCATTAGGTCACCTAGCCAACTGACGTTGTTTAAGAACCTTTTTAGTTCTCCAGATGCTCTTTCGAGTGTCTGGATTTTTTCTTTCTAGGCCTTCAGAAACCTAACGCTCATAGCAACCCCTACTGCTTTAATCACTCATCCTCTCGCAATCTCACCTTGATTTAACTTGATAATCAAACTAAATTTACAATCAAGTATTTTGATTATCAAACAAAGGACTGTTTCTTGGATACTTCAATCAAACATCAGCACGATTTCTCTGAACACAACCACCACGGTGAAAAACGGACCCTCTATGTCCTGATCCTCACCGTGACAACCATGTTCGTAGAGATTGCTGCCGGGACTTACTATGGCTCAATGGCACTGCTTGCCGATGGCTGGCACATGGGCACGCATGCCGCCGCCTTCTGTATTACGCTGTTTGCCTATCGCTATGCGAAGAAACACCAATACAGCGGTCGCTTTTCATTTGGCACGGGCAAGGTCAGTGTATTGGGTGGGTTTACCAGTGCAATTGCGCTGGGGATTGTCGCCTTGCTGATGATTGTTGAGTCGGTTGGTCGACTCTTTAATCCACAAAACATTCAATTTAATGAAGCGATACTCGTTGCCTGCCTTGGCCTTGTCGTTAATTTAGCCAGTATGTTTTTGCTTGGCGATCACCACCACGGCCATGATCATCACGACCATAGCCATGCACATAGTCATGAACACTCCCATCACCACCATGAGCATCATCACGATCACAATCTAAGAGCCGCCTATATGCACGTACTCGCCGATACTCTGACGTCATTACTTGCGATTATTGCTCTGCTATTTGGTAAGTTCTACGGCTGGAATTGGCTCGATGCGATCATGGGTATGGTGGGTGGTTTGGTTATTTTGAAGTGGACGCATAACCTACTCAAACAGACTAGCCCAATCCTATTGGATGAAAGCATTAACGAGGATTATATACAACAGATTCTCGATGAGCTCTCTCCTTTCGGTGAAGTAACTGACTTACACATTTGGAGGGTTAGCAGTCATCATTACAGTGCGGCTATCACCATCGATTCGAACTCGAGTTTGTCGCTCAGTGATTTTAAGCAAAAGCTTGCAAAATTTGATAAAATCAGTCACTTAACTTTAGAAGTGAACGAGTAAGCCATGATCGACCTAGAAACACTGAATCAACTTGTGACCGAATTCTATGACAAGATGTCTTCATGGGAGCAGTCGGTTGTCAAAGAGACCGGCTATTCGCTCGCTCAGGTTCATACTATTGAAGTGTTAGGTAGTCATGGGTCTATGAGAATGAAGGAGCTAGCGAGTAAGCTAGGTATTACCACAGGTACGCTAACGGTTCAGGTAGACAAATTGGTGACGGCAGACCTTATCGAGCGCCTTCCTCATCCGGAAGACCGCCGATCAATCGTTGTGGCTTTGACGAGCGATGGACAGACTATCCACCAGCGTCATAACCAGCTCCATCTTGATTTGATGAGAGAGTTAACACAAAACGTAAACGAACAAGATGCGCAGCACCTTATTAATACGTTAAGGCAGATGAATAAAGAGTTTTAGCTCTTAGTAGGGAGAGATCCACTCTCCCCACCTGTTTCTGCTGGCTACAGCAATATCGAGCGTATGGTGTATGACACGATAAAGAGTGCCGTCACACTGCATGACCAAATCGCAATGAACCAAAGCGCTTTTTTTATACGATCATCCATCAATGATACCCCTCGCCGTGTTTCAATTTACCTCTAAACACCCAGTATGAGTAGGCTGTGTAGGCGATGATCATCGGTAGCAGTATCACTGCCCCAACGAGTAAAAACTTAAGGCTAGATTCTGGCGCAGCGGTTTCACTGTATGTGAGGGCGAATGGGACCAAGTAAGGGAACGTACTCACCCCGAAACCCAGCGCAGAAATCAAAAACAACCCGATACCGCAGAGGTAAGCTCGTAACGCTTTGTGGTCTAATAGCGATTTAAACAACTGCCAAACACAAGCCGCTGCTGCCACTGGAATGATTAAGAATAGGAAGACATTCGGGAACGTAAACCAACGCTCGAAAACCAAGTGATTGGTGATCGGTAGCCAAATACTGGTTACTGCGATACAGGCTACAAAAGCGAGGCCCCAACGCTTGGCAATGGTGTAATAGCGCCCCATAAGATCAGTGGGGAGTTTCATTATCAACCAACAGGCACCAAGCAATGTGTAGGCGCACAATAACCCCAATGCACAAAATAGGCTAAACGGTGTCAGCCAGCCGAACCATGACCCAGCATACTGTCGACCATCAACGTCTATTCCTTGTAGCAAGGTTCCGAGCATCACGCCCTGCATCAGGGTTGCGAGCAAAGAGCCCAAGAAAAAAGATGTATCCCAGAGGAACTTTCCTCGTTTTGTTCTAAAGCGATACTCAAACGACACGCCGCGCAGTATCAAGCCAAGCAACATGATAATCAGCGGAGCATAAAGCGCTGGCATGATGACGGCGTAAGCAAGTGGGAAAACAGCAAAAAGGCCTCCTCCCCCAAGCACTAACCAAGTTTCGTTGCCATCCCATACTGGCGCGACACTGTTCATCATCATGTCCCGCTCATCGTCGCTATGAGCGCTCGGAAACAGGATACCAATGCCAAGGTCGAAACCATCTAAGATGACATATATCAGCACCGCTAACCCGATTAAGCCATACCAAATTAATGCATAATCCATAGTGCTACCCTCAGGTTAGGTGGTTTGAATGCGTTGTGGCAGGCGCTTCACTACCATCGGGTAAGCGCGCTTCCAAAGGCTGCTCGTATTTTGATGGAGATTTTTTCATCAGACGTAGCAGGTAGAAGAAACCACAGCCGAACACAATAAAATATACAACGATGAACGCGGTTAAGGAAACGCTCACCGCTGCGGCATCAATCGGTGATGCAGAATCGGCAGTTGTTAGTAATCCGTACACAGTGTATGGCTGGCGACCCACTTCGGTGGTTATCCATCCGGCTAGAACTGCGACAAAGCCTGCGGGGCCAAACCAGGTACAAATACGCAAGAAGGATCTTTGTTCGTAGAGGTTATTCTTTTTGCGCAGCCACAAGCTGTACGAACCAATGGCCAACATACCAAACCCAATGCCCACCATGACTCTGAAGCTCCAGAACACAATAGTGACAGGCGGACGCTCTTCTTCGGGAAAGGCATCTAACCCTTTCACCTCTCCGTTGAGATCATGAGTCAGTATCAAACTGCCCAACTTAGGAATTTCGACGGCATAATCCATCTTGTTATTCTCTTCATCTGGGATGCCAAAGAGTATCAGTGGCGCGCCCTGATGGGTTTCAAAATGCCCTTCCATCGCAGCGATTTTGGCAGGCTGGTGCTCTAGCGTGTTTAACCCGTGAAAATCACCTGCGACGATTTGAAGTGGAGTCACAATCGCCGCCATCCACATCGCCATCGAAAACATGGTTCGAGCCAGTGGATTGTGCGGTGCTTTGAGTAGATGATACGCACCAACCGCCGCCACAACGAATGCTGTCGTTAAATAAGCAGCGAACAGCATGTGGACCAAACGGTAAGGGAATGATGGATTGAATACCACTTCAAACCAATCTACTGGAATGAACTGCCCCGCTTCGTTGTAGTCGAAGCCTGCTGGGGTTTGCATCCAACTGTTGACTGAAAGAATCCAAAAGGCGGATAGAAAGGTACCAAATGCAACGACGCAGGTTGAGGCAAAGTGCACTTTCTTACCCACTCGTTCCATACCAAACAACATGACACCCAAGAAACCTGCTTCGAGGAAAAACGCAGTGAAGACCTCGTAACCCATTAGTGGCCCCAAGACTGGTCCTGTTTTATCGGCGAACACGCTCCAGTTTGTCCCAAACTGATAACTCAGAACGATACCGCTCACCACGCCCATACCGAAGCTAATCGCGAAAATCTTCAACCAGTATTTATAGAGTTGGATGTACTTGTCATCACCCGTTTTTAACCATAGGCCTTCCAGCACTGCGAGAAAGCTTGCAAGACCGATAGTGAATGCGGGAAAAATAATGTGAAATGAAACCGTGAATGCAAATTGAAATCGCGCCAGGTCGATAGCCACTGAATCCATAGTATGCCCCTAATATGCTGTACTAGTTTTCCTACGCCCTAACCTGTTAAATGTTCATTCAATTTGTGAATTATTATCTATCCAGATCTGTGCCCTCTCATGTTGATTGCTTGCTGCCGCAGCCATCCACTTTCTGACTAACATTGGTGCGTCGGGGTTGTCGTACTCATCCATATAAAAGAGTGCCAGTTCATATTGAGCCTCCGCATGCTGCGCCTCAGCGGCGGCAGTAAACCAATATAGGCTTTGTGTATGCGGCTCACCTTGATTCAGTTCTCTGTAGAGAAGAAGTTTCGCGACTTCGAACTGTGCTTGCACATGACCTAACTTGGCTGCTTTTTCAAAATTCTCTAGCGCCTGTTCGTCACGCAAGTAGTATCTCGCCTCCATGCCCTTCTCGAACCAATCTGTGGCCTCAATTGACTCCGCTTGTACATCGCGACACAGCACAGCTATTACAAATAAGCTCAATAGTCTGAGTTTCATCATTCACACTCTCCCTGCTCCTGCTTAAGTGTAGGCAACGCTTAGCAATCAACGCCTAGCAACCATTACGAAGAAGTTATCTTTTCGATTATTGACCACAACGTACTTGTCATAAAAGCCGAATGGCGAAAGCTGGTTTCTCTGCTTTAATTACATGATAAACCTCAAATAGTTCATTTTATGCGACCACGAAAAAGCCTTCTTATTCTGTTTATTGTTCTCTTCTCCGGCTGTGCTACCTATGCAGGTATCAATTACGACAAGTTGTTTGAAGAAGAGAGGGTGCAAAATCGCCAAGCCTCTATCTCGGCTGATGCCGCTGTTTACTATGTCAACGAGGTTAAACCGATTATCGATAACCGATGTGTGGTTTGCCATGCTTGTTACGATGCACCTTGTCAGTTAAAGATGTCTTCTCCAGAAGGCATTGATCGTGGAGGCAGTAAAGCGCTGGTCTATCAGGGAACCCGTCTTGTTGCCTCAACCCCAACTAGACTATTCGAAGATGCGACCACCACACAGCAGTGGCGCGATTTTAGCTTCCACCCGGTACTTAACGAACGTAACCAGAACCCAACGGCCAATATCGAAGCCGGTCTCGTTGCCCGCATGCTAATGCAAAAAGAGAAGCACCCTTTACCCAATCAAGAACAACTTGAAGGGTTCGATTTCGCCATTGACCGCCAACAGCAATGCCCGACGATGAGCGAGTTTGATAAATATGAACAAGACTACCCTACATGGGGAATGCCTTATGGAATGCCTAACCTAGAGGGTCAAGAGTACGCCACATTAATGAGTTGGCTGCAAAATGGCGCGATTATGAATGCGCCATTGCCACTGTCTAGCGAGGAGATGACCCATATCAGACAGTATGAGGAGTTTCTTAACCATGACTCTCTCAAGCACCAGTTGGCAGCGAGATATATTTATGAGCATCTGTTCCTATCCCATTTGTACTTCTCTGAACTAGTTACTGAAGAAAACCCGACACCTCGCTTTTTCACTCTCGTTCGTTCGGCAACACCACCAGGAGAGCCCATTCAGCGCATCTCTACCCGACGCCCTTACGACGACCCTCAAGTTGATCGTGTTTATTACCGCGTGATTGCTGAGCAAGCCACCATCGTTGACAAGACTCATATGCCGTTTGAGTTGAGTGGAGTGTTGCTTGAAAAGTGGCGCAAATGGTTCGTCCACGCCGATTACACGGTCAGTCAATTACCGAGTTACGAGACGGATGTGGCAGCAAACCCGATGACGGCTTTTATTGATTTACCCGTTAAGTCACGTTACAAATTTATGCTCAATAATGCCCAAAACACCATCATGGCATACATCAAGGGGCCTGTATGTCGTGGGCAACTGGCTTTGAATGTGATTAATGATCGGTTCTGGGTTTTCTTTCTCGACCCAGAGAAAAGCGATATTCCAGAGCTCAATGAGTTTTATCGCTCACAAGCAGACAACCTTAAACTACCGGGAGAGCGTGACAGCAATGTCCTTCCTCTTACCACATGGGTAAGCTACTCTCGCCAACAAGCGCGCTACTTGCAGGCAAAATCAGAGTTTTCCACAAAAGAGTTTGAAAATGATGTCGCCCTCAACCTTGACCTAATCTGGGCGGGTGACGGTCAAAACCCGAATGCCGCGCTCACTGTTTTCCGCCATTTCGATAGCGCCTCCGTTGTTCAAGGGTTAGTCGGCACGCCTCCAAAAACTGCATGGGTACTAGATTATGCACTTTTAGAGCGAATCCATTATCTGCTTGTTGCTGGGTTTGATGTCTATGGCAACTTCGGCCACCAGCTTGTCACACGCATGTTCATGGACTTTTTAAGACTGGAAGGCGAAAGTCACTTTCTCTCGCTCCTCCCTCAAGATGTTAGACATGAGATTCATGCTAGCTGGTATCAGAATCAACATGCGCAATTAAGTGACTATTTGCAACGTAATGTTGAGCCATTCAATCAGCCCTCTCAAATCGTTTACAAAACCGATGATCCAAAGAACGAACTATTACACATGCTGAAAAAACGTATCGCCCCGGTACTTCAACCACGCTTTGAGATTGTTGATACAGGCCTGTCGAAAAATAATGAGGCGCTGCTCAACCAAATCAACTACATTCAAGGCGAAGGTTTAGTCCACCTGCCCCAGACAATCATGCTTTCCGTCAACTCAGATTCCGGCAACCAGCAGTTGTTTACCATCTTGCACAATAATGCGCATACCAATATCTCTAGCCTGTTCGCCGAAGAGAAAAACCGCGACTATGCCAAGGACTCGCTGACCATCGTCAAAGGTGTGATTGGTAGTTACCCGCAGGCTTTCTTGCAGCTTGAGGAGAAGGAGGTGATCAAGCTGGTCATGATGCTTCAGGGAATTGAAGAGGAGCAAGACTACATTCAAATTCTGGACAGGTATGCAGTGAGACGGAGCAATCCAGAATTTTGGTCACACAGTGACGTCGTGCATCGCTGGTACCAACAAGATCAACCCATTGAATTTGGACTGCTTGATTACAATCGCTTTGAGAATCGATAAGGCTGTGCGTGCAGTCACACTGTCGTTAAGGGCTATCGGTAATATCAGCGACACACTAGCGCGTTTTTGCGCAACTGTGATATGTTGCACCCAGATTCAATGAGCAGTAAAGATGAAAATTATGTCTTCAGATTACAACGGCACGAGCGCCGCATACGCTCGCCAAGAGCAAGGTTATCGTGAAAAAGCCCTTAAGCTCTACCCTTGGGTGTGTGGCAAGTGTGCACGAGAATTTGTTTATTCTAACCTTCGTGAACTCACTGTTCATCATGTTGATCATGACCACACCAACAACCCAGAAGATGGCAGTAATTGGGAACTGTTGTGTTTGTATTGTCATGACCACGAGCACTCAAAATACACTGACCATGAGCGTTACGGTGTTGAAGCGACGGCAAGGTTGGATGACCATGTTTCAGCAACGCACAACCCATTTGCTGACCTAGCAAACATGATGAAGAAAAAGTAATCTTCGTAAAACAGAAAGGCCACGCATTTGCGTGGCCTTATTATTTATATATCAATCTAATCTATCATACGTCTTGTGGCGCAATTTCGACACGATTTCGTCCATTGGCCTTAGCGCGATAAAGGGCATGGTCAGCGCGCTCGATAGCTTGATTAAACTGCTCGTACGTCTTACAAGTTGCGATACCAAATGAACAAGTAACGTTATGCACGTGTGGCCAGTCCATCTCTTCAAAACGTTCCTGGAGACGTCTCGCAATCTTTGCTGCACCATGAGCACTGATATCAGTACACAGAATGACAAACTCTTCACCACCCCATCGAACAAGTCGATGTTGCTCGTCGATTGATGACTCAATCAGACTCGCGAGCATGATCAAAATGGCATCGCCCGCTTGGTGACTGTACGTGTCATTTATCGACTTAAAATGGTCAATATCCAAATAAATAATGCTAATTGCGGTATTCGATGGCGTTTGCTCAAATATAACTTTGTGGGCGCCATGTCGATTTAAAGCCCCAGTCAACTTGTCATTGTGAGCAAGATTTACCAGGAGTGAGTTTTCATTTTTTAGCTGCTTATATTCCCAGCTCAGTAATAAGTTTTCTCGCCACGTTTCTCTAAATGAATAAATTAAATTAGAGATACCATGAGTCAACCAAACAATGAGTAAAATATTGGTAAGAGTATCATAGGCGATCCATGGACCTGACACGGTCGCACTATTAAGCAATAACTGATACATCCCTGGCTGTGCATTTGCGGGGGTGCTGAAGCTAATTTCAGTCACATTACGAACATCAGACTGCCCCTCGCGTAGACTCACTCGATTTTCAAGTCGCCACCAATCTGGCACCTTGAGGTACTCGAGTGGTATCGCTACCGAACCTTGATAATCAGACGGGGTAAATTCAATGCTCGAAGGCTTTAACTTTCCACTATTGACTAAGTTTTTGAAGTACATACGAACTGGCTGCTTTTGCTCTTCAAAGCCGTTGACCTCGAAGCTAACATCTAACGTCATAAGATTGAACTGCTGCATGTCCATGCCGCTGCCGTAAATATTGGCAAGCTCGAACTGTAATTCACAAAAACGCCATTCATACGTTTCCGTCAAAAGACACTCGAACCCAAGTGAGCCGTCATCATTAAACTCTGCAAAACCGCTAGAAGTACCACCATTAGAGGCATTATCCGTCGTCACACGAATAGGATAATCAAACAGGTTAACTTCACGCTGTGTTGACTCGTTAAGTCCATAAACGAAAACCGTTAAGAACAGTAGCAACAGTGTAAATAAACTTCTTTTATTAAAATTTTTAAATATCACAGAGAACTAGCCAACAAAATACGAAAAAAATGTGTCACACATATAGTTATAGAACAAAGATAATACAAGTTTACAATGACAACAATGAGATGTATCAACCTAATGAATTCTACTACAAAAAGACTGACTATTTATTTTGTTTGGAATTAACTAAGAGTTTGGTCATTAGTCATCGAGTAAATACCTTTAATTGCCTTGTTAACCAGAGATTAGTTTTGTGTTCAAAACGGACACCAAAGTGTGCAAACAATAGACTTTTAGCGCAAATTTGCATCAAACGGACTAAAATCCACAAAAAGTGTGGTTTTTGGGGTTTACAAGATCTCAGAACCCCATTAATATTCGCCACAACAACGGAGAGATGGCTGAGTGGTTGAAAGCACCGGTCTTGAAAACCGGCATACGTTAATAGCGTATCTAGGGTTCAAATCCCTATCTCTCCGCCACATTCTAAGAAGCCGCTGATTTATCAGCGGTTTTTTTCGTTTTACGCAGCCACAACTTTCCTCTCTCAATACTTGTGATATGTGATAAACGCATATCAGTCATCACTCCGTTTCATTTCCCGTCATTTCTCTGGTGCGTTACTTTAGATATCAGCAAACGACATGAGCATGAGAAATTAAAGATACCTCTCTGCACATTCACTAAACTGTTCACGTTGCACAAAAGGATTTAGCTTCACGACGACCGAGAGAGTTGACTATGAAAACACGACGATTGACCACACTGGCTGTAATGACTGGTACATTAATGATGGGAACAAGCGTATTTGCTTCGCAGCAAACGACTAAAATTGAAGTCACCGCTGATAACTTCAGCCACGCTGAAACCGCTCGTAACTATCGAAACTGGGCGAGTAAAGGCGCGACTCAGCAATTTGTGAAAATGCAGGGTCTACCACCTCGAGGTAAAGCCGCGCCAACCGTTCAAATGAATGATGATACCTTGTATGGCGTGGCGATCGTCGAGGCTGTTGATGGGAAGGTACAATTTTCTATCCCCCAAACCGACAACTATATGGCGGTTCAGGTTATAACTGAACGAGGCCATGGCCAGCACTATGTCGTTGAGGATGGTGATTACAACCTAACTGTCGAGTCAGACTATGCATTTCTCATCTACCGCTCAGGCACAGAGAACGGTATTGAAAGCGCACTAGAAGAGCTCAACAAAGTAGACGAAAGTGATTTCAATTTTGCTCGTGAGTATGAGGTACAACCCTACGATTATGATGAAGTCGAAATTTGGGTTGAAAAGTACACACAAGAGGTGAACAGTAAGGCGAACTTCACCTATACCTTCCCTCGCACTAGTGACAAAGTAACAGACTTGCATCAATGGAATTTAGAAAACGCAGCGGGTTGGGGTGGTGCGAGCCCAGAGGCATTCGTGGGAAATAAGTATGCAAACAGCCCGCAGTTAAAAGCGAACATCTGTTATACGACGACGTTTGCAGACCCAGAAAACAAGTTCTTCACTTCGATTACTGCCTACGATGGTGACAAATATCTAATGGAAGGTGTGCGTAACATTAACTCACACACTTGGGATAAGAACGAAGATGGGTCAATCACAATCTCATTCAACTGTGGTGAAAGTGCAAAAAACAATATTGATACCAAAGGGAATGATTTTACCTTCACATCTCGTCATTACGGAGTGAATCCTAAAGTAATGGTAGCAAATGAAGATCCCATCATATCTGCACTCAAGGCTGAATAGTTCGTAAACTCAATACGTTAGAAGCCTCACACTAACCTCAGCCTCCAAATAGCGATATTTGGGGGTTATTTTTTGTTTCCTAACTTATTCTTATCACCAAAATACACCGCATTCTGGTGCTCATGCCAGATATCGTATTGAGTCATCACTTCAGAAAATAATCGACTGTTTAGATAGCCATTAAGCCAATCGCGGACATACGGGAAAGGGCCATCTCGAAACCAAGGCTTATCGACTCGTGCTAGCTTACGAATGAATGGCACAAGCGCGATATCGACAAGGCTTTCCTTATCACTTAATAGAAATCTATGCTTGTTGAGCAGTCCTTCTAGTTGCACCAGCTCACCCTCACAAACCTTTCGCAGCTCTGCCCTATTCTCTTGATGGTAACGTTTAGCAGCCGCATAAGCCTCTAGTGCGGGAATGAAGCGATTTTCAAAATGCTTGATGAAATCAAGCATCTCATCTAGCTCGTTACGATGAGTTTGTTGCAATAAATTGTAGGGGTCACTTTTATTGAGCGCCCAAAGCATGATATCTAGGCTCTCATCTATCACGAGCAAGGGCTCATCATTCATTGGTTTGGGGAGCACTAATACCGGAACACTCCCCTTGGGCGACACTTCAACCATTTCTATGGGCTTATTGCTTAGCTTTATCGAGCGAATCTCTACAACTTGCTTTGCTTTGACTAGGGCCATTCGCGCTCTTATCGCGTAGGGGCAGTTATGCAAAGAATAGAGAATTGGATAGGGTTGCTTTGTCATCACTTCTCCTTAAATCGTCGCTTTTCGCTGTCATTGAGATAATGGAACTATCAACATTCTGTCTGATATATCTTAGTCATAATAAGCCCAAAATATCCCTTTAATTTAATTAGTTAGTTGATATAGCTAAACGCAATTTTCTGTACTTTACTGAGTAGGTGAGTATCGGAATTATGACAGGAATTATAGATGGCTAGTGAAGACAAAAAGAACATAAAAACAAGTACTTCAGTAAAAGGTGGCGAAGCAACTCATGAGAAAAACAAACTGCTCAAGAAAGTACGACTGTTTTCTCAGGTTAATATAAATGTTCCTCTACCCCGTGAACTTACCTTGATCCTACCATCACTGTCTGTCAATGCCACGAGTGAACAGGCAGTCACAAACGATGACGCCATTGATTCTACTGCTAATGTAATGGCCAACGTTTCCAGTCAAAAAACGAGTCAACAGAACGAGCAAAACTCTGCTTCAGAAAATGTATCTGTTCAGTTTGAAACAAAGGCACATACGCCAACGGATGAGTCAACCGACAATAGGAGTGAAAATCACGGCACAACTGCTCGCTCATCTCACTATTTGTCCACTAAGCTACATCCAATAGTTAATCATATTGCAGCCCCGGTGAATCCCCTTGAGCGCCCTGAAACTCCCTCGCTCACGGGTGAAAAAACACATCAATATGGGACACATCCAAATCCAGGCTCTCATTGGCCGGACAAATTAATTCCAGAAACAGAGCACGCAAGGGATAAAACAAACGGCGACGAGAAGTGCCCAGCTGAACATTCACAAGGTAAAGGAAAATCCCGCCCAACAGGTTCTCATCAAGAATCAAAAAAACACGATGTAGATAAGCCTGTTACCGAGCCTAAACTGCCATTGACTGATCCTAAGACTTCCGAAAAGTCTCATGAGCACCAAACACAGCCCAATCCGACAGCAACCTATATTGATGAGACAATAAAAGGGAAATTTGGCTCACTCCATATCGATACTTCAGGGAAGTATACCTTTACGCTTGACCCTAAATCACCCGCTTACATCCTTTTGCAAAAACAAGAACCAGGCACTGACACATTCACGCTACACCTATCAAATGGTTCCACTACTGTTATCCACATACCGGTACAAGGCAAACAAGATGCCCCTTCGATCAGTGGCGATTTACAAGGGCTTGTAAGAGAAGAGCATCACGTTAATTCTGCGGGCTTAATAAGTACTTCAGGAAAAATTGACGTCGTTGACCCTGACCATAGCGAAAGCTCAGTACAAGCTGAAACAATACAAGGTCAATTCGGCACATTGACGATAAACTCGAAGGGTCAATGGCAATACCAAGTGGATAACTCCCAGAGCAATATTCAAGCGCTCACTCAAAGTACAGCACTGCATGAAACCTTCACCATTCATACGAAAGATGGAACACCGCAAGTCCTAAACATGACCATCGGTGGTGAAGATGACAACGCTATAATCTCGGGCGTAGACAATGGCGCAGTAAATGAAGATCAAACCACACATGTTCAAGGGCAACTTTTGGTAACTGATGCGGATCTTGGGGAGGACCATTTTCAAGCATCCCAAGTTATTGGGGTGTTAGGTACGTTAACCATCACCAAAGATGGAGCGTGGCGTTACGACTTAGACAACGCTAATCCCAAAGTTCAGGCATTAGGACAAGGCGCTACCGCGACAGATACTATTACTGTGACCTCAGCAGATGGTACTCAGCATCAAATTACCATCACCGTTAATGGCACTAACGATTCAGCGGTTATCACAGGCACGGATTCTGGAACGGTGACCGAAGAGTCTCAATTACAAACCTCTGGCACACTGACTGTAACCGATGTGGATACTGGCGAGGCACACTTCTCCAATACTGATGTTGTTGGCTCGCTCGGCACCCTGCACCTCCAAAACAATGGAGCGTGGACGTACCATCTTGATAACACCAATCCGAAAGTGCAAGCCCTCGCTCAAGGCGCGACTGCCACGGATACGATAACCGTGCATTCGGCGGATGGTACACCGCATCAAGTGACCATTACCGTCAATGGCACCAACGATACAGCGGTGATCGCAGGCACTGACTTTGGCTCGGTGACGGAAGAGTCTCAACTACAATCTTCAGGTACACTGAGCGTGACCGATGTCGATACTGGCGAGGCACACTTCTCCAATACCGATGTGGTCGGCGTACTCGGCACTCTACATCTTAAAGAAGATGGCAATTGGACTTACGATCTTGATAACACCAATCCGAAAGTGCAAGCCCTCGCTCAAGGTGCGACTGCCACGGATACAATAACTGTGCATTCTGCTGATGGTACGCCTCATCAAGTGACCATTACCGTTAATGGTACAAACGATACTGCGGTGATCACAGGTACAGACTCGGGCGCTGTAACCGAAGAGTCTCAATTACGAAGCTCAGGGAAACTGAGCGTGACCGATGTCGATACTGGCGAGGCACACTTCTCCAATACCGATGTGGTCGGCACATTTGGCACGTTGCATCTCCAAGACAATGGAGCGTGGACGTACGATCTTGATAACACCAACCCGAAAGTGCAAGCGCTCGCCCAAGGCGCGACTGCCACGGATACGATGACCGTGCATTCAGCTGATGGCACACCCCATCAAGTGACCATCACCGTCAATGGCACCAACGATTCAGCGGTGATCACAGGCACGGATTCAAGCTCAGTGACCGAAGAATCTCAATTACAAACCTCTGGCACACTGACCGTAACCGATGTCGATACCGGCGAGGCACACTTTTCCAATACTGATGTTGTTGGCTTATTCGGCACTCTACATCTCCAAAACAATGGAGCGTGGACGTACGATCTCGATAACACCAACCCGAAAGTGCAAGCCCTCGCTCAAGGTGCGACTGCCACGGATACAATAACTGTGCATTCTGCTGATGGTACGCCTCATCAAGTGACCATTACCGTTAATGGCACCAACGATACTGCGGTGATCACAGGCACTGACTTTGGCTCGGTGACGGAAGAGTCTCAACTACAATCTTCAGGCACACTGAGCGTGACCGATCTCGATACTGGCGAGGCACACTTTTCCAATACTGATGTTGTTGGCTCGCTCGGCACCCTGCACCTCCAAAACAATGGAGCATGGACGTACCATCTTGATAACACCAACCCAAAAGTGCAAGCCCTCGCTCAAGGTGCGACTGCCACGGATACAATAACTGTGCATTCTGCTGATGGTACACCGCATCAAGTGACCATTACCGTCAATGGCACCAACGATTCAGCGGTGATCGCAGGCACTGACTTTGGCTCGGTGACGGAAGAGTCTCAACTACAATCTTCAGGCACACTGAGCGTGACCGATGTCGATACTGGCGAGGCACACTTCTCCAATACCGATGTGGTCGGCGTACTCGGCACTCTACATCTTAAAGAAGATGGCAATTGGACTTACTGTCTTGATAACACCAACCCGAAAGTCCAAGCACTCGCTCAAGGTGCAACCGCCACGGATACGATGACCGTGCATTCTGCCGATGGTACGCCTCATCAAGTGACCATTACCGTTAATGGCACCAACGATACTGCGGTGATCGCAGGAACAGATTCTGGCTCGGTGACCGAAGAGTCTCAATTACAAACCTCAGGGACATTGAACGTTACCGATATAGATACCGGCGAAGCACACTTCTCCAATACCGACGTAGTCGGCACATTTGGCACCTTACACCTCCAAGACAATGGCGCGTGGACTTACGATCTTGATAACACCAACCCGAAAGTCCAAGCACTCGCTCAAGGTGCGACTGCCACAGATACAATAACTGTGCATTCCTCGGATGGTACACCCCATCAAGTCACCATCACCGTCAATGGCACCAACGATACTGCGGTGATCGCAGGCACAGATACTGGTTCAGTAACCGAAGAGTCTCAACTGCAGGCCTCAGGTACATTGAACGTTACCGATATAGATACCGGCGAGGCGCACTTTTCCAATACCGACGTGGTGGGTACATTCGGCACCCTGCACCTCCAAGACAATGGGACTTGGACTTACGATCTCGATAACACCAACCCAAGAGTGCAAGCGCTCGCTCAAGGCGCTACCGCAACGGATACGATAACCATTCACTCTGTCGATGGTACGCCCCATCAAGTGACCATCACCGTTAATGGTACCAATGATACAGCGGTGATAGCAGGCACAGATTCTGGTTCAGTGACCGAAGAGTCTCAATTACAAACCTCAGGGACACTGACCGTGACCGATGTGGATACTGGCGAAGCACACTTTTCCAATACCAACGTGGTCGGCACCCTCGGCACTCTGCACCTCCAAGACAACGGTGCGTGGACGTACGATCTCGATAACACCAATCCGAAAGTGCAAGCACTCGCTCAAGGCGCAACCGCCACGGATACGATGACAGTGCATTCTGCCGATGGTACGCCCCATCAAGTGACCATTACCGTTAATGGCACCAACGATACTGCGGTGATCGCAGGAACAGATTCTGGCTCGGTGACCGAAGAGTCTCAATTACAAACCTCAGGTACATTAAACGTTAGCGATGTCGATACTGGCGAGGAACACTTCTCCGATGTCGATGTAATTGGCACATTCGGCACTTTACACCTCAAAGACAATGGGTCTTGGACTTACAATCTCGATAACACCAATCCGAAGGTGCAAGCACTCGCTCAAGGTGGTGCCGCAACTGACACAATTAGCGTGATGTCAGTCGACGGGACACCTCATCAAATCACTATAACGGTGAACGGCACCAATGACCGCCCAGTGGTATCAGGAACATCCAGTAGCGCAGTCGTTGAGCAGGGATTAAATACCACAGGAACACCCGATGCGAACGGTATTCTAACCGCAACTGATATCGATACTTCGGACACCATTACATGGGCGGTAAATCAGTCTCAGGGACAATTTGGTGTGCTATCGATTGACCAACAAGGACACTGGCATTATCACCTAGACAACTCTGTAGGAGGTGCGGTAGATAAACTCGCTGCAGGTGAACATCAATCTGAATCATTTTGGATTACAGCAACCGACAGTACCGGCGCTTCAACCCCTCAAAAGATTGTCATCGATGTACAAGGTAGCAACGACAAACCCATTGTCAGTGCTTGGACGCAGCTTCCAGCAGGAAAAGAAGATCAACCTGTCACGATAAAAGCATCCGATCTTCTAACCCATGCAAGCGATGTAGACACCACCGACAATCTGCATGTCAGTAATTTGCAAGCCACACACGGAAGCCTAACTGATAATAAAGACGGCACTTATACCTTCACACCAAATAAAGATTTCAACGGTGAAATTCGACTTACCTATGACGTGACTGATGAGCATGGGGGTAGCGTGAGTACGCAAGCGAAATTCGACCTCACCGCTGCACCTGATAACGCCCAAATCGGTTATGCCGCAACAGATAACCATCAAGGTGGTGTGACTGAAGATCGCTATTACATTGATACCCACGATAATCTTCACTTCAATGGCAAATTAGATATCGTTGACCCAGACAAAGGGGAAGCTCAGTTTGATATTAACTTAGGCCCACAGACCTACCAAGGCATCGGGTATGACACTAAACTCGGTGGCCATGTCTTGATAATGCAAGATGGTCGCTACACCTACACCATTCGAGATCATCAACCATTAGTCCAGAACCTGAAACAGGGTGAAACCATCACTGATGAATGTATAGTCAGATCGCAAGACGGCACTCCGTTCACCATCAAAGTAAGTATAAACGGCACCAATGATGCTCCGTCTTTAACCGCTCAACATCACTCTGTTACAGAAGACGGTTCTTTGCTGTCAGGACAGATGGTAGGACACGACATCGACCACGATGCCACGCTAACTTACTCCATTGCGAAACCCATTGATGGATTAACCTTTAACGCTGATGGCAGCTATAGTTTTGACCCAATGAATGCTAGCTACCAACACCTATCAAAGGGACAAACTGAAACACTTACCGTTCCTGTCACAGTGATAGACGAACATGGTGCGAGTGAAACTCAGAACCTCGAGATTGTAATTACAGGCACGAATGACGCAGCTACCATTGCCGGTGTAGATACAGGCAATGTTCATGAAAACCAAGCTGGGCAAAATATGTCGCCGGATTATGCTCAACCAGGCATGTCAAAAATTAGTCATGATGGGTTAATGACGAGCGGTCAGTTGTCTATTATCGATCCCGACTCTGGAGAAGCGAAGTTTGATACAAAAAGCGGGGTCTATTCTTATCACGGTCAGTATGGACATCTACTACTCCGCGAAAACGGTCATTGGGACTACAAAGTTGCAGCAGGCCAGACCGATTGGCTGAGACAAGGAGCGAGCACCACCGTAGGTACAACCATAGATAAATTGGGCTTAGGTGAAACGCTCACTGACACCATTACCGTTCAATCCAAGGATGGCACAACCCATGACATCGTAATCACGATTCATGGTGACAATGACGCACCTTATGTATCTGGTGAAGTTCAACTTAACTCTGGGAAAGAGGATTTACCACAAACCCTTACTCAGACAGAGCTACTCGCCAATAGTATTGATGTTGACCACAATGATCTCGGTAAACTAAGCATTGCTAATTTGCATGCCAACCATGGCTCAATCCTTGATAACAAAGACGGCTCCTATACCTTCACACCAGATAAAGACTACAACGGCCAAGTTCACTTCACCTACGACGTCAAAGATGCTCATGGTGGAACCACACACACTGGAGCAAATACCACACTGGTAGCGACCCCAGATAAAGCCATTATTTCAGAGGTAACTACTGGAAGCGTGATAGAAGACGGGCCACATGCAACGCACAGCAACGGCACAACTACCGAGTTGGCAAGTGGTCAACTTCACGTCATAGACCCAGACAGCGGCGAAAGTAAGTTCCAATACAGCCAATTTGGTGAAACCCGTATTCACGACCCATTTGGCGGAATGCTTCGAATTGATAGCGCGGGTAGCTGGGGCTATAGCGTTGACAATGCGGCTCTGCAACACTTAGCACAAGGGCAAGTTGAAACGGTAACCTATCGAGTACACAGCTTCGATGGTACCGCTTACGACTTAAATATTGATATCGTGGGAACCAACGACGCCCCGACAGTCACTAAGGTGGTTCTCAGCAACGGTACAGAAGATACACATTATCAAATGCAGGCGAGTCAATTTGGTTTCACCGATGTCGACACTGGCGATACGCTGCACTCAATGGCTATCACCGACCTACCACCCGTTGCTCAAGGTAAGTTTGTGCTTGATGGCCACGATATTACGGCCAGTCAGAGTATTCTTGCTGCCGATATCGCGAAGTTACAGTTCATCTCTACCCCAGATTTCAACGGCGATGTTCAGTTTAAGTTTACGGTTAATGACGGACATGTCGACTCACAAGAAGCCACCAATACTCTGCATATCGATGCTGTTGGCGATGCTGCAACAATCTCGGGGCGCGACACTGGAGATGTTCATGAAGGACATACCTATACAGCGCCTGACGGCAGTGTGTCTGGTGGTTACGTCGATGACCGCTCACCAGACCATATGCATGGAAATGTCGGTAAAATATGGAACGACGAAATACACACTGATGGTCATCTGGACATCGTTGACCCAGACTCCGGTGAAAGCCACGCCAAAACAGGCACTTACCAAGGTACGCACGGACATGTGATACTACAGAGTAACGGAGATTGGAGCTACTACGCTTCCATAGGCCAAGATGCTACGGGGAGAAGGATAGATCGTCTCGGTCAGGGTGAATCAATAACCGATACCGTCACCGTCAAATCAGCAGATGGCACCACTCACGATATTCACATTACCATTCATGGCGACAATGACCGTCCATACTGCTCTTCAGAAGTTCAGCTCAACAGTGGAAAAGAAGATCTCGCACAAACCATTACAACGACCGAGTTGCTCGCCAATACTGTAGACGTTGACACGAATGATGCTGGGCAGCTCTCTATCGCCAACCTACGTGCGGATCATGGTACTCTCGTCGACCACAAAGATGGTACATTCACCTTCACACCAGCACGTAATTACAACGGACAAGTTCACTTCACTTACGACGTTAAAGATGCGCATGATGGCGTTACTCATACCGGAGCATCTACGACACTATTGCCGAGCAACGATGCCGCGACCTTACCAACGGCACAAGCTGCGAACTTTGTCACTGAAGACCACCTAAAATCAGGAACACACACCAGTGAATTATGGTCTGGGTGGAAAAACCTCGATATTCAGGATATTGACTCACCATCGGAGGCAAAAGTGACTCAAATAGTGGTCAACGGTGTCACACATACTGTGCCTGCAGACTTCGCGATGAACCTAACGGGTGCGCACGGCACCTTTAACTTCACACACTCGACCGATGGCCACAATAAATGGAGTTATAGCGCAGACAATACTCATGCCGAGATTCAACGCCTGAGCAGTGGTGAATCACTAACAGATACCATCACGTTGATTACATCAGATGGAACTCGAATCCCTCTTACCGCCAAAATCTTAGGCACCGATGACCATGTGGTTATCGATACTCCTGATGCGCTGACTGCAGCACTGGGTACTGCCGTTGAAGATAAGATCACGTCAATTTCAGGCACCTTACTTGCCCACGATTCTGACAGCAAAGACTCCGTCACATTTACAGCAGGTGATTCGGTTGGTTCATTCGGCACACTACATGTTGATAGTAACGGGCAATGGCATTACGACCTAGACCACTCAAAAGCCAATGCTCTTCAACCAGGTGAAACCAAAGCAGAAGGTTTTGATATCACTGCAACATCAACAGATGGTTCTACTGCGACCAAGCATATTGAAATCTTGGTTCAAGGCAGTAATGACAAAGCGACAATTACGGTGGTCTCAAATCCAGACGTGCACGAAGACAGCTCATCGACGCCTGTTGAGGTAATATCTGGTCAACTGAGTGTCGTCGACCCTGACCACGGCCAATCCGAATTTTCAACAGATGTTGGCAAACGTCATGATCCATTCAACAGCGGTGTTCACGGCGGTCTTCATATCTCTAAAGATGGTTCTTGGACTTATACCGTTAACAACCGTCAAATTCAGCAACTCGCCGCAGGCCAAGAGGAGCATGTCCAGTACAACGTACATACCATCGGTGGTGATACTCATGTAATTAACATCAAGATCGTCGGAACCAACGACGATCCCGTGTTATCGGTGACTCAGACAACCCCAACAACAGGAACACTCTCCGAAACTGATATCGATACAAACGACACTCATGCTTTCTCTGTCGTCAGTTCAACCGGGCACTTCGGTTCGCTCTCAGTCGACCCAGATTCTGGAGCTTATGTCTACACGGCAAATGGTTCGGTGGCAGGGATGAGCTATAACACAGTCACTCAGACCTATCATGGCATCGATGTCTTTGAGGTCAAAGTAGTGGACAATCATGGTGGCGAATCAACGAGATTTATGACTTTTGATACCAATGGTCAGGTGTCAGTTATACCGGGGCAACAACCGACTGTTTCAACTTCTGTGCCGGTCAACCCACTCATTACGGCAACGCAACCAAGCTTGCCAGCAGAAACAAACACTCCGCCAAGCAATGCAGTCACCGTTGATTTAGCAACGCCGAGTGACACTGGCGCATCAAATTCTGACAACCTCACCAAAGACAATACCCCTACTATCACGGGACAAACCGATATCCCCTATTCACAAGTGACCATTTATGAAGGTACCAAACCTATAGGGCACACGGTATCTGATGGAACTGGTCAATATAGTGTTGCAGTAAGCAGCTTAACCGATGGCAATCATAATCTATCAGCTTTAGCGTTAGCGCCTGCCGCAGCAGTACCAGTAACATCTTCCCCTCTTTCTATTCATGTTGATACGACCATTACGCCACTACAAATATCCTTAACGCAGGATACGGGAAGTAACACATCTGACTTAACCACCAGCGATGGTTCACTGACGATTACGGGGCAAGAATCTGGTGCGCTCATTGAATACTCGACGGACAATGGTCACACTTGGACATCAAGTTTTACGCCACAGCAAGGTTCAAATACCGTTTGCGTGAGACAAACGGATGTTGCGGGGAACGTATCAACCAGCAGCTCTTTAACCTTTACTTTAGATAACTCATCACCCGCGCCAACGGTAACACTAGCCACCGATTCTGGGAACTCTTCCTCAGATAACATTACCAATGTTGGCGACCTCAACATTGGAGGGATTGAACAAGGTGCGACAGTAGAATATTCCGTCGACCATGGGGGCCATTGGAGCACTCAATTCACACCAGTGGAAGGCGTAAATACCGTTCAGGTTAGACAGACTGATGTCGCGGGTAACGTATCGCCTTCGACCTCTTTGACCTACACATTAGATACCTCTGCAAGTGCGACTGACGATACCAACACCGCGGTAGAAGACACAACAACTCAACTCTCGGGCAACGTCTTAGCCAATGATTTAGATGCTCAATCAGTGATATCAACCGGTGATATTCAAGGTCAATACGGGTTGTTCCACCTGAACTCAGACGGTAGCTATACCTATACATTGAACAATAACTTGGCTTCAGTTCAACAGCTTAGTTCAGGTTCTAAACCACTCGTCGATACGATTAGTTATACCGCACAAGATGCAGCAGGGAACCAAGCTAATGCTCATCTTGCGATCTCAATCCAAGGTACTGATGAGCCCCAGCAACCGCCAACAACTCTGGTCAAGCCTGCCCAAATTACGGGTGGTGCTGGACACCAAGATCTTCATGCGTCGCTTGGTATACCACCACAACACCACACTGGCACCACTCAACATCATGGTTGGGGTATTCTCACTAGTGGAGGTAGTGTCGTCACAAGCTTACATGGCCAATTTGGTACTTTACATGTCGACCCCAATACTGGGCATCTCGACTACGATTACAGTACCTCTTCGGGTGTGATTAAAACACACACCGGAGGCAGTTATGGTTCTGGTACTGATGAAACCGACTCTTTCATTCTCACTCTCGATGGCTCACGAGACTCTCAAGTTGCGGTACATTTACACCTACATTCTCAATCTATACATGGCCATAGTGGTCACCATATCGATATGACAACACTGACTGGGATTGATGTATCGCCATTGTCACCACCACCTCCGCCACCAGTATTAAGTCAATCAGATGAAGTGGCTGATGTGGATACTTTGGATGTTGATATCACGTTACCAGCGAACACAGAAGATGACCAACACTACGTAAGCCAGTACAACACCTCTCATCAAACGAGCCATGCTGATATCAGCGACTCATCACATGGCGCTGCAGCTTACCTTTCTGCACTGGGTATTGAAGCGACACAAACAACGCACGATACCTCGGCTCATGCCGCATTACCGGATGATATCGATATCGTATTTGCTGATACACAAGAGCCCGTAGATAATTCACCGTTAGCGCCTGACGGAACAGAGGGATCGGCACATGAAGGTGAGCATCAGGACGACAAACATGAGGACCTCATCAACCCTGATGAGCATCATGATCAAGGTGACCCTAGTAGCTTCATTGACCCATACTAGACTTCATTAAACTTAAGCCAATAAAAACGGGCAGCGAATCTGCTGCCCGTTTTGGTATTTCAATTGAGGATCGCCTATCGTTCACCAAACGCAACACTCAAATTGGTATAAATAGGCTTCCAAAGGTATTGAAATACCGACTTTTCGCCGGTAGTTATGTCAGCTTCCCCGGTCATACCAGGTAGAATTGCAAAGCGCTCTGGATCATCGTGAAAATACGGCTTTTCAACCGATACCACGACTTCATAGAAGAGTTCCCCACGTTCATTTTGACTCGTCGTTGGAGAGATGTTCTCCACCTTTCCTTGCAACGCGCCAAACCGACTATAGTCAAAAGCGTCGACCTTAATTCGTGCAGATTGCCCTTCACGTACAAAGCCTATGTCTCTTGGTGAGAGTTTCGCTTTGAAGTTTGCCTTACCTGTAATGGGAACTATTTCAACCACGGTTCCTCCCGGCTGGATTACTCCGCCCACTTGGGTACTTGGGACACTCTGAACAAGCCCCTTGAGGGGGGACGTTACCACCGTATTCAACACCTTAGCTTCGCTTGAGCGAACTCGCGCATTTAGCGCAGAAAGATCAGAGACTGCTTTAGAGCGCTCGTCACTGACTTTAACTCTTGCTTCCGCCAATAGCTGCTCGATTTTCTGCTCATTTGTGGCCGCTTGTTTCTCGAGAACAGAACGTTTTCCAAGCGCCTCTGCGATTTGCTGCTCGATACTTGCTAACTTTTGTCTCATCTCTAGCACCCTTAAGCGCGAGATGTTTCCTGCCTTGAGGCCTTTTTCAAGTATTGTAAGCTCTTGCTTTGTGGCTTGAACTTGCTTTTCGTATGAGGGTAATGCTTTATTGACCGAGCGAAGCTGCTCAGCAATTTGTTCGCTGTCTTTTTCTAGCACGACACGTTGTTGGTAGAATAACGCTTTTTGAGCACTCAACTGTGCTTGCTGTTCACTGACTAACGATGGGTATTCAACGGAATATAGGGAAAAATCAGGCTCTCTTTGATCGAGCAACGCATTCATTCTTTCGATACTCAGGTTAAGCGTAACTTGTTGAGACTTGAGTTCGTCTAACGTTGTATTTTGGAACGTCGCATCAAATTCCACCAAAGCTTGCCCTGCTTCGACTAAGTCCCCTTCTTCCACTAATACTCGTTTGAGCTTACCACCAATTTCACTCTGTAATATTTGCCTTTCCCCTTCAGGCACTACCGACCCTTTCGCCTTTGCTATCTCATCGACTTGTGTCATCAAGGACCAAACAGCGAAGGCAAGTACACAGACTGCCACAGCCCATGTCGCAACGGCTAGAGATCTCGCTGTTGCCTTCGATTCCACTAACTCACCATATTGTTGATTAGCCATTCGATACCTCTTCGCCCATCGCCGTTTGATTTGAATGTTGATGTTCTGGTGACTCTGCCTCCAATGGTCCAGCGTAAGCTACAGCGCCATCATTGAGCACAACCACTTTGTCTGCCAGCTTGATTAAGTCTGGGTCATGAGAAGAAAAAATAATCGTCGCTTTCCCTCTTCTAGCGTTTATAAACTCAGAGAAAAGCCTCTTAGCTTTAGGGTGATAATCTGGAACCGGATTATCCATAAGCATCATTTTATGCTCGTAAACCACGGCTTTTGCATCAATGAGAACCTGTGCAACCGTACCGGAAAGTATGTCGAACAAGCTATCAGGCATCAGGGAACTGATCACCGTATCCAGCCCGTCAGGCAGAGACTCAAGCCATAAATGCCCGCCAACTTTTTCCAATGCTTCCTCCATCTGCTGATCACTTATCTGATTACCATCAGATAACCACTCACGCACGGACAATGAAAGTAGGTCCGGATAAGCAGCACGAATAAAACACCAGTGGCGGAACAACTGAGGATCGTATTGAGATAGATTCACCCCTTCTAACTCAACGGTGCCATTTTGCACAACCTGTAAGCCGGCAAGCGCCTCTATCAATGTCGATTTCCCACTGCTCGATGGGCCTGCTATCGCCACAACCTCTCCTCTTTCAACATTGAAACTCACAGCAGAAAGCGCTGGCCGAGATTGTTTCGGGTAACGGAAAGTCACTTGGTCGACGTTTATGGCTGGAGCCCCCGTTGGTAGCGTATGGTGCTGATAACTAAAGTCACGTTCAGAGGACTGGGTTAAGAGTCGATTGATCTGTAGCTTTGACTGACTAAAACTTGAAAATCTTGATGCGCTGTTCGCAAGCATCTGTGCTGGGCCGGTGACACGTGATATCAGCATCATTGAGGCAATGAGTCCGCCCGGGGTCAGAACGTCTTCAAAGATTAGACCAATACCTAATCCCATCACTGATATGGTCGCGCATAAGGTAATCGCGTAGTAGATTGAAGTGAATTTATGTTGACGAACTGCCTGATCGAACCCATTTTTCGCAGCGAGATAGTTGGCTTTTTCAAACCGTTTGAACCAATAGTGAGCAAACCCCGAACTGCGCAAAAACACCAGCTTTGAAGCAAGTTCATTAATCAGATTCTGTCGATTAGTTCCTGCAATTGTCGACTGCATCGCTCCCCTTCGGGTGGCGGTCATAGCTCTGTTTGCAAGAAAAAAATAGAGTGCGAGCGCAACGATGGGTACCACAACCAACCAACCACCTAAAACGCCTATTGCGAAAATAAATAACAGGACGAAAGGCAAGTCAAACAGTGCTCCGCCTAAAGGCCCGGACAGTATGCTGGACACTCTTTCGGAGAGCAATATTTGGTTTTGTTGACTCGAAGCTGTCGATTGCTGGTTCTGGGCATAAGCGTTTTTAAGGAGTTTTTTCACCAATGCTTGAGAGACTTCACGGCTTACCCGATTCGATAAATTCACTAGAACACGACTTCTGAGAGTTTTTAAAACTCCCATCATCACAAACAGTAGACCCGCTCCAACAGCAATCCCCATCAGCTCATGAGCCGCATCACCGGCAATGACATGGTCATAAATGGCCATCGTAATAAAGGGAATGCAAAGTGCGAACAGATTTGTAAACAAGGTGACCAATAACAGCCTCGGAATAATCGATTTGAATGCGCTTAACCTTTCTCCAACCCAATCAGTTGGGTGTTTTTCTAAAGGCTGGCCCAAAATCACGACGTAGTAGTCTGCTCTTTTCGATGAGTTTGCAGCATCCGTAGGAGAAAGAACTTCAACTTTGTCATCTCCGTAAAAGGCTAACACATGCTTTCCGTCTTGTTCTCGAGTTAGGTTAGGTATCACCTCGTAAGGCAAGTGAATCCGGTCAAACAATGACAACAATTCATCAGCATTATGAATGCCGTTTTCTTCAATCCACTGCTTCGCAAATAGCTGGATATTAGTGCTGACTTCGAGCCCTTTTAAGAGCAAAGCGCTTGATGTTTCGTAGTTTTTACTCATCTTGCTTCCCCTTGCTCACATGGAACAATTGCTGCTCTTTTGTCGGCTATATCGACCAAAGCCGGATAATGCGTGACGAGGACGATAATTCGACCTCGTTGCTTTTCTTCTTCCAATACCTTTATGAGCGCGGCTAGACCATCAAGGTCTAACGAAGCATCCGGTTTGTCTAAAATAACGATATTGGTAGGGGCAGCCAGTTGTGTCGCTATGTTCAATAGCTTGATATTACCCATACTTAATGGGCTCGACGGTGTATGTCCCACTTTCGTTTCTAGGCCTTCACTCAACTGTGAAAGTTTGCCTGCCAACCCAAGTCTTTGCGCATATTCTCGCGCTTTGTCGGTCCTTTCTGGGTCAAAACCACACAAGTTGTCGAGTAAAGTGCCACTCACTAATTGGCCTTTAACCCCAACATAGGACGTAATACTCGATAAAACCGATAAGCTTGTCGAAATACCGTTCACTTCTAAATCGCCGCTTAAGGGTTCATCTACCCCTGCTAATAGGCCAGCAAAATAACTGTCAACATGACGCTCTTCGCTCGTAAGCAGAACGACTTCACCACTATCAGCGATAACCGTTGTTTCAAAAGGTTGCGCGTATCTATACGCTATCAACTTTTTGATGGATAGAGAACCTACTTTGCTGTTCTGTTCCGTTGGTTCTTGTGCTGAAGAAAGGCGCTGGACTTGCTCGATTGATTGCTTGGCAGTATGAATCGTGTTTAGTTTCACACGCATTCCGATTAAAGCACTTAAGGGGGCAACGGCTCGGCCGGAAAGGATTGAACACGCCGCTAAACCGCCGGTAGTAAGATCGCCATTTAACACCCATAAGGCCCCTGTCACTACAATCACAACCGACGTCATTAAAGAGGCTAACTGGATAAACTCAAGAGCAAACGCATTTTGCTGCTCTTCACTTGATTTAGATAGAAACTTAGCGTCATTTGAACGTTTGAACTGGCTGTACAATCGAGACTCTACAGCTTGTCGCTTAATGCCTTGTAGGTTTTGCCCCAACAACAACATAAAGCCCCTTCTCTCTTGTTCCTTACTCGATGCTACATCACCCAAGCGCTTAGACTTCAGAGAGGCGACCCAAACAATGATGGTTGCTGCTAGCCAAACCACAATAGGCACGACAACCAGAGTCCCTCCGATGTAATAAACTAAAGACAAAAACAGGAACGCAAACGGCAAATCAATAAACCCAGCCACTATGCCGCCGGAATACCACTCACGAACCTTAGACGTAGAAGATAACGCATTATCCACACCTGCTGCGCCAACTTTTCTTAGTGCATCAGCGTTGGCGAGTGTTATTTTCTTTACAAGGTCATCATATGTGTTTTTTTCGGTATTGCTCGCGGCGGCAGACAGTAACCAACTACGAACAAAGCGAATTAACGCCTCTAGTAAGACCGCGACACACGCGCCTGCTATCAATACCGTCGCAGTGCCATAGCTTTGGTTGGGCAAGATTCGATCATAGATCTGTAAAACGGTGAGTGGAACAGCAAGAGATAACAGATTGATGAGGATTGACGGGACGAGAACCCTCTTAATTACGTCCTTGTTGACCGTGCGCGTCAGTTGCATACCTAACCCCTATTTGTACTTATGAAATAAGGTTGGTACAAGGCAGGTAGCAATTCAAGTTAAGAGCCTGAATTTAGTGTTAAATTCCCTTCGATTGACATATCTAAGGCTCAAGAAGATCTAAAGTTCTCTAGTTGTACCATTCACTCAAGAAAAGTTGCTCTACAAAACTCGCTATATCTTTGAGAGCAACTACATATATTGATGGTTAAACTCTAAGCGTATTAGTACGGCCTAGAGTTCAATTTTTTTAACCATTCCCGCCTCGGCATGACCAGGCATATTACAGGCAAACTCAACCTCTTTTTCACCATGAAAGTGCCACAGAATTTGCTTGGCTTTACCGGGCTCAACGGTGACAGAGTTTCCACTATCATGCATGTGATCGCCTGACATATTCTTCATCATTTCGCGGTGGTCAAGCTGTTCTTTTGGCGAGCCAATCACAAACTCATGGTTCATTTTGCCCGTGTTCATTACAACAAACTGAACCACATCGTTAAGCTCAATCTTCACATCGCGCTTAAACTCCATCGTCATATCGTCACTGAGCACAACGTGCACCACTTTGTCTGGCTTGGCACCTGTCGCGGGCATACCCACAGCGGACATACCCTCCATGCTCATATTTGAGTGATCCATTTTACTGTGGTCCATATGTTCCGAGCTTGCCATTGCGTTTCCAGTCACAACAGTTAGAGCGAGTGCGATTAGAGTAGCTTTCATAATTATGTCCTTTTTGCTTATTGGGTAGCGACAGTCATCAACAGTGACTGTCACGAATTTAAGTTAATTTGCGTTTGAAGATTGCGTGATTTCACGCTGTTTCCAGAGTTTAAAAATCGCTGGAATCACTACCAGTGTTAGCACTAGCGCTGACGCCATTCCTCCGATCATTGGGGCAGCAATTCGCTGCATCACTTCTGAACCGGTGCCTACGCCATACATGATTGGAATGAGACCAATAATCACAGTGAGTACTGTCATCATTACGGGCCTCACACGTAAGCCCGCGCCTTCGCGGATTGCTTCAATGAGTGATTGCTGACTTAACGACTTGCCCTTCTCTGAAGCCTCAAGCTTTTTGTAGTGCCATGCTTGATTGAGATAAACCAGCATGATGACCCCGATTTCAACCGCTACCCCTGCGAGCGCTATGAAGCCGACCCCGACGGCAATAGAGAAGTTGTAGTTGAGGTGATGCATTAACCACAGCCCGCCAACCATTGCTAGAGGAAGGGTAAGCATGATGATCATCACCTCGCCGACTCTTCGGAAGCTAAAGTAAAGCAGCAGCATAATGATCGCGATGGTGATTGGAACCACGATACTCAAGCGCTCTTTCGCGCGCTCCATGTATTCATATTGACCAGACCAGTTAAGGGAATAACCTGCGGGTAGGGCCAACTCTTCAGCGACCAAGCGCTGTGCTTCTTCTACGTATGAGCCCAAGTCACGGCCATCAATATCCACAAACACCCAACCATTCGGTCGCGCATTTTCAGTCTTGATCATCGGCGGGCCATCTTCATAGCGAACATCGGCCACATCCGCCAAGGCGATACGCGCGCCATTTGGGGTAACCAGAGGTAAGTTCTGCAGCTTAGTCACCGAATCACGGTAGCTTTGAGGATAGCGAACATTGATTGGGTAGCGCTCCAGGCCTTCAATGGTCTCACCCACATTCATGCCGCCAATTGCGGTAGAGATGACCTGCTGCACATCGCTGATGTTGAGGCCGTAGCGAGCCGCAGCACGTCGATTAATATCAATCGTCACATAACGCCCACCAGCGACACGCTCTGCATACACCGAAGCGGTGCCTTCTATCGTATTGAGTAGTGGTTCAAGTTGTGCCCCAATGCCTTCAATGACCTCTAGCTCGGGGCCCGCAATCTTGATACCGATCGGTGTTTTTATCCCGGTCGCCAGCATGTCAATACGCGTTTTAATCGGCATGACCCATGCGTTAGTTAACCCAGGGAACTGGATCAGGCTATCAAACTCTCGGCGTAACGAGTCTGTTGTCACGCCTTCACGCCACTCTTCGCGCGGTTTTAATTGAATGACCGTTTCAATCATCGTCAGTGGCGCAGGGTCAGTCGCGGTCTCAGCACGACCCACTTTCCCCCACACGGTCTCCACTTCCGGTACAGTCTTAATCAGCTTATTCGTTTGCTGTAAAAGCTCTCTCGCTTTACCGATAGAGACACCTGGGTAAGTGGTTGGCATGTACATCAAGTCTCCCTCATCTAGAGGAGGGATGAACTCACTACCTAACTTAGATGTTGGGTAATAGGCCGAGGCCATCAAGGCAAGTGCCAACACAATGATGGTTTTCGGGTATTTCAAACTCGCGTTAAGCATTGGCTTATATAGGGAAATTAAGCCTCTGTTAACGGGGTTTTTATGTTCGGGCAATACATTGCCTCGAATGAAATAGCCCATCAGAACTGGAACGAGCGTAATTGCAAGGCCCGCAGCGGCGGCCATTGCGTAGGTTTTGGTAAACGCCAGTGGAGAGAACATCTTGCCCTCTTGCCCTTCTAGCGCAAACACAGGCATAAAACTTAACGTAATGATAAGCAGTGAAAAGAACAAAGGCGCGCCCACCTCTTCTGCTGCTTTGGTAATGACTTGCCAACGATTGTTATCATTGAGAGGTGTGCGCTCAATATGCTTGTGCACATTCTCAATCATTACGATAGCCCCATCCACCATCGCGCCAATCGCGATGGCGATCCCTCCTAATGACATGATGTTGGCATTAATGCCTTGCCAGTGCATGACGATAAACGCCGACAAAATACCAACGGGTAGGCTCAACGCAATCACCAAGGAGGAGCGAATATGGAATAGGAACAGAGCACAAACGATCGCGACCACGATGAACTCTTCAGCCAGTTTCTTCCATAAGTTTTCAACTGCAGCATCGATTAGCGTCGAACGATCATAGGTTGTGACAATCTCCACGCCCTGTGGCAAGCTTCTTTGCAGATCTTCCAGTTTGTTTTTCACCTTCTCGATCACTTCGCTTGCGTTTTCGCCAAAACGCATCACAACAACCCCACCAACGGCTTCACCTTCTCCATTAAATTCGGAGATGCCTCGACGCATTTGTGGCCCCAAGTTGATGTCTGCAATATCACCCAGTAGCAGTGGCGTACCATTTTCAGTGACTTTCAATGGCAGTGATTGGATATCTTCAACGCCAGATAGGTAACCTGTTGTACGAACCATATGCTCAGCCTCGGCATTTTCAATCACCGACGCTCCGGTCTCCTGGTTGCCATTTTTGATCGCCATATTGACTTGTTGTAGCGTTAAGTCGTATGCACGTAACTTAGCTGGGTCAATTTGAACTTGATACTGCTTAACCATCCCTCCAACCGTGGCAACTTCCGATACGCCATCGACGGTTTGCAGTTCATACTTCAAGAACCAATCTTGAATACTTCGTAGCTCAGCTAAGTCGTGTTGGCCGGTTGTATCTTGCAAGATGTAGTTAAACACCCAGCCGACACCCGTCGCATCGGGCCCCAACGTCGGTTTCGCACTCGGCGGAAGGTTAGGTGCTACCTGACTCAAATACTCTAATACACGTGAGCGTGCCCAATACATATCGGTATCATCATTGAAAATGATGTACACGTACGAGTCACCAAAGAACGAGAAGCCTCGTACCGTTTCAGCCCCCGGCACTGCTAGCATTGCCGTGGTAAGGGGGTAAGTCACTTGATCTTCCACTACCTGCGGCGCTTGCCCTGGATAGCTGGTCTTGATGATCACCTGTACATCTGACAGATCTGGAATGGCGTCGACAGGGGTATTCTTAACGCTATAGAGCCCACCGAGCACCAAACTTAATGTGGCAAGCATGACCAAAAAACGGTTGCGGATAGACCAACGAATAATGGCACCAATCATTGTTCACCCTCGCCTTTCTTTATAGCTTTCAACACATAATCTGAGCCTTGCTTCTCTACCAAAAATTCGACGCTTTGTGCTTCAACGTAATCTGTAAGGTCAACACTTGGGTCAGCGGTAAAGTTCATCTCTCCGGCCGACCAGCCCCAAACATCAACAGCATCGTGAGACAGAGTAATCATGCCAAAATCTGCCATCAACATCGTAATGTCTCCACGTACCCATACTTGGTTGATCACAGGCGTTTGATCCACTTTCAGTTCAACAATTTCATACATGCCATCTGGTGTTTTTTTCATCTCGAACTCGATGGCTTGCCCTGACTCAAGCCCTTCTGAAGTCACATCCTCTGCTAGATTAAAGTTCATCACCATTCCCGGCCAATCCCACTCCGGAACTGGTTGGTGGTTAATCGTCAACATGGCGTGATCTGGCATGACGTCGGTGATCTCTCCTTTAGCCCAAACCGTCTCTGCGGGCACCTCTACACCATTGATGCGTTCAAGGTCTGCACTTTGAGATGACTCTGAATCAAGCATAAAGTGGGCTGATGTGACGACTTTGTCCTCTAGCGATAACCCTTGCGTTACTTCAATACGCTCACCCGCTTCACGGCCCACCTCAATGCGGGCTGAGCGATACTTGCCTTCTCCCTCTGACAACACGACTCGAGTCATTCCACCAGAACGAATCACCGATGAGCGTGGAATCGTCAACACCTGCTCTGATGTTTGTGGCCGCAAAGCGATGTTAGCGAACATGTTGGGTTTAAGCTCACCCATCGGGTTATCAAATTTAAGTCGAACTCGAAGCGTACGAGTTTTCGGGTCTAATATCGGGTAGACATAATCGACTTCTCCCTGCCACTCCTTACCCGGAATCGCATCAAGTGTCATGGTCGCGAGACTACCGGATTCAATCCAGTGAGACTGGCGTTCAAAGACTTCAGCATCCACCCATACCTCTGCCAGAGGCCCTGCACTGATTGCCGCTTGCGCAGGTGAAAGATAACCACCCTCGCGAACATTTAAACTCGCTATCACCCCATTGGCCGGGGCTTTAACTGCAATATTTTGCACCACACGTCCACGACGTTTGATGCTATCAATCTGGCCTTTATCAACGCCTAACGTCATTAAGCGCTCTGACGCGCCTTGGACTAGTCCTTTACGCCCGCTGCGATATGCGTTGAGCAGCTCCTCTTGCGCTTTCACTAACTCAGGGGAATAGAGGGTAAACAGCGTGTCGCCTCGTTTAACATGATCGCCCACCGCATTGACATTAAGCTTTTCAACCCAACCAGCAACCCGCACATTGGTTTGCCAAAGCAGACTCTCATCGAAGGCGACATAACCTACAGTCTCTATTCTTGGAGACAATGCCTCTTTTTGTACCAATGCCGTTTTCACGCCCAGATTGTTCTCCACCGCTGGGTCAATGGTAACTGTACCGGGCTTATCATTGCCGCCCGCCAGATCTTCTGCGTACACCGGGATAAGATCCATCCCCATCGGCGATTTTCCTGGCTGATCGCGCTGATAATTAGGGTCCATTGGCGCAACCCAATAGAGTGGCTTATTACTTTCTTGAGCCGCACTGCTCATGTCCGACATATTGTGTCCGGACATGGAGAACCAATGACTTGCGGAATAGCCAAGAGCGCCGCCAATAACAAGGGCTAGAATTGCAACTTGATGAGTTTTATTCATTTTCTTTTTGCCTTTTTACTCTTCAATTTTGAGTTGTGGTGACGCTACTTGGTATTCAAAGCCACCTAATAAAGCAGCCAGCGAGCTGTTAACAACGCTTAAATCAGTAATGAGTCGTTGATATTCAAGCTGCAAAGTCAGTTCATCCATCGATGCTTGAATCACGTCACTGTATTGTGCGGTATTGTTCTGATAACCGCGCTCAACGGCCTGAGTTCTCGCTTGGGACTGATTTAATAGCGTTGATTGGTATCGATCTAGTCGCTGCTCTAAGTTGACACGATCAACAATCAACGCATTAACTCGGGCATTCAGTTGTGCTAACACCACATCTTTTTGCGAGCGTGCTGCACCGACTTGGAATTGGGCCGCTGACAGTTCTCGGTCTTGACGATTATCGGTAAACAGTGGGATATCCATTGTGAGATAAGCACTCACTAGGTCTGAAGCTGGGCCTGACATATTGTCGGCTTGTCGATAGGCGTACATCACCTCTACACCAAACTGGGGAGTGTAGGCCTGCTCTGCCAACTCGACTTGAGTCTCCGTAGCAGCAATGCTGGCATCAACCATTTTCACCATTGGATGTTGGTTAAGTTTTTGATAGTGCTGATGAGAGTCAATATGATTGGCGAGATAACTATCGAGCATCGGCCAAGTCAACTGATTGCTAGCTTTTAGCTCTTTGTTTCGAGTCACCCAATCATCTCCCAACCACTCGGAAAGTTGAGAAAGTAGACGCCTTTGCATCTGTGCATTGCTTTGAAGCTTTTCGTCCAACTGACTGATTTTCAGCTGCGCGTTGAGTACATCTTGTGCTTCGCTTTTCCCTAAGCCGTAATTGGTTTGTATGAACTGCTCTAGCTCAACCAACAATGAGCGATTGGCTTTAAGGGTTTGTTCAGCATATTGCTGATAACCGAGCTCAAGCCAAAGCTGGGACATGCTCTGAGTAACATCTAGCTCACGACTATTTACTTGCAGCCCAATACCATCTGCTTTTTGATTGGCTTGTTTTTGTCTTAGGTCTAGCGTCGCTCCACGCTCGAACTGTTGCATCAAACCGACTGAGATGTTAGTCATTGGGTCGTCGTCGAACTTAAAGCTATCGACTGGAAGGCCACCAAAACCTACTTTGAGTTTTGGATCCATCAGGGTGGATTGCGCGACACCTGTCTCTCTCATCGCTTGAGATTGGGCGAAGTATTGTTTGCGCCCATGGTCATTCTCTAACGCCAGTAGAACAAGTAAATCTAACTGAGATTTCGTGTTAGCTTGTTCCTTCGCCGACATAGAGGCCACGCTCACATCATGCGCGATAACGGCAGAAGAAATGAACACACCAACGGCTATCACACTCATTGCTAATTGATTTTTCACAATTTATTCCTTTTGGAAACACTACAAGAACGAAGCGAAAAGGAACACGCAGGTCAATTTCTTGTCTTTCTTGGAGCGTCAAATATTGTTAAGCGAACTCTCTCGAGTTCAACAAATTACTGATAGGAAAAATTATGCTGAAGGTGGCCTTAACAGCGTCTGTAGACGCACGACTTTTTGGCCTATGGTGAGATGTGTGTAAGGAGCCAGCGAGGACTCTGTTGAGGCAAGTTCACTGGTTGGTGTTAAAGGGAAATGCACACTGCTGCACGCTGCGGTGCAACACATATGGACACCACTACCTGAGTTACAGTGCTCATCAACATCACTAGCTTGCTCTGTGGAATGATGCATGCCTGAACTTATCGAGTGACAATCCGTCAGCTCTTGCTGTTCTGTCACCGAATGTGAGGTCTCTATTATGTGGAATGACATCTCTGGAGAACTCGACGCATACGCAGACATCAGCATTGAAAAAATGCTGATAAGGGTAACCCAAATTGCCTGCCATTGATTGTTCATAACATGTCCGATGTCAATTCGGTATTCAATATAAACCCTGCCCCTAGGGTAAGGTCAATCAATTTGTTTAAATCACTCGTGTTGCTGCTATAAAGTTTAGAAGAATCTCGGAAGATTACCTATTACAGGGCTACAAACCGTAGAAACGACGAAGGCCTGACAACTTAATAAGTTGTCAGGCCTTCTGAATAAATGGCACGCCCTGTAGGTATCTCGTTTTCAATTTAACTTCGTTTAATGAAGCTAGACATTCCTTTATTATCATTAACTTAACGGCTAAATAACCGAATTGTATATTTAACCAAAATAACCAAAAATAGCTCTAAATTGATGCCATTGGCACCACAGAGGCACCACAGGATTTGAAGGTAAAAGAGTATGGATACGGGATTTAACTTCACAAAGCGAGCGCTAGAAAGCATAGAAAAACCGAAACGTCGCACTACCTATAGAGACGTTGGAAGCAGCAAAAGTGTCCAAGGGCTGGTGCTCGATGCGTTAGTTTCTGGTGCTAAAGTTTTCCGTTATCAGCGCAAAGTGAATGGGAAAAACATCAAGGTCAAACTGGGCGAATTTCCTACAACAACAGTTGAACAAGCAAGAGAAATGGCACGAAGCACCGCTACCGATCTTGCTAATGGTATCAACCCCAATCAACAAAAAAGAGAAGCGAGAGAAAGCCAAACCTTTGATGACTTATTCGACATTTATGTAGCATCGTTTGAACTAGATATTAAAGCCAAGAAACGCCGAGCCAGTAGCCTAAAATCCAGTAAAACCTTATACCGATTACACTTAAAAGCAGAACTGGGTAAAAAAACGATCAATGACTTTGACGCTGAAAAAGCAAGAACGTTTATGCAGGGTATATTTACCAAGAACGGCTATAGCAAACACAACCATTCATTAACTCTGCTTAAGTCCATGTTCAATCGGGCTTACGTTGAGTTTAACCCCTTCGCCAAAATCAGTAAGGTTGATGAATCTCTTTTCAGGCGAGAAAGAACCTTATCCAAAGAAGAACTCGGACAGTTTTTCAACTCACTAAGCCAAGAAAAGCAAATTTATCAAGATTGTATATTTTTGCTCTTACTTACTGGGCAACGTAAGTCGATGGTCCTATCTATGCGTTGGCAAGAAATCGATCTAGATAATCGTCGATGGGTTATTCCAGCCAGTAAAAATAAGAGTAAAAAAGCGCATTCTGTCCCTCTGCCTCACGAGGCAATGAAGATTCTAACCCGACGCTCAAACGAAGCTCAGCTTAACCAAGAATTTGTCTTTCCGAGTGCAAGAAGTCATGTCGGGCATATCACAGATAAAAGTGGTAAAGGCGGTTTCTGGCAAAGAGTCACTGACCGCATAGGCATGTATGCACCTGATAACCAAGAGAAACACCTGACGGTTCATGATCTAAGGCGGACTCTAGCCACCTATCAAGTGACATCCGGTGGTTCAATACAAGCTACGAGTAAGCTACTTGGGCACTCTAATATCAGCATAACCAATGATGTCTATGCCCATCTTTCTGACGATAGTGTGAGAGAAACTTTAGAAAACACCGTTAGCTATATGCTGGGAGATTCTTTACAAACCAAGTTAGGGCGCATCAAACAAGACATTGATAGCTTACCTATCGAGGCAAAGCAGGAATTAAAGAGTTATATAGAAGAGTCGGTAAATTCTGTAACTTATAGGGCTTAAACCGTGGGAAGCCTTGATTTCACTGGCTTGAACATCTTTTTTTAGCCTAATGTTGCTGGCTACCTAACCAGTTAAATTGAACCTAATAGGTAAAAATATCGTCTTATCTTCATTATTTCTTTAACCCATTAACCACTTTTGGTTAGTGGGTTAAAGAGAATATAGAGATCAGCTTACTACACGCACAGAAACCGGGAGTCGATACAGAGATGAATTTGATCTTCCAGACTTGAACTCAATTGCACCCTCATCTTGAGCTAACCGCTTAAGCTCTTTTCCAACGACTCGATTCTTATCTATGTGGACATTAATGTACTTACAGACCTCAGAAGCGGTCACCCACTCCCATATATATTTATCAGGATTATCGATAAGGAATCGCTCAACAATTGCCTCATAGTAAGAGCTTTTAGCGTTGTGTTCGTTATTAACCCTTGCCGCTAGCTCTAATTCCTTTTCCGTAAGGTGCCATGACTCTCCAGATTTGTATAACTCATAGACTTGAAGCCAAAATTGCTTCAACTCATCTGGATACAGATGCTTCAATCTTCCATTGTCGTAACGCCAACCTAAGGTTTGATTCACAACTTCCATATCAATTGGAGTATCAAGTTCGATAACTGCATATCGACTTGAGCCTGTCTCATCGCGTAGGAACCCCGTAACATTAACGGTAGCGATAAACGAGGTTTGTCGAGGTTTCTTAATATCTTTTGCACCATAGGGTGGTCTAACTGTATCAACCTCTTTGGTAATAAAAGCCTTTAGACTACCTTGGCTATTGCGGGACGTACGCTCTAGCTCACCCAACTCAACAATCAGACTATTGATACAGCTTATTACTGAATCTTTGGAATCAGGGTTAATCTCCTGCCCTTCTAGGAAAGCTCCCTCAAACACGGAAGCAAAGCGTTTAATAAATGCAGTCTTCCTGAATGATTGCCCACCTTGAAGTACAGGGATGAGTTTTGAGCTAAATGGCGTTTCAAATATTGATGCCACAACGGCAATGAAGAACTTTCGCATCACACAATATGCTAACTCGCTATCCTTCGCGTTCATAGCTTCAATTAAAATACCTATGCGGTCCTTTCCATCCCAACCGCTTTCTTCGAGGTAGTTGGCAAAAGGATGGTAGCTGTTATTCTCTGCCAATGACATTAGGTGATCAGTTAGAATCTCCTTCTTCAATCCACCTCTAAGACAAACATCGATCAACAAACTTCGCTTTTGCTCGGCGGTTTTATTTAGCATTCGTCCATCTACAAATAGCTCCACTTCCATGTTCATTTTGTTCACTACTACATCGATTCGGTTGCTTGATAACAGCGCTTGCAAGTTCCTTGATGTGGGCAATGGGTTAAACCTAGCATCCAAATCAGGATAGTTCGGCTTAGTGTTTTCATTAGGCTGGTCAATCCCTTCAGCGATGCATTCCATACCTGCTCCTTATGCTGTTTGAGTTTGAACACGGCTTTCTAGAAAGGCATCAAGGTCGGCTAGTGTATAAAACACCTTACGGCCAACTTTGACAAACGGTAGGCTATAGCGTCCTGTTGATGCCCATACCGCGAGTGTTCCTTCAGTTACTCCTAAATACTCTGCTGCCAGTTTACGGTTTAGTTTGCTTCCAAACTTTGAGTTTTCTACGTTGTTCATTCTTAATCTTCCTATACTGTTATGATCCGGATTGGATGAAAAAAGATTACGAACTAAGAGGTTTAACAGCAATTCGATTAGGGGAACGGATTTTCTGTTAGATGCATGACTAAAACACTGTGAGGCCTTTACTTCCAATGGGTGAGATGGGAACGGCTTGGTAGAAATGCAAATTAAGCGGAGCTATGAAGGAGTTTGAAATCAGTAATATTCCTGCAAGCAGTGCACTTTAGTGAACGACTTAAATCCACAAATCAGAGACATATAGTGACCGCAATTTAACCACAATGTTGCTATCAGAGCTATGAGACAGGTTTAGGTACACTAAAGTACACTTGACCAAATCAGACAAAGCTCCTAATTCATAAACAGTTATGTTGAGTAAAGCCTCAAACAGTAAAAAATCACTTTAAAAGCGCCTTTAAAAATCGACTAACATTCGACATCGGTAATTAGATAATCTTGTTAGAAGTAACAGTTGTCTCTGTTTATTACTATAATGGATCAAAATACTATCTTCGAAATTGAAATTAACACTATTAACCATTATGATGCAAACGTATTGCATTTTCTCGACCCATGAACACACAATATATAACTATAAATTCTGGCAACAACCTGCGAGCGCTACCAGTACTTAGTAAATAAATCACTAATTTCTCGCTGGCTTCCTATTTCTTTAACCTCACGTGTAGTGAAATAATCCTGTTCATCATGCATTCTATCGATCAGGATACTATTTCTGTCTACAGACGAAAGCAAATCATAAGAAGAAACTTCTAGTGGATATTCAAATTGGTCCAAAAACTTGTCTACCAGACTAAATATTTGATCATCGATATCATCATAGAATGACAGCTCAGAGCTAACATAATTATCAATTTCGTCGTGAGCAATATCCACGCCATACTCTTGATATGAATCAATCAGATTGACATCTAAATCAAATTCATTTTCTTCAAGATCATGAATAACTGAAGAAAATTCTGCGAGTATTTCATAACTATTACACTTAGTTAGAACAATCCCTAGATACTTGTTCCAGTCTAATTTGTCAACATCCTCTTGAATGAAATGCTTAAATACAAAAATTACTCGATCAATAACTTTTGTACTAAATTTATCACTTTCTATCACATAAAGAAATTTAGATGTATAAATAGAGTAACCTTCACTATATGCATAAAGATGGTAATACGCTACAATAAATAAATCATAATATTCTTCAAAGTTACTCTTGTTAGTCAACGTTGTGATTAATCGGCTATAGAACAAAGACCGGTCAACACTTGCTCTACAATGATAAAGCATACCATCGATTTCACTAGGGTTGTTTGTTGTGATGGTTAATCTTTCCAACACCTTCAAATTATTTATTAGAACCCTTATCACATAGTCTTTAATAGATGGGTTAAATAACTCGTACCTTATACCATCTTTATATATAATTCGATTTAACAAAGAACCTACCACAGTTCGTCTAGATTTATCAAACCAATTATCATCAAAGGTCCATTTAGACTCTAAAAAATATTCTTCACACCTGGATTTTATAATGCTCTCTTCGATATTTTTATCAGAAAGACAAACAATATATACAAACACTCTATCCAAGTTATTAATCTGGCAATCGAAAACATGACTCCATATGTCACTGGGATCTGTCAACACTGATTCCACAAAAGACAAATAATCGATATCATCAACTAACCTTTCAGAGTCGGTTATGAACTCAATTAGACGTGGGTTGAAGTTTTTATGATTTATTATTGAATGGTACTTTCCATTTTCGAAAACCGCTTCAACTTTTGACAGATCCAAATTAGAAAAATAGAGGTGATTGTACAAAATCCTAGCTTTTTCTAACTTTGTATACTTTTGAACATTAACAACACTCCCTTTGTCAATTTTTCTAACTCTAAAATTACTTGAAATATAAACGCCTTGATTAAATATATTTGTTCTAGATGTTAGAATGAACTTTTTTGTGTCATCTCTTTTTACAGCATTTATAAAACTGATGATATCAGAGTCTTCTTTGCCTTCGAAATATTCCAAGAAGTTAGAACCTAGGAAATCATCATAATAAAATACCTGTCGCTCTCCTTCTTTATATAATCTCATCGCCTCCTTGATAGTCGAAGTAACATTAACCAATTCATATCCGTCGACTATATATTCAAGGCAAATCGATTTGGATATCGTTGTTTTACCAATACCCGGCTCTCCTGTGACTATGACATAATTATTACTTTCAATTGCATTTTTTATATTAGTATGATTTTGAGTTATTACATATAGACCCGTTTTACTTTTTATATCATCTATTAACCATTTATTGTTAACGTAGATATCATTATTAATTGTGTTAAACAGTGCATTTGAGCTATTGATCCAAAGCTTATAGTGGGTTCTAACTATATCCGGATTTTTATTGAGTACGCTAACCAACTCATCAAAACCTAGAACATCTGTTAATTTCAAGTATGGGTAAAATATTTTAACTAGGTCTTCTTTGTTTTTTGGTGATAAAGAAACAGAGGTCACAAAGACGTAGCTATTAGGGTTTAGATTATGAACTTTTTTATATTCACTTTTTTTACAATGATTAATTAGCTTAGTTACACCACTCTTCTGGTAGTGTTTAGACTGTACAATTACATTCTGTTCGTTGGAAATGTAAAAGCGCCCATCTATACCTTGATCCGGCCCCTGCTTAAATCTTTCTATTCTAATTCCAAATACTACCTCAACAATATCATTAGCCAACTCTTCAAACTCTTTATCATTAAGGCAATCAAAACTGTACATAACTATTATTTCACACTCTCAATAGCTTGCTTAATTGGCAATGGAATATCATCTACTTTTATCTTATTTCCAATAGTTACACCCCACTCTTTACCTTTATCCATCCACATTGATATCATATGTTGATTATCACTATCCGTTAACTTTCTATATATATATGCTTTCAACTTGCCTGCCATTTTTTGCGAGTTGGAGCAACAATTATTTTGCTCCATAGTTGGGATACCATCTCTCAGCTCATCTATCTCTGCAGCATCTAGAACTAGTGAATCTCCAAATATTTCATAGGCAATTTCTAACCAAACATAAGTCGGAATTGTATCTTCTAAGTCCTGCCTACCTACTTTATACACTTGGTTACCAGACTCAACACCTGTATCATTATCTAAGATAAAAATGTAATTGTCATTTCGATCTGAAAACCCAGTAAATATCTCGGTCAATATTTCATCAGCCAGTTGCTTGTTTCCACAACCACCCATATTTATTATTTTAACATCATCTTTATTGATGGCTGTACCTACAATCTTTTCGTAAAGTATTGGTATTAGTCCTTCTTCAGTATCACCCTCAACTACAATAAACTTGTTATAGAATAGTATATCGCTATTTTGAACACCTAAGCTTTCATGCACGTCCCCAACACTACGAACTGTAGTAATATTAGTATTTGAATTAACCATATCAAACGATCTAATATCTTCTAAACTTGAACTATCCACGAATATTGTACTATGAGAACTTACAATTATTTGAAAATTTTGTAATGCCAAATCTCGAAGTGTTGAAATAAATTCTCTTTGTGCCTTAGGATGTAGGTGCGTTTCAGGCTCATCAAAGCACCATATATACCTTTTATTAGTTTCCTTCAGTCTACCTAAGTCTGATTGTAGCTTTAAAAGTGCAAACCATATTTGTCGCTTAACTCCTTCGCCTTGGTTTTCAATATGAATAGGATCCACTGAAGTTGCTTTCTTGATAAACAAATCTGTCAATTGAGACTTTAGTTCAAAACCTACTTTAGCACTTACCTCTTCTATACTAGCGACTTCTTTTTGAATTCCCAACATATTTAGCCTTTGGTCAATCTTTTCTTGCGCTGTTCGACTTAACTCTTTGGATGTTCGTTCTGCTTTTTCTATTTCTTCAGAGATCGCATTATCTAAAATGCTTTTCGCAGCAGTTGTAATACCATCAAGTGAGCCTTCCCAACTGAGGTAACTGTATATGGGAAATACTTTCAAATCCTCTTTGATTTTTTTTGCTGGAACAAGAGAAAATCTAACACTAGTATCTACCGTCTTTATGATTGACCTTACTTTTTCATATATAGAGTGCTTACCTTTACCATTATCATTTTCTAAATTAATACTATCTGGATTGTAAATTTTCATAGCATTGTTTAGTTTTGAATCATTGAGTTCAAACAAATCAGATAGTACTTTATCTTCAGGTTGTTCAACCATATAATAAAACTCATCACTACCATCCTTGACATTAAAAAGTCGAGCGATAACTAGTTCACTATTATGCTCAAGTATATACTTTAGCTGCGATGAACAATCACTATCAGCATCAAACTCAAACCCCTCAATAGCAAACTTTCCCAAAATCAATACACTATTTCTAGAAATTGAATCCTCACATATAGATGGCAACCTAAGTTCTTTTAAATGACTATTTATTTCCAAGTCGCTTAAGCTTGTATGACACAAGTCTGATTTTTCTGATTGTGAGTTTGGTACATTTATCTTGAACTTTGGATCAAGCAAAAATTTTATTGATTGAAGCGATGTTGTTTTTCCACAGTCATTCTCCCCTATTAACACAGTAGGAGTATTGTTCTGAATTTCAATCTCAGTATATCTTGCACTTTTGTAATTAATATTTATCAATCTATTTAGTATCATGCTTAGCCCAGTTCATGCTTCTTGATTTATCTTTATGCTAACAGGATAAGCTTCGATTGTACGTGAGCAGCAGCAACATTCAGAACGTGAAGTGACAAATTAGAATTTAGCACATAAAATCATATACTTATGTCAAGACAGCTTTTTATTCTCCACCCTAACGATTACGATTCAATACAGCTTAGAACTGACTTAATTCAAACTAAAGTACTCCAGTTTCTCTCAGCTTCTGTAGTCCCTAATCGAGACATGTTTCCATTACTATTTTTTTAATTGAGCCAGTGTGGAAGACTCCTTCCCTGTAAAACGTTTGTAAGCACGTTGCACATATCAGATTATCTACATAATCCGCTTTATTGTTACGGCACCGTAGACATTTCTGACCAGGCTTTCTCATTTGTTCTGGTTCCGCTTTACGCAAATTATGTTTATAGGGCTTACGTTTAATAACCCCTACAGCAGTTTGCTTAGGCTTTACCATCGGTGGGTTTTGGTTCGATTGCTCTACTAAATGCCTGAGTCTGTTTTTCATTTTTATATGCACCGAAGCATATCGAGCGTGGGCAACCCAATATCTATTTCCAGTCTTCAATACGTATTCCATTACAAATGATTTAAAAGAATCATGAGCCTTGTGTTCGAATCTAGCATAGAGCGCCTGCAAAGGCTCTAAGTCGATACTGACGATTGAAGCGTCATGTCGCCGTCTATAATTATGGCCGATTTGTCGGTTTGAGTAGTTGAAATGAAGACCAATCTCATAGCCATTTATTCGGCAAAGAATGTCTAGTTCACTATAGTGTCCAGAGGGTTCAACTTCAAAATTGTTAATGACTAGATTTTGTGATTTAGTTACATATCCTGAAACATTAACTTCTCTACCGTATTTATCTTCCTTAGTTAAATTTGACTTCCAATCAGGTAGATGTACCTCAAACTGTTCGAGCTCTTTAAAGCACTGCTTGATTACAAGCCTAGCGACAACACAGAATGAATATTTACATTCGATTGGATTCCCTTTTTCGTCCTTTACTTTTTTGTCATGTGCAAAATGATGGATCATCTTGTCAGGATTCGGCCCTTTTTTAGCTACAAGATTCTGTTTGCAACTTGGACAGACACACCCACATGCCCTTCCTCGTTCCACTTCTCCTACATCAAAGTATTTACCATTCTTTAGTCCAAACGGTATCAACATCAGTTTGCTTCCTTCATTCTAAATTTTGCGTTAGAGAGTAATTAACTGCGCTTGTTCATGAGCTTTCGTATATCTTTCGACAGGTTATTCAATTTGGGAACCGTTAGAACTGCTGATCTTGCTTTACCATTTTTCAACTTTATTTCGATCCCTAACATATCAAGATTGTCATCTTTGTTGCCTTCCGATGCTATGTCTATTGTTTGTCCTAGAAAATACCTTCGGAAGTGTGTCCTAACACTTGCAACTCCATCGAATGAAAATCCACCCTTGAGGCAGATTGTTAAGAAGGAAAGGAACTCAGATTCTTTTGATGTCTTTACTGCCTTGCCCCAGCTACACCACAAATTTGTAAGCGCTTCATAGCGACGATAGTCTCTGCTTTTCGGGGTCGTAACTCGAACAACTTGTTTACTAGTGAAAAGATCTAACTCTGAAACATAGACACCTTGCTTCTGCTCATGAACATCTTCCAAAGTTTCAGATATCTTGCTAAATAACGTGTCAGACCATTCCATTTTTTTATGAAGTTGCTGTTCTATTTCACCGTAGAAATGCGGGTCAGCTTCCCTGATGTGATCAAATGTTGATTGGGCTTGATTTAGTATCTTAGAAAGGCGCTTAATTGCCTTGAGGTCCATCTCAGATGGAATCTGGGTAAGAACGCGTGAACATGCTTGAACTTGGCTCTCATCAAGCCCAATACTCTTCAACTCGTCTTTTTGCTTCCTGCTTAAACCGACCACAATGCACTCCATGCAACTGGTTACGTATATACTCTACAGTAGACAATATCATTTTGTATAGATGAAGCAAGCGTGCAAGGATTGAACAACGATTCGAAAATAACGAAGAATAGAAATGCGGCCAAGTTTAACGAAATTTGCTGAAATTAAATTTCAGCGGCACCACAGAGGCACCACAGAAAAGCGAAAAGCCCGCTAACTCATTGAGCTAGCGGGCTTTTATCGAATAAATGGCACGCCCTGTAGGATTCGAACCTACGACCACATCCTTAGAAGGGACGTGCTCTATCCAGCTGAGCTAAGGGCGCGCTACAGGGGAGTAGTATAAGGCGAGATTTACGTAAATCAACGGCTTTGTTCAACTTTACTAATCAAGTGCTTAATTTTAAATCACGAATTGCTTGAGTGTTGCTTTTTAACACAACGCAAACGTTTGCCTATAGATGTTATCAAATAGATCTGCGACAATACCCGGCGATATATGACCTAAGAATCGAAAGGAATGTCATGTCTGCTCAAAATATTGATGGAAAGCTGATTTCTCAAACTGTGCGCTCGGAAGTGGGTGCACGCGTAAAGGCACGTCTTGATGCGGGTTTACGAGCACCTGGTCTTGCTGTCGTGCTTGTGGGTGAAGACCCTGCCTCACAAGTCTACGTAGGTAGTAAGCGCCGTGCATGTGAAGAAGTAGGTTTTGTGTCTAAATCTTTTGACCTTCCAGCAACGACAACCGAGCAAGAATTACTTGCGTTGGTGGAAGAGCTTAACCAAGACCCGGAAATTGACGGTATTCTTGTTCAACTGCCGCTTCCGGCTGGCATCGATGATACGAAAGTGCTTGAGAGCATCACGCCAGAGAAAGATGTGGATGGCTTCCACCCATATAACGTAGGTCGTCTAGCGCAACGTATTCCAAAATTACGCTCTTGTACCCCTAAAGGCATTATTACCCTTCTTGAACGCTACAACATCGAGACTCGTGGTAAGCACGCGGTTGTCGTGGGGGCATCAAACATTGTTGGTCGTCCAATGACGTTAGAGCTACTACTTGCAGGTTGTACAACAACGACTTGTCACCGCTTTACGAAAGATCTAGAAGGTCATGTACGACAAGCCGATATTGTTGTTGTCGCTGTTGGTAAGCCTAACTTTATTCCGGGCGCTTGGATTAAGAAAGGCGCAGTGGTTATTGATGTCGGCATCAACCGTTTAGAGAATGGCTCTCTGGTGGGTGACGTAGAATATGATGCAGCCAAAGACAATGCGAGCTTCATTACACCAGTACCAGGTGGTGTGGGCCCGATGACGGTTGCAAGCTTAATCGAGAATACGATGATTGCTTGTGAGCAGTTCCATACTGAATAAGTATAATCAATGATTACCCGCCCTCTTCCGTTGGGCGGGTAATTTATCAATTTAGACTAGGGTACAGACCCAACTATTCAGCCGAGGAGAACTCCGTCTTCTTAAGCGTCATAGCTCCAGTACACTACGCGTTTTTGTAAGTAGTTCTCAATACCGTGAATGCCGTCTTCACCACCCACGCCACTGCGTTTTTGCCCCGAATGATAGCCTTGTACATTGCCCGTGATCTGGCGATTTACAAACACAGTACCCACTTCAAGGTGATTAATGGTTTGCATAATACGATTCACATTTTGCGTGTAGATGTAAGAAGACAAACCATCTTCGCGGTCATTCGCAATCTCAAGCGCCTCATCAAAATTGTCTACCGCGATAATTGGCATCACTGGTGCAAACATTTCCTCTTTTGCGACCGGCATATCACACGTAACGCCCGTTAATACTGTTGGTTCAAACCAGTGGCCTTTCTCAAACTGCTCCCCCTGAGGGCGACCACCGCCAATGGCTAGTTTGGCACCCATCGCTACTGACTCTTTAATCATAGAGGCAACACGGTCCAAACCTTGCTGGGTGACGCTAGGGCCCATGTCGATATCGGTCATCGGGTCACCTACTCTAATTTTCTGCACTTTCTCTATCACTCTTTGCGTGAACTCCTCTGCGACAGAAGCTTCAACGAGAACCAGCTCATTGCAAATACAGACTTGTCCACAGTTAGCGTAACGAGAAATCACTGCGGCCTCTGCAGCTTTGTCAATGTCAGCATCGGCTAACACAATAAATGCCGCTTTCCCGCCAAGCTCTAGTACCAATCCCGATACATTTTCTGATGATGCTTTGTAAATCGCTTGACCAGCGCGAGTACTGCCCGTGAGTGAGACAAGGCGTGTCATTGGGTGGGTCACCAGCTGTGAGCTCACATCAATACCAGCCCCGCTCACCAGGTTAATCACACCAGCGGGGAATTCTGCCTCTTCTACTGCCTTACAGAATTCTGAAGCCGTTACCGGTGTCGCTTCATGCGCTTTAAGAACCATCGTATTGCCCGTCACGAGAGCTGGGCCAATCTTGCGACCAATCAATGCTAGTGGGTAATTGTAGGCACACAAACCCAGAGTCACCCCATAAGGGACGCGGTTGATGTAAATCTGCTCATTAGGCGCATCAGATGGAAAGATTTCACCCTGAATTCGACGTGCAGCTTCAGCTGAATAGGTCAGATAATTCAGCGTATCATCGAATTCCCCATACGCCTCTGCAAGAGTTTTACCTTGCTCTCTAACCAATAATTTTGCAAAGTGCTCTCTTTTGGGTTTAAGCACTTCAACGAGTCGAAGAATATATCGACCACGTTCAATTGCGGACAACATCTGCCATGAGATTTGTGCCTCTTTTGCACTCTGCATAGCACGCTCTATGTCTTCCCGAGTACAATCCGGAACCGTTGCCCATACTTGTTCAGTTGAAGGGTCAGTGACCTCAAATGTCTTGTTATTAGATGCGTTTATCCATTCGCCATGAATAAAGCAAGGGTAGTGTTTCACGTTATGAATCATTTTTATTATCTCTTTGTTATTTTCCTAAGAATTCCGGTTCACGCTTTTCTACAAAGGCATTGAAACCTTCTTGACCATCGTGCGTGTTGTAGAGGCCATCCACTAACTCCTGCTCCCTTTTGAGACCATCTGCCAATGACAGCTCTATACCTTGCCTTAACGCTTTCTTCGTCGCCGCAATAGCAAGACCAGCCCCTTCAGATAGAGTTCGTGCATACACATGAGTTTGCTCATTGAGCTCTTCTTTTTCGTAAAGTCGGTTAACAACGCCCCAACTTGCTGCTTGCTCTGGCGTAAAGCTGTCGCCTGTCGCTAGCAGCTCTAAAGCTCGACTTAATCCCACCAAACGCACTAGACGCTGAGTACCACCGTTACCCGGTATAAGACCTAATTTTATCTCTGGTAGGCCAAACCAATAGCCACCTTTAGCGGCAAAACGTAGGTCACACGCCATCGCGATTTCTAGACCGCCACCTAAGGTATGACCCGATATTTGTGCGATATAAATCTTATTGCTGGCCTCAATTGCCGCCATGTTTCGACGTGCTTGATCGACCATCTTTTGGTTATCTTTGGTTGAGTTTTGCTGAAATGCATTGATGTCTGCGCCCGCGCAAAAGAAACGCTCGACACCACTTTTAATTACTACGGCGTTGATTTGTGTATCCGCTTCCGCCTTTGCCAATGCTTCGCCGAACTGAATGACAAAATTAAGATCGTACGCATTCGCTTTCGCTCTATTGAGAGTAATGACCCCTACCCGATCTTCTTGATGATATTGCACCCATTGATTGTCCATTAGCTGTATACCTCCTCTTCAATTAAGGTAAACTCTGCGCGAACTTTCGCTGTGTTCTCACCTAGCAAAGGAGCTGCTCTATTGTTCGTATAAACTTCACTATCGATACGAATCGGGCAACGAGTCGTTTGATACTGTTCACCTTTCGCATTAGTGACGGTTTGCAATAGATTTAATACCTTGAACCCATCGTGAGCTAGCAACTGTTCCCAGTTAAATACCTCAGCACACCAGATGTCTGCAGGCTCTAGAATAGATAACCAATGCTGGGTCGTATTGGTGAGTAGCAAAGCTTTAAGCACTGATTTGATTTCATCACGCTTGGTATACCAAACACTCGGGTCATCAAAAGCCAATAACTCTTGCGACTCAAACAGTGCACCAAGTGTTAAAATCGATCCCATTGCTAATACTAAATAGCCATCTTGGGTTTTATATAAACCATAAGGCGCGGCCACCAATGGATGCGCACCATTGACGTCTCCTCGGGTAACGGGTTCGCCGTCTTGATAGTACAAAGTCAGTGGCTCAAATTGGAAATCAAGCATAGCCTCTAGCATACTCACTTCCACTAAAGTGCCTTCACCACTCACTAGCCCAGCCAAGACACCTTGAACCAATTGACCACCAGCAAACATGTCCGCCAAAGCCAAGCCCATTGGGACTGGGCCATCTTGATCGCTGCCGGTTTGCCAAACAAGACCAGATAATGCTTGAACCAGCAAATCTTGACCTGGCTTGAAACTCCAAGGACCTGTTTGACCGTAACCAGAGATAGAGCCATACACTAGAGCTGGATTGAGAGCCTTTACTTGTTCATAACTCAAGCCCAGTCTTTCCATTACCTGCGGTCGAAAGTTGTGTAAGAGTACATCTGCTTTTTTAATCAACTCTTGAACCAATTGGATGTCTTGTTTGGATGTTTTCAGATCTAGTTCGATGCTTTCTTTATTGCGATTGATCGCCTGATAAAATGCCGATTCACCGTGCACGCGATAAGATTCACCATAAAGGTGACGGGACAAGTCACCTTTGCCTTTTTGCTCAACCTTAATGACTCGAGCGCCAAGATCAGCGAGTCTCAATGAAGCACTTGGACCCGACAGTAGCTGAGTAAAATCCAAAACCGTAATACCCTCTAAAGGTAAGCTCATAGTCCAAACTCCTCAGCAATCGCTTTAGTATCTTCGCCTAGACGCGGCGCGGCTTTATTTGACGTTAACGTTTCACCATTAATATGAATTGGACAGCGAGTGGTACGGATTTGGGTGCCTTCTGAGCGAGCAATCACTTGTTCCATATCCAGGGCTTGATAGGCTTCGCTCTGTGTGAGTTTGTCGTAGTCGTACACGTCTGAGCACCAGTAGCCAACCTGTTCTAATCTTGTTAGCCAATGATGAGTTCCCTTCTCTGCCAAAATTTCCGTTATCACGGCCTTCACTTCATCTCGATGACTAAAATACAACTCACCCTCAACCCAGGGTTTAAGTCTTTGGTCATCAAATGCTCTATCAAGACGCTCCATTTCTCCCATCGCTAGAGCGATATAGCCATCGAGTGTTTTGTAGATACCATAAGGTGCGCCAAGATATGCATGTGCATTAGACTGCTCGCTGCGGACAGGAGCGAAGTCAGAGTTATGAAGATAAGCGGTCAAACCTTCAAACTGGAAGTCCACCACGGATTCCATCAAGCTGACTTCGACTTTACTCCCCTTACCGGTGCGACGTTTTTTGATGAGAGCGGCAAGAATGCCCTGTGCTAAGTGCGTCCCACACAACATATCAGCGACAGCTGCACCAAACGGGATTGGCGGTTGCTCTTGATTACCGCTAAGGTGAGTTAGGCCCGACATAGCTTGCGCAAGTAGGTCTTGTCCTGGTTTGTATTTCCAGGGGCCTTCTTCACCATAACCACTGACTTCAGCATAAATAAGGTTTGGATTGATTTGCACAACGGTACTGTAATCAAGGCCAAGACGAGCCATAATTCCAGGACGGAAATTATGTGTAATTACATCTACCTGAGTGATTAACTTTTTGATGGTTTCAATATCACCCGGGTTCTTTAGGTCAGCCACAAAAGATGACTTGTTGCGGTTAACCGTATGAAAAAGCACACTGTCACCATCTGCCCACATGCCTTTTGTCGCTAGCTGGCGACAAGAGTCACCGTATTTAGGGCGCTCGATTTTTATCACTCTGGCACCTAGATCAGCGAGGCGTAATCCGGCATAGGGTCCAGCCATATACTGACTGAACTCCAATACGGTTACCCCTTCTAGAGGTCTTTTCATAGTGTCACTTCCTTCGACGCTAAATAGAGTTCGTTTAGGTGTGCCAGTACTTTCTTTGCATCTCCTCCATTCATTAGGTATTCGCGAATTGGCGCACCAGCATGATCTTGGAAGTACATGTGACCATGATAGCGAGGACGTAGGAATGCGCGCTCTAACGTTGGCATCGTATCGGTGAAGTAGTCGTCTGATGTTTGATTAGCAAATTCACTCTGCCATGCATCCTTGTGACCTGGTTGGCCACCAAACTCAATAAAGAAGTTTGCCTGCATTTCAGGATTCGCAACAAACTCTGCATATTTTGCCGCAATATCTTTATGCTTGGAGCTTGCAGACACGGCAAATCCCGTACCGCCCAAAGTCGTAATTAAGCGGCCGTTACCATTGAGATCAACCGTGTCTGCAAATTTTAAAAGCTTGCGAGCATAGCTCGCTTTTGCATAGTTGGCGTAGCCATAAGCAAAAGGACAGTAAGCAAAGTCATCACTCTGGGTCATGGCTTCGTAAACTTTAATTGGGTTCCAATCAAAGCATCGCTTATCAAGGTGACGAGAGAGCTCACGTAACATCTCTAAACTCTTGATGCCAATCTCGTCACTAACAACAAACTCATCACTCACGCATGGATCTTCACCAAGCGTACAGCACAGCATGTAAAAATTCATAAGCGTGTCCTGGGGTATTGACGGAACTGCAACCAGACCTTTACGTGCAAGCTCCATTAAATCATCCCAGGTTTGTGGCATCTCTTTGCCTAATTCTTTAAGCAAGTCCATGCGAGCTGAAGCAACTGGCGTCGCTGCATCCATTGCTAGCGCCCATTGCTTATTGTTGTAACCGTAACTTACATGAGAGTGACCCACTGAATTGTCAGCCTGATTTTGCAAAAACTCTGCCGGTAAGATGTTATCCAACGCCTCAATAACACCCGTTTTAGCAGCGAAGCCAGCCCAAGGGTGATCAATAACCAACAAGTCATAGCGTTCAGCTAACTTATCAATTGGTTCATCTGCGAAAGCCTGTAAAGAACGTTTCTCCCACACAATACGAACATCTGGGTTGAGTTCTTCAAAACGTTGTGCTGTTGCAACCATAGGCGTAAAGCCACGGGTGTGATTCCAAGTAATGCCTTTGAGTGTAATCATCTAACTTTCCATATATGAATGTTCAATTTATATTTAAATTAAAATTGCAAACATCACTGATAGTCAATAGACAACAAGATTCAATTTTAGAAACGTGACATTGACCACTTTTTAGTCACATTGTCCCAATTTCGTCTCAAACTGGGCTCTGTGAGAGGTGGATCACCAATTACGATTTAAGTCAAATTTCCATTTGAATGTTTCATTTATATATGAATATCATATTTACAACAATTATGGAGAACAGAAATGACACGCATTAATCTAGATTTAAGTGGAGAACGCTGGCAGATGGAAAGAATGCGCCCAGGTCAGGGCGTCAAAGAAGGTCTGCACCTATTGCCTGCTGAATACCAAGGCACACACTTTAGTTGGAACTTTGCTAAAGTTCCTGGCGATGTTTATAGCGACCTGTACCGCGCAAATGAAATTGACGACCCTTACTTTGGTCGTAACATGCATCGTGCGAAATGGGCAGCCGAGTACGAATGGTGGTATAGCCGCCGTTTTGCATTGCCAACGGAGATGAAAGGCAAGAAGATCCGCCTTGTTTTTGAAGGTGTGGATTATAGTTGTGAAGTTTGGCTAAACGGTCACTATCTGGGTCGCCATGAGGGCATGTTCTCTGAGTTTGAGTTCGACATCACCAAAGCGGCAAGCTTTGCCAACTGGCGTGATGGTTCAAACATGCTGATGGTAAAACTCGATCCACCGCCGAAGAACTACCGAAATTGTGGCGGTAAAAAAGTTAACTTCTCAGGTGATTACTTCTCTGGTCTAGTCCCTTTCGGTATTTGGCGCCCAGTTCGTGTCGAGGCAACTGAAAAAGTCCGTGTCAAAAATATTCGTACGGATGTGAAAGTGGCAAGCGAGACAAAAGCGACTGTCAAAGCGCAGTTTGCTGTATTCAACCACATGGAGACCGAACAACAGATAGACGTTGTTTCTCACCTTCGTGGTAAAAACTGTGAAACTCAAGATTACTTTGCAGAAACAACGCTAATCGTTCAACCTGGTGAGCACACCGTTGAAGCGGTGATTGAGGTTGATCAAGCAAAACTGTGGTGGCCATGGGATATGGGCGACCAAAACCTGTACTTGCTTGATGCCATTATCAAGCAAGGAGATACTGAGCTGGATCGTGCGCAAGAAACCATTGGCTTGCGTGAAGTTCAGATGGACTTTAACCCTGGTTACACCCGTGATGAAGCAGAATTCCCATGGACGTTCTTCATTAATGGCAAACGCCATTTCCTACGGTCTGCTTGTTGGGGCGGTCAGCCGTCATTCTTATACGGCCAAAACAGCCTTAAAAAGTATGAAAAACGTGTTCAGATGGTTCGAGAAGCCAATATCAATAACCTGCGTATTTTCGGTTGGCACCCGCCTGAAATCCCAGATTTCTACCGTCTATGTGATGAGTTAGGTATCACTGTTTGGACTAACTTTACCCTTGCTACTCAAGCTTACCCAGAAGACGAAGAGTTCATCGAAGGTGTTCTGCATGAATGTGCGGAGACGGTGAAACAGCGCTGCAACCACCCTTCAAATATCTTCTGGATGGGCGGTGAGGAGGTATTCTTCTCTGGTGCGCACGAAGAGAGTGGAAACAAGCGCCTAATGGAGGTGATTGGGGAATCCGTCGCGGATCTCACTGATGTACCTTACGGACTTGCTTCACCACTAAGCTCTGAATCGGCACAAAATATGGGCTTTAAAGCACATGAGTCCATTCACGCAAATGAGCACTACTACCAAGGTGGTGCGGAGTTTATGGAAGAATATTACCCAGCTTTAGACTGCTGTATTATTCCGGAACTAACCGCGGCCTCTGCGCCATCAATTGCTAGCTTGAAGAAGTTTATCCCAGAAGATGAACTGTGGCCTATGGGGCCAAGTTGGGCTTATCACTGGGCAGACATCGATATTCTAAAGAACCTTAACTTTGAAGTTTTCAATGATTACAAAATGGGTTCGTTGGAAGAGTTTGTCGAAGCAACTCAAATCGCTCAAGGCACTGTTATTCAGTTTGCTTTAGAAACCTATCGACGTCGTAAACCGAAGATGAGCGGTGTCGCGCTGTGTCATTTCATTACACACGTACCAGATATTAAATGGGGTGTGGTGGATTTCTATGGTGAGAAGAAAATCAGTTTTGACTACCTAAAACGCACTTACCAACCTCTACTACCAAGCTTAGAGTTTTCAAAACGTCGCTGGGATGCAGGCAAAACATTCAACGGTAATCTATGGATCGTCAATGATCACCAATACACGTTCGAAGGCACAACCCTAAATTGGAGCATTCTATATCAAGGCAACGAGGTGGCTAGCGGTTCATTAACTCAGGATGTAGGCCTGGATTGCGCTGTGAACTTAAGTGAAATTGCATGGCCTATTCCAGCTGATGCAGAGGGTGAGTTTGAAGTGAAGCTCTCACTGAAGGACAGCTCAGGTGATGAACTAGCAAACAACCACTACGTGCTGTTGGTTGGCAATCAAGAAAAAGCGAAAGAGCAAAGCCTTGCTTACCTAGCCGAAGCACAAGAGCGTCTAGAGCGACACGGTCACTGCGTGTACCGTTACTGGCCTGAAATGTGGGACGCTGAGTAAGTTAAGTTGATACATTAATTGAAGAGGCGTTCAGCCTCTTCTTTTTTGAGAGGATATTTCAATGTCAAAGTTCATAGATATGATTAAGCTGACTGATAAGAGTGCTTTAGAGTCTTCCATGTTACCTCAATTTACGCCTTTAGATTTTCGTGGCTGGAAAGGTATTTCGATGCAAAACTCATCGCTATTTATGTTTTTATTTGATGTCGAACCAGATGCAGATAAATTCCCTTTACATGCTGATGAGTCGGAGTGGATGGCTTACGTTATTGAAGGAGAGGGAAAGCTGGTAGCGGGTAATATAACGTGTAACGAGGAGACCGAAGCAATCTCTTTTCAGCAAGGTGACTTTATTTCATTCGCACCCAATACACCTCATGCTTGGCAACCAGGTCCAAAGAAAACTAAAATTTTATTTTGCAAGAATATTTAAAATCAACATTCCAAAACAAGCTTGCCATACAACCAATATATTAAGGCAAGCTTTTTCCACTAATAGATTAACAACCTAACTGAGTTGTTATTTTCGACGCAGTCTCTTTAAGCTTGTTAATAATTTCTTCTTGATCGGCTTCTTCATTGAGTACTGTAGGCATTGTAGAAATAGACAATGACGCGATAACAAGCCCTTCTGGGTGACCTATCAGTGTAGAATAATCCTGCACACCTGCAACAAATGGGCTCGGTGCAACCAGATGGCCCTGCTCTCTGATCAAAGCCAAATCGGCAAGCAGTGCTTCTTTTCGTACCTGAGACATTTTACTGTATGAATCGTCACGATCTAAAATCATATCTCTTACTTCTACATTACTGTTGGCCAATAGTATTTTCCCTGGACAAGTCGACATAGTAGAAATAAGAGTGCCTTCTGCAATCATTAGTGATACTGGCTCATGACTTGAGGCATGCACTATTACCATGGTTTGGCTTTGGTAAAGCATCGTCAAATAACAAGAACAGCCTGAATCAAAAGCTAAATCCTCCATATAAGGTAAGGCACATTGTCTCACTTTATCTATAGGATTAATACGGCGGGACAGGTTATATAGCTTTAGAGAAACTCGGTATTTACCCGACAGATCCTCTCGGATAAGGTAACCTCTCATTTCTAACCCAACAAGGACACGATATATTTCATTCGGAGATCGATCCAGTGCAGTAGCAATTTCCGCTTGTGAACGAGGTAATTCTTGTGAAGCTAGATACTCAATAATATCTAGACCTTTATCTAAAGCAGGGACTGCGTATTTATTTGATGCTGTTTTTTCTGCCATTTTTTACTTGACACCTCGATTAACAAAAACCCGAAAACTAGCTCCTGTTTATGCCAATCCGAATAAACCATTTAATTATTATAAACTTAACATAGAAGGCGCTCATATCCAAATACTACTCAAGGCCATGTTGCTGTAGAAACGTTGGTGCAGTTTGAATTAATGTCATAAGGTTTGATCCTCGGAGTAAAAAACAACCTTACTTCATCATCCAATAACTTTTATTCCTGACCCTTAGAAAAATACAGAGGATAGTGGCGACGGACAAAACCCTGTTGTTGCATCATATCTTTAAAGCTAGGGCCAGTCAGTAACTTGATCACCAATTCATTGCCTTCGATACGCAGTACCTCCCCTTCGACTTCTATGCTTGTTCCCCCTTTCATTCGAACTCGACCAGACACAGTCATGCCACGGAAGTAGACCTCAGGATGACGCATTTCGACGCGAATACCTCCTTCAGAAAGCTCATTCACATGAAAATACTGATCATCAAACCGAATCACCGGTCTTGCTCGTTTGGGGTAGCGAAGACGAAAATGGCGACGCTTCTGATCAAAATCTCGAAGCGCTGTTACAGATGGCAAAACTAAATCTCCTCAAATTAATAAAACTGGAGTCAAAAATCGTTTAGAATGCGTCATCTTCAAGAATATAAAACGATAAATCAATGATTTCGGACATGTTTAACCGCAACACACTTGCGCTGGGTATGGTCATCACCTTAAGCGCTTGCTCGCACAATCAAGCGACACAGCTCGGCATGCGTGGCTCAACGTTGAATGTTTACGCACAAAACATGACCAACATTCAGCTGTGTGAAACCCTTTATTACGGCCGCAGCACCACCCAAACCAAAGTCGCGATCGGCGCAGAGTTTAATCGCCGAAACTTGAACAAATCTTGGTGTGATGATCAGTACAAGATGTGGTACCTCGAAAGAGCGGCGAAGTCTCTATTGGCGACTTCTGAAGAGAAATCAGATGCAGAAGTCGCTGTGCAGCCATTGCCGATGTAGTAAAGGCTTAATACTGTCGGATCACGTCTGAAGGTGGCACTCGGTGTCTCTCACTGTATATGCCATCTTCGGCTCGAACCCCACACGAGATGATCATCGTGATCTCTTCATCATCGGCTAGGCTAAGTGCTGATTTTACTCTCTTTGAATCAAAACCTTCCATTGGGCATGTGTCATAACCCATATCTTGCATTGCTAACATGAAAGTCATTGATGCTAGCGAGGTGCTCTTGTGTAAGCATACACGTAGGTCTGCTTTACTCACCTCACGAACCATCGGTTTATTGCGCCCTACCCACCAGCTGTAACATCGACGAACCAAGCCGCGAACGCCCAACCCATCGTTGTTGTACAGCGTTGGAATTAACTTTTCGTAATATTTTCGTGCTCGTTTAGCGATCGAGTCATTGCGTCCTTCAAAAGCTGTTCTTACTTGGTGAGCATTCAACTCTGCTCTTTGTTTCCAATACGCAGGTGTCGTGGTCACAACAACTAACTCATTGGCTGTTTTCGCTGCATTTTGCCCCATGCAATACTCTGCTATTCGGCTGCGAATATCACTGCTAATCACTCGGTGAAACTTCCAAAGCTGCATGTTACTGCTGTTTGGGCTCAATAGCGCAAGCTCAAGGGCTTTTTGTACATCATCGTGGTTAAATTCCGCATTCACATCATATTTGCGAACTGAACGTCGAGCCTGAACGAGCTCTGTGAAGTTTTTAGTGTCTTGCATTTGAAACATTCATCAATTAAAGCGTTGGCGCGATTATACTCACCTTGTTGATGAAATGCTCAGTTTTGTCGCCTCAAACCACTAATGTAAAAGGCTTAGTCACAAATAATTCATAATAAATAATTCATCGAACATTCATCAATTTATCGCCTTATGTTCATTTTGAAAGGAAAATAGAGCAAAATCGTATAAAAACGCGTTTGACGGTTAAATATTCGCCATCTAGATTTTTATTCTCTAGTCCACAAAAACACAGGGGAATGTTATGAGACGCGCGAGTACATCTTATCGTTTGCAGTTGATCAAAGAGGCGGCTTTAAAAACTCAAGGAGTGCATACGCACGACCCTATGGCGGACTATATTCATCACCTGATGGAAGAACAACCCGATAAAGACAACAGCTTTGAAGCCAATGGACGCTTCAGCGGAGCGCACTTTGATGAAAGTGCTGGCGGTTGGGTCAGTGATATGTGGAATATGAAATAAGCGATAATTACCACTTTAGTAGCAATTTGACATGAAGCCCTCAGTTTTGAGGGCTTTGTTATATCAAAACCCCGATCCAAGATTGAAATAAAAGGCGTTTTCGTCATCACTAAAAGCGAAATCCATTCCTAAATGCAGGCCATATCGCCTCGCTATTTGGTAACGGAAGCCAATGCCATAAGCCCACTCGTTTTGCGAATAGAGATCAGAGGCTTTCTCGGCAACGCTACCCACACCTCCAAAAGCCAAAGTTGACCAGCGAGGGTCAACATGCCAAATCAATTGAGCCTGCAAAACTGAAGTAATATCGTCTTGGTAAGCGTAAGCGGCAATCCCCCTCATATCGATATATGGTCTAGCAAGTGGGGGTAATATCTGGCTCTCATCTCGCTGGGCGAGTGAGTCGAGACTAGCACTCCCTACTAAAGTGAACTTAGAGGAAAGCGGCTGAAACTTAGTGACGCTGAACGCTAATGTATCGTAATCGTAGTCACTACCAAACCCATCTCGGTACCACATGTATTCTGTTTCTATCACGATACCATCGGTTGGGAAAAAGAAACTATTGGTTGTATCGTATTCTAAGCTAATGCCAAGCCCAGAAGTCGTAGAACTATCACCAAATACATCACTCAGTATTCTGTCGATTCGACTAGACCCAGTATTAACAGTAATTTCTGAACGAAAGAATGTCTGAGAAAAACCCAAGAATAGATCGGTGTTATCTAATCTAAACTGTAGATGCTGAATTCCACCAAACCCCTCTGTATCGGTCTCAATTTTGTCTGGAAGTAAAACACCATTAAACCGCGTCCCTATATCAACCAACGCGTTCCCATACCCAATACCACCCATATATCGAATAGAGTCTTGGTTCCAAGTACGGCGGTGTCCAAGGGCCGCGAACCATGTACCATTCTCTGTTGCCGCACCACCAAAAACCGTCACTGCAGGAGGTATAAGCTGAGCTCCCCCATCTACAGAGCTTAGGGCTTTGCTTTTTCTCTGCTCTTTTTCTTCTTCACTTTCATGTAAGAATACGCCGAACATACCGCCACCGAAACCGACAGCTGGTTCTGTGATGACGATAGGAACAGGCAAGAAACCATAGGCGTTTTCGGCCAAATACTCCCCCATATCGAACATTCCATCGATGGGGTCTGTAAAACTGAAAGCGAAACTTGGTGTTGAGATTAAACTAAATGACGATAGTACAAGACTGAGCGTCTTTTTCATGCTGGAGGATCCTTCTCCTGGTCAATCAAAAAGCGAATCCTGTGCTCCGTTGGGATCTTCTTCTTGAGGCTTATTTATCTGGTTTTTAGCCATTTTGCGACGATATCGCTGACGACACAAATGAATAATGTGTTTCTGTTCTCTGGGCGTGAAGTTAAGCCAGTTGAAGCGTTCCTCACGTTTACGCATACACCCTTTGCAGTATCCTCGCTCATCGGTAGTACATACACCGATACAGGGGCTGGGGATATTAAAAAACTCGAGTTGTTCCATCACTAAAGTCCTTCCTGACTGCAAAGCCGCATTACATTGCAACATTTGACCTATACTATATGCAATCATGACAGTGCGCTAACAAAAACACTGTTTTATTGCATACAATTCAATGCATTGCTTAGTGGCTGTCTCGCCACGTATTTTTGGAGTTTATTCTATGAAGCTTAGTTCAAAATCACTGCTTGCAGCTATCACACTACCTGTTCTGCTGACTGCTTGCCAGAGTAATGGAGAAAGTATGGAATTGACCGCTACGGATTTCCAACACCACAACTGGGAGTTGGTACAAATTGATGGCCAAGATATCAACCTTGATAGTAAGGAAGTTGCGCCTCGCTTGGAAATTGGCGAGAACATGACGGCGAATGGTAATGCTGGTTGTAATAACTTCTTTGGCCAAGCTGAGCTGAAGAACAACCAGCTGCGCATCGATAAAATGGGCATGACGATGAAAATGTGTCCAGATGCCGCGATGGAAGTCGAGCAAGCGATGTCAAAAACGCTGATGGAATGGAGTGATGTGACGTTAACGAAAGACCAAATGATTCTGACTAACGGCATTCATACATTAACGTTTAATCTTCGTGACTGGGTAAACTAACTCTCCTTGATAATCACACCCCCACAGAAACGAAAAAGCTCGCAAACACTGCGAGCTTTTTTATTGAAAGTGACTTAAGCGTTGCGTTCAAACAGCATCACTTTAAGGCTTGCTTCGGTATCGATATCTGCAAACTCTGGTGGGTTCTCTAAACGCTCGACAAACCGAATGTCAGGCGCTTCTTCCTGCATTGAATCAACGATGAACTCACTGCCTACCGCCGGTGAATTCACACACGCCATCACCTTACCGTTAGGGGTTAATAGGTCTGGCAACCGACGTAGAATCTTTTTGTAGTCTTTGGTCAAAGCAAAGCTGCCCTTCTGAAATGAAGGTGGATCGATAATCACCATATCGTAAGGGCCGTTTTTCTTAATTTTTCCCCAAGATTTAAAGATATCATGCGCCATGAACTTCACTTGCTGGATATTATGGCCATTGAGTTTGTGGTTTTCTCGGCCTTTACTCAAAGAAGAGCCTGCCATATCCAGATTCACTACTTGGTCTGCCCCACCTGCAATAGCGGCAACAGAGAAGCCGCAGGTATACGCAAACAAGTTGAGTACGTTAGCATGCTTGACATTGTTCTGTACCCACTCACGACCCAGGCGCATATCGAAAAACAGGCCTGCATTTTGGTTTGAGCCAAGGTGTAATTGATACTTTAGGCCGTTTTCAACCACGACAGGGCGAGACTCAAGCTCGCCGAAAATAACTTCTGCAGGCGCGCCCGATTCATAGCGGTGTTGTAGCAAGATACAGCGCCCTTGTCGCTCATTCCAAATTGCGCTTTGGGTAAAGGTGATGAGTGTTTCGCGCAGTGCCGTTAAAAAGTCTTCATCGACTTCTTTAAATAGGCTAACCACAAGCTGACCTTGTAGCCAATCACAGGTGATCTGCTCCAACCCTTCCCAGCTGCGTCCGCGACCATGAAACAGTCTACGCACCTCATCTGGAGCGACTTGTAACGCTTGCTCTACCGTCGAAATAAAAGTGGTAAGTTGTTGTAACTGCATGTTGTCTTTAACCTGTAATTGATTTTGGTAGTGATGGCCACGTTAGCGCCCACGGTTCGCTCCACTGACTGATCGCCTGAATAACTTCTGGGGCTTGCCAAAGCTCACCTAAGCTATCGCTACTTGGGTTAACGACAAAGCGATGATTCTCACCTCGAAACTCAAACCCTAAACAGTAAGCGTGTAAATAACCCCTATCTGATTGACTCGAGGGATTATAGATAGGGTCGCCCACTATCGCCGAGCCGACTGATTTTATCGCGACGCGAATCTGATGAGTTTTGCCTGTATATGGCTTACACAAGAACAAACGCTGCCCGGGCAAAGCCGCCTGTGTGAAAAACTGAGTCACCGCAGGGTTTTCTGTGGTTGGATTAAGCTTCCACGCAGAGCGTCTAGAGCGTGTCATATCTCCAGAGACCAAGCCCTGCTTCTTCTTGGGCTTTTTATCCGCGATGGCTAAGTAGTACTTCTCTACTTTTCGTTCGGCAAACTGAGCGGATAGCTCCGAGGCTACTTGGCTTGTCTTAGCAAGCAGAAGAATACCCGATGTCATCTTGTCGAGGCGGTGAACAAGAAAAAGCGCGTCACAACCTAGTTGGTGAGCAACCTCTGCCACCAGCATGGTGTCGCCATCATCTTTGTGTACTGAAACATTTGGGTGCTTGTTGATCACCACAAACTCGGGAGAATCGAAAACTATATCAAACATAAGGCCTCACTCATTGCCGCGCAGAGTATACCGAGTCCCCTTCAATACTTGAACCTCGTTTTGCTTGTTTGGGCACTGTTCATCCACGCCATACCAAAATAAGAATTTGTGTTATGTCTCAAGGTATGTTGTTGACCTTGCTTGGGGTTCGGTTTATTTAAGTATATGATGATCTTTGTATTTCATGCTCGCAGGCCAAAATGGACGCTTTTTATCACTATTTCACCCTCACTCTTATCGGAATCTATTGGTTTTTAGTTGCCGGTGTGACTCTCCGAGTGGTTTTAAAAAGGCGTTCCGTCAGTGTTTCGCTCGCTTGGCTGATGATTATTTATATCATCCCGGTTGTTGGGGTGATCTCTTACTTTATGTTCGGTGAACTTAACCTCGGAAGAAAGCGGGCTGACCGTGCTCGCGAAATGTTTACTCCCTTTGGTGAGTGGTTTAGCTTGCTCAACGAGTGTCAGGCGCACACTCCAGAGCGCATGGACGTTCACATCTCTCCAATCGATGAACTATGTAACCGCCGTATTGGTATTCCGACCCTTTGTGGCAACAGCCTAGACCTGCGCACCAATCCAGAAGAGATCCTCGAGTCCATCATTGAAGACATTAATCACGCTCAAAGCTCAATCAAGATGGTGTTCTATATTTGGCACCCCGGTGGCGTAGCTGATGCAGTGGCAAGTGCGCTCATTCAAGCGCGTAAGCGTGGTGTTGAAGTTAAGCTGCTCTTAGACTCTGCGGGCAGTCCTCGCTTCTTTCGAAGTTCGTGGTATACCATGATGCTCGATGCTGGTATTGAGGTTCGCCAAGCACTTTCTGTTAAGCCCTGGCGTATGTTTTTACGTAGGTTAGATCTTAGGCAGCATCGAAAAATCATTGTCATTGATGATGACGTGGCTTACACCGGCTCAATGAACTTGGTTGACCCAAAATATTTCAAGCAAGATTCTGGGGTTGGGCAATGGATAGACATCATGATTCGCGTCACCGGCCCTACGGTCAATGTATTGTCCGCGATTCACAGCTGGGACTGGGAAGTGGAAACCGGTAAGCGCGAATTACCGCGTATTCCAGAATGCCCTTTGATTGAGGCAGAACGTCCGTTGCCGATTCAAGTGGTACCGTCAGGCCCAGGTATGCCTGATCACCTCATTTCTCAGGTTTTAACGGTCGCAATTCATCAGTCTAAACACACAGTGAGAATTACCACTCCTTACTTTGTGCCGAGTGCCGATCTCACTGAGACATTAAAAACAACGGCTCAGCGAGGCATTAATGTTGAGCTTATCATTCCGCACAAAAATGACTCCTTGATGGTGCAATGGGCATCACGTGCTTTTTACACAGAACTGCTTGAAGCAGGCGTCAAAATCTATGAGTTTGATGGTGGCTTACTGCATACCAAATCGGTTGTGATTGATGACCTCTTCTGTCTTGTTGGCACAGTAAACATGGATATGCGCAGCCTATGGCTCAACTTTGAGGTTTCTCTTGCCGTAGAAGACCAAGAGTTTACGCATCAAATGGACCATCTACAGAAACAGTACATCAAGCAATCTTACCCCATTGACCTTGTGGAATGGCAAGAGAGACCCATTCGGAACCGGGTACTTGAACGTTTTTACTACCTCTTCAATCCACTTCTTTAAAAGGTCGTGCCAGCAAAGACTTGCAAAGATTCCTTTTTGTTGAGAAGGTCAAAGGTATAAGAGAAATCGACTCAATAAAGGAATATTCATGTCTGAAGGTAAAAAGACAACACTAATCACAGCCGGGCGAGATAAAAAATGGACGCACGGCGTGGTTAACCCACCAGTACAACGCGCTTCCACCATCGTTTTTGATACTGTTGCGGAGAAACAACAAGCAACCATCAATCGTGCGAATAAGACCCTGTTTTACGGACGCCGTGGCACCGAAACCCACTTTGCGTTCCAAGATGCGATGGTCAAAGTTGAAGGCGGCGCGGGTTGTGCACTCTACCCTTGTGGAACAGCGGCAATCTCTAACGCCATTCTCTCTTTTGTTGAGACGGGCGACCATGTATTGATGGTCGATACCTGCTACGAACCAACGCGCGATTTCTGTAATACCATCCTCAAGAAAATGGGCATCGAGACCACCTACTACCCGCCAGAAATCGGGGCCGGTATTCGTGATTACATCAAGCCAAACACCAAGATTCTATTTACAGAGTCACCAGGCTCTATCACGATGGAAGTACAAGATGTACCAACGCTTGCACGCCTTGCACATGAGCAAGACATCATTGTCATGCTAGATAATACTTGGGCTGCTGGTGTGAACTTCTCTCCATTTGAGCATGGCGTGGATATTTCGATCCAAGCTGCAACCAAATACATTGTTGGTCACTCAGATGTGATGCTAGGCACTGCCGTTGCTTCTGAAAAATACTGGGACCAACTGCGCGAGCAAAGCTATTTAATGGGACAGTGTGTTTCTCCTGATGATGCCTATCTTGGCCTACGTGGCTTGCGCACGATGGATGTTCGTCTCAAACAACATGCTGAAAACAGTCTTAAAGTGGCACAGTGGTTAGCACAGCGCCCAGAGGTCGATCATGTTCGCCACCCTGCGCTTGAATCCTGTCCCGGTCATGAGTTCTTTGAACGCGACTTTACAGGTGGCAATGGCCTGTTCTCATTCGTGCTAAAAACAACCAATCCGAAAGCGACAACGGCGCTTCTCGATGGCATGGATCACTTCAGCATGGGGTACTCGTGGGGCGGCTTTGAAAGTTTGATTCTTGCTAACGAGCCAAAGAGTTTCAACAGCTTACGCACGGTAGCGAATCCTAATTTTGAAGGTACCTTAATTCGTCTGCACATTGGCTTGGAAGATATCGAAGATTTAATTGCGGACCTTGAACGTGGACTTGCTCGCTACAATGCGGTCATTCTGGAAAACGCTGTAACGGCATAATTTCATTTTTACTTTGTAGATTAAAAAGAGCGGCTGTAGTAGCCGCTCTTGTTCAATCACTTCTCGATACTAGTTGATTACCACAGGGTACTCTTTAAACATCTCGCTAACTTGTTTTACGATGAACTCTTGACGGTCAGACGGCTTCATTGTTTCGCGTAGCTGTCGCTGCGAAATAGAACGCCACACAACCTCGTTGGTTTCACTGTCTACAAGATCAACGGCAATTTTTCCGTACTTAATCTCCGTCACTCGTGTTGGTGTACTTGCCCCAATACCGTAACCCACGCCACTGCGTCGACTGCCAGAACCAACGCCGAAACTAAACGTTGGGCCATCGGCCCGGAGTTCACTCGCCTCCAAGATATCAAAACGAACCACTAGGTCACTGTCTTGCTCTGATTGTGAAAGTCCCTTCATTGCCAACTCGCTGTCGACCGCTTGCTGAATACGGCTACCATCCAGACTGAGTGGCGCGTCCCCTCTATCTTCAAACTGATATGTTTTATAGCCAGAGAAATTGGCGTTTGAGTCATAGTCAGTCGCCACGCTAGAAGCGCATCCTGAGACAACGGCAATGACTGACGCCAAGACTAAAGATTTTTTGAGCGAATTTAGCATTACACAACCTCGATTTGCTAAGTGCTTGAGATGAGTCTAGTCGCTTTTCTTGTATCGGTTTTGCAACTCAAGTAACGGCAAAGCGACGTATTTGATTTACTTATGATTATGTACGAACAATACAGAATAATGTTTAGTGAATGTCAGGATGTTCATCGCTGGCGGCAAATACAGTCAACATCATGGTCATTAACGATCCCAGTCGCTTGTAGAAATGCGTACATCGTTGTGCTGCCGACAAATTTAAATCCACGCTTTTTCAGATCTTTTGATAGCTTATCCGACAACGGCGTTGTCGCCGGTGGAAAATCATCTTTCGTTCTCACGTCAATGATTTTGTTGTTGGTAAAACCCCAAACATAATCGCTAAAGCTACCAAACTCTTGTTGAATCTCCAAAAAGCGCTGAGCGTTGTTGATGGCTGATTCTATTTTAGCTCGGTGGCGAATGATGCCACTGTCTTGCAAAAGCGCATCCACTTTCTCACTATCAAAAGTAGACACTATTTTCGGGTCAAAGTTCGCAAATGCACTACGGTAACCTTCCCGCCTCTTCAGAATCGTGTACCAACTCAACCCAGCTTGGGCAGATTCAAGCACCAGAAACTCAAAAAACACCTTGTCTTCGTAAACCGGTACGCCCCACTCTTTATCGTGGTACTCAACATAGTCAGTTTTACTCTCATCCAGCCATTGGCAACGTTTCATTTCCTTTACCTCAATAGAAAACACGCCTCAAACGAGGCGTGTTAATGTCAATAATCACTTAGGTTAGGCGGGTACTTTGACCTTGTGTAAGATGCGATACAGTACCGGCACGACAATCAAGGTGAGTACAGTTGCAAAGCCCAAACCAAACATGATAGTTACCGCCATCGGTTTAAAGAAGATGTCCGGCAAAAGCGGAATCATACCCAATATAGTGGTGATGGCTGCCATACAAACCGGGCGAACACGGCTAAGGGCAGCGTCTACCACAGCGTTATAGGCCTCTTTGCCAGATTCTATCTCGATATTGATTTGATCAAGCAAAACAATACCGTTTTTCAAGATCATACCGGAAAGACTTAAGAAGCCAAGTAATGCCATAAAGCCAAATGGCGTATCGAGCACCAACAGACCCGTGGTCACACCAATAAGAGCAAGTGGCACGGTACACCAGACAATAATCGGTTCTTTCACTGTATTGAACAAGAATACTGTGATGAGGAACATAAATAGATAACCCAGCGGCATCGTCGTGAACAGAGACTCTTGCGCATCCGCTGACGACTCGTACTCACCACCCCACTCTAATGAGTAACCTGGAGGCAATTCGATTTGTTCAATCAGCGGTTGTAAACGCCCTTGTAGAGTCGCTGCCGTTTCTTCCCCTAATAAATCTGGGTCTGCCATTACTGTTAGCATACGCTTGCGGTTTTTACGTACGATAATTGGGTCTTCCCAATAGATATCGTAGCCCAGAGCGACTTGCTGTAATGGGATATAATCCGATTGAGCCGGACTCCATATTCTCATTCCTTCGATACTACGTATATCAACACGTTCATCTTCCGGTAGACGAGCGACAATCGGCATCAAGGTTGTGCCATCACGATACACACCAACAGATTTGCCTGAGAAGGACATGCTTAATACATCATCGACATCTGACTTAGTGATACCATAGCGACGCGCTTGGCTTTCATTAAACTGAGGTTCAATGACTTTGGTACGCTCACGCCAGTCATGACGGATATTAGTCGCCCCTGGGTCCGCGTGCATGATGTCAGCAACTTGAGCCCCGATTCGTCTGAGTTCATCGGGATCAGAGCCAATAATTCGTGCTTCAATTTTTGCACCGCCACCAGGGCCTAACTCAATCTTTTTCAGCTTGTAGTTAATCTCAGGGTAATTCTTCGCTACATGCTCTCTAAAGCGAACCATCAGCGGGTCTAAATTAACAAAATCGTCAACACGAGTCGTGATTTCACCGTAGGCAGCATAACTCTTTTCCGGTGCGTAGGTCAGCATGAAACGCTGCAAACCCTTGCCTGCGGTGGTGGTAATATGCTCAACGTGATCCTGACTGGAAATCCACCCCTCTAACTCTTTCAACTTATCGTTAGTCGCACGAATGTCTGTTCCTTCAGGTAACCAAATGTCTACTTGGAACATCGGTGTGGTCGATGATGGGAAGAAAGACTGTTTAACAAATGTAAAGCCGTAGATACTTGCTCCGAGCCCGACGACCAGTACGATAACGGTTAACCATGCTCGCTTCATACAAAACTCTAGGAAGTTTTTGTACACAACAAAGATGATGCCGTTGTACGGGTCGTGATCTTCGCTGGCTTCCGGTGTTTTCTGACCTTTAAAGAAGATATCAGCAAAGAACGGAGTCAATGAAATCGCGGTGAACCAACTCAGCATCAGCGAGATCAGAAGAACTGTAAACAAGGTGCCACAGTACTCACCAGTCGCATCCTCCGACAGCCCAATCGGTGCAAAAGCCGTTACTGCGATGACAGTAGCGCCAAGAAGTGGCCACTTGGTTTGCATAACGATATCGGTGGCTGCCTGCATCCTCGTTCGGCCCTTCTGAGTGCCTATGAGGATCCCTTCCACCACCACAATCGCATTATCCACCAGCATCCCGAGTGCAATAACCAGGGCACCAAGTGAAATACGTTGCAGCTCGATACTGAAGTACTGCATAAATATGAATGTACCCAATACTGTCAGTAACAGAATGAGACCAATCAAGAGACCTGAACGCAGCCCCATAAAGAACAACAGCACCACGATAACGATCGCCACCGCTTGCCCTAAACTGACAACAAATCCACTGACCGACTTATCTACTTCGGTTGGTTGGCTATACACACGGGCAATCTCAATACCCACTGGTTGTTGGTATTTTAGCTCTGCCAGTTTTCGATCAAAGGCTTTTCCAATTTCTACAACGTTGACGCCTTCCGCAAATGAAACACCGACATTGAGCGCCGTTTGACCATTGAAGTTAATAATGTTCGAGGGAACTTCAACGAAGCCCCGCTTAACCTCTGCAACATCACGCAAATAGATTAGCCCGTCAGATGACGCGCCATCGGTAAGTATCAAGTCTCCGAGTTGGTCAACATCCTGGAACTCTCCTGTTGGATGGATGCGAATATACTCATTACCAATGCGCACAGCACCCGCATCAGAGACGACATTTTGGGTAGAAAGGAGGTTGAATACCGTAGTGGGTGATAACCCTAAGCTACTCATCTTCTTCATTGATATTTCAATGAAGACCTGTTGTTGTTGGTCACCTGATACTGAAACTTTACTCACACCATCGACAAGTTCGAGCTCGCGCCGCAAATAGTCGATGTAATCTATCAGCTCTTTATATGAGTACCCTTCTCCTGTCACGGCAAGCAAGATACCAAACACATCGCCGAAGTCATCAATGACCTGAGGATCATTCACCCCGGGTGGAAGTGTCGCTTTGAGATCATTCACCTTGCGGCGCAGCTCATCCCATATTTGCGGCAAGTCATCCGGTCCATAGTTGTTCTTCATGGTGACAGTGATCTGAGACAATCCACGGCTGGAAATGGAGTTAATCTCATCAACATACGAAAGCTGCTGAATGGCTTTCTCTATTGGATAAGTGACCTCTTCTTCAACTTCCTGTGGCGTTGCACCTGGATAGGAGGTCACTACCATGGCGTCTTTGATTGTGAACGCGGGGTCCTCTAGACGACCAAGCCCAAAAAATGCCGCTGTACCACCAATTAAGAAAATGAGTGATATCATCCAACTAATAACACGGTTACGGATAAAATACGCCGCGATACCAGTAACATCATTATCGCTGTGTGTTGCTTGTTGTGGCATGCTTTCACTACTCATTACCCGCCTCCTGCGCTACTGAACCTTCAATTAGACTGACTGAAATGCCATCTCGCAAGCGCGATAAACCGGCGCTGACAATGAGCTCGCCATTTTCTAGGCCATCAACAATCTGTAAGTGGTTTTGTGAAGCATTGCCCACGACAACTTTCCTTTTTGTCACAGTGTTGTCTTGGTTATATACCCAGACAAATTTGTTCGCTCTATCTAATGAATCACCATCTTCATTAAACACGGTCTCAATAGGCACTTTGACACCTGCATTTAGATGTAAACCCGCACCTTTGGCATTCGAAGTCACTTCTACCGCCATACCATCGAGAATAAGGTCATCCTCTGGCATTGGAAGTGACAGCGTCACGGAAAATGTCCCCGTAGCAGGATCAGGTTGGGTGGTAAACTCTTTGATTTTTGCCAAATACTCATTACCACTCGGCACTTTGACTTGAGCCTTAATTTGATTAAACACCTCATTTGAAGGCTGTTTTTGATAGAGCTGATCCGGCAGTTGAATCACAACCTCAACATCATCCACACTGTGAACATTGACGATGTTTTGCCCTACTTGAATGTTCTCAAACCGGTCGACTACCACACGAGAGACAATACCTGCCATTGGTGAGCGCAGCGTGGTAAACGAAAGGCGTAATTTGGCAAGTTCTAGCTCTGCTTTGGCTATTTGTCTTTCCGCAGAGATCTCATCGTACTGCGACTGAGCCAGCAAGCCTTTAGCAACAAGCGGTTTCGAACGTCGAACTTGGCTGTCAATAACAGAAAAACGCGCCTCAGCATTATCAACATCTATCTGATAATCGGTCGGATCGAGCATAGCGATCACATCGCCCTCTTGGACCATGTCCCCCTCTTTGACCACCAGTTTGCTGATTTCCCCCGTCACTCGAAAACTCAAATGTGAACGTTCAGCAGCATTGGCAATCGCAGGAAAGTATAGGCTGTCTATTTCCGTATTTTCTCCAACCGGAACGACTCGAATGCTTGGAATAAACTCTTTAGGTTCTACCGTTGGGCGCTCACATCCCGCAAGGGCTGCACTAAGGATAATAGGCAAGATGAGTTGGTTATTTTTCATATTATAAACCTCGCTCCTTCACCCATGGGCGAACCTTAATTCCATCTTCTAAACCAGCCACGCCTGAAACCACGATTTGGTCCCCATCGTTAAGCCCAGACACGACCTGTCTGCGTTCGTTCAGCTCCACAGGAATACGCTTAACAATACCCTCATCATTCACACGCCAAACATAGCTCTTGCCATCAATATCTTGGATAGAGGTTAAAGGAATGCGACTGGCGGTGGACTTCGGAGCCATCGCTGTCACGCTCCCTGCCATACCGGGTAGCACACCGATATCGTCTGGCCGCTCCATGATCATCGTCACCTTGTAGGAAGCCGTCGTCGGGTCAGCTTCTGTATCTATCTCTTGAAACGTTAGGGGGAAAATTCGGCCTGGAAATGCATCAAACTCCATCGTTGACTGCACGTCAACGCTCTGTGAGTATCGACTGAGTAAGTGATCAGGAAGCTGGAAAATGATTTTCAATAGCTGATTAGTTTGAATGTTCATGACACCTTGCTGCGCCGCAACATACTCATGGTTATCGGCAGGAATGATTGAAATGGTTCCATCATAGGGTGCAACAAGGCGTGTATATCGCTCATTCGCTTTTGCTTGATTTAAGCTCGCTCTGGCCACATTGAGGTTTGCCTTGGCTTCATCGTAATCTTGCTCTGACACCACGCGATCTCTACGCAAACTTTCAGCTCGTTTGAACTGCACGTTAGCCAAATTGAAATTCGCTTGGGCTTGTTGAACCAACAAGGTGTACTCATCAGGGTTTAGCTGGGCCAGTACATCACCCTTATCGACGGTTTGGCCAGAAAGAACATCTATGCTCATCAACAAACCAGGCACGCGAAACGCGAGCACAGCGCGATCGCCCGCTTCTGACACCGCTGGGAACTTTCGTTCAAAACTGCTGTTGCCGACCGAGACAGTGGTCATTTTGACCGGCCGAGATTCGGGCTCAGGTATGGGAGGTAGCTCTTTACCACAACCTGCTAATACCGCGGAAAGAGCAAGAAAATTGAGTGACTTCTTAAACATGCATGATCCATCTTTATTTGTATCCTTATGCAAACAAAGATAGAAGAGCCAATCGTTAATCGCTAGTTAAAGTACTGTTATTTTTCATAAATTATCGAAAAAGTAGAGATAATAAAAAAACCCAGATTGAAAACGATTAAAACGCAATCAATCTGGGTTCAATAGATGTTAGTGACTCTATTTAATTACAGCTTAGAAAACTCTCTATCAAACTTGAAACGATCAGACGTCACGTAACTTTCCATACTCTGAATACGTGATTCCGCAGTGTCTAAATCTTTGGCGATGGTTGCCAACCAATCAGAGGGCGCTCGCCCCTGCTGCCACACTTTACTCTTGAGTGTGTGATCTCGTTTATCTTCCCATTGGGTTTGATAGCCTTTAGGCTGTTTTTCTATCATCAATGTCATAGCAACATAGGCAACGACAACTAGAAACGCGCCCCCTAATAATGCAAATGTGATAGCAATAATACGCACTAGCCAAACTTCGACACTGAAGTAGTTCGCTAGACCGGCACACACGCCGGTCAACTTGCCATTAATCGGGTCGCGATACAGTTCTTTACGCATCATATCTGCGCCTCCAATCCGGTGTTTCACTATCAAGTACACTTTCTAGATGGGAAACACGTTGTTTTAACTTGTCTGCTCGTTGAGAAAGTTGTTCTAACTTCTCTAAGTCTTGGCTCGATAACCCCGTTGCCGTGTGCTTTTTACTGCGGTAGTGAAGAAAGAGCCACAATGGCGCCACAAAGATAAAAAAAACAATCAGTGGCACTGATAATAGAAATGAACTCATATTATTTTGACTCCTTCTCGCTCAGTTGTTGTTTTAGCTTTTGCAGTTCGTTTTCGATCTCATCTTCAACCTGAAGTTCCATAAACTCTTGCTCAAGATTGCGCGATGACTGGCTGTCTAAGTGTATATCTGCTTCTGCTTCCAGTTCATCAATTCGACGCGAAAACTGCTCAAACTTCGCCATAGTTTCACGCGTTTTACGAGAGTTAAGCTGCTGATTCACGTCTTTGCGATTCACCGCCGTTTTCGCGCGAATCATCAATGCTTGCTGCTTAGCTCGTGTTTCGGTGATCTTGCTTTCTAGCTTATCGATCTCAGTTTTTAGCTTATCGATGTTTTCATTGACCAACAACTGCTCATCAAGCAAGGTTTTGTGAATGTCGGTAACCTTCTGCTTCTCCATCAAGGCAGCACGCGCAAGATCTTCTCTTTGCTTGGTGAGTGCTAGCGTCGCTTTACTCTGCCAGTCACCCACTTGATCTTCCACATACTCTATGCGGCGGCTCAACTCTTTTTTATCCGCGATGGCTTTGACTAAGTTGCTGCGAACTTCCACCAAAGTATCTTCCATCTCTTGAATAATCAGGCGAATCATTTTCTCTGGATCTTCCGCTTTATCCAGCAGTGCACTGACGTTCGAGTTAATGATGTCGGCAAAACGTGAAAAAATACCCATATCTGTTCCCCTTATAAAAACCATGTTTATTGCTTTCATTTTCTACTTAGCGAGAAACATGCCAACAAGAATACTGGCGATAAATCAGTTATTTATTCGATTAGGCATCTGTATCCACCTTTTTAAATGAGCGGATTTAACCTATAGTAGGTAAATATAACCATTGAAGGGTAATTTTATGCTCCCCAACATTCGAGGCAGTTCCAGCGAAATCCTCTCAGTACTCGACAAAGTATCGAGCGTCGCAAAAATCAACCGCCCCATACTAATACTAGGAGAACGAGGAACAGGCAAAGAGTTAGTGGCACAGCGCCTTCACTATCTATCGCAAAGGTGGGATAAACCTTTTGTCGCGATGAACTGTTCAGCGCTATCAGAAGGCCTGGTTGACTCCGAGTTATTCGGACACGAAGCGGGGGCATTTACCGGCGCTAACAAGCAGCACCAAGGGCGCTTTGAACGTGCTGAAAGTGGTAGTTTATTTCTCGATGAACTCGGTACTATGCCGTTAAACGTGCAAGAAAAACTACTTCGCGTGATTGAGTACGGTCAGTATGAACGCGTCGGCGGGTCAAAAATGATTAACACAGATGTACGACTGATCTGTGCCACCAACACCGACCTAGTTAAAGCAAGTCAAGATGGAACGTTTCGCGCCGACTTGCTAGACCGACTGGCCTTTGACGTCATACACCTGCCTCCGCTCCGTTACAGGAAAGAAGATATACTCGAACTCGCGGAACACTTCGCGATCAGTATGTGTCGTGAGCTTGGCCTATCGCACTTTGAAGGCTTTTCCCAATCGGCAATAAAGCAACTCTTGGACTACCACTGGCCCGGGAATGTTCGAGAATTAAAGAACGTCATAGAGCGTGCGGTTTATCAACACAACAGCAGTAGTCAACCCATCGAGCATATTATAATTAACCCATTTGTTAGCCCGTGGAATTTGTCTGATCAAAAATTTGAGAATGCTCCGATACGAGAAGCAGAGCCGACAAACACCGAGCCCAAAGAAGCGAGTATTAACAAGCTGCCAAAAGATCTTAAGCAATGGCTTTGTGACAAAGAGCGCGAATGGGTTGAGCTTGCACTACTGAAATCCCAATTTAATCAACGACAAGCAGCAAAACAGTTGGGGTTAAGCTATGATCAAATACGAGGTCTGGTAAGGAAACACTCGGTGAGAAAAACTCTCGATTAGTCTGGTTCGTTAACCCAACATCAATGACGCCATAAACAAAAAATTAGATTAGCCCACGTTTTTTATTGGCTATTCCTGTTTTGTATAGGGCATAATCTACCACTTAACTAATTTTTACGTTTGCGCTATGAAAGCACTGATTCGCTTGACATTAAGCCTGTTTGGGGCGGCTACTCTCGCTGGATGTGGAGAGCCTATTGAACACACACAAATCCGCAAGAGTGGATTTGTTTTTTGTGGTCAGAGCGTGCCGCAAACTTTTAACCCTCAATTAGTGGATGGTGGAGTCACAGCAGAAGCCATAAGCCCACAAATTTTTGATACGCTGTTGGTACTCGACCCCAAAACCCACCAGCCTAGTGCAAATATCGCAACGCAGTGGCAGACCAATCAAGAGCGCACTGAGTACACGTTTTCTCTGCGCCCAGATATTGAATTTCAAACTACACCTTGGTTTTCACCTACTCGGGCTTTAAATGCTCAAGATGTGGTGTTCTCTTTTGAACGCATTGTTGACTCAACCCATCCGTTTCACTACAACGGCGGGGGTATTTATCCTTGGTTCAGCAGTATTAACTTCGCCAACCTGCTCAACTCGGTTGAAGCGGTTGATGAACACACCGTTAAGTTCACATTGACACGTCCTGACAATGCCTTTCTATCTAATATAGCCACTGCATTCGCGGTGATTCACTCTGCAGAATACGCAAATAAACTGTTACTCCAAGATGAAAAGCAGAGACTAGACTCGCATCCGGTGGGAACTGGTCCGTTTTACCTGCAAGAGTATCAAGTGAATGACCTCATTCGCTTAAAAAGACACGACGGCTACTGGGACGGAAAAGCGAAAATGGAGCAAGTCATCTTTGACGTCTCAGTGCGTGGTACGGGTACACTTGCCAAACTTCTGCGCCAAGAGTGTGATGTTTTAAGCTCGCCTATCTCGAGCCAATTACCCGTTATCAAGGAGCAAGATGACATTGTTCTAAAAACCAAGCCGGCAATGAACGTGTCGTTCATTTCGATCCATACTTTGCACCCTGCCCTTAGTGATGCACGTGTACGTAAGGCACTGAGTTTAGCGATTAACCGCCAGAACATTCTTGAGTCCGTTTATTATGGTACCGGCACTCAGGCTTACACGGTTTTACCTCCTTCTTCTTGGGCATACCAACCGGATACGACTCAGGTTCGCTACGATAGGAACTATGCGCTTGGGCTGTTGAGAGAAGCGGGATATGAAAAGGGGTTGGTTCTGTCTATGTCAGTGCCTCTGGAGCCCAAGGCTTACAACCCAAGTCCGCGAAAGACAGCGGAACTTATCCAAGCGAACTTTGCCGATATTGGCGTGACTCTGCAACTTGTGACAGAAGAGCGTTTAAATCGAACCGACACCGAGCGAAACAGTCGCTTTGACCTTGTACTTGCAGGTTGGGTGGGTGATACCGGTGACCCAGATAACTTCCTGCGTCCATTGCTATCGTGTGACGCTAAGCCGTCTGGACTAAACCTGTCGTCGTGGTGTAATCCCGATTTTGACTTCTTAATCGATCTCGCACTTGAGGTTGACAAGCCGCGTTACCGCACCAACTTGTACAACCAAGTGCAGAATCTTCTTAATGAAGAAGTTCCTGTTGTTCCCATCGCACACGGGATGCACTTTCAAGCGCACCATGAATCGCTTAAAGGATTTAAAATGAGCCCATTCAATGTCCAACCATTGAACGAAGTGGAGCGTATCAAATAATGTTTGTCTATGCTGTTCGTCGCTTTAACCTGTTTGTCATTACCATGATGATCATCACCATGGTGGGTTTCAGCATTCTACGTTTAGATCCGCTGTCGCCTTGGTCGCAGCTCGATTTCTGGCAAGGATGGCAGAGTTATTTAGGTGAGCTCATTCACCTTAACTTTGGTATCAGCAAAAGTGGCGTTCCTGTGATTGAAGACCTTAAGGTCGTTTTTCCTGCCACCCTAGAACTGTGCATTATCGCCTTTATCCTTGCCTTGTTGATTGGTATCCCACTTGGGACTCTGGCGGGCATGCGTCAGGGTAAATGGCAAGATCTCTCCATTTCTTTTACTGCGATGGCTGGCCAATCTGCACCTGTTTTTTGGGTAGCACTGCTACTGATCATGGCGTTTTCACTGAACTATGAACTGTTCCCTGTTTCGGGGCGGTATGACCTCCTCTATGAAATCCCAAATGTGACGGGTTTCGCTATCATCGATGCGTTTATAATGAAAAGCGAATATCGAACCCATGCGTTGCAAAGTGTCCTCGACCATCTGATCTTGCCAGGTTTTGTACTCGCTCTCTCTCCGACAATGCAGGTTATCGGCCTGATGCGTGCCTCTGTCGCTGAAGTTATGACTAAAAACTACATTCGCGCTGCTCGTATCAAAGGTCTATCCGCCTATGAGATCATTACCGAGCACGTTCTACGAAATGCGCTCCCACCTATTGTTCCAAAAGTGGGGGTTCAGTTATCAAGTATGCTAACACTGGCTATCATCACCGAGACGATTTTCAACTGGCCCGGTATTGGACGCTGGTTATTAGACGCGCTGGGTAATCAAGATTACGTTGCGATACAAGCCGGTGTCATTGTTATTGCAACCTTGGTACTTAGCGCAAATATCTTGTCAGATTTGGTGGGGGCAATGATCAACCCGTTAGTAAGGAAGGAATGGTATGCTAAGCAATAGTGTCTACCAAGAAGAGCAGATCCCAACTCAGTTTGAGCGATTCTGGCGTAGCTTCCGTAACAACAATCTCGCGATGTTTAGCTTGTGGTGCTTGGGACTTATCACTGTCATTACCATTTTTGCTAGCTGGCTTACGCCACACGATCCTCAAGCTCAATCTGGATATCTCCTTCTGCCTCCATCATGGAACTCAGAAGGAACGATTGACTACTTTTTAGGAACCGATGATTTAGGGCGAGACATTCTCTCTCGTTTGATTAAAGGCTCACAACTTACCTTTGGCGCTGCCGTGATTGTAACGGTGATTGCCGCAGCGATCGGCTCTCTGATTGGCGTTCTAGCCGGTATGACGAAGGGGTTACTCTCAAGTACACTCAACCACTTACTTGACACCGTGATGTCGATCCCTTCTCTACTACTGGCGATCATATTCTGTGCATTTTTGGGATTTGGCGAGTTCAATATCCTATTGGCTATTGGTCTTGCATTGATTCCTCGCTTTATTCGTTCGGTCTATATTGCTGTTCACAGTGAGATGGAAAAAGACTACATCATGGCGGCAAGGCTGGATGGGGCGAATAACGTTTACCTACTTTGGAACTCGATTTTGCCTAATATCCTCGCTGTGTTTGCGACTGAGTTTACCTTTGCTCTTGCTGCCGCGATTCTTGATATCACTGCACTGGGCTTCTTGGGTTTAGGCGCTCAAGCACCGAGCTCTGAGTGGGGCGCTATTTTGGGTGACTCGGTAGAGCTCATCTATATCGCACCATGGACTGTGACCCTACCCGGCCTCACCATTATGTTTACTGTTATCATCGTTAACCTGGTTGGCGATGGAGTTCGCCAAGCGCTTAACGCAGGGGTTGAGTAATGCCCATTTTAGATATTCGACACTTAACGATTGAAATTGAAACACCCCACGGAATTGTTCGTGCGGTGGATCGTATGAGTATGACGCTGACGGAAGGCGAAATACGCGGCCTAGTGGGCGAGTCTGGCTCAGGTAAAAGCTTGGTGGCTAAAGCCATCGTTGGTGTCTGTAAAGAGAACTGGCGTGTGACCGCAGATAGGATGCGTCTTGGTGATATCGACTTACTGCAGTTGACCCCGAAAGAGCGTCGTAGAGTCATCGCTCGTGATATCGCGATGATATTTCAAGAGCCTTCAACCTGTTTGGACCCTTCCGAAGATGTAGGTCGTCAGCTGATTGAGTCTATTCCTTCACGTATGTTTGAAGGCCGCTGGTGGCAAAGATTTCAATGGCGTAAAAAGCAAGCTGTCGCACTGCTGCACAAAGTCGGTATTAAAGACCACAAACGGGTGATGGATAGCTATCCGTATGAGCTGACTGACGGTGAGTGCCAAAAAATCATGATAGCAATGGCCATTGCGACTAAGCCAAAACTGCTGATCGCCGATGAGCCGACCAATGACTTGGACCCCATTACGCAATCACAGATTTTGCGCCTGTTGAGTCGTATGAACCAACTGCACAATACAACCATTTTGCTGATTGGTCATGACTTAACAACGATAACTCAGTGGGCAACCCGAATCACCGTTATGTACTGTGGTCAATCGGTTGAATCTGCAAGTACCAAGAAACTGACTAAAGTGCCTAAGCACCCTTACACCGTCGCACTACTTAAAGCAGTGCCGGACTTTAGCGAGTGGGTTCCGCACAAGCAAAAATTGCAATCACTACCGGGCTCTATCCCCCCACTCCAACACTTGCCCATCGGCTGTCGCCTTGGGCCACGGTGCCCTTACGCACAACGTGATTGTGTCGAAATGCCGAGAACGAAACATCTGCGAGACCATAAGTTCGCCTGCCATTTCCCGCTGAATCTGGAGAAAAAAGCATGAGTGCCTTACTTGAAGTACAAGAGCTCAGTAAATCATTCACCAATCGCTCCGGTATCTTTCGTAAAACGGTAAAGCAAGCCGTGAAACCGGTTAGCTTTACGCTTGAAGCAGGTCAAACAATAGGGTTTATCGGCCAAAATGGCTCGGGAAAATCCACGCTTGCCCGTATGCTAGCAGGCGTTGTTGAGCCAACATCAGGTACGATTTCAGTCAATGGCGAGACTCTTGCTCATAAAGACTACTCTACGCGTTGTAAGCTTATTCGTATGATCTTCCAAGATCCAAATACCTCGCTTAACCCGCGAATTCAAATTGGACGTATCTTGGAAGGCCCACTCAAGCGAAATACCAGCATGTCCCCAGAAGCGAGAATGGAGCGTGTGAAAGCAACACTTATGCGTGTCGGCCTGTTGCCAGAGCATGCCTATTTTTATCCTCAAATGCTTGCCGCTGGGCAAAAGCAGCGCGTGTGCCTGGCTCGAGCACTCGTTCTACAGCCGTCAGTCATCATTGCCGATGAAGCTCTGAATGGTCTTGATATGGCAATGCGTTCGCAAATCATTAACCTGTTTTTAGAGCTTCAAGAGGAGATGGGGGTTTCATTTGTCTATGTGTCTCAGCATATTGGTATCGTGAAACACATCACTGACAAGTTGATGGTGATGCACGAAGGTGAAGTCGTTGAAGCTGGCGATACGCACGAAATTCTGAGTCACCCACAACATACCGTGACTCAACGATTAATTGAAAGTCATTTTAATAAAGCGCCTTCTTTCAAGTAAGGTTCAGACCTAAGTTATTTGAGTTCTCTGGGGTAGATCGTTATGATGTGCCCCCTTTTTTAAGTGGCAGTGTTAACGCCGAGACAGTCCGATGAAACTCAATCAAAGTCCTGTGACTCAGCATCAATTTGATGGCATCTCTTTTCATCTAAAACGAGATGATCAGCTTCATCCCCTATTTAGCGGTAATAAAGCCCGAAAGTTCAGTACACTGCTTGAGTACCCTTCTGATTCGGTTGAAACCATTATCTCCTATGGTTCAGCCCAAGCGAATTCGCTTTACTCTCTGGCCGGTTTGGCAAAAATCAAAGGCTGGAAGCTTGAATACTACGTTCATAATGTCCCTCAGTGGTTGCGTAAGAACCCGATAGGTAACTTTCGAGGTGCGCTAGAACTTGATGCAAAAGTGATTGGGATGAATGAAATTGACACTTCATTACACCCTGCAGACTATATCGAACAGGTACGCAAACCAAACGATAAATGCCTGGTACTTCCTGAGGGCGGGCGTTCAAAATTATCTGAAGATGGCGTCAAGCAATTGGCCGACGAACTATTAGATTACATCCGTTTCCATCCGGGAAGTCACTTCACCATTGCACTTCCCTCAGGGACTGGCACAACCTCACTCTACCTTCATAAGCACCTAAAGAGCCATAACATTCAGGTTATTACCTGCCCAGTTGTCGGTGGCAAAGACTATCTCATCGAGCAGTTTAAGGAGTTAGGTGAAAGTGATTTCCCGACGATTCTTGAACCTGAAGAAAAACATCATTTTGGTCGTTTATATCAAGAAGACTATGAGGTTTGGGCACAGTTAGAAGAGCAAACGCACGTTGAGTTTGACCTTCTTTACGACCCTTTAATGTGGCGCTGTATTAGACAATGGGCGTCACATAACCTCGATGGAGAGCTTCTCTACGTTCACCAGGGTGGTATTCTTGGTAATGAGAGTATGCAGCTTCGATACCAACGAGAATTTGGAGTGAAATCAACATGGTAAAGTCATTTAAATCCATTGCATTCGCGCTCATCGCCACAGCGATGTTTTCTACTGCTGCATTTGCCAATACCACTACCGTTACCAAGGCATCTGTTGGTAAAAACAAGGCCAAGCCGATTGTTGTCGTTGATGGTGCCCAAACCAATCAGCGCGTATGCCTCTACCAAGGTGAAGCATACTCGCTTGGTGCGATAGTAGAGATACGAGATTTAGTTCTCGTTTGTCAAGAGAGCAACGACTTTGAGCTCAATGGCGCGTTGAAGTGGGTGGTCCTTGAGAGCAGCCATACCCGAGGGCAAGAGTAGTATCCTATTCGCTCAATATGTAGAAAGGCTGAAATTTATTCTGCCTTTTTTATTAGTATCGAGTTGTGATTATTGGTCCCACCAATAACTCAATGGCATCGCATCCCCGACGACTAAACGCTCACCCATTTTTGGCATCACGACATCCACGCCACGCTCTTGAGCATTAGCCAATGCGCGATTGATAGGCTCTTGCCAATCGTGAGTTGCTAAATCAAATGTACTGTTGTGAATCGGGAACATCACCTTACCTTTTAGATCAATATGTGCCTGAACGCTTTGCTCCGGAAACATATGGATCTGCGACCAAGCTTCATTGTAGGCGCCAGTTTCAACCAAGGTTAAGTCAAACGGCCCGTACTTTTCGCCGATCTCTTTAAAACCAGAAAAGTAACCTGAATCACCACTGAAAAACACCCGTTGTGTTGGTGCAGCAATCACCCAGCTCCCCCACAAAGTCCTGTCTCTATCTACGCCTGTGCGACCAGAAAAGTGTTGTGTTGGCGTCAGGGTGTATTCAATACCATTAAAAACATAAGACTCCCACCAGTTGAGCTCAATCACCTTGTCAGCTGAAACACCCCACTTGATTAGGTGTTCCCCTACTCGCAATGGGACTAAGAACAGCGACACTTTGTCTGCAAGTTCTTTAACAGCGGCTTTATCCAAATGGTCATAATGGTCATGACTGATCACGACCACATCAATGGCAGGTAGTTCTGCAATGGCGATAGGCGCTTTATGAAAACGTTTGGGACCCGCCCATTGCACAGGCGAGGCTCGATCACTAAACACCGGGTCCGTCATCACAAATTGGTTATCGAGTTTCATCAACACACTCGAGTGCCCGAGACGATAGACAACATTTTCAGTTTCTTCAATGAGAGACTCAGTTGTCATCTCTAACACCGGTAAGTCTGCTTTAGGGGTTGGCTCTACTCGCTCCACGGTCAGATACATCTTTGTAATGTCGTAGAGATCCCTCAGACCTGACTTATATTCCATTTCAGTATTTGTGAACTTCTTCGGTAACTCTTGGGACTCTGAGCCGCCAACGGTGGTACAAGTCAATTGCGTCAATGCCATAAGTATCGCTCCCACTAGGATGATTCGTTTCGTCTTCACGTTCATGCTCGCCATGTAAACTACACCGACTAGTTTACTTAATCTTTTTCAAAAGTAAACTGATTAGTGTAAAATCAATTCTCGCAGTTTAATGAGACGGACCAATGACATGTCAGTGACAAAAAAAAGTCGTAGTGAAATCAAGCGAGAAGCGATTCTAAATGCCGCTCGGGAAGCATTCCTAGAATATGGTGTCGATAACACGAGCATGGATAAGCTTTCTGCCATGGCCGGGGTGTCTAAACGCACTGTCTACAATCATTTCGAGTCGAAAGAGTCTTTGGTTATGGCGCTGCTTTCTTGTCTTTGGAATAGTCAAGAAACACTGGACGACTCATTTTTGCAAGGTGAACTCACACTAAAGCAACAACTGACAGCACTAGTTCGAGAGCAAATACAACTCGCCAGCGATCCTGACTATATTGAGCTGTCTAAGGTAGCCATGGGGCATTTCCTATTTAAGCCAGAAGAGCTCAAGAAGCAAGTCGGCTCTATCGATAAGAAAGACACAAAACTCTATCAGTGGTTGATGCTTCGGGCAGAAAACCAGCAACTCAAACTTACTGAGTGTGACGTTGAAAAAGCGATGATGCAGATCCACAATTTGGTCAAAGGCTCCGCCTATTGGCCGCAGATGGTCGGCCTATCAGACGAACTCAATGAGCAGCAAATAAACGAACTTGCCGATGATACCGTTGAGCTCTTTTGGGCGAGATACGGCCAGTAGTGAACGAACAGCCTCCATTTTATGTTGAGACTGGATAACAAGCTGACCGCTGTAATAATAACACGTATTACGACGCTAAACGGTAGCGAGAATTTAACATCAACACCATTTTGGTCGTGTCTGGCCAATTCACTACTGTGACTAAGGAAAAAAACGTCTTGTTTACTCAATAAGGGCTTGAAGCTCTAGAATTGCTAGGTAATATGGACGTTTGATTCAAATTTTTAGTAGGACTTAGTAAATTGCGCATTTTTCATCCACTTACTTGTGGTTGATTGGCTAATTGACTGAGTTAAGCATCCCTCAATGGAGAATGACATCAACATGACTTACGCGCCTGTAAAAGACGTACTTGGCGGCAAGCTCGCAGTTGACAGTGAAGTAACTGTTCGCGGCTGGATCCGTTCACGTCGTGATTCCAAAGCTGGAATCTCTTTCCTTGCCATTTATGACGGCTCTTGTTTCGACCCGATTCAGGCCGTGGTCCCTAATAATCTTAATAATTACGAAGACGAAGTACTAAAGCTGACTACAGGCTGCTCTGTTGAAGTAACAGGTAAGATTGTTGAGTCTCCTGCGAAGGGCCAAGACTTTGAACTTGCAGCCACTGACGTTAAAGTCGTGGGCTGGGTTGAAGACGCAGAAACGTACCCGATGGCGAAAACTCGCCACTCTATCGAGTTCCTACGTGAGGTAGCGCACCTACGTCCACGTACTAACGTAATTGGTGCTGTCGCGCGCGTTCGTAACTGCCTGTCTCAAGCGATTCACCGCTTCTACCACGAGCAAGGTTTCTTCTGGGTATCGGCTCCACTGATCACAGCTTCTGATGCAGAAGGTGCTGGTGAAATGTTCCGCGTTTCTACGCTAGACATGGAAAACCTGCCTCGCACAGACAAAGGTGACGTTGACTTCAACGAAGACTTCTTCGGTAAAGAAACATTCCTAACCGTATCTGGTCAGCTAAACGCAGAAGCTTACGCTTGCGCACTAAGTAAGGTTTACACGTTTGGCCCTACGTTCCGTGCTGAAAACTCAAACACCAGCCGCCACCTAGCAGAATTCTGGATGGTTGAGCCTGAAGTGGCATTCGCTGACCTAGAAGACGTGGCTAAGCTGTCTGAAGACATGCTTAAGTTCGTATTCAAAGCGGTACTTGAAGAGTGTCGCGATGACCTTGAGTTCTTTGCTCAACGCATCGATAAAGAAGCAATCACTCGTCTAGAGCAGTTTGTTTCTTCTGACTTCGCACAAGTTGACTACACTGACGCAATCCAGATCCTTCTGGACTCTGGTCGTGAGTTCGAATTCCCAGTTGAATGGGGTATCGATATGTCTTCTGAGCACGAGCGTTTCCTAGCGGAAGAGCACTTCAAAGCACCAGTCATCGTGAAGAACTACCCGAAAGACATCAAGGCATTCTACATGCGTGCTAACGATGACGGTAAGACAGTAGCGGCAATGGACGTACTTGCACCTGGCATCGGTGAAATCATCGGTGGTTCTCAGCGTGAAGAGCGTCTAGACATTCTAGACGAGCGTATGCGTGAAGTGGGCATCGACCCAGAGCACATGAGTTGGTACCGCGACCTACGTAAATACGGTACTGTACCGCACGCTGGTTTCGGCCTAGGCTTTGAGCGCCTAGTGTCTTACGTAACAGGTATGGGCAACGTTCGTGACGTGATCCCATTCCCACGTACACCACGCTCTGCGAACTTCTAATTCGTTAGAAAGTTAAAAAAAAAGGGGAGAGATAGCTTTGCTAACTCTCCCTTTTCTGTTTTATGCCGCTTAGAGATCTATTTTACTTTAAATCAGTAAACGACTTTCACTTGGCTCTTGCCGGCGTCTTTTGCTTCATACATCGCTCGGTCAGCCAGTTTCAAGCTTTCTTCGAGATCCAGCTGCGCGGCAGAAACAAACACAATGCCTATACTGGCGCTCACTTGGTTATTCACACACTTCAGTGTTTTCATTCTACCATCTTTGAAGATATTCAAGATTTCATGTCCAAGCTGAACGACTTCGGTTTCATCAAAGGCATCTTCAACAAAAATGGCAAACTCATCACCACCAAGGCGGGCGATATCATACTGACCCAAGTCACGCCCTAAACTGCGCGGCACGATTTCCTTAATGAGTTGCCCAAACTCCTCAAGCACCTTGTCACCATAGTCGTGCCCATACTGATCATTAATTTGCTTAAAATGGTCAAGGTCAATATAGATCAGTGCCGACTTGTCATAAAGCTCCCGTTGGGTCGAATGATAAAGAATAGAACGAAATGTAGCACGATTTGCTAACTGCGTAAGTGAATCAAAGTAGGCTAACTTATGAATCCCTTCTTCATGCATCTTCATTATGTAATCATCCATGCGCTGCTGGAAGAAGATTAGAATATGACACATCCCACTAAGAGCCATCAGAGTTAAAATAAAGCGAAATTCGACTAACGGGCTATACTCCGTTAACAACCAGTTTTGATAAAGCAATAAAGATAAAAGTGCTATAAAAGGGACATTGACTGCTAGACCAACCTTAAACCGATTGATAAAGATCGCTATCGCTGCAAGCGGATAAACCCACATAATGCCTGTATTGTCGTGCCCACCTGTAATGACTAAGTAGGACGACAAGCTATAAATAATTAGTGTAAGACTTATTAGTCCCCACTCTCTTTTGTAACTCAAAAGATAGAGATTACTAGCACCCCAAACAGTGAAGAGAGCCAAAGTGCCACCAATAGCAAAATGCCCCCAAAAAAAGGCTTGAATTGAAAATACACTAAGAAAGAGAAGACCGAAAATGGCTAAAGATTTAACCATCAAATGTTGTCTACGTTGCTTATCTTTTACAATTTCAGACAGTTTTTCAGCAACAAAGCTGTGGGCATTAGTACTCAATTTATTGCTCGCTCACTAAACGTATGAAGCCGTTTCAATACAACTTCATACCAATCTCACAAGCAGACCTTCTGCTTGTAGATAATTATTGTTTTTATTCGGTGATACAACACCGATTGCTTATAGGCTATGACAACAATTGCACTTATTTATCGCATTTGCAACGAATACGGCAACTAAGTCGCCACTTTACCTTATATCTTGAGCCATATTGCACTCAAAAGTGATACAAATAGTATTATTGATACCTTTGTCATATCTTGATGCAAACATACATTTATACCACTTTAGTTTTATTTAAGTGCCATATTGTCTGCGAATCAATCGAAACACTAGCCAAAAAACAACTCATCTATAATCTCTCTTAGTTCTACGTTTGGTGAGAACAACACCTAACTCTGAATGGCGAACACTACAAAGCTTTCCAAAAGACATGACTTTTCATTCAACATATTGTCGACCTCAATAAAATCGTACTTTTCTTACTGATTTTGTTGTTTATTGACAGTGTAAAAGGTATAAAAAAGCAAGCTATCTTCTACTACAAGGACGAGACTGATGTTTGAAAAAGTAATTGCAGCTCCGGCAGACCCTATTCTTGGTCTAACTGAGGAGTTTAAAAAAGACCCACGTGCTGAAAAAATCAACCTAGGCGTTGGTATTTACAAGAACGAGGACGGCCAAACTCCAGTATTGGCAACAGTTAAAAAAGCGGAAGCCGCACTACTTGAAACCGAAAAAACAAAGTCTTACCTAACGATTGAAGGTACTGCTGAGTATGGTTTGGCTGTGCAAAAACTGTTATTTGGTGACAATTCTGACATTGTTGGTCAAAAACGTGCAAAAACAGCACAAGCACCGGGTGGTACGGGTGCGCTTCGAGTGGCTGGTGAGTTTATCAAACGCCAACTCGGCGACGTGAAGATTTGGATCAGTAATCCAACTTGGGCAAACCACAACGGCGTATTCACGGCTGCTGGTATCGAAACTGCTCAGTACGACTACTACAACGCTGAAACTAAAGATAAAGACTTCGATGGCATGCTAACCAGCCTGCAAGCTGCGAAGGAAGGCGACATCGTGCTTCTACATGGTTGCTGTCACAACCCAACGGGTATCGATCCTACTGCTGAAGAATGGGAAGCGTTGGCAAAACTTGCGGCTGAAAAAAAACTACTACCACTGTTCGACTTCGCATACCAAGGCTTTGCAAAGGGCGTTGAGGAAGATGCCGCAGGTCTGCGTACTTTCGCTCAATACTGTGACGAAATCCTAGTAGCAAGCTCATTCTCTAAGAATTTCGGTCTCTATAACGAGCGAGTGGGTGCCTTTACGCTCGTGGCTAAATCTGAAGATGTCGCTGCAACTGCATTCTCACAAGTAAAAGCGATTATCCGCTCTATCTACTCAAACCCACCAGCACACGGCAGTGCGGTGGTAACACACATTCTAAACAATGCAGAATTACGCGCAGAATGGGAAGCCGAAGTTGCTGAAATGCGTGATCGTATCCAGCAAATGCGCGAACTATTCGTTAGCACACTGAAAGCAGAAGGCGTTGATGCAGACTTTAGCTTTATCGAAAGACAAAACGGCATGTTCTCTTTCTCGGGTCTATCAAAAGAGCAAGTGAATCGCCTAAAAGAAGAGTTTGGCATCTACATCGTTGGCTCAGGACGTATCAGCGTTGCGGGCATGACGAAATCGAATATGGGTCCACTGTGTAAAGGTATCGCTGCGGTACTTTAAGGCCTACCCTTTAGTAGTATTTATAAGCCAACCTTCGGGTTGGCTTTATTTTTATCTGCAATCTTACCGAATGCAGCTTGAAGTTAGTCACCTATATAACTAGAATTTCACCGATTTTTGCTACAACGGATGTTCTCGCTCAAGATGCCATACTCTGGCTCTTCACACTCTCAACGACTATAGGTAAACGATGAATAACGATAAGCGCCCGCTTTATATCCCTTATGCAGGTCCAGCTCTTCTAAGTACCCCTCTTTTGAACAAAGGCAGCGCATTTTCTGCCGAAGAACGCATCTCATTTAACTTAGAAGGTCTTCTACCAGAGAACACCGAGACAATTCAAGAGCAAGTTGAACGCGCTTATCAACAGTACCTAAGCTTTGAAAACGATATGGATAAGCACATCTACTTGCGCAATATCCAAGATACTAACGAGACGCTATTTTACCGCCTGGTTCAAAACCACATTTCTGAGATGATGCCGATCATCTATACGCCAACCGTTGGTGCGGCTTGTGAGAACTTCTCAAATATCTATCGTCGTGGCCGCGGTCTCTTCATCTCTTACCCAAATCGTGACCGTATTGACGACCTACTCAATAATGCAGCCAACCACAATGTCAAAGTTATCGTAGTTACCGATGGCGAGCGTATTCTTGGTCTTGGTGACCAAGGTATCGGTGGCATGGGTATCCCTATCGGTAAGCTGGCTCTTTACACGGCTTGTGGTGGTATCAGTCCCGCTTACACGTTACCTATCGTACTTGATGTCGGTACCAATAACCCTCAACGCTTAGCAGATCCTATGTACATGGGTTGGCGCCACCCGCGTATCACGGGTCAAGAGTATGATGCGTTTGTTGAAGAGTTCATCCAAGCCGTACAACGTCGTTGGCCAGATGCGTTGATTCAGTTCGAAGACTTTGCACAGAAAAATGCAATGCCACTTCTAGAGCGCTACAAAGATCGTATCTGTTGTTTCAATGATGATATTCAGGGTACCGCTGCTGTTACTGTCGGCTCTCTGCTAGCCGCTTGTCATGCGGCAGGCAGCAAGCTTTCAGATCAGCGAGTGACCTTCCTAGGCGCTGGTTCTGCTGGTTGTGGCATTGCTGAAGCGATTATCGCACAAATGGTGTCTGAAGGTATTTCTGAAGAGAAAGCACGCTCTCAAGTCTTCATGGTAGACCGCTGGGGCCTTCTGCAAGAAGGTATGCCGAACCTACTCGATTTCCAGCAACGCCTCGTTCAGAAAAATGCAGACACAGCGAACTGGGAAGTCTCTGAAAATGGCTTCTCGCTATACGATGTCGTCAAGAACGCGAAACCAACCGTATTGATCGGTGTTTCTGGTGCTCCTGGATTATTTAGCCAAGACGTGATTCAAGAGATGCATAAACACTGTGAGCGTCCTATCGTCTTCCCACTATCAAACCCTACTAGCCGTGTTGAGGCGACGCCTAGCGATATCCTAAACTGGACTCAAGGCAGCGCACTGGTTGCCACTGGTAGCCCATTCGCGCCTGTTGTTTTTGAAGGTAACAGCTACCCGATTGCGCAGTGTAATAACAGCTACATCTTCCCAGGTATTGGTTTAGGGGTTCTAGCGGTTGGTGCAACACGTGTTACTGATGAAATGCTAATGGAGTCAAGCCGTGCATTAGCAAGCTGCTCGCCACTAGCAAAGAATGGCCGAGGTGCCCTACTTCCACCACTTGAAGAGATCCACTTGGTGTCTAAGAAGATTGCCTTCGCCGTTGCTAAAAAAGCAATTGAGCAAGGTGTTGCGCTAGAGATCACAGATGAAGCACTCGAGCATGCAATTGACTCGCACTTCTGGCAGCCTGTTTACCGCAAGTATAAGCGTACTGCTTTCTAATTATATTAATCACTTAGAAACGCCCTTGCTCAAAGCTAGGGCGTTTTTTTATCATGGATGTTATGTTGAACTTCTTTGCTTCTATCGGACAATATTTTTACCCACACCTGTCCGAAATTTCTACTGCTCTGGTAGCTTGCTTCTTAGTAATGTGCGGTGGTGAGATCAATCGTCTGCTGCGTAAACTGCTCAGAGAGCAGAATTTTATTGTCAGAACCTTAATTTTCATTATTATCAATGCTTTCGGTTACGGCTTACTCATCGTTAAAGTTGCACCCTACCTTAGTAATGGATTTCGCCAAATGCCATCCGCTTACATGGCAATGACGGTGATTATCTCCTTTATCATTATTGGTGTTTGGGCGCAGAAAAACCGACAGATCTAATTCACAAAGGGATAAGTGATGCTGCAATACCTGATTCTTACGCTTAAGGGGCTATTTTTGATAGTCTTGCTAGCGTTTGTCTCCGTTATTGCCATTGATACCTGGATCACCAAACAAAACCAAGATGTGATTTACACCGATTTATCCCAAGTACCAGATTACGATGTCGGCTTAGTGCTTGGCACGAGCAAGTACCTTGGTCGAACACTTAACCTCTTCTATCAATATCGTATTGATGCGACACAAGCCCTGTTCGAGCAAGGTAAGATCAAACATGTTCTCCTCAGTGGCGACAACGCCCACCGCTCTTACAATGAGCCATGGACGATGAAACGAGACTTTCTCAAACTAGGATTAACTGAAGAGCAGATACATCTCGATTACGCAGGCTTTCGTACACTTGATTCTGTCGTGCGCGCAAAAGAGATTTTCGATACCAATCGCTTTATCGTCATTACCCAAAGATTCCATTGTGAGCGTGCAATGTTCATTGCAAGAAACATTGATATTGATGCTGCCTGTTTCGCTGCACAAACCCCCGGTGAAACACTCTCTGTCAAACTGAGAGTTAGAGAGCTTCTAGCCCGTGTAAAAGCCGTTCTAGACCTGTTTATTTTCAACACACAACCTAAGTTCTTAGGTCCTAAAGAGCCGATTACATCAGACGTCATTTTCGAGCGCTTACTTCCTAGCTCTTCTGCAGCCCCAATTCCGCAGACAATAGAAGTGAATGAATAGGCAAACCTGTTTTTAATCATTACCACCGCATCTCAACCTAGCGTAGACCCAGTCCAAGACTCCCTGATCCCATAAAGCCAATAACTCGTAAGTTGAAAGCTGGAAGTGTTGCTAAGTTATCTAATCATTCTCTTTGCTAATGTTATTAGATGCGCACATAGGGAGGTTCTATGGTAGTTCTCATTGTCGGTGGGACCGGCGGAATAGGAAGAGCGCTCATCTCAATATTTCAAAAACAAGGTCATGATGTCCACGCTACCTATCACATACAGCCAGCAACCACTGATGCTGGTATGTATTGGTACCCTTGTGATGCAACGGACGAGCGCAGTGTAGAGCGCCTCGCCGCTTCAGTCGGCCACATAGACCTGCTCATTAACTGCATCGGCATATTGCATACCGACCTACAGTTACCAGAAAAATCCATACAGCAATTCAACGTAGATTTTTTCCAAAAAAACATTCAAACCAACACCTTACCTACCCTACTGCTTGCTAAACACTTTCAATCCAGATTGAAGGCCCCACATCCTACCTACTTCATATGTCTATCAGCGAAAGTGGGCAGCATAGAGGATAATCATCTCGGCGGTTGGATCAGTTACCGGGCGTCAAAGGCCGCTTTAAACATGTGTATCAAAACAATTGCGATCGAATGGAAAACCAAATTACCCAAATGCTGTGTTATCGCCTTCCATCCAGGAACTGTCGACACACCACTGTCCGTCCCTTTTCAAAAACGCATCTCGAAACAGCAATTGAACTCTCCTGATTGGTTGGCTGAAAAACTTAACCAATTGATTGATGAATTAGGACCAGAGAAGACCGGACGTTTCTATAACTATGCTGGCGAAATTCTCCCTTGGTGAAAACGATCAAAGTTGACCCCGAACTGCATTTTTATACATTTCGTTACAGGTTAAAAACCAGCATAAACAATCGACACAATCAAATTAAAAACAAATACTTATGATATAATTGAGCGATAATCACCCAGCACAGTGCCGGTCAATAATTCCGCAATTTTCGCCTAATTAGGCATTGTCGTCAATTCTATGTTAGTCTTTGGTCCGGTTATCACTGGCACGCATAACTCCCGACTAGATTACTTCGTTACTATCGACTATTTTTTATACGAAGGGTCAGAGACATTTTTAATCCGTCTCAATGAGTTAGCACAGTGATAACAGTCTATATTTTGTTGGTTAGCTTCTCCTCTCATCGTTTTGTAAAGGAGCCAGTAGATGGCACGATTTAGGAGAACACCAGACGCACTCGCTCCAGGAGCTCACCGAGCTCTTGACATTTTTGGGCACGATCAAACACTGACTGATCACCGGCGAACACTTACACCGCCGAGCGTATACCCTCAAATTAGCCAAAGGCGCACTTTAACGGCTTTCACTTAAAAGCCGCGAGATGCTCTGCTTTCCAACAGGATTAAGTTAACACTCAAACATCAGGAAGAATGTGAGAGTCAGATTACAAGAGGCTTTATGAATCAAGTAATTTCTGTAGGCGCGTTAGAATCATTCCTGATTGCTATCATCGTTCTGTTTTTAGGTCATTTCATCAACTCTAAGCTCCCAGTGTTGAAAAAGTTCAACATTCCCGAACCGATTGTTGGGGGATTGATCGTCGCATGTATTATCACCGGCCTTCATTTCAATGGCGTCGACCTTGAGTTTGACCTACCGCTCCAAAACACCTTTATGTTGATGTTCTTCTCTACCGTGGGCTTGGCAGCAAACTACACCCAACTAATGAAAGGTGGCGCTAAGGTATTCCTATTCTTGGCTATCGCGTCCGTTTACATCATCATTCAAAACGGTGTTGGGGTCTCTCTGGCCACTATGCTTGGACTCGACCCTCTAATGGGCCTTATTGCAGGCTCAATTACACTATCCGGCGGTCATGGTACTGGTGCAGCTTGGTCTACGACTTTCCAAGAAGTCTATGGCTTCGACAACGTGCTAGAGATCGCTATGGCGTCTGCGACCTTCGGATTGATTATCGGTGGTATCATCGGTAGCCCGGTGGCTCAACGACTCATCCAGAAAAACAACATCGAGTCCGAGTATGGTGTTGGTACTCATACTCATGACAAGTTCCCTGAGCTTGTCACCTACAACGAGTATGAAGAGGACAAAGTGACGGCCAAGAAGGTTGTCGAAAAGCTGTTCTTCTTATTGCTCTGTGTGACTGGCGCAAAATACGCAGAGCAGTGGGTCTCAACGTTTGAGATTAGCTGGCTCATGATCCCTGACTTTGTATATGCACTGTTTATTGGTGTCATCATCACTAACTTCCTTGAAGTCACAAAGATCCGCAAACTCGATGCCGAAACTATTGATATGTTAGGCACGGTTTCGTTGTCTCTATTCCTCGCGATGGCACTTATGAGCCTGCGCCTGTGGAACATTTTTGACCTTGCTATTCCGTTCCTCATCATTCTGGCGGTGCAGTCTGTTGTGTTGGCCGTATTCTCTTACTACGTGACTTTCAAAGCGATGGGTAGTAACTACGACTCAGCTGTTATCGCCGGCGGCCACTGTGGCTTTGGCCTTGGCGCGACACCTACGGCCGTCATGAACATGGGCACCATCGTCAACCGATTTGGTCCATCGCCACAAGCGTTCATGGTCGTTCCGATTGTTGGTGCTTTCTTTATCGATATCGTTAACCTAATCATCCTCCAAGGATATATCTCGTTCTTAGGTTAACCACCCATTAGGTAAATAGGCGGCTATGTAAGTCGCCTATTTACTTTTCAGTTCCGCATACCAGCCTTATATGATCTTCCGTTCTAAGCTAAATCATCCTTCCTCAAGACCCTCTACTGACCTATTTAGTTCTAACGACATATAGGGACGGAATCCTAAATTTCATGAAAGAGCAAAATCTACGATTGAGCTCTCTTCACTTTTTGAGTGCGTGGGGGCGTGACAGCATAGGTCAGCCACGAATAAAACGGTTATAAACAAACAACAGTAAAAACGCTCCTAACGTCGCTGTGACGATGCTGCCAATATTAATCCCATCAGCACCTCCAAAACCTAGAAAGCCGCCTATAAAGCCTCCGACAAACGCACCAGCAATGCCCAATAGCATGGTCATTATCCAGCCACCACCATCTTTGCCTGGCATCAACCATTTAGCCAGTGCACCAGCAATAAGACCTAAAATAATCCAAGAAAAAATACCCATATACTCTCTCCTACTTACGCTGCAAAATTATTAATTTTGCTCGAGTGACGCCTAGATCCTAGGCGAATCGAAGCAAATCGCTAGTAACCGCTGTCGCTTCTTATATCCGAACGGTCAGTAATTTGAGAAGTGTATCGATTGTTAGAAAAAGAAAAGCCTGATTCAGACCACTGAATCAGGCTTTGTAGAAAACCGTTTATAACGCGTTAGCTTATAAGAAGTTTAGAGACGCTGTTACCGCAAATGTACCGATGTCGCCTTTGTTGATTTGGTAAACCATGTACTCTGCGCCAACAGAAAGTGGACCAAATACTTGGTAGTCAGCACCAACACCGTACATAAAGTCGTAGCTGTCTTTGTCGTAGTCGCCGCTTGCAGACCAAGAGTGCGCGCCTGCTTTACCGTACACTTGAAGTGGACCAAAGTTGATGCTCGGTTTTGCAGCAAAGTAGATAGACTCAACGTCGAACTTCTGTGCATCAGCTTCTAGTGAACCGTGGTTAGTGTAACCTAGCTCAAGACCAATGAATGGCAAGATACCTGTACCTGCGTGGATGCTAAATGCAGTATCGTTGCTGCTTTTAAGGTCTGACTGACCTACAGAAGCACCAGCGTAAATCCAAGAATCTGCTGCCGCAGTGGCAGACATACCCATTAATGCAACAGCTAAAAGCGTCTTTTTCATATTTACCTTCTTTATCTCCATGTTTTGCCCAAGCGGCAAAAAATGTCTGTCCTATTGATTGTTGGGGATTTTAAAGCATACAACGTGCCAATTACCATAATTAATTCAGCACATTGATGCTTTTTGTTAGTTTGATGCAAAATAATTGAATAAAATCAGATCGCTTCTATTGCATTTTTTACACGTTTGTCCGACACAGGGTATGGTGTGCCCAGTTGCTGCGCAAAATAGCTTACGCGCAGCTCTTCTAGCATCCAGCGAATCTCTTTGACTTCTTGTGGCACCATGACACCTTTCGGGATTTTATTCAGTAACTCTTCGTAATCATTCGCCACTGACTCAATCTTCAACATGTGCAAGCGATCTTTGTTCGGATCAATCGGCAACTTTTCCATGCGACGCTCAATCGCCCGCATATAACGTAGGATATCTGGCAGACGTTTCCAACCACATTCTGTTGCAAAGCCCTTGAAGATAAGCCCTTCAATTTGTGCCTTGATATCTGACAGCGCAAACGCCATCGTGAAGTCGATCTTACCCTTGAGCTTTTTGTTGATATTGAATGCAGTAGTCAAGATTGTCTCTACCTGTTTAGCAATTTCAACCACAGTGTCGCCCAGCTCAGCACGGATATGCTCCTTGAGAGCGTCGAACTGCTCAGGCTCCCAAACAATACCGCCCTTCTCTTCAATCAACTTGTCGATACCACAGGCGATACAGTCGTCAATCAGATCAAGCACTTTGCCATAAGGGTTAAAGTAGAGCCCTAACTTAGACTTATTCGGTAAGTTGCTGTGCAGATACTTAATTGGCGACGGCACGTTAAGTAGCACTAAGCGGCGCTGACCAGCCTGCATTGCAAGGTGCTGCTCTTGCTCCGTTTCATACAGCTTGATTTCAACACTGTCTTTATTATCAACCAGTGCAGGATAGGCTTTTACATCATAGCCGCCACGTTTTTGCTGGTAGACTTTCGGCAGTTCACCAAAGCTCCAAGTATGAAGACCCTGCTGTTCAATATCGTCATCCGCTACTTTAGACAGCGTTTGCTGAACCTTCTCTTTTAAGCTCTCTTTGAGCTCATGAAGGTCGGCATTCTCTTTAAGCTTGCGGTTACGATGGTCAACAGCGCGATAGGTGACTTTCAGGTGTTCTGGTACTTGGTCCAGTTTCCAATCATCACGCAAAATCTCCGCACCTGTCATTCTGCGCAGCTCTTTTTCTAATGCATCTAGCAGTGGCATTTCCATCGGTGTCACACGCGACAAAAAGGCATCAGCATAGTTAGGCGCTGGCACGAAATTCTTACGCAGTGTCTTAGGCAGGGACTTAATTAAACTCACAACGAGCTCATGGCGCAGCCCTGGAATTTGCCAATCAAAGCCCGCTGGCTCAATCTGGTTTAGAATCGGTAGCGGAATATGAACGGTAACACCATCATTGTCATCGCCTGGCTCAAATTGATAGCTCAGTTTCAGCTTTAGGCCATTTTGATGCCAGAAATTTGGATAGTCCAAATCAGTTACATGGCTGGCATCCCCTTTGAACAGCATCTCTTTTTCAAAGTTCAGCAGCTCACTATTGCCTTTTGACGCCTTCTTCCACCAGGTATCGAAATGACGACCAGAAACAACCTCGGTATCCACTCGCTGATCATAGAAATCAAACAGCTCATCATCATCCACCAAAATGTCACGGCGACGAGATTTATTCTCCAGCTCTTCAACTTCTTGCAGCAACTTGCGATTTTGCTTGAAGAAGGCGTGTTTAGTGTCCCACTCGCCTTCCACTAAAGCACTGCGAATAAATATTTCGCGACTTACTGGTGTATCAATGCTCCCGTAGTTAACCAGACGTTTCGGCACGATTGGAATGCCATACATCATGACTTTTTCATGCGCCATAACGGCAGCACGTTTTTTCGACCAATGCGGCTCGCTGTAGCTACGTTTAATGATGTGCTTGGCTAATGGCTCAATCCATTCTGGTTGGATCTTAGCAATGATGCGCCCCCAGAGTTTTGAGGTCTCCACCAGCTCTGCAGACATAATCCATTTCGGCTGTTTCTTAAATAGACCTGACGCCGGGAAGATATGAAAGCGCGCATTACGAGCGCCTTGATATTCATTCTTCTCCTGATCTTTCATACCCACATGCGAAAGCAAGCCCACCAGTAGTGAGCTGTGTACACCCTGATAGGAAGCAGGTTCATCATTGAGTTTAAAGTCCATTTCACGCATGGCTTGATGGATCTGGAAGTAAACATCTTGCCACTCACGAATTCGCAAGTAGTTGAGGTAGTCTTGCTTACACTGCTTGCGGAACTGATTGCCTGATAGAGCTTTCTGCTGCTTTTGAATGTAATCCCACAGATTCACAAACGTTAGGAAATCTGATTCTTCATGGAAGAAACGGCGATGCTTATCATCAGATGATTGTTGTTTGTCACTTGGTCGCTCACGCGGGTCTTGAATAGACAATGCAGAAGCAATCACTATCACTTCTTTCAGTGCGCCCATTTTCGGTGCCTCTAACACCATACGAGCCAAACGCGGATCGATAGGCAAGCGTGCCAGTTGACGGCCTGTTGACGTTAAACGTTTCTTCGCATCTTTGGCCTTATCATTGATAGCACCGAGCTCTTCCAATAGGCGAACACCATCTTGGATATTGCGTTTATCGGGAGCCTCTACAAATGGGAATGCTTGAATATCACCAAGACCCAGTGCGGTCATTTGCAAGATAACAGACGCAAGGTTAGTACGCAGAATCTCTGGATCGGTAAACTCTGGACGTGACTCAAAATCTTCTTCTGAGTAAAGTCGAATACAGATACCTTCCGCAACACGACCACAACGACCTTTACGCTGGTTTGCACTTGCCTGAGAAACAGGCTCAATAGGCAAGCGCTGAACTTTGGTTCGATAACTGTATCGACTAATACGCGCCGTACCTGGGTCAATCACGTACTTGATGCCCGGAACCGTCAGAGATGTTTCCGCTACGTTCGTCGCGAGAACAATACGTCGTCCAGCATGAGGCTGGAATATCTTGTTCTGCTCACCCGCAGACAAACGCGCGTACAGCGGCACTATCTCAGTATCACGAAGCTTGCGCTTGGTCAGAGCATCGGCAGTATCGCGAATTTCACGCTCACCATTCATGAAGATGAGGATGTCCCCTAACCCCTCATCACAAAGTTCATCTACCGCATCGAAGATGCCTTCCATCTGATCGCGATCAGCTTCATCTTCACCACCGAGAGGTCGATAACGCACATCCACCGGATAAGTACGGCCAGAAACTTCAATAATTGGCGCATCATTAAAATGCTTTGAGAATCGCTCTGGGTCAATGGTCGCTGAGGTGATGATCACTTTCAGGTCGGGACGACGTGGCAACAACTCTTTCAAGTAACCAAGAATAAAGTCGATGTTTAGACTGCGCTCATGCGCCTCATCGATAATGATGGTGTCGTACTGATTCAAAAATCGGTCGTGCTGAATCTCAGCAAGCAATATACCGTCGGTCATCAACTTGATTTGAGTATTCTCGGAAATCTGATCGTTAAATCGGACCTTATAACCGACAAACTCACCGAGTTTGGTCTCCATCTCTTCAGCAATACGTGTGGCTACTGAACGTGCTGCAAGACGGCGAGGCTGAGTGTGACCAATCAAGCCAAACTTGCCACGACCAAGTTCAGCACAAATTTTTGGTAGCTGAGTGGTTTTACCTGAACCCGTTTCGCCGGCAACAATCACCACTTGGTTGTTCTGAATCGCCTCAGCAATATCATCACGTTTTTGGCTAACAGGTAGGATTTCAGGGTAATCAATGGTCACGGCAGCGCTTGCTCGCTGCTCAGCTTCCATCATGGATTTCGCTATATCTAAGGCAATTTCGTCAAACACCGCGTTACGCGAGGCGTCTTTTTTAATTTTGTTCGCCCCTGAGATACGCTTACTTAAACGGAAGCGGTCACGCATCATACACTGGCTTAGTGCTTTGCGAAGGGACTGTGCGCTATTGGCTTGCGCTTGCTCAGTCTGTGGTTTCTGAGCGTTGTTTTCTGGCTGAGACGAGGTCAAAGCGTTTCCTATTGTTCTTACTCTTAAAACTGGCCGAATTGTAGCACAAGTTGCATCACTTTCTTCACTCCTAGCCAGTGCTTTATTGGAATTGTATGTTCTCGTCCTTCAAATCGTTGCCCGACAGATTCACGGTTTAGTTATATCCGATATAATTTTTTCGCAACATATTTGTACTATGTTCAACGCCCATTTTTTATATAATGCAAGATCACAAAGTAAATTAAGGTATTACAATGAGTCAGTCCCAAAGCTGCAGCCATTCAAGTTGCTGCTCTTCAAAGAAAAAACCAGCAACACTGGAGGCTTCGGGAAAAAGGTACAGCTGGCAATTAGAGGGTATGGATTGCCCTAGCTGTGCGGCAAAAGTCGAGAAAGCCGTAGAGAACTTACAAGGTGTAAACGCTGCGCGAGTTGCTTTTTCCACTGAAAGATTAATTATCTCCGCCACTTCTGAGCTCGATGTGAGCGAGGTCATCGCGGCGATTCACGCAACCGGCTTTTCCGTTGTTGATGAATCAAAACCAAAGTTGTCGAAGCCCGTCAATCGCCTAAAGCCCTACGCACACATTGTGTTAGTCGCTTGCCTGTTCGCTATTGCAATGATAACTGGTGCATTCGACTCAACGCTTAAGCAGGCAATGCTGTATGGTGTCACTGTGATTGCACTGATACCAATCGCGAAAAAAGCGGTCGCATTGATGCGCAATGGCACCCCATTCTCGATTGAAACCTTGATGTCTGTTGCGGTCATTGGCGCTCTGTTCCTGGGTGAGACCGTCGAAGCGGCAATGGTGCTCATCCTATTTATGTTAGGGGAGCAACTCGAGGGTTTTGCAGCGAATAAGGCGCGTAGTGGCGTGCAAAAACTGATTGCATTAACTCCAGATGAAGTTCGTCATGTTAAAGCCGATGGAGAGGTTGAGGCTGTACCTGTTGGGTCTATTTTAGTCGGTGACACAATTGAGGTTCTACCCGGTGAACGACTGTCTGTAGATGGTGAGCTACTGAGCTGTCACGGACACTTTGACCAGAGTGCATTGACCGGAGAGTCGCTACCAGTCAAATTGAAGTCTAAAGCCAGCGTCATGGCAGGTAGTCTGGTGGTTGAAAAAACGGTTCGGCTCAAAGTTACTTCAGAGCAAGGCGACAGTGCCGTAGACCGTATTATTCGATTGATTGAAGAAGCTGAAGAGAAAAAAGCCCCAGTAGAGCGCTTTATTGACAAGTTCAGCCGCTGGTACACACCGCTAATGATGTTCATCGCCCTGCTTGTCGCCGTCATTCCACCAATCGCTTTTGCAGGCGAATGGCAAGAGTGGATATACAAAGCACTCGCCTTGCTTCTCATCGCTTGCCCATGCGCGCTCGTTATTTCTACACCTGCAGCTATCACCTCAGCACTTGCTAACGCGACTCGACGTGGCGCACTAATTAAAGGCGGATTAGCGTTAGAACAGCTAGGTCGTATTGATAATATCGCATTCGACAAAACAGGCACACTGACACTAGGTCAGCCTCAGGTTGTCAACTATGTCGGTGATGACTCTGCCCTTGCGCTTGCAGCGGCGATTGAGAGAAAATCGACTCACCCATTGGCGGTCGCTATTGTGAATGAAGCAAAGCGTCGCGATTTGGATATTCCACAAGCAGAAAGTACCACTTCAATTTCTGGTGTTGGCGCATCGGGTGTGATCAATCACCAATCAGTTCAAGTACTCGCGCCTCGTCACATCAGTAACCTTGAGTCTGCTCTACTTGATGACATTCATCAGTTTGAAGCACAAGGTCAAACGGTCGTGGTTGTAACGGTTGATGAACAACCTGTCGCTACTATTGCGCTGCAAGACACCCTGCGAGACGATGCGAAAAACACCATTCAAAGCCTTAAGTCTTTGGGCATCAACAGCACAATGTTAACCGGTGACAATCAGCGTACCGCTAAGTCAATCGCAGACCAGCTAGATATCAGCTACAAAGCTGAGTTAATGCCAGAAGATAAACTTGACGCAATACGCTCAATCTCAGACTCCGTGGCAATGATTGGTGATGGTATTAACGATGCTCCGGCGTTAAAAGCGGCTTCTGTTGGTATCGCTATGGGAAATGGTACCGATGTTGCTTTAGAAACGGCAGATTGCGCATTGACTCACAATCGCCTGCAATCCATCGCCGGACTGATCAAGCTTTCTCGTAAAACGATGTCGATTATCCGTCAGAACGTCGCCCTAGCGGTGGGCAGTAAGGTACTGTTCTTAATCACTACCTTACTCGGTGTCACTGGCCTTTGGGCAGCCGTACTTGCCGACACGGGCGCAACCGCTTTAGTTACTCTAAATGCGCTAAGGCTACTAACAGAGAAGATTGATTCTTAACAGGTTCTTCCCTTCTTGTGCGATAAAAAATGCAGTGATGGTTCCCCATCACTGCATTTTTTATTCCAAGCTGTTTAGTCATCAAACAACAAATTGATGGCGACACCAATCATCACTAGCCCCATTATTGGTATCAGGACCGCTTGTGGAGAGCGCTCAATATACGGCAAGTTTTCCGCAATCAATAGACCCCACTCCGGTGAAGGTGGTTTCGCGCCCAGTCCGATGAAGCTCAATGACGTGAGACTTAACGTAATGACTGGCAACCTCAACAAGGCGTGACGCACGAGTGGCGGCAAAACATAAGGAAGTAAGTAGTACCTTAGTATGCGCCATTGCTGCGTGCCCCAAATCGGCGCTAAGTGAGTATAGGGCTGCGCTTTTGCTTCAACCAGCAAACTCGAACAGTGAGCGGCAAGCGGTGCCCACGATACAAGCACGATCGCGATCATCGCGCTGTTTGGGTTCATGCCTGTAAGACCTGCAACGAGCAAACCCGCAACGATGTATGGCACACCCTTAGTGATCTCGATAAAGCCTTGACTAAAGCGAGTACAAAAGCCTAGCAATATGCCCACAACCAGGCTCAAGAAAGTCGCAATCACACCCCCTTGTAGGGTTTCAATCATACCTTGGCCAACACGAGCGAGCATATCTCGCCCTAGACTATCTGCCCCCATAGGTGCATCAAAGCTTGGTTGTGCCAATCTCGCGAACTGGCTCAGTGTGGCATCACGTTGTGAACCCCACAGAACGACAACCGCTAGCGAAGCAAATATAGCCACACTTAATGCGCGCTTTAGTTTTGAGCTTGTAAAACTAAACGTCGAGTGACTACTAATCAGCTTGCCACTTTGCAGACTATGCCCCAAAACCAGCTTCTGCAGCATGATACCTAAGCTACTCACACATATCGAAAAAACCAGTAGGACAAGAAGCCCACCTTGAAGAAGCGGTAAATCCTGCGCTTTCGCAGCGCCAAGAATATAACGGCCTATCCCTGGTATTGAGAAGATTTGCTCAACCGCAACTGCCCCCCCCGTTAAGCCAATAATGGTCATCGCAATTTGCGGGAACAAATTGCTTATTGCGCGCCACACAGCAAAGCGAGCGATTTTTCTGTTTTTAACATTAGCGCTTAGCCAAGTAATAACCCAAGGCTCATTGAGCACTCTTTTCAAGCTATCATTCAGTAGACGGCTAAAAAGGCCACTGGCTGGCAAAGCCAATGCGAAAGCTGGCAGCCATAAGTTATCTATACTCCTCCATCCATAGGGAGGGAACCACCCTAACCAAACGGAAAAGATAAGAATCAGTAGTGCGGCAATGACGTACTCTGGAAGCGCAACCAAAACCGAACTAATGGCGTTGTGCTCTACACCTAATTGATTGCGACTCCAACGATACAAGGTATAACACACGCTGATTCCACATAGGATGATGGTGAGTCCAAAAGCGGAAGCAGTTAAGGTTAAAGAAGTAACGACGTTTTTCTTTACGCTCTCAGTCACTGATGAGTTATCAATCCAAGAGTTACCAAGATCACCCTGCATAGCGGAGCTTGCCCAACTCCACAAACGTTCGCCAGCACTTCGATCGAGTTGCAAGTCAGCTCTCACTGCAGCAAGGGCTTCTGGGGTCAGTAACTGTTGTTGGCCTGCTCGAGCTCGTAAAATCGTCTGGCTGGGATCAATACCGGAAATTTCCGGCATTAACCCCACTAAAACCACCACAATCAAAACCGCAATTGCCCTTGAAATCCAGGGCAAGGCTGCGTCAAGCTGAGAGTTGCGGGAAACAGCAGACAACATTGTGCCTATTTAACCTCTGTTGTTTGGTCTATCAGGCGACGTTCTGCTGGATCGCGTTTAGCATTAGACACTCGCGCACTTTCACCTTGTACCACACGCTCGTGTAGTAGAGGAATCGCTGCATAATGGTCTAAGATCGCACGCTCCGCAGCAATAATGGCTTTTTGGCGTGGCTCTCCGAGCTCTTGTAGATCAGCATGATCAAGTGCTTGGTCTACATCTTCAGCACAGAACTGGCCAAGGTTGAATGAACCGTTACAGCCAAAATCACTTTGCATGTAAGCCACTGGGTCACCTGAATCTAGAACCGTTGCGCGAGACAGAATAAATGCATCGAAACGTCCAGCAAGTGCATCATTCTCGATTTGCGCATATTCACGAATATCTAATTCAACGTCAAAGCCAACGGCTTCTAGTTGCTGCTTGAGAAGTGCTGCAACCTCAGGGAGTTCCGCTCGGTCTGTAAATGTACCGATAACAATTTTTTCACCCGACGCACGGCGCTCAATCGCTTGCTCTAGGCGTGGAGTACGGTATGAATCTGCCCACGGTAGTGCTGGACCTAATAGGCCTTTTGCGAGGTCCGCGTGGTTTTCATACACCGTTTCAATAATTTGGTTGCGATCAATTGCAGAAGCAGCTGTCTTTCTCATTTCTAGCTGACTAAACACTTCAGATTGATTGTTCAAGTAAAGTGTATTAGTGCGTGGCATTGAAACTTCATGCAGCAATTCGCTATCAATCATCGCAATTTGAGAAATTGGCACCGCTTCTACAACATCAGCCTCACCTGTTCTTAGCGCGGCCGCGCGAGCGAAACCATCAGGGACATAATCGGCAATGATGGTGTCAACTTTTGCCTTTTCACCCCAGTAAGCATCGTAGCGTTCAAGCTTTGCGCTCGATTGACCATTGATTTCGGTCAAAATGAAAGGCCCTGTACCTGTCTCAATTGGGGACACGCGACCATTTTCTTGATAAGCGTCTGCCGCCAAAATAGCAAGCTGTGGGCTAGAGAGTCGGCTAGGTAACAGTGGATCATTAAATTCAGTTTTAATTTCTACCGTATTGTCATCCAGAGCACGGACTTGCCACTCGATACCATCAAGAATGCGTGGCTTTGGTGCTGCTTCAAACGCTTTTTGGAAGCTCAGTACAACAGCATGTGCATCTAGATCTGCGCCGTTATGGAATTTTACCCCCTGACGAATGGTAAATGTCCAAGTAAGATCGTCAACTTGCTGCCATTCTGTTGCCAACATAGGCTCTGTATTGCCCTCGTCGTTCAAGTTCACTAGCGTTTCAGCCGTGCTCCAACGAGACAGCTTAAATGCGTCGTCCGATAGTGGAGATAAACCTGTGCGCGGTGGCTGCATCATCGCTAAACGAATCTCTGTTTTTTCTACGGCTGTCGTCTCTTGTTTTGAGTCTGAGCCAAAACAGCCTGCGAGTGGTACAGCGAGTGCTAGCGCGATGGCCAACTTAAGCTTGTTAGTTTTCATTTTTATATATTCCATTGGGTAAATAGCGTGCGTGAACCGAATCCGAATCACACACTCATCATATTTTGTGCATTGACCAGCGCTTGGCTAGTTGGATGCTGAGGATCTTGCATAACATCTTGAGTGGCACTATTTTCCACAGCCTGTCCCTTATCGAGAACTAACACCTCATCACAAAGTGCTTTCGCAGCGCCTAGATCATGAGTCACCAGAATCAGTAACATGCCACGCTCGCGCTGGAGCTTTGAAATTAGATCCAAAATATTGCGTCTGTTAATCGGATCCAAACTACTTGTTGGCTCATCAGCCACCAGCACACACGGCTCTACCACCAGTGCTCTTGCGATCGCGATTCGCTGAGCCTGACCCACTGACAACTGCCTAGGATAAAGGTCGAGTACACCGTCATGTAAACCCACATCAGCTACGGTACTGATTAATTTTGGCTCATAGTCTCCGCCAAAACCAAGGTTAATGAGGGGCTCGGAGAGGATATCTCTGACGGTCAGGTATGGGTTCAAACTCGTATGCGGCTCTTGAGGAACCAACTGAATGTGCTTACACAACTTGAGACGCTGCTGTTTGGTCAACGTTGACAATGGGTAGCCACACACTATCACTTCACCGTGTGTGGGCTTTCTTAAACCAAACAACAACTCTATTAATGTTGATTTACCTGCCCCCGACGGTCCGACGACGGCTAGGTTTTTGCTGTCTACCTTTAAACTGAGTTTGTCGAGTGCTTTAAATACCTCACCACCCAACCAAGATGGTCGAGACTGATAGTGCACACTGACATTGTCAAAGTGTACTTCAGCGGAAACGGAATGATTATGTAATTTCATAGGGAGATTATTCCACCAACTCTTTCATTTGCTGACAGAATGCATGTTCATGAGAGATGACATCATGCGGCGTCCCGAAGGCCACCATTTGACCATCACAGATAACCAGCAACTTGTCACAGGTGAGTGCTGAGGCCAAATCATGAGTGATCAGCACACCTGCAAGGTTGTCTTGCTTCACACTGCCTTTAAATAACTTCAAGATCTCTCTTTCAGTGATTGGGTCAAGTGCACTTGTTGGCTCATCGGCGATAATCAAATGTGTACTATTCAATAACGCAATGGCGATACAGATACGTTGCCTCTGCCCACCCGACAACTGACTTGGGTGCGACTTTAAAGTTTTTTCTGGCTCACTGAACCCCAAACGCTCTAGAAGAGCGATGACTTGGCTTTTATCACTCGCCTTAAGCTTAGTTTTGCTCGAAGTCAAAGCAAGGGCCAACTGAGCTTCCACACTCGCCAACGGGTTCAGCGCTTGAAGTGCATCTTGAAAAACAACCCCTGGTCTCTGTTCCTTTGAGCGTAATATCAACGGCAAATGACCGACTTCTGTTCCGGAAATACGTACACTACCCTGCATATGAATTTCATCAGGCAGGAAGCCCGCTATCGCTTTCGAGAGCATCGACTTTCCGGTTCCAGAGGGCCCCATAATCGCCAATACCTCACCAGCATAAAGCTCTAAGTTAAGAGATTGAACAATAGTTCGTGATGAACTGGTTAATGTCAGATCATTAATTTGAAGTAAAGGAGAGGTCATCTTTGAAACGGCGCTGAAATGTTATAACATCACAACTATGCCACGAAACGCCCTCGACTTAAAGGGGCTTCGGGCTTTGTCACAGAATTATTATCTAGAAGACATAATGGTAGGGTAAAAAATAGCCCAAGCGAACTTGAGCTATATAGTCGTTGCTTAGAAATCGAACTGAAGGTAAACCATATTGTAGTTACTACCCCCTTTCATTCGACCATATTGCGCAGCCGTTTCAAAAATAGCTGAACGATGGTGTAGTGTGTAACCCAGCCAGATGTCATTCCAATTACTATTATTGAAGGCATCACCCAGATTAAAATCAAATGAGAAATCGAGATAGTTAAGCAGGCGACTTGCCGTCGTGTAATCATCCTTATTAACGATCATGTCTTGATACTCAAGGTAAGTCGTTCGATCAACCCAAGATAGACCTTGTGCTAGACCAAAACGCCACTGAAATGGCCACTGAAATGTATAGTAGGCTTTTACGGCAGCAATATACTCTGTGCTATGCCCCTGTACCTCTGATGACCAGTGGTGACCGATACCCGGTGTAAAGTAAAGTTCTAAAGGTAAACCAAAAAGTGTATCGCTGAGCGGGTGACCATAGAACACCGATGTCATCTGGTTATTGTATTCATCTTTCTCGACATCCCATCGAAGAAGAATATCGCCCATGTTAGAAATCGTTCCCCAACCATGAGCAATACGTACATAAGGTTTCGCCTTAACGTCAGAGCGCTTGGTTTTCTTAGGCTCGTTAAAGAAACCGAAACCAAGGTAGACTTCTCCTTGAGTATTGCTATCAACCGCCCTACTGGAGTATGCGTTGTCGTCTAATACCGTAAGACTGGTAGAACCTAACAGGTATAGGTTTGAAACCAAATGATAGCGCCCCTCGACCCCAACAGTCGCATCAATACCCGCTCCAATGCGTTCTCCCGTGAGATCTTCAACAGCATAGTATTGTGAGTTAAACTCCGCAGACTTATAGCGTAGTGTCACACTGGGCTTAACCCACCAATCTTCACCTGTGTATTCGGTTGATATACGCCAATTACCGTGCAGAGCACCATCACTGTCGCTCAAAAGCTCTAGCTCGGCTATGGTCGCATCTGTTAGCTGATAGCCCAGAGCACCACCAAGATCCATTCGAGCACTGCCATACTCATGTTGTAAATCCTCAGGTAAATCGATAAACCTTAGGCGTGAAATTGCGTTAAATGTCCACTGCCCTTGCTCATAAGCTTTGTAACCAGCATCCAGTCCATCCACAAAAAAGTAGTCATTTTCAAAATGAAGAAGTGGAATAAAGCTTGTTGTCGAGCTGCCACTCTGGTCCAGGTCATAAGGCGTAGAAGCAACACGAAACTGCGCTGATACACCCCAAGTTTGATGTTCATTTTCTCGGTCAAGAGAGAAAGGCGAAGATACGTCCGATTCAGCAACAGCCCCGAAAGAAAGTAGGCTGCTTGCCAATGTCCAATTTAGTAAAGTTGAGCTTCTCATTGAGCCTCTAATCATTGTCCAATAGTTTTTGTTAGCCATTCACTAACGGGACAGTATAATAATCCCACATGAAAATTACGTAAATTCCTTGTAAAACAACATTCTGACATCCCTGCAAGTATAGTCACGTCCATTAATCCCCCCCACAAAGTGAGTAGTTCTCGTGACATAGCGCACATTATGTCATTGTCGTTAAAGATTTGCGACAATGGGCCGATAGATATTTGTTTTCATAATAACCGAGTTACAAAGAGTGAAAGTCTCTGATTTAAAGATCATTTTAGATACGCTTCCTGAAGGCTCTGATCCAGAGATTGTTACAGGAGAAGTCTGGCTACCTGAGAGGCTCATTGATACCCAGCTAGATAACGAGCTACTGCACTTGCAATTTGATAGCGCACCGGATGATTTCATCAGAGAAGAAGAAGGTCGCGGCTTTGTTGAACATGAAATTAATCTATTGCATAGCAAGGTAATGAAAATCCTTCATGAGCCAGCCGCGGTTGCGGACAAAGCACAGGCTCTGCTCGGTCTAATTTTGATGGCCCACGAGCAATCAAGTTCTCAAGTCATTGAGGCTATAGAAGACCTTGAAGACAACCATTAACACCATCCTTTTTTCGCGTGACCCGGCGGACAGAACTCTCCGTCGGAACGATTGCCGTCTTTTGTACTGACTTTTACGTCTACGTCCTTCACTTTGCCTTCAACACGAGTTAGCTGACAGCCACCCAATACACTTACAATAAACATCGTCAAAATCACTTCTCGCATACTTACCCCTATCTGAACAACTTTGATTACGGTTAAGTCTAGCTTGCTTCCTGACAACCCTCTATTTATCAGTGCTAATCTTCTCGCCAATCCATGTGACATAACTGTCATCACACACTTGCTACTTGAGTACACTTTTTCAACATTTTTTATCTTCACTCTTGATCAATTGTGAAAACAGCAATACTGTATACGCATACAGTATGTATATGGAGACAGTAAATATGTATCACATTGAATCACACATGCCCGCTTCCCCTGCGTCTTTCAATTCATCGAGTGCTATGAGTATTCCTCAAAGCGTATTTGCTCAACTGTCCCAAGCATCAGAGTCACGTCAGTGGATTTTCTTTACGGCTGAATGCCCTCGTCCAACTTATGGTGAATGTCTTCACTACGCTGTCGATGTCGATAAAGTCATGCAACTTAAAGCTTCTCACCAATTCAGTGAACTTGAAGTCGTCACTCGTGCACTTCAAGCTCGTAGCGCTAGTGCAATTGTTACTTCTGGTCGTTTCTCTACGATTGAACGACACTGCTTACAATCACTTGCCGAAGACCAAGGCTGTCAACTTGTGTTCCTAAATGATTTGCAATTACACACTCCACACATGGATCGTATTCATTAAGCACGAAATTGACTTTGGCTGAGTTGTTCGATTAGCCTCATTAAAGTTGTTTAAAGATGACTTTGAACAACAATAAAGCAAACGTTTGCTTTTTAGGTGGAACATCAATTTTGTTCTGGTATCATTCGTGTTGTTGTACCTATCCTCAGCAAATTTCGAGGATATTTTATTAACCGACTATTCAGTACTAACTGAATGAAAACACGATAGGAATGCCTAGATGAGCCTCGCTGATCAAGTTCTAGCCGTAAATGATGATCTTCCAATCCGCACTGATAAACCTGTTCACAGTGGCAAAGTTCGCTCTGTTTACTGGTTAACTGAAGAAGATAGCCGTCGCCTGATTAAAGAAAAGGGCTACGATGTGGCTGAAGACGCCCCTCTTGCCATCATGGTGATCAGTGATCGTATCTCAGCGTTTGATTGTATCTGGCGTGGTGAAGGCGGCCTGAAAGGTGTTCCGGGTAAAGGCGCGGCTCTAAATGCTATTTCTAATCATTGGTTCAAGCTGTTTAAAGACAATGGTCTAGCCGATAGCCATATCCTAGACATCCCTCACCCATTCGTATGGATCGTTCAAAAAGCAAAACCTGTCATGATTGAGGCAATTTGCCGTCAGTACATCACCGGCTCTATGTGGCGTGCCTACGAGAAAGGTGAGCGTGAGTTTTGTGGTATTGAGCTTCCTGAAGGTCTAGAAAAAGACAAAAAGCTGCCTGAGCTGCTTATGACCCCATCAACTAAAGGTATTCTTAAAGGCATCCCAGGCGTACCAGAAGCTGATGACGTGAATATCACACGCAATAACATTGTCGAAAACTTCTCAGCATTCAACTTTTCAAAAGCGGAAGATATTGCCCTTTACGAAAAGCTATTAAAAGAAGGCTTTGGCGTTATCAGTGACGCGCTTGAAAAAGTCAACCAAACCTTTGTCGATACCAAATTTGAATTCGGCTACGTCACAGATTCAAAGGGAGTTGAAAAACTGATCTACATGGATGAAGTAGGTACGCCTGACTCGTCACGTATTTGGGACACTAAAGAATACTTGGCCGGCAACATCGTGGAGAACTCAAAAGAGGGCTTCCGCCAATTCCTACTTAACCACTTCCCAGATCCAGATATTCTGCTTAACAAAGAGCGTATGCCTGAGCGCGATGCACTCGCTCGTGATAATGAGTTGCCAGTCGAAGCATTGATGGATATCTCTCGCACTTATACTGGAGTTGCAGAGAAGATCACTGGCCAGCCAATCAAATTGAGTGCAAATCCTAAGCAAGAGATTATTGACGTACTTGATAAAGAGTATGGTCTTATCGCTAAGTAAACCGCTTGGTTATTCTCATAATGAAGCCAGCAGTTATGCTGGCTTCATTTATTTTGTCTCTCTACGCTGATTCATTTGCATATTCCCTCAACTCTCTTCACAATACGCACCCTTTGATTTCTTAGAGTATGCTTACTTACTCTCCCTACCCCAATACGAGCGCTTTCTATGAGTTTTTCCTCCCTAGGTTTATCTGTTCCACTATTAAAAGCGGTTGACGAGCAAGGCTATACCGAGCCATCGCCAATCCAAGCGCAAGCGATTCCTGCTGTGATTACTGGTAAAGATGTCATGGCTGCAGCGCAAACAGGTACAGGTAAAACTGCTGGATTTGTTCTCCCAATTTTACAGCGCTTGTCTGATGGGCAGCGGGTGCGCGCGAATCATGTTCGCGCTTTGATTTTAACGCCGACTCGTGAACTGGCTGCACAGGTTCAAGAAAATGCCTTCAAATACAGCCGTTATACCGACCTTAAATCGACCGTGGTTTTTGGTGGTGTAAAAATCAACCCACAAATGATGTCTTTACGTAAAGGAGTTGACGTATTGGTGGCGACGCCAGGGCGATTGCTCGATCTCTATCAGCAAAACGCCGTCAGATTTGATCAGCTTGAAGTGCTAGTATTGGACGAAGCAGATCGCATGCTGGACATGGGCTTTATTCGAGATATCAAAAAGATTCTTGAACTGCTGCCTGAAAAGCGCCAAAACCTGCTTTTTTCAGCCACCTTTTCTGAAGAAATTCGTGATCTTGCCAAAGGCTTGGTTAACGACCCTGTTGAAATTTCTGTGAGCCCGAAAAACTCTACTGCAGAAACTGTTGAACAGTGTATTTATACGACAGACAAGCGTAAGAAAGCCCCACTACTGGTAAGCTTGATTAAAGAGAATGACTGGAATCAAGTGCTTATCTTTGCCAGAACCAAACACGGTGCTAACCGATTAAGCTTCCATCTTGATAAGCAAGGCATTACCTCTGCTGCAATCCACGGCAACAAGAGTCAGGGTGCGCGTACTCGAGCGCTGGAAGGCTTCAAGAATGGTGAGATTAACGCGTTGGTTGCAACAGACATCGCTGCGCGTGGTATCGATATTTCCCATCTGCCGTATGTAGTCAACTTCGATCTACCCCACGTTGCTGCAGACTATGTACACCGAATTGGGCGTACTGGCCGCGCTGGCGCGGTCGGTGAGGCGGTCTCTCTGGTTTGTAATGATGAAGTCGCTGAGCTGTTCGCGATCGAACGCCTGATTCAGAAACTGCTGCCGCGTAAAGAGCACCCAGAGTATAAAGCGGTCAATGTGGTGCAAGAGTCCGTGCTTGATACCCGTCCAATTAAAGCAAAGAAACCTAAAAAGCCGAAAAAACCAAAGGCGCAGCAACCAAGCAAAGATAAGCCTGAACATGCTGATGGTCAACGCTCTTCAAGTAAGCGCCGTGGTAATAAGCCTGTGAGCAAAAACCCGCGTCACAAACAGGTAGACAAAGTAAAAGCCAACAAAAACAAGACTAGGAAGCCAACAAAAGCGAAAGCTGAGTAATCCCAAAAAAATAAAGACTGAGGTTGTTTTCTCTCAACCTCAGTCTTCTCCGTTAGCAATAAGCTTAATCAGCTAGGCTTCCCGTTAGACTCTTGAAAAGTCATACCCAGCAGCGATCAATAATCCTCGCTCATGTTTAATGAGCTGCGCTCTATCATCAATCAACTCTTGCAAAGCCTGCTGTGGTGGACGAGCCGTTGTTTTGTAAGCATCAAAAGACTCAACGTTTTGAATCTCTGCAAACATTCGACTGATATGATTACGAGCTTCAATTGAGTTCGTTTCAGTTTTGAAGTACTCCACAGCCTGAGCAGCTTCACGCATTTCTGCCAAAAGTTCTTTTGGGCTGGTCTCTTTGGCAATAGCGATATAGTTATCCAAAACACGCTTGGCGAACAGCAGTTCGTTAAGTGGAATATCTCGACCACTTTTTATCAATTCAGCACTTAAAATCTTGCTTGACGACATATTCTGTCCTTGTTTGTCTTTTTGTTCATTAGCCCGAGTCTAGAGGAACAAAGATGCAAAAGGAAGAGGGATTTATACTTGGTTTCAATTACTTACTCAAGCATGTGCGTTTTGCCTCTCACAACTACTCTATTGTCAGGTTCAATTGTGTATACTGTTCAGTGTAAGTTTATGATTAACATCCGCTAAAGAAGGAAAGTAGATGGAAGTTGAGCTGCTCGAAATTCAAAGTTTTTTATCCAGTCATCCCCCTTTCGATGAACTCCCAGAAGAAGTGATGCAGCATGTCACCAAGCATGTTGAAATCTCTTACTTTCGAGCTGACACTCCTATTATTCACTTTGGTGACCCGATTCATGACCTCTATGTCGTAAGAAGTGGTGTTGTTGAGGTATACCGCCGCAAGGGTGAGCTATACAACCGACTCGATGAAGGCGATACCTTTGGCCAGATGGGGCTTCTCACTAATAACAAGGTTCGCTTTCCTGCAAAAGCGATTGAAGACACCCTGGTCTACTGCATTCCTGAAGCTATCTTCCAAGAACTGTACGACGAGTTTGATGGCTTTGCTGACTTTGTTGAAATCGACGACAAAACCCGTCTTCGAAATGCGATATCGACCTCGAATGAAGGCAATGATTTGACGACTGCAAAAGTCCGTTCACTGCTCACGGGCGATGTGCACCATATTATGCGTGATGAAACCATCCAAGCGGCAGCAGTATTGATGGCTGAGCAATCTGTATCTTCACTGTTAATCATGGACCCGAATATCCCTGAGGATGACGAAGAAGATCGTTCACCATTAATTGGTATTATCACTGACCGTGATTTGTGTACACGCGTTCTCGCCGCGGGTTTAGACCCACAAGCGCCATTGGATACAGTCATGACTACCGAGCTGATCTCGCTTGATCACAATGCATACGTATACGAAGCCATGCTGACCATGCTTCGCTACAACGTGAATCACTTACCAGTATTGAAAGATCGAAAACCCATTGGAGTCATTGAGACCACCGACCTCATTCGTTACGAATCCCAGAATTCCTTGCTCCTAGTGAGTAGTATATTCCAGCAGCAGTCTGTCGACGACCTAGCTGCGCTGTTGGAGCAAGTGAAAGATAGCTTTGTCCGTATGGTCAACGAAGATGCAAACTCCCACATGGTGGGTAGCGCTATGTCAGTAATTGGGCGCTCATTCAAGCAGCGTATCATTGAGTTAGCGGAAGAAGAGTTTGGTAACGCGCCTATCCCATATTGCTTCCTAGCATTGGGCTCAATGGGGCGCGATGAGCAACTCATCGTCACAGACCAAGACAATGCGATCATTTTGGATGATGACTATAACGAAGAGAAGCACGGCGCTTACTTTGAAAAGTTTGCCAAATTCATCTGTGATGCGCTCGATAAATGTGGTTACACCTATTGTACTGGTGACATCATGGCAACCAATCCAGATTGGCGCATGACTCGCCGCGAGTGGGAGGAGTGTTTTGCCAACTGGATTGATGATCCCAATCCGAAAGCACTGCTCAATGCTTCTATCTTCTTTGACTTAGATGGTGTTTATGGACGCTTAAAATGGGCTGAGCAACTTAATGGCTTTATTGTCCGCCGAGCACGTAAAAACAATCGTTTCTTAGCTTGTTTGGCAAGAAACGCACTTAACCGCACTCCACCTCTTGGCTTCTTCAAGAGTTTCGTAATGGAAAAGGATGGCCAACACAAGAACTCTATCAACCTGAAGCGCCGCGGCACGGCGCCACTGGCTGATCTCATTCGCGTGCATGCTTTAGCTGTCGGTTCTAGAGCTAAAAACTCCTTTGAACGTTTAGATGATATTATCGACGCGAACATCCTGCCGAAAGGCCGAGCGAAAGATCTTCGGGACGCGATGGAATTCATCTGTATGGTACGTATTCGTCACCAAGCACTGGATGTTGAAAACGGTATAGAGGCAGACAACAATGTTGAACCCGATAATCTTTCCGACTTTGAACGTCGAAACCTCAAGGACGCTTTCCAAATTTTAAGTAATGCGCAGAATTTCCTAAAATTCCGTTATCAAGCCAGCAACAATTTTAGGTAGTGTCCATGATTAAACGTTTACTCGAAAAACCGACTGTCGACTGGGCTGGCAAGTTTGCAAAACGCGCTTCTTTAAGTGCGCACCCTGCATTGAAGGATTTTTATCAATCCGGGCTACCCGATGGTGATACGCCTTTAAAGGACGTTCGATTTCTTGCAATGGATTTTGAAACCACTGGCCTTGACTATAAAGAGGACAGCATTATATCCATCGGTGTGGTTCCCTTCGACCTCAACCGCATCTATTTGCGTGAAGCGCTAGAGTGGAGAATTAGACCAAGAAAGCAACTCAGTGAGGACTCGGTTGTCATTCACGGCATCACCCACTCTGATCTCGTCGACGCGCCTGATTTTGAGGATGTGATCGCAGAAGTATTACAATCTATGCAAGGCGTGGTCACCGTAGTTCACTACCATCATATTGAGCGTCGGTTCCTCGATCATGAGTTTCGCAGTCGTTATGGAGACAGGGTTGAGTTCCCCTTAGTCGATACCATGGCGATAGAATCAGCAATACAGCAAAAAATGAATGGCGGCCTTTTAAATAGATTGAAAGGCAAAACCACCGAATCGGTTAGACTGGCCAAATCTCGCGAGAGATATGGCTTGCCAACTTACTCACCTCACCATGCCCTCACCGATGCCATTGCGACAGCCGAGCTTCTTCAAGCTCAAATCCACTACAGCCAATGGCAGGAAAGTCGAATAAAAGAAATATGGATATGAGGGTCAGTTAAAGTTTCTTGATTCTCAATTTGAGATTTGATGGTTTACTAACTATATGTACTGTATAGGTTAGTCTTTGTAACTGCTCAAGTTTTCATCACAGGTGGAGAAATAATGAAAGGAATCATTTTTACCGAGTTTTTGGAGCTCGTCGAGCAAGAGTTTGGTTTAGAGGTACTTGATAAGGTACTTGACCTGTCTGATGATGAGGGGATATACACCTCTGTGGGCAGTTACGACCACAAAGATCTGGTTAAACTTATTGTCAACTTGAGCAAAACAACGGACGTGCCACCAGATCAACTACAAGAAGTCTTCGGTGAAACCGTCTTCAAAAACTTGCTCGCTACGCTGCCATCTAATGCAACGCTAAAGGACTGTGCCCATTGCTTCGAATTTGTCCGTCACGTTGAAGAGTATATCCACGTAGAAGTGAAAAAACTCTACCCAGATGCCAATCCGCCAAAGTTTGAGTTTATTTCAGAGTCAGAAACTGAACTCGTTTTCGATTACAAAAGCGCACGCTGCATGGCTCATGTCTGCGTTGGCCTACTAAAAGGATGCGCTAAACACTTCAATCAAACCATAGACATGACAATGTCGCCGCTCAATGAGCAAGGCAGTGAAGTTCGCTTCACGGTGACTGCGACCTAATTGACGTTTAAATTAGATAAATCATGTGAGGCGTAGGTTTGAGCACAGAAAACAACGACCAAATAGCCAGTAGAGCTATGATGAGAAAGCTTGCTAGGGAGATTGCATCTCGCAAGCAAGCGGAGCAACTGCTTGAACAAAAAAGCCTCGAACTGTTCCAAGCTAACCAAAGGCTAGAAGTTGCGATCGCTCAACTCGAGAAAACCTCTGCCGACAATATTGTTAAACTAGAGTTTCAGCAACAGATCGACTCCTTACTGATCTATTTTGGCCAAGCCTTTCTCAACCATCACCTAGATGACGTGTTAATTGGTAATCTCGTCAAGCGCATAGTCGAAACACCTCTTGTTCAATCTTGTTATATTCAGCTTAATCGAGACCTGCTTCTGAACCTGCAAAAGAGTGGTTATGGAAACAGTGAACTAGAAAAGAGTGTCGATGATACACATTGGAATGAGCAGACTCTCTACTTGGTACTGACTGCCAACAGAACTAGAATTGGCGTATTGAGCGTCGAGGTCTTGAATGAAAACTACGAGCTCGAATTTTTCCAACGTTCATTTCAGCTTGTCGCGGACCTACTCTGCGGCGCGGTAAACCGTCAGATCATCATCGATACCAATATTGAATCTCGTAAAAAAGCAGAAAAATCTGAGCAAGCTACTCGTGACTTTGTCGCCATGATTAATCACGAATTACGCACACCACTGAACGGGTTACTCGGCAGTTCCGAGCTTTTACAGCAAACCAGCCTCGATAACCACCAGCTCGAGCTTGTCAATAACCTTTCTCAATCTGGCGAATTTCTTCGTGTTATTATTAACGACCTACTCGATTTCAGTAAGATCAATGCAGGCATGTTCGAACTGATACCGAGTAACTTTGCTTTTTCTCACCTACTCTCTTCTTTAACCAGCATTTTTGAACCGAAAGCGACGGAAAAATCCCTTAAGTTTTCTATTCTCTGCTCTCAATCACTACCCAAAGCCTTTGAGGGTGATTTAGAGCGAATAACTCAAATCTTGGTTAACCTGATCGGTAATGCTATCAAGTTCACGGATTCTGGGTCCGTAACTGTTCGTTTTGATTGGTCTAAAGGTACCCTCAATTTTGAAGTGGAAGATACAGGTATTGGCATTAGTCAAAAAGCTCAAGAGAAGCTTTTCCAGCCTTTCACTCAAGAAGACCGTTCAAGTAAGCGAAATTTCGAAGGGACTGGTCTTGGTTTGGCTATCTGTCACCAACTGGTTGAACTGATGGGAGGCACTCTCTCACTCAACAGTGTCATCGACAAAGGTACTCGCTTTTTCGGACACATTCCTTTGAGAGCTCTTACTGAAAGTGAAGCGAAGCCTGCAGTCACTAAAAATGCAAAAGCGCAAGCTCTCCCAGATAACCTTTCCATTTTAGTTGTCGAAGATATCAAGATGAATCAGTTGATAATTAACCAGATGCTCGGCAAACTGGGGATAGAGCCAGATATAAAAGAGAATGGTGTTGAAGCCTTAGAGGCGATAGAGACCAAGCAGTATGACCTTGTCTTTATGGACTGTCGCATGCCTGTCATGGATGGATTTGAAGCCACTGCCAAAATGAGAGCGGCCGGTTTCACCCAACCCATACTCGCATTGACCGCCAGTACAACACTTGCTGAACGTGAGTTATGTATTGAATCTGGAATGAATGATATTTTGACTAAACCTTATCGTGCGGAAGAGATATCAAACGCTCTAGCAAAATGGTTACTAGATACATTCTCAAATTGAGAAATAGTTAGTATCTCCGTTTTCTCTTTTTGAGAATCGTGACTAGACTGTAGTTAAGGCATTGAAATAAAAGGATAGTTAAATTTGGCACAGATAGTGCTTTGTAGGGTTATCAGACAAAAAAGTCATTTGGAGATAACATTATGGAACTACAAACTCACGCTATCAACGAACAACTACTTTCTCTAGCAATCATCGGTGACTTTGACGCATCAGGAAGTAAGCAAGCACAAATCTGTATCGATTCTCTACTACAAGCCGATGATCACAAAGAGATCGAAATAGACCTGGCTCAAGTCGAGTTTCTAGACTCATCGGGCATCGGCGCCATCGTTTACTTTTACAAACGACTAGTCGAGGCGGAAAGACAAATGCGCATCGAGAACGCACATGGTCAGCCGCTAAAAATGATGGAGTTATTGCGCATTGGTCAGGCAATTCCTCTAAACAAACATAATTCAGTGACGGTAGCAAACCAGGAACTTGCCACTACTCACTAAAAGTCCGAACGTGACAACATGATCGTGAGGACCAATAAATAAAACAAAAAGGTCGTCAAAAGGAGTAGACGTCATGGCGCTAGGGAAAACAAAAATACTATTGGCAACAACGGCTGCGTTATCTTTGATAGCAGGTTGTTCCAACTACCCAGACCATGGTGATGGTGGTATGGCAGAGTATACGGCGCTTCCGGAATACTCTCCCGTACTACCAGATGAACCTCTTGGCCCTGAGCACGGCCTGCGCTTCGACTTTCACCTTACGCAACTTCATCTCGACCAACTCATTCTTCAAGGCGCTGAATGGTGCTTCCCAGCGTCGGTCGTTCAAGCAAAAACCAAAGAGAAACGTATCGCACGAGAGCTTGAGGGTGATTTGCTACTAGACGCAGCTAACGACATTATTATTCAGCGCAAGAATCTCGCGCTGCTAGAGCGAAGACTCGATTACGTAACGAACGAAGCCGAGTGCGTGCCTCCAGAGCACAACTTAGCCTTTCAGAGCGAAGTTACTGTTATCAATCATCTTGTTGATATCTTAAACGTTGATAACCAGTTTGCCGTCGACTCGGTAGAGGTGAATCCGAAATATATGGGGAATCTTGCCGAAGCGGCTAATATCCTCAAAGAACACCCTCACTTGAACTTGAATGTGACAGGCCATACTGATGCAACGGGGACAGAGCGATATAATGACTCGCTTGCCATGGGTAGAGCAAAACAGGTGGAACGTTATTTAGTGATTTTTGGTTTAACACCAGCTCGAATCAAAACACTCTCTGTCGGCGAATCCCTCCCGCTCTTCGAGGGAGAAACGCCGGGAGTTAGATTAACCAATCGCCGTGTGAGTATTGATATCATCTCAACTCGCAAACAAGGCGGGGGAGGCTCTAATGCAGGTTATTAGATTTCTTCTTCTGATTTTTGTCGGATGTTTTTCCGTTTTTTCTGCTCAAGCAAACCCGGTACAAATCGGTGATTTAGTTCAGGTAAACCTCCCTGGTGAAGAGTCCCTCAATCGCGGCTTCCAAGTTGACAAAAACGGTCGAATCAATCTTCCAGAAGTCGGGCCAACCTACGTTGCTGGTTACAATGAAGAGCAGTTGGCGTCAGTCGTAAGTAAAGCCATGGCTAACGTGCTTAGAGATGTGAATAATCTTCGTGTCTTCGTTGCAAAAAAACAGGTCATCATTTCAGTTCAGGGCTATGTTCGCTCTCCAGGTGAATATACGCTCACCGATAGCTCCACAGTGCAAATGGCGCTCTTTGCCGCAGGAGGGCTTCGACCTGGAGCTCAACTCGACCAATTACAATTAAAACGCGGCCCAAAAACCATCGTCTTCAACTATAAGCATTTTCTCGACACCGGCGATGGCAAAGTCCTCCCACCGCTTCAATCGCTCGATTCCATCTTTGTCCCTGCTTCACCTCTTGTGGGTAATATTGAACAAGAGTTCGACCCTGCTAAATTAGCTAACTCCGGAGATAGCGCAGACAGCCGTTCCGCCATCAAAGTATTCGGTGAAGTAAATGCTCCTGGATCATTTAGCTTTAAAGAGGGCACAGACCTTGTTGACATCATCATGCGCTCTGGCGGTGTGACGCGTTTTGCTAGCGTGGAGCAAATCCGCGTTATCTCAAACGAGAAGCCTACGCTGTTCAACTTAAAACGCTACCTCGATACCGGTGACTCATCTTTGATGCCAAAACTAACGGCGGGCTCCACTGTCTTTGTTCCAAAAATGGAGGAAGAGATAAAGGCCGGAGCAAATACCGTGTATGTGATGGGTGAAGTGGCCCAGCCCGGCGCGTTTGAAGGCAATAAAGGCGCCACTTTTATGGACATTCTGGCTAATGCCGGTGGCCCAACTCGCTTTGCTGAGTCTCGTCAAATTCGAGTATTAAGAGCCAACGGTGACGTGATCCGCTTCGACCTTACTGCTTATACAGAAGGCATAGGAGCCTCTACGCCACCAGAAATTAAACCGGGTGACGCGATTTTTGTTCCAGAGAAAACGGACATGAATGAAGCATCGTGGCTAAAAGTCTCTCCTGATAGAGCCGTCAATATTCTCGGTGAAGTGACGCGCCCAGGGCGAGTTGAATGGTCTGACGAAATGGACCTAATCGACCTTCTCGCTCACGTTGGCGGCCCTACATTGCTTGCTGATACGACAAAAATTGAGATTGCTACAGGTGATGGCATAGCAACCGTCTTTGACTTAGATGCCTTCATTCGAAGCGGCGCACCTCGAAACGAACTCCCTCAAATCAAATCAGGGGCAGTGATACGCCTCTCCAATACCGGTAGTGCGGGAGATACACGCACCTCAATCAAGATCTTCGGAGAGGTGAATGAACCGGGTTCATTTCGATTCAAAGAAAACACAAGCTTAGTTGACGTGATCATGCGCTCAGGTGGCGTCACTCGATACGCAAGTGTTGAGCAAATTCGTATTATCTCCAACAATACTCCTACTCTTTTTAACCTGAAACGTTACCTCGACTCTGGTGACGCCTCTTTGCTCCCAGAACTCACCCCTGGCTCCACTATTTTTGTTCCAAAAATGGAAGAGGAGATAAAAGCGGGGTCTAACACGGTTTACGTAATGGGTGAAGTGGCTAAACCCGGTGCTTTCGAGCAAAACAGAGGCGCCACTTTCATGGATATTTTGGCAAATGCCGGCGGTCCAACGCGTTTTGCAGAAGCAAGAAATATTCGGGTACTCAAGTCCGACGGAAAAGTCGTTCGCTTTAACTTATCGGCCTACACTGAAGGGTTAAGTAACCTTCCTCCTCCAATTATCGAACCCGGTGATGCGATCTTTATTCCCGAAAAGACAGATATCAACGAAAAGTCATGGCTGAAAATTCCACCCAATCAAGTCGTACATGTTATCGGGGAAGTGGTACGCCCCGGTCGAATTGAGTGGTCAGACGAAATGGATTTAATGGATCTCCTCGCGCATGTTGGTGGCCCTACTTTACGAGCAGACACCACAAAGCTTGAAATCGCCAATGGACGTGGTCCTCTTCAAGTCTTTGACCTCGATGCATTCATTAAAAATGGCGCACCTCAGGGAGATTTACCTCTCATTAACGCTGGCACTATCGTCCGCGTCCATGATTTGCCTCAAGACCCTTCTGATAACAAATCTCAATGGGTGAGACAAAGCTCTGACGCATCAATTTACGTGTTTGGTCAAGTGAATGCCCCCGGCCGTTACCGCTTTACTACTGAGATGCACTTCTTGGATATTCTATCTGCAGCCGATGGTCCGACTAAAGACGCTGACATACACAACATCCGCGTGACACATCGTGATAAGCCCTACGCTAAAGTAAGTAAGCTCAACCTTTCACTTTACTTTGAGACAGGGGATGAATCTATCCTGCCCGTTGTTCTTCCAGGCGATACGATCTATATCCCAGAGAAAGACAAAAATTGGCTAGATAGATCAAAAGAGACAACCGTTCGTGTGCTAGGGGCTGTACGCAACCCAGGACGCTATGTCTTTGATGATAATATGACGATCTTAGATCTACTGGCTGAAGCCGGCGGCCCTACCGAGTTTGCTTATCTAGAGAAGATTAGCGTAGTGAACCTTTCATGCTGCCAAAACCAAGCGAGAACCTTCGACCTTATTGAGTTTAGTAAGACGGCAGAGTATAGAGATCTACCCGTCATTCGCACTGGTGATACCGTCTACATCCCCCACCGCCGCGACAGCTTTATGGAAAAAGCTCGAAATAGCTTAGACGATGTTTTACGCATCGCTACAGCCATCGCGCTGATAGGAGCATTGTAATGACAGTTTCAAGTACTCACGCCGAACTGGAGCAGGTGTTTATCAAGCTAGAACTCGCCGAAGCGAAAACGATCTGTATTACGTCTGATAAGCCTCGCTCTGGCTCAACGAGTCTTGCCTCGGCACTGACAGAGCGTTACATGCTCGCTGGCTATAAAACGCTGCTTGTGGATTTTAATCTCTTTAACCCGTCATTTAGCGATATGACCCTAAACCACACAAACAAGAACGAACCTTTGGTTTTGCGAGATGATACGCAACAAGTCTTTAGTGGTATCGCAGCGCCTAGAGTACTCTCCGATCAACTCTCCTATCGCGATCCAACAAACCTTCGCAAAAATATCCAACAATGGAAAGAGCATTTTGACAGAGTTGTCTTCGACACGTGTGCACTCTCGCAAACCAACCAGTCCAATATTCCGACAGCGGTGGTGGCCCATGTTACTGATGCCTCGGTTTTAGTCATTGCAGGCGGGCACACCAAGGGTGAAGAACTCAACAGTGCTGTTGCCCAACTTAAAGCGACAGATGCTAATCTTGTAGGAATCGTACTCAATCAATTTGATCAAAATACCCTTTCAGAAGAGCTTGTACGCGTCGCAGATAAAGGACGCTTTTTGCCAGAGAAGTGGAAAGTGTACATCAAAGCTTGGCTCAATCGCAGCGCCCTATTTAGGCAGTCTGTATAGCACTAAAGACGACAAAAGGAGTTTTGCACATGTCTAACACCGAATTTCCTATCCTTGATCAAAATGTAGTCGATCAAGTGGTCAGTGACACTGGCATAGAGATCTTGCCACTTTTGATAGATAGTTACCTAGATGAATCTAAAATTCGACTCGGGAACATTGCTCAAGCGGTAGAAAGCAAAGATGGAGAAACCTTAGAGTTTGAAGTTCACACTTTAGGCAGCACTTCTCTAGCCATTGGGGTAGAAGCCTTGGGGCGTTTATCACGACAGATAGAGCATTTATGCCTTGAAGGGAAGCATGATGAAGCTTTCGCGCTATACCCTCAGGTCTCTGAGCTCGCAGAACGATCACACAGTGCTTTGCAAACATTGAAGCAAGGTCTATAACTATAAATACTGACCTATTTACTAACTAATTGAACTAATAATAAAAATCAGCGTACTTAGCTGAACAAGGATGTTTTATGAGACCCAAAGTTCTCTTGGTGGAAGACTCAACTTCACTGGCTATTCTCTACCAACAGTACGTCAAAGACGAACCCTACGATATGTTTCACGTTGAAACTGGACGCGAAGCAAAGGCTTTCATCGAGAAGCAACTGCCGCAACTTGTGATACTTGATCTCAAATTGCCCGATACGTCAGGTGAAGAAATCTTAGAGTGGATCGTCGAGAATGAATTTCCCATCTCCGTGGTAATAGCGACAGCTCACGGCTCGGTTGATATCGCCGTGAATCTCATCCAAATCGGCGCTGATGATTTCCTTGAAAAGCCCATTCAAGCTGACAGACTAAAAACCTCGGTTCGGCTTCATCTCAAGCGCGCTAAACTCGAAACTCTCGTCAACAAGATGGAGACGGAGTTCGACCGAACTAACTTCCATGGATTTATCGGTTCGAGTTTACAGATGCAAGCCGTCTACAAAACCATTGAGTCTGCAGCCCCAACGTCTGCCAGTGTATTCGTACATGGTGAAAGTGGTACAGGTAAAGAAGTGTGCGCCGAGGCCATCCACCAGCAAAGTAGCCGTGCTAACAAGCCTTTTGTCGCCATCAACTGTGGTGCTATTCCTAAAGACCTGATGGAAAGCGAGATCTTCGGACATGTAAAGGGCGCTTTCACTGGTGCAACAACAGACCGTAAAGGCGCAGCAATGCAGGCCAATGGGGGGACTCTTTTCCTCGATGAGCTTTGTGAAATGGAATTGGAGATGCAGAAAAAGCTGCTGCGTTTTTTACAACTCGGTACATTCACACCGTTGGGGGGTAGCAGAGAGATCAAAGTTGATTGCCGAATCATCTGTGCAACGAACCGAGACGCACTAAAAGAAGTTACTGAGGGGCGTTTTAGAGAAGACTTGTATTACCGTGTTCACGTTATTCCAATCGATATGCCGCCTTTAAGAGAGCGCGGTAATGATATTGTGACTCTGGCTAATCATTTCGTTAAGTTGTATGCCAAACAAGATAAGAAGAAATTCAAAGGCCTAAGTAAAGACGTTGAGAAATACTTCTTAAGTTACGAATGGCCAGGAAATGTTCGCCAACTGCAAAATATAATGCGCAATATTGTCGTGCTCAATGACGGTGACTACGTAGAGATGTCGATGTTGCCTCCTCCTCTAAATACACCTATGGCTGCTACCAAAACCGTGTCTGAGACGACAGCTCATCAACCAGCGGCCATAGTACCACAACCTGTGTATGTTGAGCCTGAGCCGCACGCGCCAGTGTATGTCGACGAAGCGCCACAAGCGAGTCCAGTGGAACCAGTGGCAGTCAGCTCACCGACGCAACCACAAGAGATACGCCCGATGTGGCAAGTGGAAAGAGAAGCGATTCAAAATGCGATTGAGTATTGTGACGGTAACGTTCTCAACGCAGCGGTTTTACTCGACTTGAGCCCATCAACAGTGTATCGAAAGAAACAGCAATGGGAACAAGAAGAACAAAGCGAGAGTTAAAAGCAAGACTGAGCTAGGGGGATGCGTGAGCCAATCGAATCAACGCGATTTTGTCGAACCAGACATCGGGGAGATATGGCTACTATTGGATAGCCTTACTTTTGGTGGGATTGAAACGCATGTCGTCGAGTTGGCGCTCGGCTTAAAGACCTTTGAGCAACCTGTGCGTGTTGTGCTGTTAACTGAGTTCGACCGCCCTTCGGCTATCGTTGGAAAATTAGCAGCGCTCGAACTCAACTACTGTTATCTACATCAACTCTCAGATGTACCCTCTTCTACAGGCTTTATGAGCCTATTAAAACAGTGCAGGCAAGCCTGTCTGCGCTATCAACCCAAAGTCATCCATGCACATGGCTACAAAGCTAATCTTGTGAGTAAACTGAGTTCAGGCACGACTAGGCAAGTGTCTACATTCCATTCCGGTGAAACACCAAAAGGACTTGTTCGACTGTATGATCTTTTTGACCGATTTAGCGCTTTTTTATCGGCTCATAACTTCACTGTAAGCCAAGCTATCTCTGATAAAATCCCAACACAAACCCATGTGCTTAATAACTTTATCAGTGTGGATGGGCTCACGTCGTCTCAGGGTAAACAAGTCGCTTTTGTCGGCAGACTTAGCCACGAAAAAGGCCCCGACCTCTTTATCTCAGTAGCAGAGCAGCTTCCGCAAATCACCTTTCACCTCTATGGCGATGGTCCAATGATGCAATCACTAGGTCATGATTCCCCGAGTAACATTGTGTTCCATGGTTTTCAATCTGACATGCGCAAAGTCTGGCCAGAGATAGGGCTACTCTTAATCACATCACGTTACGAAGGGCTGCCGATGACCGCTCTAGAGGCGATGGCAAGAGGCATTCCAGTCATTAGCACCAGAGTTGGTGCGATTGAGTCACTGATCAGCGATAAGCAAAACGGTTGGATTGCTAACAGTATTGATGATTTCCCTAGTCTTATTCAGCAATGGCTTGAATTAGACAACCAACTTCGACAAAAAATAGTGCACAGTGCAGAAAATACCATCACTTCTCACTACTCCACTCAGGCCGTCATTCCACAAATTATTGATTCATATCGATAGTCTTATGCAACGTCAATTTTTTTTCTTGACGACAAATTTTTATCGTTAGACTCACCTGCCATTTTATCCGTTAATGCGCACTCCGAAATGAGCCTCTTATGTTTCGGTGAACGGGTTGCTCCCAACCCCATTTTACTTCTGTCCCTACACCTATAAATAATCGTTAGGGGTTGTTTTCTCTGATTGTTTTGTGAGATTCGCAATGAAAAACTCTGCATCTCAACTCGACCAAATCCGAGCTGATTACAATGTTCATTACTGGAGCCAAGGCTTCTACGGCATCAACGACAATGGCGAAATGTATGCGTCACCAACAACAAACCGTGACCACCAAATCCCATTTAGCGCCATCGTTAAAGAGCTAGAGTCTAAACAGATAAACCTGCCTGTATTGGTTCGTTTTCCACAGATTCTACATCAACGTGTGAACAGTATTTGCCTGGCATTTAATCAAGCAATTGAAGACTATCAATACCCGAATAAATACTTACTCGTTTACCCAATTAAGGTAAACCAACAGAAAGAAGTGGTGGATGAGATCCTTGCAAGTCAGGCATCTCTAGAGCATAAGCAACTCGGCTTAGAGGCTGGTAGCAAACCAGAACTGCTTGCTGTACTTGCGTTAGCGCAACAAGCGAGTTCGGTGATTGTATGTAACGGCTACAAAGACCGTGAATATATTCGTTTAGCTCTAACCGGAGAGAAACTTGGGCATAAAGTATTTATCGTACTTGAGAAGCTGTCAGAGCTCGATATTGTTCTGCAAGAAGCGAAAAATCTTGGGGTACAGCCTCGTTTGGGGATTCGCATTCGCCTTGCCTCTCAGGGAGCAGGTAAGTGGCAAGCAAGTGGTGGTGAGAAGTCAAAATTTGGCTTATCAGCATCACAGGTTCTCACTGTTATAGAACGATTAAAAACGCAGGACTTGCTAGACAGATTACAACTCGTGCATTTTCACCTTGGTTCTCAAATGGCGAATATTCGTGACGTGAGAAACGGTGTCAATGAATCTGCACGTTTTTACTGTGAACTGCGCAAGCTTGGTGCTCAAATCGACTACTTCGATGTCGGTGGTGGCCTAGCAGTTGACTACGATGGAACACGCAGCCAGTCATCGAACTCGATGAACTACGGTCTTGCGGAATACGCGAGAAACGTAGTCAGCAGCGTGGGTGATGTGTGTGTTGAGTATGGTGAGCCGATGCCAGTGATCATCTCTGAGTCTGGTCGCTCATTGACTGCGCATCACGCGGTTTTGATTTCAAACGTCATTGGTACCGAGTCATACCAGCCAGAAACAATTGAAGAGCTGGCTGCAGATGCCCCGACGTTACTACAGAACATGTGGCGCAACTGGCTCAATTTACAAGATGGGACTGATGCTCGTGCATTGATTGAGATTTACAACGATACGCAAAGTGACTTATCTGAAGTTCATTCTCAATTTGCAATGGGTCTATTGAACCTTGAGCAAAGAGCCTGGGCAGAGAAACTTTCACTGCGTATCTACTTTGAATTGAATCGCAACATGAGCGCTAAAAACCGCTTTCATCGCCCGATTATTGATGAACTGAGTGAGCGTTTGGCGGATAAGTTTTTCGTGAACTTTTCGCTGTTCCAATCGCTACCAGATGCTTGGGGTATCGATCAAGTTTTCCCTGTCATGCCGCTTTCTGGCTTAGGGCAAGGAGAGGAACGTCGCGCTGTGATGCTGGACATTACTTGCGACTCCGATGGTGCGATTGACCATTATGTCGATGGACAAGGCATCGAAAAAACACTGCCTGTCCCGGCATGGAGTGAAGATAAACCCTATCTAATGGGCTTCTTCTTAGTTGGCGCATACCAAGAGATCTTGGGTGATATGCACAATCTGTTTGGTGATACACACAGTGCCGTAGTGAATGTCGATGACAATGGTCAGTTTGAGATTAGCAACATCAATCCGGGTGATTCCGTCGAAGATATGATGCGTTATGTGCACATTGATGTAGATAGCATTCGCGATAATTATCGCACCTTGGTTAGCCAGCGCGTACCAGCGAGCGAACAGCAGCAAGTACTTGCTGAACTTGAACAAGGTTTGGTGGGTTATACCTATTTAGAGGATTTCTAAAATGAATGATTTGTTCTCAAAAACTGATTATTCACTGTACTCAAACTCCATGTCATTCGTGCGTCGACCAATGGTTCAAAATCCAGTCGACGCTAACGCGGATGTCGTTGTGCTAGGTCTACCGTTAGACCTAGCAACATCGGGACGTCCCGGTGCTCGCCTAGGCCCAGATGCCATTCGTCGAGCGTCGGTGAACTTAGCATGGGAAGGGAATAAGTACCCGTGGAATTTCAATCTCTTTGATAAAGTCAAAGTTGTTGATGCCGGTGATTTAGTCTTTAATGCTGGAGATGCTGAAGATTTTACCTATCGCTTGGAAAACGCAGCCAGTGAGATTCTGCGCAGCGGAAAAACCTTATTAGGACTCGGTGGTGATCATTTCGTTACTCTACCGATCTTGCGTGCTCATGCTAAACAGTATGGTGAAATGGCATTGATTCACTTCGATGCCCATACCGATACTTATGCTAACGGTAGCAGCTACGATCACGGTACCATGTTTTATCATGCGCCAAAAGAAGGGTTGATCTCGGCAAGTCACTCAATGCAGATTGGTATTCGAACCGAGTATGACAAATCGGAACATGCGCTCAATGTTATCGATGCGATGGAAGCAAACGATCTCAGTGTCGATGAAATCGTTGCTCGCATTAAACAAACGGTTGGCGATAGGCCTGTTTACGTCACGTTTGACATCGACTGCTTAGACCCAGCATTTGCTCCTGGCACCGGCACACCCGTTATTGGTGGGCTGAACTCTGACAAAGTAATGAAGATCATTCGTAAACTGGTCGGACTCAACATCGTTGGTATGGATGTGGTTGAAGTCTCTCCAGCTTATGACCAAAGCGACATTACAGCGCTAGCAGGAGCAACGATTGCATTGGAGTTACTTTATGTTTGGGCAGCTAGTCGCTAGAACGGTTAATCGCTCAAAAGAGAAATCGCTAAAACAAGGTCTTTAGCCATCAAAGCCGCTCTATTTCAAATTGCGAATAGGGCGGCTTTTTCATTCTGACACCGCTCCTTTCCCTGATTACTTGTCGTTTCAAAATGAGAATCACCACTTCGATACTCAACTCAATCTAGTCTCAATTTGAGAAACACTAGAGTTGAACACAGTAAATCACTGAATAAATTGAACAATTTAGATTGGCATCCTCTTTGCTCTATCTGTTTAGACTTTGAATACACGAATAGAACGCAATGTGCTTAAGCACAGTCAAGAGAGGCTAGGATGACTAAAAAAATTCCACTACTTATTGTGCACTACGGTGATAACTGGATTCGCGGCAGTGAAGTGTGTCTCATGAATATGATTGATTCACTCGATAATCGTTATGTCCCGATTGTGTGGACAAACAATCCCGCTTTCGCTGACTATGCCGAAGCAAACCATATCATAGTTGAGCAAAGCGAGTTCCCGGAACTGGTGTGCCTTCACTCAGGTCAACGCAAAATTGACTGGAATAATTGGTGTCTTCTATTCAACAAAGCGCGGTACCTAATCCGCAAGCACCACATCAAACTGATACACGTTAACAGTGGTGCTCCATGTCAGTGGATGGCTTCCGCTGCTCGTGCGACTCATACTCCCATTGTCGCTCAACTGCATTGCGAATATAACCTGCACGACCGCTTCACACTTGGCCTGCATACAGTGCCAAACATTATCACGGTTAGTCATGCCATCAGCCAATCTCTACTTGAAGAGGGATATGAACAGCATCGCCTTCATGTCGTACACAACGGCGTTCCAGTGACAAGCAAAGAAGATATTGAGCCTGTCAACATTCGAGAAGAGCTAGGAATCAACGAAGACGCTAAAATCATACTGAGTGTTGGCTCTCTTATAGAACGTAAGGGCGTGGATAGATTAATCTCCACTATCTATCGTCTACGTGAAGAAGGCATCAACGCCCATCTAGTAGTAATAGGCGATGGTGAATGCAAAACTTTGCTGGAACAGTTTGCACAAGCGATTAATGTAGAAGATTACGTTCATCTAATTGGTGAACAAAATAACGTAAATGCATGGCTGCACGGTGGGGCAAACCTGTTTATTAGCGGCGCTCGCAGCGAAGCATTTGGACTCGTTCTTGTTGAGGCAGCGCTAGCAGGTATTCCAGTCATTGCTCCTGCTACAGGCGGCATTGTCGAAGTGATCAAGGATAGAAAAACTGGCCTACTTTACCCAAACAATAAAGACGCGGTTGAGCATATCACTCAACGTGCAACTTCAATCCTTTATGACCAAGAATATGGCCAAGAGCTTGCGGCTGCTGGTTTGACTCATGCTCAACAACACTTCTCGGTTGAAAACAATGTCTCGCATATTGAGGCGGTATATGAACATGTTCTACTCCAGCCAGGACAGCACAAATCAGTTTTCTCTGTGTTCCGCTGCGCTTTGCGCCCCTTAAAAACCGTGTGGAAAAAACACATTATTAATCGCTTCTTTGTGAGAGGAGCTCGCTATGAAAACTGCTAACCTACGACATGTTATTGTCTATGACCCTATCCCGTTTCATGGCGGCTCAAAAGTTGCGACGCTGCATGCGCTTGAACAAACCAATGAGAGTGTACTATTCCATGTGCTGTCAGCTCATCCTCAAAGTTGGCAAAGTGCGAACCTCGCTGACGCCAATGAACCTATGATTCATGTATCGACGCTACCAATACCCAACTTGCTAGCGACTCAAACACAGGGCCTAGCCTACTGGCTAAAACAGGGTTATCTCGTCATGATGTTGTTGATGTACACCCTTGCGCTTTTTACACGCTACCTACAATGCCCTAGTAAAATTGTTCTAGCTTCAGGGCCGGGTGTCGATTTTGCTGGTTACGTGTTAGCTCATCTTACTCGATTACCTGCGGTACAGCTGGTTCACGGGCCTGTAGGCAAGAGTCGTGTAGCGAAGTGGTGTCTAACTCAAGCGCATCAGACTTTTTATCTAGAATCTGCGAAACCTTCTTTGTTGGCTGCGCTGGAAACGCCATTTGCGGAGCTACCTAAACACTTCCATGCATTCGTCAATGGGCTACCCCAAAGACTTTGGCCAACCAACAGTCTCGTGCAAAGACAGTGGCACCATCCGACGGTTTTTTGGGCTGCGTCTCTATTAAAATGGAAGGGGCTTGATTTACTGGTTGATTCGTTACAGCGTCACAGACTAAGCCAACATTTACACAGCAACATCTGTTACATCCAACCAGAAAAAACATCAGCAGAAGTCAGTCAGGCCAATATTCCTGTACAAAATTGTCAATGGCATCGTTCGCCTCGTGACCTTGATGAACTGCGAGCAAATTCTGATATTTACGTCTCGACGAGCCAGTTCGAACCTTTTGGGCTATCGACACTAGAAGCATTGGCTGCCGGCCTCATTGTCGTTATTCCTGCTGACGGTGCCTACTGGGACCACCAACTTCAACACGGCTACAACTGCTACAAATACCGTATGAACGATCCGGAAAGCCTAAATCAAATCTTGGAGCACATTTGCCGAAATATGAAAAGTTGTCGAAGAGTGGCAATAAATGGTCAGAAAATTGCAAACCTCTATAAAGCACGCGAAACCTATCGTGATATTGCGGACGCTATCCAAGCCAGTGTCACTGATAAGGTAACGACTTAAAACGAGGATAAAGCTATGTCAGTCAGCTATGGAATACGTCAACGCATTAAAAAGATATCAAGTTCACAAGCCGGTGATATGGCGAGCTATGCCATTGCGTTGTTTTTCATGAAAGGGTTGTCACTGATCATGCTCCCAATCATTACCCGCTACCTTGCTCCTGCCGAGATGGGACAGCTTGAAATTCTTGCTGTGACCGGAGCGTTACTTGGCATTTTGTTCTCTGTCGCTCTCCATGAGGCTCTGTACCGCTTTGCAGGACAAGCGAAAGGCGAAGAGCAAGCAAAAATAGCCAACTCTCTGTTTACAATGACTTTACTGTTCTCTTTTTGCGCCGGATGCACTGGTATCGCATTCCTCGCTCACATAGAGTGGCCAACAGATTGGGAGCTAGAAAAAACGCCCGTACTCATATTATTCGGCTCTCTGACTATTGAAGGCGCGTTGGCAATGTCGCTAGCATGGTTACGAATGCTAGAGCGATCAAAAATATTCACTTTGATTTGCATTGTGACAAGCAGTTTGCAAGTCACTCTAGTGCTACTAGGCCTAGAGATAGGTTTCAGCATTAACGGTGTGCTGATTGCTGGTTTCATTGCCCACTTAATCCAGCTAGGTTGGGTCGTCAGAACAACTCAGTTGAAACTCCACATTCCAACCTCACGATTTGTCAAACAATCGCTCAAATACACCGCACCGATTATGCTTTCTGGGATCTGTGCCTTCGGCCTGAATGGTGCTGAGCGCTGGTTTATTTTAGAGGGGGAGTCATTCGCGACACTTGGCCAGTATGCGATTGCTGCAAAATTTGCCCTCGCTATGTGTATCTTGGTTCAACCATTTGGTATGTGGTGGATGCCCAAACGTTTCGCCATGCTGGATTCAAATGTTGAGAAAGCGACTAGAATTACAGAAAAAGGTATCGCTTACATCTGCTTACTGGCTCTTACCATTAGCTTATGTGGTCAATGGGCGCTCGAATTTTTACTGACTGATACCTACACCCCAGCGTCACAGTTGTTAACAGGAGCCATTTTCATGGTGTTAGGGAAAGAGTATTGCGAGTTGCTTAACCTTGGACTTTTGAAGCAAAAGAAAACAACTACGCTGTTTTACATTAATCTGGTCTCTGCCATTTTTGCTATCACCGCTATGATGGTGACATATCAATACGGCATCTGGAGCATCATTCTCACTGTTGGTATCACTCAGTTGCTGCGGGCCATAGCCATCTTTGCCTTCAGCCAACGTAGTTTCCGTCTACCCTACAACACTTACAAGCTCGGCATAATTTTGGTCATTACCCTAGTAGGAATGGCGACTCTGAACTCCAATGCGTCCATAGTTACTATGCTATTCACATGGGTGGTTACGTGCTTTGGTATCATCATATCGGTGATCCCCAATAAGATCAGAATATTTGGTTCACTATCCAAGCTAACCTCTGACAGTAAAGCGTTATGAATCACTCGTTGTTCACGCCAGCCCCACTCATTACCCTACTTTGCATTGGTATAATTGGTGCTGCATGGATGCTTGTACCACATCCCGCACTAGTCATTGCAATCTGTGCCCTGCCTATTGCAATCCTCGTTGTCATACGCCACCTGTTTTGGTTTGTGATTTTATTCGTTGTTTTCTCTTTCTTCCGCATTCACGAAGTGATTCCGCAACTGATGCCGTTTAAACTCCCCCTGCTCTTATCGTTAGGTGCATTGGCATCATTATGCTGGCATGCTTTCATCAGCCGTACATTACCGCTCTACTGGCACCCTTCAATGAAATGGCTGGCGATTTTCTGGGCTTTGGTCTTTGTCGGACTCATCTTTGCTTCAAATCGGGGAATTGCGATTACCTCGTTTAAGTCGGTGTATTGGAAGATCATCATCATGACGTTAGCGATAATCTGGATCGTCAACAACAAAGAGCAACTATCGCAAACGTGCTGGCTGATTGTTTGGGCAGGTCTGCTCGTGGCAGGTGTTGCGATTTATAACGCTCAAATGGGGATTGGGTTGGTTGAAGGGTCAAGGGTCACCATTGGTCGAAATATTGGCTCTATGCTCGGCGACCCGAATGATTTAGCTCTCGTGCTTCTCTTCCCCTTGGCCTTTTCAGTCAGCTTTCTGTTTAATACTAAGCTTGGGTTTGCACCCAGAGCTTTCGGTTTCTTAGTTGCAGCCTCCCTATCACTTGCGATTATCGAGACACAAAGCCGAGGTGGCTTGCTGGGCATGCTCACTGTTTACGGTGTCTTCATGCAACAATCGATCAAGTCAAAGACTCTGTTAACGTTTATCGCCGTTGCTGGTATCGCGTTTTTATACGTCGCTGCAGGTATTTCCGACCGTGCTTCTGGTGGCGCTGCTGAGGAAGGGATCGACGCCTCGGCAATGGGACGTATCTATGCATGGGAAGCGGCAGCTAGAATGGCACTTGTTAACCCTCTTACCGGTGTTGGTCTAAATAACTTCTACTTTAACTACTACTTCTATAGCTCACATTGGGACGGCCTCAACCATGCCGTACACAGTACTTGGTTCGGTGTGCTTGCAGAAACTGGCATTTTGGGATTATGCATCTTCATTGCCCTCATCGTCTCTCTTGCGAGAACCGCTAAGCGGTCGCTCGATATTCTTAAACAACAAACCTCTCCATCCCCTTATCTTGTCTCCGCCGCTAAAGCGGTATTCGCTGGTTTGATGGGGACGATTGTCTCAGGCACCTTCCTTACTCAGGGTTTTGTTTGGCCCATTTACATTCTTGCTGCGCTCATTATTTCAATATCCACTATCGTTCAAAACGATTCTCAAAATGAGAACCTAAAATAGCAACGACCTAAACCACTGATTATAATCATAATATTTTTTGGCACGTAATGTGAAACGTCTTTAGTAACCCGGACGCTTTTGCTTCTTAAATTGAGAAACACTTTCTCAAACTTAGATTCAAAGGCGGATTGAAAACTAAAGCGAGGACGTGACCATGAATTATGCCCCGGTACTTCAACTAAAACGTTGGCTAAAAGAGAGTGAAAGCCCAACGGCAAAAACACTCTTTCAATTCGCGAAAACGGTGCGTGTCTGTGATGTCAGGTACCCAAGCTTCATCAACTCTGCACTCTATGCAACCTACACATTTGCAAGAGACTCGTGGAGCAACCTGGTTCGCATATTAATTCAAACTCCAGCGTTTCGCGGCCGTTGTACCCGATGCGGTGACAAGCTATACCTATATGCAGGTATGCCGTTTATCTCTGGGCCTATGACTATCAACGTAGGCGACGACTGTCGCATCTCGGGTCAAACGACCTTCTCTGCAAGCAGCCATTGCCATACCCCAACCCTTGAAATCGGCAACAACGTGGGTATTGGTTGGCAGACCACCATCGCGGTTGGCACGAAAGTGATTATCGAAGACAACGTTCGAATTGCTGGCCGAGCAAACCTATTTGGTTATTCAGGACACCCGTTAGATGCAAAGCGCAGAGCGGCAAGTGAGCCAGACGACATCGAGCAAATTGGCGACATTATTCTAAAAAAAGACTGCTGGTTGGCCACCAATGTCATCGTGAAATCTGGTGTCACGATTGGTGAAGGCGCAATTATTGCGGCAGGTAGTGTTGTTACTCAAGACATTCCACCCTACGTTATTGCTGGTGGTAGCCCAGCGAAAGTGATTAAAGCTATTGAACCATCCTCACACACAGAGGAGACGAATCATGCGTGATCTTATCGTATTCGGTGAAGACTTCGGCGGTCTTCCATCAAGCACTCAACACCTTATCACTAACTTGAGTAAAGAGAGAAAAATCCTTTGGGTAAATTCCATTGGTCTGCGTAAACCTCGCTTAAGTGCCAATGATGCAAAACGAGTATTTGAAAAAGTGATGGGGCGAGGCAAGCAAGATTTTGCAGATAATCAAACTCGAAACGACATCCCTGACAACATCAAAGTGGTTAACTTAAGAACCATTCCAGCCCCTAAACACGATTGGGAGCGAGATCTGGCAAAAAAAGCAATGCTGAAGCAGCTACAACCGATTTTAGAAAAATATCGCTTTAACAAACCGATACTTTGGTCCTCGCTACCAACAGCCGCTGACTTGTGTGGGACACTAGACGAATCTGCCGTAGTCTACTACTGTGGCGACGACTTCAATGCACTTGCCGGCGTCGATCACGACACCATCAGTCAACATGAAACCAATATGGCTGATCACGCGGACATCATCTTGGCGGCTAGCCAAAATATCAGTAGTAAGTTCCCTGACAGTAAAACGCATATCTTACGACATGGCGTTGACTTCCAGCGATTCTCTCAACCCGCTGAGCGCGCACTTGACCTCCCAGAAGGAAAACCTATCGCTGGTTTTTATGGTAGCCTATCGGAGTGGCTAGACTATGACATGATCAATGCGGCAGCAAAAGCATTACCCGGTTGGAACTTTGTTTTTATTGGTAAAAACGAACTTCGCTACCAACCTCTTGCTGATTTACCCAACATTCATGTGTTAGGTCCCAAACCGCACCACGAGTTACCAAAATATAGTCAGCATTGGGACGTAAGCCTACTACCCTTTAAGGATAACGAACAGATTCGTGCATGTAGCCCTTTGAAGCTACTAGAATATATTGCAGCGGGTAAGCCAGTAATCAATACTCCTTTTCCTGCCGCAAAAGCGTATGAAAATCAATTGAATCAGGTGGCTGATACGGAAGAGTTCATTGCTGCTCTTAGTCAATATCCACGCCTTGTTCAAACTCAACCAAGGACGGTTGAATCAGAAAGCTGGGCAACACGTGCCTTATTTGTTGATTGGTTATTGGAGCTGCTATGACGCAACTGAAGTTAAGAATTAGCCACATCATATTGGCAGGCTGGCGACGTCGTTGGGTGATCGTTTTGCCTATGCTTATCCTGCCAATCATTGCGCTAGGTGTATCTAAACTTGCTCCGCTGAAATACACATCACACACTAGCATGTTGATTCAAGAAACCGCTAAGATGAACCCTTTCTTGGAAGATCTTGCTGTTTCAACGATGCTCAATGACCGCTTGAATGCGATCAAAACTCTGCTAAAAAGTCGACATGTACTTACTATGGTGGCAGAAGAACGTGGTCTTATTATCCCAGAGTCCTCTCCTGCAGAAAAAGACAGAGTCATCGCAACCATCGCGAGTAATTTAAGTGTGAGTCAAATGGGTAAGGATCTCCTAAAGATTCAATACACTGCCGATTCGCCAGAGGGAATGAAAGAACTGCTAGAGACCATCAGCAAGCATTTTGTAGAACAAGTATTAGCGCCAGAGCGTTCTTCAATTCGAGATTCAAGTACCTTCCTCTCGCAACATATCGACAAACGCTTTACTGAGCTACAACAAGCCGAGCAGCGCTTGGCAGACTATACCAACCAAAACCCAGGCATCACTCCAGAACTGCAAAATCAAAGCTACGCGCGCATAGAGTCTCTAAAGCAGACGCTTGCAGAGAAAGAGGCACAGCTTTCTGGGTTAGAAAAAGGCCTTGGGTCTCTCGACCAACAACTTTCTCAGACCAACCCCGTGGTGGGTCGAATAGAAGAACAAATTATCGAAATTCGTAGTGAGCTTACTCTATTGCAAGCCAAATACACAGATAATCACAGTGCGGTACAAGCAAAGAAACGCGAGCTTGAGCGCTTGGAACTTGAACGAGAGACGCTTCTTCAATCTCAGCAGCCAAACCTAAACACTGACCAATTGTGGGATATGGCCAGTAGTCAAAACCTTCAATCGTCGAGCTCTATCCAACCACTGTTAATGACGCAACTGCAGAGCTTGCAAGAGGCTCGTGGTCAATACGAGGCGTTAAAAGAAGAAACGGCAAGTATGCGGACTATGATTACCGATCTTGAAGAACGCACTCGCAGCTTTGGTGATGAAGTTAAAGAGGTCTATCGCCTTCAGCGAGACGTAGAGCTAAAGCGTGGGCTCTATGAAGAGTTGCTTCAGCGCTACGAAATGGCGGAATTGACGGGCTCACTCGGTGAGTTTGAAGAAGATAAGCGTATTAAAGTCATCGACCTACCTTACACGCCGAGTACACCATCGAATCTACCTGCCATCGTCTTCGTAATCGCCGGCCTGTTTGGTGGGATTGCACTGGGTATTGGTATTTCAATTATGATCGAGCTGTTCGATTCTACCATTCGCAACGCTTCAGATATCGAACAACTTACAGATATTCCGGTAATTACTTCACTACCAAAGTTTGCAAATACGACTCGTCAAATTCATTCTCAAAATGAGATTTAATCTTCATTAACACAAAATATATCATTAAATCAGACCCTTAAGTGTTGGCATAAACCGTGCAGTATCAAGAGAGGAGTGGTTAATCACTTCAAGATTGCACAACAACAACGTCTTAAGGGTCTCGACATGAATACAAATAAAACCACCGTATTTCACATCGTACAGCATCTAGCACCAGGAGGTTTAGAGAGCTTAGTATTGGATTTTGTCACTTTTGCAGACCCAAATACGGATGTCTATGTGGTAAGCCTTGAAGGCACAAAGGAACGAGCCATCTCTCACTGGCCTAAGCTTGCTAAATACGAACAGAAGTTGGTATTCCTAAATAAAGAGCCAGGCTTCCAAACTGAAGTTTTTGAATCTTTGAAGACCTTGTTCATAACTTGCGAAGCAGATGTTGTCCATACCCATCATATTGGGCCACTCCTCTACGGCGGTATCTCAGCCAAAAGAGCCGGGGTTCCTGTTCGAGTCCACACTGAGCATGATGTCTGGCACTTATCAAACACAAAAAATCGTTTCATGGAGTCTCTGCTACTAAAATATGTACAACCTAAACTCGTTGCAGATGCTAACCGCGTAGGACAGAGCCTATCAGACATGTTCAATTATTCAGACCTATCAACTATTCACAATGGCATTGACGTTGTTCGTTTCAATCAAGGTCCAAAATATCAAGCAAGAAAAAAGCTCAATATTAAACAGAACATAAAAACCATCGGCAGTGCGGGTCGCCTAGAGATCGTCAAAGGGCACGATGTGTTGATCAAGGCAATGCGATATGTACCAAGCCACGTACACCTTGTTATCGCCGGGGACGGCAGTCAAAAGGAACATCTACAAAAGCTTATTGATGCGATGCAACTAAACGACCGTGTCACCTTACTTGGACGCATTGATGACATGACAACATTTTATCAGGCGCTAGACCTATTTTGTTTGCCATCGCGCCATGAAGGTTTCCCGCTTACAGCATTAGAGGCTCAAGCTTGTGGCGTTCCAACGGCCGTAACCGACGTCGGTTCCTCAAGCGAAACACTGTGCCCAGAAAGCGGTACGTTAATTAAGCCAAATCGAGTCATCGAAATGGCTAGAACACTCAGCACGGCTGCAAAAAAGGTCGTTGCAACATCACCGCGCCAATTTATCGTTGAAAACAACGATATTCGCAAAATGATTGCCAAATATGAAATGCTTGCTATCAAGGGAGAGACAGCATGAGTACATCAGACTGGGTTTGGACGACAATCTTCACTTTGAGCTGCCTACTGATCATCTACCATCACGTAGGCTACCCTCTACTGCTTAAACTTTACCTTAAGTATCGTACGCGAAAAATTAAGAAAGGTAATGAGCGTAAGTTTGGCTTTAATCACTCTGATTATTTTCGCCCTTCCATTACTGTCATTGTCCCTGCATATAATGAAGAGCAGTGGATTGCTCAGAAGATCAGAAACTTAGCCATGATCGATTACCCTAGGGACAAGCTTCGTGTTGAGATCTACTGTGATGGCTGTACCGATGAAACAGTCAATATTGCTCAGCAAACGATTCAAGAAGCAACCTGTGCGGACACGCTTTTTATCATTCATGATTGCAAGCAAAATCGTGGCAAAGTCGCGGTTATCAATGACGCAATGAAATCTGTCGAAACCGACCTAACTACCTTTAGTGATGTCTCCGCAATCACATCTATCGATGCGTTATTGATTGCAGAACGTCATTTTGAGAATCCTGACGTTGGTGTGGTCAACGGTCAGTACGTTTTATACGAATCTGGCTCTGCTGGTGAGAAAAAATACTGGGAATATCAATGTGACATGAAATTTGCGGAAGCAAAAATGGCGACCGCGATTGGCGCACATGGTGCTTTTTATATCTTCCGCACAGCCCTATTCACACCACTTGGAACCAGCATGATTAACGATGATTTTATCATCCCCATGGAGATTGTGAGCCGAGGTTACGACGCTGTGTACGACAACAATGTCATCGCCACAGAGATGGAACCAACTGATTTATCAGATGATTTCTCTAGAAGACTGAGAATATCAGCAGGTAACATGCAACAAGCACTGTTCCTTGGTAAGCTATTCCACCCACGCTTTCGTCGTGTCGCCTTCGCCTTCTTTTCTGGTAAAGGGCTACGCCTTCTGACGCCATATCTTATGCTTGCAGCATTCATTAGCAGCTTAATGATGATTCACAATCCGCTATTTTTTGGCATGGTGCTTGCTCAAGTACTTGTGTATGGAGTTGGAGTGTGTTGCTGGCTGATTCCAGCCACAAACAAGATAAAAACTTTCCAGCTCATTCATTATGTTCTCATGGGACATTTCGCCAACTTAATCGGTGGCCTCAAATATCTAGTTAACCGCTGCCGAGCTTGAACGTCAGCTTTGGTAAAGAAAGGAATTTACTATGTACACACTAACAAATAACAAAACTGCAGTAGGGTTTGGAAAGCGCTGTTTCGATTTAGTCGGCGCGATAGTCGGCCTCGCTCTTTTTCTACCTATTTTTCCGATCATTGCACTTGCGATTGTTTCAACGTCGAAAGGGCCCGTTTTTTACCAGCAGACCCGAGTAGGCAAGAGCACACCCGAGCATATGGCACTGTTTGAAATCATCAAGTTCAGAACTATGTATCAAGACGCCGAAGCGAAAAGCGGTGCTGCTTGGGCAACAGATAACGACCCACGAATCACGCCTGTTGGAAGATTCCTGCGTAAAACAAGACTGGACGAGCTGCCACAACTATTCAATGTGCTGAAAGGTGAGATGTCGCTTATTGGTCCACGACCAGAGCGCCCGGTCTTCTATACCACTCTAGAGCGCGAAATCCCCTTCTTCGCTGACCGTACTTATGGTGTTCTTCCTGGTATTACCGGCCTAGCTCAAGTAAACCAAGGCTATGACACTAGCATCGAGGACGTTCGTTCAAAAGTTGGTTACGACCACAGCTACGCCTTGTCACAAGGTAATTTAATCAATTGGTTCAAAACGGATATGTCTATTGTCTTCCGCACTATTGTGGTCATGGTGGACGGACGAGGAAAATAAATTTGGATTAGACACATCTCTGTCCTAGCTTATCAATATTGGTATTCATGATTGTTCCTGAGCATTTTTAGTTTCGCCCGAGCCTAGCTTGGGCTTTTTTTTGTCCCGCCGAACACACCCTACGATGATCTCGCCATCCCATTTACATTTTCTCTCCACTTTCAGCCATGATTAACGCCTAATTTCTCAATTTGAGAATACCCCTTCTCATATCGACGTAACTATCCGCCTGTTGAATTATCATATTGAGAAAATTAGATAATTTTCAATAAAATCATTGAGATAAAAGTTGGCACGTTCCTCGCTATATCTACTGTAACCAGATAAAACGTCAGTGATAAGGAACATTGTTATGAGCAACACACCTAAATTCTCAATCAACAAAACCAGCTTTTTAATCGGTCTTGCAATGATGGGCCAAGCTGCTTACTCATATGCAGCACCTTTCGATTCTTGCCCAAGCCAAGCCTACTTATTCCAATCTAAACCTGTACAAGTTTATGGCGTGAACTTGGTCACAGGTGAATCTACGTTACTGCAAGGTGACACAGGCACTACAGCAAACGTAAATGGTGTGGGCTTTGATTTCGACAGCCGTTACATCTTTGGCTATGACACTACAAACAAGAAAATCGTTCGTCTGGGTAAAGATTTCCAAGTTGAAGACATCAATACAAATGGCTTACCAACGGATTACACATTTTATGTTGGTGATGTATTCAATAAACACTATTTCCTTTACCGCAAAGGAAAAGGCCTATTCATGATAGATTTGTCACCCCTCGATTCTGATCCTAATGCTGTCCTAGATGTCGTTCAGGTATCAAGCAATGCAAAAATCAGCCTAACCGATATGGCTTTTCATCCAAATGATGAACAACTTTACGGGGTGGATAATGGCTCAGGTATCCTTTACCGCTTCGATACCACAACCGGAGACACTACGTTAATCGGCGATATTGGTGTTACGGGTACTTTCGGTGCGGGCTATTTCGATGTGAATGGTTACTACTACTTATCACGCAACCAAGATGGCCATATTTTCCGAATTGACCTTTCAAGCCAGTCAAACATCGATAATGGCAACGTAACCGCGGTCAAATTTGCAGATGGCCCAGCTTCAGGCCAAAATGACGGTGCGCGCTGTGCCTTTGCGCCAGTGATTGATGAATCTTCGACTATCGATTTTGGTGATGCGCCTGATACCTACCTGACTACGCTTGCCAGCAATGGTCCTCGCCACCAACTTGATGGCACGACTTACTTGGGTTCGCAACATCCTGATGGCGACACTGATGCTCAAATCGCGCCTCTAAGCGATGATACTACGGGCATTGACGATGAAGACGGTATCAACTTCGTTACAGCGATTGAGCCGGGTCTTGACTCTGTCATCCAAGTTAACGCTTCAACACAAGGCTATTTGACCGCATGGTTCGACTGGAACCAAGATGGCGACTTTGATGATGAGGGCGAGCACGTCATTCAGGATCAGCTCATCGATGAGGGCCTACAAAATATTGTCTTCAACGTAGATTTCAACGCTATATCCGGCGTGACATGGGCTCGCTTCCGTTTTAGTCAACAAGAAGGCTTGAACTACTTTGGCGGTGCAACGTCAGGAGAGGTGGAAGACCATCAAGTAACCGTAACGGGTGAAGGCATCACCGTTCGACACTTCCCTAGTGAATCGGGTTACGCAACATTAGCCTACGAAGACAACTGGCCATACACCGCAGACTACGACATGAATGACGTTGTCATGCACTACCGCGTTACTGAAATTCTACGTGATGGGAATGTTGAAAAATCTTATATCCGAGGTCGCTTAGCAGCGGTGGGTGCTGACTACCACAACGGATTTGCAGTTCGCCTGAAAGGTATTCAAAGATCCGATATTGACCAAACTAAAACGCGCCAATACCACAATGATGTGCTTCTGCTGGACAGCGGACTAGAGCATGACAGCAATGAAGCTATCTTCATCGTCTCTCCAGATGTGACTGCTATGAAGCCCGGCTGTGCTTACCACAGAACTCAGATGGACTGTAAAGAAGATGAGCAGTTTATGTTTGAGCTTCACGTTTCAATCAATCAAGACACTGACACTAGCGCGATGCTCGGTATGCCTTATGACCCGTTCATCTTTGCAACTCCTGGCTATTACCACGGTGAAGGGTTACCGCTACACCCAGGGCGTCAGTGGGAAGTGCACCTAGCCGATTACGCACCAACTGAAAAATTCAACGGTGACGCAATGTGGAATATGGGTGTGGATGCAAGCTCTCCATCTGAGGGTATCTACTTCAAGACAGCAGAAAACCTACCATGGGCACTACTAATGACAGAAGAGTGGCGCTGGCCAACAGAGCGTACGGACCTAGTACAAGCTTACCCTCAGTTTGCTGAATACGCTGAAAGTGCTGGCTCTCAAGCCCACACATGGCACGAACGTGAAAACGCAGTAGACGCAAAAATTTACGAATAACCGATAGCAAAACGCACAGAAATAAATATCGAAAAGGAATACGACTATGAACATCACAAACAACAACCTATACCTATCCCTAGTAATGAGTTTTGCATTAATCGGCTGTGGCGGTGGAGGCGGCGGAGGCTCGGCACCAGCCCAAACCTCATCTGCACCTGAAGAAGAGGCGGTTACAGAGGTCGTGGAAGCAGCGGTAGAGGAAGTTGCAGAGGAGGTAGAAGCAGTAGTGGAGCCTATCACATCAACAGCACAAACAGTGCAAGATCTGATTGTTCCAGATGGCTTTAGCTTTGACCCTATAACTGAAATGAATATCGATATCGACATCAGTAGCTTATCGACTCAACGTGCTTACGTCTCAATTTACAGTGAATACGAAATGTCTGATACAGGTATGCTAGTACCAAGTGGTGATCACAAGCTCGCAGGCCAAGCGCTGGAAGCAGGAACGGGTAACATCGACATTATTTACGCAGACGGCATTGATAAAGTACTCGCTGAAGTTTGGTTTTACGATGGTAGCGACCCTATTCAAAAAGAACTAACAGCGGATGACAACACCTTTTATTACTAGTCCACATCACATTTCCACCAATAAAGCAGCGAGCCTTTCGCTGCTTTTTCATTGAGTTACAACACGCCCCTCGGTTAAGTGGAGTTATATTGATCTCTATCAATAGCGAGCAGGCCAAAGAGCACGTATGTTTAAAATGTTAATCAAGTGTGAAGAGGAGATTTTCTATGGACTTGAAACAAGACACTCGATGCTACACTGACGTGTGTGTGAATGGGCTTTGGTACCACTACGATCACTGCACGACGCACGCATACATTTTAAAGGGAGGGGCTTCACCTTCCGTACAACTCAAGTCGGAACCTAAAACCGAAGAAGAACTCATCCACCTTCTGCAAAGCCTCAACTGTTAAACTGTTGTGAAATAGCCACTTTCTTAGTTCGATGTAGAGATCACACTCTGTGATCTCTATTCCACAAATATTTTGATCCATGCCACATTCATATTAATATGTCACTTTCATTTAACAGGATAAGAAACAGAGCGCATGGATTCATTCTTTCTCAACTACGCAGAACAGTCCAGAAACAAACTGCTTGCGCTCTCTAGCTTGTGCTTTAGCTTTCTTCTTCCAATTCTCGCTACGATTAATCTATTTATTGACCGCGAATACGCCTTGGCCGCTATTCAAATGTTCTGTGGTCTATATTGCGGTTATGTTTACTGCAGCACGAAAAAAAAAGCAGCATCGACATATGTTGTTTTGATTTATGCGTACTTCACGATTCTATTAGGTTGTGCAACCTCACTTCTTTCTCCTTTAGAAACTGGTGCGGTAGTGTGGATGTTATTATCGCCTGTTTTGCTTTACGCATTATTAGGGGAAAAACACGGTTTTACGGCAAGCTTTGTTTCACTCGCAACTCACGGCGCGATATTGGTGGACAAAACGTACCCCGAACACGTGGCTGCATCTTCGATCATTTCAAATATTGGTCTTTGCTACATTGCGATTTGGCTACTCACTCACGCCTATGAGCATAATCGCGCGTGCGCGGAGGCCACCCTGCACAACCTAGCAACTAAAGATACACTTACAGGGTGTCTTAATCGGCTCGCACTTATTCACCAATACGAACAACTGACTCAACAAACCTCTTCCCAACCAGTCTCTATGCTTATCTTAGATATCGACCATTTTAAGTCGATCAACGATGAATATGGCCATTCATGTGGGGATAAAGTGCTGCAAGAGATTGGTCAGGTACTCAGTACATTAATCAATACGGATGTCTATCGAATTGGTGGCGAAGAGTTTTGTGTATTACTTCCAAGAGAGTCCGTTACGCAAGCAGCTAGGCTTGCTGAAGCGATACGCAGCGAAATATACCAACACCGATTCTTGGCGGAAACAAAAAATCTCCATCTTACACTCAGTATCGGCGTTTGCGCGTGTGAAGAGCACGACTTAAGCAAGGTTCTCATGTTGGCGGATACTGAGCTCTATCGGGCTAAACAAAGCGGGCGTAATCAGGTAAAAGTTTGCGCCCAAGAAGAGATGGAATTGACACCAGCCAGCTCCTACTAGGCTACTCCTGACTCTCAAACACGACGTTGTAGTTTTCAGTGTAGTTGCAGTGAGGGGCTCGGCTACAGATAAAGAATCGACGCCCCTTGTAGTCACCCTGACTTGCGACTTTTATCACCATTGGACTATGACATTTTTTACAGAAACGAACTTCCTGATCTGGCTCGATTAAGTCGATATGTGCTGCTAGTAAACGACGCAGGCGCCCAACTTGATAACTATGCTTGTGAGATGTACCTATCAGTGGGAGACCAGAGGATTTGCACACATGGATAAGCAGCTTTTGTCTTTCCGCTTTACCCTTGTCTAACTCACGACCATCATCAAGCTCAATCACCACCCTCGCTTCCATGGTACGCGGGTCACAAATGACGTAATCAAAATAACTCTTGGCGATACGTGTATTGGAGACAAACCATTGCTTCTTATTAGCCGCAATTGGGGCGATCACTTTCGTCATTGCAATTTTGGGCATAATGATACCGTGCTTTCCTACCGCTTCCTGCAACGCCTGTAAAAATGCGATCTCTTGGTTATTTAAAACCGCAGCCTTCTTTTTATAACGGCTATCTTTCAACTCATCTGGTTTTATCACTCGCTTTTGGACAATAACAAAGAAAACCACCAAAACGATCAAAATGATAAAAATGCTCTGCATGCCTGATTCAACCCAACTTGACTAGTTCATAGGATTGTAACCAAAACTGCCCTCAAATCCCCTACATTTTTTATTCTGGGCCAGCTGTTTTAGAAAAACTTTGTCCATATATTGAGCCCTTGTGGGCTCTACATGGGTAACGTTTACACAATTAAATAGGCCTTAAAGCGCATGAAATCGACGCCCAAAGATTGCACGCATTAGGAAATATATTTGATCCAAATCAAATCTACGAGCAAGTAAACTGGCTAAAGTTTGGTCAGGAATGCTTTAATTTTTATTAAAAAGTAACCGTGAAAGGAGGAACTATGAACAAAGATTGTTTAGGGATCTGTTTGTCACAAGGAGTACTGAAAGAACATCTAAGCACCACTTTTACCCATGTGCGAGCATATTCCCCCCAGCGTGAACTTGAATCTTCAGACGTGGTATTAGCATACCCGCAAATGTCTGGTCAACAGGTTCTTGATTCTATGCAGGGCTCAAGCCGCTTAATATGGAGAGCTGAATACTCCTGCGAGGCATAAACCGAATGTATCAGAGCCAGATCGAATTCAAGCAAACAACACCGAACTATTGACTATACTAATAATCAAATCAATTCGTTCGGTGTTTTTTATGCAAAAAATCCTTCTCGCCAGCACTGCACTTTTAGCCTTTTCTATCTCCTTCTCAACACAATCAGCAATGAGCTACTCTCTGAGCTGTACACTAAAAGCGTCTAATGACCGTTTCGTCTACTTTCCCGAACAGCTCATCTACCAAAGCGATCAATTTGCAGTGTTTCACAACTTCAAAGGACGTGTTGTCACACAAGTCGACCTAAAGACTGACCAGATGATCCGTACCACCTATATTGGTGAACCTTTTGATCCTGAATACCAAATTTTGTTTGGTTCTTGTGCTAATGCAAACACGACCCTTTCTCTATGGTTAACGGAACAACAGCTTGATAATCCAACGCTTTAGCTCGCAAAGTTAAGATAAAAACGATTAAACTAGTTGGTATATAATTCGGTCTTGAGGTAAAAGAGACAAGTTTCCTCAATCTATTCAATTACCATGACTGAACATCAAAAAATTGCCAGTGTAGAGCTAGGACGTGTGATCGCCATCATTGCGGTCATCGCTATTCATAGCCAATTAATGACAGGGTACCCGCTTCTCAACAATGAACCTTGGCTAGGCAACATCATCAATCAGCTTTCCCGCTTTGCTGTGCCATTTTTCTTCATCACCTCTGGCTATTTTCTCCAACCTAAACTTGAAAAAACACCACTAGAAACCGGATGGCGTTACTGCAAGCCTCTGATCTTTATGTGGGTTATATGGAGCTTTATTTATTTAATCGCACCATTCAACCTACACACTCTCTCACAAGACGGGTGGTTAGCAGAGCGCAGCGGTTATTGGAGCTACCTAGCACAAGCTCCACTCAACTCTTTTCTTGAAGGGGGGATGGTGCACCTTTGGTTTTTACCTTCTCTCATCATGGCCGTTGGCATCATTGCAGTGTTAGTCCACCTAAAGCGTGCAGCTTGGCTCCTGCCATTATCAGTGTCACTTTATCTCTACGGTGTGCTAGCTGGAAGCTACCAACCATTAACCGACTTGCAACCGCTGTTTTTTACTCGCAATGGTCCTTTCTTTAGCTTACTCATGGTGAGCGCTGGATTCTTGATTCGACAACACCGCTTGCGTCTGTCATCTCTGCAAGCAACGATGATTATGCTGATAGGTTTCATTGGCCACTTTAGTGAAGCATTCGCGCTCACGCAATTTGATATCGACTTCAGAATCCATGATTTCTTGTTCAGTACATCATTGTGGGCTGTCGGGCTTTTTTTACTTCTTTTAGCAAATCCTAGTTGGGGTAACCACCCTTGGATATATGCCATAGCAAACATGACATTGGGTATTTACCTACTTCATCTTTTGTTGATTATCTATATGAGTAATCTCGCTGCGGTCCTTAAAACTCAGAGCCTAGCAAGAGATGGTCTTGTTTTTTTTGGTGCACTGATTAGCTCGGTTATTTTGACCTTTGTTATTAGTCGTTCACCCAGCATCAACAAGCTGTTCTTCAAGTAAAAAGTTGTAATGTAAAAGAGCTCTGGGGATTACCCGGAGCTCTTTAGTTATACGCTCAAAGACACAAGGAATAATTATCCCTGAGTTCCCGTGGCTAGGGTGTTGACTTCATCTGCAAACGAAGAGTTAGCCACTTTTTTTGCCATTAAATGCTTATCCAGTGGTGCTGCAACAATCTTCTTATTGATTAGATGCTTAGGGCCAACATTTTCAGAAATTGAGTTGCCTCCCCATGTACCACACCCTAGCGTCAATGAAGGTGGAATAATCGTATTGTAGATTCCACCAATTGCACCTTGTGATGTTGGTGTATTAACCAATATGCGTACCGTTTTCATTTTCTGACCAAAGTAACGAACGCGATCTGGGTGCAGAGTTTGATTAGTATACATTCCAGATGTATGCCCGATACCACCCAGCTCAACCATCGTAACGGCTTGTTCCACTGCATCTTCAAAGCTATCAGCTTTGAATAGTCCTAGTGTTGGCGATAGTTTTTCATGTGCAAAAGCATCAGAAACATTTACTTTTCCTAGCCCCTCACCGACCAACACTTTTGTCCCTACCGGCACGTTGATGCCTGCCATCAACGAGATTTCATACGCAGACTGCCCGACAATGTTAGGATTCAAACATCCATCTTTACGCAATACTGAACGCACTTTCTCTGCTTCGTTTTCGCTCAAGATATAACAGTGATTTCCCTCCAGAGCGCGCTTAACAGACTCGTAAGCCCCTTCAACAACAATAGCAGCTTGCTCGGAGGCACATACCACGCCATTATCAAATGTCTTGGATTTAATTATTGACTCAACCGCGTACTCAATATCCGCTGACTCATCGATCACGACGGGTACGTTACCAGCCCCAACACCAAGCGCTGGTTTACCCGAAGAGTATGCGGCTTTCACCATACCTGGACCACCTGTCGCCAAAATTAGACTAATATCCTGATGCGTCATCAAGGCATTCGATAGTTCCACTGAGGGCTTATCTACCCAACCAATAATCCCTTCTGGCGCACCTGCAGCAACCGCCGCTTCAAGAACGACGCTTGCAGCACGGTTAGTCGACTCTTTGGCACGCGGGTGCGGAGAAAAGATAATTCCGTTGCGTGTTTTCAGTGAAATTAGAGACTTAAAAATGGCTGTTGAGGTAGGGTTTGTGGTCGGGATAACACCGCAAATCACACCGACAGGATCAGCAATTGTCATTGAGTTATGCAATGAGTTCTCTTCGATAATGTCGCACGTTTTCTCGTCTTTGTACTGCTCATACACATATTCAGAAGCAAACTGGTTCTTGATGATCTTGTCCTGAATGATGCCCATTTCAGACTCTTCAACGGCTTGCTCAGCAAGCGACTGACTAGCTTGATAAGCCGCTAAAGCCGCCGCACGAAAAATGTCGTCAACTTGCTGCTGTGTATAATTTGCGAACTCTTCTTGGGCTTTTTTTACTCGAGCCACGAGTGCGTCAAGCTCTGCAAAAGAACTTGTAGTCATGATATCACCTTTATTACTTACCAAAATAGTCATCAAATAAGACGACCAAATACATAAGCAACTGAAACTAAGGCATGTATGTGACAGTAAACCTCCGACCACTCTCAATATTTTACGCTTTGACTGATTGTTAGACTTTCGTTCAAAAATCAGCAACAAAAATCAATATTTACAATAAGTTAAATATAGCAGTCACATTATTGTGCATATTATCAATATATCATCTGGTATCTTTAGTGATCACTTCCTTGTCTCCCCAGACTCTTTTGTTAAACAATTGTTTACAGAATTATCTCTGCACGGTTTAATGGAGCTACTCTGGCAACGTTAGCAAGGATGTATCGCTATGAATCAAATCAAAGTATTTTGTCTAATACTCGGTTCTCTCTTAGTCTCCGGTTGCACTGGAAAGCCGTCAAATGTCGAGCCAGTCTCGCCTTTTGCACTCGACCAGTACCTGGGAACTTGGTATGAGATCGCACGACTCGATCACAGTTTTGAGCGCGGTCTCAACAAAATTACGGCAACCTACGCACTTAATGATGATGGCAGTGTTAACGTGCTTAACCGTGGATGGAATGAGAAAGAGCAGCAATGGAGTGAAGCGGTCGGTAAAGCGAAGTTTGTAGACAGCAGTGACCAGGGTTATCTCAAAGTTTCATTTTTTGGCCCTTTTTATGGCAGCTACATCGTTTTTCACCTAGAACCAGATTACTCCACTGCACTCATCAGTGGACCGAATCTGGACTATTTCTGGATTCTATCTAGAACACCTACGCTAGAGGCCGAACAGCTGAATCGATATAAAGAAATTGCTCAGCAAGCTGGGTTCGATACTGAGCAGCTCATCTACCCGACACACGATTAGCTCGCCACCTTAAAGAGAAGCGCATTCAATGCCACTGATTGCACTTCTCTTTCGTCAATTTGTCATATTAAATGTTAATTTTCGTTGCAGAACCTATCATTCACACCACTTTTTTGATTCAGCGCAGTCTTTTTTTCTAACAATCAGTCTAGATTGACTGTTCCGTTCCAAAAGAGAAGAATTATGACTCAGATTAACCAACAACGCCTTGTCGATCACTTCATTGAACTTGTAAAGATTGATAGTGAATCAGGCAACGAGAAACAGATCGCGGAGACACTGACAGAGCAACTAGGCAACCTAGGCTTTACAGTCCACAAACTTGAAATGCCTGAGGGTTACACTAACGGCTTCAACGTCTACGCGCGTCTTGAGGGTGAACTTGACGACAGCATTCTTCTTAGCTGCCACATGGACACGGTTGCACCGGGTAACGGTGTTGAACCTGTTATTGAAGACGGAATTATCCGCTCTGCTGGTGACACCATCCTAGGTGGTGACGACAAATCGGGTATTGCTGCCATTATGGAAGCGGTTCGCGTGATCAAAGAGCAGAACGCTCAGCACAAAACGATCGAACTTGCCTTTACCGTTTACGAAGAGGGTGGCCTTTTCGGTTCTAAGTTCTTCGATATGTCGAACGTGACTTCAAACAAGGCGATCGTTCTTGATTCAGGCGGTCCTATCGGCACTATCATCAACGTTGCGCCTGGTCAGCAAAGCCTGAAAGTGACGATCAAAGGTCGCCCAGCTCACGCGGGTCTTGCTCCAGAGACTGGTATCAGCGCTATCGGTGTTGCTGCAGATGCAATCGCTAACATGAAGCTACTGCGTATCGATGAAGAGACAACGGCTAACATTGGTACCGTTAACGGTGGTCAAGCGACAAACATCGTAATGCCTGAGCTAAAAATCGCTGCCGAAGCTCGTTCTCTGTGTGACAAGAAACTAGAAGCACAAGTGGCTCACATGGTTGAAACTTTCCAAGCGGCTGCAGACAAGCATGGCGCAGAGCTAGAAATCGAATCTAACCGTGCATACAACGCTTTCCGTATCGAAGAAACTGACGCACATATTGTTGACGTTAAGAGCGCGTTTGAGGCTATCGGTATTGAGCCACAGTGCCAACCGACTGGTGGCGGCAGTGACGCAAACAACTTCTTCGCGAAAGGCATTAATACGCTAAACCTATCAACAGGTATGGCCAAAGTGCACACAACTGAAGAGTACATTGCAATCGACGACATGGTGAAGATCTCTGATTTCATCCGTCAATACGTAACACGATAATCCATCTTCACGATTATCTAGCGTAAGCTATTCTTTCAAGGGCGCTATCATGCGCCCTTTCTATTTTTGACCGACAACGCTCACTCTCCCATTCTCTATCCACTTTCTTCTTGAGTCTCAGCCCACTTACCACTAAATTAAACATACATTTCATTTAAATGTTTATCGCCATGAGTAAACCCCACCAAAGTGAGCTACTGAAAGATAGCTTAGGTACCGAGTTCAAAACCGTCTCTCACATGGTTTACTTGTACTGCCAAAAACACCATCAAGGCTCACCGATTTGTGAGCAGTGCCAGGAGCTCATTGATTATGCAGAGGTAAGGCTTGATCGATGCCCGTACGGTCACGCTAAACCGGCTTGTAACCGGTGCCCTATTCACTGCTACAAACCAGAGCCAAAGCAAGCAATGAAAGCAGTAATGCGATATGCTGGCCCAAGAATGCTCATACACCACCCTATTCTGGCCATTCGTCACTTAATCAAGGAGCGTAAAGCTTTTCCAGATAAGCCACCAGCAGGGCTCTCCAATCGAGCCCTGCGTAAAGAGAAAGCTAGGGGTTAACCACCAACCACTGCTGCGATAGCCAATAAAACGGGGAACCATTTCGATGTGGTGCGGTACAGTTTATGCGGTGACGACCATTCACTAGCTCTTTTGGCGGTAATACAGTGAAGCTTGTCTTGTCATGCCAATCGACATCAACCGTTTGTCCATTAAAGTAACATTGCAAGTGTGGATAATGAGCCTCTGTCGATGGTTCGAGCTCCACTCTGAGTGCAGGCAAAGACTCTGCTACAACTGGGTCTGGTAACAGCGTGAAATTGGTAGGCAACGCCCTTGCATTTATTTTAAAGCGCAACGATTCAACACTCGCATAATAACCAGCGGCGTTAAACCTTGGTAAGGCTTGCCAATCACTATTAAATTCTACCGAACCAGATTGCTGACCAAAAGCAACGTAACCTTGCTCTTTTAACCAATCACGCAGTGGGTAATTATACTCCCCATAAGGATAAGCAAAGAGCATCGGCGCAGTCCCAATTTCCTCTTCTATACGTTGTTGCGCCATCTCAATGTTAGATGTTGCACGCTCGAACCATTCTTCAGTTTGTAGGGACTCTCGTACTAAAAAGGCATGGTCTAAAGTGTGATTGGCAATGGTAGCACCATGTTGTGACATATCACGTAGCTGATCCCAAGAGCAGTAGCCTTGGAAGTTCGCATCGATAGGGTCTGTCGTAACAAATACAGTAAAGGGTAATTGTCTTTGTTTAAGAATTGGATACGCCGTATCACACACAGACCTGAATCCATCATCAAACGTTAGAGCGAGCTTTTTCCCTTCAACCTTTTCGCCACTTTGGATCTGCTTGAGGGTGCTTTCTAGATCTACGATCTCATAGCCCTGCTCTTCAAAGGCATCGAGCTGTGCAATAAAATCATCAACTTTCGTCGATGTAGAGTGCGGTGTATTGTCATCGACATGGTGATAAATAAGAACATTAAGCGCTTGCGCATAAGTAAGTGTGCTTGTAAGTAGAAGCGACAGTGCAAAAATTGGGCGTTTCATCAGGAGAATTGTTCGCTTAAATAAATGAAATTCCGTATATTTTAGCAGACTCGGTTTGAAACCATACGTCAGTTTCACGTTAAGTTTCACTGTCGGTGAAATCCCGAAATCTGGCATGCCCTTTACCCCACTCTCTGATAGAATCTTATTTTTAAATCAAAGCAGTATCCCAAATGGCTCTAAAACCAACGATTTACAAGTTTCGCATTTCACTGAGCGATATGAACCGTGATCTCTACACTTCAAGCAACATTACCGTTGCACAACACCCATCAGAGAATGAACGCCGCCTATGCGCGCGTATCTTGGCTTACTGTCATGGTTATACTGAAGATCTTGAGTTCACAAAAGGTTTGAGCACAACAGATGAGCCAGACCTATGGGAAAAAGAGTTACACGGTGATATTCGCCGTTGGGTAGAATTAGGTGAACCTGATCTGGATCGCGTCAAGAAAGCCTCTCGTGTCGCTAGCCGCGTATCCATTTACGGTTACAACACATCGGTTGACCAATGGTGGCAACAAAACCAAACAAAAATCACTGGCTTTTGTGACGGTATTTATAAGATTGATAGCGAAGCGCTTGACCAATTTGGCGAAACTCTGACTCGCACCATGGACATATCGGTAATGCTGACAGGCAATGATATCTATGTTGATACGGGTAGCGACTCAATTACTATCTCTATCGAAACGCTTCACGCTGAAGACTAAGCCATGAACCAGGAAAACAGCTTTTACCCTCAACTGTTACAGTTGGGGCTTAATCTACCTAATCAGAATTCTCTTGTTAGCTGCTCACAATCCGATCTGGTCATGATTGAGAAGTCATTGTGGCCTCTATACCAAAAGAGCCTATCTAAGAAGCCAGACATGACTGAACTTGAGAGATTTCTCGGGCTGTTTTCCTATCATCACCAAGATTTAATGGGACAATTTTTGTCACAGAAAGCTTCTCTGTCCGAAATGCAAAGGGTGTTTGAAACGCATTTGGAAACGGAGCATCAAGAGAAATTTTCTGCGCCGATTATCAAACAACTGTGGCTTTCTAGTTACATTTGGTTGTTTCTGCAAGGTCGTATGAACCTAGACTTTAGCTTAGCCAACGATCACGCGACTGAAGTATCAAAGGCGCTATCCGGAGTGTTAAATACAGAGGTTGAAGTAATGAGGTGCGAGTTAAACAAAGCTTATTATCAAGGCATTAGTGCTTTTCAAAGCTCAGAAACAAACAAACCACTTTGGAAAAAGTGGTTTGAGAAATGGCTTAATTAACCTTGTAAAAAAGAGCATCCTCATATCGCAGAAAAACAAAACCCACCTATTGGTGGGCTTCAGAATCTACCTGTCTTTCCTTGTACTTCTTGTAGAGATACATCCCTGTGAGCATGATGATTTTACTCGATAACCAGATCATTAGTACCTATTAAAAGTCCCGGGTAAGATATCAATACTTGTACGGAAAATCACCTACCCAAAGATGTTACATTCTGTAATCCTTTTCTCATTCTAATGATTTTTAAATATAAAGCGGAAATTTTGTGACTGTCCTGGGCGATTATTGTTACCCATCATTAGTTAGTCAAGATGCCATTGCAGTGCCCCAAATCTCCTTTGAAAGTCTGAATTCCTTTAACGTTAAAGTGGAACAATTCCTTGCAGATCGTGTTGCACTTCACATTCTATGCAAGTGGTATTATCCATAGGTAAAATAAATTGATTTGATCAACTCCAACTGCATGCCGAACATGCTAGTCTCCTGCCGTTTTGATCTTTTTCTTCGATAAATAGGGATATTTAACCATGATGAATGTGATTCAGGGTGCACAGATGTTGTTTGTCGCCTTTGGTGCTTTGGTACTGGTACCTCTGCTAACCGGACTTGACCCAAGTGTGGCTCTATTCGGAGCTGGTGTCGGCACACTGCTCTTTCAGTTTATTACCCGTCGTACTGTTCCCATTTTCCTCGCCTCTTCATTTGCTTTCATCGCTCCAATTATGTTCGGGGTACAAACTTGGGGTATACCTGCCACGATGGGCGGCTTGATGGCAGCGGGTGTTGTTTATGTAGCAATGGGAGGCTTAATTAAAGCCAAGGGTGTCGAAATCGTTCATCGCTTACTCCCACCTGTCGTGGTAGGCCCTGTCATTATGGTGATCGGTTTGGGTTTAGCGCCTGTTGCGGTCAACATGGCACTGGGTAAAACGGGAGATGGAGCAGTTCAATTAATTGATGGCAATGCCGCGCTTTGGGTTTCAGCAGCATCATTGATTACAACGATCGCAATCAGTGTTTTTGCTAAAGGCTTTTTAAAACTACTCCCCATCTTTGGCGGTATCTCCGTTGGTTATGCACTAAGTCTTGGCTTTGGTATTGTTGACTTTACTCCAGTTGCTCAAGCCGCTTGGTTATCACTGCCTAACTTCACTATGCCGGAATTTAACATTAACGCTATTCTGTTCATGATTCCTGTCGCAATAGCCCCTGCTGTTGAGCACGTTGGTGATATGCTTGCTATCTCGAACGTAACAGGTAAGGACTACCTGAAGAAACCAGGACTTCATCGCACCATCACTGGTGACGGGGTCGCAACCATCGCAGCATCGATGGTGGGCGCTCCACCAAATACCACCTATAGTGAAGTGACTGGTGCGGTCATGCTCACCAAAGCTTTTAACCCTATCATCATGACATGGGCTGCTGTTACGGCTATTGCATTAGCGTTGATTGGTAAACTCGGTGCACTGCTTCAAACCATCCCAGTCCCGGTAATGGGTGGCATCATGATCCTTCTGTTTGGCTCTATTGCGACGGTTGGTTTGAACACTTTAATTAAGAACAAAGTCGATCTACATGACTCGCGAAACCTGGTGATTGTCGCAGTGACACTGGTCTTTGGTATCGGTGGCATGGCATTTGGTGTGGGTGATTTCAGCCTTCAGGGTGTGAGCTTGTGCGGTATTGTCGCTATCTTGCTCAACCAAATTCTGCCTCGTCAACTCGGTGAGAATCACGTTGTTGATAATGCGCAAATGGAAGAAGACAAAGCGTAAAACCATTTAGCCCAAATGATAGCTTTCAACGCCCAAGAGATCTCTTGGGCGTTTTCTTTTCTCACAACATCACAAAGCCTCTCTATGGTCTATAACTTTATTAAAGCCCCCTCTAACAAAAATAAAGACTTAAGAGAGAACAACGATGCATAGGCTGCTGACATTATTCACAGGTTTACTACTTCCCTTCTCAACATTCGCTAACTACGATGTAGAAAGAGTTGCCCAAGGCTTGTCTATCCCATGGGCGATTGAATTTGTGACAGAACATCAACTCATCATCAATGAGAAAGACGGTAAGATTTCTCTACTCGATCTTAATAACGGGCAAACACAACGTCTATATACGATCAAAGATATCTTCAATAGTGGGCAAGGCGGCTTACTGGACGTTACCTCCTACAAAGACAGCACGGGAAACACTACGTTATTTTTCAGCTATAGCAAACCAACCCCTGAAGGTGCGACGCTGGCTGTCGCTAAAGCAGATTTCATCAAAGACCAAATTCAAAACTTTACAGAACTGTTCGTCGCGGATTCTACAAGTGACACCTCTCGCCATTTTGGTAGTCGAATTGAAATTGTAGATGGACATCTCTTTGTCTCTATTGGTGACCGAGGTGAGCGAGACAATGGACAAGACGTCACAACGCATGCCGCGACAATCGTTAGACTGAATCTGCAAGGCAACGCTCCCATTGATAATCCATTTTCAAATCACAGCGAGGCTCTCCCTGAGATCTGGTCATATGGCCACCGTAACCCTCAAGGACTCTTCTATGATGAACCTAGTCAAACTCTGTGGTCTATCGAGCATGGTCCAAGAGGTGGTGATGAGATTAACCGAATTGAAAAAGGCGCCAACTACGGTTGGGCAAGGGTTTCTCATGGACGTGAATATTGGGGCCCGCTCGACGTTGGCGAGGCGAAATCTCTACCCGGCATGGTTGACCCGGAGCTTGTCTATATTCCCTCTATCGCACCAAGCAATATCGTTCTATACCGAGGTGACAAATACCCGGAGCTAGACGGTAAACTGCTCGCAGGAGCACTTAAACTCGCTCACATTAATGTCGTAGAAATAAAAGATAACCAACTACACAAACATGCTCGAATCCTTGGGAGCCTCAACGAGAGAATCAGAGACATTACGATAAGCCCGACCAACGAAATCTTCTTCTCAACCGACAATGGCAATATCTATCGTTTAATTTCCAAGCAACCTGAGTGACTTTCCATTTTCTCAATGTCATTTTACTTGAAGTCGTGACTAACAATCTTTAGGTTTAGGGGATAAGTGAGCAGTATTGTCGCTGTTACCCTTCACTTATTTGCACCTCACGCAAGGCAACGGTGGTGACACAAGACTCAACGCTGCTTTTAGTTCCAAAGTCCCTTATTTCAGAAAGGCTAAGTGATGACGTTAAAAAACACACAAAAAACCGCATGGCAGACACCGATGCCACAAGAACAGTTCAACTTTATGAAAAAGGTTCTTGCCTCTCCATCCCCTATCGGCTTTGAAGCGGCTATGAGCTATGGGGTCATTAAGCCTGAATTTGAGTCGTTCATGCCTACAACTTGGGGTGTCCACCAATTTAAAGGGAATGCTGGAATCGTTTTCGACTCACATCCTGGCCGTGATGACCTAGTGAGTGTGATGATTGTGGGCCACGCAGACAAAATTCGTATGCAAGTACGTAAGATCGATAATGATGGCAAGGTTTGGATCAATACGGATTCTTTTTTGCCGACAACTCTCATTGGTCATGAAGTGAAGGTCTTTTGTCAAAACCCAGACCAGCCAAACAGTTTCAAAGTCATTGAAGGTTGTACCGTTGAAGCACTGGGCGCAATCCACTTCTCTACGCCAGCACAACGCACCGGCGAGCAAGGCATCAAACCTGAATCTATCTACCTCGAACTACACACCCATGGTAAAGACCGTAAAAAGCAAGTAGAAGCGCTTGGGTTACGCCCTGGTGATCCAATCATTCTCGATCGCCCAATCAAGCATGGCGTGTCTCCAGACACCTTCTACGGTGCATACCTTGATAATGGTTTAGGTTGTTTTTCTGTCACCGAAATTGCTCGTCTTGTTGCCAACGAAGGGCTTGATAACGTTCGCGTGTTATACACTATCGCGACTCATGAGGAAATTGGTCGCTTCGGTTCGACACAGCTCGTTGGTGAACTTAAACCCGATGTTCTCATCGCGACAGATGTCAACCATGATTATGAAGCAGCACCGGGTATCGGAAGCCGTAATATGAACCCTCTAAAAATGGGTGAAGGTTTTACTGTCTCTCGTGGCTCTGTGGTATCCGAGTTCTTAGTTCAATCTATTGAAAACATTTGCCGTGAGCAAAATATCCCTCATCAGCTTGATTTTTCTGGTCGAGATATGGGCACGGATGGTATGGCAGCAGCGCTTGCTGGTGTTGATAGTGCTGCGATATCTATCGGTTACCCGATCCGCAACATGCATACTTCATCAGAATCAGCACACACAGGCGATTTGCTGGCGTCAATTCATGCCATTGCAAGTCTGCTTCGCCACTTTAACGAGCTAAATGATGGTAAAGGCATCACTCGTGACGACTTGAAAAATAGTCATGTCCGTCTAGACAACATTTAAAATTAAAAATAACGAAGAGTGCCCAGTTTTGAACAACTGGGCTTTTTCAGCAACAGTAGGGAACACTGCGTACTTGGTTTCGGCCGGAATTCTTTGCCACATAGAGAAACTGATCAGCCACACTTAGGGCATCTTTTACTGTTTTCGTAATCGGTGCAATGCCGATTGATACTGTCACTCTTGGTGAAATACTACACTCTGCTACTTTTAAACGAATACGCTCCATCGCTTCACAAGCCACTTTTGTATCACTGGTTTTTATCACTACAGCAAACTCCTCCCCTCCCAAGCGAAAAGCGTAATCATCTGCTCTAATCGAAGACTTGATGGCTTGGGCGACCGAACGGATTACCTTATCTCCTATCGCATGTCCAAAACTATCATTGACGCGTTTGAAATGATCAATATCGATAATACCGATATGATAGGCATCGTTGGACAATATCGAAGGCTCAATATGATCGAGGTAATGACGATTGTTTAGTGTAGAAAGCTGATCAACAAAACTTATCTGCTCCAACTCTCTTTTACGCTTTTTAGTATCCATAAATACATTAGTAACAACAACCAACATGATCGCTAACGCAAATGTGATGTAAATATGTGTAGGCACGATCTCTGAGTTATTCACCAGATGTACTAAATAAGCTCTATCGTTATGGATATCTTCCACTGTTTTAAAAACAGCCGTATGAGGTCCAAGGTCGATGCTTCCTTTAAGGCGACCTAGACGATGAATTTGACGCAAAACTTCTTGATAGTTCTCTGGTAAATGAGCACCTTGGGGTACATCGTCATGGCGAGTCCAGTGAATAAATCCATCCTCAGCCATGATAAACATCCCATTATAGAGATAAGAAAAATAGGCGCGAGCTTCTATTGCTAACAGCAATTGTCCTATTTCCTTTCCCTGATCAATCACCGGAGTACGCAGTAGGTAGAGGCCATCATTAGTTAGGTCAATAATCGGTAAGCTTTGAGAGTTTAACTCGTCATTGTTCATTTCACTCGGAACTATTGAGGCCAATTTCAAATATGTTTGCCCACTAAGAATTTTAGATACAGTTGCATTAAAGGCGTCAGGATCGCGTTCAAAGTTCATCGCTAAAGGAGTACGAGATAGGCTGATATAGGATTGAACAATAGCAAGGTTAGATGCGAAAAGTTGAGCAGATTTTTCAACTTTTTCCTCTATATCCACAATGGCATTTTTTTTTATATAACTAATTGGTGTATTGACGAGAAATATAAACAACAACAAGAACGCTAAAGTTTTGACTTCAACGTGCTTGATACTAGGCAACTGACATACTTTTTCCCACGACATTGCTTCTACCTGTGACTTCCTTGCTACAGCTTAGACTTACCACTTTTGCGGTAAGGTTGATAACACTACTTAATACTCAACAGGTTTGATAGTGAATTTTTTCTGACAAAATGCTTAAGGTATTGTTTATAAGGGTCGTTTAAACCGACCTGACTTTATAATGGCAACCGTGTACATTGTTTCACTCAGTATAACAAAAACAAAGTTAGCCTATGAACTCACAAACTTTTATCGACGCTGGTATCAAGTATCAACCGCATACTTTCAATGTACCACTCAATTACTCTCTCCCTAGTGGTAAGACAATCTCAATTTTTGCTCGTGAAATCAGGAACAGTGATCACTCAAGTGCAAGCAAACCATGGCTTGTCTATTTCCAAGGCGGCCCCGGTTTTCCTTCTCCAAGACCCAACGGCACATCGGGCTGGCTAAAACGCGCATTGCAAGACTATCGCGTGTTGCTTCTGGATCAACGAGGCACTGGCAACAGTAGTGTCATCTCACACCAAACGTTAAACCACCTAAATGCACAACAACAAGCTGAATATCTGAGCCACTTTAGAGCAGATAATATCGTACGTGACGCTGAGTTCATTCGTGAATCCTTCGGTATTGAAAAGTGGTCTACGCTAGGCCAGAGTTTCGGGGGGTTCTGTACCCTCACCTACCTGTCAATGTTCCCGCAAAGCCTTGAAGCAAGTTTTGTCACCGGCGGTATACCCTCTATTCACCGTCATCCTGATGATGTGTATCAGGCTACGTTTAAACGGACACAAGAAAAGAATACACAGTTCTTTGAGCAATTCCCTGCCGCTCAGAATCTGTGTAAGGCCATCGCTGACCACCTACTTCACACTGAAGAGCATCTACCCAACGGGCAAAGACTGACTGTAGAGCAGTTCCAACAACTCGGTATCAATTTTGGTATGAGCGATACTTTCTTGCCTATGTACTACCAGTTAGAGACAGCCTTCGTCGAAGTCGATGGAAAACGTCGCCTTAGCTATGATTTTCTTAACCAGATACTGATGCAGCAAAGTTTCCAAACTAATCCGATTTATGCCATTTTGCATGAATCGATCTACTGCCAAGGGTTTGCATCACAGTGGAGTGCCGATCGAGTTCGCAAGCAGCTGTCTATATTTGATTATCAGTCTGACAAGCCTTTCCTATTTACCGGCGAAATGGTCTTTCCTTGGATGTTTGAGCAATACACTAACCTCAAGCCTCTGCAACAGACCGCACAAATACTGGCAGATAAAACCGATTGGGCAAACCTATATGATGCCGAGGTCCTGAGTAACAATACCGTGCCTGTCGCTTGTGCCGTTTATGCCGATGATATGTTTGTTGAGATGGATATCAGCCGAGAAACATTAGCAAACCTACCCCACTCTAAAGCGTGGATAACGAACGAGTATGAGCACAATGGACTGCGAGCGGACGGTGAGCATATCCTAGATACACTCATTGCAATAAGTCAGCAGATCAAAGCCAACCAAACTGTCTCGGATTAGGTCTAGGCCTATACAGTTCCGAAAGTGGCTAGCAGATAACATAACAAGATTTACAATGTTTCTATTAAGACTGAGATTTTGCCCCGTCATAGGACAATGATGTTATGCCACTTTCCAATCGTGACCAATACCGAACGGCCCGCCTTTCACGTGATCGACGCTTTGATGGGCAGTTTTTTGTTGCGGTTAAAACCACAGGGATATTCTGTCGTCCTATCTGCCCGGCCAATTTACCCAAAGAAGAAAATGTCGACTATTACGCTAACGCAGCAGGCGCACTTAGAGATGGATTTCGCCCGTGCAAACGCTGCCACCCTGATAGTGCACCGACTTCTTGGCGATGGTTAGGGGTTGAAACCACTTTTCAGCGTGCAGTCAGTGAAGTGGAAAGTGGATACCTTCAACAGCATTCAATCCAATCGTTGGCTGATAAGCTAGGTATCAGTGATCGGTACTTGCGTAAATTATTCGAGCGTTATTTGGGTTTAGCTCCTAAACAGTACGCTCTGTATCAACAACTGATGTTTGCTAAGCGATTGCTGCATAGCAGCCAGCTTTCTATCACCGATGTGGGTTATGCATCAGGGTTTAACAGCACACGCCGCTTCAATGATGCATTTATAAACACATTAAAGCTAACACCGAGCGAATTAAGAAAAGCGGGGACAACCTCTCATAGTAATCGCTTATCTATCGCAGTGAGAACACCCTATGATTGGCGACACCTTCTCGACTTTTATGCGCTGAGAGCCATCGAAGGCATAGAAAAAATAGAAAGCACTCGCTATAGCCGCTATTGCTTGCTAGAGAGCACGAAAGCCTGGTTCTCTGTCGACTTTGCTCCCCTAGAGCAAGGAAAATTTTTTGTAGACGTCGAATTTGAGCTCGATGACATACGTCAATTACGCACTCTGATTCAACAAATACGCCGAGTATTCGACCTCGATACTGATGTTACTACGGTCGAGGAATCACTCTCTAAGATTGCACCTGAGCTCGTTAAGCATTCGGGAATTCGCATACCTGGAGTGTGGGATCATTGGGAGGCAGGAGTAAGAGCAATTGTTGGTCAGCAAGTTTCCGTCAAAGCTGCCATTGGTCAACTCAACCTGTTGGTGTCCACTTTGCAAAATGGGGATATAAAGTACTTCCCTACACCGCAAGAGTTGATAGATAACGATCTTGGCTTCCTAAAAATGCCAATCTCGCGTAAAGAGGCCTTAAAACGCTTTGCGCTATTTATGAGTCAACATTGGCATTGCACACCCGATAACTGGATTGAGATAAAAGGCGTTGGCCCTTGGACAATCAACTATGCCAAAATTCGCGGCTTATCTGACCCAAATTGTTTTCTTGATAGTGATTTAGTGGTGAAGAAAGCCCTCATCAACTATCCACATTTAACTCAGCAGTCCGTTTCTCCGTGGGGAAGCTATGCCACCTTTCATTGTTGGAGCCATGCTTAATGAACTCATATACCATTTTTCCAAGCCCGCTTGGCCTAATCACCGTCCAAGCCAATGAGTTGGGTTTGACCGGTGTTTGGTTTGAAACCAACACCACATTGCCTGATGAATTAGGCATCAAAAACGACTCGAACCCGTTGTTACTCCAAGCGAAACAGCAGATCGGCGAGTTTTTCGCAAAAGAGCGTCAAGTGTTTGAACTGCCTCTTTCAGCGACAGGCACCGAGTTTCAACAAAGCGTTTGGGAAGCTCTGTGTGCAATACCTTACGGTCAAACATGGAGCTACCAAGAAATCGCAAACCATATTGGCAAACCAAAAGCGGTGCGAGCCGTTGGAGCAGCAAACGGCAAAAATCCGCTCTCTATTATTGTCCCCTGTCACCGCGTGATTGGCGCAAGCGGTCAATTAACGGGATACGCAGGCGGCATCGAGCGAAAGAAAACCCTACTTCAGCTTGAAGGTGCACTATAACTACCCACACTTAGTTAACATTTCAAAATCTCATTCGTTAAAATTTGGTGCACCACAAAATAGCGCACTGCACCAAAAGTGATCGCGCGCGCAAACGTTTGCGCAAGTTTTCACTCTTACCCCATTTTAATCGTTGTTTTTAGCATTTTTTAGTCAGTAAACCCTTGAATCCTTCGGTTGTTAGGTGTAAAACACACCACATAATCATCTACGTCTAGAGTCGTTCCTAGGCGCAATGACTATAAACATACAATATGACAGGCAGGAGTTGCTAAAATGTTAAATAAAGATGGACTACTTGGAAATCTCGGCGTTCAAGTCGTGATTGCCATGGTTGTTGGTACATTGGTCGGTGCAATGATGGGTGAAGGCGCAGTTGTCTTTGCTCCACTCGGTGCAATTTTCATTAACCTCATCAAAATGCTCGTAATCCCATTGGTTGCGGTTGCGCTAATCTCTGGTGCAGCGGGTTTGGGTAACAGCTCAAACGCGGGTAAAGTGGGCATGGTAACGCTGGGTTACTTTGGCCTAACGTCTGCACTTGCAGTAGCACTTGCACTTGTGATGGGCGCAATCTTCCAGCCAGGCATCGGTGTTGATACCTCAGGCGTTGAAGGTATGTTCTCAGCAGAATATGCATCGAAAGGCGAGCTACCGACTTTCTGGGCAACGATCACTGGCATGATCCCAGAGAACGTATTCCAATCTCTTAACGAAGCCAACATTCTTCAGATCCTAGTATTCTGCCTCTTCTTTGGTATCGCACTTTCTAAGCAGTCTAAAGAGCGCCGTGACCCAATCGTTAACGGTGTTAATACGATCGTTGATTCAATGGTTTGGATGATCAACAAAGTCATGATCATCGCGCCAATCGGTGTATTTGGTCTGATGGCTGAAGCGGTGGGTACATTTGGCTTTAGCGCGCTAATGGTCGTATTCAAACTATTCCTTGTTTACGTAGCGGCCATCGCAATCTTTGGTTTTGTTGTTTACCCTCTGATGATTCAAGTCTTCACTAAGACTTCTGCGAAGAAGTTCCTATCTGTGATGAAGAAGCCACAAGCCGTTGCTCTATCAACGTCATCATCAATGGCGACGCTACCTGTAACAATGAACACAGTAGAAAACGAGCTGAATGTGAAGAACTCTACTGCGTCTTTTGTTCTGCCACTTGGCGCAACGATCAACATGTCTGGTAACGCGATTTACTACGGTTTGGTAGCGATTTTCTTCGCTCAGCTGTTCAATATCGACCTATCTATGGGCGCTTACATTGCAATCATCCTAACATCTACTTTAGGCGCGGTTGGTCAAGCGGGCGTTCCTGGTCCATCTTTCCTAGTTGTAGCGGTTCTACTTGCAGCGGGTATTCCAATCGAAGGTCTACCACTACTGTTCGCTCTTGACCGTATCTTCGACATGATTCGTACTGCACTGAATATCACAGGTGATGCTGCGTGTGCCGTAATTGTTGACTCTCTCGTTGAAGAAGAAGACTTTGAGAAACAAGCTGAGATGCAAAAACAAGAAGCTTAATCTTTCATCTCTTCCTTTAAGCCCAGCTCATGCTGGGCTTTTTCTTTTCTAGACCTTTAAATCTGACTCTCATTCGCTGCGTATCACTCTTGAACAAGGAGTGTCTAATGCAAAAAATCAATATCGTTTGGTTCAAAAGAGATTTGCGACTAGAGGATCATGAACCTCTCAATGCCGCCGTAAGCAGCCGTTACCCCACCCTATTGCTGTACCTGTTCGAACCTATACTTTTAGACAACCCTCACTACTCGACTTTGCATTGGCGCTTCATCTATCAATCCCTTGAAGACCTCAACAAGAGACTTCATGCGTTGGATACGTCTGTCTGCATGATGCAAGGTGAAACAATTGACTGCTTTGAATATCTTAATAGTGAGTTTGACATCCAAGTCGTCTATTCGCATCAAGAAATTGGCTTAAAGTGTACTCATGAGCGAGATGTTCAACTCAGCGATTGGCTTTCATCCAAAGATATTAAATGGAATGAAAGTCCTAGCGGTGCCGTCGTTCGCGGAGCAAAAACACGTCATCAATGGGATAGACACTGGAAGGAGGTCATGCGAAAGCCGATACCCAAACTCACGGCTACCTCATGCGACTTTGTTACTCCGCCCCCAATACCAAAATCCTATCTGGCGATAATCCCGACAAAGTGGACGCTCAAAAAAAGCGGCGTGCAGACCGGTGGTGCTACTCTCGCACAAATAACGCTTGAGGACTTCTTTCAGCGCCGTGGAAAACGCTATTACTGCTCGATATCCAACCCAAGCGACTCGCGTACTGCATGCTCTCGACTCTCTCCCTATCTCGCTTGGGGCAACCTTTCGCTAAGACAAGTCTATCAGACACTTTTGGATCATTGGCAGCAACCAGGGTTTAGGAGAAGCCTCATGGCACTCTCATCCCGCTTGCATTGGCATTGTCACTTTATTCAGAAGTTCGAATCTGAGGCTGAGATGGAGTTTCGTTGTCTTAACAAGGCCTACGAATCACTGCTAGAAAAACACTGTGAAAATAACGTAACTCTGTTAATGGCATGGAAAAACGGTCAAACCGGAATCCCGCTTGTTGACGCGTGCATGCGTTGCTTAATACACACCGGGTATATCAATTTTAGAATGCGGGCTATGCTGGTTAGCGTTCTTACCCATCATATGAACATCGACTGGCGGCTAGGTGCTCCTTACTTGGCTTCACTGTTTTTGGATTTTGAACCCGGCATCCACTACCCTCAATTCCAAATGCAAGCGGGAGTAACGGGTATCAACACCCTTCGTATTTACAATCCAACCAAACAAGCCAAAGAACATGATTCGGAGGGCGAATTTGTTAGGAAATGGATTCCTGAACTGACTCACATCCCCACTCCGTTGATATTTGAGCCCAGTCAACTGACCGAAATGGAAATCGAAATGTACCAGCTTGAAAAAGACAGTGTTTACTTGAACCCTGTGATCAATCTCGATGAATGTGCTCGAAAAGCAAGAGAAAGACTGTGGTCTTGGCGAGGAAGAACTGACGTTAAACAAGAGGCCAAAAGGATACTTCAAGTTCATGTGCGCCCTCATTAGCGCACATTTCCAACACAATTTAATTGTTGTTTACACCTAATTGCTATTTTCTCTAGGTTTCCATACCCGCTTTTGGGTACACTAAGTCTACGACTAAATATGCATTTCTTGTTATGAAACAGCTTATCGACTTTATCCCACTGATCGTCTTTTTTGTACTGTACAAAATATACGATATTTATACGGCGACAGGGGCTCTGATCATCGCAACGGCAATTCAAGTAATTGTGACTTATGCGTTATACAAGAAAGTCGAAAAGATGCAGCTCATCACCTTTATCGCGGTCGCAGTATTTGGTGGTATGACTCTCTTTCTGCATGATGACAACTTCATAAAATGGAAGGTCACGATCGTCTACTCTGCTTTCGCATTAGGGCTCACCATTAGCCACCTTATGGGAAAATCTGCAGTTAAGGCGATGTTAGGAAAGGAGCTAACGCTACCCGATAACGTTTGGGCAAACATCAATTGGGCCTGGGTGGCCTTCTTTGCCAGCTGTGCTGGGCTCAATCTTTATATTGCTTTCAATATGCCGTTAGATAGCTGGGTCAACTTTAAAGTGTTTGGCCTGCTAGCAGCGACTGTTGCCTTTACGATCGCAACAGGCATTTATCTATACAAACACCTCCCACAAAATAAACACAGAGATCAGGAATAATTAACCATGAGCACCACTCTCCCTGAGCCAACCGGCAGCTTATTATTACGTACACTTGCGATGCCAGCTGATACCAATGCTAACGGTGACATTTTTGGTGGCTGGATCATGTCACAACTCGATTTGGCCGGAGGTATTCTTGCCAAAGAGATCTCAAGTGGTCGCATCGCAACGGTATCTGTTTCAAGTATCGAATTTAAAAAACCTGTTAAAGTGGGTGATGTTGTATGCTGTTACGGTGAGTGCACTCGAATTGGCCGTACATCAATGTCAATTCATTTAGAGGTGTGGGTGAAGCCAGTAAAAGAGGACGGGGTGAAAGATCGCTTTATGGTATGTAAAGCCACATTCAACTACGTCGCTATTGACAGTCAAGGCCGTCCTCGCCCAATCAAACCTGAATAATATTGGAATTTAGAGAAAGGAAATCAAACTATGTGGTATGTCATTTTTGCTCAAGATGTCGAGAACTCTTTAGAAAAGCGCATGAGCGTTCGTGCGGATCATCTTGCACGTTTAACCGCATTGCAAGAACAGGGACGCTTGCTGACGGCTGGGCCGATGCCCGCAATTGATAGTGAAAACCCTGAAGGTGCTGGGTTTACTGGCTCAACTGTGATAGCCGAATTTGATTCGCTAGAAGATGCAAAAGCTTGGGCTGATGCAGACCCTTATATAGCCGCTGGTGTGTACGCAAACGTTATTGTTAAACCATTCAAAAAAGTCTTCTAATTATGCGCAAAGCTATCTCTATTGCTCTAATGATTTTACTTGCTGGCTGCGCCTCAAGTGATAACAAGCAAAAACAACTCGAAATGCTCGCTTCTAACCGTGCTAGCCTGTTGAGCTCTGAGTTGCCAATCGAGCATGGGCCCTTATCGATTATGCGAGCTTCATCCTCTGGAACCACCATCGAAATCATGATGATTTACAATGATGAAGCGCCAGGTGCCATCTCTACCCAACGTCTGCTTAACGCAACAATGAGCCACTACTGCAGCGATGACTCTGTGAGAAAAAACCTTGAGGTCGGCCTAAACTATCGTTTGAAGATCCGTAATAGCCGCGGTCAGCTCATGGTGGATCAAATGATTAACAACACGCAGTGTTAACATGGCGTAAGAATTAACCGAAAGGTTAACTCAACGTTATCATCTACTTGCGTAAATGTAGAATGCGCTTTATAGTTCGTCCTATATTTTGCATAACTAATTAAGTATCTGATACCAAAGGTACACGGAGTAAAACAATGAAAAAGCAACTAACAACGTTAGCAGTGTCTGCTCTATTTGCATCAACAGCAGCAGTAGCATCTACCCCTGTGATGTTCTCTTCTCTAGACAACTTCAACGCGCCAGATGAAAACGCAGTTGGCGGTGTTCGTCTAGCAGTCCTTCACGGTCAAGTTGATCAACTTAAAGGTGTCGACTTCGCAGTACTAGGTATGTCAGAGACAAACACAACAACAGGCGTTAACTTTGGTCTGTTCTTTGGTGCAAACAAAGTCAACGAGAGCATGAAAGGTGTCTCTCTAGGCCTATTCAACTGGAACACAGGTGAAGCAACAGGCGTTAACTTTGGTACCGTTAACATGACAAACGACGTTAAAGGTCTAAACGCGAGTTTTGTAAACTACTCTACAGGTAACACACTGGTTGATTTCGGTACCGTTAACCTATCAGAAACTTCAACCGTTCAGCTTGGTCTGTTTAACAATACAACGAACATCAAAGGCGTTCAGATTGGCCTAATCAACTGTGCTGCAAATGGTTTCTTCCCTTGTTTCCCTATCGTTAACTTCGCGAAGTAATTCGTCCGTTATATGAATCTTAAAATGCCGACCTCACGTCGGCATTTTTTATCCTTGCAATAATTCTGGTACTTTAAGCTTCGCCAACCCATACGCCGCGCATGTCACATTGTCTTTGATCGTTCCATCCACCAGCATCTTCTCAAATGTTGAAATTGGAAATGCGCAACTAACAAGGTCTTCTTCTTCCGAATCGAGCTTGGTTCCAACAAACTCAAGATCTGTGGCCAAATAAATATGACAAGTCTGATTTAGAAAGCCGTATGCGATAAACTGATTGCCTAGATACACCATTTTACTCGCGATCAATCCAGTTTCTTCTTGTAGCTCACCTTTGGCAAGTTCTAAATGATCCGCATCTGGGTTTGACTCCCACGCTCCTTGCGGTAGCTCCCAACAACGCTTTGCAACGGTATAACGATACTGCTCGACCAAATGAATCTGACCGTCACCCACTGCGATAATCACTGCACAATCAGGTTTATCGACGACACCATATATCCCCTCTGCACCGCTTGAGCGACGTATTTTGTCTTCTCTCACTGTCATCCACTTGTTCTGATACACAACTTCTGTGCTCAGTGTTTCAATGTCCGTCATCGACGCTTCCTAATTTGTGATTTAACGCCATTTTATGTGATCAGACCGCTAAGTAAGAGGCTTGATATCACAACTTTATTTTTCATTGAGCTGAAATTTGTTCATTCACGTACTAAAGTGAGAATAAAAATCATCACCATCAACAACAAGGAAAGACTGATGCTCAAAACAACACTGGTTGGATTTACCCTAATGTCATCGATTGCCTTTGCAGGGGATAACAGTACTTACTCAGTAGCAGGTGTCGACTACGAAGGATACTGGTCTCCAGCGGGCGATAACGCCCCACTCGTTTTATTGGTACATGACTGGGATGGACTCACTGACTATGAAGTTGAGCGAGCGAAAATGCTCAACGACATGGGTTATAGCGTCTTTGCTGCTGATCTATTTGGCAAGGGTGTGCGTCCAACAGAAGTCAAAGACAAAAAACAGCACACTGGTGAATTGTACAAGGATAGAGAAAAGCTTCGTTCTCTTATGCAAGCGAGCTTAGATCACGCGGTAAGTCTTGGCGGTAATGCCTCAAATACGGTCGTGATGGGATACTGCTTTGGCGGCGCTGCCGTTCTAGAAGCGGCTCGCGCAGGCATGAAGGCCAACGGTTTTGCCACATTTCATGGTGGGTTAGGCACACCTGACGGTCAAGGTTATAGCGAAGTATCAGCACCAGTACTCGTGTTACACGGTACTGCCGACACTGCCATTCCTATGACGCAATTTGCTGATTTGGCGGCAAAGCTGGAAGAGGCAAAGGTTGAGCATGAAATGATTACTTACAGTGGCGCGCCCCACGCGTTTACTGTTTTTGGTAGTCCGCGTTATCACGAACAAGCCGATACGAAGTCTTGGTCAGCGTTTGCTCATTTCCTTTCGGAGCAAACTAAAGGCTAAGTGAACTTTAAAACAACAGGCCCGCACTTATTTCACAGCCACGTAGCCGGCCTGTTTAATAAACTCACATGAAGTTAACTGCGCAAATTTTGTTACCGTCTAAATCACGAAGATAAGCCATATATAGCTTCGTTATTGACCCTTCACGCACGCCTGGAGGGTCTTCAATCGGTTTGCCCCCGGCCACAATTCCTGCCCCGTGAAAATCATCCACCATCGATGGGCTACTGGCTCTAAAACCGATGGTGCCACCATTTGCGTGTGTCGCCTCTTCACCGTCAATCGGCTTGGTTAACGCAAAGACACCATGTTCTGACATATAAAAACAACGCCCCTTGGGATCCATGACTCCCGGTTTGTGTCCTAGCTTGCCCAATACTGCGTCATAGAATGCTTTGGCACGCGCCACATCATTAACACCTATCATTACATGTGAAAACACTCTCTACTCCTTTTGATTTCAATCGTGTTCTCATAAAGTTAGCTACTTATCTCGAATTTTACACAGTAGCCGCCCTTCCGGTGACAAAACTCTGCGCTGGGTCAACAACAAACAGCTAGTGATAGAGATATTCATCATCACAAAGATCGCCATCATGATAAGTAACTGGTACTTAATCGCGATTATAGGAGACGTACCCGATAAAATTTGGCCCGTCATCATTCCTGGTAGAGACACCAAACCCATTGTCGCCATGGTGGCAAGAATCGGAGCAAGCGACTTTTGCAGTGCCACTTCAACAAACGGCCTCGATGCATAAATGGGAGAGGCTCCCAAAGATATCTTGCCTGCATACTCCTCTTGTCGCGCATCAAAAGAGCCAAAGAAATTCTGCAATGCGACAATATTACCGCTTAGGCTATTACCGAGCAGCATACCGGATAAAGGAATCACATATTGTGCACTATAGAAAGGCTGTGGCTGAACCACAGCAATACACACCACCAGCAAAATAGGTAATAAGCCAAAGAATAGACCGGAGAATACCGGCAGCAATAACAGAGACTTGGGTAATCTTGATTTACTAACCACTGAGCTTGCACCGATTAGCATCATGACTAACAGCCAAACTAGGTTAACGATCCAACTGTCCAACTCAAAAAGGTATTCTAGATAAATACCGATTAGCGCGAGCTGAACCGCCATACGCACCACACCTAGGAGTATGTCTTTTGCTAGTGACAATTTAAAATAGGCATTGATAGAGAGAGGAATCAACATCAAGAGTGAAAAAGCGAATAGGTTCAATACTGATATATCGAGAGCGTCTTGCATCTAGGGGTTTGACCTTAATTTAATGTTCAATGGGATGATATCAGAATCCTGCCCTACACTGCCTGTTTTCGTTCAGGCACCTTTAGCCTTTGCTTGGTAAAACACTGTCTTAGATATATAGTTTAGAAAACACTATCTAAGGTTCAGCATGAAAACGATCGGCTTATTAGGTGGAATGAGTTGGGAATCCACGGCGCACTATTATCAAGCGATTAACGAGGGAATAAAATCACGCTTAGGAGGCCTACACTCGGCAAAAATCAGCCTTTTTAGCGTCGACTTCCAACCCATTGAGCGACTGCAACACCAAGGCGACTGGAGTGCCTGTGCCGATATCTTAACCACCCATGCGAAAGGTATTGCTGCATCAGGCGCTGACTGCTTACTAATTTGTACTAATACTATGCACAAAGTGGCTCCTGAGGTTGAAGAGCATTTATCGATCCCCTTAATCCACATTGCCGATGCCACAGCCCAAGTGCTTCAGCGCGATGGCATTCGCAAAGTTGCCCTACTCGGAACCCGATTTACGATGGAAGAAGGGTTTTACAAGGATCGAATCCAAGACAACTTTGGCATAGAGGTGATCGTGCCACATAGTGATGATCAGACCGTTGTTCACGATATTATCTATCAAGAACTCTGTCAGGGGGAGATAAAGTCACAGTCAAAAGACGCCTACCTTGCCATTATTCACAGCTTGTATGAGAGAGGCGCTGAAGCCGTCATTCTGGGCTGTACTGAAATCGGTTTATTGGTCCAGCAAGAGGATACGTTGGTAAAACTTTACGATACTACTCTGATTCATGCGCAAGCTGCTATTGAGTTTGCGCTGCAATCTGATGACGGTTAAACAGAAAACCAGATTTGAACTAAGCTAAGTTTGCACCCGCTATTTATCTCACAATAGATTTATAAGGACACAAACTATGCATAGCATCGTCAAAGACCTTGAGAGTCGCTATACCGTAAAGCAATATGATTCTGGTAAGAAGATCCCCCAAGAGCGCATCGATATCCTTAAGCAGGCCATGCGACTCTCAGCTTCATCAATCAACTCTCAACCGTGGAAATTCATACTTCTTGAAAGTGACGAAGCGAAGCAGCGCTTTCATCAAACGTTCGCTATTAAATATCAGTTTAACCAGCACCATGCGATCGAAGCTTCCCACGTCTTGTTGTTAGCTTACAATCCTAAGTTCACTAAGGAGCAATATGCTCGTTGTGTCGATGTTGAAGTACAGTCAGGTCACCTCCCACCAGAAATGTACGATAACATGCTAAACGGTGGTTTCACTTTCGCTGAGCTGAATACCGACGAAGATGGATTTAACGGCCATTGGACCAAAGCACAGCTTTACCTCGCATTAGGTAACACACTACACACCTTAGCAAGATTGGAGATTGAATCGACACCAATGGAGGGTGTTGATGCTGACCTTGTTGCCGAAGAGTTTAAAGAAGAGCTTGAAGGATATGTCTGTGAAGTTGCTTTGGCAATGGGTTATCACAAGGTCGGGGAAGACTACAATCACGGTCTTCCTAAAGCCCGACTGCCGCTTGATGAGATTTTCGTAACGCTATAATGAAAAAAACCCAGCAGAAGCTGGGTTTTTAATAAACACTCGAGACCGATTAAACCAGCTCGGCTTGCAGCCAAGGCCAGCCTTGCTTCTTACGGCTCAATGTGTTTTCCATCATTAGCATGCCGTCTTTTTCGTGCTTAACCAGCTTCTCAGCCCACTCGCCCTTGTATAGAAGACGAGTTTGCGCTGTTGTGATGTCCGTTAGCATTACTGCAGCGAACGCCAGACCTTCCTCGTTACAGCGGCGCTCTAGATCCGCTTCAAGCGCTTCGATCATACCGTCAACTTGCTCAAGTGTTGCTAGTTCAACTTGGCCAACAACAACATCACGCTCATTGAACGGATAGGCTTTTAGGTCTTTCTCAACAAGCTCAGCGGCTGATAGGCCTTCAATGTTCGTCTTTGCGATTAGTAGATCTTTGATGAATGCATCTAGGTCTTCAACGCCAGCAATCGTAGCAAGTTCTTGAACGGCATCTTTGTCCTTTTGAGTACACGTTGGAGACGCGAAGCCTACCGTGTCAGAAAGGATTGCAGACATCATAAGGATAGCCATTGGGCGAGTGATTTCTGCTTCTTCCATTTTGAATAGGTTGAACAGGATCGTACAAGTACAACCTACAGGCCAAATCCACGCTTCAAGAGGGTTTACTGTCATCACATCACCTAGACGGTGGTGGTCTACAATACCTAGAATTTCAGCTTCTGCGATGTCATCAGGTGCTTGAGCCACGTCTGTGTAGTCTACCAGCCAGATCTTTTGACCCGCTACAGATGTACACATTTCTGGTTGATCCATACCAGCAGTTTCAAGAATGTGTTGCGTTTCACGGTTGATGTCGCCTTGGCGAACAGCTTTCGCTTCAAGACCACGTGCTTTTAGAAGTTCAGCAGCAACCAATGCGCCACAAATGCTGTCACTATCAGGGTTCTTATGACCAACAACTAGAATCATCTTGCTTCCTATATCATCAGGTTGACTCAAACAGTGCGATACCTAGTGCATCACCTGCCAGTCTAGATTGTAAAATTCTTATCAGCCGCCGTTTAATATCCACGACTGTTTCAAAGGCCGATACTTTACCTGATTTTTAATGACGTATCCAATGAAGCTTTTTGCTCTTTGCGAGCTACGCAGTGACAATCGCTTTACTTGAAAGTCCGCTATCCAGTCCAATCTCTAAGATCTGCAGCTTCTCTTCCGTTAGTCGCTCACCTGTCCAGTAATCATACCAGTGGACTGGACGGCTTGAAGTCAGCGTTATTGTCAGTGGTGACTCATCATAATTAAACAAGCAGTGTAAATCGTTATTGTCTGTCAACGCTAAGAAAGCGTGGTTCATCGATAGCGAGCGGAACGTTGCCGATTCTTGAGTATGTCTTTGCCGAACCAGTAATTTCTGCCAAGTTTGAATCGCATAGGGCGTCAGCTCAGGGAGTGGATCACCAGACAGCATTAGACCACCGCTTGCCAGTACGGCTGTACGATGAAAGTCATAATATTGCCTTTCGGTACTCTGATTCGGTAATGACACTAACGTGATGCAGTCAGGATCAATTTGCCACAGCTTGCGGTGCTGCCAACTGCGATAGAAGGTTTCCAACGCGATCTGCCGAAAACGGTCTGGACGTCGCTCAACATCGTCAGAAACACGCATCGCATCAACGGCACCTAGTGAAGGCCACATAGGGGCATTACAACCGAGTAACCAACCATCTCCTGCACCATCGGCGATGGCTTGCATACCCATGCGATAAGATTGAACCCCTGTCACTCCAGTCTGATAACGCACGCCTTTTAGCGTTCCCCAGTAGTTAGCGTCGAGTTTAAATAGCTCGACACCCCAATCTTCACGCATGGTTTTTACAACACGAGTGAGATGATCTTGTACTTCAGGATTTGACGTATCAAGTATGTACCACGGTGTGCAGCGCCAACCACCATAGGTAATGTCCTCTGCCTTGAGTAGCTGCCCGTCGTGGTTTTTCACGAACCAATCGGGGTGGTGTGAGAAGATCTTCGACTCAGGTTGTGCAATAAAGGGCGCCAGCCAGATGGCAGGGCGCTTGCCCTTCATTTTGATATCTTGAATAAGGTTTTTGACCCCAGATGAGAATTTATCTGAAGGATCAAGCCAGTCTCCCATAAATGCTTGATAGCCATCATCAAGCAGCACCCAATCCAACGGGGCTAACTCCCCTTGCATCGCGTCGAGGTTTTTCGCAACGTCTTGTTCGGTAACATCAGCATAGTAGGCATACCAAGAACACCACCCTATTGGAGCCTTCGCTTTCACATGGGGACGTGGTGGGTGATTGCTCTGTATAAGAGAGGCATATTGCTGGTAAAGCTCATCAAGCGTGTTGGCTTCTATAACGGCAATAGATTCTAAATCACTGTTCTCCCAGTCTTGAGGGTAGGTACTCTCTCCATCAATAAACGCTGTCACTACCCGACCCTGTTCAGAATCTTGAATTTCAAAGTAGCCGGCAAAACGATGGCATGAGGTGAACCCAAACAGCACAAATGAATCAGCCTCTTCTATAACTAAGGTGTTATAGAAACGCTTGGGCGCATCTTGAGGATAGATTCGGTAACTGCTGTTATTATCAGGGCAGCGACCTACCTCCTCAATCTGCCCTGCTGTCCCACGACACTGAGACAACATTTGAAATCCATCCCCTAACATGACTGCTGATAAACCTGCATCGAGAGGGATCTGACACAACTCATAGTGTTCATCGACGGCAACATTATGCAGTCCAATATAGCGAAAGTTGAGTTGCTGACGCTCTAGTTGAACATCAATATCGGTATTTCTCACCGTTGCTACTTTATGACAAGGAAGGGTTATCTGATAGGTCATGGCACACCATAATTAGAACGTCGCGCAAGGCGTACTGATTTTGCTCAAGCATGGACCGAACCGCTTCTTGTGTCATGACTTTTGTGATTCATTTGATAACAAGGTGTTAGCCGCATCACGTTCTGTGGAGGTTCTAGTGCTACAACCTCATTGTGGGGGGAAAGTAAAATAGAACGGCCGCCCGAAGGCAGCCGCTAATTAACATGCTGGCAGAGTTTGGACTAGAAGATAATGCGATCCGCAAGATGGCTCACGGCAAGCGCAAAGTAGTATGAGCGATTCCATTTCATTAACACGTTGTAGTTGTTATATACCAAGTAAACGCGCCCATTGTGGTCGTCCGGCATGATTAACCAGGCTTTAATATCTTCATCAAGGCTTGGCAAAGGCGTGCCATCGTAACGAGTTACACCCAATTTTGCCCAATCTTGAAGGTATTTGGCTTTTTCTGATTCTCGACCTTGCAAGTTTTCATCAAAGTCATTCGGAACCAGAACCTGGCGGCCCCATGTAAAGTTGTCGTCCCAACCTGACTGACTCAAGTAATTCGCCGTTGACGCGAAGACATCGGGCTTGCTGTTCCAAATGTCTTTTTTGCCATCACCACTGCCATCAGCCGCAAAGGCTAGGAAAGAGCTCGGCATAAACTGACACTGCCCCATCGCACCTGCCCATGAACCTTTCATGTCCTCAAGTTCAATGTGCCCTTGCTCAAGAATTTGCAGTGCGGCCATCAATTCTTTCTTAAAAAAGGCTTCACGTCGCCCGTCATAAGCCATGGTGGCTAGAGCGTCCACTACCTTGTAGTTACCCGTAAACTTACCAAAGTTACTTTCTACCCCCCACAAAGCCACAATAAAGCGTGGCTGAACACCATATTGGTCACCGATGCGTTTTAACTCTGAATAGTGCTTATTGTATAGATTTTTTGCTTGATCGACTTTCCACTGAGGTACAGCTCTAGGAATATACTCATCCAGGGTTAACTTGCGCTCTGGCTGATTACGATCAGCGACGACCGCACGTGGACGGTGCTGAACATCGGCCAATGCCCTATTTACAAGCGACTCATCAATGCCTTGAGCGATCGCCTCTTGCTTCAAGCTCAACACATAATCATCAAAACTCTTTTCGTTTGCCATGACGCCCATTGAAATGGCGGCAGACAAAACGCCTACTAACCAACGTTTCACAGTACTCTCCTTGTTAATCGTTGATGCCCATTAGTCTAGGCTTTTATCATTTTACTGCTGTTGCTGCTTTCTTGCCTTGTATTCATCCAACAAATTCTTTGGTGGGGGCGGCAACTGCAAGAAAAAACCTTTTTCCGTTATAGACTCTTTCACTTTATCTACATCAACAAGAGCCAGCTCTCGCGTTGCGACATTCAACGTCATGACCAGAACTGGCTTGCCAAACATTCGCATCAGTTCATCAGGGACAGCTGAGAAATCCTCTCTTTTTGCCACATAAAGATAAGCGCCTTCTTTCTTCGCGCTCTTATAGATTGTACAAAGCATAGCCACCCTACTGCATGGTTTGGGTTCTCAGCGCCACAAAGCGCTAATAAACACACATAATTTAAGAATTTCATACCAACAAAGCTTGCTGATATATAGCGGGAAATATAACATGAGTTCCCTAGGTAAAAGCAACGTCCTTTGTTCTCAGGCAAAAATAAAATGGCTCAAAATCCCGATTTAAAAGGCAGCAGCTTTACGCTGTCAGTATTTCATCTTGCAGATATTGATATGGATGGAAATTTAACCTTCCTTCGAGATAAAACAGAGCAAGCACCCACTTTTTTTGCCAACGCCCCGGTTGTCATCAACGTATCGCAATCGACTTTAGACATAGATTTTGAGGCATTGAAAGCGGGCATTCTCGATGTTGGTATGTTTCCTGTGGGCGTAACCGGTTGCAAAGACAAGCGTCAGCAAACTCAAGCGACGGATGCCGGGCTGGCTGTGATGACTGCTAGCCGTTCTGCCAATAACGCTCCCGCGGCTTTCGCACCACTAAAAGTTGTCCGCACTCCTATTCGTTCTGGGCAACAAGTCTACGCCAAAGATGGTGATCTCATGATTTTAAGTCATGTCAGTGCTGGGGCTGAGGTTATCGCTGATGGCTCAATACATATACATGGCACTCTAAGAGGACGCGCTATTGCGGGAGCAAGTGGTCAAAAAGGTGCAAAAATTATCTGTAAAGATTTACAAGCTGAACTGGTGTCCATTGCAGGGACATACTGGCTTAGTGACCAAATTAATAGCGAATACTGGAAACAGAACGTCATGGTGAGTCTTGATAACGACCTTCTACAAATCGAATCGCTAAAAGTATAAAACAAAAAGGAAAAATAATATGGCACGCGTAATTGTTGTGACCTCAGGTAAAGGCGGCGTTGGCAAAACCACTTCTAGCGCAGCGATTGCTTCTGGGTTGGCGCTTAAAGGTAAAAAAACAGCAGTTATCGACTTCGATATCGGCTTACGTAATTTAGATTTGATCATGGGTTGTGAGCGTCGCGTCGTTTACGACTTCGTTAATGTGATCAATGGTGAAGCAACTCTGAATCAAGCGCTAATTAAAGATAAGCGCAATGAAAACCTATTCATTTTGCCTGCTTCTCAGACTCGCGACAAAGACGCACTGACTCGTGAAGGAGTAGAGCGCGTGCTTGAAGAGCTAGATGAGGCTGGTTTCGACTTTGTTATTTGTGATTCACCTGCTGGTATCGAGCAAGGCGCGCTTATGGCTCTATACTTTGCTGACGAAGCCATTGTTACCACTAACCCTGAAGTTTCTTCTGTTCGTGACTCTGACCGTATTCTAGGCATTCTTGATTCAAAATCACGCCGCGCGGAAGAGAATCTACCTCCAGTAAAACAGCACTTATTACTGACTCGATACAACCCAGCGCGAGTCAACCAAGGCGAAATGCTCAGTGTTGAAGACGTTGAAGAGATCCTACACATTTCATTGTTAGGCGTTATTCCAGAAAGCCAAGCCGTGTTGAATGCATCAAACAAGGGTATACCCGTCATATTCGATGAAGAATCAGATGCTGGTATGGCCTATGCTGATACTGTAGAACGTCTACTTGGCGAGGAAGTGACATTCCGCTTCTTAACTGAGGAGAAGAAAGGCATCTTCAAGCGACTTTTCGGGGGTTAATACAACATGTCACTACTTGAGTTTTTTCGACCGCAAAAGAAACAATCAGCAAGCTTAGCAAAAGAGCGCTTACAGATCATTGTCGCCGAGCGTCGTAGCCATGACGATCCCGCGCCAGACTACCTACCTCAGCTAAAAGAAGATATTCTAAAAGTGATCGGCAAGTATGTCGCTGTTGATCCAAGCATGGTAGACCTGACATTTGAGCATAAAGATGACGACATCTCAGTGCTTGAGTTAAATGTGAAGTTGCCAGAAGACAACTGATCAATCCAGACAAAAAAGAGCCAGCATCATGCTGGCTCTGTTGTTTATAGAGAAAAGAAACGGCGCTATTACGCGTTCGCTTGCTCAAACTCTTTCATAAAGTCGACAAGCGCTTGAACACCTTCGATTGGCATCGCGTTGTAAATGGAAGCACGCATACCTCCTACCGCCCTATGCCCTTTAAGAGAGACTAAACCACGCTCTGTGGCGAGCTCTAGGAATTTGGCATCCAACTCTGGCTTAGCAAGCTGGAAAGGCACATTCATCAGTGAGCGATTGTTTGAATGCACTTGGTTGCGATAGAACGGTGACTGGTCAATATAATTGTAGAGAATCGCCGCTTTTTCGCGGTTAACTTTTTCAATTGCATCAACACCACCCTGCTCTTTCAACCATTTGAATACTAGTCCTGATAGATACCAGGCGAATGTCGGTGGCGTGTTGAACATTGACTCTTTTTCCGCCAAGACTTTGTAGCTTAATACACTTGGTAGTGTCTTGTGAGCGAAGTCTAGTAGGTCATCACGCACAATTGCAATTGCTATCCCTGCGGGACCTATGTTCTTCTGCGCCCCCGCATAAATAACACCATATTTAGAGATGTCGATTTTACGAGACAAAATGGTCGACGACATATCAGCAACAATTGGCTTGTCCGTTACTGGCAAGTCGTTAATTTCAATACCATCAATGGTCTCGTTCGGGCAGAAGTGAACATACGCAGCCTCGGGAGATACTTGCCATTCTGAAGCTGGCTTGATCGCCACTTTGCCTTCAATTTCCGTTTTCGCATCGAAAACATCGACATCACAATACTTATGCGCTTCTTCTACTGCACTTACCGCCCAATAGCCACCATCGATGTAAGTCGCTGTTGATTTATCACCTAATAGGTTTAGCGGTACCGCTGCAAATTGCGCGCGCGCGCCACCTTGGCAAAACAGTACTTTGTAGTTATCTGGAATTTCCAAAAGGTCGCGCAGATCCTGCTCCGCTTCCTCGGCAACCTTAATGAACTCTTTACTGCGGTGACTGATCTCCATCACCGAGGTACCTAGTGCGTTCCAGTTAACAAACTCTTGCTGTGCTTTTTGCATCACCGCTTTCGGTAATGCGGCTGGACCTGCACTGAAATTGAAAATGTTGTCAGTCAAAGACTCCATGATGTCGGTTGCTCCTGCATAAATATTGATTACTTGTTGGTTTAATACCATTTTTGTAGGCAATAAAAAAGCCCTTCTCGGTTTCCGCTGCAATTAAATTTAATTGCCAGGGCCCATCGAGAAGAGCTAATTTAATCCATATCGCTAAGTTATTGCATCATCATAGGTAAAATGAGCGCCATTAGCGGAATTTTTTGGCCACTTTCAAACACTAGGTGTCCTTCTACCAATTGTGCATTGATGCTGTAACCAGAGTCTGACTCCTGCACAATTTCCATGATAATAGCTTCATCAATACCCTCTTCAATGAATGGATATTCATCCACCAGCGCGTGGGTAAAGTTAGTCTCTAATTGACCAACCACTGCGTTGCTCACCCCTAGTGGGTCAGTTGTTAAGCCCGCCGTCCCCTCAGGGACTTCTAGCTTCCATTTTGAGGTAAAGTCACCGTCCCCCAAAGTGAGAGACATGTTATTCATCGATAGGACGAAGCCACGCTCTACCAGCGTCTCAAGGTGCGGTAAGCTTGAAATCACGTCTTGTTCGGTGAGCTCAACGGCATTTTGATAGATCTCCATAATCGCAGCGAACGACGGCTGATCAAGGTTGCCAATGGTAAAGTCGATATCAAGATTGCTCACAATACCATCGGTTGTATCAACTTCACCGATTTCTACTCTATGAGTACTCGTCAAGCGCTCTGTATCCATATCCTCATTGGCATTAAACGTATATTTCGCATTCTGCAGTGCCATTGCCGCAGAAATACCATCAGAGACCTGCACTTGCTCAACCTCAATGCTCTGCTCTCCAAGCCAAATATATTTCGCTTTTTTACCCTCGCCTTGAGCTTTCAAACCCTCAACAAGAAAGCTTTCTCCTGAATCAAACTCTAAAGAGATGGACGGCACCATCATAGTAAAATCCAACTCACCCAGAACGGTGACCGAACCCTCTGCAGAAGAAGGAGAGATCGTCAGTGAAACATCAGGGTTATCTTCCGGCTGGTAGTGCCAACTTGCTATGTTTAGTGCGTAATCGGTATTACCATTGAGTTGGGTTGTTGTTTTCAACTCCGCTGGAATTGGAAAGTCCTCTACCGTGGAAATCGCTGAGATACTCGCGATGCCGTGAGAAATATGACTATCGACAGTAAATTCAGTTGGTAAGCCATCGGCTTCAAGTTGCGCTTTAAACACTTCATCACGAACGGAATAGCGTGTTTTTGCTACAGAAGACAAATAGCCACGATCATATTCTACAATCTCTGCTTTTAAGGTCTCGTTATTTGCCTCTTCGATACCGTCTTCAATAACGCGTTCACCAATTTGTCCTACTGCTAGCGGCCAACAAAGGACAAGGCCGACTACACCACCTATGGCCCCGAGTTTCTTCAATTGTGTCATAAATTACTCGTAATAAATTCAAATCAAAACATTGAGATAAGTCAGAGTATTGCTTTTATTTGCTTCGAGAGCAAATTTCTCATACCAAGCTCTCAAACTGCTGGTGAAATCGTTGGTAAAGTAACCTTAATGCTTTTGTGTGAATGACACGAGCGATTATTCTGCGTTAAAAGGAAGTCTATTTGTGAAGCGGTTTGCGATTTTGTGTGTGTTTAATGATGAGAGCTCTAAACAGGCGGTTAGAACGTCTCTCGCATCATTTCAACACGCTTTTGATATACGTTATGTCGACAGCCTTGAACAGGCTAGAGAGATCATCAATTCTGCTGCCAACGAACAGCCTCTCGCAATGGTCGTTGCCCAACACTACAATGGTTTTGAAGGCTCTAAGCTTCTCATAGAACTAGAGCACAACATCATTCACACACCTGCCCGACGCATTCTTATCTCATCTGAACAAGATTTTGGCGCCATCATCAGTGCCGTCAATCTAGGACGGCTAGATCATTGTGAAACTCTGCCATTTGACACTGACTCCATACGACCTGTCATTGTGAAAGAGCTGACCTCTTTTATCATCGACCAAGACAAGGACAACGTCTTAAATTACGCCTATGTGCTCGATCAGAAACGCATTCTACGTAGCCACATCGATGAGAAAGTGCAGCACTATCAACGCGGGTTCATTGACTATCATCTTGTTTCAGACAAAGAGCTAACCGAAAAGGTCATCCAATCGCTTAGGGAGTTCTTCGCCGTCAGCGACGAATCGAACGCCTGTCGAACTTATTCCTCTGATCACCTTCTGACCAAAGAAGGTGAAGATAATCGTTTCCTATGGTTTATCACCGAAGGAGAAGTTGCCCTGTATAAAAAAGATGATTTTGGAGAGCAACGTGAAGTCGTTAGATACGGTAAGGGTAACATTGTTGGCGGTATGTCTTTTGTCACCGGTGAGCCCTCCTTTTCCACTGGTCTAACACTTTGTCAAACGGAAGTCATTAAGCTTGATCGTGACATCTTTGCTCAAGTCATGAATAGCAATACCGAACTATTGCCACTATTTACCAACCTGCTTCTTCGTCACTTTAACCGCAGATTGCAACGCAGTATTTTCACCAAATTAGAACTGCAGAAAACCATCGAATCTCTTGAGGTTGCTCATCAGCAGCTCATAGAGCGTGAAAAAATGGCGGTCCTAGGGCAACTTGTCGCTGGCGTTGCCCATGAGATCAATAACCCGATTGCCGCAATCATGCGCGGAACAGAGGTGGTGATTCAAAATGTACAAAAGCTGGTTGAAATGGACTATCAACCCATTGATAAATCGATGAGTGAAAACCTCTTTAAACACGCACTGAGTTCCAACCCTCTCTCAACAGCAGAGCTACGCAAACGCGCCCGTGAATTAGAAAAACAGGTGACCGACCGGGTGGTGGCTAAAAAGCTGGTTAACCTCGGACTAGAAGGGGATATGAACCTTATAAACATGGCGAAAAGCGCTCCTGATAAGGCGAAGGCGTTGCTCAAGCACTACGAAACGCATCACCAAACAGGCAGTACATTAAGGAGCATGGACAACTGCTCCAAACGTATCGCTGAGATGGTCAAAAGTCTCAAAGGTTACGCAAGACCAGGAGAGGAGCATTTTCAATACGCCAACATTCACGAGGGCATTGATGACACACTAGTGATGTTCGAAAACAAACTCAAGTTTCACCAGGTCGAAAAAGCCTACACCGATGTGCCGCTGCTCTACTGCCAACCGAATGCCCTACAACAGGTTTGGACCAATCTCATCTCGAACGCAATCGATGCCTTCCCAGAGCATGGTGAATTAGCCGTCAAAACCGCTCATACGTTATTAGATGGTCAAAGTTGGATCAAAGTCAGCGTCCAAGATAATGGATCCGGTATCCCTTTGGAGCTACAAGAAAAGATTTTCACACTCAACTTCACCACGAAAAAAGAGGGTCATTTTGGTTTAGGTATCGGTTTATCCGTCTGCCAGCAGGTCGTTTCTTTACATCAAGGTCGAATCGAAGTTGAGTCACAGCCCGATAAATTCACAATCATGACGGTATGGTTACCCGTATTGCAACAGAGCATCAAGGAGAGCTTATGAATGAATATCTCATTTTATGTGTCGATGACGAAAGGTATGTATTAGACAGTGTGTTGCAAGATTTAGAAGAATTTGAAGAGCACTTTATCGTTGAAGCCACAGAGTCGGTCGCCGAAGCGAGAGAAGTTGTCGCATCCGCCATCAATGAAGGAAAACAGCTGGCGTTGATCCTATGTGACCACATTATGCCTGAGCAAACTGGCGTGTCATTTTTGGTTGAATTGGACCAAGCAAAAGAAACCGCCAACGCAAAAAAAGTTCTGCTCACAGGTCAAGCTGAACTAGAGGATACAGTACAAGCCGTCAATCAGGCCCACCTCGATTACTTCATCGGTAAACCCTGGAATGGTGAAGAGCTGCGCCATCGTGTGACACAACTGCTTACAGATTACGTGATAAAAAATGACACAAACCTGATGCAATGGACTGCCGTACTGGACACTGAGCGTATTTTAAACGCAATTTCAGATAAAAGAACACAATTTGGCGAGTGATTGATTGCGATCTAATGACTTGAACTAACTGATAGATTATCATTGCTGCCTAATTAAGGGATAAAACGGAAGGGCGTTTCACGCTCTTCTTGGGCCAGCATTGTCGTGCGTAAAGGGAGAGCACGCTCTTCCTCGACCACGGTATTTCGCTTGTACACAGACTAGTTATATAAGGTGTTATTTTAGTTATGCGTAAAACTGTAGTAGCAGTCGCTCTCGCATTGATTTCAACTCAAGCATTAGCGAATTCAGATCGTGAGCGTGAACGCGCGGTAATGAGTAACTTTAGTTACGACTACCTAGAAGCCCGTGTTGGTATTAGCCCTGTCACTGTGGGCGCACAATTTAGTAAGAGCATTCACCCGAATGCACACTTCGTTGCTCGAATTGATACTGAAATGGAAAGTGATTACGATGCGGCGGCGGGTTTAGGCTTCCATGCTCCTGTCAGTAACTGGGCAGATGTGACCGGTGAAATGCTATTTCGTATTCAAGATTTTGATAGTACTGAATCTGGCGTCGAAGTTAACCTAGGCGTGCGCCAGTGGCTTGGTCCACAACTAGAGGTGGGCGGTAAAGTTGGCTATGTCTCGATTAAGAGTGAAGAGGAAGTGATTGGCTCACTACACGCTCGCTTCCACTCGACCGAATTATTCTCGTTGGGTGCAGAATTCCGTATCAACGACTCTTACGGTGAACAGCTAATGATGACAACGCGCTTTAAGTTTTAATTAGCGGCATGCTGAAAGAATGAAACCCAAGCAACATTGCTTGGGTTTTTTGTGTCAGTAGTGCTCAACACGTTGGTTGAACGTTTTATTTTCTTTTAGCACTTTCCAGTGAACACCCTCTATTGCACCAGCGAGCTTCCACAGCAATTTAGGATCGACATTATTACCATACGTCCCTTTTACCATCTCAAACACTTCGTGAGCCCCCAAATCTTTGAAGGTGTCGACATCTTCAATACCCGATTTCCTCAACATACGCTCGATCGTCAACTGCATATTGGGGAGATCACGTATCCGAAGATCTGTACCCAATTGTCGACCATTTTTTTGCTCTACCGCTAGTGCTATTGACTTCCTCATCAAACTATTGAGCTCCTCACTACCCTTTATAAACAAAGCTGTCACATCATAATAGTTTACCGTTGCAGTACACTGCCTTTTTACTTGACGGTATTTGACACAATTCAATGCGTTTAAGCGTGCATCAAGTTTTCCACCTCCACGTAGATAAAACCTACCAGAGATAAACTGGCAAAACATGGCTCCTTGCTTGAAAATACCTGTACCTCCAAACATAGCTCGTTGTTGAAATTTTCCAAAGTTGCTTACGTAATCTAAAAATACTTGGTCTGTCATATCCCTTGATCCATTTAATCAATGCCCCGATTAATGTTGATCACCAGATAACAGCGGCGAAAAAATAAAATGGTTATTTATGATTGAAATGTCCCAACCAAAAGTTTGAGCTTTGTTCCATTACTACACACTCTTTTATTGAGTTAATCATAGTTCACGCGGCAAATTAAGTCTGGGCAACAGTCACATACAAACGCTTGCATATTAGAATTGACATGACACACATCACACTTTGTGCAACAACAAGTATCAACGCCTAGTTCAATATTGACTTCCTGAGTAATTGCCAGAGTTAGTGATATTTATGACAGTTAATATCTGACATTAAATGAAGCAAGTATGAGCAAAAGAAATAACTAACATTCAGTTATTGTTAATTGGCCTCTCATTGATTTAAATGATGATTTAAAATACGGCGATAAATCCATCAGACAGGATGCAAGCTATTGCTTTCACTGAACAAGAGTCGGTAAACTGCAGCTGTCAGTTTTTTGGTATAATCACATGCAACATTTGTCATTTTTTTGGCTCTCTCCGGAGCGCGACAACATTCTCAAAGGTCTTGAGAGCGAGTTTTTCGAGAGAGTTAAAGTCTCTATTTCCTCACGCAAGATCTCTTTGCCTCCTATTCCCGAGGCCGTCATCACCATTCAGCGTTTGAGTATAAAAGAAACTACAAATATTTCTGACATTGCTGAGTGCCTGCTCGAAGACCCGAGCTTAGCTGCTACTGTCATTAAGGTTGCTAACTCAGTTATCTTTAACAGACGTAACATCACCTGTACTGATTTAGTCACTGCAGTCTCACGCCTAGGTATATTGCGCGTACGCGACATTGTTACCGCACAGGCAATCGAGCAGCTCAAACTCTCCGTTAAGTTTACCCCTTCATGCAAAGCGATTCTTGCGCAGAGTGCGCACTGCTCTCGTGATCTTGGCGCCACGATGGTTCTCGTTCTTAAACAACTAAAAGAGCTCGAGCCTGAAAGCTACCGCTTGGTTGATATAGACAAAGCACTGTTAGTTGGCTTACTCGCTGACATCGGGTTGTTTAGTCTCGTTAACGAATACCACTTCTATCTAGAAGAGGGAAATTACCTAAATCAAGAACTCGCACTCCCTGTTTTCGAATCACTGTGCAGCGGTGCAAGTGAACTCGTCTTACAAAACTGGGGCTTTGATTACGACTTCATCAATGTCGCCACCAACCGAGCTACATCGAAGACAGAATCAACCTTTAGTTACCTAGATTTAGCTCGTGTCGCGAATCATGTTCTTTTGCATCGTAAAGGGGATGAAAGCATCGATGACCACTTTGTTGAAATTGATGCAAACGGGGCTGAAGTCCTGTATAACCTCAGTAACTTAGATGATTCGGAGTTCTCTAGCCAACTGGCAGATGTACTCATGTCGAGTGGGCTTTAATCCGCACTAATTACTCGCAGGCTTGTGCTTATGTTTTCAGGGATGATATTTATCTTCACCCCCCTTTTTTTGGGGTACTTATTTGTTGTGCGCAACGAGAAGCGACTGAACTTAGTCAATCGTACAACATCCTACCTCATCTATATCATACTGAGCTTAATGGGCTTAAGCCTCGCTGCACTCGATAACCTAGGCTCCAACCTACAGCTGATCCTCACCTATACAGTGACGTTTTTTGTGTGCATCGGCATTGCAAACCTATCGGCTCTACCGATTATAGACAAATATCTGCCGATTCAAACTGATTCCACACACAAGAAAGTGCCTTTGTCTCAAATGGCACTTGAGTCGATTAAGCTCATCTTTGTCGTGGGGGGAGGCCTATTTGCTGGATTATTACTGCCAATAAGTCTCGGGTGGGTTGATGCCGCAAGTGAGGGCATTCTTATTGTATTGCTGTTCTTTATCGGTATTCAGCTAAGAAACAGTGGTTTAACGCTAAAGCAGATTATTCTGAACAAACAAGGCATGGTCCTTGCGCTGGTCATTATTCTGACCTCATGGCTCGGAGGAGTTACAGCGGCATGGCTACTGGATATTTCTATTTACCAAGGACTCGCAATGGCATCGGGTTTCGGGTGGTATTCTCTATCTGGGATTTTAATGGGTGATGCTTTCGGGCCCGTATTCGGTGGCGCATCATTTCTGATTGAACTTGCTAGAGAATTGGTTGCTCTGGTTATGATCCCAATGTTGATTCGCCGCCTGCCATGCACGGCTATCGGCTATGCAGGCGCTACCGCTATGGACTTTACCTTACCGGTCATTCAAACCACCGGCGGTGTGCGCTGTGTCCCTGTTGCAATAGTTAGCGGGTTTATTCTTAGCTTACTGGTTCCGGTTCTTATGTTATTCTTTGTTTCTCTTGTTGCGTAAACGTAAAAAAACAAACGATAAGGATATATCATGAAACGTTATGCTGTAGCGACTCTTACTGCCCTACTCTCATTAAATGCCTTTGCTGCTGATAACACTGACTGTTACAGCAACAAGTACGATGCCTACGTGGATGCATCATTACAATGGTACCAAGATCTCACTAACTTAACCGTTGAAAAATACCCCGAGTTAGCAGAGGTCAGTGATTGGTTTATGCAAGGAAGAAAAAACCATTTCGAACTAAACCGTACCGCTGTTCATTACTACTTAATGGCAGAGCCGCAGAAAATCGCAACAGAGCAACCGGTCGAGTCATGGTTAAGCCTTGAGCAAAAAGAGGTGAAAGCGATGACTGAGAGAGATGACCGATTAGGTGACGTCGCTCGAGCGACCTTTGAAGATCGCCAAGCTAAGCCTCATGCTCAAAATTACGAATTACGCTCTGCTTTCGCAGACTTGCTCAGCCACCCTACCGAGATTCAACCTTTGTTGAACAAATACAACCAATCTATTGAACAAATTCAAAGCAAAAGCTGTAACAATTAGAGCAAGTGACGAAAATGAAAGCATACTTCTCCAAATTGTTGCAGACACACAACAATTTTTGGTTTAGATTGTGCTGCTCGCTTTGGTAAGAACACGCGAAAGAGTTATGGATCAGAAAACCGCAGACGTAAGCTTTGATAGTCTTCTTAGAATCTTCACCGTGCCAGAAGGGCCAGATTCTACGTTGACACAAATTGAAGCCAAACTATCTCAAAACCTCAATCACTTTCTCCGAGAACATATTGTCGCGGAGGAAAAACCCCTACGTGACATTGAGAAAGACTTTTCTGATCCAGCTATTCCAGAGCAACCACAGTTTGTCTCTGACCATACGCAACACTTGCTTGATACACTTGTCTCTCACTCGGTTCATACTTCTTCACCAAGCTTTATCGGTCATATGACCTCTGCACTGCCTTATTTCTTGATGCCGCTTTCAAAAATCATGATCGCGCTGAATCAAAATCTGGTAAAAATCGAGACGTCAAAAGCATTCACGCCACTTGAACGCCAAGTACTCGGTATGCTACACCGCCTAATCTACAGTGAAAAAGAGTCTTTCTACTCTCAGTGGATGCACAGTGCCAACCACTCACTGGGGGCATTTTGTTCCGGTGGAACCATCGCCAATATTACAGCGCTGTGGGTGGCTCGTAACAACGCACTAAAAGCCGAAGGCGACTTTTCTGGTGTGGAAAAAGAGGGCCTATTTGCCGCGATGATGCATCATGGTTACAAAGGCTTGGCGATACTCGTATCAGAACGGGGTCACTATTCTCTAAAAAAAGCTGCGGACGTGCTAGGTATTGGTCAAAAGGGCTTAGTTGCTGTCAAAACGGATAGTAATAACCGTATTGTTCCAGAGGCTCTCAAAGAAAAGATCGTTGAGTTAAAACAACAAGGCATCAAGCCATTCGCGGTTGTTGGCGTTGCGGGGACAACAGAGACAGGCAATATTGATCCACTTCGCGCCATCGCCGAGATTTGCGCACAAGAAGAGTGTCACTTCCACGTTGACGCAGCTTGGGGCGGTGCCACTTTGATGTCAAACAATCACCGTCACCTTCTTGATGGTATCGAGCTTGCCGATTCTGTGACCATTGACGCGCACAAACAGCTCTACATCCCTATGGGTGCTGGTATGGTGTTGTTTCGATCGCCTGAAGCCATGAAGTCCATCGAGCATCACGCGCAATATATCCTTCGCAAAGGCTCCAAAGATCTTGGCAGTCATACACTAGAAGGTTCACGTTCAGGAATGGCGATGTTGGTATATGCAGCAATGCACATCATCAGCCGACCAGGTTATGAAATGTTGATCGATCAAGGTATCGAAAAAGCTGACTATTTCGCCAACCTTATCCAACAGCAAGCGGATTTTGAGCTGATATCACAACCAGAACTCTGCCTACTCACCTACCGCTACGTACCAAAAAATGTTCGTGAGGCGCTAAAACTGGCTTCACCAGAGCAGCAAGATAAAATTCATCAACTTTTGAATGAGTTAACCAAGTTCATTCAAAAGAGGCAACGCGAAACCGGCCGGTCATTTGTATCTCGTACCCAATTAAACCCAATTCAATGGGCTTTGCGCGACACCATCGTATTCAGAGTGGTATTAGCTAACCCATTGACAAGCAAGGATGTTCTGACCAAAGTATTGGAAGAACAGCGCCAGATAGCCACAAAAGTGCCAAGTTTAATCAACAAATTAAATGAGCAATGCCTGGCGATTCAGAGCGCGCCTCAAACGACGACATCTAACTAATCCTTGTCATCGTTAGGACTTTGTTGTGTTTTATAGGCCCTACTGAAAATTTATTTCTATAATCTTGTAAGTAAACCAACAAAATGTGGAAAATCTCACAGTTTTTTGGCCAAAAAACTCCCATTTGATGCCGGAAATCGTAGTTTTCTTAAATTTTGTTTGAGGCTTGTCATATTATCATTAATTAGATAATGGATTTAGTTTTTAACGGTTTATACTGAAGTTTGTGGCGCTGGCGGTCGTTTTAAGTGCGGTTTACTTTGATAAAACCCACATTGTTGTAACCAGTGAGTTGTTCTCCATTCCCTCGTGAACATTATGAATACATTAGAAAAAATTCAAAATAACATTGAAAACTTTAGTAAGTCTGAGCGCAAAGTTGCTGAAGTCATAATGGCGTCACCTCAGACAGCTATCCACTCGAGCATTGCTACCCTGGCAAAAATGGCCGACGTGAGTGAACCGACGGTGAACCGTTTCTGTCGTCGTTTAGACACGAAAGGATTTCCAGACTTCAAACTGCATTTAGCCCAAAGCTTGGCGAATGGCACCCCTTACGTAAACAGAAATGTTGAAGAAAGCGATGGGGCTGAAGCATATACCCACAAGATTTTTGAATCTACAATGGCTTGTCTGGACGTTGCTAAGAATAGCCTTGATTCTATGCAAGTAAACCGAGCTGTTGACCTACTGACACAAGCAAAACGTATTTCATTCTTCGGTCTCGGCGCTTCATCATCTGTTGCTCGCGATGCTCAAAACAAGTTCATCCGATTCAATATTCCAATCAGTTGCTTTGAAGATATCGTGATGCAGCGTATGCAGTGCATTAACTGCACCGATAACGATGTTATTGTCCTGATTTCTCACACTGGCCGGACTAAGAGCTTGGTGGAGATCGCCCATCTAGCACGTGAAAACGGCGCTACTGTGATTGCGATTACGGCAAAAGATTCACCTCTCGACAAAGCAGCATCACTATCCATTACGCTTGACGTACCGGAAGATACTGACGTCTATATGCCAATGGCTAGCCGAGTCGTTCAAATGACAGTGATCGATGTACTCGCGACTGGCTTTACACTACGCCGTGGCTCGGGCTTCAGAGAAAACCTACGTCGTGTTAAAGATGCTCTAAAAGATTCTCGTTACGAGAAAATCAATCCGCTATAAAACTCCATGTATTCAAATAAAAAGACCTTCTCAAATGAAGGTCTTTTTGTTTATCTTACCCAGCTTAAATATCGCTGGTTTCAACACTAGAATCATGGACAAGCTCCACCAGTAAGCAGTCGTCCTCAGTATCTTGCCGCTTTTCACAATGTCCATCACACTGACATACCGACTCAAGTATGCTCACCAGTCGCTCACTATCTAAAGTACTCGCATTTCCTTTGATATCGACCGACTTCAGTGCACTTTCAGCAACAAGTTCAAACGTGGTGCTACACACACCAAACTCACGTAAATCAGGGATATCTAAGCGCGACAGAATACTCTCAACCCAGAGTACCGCATCATGAAGGTTCGCATTCTGACGACCTGTCAGTATCTGAGCCATTTTTTGGTATCGCTCGAGGATCAATTCTTCACCATTCGCCTCTGCATTCAAAATATTCTCTCGCATAACGAACGGAGCTAACCGAGCGGTTATCACTCCATGCGGTGCTTTTAGTTCTCCGCCAAGCACTGAAGCTAACCCGTGAATACCCCCTAGTTTTGCGTTTGTTAAGGCCATTCCCCCAAGCATTGCTGCAAAAGAGAGGTCTTCACGTGCTTTATGATCGTCATGTAAGCAAGCGTCCGTTACCGAGCGGCTCAAGCGTCGAAACCCCTCTTCACACAACATATCACTAAATGGATTAGGCTCGTTACAAACATAAGCTTCCATCAGATGAGTAAAGGTATCCATTGCTCCCCGAGCAGATATCGCTTTACTGGTACCATAGGTTAGCGTTGGATCAATGATCGCTACTTTAGGCAACATATCGGCATCGCGCAGACTTACCTTGATGCGATCTTGCCCTGAACGAAGCACCGCATTTTTAGTCACCTCACTACCTGTACTTGCTGTAGTAGGAATCGCAATCACGGGCAAGGGCCTTGTTTTTAGCGGAACGTTACGACCCACGGTTTCAACATAATCGTAGACATTACCTTGATTAGGAATAACTGCAGCAAGGGCCTTACCCATATCAATAACACTGCCCCCCCCAAAAGCAACAATAACTTCTGGGTTGAACTTGCGCCCCAATACTGCCGCTTCTTCTACCATGGTGATATTAGGTTCATTTCCGACCGCGATATGCTGATAACGTAACTGCTGCTTAACCAGATAGTCGAGCACCACTGAACTGCGCTGTATACCTTTACCCGTCACCAGCAGTACGCTGTAACCATAGTGGCGAATCATTGACAAGGACTGAGCCAGCGACCCTTCTCCAAATATGACACGCCCACTGGTCATAAAATTGAACATAGACTCTCCCTTTTCTATTTCTTTCTCTAAGTTGATCATTAACTATCTAAACAATAATCGGTTTGACCTAGTGCAAAGCTTTCCATTTGTCCCTATTAAATTTAGGGTAATTTTGAGAAATATCACATCTGCTAAAAAGTAATCAATAGCTTTTGTCTATCGCTGTAACAGGCATTGCCCCCTTTATTTTATGACTGCGATCAGGCATAGTTGTTCCCATAAAACAAAGGAGAAAAGTTTATGTTTGTTGTTATCTTTGGTCGCCCTGCTTGCCCTTACTGTGTTCGTGCAAAAGAGTACGCTGAAACACTGAAAGAAAAGCGTGATGATTTTAACTACCGCTATGTAGACATTCACGCAGAAGGTATCTCAAAAGCAGACCTTGAGAAGACAGTAGGTAAGCCAGTAGAAACTGTGCCGCAAATCTTCGTTGACCAAGAGCACATCGGTGGCTGTGATGACTTCGAAGCTTACGCAAAAGAGCACCTAGGTCTATTCGCTTAATCAACTCGATTGAATTATTATCAAACCGCTGTTTTTACGGCGGTTTTTTATTATTTCTTAAACCCGAAAGTTAACAAAATCCCCATTTGGTGAGGCATGTGCAAATTTTTATGCATTTAGGGTAATTTGTGCTTATCATTTACAAATAAATCAGTACAATTCGCACACTTCCTGTCCACCCCTTACAATCTGGTTCAAAGCCGTGAACATTGACGTTGTTAGCCTCTTAGAGCACAACCCTATTCTTCTCATCTTCGTAGTCCTTGCGATAGGACTTGCGATCGGCAAAATCCGTTTCGGAAATTTCCAACTTGGTAACTCAATCGGTGTATTGATCACTTCATTAGTTATGGGACATCTTGGGTTTACGTTTAACCCAGAAGCTTTAACTATCGGCTTTATGTTGTTCATATACTGTGTGGGTATTGAAGCGGGCCCAAACTTCTTCGGTATTTTCTTTCGCGATGGAAAGCACTACTTCATCTTGAGTATGGTGGTGTTAGTAACGGCAATTTCAATTACTTACTTTGCAACTCAGTTTCTACACCTCGACCTTGGTTTGGCGACCGGCATGATGGCGGGGGCACTAACTTCGACACCAGTCTTAGTTGGCGCACAGGATGCGTTAAGTTCAGGACTTGCCGAAATCCCAAGAAACATGGATTTCGCAGCGGTACTTGAAAATCTCTCTGTCGGTTACGCAATGGCGTACTTAGTCGGTCTTATCAGTATGATCGTGTTTGCAAAGCTATTGCCTCGTCTGCAAAAGCAAAACCTATCGGACTCTGCACAGCAAATTGCGCAAGAGCGCGGCCTGGGCAGTTCTGGGCAACGTAAGGTCTACCTACCGATTATTCGCGCTTACCGTGTCGGCCCTGAATTGATTGACTGGACCGACGGAAAAAACCTGCGTGAACTGGGTATCTATCGTCAGACAGGTTGTTATATCGAGCGTATCCGCCGCAACGGTATTCTTGCCCATCCTGATGGTGACGCGATTTTGCAAGAGGGTGATGAAATAGCTCTCGTTGGCTTCCCAGACAGTCACGCCCGACTCGACCCAAGTTTTAGAAATGGCAAAGAGGTATTCGATCGTAACCTGCTTGACCTGCGGATCGTTGAAGAAGAGATCGTGGTAAAAAACGACTCGATTGCGGGTAAACGTCTTTCAGATCTCAACTTGTCTGAATACGGCTGTTTCCTAAACCGAGTGGTTCGAGCTCAGATAGAGATGCCAATGGACCACGATATCGTTTTGGCTAAAGGCGATGTAATCCAAGTCAGTGGTGAAAAGAGCCGCGTGCATGGCCTTGCGGAGCGTATCGGTTTTATCTCAATTCACTCACAAATGGCGGACCTACTCGCGTTTTGTAGCTTCTTCATTTTGGGCATTATGTTTGGCCTCGTCACGATGACTTTCGGTCAAGTCTCTTTTGGGCTTGGTAATGCGGTGGGTCTTTTACTTTCTGGTATCACACTCGGCTTCCTCCGTGCTAACCACCCAACCTTTGGCTATGTTCCACAAGGAGCACTGAACTTAGTTAAAGATTTAGGGCTTGCCTTCTTTATGGTGGGGATTGGATTAAGTGCCGGTGGCAAGATGTTTGAGCACCTTGCAGACGTTGGTTTCCAAGTTATCACACTCGCTCTAGTGATCAGTGTGGTGCCAGTGGTTTGTGCTTACCTAGTCGGCGCTTATATTCTAAAGATGAACCGTGCTCTGTTGTTTGGTGCGATTATTGGAGCTCGAACCTGCGCTCCCGCCATGGACATCGTTAACGACTATGCGAAATCAACCATCCCTGCATTAGGTTATGCCGGCACCTACGCCATCGCCAATATCTTAATGACGTTGGCAGGCACGATACTCATCATACTCAACTAATCGGTTGAAACTAAAACGGTGAGCTATTTAGCTCGCCGTTTTCATATTAAAACCCAAAAGACACCCGTCTACTTATGGCGCTCTTTAAGTTTGTTGATCACATCGTCCATTGATAGACCTTGATCTTGAAGTAACACAAATAGGTGATAAATAAGATCAGCTGACTCACAAACTAACTCCGCCTTATCGCCCGACGTCGCCGCAAGCGCGACTTCAACGCCTTCTTCACCCACTTTCTGCGAAATACGCTTGGTGCCACGGGCATAAAGGCTCGCGGTGTAAGATGACTCTGGGTCGGCACTCTTGCGGGCAGCCAATAGCTGCTCAAGTTGATGAAGCCACACCATCTGAGACTCTTCTTGCTTATCGCCATCCCAGCAGGTTGTAGTACCTGTATGGCAAGTTGGCCCAACCGGGTTCACTTTCACGAGCAGCGTATCTTGGTCACAATCAAGTGCAATGTTCTCTAATTGAAGGACATTGCCTGACGTTTCACCCTTAGTCCAAAGACGCTCTTTAGTACGAGAGAAAAAAGTAACATTACCGGTATCCGCCGTCTTGGCTAGCGCATCGCGGTTCATGTAACCCATCATCAGCACTTGACTAGATTGAAAGTCCTGAACGATCGCTGGTACCAAACCGTCCACTTTTTCCCAATTAATACGCTCTGCCAGTGCGCTTACTTCTGCCGCTGCAAAACTCATAGTCGCACCTCAATGTCCTGTTGTTTTAGATACTGTTTTAGCTCGCCAATGTTGATGACTTGCTTATGGAATACCGATGCAGCTAGAGCCCCATCAACATTTGCCTTTTGATAAGCTTCAGCAAAGTGCGCCATTACACCCGCACCACCTGATGCAATAAGAGGTACATTGCACACTTCTCGAACCATATTAAGCTGATCAATGTCGTAACCGTTACGCACGCCATCTTGGTTCATCATATTCAGGACAATTTCGCCTGCACCACGTTTTTGGACTTCTTGAACCCAATCACGAGTTTCCCACTGAGTGGCTTTCGTACGAGCTTCATCACCAGTAAATTGATAGACCTTGTATTTGCCAGTGTCTTTATCGTAATAGGAGTCGATACCCACCACGATACACTGCACACCAAACTTGTCAGCGAGGTCAGTAATCAGCTCAGGATTCGCCAGTGCAGGTGAATTGATTGACACTTTATCTGCACCGAACTCAAGAATTCTTGCAGCATCTTCAGCAGACTTGATACCGCCCGCGACACAAAAAGGAATATCAATGACTTCCGCAACACGCGCTACCCAGCTTTTATCGACAACACGGCCGTCACTTGAGGCGGTAATATCATAAAAAACCAGCTCATCTGCGCCCTCTTCAGCGTAACGCTGGGCAAGAGGAACGATGTCACCAATAATTTCATGGTTGCGGAACTGAACGCCCTTTACAACTTGTCCATCGCGAACATCAAGGCAAGGAATGATTCTTTTGGCAAGCATTGTTACAACACCTCCCAATTACGCATTTGATTCAAACTAAACTCCATTTCAAAGGTGTTGCTACCTGCGTCAGGCAAACCTCATGTTTGCCTGCAGATATGACTTACCTTCAATTTACACATTTTCAGAGGTCAGTAAAGGGCTATTAGCGATTCCGTAAAGAATTAATCTAAGTTATTACACCAATTTGTTTATGAAGCTTGCAGCTCCCCATATAAGGTTTGATATAACCCCTGTTGACCCACTAACTCACTGTGGCTGCCAGACTGCTTAACCTGCCCATCTTCAAGCACATAAATAACATCAGCTTGCCTTACTGCTGAGAGTCGATGAGCAACAATGAGTGTGGTTCGATTTGATAAAAAACGGCTCATGGCCTCATGCAACGCGGCCTCAGTGGCAGTATCTAGTGCGGAAGTTGCTTCGTCGAGGATGACAAATTGAGGGTCACTCAACACCATTCGCGCAATAGCCAAACGCTGCCTTTGGCCCCCAGATAGGCGCACACCATTCCTACCCAATTCAGAGTCCAGACCATCACTCAGTTGTTCTACCACATCTTTGAGCTGAGCCACCTCAAGAGCCTGCCACAATTGCTGGTCAGCATAACGTCCGTCATTTAGCGTCAAATTAGCACGAAGCGTATCGTTAAAAATGACCGGCTGTTGAAGCACTACTGCCATATGCTCTCGCAACGACTCATAGGTGACATCTTCTATTCGTTCTCCATTGACAAGAATAGCGCCACTCCCCTTTCGGTAGATACCCATGAGCAGTTGAATTAATGTCGATTTCCCCCCACCAGACGCACCGACAAGAGCAACACGTTTCCCCTTGGGAATCGTTAAATTCAGCTTATCAAGAACCTGTCGTTCATCGTCATATTGAAAGCTGACATCTTGTACTTGGATATCCAGAGGTTCACCTGTAACAAACGGTGAGACAGTAGGCATAGGTCGCTCTTCTTCTTCCAATGTCAGCAGGCTATTGAGTCTCTTCATTGCTGCTGAGGCACTAAACCAAGCGTATTGTACGCCCAACAGTTCCTGTACGGGTCCAAGCATGTACCAGAGATAGCCAAAAATCGCGAAGATCTGGCCAATCGAAAGATCACTGAATAACACCATGATCATCGCGGCAGCGCGGAAGATCTCAAACCCGATGAGAAACATCAAAAAGGACATTCGATTAGCGGCATCTGACTGCCAAGCATAACGATCCGCATCGTGACGAATGTTCTCAGCGTCCATCTTTAGTGATTCTAAAAAGGCTAACTCTCGGTTCGAAGCTCGCAATTGATAAAGCCCCTCTAATATTTCCACTAACTTGTGCTGAAAACGTTCAAAAGATTGGTTTTCTCTTTTTTTGAGATGCTTGACTCGCTGCCCTAATTTACGCGACAAATAGACAATCACAGGGTTCATCGCCAGAATAAACAAGCCCAGACGCCACTCCATCCACAGAAGAATGATTGCAGTCCCAACGATGGTGAGTACACCAATAATAAGTCGACTCAGCGTGTCTCCGACGAACTTATCTATCGTTTCAATATCCGTCACTAGGTGGGAGCTGATCCCGCCACTCCCTTTTTGCTCATATTGACGCATACTCACGCGTCCAAGCTTATCAAGCAACGATTGTCGAATATGGCAAGTAATACTCTTCGCAACCAGAGTAAACTGGCGATTTTGTACAATATTAAGCAGTTGACTTACGCAACGCATGACAATGATCATCAGCAAACACAACACAATGTATGCCGTGGGCATTTGCCAAGTCTCTGGCAGTAACTTGTCCATCCACGCAACACCAACACTCGGTTGATTGAGCAAAACTTCATCAACCATTAAAGGCAGAAGAAGCGGAATGGGCACGCTGATTAACGTAGCAACTATCGCTAAATAGTTGGCAATCACAAGCCGCTTTTTGTGCTTGATTGCCTGTTGATAGAGCCATTTGGGTGAAAGATAGCTTAAGCGCTCAGTGGTCACGCCTTACTCCATTATTAATCTGAACTATAAACAACGAAGCCCCACACAAAAAGCATGGGGCTTAGCAAATAAAAACAGGACTGAATTAGTTAGCCGCTTGTTCTTTTTCACGCTTAACATGACCTTCGGTAAGGTGAACAACATCCACCATATCAAAGCCATTCACATCGAATGCCTGACCAAACCCTTTTACATAGCGACCTTTCTCAGGTTGGATTTGGTAAAGGCGGAAATCACCCAAATTGCTCAGATTATCGATGATTTCACCGAACTTCTGCGTTAATGCACTAACACCCTCACTCCACAAGTTCGTTTCTCTTTCGACAAATTCTGCCTTCGCTTCAAAAGAGAGTCGCTTACGTGCAAAGATATGTTTCGCTTGTGCCTCATCTTCGATCAGCATGATAGACAGATTATTGTTCGCCTGTAGGTTCTTTCCATGAGGAGCAATATCACTCACTAAAATAAAAAAGCCGGATTCAGTGAAAGCAAACGGGACATAGCTGGCTGTTGGCAACTGATGACTATTGATTGTGGCCAACTGAAGTGTTTTGCAGTTGTCTCGAAACTCCTGCATTTCTGGTACAAGTCTAGATTGCAGTCGCTCTTGTTTGACTTCTGGGTTCATGTTCAACGTCCTTGTTTACTTCGTCATTGATAGCTTTAACGTGTTAAACGCTTCAATTTGCTCTGGGATCAGATTACGTGCTTTATCGCGGCCTAAATACACACGGAACACGCAGTTGCCATCTTGATTGAAAAACGCAATATGATGCGTTTCTGTACCGTGAAAAAGCTTACTCACGAAAGCGATATCTGTAATCAAGTCTAGCTTCAAATGCCCATGTAAGCCCGCTTTGCCCATAATGTTGTAGTAACCATGTGCCGTTTTTCCTTTAGGGAAAGGGCCTTTGAACTCAAAAATTGAACCAAATGAGTTTGTGATCGTTGTTACGTTACCCCATTCAGGTAGCTGGCTAAGAATCAACTCCGCATTCTCGCCTGCAATGGCCGTCACCATTTCTTCAGGCAGAGCTAAGCTCGCCTCTGCTTCACTCAGTGATAAACGAGTAGCAATATCAGTGACTGATAAGCTTGGCTCAGCTTGACATAACTCAGCAACCTTTTGCTTCGCTTCTTCAAATGTACAAGTGGTGTACATAGACTTCTCCTTAATTCACGCTGTCTGCGTGTGTTTTTGTTCTCTATTTGTTTAGCCTAGACTTGGCTGACTAACCGTGTTTTAAGCAGCTATATGAGACTGATTCAAGCTCGATGCTGTATTAATCAAATTCTGTGCGAGGTTTACGTTCCAAAACTCACCCGCTAAAGTCAAAGCGATATAATCGCCGTCAACTTTAACTAAGCCATTTGTTTGCCACTTTTCGAAAAGAGGCATTGCTGCAGAGTAGATATCCCATCCCGCAGTGTGGTTCAAAACCTGCTTAGACAGGACGCCCCGGTCAAATGCTGCACGTATACAACTCGTGATTTCTCGATTTGCATCTGCAAGCATCAACATCGCCACAGGATATTGATCCGCTTCAATTGCTTGAATGTAATCCTCCATGTTTCGAGTTTGCATCATTTGCAGACCGGAAACATTGCCACCAGCGCCAGCACCTATTGGTAAGACTTCGGCCGTGGTTTTTGCAAGACTGTTGTAGATACTTCGTTCTCGATTACCTCTTGCCCAATGGTTGCAACTAAGTCGTCTTTGATAGCGCTTAGCCATAAAGTTCACACCCATCTCAAACATTGTCGCTTTGGTTGCAGTGTTGGCTGGCGCGGGCAGTTTGCCCTGCTCAACCATCTGCTGCATCGGTAATCCCTTCATATCAATCAGTTGATAGAGATCGACACCATCTGCACCGGACTCGAGATACAACTCTAGGTCTTTCTGCCAGATATCGAGTGTCTGATGAGGAAGTCCGAACAGTAGGTCAATCACGACAGGTGCGCTGTTATAGGCGACCATATTTTGAATTCGCTCCAATGCCACATCGCCATCGTCAAGGCGTTTTGCGGCGCGACGAACCTGAGTATTAAAGCTCTGAATACCAAAAGAGAAACGACTGAACCCACCTTCCAGTGCTGATTCAAATTTGTCTTCACCAAATCGATTAATACGTCCTTCCAACGTCACTTCACAATCCGGTGTCAAAGGGAAATGCTGGTGAATCATTTGCCCTAATTGTTGCAACTGAGCACCACTCAGGTCAGTGGGGGTTCCTCCACCGACATACACAGCATGAAACGGAGCAGACTGTGTCCATGCCTCGGCAGATTTACGCTTTATCTCTGTTTTCAACGCTTCAAAGTAGGCGTCCATGAGCTTAGTGCTTGATGCATATTGGAAGAAATTACAGTAAGTGCAACGCACGCGACAAAATGGAATGTGGATATACAGGCAGCGCGGTGAACGTTTGTCTACCGACTCACCTAATGCTTGCGTCAAACGTGACTGCGTTTCCTCTTTCGCGATAGGACGAGCCGCACTACCAGAGTGTGCACCGCCCTTTCGCTTAAAGGCATAACGGAGAGGATCTGGCGTATGCTGGCCAGTCAGCTCTAGATTTTCTAAATCAATCATGCTGGATAATTCTTTGATCATAACGGCTTACCACAAGCGTGTGAGCCTCTTCGATTTGCGATTATCATACTTATCGCAAATGCAAATGCAATTGATAATTGATCTTATTTGTATTTCATGGATAATCAGCGCTAACGAATTACGATTTCCGGAGCCCCACATCAGTTCCTTGCTCGACCCTGACTGTCGGATAGAAGTGAATTAGGGATAGATTGAAATGAAAAAGACTTTCTTAGCCATTACCACTGCATTATGGACTTTATCGAATAACAGTTATGCATCAGAACCCCCGAGAATTATTAGCGCTGGATCAACGGTGACCGAGCTCATTTATGCCTTGGGCGCTGAAAATACACTCGTTGCAGTAGACTCAACCAGTAAGCACTTTGTTGAGGGCTCTGACATCCCGCAAGTGGGTTATCACCGTCAACTGTCGACCGAGGGCCTGCTTGCGCTCGCGCCCGACATGATTATTGGCTCACCAGAAATGGGACCAGACACGACAATTAACTCACTATCAAGCGCTGGGGTGAAAATTGAAAAAGTCTCTACCGGAATCGATAGAGCCGCACTTAATCAGCGCATTGACCAAGTGGCAGCTCTGACAGGGACTGAAACTAAAGCGGTAGAGTTAAAACAACAGATTAATGCACGCTTAGATAAACTCGAAACACGCCCTCTTGAGCAAGCACCTAAAGTCATTTTTGTCATGCTCAGCGAAGGCCGACCAATCACCGTCGCAGGTAAAGGTACCCCTGTTGACGCTGTGATTGAGCTTGCAGGTGCTGAAAATCCCGCTTCCACTCAGTTTGACTCTTATAAGCCAATGTCGATTGAGTCTGTACTAGAGCTACAACCTGACTACATTCTAATTTCAGACCGCACCCTGGGCATTATGGGGGGCATCGACACTATTATGGCAAAAATGCCTCTACTCGCCGCGACGCCTGCGGGTATTAACCAACAGATCATTCCAATTCCTGGTCGTGCGATCATTGGTGGTTTCGGATTGGAGAGCCTAGAGCTCTCTGAAGACTTACATCAGCAGTTTGAACTGGGGATCGCGCAATAATGAATATTGCACCAAGCCGTCTTCCTTTATCTGGAATTTTAATTGTGGGATCGATTGCTCTGTACTGTGCTGTCATCACCTCAATAGCGATGGGGCCAATGGACATTGGCTTTAAAGACAGTATGCGCGCACTATTACCCATCGAGACCGATCTACCACAACATATTTTGATGGTTATCCAGCAGGTGCGTTTACCGCGAACTCTACTCTGTCTAGTGGTGGGCGGCTTACTGGCCATTTGCGGTACCGTCATGCAAGGCTTGTTTAGAAATCCCCTGGCAGACCCGGGCATTATTGGAGTCTCTGCTGGTGCCTCACTCGGAGCTGCGGTAGCGATCGTCTTGTTCGGCTCTCTCGCCGCATCCTATCCGGTGTTACTACTGTTCGGCACTGTTCCGTTATTTGCCTTCCTTGGCGGGGCTATCTCTACTGTCTTGGTGTACAAGCTCGGTACAAGCTCAACGGGTACTTCCGTTGCTATGATGCTACTTGCTGGTGTGGCTATTGGTGCACTCGCCGGCGCAGGCTTAGGATTGATGAACTATTATGCCGATGATCAAGCACTGCGAGACCTCTCTTTGTGGAGTATGGGATCACTGGCTGGCGCAGATTGGCAGGGTATTTTACTTGGGTTTATCGCTCTCGTGACGCTAACCGCTCTATTTTATCGCGATGCAGACAAACTTAATGCTCTACTCCTCGGTGAGGCTGAAGCCAATCATATGGGTATTGATGTGCAGCGTTTGAAGAAACGCCTGATTCTTCTTACCGCTGCGGGTGTTGGGATCACCGTCTCTTTAGCGGGCATGATTGGCTTTATCGGCCTCATCGTTCCTCATATTGGACGCATGATCGGAGGACCGAATCACCGTCGTCTCATTCCTCTGTCTATGATTCTCGGGGCTTTATTGCTCTTGGTGGCCGATATGCTCGCACGTACAGTCATTGCGCCACTCGATATGCCAGTCGGTATCGTTACCGCGTTACTGGGAGCCCCATTCTTCATTTGGTTATTGATTCAACAAAAAGGAAAGCTTGCGTGAGTGCCATCGACTTCTCAGGGCTTAGCTTAACGTTAGGTAATAAAACTATCCTTAAACAGGCGTCTGCATCGATAAAAGCAGGTGAATTTACGATTTTACTCGGTCCTAATGGCACCGGTAAAAGTAGTCTTCTAAAACTGATTAGCCGAGAGTGGAAGACTAAGGGAGACGTCTCCTATTTTGGCCGAGCTCTGAATGAATGGAATCCTGCGCACCTCGCTAAACATTTAGGTATATTGCCACAGCACAGCAACCTTACTTTTGCCTTCACAGCAAAAGAGGTGGTTGAGTTAGGTGGGCTGAATCTTCACTCCTGTCAAAAGGGGATTGAAAAGATAGCACATCAAAATATGGAGCAAACCGACGTCATCCATCTCGCTGACAGGCAATTTCCCTCTCTATCTGGTGGAGAAAAACAGCGCGTTCACCTCGCGCGAGTGTTAACTCAACTCTCCCAATGCCAAGACAAATGCGCACTCCTGCTCGATGAACCGACTTCCGCGCTCGACTTAGGCCATCAACACAAAACGCTTCAGCTAGCCAAACGCATGGCAGACAAAGGAGCGGCTGTGGTTGCAGTGATTCACGACCTCAACCTAGCCGCTCAATATGGCGATAGGCTCATTGTGTTAAACCGAGGAGAAATTGCCGCAGATGGCACACCAGAACAAGTGCTAACCCCCGATCTTATCCAGTCCGTTTATCAATGGTCTGTTGATGTAATCACCCACCCTACTGGGCACTACCCAGTCGTAATCAGTTAATTTCCTTGGAGTTAGAGGATGAATAAAGTTGTCGTATGGGGCGCTGGTAGCGGCCTTGGGCTCGCTATCGCTGAGTATTACAAGAGCCAAGGTTTAAGCGTTTATGGCGTTTCACGTGCCCCAGAAAAGTCTGAAAGAGCGCTCGTTGTTTGTGAGGAAACGTATGCCTGCGATGCAACCAACAAAGACCTAGTTGAAGCGACAGTAGCAAAACTACCCAAAGATGCATGGATAATTTCAACGATGGGGAGTTTCAAAGCAGACACACCCGTTGACTACATTGGACATCGTTATTTGATTGATGCTCTAGAACAAAATTCTTGTGCTCGTTTTCTACTCGTTACATCACTCGGTTGCGGAGACTCATGGCAATATCTTTCCGAAGCCGCGAAAAATGGCTTCGGCAATGCGGTACGAGAAAAGTCTCTCGCAGAGGCTTGGCTGCAGTCTAGTAAACTCGATTACACTATTTTAAGGCCTGGAGGACTCATCAACGGGTCGGTGACACAAACAGGCATGCTATCTCAAGTCCAAGAAATTCATGGCGTTATCCATCGTATGGAGGTAGCCCGCCTAACTCATGAATTACTGAAATCAGACAAAACAAGTCAGCAGATATTCCACTGCGTTGACCCAAGTGTCTCCAAAATTAAACGCTGAAATAAACAAATTTCATCAAAACAATGAGTTCGCATGATTATTTTGTTTGCAATTGATAATTGTTATCAATATCATGCGCATTATTATTTAAGTACGGACGTTAAATAGGTAGTTGTTGTGCGCCCAAGTAAAATTTGCTCTTTTATAGCCATCGCTCTGATAAGCCAAGCCTCTTATGCTAACCAGTCTCCTGACGACATAATGGTCATTACAGGAACTCGAACTGAACGTAGTCTTCTAGACACTCCTGTAAGAACTGAAGTCATTACTTCAGAGCAGATTGATAGAATGCATGCCAAAGATCTTACTGAAGCTCTTAGTAATATCCCTGGACTAACGCTTCGATCTATCCATGGTAAGACGGGAACAGAAGTCTCCATGCAGGGCTATGACGGTGAGAGAGTGTTAATACTCATTGATGGAATGCCCATTTCACCATCGACGGGTTCTCGCGTCGATTTGGATCAAGTCGGTGTCGTTAACATCAAGCAAATCGAAATTGTGCGTGGTGCTGTGTCTGCTTTGTATGGCAGTGAGGCAATGGGTGGTGTTATCAATGTCATCACGACGACACCTGATACTCCTTTTGGCTTTAAAGTGACGGCTGACGGTGGCTCATATGGAGACCGTGACGCCTCAGACCGATTCTCGAACGACGGCCACTTTAGCCTGATCACTCATGGCGCCACCGACGATTTTTATGTGCAGTTCGCCGCCGATCATCGCGATTTAGGCGGCAGTAAAATTGATGCTGACTCCCCTACTTTCAGCAATGAACGAGGCACAAAAACCAACCTATCACTCACTGCTGGGTATAAGTTCGACAATGGAGGACACTTGCGTGTGACTCCTTCTTACTACTCCAGCGACGTAGACACCTCATACTCAGAATTTGAGCCGGGTGTTGGCGATGTTTTAAAAGGTAATGAAGAACAAGCCACCCGTACCAACTTAAACATTAACTACAACGGACCAATCAACGACAACTTTTATCTCACTGCTTACGCTATCTCTGAGCGCTACTCGGACGAGACGCAAGTGAGAAACCTTAGTAATAATGCCACCAGCAAGCACCGAGAAAGCCAAGTCGACTTTAACAAAGCTGAAGCACAAGTAGACTTCCACATTGGTGACAATCACCTAATCACTGCAGGCTTGGTTGGATACTCTGGCTCTCTAGAGCAAACAAAAGATGGTGTATCTGATCTCGACCCAATAAATCCAACTCAGGATAACGTTGAGTTCTATCTCCAAGACGATTTCTACCTCACCGATGAACTCGAGTTACTGCCGGGTTTCAGAGCTCAATATGACTCAGACTTCGGTGGGCATTTTGCTCCCAAAGTGAACTTAATGTATCGCCCTACTGCGCTCGATGAGTACAAGGTTCGTGTTCGAGCTGGTGCCGGAACAGGTTATCGCGTGCCTGACCTAAAAGAGCGTTACTTTGTGTTTGACCACAGTGAAGTCGGCTACATGGTTTTGGGTAACCCTGACTTAGAACCAGAAACATCCACCAGTTTCCAAGTTGGTGTTGATGCTGTTTTCAATCAGTATCTCTCAGGTGATATCAACGTATATCGTAACGATACAAAGAACCTCATTACCTCCGACTACGTTGGAGAAGAGGCTGGCTTAGCTATTTACCAATATGAAAATATGGACAAGAGCTTCTCACAAGGTGTCGACCTGATGATGAACGTTGCTCGCACCAATGGGTGGAGTGGCTATGCTGGCTATAGCTACCTAAACGCGGAAGACAAAACAACAGGCAATAAACTCGTCAAACTGCCTGACCATCAATTCAAATTCAATATTAACTACCATTGGTCCCTTATCAACACTGAGTTTTCATTGTTTGGCCGCTACGAGACAGAATCCTATGCAGACAGTGACAACCTCATGGAGTCTCCAAGCCACTCCGTCTTCGACTTTATGGTAAACAGCTGGATTACTGACCAATTCAAAGTGTTTGGTGGTGTCGACAACCTAACAGACACGATTCAAGACTCATTAAGCAGTGGTAATGACTACCGCCCTTCAACTGGACGATTCGTCTACCTCGGTATGACTTACGAATACTAAAAATATCAAAAAGGAGAGGATTAACTATGTCTAACTATAAACTTTGGCTACCTATTGCTTTATCAGGTATCGCGTTAGCGGGATGCAACAGCTCTGGTGGTTCTAGTAACGAAGGAGGTGGCGAAACTCCATCGAATGCAAAGGAGATTCATATCGACTCCTCTTCTGGTGCACAAACCAAAGTCGATTTAGATTCAGGCACCTCTGTTCAAGATGATAACTGGCATGTGTCTTACCAAAAATATGTAGGGTTTGCCTTGAATGGAGGGGGGTCAGGTAGCGGCAATGTTGCAGGCTGTGTAGCCGCAGAGTTCGAGGCTCTATTTGACGATGAAGGTAATGCTGTTGCAGATGAATTCATGAAACTCACTGGCAGTAACACGCTCGAGTCATTCGAAAGCGTGACGATGGACAGCTGTGACAGTTTCGAATCGGATTCCTTAGAAACAAGAATCGAATTTGATGACTGGGTGCATTACGACTTCCTGACTCATCAAGTGAGTGCAAAAGAAGGTAATGCCTTCTTAATAAAACATTCTGATGGTTCAACGATGTCCAGATTTAGCGTCACTTCATTAAACAATGACAAAGATACGACGATCAATGTTGAGCAGTGGAATAATGGATGGGAAACGGCTCGTGACATTGATTTCAACTTTGCAGACCAAAGAGTGTATATCGACCTTGATACTGATAACCCTAATGCGACTGAAACGGATGAATGGGATATTAGCTTTATCGTGGATGGCCGCAACTACCTTATTCAGATTAACGGCGGAGCTTCGGGTGACGCCATCGGTGCTGTGGCGGATGTAGAAGCTGATATTGTTTCTGGTGCGGCCTTCGACCCGACAGACGAAGAAGTTGTGAGCCCTTATCATTGGGGGGCAGATGCTACTACCGGTATTATGGATGGACCTGGTAACTATGGTGCGTTGCATTATGGCGTCGATGGTGGTCATGATATGTGGCCGACATTTACGACCTACCTGCTGCAACAAGAGATTGCTGGCGGTGTCTACCAATACTACAAAGTACAAGTTATCAGCAACACAGGCCCTGAAGGCGGTTTAGCCTCTGGTAACCTGGTATATCGTTACGAAGTTCTAAACTAAGCTATGAATGCAATGAAGGAGGCCAAGTTGGCCTCCTTTTTAGTTTCCGGCGACTCGCTTTTCAACCTACATCTAGATAACCATACAATTACTGTCGATTTCGGTTAGGCTATGATCATCACCGTTTAATCGACTTTATACATGAAATACGAATCTTTTGATGATATCTACTCGCGCGCTTGCCAACGTAAAGGTGGTGTTGAAGCGCTGGAGTCATTACTCTCTGAGCCTCTATCCAACAAACAACTGGCACTCATCCCTGACGACCGATTTCTTGCCCAGTTCAGCATGTCAATTTTCCAGTCCGGCTTTGTATGGCGAGTCATACGCAATAAGTGGCCAGCATTTGAGGAAGTATTTTGGGAATTCAATATTGAAAAGCTGCTGATGATGCCAGCCGATATGCTTGAGAGAAAAAGCCAAGATGTGCGCATCGTACGTAACTTCACTAAGGTGAAAACTATCCCAGCCAACGCTCAGATGATTCGCAACATTCAGTTAGAACATGGCAGCTTTGCCAAATTTATTGCCAATTGGCCCGAGAGCGACATCGTTGGCTTGTGGCTGTATTTAAAGAAGCATGGACAACGTTTGGGAGGTAACACTGGCCCCTATGCTTTGCGCCAACTAGGTAAAGACACATTCATATTAAGTAGCGATGTAGAAAGCTACTTGAGAGCGCACAGTATCATCGAGGGTGGCCTTTACAGTAAACGTAGCCTGGACGCGATTCAGCGCGCATTTAATCACTGGCAAAGCGAGTCTGGTCGCAGTTTAACCGAACTTTCGCGGTTGATTGCCTATGGTGTTGGCGAAAATACAGTGCAGGCATAGTGCCATAGTGCGGTTGAAAAAGAGAATGAATGGTGTAATACCTCCTTACTCATTTTCATTGAAAATCAGTGCCGACTGTACATAATATCTGCAACCGAACCATCTGTTCGCCACACAAAGGAATGCACTGCTGTGAAAGTAACTGTTAGCCAAAAAAATGAAGTGATTAAACAAGGACAAGAGATCCGCTACCAAGTTTTTACTCTGGAGCAAAGTATCCCAACTGAACTTGACCTTGATGGCTTGGATAACCAATCCTTTCATGCCCTCGTTACTGACAATGACTCCCCCATTGCGACAGCCAGACTGACTGTACATGAGGATTGTTCTGCAACCATGGCAAGAGTTGCTGTCGATAAGGCTTATCGAGGTAAGGGCATTGCATCGAAAGTCGTTACTGCTCTTCAACAGCACGCTAAAAATATCGGCGTCTCTTCGATTGAGATTCATGCACATGAATACCTAAGAGCCTATTACGAGAAGCTAGGGTTTGAATTTATCGAAGAAGTTGAGATCGTTGGGGAGCATCAGCTCATCGCGATGGAGCAAAAGCTGCTTGTTACCGAGTGATTGGAAACCGAATGATTGGAAATAAAAAAGTGGAATTTGATAGCATCATCAAATCCCACAGAAATATTCGTTTCTAAAAACTAGAATAGTGATTTACTCTGCCCAGCAAGCAAATGCCTCTTCAGCAGTAAACTTGCCATCAAGCAGAGCGCGCCCAACAATCACACCAGCAACACCAGTGCCTTTCAACGCTGCAATATCGTCGAGTGAGCCAATGCCACCTGATGATTGGAACTGTACTTGTGGGTACTGTTTGCATAAGTCTACATACAGCTCAACATTAGAGCCTGCCAATGTACCATCACGTGAGATATCAGTGCATAACACGTGTTTCAATCCAACGGTTAAGTAATCGTCGATCAGGGCTTCAATCGTCACACCTGAATCTTCTTGCCAACCAGAGATAGCCACCTTGCGCACGCCATCTTGGTCGATATTAATATCTAGAGCTAGAACAATTTTCTCTGGCCCATACTTCTCCATCCAACCTTTAACTAACTCCGGCTGCTTAACGGCTGTCGAGCCGACAACCACACGCTGGGCGCCAGCTTCAAGAAGGTCAACTACATCTTGTTCAGTACGTACACCGCCACCGATTTGAATATTAGCTGGCGTGCTATCGAGTAGCTTGGCAATCAAGCCAAGTTGACGTGCTGTGGTGTCTTTCGCACCGGTCAGATCAACAAGGTGTAACCAGTTTGCCCCTGCTTGGTGGTATAAATTGAACTGCTCTGACGGGTCTACTTTGTATTCGGTTACCTGACCGTAATCACCTTGGTAAAGGCGAACCACTTGACCTTCAATAAGGTCCAATGCTGGAATAATCACTGAGTTTATGTCCTTATAATTAAAGCTCTAGGAAGTTCTTGATCAGGATTGAACCTGCTTTCGATGAACGCTCGGGATGGAATTGCACGCCATAGTAGTTACCACTTTGAACAGCGGCAGTAAATGGCTTACCGTAGTCACAACTGGCAATGGTGTAATCTCCCACAGGCATCGCAAAGCTGTGTACAAAGTAGAAGTACTCACCCTCTTCAATGCCTTTGAACAGTGGGTGCTCTGGTTTCGCAGTGACCGTATTCCAACCCATGTGAGGCAACGGAAGATCACCCGTTTCTAGCAAACGCACTTCACCATCACATAAACCCAAGCACTCCACCAGCTCATCCGCCTTTTGCCCTTTCTCTTGGGATAACTTGCCCAACAACTGCATGCCTAGGCAAATACCAAGCAGCGGTTTTTCTACTCGCTTGACCAGATCAATAAGGTCACGCTCTTCAAGGTTTTTCATTGCCTCACTGGCAGTGCCGACACCCGGTAAAAACAGCTTGTCCGCCGCGAGAACCACCTCAGGGTCTTTCGAGATAGAGACCTCATAGCCCAAGCGCTCAATCGCGAACTTTACTGATGATACATTGGCACAGCCGGTATCAATAATGACGACTTTTTGTTCTGTCATAACCGTATTTCCTTACAGTACGCCTTTACTACTTGGCAGCTCATTCCCTTCTACTTTCACCGCTTGGCGTAGTGTGCGGCCAAAGGCTTTAAATAGACTTTCAATAATGTGGTGATCATTATCACCATTAGAGGATAGGTGCAGCGTACAAGCAAGTGTGTCTGTCAGTGAGCGGAAGAAGTGGACTACCATTTCCGTAGAAAGGTCACCGACCTGCTCGCGACTAAATTCCGCTTCAAACTTCAGGTATGGGCGGCCAGACAGATCTAAACCACACTGAGCCAAACACTCATCCATCGGCAAGCTAAAACCAAAACGGCCAATACCACGTTTGTCACCAAGTGCATCTTTAAGCGCTTGACCTAATGCCAATGCGGTATCTTCGATTGTGTGGTGATCATCAATGTGCAAATCACCCTCAACTTGGCATTTCATTTGGAAACCGCCGTGTGTCGCAATTTGATCAAGCATATGATCGAAAAAGCCCAAGCCTGTCGAGATCTCATTGCCGCCTTGCTCATCCAGGTTCACGTATACCTTAATATCTGTTTCTTTGGTGATGCGAACGACTTCAGCAACGCGCGCTTTCACCGTCAGATCTTTGAGGATTTTTGGCCAACCCATCGTTTCTGGGTTGTATTGAATACCACGGATCGCCATATTTTCAGCCAACTGTAGATCGGTTTCACGGTCACCAATCACTACAGAGTTCTGGAAATCAACTTTGCCACCTTGAAGGTACTCTTTTACTAAACCTAGCTTTGGCTTACGACAAGAGCAGTTATCTTCATCGAAGTGTGGACAGATCAATACATCATCAAACTTCACGCCTTGAGATTCAAAAATCTCCATCATCATGTTGTGTGGTGCATCAAAGTCAGCCTGTGGATAGCTATCTGTGCCTAAGCCGTCCTGGTTTGTCACCATCACCAAGCGATAACCAGCATCTTGCAAGGCCAGCAAACTTGGAATAACAAAAGGCTCTAGCTTTAACTTGTCTAAACGGTCAACTTGGAAATCAACTGGAGGCTCAACAATTAAGGTGCCATCACGGTCGATAAAAAGAATTTTTTGTTGCTTGCTCACGCGAACTTCCTTATTTCATTTTGTGTGCCCAACGATGACATCATTGGGCGAATATTCTTCAACTCTATGAGTTGTGGGCAAACTCGTGACCTATCACGAGTAGTAATTACGGATAAAGCTCAGGGTCTTTTCACACTCATCACGGCTACCAACACTGATTCGTACGCAATCTTCGATAGGTGAATTACGCAAGATGATGCCGTTATCCCATGTAGCTTTAAACAGGTCGTCGCCTTGTGGGAATTTTACCAACAGGTAATTCCCCCACCCTTCATAAATTGTCAGACCATCAATAACAGATAATCCCGCCTGAAGATAGGCGCGATTCGCATTAAGGTCGAGAACCTGAAATTTAGCTCTTGCTAATCCCGCCTCTGAAAGTGCTTGAATCGCAATATCCGCAACCGGTACAGGCACCGGATATGGCGCAATGACTTTCAATAGAACATTGATCAGCGCTTCATTAGCCAATGTAAAGCCACAGCGTAATCCCGCTAGCGCAAATGCCTTTGAGAGTGTGCGTAAGATTGCAAGGTTAGGATACTGTTCTAGTAGATCGACCGTCGAAGCCTCAGGGCAGAAATCAATATATGCCTCATCCATCACCACAATGGCGCGGTCTTTCGTCATCTCTAATAAAGAAACGATATCTTCGCGCTTAACAAGGTTTCCGGTCGGGTTGTTGGGGCTACATACAAAAACAAGTTTCACGCCACCAAGGTTTTGCTCAATACCGTCAAGGTCTAACTGCCAATCTGCTGTCAGTGGCACAGTTTTGCGCTCAACACCGATGGTTTCTGCGCTGATCGCATACATTCCATAGGTTGGCGGGCAATAGAGGATCGCATCCTCTCCCGGCTCACAAAACGCACGAATTAACAGTTCAATCCCTTCATCCGCTCCGCGTGACGTCAGTGTTTGCTCTGGCTTGACGCCCGCATACGCCGCATATGCTTCTATCAAAGCTTTCGGTTGGCATTCACTGTAACGATTCAAACGTGCAAAATCGGTCTTGTATTCGTTATCAAATGGAGATTCATTGGCATTGAGCCAGACATCGCCCGAACCACCAATACGACGTGCTGACAGGTATGGCGTCAGTGCTTGAACTTGCTTCCTTGCTAACTTCTCCATTACGACGCTCCTTGTAGCTTCTCAACGCGGATAGTGACGGCTCGTTTGTGAGCATCTAGACCTTCCGCTTCTGCCATTGTCACAACCGTTGGCGCTAGGTTGAGCAAGCCCTCTTTAGACAACTCTTGCACTGTCATACGCTTGCTGAAATCCGCCAGTCCTAAGCTTGAGTATGTGCGAGTATAACCGTAGGTTGGCAAGACGTGGTTAGTACCCGAGGCGTAATCACCCGCTGATTCTGGTGACCAGTCACCTAAGAAAATTGAACCTGCATTATCGAGTAGAGGCAAAAGTTCACGAGGGTTCTTCGTCTGAACAATCAAGTGCTCTGGACCATAGTAGTTCGAGATTGATACCGCTTGAGTCATTGACTCAGCGATGATGATCAGACTTGATGAAAGTGCTTGCTGTGCAATTTCAGCGCGAGATAGCTCGGCAAGTTGACGCTGAACGGCATCGGTCACTTGATCGGCAACGATCGGTGACGGCGTAACTAGCACGACTTGTGAATCAGGGCCGTGCTCTGCTTGAGACAATAGATCAGCAGCAATGAAATCTGCATCGGCAGTTTCATCAGCCAGCACTAATACCTCTGATGGGCCTGCAGGCATATCAATCGCTGCACCACGGAAATCATTACTCACTTGACGCTTCGCTTCCGTCACATAAGCATTACCCGGACCGAAGATCTTATCCACTTTAGAGACGGTTTCAGTGCCGTATGCCATTGCGGCCACCGCTTGACCGCCACCTACGTTGTAGACTTCATCAATATTACACAGCTTAGCGACATACAGGATTTCGTCAGCAATAGGTGGTGGCGAGCACAAAACCACTTTACGACAGCCAGCGATTTGCGCGGGAACACCGAGCATCAATACGGTAGAAGGCAGTGGTGCACTACCACCAGGAATGTACAAACCGACTTTGTTGATCGGGCGAGTGACTTGTTCACAGACCACACCTTGCTGTGTTTCTACACGCAGCGACTGAGGTTTCTGCGCTTCGTGGAACTTAGCAATATTCGCATAAGCCTGTTCTAGTGCTTGCTTCATCTCCGTAGTAAGACGCGCTGAAGCCTCATCGATCTCTTGCTCTGATACACGAATTGACTCAGGTTTCACACCATCAAACTTTTCTGTCAGCTCGACTAAAGCAGCGTCACCTTCGTTGCGAACCTTTGCAATAACCTCTGAAACAGCGGCTGTGATATTTGCACCTTCAGTAATCGCCGGGCGCTCTAAAATTGAATCTTGCTGAGACTCACTCAGCGATTGCCAAACAACGCTTCTCATCGCCTTACCCCATCATCTTCTCAATTGGTAGCACAAGGATTGAGCTCGCACCCAGCTCTTTAAGCTGCTCCATCGTTTCCCAGAACAGGTTCTCTGTGCTCACTAGGTGTACAGCCACTTTCTCTTTATCAGAAGCAAGCGGAAGAACAGTTGGGTCTTCTGCACCAGGTAGTAAGGCTTTCACCTGCTCAAGCTGAGCAACAGGTGCGTGTAGCATGATGTACTTTGATTCTTTCGCTTGCTGAACACCTTGCATACGAGTAAGCAGCTTCTCAATCAGTGCTAGGCGCTCTGCATCGAACTCACCTTTACGTTGAATCAAGGTGGCTTTAGATTGGAAGATGATCTCAGCTTCTTTTAGGCCATTCGCTTCAAGTGTTGCGCCCGTTGATACCAGATCAGCAATGGCATCAGCAAGGCCTGCACGTGGCGCGACTTCTACAGAACCTGTGAGCATACACGTTGAGAATGGGATGCCCTGCTCATCCATATAAGCTTTAAGCAATTGAGGGTAAGTGGTTGCAATACGTTTGCCCGCCAAGTCTTGTGGGCCGTTGTATTCTTGGTCTTTATTGATCGCTATAGACAGACGACAACCACCAAAATCTAAGCGGCGCAGTGGAACAAACTCACATGGCTCACCGAGTGCTTTGCGATCTAAACGTACTTCTTCCAGTTCGTTCTCACCAATAAAGCCAAGGTCTACAACACCATCCATAATCAGGCCTGGAATATCATCGTCACGAACCAACAACAAATCAATTGGCATGTTCAGTGAGTGGACAACAAGGCGCTCGCCCATGATGTTGAACTTAACACCACACTTTTTGAGAAGATCTTGACACTCTTTGCTTAGGCGCCCTTTCTTTTGAATCGCAATTCTTAAACGTTGTGTAGACATGACTAAATTCCCTGTTCCTAATTTGGATAAATTTTCAAACCTGATAAAAGCAAAAAACCCTCGAGAGATGTTGGTCTCCCGAGGGTTGGTAATCTTGTTAGTATGAGATTCAAACCACCGGGAGTAACCTGTCTCCCGGGTACGCGTACATCGCCCGAAAGACTATATTGGGTGATGGTGATGATGAATGTTCATTCCAAATGTACGCATAACTAAAGTTTCTTTCCTTAACACTATGTTCAACACACTAACTAAGCTGACATGAATTTTCAACACTTTTAATGTGATTTTTTGCAACTTTTTTAATTACACTTTTTGTACACTCAAATAGCTATCTATCTCCATGCGTTCAAGCACTTTGATAATCACAATAGCCGAAGATCGCCGCGAGTTTCTATCTAGCGGCTGACAAGTTATCTCACTTTGATAAACCCATTCTCTACCGGTTATTGGGACGAGGTCACCTTGAGCTTTCACGGTTTCATTGCGCTCACTGACACGATGTATCCAAGTTGCAACATCTGATGAATCTCTATCCATGTTCGAGAACAAAAGACTCGCCTGTCGACCTTCGATAGACATCATATCTAAACCAAGCCAATCAAGCGCAGCATCATTGGCAAAGTTGACCTGCCCTTTTTCATCAACGGTAAAGATCATATCGGTGATACTACCGATTAATAATTCATTGAAGTGATTTTTAGACTCTAGCTCTTTAGCCAATCTTTTGTAGTTGCGACTGAATACAAGCAACTCATCAGGACCACTGTCTATATCAATTGATGAGCTTCGTCGCAGGCTATGAACCATGTTTTTTACTGGCTCAAGGTTTCTTCGACTAAAGAGAAGCCAGATGCCAGTGATTAATATTGCGCCCAATGGTAAGGAAACAATTGCTACCCAAGTTGCCCTATTCACACTAGCTAAAGAGTAATCTTCATACATAATCAAATCAAAATAACGCTGTTCTCCTTGGTAGACCCCAGATCTGGAAATGTATTGATCTGACTCGAATTTAAGACTCTTTTGCTTTACTTCCACCTGCTTTGTTAGATCAATAATATTGAACTTTTCAGAATTTGCCGTAATGTTTTCGATATAAAAGCGCTGACTCATGAATGAGGTGTATCGATTCAACACATTGCTGGTGACTTCCGAAAAAGCCAACATATAGCGCTCTTTCGCACCCTCTAAAGGCATATTAGCAGCACTAATTACACGACCATTAAATACGATCAACACTTCCGTTTTATTTAACATCTTACTTAAAACCTCAGCATCAGAGAGTTGTCTAAGTAATTGACGATACATATTGTAGTTATAACGATTGACCGTAAATTCCGGGCGCCCTTCATCTAGCAAGACGATAAAGTCTGAGCTTCTAGCCAGTCGGCGCTCACGGATCATCTTTTCAAGCTGCTCGTAATCTTCCCTCTCTAGAATATCCTGCACAAAGGACGTTGATAGACCCACTTTGAAGTCCTGATGATAAATAGAGCCTGAGTTGGTGTAATATCCCAACACAAATGACGTTAGATCTTCTACTTGATGCTCTACACCCGCCTTTCTCTCGTGATAACTTATTGTTATTACCGAAAGTACGTAAAATATTGATACAACAGAGAAGGCAAGAACGTAAACTAACTTTATATTTCTAACCAGCGAATAGGATTTTTCTTCTTTTTCCACGGAGGTTAACCTTTACTTTTTACTTGTTATAAAATCACTCACTTCCACTTTTACGTTTTCAACTTCCTGTTCAAGAGTGTGATAAGTTTCTTCTAATAATTGACCGTTTAATCGGTCTGCTTGTTTTTCAATTTTTTTGGCTAATTGATGTGCTGGGCCACAACCTAGATACATAAATATACCTTTCAGCTTATGTGCAGCATCCTTGATAGAGACCGGATTATTCGTCTCAATGGCTTCCTTTAACGCTTCCATATCTTCTTGGTAAGAGCTTAAATAGTCGTTGAGCACATCGAGGGTAATGTCCATGTCATTGCCATTTAACTCCAAGATTGTGGAAACACTAAAGCGCTCTGATAGTTCAATCGAACGTGGTGCTGCTTCACTAAACTCTCGTTCTTGGGGGGCTATCGCTAGTTCATCTAACCAATTTTCATTGTTGTTAACGACGTCATTATTATCATCACTACTTGGCGTCAGTGGGGGGAAACACCTTTCTCCATGTAAGTGCTCACTCGCTTTGAGCACGACTTCAGATAAGTCATTAATTGTGCAAGGCTTAGATATAAAGCTATCAAAGCCAACGTCATCAAGGTCAAATTCAAGATCACTGAATACGTCGGCAGTAATTACTACGACATACGAACTTGATCTCTCCGGTAGATGATTCAATTGCTTCGCTAACTCAATACCATCCATTACTGGCATGTGGCAGTCTGAGAGGACAATGTCAAAATGCTGTTGTCGGTAGCGCTCTAACCCTTCTGCACCGTTGTTCGCAATGGTGCATTCGAGCCCTAACTTGGCCAGTTGACCAATCAACACTCGTTGATTCACTAGGTTATCCTCAACCAGCAGTATCGTAAGACCCAAATCGGCTAAATTTCTGTAAATCAGTTGTTCACTACTGTGGGTGGGTAACTCCTCTTTCAAGCGCTGGACACCGATGATTACACTAAATACGGTGCCAACATTTTCGATTGACGACACCTCTATTCTCCCCCCCATTGCCTCCACGATTTCTTGGCAAATACTTAAACCTAATCCACTTCCGCCAAAGCGTCGGCTAATATGATCGTCAGCTTGAACAAATGGCGTAAACAGTTTTTCTAATTGAGCTTTAGATAAACCAATACCACTATCTCTAACTTGTAATCTCAGCCTATCTTCAAAAGTGCCGTCCTCATTTAGCGTCGACTCGATTGTTTCAACACTGACTTCAACAAACCCTTCTTGAGTAAACTTAGTCGCATTGGAGAGCAAGTTATTAATGACCTGTAGCCAACGTACTGGATCAATATTGTAAATACGCGATTCCATATTCGATGGAACTTTGATATTGAGATTCACCCCTTTCTCTCTAGCACTAAACTCAAAATTAGCGGCAGCCTGATTGAGCAGACGATATAATTCGGTAGGAACAGGAGACAGCGTCATCTTTCCTGCTTCCATTTTTGAAAAATCCAACACATCATTGAGTAGAGACATGAGGTTGTAAGCTGAGCCTGAGAGCACCTCAAGCTGATCTTTCTGCTCGCCCGATAACTTGCCAAAGGTGAGCGCTTCAGCCATACCCAGCACGCCATTCATTGGAGTACGTATTTCATGGCTCATTTTGGCTAAAAACTCCGTTTTCGCTTTTGCTAACTGCTGAGCTTGTTGGTGGGCTTTTTCTGTTTCTTTGAGTGCATGTTTTAACTGGCTCTGTACAGACGTCATTTTGCGCACTTGCACTCGATGGTAGAGCATAAAGCTGGTCATGCCCGCAAAGATAAGGATCAACAACCATAAGTAGTGTTTGAACTCCTCGCGGTCAAAGATATCGACTTGCTTCACACTCAATCGCCACTTTGCAGTCACGCTTTCGATCACAGACTGATCCAGCTCTTGTATCGCAGAGTTTAACAGCTCTATCAACTCCACCTCATTGGGATCGACCTCGAGGCTGATTTGCCCTGTCGGAAACTCACTTTCGACAGAAATATTGTTCAGATTATGGAAGCGATTTCTTGCCAGAATATAAGTAACACTGAGCTGATTGCCGATAAACCCTTCGGCTCTTCCATCGGCTACAGCGCGCAGAGCATCTGTCGTCGTATCGAAATACAACACCGGACTCGACGGCAACCTCTCCAACACAAGGTTGTTGATATTCGAACGGGACACTGCGGCGATAACCTTCCCGTTTAACTCATCAAGACCTCGATAAACACCTCTCGAGACCAACGAAAGTTCCACTTGATCGATCGATTGTGTGGCCACCAGATCACCAACAAGCTCTAGCCTTTGGAAGTAAATTCCTGGAATAAGCTTCACCTCACCTCGATTCAGAGCGGCAATGGCATCCGCTCTTGATGCAAAAGTGATTGGCTTAGGAGTAAACCCAATATTACGTCCAATGACATCAATGATATCTTGGTAGTAACCATCCAAGAACAGATCTTCTCCTTCAAAAAACGGCGATTCACCTGAAACAATATAGGCATAAGGCACAACCGAATTTCTGGCTAAATACCGTTCCTGCTCTTGAGTCACTCGACGCGAATAATCACCAATTAAAAGCCTGAGTGAAGGCAGTTTTGCTGCGTACTCTTCAAGCCGGACCTTTCGTAAGATCGCTACCTCTTCGCTGCGGGCAAAGCGGTTAAAGCTGATAATCAGATCGATATTTTCCGGCTTTACTAATGCTCGCGCATAGAGAGGGGCACTGCTGTCTAACTTAGATTTAAAATGATGAAATTTACCTACTGACTTGAGTGCTTCATCTAACTTCCACCAGCGAATCGAATAAATATAACTAAGGTTGTCAGCATACGATGCGATATAATCAGCGTCTGTCGAACGCAGGAGTATCGAGTACGAGTCATTCGTGTTCATTGGTGTGCTTTGAATACTTAGATGAAACGCAGCGGCTTCATTGCTTTTAGATTTTAACGCAACACGCTCGTAAATCTTTGCTCTATATTCCACGTAGGGTACTGAGCGATATAAGCGCTCTACACCTTTAACTTGGTCGCCAACGCCAAGTATGTCGATCTCACCTTCGTGCAACATCTCAAGCAATTGGTCATGGGGCAGCCAAAAAATGTCCAACTCAAAACGATTGCGTCTCCCCCACTCTTGCCAAATCAGTTCAATATATTGTGCCTGAACAGTGACGGCTCGATTGTCGAGGTCTAAGTCATTAAGCAACGCCTGACCCTGCATGTCGAAGTTCAAAATATCGGTTGGCAAACCTAGAATCACCCTTTGGGTTGATTCATCAAGTTGTATTTCATTGGCGTGTACAAACACTCCACACAGCGACAGCAATAGGATCGTTTGTATCTTCAGCCTTTTTTGTCTAACAACTTGAACCATCTAAATATCTCGTTATTTCTGATTGTTACAAAATTATAGGAAAAGTGTCTGAGCACCTCTGTTACATAGATAACAGTTGTTTAAGAGGCGACCAGTCTAAAATCACGCCCTAACACGCAAGATATGTAGTAGTGCATCCAATGGTCAAAGAGTTTCTTCAACCTTATTTGTTTAATCATGAACGTCCTGTTCTCATTATTGATGATAGTTCTGTCTACCGTTCTGCGGCGAAAGGGATTTTACAAAAACTCGGATTTGAAGCACGGAACGTTCATCAAGCACAAAACGGTAGAGAAGCGAAGGTTCTTTGTGCCGAGCATAACTATGCGATCATCTTCTACGATTACAACTTAGGTGCAGGCTTAAGTGGCTATCACCTAATGGAGGAACTGGTTAGCGAAAAAGCGATCGCCAGTGACTGTACTAACATCGTGGTCAGCGCTGAGGGGGCTGTCAATGTCGTGCGCAGTTTTATGGAGCTGTCACCCGATGGGTACCTTCTGAAACCAATCAGTCATGACATTCTCAAACAAAAGCTGCCAACGATAGTGAAAACCAAGGCGACACTAAGCGAAGCCTTTATCGCGTTAGATCAAGGCCGTTTTGAGCAAGTGCTTGAGATGACAGAAGAGATGATTCAAGAAGACGAGAGCACTTTAATTGCGGCTCAAGCCCTTAAAGCTCGCGCTCAGATTGAGCTCAACCTTTTGCACGATGCGCGTAATACCCTCGTCAGCCTTCAGCAGGTCACGCATTTACCCATTAGCTACTTTATGCAGTTCGACATCGCCCTGAAGCAACGTCAATACAAGCAAGCACAGTTTATTCTCGATCACATGCCCAAAAACTCTGTCTCTGCACCGTTAGTGCTCGATAGACAAACAACCGTGCAGATCATGCAAAGTTGTTTAGAGATGGCATTAATGAGCCAGAAACGTTCTATTAAGCTCTCTGCAATGCGCTTAGAACGCTATTGGATATTAGGCTTAATCGAAATGGCACTGTGTGAGTTTTCAGATGCTCAAGACACCTTCGAGTACATAACAAACCATTGCAAACTCACGCGTTTTGATCATGTAGACACCTATAACCTTGGCGCTCAAATGCTCCTGGATCAGTGTCAATTTTCTCAAATTGAGATTAGAAATAAAGAACAGACACAACTACGCTTTTATGTAGATGCAATGAAAAAACGCGGTAAGCACAGTGACTACAATATTACTGAATCACTGCTCATTGCTCGCTATCAATTACTGTATGGGAACCGCAAACTGTTTGTTAACGCATTTAACTTAGCGCAAAGCAAAATGAAAGATACCTCTTTAGACACCTTAGGTCTTTTCAACTGTATCGAACTTCTGAAAATTGCTTCGCTAACGCAAAACGACAGACAGGTTAATCGTATGCAAGAGCAAATACGGACGCTGATAAAAGAGTACGATCCTGTCGAGGCGAAGCTGATCCAGTCCTACCTTGCCCAATGGCGTAATAAAACCCAACTCAGTTATACACAGGCTGAATCGCTGCGAAAAGATGCAGATACCTTGCTAAAAGCAGGTAAAAACGAGCGTGCTATTGAGCTGCTAATACAATCACTCGAACTTAATAAGGTCGATACTATGACACCTCGTTTGCTGCTGTTTGCACTGACACGAACCATGCCTCCTAAGATGTCGCGTACTGATTGTATAAGCTTGGTATATCGCTGTATTCGTCGCGTCAACGCCACTCCCTATATCCAGACCGCTGAGTTTAAATCTGTCTGTAAGCAGCTAGAGAAAAACCTTCTGGTTCCCGATTTCGCAAGGGCCTTATAACCATGAATAGTGTTTATCACAATATCCTCATTATCGAAGATGAAAGACTGCAGCGTCGCTTGCTACAACGCGCTCTAGAGTCTCTCACTGATGCCAAGATTCATATTGCTGAAAATGGTATGGAAGGGTTAGATCTTGCGACTCAATTCAGCCCTGACTTGATCTTTTGTGATCTAAAGATGCCGAATATGGATGGCGTTCAGTTTGCTCAGAAGTTAGTCAGCCTTTCAATAGAGACTAAGCTTGTGTTCATCAGTAGCACAGAGACGGATATCCTCAACGCCGTCGTGCATATGGCTTCGAATCAAGGGCTAAAACACTGTACCAAACTCAACAAACCCATCTCAAAACAAGATATTGTTCGAGTTCTAGAGCAATTTGACCAAGTGAATGTCGGCGCTTCCACTGGGCATGCTGCTGCTAAGCTCATGCTAGGGGAAGACGATATCCAGCACGCTCTCTTAAGTGGTGATATTCGTCCGTTTTATCAACCACAATATGATGCAAAATCTGGAACAATAGTGGGCATTGAAGCACTTGCTCGTTGGCACCACCCAACGGAGGGATTGCTGACTCCAGATCGATTCTTACCCGCTGTTTCTGAGTTTGGTCTCAACTACTTGCTTTGCAGCACCATGCTAAGAATGGCATTTAGTCAATTGAAGCAATGGCACGATAAAGGCTTTCCCGTTTCAATGTCTGTCAATGCGGCTCCAAGTGACCTGATGCAAGCCGATTTTGCTGATCGCGTTGTCGGTTTACTTGAAGAATTTCGCCTGCCTGGCCACTTTCTCACTTTGGAAGTCACGGAAACGGAAGTCGCCTCAAACCTCAACCTTTTGATTGAGCACACCTCACGCCTGAGGCTCAACGGGGTCAATATCTCTATTGACGATTTTGGCATTGGGTATTCATCCCTTGCCCAATTATTATCGAGCCCTTTTAACGAACTAAAAATCGACCGTTTCTTTATCAACAAGATGCTGACTAGCGATAGTCATATGGCTACTGTCGAGTTTGTCGTAGCGCTCGCTAAAAAACTTAACCTTACCGTGGTTGCCGAAGGTGTAGAAACTAAGCAACAAGCACTTGCCTTGCAACAAATAGGCTGCGATCTCCTACAAGGTTTCTTTTTTTCCAAACCGATTCCCAGCGAGCAATTGGAACAACTGCTCGCTCAGAATTTTGCATAACGCCATTGAGGTATAGTAATGAGTTACGCTATCTCTTGGCCCTGTGAGCTATCACATCATCTTCAGCAAAAGCTACTAGCAATCTCAACCCCCTTAAAAAACACGGCGACGCTGACACAATTTGCACTCAATGCCATCGCTAAACCAAACGATGTCAGTCGATGGGGTATTGCCTATATTAGTGAAGGGGTCATATCAATCTGCTTTGACAATGACCAAGTACAAACACAAAACTCTGTCATCCTTGGTCAAGGTGCATGGATTGATAGCGAGATGATGATCTACGCATTGCAGATGGGGGGATTCATAGAAGAAATTGAGCCTTTGAAGTACCTCTGGTTTCGCAAAGAGCAGTTGCTCTCAATCAGCGAACAGAATCATGAAGGCTATAAATTATTACACCACAGCAAAAAGACATTGCGCCAACAGTGGTTGCAGGCCCAACATATCTCGCAGCATGTCAGAGATGTTCGTGTTGCCTATTTACTGCATGAGCTAGCACGACAAACGTCGACGGTACTGGGTGCAAAACCTCTGCTGCTGCTCTCCCAAGATCAACTTGCGATCATGACTGGTCTATCAAGGCCTAGAGTCAATGAAGTCTTAAAAAAGTTCAATAGTGACGGCATCATCAGCCAAGCTCGCGGGCGTATTTATATAGAAGATAATGTGCAACTGGCGGCTTATTTACCTCCCCACATTCATTTAGCGCACAAATATAACTAATAAAGCCCGCCTTGATAAGGCTCAAAGCGGGCTTGCTTCTATGCTATCGACCTTCTTTTGGTAAAAAGTTATCGATGGATTTTTTTAAGAATTCTTCATGCTGCGCACGTTGCTCTTCAGTCAAACCTGCCGCTGGGTTCACATCCAAATCATTAAGCGTGACGTACTCTCGGCCAGCCTTTTGAGTTTCGAAATCTTTTTTAATCGCCTCCAAAAGGTCTGGATTAGTCATTAGCTCTAACCCTTGCGCGGCTAAAGTATGGGAAGCCTGAACAATCGCCTTACGACCAATACTCGAGCCCACTGACGCTGTTACACCCCATTGATGTGCTGGAATATGAAGAGGCCATGCTGAAAAGCCAATGCCCATGGTTGGTACCGTCCAACTCACATCCCCCACATCAGATGAGCCTCCATTCTCTACACCTTTTTGAGGTGCTAATACTTTAGAGAAAAGACCATCCTCCGCTTTACCTGCTTCACGTTGAATTGCTCGTGCAAAGTTTTGTTCTTCCTCCGTCCATTCAACGGGGAAGTAACGATTGAGGTGCTGAGTAATACTGTCTGCAAAGGTATCGTTTGGTAGAATATCGTAGATACCACCTAGGTTTGTTACTTCAGCACGTGTCTGCGTTGAAAGTGCCGCACCTTTCGCCATATCCTCTAACCAAGCTTTATGCTTGCGCACATCATCAGCACTTTTTCCTCGGTAACGAACCAGAACTTTGGCATGATCAGGGATAACGTTCACTGCTGCGCCTCCCTCTAGAATTTGGTAATGCAATCGAGCTGTAGGCTCAAGCTGCTCGCGCATCATATTGGCAGACACGAGAAAAATTTCAGAGGCATGTAGCGCACTACGACCTTCCCATGGTGAAACGCCAGCATGTGCGGTGACACCATGCCACTCGACGATAAGGTCAACCGAAGCCGTTGTATGAAAGTTAACTGCAGTTGTGACATCAAATGGGTGATTATGCAATGCAACATCAATACCATCAAAAGCTCCTGCAGCCACCATATAGTTTTTACCATTTAGAGCTTCTTCCGCAGGGCAACCAAAGACCTTGATCGTGCCTGAAATACCCTCTTTTTCCATATGCTTTTTGAGGGCGATGGCACCGCCAATAGACGCAGGGCCAATCGTGCTATGTCCACAACCATGGCCATTCGTATTTCCATTTTCTGTCGGTTGTTGCGTTGGCGTAACCTTATTACCTAAGCTTGGCAGCGCATCAAACTCAACCATATACCCAATGACAGGCTTGCCGCTTCCCCAAGTCGCAACCCAAGAGGTTTCTAGTCCTGCAATATTGCGCTCGACTATCTCAAAGCCATGCTTTTCAAGTAACGCACTCTCCAGGGCGGAGCTTTCAATCTCTTGATAGCTCAGCTCAGCAAGCTCCCATACTTTTGACGATACGGCCCAAAGCTCATCAGCAATCGCAGTAACTTCATTATCTAGGTTCTGATAGTCAGACATAATTTACCTCTTAGGATCTGTTCATTGTGATTCGATTTTTTCGCTCACGCGAAGTGGGGAAATAATAATCAGAATCAGCCCTTCAACAAACTGCATTAAGACGGATTCAATCCTCAGTTTTAATCGAAGGCCCTGGCGACAAAACCACCTTTCGATACACATGACGCTTGCAGTCTGCCTATTACTGAATATACTGTACAAATATACAGGTATTTTATTATGCATGAATTAATCTCTCACCTAAAAGATAAGCAGTGGCTCTGGCAAGGTAGCCAGCAGCCATCACACATTGATCGTACAAGCACTGGCTTTGATCATTTAGATCAACGACTAGGAGGTGGCTATCCAAATAATGGCGTTATTGAGTTAACAACAGCGCTAGGGATTGGTGAATTACGTCTGCTTCAACCACACTTAGCCGCGGCTTGTGGTGAACGTTTGATCGCTTTAATCGGACTTCCTGATGAGCTTTGCCTGGAGTCTTTTACCTCCATGGGGATCAATTTTTCGCAGCTACTTCTTGTTAACTCCCAAGAGAGTAAGTCACAGCTATGGGCTGCAGAGCAGTGTTTAAAAAGTGGAGCCTGTAGCCATGTTCTTTTGTGGCAAGAGGACATTGAAGTACATCAAGCTCGAAGACTGCAAGTTGCAGCGGAGCAAGGCAGCGCGATTCAGTTTCTTTTTACGCAGCGTCACCAGCGTACCTTCTCCCTACCAGTGAGCTTAAGTATGAATTTGCACGCTCAGCCTTATGGGCTGAATGTCACTATCACTAAACAAAAAGGGGGATGGCCAACTGAACCTTTCTTCGTTGATATGCGCCAATATTGGCCACAGTTAGTGCCAAAACACCTTCTTTCTCAAGGTACTCCTTCAACAGTCGTTCCTTTCCCTATGCAGTTGCAGGGCTAGCTATGTCATTGTGGATTTACCTACATTTTCCTTGTTTACAACTCAACACCTTGTTTACGGATCAAAGTGAAAACGAAGAACAAGCAACGATCATTGTAGATACTCGTCAGCATTGTGTTGTACAAGCAAACTCGTTAGCACTAGAACATGGAGTGAAGTTAGGTATGGGGCTTGGCAGCGCCTCAGCCTTGTGCGCGCAGCTCAATGTTCACCCTTATGATGAGAAGATTGAAGTTCAACGACTAAACCAAGTGGCCCAATGGCTCTATTTAGTCACTTCTGATATCGCACTTTATGCTCCTAATGGATTGTTATTAAAAGCCAGCAATATGCTCACCCTTTATTCTGATCTCAATCGCTATTGGGAGGTCATCGAGCAACATCTAGAACCGCTGCGCTTGTCTTATCAATTTGCAACTGGCTTCTCTCCATTTTCTGCCATGTTACTGGCTAAAAAAGGAATAAATCAAATCACATCGTGTCATGAGACAACCTTAAACTATTTGTCCAAACAATCTCTAAACCTATCAGAACTAGAGAGTAAGCAAGTTGAGCAACTGAATCGAGTCGGCATCAAAAACTTTTCAGAACTACTTAAAATCCCTTTAAAAGAAGTAGCTCGTCGATTCAATATCGATCTGGTGAATTACGTTGGTAGGCTGCTTGGGCAGCTCTCCCACCCTGTTCCATTCTTCCAGCCACAAGAAGCGTTTGAAAGTAGCTTAGAGCTCCTGTATGACATTGAAAATATTCAGTGGTTATACAGACCTCTAACACGCCTATTACAGCAACTTGAAACCTTCTTGACTCTCAGAAATCGAGTGGCTTACGAGCTTAGATTGACCCTATCACAAAGAGATGCAGCCCCAGAAAGCATTATCTTTACCTCTGGTGGCGGTGACTATCGCCATGAGAAGTGGCAAAAGCTGTGTGGATTGACTCTCGAGTCAGTCAAGCTATCTGGTCCTGTTTATCACCTCACCCTCAAAGCCATAAGAACAGGGCAAATGAATCAAGACTACATTGATATTTTTGATGGCGATAAAGGTAATCGAAACGGTGCAGACCTCATCGCACTCCTTCAAGCGAAGCTAGGTAATCATAACGTCACTCGGCCAATTCCTAATGCCGATCACCGGCCAGAAAAATCAACGCGATTTGAACATGCCGATCGCTCTATAAAAGGTTCACAAGATGCCCAAGCAATGACAATCAACCGCCTGCGTCCAACACGTTTGATTAATCCGCCAGCACCACTTGCACACAAAATAGAGTTAGTCCATGGACCTGAGAGAATCGTCACTGGCTGGTGGGACGGAGAGGTGATCACTCGTGACTACTTTGTCGCTTTGACACCTCAATCAGAGTGGCTGTGGGTATTTCGCACTGAGCAAAAACAGTGGTTTTTACATGGCTATTTTAGCTAGTTTCACGGTATCGCTATGTCTTACTCCGAGCTATTTTGTCAAAGCAATTTCTCTTTTTTAACTGGTGCTTCACACCCAGAAGAGCTGGTTCGCCAAGCTGATTTCTTGCGTTACAAAGCGATCGCAATCACTGACGAATGCTCTGTTGCAGGTATCGTACGTGCTCACACTGCAATTAAAGATCATAAGCTTAGAATAAAACAAATCGTTGGCAGCATGCTTTGGCTCAACCAGGAGTGTCAGGTGATCTTACTCTGCCCATCCCGAGAAGCTTATGCGGAATTATGTCGTATCATAACCAATGCGCGCCGCAGAGCTGAGAAAGGCAGCTACGAATTATCAGAGTGGGATTTAATGTCAATAAAGCACTGCTTGGTTATTTGGCTACCGCAAAATAAAGAGTGTGACGAATACTGGGTGCAATGGCTAAATCAGCATCATTCTGCAAGGCTATGGCTAGGTGTTCAACGCCATCTCAACAACGGAGAAGAGGCTTATATCGAACACTGCAAAAGGCTTTCTCGGGAATGGCAGATACCGATTACTGCTTGTGGTGGTGTTCTCTACCATTCCGCTGATCGTTTGCCTTTACAGCACACCCTCACAGCGATTAAACAAGGTTGTAGTGTTGATGAGCTAGGCCACCAGCTGACTCCTAACTGTGAGCAAGCTCTACGTAACCTGGAAAAACTGGCTCACCTTTTCCCTAAAGAGTGGCGAGAAGAAGCCAATCACCTTGCAGATCTCTGCGAGTTTGAGCTGAAGTCACTTAAGTATGAATACCCTAGTGAACTCGTACCCAATAGCTATACACCCATGCAGTACTTACGAGCACTCGTCGCTAATGGCGAGCGCATTCGCTTTCCTAAAGGGGTTCCATCCGATATTCGTCAAACCATTGATAAAGAGCTGGCCCTCATCGAAGAGGTTAAATATCCCTACTACTTTTTAACCATTCATGACCTCGTCATGTTTGCAAAGCGTGAAGGAATTTTTTATCAAGGACGAGGGTCAGCAGCCAATTCCGTCGTCTGCTATTGTTTAGAAATTACCTCTGTCGATCCTCGTCAAATCTCGGTTCTCTTCGAACGATTCATCAGTAAAGAGCGAGATGAGCCGCCTGATATTGATGTCGACTTTGAACATGAGCGCCGAGAAGAGGTCATTCAATACATCTATAAAAAATATGGTCGTGAGCGTGCAGCGCTTGCGGCTACGGTGATCTCGTACCGTTTTAAAAGTGCAGTTAGGGATGTCGGTAAGGCTCTTGGTATCAATGAGACTCAGTTGGATTATTTTATAAAAAACGTCGACCGTCGTGATCGAAGTGCTGGCTGGCAAGGGCAAATCATTCAATTAGGGCTAGACCCTAGTACACTCAAAGGCCAACAATTCATTGCTTTGGTCAATGAAATATTGGGTTTTCCTCGTCACTTATCACAACATGTCGGTGGTTTTGTGATCTCTTCTGGCCCCTTATATGAACTCGTTCCTGTAGAAAATGCGGCTATGGATGAGAGAACCGTTATTCAGTGGGATAAAGACGATCTAGAGAGCCTTGGGCTGCTCAAGGTTGATGTGCTTGCCCTAGGTATGCTTTCGGCAATCCGCAAATGTTTCGCTCTTGTGCATCAGCACTATGGACATCGGCTGACGATTGCAGACATTACTCGCAAACACGATGATCCTGATGTCTACAACATGATCCAGAAAGCCGATACCGTTGGGGTATTTCAGATTGAGTCTAGAGCTCAAATGAGTATGTTGCCTCGATTAAGGCCGCAAACTTATTATGATTTAGTGATTCAGATTGCGATCGTGCGACCAGGGCCAATTCAAGGGGATATGGTACATCCTTTTTTAAAGCGTCGTAATAGGCTTGAACCCGTCTCTTATCCTTCAGAAGAAGTGAAGAGTGTGCTTTCCCGTACAATGGGGGTACCTATTTTCCAAGAACAAGTCATCAAGCTTGCTATGGTAGCCGCAGGGTTCACAGGAGGTGAGGCAGACCAACTACGCCGAGCAATGGCGGCGTGGAAGAAAAACGGCAACCTTGCAAAATTTGAGCAAAAGTTAATTGATGGGATGAAGGCGCGCGGTTACGAAGAGGCATTCGCCAAACAACTGTTTCAGCAAATTTGCGGGTTTGGTGAATATGGATTTCCTGAAAGTCACTCTGCCTCCTTTGCGGTACTTGCTTATTGCTCTGCTTGGTTAAAATTTCACTACTCTACGGCATTTTACACTGCGCTTCTCAATAGCCTGCCAATGGGATTTTATAGTCCATCACAACTGATTCAAGATGCGCAACGCCATCACATCAACGTATTCCCAGTATGTGTGAATCAATCGACCTATGATCACCGCTTGGATGACACCAACCCACAGCAAGCAATTCGGTTGGGCTTAAGAATTATCAAAGGTTTAAGCAATGAAGGTGCGTTACTGCTCATTCAACACCGCCCGATTCAAGGCTATCAACATACCAATCAGCTTAAGCATATTGGTCTTAGTCAAAAGGATCTTAATGCCCTTGCCTCTGCAAACGCGATGCAAGCATTCGCACACAACCGCTATGCGACGCGTTGGCAGATGATGGATAATCTTTCAGATCTTCCTCTATTTGCCAATATGCATGATGACTCTCCCACCACACCCTCAGCACCTAGCGACATGGAGAACTTACTCGAAGATTACGCCGTCACAGGTCTGTCTTTGGGCGAACACCCGATTACTCTATTAGATAAATCCCGATTGCTCCCTCGATTTACCAGAATGAACCAACTCATAACTAAAGCTCATAAATCACTCGTTACCGTCGTAGGAGTTGTGACAGGTAAACAATCACCTGGAACTGCTGGCGGAGTGACCTTTTTTACCCTTGAAGATGACACAGGTAACATTAACGTTGTGGTGTGGAAAGCAACCGCTCGCGCACAAAAACAAGCTTATCTCACCGCTAAGGTATTAATGGTAAAAGGCATACTGGAACGAGAGGGGGAAGTAACGCATGTCATCGCTGGACGATTGATTGATATGAGCGACAAGCTTGGCCAACTCAATAGCCACTCGAGAGAGTTTCACTAAACATAAGTAAGTGTTCCTAAAAGAACAGCCACTAAACCCCGTATTTATTAACATTCTTCGACTTTTCACTATTGGAATCACCAATGGACCGTGAGTCTATATTAGCGCTTCTACAAGAGCTTGCTTATGAGCAAAAAAATGGAACGCCCTTTGCCGTCAAAGCGCTAATTTTTTACATGAAGCAGATACTCAACTCTTATGAACGAGGCGAAACCTCTCTTGACGACAACGATGAACTTGCGATGAGAAACGCGGTTGACCTATGGTTAATTGATGAATGCAAAACCAAGCTGAAGTTGCGAGTGGAACGACAACACAGTTACTAAGCCCAAAAGTGAGGTCAATATCAAATACGCTTTCATAAACAAATCAATGCCACCCGACACTAACAATGATTGAAACTATTATCGGATTATTAGCCCTGACACTGATCTCCATGTTTGTGTGGGTCTACTCCTTATCCCTACGTAAAGCTCGCCTTGAACAGGAAAAAAGAGACAAAGATAAGCTATATAAACAGGTGCTTGCAAAATCACTAGAACAAGAGAAGCAAGAGCGATTGGCGAAGGCAGAGTTTGGCCATATTCCAAGTATTTTCTATGCCGCCAAGGAAGCAGAAAAACGCAACAATTATGTCGATGCTCTTAAATGGTATGAAAAAGCAGGCTTTCTCAACAGTGCATCGGCAATCAAAGCGATCATTAGTATCTGTCAATTGCACCCTGATAACCTTGTATTAAAGGATAAACTTCGCTTTTGGACCCAGGTTAGTAAGGGGATCAGTGGCGATCTAGATGCGACCTATCGAGCCTCGATTATGTTACTCGGTGAAGAGAGCATGATGAACTATCCAGACAAGGCGATAGAGTGGCTAGAACACGCGGCAACTCAAGAACATATCGACTCTATTTTGTTTTTAGGACACTGGTACCAATCAGGTGACAGTGCACAGCAAGATATAGATAAGGCGATTCATTGGAATAGAATCGCCGCAAGACTGGGCTCACCTTTAGGTATGATCCGCGTGGGCTTTCATTATCTTGATGGCGTGGGTACCGAGACAGATACCTTGCGTGCTGCATACTGGTTTGAGCGCGCGTCTGAGCAAGGTAACACAAAAGCCATGCTCTATGCTGGCAAGCTATGGATGGGTAGAAAAAACTCCGTTGCCTACATCTGGCTCTATATCGCCAGTGAGATGGGCGAGCATGACACTCTGCCACTTCGAGATGAAATCGCTCAGACTCTTGGGGTCGATAACATCATCAACCTGCAGGGATTAGCTAAGCCTTTATTAATGAATATTAAAGACGGCTCGGTGGTAAAACACAGCATGACTCGAGCGCTCAATAATTGGTTTCGCCGCTCTGTGCCGATTCCACAGACACAAGCAAATTTGAACTTAAAACTCACCGAAAAAGAGCACCGTATCATTAACCATCTTTCGAGTAGCCAAGTAAAAGAGCCACCAGAAAATGAAATGGTGGCTCTCGAAAGCAGTTAGGACTCTGAGTCACACCATAAAGCGGTGGTTATTTTAGAGGGTCACCTTCTGGCAAGGCATTATGTAACCAAATCGCAAGTCGCTTCTTGATGTTTGCTCCATCAAGTTTGCTTTCTGGCAGCGGTGTGATTTGATTTACCTCCACCAAAAACAGATACACTGCCTTGATTTTAATCGGTTGAGAAGATGCAGGCAGCTCAATTCCCTGCATCTTAGCCATCTTAAAACCCACTTCCAGCGCCTTTTTAACCAGCTTATCTTCGTTAGGTATTTTGGAAACTTTTGACATTCTTATTGCACCTTTCAGAACTGTGTTCTTGCAGTATATCAAAGCCCTAAAAACGAGCAGTTAAGTTGCTCGCAAAGCGACAAATCAAACATTTACTAGAGTGATAACCAATGCCTTAGGGTGAGTAAGGCACGATCCGAAAAATCTAACTCTTTGATCGCCGCTTTAGCCTCAATAGCAAGTTTCGGCTCATCGGTAATTATTCCGTCGACACCCAACAAAAACATTCGCTGCATGGTGGCCGAGTCATTGATCGTCCACACCAAGACTTCTTGCCCCCTTTGCTGAATCTCTAAGATCCGCCATGCCGTTAGCCACTGCCCACTGACCATAAGCAAATCCACTTCACGCTCTAATTGCGACTCGCCGACTGCTGCTGCGTAAATTAATGCATAGCGAAGCTGTTCAGTTAGCTGTTCAAGAAGCTGTTCGGGTAACTGTTCGGGTTTCTGGGCCGCCATCATTTCCATGGTGTAGGCAAGCAACTCACTGTCTAGACTCGAAACGATCATCGCTTGTTGATAATTCGGCAGGAGTTGCGCCATTGCCACCGCTAAATCGAGGCTCCGATTATAGCGTTTAAGTTCAATGTTAAACTCAATATCATCTGCATATTGATCAAGCAGTTCCCTCAGTAAAGGCGGTGGGGTTTGACCTTGCTGTTCATAAACCGCCACGATATCTGAATACGTTGATTCTTCAACAATGAGAGGAGAACCGATCATGCGCCCTAAATCGCGGTCGTGGAAGACGACAATTTGCCCATCTTGGGTCAACTGTACATCGATTTCAGCACTTTTAACTCCGAGTTCAATTGAGTATTGAATGCCCTGCTCACTGTTCTCTGGGTATTTAAAACCCCCTGCGCGATGAGATATGACGTAACCAGAACCATCAGTTTGTACATGCTCAACAAACTGCTTAATGTCACTATAGCCGTTGTAGCTAGCAACAGATACCAACGACACCATTGCCACGATCATCAACATACGTCGGTTGGTATCTTGCTTCAAACCGATAAATCGAGCCTGTTCATTAACTAGCTTGAGGCGCTTTGTTTGCAAGCGCAGCACGTAATACTGGCAACTGGCATAAATAAAGCGATCAAAGAAACTTAGCAGCAACGCAACACCAAACAGCAATGCACCAGCAAGCATCAGCCACGGATATCGCTCTGGGTCAGTGGTTGCCCAATTTAAGATAGGGTTAAGTAAGAACAGCAGCCCCGCCGCAAACATGGCAGCAATGGCAACTCGAGCAAACAACCAAATAAGGTGCCCAATGAGAATATGGGGATAAATAGCCGCACTCAATCGCTTTGCTTGTTTAAAGAGCTCCCACTGCGTGCAGTTTTGAAATAGGCTCAAAGGTAGAGCCAACCACCAGCTTGCCCAATATCTTAAAACGAAAAGAACCACTGGCAGTGTCGCGAGTACCAATAAACCCACAGCAAACCATAAAGCACTCGCTTGATTATCGAGGTAGTAGTTGATGTCCCAATCACTCAATACCAAGCCATAGATCCACCGACCACACCAAAGCACTATCGCTAACAGTAAACTGATGCCAAAAGACTGCGCCAGTAACACCTTAGCCACCCTAAAGCTTCGCTGGACCAGTAACCCGAAGGTATCCAGAATAGAACGCTTACCCACATCATGCTGCGCCAACAAAATACTGATGGTGGAGTGCTCAACGAAAAAGGCAAAACTTAGGTGCGTCACCACCCACAAGCTTAGCAAAAAACCAATCGGCGATAAGAAAAAAGACAACAGCTCTTGATTGGCAATTGCACTTACGCCATGCAACTGCATCAGTTGTGAGGTTAACCATAGATCAAGCGGTACGAAAAGAGTCAGCAGCGTCGCTCGCACCAAGAGAAAACTCGTTAACATCTGAAACCCAGAGGTACGAAGGCGATGCCACATGTAATAAAGGACATGACGGCTACGATGGAAAGTTGCGCTAATCAAAAGCAAAGCGACCTATAAAATAATAACTAGCCGTTATGATAGCACTCCCCTACCGAAGTGAGGAGATGAAACCTGTTACCGATTATGGCTGGATTAGTGAATTCAAGTATCCCCCGTCGCCGCCTAAACAATACACAGCTTTAAGGAAGATCTTGTGTGGCGTAAAATGGCAACTCCTATCCTCCACACTTCACCATAATGCCCCCGTACCAACACGGAGCCATACTAAAACGGCCCGCACCGACTTAACCAAAAGAGATTATCAACATGAAAAAAATCATCGCACTTGCAGCATTAACATTTGGTCTAGTAGCGACAGCACACGCTGATCCAATTCAACAAGCTTGTGAGCAAAACGCCACTCATGCACCATCTGGTGTTGTTGAATCTTGTACTCTACATGGTCATATTGAGAGCCAGCAGCAATCTATTGATTCCATGGCAGACAGCTTAAACGAAGCAGAACACAACCTAGCATTACTTAAAGACGACATTCGTTACGTTAAAAAGTCTGAAGTTGAAAGTGATGTAAAAGAGGTACAAGCGGCCTTTGCTGGGTAAATAAATCACTCGGCCAGGGATGGCAAAAACTCACCTGCCCTTTACACCTAAATCTCTCCTATACTCAGCCGCTAATAATGATAAGATCTGCGCATCAGAATTATCGAGAAACTCTATGTTTATCCATCATGTTAACGGCATCGACTGGTTAGTTATTACCGCTTTCGAAGAGCTGAAACCTCTATTTATCGAAGACGCTGGAACGACCCCCTCTTGCTTCTCTGCTGCGAGTGAACTGAGCTTGATTGACCAAGCTAAACGAGCTTATGGATTTTTGCCTAAGCTCAGCGGTGTAATCACCGATACAGGCACTTTTCAAAGCAAGGATAATCTAGAAGACATGAACCCACAGCTAGCCTGCTTAGTTGAGGGACGTGGTCGTGTGTTTATCTATCATGGCGGGTTTGTGGCTTTCGTGGATGACGAGCAAACCTTTATCACTCGTATGAACTGAGCATGACTCAGGCAGTTGAAATCATTAAGTTTGTTGCCCTAACAAGGAATCGCTGACTTGTAATGAAAAAGGGAGCTTAATGACTTCGCTCCCTAAAAAAGAATCACTCCATACTCGCTTAGCCTCACGTCATCACGAGCAAAGCATTCGCATGATTACGCCTCTTTAAACGCCTTCATCGCTTGAAGATGCTGGGAGATCTTTTTGAATTTATGAGTTTGGGTATCGTCCCAAGTTACTTGGTAGTAGGGTTCTAACTCCGCAGCGGTCTTGGTGTTGTCATGGATCTCATCTTCACGAGACAACACTACCATACAATTGGACTTATTCTTTTCACGGAATTTTTCTACACATTTCGTCGCGATGTCTTCGTACTCTTCAGGGCGATCAATGCGACCTTGCATCGTGATTTCAGGGTGAAGGTTTGGGTTGAACATCACCTGTTTGATGCCACACAAGAAACCAATACGTTCAGACCAGTATGCGCCAAGTCCAACCCCACAGATTAAAGCATCTTTATCTCCAGACTGTTCAATCACCTTCGATACTTCTTTCAGAAGGTGCTGCATATCATGCTTTGGGTGGAGCGTGCTGTAGTTGATAAAGCGAACGTCTTCATCAATAAACTGCAGCTGAAGTACTTTTTCATGGTTACCAGGGCTTGTTGAATCAAAACCATGCAAATAAATAATCATAAGGCATTCCCTTGTTTTTTCTCTGGAGTACACACTGAAGTGCACTCTATACGGTAATTCAGCATTTCTACCTTCAATCTACCATGATTGATAAGGTTTAAAATGAAATGTGAATGGAATTGGTTTGGCTGATTGCCAAAAAGTGATCTCTTTATCACAAATGATAGGCGATAAGTCAAAATTTAACCGTTCAAATACACAGGTATGCGTGACTTATTCAATGCCACAAGCTACTCGCTAGGGCTGTGAAGAAAAGGACTATTCACTCTGGTGATGAGTTGATAGAGGTATGATTTTGCTATTGATTATTCTTGGCGTTCATCGGCGTAAACTGTTGAGCCCCGAATATAAAAAGGCCGTGCTATTTGAACTGATCCACAGTTAGCACGGCCTTTTTAAAGAGATCGAATTACAACCCGAGGAAGCTCTTAGATTGCTGCTTACGAATTTCAGTCTCGTCTGCCCACTCAATAAGGCCTGTTTCCAAGTCCATCAGGCGCATTGTCATTTTGTAGTAAACGTCTTTATCGTTGCCCGCTTGCTTATTAATGCTTGATAGGTTGCCGTACAACATATATTGCGCCCCCACCATTTTACCAAACTGAATGGCCGTGCTCTGATTCACGAGCTCATCATTATTTTGGAAATTTAGCTGGTCACGTACTGACTCCACACGATCCATATCAACGAAGCGGAACTTCCCTGAGTTAAGCATTTTGGTACTGATACTGTCAGTGATTGACTCTGTATCAATGTGCTCAGGCGTTTTGTTCTTGATACGCTCAACAAAAACAATTGGACGCTCATCACGGGTGATTGCCGCGACAGAGCCAGACATCAGCATGCTATCGACCATTTCACCTACGATAGTTTGTAAATCGGTTGAACCAAAATCAATCGTGGTGGTTTCAACGGCTTGTGCATCACCGTAGCTCACCTTGTTTGAACAACCACCAAGAATGACGGCAAGGCCGAGCATTGCAATAACACTTTTTTTCATTTTAATTTCCTGTTTTAAATTAAGCGACGTTTCGACGAAGCTTTCTTTTCGAAGAGACTGACGTTCGACGAAAACTAGTCTGCTTGTCTAATTTGAACTCGGAACTGACGGCCGTTTGGATTCACCGTCACCTCAGAAATAGTTACAATCTCTTCACCACGAACCACCATCTGTTTCCATGGTCCTAGTTTGGTGTTCACTTCTAGGCCTTGATCATCATACCAATAGAAACGGTACTGAATATTTTGATCACCTTTGTAGAAGCTCTCTAGAGTAACAACGCCTCTTACACGACCATCTACCTCAGTAGTAATAATGTCGTTCACTTGTAGACGTTGCCCTAAAACATTGTCACCAAAGATGACATTCTGCTGTTTACTGTCGATTCTGAGTCCGGCAGTCGGTGTCGAACACCCAGCCAAAACAACCAACATTAATGCGACCAGACATTTTTTCATTACAAATTACCTAACTGCTTGTGCCAAACTACTGGCTGATTACCGTGTCGAGAAACCCAAAGTAACACTGTTCTTCCCGCTTCAACCGTAAACGGATACTCCACCCCGTCTACACGTACCGTTTGCTCTCCAGCGGGAATGCGTAATTCACTACCCACTACATACTGAGGTAGAGATTGCCATGAGCGTGTATCGGGTTGCTCTGTCACTGCATTCCATACACTGAATAACGCGTTGCCGACATCATCATCACCCGCAGATCGCTTACGGATTCGGTCTTTCACCCAAACGCGAATCGCCTGTCGAGTCACGGTGCCCAATATCTCCTCCGACAGCGCCTGTTGAGCCATTGCATCAACATCCACTAACAAATCCCCAGAGCTTGAAAAGCCGTTGACCATCAGTGGCGGCCAAGACTGTTGTGACTGACCGGTATAATATGGCAATGCAATAGAATAAATCGTACCGTTGTCGCGACTGTCATAGATAGGTAAATCTAAACGCCAACCTTTCATTGCCTCAACGACGCCACGCTCCTCCACAACAATCACTCTAACGTGCCCATCTTTGAGTACTGGTGTTTGACCATACTCTTTTTCGAGCAGCTCTAAGTCCTGACGCATACCGAGTTTTCTTGCAACTCTTCGCGCACCATCAATAATGGCCTGATTATCTGGCATCACGGCTAGGGCGCGTCGATAATCAACATACGCACTGTTCAAATCTCGCTCTGCTTCGTAAAGCAGTGCAGATAAATAAAACAGATAACCATTTTGAACGGCTTGTAGCTTCTTCCCCGCATTTGGGTATCGAGATAAAACCGTCCCCAAATTAGGCTGGATACCTTGAGATTTGAGCTCACTTTCCGCTGACTTAAGGCTTTTCTCGCGTTTCTGCTTGGCAGCTTCTTGAACTTGATTTGCTCGTCGAATCTCAACCAAAGCTCCTTCTAAATCATTGCTATAAATATAGTTGAGGCCAAGGTAAAGGTGAAGAAAGCCCAGTTCGTAATCACGCGGGTGGTAATCGGTTAAATTGTCGTTGACGGCTAAAGCACCAGCACTCGATAAGCTATCAGTAATAGAAATGACGGGCTTGTCTTGCCATTGACGCACTTGAGTATCAGCGCGCTGCAGAGATGATAGGCTCAAGGCTTCTTGTTCATTTAAGAAAGAGACGCGTCCTAACTCAAAGCTGCCCAACATGGTTTGATCAGCACGACTTTCAAGCGATTTTTGTGCTGCACTATAATCGCCCTGCACGAGTGCATTTCTGGTGGATTGATTGGTCACAGAGTAGTGACTGAATAAATTACTCACAGACAAGTTACTACAAGCAACTAACCCTACCGTTGCCAGCAGCAATACTGCTTTGCGAGAGTATGACTTCAATGGAAGCTCCATCTGGATAAAACACCTAAGCACCTTAAATAACAGTGCTTAGGTTCAATATTAGCTCATTAATAGAGGACCGAGTGGACGACCGCCCACCAAGTGCATGTGGATATGGTACACCTCTTGTCCACCATGAGAGTTGCAGTTCATGATAAGACGGAAACCATCATCAGCAATGCCTTCTTCTTTAGCGATTTTCTTTGCCACTGTAAATAGACGTCCCATCACGAGCTCGTCTTCAGCTTCGATATCATTAACGGTCGGGATAAGCTTATTAGGGATGATCAAAATGTGAACTGGAGCACGTGGGGTGATGTCTCTGAAGGCTGTGACAAGATCATCTTGATAAACGATATCCGATGGAATCTCTTTACGAATGATCTTACTAAATATGGTTTCTTCAGCCATGAGAGCTCCTTGAAATTAAACAAAACTTTAGGTTTGAGTATGCGTCATCTGCTGTCAAAGCACAATATGCGGTAGCCATGCCCTGCCCCCTTCGGCAAGCCTGTTTAATTTACATACAACCAACAGGACTTGATGCATATACAACCTTGCCCAATGACTCATTTATCAACATTGTGTGAAACTAGATGAAATAATTGTATAGCTCGTCAAAAAACGTGCGCAGCATTCTATTTACACTACGCAAATCTTTGATATACACAAAAACTATTCAAGATTTTTATTTTTCAGCCGCTTTGGTTGATATTCGTTGTTATACATGGAGAGAAAAATGAAAGGCTCGGTTATACGTCGTATGTATGCCGGTTTTGCAATTATCATCACCTTGTTTGTCATTTCGACTTACATGATGATCAGTGGCATGAACCAAATCCATACCAACTTCAAGTCGGTTTCTGATGTTGCACTTCCCCTTGTTTCTCAATCAAATGAAACATCAGTGCGCCTTCTATCCGCAGATAAATCATTTAAAGATTACCTTACAACAGAAAACCCAGAACGAATGGCAGAGGCTCGTGAGCAGTTTAATCAAGCACGTGCTGAATTTGATACTGCCTTCCGTGACCTAACATCAATCAGTGGTAACAACGCCCAACTTTCACAACAGATTGAACAACTTAAAGAGCTTGAGACGCGCTACTTTACTGAAGCCAATGTAGCAATGGATAACTACGTTGCGATGTTTGCAGCTCAAGAAGCCGTTCAAGAATCAACTCGTCGCTTCCAACGTCTGCACACAGAACTCAGCGTTGGCATGAAAGAGTACGTGGATGATGCAGAAAGTGCTTCAGTGAAGTTCTTAGCGAAAAGCTACTTCATTAAGCTACGCGATGCGGAAGTGATCACCTCTGACGCCCTTTCAAGCAGCGATGTAAACTTTGTACTAGAAGCCGTGGATGCCAACAAAAAGGCGGTTACTCACCTTAATTACTCTTTCAACGGTTTGGCTAACCAGATGCCTCGCCTAAAAGACAACTTTGGTAACTCAGTGGAAACCTTCACTCAAGACATCGGCCAGAAAGGTGGTGTTTTAGACCAACATAGTCAATATCTGCAATCACGTTACGCTCTCTATGAAAACATCGCGAACCTTGCCGCTGACATCGACTCAGCGATGGCGGTGCTTAACTCGTTTAATGCCGCCGCGTCTTCTGGGCTTGAAGCATCATTAGTAGAAGCGGGCAACGTATACGATCAAGGTGTTATTCGCAGTATTGGTTCACTGGTACTGGTTGTCGTGATGGCGACTGCGATTGGCTATCACATTGCCAACAGTGTGCGTGAGCCTCTAACTCGTATCCTAAAGTCACTTGAGAGCCTGACAGAGGGTGACCTCACTAACCGTATCGAGATTCGCTACAACAACGAATTTAGCCGTGTAAGTGGACACATCAACTCACTTGCTGACAATTTGCATGACATATTGCAGCGTTTGAACAGTGCATCAGATGAACTAACTCAAACCGCTTCAAGTAATGAGAGTACCTCTAACGGTGCAAAGAGCAGCTTGAATACACAACGTGAGCAAACCTCGAGCGTGGCGACTGCGATGACAGAAATGTCACACTCTGTACAAGAAGTAGCAAACAGCGCTCAAAGCTCGCTTTCGATGGTGAAAGAAGTGGAGACCGCTTCAGACTCTGGTCGTCAGATCATGAGCGAAAACATCAGCACGATTAATCAGCTAGAGACCCGCCTAAACGACTCTGTTGATGCTGTTGGCGAGCTGCAGAAAATGAGTAGCCAAATTGGCTCTATTCTAGATGTGATTCGCAACATCGCTGAACAGACTAACCTACTCGCCCTTAATGCAGCGATTGAAGCGGCACGCGCAGGGGAGCAAGGTCGCGGCTTTGCTGTCGTTGCCGATGAGGTTCGTGTCCTTGCACAACGAACGACTGAGTCAACCACCGAAATTGAAAACATGATCAGCAACCTTCAAACAAGCTCGTCGTCTGCGAGCTCAGTCATTGAGAGTTGCATGAGCGATATGGAGCGCTCCGTTCAGCAAGCCTCGAGTGCAAACAGTGCGATGGAAGAGATCCAAGCGCTAATACTAGAGATTAGCCAAATGAGCTCATACATCTCTCAAGCTGCTGGAGAACAAAGTCAAACAACGGCTGGCATTGCTCGCAATATCGAAGAAATCAACTCAATCGCTGACGAGAGCTACCAAGCGATGTCAGAAATCGCTCAAACCAGTGTTAACTTAACTCGTTTAGCTCAAACTCAAAGTGAACTTGTGCACCGTTTTAAACTCTAAGGGTTGAGAGTGCAGCCCTCGTAACAAGTTTATTTTGTGCAAACAACGTAAAAGGGTGGTCATCTTTGATGACCACCCTTGTTTTTTTTCGCTCTCGCCTTTATATCTCTTATGAGTATTCGTTATCTATTTTGCCCAGAGGCATCGCTTTGGACAGTGCGACCCTCTATTAAAGTGCACCCCAATAATGCACTGAGTTCAGGCTAGGACATCATGTGCATTCATAAGACGATACTCACTTATAAGCCGTTTTATAATAATGAGGATAATTATGGCAATTCATGTTGGGATTATCGACCAAGACCCTATCCGTCTGGTTACCCCCCTACTTGACGACCGCAGTGTTGGTCGTCACATCGTATTTATTGGCGACCAGAGCCAAGAGACGATGTTTCAGCGCTTATCCAGCGTGTTGGCTAAACGCGAGATTACTTCCGAGTTCTACCCTATTCCTGATGTGACCAACTCTTCTTTGATTAAACAGTCTGTCACACAGCTCGCAGAAACACTCAAACAGCGCGGTGAAAATATTAAGCTCAATGCCAGCTGTGGCTTAAGACACCGCTTGTTGTCAGTATACGAAGTGTTCCGCTCTTACCGTTGGCCTATTTTTGTTGTCGAACCCAATAGCGATACACTGTGTTGGCTTTACCCCGATGGCATGAAAAATGCCCAGGTTCAAGACCACATCACTATTTCAGATTACTTAACCATTTTTGGTGCTCGTGCTGAGTTTAACGACTATGAACTGCCGCCACTGCTTGACCAAAAGCTCTACCAACTGGGAGAAAAATGGGCAAGCAACGCACTCGAACTCGGGCCTGGCCTTGCCACACTCAACTATCTAGCGACAACATGTCGAAAAGAGCAGTGCTTAGACGTGGCGCTTTCTGAAAAGCAGCAAGGATATCGTGAACTCAATATGTTGCTCGATGATCTCGTGGAAGCAAAAATTGCCAGTTACGAAAATGGTGTTTTGACGTTTGTAAGTGAAGATGCCCGCAGATTCTCCAATGGAGAGTGGCTAGAAACGCTTGTTCACAGCACTGTAAAACAGATTCAAGACACAATGCCTACCATCCAAGACCGCTCTCTCAACGTGCAGGTATACCGCCAATTAGGTGATAGAGAGGTGCGCAATGAACTGGATGTGGCCTCGGTAGTGAATAACAAGCTGCACATTATCGAGTGTAAAACCAAGGGCATGCGTGATGATGGTGATGATACCCTATACAAACTTGAATCGCTCAAAGACCTGCTAGGTGGCCTACAAGCAAGAGCGATGCTCGTGAGTTTTAGACCTTTGCGCTATAACGACATTACTCGTGCAGAAGACTTGGGACTGGCTTTGATCGGCCCTGATGAGCTTAAAGACCTGCGTACTCATCTCACACAATGGTTCCAAGGCGCTGGTGGCGTAGAAGCGCACATTGACAGTTAGCCCACCCTCTCACTGATGATAAAAAAGACCCCGCATTTATATGCGGGGTCTTTCCATCTAAGAAGCGAACTCTGAATTAACTCACGAGTTAAGCGTCATCTTCAGTAAAGTTTGATGGTAGTGTGGTCTTCATCTGATTCCATATTAGGCTACTCTCTATACCGTATTTGCGCACAACATGTAGGATCTCATCGCGATCACCTGTCTCACAAATTTCAAGCAGCTTTTTGTAGAAATCTAACGCCAACTGGCGTGCTTGAGGATTTGAGAAGTAGTAGCTACCTACACGGTCATATAGCTTGCGTAGGCCATTAAATATCAGACCATAAATTTGGTTACCCGAATGGAACGCAAGACGCTGGAACAACATGTAGTCATAGAAGTTAAAAGTACGTGCAACCAAGTTTGCTTGACGAACTTCAGCGTCACGCTCGCCATCGTCTTTCACTTCTTGTTTGATCTTATCTGCATATGGAGAGGCTTCTAAGAAGCTATCCCACGATTCAGCGGCAAGCAAACTTTCACATGATTCGATAATGCTAGTGATCGTGCGCTCTGATGCCTCTTTATTGGCTTTAAAGGCGTAACGCATAAAGATAGGACTGATATTGGTACGCGCGGCAAGTAGGTCCTCGACAATCGACGTCGCATTGTCGGCATCAAGCGTCATCAGCGTATCTAAAATATGCAAACCTGAGGTTTCCATAAACTGATTTACTTTGGTTGGTTTACCGTGTTGAATCGTCAACCAACCGTCACGAGCAAGGCGTTGCAGCACTTCGCGTAGAGTCGTTCGAGTTACACCTATCAGTTCAGACAGTTCACGTTCAGCGGGTAAGATAGAACCTGGTGGAAAACGACCGTTCCAGATACTTTCAATTATGTATTTTTCTGCAAATCCCGCAGGGCTTTTTGCCTTAATAACCATTAAGCTCGATCCAATTCTTTTTGTGACAATTCGACTCATCATACCACTAGATCAGTTGATGCGAAAACAAAGTCTTAAGAATCTTTCAACACCCTAACAATTAGAGTTTACACTCTACTTACAAGCTCGCTTCCTGCAAAGTTAATAAAGATTAAGAGTTGTGAAGAAATAAATTTCACCATCTCGAATAGCACATGATATTTGTAATACAACAAAACAAGTAAAATAGAATTAAAGCAGATTAATCGCTCATATAAACCTGTATTTTTAGATATCTATTCACGCTTTTACTTATAAACACCCAAAACAACAATTTTGCAATATTACATTGCTAAATTCAGCGCTGTTAATTAGGTGCTATCTCATCTACATTCTCGCGCAAGCCCCAATATTTTTTGGCTCTAAGCACCCTATTTTTCTCAATCTCGTGGCTTGGATCGCGTTTCAGTACGAAATGCCTACCTAAACATGAGTAGATTGTTAAAAAAACGTTGACTAACACAAGAAGGTCGGTAGAGTTGCGGGCGAATTCGTTCTTCAAATGAATGTCACAGGGAGTGACTTGGCAAGACCATAATTCACGGGTTGTTGTTTTTCTAAGTCACTGTTTAAGCCGGCATTCACTTGTTAATTCAGTCTATTTAAACAACATGTGAGTATTTCCTATGCCAATGACGCTTGGAAACGCCTTTATTAAGAATTTCCTTGGTAAAGCGCCAGATTGGTACAAAGTTGCCATAATTGCATTTTTAATCATCAACCCTATTGTTTTCTTTTTTGTTAATCCATTCATTGCTGGTTGGCTGTTAGTCGCAGAATTTATCTTTACTCTCGCGATGGCGTTAAAGTGCTACCCACTTCAACCTGGTGGTCTTTTGGCTATTCAAGCCATTATGATCGGTATGACAAGCCCTGATCAGGTCTACCATGAAATCCAAATGAACCTACCGGTTCTTCTATTGTTGGTCTTCATGGTCGCAGGCATCTACTTCATGAAAGAATTGCTGCTATTCATTTTCACCAAGATCCTGCTTGGTGTTCGCTCTAAAGTTCTTCTTTCTGTCGCCTTCTGTTTTGCCGCTGCGTTTTTATCCGCCTTCCTTGATGCACTGACAGTTATTGCCGTTATCATCAGTGTTGCCGTCGGCTTCTATGCTATTTACCACAAAGTTGTGTCAGGCAAGGGCTCTAATGCTCAACACGACCACACTCAGGATGATCAACTTAACGAACTCACGCGTGAGAACCTGGAAGATTATCGCGCGTTTCTTCGTTCACTGTTAATGCATGCGGGTGTTGGTACAGCATTAGGTGGTGTAACGACCATGGTTGGAGAGCCTCAAAACTTAGTGATCGCCAGCCAGGCGGGATGGGACTTCGGTGAGTTCATCATGCGTATGCTGCCTGTGACGCTACCCGTGTTCTTCTGCGGTATTTTGACTTGTGTGATGGTGGAAAAGCTCAAAGTCTTCGGCTACGGTTCTCAGCTACCTGATAACGTACGTCAAATCCTTGTTGATTTTGATAACGAGCAGCGTAAAAAGCGCACCAAACAAGATATTGCAAAGCTTTGGATTCAGGGGGCAATTGCCGTTTGGTTGATCCTAGGCCTTGCTCTACACGTCGCTGAAGTGGGCTTGATTGGTCTTTCAGTGATCATTCTAGCAACCGCCTTCACCGGTGTTATCGAAGAGCACTCTATGGGTAAGGCGTTTGAAGAAGCCCTACCCTTCACCGCACTACTTGCTGTGTTTTTCTCAATCGTTGCTGTCATCATTGACCAAGAGTTATTCGCACCAATCATTGATACCGTACTTCACATCGAAGACAGTGGTACACAGCTTGCGCTTTTCTACGTGGCGAATGGCCTGCTATCCATGGTTTCTGATAACGTGTTTGTCGGCACTGTTTATATCAACGAGGTAAAAACAGCGCTAGTGGAAGGCGTGATTAATCGCGACCAGTTTGACTTACTCGCGGTGGCGATCAACACAGGTACTAACCTACCTTCTGTTGCAACGCCAAACGGTCAGGCTGCGTTCTTGTTCCTACTAACGTCAGCACTCGCTCCACTCATTCGCCTCTCTTATGGTCGAATGGTGATCATGGCACTGCCTTACACCATCGTTTTGGCGATCGTGGGCTTCATTGGGATTATCTTCTTCCTCGAGCCACTCACCGCACATTTTTATGATGTAGGATGGATTACACACCATTCTGGCGCGATGTCAGACGCAGTTATGTCCCACGGACACTAATTTTTCATTGCGTTAGAAACTTTTACACGTTAAAAAGCTCTGAGTAATCAGAGTTTTTTTATTAACAAGGATTTAGTGTGCGATTCCTCTACTCTCTTCAAACTTTCTCTAAAAGCCGTCTCTCGTGGCTTTTATTGTTCTTCATCATCCTCGCTTTTGAAGTGACTGCACTTTACTTTGAACATGTCATGTTGCTCGCACCATGCGTGATGTGTATTTACGAAAGAGTGGCAATGCTAGGTATTGCGGTTGCTGCTCTAATTGGAGCCATCGCCCCAAGAAATCCTGTCATACGCTGGTTAGGTTTAGCGGGCTGGGGGTTCTCTTCCTACAAAGGATTGATGCTCTCGCTCGAGCACGTTGATTATCAGTTTAACCCGTCACCTTTTAAAACCTGTGACCTATTCGTTAACTTCCCTGATTGGGCACCACTAAACCAGTGGGTTCCTTGGATGTTCGAGGCGTATGGTGATTGCAGCAAGGTTGTTTGGGAGTTTCTAGGGCTATCAATGCCACAGTGGTTAGCTGTCATATTTGCCGGTAATTTAATTGCTCTCGCCTTTATTGTCGTTTCGCAATTCGTCAGCAAACCGCGCATGTTCAGCTAATCGCTTAACGGTGATAAGCAGATAGCTCGCTAGTCTGCAAATATAAAAAAACGCAGAGCATCTCCATGTTCTGCGTTTTTACTTTCTGAAGCACAATTCAAATTAGTTCATATCTCGATTTGGCGCGGGAGCAAGAACCTCACGATTACCATTATGGCCTGGAGCACTAACAATGCCTTGTGCTTCGAGCTGTTCTACGATGCGCGCAGCTCGGTTGTAACCAATCTTAAATCGTCTCTGCACGCCGGAAACAGAGCCTCGACGAGATTGAACGACATGTTCAACAACCTGATCAAAGAGTGGGTCAGTATCTTCGTCGGCTTCTGCTGTTTCACCTGGCAGCAATCCCTCTGGCCCTTGATCGCCATTCGTGATCTCTTCGATATAGTTAGGCTTGCCACGCGCTTTCCAGTTGTTCACTACCGCATGCACATCATCATCGGAAGCAAATGCACCATGAACACGAACAGTGTGGCTTGAGCCCGGTGGTAAATAAAGCATGTCACCCATACCTAATAGCGATTCTGCACCACCTTGATCAAGGATTGTGCGAGAGTCCGTTTTGGTTGACACCGTGAACGCTACCCTCGTTGGAATATTTGCTTTAATAAGGCCAGTGATGACATCTACCGAAGGGCGTTGAGTCGCAAGAATTAAGTGTATACCTGCCGCACGTGCCTTTTGCGCGAGACGAGCAATCAGCTCTTCTACTTTCTTACCGACAACCATCATCAAGTCAGCAAATTCATCAACGATCACCACGATATATGGCAATTTCTCTAGTAATGGAGGCTCTGCATCCATACTATCGCCAGCTTGCCAAAGTGGGTCATGGATTGGGTGCCCTGCTTCAGCCGCCATCTTGAGCTTATCGTTAAATCCTTTGATGTTACGTACGCCCAACGCTGACATCAGCTTGTAGCGACGCTCCATCTCCCCTACACACCAGCGTAGTGCATTTGATGCGTCTTTCATATCTGTTACAACTTCAGACAGAAGATGAGGAATGCCTTCGTACACTGATAACTCAAGCATTTTCGGGTCAATCATAATAAAGCGAACGTCTTCTGGTGTCGCCTTGTACAGCATACTCAGAATCATCACGTTCACACCGACCGATTTACCCGAGCCTGTTGTACCCGCTACCAAAACGTGCGGCATTTTCGCAAGATCGGCAATGACCGCTTCACCAGCGATATCTTGACCAAGAACCACCGTTGTCGGTGACTTAGCCTCAATAAACTGCTGGCTGCCAACAACGTCAGAGAAGAACACCGTTTGGCGACTCATATTAGGCAGCTCTAGACCAACATAAGGCTTACCCGGAATCACTTCTACGACACGTACCGCCATCGCCGACAATGAACGAGCTAAGTCCATCGATAGACCTGATATACGGCTTACTTTAACCCCTGGAGCAAGATCCAGCTCGAATCGAGTGATAACTGGCCCAGGGAAAATGTCCACAACCTCAGCTTGAATTTTGTAGTCTGCCAGTTTCGACTCAACCAAGCGTGCAATACCCTCTAATGCCTCACGGTCAATAAAGTTCTCGCGCTTTTCTGGATGATAAAGGAGCTCCAGCGTTGGCATTGGTTCTGTCGGTACCGGAAGGTTGACATCATTTTGTACCAAGAATGGGTTCTGTTGCGCAGCAATATTGCTCTGCGCCTCTTGCACCATTGATTGGAACGCAGCAACGTCTTGATCTTGGTTTTCGCCGATCTCTTCAGCTTCAACTGTTGGGATTGGCTCTTCTGCCCAAGGCATGCCTTCGACTGAAACAGGCTCATCAACTTCTAGTGGTTGCGCGTCTTCTACATCGACGTCGGTAATCGAAGGGGCAATAACACTTTGCTCTTCCTCTTCAATATCAATGCTCGAGAAAGATGGCGTGCGATCCTCAACGTCTTCATCCACCTCAATGTCTGCCACTTGAACTCGAACCTCAACTTCCCCCATTTGTTCGACACTCTGCTCTTCCATCTGTGTATTTACAAACTCAGTGGCCGACATGTGAGTTGAAGCCGTACTGTGCTCGGCAAGGTCGTCACTCGCCAGATCGTCATGCGCTAGCGCATCTTGCTCAAGCTCAGCAATTGTCGCACCTAACTGAATGCTTCTTGGTTCACTATTTTGTGAATCAATCGCAGGCTCGATTGCAACGGGGGTCGTTTCGATAAACGCCGGAATTGAAGCTGCAACATCTGGCTGCTTTCCAGCGGGTTGATGCACCGGAGTCGTTTGTGGTGTACTCTCCGGCATATGAATGTTGTAACGACGTTCTGTTCCCGCTTTTGGCGGCGTTTGCTTTGATAGTGGGTCGTCATCAAGGTTCGCGTTAAAAGACAGCTCAGGGTCGATACTATTATCCGCATTCAAGTCTGAACTTGGCTGGTCATCTTGCAACCTTGGTTTGTATACCGTGCTTTTTTCTCCGCGTAGCTTACTTAACACTGCCTGGCAGCCCAATATTGCTCGCTCTCCCAACCACTCAACAATGGTCAACCAAGACAGTCCTGTCAGCAGAGTAAAGCCCGCTCCCCACAGGAACAGCAGCACCAGCGTCGTGCCCAGAACATTAAGCATTGGCAAAGACAAGCTCGTGAGTACATCACCAATCACACCACCAGAAGAAAAGTACCAAATATCGTCGAAGTTGATATCCGCTAAGCCACAACTCGTCAGGATGAGTGCCACCAAACCAATCAGCTTAGTGCCCCACATAACAAAATCGATGTCCTCGTCTTCATCTCTAGTACGTAATGACAACCAAGAGACAACGGCAATAATGAACGGCAGCGTGTAGGCCAAAATACCAAAACTAAAGAACATGGTATCGGCTAACCAAGCCCCAAGACGCCCGCCGGAGTTTTGAACATTAGCATCCCAACTGGTTTGAGACCATGAAGGGTCGGCTGGGTTAAAGGTAAAGAGTGAGATGGCGAGAAACACCGAACCCAATATGAATAGAATAAGCCCTGCTTCACGCAAACGCTGAAGTCCCGACAGCTTGCGCTTCGGGTTGTCTTGGCCAGTTTTGACGATGGTTTTCACTGTTTTTATTTTGTTCTGCATGAACATGATGATTCTTTATGGTGAGCAAATACGGTGTATTGGCTCAGCGAGTCCTTAGTCTAAAAACAAACTGAGCGGCTAAATGCCGCTCAGAAAGATTTAAACACAATGCCCTAAAAAACCCAATGAATTAACATCAGAAAATCAGGGAAGTGCTAGTTTTTAGCGAGTTTTGATAACCAGCTGGTTCGATTGTTTGACTTCTTCCATCACCACGTAGGTACGAGTGTCATTAACACCCGGCAAACGCAGTAGTGTGTCACCTAACAACTTGCGGTATGCACTCATGTCTGATACACGCGTTTTGAGAAGGTAATCGAAATCACCAGAAACGAGATGACACTCTTGAATGTCATCTAGCTTTTGTACCGCAGTGTTAAATTGTTCAAACACATCTGGTGCACCACGGTTTAGCGTGATCTCTACGAAAACGAGTAGCGATGCATCTAAGAACTGAGGATTTAGTAGGGCTGTATAGCCTGTGATATATCCCTGACGCTCCAAACGGCGCACACGTTCTAAACAAGGTGTAGGAGAAAGGCCCACACGCTTAGATAGCTCTACATTCGAAATACGACCATCTTTTTGTAACTCGTTCAGAATGTTACGGTCGATACGGTCTAGATCCTTGGACGGCTTCTTGTAATTATCTGCCATTTTTTATTCCACCTTATTACTTCCTTGCAAAAATTTATACTACAACTTCTTAATATTTAGCATCAAATGTTACTAATATCTTCCTATACTAGCAATTAATTCGACAATTTTACCCTACACATAGTCGTTAAAACCATAAAATAATGAGGAGTCAGGATGATCATTGGCGTACCTAAAGAAATCAAAAACCACGAATACCGCGTAGGTATGATCCCTGCGAGTGTGCGAGAGCTTATCTCACACGGTCACCAAGTATTTGTAGAAACCCAAGCTGGTTCTGGCATCGGGTTCTCAGATGAAGATTACATCTCCGTAGGCGCATCCATTCTTCCTACTGCTGCTGAGGTGTTTGCCACAGCAGATATGATCGTTAAGGTAAAAGAGCCTCAAGCGGTCGAGCGAGCTATGCTCCGTGAGGGGCAAATATTATTTACTTATTTGCACCTAGCACCAGATTTTCCACAAACTGATGAGCTAATCAAGAGCAAAGCCGTCTGTATTGCTTACGAGACTGTAACAGATAATATGGGTCGCTTGCCACTATTAGCGCCAATGTCTGAAGTTGCTGGCCGAATGTCTATCCAAGCAGGGGCTCTTACACTGGAAAAATCCCACGGTGGCAGAGGCTTACTATTGGGCGGAGTACCGGGTGTTGAGCCTGCTAAAGTGGTCGTTATCGGCGGTGGTGTTGTCGGTGCAAATGCAGCTCGTATGGCGGTAGGATTGCGTGCCGATGTAACGATACTTGACCGTAATATTGATACTCTGCGTCGACTTGATGAAGAGTTCCAAGGTCGAGCTAAAGTTGTCTACTCAACAACCGATGCCATCGAGAAACACGTTTTAGAGGCTGATCTCGTGATTGGTGCTGTTCTCATCCCAGGCGCGGCTGCACCAAAACTGGTGACCAAAGAGATGATCAGCAAAATGAAACCTGGCGCGGCTGTCGTTGATGTGGCCATTGACCAAGGTGGCTGTTTCGAAACTTCAAAAGCGACCACTCACGCTGACCCAACCTATATTGTTGATGAAGTCGTTCACTACTGTGTGGCAAATATGCCTGGCGCAGTTGCTCGCACATCAACATTCGCCCTCAACAATGCAACGTTGCCTTATATCGTTAGCCTCGCCAATAAAGGCTATCGTGAAGCACTGCTTTCAGATGGTGGTTTCCTTGAGGGGCTTAACGTGATTCACGGTAAAGTCACTTGTAAAGAGGTCGCTGAGTCCTTCGGCTTAGAATACGTGGAAGCTGAAACTGCCATCACGATGTTTAGCTAGATGATGTTGCGTGAAATTCAGGTAATTTAGATGCCTGAACAACCTATGAAAAAAAGAGGCTCATCAATGGATGGGCCTCTTTTTTTCTCTGGGAAACTCGATTTCTAAAACCAGCGTTCCAACGAATTTTTATCTAGCTGACGAAACGCTCGGTTAAGCACTTTGGCAAGCTCTTTGTAGCGTGGTTGGCTTTTGACAGGTTCAAGGGCAAATCCGCTGTCGGTAATCTTTTGGTGGATCTCGCGATACCATGCCGCTAGAGAAGGCGGCAGTTGGGTATTGGCACGGTGGCCTAACCACCACATCCCCTGCAAAGGTAAACTGATCGCGAACAGAGCAACGACGATGGCTTGTGGCATCGCGTCTGCATTTCGAAACGCCATTTGGGTCAACACACTGATCGCAGCCACTGCGGGCATCACTTTGACGGCAAACTTGGTCGCTTTGATGACTCTCGCTTCAGGAAAAAGCAGATTGAGCTCCTTTTTCATCGGCCAAATGTCCATGTAGCTTTGTCCATCTTTCATGCTATGGATAAATCCTACTTGTCTACTCATGACACCTCCCCAGTACCCTTTCGCCATCTTTCTTAAAAAAAATTGAACGTATTCAACTAATCCTGCAAAAAATTGACCCGAGTTAATATTTTTTCAAATTTTTTTGTTATATTGAGCCATTATCGCTATTCTATGCGCACTCTCAATCTCATTGTTGCCCTTATTTACAATTATGGCAACTCTGTGACGACTTTGCATGGAATGCAGGCCAACTTGTTTATAGTACGTTGGTCCATTTATACGGAAATTCAAGGTTTCTGACCAAGGTGAGTAGCAGTTTTTTAGCCGTCTACTATCCTTGTGATTGATTTTCACTATTACTGATTTAAATTCAGACAATTTTTACAGGTAGTCAACCATGTCTAAGCTAGTTTTAGTTTTAAACTGCGGTAGTTCTTCTCTTAAATTCGCTATTGTTGATGCAGACAACGGCGACGAGCACCTAACAGGTCTTGCAGAATGTCTTCACCTTCCAGAAGCTCGCATCAAGTGGAAACTTGATGGTAAGCACGAAGCTCAACTAGGTGATGGCGCTGCTCACGACGAAGCTCTATCGTTCATCGTTGAAACTATTCTTGCTTCTAAGCCAGAACTTGCTGAGCAACTTGCTGCAATCGGTCACCGTGTTGTTCACGGTGGTGAGAAATTCACTAAGTCAGTTCTTATCGACGACGAAGTACTGAAAGGTATCGAAGACTGTGCAACTCTTGCACCTCTTCACAACCCTGCAGCTATCGTTGGTATCAAAGCAGCTCAAAAAGCATTCCCAGCGCTTAAGAACTCTGCAGTATTTGATACAGCGTTCCACCAAACTATGCCTGAAGAAGCGTACCTATACGCACTTCCATACAACCTATACAAAGAGCACGGTATCCGTCGCTACGGTATGCACGGTACTTCTCACCTATTCATCGCTCGCGAAGTTGCTGAGCGTCTAGGCAAACCAGTTGAAGAGCTAAACATCATCAACTGTCACCTAGGTAACGGTGCTTCTGTATGTGCTATCAAGAACGGTCAATCTGTAGACACTTCTATGGGTCTAACTCCTCTTGAAGGTCTAGTTATGGGTACTCGCTCTGGTGATATCGATCCTGCGATCATCTTCCACCTACACGACGCGCTAGGTTACTCTGTTGAGCAAATCAACACGATGCTAACTAAAGAGTCTGGCCTAATGGGTCTAACTGAAGTAACTCCTGACTGTCGTTACATCGAAGATAACTTCGGTAAAGAAGACGCAGCAACTCGCGCAATGGACGTAATGACTCGTCGTCTAGCTAAATACGTTGCTGGCTACACTGCAACTCTAGACGGTCGTCTAGACGCTATCGTATTCACTGGCGGTATCGGTGAGAACGGCGCTCCAATCCGTGAGCTAGTTCTTAACCGTCTAGGCATCTTCGGTATCGAAGTTGATGGCGAAGCTAACCTTAAAGCTCGCTTCGGTGGCGAAGGCGTAATCACTACTGCTGACAGCCGCATCCCAGCAATGGTTGTTTCGACTAACGAAGAACTAGTGATTGCTGAAGATACTGCTCGTCTAGCAGGTCTTTAATCCTTTCTAATCTGGCTGGCCCTTGGGCTAGCCAGATTTTTTTCTGGGCTCTCATAAGCAAAAATACCCCAATTTGTTTAACTGAGTTCTTACCTAATCATATAGTTAGAGGTCCTAATCAATGTCCCGTACTATTATGCTTATCCCTACTAGCGCAGGCGTTGGCCTAACTAGCGTTAGCATGGGTGTGCTTCGTGCAATGGAGCGCAAAGGCGTTAAAGTTTCTTTCTACAAGCCAATCGCTCAACCTCGCAGCGGCGGTGACCAGCCAGATCTAACTTCAACTATCGTTAGTACAAACAGCGATATGAAGATCGGCGAACCAATGCAAATGTCTGTTACTGAGAGCCTAATCGGTAACGACAACATGGATGAGCTACTAGAAACTGTTGTTGAGCGTTACAACCAGATCAATAAAGATGCTGACGTAACGCTAATCGAAGGTCTAGTACCGACTCGTAAGCACCCATTCGCAAACCAGCTTAACGCTGAGATTGCAGCGACTCTAGGTGCTGAAATTGTTCTAGTTGCAACTCCTGGCAACGACAACCCAGCTCAACTTAAAGAGCGTATCGAAGTAGCATGTTCTAACTTCGGTGGTACTAAGAACAAGAACATCTCTGGTGTCATCATCAACAAGCTAAATGCGCCAGTTGATGAAGCAGGCCGTACTCGCCCTGACCTATCTGAAATCTTCGATGAGACAGATTGCGCGAAGCAAAACGAAATGAAAGTGATGGAAATCTTCAACACTTCTCCAATTCGTGTACTAGGTTGCGTGCCATGGAGCATTGACCTAATCGCTACTCGTGCCGTTGATATGGCTAAGCACCTAAATGCTGACATCATCAACGAAGGTGACCTAAACACGCGTCGCATCAAGAGCATCACATTCTGTGCACGTTCTCTGCCAAACATGATTGAGCACTTCAAACCAGGCTCACTTCTTGTGACTTCAGCAGACCGTCCAGACGTAATCGTTGCAGCTTCTCTAGCAGCAATGAACGGTGTTGATATCGGTGCGGTACTTCTGACTGGCGGTTACGACATCCCAGCGGAAATTGAAGAGCTATGTAAGCCTGCGTTTGAGACAGGTCTACCTCTCTTCAAAGCACAAGGTAACACTTGGCAGACTTCTCTAAATCTACAGAGCTTCTCTATCGAAGTTCCTGCAGACGACAAAGAGCGTATTGAGTTCATCAACGAGCACGTTGCTGGTCACATCGATGGCAACTGGATCGAGTCAATGACTGAAGGTACTCAGAAGTCTCGTCGCCTAAGCCCACCAGCATTCCGTTACCAGCTAACAGAATTTGCTCGTCGCGCTGGTAAGCGTATCGTTCTTCCTGAAGGTGATGAGCCACGTACAGTTAAAGCTGCGGCTATCTGTGCTGAGCGCGGTATCGCGGAATGTGTACTTCTAGGTAACCCGGAAGAGATCAAGCGCGTTGCTGCACAGCAAGGTGTTGAGCTAGGCGCTGGCGTTCAAATCATCGATGCTGATGCCGTTCGTGAGAACTACGTCGCTCGTCTAGTTGAACTACGTGCTAAGAAAGGCATGACTGAAGTTGTTGCTCGCGAGAAGCTACAAGACTCTGTATTCCTAGGCACAATGATGCTTGAGAACGACGAGGTTGACGGTCTAGTTTCTGGTGCTGTTCACACAACAGCGAACACTATCGTTCCTCCGTTCCAGATCATCAAGACTGCACCTGATGCGTCTATCGTATCTTCTGTATTCTTCATGCTGCTACCAGACCAAGTATTGGTTTACGGTGACTGTGCGATCAACCCAGATCCAACAGCAGAGCAGCTTGCTGAAATCGCTATCCAATCTGCTGACTCTGCAGCAGCATTCGGTATCGACCCACGCGTTGCTATGATCTCTTACTCTACTGGTGAATCTGGTAAGGGTGCAGACGTAGACAAAGTACGTGAAGCGACGAAACTTGCTCAAGAGAAACGTCCTGACCTAGTGATTGACGGTCCTCTACAGTACGACGCAGCTATCATGGAAAACGTTGCCGCTTCTAAAGCGCCTAACTCTCCAGTAGCAGGTAAAGCAACAGTATTCGTATTCCCTGACCTAAACACAGGTAACACGACGTACAAAGCGGTACAGCGTTCAGCAGACCTAGTTTCTATCGGTCCAATGCTGCAAGGTATGCGTAAGCCAGTGAACGACCTTTCTCGTGGCGCGCTAGTAGACGACATCGTTTACACAATCGCTCTAACAGCCATCCAGGCTGACCAAGAAGCTAAGTAATTAGCGCCGGTTTAGTTTAGATGTTAAAAAGCCTCCAAATGGAGGCTTTTTTATTGATTCTTTTCTGCACTGATTCACTTTTTACGGGCACATTGCCTACCCGCTACAATCTCATTTAGAATCTTCTCTGTATAGAGATTGGATTACCCCATCAAGGATAACAAGTGCTGAGATGCATGCTTGGGCTCATCCGCATGACAGATAGCCGATACCAAAGCCAAACCATGTACACCCGTTGCACATAGCTGTGGAATATTAGTTTCGTTGATCCCACCTATCGCAACAATGGGTAGTGACGTGGCCTTAAGTGCCGCTTGCAAGCCCTCTATGCCCCAGTGTTTCTTGGTATTGGTTTTGGTTGGTGTGGCGAAAATCGCGCTCAAACCAATGTAATCGACCGGTAGTGATGCCACCTCTTTAAGCTGGACTTCATTTTCAATCGACAAACCTAGAATTTTGTTTGGACCAATAAGTGTTCGAGCGATGTCAGCTGGCATATCTGACTGACCAAGGTGAACACCATCGGCATCAACCGCAAGAGCAACATCGACTCTATCATTGATGATTAAAGGTACATTTGTCTTTGAGAGAATCTCTTTAACAACCTGAGCACGTTCAATAAATGCGCGCACATCACCATGCTTCTCACGCACTTGCACCATGGTAACACCGCCTTTGACGGCTTCGGTCACCACATATTTGAGTGTCTCAATATCCTGCTGATCGTCTGTAACGAGATAAAGCTTATAGGGGTTCATAACTTACCTTGGAATCATCATTGTCATCTCTGCTCTTAGCCTACAGCATGCGTGTAAGACCAAGAGCAGATTCGCAGTGCTAGCTGAGCTTCAAACGCTCTAGCAGTGCATTTTCATCAAGAAGGTAGAGCTCATCTAGTAGGTTCATTTGTAGACTGCCTGGGCCACGTGATTTCTCCGCCGCGATTTCACCCACAACGCCAAGCACTGCTGCTGCGGCTAAGCCTGTCTCATCACCTGCTGCTGCGAAAGCGCCAGTCAGTGCTGTCAGTGTACAGCCCATACCAGTGACAAATGGCATCATCTCGTGGCCGTTGTTTAACTTAACCACTTGCTCTTTCGTGACAACGTAATCCGTTGCACCTGAGATAACGACATTAGCTCCATACTCTGAGACGAGGAATTGCGCTGCACCTAAAGCCGCATCACTGCTATCAAGTGCGTCAACCCCTTTACTTTGAGCTTGCTCGCCTGCCAAAGCAATTATCTCAGAAGCGTTACTGCGAATAATCAGCTTGTTCGCGCTCGCAGCAATCTGGCGTGACGTTTCAGTGCGCAGTTGGCTTGCACCGCAACCTACAGGGTCAAGAACAACCACTTTATCGTTGTTGTTTGCTTGCTCGACCGCGAAGCTCATGCGTGGTGTCCACACGCTATCAAGCGTGCCAATATTAATCACTAGCGCACCAGCAAATGACATCATCTCTGCCATCTCTTGCTGTGAATGGGCCATAATTGGCGAAGCGCCAACCGCGAGAAGTGCATTCGCAGTGTTATTCATGACAACGTAGTTAGTGATGTTCACAACCAGTGGCTTTTGCTCGCGTACTGCATTAAGCGATTGAATAATCTGTTCTTTTAGCATCTCTTTTCCTCTATGCTGTTTAAGCATTCAGTCCTTGTTGCCAAAACGCCACTTCCATACGTGTCGCTGTTTTAAAAATATGAGTCAAGTGCTGACCACGTTCACTGTTAATATCTATATCGGCTAGCAGACCGTTAAAGTAATCCGCCCCTGTCGCAACACCAGTTTGGAACTCCTCGCCGCCATAGAGCTTGATCCAGCTTGCATAAGGGTTACCTTCTAATACCGTCTCCGGTGATTCTAGTAGCGCTTTACCAATCACGGCATAGCCAATCGAACAAGGCGCTAAAGCTGCATAAAGGTCAACGAGGTCGCCTGTCATACCCGCATCCAACACATAGCGGGTATAGGCAACGGTGCCGAAATCTTCAGGTTCATTTTCCAGATCGGATTCAGTCAGGCCCCACTGCTCGCAATAGCTCACATGATGGGCAATTTCCGAATCCAGTAGCGCATGAACGCTTGGCAACGCACGACGCATATCTGCCAGTGTTTTCGCTTTATAAATAGCCAATGCATAAGCGCGGGCATACTGCTTCAAAAACAAAAAATCTTGCTTTAGGTAGTGAAGAAAACACGGCTGTGCCAACGTACCTTTTGCCAACTGTAGAACAAATTCATGTTGGGTATACTCTTGCCAGTCTTCACGACAAGCATCAATAAGATCTTGATAGTTCATAGTCTTCTCTTAGTTAAAGCTCGGTACGTAATCAGCCGCTTTAGGCTGTGATTCAATGATCCCTTTGTTGTACATGAATTCGGCATAATCATCGTAACGTTTTAGATCAACCGCCGAAGGACGCAATGCAAAACGTGTCAATGTGTCATTCCATGCACGCTGATTAAGTTCGTTGTTAAGTGTATCTGGAGAGTAAGCGACGAACTCTTCCCAAGAAGCTTGAGGATGGTTAACGATGTAAGTCGTCGCCTGTTCTAGTGCTTTAGCGAATGCTTTCAGTGCTTCTTTATCATGCTTGTTCGCATTGGCCACGAGCACCAGCTCATCGTATGACGGTACACCATGCTCTTCTGGGAAAAACGCTTTCGCTTTAAAGCCTTCCAAATCAAGTTGGTTGGTTTCAAAATTACGTAGACCGCCCCAAATCGCATCGACTTTACCTGAAGCCAATGACGAAGATAGCGCCCAGCCAACATTGATGGTTTCAACTTCGTCAAACTTCACTCCCTCTTGGCCTAACATCGTGCCAATGGTCGCTTCTTCGTTACCAGCAATGGCAATACCGATCTTCTTGCCTTTTAAATCAGCCAAATTGTCGTTCTTGCCATTGTCTAGCACCATCAAGGTGTTAAGGGGTGTGGCAATCAAGGTTGCTGCGCGGATGAGCGGTAAACCTGCCGCCACATCAATGGTTAGACTTGGTTGATATGACACCGCCAAATCGACACGACCCGCGGCAACCAGTTTCGCTGGTGTACTCGGATCCGCCGGCTCTTGAATATCGATCTCTAGTCCTTGCTCTTTGAAGTAGCCTCGCTCGTGAGCAATCACAATCGGGCCGTGGTTAGGGTTTACAAACCAGTCCAGCATCAGAGTCATTTTTTTCTCTGCTGCTAGGGCATTCGTCGAAAGCGCTGAAGCTAGAAGCGCCAGTGCGCCAAGTCGTTTAGTTGTTAACATTTAGACAGTTCCTTTAAGCTGAATCCGTTCCCTTATTGGTTTTCCCAGGGAATCCATTTTTTAAGTAATTTATCGGTAATAAAATAGAGTGAGATCGACAGCACAGCGAGGATAAACAGCGCTGCAAACATCTCATCAATGATCATTCGTGCATTCGCCTGCAACATCAAATAGCCAAGACCGGCACTGGAGCCCACCCACTCACCGACAACGGCACCGATGGGGGCAATCACCACGGCAACGCGAATACCAGAGGCCAGCGTGGGCAGTGCTGCCGGCAATTGAATATGCCTTAGCCTTTCCCATTTGGTTGCCCCCATGGTTTTTGCTAAGTCAAGGTAGCCAGTTGGTGTGTTACGCAGTCCATCGTAGCAACAGGTTGTCACCGGGAAGAAGATAATGATGGCCGCCATCACGACTTTTGAGGCGATACCGTAACCTAACCACAGCATCAGAATCGGTGCTATCGCAAAGACCGGAATGGCTTGGCTGGCAATAAGTACTGGCAATAACCAACGCTTCAATGGCTCAAAGAGCAGCATCTGCAAGGCAAAAAACAGCCCCATCGTGAGACCGAGCAGTAACCCCAATAAGATCTCTTGTGCCGTCACCCACGAGTGGTGCAGCAGAACATCATATCGGGTAATCAATCGCTGCATCACATCAACAGGCGCCGGCAGGATAAAGCTCGGCATCTCAAACACCACAACCACACCTTGCCACAAACCAAATATAATCAGAGTCGTGACGAGAAGTCGCAGAGCGGGATGATCGAGCTTTTCATTTTTAGCCGTGCGATTCACTTTCATGTCTGCTGGCATACTATTACTCATAATCGCGCTCCAACTGGTCGAGTATCGCTTGTTGCAGCTGCGCACATTCTGCATCCAACACACGCGGGATCATTGAAGAGGGGGCAGCCATTGCTTGTGCTTGCGCTGGCGTCCCTTGTAATACATACAGAGATTGCGCTAAGCGTACCGCCTCTTGTGGATCGTGGGTAATCAATACCACAGTCTTACCCTTTAGTAGCTGCGCTGACAAGGTTTGCAACTTATGACGGGTCACAGCATCGAGAGCAGAGAAAGGCTCATCCATTAACACCAACGGCTTGTCTTGCATTAGCGTACGGGCGAGCGCGACGCGCTGTCGCATGCCACCTGAAAGTTGGTCCGGCATGCTGTGAGCGTAATCTTGTAATCCAACTTGGATTAGTAACTTGGACGCTTTATCTCTTACATCATCAGTCGAAGATGGGCTCTGTGAGCGAGCAAAGCGCTCACTCAGACAGACATTGTCTATCACGCTGAGCCAAGGCAACAACAGGTCTTGCTGAGCCATGTATGCGATGCGCTCATCAATGGGCTCTCCGTCACTGGTGGCCAACTCGCCTTGCCAATCTATTTTGTCTTCTAACAACCCAGCAAGGTAGCGCAGTATCGTCGTTTTGCCACAACCACTACGCCCAAGGATCACCGTCCACTCCCCAGCTTTCAAAGACATATTGAGACCGGCCAGCGTTGGCTTATCAGCATCAAGGTATTGCAGTTTCGCATTGCAAATCTCAATGCCCATCGCGCTAGCGGACATTATTGTGACCATCGTAGAAGTGGTGAACAGGGCCATGACCTTGACCGACATTCAACTCATCAGCGTGTTGAATTGCCTCGGTAATGTACTGCTTGCCCAATGCCACAGCGGCATGTAGGTCATTGCCTTGCGCCAAGTATGAGGCGATGGCAGAAGAGAGCGTACAACCTGTACCGTGGGTGTTCTTGGTTGGGAATCGCTTAGCACTGATGAGTTCTGCACTCTCTTCGGTGATGAGCAAGTCATTACTATTCTCGTCCTTTTCAAGGTGACCCCCTTTGAGCAACACCGCTTTTGCTCCCAGAGCGCGCAACTCTGCGATCATCGCCTTCATTTGCGCTTCAGTTTCTGGCACCGGGTTGCCTGTAAGCGCGGCGCCCTCTGGCAAGTTTGGGGTAATAATGTCAGCCAGCGGAAGTAACTCAGATTTCAGGGTTGAAATCGCAGACTCCTCCAACAACAAGTCACCACTTGTTGCCACCATCACAGGATCGATAACCAAACATTTCGGCTGGTATTGCTTAATCTTCTGGGCAACAACCTTAATAATGTTCGAATCCGCCAACATACCCACTTTTACAGCGACAATGTTCAAATCGGTAAATACGGCATCCAACTGGCTTTCAACGTGGTCAAGCGGAATCGGGAAAATAGCGGAGACGCCCTGAGTGTTTTGAGAAGTAATCGCGGTGATCACTGAGCAGGCGAAGCTGCCTGTTGCTGACATTGCTTTGATATCGGCTTGAATACCTGCACCACCACCACTGTCAGAGCCAGCGATAGTAAGAACAATAGGTGTAGGTGTTATGTTTGAACGAGTTGCGTCTGTCATGATCGCTCCTAATGCGAGACGCAGAGGAACGGGCTTTGATTATATGAGGCTCAATTGAGATCAATCAGCCAGTAACGAGCAATCAAAGCGCGATAGTTCCCTACGTCAGTGTTAACTGAATCAGGTTCAACGGGTCTCTAAATTCGATCTCAGCCACAAGTGGCCCCCCGACTATTGGCGCTTATCATATCAGTGAAGTCTCTATTGATGTACTTCTTTTTGATGTTGTGCTCTTAGTTTGAGATATGGCCACCTAGACGACCATTTCTTGGTCTTGTATGCAAAAAGGTGGCAGCTCTTCATCTTGTAAGCTCTGATTAAACTGCGTGATATAGCGCTCTACTTCGCCTAGAGGGAACTGGCTTTTCACCACAACCAACTGCTCTAATCGAAGTGCATTTGTAAGCATAAACTGCGTCACAAAGCTCTGCTCTCCATCATCATATTGAATCAACCGCCCTTCACTCTCGATATAGGACATGAGTGTTTGTTCCAGTGCTCGAGGTTCTAGCGTCGACTGAATGTGATACGCATAACCGTCTTGAATCTTCTGCCTTGCCCAGTATTCAACGTCATCGAGAGCTATAGGCGTTCGTGTTGTAAACAAGGCCTGACTTTTGTAGTCACACGCTTCAATCTTTACTGGTGTGTGTTTAAATTCGGGCTGGCCAGACACGCTATCAATATAAGGTGCAATCAGGTTACAAGGCTTACTGTTCTTAGCGGTCAGTCCATTCCAGTGAATTGGAACAAATAGCTCTCCTACTTTTTGGTCTGTAGAGAGCATCACTTTAGCCAGGCAGTGACCGTGTGCGCTGGAAAGTTTCGCAATACTCTTTTCTTGCAGCTTATATCGCTGAGCCGTCTCGGGATGAACCAAAACGTAAGGCTCCGGCATATGCTCGCCTAGCTGAGCAGCTAACCCTGTTCTGGTCATGGTATGCCAGTGGTCTCGTACACGGCCGCTGTTAAGTAACAGTGGATAATCACCGTTAGTGGCACTTTGTGGTGCCCTATGATTGACAGGAATGAAGCAAGCACGACCATCTTGTGTGTAGAAGTGACCATCAGCAAAAAAGCGCTTATTGACTACCTTGTCCTGCTGCTCAATCACTGGCCACTGCTGAGGTTTAAGAACGCTATACCCCTGATCGTCGAGTCGGCTTAATCCAATCAATGAAAAGTCACGTTCGCCATTTTCATTATCTAACGTTGTTAGCTGAGCATACTCCCTGAAAATTTCACCTTCGTGTAGATAATCAAAAGCCTCAGCAAAGCCCATTTTCTGTGCGACCTGTGAAATCACCCACCAATCGGGCTTTGCCAGCCCGGGACTTGGCAAAATTCGTCTTTGACGCGAGATGCGACGCTCAGAGTTAGTGACGGTTCCTGATTTCTCACTCCAACCTTGCACTGGTAACACCAAGTCAGCTAATGCCGTTGTTTCTGTTTGTGCAATGCAATCAGACACCACCACAAACGGACAAGCCTCTAGTGCCGCCTTCACTTTATTGGAGTTGGGTAGGCTCACCGCAGGGTTGGTTGCCATGATCCACACCGCTTTGATTTTGCCGTCAGCCATGGCATCAAACATATCGACCGCTTTAAGCCCTGGCTTGCTCGCAAGATCAGGAGCGCCCCAAAACTCACTGACTCTGTGGTGATCTCCAGGGTTATCAAGCTCCATATGACCACAGAGCATGTTAGCGAGTGCGCCAACTTCACGTCCCCCCATCGCATTCGGTTGACCCGTTACCGAGAAAGGACCACAACCCGGTTTACCGATCTTCCCTGTCGCTAAGTGACAGTTCAAAATACTGTTGACTTTGTCTGCACCGCTGGTGGATTGATTGACGCCCTGTGAATAGACAGTAACCACTTTACTGTTTGTAGCAAACAGTCGATAAAAGGCGTCTAACTCCTCCTCTTGAAGGCCTGTTGTTTTTGCAACGCTCTGTTCTTGCTTCGCGAGTAGCAAAGCCTCAACAAAGCCATTGGTATGCTGCTCAATAAAGCCTTCACCCAAACAGTCATGGTCATCTAAATAACTCAACAGTCCATTGAAGAGAGCGACATCCGAACCTGACTCAATGCCAAGGTGTAAGTCCGCTATCTCATTCGACTCTGTTTTTCTGGGGTCTATAACCACCACTTTCAAGTTATCGTTGTTTTGCTTGGCGATTCGCAAGCGCTGGAAAAGTACCGGATGACACCAAGCGAGGTTCGAGCCGACTAACACCACCAGTTCAGCCTGCTCAAGATCTTCATAGCAAACAGGGACAGTATCAGTGCCAAACGCTCGCTTGTGACCGACTACTGAAGACGCCATGCACAAACGTGAGTTACTATCGATATTCGCTGTCCCCATAAACCCTTTAATCAGCTTATTGGCGACATAATAGTCCTCCGTTAACAGCTGCCCTGAGACATAAAAAGCGACAGAGTCAGGGCCGTGCTCCTTTATCGTCTCTGCAAACTTAGTCGCCACCATCGACGTCGCTGCAGTCCAATCAATTTTTTTCTCACTTCCAGCCGCCTTCAATGTTGGGTATAACAATCTGCCATCCTGAATGACCGTTTCACCCAAAGCGATCCCTTTTGTGCAAAGTTTGCCATAATTAGAAGGGTGAGATTGGTCGCCTCTTATCTCCAGCTCACCTGATAGCGTTGGTCTAGCCTCCACGCCACAACCAACACCACAATACGCACACGTTGTCTTTACCCAGCCGTCATTTCCTTGAGTCACTACATTCACTCCAACGCAATAAAACACAATTAGATAATCCTGAAGCAATATTTAATCCAGTTATATCAAATACTAAATATTCATAATTTAAACCATTAAATTCAATACTTTAAAATACGATATAACCCTAAAGTAGTATGCAAATATGAGAGGCAAAACCAGCAATATGTACTTAATTGCACCACTTTGAGCAATCCTGCACCACAAAAGCTCAGTTTTGTACAATTTACCCCAAAAGCCAATATATAGACTCTGCTACCCAATAATAAAAATAACATTTAAATTGCTGTTTTATCGGAAATAAAATTAATTGCGTAACTAAATTACAACATTTGGCATTTCCCTTGCTTCTCTTTCAACAAGCAAAAATGAATTTGCGCGGATGAACAGCAGGAAGCACGATGAAAAAGCATTCTCTATATAAGGAAGGACACGTCACTCTTGTTGGCGCGGGTCCCGGTGACCCAGACTTGCTTACCGTAAAAGCAGTGAAGGCGATTGAAGCAGCGCAGTGCATTATCTTCGACAACCTGGTCAGCCATGAAATCCGTCGACTGTTTCCAAGCCATGCTCAACAAATCTATGTGGGGAAAGCAAAGAATCACCACAACGCCTCACAAGAAGAGATCAACCATACCATCCTTAGTTGTGCTGAACAGGGCCTGAGAGTCTGTCGAGTCAAAGGCGGGGACAGCTTTGTCTTTGGTAGAGGAAGCGAAGAGATGCTTTTTCTTGGCAAGCATGGCGTTCAAGTCGACGTCATCCCAGGAATCACCGCCGCTTCTGGGTGTACTACCTACGCAAATATTCCTCTGACTCATCGTGGACTTGCGCAAGGGTGCACATTTATCACCGCGCACGCTGATAAAGACCTTGGCCTCAACTGGCAAGCGCTTGCAACTCTCAACCAAACACTTGTGGTCTACATGGGGCTTTCTAAAACTCAGTGGCTCACCGACAAACTCAGTGACTCCGGCATGTGCCCAAGCACGCCAGCGGCTTTAATCGAAAAAGGCTGCACACCAGAGCAGCGCGTTATTACTGGTACGCTGGCTGAACTCACCGAGATGAAAAACACTCATAAAATTCAATCACCTGCCCTCATCGTTATCGGGCATGTGGTGACTGTCTCGCAACAAATGGACTGGCTACAACAACTTCAAGAATCTGCGCCAGACGCCATGATGATGACAGCATAAATAACAACACTATCTAGAAGTAAAGTTTAAGAGCAAAGGAATGAACGCATGACTAAACAAAGAATTGTCGTTGTCGGTAACGGCATGGTCGGGCACAAATTTATCGATACCTTGATCGCATCTGATCGTGATGATCTCGACATCATTACGTTTTCAGAAGAGCCAAGACTCGCCTATGACCGTGTACAACTGACGTCCTACTTCACCGGAAAAACCGTTGAAGACCTATCACTGACTGATGAAGTTTATTACCAAGAGAACGGCATCAACTATGTGGTGAACGAAAAAGTGACCCAGCTAGACACAGAAAACAAGCAGGTCATCACCGCCTCAGGAAGAATCGAAGCTTACGACAAACTCATCCTGGCCACGGGCTCTTATCCTTTTGTTCCACCTATTCCCGGCAATGACCAAGCGCACTGCCATGTTTATCGAACGATTGAAGATCTCGATGCGATTGAACTCTCAAGTAAGGACAGTAAATCGGGTGTCGTCATTGGTGGCGGTCTATTAGGGCTTGAAGCGGCAAACGCGATTAAAAACCTAGGCCTTGAGACACACGTGGTGGAGTTTGCTCCCCGCCTGATGGCGGTTCAACTTGACGATGGAGGCGGCGCCCTTCTACGTAGAAAAATTGAAGATCTTGGGGTCTCTGTCCATACAGAGAAAGCCACCACCGAAATTGTTGCTGGTGAGAACGCACGTTACCGCATGAACTTTGCAGATGGCACCCATGTTGAAACCGACATGATCGTGTTCTCTGCGGGTATTCGTCCTCAAGATGAATTGGCAAAAGACACCGCGATTCAATTGGGTGAACGTGGAGGGATTGCGATCAATAACTTTTGTCAAACCAACCTTGATGATGTCTACGCGATTGGTGAATGTGCATTGTGGGATAACAAGATATTTGGTCTGGTTGCACCCGGTTATCAGATGGCCAAGATTGCAGCTCAACATATTCTTGAGCCAAGTAGAGAAAGCGAATTTACTGGCGCAGATATGAGTACCAAGCTCAAGCTCCTCGGTGTGGATGTCGCAAGTATTGGTGAAGTACACGGCCAAACCGAGGGCGCACAGTCTTATACCTACAACGATGAGATTGAACAGGTTTACAAACGTCTGATTGTCTCAGCTGATGGCACTAAGATCGTGGGTGCAGTCCTCGTCGGTGATGCTGAGGCATACGGCACACTCCTGCAATACAAGCAAAATGATATGCCGCTGCCAAGCAACCCGTCTGTGCTGATTCTTCCGAATACCGCAGATGACAGCTCCGGTGCAATGGGCGTGGATGCCCTGCCAGATACCGCAGTTATCTGTTCATGTTTTGATGTGACCAAAGGCGACATCAAACAAGCCGTGGCCTCGGGTTGTACTACTATGTCTGCACTGAAAGAGAGTACCAACGCTTCTACGGGTTGTGGCGGTTGTAGCGCTCTTGCAAAACAGGTCCTCGATAGTGAACTGCTCAGCTTGGGTGTTGAGGTCAACAACGACCTTTGTGAACACTTTGCCTACACACGCCAAGAGCTGAGTGACATCGTGCGCATCAACAAAATCAAAACCTTTGATGAGCTATTAACTAAATATGGTAAAGGCCTGGGTTGTACCGTGTGTAAGCCTGCGGTTGGTTCTATTCTCGCTTCATTCTGGAATGACTACATTCTAGAAAATGAGCATATGGAGCTACAAGACACCAACGACATCTACTTAGGCAACATGCAAAAAGACGGGACTTACTCGGTTGTCCCACGCATTGCGGGCGGGGAAATTACGCCAGATAAGCTGATTGTCTTAGGTGAAGTCGCAAAAGAGTTTGATCTCTACACCAAGATTACCGGTGGGCAACGCGTCGACCTCTTTGGCGCACAGCTTAACGACCTGCCTGTCATTTGGCGTAAGCTGGTTGATGCAGGCTTTGAGACAGGTCATGCCTACGGAAAGTCAGTGCGAACGGTTAAGTCTTGTGTCGGCAGCACTTGGTGTCGCTACGGGGTTGATGACAGTGTCGGATTCGCGATTGATATCGAAAACCGTTACAAGGGTCTTCGTTCACCACACAAACTCAAGTTCGCGGTCTCTGGCTGTACGCGTGAATGTGCCGAAGCACAATCGAAAGATATTGGTGTTATTGCCACAGACAATGGCTGGAATCTTTACGTGTGTGGTAACGGTGGCATGCGTCCTCGCCATGCCGATCTTCTGGCCACTGACTTAGATCGTGACACACTGATCAAATACATCGACCGTGTCTTGATGTTCTACATCCGCACCGCGGATCGCCTACAACGTACGTCTGTTTGGTTAGAGAACCTCGAAGGTGGCCTAGACTACCTCAAACAGGTAGTGATTGAAGATAAGCTGGGGGTTTGTGACGAGCTTGAGAGCGAAATGGCGGCCAATATCGCCAAATACCAGTGTGAATGGAAAACCACGATCGAGTCACCTGAGAAACTTAAACGTTTCAATCACTTCATCAATAGTGACGAGCGCGATGAAAAGCTCAAATTCATCTCGGTTCGCGATCAAAGATTACCAGCACCTACCACCAAACAAACCCTCGGTGACATTGATGTCGTCGAAGTAGAATCTTAAGGAGAGTCCGATGAATACCATGACTATCGCACCAGAAACCAAAACTTCATGGCTCACGGTCTGCACAACAGCAGACCTCTCCCCAAACACAGGCGTCTGTGCTTTGGTATCAGGAAAGCAAGTGGCTATTTTCAATTGTACTCGCTCTGGCAACCTATACGCCATCGACAATTTTGACCCCATCGGCAACGCAAATATATTGTCTCGCGGCATCATAGGTTCAATCAATGATGAGCCAGTGGTCGCATCACCACTCTACAAGCAGCACTTTAGCCTAACGACAGGGGCATGCTTGGAAGAGCCGGAATATCAGGTCAAAACCTATCGCATTCGAGAGCACAACGGTGAAATCCAAGTGCTCATCTCAACAAAATAAAAATTATCAAAATTAAAGTCAGTCAATTATACGGAAGTAATTCGAGGCAAATTTATGCAAGACAATCAATTTTCAATCTTTTCATTTAAAGGAAAAATGAAAATCCTCCATTTGAGTTGGATGGCGTTTTTCATCACGTTTGTAGTGTGGTTTAACTTCGCTCCATTGCTGCAAATGGTCAAAGAGACACTGGGCCTTAGTACCCAAGAAGTAAAAACGCTGCTGATACTCAACGTAGCGCTCACCATACCCGCTCGTGTGATCATCGGCATGCTCACCGATAAATATGGACCACGATTGGTGTACTCCGCACTTTTAGCCGTGTGCTCCATTCCCTGTTTTATGTTCGCATTTGCCGACTCATTCATGCAGGCCGCCATTGCTCGATTCCTACTTGGCTTCATCGGAGCCGGCTTTGTGATTGGTATTCGTTTGGTTTCGGAGTGGTTCCCACACAATGAACTGGGTACAGCAGAAGGTATCTATGGTGGCTGGGGTAACTTTGGTTCAGCCGCTGCTGCATTTACGTTACCGACAGTGGCATTACTATTTGGGGGTGACGAAGGGTGGCGCTACGCGGTAGCGATTACCGGGGTCATGAGTCTTGTATTTTCCTTCATCTTTTACCGTAATGTGACCGATACGCCAAAAGGCTCGACTTACTTCAAACCTAAACACCTCACAGCAATGGAAGTGACATCCAAAGGCGATTTCTTCTTCCTACTGGGTATGAAGATCCCTATGTATGCGGTTCTTGGCCTACTTGCATGGAAGCTCTCACCAAGTGGTATCGGGATGCTAAGCAATACGATGGTTTATGGCATTTATGCAGGTCTCATTGCCCTTTACGCTATCGAAGCTTCACAAGTATGGAAGGTGAATAAAGGCATCTTTACCAAGCCCGTTGAAGAGATTCATCAATACAAGTTTAAGCAAGTAGCGGTGCTGAATGTTCTGTACTTTGCGACCTTTGGCTCAGAGTTAGCCGTCGTTTCTATGCTTCCTCTGTTCTTCTCTGAAACGTTTGAGTTATCACCGGTGTTAGCGGGTATGGTGGCTTCGGCTTACGCCTTCATGAACCTCATGTCTCGCCCAGGTGGCGGTTGGATTTCAGATAAATTTGGCCGTAAATCAACGCTGCTATTTCTAACAGCGGGCCTTGCTGTGGGCTACTTCATGATGGGACAAGTTGGCAGTGAATGGCCCGTATGGCTAGCGGTTGTCTGTGCCATGGTATGTTCATTCTTCGTGCAAGCGGGTGAAGGTGCCGTATTTGCCACCGTGCCTCTTATCAAACGTCGTATGACAGGACAGATTGCTGGTATGACAGGGGCGTACGGTAATGTCGGTGCAGTAACGTACCTAACCGTTTTATCTTTCGTTGATTACCAAACGTTCTTCTATGTGATTGCTGCAACGGCTGTCATTGGCTTTGTTGCCCTACTCTTCATGGAAGAGCCAAGTGGTAAAATTGCCGAAGTCAATGAAGACGGCAGTGTGACTCTGATTGATGTTTCTCACTAATTCATAGTGCCGACACAACCCAGCCACTTTGCGGCTGGGTTTTAGACGTTTGAGCAAGGAAAACGATGAACTCACCAAATACTCTAATGATGCCAAAGCTGAGCCTATCCTTTGGTGGCTATTCGGATAAAGGGCGACGACAAGACAACCAAGATGCATTTGTCATTAACATCCCTGAGAAGCATCATGAGCTCACCCACAAAGGCGTCGTCGCGTGCATTGCGGATGGGGTGAGTTGCAGCGAGCAAAGCCAAAAAGCCAGTCATACCGCAGTGATGCAGTTTATTGCTGACTATTACGCAACACCCTACAGCTGGAGTATTAAAAGTTCCGCCAACAAGATTCTCACCTCTTTAAACGCCTGGTTGTTCGAGCAAGGCACGCAATCGGGCCTTAGTCACAATGGGTTAGTGACTACGTTCAGCGTATTGGTGATCAAATCAAATACCGCCCATATCTTCCATGTGGGCGACTCTCGCATCTACTTAATGCGAGACAACAAGCTTCAACAATTAACGAGAGACCACCAGCGAGTGAATTTTGGTAAAGCCGCTTACCTCACTCGTGCACTTGGCATGGATAATACGCTAGAGGTCGATTATCAAACCGTTCCACTGCAGCTCGAAGACCGCTTTCTACTGTGCACCGATGGCGTGCATGATTACCTTTCCGATGAACAGATCGGCACTGCTCTAGCGAACAAAAGTCATCACACCCAATCTAACTCGCAACTAGAGACAGCATCTCAATCACTTTGTCGTTCGGCACTAAAAAACCAAAGCCAAGACAACCTCAGTGCTCTGATTGTCGAAATCAATCACTTACCTAACCATTCACAACTTGAGTATCAACAAAATATCCTTACAAGAGCAATACCACCAGCACTAGCCGAAGGAAATACACTCGAGGGGTATCACATAGACAAAGTTCTTCACGCTGGAACTCGAAGCCATGTCTACCAAGTCACCGAACAAAGTACCGGAGCGCAATATGTATTGAAAACACCCTCAGAGTACGACGCAGATAATGCATTGGTATTGCAACAATTTGCCAATGAGTATTGGGTATCAACACAGCTTAACAGTGAACGCATAATGAAGATGTACCCGACATCGAAGACAAGCCCGTTCATTTATCAGTTGTGTGAGCACATTGAAGGGGTCACTTTACGCCAATGGATGTATGACAACCCAATGCCAGAGCTGAGTAAAGTAAGAGTGATCTTAGATGAGATCGTCAAAGCACTGCGCATATTTCAAAGGGCGGAAATGGTGCACAGAGATCTAAAACCCGAGAACATTATGATCACCACCACTGGCGCGATTAAAATCATCGACTTTGGGGCAGTCAAAGTATCAAGCTTCGAAGAGTTCTCCGATGAAGGGGGGGCAATCGTTCAGGATGAAGTGCCACTTGGCGCGCTCAACTATATTGCCCCGGAATATATCGATACGGGCGTTGCTACGACAACCTCTGATCTGTTTTCGGTCGCCGTCATTGGTTATGAGATGCTCACTGGATCGCTGCCATATAAGCCAGCCACCAGCCAGAATGTGCAAAAAGCCCGACATACTCAATGGCAATATCACTCGATGAACGAATATCGACAGGACATGCCCAACTGGATTGATCTTACGTTCAGAAAAGCCACGCATCACTTACCACAACGTCGGTATGAAGTACTATCAGAGTTCGTTCTCGACCTGTACACACCCAACCAAAAACTACAAAGAGAATTCAAAGAGAAACCGCTACTACAAAGGCAGCCGGTTGTTTTTTGGAAGCTCACCACTTTAATTTTGTTCGCTATCGCGTTAATACAATTGATTATGTTGTTGTCTTAGCGCGATTTCCCTTTAATATTGAATTGGTTTAGCATTCAGGCAACTTTCACCTTCTCGGAATCGTCATCGTGGCCAAGCGAACCCCCATTGTCGAAATGACCTCTTACGGCATCTACTCCCATTGGGATGCCCAATCTAAAGACCTGCCAAAAATCAAAGACTTCACTACCACAGTGCCTGCCGATGAGGGAGTAGAGTTCGGCTTTATTGTTAACATCAAAAAAGCCAAAGGCACACTGCTCAACTTCTGTATTTATCATCCAGGAATTTTGAATAAAAAGGGACAAGTTTTGCAGCCATTTGATGGCGAAATCTATGTCCGTAGCAACGATTGGGATTTCTACTTGGGCGATACAATTCAACTACTGCACCCTACTGACGGGTTAGAAAGTAATCTCGGCGAGTGGCGTATGGTGCTAGATATGGGCGGCAAAGTGATTGCAGAGAAAACGTTCAAAGTCACTGGCCGTGACGAAGGACAGTTTTGGAAATCCCGCGGCTTTTGATTCTATCTGATATATCACCAGACATTTAATCTTCCTTCCTACAAGTGGAAAATCGGGCTTATATCAAACTAACAACCTATATTTCATGTCAATATGTAAACAGGTCTTTGTATAAAAGTCATTCACCGTGTTTTCAAAAGGATTTGAGCATATGGGTATAGACAATCATGAAGAACACCTAGCCCTCATTGCTGCTCTACCTGACTTGGTCTTTGTTTTGACCGAGTCGGGGAGATACGCCGCGGTATTTGGAGGTCAAAGCAACGAGCTTTATCATCAAGAACATGCGCTTGTTGGGCGGAACCTGTCTGACGTTTTACCTCACGATAAAGCTCAATGGTTTTCCGAGCGGATCCTCCAGACATTAAATGAGAACAAGCTCATGGTCTTCGACTACTCACTGTCAGGAGAAGATGTCGACACGCTAGAGAGTCAATCTGGCCCGGAAGCGCTATTGCGCTTCGAGGGGCGAGTCACCCCTTTTCCAACGAACCGCTATGGTGAACGCGCGGTCATTTAGGTTGCTCGCAACATCACTGAGCGTTATCAACTAGAGCAGCAGTTAACCTATTATTCTGAGGTGGATGCACTCTCCAAAACGTTTAATCGCAGAAAGCTATTCGAACAACTCGAAAAGTCGTTTTACGCCTTTCAACGCTATCAAGAAAACTACAGTTTTATCTTAGTGGACATTGATGATTTTAAACTGATTAACGACAAGTATGGCCACCAGTGCGACGATAAAGCCATTCAACATATCGGCTCAACCTGCCTCGCAATGCTGAGACGTTCTGATACGCTCGGGAGGTTGGGTGGTGATGAGTTTGCGATTATCCATAAAATAACTGGTGAGGACTCTGCACAAGCGCTTGCTGAGAGGTTGAGAAACACGATATCTCAACTGGTCATCGACCCGGACTGCTGCAATATGACGCTATCGATCAGTGTTGGCATTAGTCAGTTCAACTCTAATGACTACACAATTGATCAAATCTATAAACGAGCTGACGTTGCCCTTTACGTGTCGAAACAAAAAGGAAAAACTGCATTTCTCTAAACTAAATATCAAAACACTATTAACCAATCCATCAACAACCGATCAAAAAAGTAAACATACTTTCCAGTGCGCATGGTTTGCGTGCTACTGTGCGAAAATCTCTTGGCAACACAATTTTTTGCTCAAGTGCTAATTTAGGGACGAATTATCCACGAGAAGCTACAAGAGAAGTACAAAGCTATGTGGAATAAACTCAATAAATCAATGATGTTCTGCCAAATGATGTTTGGCTTATCTTTCTACGGTGTGATGGTAATCCTCACCCGTTTCTTCCTCGAAGAACTCAACTACAACGAAGCCGATACCATGATGGTGGTGGGTGCCTTCTCCGCTATCGGTCCACTTTTCGCGATTGCTGGTGGTTTTATTGCCGATAAATTCTTAGGGGCATACCGCTCGCTAACGATCTCCTATCTCGGTTTTACATCAGGTTACGTTCTGCTTTTTGCAGGTGCTTCTGTACTCAACGTACCCATGGCACTGTGTGGTATCGCACTAGCAAGTTACTCTCGTGGCCTAATGTCACCGTCTTACCCGAGCCTGTACAAGCGAACTTTCAAAACCCAAGAAGACTTTGAAAATGGCTATCCGGTTAACTATTCGGTTAACAACATCGGCGCGTTCTTGGGTCAATACCTATTCCCAATGCTCGTTCTCGTGCTTGGTTTCAATGGCAGCTTCATGCTTTCAGGTGTTATGGCAGGTGCTGCACTGATTACTCTGGTTATCTCGGCAAAAGGCCTACGCTCTGTCGCTGCAGAAATCGACCAACAGCCTGTGAGTGCGAAAAACTGGATCGCTTTCTCTGTGCTTTCTGCAGCTATGATTGGCTTAGTATTCTTCATGTTCTCAAACATGGATGTTGGTCAAAACATCGTGTACGCGATTGGCGCGGCCGCTATCTTGTACTTCGTTAGCCTAATGGTCAAAGTTGACTATGCGCAAAAGCTTAAAATGGGCACGATCTTGATCATGACGTTCCTAACGACTTGTTTCTTCGTGTACTACGGTCAAATGATGACCTCAATGAACATGGTCGCGATCAATACGATGCGCGGTGACCTGTTCGGTTTCATTCCCGTTGCACCGGAGGCTGCAATGGCGATGAACCCACTATGGTGTATGGTCGCAGGCCCGATTATTGCGCTATTTTTCTCAAACCTTGAGAAACGCAATATTAACTTCTCTACGGCAACAAAAGTCGGTTTCGCATTCATCCTAACGGCAATTGCGTTTGGTATTTTAACCATGGCCGTGAGCACCGTTGGCGCAGACGTAGTCATTCGTCCTGAAGTCTTCCTTGCGATCCACTTCTTCCAAGCGTTCGCTGAAGTCGTCGTGGGCTCTATGGTTGTCGCCTTTATTCTTTCGGTTGCTCCTAAGCACATTGAGAACTTCTCTGTTAGTTTGTTCTCTGTTGCGATAGCTTTGAGTGGTATTGTTGGTGCGGTATTCTCAACCTCTATCGCACTTGAAAAAGGCCAAGAGATCACGCAAGAGATCGTGCAGAACGTCTACGGTGATTACTTCCAACTACTCACAGTACTTGCAGTGGTGATGGTCGGTATCGCTTTCGGTTCATCTTGGGTTATCAAGAAAATGCTGGCTTCCGCGAAACAGCGCGAGACAGCAGCAGAAATTGCTCAAGCTTAACCAAACCACCTAGAACAGAAGGCTTCCAATTCGGAAGCCTTTTTTGTCTCAAATGCTACTAGAGTCGGCGCTTTATTTTGCATTCGCTACCTATCTAACACTTTTGCAAACGCACGGTTGCTCAATGGCTTATTCAGGCATAGCTTGAACAAAAAGAGCTAAAGGATAGAACCCATGAAATACACTCCAGAATACTTGGCCGAACTCAACCTACTTCTTCAATTTGATCTGAGCAGTTCTGCAACAGGCATTAAAGTTCACTCAGAAGCCTCACAAGAGATGCAGCAAGCCGTTGCTCGTCTGTATGACAAAAAGCTGTGTACTCAACCAGATGGTGGTTACTTAACCGACGAAGGTATCGAAGTGGCCGAGCACGCCGATCGCATCTTACGCGTCCTTAGTGCTTAGACTTATCGCTAGTTCTAGAACCTACAACGGCGCTCGACAAGAGCGCCGTTTTTTATCCAGCGTACATATCAATCAACCGAGCCCATATCGAGCGGATAGCTTTGAACAGACTTTAACCGCTCAAGCTCAATCTTAAACTCTGGAAACAGCTCACTGACGAGTTGGTGGGTTACTGGTGTATCATCGTGAGGTTGGCCCAACTCAACTGGGGTCAAAATCAATAGATCGCTGTATTCTGGTAACTTATCGATTCCAAACCAATGTATCACACTGCTAAAGTCCTCACCGTAAGCATCCGTTAGCTCCCGTTTGGCTTGAAGCAACAACTCGCCTGAATCAACCACTTCTGTATCAGAATAACGATTCTGATAGTGCTCAACTAGCCGGTCAGATAGCATTTGAAACGCAGCGGTGTGGGGCATGATATAACGATATCTCTCCGCCCCTTCCGCTATCAGCGTTATTCTAAGACTCAAAAGTGCGTTCAATACGTAATTAGGAACCAAATTCACGTAATAGCCTCTTATTGCCTCATCAGAATACAACTCTTGCAAAAAATAGTGATAGTTGTTCATCATCATGGTTTCGGCGGCTATCGTTTGCTTACGATGCAGTTGTGACTGCTTTGACTTTAGTAGCTCAGTGGTAAAGGTGTTCATTCTCACATCTATAACCACATCTGAAGGAGACTCTATTGTTATTGTATCCTCGTTTGGTAGAGGTGGCCGAAGGGAGATCAAATCAGGTTGAGTGCCCTCCCATAATGGCATGGACTGTTGTGTTTCAGGCGAAGTAAACAACTCTACATCGTCATTATTTAGCCAAATTTGCAACACGAATAGCGCTGTGATCAAGATACCGATATACCCATACCATTTTGATTTCATCTTACCCTCCCTCCGAAAAGGTCAGCCTCCGTTGAAAACTGAGTATGGTGTAAAACATTGGAATGACACAAAATTCATCAGGCCAATATTTGAACTAACTACCACTTTATACTTAGTTTGTGACCGTGCTCTATAGTAAACAAGGGCAACCTCTCAGCCACCCTTACTTACTATTTACGAACAAAATTAAATGCTACTTTGTGTACTCTTTACGAAGTTCTTTGGTGGCAGTGACCATATTGGTCAGTGACTTTTCTGTCTCCTCCCAACCCCGCGTTTTTAGACCACAATCTGGATTAACCCACAAACGCTCAATCGGTATCTGCTCTGCCGCTTTCTTGATTAGGTTTTTAATCCACTCCGTGCTCGGAACGTTTGGCGAATGAATATCGTAAACACCCGGGCCGATTTCATTCGGATAAGCGAACTCTTCAAAGGCGTTGAGGAGCTCCATGTTTGAGCGACTGGTTTCAATAGTGATGACATCAGCGTCTAAAGCCGCCACCGACTCAATAATTTCGTTGAATTCGCTATAACACATGTGGGTATGGATCTGTGTTTGAGGCAGTGCACTTGAAGCAGACAACTTAAACGCATTCACAGCCCAATCAAGATACTCTGCTTGTTCACTCTTCTTAAGCGGCAGCCCTTCACGAATGGCAGGCTCATCGATTTGAATAATATTGATGCCTGCTTGCTGCAGGTCAGAAACCTCCTCTTTTAGAGCCAGTGCTAACTGCTGTGCAATCTGCTGTCGAGAAATATCTTCACGTGGGAACGTCCAGCAAAGAATCGTCACAGGCCCGGTCAGCATTCCCTTCATATGCTTGGAAGTTAATGATTGGGCAAATCGCGTCCACTCTACCGTCATTGCTCGCTCTCGCTCAATATCAGCGACAACGATCGCTGGCTTCACACAGCGAGAACCATAGCTTTGTACCCAACCAAACTGAGTGGTTTCAAAGCCAGACAGTAGCTCTGCGAAATACTCTACCATGTCATTACGCTCAGCCTCACCATGCACTAGAACATCTAAATCTATCGCCTCTTGGCGACGTATCGCATCTTCAATATGTCCCTTTAATGCTTGGTTGTATTCTGTTTCTCCTAACTTGCCCTGACGATAAGCACTACGCTGTAAACGAATATCGGCGGTTTGCGGGAATGAGCCTATCGTCGTGGTCGGCAGTAACGGTAATTTGAGGTATTCAGCTTGAGCGGCAATACGCTCTGCAAACGGAGCAGCACGTTCGGATGACCCTGACACCAAAGCTTTTACTTTTTGCTGAATATGCGTTTTGTGGATTAAGTTTGATTGCGCTCGTGCTCGCAAAGGTTCGCTATACTCACGACATGCAGCAATCGCCGTCGTGCTTCCGGCAAGCGCTTGGCCCAATAGGCTCACTTCATCCACTTTTTGCTTAGCAAACGCAAACCAACTTTTGGTCTCGGCGGAAAGCTGAGTTTCCAGCTCAAGGTCAACTGGGCTATGAAGTAAAGAGCATGAGCTTGCCACCCACAAACGCTCCCCTAGCTGCTGTTGAACTGGGGTTAGAATGTCCAGCCATTGAGCAAGGTCGGCACGCCAAACATTTCGACCATTAATCGCACCGACGGATAACACCCAGTCTGTAGGAAGCTTTTCGATGATCTCATCAAGGCAGTTTTGGTTTTGGCTAACATCAACATGCAAGCCATCCACTTCTAGCTGCGTAATTTCGTCAAGGTGATGGTTGATGGAATCAAAATACGTCGTTAGCAATACTTTGGTTTTTGAACCAAGCATCTGATAGGCGAGCTTAAATGCACTACGCCACTCTTTATCCAGCTCTAAAGCCAAGATAGGTTCATCAACTTGAATCCACTCAACACCAAGGTTTTCCAACTTCGTGAAGATCTGCTGATAAGCGGTGATTAACCTTGGCAGTAGTGATAGTCGATCGAAACCTGTTTCGACCTCTTTACCGAGATATAAATAACTCAGCGGCCCCAATAGTACTGGCTTGACAGAATGCCCTGCTTCCATCGCCTGCTTGGTCTCCTCAAATAGCTGACTCCATTGAATAGAGAACTGTGTATCCGCTTTAAATTCTGGGACCAAGTAGTGATAGTTGGTGTTAAACCATTTGGTCATGTCTGATGCAGCTGCGCCACAACCGCAATCACTTTGAGATCGTCCACGCCCGACACGAAACAGAGTATCTAATGTGATGCGTTCACTCTGATGACGTTCAGGAACATTACCGAGCAAGAGGCTTGTCGTCAGTACATGGTCATACCAAGCAAAATCACCTGAGGTCACATAGCTTAAATTGGCATCAGCTTGAGTTTGCCAGTTAACCGCCCGAATGGTTGAGCCGGTATCTTTTAGCGCCTGTTGTGATATCTCACCACGCCAATATTTTTCCAATGCAAACTTGAGTTGACGTTTGTCACCAACACGAGGGAAACCAAGAATATGCGTCGTAGTCATAAGTCCATTCCTTTAGATTATCGCGCCCAACCTTTTTAGGCGTCCAGATGGCTAAAGTATTAATTAGACTTTCCTTGTAGCCAAGCGACCTTCATTCAGCTTCAACATGAAAGAATTTCATTTATGAAATTCTTTCATTAATTCTATTTACATTGCTAATGAAAGTTTCTAAGGTGAAAACAGAGTCTTGGATAGGACAACGGACAATACTTAGGCAAAAGGACAGCCCAAATGCTCGATTTAAAACACCTCAAAACACTGGCTACGCTACGAGATACGGGGTCATTAACCGCGACCGCAACGTCACTACATCTGACTCAGTCTGCTCTCTCCCATCAAATTAAAGATCTTGAAGCTCGCCTAGGCAGTCAGCTGTTTTTGCGCAAGACCAAGCCGGTTAGATTTACTTCTGAAGGTGACATTTTGCTAAAACTTGCAGACGAGGTGCTGCCAAGAATTGCCAAGGCAGAAAATGACCTAGCCAGCCTAAAAGAAGATGTGAATGGTCGTTTGCATATGGCGATCGAGTGCCACTCATGCTTCCAGTGGCTGATGCCCGCACTCAAAGAGTATCAAGTCACCTGGCCGAGTGTGACTTTGGATTTTTCATCCGGGTTTGGCTTCGAGCCACTTCCTGCTCTGATTAATGGTGAATTGGATCTCGTTGTCACCTCTGATGTAAATCCTCGCTCAGAAGTGCATTATGAACCGATGTTCGACTTTGAAATGCGCTTAATTACCGCGACGAATCACCCACTCGCCGATGTCGATGTGATCCAACCCGATCATTTAATCAATGAGACGATGATCAGCTACCCGGTGCAAAAGCAAAGACTCGATGTGGTAAAACACTTTCTTAGTCCCGCAGGCATCGAGCCCGCTAAATGGAAACAAGCAGACAATACACTGATGCTGGTACAGATGGTCTCAGCTGGACTAGGGGTGGCAGCGCTACCAAATTGGGCGATCAGTGAGTTTTCAAGACAAGGTTTAATTACAAGTAAGCCACTTGGAGAAGGCTTATGGCGAAGGCTGTTTGCCGCGACTCGGGCATCGGATAAAGACAAACGCTATCTTCAAGCGTTTTTTTCAACTGCGCGCCAACAATGTAAAAGCCACCTTGATGGTATCAAGATGGCTTAGTTAGCCCATTTGTTCACTCTCAACTAAGGTCAACTATCGTCAAATATAGCAATCTAACGTGGGTAAGATTTGAATTGGTTCGTCAAAGGATCGTATTGGTAGCCAAGCACATCAAGCTTACCCACAACACCTTCAACATCCACTTCATACGTTGAAGCAAACTCCTCAAAGCTGTCGCACTCTAGACGTAGTTTTTCGTTAACAATACCCAGTAAAATCACGCTATCGAAATTTCTCACATTGGATAGGTCCATACGACACTCCTTGTATTCACACCATTGATGTAAGCATAGATGGTATTCATATAGACCGCAGCGCGATGAATCAAATATTGTCGTTTCTGTGTTCGTTATCTCACTCCAACCTAAGCCGCAGTCACTAACGAGTTTAGGGATAAAAACACTTGGCTTGCGCCCAACAAGAGAATTAAAGCAAACAGAATAACAAACTTGTTCGGGTCAGTTTGTCGGATCAAGTGCCAGCACCAAGCAACGATACCGACAATCAACATCACCACTGAACTTAGAATAGGCATTAGTAGATGTGGGTGAGCGTCGAGGTCCAGAGAATAGCTTAGCCACAACACACTGAGCGCAAACACCATTGCGGAAACGACACCACAGAAAGGCAGCAAACGATGAAATGCTTGCAATCGTGTACGGGCAGTCACCAACAGCACATGTGCAAGAGCGCCACCAAGTAAAACAAGCCAAGTGATCATACCCAGGGTGATCGCAGATTGAGGTGCTTGGAATGCGAGCATCAAGGTAAAGGTCGCCGCCAAGCCACCGCCGAGATAAAGTAGCCACAACGGGCCTTGCTCACGGGTCTTCTTGGTTTGTACTTGGGTGTAGAAATAGAAAATCGCGAACACCACCATAAAGGCTTCCACTCGCAGAGAGCATACCGCTAGCCACAAAATCGCTAAAACGGGCAAAACTCGATGAATACGTCCACGTTGTCCAGGACAAATCTCACCTTTGACTAAAATAAGAGTAAGGATCAGTTGAGCACCCAGCAGCATCGGCGGAAAGGTCATTAATAAGGTTGCAATCATGGCTTTGTTAGTCACTTAACAGGTCAAATTGATGAAGCGAGAGTGTAACCAAAACAAGAGATGGGAGCAATTTGCTCAAAGGGTTTTAACCACGACTGAACGCCGAAAAAAACCACACGAAACGCAGGGTGCAACTTACCGAGCAGAAGTATATAATTCGCGCTCCTGAAAATGAGAGTCAACTATGTTAAGTAACATCACACCAATTCACGAACACAAAAAGTACTGGGCAGAATGCTTTGGTACTGCGCCATTCTTGCCAACCAGCAGAAAAGAGATGGACGCACTCGGCTGGGATAGCTGTGACATTATCATCGTCACAGGTGATGCTTACGTTGACCATCCTAGCTTTGGTATGGCCATCATTGGTCGTCTACTGGAAGCACAGGGCTTTCGTGTGGGTATTATAGCCCAACCGAAATGGAGCGATAAAACTGACTTCATGAAGCTCGGTAAACCAAATCTGTTCTTTGGTATTACTGCGGGTAACATGGATTCGATGATCAACCGCTACACCGCGGATCGCAAACTGCGTCATGACGATGCTTATACCCCAAATAACGAAGGGGGTAAACGCCCTGACCGCGCCACCTTGGTTTATTCACAGCGCTGTCGTGAAGCCTACAAAGAAGCTCCGATTGTTCTTGGTGGTATTGAAGCGAGTCTTCGTCGTCTCGCGCATTATGACTACTGGTCTGACAAAGTTCGTCGCTCAGTGCTGTTCGATGCAAAAGCTGATATTCTTCTTTTCGGTAACGCAGAGCGTGCCCTGATCGAAGTGGCGCATCGTCTTGGGGATGGTGAAGACATTGCACAATTGACCAATATTCGTGGTACGGCGGTGAATCTGGCGCAAGAGCCAGAGCAGTTTAATATCATCGACTCCTCACGCATCGAGAAACCACGCAAAGAGGCGTTTGTACCGCAAAACCCATACGCTGTGGAAACTCAGTGCGAAACTAAGCCAGAAATTGAAAAAGAAGAGGCTGCCAAGCCAATCACGATCCGCCCTTCTCGCCATGACGCTGAAACGACGGCAGTACGTTTGCCACCTTTCGAGAAGCTCAATAACGATCGCATTCTGTATGCACATGCTGCACGCATCATGCACTTAGAGACCAACCCGTACTCCGGTCGTGCTCTCATTCAGCGCCACGGTAACCGTGAACTTTGGGTAAACCAACCACCTATCCCTCTCTCAACTGAAGAGATGGACTATGTCTTTGGTCTGCCGTTCGCCCGTGTGCCACACCCAATGTATGGCAATGCAAAAATCCCTGCGTATGACATGATCAAGACATCAGTGAACATCATGCGCGGCTGTTTCGGTGGTTGCTCATTCTGCTCAATTACCGAGCATGAAGGTCGAATCATCCAGAACCGCTCTCAAGAATCGATCCTTAATGAGCTTGAAGACATTCGTGATAAGGTTCCGGGCTTCACTGGGACTATCTCGGATCTTGGTGGCCCTACCGCAAACATGTATCGCTTGGGCTGTAGTGACCCTAAAGCAGAAGCAAACTGCCGCCGTCCATCATGTGTGTTCCCAGGTATCTGTAACAAGCTCAATACCGATCACAAACACACTATCGACCTCTACCGCGCTGCACGAAAAGTGAAAGGCGTGAAGAAAGTCATGATCGCTTCAGGTGTTCGTTACGACCTTGCTATTGAATCGCCAGAGTATGTCAAAGAGTTGGTGACACACCACGTTGGTGGTTATCTAAAGATCGCACCAGAGCATACCGAAAAAGGCCCACTCGACTTAATGATGAAGCCGGGTATGGGTACCTATGATCGCTTCAAAGAGATGTTTGAAAAATACAGCCAAGAAGCGGGTAAGAAGCAGTACTTGATCCCGTACTTTATCTCAGCCCACCCAGGTACTGAAGATGAAGACATGCTCAACCTTGCGCTTTGGCTTAAACACAACAATTTTGAGTGTGACCAAGTGCAGAACTTCTACCCATCTCCGATGTGTAATGCTACGGCAATGTATTATTCAGAAACCAACCCGCTCAAGCGAGTGAAGTACAAGAAACGTGAAGACGTACCTGTGGCGAAAGGTGAACGTCAACGTCGCCTGCATAAAGCGCTACTGCGTTATCACGATCCTGACAACTGGCCACTGATTCGCGAAGCGTTAGTCAATATGGGTAAAAAACACCTTATCGGTGACAAGTCAAGTTGCCTAGTACCCGCAGAAGACCTAGATACGCAAACGCCTGCCCAACGCCGCCGTTCGGGTCGTCATGGTGCAAACCGTTTTGCTACCAAGCACACTAAGAATCAGCCTGGCTTTGGCAATAATGGTGGTGAGCGCCGTTCTGACAATAAGCCAAAAGGAAAAAGCGGAGCAAAGGGTAGCGCTAATCGCCCAGGCCAGAGTAAAGGTCCTCAGGGCAAAGGCGGACAAGCTCAGTCGAATTCTAAAGGTCAGCAGCGTCGCAGCCAAGCTGGCCAACCGAACGGCAATAGGGGTAATACCCAGCGCCACGGTAAGCGCAAATAGCCACCTCACAAATCCCCATCAAACGCGAGCCTATGCTCGCGTTTTTTTATGCCTGCCAGATATTTAGTTACAAATGATCCTATAGTTTATTGTTAACAACACCATACAATTCCGTTATATTTAGAGTTAATGCTCTAAATATAATTGAAACGATAGTTAAGTTAATGGTACTCAGGATGAATGTGCGATTTAAACGTTTAGCTTTGCTATGCAGTGCTTCGCTGCTGAGCTTTAATACTTACTCTGGTGCGATCTCATTTGATCAAGCTTGGCAGGTACTCCAGTTAAACAATCACTCGTTGGAAGCTGGAAGGGCGAATGTGGACGCCTATCAACATTTGGAGTCCGCTAAAGGAAATTTGAATCTGCCGCAGGTATCTATTGGCGCAAATTACACACGTTTAGATAACGACGTGATAGTGACTGGTAAACAACTGGCTGATGCGACGACCGGCTTACCGACTTTACCCTCTCTGCCCGGCCTAAGTTCATTGCTTGGTGGTATCGAAACAAGCATCACCGAAAAAGATATCTTCACTTCCTCTATCCGTGCTGTGTGGCCTATCTTCACCGGCGGGCGAATTACTGCTGCACAAACTGCTGCACAGGGTGAAACAGAAGTCGCGAAAAGCCAATTTAATATGGAAGTTCAAGCTCGCTATGAAGATTTGAGCAAATACTATTTCTCAGTGGTGCTCGCTCAAGAGGTCTATGAAACACGCCAAGCGGTTGAGAAAGGTTTGGCACAACACCAAGCATTTGCAATTAAACTCGAAGAGCAAGGACAGATTGCACGCGTAGAACGACTTCAGGCCGATGCCTCTTTAGACAAAGCCAAAGTAGAAACGCGTAAAGCACTAAGCCAGCTGACCATCGCGCAATCCGCACTGAGCAAAATCCTCGCCCAAGACACCTCAGTTCAACCAACAGAGTCACTGTTTATCAATATAAACCTGCCTCCGATGCAGGTCTATATCGACCAGACTCTCGCCACCTACCCAGGCCTCGATCTGTTGGCAGCCAAAGAGAAACAAGCGACGAGCCTGATCAAAGCAGAAAAAGGGAAATACTACCCTGAAGTGTACCTCTACGGTGATTATAGCCTCTATGAAGAGGATACCCTTGCCAGTCAACTCAAACCAGATTGGATGGTTGGTGTGGGCGTAAGCGTTCCGCTTATCGAGTCCACCGGTCGTTCAGACAATATCAAAGCCGCAAACTCTATGGTTCAGCGAGTACAGGCGCTTAAGTCTCAAGCAAGAGAAGACTTGAGTATTTTGGTACAAAAGACTTACCTAGAGGCACAGCAAGCCATCGATGAAGTTCTGGGGCTTGAGTCGAGTATTGAACTGGCGCAGGAGAATCTTCGTCTGCGCGAAAAAGCCTTTAAGCAGGGTCTATCTAGCTCACTTGATGTGGTGGACGCCCAACTTTATCTCGCCAGTATTCAAACGCAGCAGTCAGTTGCGCGTTATCAATACCTTGTCTCTTTAAATCGCCTACTCGCCGTGAGCAGTCAGATGGACACCTTCAACCAATATCAAACCAGCGCATACGTCAGTGCGAACTAGGAGCTTTCATGAAATCGATTAAATCTCTTCCTCTTGCCTTGGTGGCCATCGCGCTGATCGGTTGGGTTGGCTACAGTTTTTATCTCGCGTATCAACCACAGCCTGTTCGTATTCAAGGCATGATAGAAGCACAGCAATACAGCATCTCATCAAAAGTTCCGGGACGCATTGATGAAGTACTAGTGCGTAAAGGCGATCAAATAGCAAAAGGTCAATTGATCTTTACCCTTCATAGCCCCGAAATAGAAGCTAAACTCGAGCAAGCCAGAGCAGGCGAAAAAGCCGCGGGGGCACTGGCGCAAGAGGCGGAAATCGGTGCTCGCAGTCAGCAAATTCAAGCCGCTAAAGATCAATGGCTCAAAGCGAAAGCGGCGGCCGATTTAATGGAAAAAACCTATCAGCGTGTGAACAACTTGTACTCTGATGGTGTCGTCGCTGAACAAAAGCGCGATGAAGCCCGCACTCAATGGCAAGCCGCTAAGTACACTGAAAGTGCCGCGTTCCAAATGTATCAAATGGCGCAAGAAGGGGTTCGTGAAGAGACGAAAGTAGCCGCGGCTGAAAAAGCTCGTATGGCCGCTGGCGCGGTGGCAGAGGTCGAGGCTTTCGCTGCAGACACGCAAATAGAGAGTTGGTTTGAAGGGGAAGTCTCTCAAGTTCTACTGCAAACCGGCGAGCTCGCACCACAAGGCTTTCCTGTTGTGACTATCATCGACACCAAAGATGCTTGGGCTATTCTCAATGTGCGCGAAGACTATCTGAAGCACTTCAACAAAGGTGATATCTTTGAAGCCTATCTACCCGCGCTCGATCGTACAGAAAAGTTCACCGTTGCTCATATCTCAGTGATGGGTGATTTTGCCACTTGGCGTTCAACCGATGCCTCGCAGGGCTTTGATCTGCGTACGTTCGAAATCGAAGCAAGGCCCGTCACTCAGACGGAAGATTTGCGCGTTGGAATGAGTCTGGTTGTTGAACTATAGCGGAGCGATGGCATGAAACAACCAATGTCACAACTAGCGATACTGAAACAAGATAAGTGGCTCACTGCCTGCTTGAGTTGGATACCGATCGTCTTGGCGATAGTTATCTGGGCGATCTTTTCCAAAGGGATCGCTCGCGACCTTCCCATTGGCATCGTTGATCTGTCCCATAGCAAAGCATCAAGAAGCTTAATCAATCACTTCAATGCCTCACCAACCATGAAGGTCGCACACTACTATCCTGATACCTTACGTGCTAAAAACGCCTTAGTTGAGAGCGAAGTCTACGCCTATGTGGTGATACCGAAGGATTTTGATAAGCAGTTAACCAAACAGACGTTACCTCAAGTCACCACCTTTTATAACAGCCAATACATCCTTATTGGCAGGCTGATTAACTCTGCGATTGTGCAGTCAACGGGCTACTTTAACGCATCAGTTGAAACCGGTAAGCAATTAGCTAAAGGCAACCAAGTGCTGGATGCTGCGATGGGAAAAGCCGTCCCAATTCGCACTCAAATCACACCTCTTTTTAACAGCAATACCAACTACGCTCAGTTCTTAGTCTCCGCTATTGTGCCTGCGATTTGGCAAATTGGTATTGTTGTCGGAACCATTATGATTTTGGCAGCCAATCGTCGCGCTGTCGGCGACTCAATCCAATTGTGGCTCGGTTCTAAACCTGTTCATACCATGGGAACATTACTGAGCCGTTACTTCCTGATATTTGCTCTGCAAGGCGCACTCTTTCTGTTCTTCTTCTACATCGTTTTAGCATGGCCCCAACATGGCAACCTTTGGGTTGTAATGGTGGCTCAATGGGTAACGATCATCGCATGCATGATAATGGGTACGCTTTTCTACCTTATCACTCTCGATGCAGCGCGAGCCATGAGCTTTGCAGGTGCGTTTACCGCGCCGAGTTTCGCATTTATGGGGATTACGTTTCCTGTGACCGATATGGGGCTTGTTGCCCAAGCATGGCGTAACTTGCTACCCATCAGCCACTATATCGAAGTTCAAGTGAGTCAAACCAACTATGGTCTCACTGCTCTAGAATCACTGACGCACTTAGTTCCAATGACTGGCTATATCATTCCAGCGCTTTTAATTGTGTTCATCGTGAACAAGAAGCTGCGTCCGGAGGCGATAGCATGAGTTTTTGGTCTCTACTTAAAGAAGAGCTCGTCGCACTTCTCACCAACCCAGTCGTGGTGATTACCGTATTTGGCGGTGTGGTATTTTACTCGTTTCTTTACCCTCTCCCCTATGCTCATCAAACACCATTAGAGCAGAAAGTAGCCGTCGTGAACCTTGATAACAGCCAAGTGAGCCTGAAGCTTGAACGAATGATTGATGCAACTCCTCAAGTGCAGGTGGTTGAACGAGTACATACGATTGAGGATGCCAAAACCAGCTTCATGCGCGGTGATATTTCCGGGTTTATTGTCATTCCGGCTCACTTTTACAAAGACCTCCTGTTAGGGAAGAGCCCGGTTTTGTCCTATGCTGGGGACGCCTCTTACTTTCTTGTCTATGGCACGGTGGTTGAAGGGTTGGCGCAAGCTGGGGGCACATTAGGTGCCGAGGTTAAAGTTGCCCAAATCCTCTCTTCCGGAGAGCCTATCGCTTTAGCTTCTGAGCAGTACAGCTCAGTAAAATCCAATCTTAAACCCACTTTTAACCCTCGAATGGGCTACGTAGACTACGTGGTGCCCGCAGTATTTGTTTTGATACTGCAACAAACACTCGTCATGGCCGCTGGCCTGATGGTAGGAACACAAAAAGGCAACAACGGCTATTGGCAACAGGTCTCGAAGTTTAAACTGCTAGCGGCGAGAACCTTTGTTCTGTCATTCATCTACTACGTGTTAAGCATGTATTATTTTGGAGCAAGCTTTAACATGCATGGTGTCACCACGCTCGCTTCAATGAGCCACATTCTCACCATGTTACTGCCGTTCATTGTGGCGTGTTGTCTTCTTGGCTATACGCTGGGCTACTGGCTTCCAAGGCGTGAGCTTGTCACGGTATTGGTGCTCGTCAGTTCAATGCCGTTGGTGTTTTTGGCGGGCTTTATTTGGCCGGTAGAAATGATTCCCGCTCCGCTGTTATGGGCTGCCGATCTCTTTCCAAGTACCGTCGCCATCAAGGCGTTCTTATCGTTGAATCAAATGGGGGCAGATTGGAGTCAAGTCAATCACCTTTACACTCACCTTTGGATTCTGGTTCTCAGTTGGGGCTGCGTCACGGCATTTGTGTCTCGAACGGCTCCTCCATCAGCACAATCTGCTCAATCTCGGGCAGTGAAAACGACTTAGGATAGACAATTTCTCTGCAATTTCCGTAGCGATCGTAATCTGCTTTATCTGGTAAGCGAGTCAAATGCAAGGCCGATTGACTCGCCATACACAACACTAACGCATCAATGATGTCATCAGGCATGACATGTTTTCTCAGCGTTTTGTTAGTCGCTTGATGAACTGCTTTACCAAGACTTGGATGCAAGGTTTCGAGTAAGGCTATTCGTTCATCACGTCCTTCGGACGTGCGTTTATTCGTTTCAAGTGGCTTTCCAGCTAACTGTGCAAATAACACCTCTGGATGTGATTCTCTGATAACGTCGTTATACCCTACCTCGGCTCGGCGTAAATGCTCGTCCAACTCACGTATCTTTGGGACGATCCCCCAAGTCTGCTTCGAAAATTTCTTCCCTACCTCTTTCATATTAAGTTCGCAACCTTGCAGGTAGCTATCCGAATACACAGCATCTCGACACGGCACTGGAAAAATCGATGACTGTTTCACTTTAGTAAGTTTCCTTCGTGCTGCTTTATCACACTGTCGGTCAGGACTTTCTGAATCGCTAAAACCTATTGGCATATCGATCAGGCAATGGATAGGTTGGTCATATTGCGAAAGTAACGCTTCCAAGCCAGAAAATAGACCGCCAGTCAGCCGACCATCTTCTATAGACCAAGCCCACCAGCCAAACTTACATCCATCGATACCAAGGTATATACATTGCTCCATTAGGCCCCCTTACTCTTTTCTACGGTAGCCACACGCCACCTGACTCGACTATAATCTAGTTTATCTCACTGAACACCAAAGGGTTGTCATGACTTCTGTAAATACACCATCTGTTCCTAAAGATCCGATGGAGCGAATGAATATCTTCTTTAAGGCCGCTGTTGCTGATCTTAAAATTTGGCTTCTGATTGATGAGCACGGCAGTGTGCTGCTCAACACAGATGATGAAGAGTGTGTCCCAGTATGGCCGTCAGAAGAGCACGCATTAATGTGGGCAACCGACGAGTGGGAAGGATTCAAAGCTGAGCCTATTTCACTGGCTAAGTGGAAAAGTCGCTGGACACGCGGTTTGGAAGAAGATGAGCTATCACTCGTGGTCTTCCCAGACACCAATGGTGAAGGGGTTGTTCTTTACCCAGATGAATTCGAATTTGAACTGCAAAAACGCGAATCAAAACGTAAATAGCTCTTTAAAGGCTATTTAGCACCAGTAAATGAGCCGCCCTTTGTTCGGGCGGCTTTTGTTTGGCTACCAACCTTTCTCAGGGAAAGTTGGGCTAAATATTGGAGCTAGGACTTGGAGTTCCTCATCGGTCACATAAACTGTTTGCGTTGAGGTAACCACGCCATCAGTGCGGTATACCGCCATAGCAAAAGATGATGTCGCTGAGCCCAGTATTGATGCCTTCATCTCCCCGCAATGCTGTCCCCCGCAATCTCTTGGCTGATGTGTGCTCCAATGATCAAATCCCGTTTTCTCTCCCATCAAAACAGAATCAACCGTAACCGGAGTATCATCGTTCAGGTAATAAAAGTTTGAAATCACCGACTCAATCTGCACATTTTTATTCTGAATAAGCTCACTGTAAAAAACATAACTCGCCCAGAAATCGGGTTTACTCTCTGATAGAGTAAATGTAACGCGCGCCGAACCTTCCGTATTTTGAGTATCACGCTCAAGAGAGAAAATCATTCTTTCCTGCACACTACCAAGGTTACACGTCCATAGTTTACAAGCGCGTTCCATCTCTTTATAACTGGTTCCCCAACGGTGGGCAGCTTCCGCAATAAGTGGATCTTCTTGTGGGAAATCAATATCGGTATCGTTATCTGGAGTCGTTTGATCATTGCCATCATCGCCACCACCTGAGCCAGGAGGCAAGACAGGCAAACCTGGATTACCTGGAATAGGGTCCACCGGCGCACTTGAATCATTATCTGAACTATTACATCCGACCACAAAAACAGATAGCAACAAGGCTAATGCAGCTGTTTTTTTCATTTCACTTCTCACATTAATTCGATGATTAAACGAGCACGATTCCCTCAATTGCCCAACCTCTCTCCCTAACGTTCAAATATTATTCACTGATGATGATTTGGTCTAAGTAGGATTTTCAATTAAGCTAATAAGCAAAGCTTATCAGCAACTATCCTTTTCACTCACTTAGCTCACTGTTTTAAAAGCACTGAACATCAAACGCAAAAAAGGCGACAGTTTGCACTGTCGCCTTTGAGGTCTATTTTAGAACTGTCGCTAGGCGACTTCTAACGGTCCACCGAATGCTGTTACTGGCGGAAGGTCACCATTGAATTTCTCAATATCAACCTGACACGTGTTTGCACTGGTTGCTTGAGCAAGTTCAGAAGACGGAATGTCTTGTGTTAGTGTGTTTGGATCGCCGTAGGTGTCAATGGCACCGACTTTCTCGTTAAGAGGGCCATACCAAGCACCTTCTTCGATACGTACAACACCTGGAGCGTAAGCATCCATCAGAACTGCACCTGCAAGAAGCTGACCACGATCGTTAAATACACGTACCACATCACCATCTTTGATGCCTTTCTTCTTGGCATCTTCAGGGTTGAGGTAGATTGGCTCACGACCTTGTACCGCATACGTTGCGCGGAACTCTTCTGATTCACACATCTGAGAGTGCAGACGCTTGTCTGGGTGACAAGACTGCAGCCAGAATGGGTGTTTTTCAGAGCCTGGGCCGCCGTGTGAACGCTCAGACTTCTCGAACCACATTGGGTGCTCTTGACAGTGCTCGTAGCCCATGTTGCCGATAGTACGGCTTGTGATCTCAATGAAACCCGATGGTGTACCTAGAGCATTGATCTCAGGGTCTTCACGGAATGCTGCGTGACGAGTCCAAGGTTTACCTTTACCGAAGTCTAGGAAGCCTTTCTCCCAGAATTCTTCAAACTCTGGCATGTCGAACTTGCCTTCGTTTGATGCTTTACAGCTATCGTAAAGTGATTTAACCCACTCCATCTCTGTCATACCGCGAGTGTAGTCCTTATCACGACCCCAGCGAGCCGTTAGCTCAGTCATGATGTCGAAGTCTGTCTTCGACTGGAACAATGGATCCACTAGCTTGTGCATCGCAATCAAGCCACGGCCAGAGTATGCACCGTAACCATCGATATCGTTACGCTCGAACTGAGTACATGCTGGTAATACGATATCTGAGAAGCGACACGTTGCCGTCCACGCAAAGTCAATCGATACAACGGTTTGAAGTGCTTTAAACGCTTGCTTCATCTTGTTGCGATCTTGGTGGTGGTGCCATGGGTTGTTACCACTAAATACCATCATCTTGGTATCTGGAAGCGTAATCACTGCACCGTTTGCGTTGATTTTCTTGCCCGGTTCGATCAACGCATCAACCCAACGTGCGACTGGGATAACACGGCTGTAGCCGTTGAAATCCTGGTTGGTGTGCTTCGGCTCTTGGCCTTGGTCGATGTTCAATGGGAATGAGCCTGGCGCTGCAAAACCTGTTGAAGAAACACCGATACCAGAGTAGTGGTGACCATAAGAGATACCGCCACCCGGTAGACCGATTTGGCCCACCATTGCTGCGATAACTGCTGCCATCCAGTATGGTTGCTCACCATGCTCTTGACGTTGGATACTCCAACCAACCAAGATTTGCGTACGGCCGTTAACTAGCATACGAGCAAAGTCGCGGATCTCTTGTGCGCTTGCGCCACAGATCTCAGCCGCCCACTCAGGGGTCTTCTCAATACGGTCTTTGGTCTCACCTTGAACGTATTTGATAAAGTCTTCAAAGCCCAAACAGTAGGTTTCAATAAAGTCTTTGTCGTGCAGGTCTTCATTATATAGAACGTGCGCAACACCCAGCATAAACGGTACGTCTGTGTGTGGGTGAATGTAACGCAGATCGTTCTCTAGGTAGCGAGCTGTCTTATTGCGAACAGGGTCAACAGAGATAACGTTGATCTCTTTCTTCGCCACTTTCTCTTTTAGCTGTTCTAGGTACGCAAATGACTCGTGAGTTTCACACGTCCAACCTACCTGTAGGTTCTTAACAGGATCGTTACCCCAAAGGACAATGTTGTCACTGTTCTCAAGGATGAGTTCCCAAGACGTACCTTGCGCGTATACCTCGGTCGAACCAAGAACGTAAGGTAGGATCGTTTGGCCTGCACCTGTTGAGTAGTCACCCACTTTCTTCACAGAGTAACCATGTAGACCCATTGCACGTTGCATGTGGTTATTACAGCTGTGCATTTGACCCGTTTGACGCCAACCTGTTTGGCCAGTGTGTAGAGCCCAAGGGCCATAGTCTTTCTGTACGCGTTCTAGCTCACGATAGAATAGATCAAGCGCTTCATCCCAAGTCACACGAACGAAACGGTTGTTACCGCGTGTATCCGCCGCATACTTGTGCTTTTTCAGCCAATCAAGACGCACCATAGGGTAACGCACACGTGATGGGCTGTAGATAATACCTTTAATACCATTCAACATGTCTGTTGGGTATTTATCTAGCTCTAGTGGTTTAATCTCTTGAACTTTACCACCCCACACTCGAGCGCGGAATGCGCCCCAGTGTGAACCAGATACTTTCCAAGTACCTTCAGTTTCCGCTGCGTTTGCTGACGCTGATGCTAGTAGACTCGGGCCGATTAGAGAGGCCGCACTTGTCCCTGCTACACCTTTAAGAAAACTTCTTCGTGTAATTGCCATTTTTTAACTCCAATTGACGTCTTATTAGTGGTGGCCTTCAGAGAAATCAGATGAGTGCTTCTGTAGGTACTTAAGTACTAGCGCCTCTGTATCTGTATCGAAGTTAACGAATGCGATCATACCGTCTAGCATGCCGACCCAACCGTTAGCACTGAAGTGTGCTTCATCAGGTTGCGTGTGACAGGTTGAACAGTTCGTTACGTAAGCTTCACCCGCTGCTTTCCAGATCGGATCAAAGTCAGACACCATAGACTCTTTCTTCATCCATAGATTGACTGAAACTTCTTCCCACGGAAGGCCTGTCAGCTCGTCTTCTTTCTTCTCACCCACTTTAACGATATCGCTTGTCGACACTTCACGAGTCAGGATTGCAGTCGCAATGTTCATACCAAACTCTTCTTGAAGGACTCGACCAAAGCCTTTCGCTTTACGCCAACCGTCAATTTGAATTTCAATCATGTCGCCTTTTTCGCCCACGATCGCCACTTGGCTTGCTGGGCTAAGTAGACCTGCCTCTGTTTGAGCCGACTCATCGGTGTACATTGGTAAGTGGCGAACTGAGATAACATCATTACCACTTGAGTAACGCGTGCTGTTGGCAACTTGCTCTAGGTCACCAACGATACCGCTTGCCGCTGCCATGTCTTGTGGAAGGTGGTGCGCGATACCTTTGTGACAATCCACACAGCTTTGATCTCGTTCAGCTGCCGAAGCCATTTGGATACGTGCTGTTGGTGACATCTGCTCGAAGTCCATCGAGTCATAGTTGTGACAGTTTTTACACTCCAGAGAGCCATTTGCTGAGAAACGATCCCATTCGTGACGAGCTAGCTCTAAACGGCGAGCTTCAAATTTTTCAGGTGTATCTAAATCACCGAAAATCTGTGCAAAAACTTCTTTTGAAGCCTGCATCTTACGCGCGATTTTGTCTGTCCAGTTATGTGGTACGTGACAGTCTGGACAAGTTGCACGAACACCAGAATTATTTTTCCAGTGAACTGTATCTTGAAGTTCTACGTAAACATTGTCACGCATCGTGTGACAGCTGATACAGAACTCTTCCGTGTTTGTTACCTCTAGGGCTGTGTTGAAGCCACCCCAAAAGATGACACCGGCGAGGAAACCACCGAGTGTGAGTACACCAAGGCTAATGTGTACAGCGGGGCGCGTCATAGTGCGCCACAATTTTTTAATGAAAGACATACGATTACTTCTCTAATGATTCTTTAAAAACAAAGCTAGGTGTTAACCATGAGCACCAGGAGGACCGAATACGAAGACCTGAAGCATCCAAACGATAAAGCCGTAGCCACCGACCAACGCGACGCTTAGCACTGGGAACAGGAGAACAGCAATCACTAAGAATGATTTCCATTCCAGTGAACGCTCCTCTGCGCTGTCGATTTTATTAACATCACTCATACATAATGCCTGTAAATTGTAATTGAAAGACTGACCCGCCCTCGATTGAGCACGAATTTGAAATACTACTTCTTAGTTAAAATGGTAGACCATTGAGGCACATTTTTTCAACGTTAAAGTGCCCCTCACCCCTTGTTAATCAACACTTTTTTGAGTTCATCCAGAGATGTGAACGATTGGGTTTTTATATGAAAACTTGTTAATGGTTATGTCAGTTTATAGAATGAAACGGCCGATACAAACCATTAACAAATAAGAAATTCTCTCTTTTTTATTGACTCTAGCAAAGCCCCAATATTCACTTTGATTTACAGTGTTATCCACAGAAAATGTGGATAACATGTGCCTGCCTAATCACTTTCAGGTTATGATTTAGCCGACCTGACTCAAGGAGGGAAACTAGATTGAAAATTGTCGTCGTTGGAGGGGGTTGGCTTGGACTGCCCCTCGCTAAACATTTAAAGGGACTTGGTCATATTGTTGCTGTGACGAAAACCACTCAAGAAGGCTGTCTCTTACTCGAAAAACAGGGCTACCACTCGTTCGCTTTAAGTCTTGGGAAGGACCTTAATGAAGAGCAAAAAGAAGCCTTTGAGACTTTCAGTCCAGATATCATCATTGGCTGCTTTCCTCCGGGGTTGCGCGCAAAAAAACCAGCAAATTACGTAGAAAACTGGTCTCAGCTTTCGAAGCTGGCCCACACTGTTAAGGCACAAAAAGTCATCATGATCAGCACATCAGGTGTCTACCCTACTTTAGCCGAGAAGATGTACGAGTGTCGGGAACTGGCATCACAACCGCATGATAGTAAACAAAATTTACTTTCCAAAGGAGAGCTAGAGGTCATCAACGGTGGTGTTCCATACTCTATCTTACGGTGCTCTGGTTTGATTGGCCCTAACCGTCATCCAGCAAGATTTGCCCCTCGATTAAAAGCAATCAGCGATAAAGCGCCTGCAAATATGGTACATCTGGACGATGTTATCGCTGCTATCGTATTTATGCTTGAGAACGGCACCAATCAGATATTTAACGTCACTACCCCAGAAACCGTCAGCAAGTATGAATTTTATCGACGTGCAACAGGGCTTTACCACGAACCATTTTCGATGCCAGCTCCCGTCCATACACCTGACAAACAGATCATGGCGGACAAACTCGTAAATACTGGCTTTACGTTCAAATACCCACATATTTTTGAAGCGCTAGACGCACTGGGAGACAAATAGAATTATGCGCCTATTTCAAGCGATTGATACGTTATGGGATTACATGCAGCTTCATCACCAAGTGCAAAAAAGCGACTGTATTGTCGTGTTTTGCAGCAATGACACACGCGTTGCCCAAGTCGCTACGACTCTTTATCAACAAGGCGTGGCCAACAAAATTCTCTTTTCGGGTGGGTTTGGGCGCTTTACCCAAGGTGAGTTTGAACATACCGAAGCCGAGACCTTCGCTCTGATTGCGCGTTCACTTGGTGTGCCTCAAGAAGCTATTTTTATAGAAAACAAAGCAAGCAACTCCGGAGAGAACGTATTGTTGTCGGCTCAGTTACTTGCAGAGGTGCTACCAGAAGCAGATACATTTACCCTGGTGCAGAAACCCTTTATGGAACGTAGAGCTTTAGCGACGTTTGAGGCTCAATGGCCGAGAGACTACCAAAGTCTTCAAGTGACTTCACAGGCAGGTACGTTCATAGACTATTTAGACAATGACGTGTTTACATCAGACTTTGTGATCAACGCACTGTTAGAGGACTTTGAGCGTATCAAAGCTTACCCCGCACTTGGGTTCCTGACTGAACAAGAGATACCTGAGAACGTCTCTATCGCCTACCAAACTATTCTTAATATCTATCCTCGCAGCTAAGCGCAGACAAAAAAAAACCGAAGAGATGGTACTCTTCGGTTTCACTTTCGATTGATCAACTTTAGTGTAGAGCTTCTTCTTTTGAGCCAATGTACGCAAACTTAAGCTCACCTTTTTTGAGCGATACTTTCACCGTACCACCATCGACGAGAGAGCCAAACAATAACTCATTCGCCAGCGGCTTCTTAAGCTGTTCTTGAATAACACGTCCCATAGGTCGAGCACCCATCGCCTTATCATAGCCCTTGTTAGCTAACCAGTGGCGAGCATCCTCATCCACTTCCAGCGACACACCGCGAGCATCAAGCTGAACTTGCAGCTCAACAATAAATTTGTCCACCACTTGATGGATAACCTGCTCGTCTAGGCTATTGAACCAGATGATGCTGTCTAGGCGGTTGCGGAACTCAGGAGTAAACACTTTCTTGATTTCTGACATCGCATCGTGACTGTGATCCTGTTGGATCAAGCCGATCGATTTTTTTTGAGTCTCTTGTACACCAGCGTTGGTGGTCATCACTAAGATGACGTTGCGGAAGTCAGCTTTGCGACCGTTATTATCGGTCAACGTGCCATTATCCATCACTTGCAGCAACAAGTTAAAGATATCAGGGTGTGCTTTTTCAATCTCATCAAGAAGAACCACTGAGTGAGGGTGCTTAATCACAGCATCTGTCAGTAGACCACCTTGATCGTATCCAACATAGCCAGGAGGCGCACCAATCAAACGGCTCACAGAATGACGCTCACCATACTCAGACATATCAAAGCGTAGCAGCTCAATACCCATTAACTTAGCGAGCTGGACGGTCACTTCCGTTTTACCCACACCCGTTGGGCCAGCAAATAGGAAAGAGCCGACTGGTTTGTGTTCAACACCTAGTCCAGCACGTGAAAGCTTGATCGCTTCACTCAATGCACCAATTGCAGGATCTTGTCCAAACACCAGCATCTTCATCTTCTTATCGAGTGCTTGCAGCGTATCTTTGTCAGACGAAGACACTGACTTCTCAGGAATACGTGCCATCTTGGCGACCATCGATTCAATGTCAGCGACACCGACCGTTTTCTTGCGACGACTTGCAGGTGTTAGACGACTGCGGGCACCCGCTTCATCAATCACATCAATCGCTTTGTCTGGCAGATGGCGTTCATTGATATATTTCGCAGAGAGCTCAACTGCCGCTCTCAGTGCTTTGTTGGTGTAGCGAACTTCGTGGTGCTCTTCGTACTTAGGTTTCAGCCCCATCAAGATCTTAGTGGTGTCATCAAGAGAGGGTTCAACCACATCGATTTTTTGGAAACGACGTGACAGCGCACGTTCTTTCTCAAAAATGTTGCTGTATTCCTGGTACGTCGTTGAACCGATGCAGCGCAATTTACCGCTGCTTAACAACGGCTTGATTAGGTTAGCAGCATCCACTTGCCCACCAGAGGCGGCACCAGCACCGATGATGGTATGAATCTCATCGATAAACAGAATCGCGTCATCCTCTTTTTCCAGCTGTTTCAAGATCGCTTTGAAGCGCTTCTCAAAATCACCGCGGTACTTAGTACCCGCCAGCAAAGAACCGATGTCGAGTGAGTAAATGATGCTGTTTTGAATCACATCAGGCACCTGCCCTTCAACGATTCTCCAAGCAAGTCCTTCAGCAATCGCCGTTTTACCTACGCCCGCTTCACCCACAAGCAGTGGATTGTTTTTGCGACGACGGCAAAGTACCTGAATCGTGCGCTCAAGCTCTTTGTCTCGGCCAATTAATGGATCAATGTTGCCGTTACGGGCAACTTGGTTGAGGTTAGTTGCAAAATTCTCAAGTCGATCCTCTGAACTCGCTTCTTCAACGGGTTCTGCGCCCCCCATAGGGCCCGACGAAGGCTCACTGCCCGAGCTACTGCTGCCGTCTTTTGAAATGCCATGGGAAATAAAGTTGACGATATCTAAACGACTAACGTCATTCTTCTTGAGTAGGTATGCCGCTTGAGACTCTTGTTCACTGAATATCGCGACGAGTACATTAGCACCTGAGACTTCATTGCGCCCAGATGACTGAACATGGAAAACGGCGCGCTGCAGAACACGTTGGAAGCTAAGCGTAGGCTGCGTTTCACGTGAGTCGTCGTTTTCTGGAATTAGAGGAGTGGTTTGGTCGATAAAGATATCAAGTTCTTGGCGAAGCGCCTCGATATCAGCCTGACAAGCCGTTAGCGCTTCTCTCGCCGCGTTGTTATCCAACAACGCCAGTAGGAGGTGCTCCACGGTCATAAATTCATGTCTTTTATCTCGCGCACGACCAAATGCGCTATTGAGACTCGACTCTAGTTCTTTATTAAGCATAAGTACCCCCTTACGGAACATATCCTAACTAAGCTCATCCTGATGCTTGCTATAGAACCGCCTAAGAAAGTACGTTGTTGACCAGTTAGGCTTGCTCCATAGTACAAAGCAGTGGGTGTTCGTTCTCTCTTGCATACATGGTGACTTGCGCGACTTTCGTCTCTGCCACTTCAGAAGTGAACGTGCCACAAATGGCTTTGCCTTGGTAGTGAACTTGAAGCATTGTCTGGGTCGCTTTGTCTTCATCCATTGAGAAAAAGCGCGTTAAAATATCAATGACGAAGTCCATTGGAGTGTAATCATCATTGTTAAGTATTACGTTATACATCGCCGGCGGTTTAACCTTCGTCTCTTCTCGTTCCAAAAGGTCAAAATCCGGGGATACCCAATCAAAATTTCCGCTCATGTTCCTAGTTACATTGTTATTGGCTACTAATTAAATATCCTAACACCTTAGCGCCTAAAACTCATCGACATTTTTAATTGTTAAGTGTGTTTTAGTTTTGTTAGTTAATTGTTTTTAGCAGCTTCAATTTAAGACTAATCCAGCCGATGAATCGCTGCAAATAAAATCATCGCAGTTTTTTGATTTCGCAGATCGATTGCCGAAAAAAACATCACGCTGCTGAGTAGCTACTCAATGACGTTATGATTAAGTATGCCACCAGCCGCCAATACCCACTGAGCTCTGTGCTCAACAAGGCCATTGATTTCAGGAAGGTTAAACAAACGTAAATCTCAAAAATGAATCCAATTACTAATTAGTAATCAAATATAACGCTTAGATATTGACTTGGCTAAATCTTGGTCTAGATTGGGAAAGTGTGGGTAACAATTTAGCAGCAGCTAGATAAATATCACGTAACAACGTCAAGTAATAATGCATGAGGGATGTAAAGCATGGCTACAGGTACAGTTAAATGGTTCAACAACGCCAAGGGATTTGGTTTTATTTGTCCAGAGTCTGGTGAGGGAGATATCTTCGCTCACTACTCCACAATTCAGATGGATGGCTACCGCACACTGAAAGCAGGCCAAACCGTATCGTATGAAGTGGAGAAAGGTCCGAAAGGGTCACACGCAAGCACGGTCACACCTGTGGAGTTTGAGCTCGCACAAGCTGCTAAATAGTTCGACTTATTTAAATTAGCGTGTCTAACGTCAACGCGCGACTAAAGACAGGCCAAAAGATAGAAAAAGCCCCGCACTACTTAGTCAGTACGGGGCTTTCTATTTTCTTGATTAAACCTTTGTTGATTAAACCAAGTCCGTCATTAATCGATAATGCTGTTTAGCATTTGGCTTGGTCGCATCAATTTAGACGCTTGCTCATCATTGGGTGAGTAATAACCACCTAATTCACCGGCTACACCTTGTGCATTATTAAGTTCTGCCACAATCGCTTCTTCACCTTCTTGAAGTGATTTAGCAATAGGAGCAAACTCTGCTGCAAGATCGGCATCTGCTGATTGAGCTGCTAGTGCTTCTGCCCAATAACGAGCTAAGTAGTAGTGGCTACCGCGGTTATCCAGCTCACCCACCTTACGGGAAGGCGACTTGTTGTTGTCTAAGAACTCGCCTGTCGCAGCATCAAGCGCTTGCGCCAAGACTTGCGCTTTCTCGTTGCCTGTTACTGTACTCAAGTGTTCAAGCGATGCAGCGAGAGCAAGGAACTCACCCAAAGAATCCCAACGCAGGTGATTTTCTTTTTGTACCTGCTGTACGTGCTTCGGCGCAGAGCCACCAGCCCCCGTCTCAAACAAGCCACCTCCATTCATTAGCGGCACAATCGATAGCATTTTCGCTGAAGTACCAAGCTCTAGAATCGGGAACAGGTCGGTCAGATAGTCACGCAGTACATTACCTGTCACAGAGATAGTGTCCAAACCCTCTTTGATACGCTCTAAAGAGACTAAACACGCTTCCAGTGGCGCTAAGATACGAATGTCCAAACCTTCCGTATCAAAGTTTGGCAGGTACGCTTCGACTTTCTTGATCAGCTGTGCATCATGCGCACGATTTTTGTCCAGCCAGAAGACGGCTGGTGCACCCGTTGCGCGAGCACGAGTCACTGCCAGCTTCACCCAATCCTGAATTGGCGCATCTTTAACCTGACACATACGGAAGATATCGCCCTGTTCAACAGATTGAGCGAGTAGCACGCTACCATCAGCAGCAACGACTTGTACTTCACCCTCTGTTTCCATGACGAAAGTCTTGTCGTGAGAGCCATACTCTTCCGCTTTTTGTGCCATCAAGCCCACGTTTGGCACGCTGCCCATTGTCGTTGGGTCAAACGCGCCATGTTGTTTGCAGAAATCGATAACGGCTTGATAGATGCTCGCATAGCTGCGGTCAGGGATCATAGCTTTGGTGTCTTTTTGCTTACCGTCAGGCCCCCACATTTGCCCCGATGCGCGCAGCATCGCGGGCATAGACGCATCAACAATGATGTCACTTGGAACATGTAAGTTCGTAATGCCGCGATCTGAATCTACCATTGCCAACGGTGGCTGCGTCTCGTAAACCGCTTCAAGTGCTTGCTCGATTTCCGCTTTCTGATCCGCTGGTAGCTGAGCAATCTTAGCGTAGACATCACCCACACCATTGTTCACGTCTACACCTAGCTCATCGAAAAGCTGACCGTATTTATCAAACACAGACTTGTAGTACACCTTAACCGCGTGACCAAAGATCACTGGGTCAGAGACTTTCATCATGGTTGCTTTCATGTGTAAAGACAACAGAACGTCTTGCTGCTTCGCTTCTTCAATTTGCTCTTCAAAGAAACGGACGAGCGCGTTCTTGTTCATGACCGAGCAATCAATCACCTCTTTATCTTGTAGAGGGAAAGCAGCCTTAAGTGTTTTCTTGTCACCTGATGCCGCGACAAACTCAATCGACACATCTGTAGCGCCATCGATCGTGGTGGATTTTTCACTACCAAAGAAATCGCTATCGCTCATGCTTGAAACGTGAGACTTCGAGTCTGCCGACCAAGCACCCATCGAATGAGGGTTCTTCTTCGCGTAGTTCTTGACCGAAAGTGGTGCGCGACGGTCAGAGTTACCTTCACGCAGTACTGGGTTTACCGCACTACCCTTAATCTTATCGTAGGTTTCCTTGATTGCCTTTTCTTCATAAGTGCTTGGCTCTGCAGGGTAATCAGGAAGAGCATAACCTTGCGCTTGCAGCTCTTTAATTGCAGCTTGTAGCTGTGGAATTGAAGCTGAAATATTTGGCAACTTGATGATATTCGCTTCTGGCGTTTTCGCCAGTTCACCAAGTTCTGCTAGTGCATCGCCAATGCGTTGCTCTTCAGTTAGATGTTCTGGAAAGTTAGCTAGGATGCGACCCGCCAGTGAGATGTCACGAGTTTCTACATTAATACCAGAAGAAGCGGTAAAAGACTGAATGATTGGCAGGAGAGAGTATGTTGCCAACGCCGGAGCTTCATCAGTGATGGTATAGATAATTGTAGGCTTTTCTGAAGACATGAAATTTCCCTATAATTTAGCGACATCAATGGATGTATGATGCCGAGATGGTTGAAGCAGCAAGCTGATTTTCATCCCCACTCTTGCTACTCACTTATTGTTATTGCCTCAACAGATGACTTCGTGTCTTGGTACTCAACTTATCATTTGAGTACTCTGTTTTGGTGATTTGCGTATTCCAGACTACATAATTAAACAAAATGAGAGAAATAGTCTATCATCTTGCGCTCGAATACTGATTTTGGGCGTGCGAATGATAGCGCATTTTGCCTCTATTCAGAAATTCCGCATACGTTTTCGTTACATTTTTGCAAGGTAGTTAACATGCCAGCTAGAGATTCGCGCTCTTCACGTCGTCCCTCTTCATCGAAAAATTCGACACGCTTCAAACGCCCAGTGAGAAAAAATCACTCTAAGCCAAAAGCTATTTCTCCAGCAGAGCGCAAAGTCATCATCTTTAACAAGCCTTATGACACGCTGAGCCAATTTACCGATGGTGAAGGTCGAAAAACGCTAGCCGATTATATTCCAATCAAAGAAGTTTATGCGGCTGGTCGTCTCGATCGCGACAGCGAAGGGCTAATGGTACTGACGAACGACGGCATACTTCAAGCAAGGTTGACTCAACCAAAATCAAAGTCGCCAAAAACCTACTGGGTTCAAGTTGACGGCGCCCCTACTGAAGCTGATTTAGATAAGTTACGTAAAGGTGTCGAGCTTAAAGACGGCATGACTCTGCCAGCAGACGTAGAGGTGATGGCTGAGCCACCTGTATGGGACCGTAACCCTCCAGTTCGCTTCCGCGCCAACATTCCTACCACCTGGTTATCGATCACTATCATTGAAGGTCGCAATCGCCAGGTTAGGCGTATGACGGCAAATATCGGTTTTCCGACTCTGAGGTTGATTCGAGCATCTATGGCAGGGATTGAGCTTGGTGGGTTGCAGCCTGGAGAGTGGAAGGAGATTGAACTTTAGAGGTTCAGGTTGAAGGTTGAAGGTTGAAGGTTGAAGGTTAAAGGTTAAAGCAGACTACCGTGACTAATACATCCGGTAAAAAAGAAAGAGCCGTTTTACTCTACTTCTGGTAAGAACGGCTCTCTGGGTGCTTTGCGTAATCTTGGATTAGATAGCGATGAACTTGGTTTCTACGGCTGGGTTTACGTCAGCTTCATAGTCAACACCTTCAACACCAAAGCCGAATAGTTTCAGGAACTCATCTTTGTATTGAACGTAGTCTGTAAGTTCTTTCAGGTTCTCTGAAGTCACTTGTGGCCAAAGGTCACGACAGTGTTGCTGGATGTCTTCACGAAGCTCCCAGTCATCAAGGCGCAGACGGTTTTTCTCATCCACTTCTGGTGCCGAGCCATCTTCTTTATATAGACGCTGGCTAAACATGCGGTAGATTTGCTCCATACAACCTTCGTGTACGCCCTCTTCACGCATTTTTTTGAATACCATCGCGATGTACAAAGGCATAACTGGAATCGCAGAACTTGCTTGCGTAACGACCGACTTCAATACGGCTACGTTTGCAGTGCCGCCTGTTTCGCCCAGCTTTTCACCCAATGCTGACGCCGCACGATCAAGGTCCATCTTCGCTTGACCTAATGCACCATCCCAGTAGATCGGCCATGTCAGCTCGGTACCGATGTAGCTATACGCCACGGTCTTGCAACCGTCAGCAAGAACACCAGCGTCTGAAAGTGCATTAATCCACAACTCCCAATCTTGACCGCCCATTACCGTCACTGTATCTGCGATCTCTTCTTCTGTTGCAGGCTCTACGCTCGCTTCGATGATCACATCTTTATTGGTGTCTACCGCCGTTGCTGTGTAAGTTTCACCGATTGGCTTAAGCGCCGAACGAATCAACTCACCCGTTTCCGGCATCTTACGCACTGGAGACGCCAACGAGTAAACCACCATATCCACCTGACCCAAGTCTTCTTTGATCAGATCAATCGTTTTCTGTTTTGCTTCATTTGAGAACGCGTCGCCATTCAAGCTTTTCGAGTAAAGACCCGCTTCATTAGCTAGCTTGTCAAATGCCGCGGCATTGTAGAAGCCAGCCGTGCCTGGCTTACGCTCTGTGCCTTCTTTTTCAAAGAAAACACCGATAGTTGATGCGTCACCGCCGAAGGCAGCTGCGATACGAGAAGAGAGACCGTAGCCACTTGAAGAGCCGATAACCAGTACACGCTTTGGTGCGTTAGCAATTTTGCCTTGTGCTTGTGTGTAAGCAATTTGTTCTTTTACATTTGCTTCGCAGCCAACTGGGTGCGTTGTTGTACAAATAAATCCACGAATTCGAGGTTTGATGATCATATTCAACTTCCTTTATCAGTTGGCAGTAGGATAAAAGGTTCACACTAAAATCGCATCTAGTTTGTGTAAATTTCCACGAAATTTGCAAGTGGTTGGATGACTTTCACACCAAAGTTTGAGCCTGCCGCAACATTGTTGTCTGCTAAAAGCCAACAATTGGTGACATTCCACACAAAAAAAGCGACCACGCCCGGCAAAGAGAGTGGTCGAAAACAGGATAGAAGATGAAAACAGAGTTTGGCAGCCAAGTCTGTACATTTCGTCGACGTTCACTGCCAGGTAATGAAAAGTAATACCTAAAACATTCTAAGCGGCACTGTTAAGCTCCGAAGACTTTTTATCCTCACCGCCTCCCAATGTATCTTGAGTTCTGACCTCAGCAAAATCATGACTGAAGTGATCAACCTGAATCGCATGGTAGCGAAGTTTATCTGCCGCTAGGACTTGCTCCACTTCCTCCTGCGTCAGTACATCCGCTTGCAATGCCTGCTCTAAACGATCTTGCAGCATGCCTTTTTTATCCACCTTGCCCTCTTTTACCGCTTTAAAGATTTTGCGTTCGATACCTTTGATGTCATACATGGCAACAAATGCACGTTCCATCAAACCAACACTGTCATCTTCGCTTTGACCGATATAACACAGTTTGGTTAGGCGCTCACGATGTGCCCCTGGAGTCATCATGCTTTGAGCGATCTCTACAGTCAGATCATCGCTTGGCTGTTTGAAATGATTACCCAGTGGGAAAACGATCCCTTTCAACAACCCGCCCACACCCACAACCGGATAGTTACGGAATGCATCAGATAACGCTTTTGCCGCATTGTAGAAACAGTGTTGCACCGCGTAGTGAACGTAGTTTAAGTCCTGCTGCTGACGTCCCTCATCTTCATACTTTTTCAAAGCAGATGACGCTAGATATAGATAGCTCAGCACATCGCCCAAACGAGCAGAAATCATCTCTTTACGTTTAAGGTCACCACCGAGCGTCAGCATGGCAAAATCTGCACTTACCGCTAAAGCTCTGCTCAGGCGCGTCAACTCTTGATAGTAGCGTTTTGTCGGACCCGGCATTGGAGCATTAACAAAACGAGATCCCGTCAAGGCCGCGCCAAATACGCCAAAGGTGTTCTTGGTTGCATGGCGAATATGCTTAAACAATAGATCGTCAAACTGCTGGGCTGCCTCTTTCTCATCGGGATTTGCTGCAGCCTCCATCTCTTTGAGAACATAAGGGTGACAACGTGTGGCACCTTGACCAAAAATCATTAGGTTTCGAGTAAGGATGTTTGCCCCTTCAACCGTGATGGCGACTGGCACACCAAGGTATGCTGACGTGAGATAGTTCATTGGGCCCGCCTGAATCGCACGTCCTGAGTGAATGTCCATCGAATCATTCAAAATGGTTCGCGCCATCTCAGTCATATGATATTTAGCAATCGCTGTGATAATGCCCGGCTTCTCTTTCAGATCAAGCGCCGTGGTGGTCATGGTTCTTGACGCCTCAAGTAGATAGGTTAATCCACCTATTCGGCCAAGTGCCTCTGCGACACCTTCAAACTTACCAATAGACATGCCAAACTGCTTGCGAACATAAGCGTAGGCACCCGTTGTTCTAGAAGTCAGGTGACCAATTGCCGTACCCAATGCTGGCAATGAAATACCTCGCCCCGCTGACAGACATTCCACCAACATACGCCAACCTTTGCCTGCATAGTCCTGACCACCGATCAACCAGTCCATCGGGATAAACACATCTTTGCCCCGTGTAGGGCCATTCATAAATGCAAGGCCGATTGGGTCATGGCGTTCACCAATCTCCACTCCGGTGTGGTCGGCTGGAATCAGAGCACAGGTAATCCCCAGATCCTGCTTATCTCCGAGTAGGCCCTCTGGGTCATACATTTTGAAAGCCAGACCAAGTACGGTAGCGACAGGTGCGAGCGTGATATAGCGTTTATTCCAGTTAAGACGCAAACCGAGCACTTGCTCTCCCTCATGCTCACCGTAACAGACGACACCAGTATCAGGGATACCGCCAGCGTCGGACCCTGCTTCCGGGCCAGTCAATGCAAAGCAAGGGATATCCGTACCGTTAGCAAGTCGTGGCAGCCAGTAGTCTTTCTGCTCTTGAGTTCCGTAGTGAGACAGCAGCTCTCCTGGGCCTAATGAGTTGGGCACCATAACCGTCACGGCTGCGCTGATACTGCGAGTGGCCAAACGGCTTACGATAGTTGAGTTAGCAAGGGCCGAGAACTCTCTACCTCCATACTCTTTGGAAATGATCAGTGAGAAAAATCGCTCTTTTCGCATGTACTCCCACACCTGTGGTGGCAAATTACGGTCTTTAGAGACGATTTCGTAATCATCCAGCATACCGAGCAAGGTTTCCAGCTCGTTGTCCATGAAGGACTGTTCTTCCGCACTCAGTGCTGGCGCTGGGTATTGGTGCAATTTAGTGAAGTCTGGTTGACCAGAAAACAGTTCACCATCCCACCAAACACTACCCGCTTCCATCGCTTCTTTTTCGGTGCTAGAAAGCGGTGGGAGCACCTTTTTGAACATTTTAAATGCGGGATCACTGATCCACTTTTTACGTAGAGAGCTCATGGTTTAATCCTTTTATTCACGTGCTGTATATCGTTTTATTGTTATTTTGCGTCAATAAGATCAACGGACATCCCTGCAGCTAAGAAAGGAATCAATTGATCCACCACAGATTTGGGATCTGCTGCTTGGTCGAAATCGTTGTTCGCGATCTCGGTTAATGCTTGACTCGATGCCATGGTGAAGACACAGGTACCGAGCGTAAAATGCAAACGCCAAAACAGAACATCGGGGGTTAGCTTAGGGTTTGCTTGCATAATCGATTGAGTGAAGAGAGACAGGCTGTTTTGGTAACGCGTTGTGATAAACCAACGCAAATGCCCTTGCACGTCGGTGTAGCCACGGCCTATCAAGGACATAAAGCGTGCGGTCCCGTTAGGTCGAACCTCATTGAGTGAGCGCAAAGGCGCGCGAAGCGCTTCAAAAACATCCGCCATTGCGTAACTCTTATTGAGATTAAGTGTAATCAATGCGTCTTCGACCGCCGGCATGAATGCTTCCAAATAACGGTCTAATACCGCTCGAACCAGCGTCTTTTTATCTCCAAAGTGATAATTGACCGAAGCTAGGTTCACTCCCGCTTTGCTTGTGATCGTTCGTAGCGAAGTATCGTTAAAACCATGCTCTGCAAATAGCGCTTCTGCAACATCCAAAATTTTGTCTTTCGTAGAATTTCTTGACGTCATTTCAATCGACCGTATTAAACACCTGTTTGAAATATACCCCCACAACATCAGATTAACAAGTAATTAACATCACACTTTGGCAGATTCTCGGTTGGTTATGTGTTAACGAGTTGATATATCAGCAGCAAATAAAAATTTCAGTTTTTATGGAACTCTTTACTTTAAAGTCGGTCTACATACATGTAGCGAACAGATAACACCGAGTTTCACTGGCCGTCGAAATATTTTTTCATCTGTCCGCTACTAATGAAGCTGCTTTTTCTTATTTAACTCCTGTAATATTGATACGCCCAGACCTCTATGGCCTGGGCGCTTTTTTTGTTTGCGATAACGTTCGTCGCCACAAAAAGAAAAACGGCAGAGAACAAAGTCCTCTGCCGCCACTAGCCATCAGTGAGTCACCCAATAAAGGGGCCCTGACGTTATTAGTTTAATACTGTATATCCACGATTTGTCATGCAGTTGCGCATTACCGTTTGCTGGTCAGCTTCATAGTTATCTTGATTTTCACGACGATCGCGACTGCCACCTAGAACACCTGCAGCAACGCCAACACCCGCGCCTACTTTCGCACCAGATGAGCCTGAACCACCGGCAATTGCACTACCTGCTGCACCAAGTGCTGCACCTTTCACTGCGCCGCCAACTGCACCACGTGAACGTGTCTCTTTCTGTACTTGTCCAGCCAGTTCTTCACATTGGTGTAGATCGTAGATGTAATCTTTTTCATCAACACCGTTCTTGTCGATGATTAGATTGGCGTGTGCGCCAGCAGCCAAACTGGTCAAAGTGATAAATAATGTCAGGCGTTTCATAAAAACTCCGGAAGTTGAGACTGATTTAACCTTGTTGTTTCCACAAAGACTAACCGCATTCCTCTCAACTCACCTAGGAATAGTAACTATTCCATATGGAATAATACTTAACCGTCTGATTAAACTAAAAACACCCAAGCCAAAGTTTCTGGGTGTTTTTGGTTTCGATATTTAGCTAACTTTAAATTGCTGCATTAAGGCCTGCTGCTGTGAAGATATTCCATCTATTGATTGCGCGACGTCTTCGGAATCCTTTGCGTTTTGCAGTATTCCTGCACTTAGGTCTCGGATATTTGCAACATTCTGATTCACCTCTGTAGAGACTTGCTGCTGCTCTTCGGCAGCCTTGACAATTTGACTATTCATATCATGAATAGCGTTAACCGAATCAGCGATTTGCTTAAGTTCCTCTACCGCCTTTTTTACCTCAACCGCAGCGCCTGATGCGAGCGTGTTACCCACTTCAATGGCATCCACAACATCTTGAGTTCCTGCTTCAACCTTATTGATCACTTCACGAATTTCTCCCACGGAGTCTTGCGTGCGTGTCGCTAAGCCCCTTACCTCATCAGCGACAACGGCAAAGCCACGTCCCTGATCACCCGCACGGGCTGCTTCAATCGCTGCATTCAGTGCCAATAGATTGGTTTGCTCTGAAATCCCTTCAATGACAGCAAGTATCTCAGTGATATTGGCATTGTTTTCGGCAAGCGCGGTCACTACAGGTACCGCCGCTGTCATATTATCGACAAGCTTATTCATCTCACCCTCAGTAGACACCACAACTTGCTCACCGGCCAGTGCTGATTCTTGCGCTTGAAGCGCAGCAACCACTGCAGATTCAGCATTTTGTACTACCATACCAGCCGTTTGTGTCATCTCTTCTGATGCAGTCGCCACTAAATCCACCTCTTTGAACTGAGCGCTGCTACTTTCTCGTGTCTCATGAGCATAGTGTTTTGCTTGCTGTGTCGTACTTGCGATCTCATTGGAGGTATTAACAACATCTGAGATAGTCTCTTGCAAGCGGGTAAGGAAGGTATTAAACCCGTGAGCCAAGGCCCCCAGCTCATCTTTCGAGTTGACGGTTAAACGTTGGGTTAAGTCACCCTCACCCGATGAAATTTCTTCAAGGCGGTTAGCGACAGCCCTAATCGGTCTCACGATACTCCTAGCCATTAGATAAATCACACCGAGCGCTACTGCAATCACTAGTGCCGCAAAAATTAGCTCCTTTTCTATCGCCTCTTTCATCTGCTCTGCAATAACGGTATCCAAACTAAAAGCATCTGCAAATACGGCATCTCGCGGAATTTCAATCATCACACGCCAAACTTGACTGCCCAGTGAAATCGGCACATAAACAGCGAATTGCTGCTGATTTTCACTCCATTGGGATGTCACTGCAGACTGAGCAAACAAACGACTTAACTCTGGTTGGGTAAAATCCGCACTTGTATATGCTGTGAGCAGTGTAAGATCCGTGCTGTCAGTCGCAATGACACGATTCTGTGCGTCTGTTATCGTAACAAGCCCTACACCATCAAAGAGCTGTTCATCGGCATTCGTAACGATTGATGCCATTGAGGAGAGGTTAATCACAGTGCCAAAGAAACCGAGTAACTCTCCCTCAGATCTCACTGGCACCGAGAGTGGAACGTTCAAAATAGTACGGCTGTTGAAAATTTTCGTTTCGACAGCCCCAAGACAGACCGAGTTCGATGCAGACAGGCAAGATTCAATACTATTAAACCGGCCGCTAGCCAGTTGACTTTCTTTGAGTACTCGTTGAACTGGCTGCTGACTGTTCTCTTCCATCGACCACAAAGAGGCGAAGCGACCTACGTCGTTTGAACCTACGTAATCAGCCCCGGCGTAGTTCGTATCTTCACTATCTAGCGCATCGGGAAGAAAGACGAGATACGCGCTATCGATCTCGTCAAAACTCACCACCGTTTCACGAACAATGTCGACTAATGCCGTTCGCAAATCTTCACTTGAACCAAAACTATCTTCGCTACTGGATTTCGACAACAACACCGTTGCAGCAATCATTTCTGCTCGCAACTGTGCTCGCTCGAGATATTGCTCCACTTCAAGTGATGCAAGCATCGCTTGAGTAATCACTAATTGTTGAGATTTGTCTTGAACAGTACGCGTTGAATGCGCTTGAACCACGCTCTGGTTGGTTGTGGCGTTATATAGTGACAGAGCGACAAGAGACAAAGAAGTTACAAGTAGACAGCAACCGACGAGTAAAGTGATTTTCCACTGCACTGAAAGTGTTCGCATAACACATCCTTATTTAGGCAAACATCCGCAATAAGCCATGCCTTGAGGCACAAACTTACAATTATAATTTGAAGTGATTGTGTAGCCGGCCATATCCTTGCCCGTGCCACATGAATGATAGTCATACAACTTTGGTTGTAGAAACCAAAAATACATCACATTAAGTTAACAACTCAATACTTTATCGACCGCTTTACCCTTAACTTAAGAAATTTTGACTGTTCTTCATGTTAGAATCCCTAAAAACACGCTGTGTTTACTCTTAATAAAAGACGGATCGAACAATGAAAATAGTCAGCTTCAACATAAATGGCCTGCGTGCCCGCCTCCATCAACTTCAAGCGCTGATCGACAAACATCAGCCAGATGTCATTGGTCTGCAAGAGATCAAAGTGCACAATGAAGCCTTCCCAATCGAAGATGTAGAAGCCATGGGTTACCACGTCTACTTCCATGGCCAAAAAGCGCACTATGGTGTCGCTATGCTGTGCAAGAAAGAAGCCCTGCACGTGCAAAAAGGCTTTCCGACGGATAACGAAGAGCACCAAAAACGCATGATTATGTGCACTGTGGAAGATGATAACGGTGATAAGGTGACGGTGCTTAACGGCTACTTCCCACAAGGCGACAATATCGCTCATGAAACAAAGTTTCCGTACAAGCGTCAGTTTTACAAAGACCTTATGACGTACCTCAATGAGCACCACAGTGCCGATGAAAAACTGGTTGTGATGGGTGATATCAACATCAGCCCAATAGATGACGACATCGGTATTGGTGAGCCTAACCGCAAGCGTTGGCTGAAAACTGGTAAGTGCTCATTCCAACCAGAAGAGCGTGAATGGCTACAAACTCTCCTTGATTGGGGTCTTACTGATACGTTCCGTCAAATTCACCCTGATGTGAATGACCGATTCTCGTGGTTTGATTACCGCTCAAAAGGTTTCCCTGACAATCGCGGCCTACGAATCGATGTGATATTGGCTACAGAGTCACTCGCAGCACAGTGCTTCGAGTCAGATGTCGATTATGAACTCCGTGGCATTGAGAAACCTTCGGATCATGCACCTATTTGGTCTAGCTTTAAGTAATAGACGAATTCATTAGAATCAAAAAGAGCGCCCATTATGGCGCTCTTTTCACATCAACTCAAAGGCTTCAAATACGCCAAGAAACGCTTCTCTGCAAACTTAAAGCACCACAGAATAATAAACGTCAGCGCCATATAGAACATGCCTGCCGTAAGGAATGACTCAAACGGAGCATAGTAGCGCGAGTTCACCAAACGAGCAGCACCCGTTAGATCTAAGATGGTGACAATCCCTGCAACCGCTGAGCCATGCAGCATAAAGATCACTTCGTTGCTGTACGCAGGAAGCGCTCTACGCAACGCACTTGGCAAAATAATACGGCGATAGGTCATGAACGTACCCATACCATAAGCCTTCGCAGCTTCTACTTCCCCTTTTGGTAGCCCGTTAATCGCACCGCGAATGATCTCTGCGGTATAAGCCGAAGTGTTAAGTACAAAAGCCACCAAGGCACAGAACCAAGCATGTTGCCACATGGTATCTTTCACTGGGAAGAACTGATCCATACCGTAATAGATCAAGTAGAGCTGAACAAGAAGCGGTGTACCTCGGAAAAAGTAGATAAACGCCCAACTCGGTAGCCAAAATATCGGATTGGATGTGTTGCGAGCTATCGCTAACGGAATGGCAATACACAACCCAATGATCAGCGCGAGACCCACCAGCCAAACGGTCGTCCATAACCCTTCAAGGTAAATTGGAAAGCTTTCTACAACTAAAGAAAAATCCATGATTACCTCGCGTGAATACTAAATTTACGTTCAACCAGCTTCAGCAAGCCTGTTGATACTGCAGTAAAGAAAAGGAAGATCACGGCCACTGTCATGTAGAAAGTGAACGGCATTTTGGTTGAACCTGCCGCTAGAGAGCTGATTCGCACCATGTCTTCAAGACCGATAATCGAAACCAGAGCCGTAGTTTTAAGCAGTACCAACCAGTTGTTACCAAAGCCCGGCAGAGCATGGCGAATCATTTGTGGAAGCAAAATACGGTGGAAGGCCTTGAACGCGCTCATGCCATAGGCTTTTGCCGCTTCCATTTGTCCCTTATCAACCGCCATGATGGCGCCGCGGAACGTTTCTGCCATATAGGCACCGAAGATAAATCCGATAGTCAACACACCCGCAATAAATGGGCTAACGTCGATGTAATCAGGGAGGTACGAAACCCATTCATGATCAGGGTTACGACCTGTAAAGAATTCGTTCAACCACTCATTAGTGCCATAAAGGGTGTTATTAAGCAGAATTTGCCCGCCGAAAAAGATCAGCATCATCAGCACTAAGTCGGGAATACCACGGATAATGGTGGTGTAAAGAGTCGCGATGGCGCGTGCCCATCGGTAAGGTGCAAGCTTAGCAAGCGCACCAGCCATGCCAAGAATGACGGCAAGCAATAGCGATAGAAGCGCTACTTCAATCGTCAAGATAGCCCCTTTAAAGATAGAGGCTTCATATCCTTGTAAGTCGATCATAGAGGATTCCTGTCCTGACCTTTCAAAACTACACTGGCAGGGAGAAAGGAGGGTTGGCCTACCTGAGCAGGCCAACTATTTTGATTAATCGCCGTAAACGTCGTAGTTAAAGTATTTTGCTGCGATTTCTTGGTATTTGCCTTGCTCACGTAGAGATTGGATAGCACCAGACAATGCTTCAGTTAGGTCTTTATCTTGCTTGCGTACAGCGATACCGAAACCTTCACCGAACCATTTAGGATCAGTCAGTGATGGGCCTGTGAACTCATAAGCATCACCACCATCTGCGTTTAATACACCTTCTTCTAGTGCAGATGCATCGCCCAATACTGCTGAGATACGACCGTTTGCTAGGTCAAGGTATGCCTCGTCAAAAGAGCCATAACGTACGATGTCTACATCTTTGTAGTTGTCCGTCAGATATTTGTCATGAGTGGTTGCACGTTGAACGCCAATCTTCACGCCTGCTAGGTTTTCGAAGTCGATACCTGCATCTTTCTTAGCGATAAATTTGTTCGGGATAAGAGCGTATTTTTCAGTAAAATCAATACGCTTCTTACGCTCTTCAGTGATAGACATCGCTGCAATAATCGCGTCGTATTTACGCGCTAGCAGTGACGGAATAATGCCGTCCCAGTCTTGCGGTACGATCACACACTTCGCTTTTAGCTCTTCACACAGCGCGTTTGCCATATCCACATCAAAGCCTTTCAGTGAACCGTCACCTTCTGTCCAGCTAAATGGAGGGTATGCGCCCTCGATACCGAAACGAATGGTGTTCCATTCCTTCGCTTGCGCCATACCTGTTACTGCTGTTGCTGCGATTGTCGCGGCTAATAACCACTTTTTCATTTCCATACTCCTGTGATTGTTATTGTCGTGCTCGTTGGTTTGAAACCCAATAGACTGCCTTTATCCATTCTGTGAGCACAGGTTTTTAGTAAATAGATGATATAAACTGCTGTAGTCGTTCTGATTCAGGGTTCGTAAATAGCTTAGCTGGATCTCCCTGCTCTTCCACTTTCCCTTGGTGAAGGAACATGACGTGGTTTGATACGTCACGAGCAAAAGCCATTTCGTGCGTCACCACCAGCATGGTTCTCCCCTCTTCGGCAAGCTCACGCATCACACCCAATACTTCACCAACGAGTTCAGGGTCGAGTGCGGAGGTAGGCTCATCAAACAACATCACTTCTGGGTCAACGGCGAGTGCTCGTGCGATAGCTGCACGCTGCTGTTGACCACCAGAGAGGTGTCCTGGGTAGTAGTCTTTGCGCTCCCAAAGACCCACTTTTTTGAGAAGTAGCTCTGCGTTTTCGATCGCTTGTGCTTTAGGTACACCCAACACGTGCACAGGCGCTTCGATAACATTTTCGAGAACAGTCATGTGTGACCAAAGGTTGAAGCTTTGAAACACCATCGCAAGACGAGAGCGGATACGCTGAACTTGCTTTTCATTGACGGGTTGGGATTCACCAGAGCGGTTCTGTTTCATTTGAATCAATTCACCATTGACCCAAATCTCACCCGCAGTAGGTGTTTCAAGAAGGTTGATACAACGAAGGAAGGTACTTTTACCTGAGCCAGAGGAGCCGATGATGGAGATCACGTCACCTTTGTGCGCCTCAAGGGAGATCCCTTTCAATACTTCATTTTGGCCAAAGGTTTTGTGTAGATCTTTGATATCTAGCGCGGCGACATCTTTCATGCGCTCTAACTCCCTGTCTTAACATTTATTCTCATCATGAGAAAGTCTGCGTACTAAACTAGCACCCAGCCACAGGGAACGCAACATAGCATTAACGGCAAACGTTTACTTTTTCAGCAAAAAGCGCGGTAAAAAACAGCGGTCGCGAATAATTAGTCTGTAATAATTTGTAAATGCGGGGATGTATGCCGAAGTTTGAATATTTACTCAAGCGCACCCATTAAAGCTCGTGAAACATTAACGCAACAAAAAACGCTCCCTTAAGGGAGCGCTTATATCACTAAATACTACTAAAACTACTAAAACTACTAAAACTACTATTTTTGGATTATTTCATACCCAACTTTAACCAAATCTAGTTTATTTGATTGAGCTTCATTAGGCGTAGATACAATAGAAACTTTGTCTACAAATTGTTCTGTTGAAAGCGGAGCATGGTATTGAAACATCATCAACTTAACGAAATCTGAGTTCAAGTCGTCACTGCTGGCGATTACGGAGAACTCTATATTCTCCCCTCCTTCAGGTTTGTAACTCGCACTAATTTCATAATCTGGAATAACAACAGAATCTCGATCATCCGCAATTGCGTAAATCGTATGCTTAGCGTTCGCTCCAACCTCGATATATGCTCTTACAAAGTTTTCATCACGAGTATTCACCACCCCGTTCCCTTCAACTGAACAGCCAGCCGCACTACAGAAAACCTCTGGTTCATTCCCTAAATAGACATAAGCTTCTGCTAACTCATTATCAAAGGATTCATTTGATGCGATGAGTTTGTTCGATTCAACTTTCCAACCATTATACTCGCCTACATTTCTTAAAGCGTAACTTAACTCATCTGTCAGGTTAACTTGTGTTCGTGATAGATCTAACTCCTGCCAAACAAACGCTGTATCTTTCGAGTAAGTCATTACATTTGAACTATCGATAGATTTTGAAGAATCGCTGGTCCAATTTACGTAAGAAAAACCAGTAAGAGTTTCAAGTTCTACTGTTGATGGAATACTACCTTCAACATCATTTGACAATGAGGAAGCTTTAGGCATCGCAAAAGAATTAATCATTCCTGAAGCATCATAGCCAGCGAAAAGCACACTTTCTGAGGTCGCTACAATATCAATCTCTCTCTTAATTGAAGCGCTATTAGTTATTTTGCTATTGCGTAGTGTCTCAAAACTATAATCTGCTATGGCGATACTCCCGTCAGCAGAAGCTAAACTAGCAGATTTAGCTACATCTGAAACACTCAGTTTGCCAGCTGTGTAACAGGCAGCGTTGCCACCTTGTGGCGATTCAACATTGATGAGGTAATTACCCAGTAATTCTTTTTGGATAGCTAAAGAATGGTAGTTTCGGCTAGATGATGAGCCAACGTTATCCATAACGACTACGAACCCTGCATCAGGAACATCATTCTCTGTAAAAGTGAGAGTACCCGAGCTATTGATACTTGCCGTTAAGTCTTTAAACATTTCACCATTTGCATCGTAACTAATAACCGATTCAATTGTTGTGGCGATTTTTGCATAATCCACATTGCCCGAATCATACTCTTTGAAGTACGTTGGATTTTTACAAGTAGACGATAGTAAATCTGGATCTTTATCCACTTCCATCTGGATAAAGCTAAATGTGTACTTCGTCGGTGCCGGAGGAGGAGGCGTACCACCACCGCCACCACCACAACCTAGCAACGCACCCGAAAGTGCCGCCACGATTGGCAAAACAACTGCTTTTTTCATTATTTGGTCCTTTCAATTCATTCTGAGCGGCAAACTCGTGCCGGAAATCTGACTGTGTTAGTTATATAGCGGTTTAATGCAGGGTTCATGCCACAAATGTAAATAAGTGTTACCAACTCAAAATCAGGCTAAAAAAGGGTCATTTTTGTATGACAAAGTAATCTACTTTCCACTTTGAAATCCAGTTTCCCTATATTTGGCAGGGATTTACCATTGAATAGAACGAAATGTAATTAAATTTCACATTAATTTTATAAAGTGATCTAAATCAATCACCCAAAAGGGTAAGCACGTTAAACTCCCTGCCAATCTGGGTACACTCCCCTTTTTGTTGGCACGAAGAGGGTCGGGTTGAATATCGCTTGGCAGCCGTATTAAACCTTTGGCAACTAAAATGTGTGCTAGGATTTTCATAACCATTCATCGCAAGGATTGCGATTTGTTCGAAAGAACATACTTACTATTTCTAACATCATGAGGAATCTATGTCAGACGCAATGAATAAGGCTCATTCAGCTGAAGATATTGAGACTAAAAGCTACAGTGAGCTACATCGTCCCGCATCAGAGTTCGATTCACGCTCAGATTATCTCGATCACGAACTACAAATTATGAAGCCTCGTCGCTTCGGTCTAAACCTTCCAGGTCGTGATTTCCGCTTTGAACTTGAAGATCTTGTTCCTGCACTTGCAGGTACTATCGGCATTATCGCAATGTACTCGGCGGTAATGATGTCTTGGGCAGATGGTTTAACCGCTGCTTGGGACCACGTTGAACTCGGCAAAGAGTTTGCTATTGAAGTTGCCCGTGTAGAGATGCTTATCCCTGCGCTACTCTTCTGTATCCTTGCTTCCGGTTTCTTTAACCCAAGAGCAAACCTTGCTGGTAACCACGGCCCGATGATCCCACTGATCGGTTCTATTGCTTTGGCGGGTGCTCACCCTCTAGCACTAGCAATTTTGCTTGGTGTGTTCGGCCTTCTGTTGAGCTACTTTAAAGGGGGGTCCAAACTCGTCAACTTGACGTCTGAGGGTACCGCTGGTGGCTTACTTATCTTCCTCGGCTTTACCGGTGTAATGAGTCAGATTGGCTCTATCCAGTCTTGGGCTGTCGGCCTGCAGTCTGGTGATGTTGCAGCAGGCAGCATGGGTTACGTTGGTCTGATCGTTCTTGGTATCAACATCGCAATCTACGCATACCTAGCAAAAATCAACAAGCGTTGGTTGGCTATCCCTGTGTGTGCAATTGCGGGTCTATTGATCGCGCTTGGTCTAGGCGCTGGTTTCGACCTAACGTTTGAAACCGAGATGGGTCTACCTAACCTTAACCCAGTCTACTGGTGGGGCAGCACTGAGCAAGGTTGGATGCTAGGTCTTCCAAACCTAGAGCACTTCATTGCTTCATTGCCATTCGCTATTCTAGCAGTAGCAATGTGGTCTCCTGATTTCCTTGGTCACCGTATCTTCCAAGAGCTCAACTACCCGCGTCGTACTGAGAAAGTACTGATGGACGTTGATGACACAATGACCATGTGTTCATTCCGTCAAATGGTAGGTACTGCAGTTGGTGGTGGTAACATCACTTCGTCTTGGGGCACATACATGATTCCAGCCGCAATCGCGAAGCGCCCGATTCCTGCTGGTGCGATCCTACTTGGTTCATTCTGTATCATCGTTGCTATCCTTGGTTTCCCAATGGATGTGGCAGTATGGCCACCAGTAATGCGTGTTGCACTGCTTGTCGGCGTATTCTTGCCACTACTTGAAGCAGGTATGCAGATGGTTAAGGACACCAAAGATTCTCAAGCTGCAGGTATCTGTATCTTCGCTTCTGTTGTTGCAAACCCAGTTCTTGCATGGGCATTGACAATGTTCCTAGACAACAACGGTTTAATCGGCGATAAAGAGCGTGCTTCGCGTCTATCGTTTGTCGATAAGATTGTGATCCCAGTTGGTGTATTCGCAGTATGTCTTGTAGCAATGCTTGCTGTAGGTATGCTAGAGAGCCAATACGGTTTAAAAGCTTGGCTATAATAAGTTAAGCCTATGACAGGGGCAGCTTCGGCTGCCCTTTGTAAATGAATTTTAACAATTACAAAAAAATTTAGCATTTATTGATTTAGTTTAAGGTTTCAAAAATTTTTTTGTTTTACCCTTGAATTAAATCGAGTAAATCTCCACACTATAGGTGGTGACAATATTTATGGATGTATAGCACGTTTTATCGTCTATACATATTGTTACTTAGAGTGTACTAGGACGCCACACGGTGTCTGATGTACGTGTTTTTTCTACTAAAAAGGTAGGTATGTCATGGCTGAGCAATTTGCTAAAGCTTGGGAAGGTTTTGCTGAAGGTGATTGGCAAAACGAAGTAAACGTACGTGACTTCATTCAGAAGAACTACGCTCCTTATGAAGGCGACGAGTCTTTCCTAGTTTCTGAAGGTACTGAAGCGACTAACACGCTTTGGGCTAAAGTAATGGAAGGTATCAAGCAGGAAAACAGCACTCACGCTCCTGTTGATTTCGATACTTCTGTTATCTCTACCATCACTTCACATGATGCGGGTTACATCAACAAAGACCTAGAAACTATCGTTGGTCTACAAACTGAAGCGCCTCTTAAGCGTGCAATCATGCCTAACGGTGGTGTGCGCATGATCGAAGGTTCTTGTAAAGCATACGGCCGTACGCTTGACCCACAAGTTTCTAAAATCTACTCAGAGTACCGCAAAACGCACAACCAAGGTGTTTTCGATGTTTACTCTCCAGACATCCTAAAATGTCGTAAGTCTGGTGTTCTGACTGGTCTTCCTGATGCATACGGTCGTGGTCGTATCATCGGTGACTACCGTCGTGTAGCACTATACGGTGTAGACTTCCTAATGAAGGACAAAGTTGCTCAGTTCCATTCAACTCAAGAGCAACTAGAAGCGGGTGACAACCTGCAAATGACTATGCAGCTGCGTGAAGAGCTTCAAGAGCAACACCGCGCACTAGGTCAAATGAAAGAAATGGCAGCTTCTTACGGCTTCGACATTTCTGGTCCTGCGACTACTGCACAAGAAGCAATCCAGTGGACTTACTTCGGTTACCTAGCGGCTGTTAAATCTCAAAACGGCGCGGCTATGTCTCTAGGTCGTACTTCGACTTTCCTAGACGTATACGTTGAGCGTGATATCGCTGCTGGTCTTATCACTGAAGAACAAGCTCAGGAAATGATCGACCACTTCGTAATGAAACTACGTATGGTTCGCTTCCTACGTACTCCTGAGTACGATGAGCTATTCTCTGGCGACCCAATCTGGGCAACAGAATCTATGGGTGGTATGGGTGTTGACGGTCGTACGCTAGTTACGCGTACAAACTTCCGTTTCCTAAACACGCTATACACTATGGGTCCTTCTCCAGAGCCAAACATCACTGTACTTTGGTCTGAGCAGCTACCTGAAGGCTTCAAGAAGTTCTGTGCGAAAGTATCTATCGATACTTCTTCTATCCAGTACGAAAACGATGACCTAATGCGTCCAGATTTCGACAACGATGACTACGCTATCGCTTGTTGTGTATCTCCAATGGTTATCGGTAAGCACATGCAGTTCTTCGGCGCTCGTGCGAACCTAGCTAAGACTCTACTTTATGTTATCAACGGCGGTGTAGATGAGAAGCTTAAGATCCAAGTTGGTCCTAAGACTGAAGCGATGACTGACGAAGTTCTAGACTTCGACAAAGTTTGGGCTGGCCTAGACAGCTTCATGGACTGGCTAGCTAAGCAGTACGTGACTGCACTAAACGCTATCCACTACTCACACGACAAGTACAGCTACGAAGCAGCGCTAATGGCTCTTCATGACCGTGACGTACGTCGTACTATGGCTTGTGGTATCGCTGGTCTATCTGTTGCAGCTGACTCTCTATCTGCAATCAAATACGGCACAGTTAAGCCAATCCGTGACGAAGACGGCATCGCGATCGACTTCGACATCTCCGGCGACTACCCTAAATTTGGTAACAACGACGCACGTGTTGATGACATGGCTTGTGAACTTGTTTCTATCTTCATGGGTAAAATCCGTAAGCTTAAGACTTACCGTGATGCAGTACCTACACAGTCTATCCTTACTATCACTTCAAACGTGGTATACGGTAAGAAGACAGGTACTACACCTGACGGTCGTAAAGCAGGCGCTCCATTCGCTCCAGGTGCAAACCCAATGCACGGTCGCGATGAGAAAGGTGCTGTAGCTTCTCTTACTTCTGTAGGTAAACTACCGTTTGCTGACGCTAAAGATGGTATCTCATACACGTTCTCTATCGTTCCAAACGCACTAGGTAAAGAAGAGGATTCACAACGTTCTAACCTTGCTGGTCTGATGGATGGTTACTTCCACCACGAAGCTGGCATCGAAGGTGGTCAACACCTAAATGTGAACGTTCTTAACCGCGAAACTCTAGAAGACGCTGTTAAGCACCCAGAGAAGTACCCTCAGCTAACAATCCGTGTATCTGGTTACGCTGTACGCTTTAACTCTTTAACTGCAGAGCAACAAGCTGACGTAATCGCACGTACATTCACTGAATCTCTATAATTAGAGACACTCATTGAATAGAGAAAGCCCCGCCTGCGTGCGGGGCTTTTTGTATGCAGACAAACTGCACAAAACCTCACATAACCCTGACAATTTCTCGGACTAAGCCCATTTTTTATGTACTATAGCTGCAATTAACAAAAGGAAGTTGTAGTTATAATAATGAAGCCTTTATCAGTTCTGGCATTAAGCCTTTCCTCTCTCGCTTGCAGCGTTGCTGCCTCTGATAGAAATACACTTGTATTCAGCATCGATAACGATGGAATGGTGCGCACTGATCACGACTATTCAAATGGTCTGTTTCTCTCCTACACAACGGGAGCGATCAATCCACCGATGTTTCTGCGCCCTTTGAGCTTATCCATGTGGGGCGTCTCTTCTCTCGATAAATTTGAGTTCGTACTCGGCCATAAGATGTGGACGCCAGAAGACATCGAAGAAGAGAATGCGATTGCTGGTGACCGTCCTTACGCCGGTTTTTTCCATACCGAATTTAACTATATCAGTTTGCACCCTCAGCAAGCTCACCGCTTTAACTTAACGGTGGGTGTGACGGGTGAAAACTCTTTTGCTTCACAAGCTCAAAGCATTGTTCATGGTATCGTTGGTTCTGATGACCCTAGGGGTTGGGATAACCAAATCGATGAAGGTTGGGTCGGAAGTGTTGGCTACCTCAGCCACTACAATTTGATGCGTGAACGCTCTTTCGGTAACTCTCAAGTTGAGATCTCTAATGTTAGTGAAGTCAATGTTGGTAACTTCCGAAGTGATGTATCGACGGGTGTCATGTTTAGATGGGGTACTGATCTTGATGGTAATATGGGTGCGGCAAATATTGACCATGAGAATCCATTTCGAGCTGGTATGATTGGCGCGTCCAATTCGGGTTGGTTTGGCTTTGTGGGTGCTGAGGGTCGAATTCGGTTCAATGATGTGACTATTGAAGGTCATCGCGATTTAGTCAACCCCGACCCGAGTTTGCCATTGTCAGCCTATGAGATGGAAGTCGAGCCGCTGCAAGCCACGCTGGTTACCGGCTTGGTTTGGTATAACCAAAACTTTGGTGCAAGTTTGACTATCGCCGGGCATACACCTGAATACACGAACGCCCCTCAATCTGTTTATGGCACCGGTGGTTTCACCCTGTTCGGCTTCTTCTAAACTCTTCGAGGGAGTCATGCACTCCCTCAATCCTTTCCACCTGTCACAGTTGTAAAACTTGTTACCTTCTGTAACCAGCTTCGCTGCAATCAAACCTATTTAATCCTCAACTTTTGTAATAAAATATCTCAACTATTTGAAGAACAGAGATTAACTCATGTCTACTACTGGTCGTATTCACTCGTTCGAGTCTTGTGGCACTGTCGATGGCCCAGGTATCCGATTTATCGTTTTCTTACAGGGCTGTCTGATGCGCTGTAAATACTGTCACAACCGTGATACTTGGGATCCGAAAGGTGGCAAAGAGGTCACGGTGGATGAAATCATCAAAGATGCGACGTCTTACCGTCACTTCATGAACGCTTCTGGTGGCGGTGTCACTTGTTCAGGTGGTGAAGCTATGATGCAGCCTGAGTTTGTGCGTGATTTCTTTAAAGCAGCGAAAGAACAAGGTATTCACACCTGTCTTGATACCAACGGCTACATCCGTAAACACACTGAAGTCATTGATGAAGTGTTGGAACAAACCGACCTAGTGATGCTTGACCTTAAGCATATGGATGACGAAATCCATGAAGATCTGATTGGTGTTTCTAATCACCGTACACTCGATTTTGCACGTTATCTACAGAAAATCGGTCAAACGACATGGATTCGCTATGTTGTCGTACCAGGTTACACAGATGACCTAGACGCTGCACGTAAGCTCGGTGAGTTCATTAAAGATATGGACAACATCGAGAAAGTGGAGCTGTTGCCTTACCACAAGCTAGGTGCACACAAATGGGAAGCGCTGGGTCATGAATACCCGCTCGAAGGCGTTAACCCACCTTCAAAAGAGGTGATGGATAGCATCGTAGAAGTCCTTAGCGAATACCACGACAACATTAAATACTAATAAGTGTCTATCGGATGTCGATCCGGTAGACCGACAACAAAGTAAAGAGGCTCTAAACCATGGAAATGACAAACGCTCAACGTTTGATCCTATCAAATCAATACCGTCTGATGATGAAGATGGACCCAGAGAACTCAGGTCGTTACCAACGTCTACAAACCATTGTAGAGCGTGGATACGGGCTACAAATGCGTGAACTAGACAAAGACTTCGGCCGCCTAACGGAAGATGCTTGTCGTGAAGTGATCGATTTCATGGAAATGTATCACGCGATGCAAGAGTCGAACAAAATGCTAGATGCAGAAGAGCGTGCGGACGTCGACCAGCGCCGCCTTCTGTTCTTGGGTTTTGACGCGGCGACTGAAGCGCAATACGTTCACTATGTGCGCTTCCTTGTAGATTCTGAGGGCCTTTACCCTCAATTTGATAAAGGCGATCACCACTTTAACTCGCAAATGCCAATGCTTGATAAGTACCGCCGTATGCTTGCGACATGGCGCCACTGCCCTCGTCAATATCACTTGTCAGCAGCTGAGTTTAAGCAGATTTTTAACGCTTAATCACCCAACTCCCGCATACAAAAATGCCGTAACGCGTCGAAACCGTTACGGCATTTTTATTGGCTATCATATCGAACCTAGAAAGAGTATGTCAGCCCCAGCATCACACTCGTACCATGAGTCGCATCTAGAATTGGGCTCTCTTCAAGGTCTCCCTCTAAGTTAGAGTAGCGAATTGCCCCCATCACGCGAATACTGCGGGTGATACCGTAATATCCCGATGCACCAATAAAGAAGTTACCATCCCACCCTGGCTGAAACTCATCAAATCGCGTTCTTGCCGCTTCTGCTGCGCTCACTCCATAGAGGTGCTGATTTAACTTTTCACTGTTGTAAGCGTAACCAATGTTAGGGGTAATTCCCCAACGTTCACCTCGAATAGGATATGAGTAGGAAGTTTGCGCATAAAGACCATTGTGCCTTGAGCCAATATCAGTACCAGCAGACACTTCAAACATGCCATAGCGACTCAAGTATTGGTAACTCGCGCCCCCCAGCACTGACGACTTCCTCTTGTCGAGCTTTTTGATATCAGGGTCACTTGAATCGCCTGGGTCCAGTGTTCGAGGATCATATTGGAGTCTGAACACAAAATTGTGAGGTGTACCGCGTGGAAAAACTCGGTAGCCCGCCGAAAAACCACGCAGGAACAAATGCTCTCCTTCATAGCCAATAATCGGAATCACCGTACGATTTGAATCGGTATCAATATACACTTCTGGGGAATAAGAAGCGCCGACACCCACAGACCAAGGCGAAGGAGCCGCACTGACACTTGCACTGCACGCAAGGGCAGTAAAGAGTAAAAACTGACGCTTAGAGTTATACAACATGATCTCTCCGTGAAGTTAGCCAATTCAAGATAGCGGTGGAGGCTGTTCCATTTTCTATTTTGCACCGCGTTATGAGTCAGACACAGCGTTTGATAGCGCTGCTTAAGCCTATGTTCACCTTTTTATAGGCATAAATGCAATATTTTTTCAACAATTCATGCACATAAGATCTAAAAAAGTAAACAAAGTCGGAAAATACAACTGGAAAAGGTTTCAATGTTGAACTAGTCCGCTGTTTGTTCATTAAATCTATAATTGTTAAGCAAAATTGCCAAACCATTACTAGGCTATAGGTATACGTTTAGAACTTTAATTAGTTTCGATGGATGTAGTGCGCAGTAAAGTTCGTTACCTACCTCCTCGTAATTTTTAACAAACGAAGTCGGTCATATAGATTGATGGACCTGATATAGAAAGACTGACATCACGTATAAAACTAAGAGCGCGAGTGAATTGCCATTAACAACCCTTGAGGTTGAGGCAAAAGGAACAGAGGGGAATAGCCATGAGTATTTTCGACCATTATCAATCACGATATGAAGCGGCGAAGGATGAAGAGCTGTCCATTCAGGAGTTCTTGTCCCTGTGTAAAGACGATAAAAGTGTCTACGCCAATGCAGCTGAACGTCTGCTGCTAGCGATAGGCGAGCCCGAGATTATTGATACTGCCCAAGACCCAAGACTGAGTCGTATCTTTTCCAACCGAGTCATCTCTCGATACAAGGAGTTTGAAGATTTCTACGGGATGGAAGATGCCATTGAGCAGATCGTTTCCTACCTAAAACATGCTGCACAAGGATTGGAAGAGCGTAAACAGATTCTTTACCTACTCGGCCCTGTGGGTGGTGGTAAGTCATCATTGGCGGAAAAACTCAAAGCCCTGATGCAGAAGATGCCGATCTACATCCTTTCTGCGAATGGCGAACGAAGCCCGGTCAATGACCATCCATTCTGTCTCTTTGATGCCAGTGAAGATGGCCAGTTACTTAAAGAAGAGTACGGCGTCGAGAAACGATACCTACGCTCTATCATGTCACCATGGGCGGCCAAACGTCTACATGAATTTGGCGGTGACATCACCAAGTTTAAAGTCGTCAAAGTACGCCCATCAATCTTAGACCAAGTAGCGATCGCGAAAACCGAGCCGGGTGACGAAAACAACCAAGACATCTCTTCACTCGTGGGTAAAGTCGATATTCGCCAACTTGAGCACTTCTCTCAAGACGATCCTGATGCCTACAGCTACTCTGGCGCGCTTTGTAAAGCGAACCAAGGTTTGATGGAGTTCGTTGAGATGTTCAAAGCGCCAATCAAAGTACTTCATCCTCTACTCACCGCGACTCAGGAGGGTAACTTCAACGGTACCGAAGGCCTTTCTGCCCTGCCGTTTGATGGCATGATTCTCGCGCACTCGAACGAGTCTGAGTGGCAGACATTCCGCAACAACAAAAACAATGAAGCCTTCCTCGACCGTGTATACATCGTGAAAGTGCCTTACTGTTTACGCGTGTCTGAAGAGGTGAAAATTTACCAAAAACTGCTCGACCATTCCGAGCTTTCCAAAGCACCATGTTCACCTAGCACGCTCGACCTACTTGCGCAGTTCAGTATTCTGTCTCGCTTGAAAGAGCCAGAAAATTCATCACTGTTCTCGAAAATGCGTGTCTATGATGGTGAAACACTCAAAGACACCGACCCGAAAGCGAAAAGCTACCAAGAGTACCGCGACTACGCGGGTGTCGATGAGGGTATGAACGGTCTTTCAACGCGCTTCGCGTTTAAGATCCTTTCTCGTGTGTTCAACTTTGACCAAACAGAAGTTGCCGCCAACCCCGTTCATCTGTTCTATGTCATAGAGCAGCAGATTGAACGCGAACAGTTCCCTCAAGAAACTGCTGAGAAACTGCTGGAGTTCTTGAAAGGCTATCTCGTGCCGCGTTATGTGGAGTTCATCGGTAAAGAGATTCAAACCGCTTATCTAGAGTCGTACTCAGAATATGGTCAAAACATCTTTGATCGTTATGTTACCTACGCAGACTTCTGGATTCAGGACCAAGAGTATCGTGACCCAGAAACGGGTCAGCTATTCGACCGTTCATCGCTTAACAATGAACTAGAAAAAATCGAGAAAACGGCAGGGATCAGTAACCCGAAAGATTTCCGTAATGAAATCGTTAATTTTGTCCTTCGTGCGCGTGCCAATAACAATGGTAAAAACCCCGTTTGGACAAGCTACGAGAAGCTTCGCACCGTTATTGAGAAGAAAATGTTCTCGAATACTGAGGAGCTACTGCCTGTCATCTCATTCAATGCAAAAACCTCTTCTGAAGATCAGAAGAAACATGACGACTTTGTCGCTCGTATGATGGAAAAAGGTTATACCGAGAAACAAGTACGTCTACTTTCTGAGTGGTACTTGCGTGTACGTAAGTCATCATAATCGTGGTTAGTGTGTCCCTCAGCGCACGCTGAGGGGCTCGATTGAGGGGATGATTATGGCGCAATTTATAGACAGACGCTTAAACGGCAAAAACAAAAGTGCTGTTAACCGTCAAAGATTTCTCAAGCGGCATAAGGCGCAGATCAAAGAATCTGTTACCGATGCCGTGAGTCGTCGCTCTATCACCGATACGGAAACCGGTGAGGATATAGCGATTCCGTCAAAGGACATTCGAGAACCTTCATTTCACCAAGGTCAAGGCGGCTTAAAAGAGCGCGTCCACCCTGGTAACGACCAGTTCACTAAAGGCGACCAAATTGAGCGTCCGAAAGGCGGCCAAGGCGGTGGGGGTGCTGGCGAAGGAGATGCGGGCAAAGACGGTGAAGGCCAAGATGAGTTTGTATTTCAGATTTCCAAAGATGAGTATCTCGATATTCTGTTTGAGGATTTGGAGCTACCAAACCTAGAAAAAAACCAAGTGAATAAAATCACTGAATGGAAAACACATCGCGCAGGCTATCAAACAGCCGGTATGCCTTCTAACATCGCAATTGTGCGATCTCTACAGCAATCTCTTGCCCGCCGCACAGCAATGACGGCTGGCAAGAAACGACTCATCAACGAACTCGAAGATGAACTCGATGCAATCCAAAATCGCGAGCCAGCACAGCTAATGGAAGAACAGCGTCTAAAAGCTGAAATCCAAGAGCTAAGAAGAAAAATCGATAAAGTACCGTTCATCGATACATTCGACTTACGCTTTAAGAACTACGAACGACGACCTGTACCATCAAGCCAAGCCGTGATGTTTTGTTTAATGGATGTATCTGGTTCAATGGATCAAGCGACGAAAGACATCGCCAAGCGTTTTTATGTGCTGTTATATCTGTTTTTGAACCGCCGCTATGAAAACGTCGAGGTGGTCTTTATTCGTCACCACACTCAAGCTAAAGAAGTGGATGAACATGAGTTCTTCTACTCTCAAGAGACAGGGGGCACAATCGTCTCAAGCGCACTCAAATTGATGAAAGAGATCGTCGATGATCGCTATCCTTCTTCTGAGTGGAATATCTACGCTGCACAAGCCTCTGACGGTGATAACTGGGCCGATGATTCTCCTCGCTGTAAAGAGCTGTTGGTCAACAAACTACTCCCGACCTGTCAGTATTATTCATACATCGAAATTACTCGCCGTTCACATCAAACCTTGTGGCACGAATATGAAAAAGTACAGAGTGAGTTCAGTAACTTTGCCATGAAAAACATCCGTTCAACGGACGATATTTTCCCTGTATTTAGGGAGCTATTCGCCAAGGAAGACGTCTAGGAGGACAGCATGATAGAAGAAAAAGTCGCGGATTCGACACGCATGCTACCCGATGGTCCAGACTGGACTTTCGATCTGCTTGAGCGTTATCACCAAGAGATCAAACGCGTTGCACAACACTACAGACTCGACACCTACCCAAACCAAATTGAGGTGATTACTTCTGAGCAGATGATGGATGCCTATTCCAGTATCGGTATGCCAATTAACTACAACCACTGGTCGTTTGGTAAGAAATTTATCCAAACCGAACAAGGCTATAAACATGGTCAGATGGGGTTAGCGTATGAGATTGTGATCAACTCAGACCCTTGCATCGCCTATTTGATGGAAGAAAACACCGTGACGATGCAAGCGCTGGTTATGGCGCACGCTTGTTACGGGCATAACTCTTTCTTCAAGGGGAATTACCTGTTCCAAACATGGACGGATGCCAGCTCCATTATTGACTATCTTCTGTTTGCTAAAAACTACATCGCGAAATGTGAGGAGAAGTACGGAGTATCAGAAGTCGAACTACTTCTCGATTCTTGCCATGCTTTGATGAACTATGGCGTTGACCGATACAAGCGCCCTGAAAAAATCTCCATCGCAGAGGAGAAGTTGCGCCAAGAGGAGCGCGAATCTTACCTGCAGTCTCAAGTCAACGACTTGTGGCGCACGGTTCCTAAGAACAAAGAAAAAGAGGAAGAAGTCGAAAAAGTTCGCTTCCCTTCAGAGCCACAAGAGAACATTCTGTACTTCATTGAAAAGAACGCCCCCCTACTTGAATCATGGCAACGTGAAATCGTGCGGATTGTGCGTAAAGTCAGTCAATATTTCTACCCACAAAAACAGACACAAGTGATGAATGAAGGCTGGGCAACCTTCTGGCACTACACCATCCTCAATCACCTTTATGATGAAGGCGTCGTGAGTGACCGCTTTATCCTCGAGTTCTTACATAGCCATACCGGTGTTGTGGCTCAACCAGCTTACAATAGCCCGTATTATAGTGGTATTAACCCTTATGCCCTTGGCTTTGCCATGTTCAAGGACATCAAGCGTATCTGTGAAGAGCCTACCGATGAGGATCGCGAATGGTTCCCAGATTTAGTCGATACCAACTGGCTCGATGCGGTTCACTTCGCAATGCATAATTTTAAAGATGAGAGCTTCATTAGCCAATACTTGTCACCTCACCTGATACGTGAGTTTAAGCTGTTCTCAATTCTTGATGACGACAGACGTAATTTTATTGAGGTGAGCGCTATACATGATGAGATGGGCTATCGTGAAATTCGCGAAAAGCTCGCAGCTCAGTACAACTTGAGTAATCTAGAACCCAATATTCAAGTTTTTAATGTTGATGTTCGCGGCGACCGCTCTCTAACTCTACAGCATGTGCCACACAACCGTGTGCCGCTAGATAAGGGACATGATGAGGTAATGAAGCACCTTTATCGTTTATGGGGGTTCGATGTCATTCTTGAGGAAGTAAAGGATACCGGAAGAAGGGAAATCCTTGCGACCTGCCCGCAACGACACGATTACGGTGCGAAAATCTAACCTGATTTCTATTGTTCACATACGATGGTTCATATACAACGAAGCCCCATTCAGGGGCTTCATTTTTATCCAGAACAGACAAGGCTACTTCGATAAAATCTCACGAACTTTTTCAAGATCTTCTGGTGTATCCACACCCGCCTGCGGCGCTTCTTTCGCAAGCTCTACGTGGATTCGCTCACCATACCACAGTACACGCAGCTGCTCTAAACACTCAATCTGCTCTAGCTGTGATGGTGCCCAACTCACATAGGTATTGATGAATCCAGCGCGGTAAGCGTAGATTCCAATATGGCGCATCAAAGGTTGCTTTAAACCACCTTCTAATTGAGAGCCGCCCTGCTTCGCTGCAAACTGGTCTCTATCCCATGGAATCGTGGCGCGGCTGAAGTAAAGCGCATAGCCATTCGCATCTGTCACCACCTTAACTGCATTCGGATTAAACGCTTCCTCTTCATCCTCAATGGCAACACCCAAGGTTGCCATCGGCGCTTGAGATTGAGCCAAGTTATCCGCAACTTGACGGATGATCGATGGTGGAATAAGCGGCTCATCACCTTGCACGTTGACGATAATTTCGTCGTCAGCAATATTGAGCAGTTTAATAACTTCCGCCAAACGCTCTGTGCCCGATTGGTGATCGGGTGAGGTCATGCACACTACGCCACCAAAGCCTTTAACAACCGTTTCGATACGCTCATCGTCTGTCGCAATAATGACTCGGTCGGCTCCAGACTGCAGGGCTTTCTCATAAACCCATTGCACCATAGGTTTGCCCGCGATATCCGCCAAAGGCTTCGCAGGTAATCGACTAGACTGATAGCGAGCAGGAATAACGACGGTAAAAGCCATTACCCTTGTCCCTCATCCATCGAAATAGAGCGAGCTTCCGTTTCAAGTAGAACAGGAATACCCTCTTTGATCGCATACGCCAAACGGTCAAACTTACAAATAAGCTCTTGTTGGTCTTTATCGTAAGTCAATTTACCTTTGCACACTGGGCATGCAACAATCTCAAGCAAACGGTGATCCATACTGTTCTTTAACCTCTTTAATTCGTTCTAGGATGCGCTGGGCATCTTCTTTGGGTAACTCCGCGGAGACTGGGAGATACCACCAATTATCCTGGGCAATTTCACCACATTTTACGGCGTCTTTCTCGGTCATAATGACATTGTCACCTTTTTCAACCAAGGTACTGAGCTTTTGTTGATCATAAGCCTGATGGTCTGCAAACCCCTGTGCTGCCACCAGAGACGCGCCGAGTGTCGTCAATGTGTTGAAAAATCGCGGCGGATGACCAATGCCTGCAAATGCCACTAAATTCTTTAACTCAGACACCTTCTTGGTTTCCCCAGTGACCATATTCACCGCCAGTTGCGGCTGCAGCAACATTGGAATCTCATTTCTATGCGGCTCACCACCATTGTTGATAATAAAATCCACACTATCGAGACGTTGTAGCGACTCACGTAACGGGCCTAGTGGCATAAACGACTCATTGCCGAAGCGACGCTTACCATCCACAACCACGAACTCAATGTCTCTTTGTAATGCATAGTGCTGCAAGCCATCATCGGTAATGATGATATCAACATCGTGTTTGAGCAACGCTTTCACTGCGTTGCTACGGACAGGGTCGACGGCAACGGGAGCACCTGTGCGTTGAGCGATAAGCTTAGGCTCATCGCCACAAGCTTCTGCACGCACATCTGGAGTCACAATCACAGGATACTGTTCGGCTTTGCCACCATAACCTCGAGATACAACACCGGGCTGATACCCAAGCGCCTGTAGCTGTTCCACCAACCAAATAACCACTGGGGTTTTACCATTGCCACCCACGGTAATGTTTCCCACAACCACTACTGGCACTGGAGCACGATAACTCTCTTTACTACCGCGCTCAAACGCCGCTTTTCTGGATTCACTGATCGATTTGAACACCATGCTTAAAGGCCATAAAACTGGCTTTAAGCATGTTGCTAGCGCACTTGGCTGATACCAAAGTCGCTCTATCACTGCTTCTCACCAAACTGGATTTTGTGCAGTTGAGCATAAGCGCCTTGCTGGCTGATAAGCTCTGTGTGAGAGCCACGCTCAACCACTTCGCCTTCATCAATCACCAAGATCTCATCCGCTTTCTCGATGGTCGATAGTCGGTGAGCAATCACAAGTACCGTCTTATCTTTTTGCAACTCATCAAGCGCCATTTGAATCGCTCGCTCTGACTCGGTATCCAGTGCTGAGGTTGCCTCATCCAAAATCAGGATAGGAGCGTCACGTAATAGAGCGCGTGCAATCGCGATACGCTGACGTTGGCCACCAGAGAGGCTTGCACCATTTTCACCGATAACCGTGTCTAAACCATCATCTAGCCCTTCAATAAAGTCCATTGCATAAGCGAGACGTGCCGCTTCTTCAATTTGCTCGCGCGTATAATTTTCTTCTGCCGCGTAAGCGATATTGTTTGCTATCGTATCGTTAAACAGGTGAACGTTTTGCGATACCAAAGCGAAGTGCTCACGTAGGTTTTTCAACTCGTAATCGCGAATGTCGTAGCCATCAAGTTCAATCGAACCTGAATCTACATCGTAAAAACGGTTAAATAAGTTAGCAATGGTACTTTTACCTGAGCCAGAGCGCCCGACTAATGCAACGGTCTTACCCTTAGGCAGTTCAAAAGAGACTTCTTTAAGTGCTGGTGAGTCTTTGCCTTCGTAGGTGAAAGTCACGTCCTTCACCGACACATCGCCTTTCACACTGTCCACTTTATGCTTGCCAGTGTTTTTCTCGGTCTCTAAGTCCATTAAGCCAAATAGGGTCTGACACGCCGCCATGCCTCGCTGGAACTGACCAGCAACGTTAGTTAAGCCTTTTAATGGACGCATCATGCCGAACATAGCGGAGAACACAACGGTAAACGTACCTGGTGTTAATTCGTTACGAATGCTATCAAAGCTCGCAAGGAACAGAACCGTCACAATCGCAATAGAGGCAATCATCTGAATAATTGGGTTTGCCAGACCTTGAACGACCACCAATTTCATTGTTTGCTGGCGCATACGGTTACTTACACCATCAAAGCGCTCTGATTCAACGTCTTGGCCACCATAGCTGATCACCACTTTGTGACCTTTCAACATCTGTTCTGCCGACGACGTGACATGACCCATCGCAGTTTGCATGTTCTTAGAAATCTTTCTAAAGCGACGCGAAATCACCCCAATGCCCCAAGCAACAATGGGTGCCACTAAGAACAGGACTAAAGACAACTTCCAGCTATTCCAAAACATCAATACCATCAAGCCGATAAGACTTGCGCCTTCACGCACGATGTTGACCAGCGCTCCACTCGTTGCATTGGCAACCTGTTCCGAGTCGTAAGTGATGCGTGATAGCAAGCCGCCTGTCGACTCTTTGTCAAAGAAAGAGACCGGCATATGCATAAACTGGCGGAAAATACCGCGACGCATCTGCATCACGACGTTACCCGATACCCAACTCAAACAGTATGTAGAGACAAAACCACTCAAACCACGGATAAATATCATGCCGAAAATTATCAGGGGTAATGTACGCAAGAATTGCGAATCGGCATCGCCAAAGCCTTCATCTAAAAGTGGCTTTAGCAAAGAAATCATATAAGTATCAGCAATAGCGTTAATCACTAGAGCGATGACAGCAACTACAAGGCCTTTTTTGTACTCTCGAATATAGGTCCACAACCTTTTAAAGGTGTGCCACGTCTTCTCATCTTGATCGACTGAGGTTTCTACAGACATATCGTGTTTTCTTATTTTTGCGATAGTTAAGGGGGCTATTCTACTCGGTTACGCAGCATCTGCCTATACCAAGCGTTTCTTGTGCCAGTACGGCGTGGAGTAACTTGCCAATTATCGTGGTAAACATCAATAGATAACATACCGTCACGGCCAGTGTCATACCAAACAACACCTTGATCAGTATAGCGCTTTACGACTTCTTCATTCGGTAAATTCCAGCGCCCTTGGTACGCATTAGAGGAGAGAGCAATCTTAGGTTTCACTGTCTCAATAAAAGCCTTGGTTGAGGATGTTCGACTACCATGATGGGGAACAATGACCACATCGCTCGCTATCGCTGATCCATTCCGACTTAGTAAGTATTCACTTACCGCATCAATATCCCCCGTCAGCAACACCGTTAAGCCTAATTTTCTGTCACGAATACGAACTACACACGAGTGAGGGTTATAAGCTCGCTCAGGCTGTTGATGTGGCCACACAACCTCAAGCGAAACCTCTTCAAGATCAAACGTAATGCCTTCAATACAAGCCTGATCACTGTTCATATTTCGACTGCCAAGTACCGGAGCACCTCTAAACTTTTCACGCAGAATAGCCACGCCTCCAGCGTGATCGTTATCATCATGACTGATAAAAATTCCATTTATCTCGGACACGCCTTGCCAATTCAACCATGGAATAATGACCTGCTCAGCAACACTTCCTAAAGGCCAGCTCGCTGCGACATCGTAGAGGTACAGATGTCGTGGTTCTCGAATCGCGATTGCCAAGCCATGTCCAACGTCAAACATCGCAAGTTGCCACCGTTTCGTCGGAAAGAACTCACTCATCACCCAAAACAACGTTAGACCAATCCACAAAAGCGCACCACGGGTTATATATCGCAGCAATACGACCAATGCGCACAACACGATAATCCACCATAACTCAACTCTACTGGTTTGTAGCCACCAGCCCAAATCCAATTCAAAAAGCCGCGCTAGTGGCCACAGCGCAAAACTAACCCAATACCAAGGCTCTATTGTTTGCAGCCCTACAAATAACGTACTCAGCTCAACCAGTAAGGCGAGCAAAATACTGGGCATCACAACGACACTAAACACTGGCACCACTAACAGGTTCAATAACCAAGCACTCAAACTTACCCCCCCGAACAGATAGGCAGCAATCGGTGCAAGGAACAGAGTCAAATAGCCCTGCATCCATAAAGCCAGTTGCCACCATGGTTTAGAACCATGTTGAGATAGAGCCAAGTAAATCGTCGCCACCGCAGTAAAAGACATCCAAAAACTTGCACTGAGCGCATAAAAAGGATTCAAAGCCAGCATAAGCGCAAGAATAAGTAACCACTTACTTTTTCGCGTGAGATGCAGATTACCCATCGCTATGATGGTGAACAGTATGCAAGTTAACAGTGCTCGTGTCGTAGGGGCAGAAAAGCTCGACAGCCATGCGTAACCCGTCGCGACCACTAATCCAACCAAGTGAGGCCCCCAGCGGATGAACAGACTGCGACTAAACAGCACGCGCGATATCACGACTCCCAAGGCAAACACCAGTTGAATATGCAGACCAGAGATCGCTATCAAATGGATCAAACCCATCTGTTGCATTTGAATCCACTGTTGAGGCGCAATATCTTTACGCTCTCCGAACGTGAGTGCGAGCACTAATCCGAGATATTCAGAGTCATTAAGCGCATGACCAATCCGGTGATAAAGCTTTTGCTTTATCGATGTGTCGGAGATAACCCGCCAAGAGGAATTTTCATCGATAGTGCCAGCTCCAAAGACCCCCTCTACCATCGCCATGGATTCTCGGTCATATCCATGAGAATTCAGTCTACCGATAATGCGTTTTAATTTTATTTGAGCATAAATCTCATCCCCTAACTCATGCGCTACAGGACTGATTAGTTTCATTTTTATTGGTGTAAAAAAAGACAGTTCCTGCCCATTTATCGAGCGGATCAAGACCGTCCCCTCATAACCGTGTCTGATTTGATTAAAAAAGCTGTCAACTTCTGCTTTTATGGTAATATTCAGCCCGTTTTCAAATAGTCTCTGAGTTTGCTGTTGTGCGAACTTGCCATGTGCAATACCCAACAACATGGCCAGTAAAACAACAGACAAATATCTCATCCGTCTATAATTCAGGGAAAGCAAGGTTAGCGCTAGAACTGCACATATCCAGCCAGTGCCGGGTAGTGCAGGCCAAAATGGAACTGACAGCAGTGTGATAGAGAAAGTGAGCAACGACCAAGAGTGATTTAAGAGAGTCATATTTGCCCTATGCCTAGAAAGTTCATTAAACGCTTTATGCCGAACCACGACGTGATTAAGCGTCAAAAAGCATTAAAGATCTTTGGAAATGTGCTTTATAACCCGAACTTGTGGTGTTTGAACCGCCGCTCCGCTTCGGGTGCTTTTGCTGTTGGTCTTTTTATGGCATTCATGCCTTTGCCTAGTCAGATGATCATGGCAGCCGGAGCTGCAATTATGTGTAGTGTCAATCTGCCGCTAGCTGTTGCTTTGGTTTGGATCAGCAACCCAGTGACCATGCCATTGCTGTTCTATTTCGCATACAAAGTCGGTGCGCTGTTAATGAACACCCCTCCTCAGCCTTTCCACTTTGAGCTGTCTTGGGAGTACCTAGCCACTCAAATGAATACCATTGGCCCACCATTTCTAGTGGGTTGTTTGGTCTGTGGTATCGCAGCAGCCATTTTGGGCTACTTCGGTATCCGTGGCCTTTGGCGCTACTCAGTGGTGAGAAGCTGGCAGCAGCGACGCATAAGCAAATAGCTGGTAAATACAAACGAATAAAAAAGAGAGCCTTACATCTACTGTAAGGCTCTCTTTTTTGTGGTTTCTGTACAATCGACGGTGATAAACCTACGAGTGAGTTATCACTTTCATGTATCGCATATGTTGAGCGGTTACTGGGTTATTTGGCACTCAATACACTCGCTGGGTTTAACTGACTTGCCCGTTTTGCTGGATACCAAGTGGCAATCAGGCTCAAAACAATGGCCGTACCCGATACAAGGAAAACATCTGACATCACAACTTGCGAAGGCAGAAAGTCAACAAAGTAGATATCTCCAGAGAGGAATTGATAACCAATCAGAGCTTCAAGCGCTTTGATCAACGATGTTAGTTTCATTGCCACAAGAAGGCCAACTAAGCTACCCACCAGGCTACCAAACACTCCTGAAAAGACACCCTGCCAAACAAAAATCCGTTTAACTAAGCCATCGCTTGCTCCCATTGTTCGCAAAATCGCAATCTCAGATGCGCGATCTTTCACCGCCATCATCAATGTCGATACGATATTAAAACACGCGACCCCAATAACCAGTACCATAACGAGATACATAATCGTGCGCACCAATTGAATATCGCGATAGAGGAAGCCATATTTTTGCTGCCAACTACTCAAATAAACATAGACATCGAGGGTACCTCCTACTTCGCGAACAGTTTGCGTGGCATTGAGCACGTCACTGACTTTGAGGGAGACACCACTCACGCCCTCCCCCATCTGTGCGTACGTTTGCGCATCTTGCAAAGGAATAATCGCCAAATTGTGGTCGATTTGTCCGTGCAGCTCTAATAGGCCAATCACTTTAACGCGAACTCGTTTCGGCGCTCTTACCTTAGTGGTATCAGAAGAGGGCAGCATCAACGATAGGGAATCTCCTGTATCAACACCTAGCTGCCTCGCAACACCACTTCCTAAGATGATTTGCTGATGACCCGGAGCGAAGCTCTGCCAAGCGTCTTCGCCGACAAAATTGGCCAAACTAGAAACGCGAGACTCTAACTCAAGATCCATACCTCGCACTTCGATTGCCTTAATCTCTTGGCCCCTCTCTGCTAACGCGGTTAAGGTCACGTAAGGCGCTGCAGCTTCGACGTCTGGATGCAGTTCCGCACGCTCTGCGACTCGTTGCCAATCAGACAAAGGACCTCTTACCCCCTCAAGCTCAGCATGGGGAACCACAGATAGAACGCGATTTTGCAATTCACGCTCAAAACCATTCATCGCAGATAAACCAATAATGATCACAGCGACGCCAACGGCGATTCCTATCATCGATGACATCGAAATAAAGGACACCATCTTGTTGCGTTTTTTCGCGCGGCTAAATCGGTAGCCAACTAACAAAGAGAGTGACATAAACTACTCCTGCACCAACAGACCGTCTTGCATACGCAGCTGACGATCCATTTTGTCGGCAAGTTCGTTGTCGTGAGTGACGACCAAAAACGCAGTACCCGATTCACGGTTGAGCTCGCGCATCAAATCATAAATAGCAAGTGCAGTATTGTGGTCGAGGTTACCCGTAGGTTCATCAGCGAGCACAAGTGCGGGGTTGTTCACCAATGCACGTGCGATCGCCACTCGCTGGCGCTCACCACCAGAAAGCTCTGATGGGCGATGTTCTAAACGATGACTTAAGCCCACTTTATCCAGCCACTGCGACGCCTCTTGCTTGGCAAGTTTGGGATTCATACCGCCGATCATCAGCGGCATCGCGACATTCTCTAGCGCTGAGAAATCTGACAGTAAGTGGTGAAACTGATAAACAAAACCTAGATTCTGATTGCGAATTTTAGCCTGCTGATTCGATGACATATCGAGCAGAGATTGCTCTTGGAAAAACACTTCACCATCATTAGCATCATCGAGTGCGCCAAGAATGTGTAACAGGGTGCTTTTGCCCGACCCTGACGTGCCGATGATCGCCGCCAACTCACCATGCGCTATATCAAAACTTACCCCTCGCAACACCGGTGTCTCCACCTCCCCCTCACGATAGGTTTTGCTGATGTTATGACAGCTTAATAAATTACTCATAACGAAGGGCCTCTGCCGGTTTTTCTGATGATGCACGATAAGATGGATAAACGGTTGCGAGTAGACTCAACGCAATCGCCAGTAGAATAACGCTAATAATTTGCAGTGGCTGAATCAATACTGGCAACGAGCCACCTAGCGTAAATAGTTCAACACCTAGCATTTGCATGAGTGGATTAAGATTCTGTGCCAATATGACCCCTAAACCGCCGCCAACAACGGCTCCAACAATGCCAGAACTTGCCCCCTGCACCATAAAAATGGCCATGATTTTTGCTGATGTCATGCCTTGGGTTTTCAAGATGGCGACTTCCGACTGTTTCTCCATGACCACCATAATCAAGGCTGAAATGATATTGAACGCCGCTACGCCAACAATAAGCCCGAGCATTAGGCCCATCATGTTCTTTTCCATTTTCACCGCTTGGAAAAGCTCACCTCTCTGCTCTCGCCAATCGCTCCATACCCAACCATCAGGTAGCGCTTTCTGACTTAAATCGGAGACAATAAACGGGTCATCAAAGTAAAGACGCCAACCAGATACGGTTTCTTTAGGTAAGCGCATTAAACGCGTCGCGTCTTCAAGGTTTGTAATCACAAGCTGCTTATCTATGTCGGAACCCGTATTGAACAACCCAACCACTGTGAAATTACGTTGGCTTGGGATACGCCCTAGTGGAGTAAATTGACTTGCACTGGTCACCATAAGGCGGACTTTATCTCCCATAGACACATTGAGCTCTCTCGCCAATGAATGCCCTAAAAACACGCCGTACTCTCCAGCGTTAAGGTGGGACATGTGACCAGTAACAAGATGCTGGGCGACAGGGTTTTCCGAGTCAGATTCAATGCCAACCATCATGGCGACACCCAGTCCCTCAGAGCTCTGTATGACCGCCTCACTACGGGCAATGGGCTGCGCTTGATATGGCGTGAGAGCGGAAATAAAATCTGGCACCCCTTCCGTTGTCGAGGTCTTGCCACCTTCTTGACTGACCACCGCTTGTGGTAACACGCCAAGCATGCGTCCTTTCAGTTGGTTTTCAAAACCATTCATGACTGAAAGGACGGTGACAAGCGACATCACACCAATAGTGATGCCTGCAGTTGACATAAACGAGACAAAGCGACCGAAACGGTCACCACTTCTCCCTCGCAAGTAGCGCAAACCGATAAAAAGGGAAACTGGATGAAACATAGACGTCCATGACGATAATTTGAGAACTCTACTCTAAACGTAATTGCGCATAGGGTGTAGCCCAAAACCTGCAAAAATTCCCAAATCTTGACAACTTACCGAATAAAACCACACTAAATAATCAATACTATCTACACATCATGCAAAGTGATCATCGTTGTGGTCACAGCGTAACCAAATACTCACGAGCTATGCTTGATCATGATTGAAACCACTTCGGTGGCTCGCTAACATGTCGGCACTAGGACTATTACAAGGGACATGGTTTATGTCAGAGCAAGAGTTTTTCACCGTCCACCATGCGATGAAAGCCAACGTAGAACCGCTCGCTACCAATTTTCACTTTCCAACGATGGATGAGCTCGAGGCAGAGACACCTGCGCCATTTATTGTAGCAAGTGAGTTTTCTCGCCTTGACCCACTGCAAGAAAGTGCAAGAACCGAACTCAAAAACTCTGACTTGCGCCATGTCATCGAGCTTTTAGACACACAAAACGCCAAGCTCAATTTATTACTTGGCTATATGCTATCGCAGCAAGACGATCCTCAATTTGCAGTCACCACTAAATCATTCGGCGCGAGTCGATTCACTTACGTCTCAAGCACCAACATCGATATTGCCACACCACTGCGGGCCAAGCTGTTCCTAGAACATCCTGCAGCCGCTATCTATTGCTATGGTGAGGTGACTCAGTGCGAGCCACATTCGGAGGCTGGCTACCTTGTGCAGGTGAAATTTGTTCGACTGAAAGAAACAGACCAAGACATGCTGATTAAAGCGGCTCTACATCAACAGCAAAAATTACTCCGCCAGCGCTCACTTGAACGAGGCGACACTTAATACTATGACATCACAAACACTCCTCTCTCTTGAGCTGCCAAATGGCGCAGGAGACAATAAATACTACGGAAACCTACTTGGCTCGGGGTTAGCGCTGACGGTTGCAGAACTTGCTAGCCAGAAGGGCAAGCACAACCTGGTCGTCGTACCTGACCCTCAAACTGCACTTAAACTGCAGCAAGAAATAGAGCAGTTCTATTTAGGCTCCGTGAATATCTTCCCAGATTGGGAAACACTGCCTTATGATAACTTCTCGCCACATGAAGAGATCATTTCAGACCGTATCTCTTGTCTGTATCAACTGCCAACACAAAGCTCCGGCATTACCATTGTCCCGGTGAGCACGCTGCTCCAAAGACAATCTCCTCGTGACTTTTTGCTTCAGCACACCTTAATGGTCAAGCAAGGCGATAACTTCTCACTTGAAAAGCTACGCATGCAGCTTGAGAAATCAGGCTATCGTCATAGTGACCAAGTCTTTAGTCCCGGTGAATACGCGAGTCGTGGCTCGATCATTGATCTCTTTCCTATGGGTAGCAATGCACCCTATCGGATTGATTTTTTTGACGATGAGATTGATACCATTCGAACGTTTGATCCTGAAAATCAGCGTTCCATAGAAGATGTCAAAGAGATTCGCCTGCTGCCTGCGCACGAATTCCCAACCAGCAACGAAGCGATTGAGGACTTTCGTATTCGTTGGCGCCAGCAGTTTGAAGCTCGTCGCGAGCCAGAGAGTATCTACATGCAGGTATCAAAAGGCACTTGGCCTGCTGGTATCGAATATTGGCAACCGCTGTTTTTTGATCACACCGAAACCTTGTTTGATTATCTGCCAGATGACACGCAGCTGATCACTATTGGTGACATCGAAACAGGTATCGATAGTTTCCTTGCCGACGTTGAGCATCGTTACGATCAGCGCAGTATTGATCCGTTAAGGCCACTGCTTAAGCCTGAAGTTCTCTGGCTTAAAAAGGACGAGCTGTTTGCTCACCTAAAAACGCTTGGTGTCGCAAGACTCTCTGTTGAACCCGCGGCTGAGAAGCAAGGACGATTCAATCCAGAGTTCAGTTCACTGCCCGACCTTGCCGCGAAACCACAAAACAAAGAGCCACTGGCTAGCCTGCGTCAGTTCATCGAGGGCTTTACGGGCCGAGTCATTTTCTCTGTAGAGTCTGAAGGTCGCCGCGAGGCGTTGCTCGAACTCTTACAGCCTATTAAGCTCAAGCCAACACCGTGTGATAGCTTTGAACAAGCCTTGGGCAGCAGTAAAAAAGCCAGCCTAGTACTCGGCGCAAGTGAAAAAGGCTTTATCTTCGGCAATGACCAAATAGCGTTCATCTGTGAAAGTGACCTGCTTGGTGACCGCGTCATTCAACGTCGTAAAAAAGATCGCCGTAATACCAATAGTGATGCGGTTATTCGTAACCTTGCAGAGCTCAAGCCGGGCCAGCCCGTTGTCCATATTGACCATGGTATTGGTCGCTACCTTGGCCTTCAAACTCTTGAAGCTGGTGGTATGACAACCGAATACGTCACGCTTGAGTATCAGAATGATGCCAAGCTTTACGTCCCAGTTGCGTCACTCAACCTCATTAGCCGATACTCCGGTGGCGCTGAAGAATCTGCCCCACTCCACAAATTGGGTGGTGATGCCTGGAGTAAAGCACGTCGTAAAGCGGCAGAGAAAGTTCGTGATGTCGCGGCTGAGCTTTTGGATGTTTATGCCAAACGTGAGTTAAAACCTGGCTATAAATTTGCACTCGATAGAGGCCAATATGCAACCTTCAAATCGAGCTTCCCGTTTGAAGAGACCGATGACCAAGCGATGGCCATCAATGCGGTACTCTCTGATATGTGTCAAGCCAAAGCAATGGATCGCCTGGTTTGTGGTGATGTTGGCTTTGGTAAAACAGAAGTGGCGATGCGCGCTGCGTTTGTCTCAACGGACAATGGCAAACAAGTGGCGGTTTTAGTGCCAACAACACTGCTCGCACAGCAGCACTTTGAGAATTTCCGTGACCGCTTTGCTAACCTACCTATTCGCGTAGAGGTGTTATCTCGCTTTAAATCTGCCAAGGAGCAAAAGCAGATCCTTGCTGATGTTGCTGAGGGTAAAGTCGATATTGTGGTAGGCACACATAAACTGATCACCAGTGACATTCAATTTAAAGACCTAGGTTTACTGGTTGTCGATGAAGAGCATCGCTTTGGGGTACGCCAGAAAGAGAAAGTGAAAGCGATGCGTGCGGATGTTGATATCCTGACGCTCACTGCAACACCTATTCCACGCACACTCAACATGGCGATGAGTGGTATGCGCGATCTCTCTATCATTGCTACGCCACCAGCACGTCGCCTTTCAATCAAAACTTTCGTGCGCGAAAAAGACGATGCGGTAGTCAGAGAGGCGGTGCTGCGAGAAATCATGCGCGGTGGTCAGGTGTACTTCCTGCACAATAATGTCGAGACCATTGAAAAGGTGGCTGCCGATCTTGCCAACCTTATCCCAGAAGCACGCGTGGTCACTGCACACGGTCAAATGCGTGAACGTGACCTGGAGAAAGTGATGAATGATTTTTATCATCAGCGCTTTAATCTCTTGGTTTGTACGACCATCATCGAAACCGGTATCGATGTACCGACAGCAAACACAATCATTATGGATCGCGCCGACCGTCTTGGTCTTGCACAGTTGCACCAACTGCGTGGCCGTGTGGGTCGCTCCCACCATCAAGCTTATGCTTATTTGCTGACGCCGCACCCTAAAGCCCTAAGTAAAGACGCCGTAAAACGTCTCGATGCCATCGCCTCTCTCGAAGATTTGGGCGCGGGCTTCACCCTAGCAACCCACGACCTTGAAATACGTGGTGCAGGTGAACTGCTCGGTGATGAACAAAGTGGTCAGATCCAATCCGTTGGCTTCACTTTATACATGGAAATGCTCGAGCAAGCGGTTGAAGCATTGAAAGAAGGGAAAGAACCGTCCCTTGATGAGCTGTTGCGAGAGCAAACCGAAGTAGAGATGCGCCTGCCTGCCCTGCTGCCGGACGATTACATTCCAGACGTCAACACACGCCTGTCAATGTATAAGCAAATTGCGAGTGTTGAGTCCGATGCCGAATTAGCAGAGCTAAAAGTCGAACTGATTGACCGTTTTGGCGTATTGCCAGATGCCACTAAGAATCTTCTTAAAGTGTCTGAGTTAAAACTGAATGCAGCAAAACTCAAAGTGAAGAAGATTGAAGCTCATGAGAAAGGGGGCTACATCGAATTCTATCCAGACGCTGACATAAACCCAGCTTTCTTGGTTAAACTACTTCAATCACAGCCAAAGCAGTTCGGCATGGAAGGACCAACAAAGTTCAAGTTCGTATTGCCATTGACTGACCGCAGAGAGCGCTTGAAATTTGTGAAAAACATGCTGGATGAATTTGCCCAAAATCGACTACCAGCATAGTGAATCGGCCGTTTAGGCTTATAAGCTGTTATTGCCTATACCCAAGAACCTGACATTAATGAAAGACTTGGGTATAGTTACTAATAATTGTGGTGAGCGAGCAAAGTGACTCACCTTGTTCACCGACTTACGGAGTAATGATGAACAAACTGATCCCATTTCTACTTCTTCTAGTGTCTATGCCTAGCATGGCACAACGAGAATTCGATATAGAAGTGATCGTATTCAAACGTTCAGTGAACCCAGAGCAAACTACGGAAGCCTGGCCAAATAGCCTTCCAGAGATCAATATGAGTAATGCAGGTAGCCTTGCAAATGCTCAATATCGCAGCAATAAAGGGGTAACTCTACTTCCAGCCTCTAGCTATGAGTTGACACCTCAGGTCGATGACCTCCGTCGTCATGCAGGTTTTTCAGTACTGCTACACACCGCTTGGCGTCAAGATGATCGCGGCCGTGCTTCAGCGCCAGTGTTCAGGATCAAGGGTGGAAAAGACTACTCTGGCTCGTATATGCCTGATGGCTCTGTCTACTCTGATCAACTTGTAGAGTCTCCGGTCGATGATGTGGTTGAGCAAAGTGTCGCCAGTCCACTTTACGAGCTTGACGGCAAGTTACAAATCTATGTTCAGCACTATCTGTTTGCAGAAGCGGAATTCGACCTTAAACGCCCTAGCGTGCGTGAAGTGGTTGTCGAAACCACCGAATATGTTGAGCCTACAGAAGATCAGCAGGGCGACAGTGTGGTTGCTGGCAATATGCAGCAAATTGAGTACACCACAGAAGTAGAGAAGTTCTTAAAATCTTATCGCCTAGACCAAAAACGTCGTATGCGCAGTGGTGAAATTCATTACTTTGATCATCCTCTTATGGGTATGATCATTCAGGTTCGCCGCGCACCCACTAATGAGTCCTGATTTTTCAATCATTACCGACTCGCTCGAACTCAAGCTGCTCAGCGATAACGACGCTGAGCAGCTTCAATCTCTCATCTGCCACTCCCCTTCTCTGCACCAATGGATTGATTGGTGTCAGCCCGACTTTTCGCTTGAACAAGCACAGAGGTTTATCTACGAAACCCGGCTTAATTGGGTAAAAAGTAGTGCCTATGGCTTTGGTGTTTTCGCTCGACAAAACAAAGATCTGGTGGGTATGGTGGTCATAAACGAGTTGTACCACACGTTCAATATGGTCTCGATTGGCTATTGGGTTGCCGACCAATATCAGAATCAGGGATTGGGCAAAAAGTCCGTAACCGCATTGGTTAACTTCTGTTTTGAAATGCTCAAAGTCACTCGTATCGAGGCGGTGTGTGACCCTTGCAATAGCGTCAGTCGACAACTCATTGAGCGTTGTGGTGGACAATTTGAAACCATAGCTAGGAACCGATATATCTATGAAAACCGCGCGTATGATGGTGCGGTTTACTCAATAATCCCTTAAGGACAATACGATGAAGCATATTGTGATCACTGGTGGCAACCGCGGTATCGGGTTAGCACTGGTAAAAGAGTACCTTTCTCAATCCGCTCAAGTCTCGGTGACTTATCGAACGATGGAATCGTCACTTGAGCTTTTAGAGTTAGCCGATAGCAATCAAAACCTCACCTGCTACCAGCTCGACGTAACCGACTATGAGGCCGTCACACAGTTTGCAACCCACTTGAGCCCCATCGATATATTAATTAATAATGCTGGCTACTATGGTCCCAAAGGCTATGGATTTGGTCATACCGACGTGGCTGAATGGCGCAAAGTATTCGAGATCAACGCCATTGCCCCACTTAAGTTGGTTGAAGCTCTTTATCCACTGCTGGAAAAAGCCCAAGATAAAAAAATCATGTGCCTCTCCTCAAAGGTCGGCAGTATGACTGAAAATACATCTGGGGGCGGGTACATTTACCGCTCTTCCAAAGCCGCGCTCAACTCAGTAGTGAAAAGTCTGAGCAACGATCTCTCCTCATCGCACTATACTGTTCTCGCTCTACACCCAGGGTGGGTTCAGACTGAAATGGGTGGGCCGAATGCACTCATCACGACAAAACAAAGTGCGCAAGGGCTAGTGGAGGTCATTGCATCATCGAGCTCAAAGGACTCTGGACGCTTCCTGAACTACGACGGCAATGAACTGCCTTGGTAACGAACAGAATGAACGCAGTTTCAATTTTGCACCACAACAAGTAATTTATTGATTCATTTATAATTAGTTGCCAACTGTCGAGATATAGCGAAAATTTGGCGCGAACGACAACGATATTGACTTGAAAATCTACCAATCTCTTCCATGATTATTGGGAATCAACCAATCGGATGGAGACAAACGATGGCGGCAGATAAAGACCTAGTTAATTTTAGTCAAGACCATGAGTTGAACTACTGCCTACGCAGTGCGGGAAAACGTCAAACCAAAGCCAACAGGGAAGCACTGATTGGCTTAGGTAGGCAGGTAAAGCAAGACTTAGGTAAACGTGTCTTGACTCAAACCGATGTCAGTAGCGCAATCAAAGGCAATGACCAGCTCTTTGAGTAGAGCAAGATAATGTTCAAGGGTGACAGCTCAGAAGTGGCTTGCTATTGCAGGCCATTTTTATTTCTTGGCTCTTTTCTTACCGCTGTATTTTCGTTTTTTGTAGGCAGGTCGCTCTACTGGTGGCAAGCTGCGTAGAGAGTCAGGCACTGGTGAAGTTTTGACAGTATTCATAAGCTGATCAAGCCGTTGGGTAAGATCATGCATAAATGGCTGATAGGCCTGCCCCTTCTCGGCAATACTCTGCAGTTGATGCTCCCAGTGTGCTGTCATGTCTGGATAGGTCGATTCTGATGGTAAAGCATGGATCAACCCTCTACCTGCTGGCGTGCTCAACACCTGTTTGCCTTGCCGTTTCAAAAGTTGGCGCTTAAACAAGGTATCCAAAATACCTGCGCGAGTCGCTTCAGTGCCAATGCCATCAGTATCACGCAGTATCTTTTTAAGATCTTTATTCTCTACATAGCGTGCAATACCTGTCATCGCTTGCAAGAGAGTTGCTTCAGTGAAGTGGCGTGGCGGCTCGGTCTTTTTCTCGCTGATCTCACCTTCACGGCAAACCAGCCGTGTGCCTTTCGCTAAAGGTGGCACTTGGTCAACGCCACTGTCAGACTCCTCCACTTTGCCCATCAAGACCTTCCAACCTAATTCGATTAACTGACGGCCTTTGGCAATAAAGGTGCCTCCCGCAATATCAAACACAAGCTTGGCTTCTGCATACACCGCAGGGGGATAAAACTGCATTAAATATTGACGCGCAATCAAGTCGTAGACCTTGTTCTCATCGCCAGACATCACATTGCTCGATGCCTTTTTCGGTGTTGGGATAATAGCGTGGTGCGCATCCACTTTGCTGTCATTCCAAGCCTTCGATTTGATTGACAAATCCGCCCCATTAACAGCGGATTGCATCTCTCGACTATTGTTTGCGATCGCGTCACACACACTTCTTGCTTGCTTGAAATGGTCTTTCGGTAGATGACGGCTGTCCGAGCGTGGGTAAGTAATCAGCTTATGTTTTTCATAGAGCGCCTGACAGGTATCAAGCACACGTTGAGCACTCATACCAAAACGCTTAGCAGCATCAATCTGCAAGGCTGACAGGGAATAAGGTAAAGGCGCAAACTGCTTGGTTTGCTTCTGTTCTGAGTCTTGCACAATCGCCGGCTGACCTGCAATTCTCCCCGCAACGTTTTCTACCAGTTTCTTGTTGAGTACACGCCCCTCTTCGTCCATCCACGGCTGGCAAGCCTCGCTTGGCTTCCAGCGAGCGCGAATATCAAATGCTTTTCCGTCACGTTGATAAGGGATCAGTGCGTGCAGGGTGTAATAATCTTTGGGAACAAAATTCTCAATCTCTTCGTCTCGGCGAACCACAAGTCCGAGCACTGGCGTTTGTACCCGCCCGACAGAAAGTACGCCTTGATATCCCGCTTGTTTACCGAGCAACGTATAGGCTCGTGACATGTTCATACCGTATAACCAATCCGCTCTTGAGCGAGCTAATGCGGAAACTGAAAGAGGAATGAAATCACGATTGCTGCGCATGGAGCCTAATGCTCGCTTAACGGCCGGCAAGTTCAAATCACTGATTAATAGTCGCTGCGCCGCCGCTTTCTTTGTTTTCGAGACTTTGCAGTAATCCAAGACTTCATCAACCAATAGCTGCCCTTCTCGATCAGGGTCTCCAGCATGGACGATCTCATTAGCACTCTTGAGTAACTTTCTTACCACAGACAGCTGCTTGCTGGCAGTTTTACGCGGTCTTAGCTGCCACTCATTGGGAATGATAGGTAGGTCGGCTAAATTCCATTTTTTATAGCGCTCATCATAGGCATCAGGTTCCACTTGCTCCAACAAGTGCCCAATACACCAGGTCACAATATCACTACCGCACTGAATATAACCCTCGCCCTTTTTTTGCGCCCCGGGCAACGCTGCTGCAATAGCGCGGCCAAGACTTGGTTTTTCAGCGATATAGAGACGAGACATAATGGCTTCCAGCACAAATAAATAAGGCCACATTATCCAATGTGGCCTTATAAAATCAACTAATAACTGTATCTACATACAGTCATTAAATGCAATTTACTCTGCGTTGCGCGCTGCCGCTTCTTTGATCAACGGCTGCAGCTCACCTTTTTGGAACATTTCCATGATGATGTCACAACCACCGATCAGTTCACCTTCAACCCAAAGCTGTGGGAAAGTTGGCCACTGTGCGTAAGCAGGTAGCTCTGCACGAATGTCTGGGTTTTGTAGAATATCTACGTATGCGAATTTCTCACCACAGTTCATTAGAGCCTGTGCAGCTTGAGAAGAGAAACCACAGCTAGGTAGTTTTGGTGAGCCTTTCATGTATAGAAGGATCGCATTTTCTTCAATTTGCTGTTTGATTTTGTCGATAGTTTCCATGGCTTCCTCGTGATGGAGTTACTTCTTTTTTGATCCAGTTATTCTAAACCATTAGTAGAGAATAAAAAGCCCATAATATTTAAGGTTATAGCAAACCTCTCAAAGATGCTTTTTTTTAGCTAAAAACTTGATAAACTAGCGTGAAGTCAGTCAAAAAGACGCCTAAAACAATATTGGAAGCTCACGAAAGAGACACCCCTCTTTCAATCAAATAAATGGAGAAACGAGTAATGGCATTTGAACTACCAGCTCTTCCTTATGCAAAAGACGCACTAGAACCACACATCTCTGCTGAGACTCTAGATTTCCACCACGGTAAGCACCACAACACTTATGTTGTTAAGCTAAACGGTCTTATCCCTGGTACTGAGTTTGAAGGTAAGACGCTAGAAGAGATCGTTAAGACTTCTACTGGTGGCATCTTCAACAACGCTGCACAAATCTGGAACCACACATTCTACTGGCACTGTCTAGCGCCAAACGCAGGTGGTGAACCAACAGGTGCAATTGCAGACGCAATCAATGCAGCATTTGGCTCTTTCGAAGAGTTCAAAGCAAAATTCACTGATTCAGCAATCAATAACTTCGGTTCTTCTTGGACTTGGTTGGTGAAAAAAGCAGATGGCTCACTAGACATCGTAAACACGTCTAATGCAGCAACTCCGCTTACAGAAGAAGGTGTAACACCGCTTCTAACTGTAGACCTTTGGGAACACGCATACTACATCGATTACCGCAACGTACGTCCAGACTACATGAACGGTTTCTGGGCCCTAGTTAACTGGGAATTCGTAGCAGCGAACCTAGCTAAGTAATTTGGCACTTAGCCACTCGATTTAGTCATCGAATACCAAACCCGTGCTCCCTATAGCGCGGGTTTTCTTTTCTCTCTGATTTATTCATTTTTTCTAAAGTCATCCAGCACTCTGTCGATAACTAATTGTTAAGACGGAGAACATCATGCAAATCACTGCTGCTGAGCAAAATATCATCATCAACGAACTTCAAGCGGGTAACGGCATTAACCGTGCTGTACATGAAGGTCGTCGTGCTGATTTTGCCCTGTTTCTATCGATGTTCTCACACGATATTCGAGAAGTGACGCCTGTTGATAGCATTGAAGAAGTCGTCACTAGCGATGACCTGCTACGCAAAGAGTTTCAATTGAGCGAGCCGCAAGCGCTACGCTCTTCTGCACCGTCTTACGATACATCGGCAGAGCAAGCGCGTCAGTTCCAGCAAGGCGGTATGGCAAGCGCCAAACTAAGCCACTACCTAACACCTGAAGCACTGGCCTACCTGCCTGAAAATACGGCAGATTTACCCGAAGAGGTGTACCATAACCTCTCATACCACCAGCTGCGCCACCTAAACACACCCGACAACACAGCGAAACTGCCGCACCATTTCTATCACCAGATGAATGAGTCACACCGTCGCGATACGCTTAACTTGCACGCTTAATGTGATGTACAACTAAAAACCACCAAATAAGTACGCCATTCGATATTTATTTGACCTCATTCACAGCACTGCAACCATTGTTAAACCATCCTGAAGTGACCAGATAACAAAATACAACAATGGTAATAAGAGATATGAATATTGCTCAAGCTGTCATCTTGGTCACTGCTGCGGGTACGATGCTAGGTCGCACGCTCGCACAACACTTTGCTTTGCAAGGTGCTTCGGTTGTGATCACTGACACTAATGAATCAGCCCTCAACAACACTCTCACCCTTTGTGCAGCACATACCCCAAATGTCTATGCACATGTTATGGAGTGTCAATCTATCGAAGCCAATAACGCCTTATTCGATTTTGTTGAACACACCAACGCTCAAGCACCGAATATTGTGGTTAACCTCTGTACCGGGTTCCCCAACACAGACGCACTTGAGCAGACGGATTCCGACACCTTTGTTCAGCAACTTGCGAAAGCAACCGGCAGTTTATTAAACCTAGGTAAAGTCGCAGCAGAGCGAATGAAGCCACATCAACAAGAAGGGGTGATCATCAATATAATCTCTGACGGTCAAGTGGGCACATTGATGGGGGGAGATTCTGCTTCCTCGATTGTTGCAGGTTTCACTAAGCGTTGGGCAAGTGAACTGAACCCATTCAACATCCGTGTTGGAGGCATTGTCCCAGCACCGCGCGTGAACTATTCAGACAGCCATATCGCCGCCTCTCAGGACGAACTGGTGCGCCATACTGAGTATATTGTTGCCAACGACTACTTTAACGGACGAGTCATGTCGGCTGAGTTTTAATTTACCCCGCATAACAAAGCCGAAGCAATCGAGTGATCGCTTCGGCTTTTCAATTCATCGTGGTTATAAACTACGTAGTATTGCTTCGCTCGACTCTTCGATTAAATCCAACACCAGCTCAAACCCTTGCTCTCCACCATAATATGGGTCTGGAATTTCACTATAACTCGACTCTCCGTGAGTCAAAAACAGCGATAGCTTGTGTTGATACTCTTTTGGGCAATCATCATAAAGATCCGCTAAATTGGCCTTATCTGCAGCTAAAATCAGATCAAAATCGATAAAGTCTTGAGCGACAACTGGTCGTGACGTGATACCTTTGAACGAGTATCCTCGTTTTTCACCCGCCAGTTTACTGCGTGAATCAGGCCCCTTTCCCTTATGGAAATCAATCGTTCCCGCCGAGTCTACCTCGACATCAACGCCAAGCTGCTTCGCTTTCGCTCGCAGTACCGCCTCTCCTGTTGGTGATCGGCAAATGTTGCCCATGCACACCACTAAAATCCGTTTATTCACTACTTGACCCATCCTTCACCCACACTTGAAACGCTACTTGAACAAGTCATTTCATCATAGCCAGAATGATTTAAACCAACAAGCGGTGTCATTTCCTTATCTCCTGAATAAATTTGGGGTATTTAGGATATAGAAACTTCGCTACTATGGCGTGATTAAACTGCGACAAAGGAAATAAACAGTGAGCAATGATAGCCAAGATCTTTCTTACAAAGATCAGAAACATAAGCAGCGACAGCAAAAAGTAAAGCAGGAAGTTGACCAGAAGATCGCGGCGGCTCAAGAAGAGAAAGGATTATTGCTTGTCATCACTGGCAATGGCAAAGGAAAAACAACCTCAGGATTTGGTACTGTCGCCCGAGCTGTTGGTCATGATAAGAAGTGCGCTGTTGCACAGTTTATCAAAGGCACCTGGGACAATGGTGAACGAAACTTACTTGAAAAATTAGGTGTTGAGTTTCAAGTCATGGCAACGGGTTTTACTTGGGAAACGCAGAATAAAGCAACTGACACACAAGCTGCCCAACTGATTTGGCAAGAGTGTAAGCGTATGCTGCAAGATAAATCGCTGGATGTGGTGCTGTTTGACGAGCTCACGTATATGGTGAGCTATGGGTACATTGAGCTAGAAGAAGTGGTTGAAGCATTAAACAACCGCCCTAAGATGCAGTCAGTCATCATTACTGGACGCGGTGCTCACCGTACATTAATTGAAATGGCGGATACGGTATCCGAAGTGAAAAACGTTAAGCACGCATTCGAATCTGGTGTAAAAGCACTCAAGGGTGTCGATTGGTAATCATCTCCACCCCAAGATGGGGTGGAGAGATAAAGCGCTAAGGTTTTTGCTTTAGTGCAGCGTCAATATCAGCAGCGCTGTGGCGCTCTACCACTTGCTCCCAAGCCTCTCCCCAAGCTCGGTTAACAATCTTGCCACGCTCTACGGCTGGTCTCGCGGCAATATCTTGTGCCCAGCGCGTTAGGTTTTTGTAGCTCTCTACATCGAGGAACTCGGCTGCATCATACAACTTGCCCAACACTAGGCTGCCATACCAAGGCCATGTCGCGATATCAGCGATGCTGTACTCATCACCACCCAGGTATTTGTTGTCAGCAAGACGTTTGTCAAGCACATCCAGTTGGCGTTTTGCCTCCATCGAGAAACGGTTTATTGGGTATTCAAACTTCTCCGGCGCATACGCATAGAAATGGCCAAAACCACCGCCAAGATAAGGCGCTGAACCTTGTAGCCAGAACAGCCAGTTCATCACTTCCGTTTTCTTAGCCACATCACTTGGCAAGAAATGACCAAACTTTTCTGCCAAATACAGGAGAATATTGCCCGACTCAAACACACGGATAGGCTCGACACCTGAGTGATCAACCAGCGCTGGAATCTTAGAGTTTGGGTTCACATCAACAAAGCCAGATGAAAACTGGTCACTGTCACCAATTTTAATGATGTGCGCATCATACTCAGCAGCATCTACACCAGCAGCCAATAGTTCTTCGAACATAATAGTGACTTTTTGCCCATTGGGTGTCCCCATCGAGTAAAGCTGGAATGGGTGCTCACCTGCAGGTAGATCACGATCAAAACGAGCTCCGGAATCCGGGCGGTTTATGCTCGCCCATGTACCGCCGTTTTCACTGTCAGCAGTCCAAACTTTTGGTGGGATATATTCATTCGACATAATTCTAATCCTTGGTCTTAGTGTTTGTGCAGTGCATACCCTATCTAATATGGGGCTAACGTATGATTTCTAAATGAATAAAAACAAATACTTTATGCTTGTTTGTTCTATAGGTAGCCTCACGGTTCGACCACCTTAGGCTATCGAACCGTCGATTAATGCGCTTTGGCGCTATTTTTTTGAAATTTCTCCTGTATGATGTGCCGCTGTTTTCTTGTATGACAAATAAGCTGTAATCGTTTCATGAGCAAAGCCACCAATCACGCAATCTTTCTCCTCGTCCTTGCCAACCTGCTCGCGTCTTTCTCCGATGTTTCGCTAAAGGTACTTAATGGCGAAGTGCCAACGTTTCAATACGTATTTATACGTCAGTTTTTAAGTGTCATGCTGCTTCTGCCTTTCTGGCTAAAGCTGCCTCGAGCAACACGTATGCAGGGCGGCTGCAGAATCAACTTCTTGCGTGCCCAATTCATTTTGGTGGGCAGTGGCTGTGCCATGATTGCGATCACCCACCTCACCCTTGCTACCGCAAACGCTATGTTCTATGTCGGCCCGATTTTAATGCTCCCCCTCTCGATATTACTCCTCAAAGAGCGCCCAAATAGAGGCAAAGTGATCGCTACCTTGATAGGCTTTATGGGTGTGTTGATTGTGCTTCGCCCTGAGCACTTCCATTGGGCTGCGATTGCGGGTTTAGGTAGTGCCCTCGCGATGGGAGTAGGCAATATCTTAATCAAGCGCTTGAGTGATGATCAGCATATTATCTCAACCCTATTCTGGACCAGCTTGATGACACTTCCTCTTGCGTTGGCTTTTGCGTTACCCCAATGGGCGGAAATAGAGTGGCGACATGTGGGTTGGATCATGGCGATCAACTTGTTTGTATTGGGTTATCACGCCTTAGTTGTCGTGGCTTATAAAAAAGCGCCAGCAAGTCAGATTGCACTTGCCGAGTATTCAGGGTTGGTGTTTGTCACGCTATTCGGCGTGATGTGGTTTGACGAAATACCCGACTTCTTGACGCTATTGGGTATCGCTTTTATTGTTATCCCAATGATGCCAGTTCAATGGCGTAAATGGCTAAGGCGTAAAGCAGAACCGGTCGCACAGAATCAACCGCACTAGAAAGATGAAAGCCATCTCGCAAAGAGATGGCTTTTTCTTAGGACTAAATTGAGGAACTTAGGAGAGCTGTCTTACGCTTGGGCTGTTTGACCTTCTACTCGTTTCTCTTTTGCTTCAAAGGCTTCTTTATCAAAACCTTCATGAAGGTGGTAGTAACGCTTGTAAACAAGGCCACTGATTAGCATCAGAATTGCAGGAAGACCAACCATCATAAAGTGCAGACCCATAATTGTGCTCTCCGCTTGCTCTACATTTGGTACGTAACCCACGATAGTCAAACCCACACCGACAATGAAACCACCTGCAGCGCCGGCAAACTTCACTAGCATCGTTTGCACTGAGAAAATAACGCTCTCACTGCGGTGACCTGTTTTGTGCTCACCGTAATCTACTACGTCTGCTAGCATTACGGTTTGTAGTGCGTTTGCGATACCCACGCCAAACTTAATCGCTGCACCTGCCACACCAATCAGCATTGCGTTGCCTGGTACCATTACGCCCATAACAAGAAGCACTAAGCAAGACAGGATTGGGAAGCCACAAGCAATTAACCATAGATTTTTGCGTGGCAATGCCGCTGCGATACGTGGGAACAAGAATACACCTGCCACTTCAGCCGCGCCCGCAACCATCATGTATACAGGGAATAACTCTGGGTTACCTAACGCGTATGAGAAGTAGTAGATAGCAAAGCCACCCACAAGCAGGTTAGCAATTTGGAAAGAAAGCACTGTACCGATCAGTGCTTTTAGCTGATCGTTTTTGCCAATGATGGTCAGTACATCCTTGAATGCGAATCTTTCAGCGGGTGTGTTGGTGACTGCTGCGGTTTTCTCTTTCACGTTACGTGCAATCAAAAACGCACTCATAACGAACAGCACTGCTATGAGCATAGCCATGTTGAAGAAACCTGCACCTTGGTCACCATTGCCCAACTCACCAACGATATGTAGGCCGTATGTACCCGTAATGAACCATGCAAGACTTGCGAACAAACGTGGCCAAACAACTAACTTTTCACGCTCTTCGCGAGAGCTTGAAAGTGCAGGGATCATTGACCAGTATGGAATGTCCATTATGGTGTAGGTCAGACCCCAAAGAATGTATGCCGCTGCCGCGTAAATATAAAGCGCTTTCCCATCAAACATGTGAGTGCTGAATAGGCCCACTAAAACAATGGCATTCAATAGTGTGCCAATCACAATCCATGGACGGAACTTACCGAAGCGCGAACGAGTATTATCAACGATCACACCCATCATTGGGTCAGTAATCGCATCAATAATACGCGCCGCTAAGAAGATGGTACCCACGAAAGCGGCAGACAAACCAGCCACGTCCGTGAAGTAGAACATGAGGAAGATATAAATTGGTGCACAAGCGAAATCTTTACCTAATGCACCTATGCCGTAGGAGGCTTTGGTTTTTAAAGTGATATTCTCAGACATTTTGTTTCCTTTAGGCTTATCACCCTTCCCCTAACTAGAATGAGCGACATTGGCCTTTTTATTTATAAGTTTCGAGGCTAATGCTAATCATTGGGGCGCAGATTTACTGTGATCAAAAACCGCTTTATGGAAACGTTTACAGTCGATGATGGAAACTGAGATCTCCAACACAATGCTGCGAAGTTGTTACTAAATATACAAATATAAAACAGATGGTTAGTCTGTTATTTGATAGCGATGATAGAGTCAAAAAAACAAAAACGCCGCAACTAAAAATAGCTTGCGGCACTCGTCATTAAGCTTGATTATGAAAGGGTTTACCTGAGAACTAGTCGATTTGTTCTAGCTTCACCAGCAGCGCGGTTTCTGCATCCAACACTGGCATCGTTAAGCCTATATCTTGGCACCAGCGACCGGTTAATTGGCATCCATCTGTTGTCCAAGGGGGTTGATAGTTAACAATGTCATGATAATTGGTCGGTTGATCAATAACGGTCACTTGATAAAGCGCATCCGGATCTAGACCTGGTATTCTTAAGTGGCCACTCAGTGCGTTGGTAGGCATCGCAAGTTGCGCAATCAATACCACAGCTTGAGACTGATCTTGAGCAACAACCGCTTGAATTTGATGTGCGGTATCATCGGTAGGAATACGCCATGACTTGCCTGAGTGCAATAATGTGCGTATTGATTTGTGCAACTCCACATAGTGCTCGAAACCCTGCTTTTCTTCCTCTGACTCTCTGACTGGATCAAGTTCAATACCCATATGGCCAAATAGAGCCGTCAAACCCCGAAACTCAATACTATGGCGGCGACGGGTGCTATGGCAATGACTAGCACCAATGTGACTACCCATCACTTCTGGTGGGAAGAAATAACTCATGCCGCGCTGAATAGTCTGACGCTCTAGCGCATCATTGTTATCTGATGCCCAAAATCGATGAGTACGCTTAAGCACTTCGTAATCGATACGCCCGCCGCCAGCTGAGCAAGATTCAATTTCCACGTTAGGGTGATTAAGGCGAACTCTATCCACGAGTTCATAGTAACGTTCAACCTGTGCATGACCGGACGCTCTGCCTTCATGTCCCGGTTGTACCACCTCTCGGTTCATGTCCCACTTGATGTAGCCAATGTTATAGGTAGACAAGAAGTGATCCAAACGCTGATATAAAAACTCAAACGCTTGTGGCTGACTTAAGTCAATCACATACTGGTTACGCCCGGTAGGTTGGTCATAGCCTTTCACTTCCAACAACCAATCAGGGTGTGTACGATAGAGATCGGAGTCTTTATTGATCATCTCAGGTTCAAACCACAGACCAAATTCCATCCCCAAATCATTGACATGATTCACGATTGGCTCCAGACCATTGGGGTATTTTTTCTCGTCTAAAAACCAGTCTCCCAACGCGGCTTTGTCGCCATCACGTCCTTTAAACCAGCCGTCATCAATAATAAAACGTTCTACACCCATCTGCGCGGATTGTGTCGCCATCTGCATTATATAGTCTGGGTCATGATCGAAATAGATACCTTCCCATGTGTTCAAATGGATCGGGCGAGGCTTGTTGGCAAACTCAGACGGCAAGATCGAAGCGCGAACATGCTCATGAAAATGATGGCTCATTTCATTTAAGCCTTGACCACTGTGTGTCGCATACAACCAAGGTGTTGATAATGATGCACCCTCACTCAGTTCAATTTCTCCAGGTAAATAGATCGCCTCACCCTGCATCACACGGCGACCATCGGCTTTTACATCAATGCGCATACGGTGGTTGCCACTCCAAGCAAGATGAAAACCAAATACATCACCAGACAGCTCATCAAAATTGGCTGTGCCTGCAACAAAAGCAGGATAGTGCTCATGCGAAGTACGCCCGCGACGGTTCTCTTGCTGATAACCCCCTTGTGTCAGCGACTGGCGACTTGTCTGAAACTCATACACCCAGCGTCCATGATAGGTCATCAACTCACTAACGCGCCCAGGTAAAGGTAAGGTATTCGCTAAACGCGCAACTTGATATGCGCCTTGACCAATATTGCGTAGGGTCTGGCGAGTTTTAATCACATCGTGCTGATCAAGGTACAGTTCACTAATAATTTCTAGTCCAGCCAGCGTATCCTCACAGTAGATCTTCAGCCCCAAGGCGCCGTGATCAACCTTAACGACCTTCATTACTGGCGCCCAATCTTGACCTGCGCGATGTCCCTCCAAAGCAGGGCTGCCAAAGGAGCCTCGTCCCAATTCTGGTGTTAATGTCACCGGCACATCAATGTCCAAGCGACCATATGGAACCGGTCGATGCAACGCGTGACGAGCTATCGAGAGATCGCCATTGAAAGGCTGTCCCCAGTGAAGGATTTCCGCATACTCGCCTACCTCAACAATCAGTTGAGTTTTATTACCTGTCAGTGAATAGAGAACTTTATCAGTCATAACTGCACACCTAGTGTCATTCGTTTTTGCTGCATATTAAACAGTTTATCTTGATTGTCTGTGAGCCAAAGCAAACTTATGGAAACGTTTACAATTTCACATCATAATTCTACGTTCACATCGATTAAGACTGTTCTTATCCATTTTTCGCGGAATTTCTGCACACTAACTCACCTTGAGCCTGATATTTATCAATAAGATAACTATTTTTTACCGTTGGAAACACGATAACGTGAGTTCACCACTTGCACCTCTCGCCTTACATTCGTAAGGTAAAGTCTTCGAGATTCAGTTTATAGGCATTAAGCCTGTATACAATATGAAGCGTCTCCGTTGGGTCCTAACTTATATTCCAACGAGACAATACATGACCTCAAGTGATTGTATTGCCTTCTCTTGTCTCACAGACCCAGTGTTTTCTGACACTGGGTTATTCTTACCTGCTATTCACTATCACACCCTGAAAATAAACGCTTACATTCCATCCTCTATATAAACTGCTTTATTTTTAGTCAAATATAGCTATTTGTTCGATCTAAATCACAAGAATCAGTTATTACCTAATTCATCACATCAAAATGCCAACTTCGTCATGAAAACGTTTCCACAAAATCATTACACTCCCTCCTGAGTTAGGACTCAACACAAAAAATAAATCCAATAACCGTCATATGGAGACGATTCATGAAACATAATGCGCTTGTTAGAGCACTTGGGCTTTCCCTCGCCCTTGCGCCGATGGCCGGTCTGGCAGCAGTGGAGAACATCACCTACTTTGGTTATGCCAAATGGGGAAACATCTACACCGACAACAAAGACCACAATGATGGTAAAGGCGAACGTAATGACGTCATTCGTGCAGGCGAAGGTTACGGTAACTACCGACTAGGTAACGAGATGAACTGGTGGGAAGCAGGTCTAAAGGCAGACGTATGGCGCAATAACGATGCCTACTTCGATACAACCCTTTATCTTGGCAGTGGTGAGAGCTGGGGTGACGTGAGTATCATTCAGATGTGGTCAGCAGGTCATGGTCTGATTGATAGTCAACCTAATGCAAAACTTTGGGCCGGTGAACGCTTCTACCGACGTCATGAAGTGCACATGATTGACATTAAGTACTGGGACACGTCAAGCACTGGTATTGGTGTCGAAGATTGGGATCTAGGTTTTGGTAATGGTCACTTTGCATGGATGGCGCCAGATTCAAGCGCTGACGACCGTAGCCTGCATAATATCGATGCTCGTATCAGTGATATCGCGCTGAGCGACAGCGCTGACCTTACTGTCGGCCTGAACTACGTGGCAGCACACAACTCTAGCTACGATGATACCAACATTACCACCTCTGGTACCATGCTTTCAGCCCTATACCGCCAAGCGTGGGAATACGGCTCCAACACTTTTGCATTCCAGTACGGTACAGACGCACTTGCCGGTGGCTTAATGAGTGCAGAGGGCGGTTCAAACCGCAAGTACAGCACTGGTGTTGATCACGACGGCTATAGCTGGCGCGTATTTAACCACGGTGACCTTAATATCAATGAAGACTTCCAAGTGATGTACTCCATTGCATACCAAGATAAGAACCTCGACAACAACGATGGTGAAAAGTGGTTCAGCGTCGGCGCTCGCCCTCAATACAGCTGGAACAATTACATGGCTACAGCGATTGAAGCGGGCTATGAGACAGTAGAAGCTCAAAATGGTGCCGGTACCAACGACATGTATAAAGTCACACTCTCTCAAATGTTCCAAGCAGGGAAAGGCGTTTGGGCACGACCATCTCTACGTTTGTTTGTTACTTACTCAGAGACCACAGATGAGTGGAGCCGTGGTGGAGATGCCTACGGTACAGCGATGAGTGCCAGCGGAGAAACGATTGACGAAGTGACCTTCGGCTTCAACGTAGAAACTTGGTGGTAATCCAGCCTCGTAACAAATCCTGTAGAAACTGAGGGTGCGTGCACCCTCCCCCTAAAAGGAACCTCAGATGAACGTGAAAACTCTCATAATATCAGCACTGACTATGGCACTGACAGGGTGCAGCACTGCCCCTGTTTCTACACAGTCGTTAACCCCTAGGGTCTCGTGTTGCAACGATGTTCACTCGGTTGATAAGACCGCGCTGACGGTTCCTTTTCATCAAGAAGTGATACTAACCTCACACACACAACACATCCCCTTGTCTATGCTGAACAAGGATTTAGTCACAACCGACGATGCGCTCGTTCCAGTGATAGTGTACGAACTGCCCGGCACTGTGAACAACTCTCAATCCGATCTGTTTTCTGTTTTGCTGCGCAGTTACATCGCAAATGACCAGGTTTTTGCAGCGAAAGTGCTATTTATGGATTCTGAGTGGCAAATCATCGACCAGCATAATATTGACAGTTATAAATACTACCCAACGAGTCTAAAAGGATTGGAGCGTGTTGAAAAAATCATCACCCTATCGCCAAAAACTACTCGCGCTAAGTTTATGGTGGTCACAACCGATGTTGAATTATTAGGCCATACACTGCCGCGTAAGCACCCAGAAGAAGTGTATGCCGAACAAAACAATGTGATTGGGCAAAAGCACCTGCCGCTAACGGCGCAGTACAGTGACTATGGCAGAATAGACATTACGACGAGCGAATTTTCAAACAGTGCGCTGCTCTCCATGCTCGCCGAGTTCACCAAGACGAGTCCGCAACGTGCTGAAACCGATACCGACCCAACATCAAAACACCCTGACAAACATGGTTGGGCACACTATCAAAGCCGTATTGACCAAGCTTTAGCGAGCAACAATATCAGTGAAGCGGCCAATATCGTTCAAGAGGCAGGCAAAGCAGGCCACCCTCAAGCAAAAGATTATTTATTACAACATCTTGCAGACTAGTGCCGTTTCATCAACAAAGAAACGCTAAGCACAGTGGCAAGTAAAAAAACGACATACTAGGATCGAATCGCATGGCATTTTCCGAAATTATCCAACGACGTGATTGGGAAAACCCACAGAGTGTTAACCTACATTGCATGAAAGCGCACAGTCCGTTAGCGAGCTTTCGCAGTGCAAAAGATGCTCAAGAAAATAACAACAGTCATCGACGCTCTCTAAATGGTGACTGGAAATTCAAGCTATTTGACGCCCCAGAGCAAGTCGATGAAGACTTCATCAAGGCGGGCTTTAACGACAGTCCATGGTCAAGTATTCCCGTGCCGTCAAACTGGCAGTTACAAGGCTATGACAAGCCCATTTACGCCAATGTAAAATACCCTTTCGAGGTTAACCCTCCTTACGTTCCATCAGATAACCCAACCGGTTGCTATCGCACGAACATCGACATGACAGCCGCTGATCTTGAACACACTCAACGCATTATCTTTGATGGCGTTAACTCCGCTTTCCACCTCTGGTGCAACGGCGTTTGGGTTGGCTACAGCCAAGATAGTCGACTACCCACTGAGTTTGACCTATCAGAGTATTTAACTGAAGGCCGCAACACGCTCGCTGTCATGGTGATTCGTTGGAGTGATGGTAGTTATCTCGAAGACCAAGATATGTGGTGGCTAAGCGGAATTTTCCGTGATGTCACGCTGCTATCAAAACCAAACAACTGCATTGAAGATGTCTTTATTACACCAGACCTTGATGCGTGTTACCGCGATGGAACACTTAAAGTAGAAACGCGAATCAATGCCCCTGAGAGTTACCAAGTTCAACTCCAACTGTTCGATGGCGAACAAGCCATTTTTGACCCGCAATCAGCGACACCAAATAACCGCCGTATTGATGAACGTGGCTCCTATAACGATATCGTGTTCCAAACCCTGTCCGTTCGTGAGCCAAAGCAGTGGTCGGCCGAAGTGCCTAACCTCTACCGCCTGGTTGTTTCATTAATTGATGAACAGGGCCATCATATTGAGAGCGAAGCGTATGATGTTGGGTTCAGAAAAATCGAGATCACAGATGGTCAACTAAAGCTGAATGGTAAACCGCTGTTGATTCGTGGTGTTAACCGGCATGAACATCACCCTGAACTAGGTCATGTCATGACTGAAAAAGACATGATTGAAGACATTCGTTTACTTAAACAGCATAACTTCAATGCCGTTCGTACTGCGCACTATCCTAACCACCCACGCTGGTATGAGTTGTGCGACCAATACGGCTTATATGTATGTGATGAAGCCAATATTGAAACGCATGGTATGCAGCCAATGAATCGTCTATCGAGCGATCCTCAATGGGCAAATGCCTACATGAATCGCTACACCCAGATGGTCATGCGTGACAAGAACCACGCGTCAATTATTCTTTGGTCACTTGGAAACGAGTCGGGTCATGGAGCCAATCACAACGCTATGTATGCATGGTCTAAGCAATACGATCCATCACGACCAGTGCAATACGAAGGTGGGGGCTCAAATACCACGGCAACCGATATCATCGCGCCAATGTACGCTCGCGTGAATACAGTCATTGAAGACGAAGCAGTACCGAAATGGCCAATCAAGAAATGGATCTCTTTACCTAACGAACAGCGCCCGTTGATCTTGTGTGAATACGCGCATGCGATGGGCAACAGTTTGGGTAGCTTCGATGAATACTGGCATGCCTTCCGCGAATTTCCTCGCCTCCAAGGTGGCTTTATTTGGGATTGGGTTGATCAAGGTATTGCCAAAACTGATGACAATGGTAACCAGTATTGGGCGTACGGCGGTGACTTCAATGATGAAATCAACGATCGTCAGTTCTGTATCAATGGCCTTGTTTTTCCAGACAGAACGCCACATCCAACGTTGGAAGAGGCGAAGTTCTGTCAACGTATGATCACCGTGGCACTGAGTCATGAGCAGCCAGGGCGCTATACCTTGAACGTCCGCAATGAGAACTTGTTCCGAGCCACCGATAATGAACAACTAAACTGGTCACTGCTTGAAGATGGCGTTGAAGTGCTCAACGGCAATTTACCCCTAGACGTAGACGCAGATAGTGAAAAAACCATCACGCTGGATATCAGTTTCAAGCCAAAATCCGGCGCACGTTATCACTTGAACACGGATATTACACTGATCAGCAATACTCCATGGTCTGATGGTGGTTATGTCATTGCTACTGAACAGCTTGCGCTTACTAACTACAGTGGTCTTGTGGTTGCTATCGATGAGGAGTCAACCACTCCCGTTTTAGACGCCTCGGGCAATGAGATCAATGTACACACGGACAGCGGCCGTTGGACATGGGACAAATCTTCCGGTCTTCTCGTCCAATGGCAACAGCTCGGAGTCGATAAACTCGCCGCACCGCTCGTTGACAACTTCTACCGTGCGCCGCTCGATAATGACATTGGCGTGAGTGAAATCGACAACGTCGACCCAAATGCTTGGATGTGTCGCTGGGACATGGCGGGCATCGGTCAATGGCAGCGTCAATGCCTAGCAACGAAAGCGCAAATACAGGGTGAGAAGGTCTGTATCGAAACTCGCTTTGCCTATCAGTTTAAAGACCAAGTTCAAGCCGTTACAACATGGAACTATACGATTACCGATGATGGGCAAATGAAAGTCGATGTTGATGTACAGCTCGCCGACCACCTCCCTCCAATGCCGCGTATTGGTATGGAGTGTCAGGTCGCCTCCACCAATAACATTGAATGGAAAGGTCTTGGACCGTTTGAAAACTACCCTGACCGCCTTGCGGCCGCTCGGTTTGGTCATTATAAGGCGTCAATCAATGAGATGCATACACCTTATGTTTTCCCAACCGACAATGGTTTGCGCTGTCATACTCAGTGGCTCAATGTAAGCAACTTGAGAGTGTCTGGTGATTTTCACTTTAGCACAGGGCATTACTCTCTCACCCAACTCGCCGCGGCGAAACACACTAATGAGCTTATCGAAGAGGAAACGCTATACCTGCGCATAGATCACCAGCAAATGGGTGTTGGTGGTGATGACTCTTGGAGTCCAAGTGTTCATAAGGCTTTCCAGCTTACTGATAATCACTACCACTACTCGGTCGTCTTTAGCTAACGGTCAGCCTCCTGATAATCCCCAAGCCCCCCGCTTGGGGATTTTTTCTTCTATCTACACCACAAACATGGGTAAGTCGCTTGTCATCTTTGGTTGGCCATTGTTAAATGTATCCGAACACTTATTAGGGATTTTCATGGCCACTATCAAAGACGTAGCGAAGGAAGCTGGGGTATCCATCGCCACAGCATCACGCGTGATCAATAACTCGCCTAACACCAGTCAAGCAGCACTGGATGCGGTTCAGCAAGCCATGACGAAATTGGGTTATCGCCCTAACGCAAACGCACGCGCTCTAGTGAATAAAACGACCAATGCCATTGGTGTTCTGGTCAACGATGCGAGCGCACCTTTCTTTGGCACCATGATCAAAGCAATTGATACCATTGCGAGCGAGCAAGAAAAACAGCTCCTCATAGGCAGTGGCTATCACGACCCAGACAAAGAACGAAATGCAATTAACCTTCTCATCAATAGCCGCTGTGATTCACTCGTGATTCACAGTAAAGGGTTAGCTGATCAGGAGTTGGTCGCGTTTGCCAAAGAAATTCCGGGGCTAGTGATCATCAATCGTGTAGTACCGGACATCGCCAACCGTTGCGTAGCTCTAGACAACTACCGTGGTTCTTATATGGCAACAGAACATCTCATCCGCAGTGGTCACAGACATATTGGCTACCTATGCTCAAGCCACAATATTGATGATGCTCATGACCGAAAGCGGGGTTATCTCGACGCACTCGCAACACATGGCATCGAATACCGAGATGAGTATATTGAATACGGTGAGCCTGATGAAATGGGCGGAGAACAGTGTATGGTGAATCTTTTGGCCAAGAACACCCCCATTACCGCTGTTGCTGCTTATAACGACTACATGGCCGCCGGATGTTTGGCACTGTTGCAAGAGAACGGGTACCAAATTCCCGATGACCTGTCTGTTATTGGTTTTGATGATGGGCATATTGCTCGCTTCATATATCCAAGACTCACTACGGTTAGATACCCGATTCAAGTCATGGCCAATGAGGCCGTGAAGCTGTCCATCAAACTAGCCAATGAAGCCGACCATAAACCCGATGAACACAAGCTTTTCATGCCGATACTTGTGCGTCGAGCCTCTGTTGCTCGGCCAAAATGACTCTCCGTTCATCGGCCTAGGTCTCCACTTGCAACGTGCACTCACACAAAACTAAAAACGCAGTAAAGCACTCTTTACTGCGTTCTAAATCACTGAGAGCGACTCAATCACCCCTAGGCGATATGAGTCATCTCATTGAGGATGAATTCCTCAACCGCCCCCTCCGTCGCTGCCATGTACTCTGCAAGATGCTGGTTACCCATATGTTGCTGCCATAGCTCACGTGACGTCCAGTTTTCATAGAACATGAAATGTGCTGGGTTCTCATTGTCTTGGTGTAAGTCGTAGTTGATGCAACCCTCTTCAGCACGGGTGACATCAATAAGCTTTAGTAGCTCGGCTTTAACCAGTTCAACTTTGTCTTGTTTAGCAATGATATTCGCAACGATAGTTAGCTTTGACATACTTTTTTCCTCGATAATGGGCATGTTGGTCTGCCGCGTTTGTCTGTAATACGAGGTAAAGAATAGTCGCTAATTTCCATTGGATAAACCGCACTAAAACAGAGACATTATCAAATTTAATTAGATAATAATCCCAAAGCTTGTGCTAGGGGCAAGAAAAAACCGCGCTGTAGAAGCGCGGTTTTCAATAATCACAGAGACAGCTTAGAGCTGATGACGACCTAAGATGGAATGGGACAACGTTGTACCATCCACTAAGTCTAACTCCCCACCCACTGGGACACCGTGTGCAATGCGACTTGCAGAGACACCGTGCTCTTTACAAAGCTCAGCGATGTAGTGCGCAGTGGCCTCGCCTTCCACCGTAGGGTTGGTTGCCAGAATGACTTCACTGATGTCACCGCGTCTTAAGCGAAAATCGAGCATGTCTAAGCCGATATCGCTTGGGCCGATGCCATCAAGTGGTGACAAGTGTCCCATCAACACAAAATAGCGCCCAGAGTACTGACCGGTTGCTTCAACCGCTGCAATATCAGCAGGGCTTTCAACAACACACAATAAACCGTTTTCTTGGCGTTTAGGGTTCGTACAGATGTGACACGTTTCCTCTTCGGTAAACGTTCGGCACTCTTGGCAGTGGCCGATTTCCGTCATCGCTTGTGAAAGGGCATCAGCAAGCTGCAAACCGCCTTGACGGTCGCGCTGTAACAAATGAAAGGCCATGCGCTGAGCCGACTTGGGACCCACCCCAGGTAGACAACGCAAGGCCTCCATCAAATGCTCCAGCATAGAACTGGTTCGCATCGTATACCTTAATTAGAAAGGCATTTTCATGCCTGGTGGTAATTGCATACCGCCAGTAACTGATGCCATTTTCTCTTTTTGAGTCTCTTCAACGCGGCGAGCTGCATCGTTGAACGCGGCTGCGATCAAGTCTTCAAGCATCTCTTTGTCGTCTTCCATTAGGCTCTCGTCAATCTCTACGCGACGAGTGCTGTGGCTACCTGTGATAGTCACTTTAACAAGGCCAGCACCAGCTTCGCCAGTCACTTCCATGTTAGCAATTTCTTCTTGAAGCTTTTGCATGCGATCTTGCATTTGCTGGGCTTGCTTCATTAGGTTGCCCATACCGCCTTTACCAAACATTGTATACTCTCTGGTTGGATTGATTTCTATACACATGGGGTCGAAAAGTCGATTTTTCAACCCCAACAAAGGTTAAATCGGCCTGACGCTGTCTTCATCAAGAGCAGCATCAAATCGATTCAGCATAAACTGGACATGTTTGTCTTGGTTTAAGCTTGTAAATGCTTGTTGTAGTCGAGCTTGATAGAGCTCTTCTCGTAACTCTAGCGGGGTTTGCCCCTCTTCACCAACCGTAATTGTTAGCGAATGTGGGCTACCGAGCGTTTTGTTAATCGCTTCAGACAGTTCCGCTTGAGCTCTTTCTTTATTCAAATGCGCCTGTGAGCTACGTAGCATCAATTGAATCTCATCACCCTGCTGTTGGTAATGAGAGTTTAGCGCCAACTGTTCCACCAGCTTAGGGATGTCAAGGCGACTAATAAGCTCTGCCCATTCACTTTGAGCAATAGACTCATTCAGCAGCTTCTCCACCATCTCTGGTGTTTTTTCATGCTCTAGTGACTTTTTGATTTGAGTCGGTGTTAGCTCTTTATCAACCTTCTCGACGACTGGATTGATTGGCGCCCACTGATAAGGTTCATCTGGTTTCGGTGCAGCCATTGTCTGTTCTGACGTTCGCGACACCTGAGGCGCAGATAACTGCTTTTTAGCAACGCGATCAATGACCGATTCACGTTGCCCAGATGCCGCACTAGACTTTTTTCCAGTGTTTCCTTTATCGCCAGCGCTAGAACCGCGTCGAGAGCGCAGCTGATGGCGCAGACCACCAATTGAAGAACCTGCGGAAGGTTGAGTTATCGCTGTATTTTGGGCCTGACTCGGTGCAACAGGCTCAACTTGCGCTGCCTGAACTGGAGCTGAGCCCTGGTCCATGTAGTGCTCTGGCACTGGCTCATAATAAGGGTCAGGGTCCATCATCGGCGGCTCATTCATCATTGGAGGCTGAGATGGTACCGGAGCAGAGTGCTGCGGTGCTGGTTGAGCTGGTTGAGCTGGTTGAGCTGGTTGAGCTGGTTGAGCTGGTTGAGCTGGTTGAGCTGGTTGAGCTGGTTGAGCTGGTTGAGCTGGTGCAGGTTGCACTGCTGGCTGCGCCATTGCAACCGTCTCTGTTGAGACCACATTTACGACTGAAGCTTGCGCTGGGCGGAAAGCGAGCATTCGCAATAGCGTCATTTCTAGCCCTGTACGCTCATTCGGCGCAAATGGCAGATCCTGACGCCCTTTCAACGCAATGTCATAAAATAACTGCGTATCTTGCGCGGTTAACTGCTGCGCAAGTAACGCGAGTTTTTCAGCATCAGGCTGCGCTTTATCTAGCGTTGAAGACAGTGCTTGGTACATAGCAATGCGGTGAAGTTGGTTAGCAATTTCTTGCAATAGGTTATCCCACTCAACACCATTCGCAGCCAGAGATTGAACACAGTCCATCACGCCTTGCGCTTGCTTTGCAGCAATGGCTTGTAAGATGTGCAGCGCTTGGTCAGTATCAAGCGTACCGAGCATATGTGACACGGTCTCGACACTGACAGAGCCATTGCCTAACGCAATCGCTTGGTCCGTCAGGCTCAATGCATCACGCATACTGCCATCAGCCGCATGAGAAATCATGCCCAGTGCACGCGCTTCAGACTCCACTGACTCTTTCGCCAATACCGTATCTAACTGTTCATGAATCGTATCAACAGAAATCGGCTTCAGGTGGAACTGTAGACAACGTGACAAAATAGTCACAGGCAATTTTTGTGGATCGGTGGTCGCTAGCAAAAACTTCACATATTCCGGTGGCTCTTCTAGCGTTTTCAATAGCGCATTAAAGCTATGACGCGAGAGCATGTGAACTTCATCGATCAGATAGATCTTAAAGCGACCACGGGCAGGTTTATATTGAACATTATCTAGCAGCTCACGAGTATCTTCGACCTTGGTTCGTGAAGCCGCATCAATCTCAAGTAGATCGACGTGACGGCCTTGATCGATCTCGATACAGCTATCACATTGGCCACATGGCTTGCTGGTAATGCCAGTTTCACAATTCAGCCCTTTCGCGAAAAGGCGACCAATCGTTGTCTTACCAACGCCACGCGTACCAGAGAAAAGGTAAGCATGGTGCAGGCGATTCTGGTCAAGCGCATTTTCAAGCGCTGTCAGGACATGTGCCTGGCCAACGACTTGATTAAATGCCTTGGGGCGCCACTTACGGGCGAGTGCTAGATAACTCATTGATTAATGACCGTCGAACTCACAAATGCTGTAAACGTTCAAGTTCATCGCTTCTAGACGCTTGTCACCACCAATCTCTGGCAGGTTGATAACAAAAGCCGCGTGCTCAACTTCACCACCTAGCTGACGAATCAGTTTCGTTGTCGCTTCGATTGTACCACCTGTCGCAAGCAGATCGTCCACCATCAATACTTTGTCACCCTCAGAAATCGCATCAACATGAATCTCTAGTGTATCTGTGCCGTACTCAAGTTCATAAGACTGACCGATCGTCTTGCGCGGCAACTTGCCTGGCTTACGCACAGGAACAAAGCCAACACCTAACTCAAGCGCTAGTGGTGCGCCAAATAGGAAGCCACGCGCCTCAGTACCAACCACTTTGGTAAAACCCATGTCTTTATACTTCTCAACCAATAGACCGATGGTTGCTTGGTAAGCGGCGGCATCTTCGAGCAAACTGGTTACATCGCGGAACAAGATGCCTGGCTTTGGGTAGTCTGGGATGCTTTTGATACTTGATTGGATAAGTGAAATAGTTTCAGTACTCATAATTGTGCTTTTCTATGTGACCTAAAGGTTTCATACCAATCTAGGTAAGGCATCAAAAAATACCCTATCCAGATTGGTATAAGCATAGCAGGGACGTTTCCATGCTGAAGATTTGTTCAATGTTGGTAGAGCCAACATAAGGCTGACATCTTAGTTATTTTCTTGGTTTTCAGCAACCGACTCCATCACGGGTAAGCGAAGAAACCATGAAAGAAGTGCGCACATAAATGCGATTAGCATAACCTTTAACCAAAGCTTGGGGACGACAATGATCGAAAAGCAAAAACTCAGCACGATCAAGACGGCACCGCGACGCTTTACTTGACGTGAAACCGCACGATGGCTGTGCCAGTTGTCGAGTATTGGACCAAAGGTGGAATGTTGATGTAACCAACGGTGCACCCGCTCACTGCCACGCATAAAACAGGCACTAGCAAGCAGAACAAAAGGAGTTGTTGGAAGAAGAGGGAGAAAAATACCGATAGCACCGAGTAGCAGACAGAGACCACCCGCGAGATTCCATAGTAACTGCTTAACCTTACGAATGATTTTTTCCTCAATGACAATGCCACTCGGCTCAACTTTGAGTAAGTTAGAATGACTCGCCTATTGGCGCAAGTGAAATCACCTAGCTATTCATATTCTGCAACACTGACAACCAAGTGAGTGTGGCTGGAAGCGTTGGAATCAGTAGAGCGAGAACCAAACCCAAAAAATAGAGTATATTGTAGGGTTCTTTGAAATCCATATCAGCCATTGAAAATCCTCCTTTATCGTTTGGCAACGTGACTATAACCAAACTCAGAGTCATCAAAAACCGAAGGAAAGTGGGGGTATTGCTCGCTTGAGACCTTCGTCAACAAACGAGCATCGCAAAATAGGAGCTAGCCCTCTCTTTGCTGTATGTCGAAGCTGAAGCTCGTTGTGCCAGTAATCGATAGTGTTAATTTACCCGCCCTATTGATAGGCAGATCGCGGGTGATAAAATTCTTGAGGGACTGACCACCTAGGCGCTCCCCTTCATGAATCGTTTGAGTAAACTCGTCGCTTGCCCAGCGACAGCCTAAGCCTGCCGGTAATATATCCACGGTGCCACTGGGTAAATCTGCCAGTCCAAACAGCGCAGGAACCGACCCTGTGCCTTGTGAACACTCTATACCGCGTTCGATGACACTCATCATATCTTTCAAATCAGCACTAAAGTTCTTCAAGTGGCGCAAGTAGTCATGAAACAGCGCACGGACTAAGATGGTCGTTGCAACACTAGCAGAGTGATCACTCTCAAAGTCCTCATTACCAGAATCCACAATGTAGAAAATGAACTGTCCGTTCATCAGCCAAGCATAATCAAACACCAAGGGCATCGCTTCTGTCGATTGCAGCAAGCGGTAGTTACAGCGCCAGCTGCCTTGAACCGTGTCTTTTTCTGGTAACAGTGCGTGCAATAGATCCCGTGCCGCCGCCGGGTTATTCTGAAGATACTCCAAGTGCCAATGCAGCTCTTGCTCTTCTGGTAATTCTCCTCCCCCATCAACACGGTACCACTGGGTTGAAAAATCTTTACCATCTGAGTTGATGGAATCACTCTCATTAATCACAGTTTCAACGGCATCGCTGAGATGTTGATAATTGCCAATCGGCTTTGGGAGAAAGTCTTTGATACCGAAACGCAGAGCCTTGGCGACATCAGACATTTCATCGGTGGCAGACACGACGATCACCGGCATAGAAGGGTATTGCTGACTGACCTCCTCAACAAACTCAATACCGTCAAGTATCGGCATCGAAAGATCACATAGGATCAAGTCCGGTTCAGCGCCATTTAATTTTTGCAGTCCGTCCAACCCGTTTTCTGCCTCGACAATATCGTAGCCTTTCACGACCAAAAACTGTTTGGTGACCTGACGAAATATCGGATCATCATCTACCAACATTATTGTCTTTTTAAGGGCAGGTTCGCTTGCAGGTTGTGGACTCACACTAGGGTGAGTGTTTAACATGTATTGACCTCACTACTGACGCATTTACCGTCTTACTACTCTGTCAGCCCACCCGAAATCGTATTATTTATTGTATGGAAACATCGAGGAGCTGTATTTTAGGAAATAAATAATGGATAACCACTCTATTAAAAGTAGTCAGAAATAGGGCAGTGAGCAAGGTATGGGTGACGGTAAAACACAGCATCTAGTGTCAGATATACATCACGTTTTACACATTTAGTTGACACAACTCAAGCTGTTGATCAGTATCTCACTATACATTTAATGAAATCGACCACTATTGCGTCTCATATCATATGAAACTAGATGACCTAAACCTTTTTCGACTGGTTGTTGAAAATGGGAGCTACACCTCAACATCACGCAAAACAATGATTCCTGTTGCGACGATAACTCGACGCATCCAAGCTTTGGAAGAGTCTCTTAATCTGCGCCTTCTTAATCGTCATGCACGCAAATTGTCACTCACTGAAGCTGGTGAGCGCTTTTACCAAGAGTGCTCTCCACTGCTCAAAACCCTTTCAACGACTGCGGAGCTTCTTTCTGATTCGTGCCGTGGGGCTGCTGGACGCATCAAGATTGCTGCTCCATCTAATCTAACTAAGCGTATGATCATGCCGCTGTTTAATGCGTTCATGCTTCAGTACCCAGAAATCAACATTGAGTTGATGACGACCAATCACTTTGACCAACTCGACCCTACTGAGTGGGACGTTATTTTTCGCGTGGGGTCACTACGTGATTCAAGCTTAATCGCGCGTAAAGTGGGTGCGGTTGAAGATATCTTAGTGGCTAGCCCAAGCTATCTTGCAAAGAAGCAGGCTCCAAGCCATGCAGAAGACCTTGCAGAACATTCATTGCTTAAAGGGCATCCGCTTCTCAAATGGCAGCTAACCAACAGTTCAGGTGAACACGTTGTCAACTTAGACAAGGGCCGCTTTGAAGCCGACTCTCTCGATACTGTACGTCGCGCTTGTGCGGAAGGGCTAGGTATCACCCTGATGCCCGACGTTATGATCAGAGAATACATGCAGCGTGGTGAGCTTGTGCGTGTCCTCTCCGATTGGCACGCAAACCCACGAGATATCTTTATGCTGTACAACCATAAAGACCGCCTACCAGAGAAAGTCCGTCTATTTATCGATTTTGTTATCGACTACATAGAGACCAACAAGCGCTAAGCTCTCAATGCGCCGCAATTTGAGCGGCGCTTTTTCAACAAGACCTACATAAACTCTACAAAGTTCGACAAATTTCTCTTTGGCGCTTTCATCGGCTCACAGCCTGGTGTTCCTAGATATAAAAAGCCCACTATTTGGTCATCACCTTCAAGTCCGAAAGCCTGATGAACACTTGGGTGAAACATCCACTTTCCTGAACGCCAGAAACCTTGAAAGCCCTGCGCTACTGCTGCCATCTGCATCGCTTGCACAGCACAACCCGCAGATAAGTACTGTTCAAAGGCAGGCACTTTTTCGTGTTCTGAGACCTTAGCAATCACCGTAATCACCATTGGCGCACGAAATGGGGCATTTTTAACCTTGTCGAGTACCGCTTGCTCACTGTTCTCTTGCTGCGCAGCACCGAGCAAAATATCTGACAACTTAGATAGCCCTTCTCCTTGCGCAATCACAAATCGCCATGGCTGCAAATTACCATGATCAGGCGCTCTCAACCCCGCTTGAATAATATTTTCCAACGCAACACCCTCAGGTGCTGGAGCAGAAAGTTTAGCGATAGAGCGGCGATTTAATAGTAGTTCGAGTGCGTCCATACCTTATCCTTTGAAATAACAGCTTTACCGTAATTGATAATAACTCTCAACTATTAAAAAGGCGAGCCGAAGCTCGCCAAATCCATGATTAACAATCACTTCACGCGCATCAGTAGAAGCTTTCGTTGTTACCTGCACGCGTCAGCAGCCCATCGCAAGGCGCAAATCGATCACCAAACTTCTCTGCATATTCGTTCATCATCTCAACTAACTGCACCAGCCCAATCTGGTCCATATAACGGAATGGACCTCCGAGGAAAGGCGGGAATCCAATCCCAAAGATTGCGCCAATATCACCATCTCGAGCAGAACGGATAATACCCTCATCTAGGCAGCGTACCGCTTCATTTAACATTGGCAACACGCAGCGCAGAGAAACTTCCTTTTCACTCAACTTTTTCTCAGGCGTCAAACTCAACAGTTTATAAACCGACTCATCGACGCCCTTCTTCTTACCCCCCTTATAGGTGTAAAAACCTTTACCCGTTTTCCGACCCTTGCGGTCGTCATCAAGCAAAGTGTCAAAAACATCAGGACCTTGGAATCTTGGCCCCAGTTCTTTAACCATGATTGGCATAATTTTAGCGCCAATATCAACGCCGACTTCATCCAACAATGTTATCGGGCCAACCGGGAATCCGAAGTTCAACAAAGCCTCATCAAGGTGCTCAATCGGCTCTCCCGTCATCAATATATTGGCAGCCTCATTCATGTACGGTGCTAAAATTCGGTTAACGAAGAAGCCCGCTTTGTCTTTAACAACGATCGGCGTTTTGCCCTGCTTCTTGGCAAACTTCACTGCCGTTGCGATCGTTGCTTCCGATGTCGAGTCGTGGGGTATAACTTCAACCAAGGGCATTTTCTCTACAGGGCTGAAGTAATGTAGACCAACGATGTTTTCTGGTCGCTGTGCTTTTTCTGCTATTTGCCCAATAGGCAAAGAGGAAGTATTCGTAGCGAAAATGGTGCTATCTTTCGCATTCTTTTCAATATCTTCGACCATCTTCTGTTTTAGTTCAAGATCTTCAAATACTGCCTCTATCACCATATCTGCATGCTGATAGCGAGTAAAATCTGTGCCACCTGAAATCTGCAACATCTTCTCTTGAAGCTGCGCTTTAGACAGGATTCGGCGCTTGCGTTGCTTAGCGAATAGATCGTAGTTGTAGCGCATGGCGTTAAGCACACCATCATTCGATACATCTTTGATGCGCACGGGAACTTTTGCCTTTGAAACTGAAACATGTGCAATACCCGCCCCCATCAGGCCACCGCCAAGCACGCCTATTTGGTTTACCTGGGCAGGCTCTGCTGACGAACCACTCTCTTTTTTCATTTCTGTGGTAGCGAAGAAGATGGAACGAAGCGCGGCAGACTCTGATGTCATCACCAACTCACCAAAACGCTTGGCCTCAAACTCCAAGCCTTTTGGCATGCCATTCTCAAGACCATGTTTGATCACATCGAGAATCGCGTCAGCGGCCGGGTAATTGCCTCGCGTTTTGGCGCGTGTTTTCTTAGCGGCTTGCTCGAAAATCATTTTTCGACCCAAGCCTGTGCCTGACATCAATTTCTCTTTGTTAGAGACCTTCTCTTTTTTACGCTTACCTTTATCAAGCATTGAGATAGCAACGTCTTTTAAGATACTTACGGGAACACTGGCGTCTACCACACCCAGTTTTTTCGCCTTCTTGGCTCGCAATTGCTTACCCGTCAAGATCAGGTCAAGGGATGGAAGCAGACCAATTAATCTTGGTAGTCGCTGTGTACCGCCAGAACCAGGCAACAAACCCAATTGCACTTCGGGTAAACCTAAACGAGTAATATCCGCATCACTACACACGCGATAGTCACAAGCAAGAGCCAGCTCTAAGCCACCTCCAAGGCAAGGCCCGTGAATCATCGCCACCACAGGAAAAGGAAGAGCTGACAGTTGCTGGAACATCTCCTGCCCTTTTGCAGCTAACGCTTTGGCTTCTTCGGCAGAGTTGCACGCCGCCAACATTCGGACATCCGCACCAGCAATAAAGTTGTCAGGCTTTCCTGATTCAATGACTAAGCCTTTTAGGTCACTATGTTCATTTAGTTGCGAAAAAACCTCTGTCATTTCATCGGCAAACGCTGCTTGCAGTGTGTTCATCTTCTCACCCGGCACATCAATGGTCAGCCAAGCGAGTTTCTGTTCGTCAATGTTTAATGTAAAAGCGTTCTGAGTTGTCATTATTCTACCTCCAACACCATTGCAGCACCCAAGCCACCTGCCGCACATGCAGTATTAAGCGCTAAACCACCACCGCGACGTTGAAGTTCACGCAGGGTTTGAGTAATCATTCGTGCCCCTGTTGCAGCGAAAGGATGCCCATAAGCTATCGACCCACCAAGCACGTTAAACTTATCCATATCTATTTCACCGATAGCCTGACTGCGGCCCAGCTTCTCTTTGGCAAACTTCTCACTGGCAAACATTTTCACATTCGACAGTGCTTGCGCGGCAAACGCCTCGTGCATATCAATCAAGGTCAAATCTGAGAGGGTGACCCCTGCACGGTCTAAAGCGATAGGTGTCGCATAGGAAGGCCCCATCAGCATGTCTTCATGTACGCCTATCGCTGAGAACCCATACGATCGAATGTAACCCAACACATCCAGACCAAGCTCTTTTGCACGCCCTTCCCGCATCAACATGATCGCTGCAGCGCCATCCGTCAGCGGCGTGCTGTTTGCCGCTGTCACTGAACCAAACTGACGGTCAAAAGCAGGTCTTAGTTTGGCGTAGCCCTCGATGGTCGAGTCTTTGCGAATATTATTATCTTCATCAATCCACTGCTTGTAGGGTTCAGGGAAAGCCGTCATCACCTCACCTTGGATCTTGCCATCCGCCCATGCCTGAGCTGCCAACGAGTGAGAGCGGTGTGCCAGCTCATCTTGCTCGGCACGACTAATGCCATGAGATTTTGCCATTTGCTCGGCTGTCTGCCCCATAGATAGCCCAGTCGAGTATTCTGCAACCGCAGGTGGGACAGGCATCAAGTCTTTAAATGAGAGCTTCTGAAGTAACTTGAGTTTCTGAGTGACGGTTTTCGTTTTACTCAGTGCGAGCAGGTTAGCGGCCATGTTCTTAGAAACCCCAATAGGTAGAACAGAAGAGGAATCCGCACCGCCAGCGATACCGATATCAATGGCACCTGACATAATACTTTCAGCCACATTTACCGCAGACTGAAAACTCGTCGCACAAGCTCGTGACACGCTGTACGCATCGGTGTGTATGTTCATCCCTGTTCCCAGAACAATTTCACGTGCGATGTTCGGCGCTTCTGGCATTTGGACCACTTGACCAAACACGACCTGATCAATTAACGCAGGGTCAATATCGACGCGTGCCATCATTTCTGACACGACCATCTTTCCGAGATCGACTGCTGGAACATCAGTAAAAGCGGTGCTCTGCCGAGCAAAGGGAGTACGAAGTCCGGAAACGACAGCGATACGTTCACCGGAGCGAGTTTGCAGGTTGAGCTGCTGCGAAGTATGCGACTTGCCCATGTAGGATTCCTTCCATTGTAGAGGTCTGACCTGAACAGTGTAACGAGAATGTTAACAGAATCAAACGAGCGTTTAAATAAACGTGATATTGGCAACGAAATCAGAATAGATAGCGATCACTTGCCCATCACGCTACTGTTTAAAGCTAGCGTATGAAATATTACTGAGCGAACACTCAACAAGGAATTTAGGCAAAAAAAAACCACACAAAACTGTGTGGTCGGAATCTATAAAACAATTAACTTACGCCAATTGAAAATAATCAGTTTCCTGATTAGGAGAAAGTAAAGTCAGCCTTCAAAAGGAAGTGTCATCTTGCTCAACATGTTAGCTCAAAGAACTAACTAGATGACAAGGTGTACTATAAAGCCATTCGGGTATAAGATTTTGAAGTAGATCAATTTTTAGTGGGATTATGCCTACTAAAGACAACATTTAGGTATTGCTTGTGGCGATTATTGAATTTTTCGGAAAGAAAAAGTCCACTACCTCGGTCAATAGGGATATGGACAAGCAAAGAAAGTACGAAGCGCTCGTCAGAGCCTATCACAAGGACCTCTATCGTTATGCTTATTGGTTGTGTAAAGATCCAACCATTGCAGAGGATGTGGTGCAAGAAGCCTTCATGCGTGCATGGAAGTCTTTAGATAGCCTGCAAGACGATAAGGCGGCTAAATCATGGCTGATTACGATCTTACGTCGCGAAAACGCACGTCGTTTTGAACGTAAACAGTTCGACCTTGTGGACATTGATGATTACAGCCAAGAGGCCAAAACGTCTGATGACAACCATCATCAAACGCAGTGGCTTCATGAGCAGATCATGACGTTAGACGAAGAGTATCGTGAGCCACTCTATCTACAGGTCGTTGGGGGATTTAGTGGTGAGGAGATAGGAAAGATTCTTGAGCTCAATACGAATACAGTAATGACTCGCCTTTTCCGCGCCCGAAATCAGTTGAAAGAGAAAGTGGATGCATCCACATCGAGTCGAGGTATGAGCAATGGATGAGTTAGAGTTTCGTCGAAGAGTTTTGACTGAACCAAACGTTCGTGACGCCGATATAATGGACGCGACACGTGCGAGTGAGGCAAACGAAAAGTTTTTAGATGACGTGCTTGATCTCGACAAAAAGATCAACGAAGCCATGAAAATTGATGTGCCGGATGATCTTGCAGACAGAATTCTTTTAAACCAAGCCGTCGAGGAAACCAAAGTCGTACGCCCAACATTTACTAAGCGTATGATGTCAATGGCCGCTTCAGTAGCGTTTATGGCTGGCTTACTTGCCGGGCAAATCAACTGGGGCAATGTGTTTGTTCCCCAAGCACAAGCAAGTTTAGGCGTTACTGCCCTTGAATATTTCTACGGTGAGAAAGATTTTATCGCCTCGCTTGATGAGAGCTCTTCTATCGAGCAGATAAACGCGAAGTTAACGCCTTTCCACTACCAAGTTGATAGCCAATTCCCATACCACGTTTATTACTTGAATCATTGCTCATTTGGTACAAGCAATGCTTTCCACGCGGTATTAAGGGGCGAACATGGTCGAGTGACTGTTTTTATAACCAATCAGCCTAGTGAGGATGAGACATTCAATGACGATAAAATGAAGGGTATGGTTGTACCTCTAGAAAATTCGAGCATGATCATCGTGGCTCACTTGAACGAAGATGTCGCTAAAATCGCCGAAAATATAGAGTATATACTCAAACCTATGTAATTCATTGAAAGTTATCTATTCCAACGCCTCTTGTACCCCATGAGGCGTTTTTTGTCTCACTTTTATAGAGCTAAAACTCTAATTATCATCAAATACCCCCCTTTTCCTGCCAGATACCCATCATTTCTACGAAATTTAGCTAATTTTATCCAATGGTCGGATTTCTATTTCCTATACTTGCCACTAGGATTAGCCCCCAAAAGAGCTAAAGCTCAACAAACTGCCCGATAGAGGCAACGTAAAAAGGAAAAGCAAATGAAAAACATGCGTCTGTTTAAAAAATCAGTGGTAGCCGTAACGGTCGCACTGGCTTCTCAGCAAGCGGTAGCTGCTGGCTTCCAACTAAACGCACAATCTGCAACAGGTATCGGCCGCGCATTCGCGGGTGATGCAGTTATCGCTGATAACGCATCTGTAATGGCTCGTAACCCTGCTGCTATGGCACTTTTTGACTCTATGGAGTTGTCTCTAGGTTTTGAAACTATCATTACAGATATTTCTGTATCTGATGTTAACTACACAGCCAGTGGCCCTACAGCTGGTAACGATGATGTCGGCAGCACATCAGTTGCGCCTAACATTCACTTCATTATGCCTATAAACGAGAAGTTTGCCTGGGGTATTAACGCTTACTCGAACTTTGGTACACGTACAGAATTTAAAGGCGCTTTAGAAAACTCTGTGTTCGGCGGTGAAACAGATGTTAAGAGTGGCAACATTGGTATTGCCGGGTCATACCGTTTAAATGAACAATGGAGTTTTGGTGCTGGCCTAGACATTATTTACGGTGTTGGGACTTTCGTACGTGGAGGCGCTGAACTCGCACCACCAGGATTCCCTCAGTTCGCACCTGAAACAACACTTAAGGTTGAAGACGCAGATGGTTGGGGTGTCGGTTTTAACATCGGTACTGTATACGAGTTAGATGAAAACAACCGATTTGGCTTATCTTATCGTTATAGCCCTCAGTTCGATGCAAAAGATGACAAAGGGCAAGAAATTTCACTTGCGCTTCCAGACATGGCTGAGTTCTCTGGTTACCATCGCTTAGAGGATACTAAATTCGCTGTACACTATAGCGTACAATGGATAGGTTGGAGTGCATTTGATGAGATCGAATTTACTAACCTTAACTTAGCGGACTCACCAGTAGGCGGCGTTAACGGCTCTTACACTAAAGCTTACGAATGGCAAGATGGCTGGCACTACGCTTTAGGTGGTACATACTACCTTAACTCTGACTGGACTCTGCGTGCAGGCTATATGTACGATACAAGTGCCCAGGATAAACTGACTTCGATATCTGTTCCAGATTCAGACCGTCAATGGCTATCCGCAGGTTTCACATACCATATTGACCAAAAATCTAATGTAGACTTTGGCTTTACATACTTGATCGGAAAAGACACATCGGCTGAAGAGTATCTAGTCGGAGATACTCCTGTTCTAACAGCAACAACACGTGCTGATGCTATCCTAGTGGGTCTGCAATACAGCCGTAGCTTCTAATTCAAATAACAACGTAGTTGGTATTTAGCAAAGGGTCGGATTATTCCGACCCTTTTTGTTTTTGTACCATTCGAAATGTGGTCACCCTGAACTGGTTTCAGGGTCTACTCAACGCGCTCATATCCCTGTGAACACCTCAATTAGATACTGAAATAAATTCAGTATGACCGTGTTGTGGTAACCAAATCAGTCGCTTGATTGCTTCTTTGGCACCTGCTTATAATTCAGCTTTGGCATAACTCGTTAGATGGTCTAACCCCTCCTAGCCTCCCCTTCAAAAGGGGAGGGACTGGTTGGGCACTTTGATTTGAGTATTGCGTGTTCAAAGGGCGCCTTTGTGATTTGATTTGTAAACGATGCGGTCAGTTTGTGCGTTGATCTAGTCCCCTCCCCTTTTCAAGGGGAGGGTTAGGGAGGGGTCACTGCGACTCGTCCAAAACGCCCACTCCACTGCTCTTTTCAGTACCTGCTCACTAGTCAGCTCTGGCGTAACTCGTTAGATGGTTTAACCCCTCCTAGCCTCCCCTTCAAAAGAGGAGGCACTGGTACTGTGCTTAACCATTACTTCAGCACTTCCCAAAACCAAAAAAAGACCCCAGCCTTCCGGCTGGGGTCTCAATCTTTTCCGATAAGTTATCGTGCTAGCGAAGACTTATCTCATAACTAAAACTTACCATTAAGCTTCTGCTTTCTCTTTCTTAGCTTTAGGCGCTTGCGCTGCTTCTTGGTCTGCTTTCTTCTTGATTACCGTAGTACCTTCGAAAGTTTCACCTTCAACGAATGCTTTGCCGTAGTAAGAAGCCATTAGTACTTCTTTAAGCTCAGTGATTAGTGGGTAACGTGGGTTAGCACCTGTACACTGGTCATCGAACGCTTCAACTGCTAGCTCATCTAGTTTCGCAACGAAATCAGCTTCAGCAACACCTGCAGCTTGGATAGACGTTGGGATGTCTAGGTTTAGTTTCAGCTCTTCTAGCCATGCTAGTAGACGCTCAATCTTCTGAGCAGTACGGTCACCAGCTTGGCTTAGGCCTAGGTGGTCAGCAACCTCTGCGTAACGACGACGTGCGTGAGGACGGTCGTATTGAGAGAATGCAGTCTGCTTAGTTGGGTTGTCGTTCGCGTTGTAACGTACAACGTTCGAGATTAGTAGTGCGTTCGCTAGACCGTGTGGTAGGTGGAACTCAGCACCAATCTTGTGCGCCATTGAGTGACAAACACCTAGGAATGCGTTCGCAAACGCGATACCAGCGATTGTTGCCGCGTTGTGTACTTTCTCACGAGCGATTGGGTCGTTTGCACCGTTCGCGTAGCTTGAAGGTAGGTACTCTTTTAGCATCTTAAGTGCTTGTAGAGCTTGACCGTCAGAGTACTCGTTAGCAAGAACAGATACGTAAGCTTCAAGAGCGTGAGTTACTGCATCGTAACCACCGAACGCTGTTAGAGACTTAGGCATGTTCATTACTAGGTTAGCATCAACGATAGCCATGTTTGGCGTGATTTCGTAGTCAGCTAGTGGGTACTTAGCACCTGTCTTGTCGTCAGTAACAACCGCGAATGGAGTAACCTCTGAACCAGTACCTGAAGTTGTAGTGATACATACAAGTTCAGCTTTTTGACCCATTTTCGGGAACTTGTAGATACGTTTACGGATATCCATAAAGCGCATTGCTAGTTCTTCGAAGTGAGTTTCTGGGTGCTCGTACATTACCCACATGATCTTCGCAGCATCCATTGGTGAACCACCACCTAGAGCTAGGATTACGTCAGGTTGGAAGCTCTTCATTGCTTCTGCACCTTTCTCAACAACAGATAGTGTTGGATCTGCTTCTACGTCGAAGAAAGTTTGAACTTCGATGCCTTGCTCTTTAAGTAGCTTCACTACTTCGTCAGCGTAACCGTTGTTGAATAGGAAACGGTCAGTTACAAGGAACGCACGTTTCTTACCTTCTAGGTCGCTCATTGCGATTGGAAGGCTGCCACGACGGAAGTAGATTGACTTAGGTAGTTTATGCCACAACATGTTTTCAGCTCGCTTCGCTACAGTTTTCTTGTTGATTAGGTGCTTAGGACCTACGTTCTCAGAGATAGAGTTACCACCCCATGAACCACAACCAAGAGTTAGAGAAGGTGCAACGTTGAAGTTGTACAGGTCACCGATACCACCGTGAGTCGTCGGGATGTTGATTAGGATACGTGCAGTCTTCATCTTGTCACCGAAGTAACGGATACGGTCTGCGTTAGTATCTTGGTTAGTGTAAAGGCCAGATGTGTGACCGATACCACCTATCTCAACCATAGTTACCGCTTGAGCAACTGCGTCTTCGAAGTTGTCTGCACGGAATAGACCTAGAGTTGGAGATAGTTTTTCGTGTGCGAACTCGTCGTCGTAAGAAACTTTACCAAGACCTTCACCTACTAGAACTTTAGTGTCAGCTGGAACTTTAACGCCTGCTAGCTCAGCGATTGCTGGTGCTGGTTGACCCACGATTTTCGCGTTTAGTGCGCCGTCGATTAGAAGGACTTTACGTACTTTATTTGCATCAGCTTTGCTTAGTACAACAGCTTTATGAGAAGCGAAACGCTCTTTTACTTCGTCGTATACTTCGTCAACAACGATTGCAGCCTGCTCAGAAGCACAAACTACGCCGTTATCGAACGTTTTAGACATTAGGATAGAAGCCACTGCACGCTTGATGTCAGCAGTTTCGTCGATAACGACAGGAACGTTACCCGCACCTACACCGATTGCTGGCTTACCAGAAGAGTAAGCTGCTTTAACCATGCCTGGACCACCAGTCGCAAGGATAAGAGCAATGCCATCGTGCTTCATTAGACCGTTAGATAGCTCAACAGAAGGCTGGTCGATCCAACCGATGATGTCTTTTGGAGCACCTGCTGCTACTGCTGCATCTAGAACAAGTTTCGCTGCGTCGTTAGTAGAGTTTTTCGCACGTGGGTGTGGCGAGAAAATGATACCGTTACGAGTCTTAAGTGAGATTAGAGACTTGAAGATAGCAGTCGAAGTTGGGTTAGTCGTTGGTACGATACCACAGATGATGCCCACAGGCTCTGCGATAGTCATAGTACCTAGGTTGTCGTCCTCTTCTAGAACGCCACAAGTTTTTTCATCTTTGTATTTGTTGTAGATAAATTCAGAAGCGAAGTGGTTCTTGATTACTTTATCTTCAACAATACCCATACCTGATTCTTCTACCGCTTGTTGCGCTAGAGGGATACGTGCTTGGTTAGCTGCTAGAGAAGCTGCGCGGAAGATCTTGTCTACTTGCTCTTGAGAGAAAGTAGCAAACTCTTCTTGTGCAGCTTTAACGCGTGCTACTAGAGCATCTAGTTCAGCTAGGTTAGTTACAGGCATAGAAAATCTCCTAAAATAATAAAATATAAAAGCTAATTTATTGAGCTTACTGCTCCGGTGCCATTGTCACGCCCCCACGCTTCAATGACGACTAAGTTAACTGTTTGTAAACCAGTAGGCTTAGTAAATTGCTTTCGAGACTGAGTATAATGTTTCAATGTGTGAAATAAATTGACTCAGATCAGTTATGAAAAATTAATTACCCCATTAGGGTTACACAACCGAACAAATTAAACCTAAGCAACTGATTTATAAATCTTTTATGGCCGAAAATAAATCTGTGCAAAAAACAATCGAACGGTTGCGCGATGAAAGTTTAACCACATAATTTTGAAAAAAACTTTCATAATTGAACAACTTTCGACACATACACAGCATTTACGTGCCACTTTAGTATAAGGATCTTTGGTCAACTCGCTAGTTTTTATATTGGGATTATTTTCATGTTCACAAGATGTTCGACACAAAAAAATTACTATTGCATTACAAAACAAAGATTTTGTTGCACGAACTTTTCCCCTTGCTAGGTTCTACCTTCCCTTTTTCATAAAAAGATACAAACCTTACTGCGTTTTTTACTCGAATTTTGCTTAAAAAAGTCCTACATTAGCCGCGCTTACTTGTCGCCCTTTTTCACACTGGATTGAATGCCAAAATGCAAAGCATAGAAATCGCTATTTTTCTTCAGTTTTTTCTTGGTTTAGTCGCCGCAGTGAACCCGGTTGGGATCATGCCGGTTTTTGTTTCGTTGACTGGACACATGACTCTTGAGGAAAAACACAAAACCGCCAAGACTGCCAATATCGCTGTCGCAGTTATTTTGATCACTTCACTTCTCGCTGGCCAAGTACTGCTTGATATGTTCAGTATTTCGCTAGACTCATTTCGAGTCGCAGGCGGGTTGCTGCTATTGAGTATCGCGTTTTCAATGATGAGCGGTAAACTCGGTGAAGATAAGCAGAACAAACAAGAGAAGTCAGAATATGTCAGTCGTGAGCAAATTGGCGTAGTTCCTCTCGCGATGCCGCTTATGGCAGGACCTGGTGCAATCAGCTCTACGATTGTTTACGGTTCACGTTACCCTGGCGCGCTTGAAACCGTAGGTATCGCTCTAACTGTTATCGCCTTCTGTTTTAGTTCATGGCTGCTGTTCCGTTCTGCGCCACTGATTGTTCGTTTCTTAGGTCAAACCGGAATCAACGTGATCACACGTATTATGGGCTTGATCTTGGGCGCGCTTGGTATCGAATTTATTGCCAATGGTCTTCGTAACCTATTCCCTGGATTGATGTAACCATCACTTTTCGATCGCCTCTAGCCTTCCGCTAGAGGCGAACTTGCCTAATGACTTGCCACCCGCTTCGCTAGTATCATACTGAATAGACACACGATAGTGACTTGAATGGAATCAGTATGGAACAAGAGCAGCACCCGCACCCTCTCAAAAATAGACTCTATGTCATAATATTCGGCACCCACACCTCAGCGGGTAGAGCGTTCGACATTGGGTTACTAATCGCTATTTTAACCTCGCTGTGTATTGTCGTTGCTCAATCGGTTCCTGAAATACAGCTTGCCTATGGCGTACCTCTTCACTACATAGAACTGGGCTTGACCGGGCTGTTTACTATTGAATACCTAGTCCGCCTCTATTGCTCGCCAAAACCCTTTGCCTACGCTAGAAGTTATTATGGCGTCGTCGACCTTTTAGCCATTTTACCTACTTATATAGCGCCGTTCGTCCCCGGAGCCTCTTATATGGTGGTGATACGCATGCTACGCATCATGCGTATCTTTCGTATTCTTCGGTTGGTCGGCTATTTACAAGATTCCAACCTGCTGTTACGCAGTCTGCTTATGGCCCGAAGAAAGGTCTTCATCTTCTTCTCCACCGTAGGGATTTTAGTCACTATTTTCGGTTCTCTGATCTATGTTATCGAAGGACCAGAACATGGCTTTACGAGTATTCCTAAAAGCATCTACTGGGCAATTGTCACTATCACCACCGTCGGCTACGGAGATATCGTTCCCCAAACGGGCCTAGGAAAGACCATTGCATCACTCACTATGCTATTAGGTTACTCCATTTTGGCAGTGCCAACTGGAATCATCACAGCAGAGCTGAACAACGAGATGAAATCCCACCGTCAACTGGTTAAATGTCCAAACTGTTCAAAGTCTGGACATGAAACCGAAGCCATGTTTTGTAAATACTGCGGCAGTGAGCTAGCCGACCCTGATCAGCGAGTTGTCCCTGTAGAAACGTCAGACAAATAGTTTGCTGCAACGAGTATTGCACAAAAAAAAGCGCCTACTGGCGCTTCCTTTTATCAATTATTCAGTAAATGGTTACTGTTTTTCTGCCAAGATAATGCGTAATGTACGACGTAGTGGTTCCGCAGCACCCCAAAGCAGTTGGTCACCAACGGTGAAGGCATTTAGGAAGTCATCACCCATCGACATCTTACGTAGACGACCAACAGGAATATCCAACGTACCTGTCACTTTGGCTGGTGTCAGCTCTTGAGCAGTGATATCACGATCGTTCGGAATCACTTTAACCCAATCATTATGAGTGCCGATCATCTCTTCGATCTCGTCCATTGGGATTGCTTGCTTAAGCTTGATGGTGAGAGCTTGCGCGTGACAACGCATTGCGCCGATACGCACACAAGTACCATCGATCGGCACTGGTGCATCTTGCAAACCTAGGATCTTGTTCGCTTCAACGCCCGCTTTCCACTCTTCTTTGCTTTGACCATTATCACGCTTCACATCAATCCATGGAATCAGTGAGCCCGCTAGAGGCACACCAAATTGATCGACTGGGAATGAATCTGCACGCATGGTTTCTGCGACTTTCTTGTCGATATCAAGAATTGAAGAAGCCGGGTTCGCTAACTCTGACGCAACCGATTCTTTGATTGTGCCCATCTGTGAAATCAGCTCACGCATGTTCTTAGCACCAGCACCTGAAGCGGCTTGATACGTCATTGCGCTCATCCACTCAACATGGCCTTTCTCGTACAAGCCACCCAGGGCCATGAGCATCAAGCTCACGGTACAGTTACCGCCGACAAAGGTATTCGTTCCACCGTGAATACCTTCTTGGATTTGCTTCATATTCACTGGGTCAAGAGTAATGATAGAGTCACTCGCCATACGAAGAGTAGAAGCTGCATCAATCCAGTAGCCTTTCCAGCCTGCTTGACGAAGTGCTGGATACACTTTTTCAGTGTAACCACCGCCTTGACAGGTAATCACGGCATCTAGTTGTTTTAAAGCATCAATATCAAACGCATCTTGAAGAAGACCTGCTTCTTTACCAAGATTCGGGGCTGGGATACCCACTTGCGAGGTACTAAAGAAGACCGGTTCGATAAGATCAAAATCTCGCTCTTCAACCATGCGCTGCATCAGGACAGAGCCCACCATGCCACGCCAACCAACTAGACCAACTCTCATAAGCTTTCGCACTCCATGTCAAAACGGTAAATAAAAAAGGGAAACCTCAGTAATAAAGATTTCCCTTTCAAAGCGCAAGTGTTATTTCACCCACACACATTTTTTAACGATTTTTTATGCACAACCCCGATGAGTTGTTACCCATTGCTTGTCTTTATGGCACTGCGTTTACCCAACATATAACCTAAGCCAAGTGGTGCAAAGAAAATCGCAGTAATGAATAAAATAAAGTAGATGATCGTACTCTTAATCAACTCGATGAGCTTATCCATCGCCAGTGTAAGCACATCTTGCGAAACTTGATCGAGCTCTTGTGTCAGCATTTGTCGCTGCTCTGAAACGATACCTGCAATCGCTTGGCGTTCGCGTTCCACCAAAGCAATCAACTCCAGCCGTTCACGCTCTACCATCACGTCCAAAGCTTGACGCTCTTGAGACAGCTTACCCAGTTGTTCCGTGGTTTTACTATCAATATCATCGACTAATGGTTGCAGCTCTACCGCCATGTAAGCAGCAAGGTTACGCATATACTCTGGGTTATTCTCTACAAAGTCCTGGAAAGATTCTGAGGTTGCTTTAAGTGTTTCCAACGCACTCGATACGTCTTCCGCAGTGAGGTCACTGTTAAGTGCCACTAGCTCCGCTTTCCAACCAATAAGTTTTGGTGTTTGTTGAGAGACTAAGCTCAGGCGATCGGATACATCTCCCATCGCCTCTGCCATCGTGCCAACACTGGTGACCGCTTCCTCTGTAGACAACCCATTAAACTCAAGCCAACTGCGATAAGAAGGAGTCTGAATAAAACGAATTTCATCAAAAGGGTGCGCTTGGCTGAACTGCTCTACAAACTCTTTTGATGAATTGAACAGGCTGCGAGACATTAACATGCTCGCGAGTTGCTCGATTTCTGCCAACAACTTAGTGGATGTTTGACCGGGTAATTGCGATTCAAAGAGCGCCATTCCCTGTTCAGTCTTAAAAAACTCATCCATCTGTTTGGTGAACACCCAGCTATCAATTAAGCCCGCTTGTGGCGATGCTTGATAAACGGCGCGCTGCAGCCCCTCTTGCGCATTGATTTTCCACAACAAGACATAAGACTGATGGTAGCGATCATCCACTAAGTATTGCTCTTTGAGTAAATCAGCGTTTTGCTCCACTTGTGAAAAGAACGAAAGCGCATACTCTCGAGTCAATAAGCGGGTCGCTAACTCTTGCTGAGTCAGTGGCGTGGTTTGGTTGTCAATTTTAACTTCTAGTAAGGAGCAACCGCTCAAAGTAGTGACCATCAATAGAATGGGTAACCATAAATGCTTTTTAATCACACTGTAGCCTTAAACATTGTACTAACTAATAGATTGGATTAACCAACGGATAGTAATAATCAAGAAAGAGCAGTGACAAGCTAAACACTCGTCCCGTCTTATTTTTGTGGCGTGATTAGACCAAAAACGACTTTACAGCACAAACAAAAAGAGGCCCGTATTTCAATTCTTATAAACGACGCTACTTTTACTGGCTAAACCATCCATCCGAGTGATATTTTTAATAAAAATGAATGGCCTAGGTATATTGTTTAGCGCTCTCTACCGTTTGGGCTAGATATTTGGCGAGCTGGTCGAGTTCGGCTTCACTCGTCACTCGCCCCTGTTTGATGTTCGCTTCAATGATAGTCGCAATCTCTTTTAGTGGTGATGCCCCGATACTCGCAGCCACCCCCTTCAAACTGTGTGCTGCGCGCATTGCTTCAGGATCTTGCTGTGCAATAAGATCACCGATTTTCTGAGCATCACCTTTATGGTCTTCAACAAATACACCCAATAAGAGTGCTACTGATTCTTTGTCACCATTGACGGAATCGAGCATATAGTCGTAATCCACTTTACTCACCGCCTCAGGGCTACTCTGCATCGTTTCGGCATCCCTCTCTTCATAAGACGCCGATTGAGGAGGATTGGAAGAGCTATCGTTCGACACCGATTGTCCCTCAGAGACAGATTTCGAACTCCCTATTGGTGACGGGCTAGCGACTCTTGGTTTGTTTGAGTGATCAAACAGAAGTAAGAACGCCGGAATAAAGCCAACCAACGCAAAAGCAATGCCGCCGTTACGAATATGACTCAACAACTCTTGGCGCAAATCCGTAACGTAACGACTCACCTCAAACTCAACCAACTGCTCAATTAAGTAGGCTCCTTGCGCATAGGCACCCAGAGTATCGGAGCTCTCTGCTAATATCCTTTGAAACGGTACTCGGTCGTGTTCTGGTAATGTTAAAGACGCGGTATAAAGTCGATCCAAATCTCGATAGACATAGGCATTTGAGCTGGTATCACCAAACATCGCAATAAAGGTCAGTGAGCCCAATTCGGTAAGCAATGCATGAACCTTAGGGTCCGTTTTGTACTGCTCCATCAGGCGGCCAAGCGTATCAAGAAGATCAACCACTTGCAGCTGGTTGTCACTAAGCTGCTCAGTAAGTCGAGTAAAACGCTCAACCAAAAGCATTAACTGATTCACATCATGGGTGAAAAGTGCATTTTGTTGCGAAGAGAGTAACTCTAACTTCAGGGAGTTAATCAAGTGTGTTGATAGGGCAAGATGATCTAAATGATTGGTTTGATAGACAGGCTCTATACTCACCAGTGTCCGTGTCTGTTGAATTTCACTATCTAACTCCTCGAGTGCGGTGAGAATGGCATACTCTCCACGAATCCAGATAATACCGGTTATCGTCGCTAAAGCCCAAATGACTAACGCTATGTAACCCTTGTGAAATTTCATCCTTGTCCTTAAGAAATTGAGTGCACCCGGTTTCACGTTAAACTAAAAAAAAAGAGAGAGCAAACGCCCTCTCCCATTTATCGATCACAATCAATTCGATTGACGCGTCAACTGGTCTTTTAGATTAGGTGGACACCCCTTGATAGTCAGGGTGTCAGTCTCTTGATCATAGAAGACGCGCTCACCGAGTAGTAGGCTGTCGAAACTCAAGTTCAATCCACCACCAGCACCAACGTATTTCGTTAGTTTACGCACAGTTGTTCGATCTGCTGGGAAGCTCTCTTCCAGTTCATAGCCTTGAGATTGAGTAAACTCTTGGAACGAACTACCAGAGTCTGTTGGTGGAAGCTCACCTGATAGCTCAGTTAGCTGAATCTCATCGCCCGCCTTTAGCTGCTCGGTACAGTACGTCGCCACTTGCTTCTTGTATTCCGTGGTTTCTTGCTTGTCTAACTGCGCATCGGCACAAAAGTCTTCCACCGCTTGCATCAATACAAGGTTCTGCTGCTTACTGTCTAAGCCAACTTCCGCCTGCAAAAAGTCTAGGAAAAAGTCAGCGACTTTGCGCCCTACACGCCCCTTTATATAGGTAAGGTAACGGTTTGACTCTTTATCCGTGTCGTAAGTAGATAGATCAAGACGTGCCGCAATATCCATTTTATTAATATCTAGGTAGTCTGTCGCACTGATATCTAGCCCTTCCGTCACTTTAAGGCTCTGGTTGGATGGTAAAATACCGATGAAAAGGTAATCAGTAGCCAAAGACTGATACTCAGCTAATACAAAAATACCTTCGTCGGCAAACGGGTACTTACTTAGCTCTTGCTTTAAGCTCTCACCACACTGTTGAGAAAACTCGTAAAAGCTCATCTCGTCTTTGCGAAATGTATCAAGGCGCTGTTGAAACTCGCTATCGTTCTTGAACAAACCAAAGCCCTTGCCTGCTTTGGCATTGAATGTACGGTGCAATTCAGCCACTAAATTTTCACTCGATTGATCGAGGTCTAACGCGTCAGCGCGATAATTAACGACCAATTCTTCCTGATCGTTCTTACTTAGTTGGTGCAAAATGATGTTAGAAAGCTGCAGACTCATAGGATTTGAAGTAATCTTGGTTTAGTTAGCGGGTCTAGTAGGTTATCATAAGACGTTTTTACTATCATATATACATGTAGAGTTTCTATGCCAATTACATCTAAATACAGTGACGAACAAGTTGAGCAAATCCTAGCAGAGGTTGCCGCTATCCTTGAAAAGCACCAAGCATCACCTGAATTGTCTCTGATGATTGCAGGTAATATTGCAACTAATGTCTTAAATCAAAACGTTGCACCTTCACAGCGTAAGGCGATTGCTGATAAATTTGCTCAAGCTCTTGTTTCTTCTCTAGAAGATAAAGCTCACTAATACGTTGGATAAAAGAACAGCACTTATGGTAGATAGTGGAAATTCCTATTCGGAACGCGTTTCTCGCCTTGTAGGATGGGGACATTGGTTTGCATTTTTCAATATCATTGCAGCCATGCTTATTGGTACGCGCTATATCGTGCAGTCACCATGGCCTGAAACTCTATTTGGTCAGTTCTATTTAGCTGTCTCTTGGGTTGGTCATTTTGGCTTTTTGGTGTTTGCCCTATACCTCCTGGTGCTGTTCCCTCTGACATTTTTAGTCCCCTCGCGCAAGCTGCTCCGCCTTATTGCGGTGCTGTTTGCAACAATTGGACTTACCGTTTTACTGATTGATACTCAAGCCTATCAGTCTATCAACCTGCACCTAAACCCCGTTGTTTGGGAGTTGCTGTTCACCGATGACGCGTCTCCAGTCAGTCGTGACATTCAGCATCTGTTTATTGTTTTACCCTTAATTTTTTTACTGCAACTCGGTTTGTCTGAGTGGGTATGGCGAAAGCAGCGTAAGCTATCTCAGCGTCACATTGGTCGTCCTATCGCTTCCATTTACTTTATCTGCTTCATTATCAGCCACTTGAGCTACATGTGGGCAGACGTCTCATTCTATGAGCCAATTACTAAGCAACGTGCTAACTTCCCGCTCTCTTACCCAATGACAGCGAAATCGTTCATGGAAAAACACGGTATTCTTGACCGTGAAGAGTACGAACGACGCCTCAAAGAGAATGAAGCACGTGGTGATGAAATTAAATACCCATTGGAATCTATTGTCTTTGAGCGACGTGCCAACCCGCTCAATGTTTTGGTGATTAGTGTCAATAATCTCCGAGCGGACGCTTTAAACCAATACGCAATGCCATTCACTTATCGCTATGCAAACAATGCCCTTTCGTTTACTGAGCACTACAGCTCTAGCAACGACGTGCAAGGTATCTTTGGCCTATTCTACGGACTGCCAACCAGCTATCTAAGCAGTGTTGCAAACCAAGATGAACGCTCCATTTTGCTCTCTACAATGGCAGAAAATGAGTACCAATTTGGGCTATTCAGCGGTGATAACTTTGATGACGACCTATACAAGCAAGTGGTCTTCAAGGATATGCCAATCATCAATGTTGAAAACGATGAACAAATTGCACAAGCCTGGGGCGAGTGGGCAGCAGAGCAAACTGATGAACCATGGTTTAGCTTTATCGAACTCACTACCGTCGAGCAATTTAATCCTGTCGCGGAATACAAAGGGTCAACACGAGATATCCTTCGCCAAGGATACGCCGAATCTGTTCGTCAAGCTGACGAGCAATTACGCCAACTGTTTGAACAACTTGCGTTGTTAGAAGATAAAGATGAGACAGTCGTCGTTATCACATCTAACCACGGTATTGAGTTTAATGAGACGGAGACCAATAGTTGGGGTGCTGGCTCAAACTACAGCAAATACCAGCTTTCTGTGCCGCTTGTCATCAAGTGGCCGGGTAAGCTCTCTGCACAGTATGACCATGCGACGAGTCACCTTGATATCTCGGTTACATTAATGGAAGAGCTGCTTGGTGCGTCATCCAACCCAAGTGATTACAGTAGTGGTCGTAACCTGTTTAATGAGCGCAAACGAAATTGGGTCATTGCCGGTAATAACTCCGAGCTAGCACTACTGACCAAACGCAACACAACGGTTGTTGACCGCTTTGGCAACTTTAAGATCTACGACGAGCAGTATCGCCGCTTGAAAGATGCAAGCCCAACGCTACCCGTACTGATGCAAGGCCTGACAGAGCTGCAACGCTTCTATAACGACTAGCAATGAATCTCGCGTGTTACACTGTGAGCTAGATTCTAAAAACGCTATTTTTCAACACGTTAACCACTTGACGATCGATAAGCTCATGATACTATCTTGCTTATCGGACTGTAGCGCAGCTTGGTAGCGCACCGTCATGGGGTGTCGGGGGTCGTGGGTTCAAATCCCGCCAGTCCGACCAGACACAGAAAAGGTCAGCTTTTGCTGACCTTTTTTTCGTTTAACGCTTATCACTTGTGTGTATGCCTGCCCCCGCGATACACGTTGCCACCAACATAATCATCACATCAAGGACTGCAGGTATCAGCATATTAACCTCCCAATAACTGTGGAATGGCTAACGCAAGAAAAATCACCATAGGTACACTGATCATAATGCACCCCTCTCACTGAAATTTACTGTGACGGTCTGTCGTTTATCGTGCATCATCGTGATCGTACCTTTAGTGTGAGTTTCATCTTAGAAAGCAGTGTAAAGGAAGCAACAATACAATTGTGACTATCAGATATTCATCCCTTCAAAGCGATGAGGTTAATGACTTACTGCTTTAGAAAACACGTTGATAATCACTGTGCCTACGAGAATAAAACCAATGCCGATTATCGCTGGCAAGTCCAACCTCTGGCCGTAGTAAAGCCAACCTATACCAGCGACCAAAACGATACCTGCCCCACACCAAATGGCATAGGCAATCCCGACCGGCATCACTTTTACAACTTGTGCTAGGGAAGCAAATGCGATGGCATAAAACCCCAGACACATCAAGGTCGGTAAAGGCTTGCTGAACCCTTCTGTTTTCGCGAGAAAACTGGTGGCAATCACTTCTGCGGCGATGGCTAGACTAAGTAACAAGTAGTGCAACATAAACTCCAAATTTAAAAACGTTATAGGGATAGCAAGTTGTGCTAAAAATCTCATCGAACATTATGAATGCCAACTGTAACAATACTGTTATCTGTTCAAGTGATAATTCAGTGATGATTAGCAACGCGTTTTCTAAAAATTATTCGCTTTCAGGCTGTATTATCTAGCCTGCTCTGGAGTTTATATGAGCAACCCACTTCAACCAACCTCTCTCTTTGTTTTCGACATGGACGAAACCCTCATTGCCCATGACCTATCCGTCCTTTGGCACCATTTTCTCGTCGATGAACTAAAACTAGCCGATGCGTCCTTTTTAAAAGCAGATGAGCAAATGATGAGCGATTACTATCAAGGGGTAATGGATCTTGATAGCTACATCGAGTTCAGTATGTCCCCAGTAAAACATCTCAGCACCAAAGAGATCGACGACTTGGCCGACCTATTTGTCAAAAAGGTCGCGACCAAATACATTTACCCTGATGCAATAGCGCTGATCACGAACCTAAAGCAACAAGATAAAGCGTGTATGATCATATCCGCAACGGTTACCTTCTTGGTGAGAGCGTTGGCCAAACACCTTGCTGTTGAATTTTCTGAGGGTGTAGACCTACAGGTCAAAAGTGGGTTTTATACTGGTTTAATATCCGGTGTACCAAGCTACCAGTCAGGGAAAGTCATCCGCTTAAAACAGTGGATAAAGCAACAAAGTGGGAAATATCAAGCGACACATTTCTATTCGGACTCTATCAATGACCTGCCTTTGCTATTGGAAGTCCCCAACCCAGTCACGATAAATGCGTGCCCAAAGTTGAAAAGGGAAGCCGAACAACGTAACTGGACTCAGTTATCATGGTCGCTTTAGCTTGTTTTTTATCCCAACAAACAGAAAAAACAAATAAATAGACAAAAAACGCATACGAAGTAAACAAACGAACATTTTGGGGGTTTACAAGATTTCAGAACCCCTTTAATATGCGCTTCAACAACGGAGAGATGGCTGAGTGGTTGAAAGCACCGGTCTTGAAAACCGGCATACGTTAATAGCGTATCTAGGGTTCAAATCCCTATCTCTCCGCCACATTCTAAAAAAGCCGCTGAGAAATCAGCGGCTTTTTTGCGTTTGGTATTCAGTAAAATAACCGTTATTCGCCACTTCAATAGATCAATACTAATTCCTGTGTCACAACATGACTAACCTGGGTTCGACATTGATTTGATCATCAGGTGAATGAACTGAAAGTGATGAGGTTATTTGAAAGTATCAGATAGCAAAAAGCCGCTTCATTGAAGCGGCTTTTTATATGGGTGGGGCCCCAGCCACATCCCGGCACACAAGTCACTCGCTGCGGCTGCTTCCTTCCGGACCTGACCGAGTTCACGAGCTATTGTTGCGAGAGGACCAGAACCCCATAGATTCTGTTGTTAGAGATGCTCTATCTCTTAACGTGTGGGCATTATTCATTATCCCTCTGGCGAATGCAAGCCCCCTCATCTCAAATTCGATCTGGTTGCCTAAGAGTTGCACAGATTAGTAGTTTTAAGTCAGGATCATCGTTCTGAAAGGGTAAATTCACTCGTTTTCTGATTCAATCGCAGCCACTCTGAGTATGTAATCCGTCATCCAAGCTGTACCAAGCAAGCAGAACCACAAAACGAAAACCGGGTGTGGTACATCAACATTGGGGTGAACGACAAGCGTTGCAAACCCAACGGTAGGTAAAGTCCATGTCAGTAGCTTACTCCAACGGAACCCTTTTATTCTCGCTAAGTGCTCAACCGTACCCATTATCGCGGTGATGCAAAGTGTCACCAGCGCCGCATAAACTAATCCCGATATCCACATGGGAACGAGTAAACCCAATGTCCACCAACTATGAGACTTGCAGGGTTTCCAATGGTGCAGACACCATGATATCGATGTTACACACAGAGTTTGAACGACAGTAACGAGAGGAGTGCCGTCCAAACGACCAGCTGATTGGGTTAAGGTGATACCCACAAGCAGCGTTAGAGTAATTAATCCCGTAGTGCCTATCACCCATAACGTGCTGCGATGAGAAAATACCACCATCAACAATGGAGCTAGCATCCATAGCCCAACAGAGAGCGCAACGGGTTGATGAGAGAGTGTAAGCCCATAAATGAGCATGGTGACCACAAATACAACGCCAGTCGAGCGGAGCTGGCTCACTAACCACAGTGCAGGTATCAATACGACAAGTGCTGGCAACTCACCTTGACTGAACATCATGGCCTGTGAGCAGATTACCGCTAAAAACACAACGGCAAGAAATTGAATCGTTGAATAAACCATACATCCTCCTTATGGCATTACCCAAGCTTTTTGAAGAGACTAAGCACAGATCAAAAATGGTTATTTAAATCGCAACAGGATTTGCTACTCTAATCTCTCTTATTAGCCAAACTAATTACTCTATTCATCACCATCCGTTGGTGAGTATTGGTTGGACACGTATTCAGTATGAATGAATTTTTAGCGCAAATCTTTGCAGTAATTCACCAAATTCCACATGGTCAAGTTTCTACCTATGGCGACATTGCCAAGCTAGCTGGTTATCCCGGCTATGCACGTCAAGTGGGTGCGGCACTGAAAAATTTACCACAAGGCACTAAGTTACCATGGCACAGAGTGATTAACAGTCAAGGTAAAATTTCGTTACAAGGATCTGATTTAGCAAGGCAGATGGAAAAATTGCGCGATGAGGGCGTTAAGGTTGAGACGGGCGGTAAGATCTCACTAAGGCACTATCGCTGGTCTCCCGACTAGCCAGCACAAAAAACAACAAAGGGAGCCGAAGCTCCCTTGAAACAATCCTTAGTATGCTAATAAATTAGCGTACACCAATAAGTCGAAGATCAATCTTATGTGACTTATTGTTATCCGTAATCACCGGGTTCGAAGTATCTGTAATAAATCGCAGCTTACCATCTACCTCAATTCGAGCACTTACACTGTAACGATGACGATCATCGATCTCCGATACATTGTAAGGTAATTCAAATTTAAACGGCACTTGTGCACCATTAGATTTGAATCGATGCTGTGATAGCACCCGAGCTTTGGCATCGGCAAGCGACACATCTTGCAATGTCACTTCTACGACGGCGTTTTCTGGAAGCGCAATGCGCTCACGGTAGGTAATTGTCCCTGTTACCATTTGCATTTGAGAAACTTGTTCCTGTTTCTCTGATTGCTGACAGCCAACTAGCGTTGTCGTCCCTAGTATCACTGCAGCCAACAGTAGTGCTTTTTTCATAAAGCCTCTCATAGTCAAAAGGACGAACGGAGTATAGTTATACTCGAAACCGCTGTCTTGCTGTGAGTAGATTTTTTTACAATTCTCTGACTAAAAACAAATATGCGATCCGAGTCATAATAAATATCAATAGGAGTTGACCAACTCATCAACTTGGTAATCCGACCAGTGTTGTTATACCCTGTAAAAATAGTGAATTATGAAAACAAAGTGAGGCATTATGAGTCGTGCTCTTGATGAGTTGTTAAGACTTTTACAGTTAGAAAAACTTGAAGAAGGTTTATTCAGAGGAAACAGCGAAAACCTCGGACTACCCCAAGTTTATGGTGGACAAGTGATTGGACAAGCTCTATCAGCTGCTCGTTACACCGTACCAGAGGACCGTTTTGTGCACTCATTCCACAGCTACTTCCTATATCCTGGTGATGTTGAAAAGCCTATTATCTACGATGTGGAAAACCTGCGTGATGGCCGTAGCTTTAGCACTCGACGAGTCAAAGCAATTCAGAACGGACGTCCTATTTTCTATTTGACCGCATCCTATCATCAAAATGCACCCGGCTTTGAGCATCAAAACACGATGCCAGAAGTGCCTGGGCCTGAGAATTTTGCCTCAGAATCTGAGCTTGCATCGCAAATCGCGCACCTTTTGCCAGAAAACTTAAAGAAAACTTTCTGTGGTGATAAAGCGATTGAGGTTCGTCCGGTCACCGTCATTAACCCGTTGAAACCACAAAAAGCAGAGCCCAAACAGTATCTTTGGATCAAGGCCAATGGCTCGGTGCCACCCGAGCAACTGATTCACCAGTATCTCCTAGGCTATGCCTCTGACTGGGGCTTCCTAGTAACCGCCCTTCATCCACATGAAGTGTCGTTGATGACTCCTAAGTTCCAAGTAGCCACCATCGACCACTCTATTTGGTTCCATCGCCCTTTCAAGATGGACGAGTGGCTACTGTTTGCCATTGAAAGCCCAACAGCGAGTAATACTCGTGGTTTGGTTCGTGGCGAGGTATATAACCGTCAAGGCGACCTGGTGGCAACCGCAGTGCAAGAAGGCGTCATGCGATTTACCTAGTGCCTGTGTCACTACTTGTCTGGTGAGTCCCCGACGGCGCGCACTCGCTCGGTGACACCTTCCTTCGCATCATTAATTAGACTGAAAGGCGTCAGGACGACGCCTTTCACTGCACCAGTCGCCGCTTGTGCTGTCAACTCTTGGCTTTTATCTACTATCGTCTCCGCCTGAGCTAAGATCACAGGTACATCTCTTCTTAAACTTTCAGACTCCTGTTGAACATCAGGTATCACGTCCTTTCTATAAGCCTGCATTTCGTCAACAACACTTGGGATGGTGCCAACTCGGTACTCTTTCATTTCATCCAAAGCTAGCGGAAGAGACTCATTTTGCAGCTGCTCAACTTGTGTAAGAATGGCCGGAATTTTTGCATCCACCGAAGCAATACTCGCTTGAACCTCACTGACCGTTGAATTGACGTTATCAACGGTATTGATGATTTCAGGTAGCATTGACTCGAACGACTGTGTTAACGCTAACCACTGCTCAATTTTTAGCTCTTGAGTTACACGTTCAACATCCTCAATAACGTGCGGATACTTCAAGGCCAAGTCCTCTACCTTCTGGGTAAAATGAATAATTGAATACCCCAAATAGCCAATGGCCACTGCCAGTATCATACGGCTACCGATAGCAACATATTCCTTCATGATTTTCCTTTGTTATTCAATAGGTAGAGCTGTTGTATACTTCAACGGCTCCATTGAAAACGTCGATGTTACATTAGATATACCTTCCACACTATTGACCAGCTTCTTATAGAAGGCATCAAAACATTTCATGTCTTTAACCTGTACTTTCATCATGTAGTCATACTCCCCCGCCATACGATAGAACTCCATCACTTCGGGAAAATCGCTCACGGTAGACACAAATTCTTCGTACCATTGATTGGAGTGGTTGCTGGTTTTGATCATCACAAATGCGGTAAACGACAGAGCGAGTTTTTCAGGGTCTAATAAAGCAACACGCTTACCTATCACCCCACTCTCCTCCAACTTTTTTAGCCTTTTCCAGCAAGGCGTTGTTGTGAGATTTACCGCCTCAGCGATGTCACTAAGGGAGAGTGTTGCATCATTTTGCAGCAACTTGAGTATTTTGCGGTCAACTGAATCTATCATATCGTTCATGTGGAGAATTATTTTCTACAAAATGGCATTAACAAAGTAAATATAGCAAAGTTCTTCTCACTATGAAGAGGTAACTTATCCCTATCGACAAGTTATTGTGAGGAACCCGGCTATGTGTACCGACCACCAATGGATTAACAGTGCAATTCAAAAACTCGAAGCAGATTTTCAACGTTCTGCGGACACTCACCTGATCAAGTTAGATTTACCGAGCCTTGAAGGTATCGACATCTATCTAAAAGATGAAAGCACACATCCAACGGGTTCTCTAAAGCACAGACTGGCGAGATCCCTTTTCCTATATGCAATTTGTAATGGGTGGGTAGGTCCTAAGACACCGATCATCGAATCATCATCTGGCAGTACTGCTGTCTCTGAAGCCTATTTTGCTCGCTTACTTGGCTTGCCTTTTATTGCTGTGATGCCAAAAAGTACCGCGAGAAAGAAAATTGAACAGATTGAGTTTTATGGTGGTCAAGCACACCTTGTCGAGCGTTCGGATCAAATCTATGCAGAATCACACCGTTTAGCAAAAGAGCTTAATGGTCACTATATGGACCAGTTTACTTATGCTGAGCGTGCAACCGACTGGCGTGGTAACAACAACATTGCCAACTCTATTTTTAATCAAATGAAAATGGAACAACACCCCATTCCAACTTGGGTAGTAATGAGCCCTGGCACAGGGGGCACATCAGCAACCATTGGCCGCTTTATTCGTTACCAACAACACAATACCAAACTGTGTGTGGTTGATCCTGAACAGTCGGTATTCCATCGCTATTACCAAACTCGTGACCTATCGGTGACTCACGATTGCGGCAGCAAAATTGAGGGTATTGGTCGCCCTCGCGTTGAGCCTAGTTTTATACCAGGTGTGGTTGATGAGATGCGTACGATTCCTGATGCCGCTAGTGTGGCAACAGTGCACTGGTTGGAAGGTATTTTAGGACGCAAAGCAGGTGCATCGACCGGCACGAACCTATTTGGCGCGCTTCAACTCGCTAGCGAAATGAAACAGCGCGGCGAGACAGGTTCCATTGTCACTTTACTGTGTGACAGTGGTGAGCGATATCTAGATACTTACTACGACGAAACGTGGGTGAAAGAGAATATTGGTGATCTGCTGCCTTACCTTGCTCAGTTAGAAACTTTGCAAGCAAGCGGAGTTCTAGCATAGAGCCGCTAGACGTCAGTCACTCCGAAGCTTTCACTTCGGAGTGACTATCACGATTTGTGGTTAACGGCTCAACGGAACACCAGTGGTCGATGTTAGAACTGGTAAGCTAAGCCGACCGTCCAGATGTGGTCGCTATCGACCGGGACATAAAGCGGTAGGTTATTACTAGAGAAAGGGCTCGAGCTTATTGCTTCTGCGCTATCAGCACCCGAGTTGAAGTAGGTGTATTTCACGTAAGGTCGCCAGTCGTCAATATACATACTGAACACAACTTCATGTTCATTTGTCCGATAACTATCTTGTGAGAAGTCGACACCTCCACCTGGGCCGCTAATAAACCCATTAGAACCATCTCGCTTTTCATGTGTGTATGTATAGTCAAGACTGAACTGACCAAACGCCATGGATGTACCTGCAATAAACTGGTTTGTGTTAATCGCGGTGTCACTCAACAGCTCAGGCGTTTGACCAGAGCGGTTATAGCCATAACCGGCAAATAGATTAATGTTATCCACCAGCTGGTAATCAACCACCGCCTCTAACAGCATCTCTTCGCCATCTTCCCATTTACCTAACTCACCATAGAGGCCCAGCAACCAACCATCCGACAATGCAAATGAGTGCCCATAACCAGCCGCCAACCAACCTTGATCGTCAAAACCAACGTAGACATAGCCGTTTTCCGATGTATCAATGACTGCACCCGCCTCTGTCTTGTAGACAGACTCATCAGTGGCATTCGAAGAAAGCTCTTGTTCAATATAAACTTCGACTGGCGCAGCCATTGCCGCGCCAGAGAATAGACCTGCCATCAATAGGCTAAGTGAGGTACGTGAAAACGTCATCTAAGATACTCCTGAATTCATGAGGTTGAAAGTTCAGGAGGAGTATCAACAAAAGGCAGTAACAAAAAAATGCCCTCTACTTATGTTGATACCTCAGTTTTATTTATGGACTGACCGCAGCAAGCAATCGCTCACGCATCGCTTTGTGTGCTGTATCGTGAAGATAGCGGCGATGGTAGATCATGCGATAGGTGATAGGACGCAATTCAAGCGGGATGGTAAAGACATTTAAGTTGAGCCTTTCTGCAAGATGAGTCGCCAACGATCGGGTCGATGATGCCACATAATCCGTGGTAGATGCGAGCATCAACATACTCGATACAGAACTAGTTTCAACCTTGATATTTCTCGGCTTTACCGGGTGGTTGGAGAGAAAGTTAAGAGTATCGAGATCACCACGGCGAACTTTAAGGGCAATATGCTGCTCAGCATAGTAGTCGTCATAGGTCATCGTCTCTTTCACTCTGGGGTGGTCTTTACGGCACAAACAGACAGTGGGTTCTGAATAAAGATCTTCAACGACAAAGGCCTGGCGCTTTGTTCCCAAAACATCAATGACCAAATCGACCTTTTGGCTCGTCAAGTCATCAAGGATGGCTTCCTCGTTGAGTGGCGCCTCATGAAACTTCAACCCATCAATACTTGAGACCAAATGCATCAAACTTTCACTGCAATAGACGTTAAAGTCTTCACTTTGGGTCTCAACCGTTTCGAGAACAGACATTGGGCCTTCAATTTTATTTGCTAACGCAACAGCCGCTCCGGTCGGAGCAATACCTCGCCCTTCTCTAACGAAGAGTGCTCTGCCCGTGACTTTTTCGAGGCGCTTCAAAGCCGCACTAACGGCGGGTTGGGATAAGTCTAACTCTTCTGCTGCAAGAGTAATCGAGCGGAGTTTATAGACCGATTGAAACGTTGAAAGAAGATTTAAATCCATTTTTCCTAGCCAAAATATTAAGCCTGAACAAACTAAGATAAGTAATCTGCGAATAAGTTCAGCGAGAGCGTCAATCAAGCGACTCTCGTTGAACTTGTTTGAATATCTATGACTAGTTGAATAACCCTTTTAGCAGGCCATCGACAGCTTTGCGTGTTTTTTCATCCTTAATTTTATCAAGCCCACGATTGATCTCTTTCTGCGCTTTCTCTTTCAGTAAGTCATCAAAAACCAGTGCAAACTGTGGCTGCGCCCAAGAACCGTGGATACGGACAGGAATCGTCACATCTTTAAGCTCATCGATATCCGAACCGCCCTGACCTTTCAAAGAGCCAACAACCGATGTACTGATGGTCATATCCATCGTCTCTTTCAAGTAATTAGCCTGCCCTTCTCCGCGCACACGCAACAGTGGCGATTGAGCGGCAAGGTCATTGGTAGTAACAACGCCTTTATTCATTTTTAACGTCGCCGTCATCGCTGAGAAGTCAGTCTTTTGCGGGCCATCGACACCATCAATTTTTTTACCCGTAAACTTGGCGTAGTTTTCACGAATCAACTGTGCAACGTTAATGCCGTGCACGGCCCCATCGGCAAAGTTAATCTTCACTGTACCTGCCAGGTTTTGCTTGATCCCGGTCGGCGTTAGGCTTTTTCCTTTCAGGTCCATATCAATATTGCCCGTACCTTCAAGGAGGTCAACGTCAGCCGCATCCACCAGTAGCGGAAGCACTTTTACACCTTTAACCGCGGCTTTCGTGGTGTAACTTGCTGGCGCTTTATTCGCGTCTAAACGCGCATTGGCCGCAATTGACCCTTCATATAGGTTTGCACTCAACGACGTAATTTCGGCAACACCACGATTCACCTTGAGCTCCGTCTTAACGCTATCTAACTTTACGTTATTCGCTTTCAGCTTATCAATGGCCACATCACCCTGAACATCGAGAGTTTTCAACACACTTAAATCCGGCTCTTGTTCTTTAGCTGACTTCGAAGATTGAGCATCTTCAGATGTTGAGCCCTCACCTTTGCCTTGCTGTTCGGGCGCCATTTTCGCCAACAGAGAGTCAACGTCGATATTCGGGCTGTGCAAACTGAAACGAACCTTAGCAATTTCATCCAATGTGACGGCAAGCTTACCGTCTAACTCCGTATCCAGTGCTTTGAAACTTTCGAGTACAAAATCTAAGTGACCCTTCGATACTTGATAGCTGATATCAGCAGCAAGATTAGATTCAAGCGGTGATACTGGAAGCGAGCTTCCCTCTAATGTGGTCGCAACTGTCAATGAGTCAATCGACATCGTCTCGATGGCTTTATCGACGATAACTTCGGCGTTTCCTGAGGTCTTTAACCCAAGCTCGGCGAACTGCCCAGCCACCTCGAAGGAGAGCGTATTCGCCTCATCAAAAGCGAAACGATCGAGCTTAAGGGATGCTCTTTCTAGCTTATTCACTTCGTCACTAAAAGAGGCATCAAGCACAATGTTTCTCAACTCATAGCGGGCAAAGTCTTTGCCTAACAAAAACTCTAAAGCTAAGTCAGCCGCAAAAACTTGTTGGTTGTTGCTGCCTTGAACATTCGCTTGAAGTGTTGCCCACTGTTCAAAATCAAACTGAGACAGGGTGACGTTAACATCCTGCAGTTGTGTCACTTGCTGCTGTTGTTGATCATTAATAGACAGTGAGGCATTAGAGATCGTCAAACCTGCTAGTGAAATAGCCCAGTCTTGTGCAGACTGCTCACTGGCTTGTGTATCGGTTGACTGAGTTTGAGGCTTTTCAGCTGACGAAGTTCCCTTTTGAGTTAACTGATCAAGGTTGGTGCTACCCTCTTTCAAGCGCTCAATATTCACCTTGGCACCATCGAGTAAAATATTACCTATTTCTAACTTTCGGTCGAGCAGCGGCATCACTGAAACCTCAACGCCCACACGATCAACGGCAAACAAGTTTGGCTCGCTAAAGCCCGCAGGGTTTTTCAGCTCAGTACGCCCAATAGACAGGCCCACCGATGGGAAGAATGTCCAGCCGAGATCACCTTCAATGACCAGCTCATAGCCAGTATTTTTCTGAATTTGCTCAACAATAAGAGGCTTAAATTGGTTCGGATTGACGAGAGTCACCAGAGCAATCACGGCACCAATCAAGACGACCACAATCACACCGAGGGCGATAAAGAGTTTTTTCATTAGCTGAGTCCTTGCTAGAACGAAAAAAGTGGCGCCTAAGCGCCACTTTCTTTTTTACTATTAGAGACTTGTCTCTACGGGCTTATATGCCCTAAGCATTACGCAAAACTAAGCTTTTAGCAACTTAGCAATGTGCGCTTTTAGTACGTCGATAGCGATACGGTTTTTACCGCCACGAGGTACGATGATGTCTGCGTACTGTTTTGAAGGCTCGATGAAGCGCATAAACATCGGACGAACGGTTTGCTGGTACTGCTCTAATACCGACTCCATCGTGCGCCCACGTTCTTCTACATCACGCTTCACGCGGCGCAGAAGACAGATATCTAGTGGTGTATCCATAAATACTGAAGCGTGCATAAGGTCACGTAGACGTGGGTCTGTTAATAGCAAAATACCTTCTAGGATGATCACTTTTTTTGGTGTCATCGTGCTGGTATTTTCTGTACGTGTATGCTCAGAGTAGCTGTACTCTGGCACTTCAACCGCTTCGCCGCTGACTAGCTTTTCTAGGTGCTCACATAGTAGATCGTGATCAAGCGCTTTCGGGTGGTCATAGTTAGTTTTAACGCGCTCTTCCATGCTCAAGTGGCTTTGATCATTGTAATAACAATCCTCTGTTATTACACCAATTTGGTGATCACCCACTTTTTCACGTAGTTCGTTGTAGATCGTGCTAGCAATCAGACTCTTACCCGATGCAGAAGCACCTGCGATACCGACGATTACGCATTGATTATTATCAGACATTATGTGCACCCGATGATGATGGACTGAGGAAAACCGGCAGATTATAGGCGTTGACACGACTCGTTGCCAGCACTTATGTGAACTTCATCACGATAAACTGTAATTGAGTTTAAGTTTGTCGCGATATGTCGTGAAACGGAGGGAGAAATTACTCAACAGATTGAGTATTCTCCCTGAACTTTTAACCTCGTCTTAACTATCAAGCATAGTAAAGGCTATCGACTCTGGTCTAGTTTTACCCTGCCAAAACAGTTTGCTGCATACGGAATCGGCGAGTTGAGCATAGATTTCAGCATGCTGACTTTCTGGACGTCGAACTACCGTCGGTTCTCCTTGGTCAATGTCCTCACGAACCCCAATATGCAGCGGCACCTGAGCAAGCACGGATAGCTGATAATCTTGCGCCATACGCTCTGCGCCTCCGGTGCCAAATATCGCTTCATGGTGCCCACAATGACTGCAAATGTGGTAGCTCATGTTCTCTACTAGCCCAACAACGGGCACATCAACCTTGTCGAACATCGCTGCGCCTTTGCGTGCATCGGCAAGCGCAAGATCTTGTGGTGTTGTAACGATAATGGCTCCTGTTACTGGAATCTGCTGCGAAAGGGTTAACTGAATATCCCCCGTACCCGGCGGCATATCCAGCACGAGGTAGTCCAACTCTCGCCATTCCGTTTCATTGACCATCTGGGCGAGCGCTTTTGACGCCATTGGGCCACGCCAGATAGCTGCTTCATCCTGAGCGACCAGGTAACCAATAGATTGGGTCGCCACATGATGCGCGGTAATCGGTTGCATCCACTTGTTATCTCGAACCTGCAATTTCGCCTCAAGTGTTCCCATCATCAATGGAATCGAAGGGCCATAGATATCCGCATCGAGTATGCCGACTTTGGCCCCAGTTTGCGCTATGGAGAGAGCAAGGTTAACAGCAGTCGTCGACTTACCCACTCCCCCTTTCGCTGATGTCACGGCAATGACGTTTTTAACGCCCTTGATTGCCTGAGATTGGGTCTCGAGCGCCTTAGGCGCTAAGACGACTTCAACCGCTGGTAACTGATAGTGCTGATGTTGGGCGGAAATCCAATCGGATAATTGATGCACTAATGTGTGCGAGGCAAAAGGAACATTTACCTGTATCACGCCATCCGGCTTAGCGGTAATAAGTCCTGGGTGTTTCGCCCATCCTGAGATGAGATGTGGATGTTCGAACTGCTCAAGCAGCTGCCGAAAATCACTAAGAGATGAGATCTGACGCATTTGGCCTCCTTGTTACGCTTAATACTAGCAGTGATACCGTCGTTACATAACCATAATTATCTGAAGGTCTTATTGTTTCTTTTCAGGACAAAAGTTAGGGACTTCCAAGCTTGACGCCTTGGCGTATGAGGCGTCATGAGGTAATATGTTGCATCAATTTTTATACCTATCACTAGAAGCGAATTAATAAGTATGGCGACTGATCCGAGACAATTGCTGGTAACTTGTGCCCTTCCGTACGCTAACGGTTCTATCCACCTTGGTCATATGCTTGAGCATATCCAAGCGGATATCTGGGTCCGTTACCAACGCCTGCGTGGCAACACTGTAAACTTTATCTGTGCTGACGATGCACACGGCACGCCTATCATGCTGAAAGCACAACAGATGGGTATCACGCCAGAAGAGATGATCGCGGCAGTAAGTGAAGAACACCAAAAAGACTTCGCTGGCTTTGATATTAGCTTCGATAACTACCACAGCACACACTCAGAAGAGAACCGCGAGCTGGCTTCTCACATCTACCTTGAGCTGAAAAAGAACGGCTTCATTTCTAGCCGTACTATTTCTCAGCTATTTGACCCAGAGAAAGAGATGTTCCTGCCGGACCGTTTCGTAAAAGGTACCTGTCCAAACTGTAAGTCTGAAGACCAATACGGTGATAACTGTGACAACTGTGGTGCAACCTACAGCCCAACGGAGCTGATCAACCCGCAGTCAGCCGTCTCTGGCGCAACCCCTGTAATGAAAGACTCTGAGCACTTCTTCTTTGACTTGCCTCAGTTTGAGAGCATGTTAAAAGAGTGGACCCGCTCTGGCTCACTTCAATCTGAAACCGCAAACAAAATGCAGGAGTGGTTTGAGTCAGGTCTACAGCAGTGGGATATCTCACGAGACGCACCTTACTTTGGTTTTGAAATCCCAGGCGAGAAAGATAAATTCTTCTACGTTTGGCTAGACGCACCGGTTGGTTACATGGCTTCATTTAAGAACCTATGTGACAAAACCGAAGGCCTAGACTTCGATGAGTACTGGAAAAAAGACAGCACAACAGAACTCTACCACTTCATCGGTAAAGACATTGTGTACTTCCACTCACTATTCTGGCCAGCCATGCTTGAAGGCGCAGGTTTCCGCAAACCAAACAACGTTTTCGTACACGGTTACGTAACGGTAAATGGCGCGAAAATGTCTAAGTCTAAAGGCACGTTCATTAAAGCAGCGACATACCTAGATCACTTAGATCCTGAGTGTCTACGCTACTACTACGCCGCTAAGCTGAACAGTCGTATTGATGACCTAGATCTGAACCTTGAAGACTTTACACAGCGCGTAAACGCTGACGTTGTAAACAAGATTGTTAACCTAGCTTCACGTAACGCGGGTTTCATCACTAAGCGTTTTGAAGGTCAACTGTCAGCAAACTTTGCTGAGCCAGAGCTGTACAACGAGTTCGTTGCTGCGGCTGATCGTATTGCTGAACTTTACGAAACACGTGAATTTGGTCGTGCTATCCGTGAAATTACGGCACTGGCTGATAAAGCGAACCAATACGTTGATGAAAAAGCACCATGGGTTGTTGCAAAGGAAGAAGGCAAAGACCAAGAGCTACAAGATATCTGCTCTGTGGGCATCAACCTGTTCCGCGTCCTGATGACTTACCTAAAACCAGTGATGCCAGCTCTTGCAGCACGCACTGAAGCTTTCCTGAACGAAGAACTAACATGGGAAGGCATCGCTGCACCACTGACGGGTCACGAGATCACTAAGTTTAAAGCGCTATTTAACCGTATCGACCCTAAGAAGGTGGAAGCAATGATTGAAGCATCAAAAGAAGATGCAGCAGCAGAGCAAGCGGCTAAAGAGAAGGCAGAAGCGGGGAAAACAGAGACAGAGCTAAGCAAAGACCCAATCGCTGATGAGATTGAGTTTGATGCGTTTGCTGCTGTTGACATGCGTATCGCTCGCATTATCTCGTGTGAGGAAGTGCCAAAAGCCAACAAGCTACTGAAATTCCAGTTAGATATCGGTGGTGAGACTCGCCAAGTCTTCTCAGGTATTAAGTCCGCTTACAAACCTGAAGAACTAGAAGGCAAGCTAACGGTGATGGTAGCCAACCTGAAACCACGTAAAATGAAGTTCGGTATGTCTGAAGGCATGATCCTAGCCGCTGGCCCTGGCGGCAGTGACCTTTGGATTCTTGAGCCGCACGAAGGCGCACAGCCTGGCATGCGCGTGATGTAATCGAGCGTAAACAGAGTCTTTAAGGCTGATACTCACTGGGTATCAGCCTTTTTTATGCTCAAAGTCGAGCAAACTTTACGATAAAACTAACCAAAATCCCGCACCATCGCACCATGTCTGTGCACTCTGCCATCCACAAAATATTAAATTATTGATTTTAATATAAAAAATTATATGGCACGGCTTCTGCTAACTCTAAAGTGTTATTCCACACAGAGGAGAACACTATGATTGTGGCCATCTCTATATTCGTTTCTATCAGCATCATTGCATTGCTGCTGTTTTACTCTAAGCAGCACAATTCTGGTTTCGAGCGTAAATACCAACTCGTGATGGATCTGCGCACGGTATTGAGTCTCTGCCGACAGCACCGTAGCCTCACTCATCATGCCAAGGTTCATCACCGCCTTGATGAAGAGGTTCTCACTCGTGTTGAGAGTCAATTGATGGACATTGTTCAACACCTAGTCACCATTGCTAAGTTCGAGAACAAGCCTCTCTACCGCGTATTAGAAATCAAAGTCAAAGCGATGATCAATCAGTGGAGCGAGCAGAGTATTGCCAAGAATCAAATGATGCATGGCAAAGTGATTCGCCACTGTATGTATCTGTTGGATGATGTGGTGTTAGCGTGGCTTGCCCAAGCAGGACGAGACGATCTCTACGAAGAGTATCACCAAAATTGGCAAGCGATTTTAGATTCAATGGAATCACTTACCCAGCTGCGCATCTCTATTCAAGAGTCAGATATCGGCCATAGTGAGGAGCGCATTCGCTATTACTGTGGCAGCATTTTAAACAAAATGAATCGCCTATCGGTGATTAACCGCAAAGTGATTAATACACCACAGTGTGTGATTGCACTGAACAGGCTAAATGAGGTGAGTGAAGGCTATGCCGATTTTAGCAATACCAATAATTTGTATTCACTGAGTAGTGAAGTCTCTCTTGCAATTTCAGACGTCTATGACGACATGTTAAAAACTTTTGCAGAAGACCTGTATCAACCACTTGATGACCTACCGCCCGTCACAGCTGAGTCATTAAGAGCATAAAACGATGATTAGAAAGGAGAACATGAACACAGCTATTGAGAACACGGTTATTAGAACATAGTTACTTGAAATGCCCACCAGCAGTGGGGACTCCGTTTTTCCCCTCCTCTGAAAGCCTCCAGGGAGGAGGGGAACTTTTCATTCGTGTTACGCTAGCATCTTACGCGCCGCCTCTACCACAACTTTAATCGAACGCGCTTCGGTCTCTTTTAGCGTGTCGTGATCGGGGATCTCTTTTTGAGTACGATTGATAATAACACCAGCAACACAGCCCGCTTTCAAGCCCGAGCTCGCACACATTGTCAACAGCGTCGCCGATTCCATCTCGAAGTTCAGCACACCCATATCTTGCCACTCTTTCATCGAACCTTGGAAGCGCTTAACCACACGACCAGAGAAGGTGTCGTAACGTTCTTGACCAGGGTAGAAAGTATCACTTGAAGCTGTTACACCCATGTGTACAGGTGCTCCACTCTCTTCCACTGCGGCTTTCATCGCGGTTGCCACGTCAAAATCGGCAACGGCTGGGAATTCCATTGGTGCAAAATGGAGACTCGCGCCATCAAGACGGACTGAGCCTGTTGAAACAATCATATCGCCAACGTGAACGTGAGGCTGAATAGCACCCGTTGTGCCCACTCGCAAGAAAGTGCGTACACCAAGCTGTGCTAATTCTTCAACCGCAATCGATGTCGATGGGCCACCAATACCTGTCGAGCACACAACCACTGGCTTGCCGTCGAGTTCTGCGCGATAAAGTGTGTATTCGCGATGGCTCGCGAGGAAGACCGGATTTTCCATCTGATCAGCAATTTTTTCAACTCGAGCAGGGTCACCTGGAATAATGGCCAATGTCGCACCAGCGAGGTCTGTTTCGGTCACACCTAAATGAAATACGGCTTGTGTCATGGGGGCTCCTTGGTTGGCGTTTTCGCTCAAAATGTAATTATCGGGTACAACTCAATGTAACCAACCCCAGAGTTATGTTTGGTGATCAATCTCACAACAATATGAACACCATTAGTGCAAGTTACACAGTTAATCGATTTGCATCACATTTATTGGCGTACTTTAGAGCCCACGTTACATAGAATTGTTATAGAAATCGCATCTATACCGTTGATTGAACGACCTTTAAATGAATGGTCTAAGACAAATACCCGACCTATGCTATTTAGTCGCTTCATCTGTTACCAAGCTTGCATCATCAATCACCAAAGCATCGTGTGTGCAAAATGGTTGAGTATTGACACAGGTCGCCGGTACGTCTTCCTCCATTTCTGGCTCGTGGCCTTTCGCGATATCACTGATGTGTTTACGCAACACAACCAGTGCAATCAGGCCAAATAACAGAGTACCTACCGCTTGACCATACATCACCCCGAGCGCACCAAACATATCCGCGCCGAGATAAACGAAAGGGATTGTCCCTAGTGTTGCCTTACCCAAATTGAGGGCTGTGGAGTACAAAGGCTTACCCAGGTTATTGAAAGAAGTATTGGCCACAAACAACGTGCCGTTGAAGATAAAGCTAATAGCAACGTAGGTGCAAAATGCGGTCACGATTAATGCGGCATCACCCTGCAAGCTAAATATTGCGACCACATAGTCTTGTAAGAAATAGAGTAAAAAACAAACCACAATGGTATAGATGGTCGTCACGAACAATGAGTTTTTCAGGGTATCTTCGACTCGGTCATAACGCTCCGCCCCATAGTTTTGGCCAATAATTGGGCCTACAGCGCCAGACAGAGCAAATATGACCGCGAAGCACACAGGGGTTAGTCGACCAATGACCGCAAAACCGGCTACGTAGTCCTCACCAAACTGCGCAATTGCGGACGTTACGATTGCGTTGCCAAACGGCGTTGCAATATTGGTAAGAATGGCTGGTAGAGCAATCGCAAAGATCGCTTTGCTGTGTCCAAGCCAATGAACAATGGAGGGCATGGCCACCAAATTATGCACCCGAACCAAAGGAGTGACAGAGAAGTAGAACACCGTGAACCTGGCGATGACCGATGCCCAAGCAGCGCCTTCCACATTCATCTCAAAGGCAAAGATAAAGATCGGGTCGAGAATAGCATTCACAATCCCACCCGCGAGTGTTGCCCACATTGAACGTTTTGCATCACCTGCAGCGCGCAGGCCTGCACCCGCCGCCATGCCGACTGCGACGAGAGGCCCGCTAGGAATCAAAATCCTCAAATAGGCTTCTGCTCTTTCAGCCGCATAGCCTTTTGCCCCAATGAGACTGAGCAACTCTGGTATAAAAATATACACTATGACGCTGACAGTACAGCCAATGAGCAGCGCTGTCATCATAGTACTGATACTGATTCGTTGCGCTTCAAGGTGTCGTTTTGCGCCTAAAGATTTGGAGACCAACGCCCCCATTGCGATCGAGGTTCCGATCGAAATTGAAGTTGAAAAGAAGACCAATGTTCCAGCAAAGCCCACTGCGGCTGCAAGCTCATCTTGTCCTAGCATACTGATAAACAGCATATCCACGAGGTCGACGACAAACAGTGCCATCAAGCCGATTGAGCCAGCTCCGGACATCACCAAGATATGCTTCATGGTGGATCCTTGCGTGAATTTACCCTCTTGCTCCATGGCAACCTCTTTCTAGCAGTTGAAGACGACAAAGGCGCCAAGATGGCGCCTTATTTATACTGATCTGTTTGTTAAACGGGGTTTTTGAAACATAGGTCGATGTTTTTAGCGATGGCATTAAGAACATGGCGTCGAGTAATGATCCCTACGAGCTTGCCATTTTCAATGACGGGGTAAACTTTCGGTTTACCGACTTTCATCATATCAGCTAGCTCAATCACCGAAGTTTCAGGAGAGACTGACAGAACCTCTTTGTACATACAGTCCCCAACGGTGTGGGTCTCCTGGCACATATAACTCACTTTGATCAGCTTCTCTAACAAGTCTTGTCCCGATAGGAAACCAATAACCTCTTTATTCTCATCAAGAACGGGGCCACCCAGGTAATCCGATGTTAATACTTTATCTAGCGCAGCACTCAACGACATGTCCGCAGTAAAGGTGACTGCTTGCAGTGTCATGTAGTCTCTTACTTTTAGTGATTGCATCTTCGTTCCTCGCTATTCTGCCGATATACCTAACTCGCAACTTTCGTTGCTGATTGTGGAATACACGTCCTTTGGTAGGTATATCCCTTTAACTTAATTGTTGCCTAATTTCTTGATTTTGCTAAATCGAAATTGGTAATTTTATTGATAGCTAAATCCAATAGGCTCGAAAACGTATATGCAGAAAGGAGTTGAGGAACGCCACCAATAAAAAGAGCCGCTTGCGCGACTCTTTTGATAATGAGTAAGATGGATGAGGATAAACTACTTATGCCAACGCTCAGCGGCTTTGGCATCTGAATCACGAGATTCAACCCAACGCGTCGACTCCGAAGTACGTTCCTTTTTCCAAAAAGGCGCTTTCGTTTTCAGGTAGTCCATAACAAACTCGCACGCCTCAAAAGCGGCGTCTCGGTGGGCACTCGATACGCCGACAAAAACAATCTGATCGCCTATATCCAGATCCCCTACTCGATGGATCACGCGAATATCCAATAGTGGCCAGCGCTGCTCGGCTTGATCACAGATCTCCGCCAACGCTTTTTCTGTCATCCCAGGGTAGTGCTCAAGAGACAAACCTGTTACTTCGTCGCCCAAATTCATATCGCGCACCTTACCGACAAATGTCACCACCGCCCCTGCAGCCGTGCCTTGTGCCAGGGCTTGATATTCGTCACCGACAGAAAAGTCTGCTGCTTGCACTGAAATTCGTTTATCCATTATGCCGCCTTAACCACCTGTAACAGGAGGGAAGAAAGCCACTTCATCCCCTTCATTCAGTGCAGTATTTAAAGGCACTATCGATTGATTCACTGCGGCTAGAAGCTTACCCGAGTCCAGCGCCAGTGCCCATTTATCACCTCGCTCAGCCAAAGCAGCACGCAAGGCTTCCACCGAGTCAAATGTTGACTCAAGCTCTAACTCATCTTGACCAATCAGCTCGCGTGTTTGCGCAAAGAAAAGAACTTTAATCATGATTCCGCCCTAAAGTGGCCCGATTTGCCGCCTGTTTTTTCTAATAAACGAACTTGGCTAATCACCATATCTTTCTGTACCGCTTTACACATATCGTAAATCGTTAGCGCTGCTACCGAAGCTGCCGTCAGCGCTTCCATCTCAACACCTGTTTTACCTGCCAGCTTACACACCGACTCGATGCGCACACAGTTATCCGCTTCTATTGCCTCAAGCTGTACTTCAACTTTTGATAACAGTAGTGGGTGACATAAAGGGATGAGGTCCCAAGTCTTCTTTGCTGCTTGGATGCCCGCGATGCGGGCCGTCGCGAACACATCCCCTTTGTGGTGCTGTCCTGATACAATCAGTTCAAGCGTTTCCGGCGCCATGTGCACAAAAGCTTCAGCTCGCGCCTCACGTACCGTTTCAGCTTTGGCAGAGACATCGACCATGTTCGCCTCACCACTGGCATTGATATGAGTAAAATCTGTCATTGTTTGAGCCCTTAAACTGAAAGGTGAGGCATAAAGTTACACGGGCGATGACTGGCGTCCAATTGCTGCTTGATGATCTTCGTCCAGCCAGTACGGCAAGCACCCGTTGAACCCGGCATGGCAAAAATAACCGTATGGTTAGCAAAACCCGCCACAGCGCGAGATTGAATTGTTGATGTGCCGATCTCTTCGTATGACACCATACGGAATAGCTCACCAAAGCCCTCAACCTCTTTATCGAATAGCGGTTTTAGTGCTTCTGGAGTGCTATCGCGAGAAGTAAATCCAGTACCGCCTGTGATCATGATGGCTTGCACGTTGTCATCAGCAATCCACTGAGACACAACCGCGCGTATTTTGTACATATCATCAATAACAATTTGCTTTTCAACCACCTGATGGCCAGCGTCCTGCGCATTCTCTACTAGGAAGCGACCCGATGTGTCATTTTCTTCTGTTCGCGTATCAGAAACTGTTAAAACAGCAATTTTTGCTGGCTGGAATTTGCTCTCTGCGTGTCCCATAACTTTACCTATGTCTTAGTATTCTTATCGTCAGTGATCCTCGACAAAACGTCGAAGATCATGAAATCTCAGTTGGAATTGGGTTAGCCGCCAATCGAAGCGAGGTGCGGTGTCATCCCTGTATTACCATCGTGAAGGAAATGGCTTACTTTTTTGGTTTGCAAATGGTGTTGGATACGCTCTATTAACTGCGCTTCTTGAGTGTCATCTTCAAGCAAGTCTCGCAGGTCAACACCATGTTCACCGAATAAACATAGGTGCAGTTTACCCATCGCTGACACTCGAAGTCGGTTACATGTCTCACAGAAATCTTTTTCGTAAGGCATAATTAGACCGATTTCACCTAAGTAGTCGGGATGGTAAAAAACTTGAGCTGGACCATCACTTTGTCCACGCGGCTTGAGCAACCAACCATTAGCGATCAACTGATTACGAATAGCCACGCCAGAAACGTGATGATTTTTGAACAGATCGTTCATTTCTCCCGTCTGCATCAACTCGATAAATCGAAGCTGAATTGGACGCGTCTTTATCCATTGCAGGAACTGCGGCAACTGATGATGGTTGAGATCCTTCATCAAAACAACGTTCACTTTCACCTGTTCATAACCGACTTCAAAGGCGCGTTCTATGCCATCCATGACGTCATGGAACTTATTCTCACCGGTAATTTGATGAAACAAACGAGGGTCTAAACTATCAACGCTCACATTAATGTGTGATAGACCCGCTTGACGCCAGTCTTCAACTTGGCGCTTCATGCGGTAACCGTTTGTGGTCATTGCCACTTTTTCTATACCTTGAGTCTGAGAAATGACATTCACAATCTCTGTGAAGTCTTTACGCAGCGTTGGCTCACCGCCTGTGATGCGAACCTTGGAGGTTCCGCAATCAGCGAAAGCTTTCACGACTCTGCTTATCTCTGGCAGGTTTAAAAAAGACGAGTTGCGCCGCCCCGAGGGTTTATAACCGTCAGGCAAGCAATAGGTACATTTGAAATTACAAACGTCTGTAACTGATAGGCGCAAGTAATAAAACTTGCGATGGTATATATCTTCTAATTGTTGTTGCGCCACGGAACACCTTTCCAAACACGGGAGGCGTCGTCATTTCCAACGATGCCCTTGTGACTCTATGGTCACTGGCTCTGATAGCGTATTGTCTTAGATTGAGATACAACCTGTGCAACTTAGCGAAAAGAGCTCGGAGTTATGGCAATTATCTGCAAGCCTCTTATGACGAGCAGATAACAGCTGTCGCTAAAATACTGAATATTGCCTTTATTGGCTAGCGGAAAACCCAAATAATATTGATGAAATCTCAAATTAGCCTGAATCAGTGGGCAAAAAACCAGTGTTAGAGTAAAGTTTAGTCCTAATTACGCCAAACAATAAGAATACACATGAATATCTATCAAAACAAAAAAGTGGTCGCCGTCGGTGGCGGTCATGGCTTAGGGCGTATGTTGGCCGCACTCAAAGAGTTTGGTAGCAATGCAACAGGCATAGTGACCACCACGGACAATGGCGGTTCAACTGGGCGTATTCGCCTTTGTCAGGGTGGTATCGCCTGGGGGGATATGCGCAACTGCATCAATCAGCTGATTACCGAACCCTCTATTAGTTCTATGATGTTCGAATATCGTTTTCGTGGTGCCGGCGAACTCGATGGACATAACCTCGGCAACCTGATGCTAACCGCGCTCGATAACCTCTCTGTCCGCCCTTTAGAGGCGATTAACCTGATTCGTGATATGTTGAAGGTTGACGTTAATATCGTACCAATGACTGAGCATCCTTCCGATTTAACCGCGCTATCTAAAGAGGGTGTCTGGGTGACGGGGGAAACGTCGGTCGATGAAATGGAGCAAGATTTATTGCGTATGGATTTGTCCCCAGAGGTACCTGCGACCAAAGAAGCCGTGAGCGCACTTGAAGACGCAGACTGCATTATTCTCGGACCTGGGAGTTTCCTAACCAGTATCATGCCGCCACTTTTACTGCCAGAAATCGGTAGGGCGATTGCTAATAATACCAAAGCAAAACTGGTCTTTATTGAAAACCTGTCACCAGAATACGGCCCTGCTGGACGTATGACACCACAAGAGAAGTTACAGTGGTGTGAGCGGGCATGCCAAGCACGCAAAATTGATTTGGTGTTAGGTGAAGATAATAATCCTGTTGTTACCGAGCAATGGAACTACGTCAAAACACCACTGGCGTCCGCCAACCGTGATTGGCGCCATGACCGCAACAAGCTTCAGCAAGCGATCGTCGATTTACTTTCCGAGTAATTTGCACCATCACATTGACTGTGCCGTGACGACAGCCTGGCACAGTCCTATCAATGTCAGTGTTCTACTTATATTGTGTGTAGGCTTCGTGGGTTTGAACGAGAAGCTCAAGGGTATCCGCTACCCACTCACCCTTTGATAGATCGTTTCCTGCCTTGAACTCTCCATCGACTTGAATTGCGTGCTCACACAGAGCATCCGCACCAAAACTTGCCGCGCTGCTCTTTAATGCATGGCATATTTCACCCAACTCCCTTGAAACCATACCACTATCGCAGTTCTTGAGTAGCTCCTGATATTGAGCTAGCTCACCCGTAAAAATTTCAAATAACGGAACCAGGTTACCCGTGCCTATTTGAGCACCTAATTCATCAATTTTTACTCTATTCATGATTTGCATTAGTTGACCTCTTTACGCTGTTCCCAGGATTGCAACTTACGGTACAAGGTTGATGGGCTCACCTCTAAAAGGCGTGCTGCCTTGGGAATATTTCCCTCACATGCCTCAATCGCTCGTTCAATGGTCGCCTTTTCACTTTCCCACAAAGGCAAAATATCTTGCTCCGTGAAGATAACAGGATCCGATTGAGGTGCCTCTGCCTCCCCTCTCAATACGCTAGCAGATTGAATATCAATACTGTTTATCGGCGGAGGTAACATCTCCAGCGTAATTTCTTTACCGGTGTTGAGCACCACGACATTACGTAAAACATTTTGCAACTGACGAACATTACCTGGCCACTCATAGCTAATAAAACGTTCCACTACTGGTGGTGACAGATGGTTGAACGCTTTCCCCTCCTCGTTTGACATAAAGCCAAGCAGTGAGTAGGCAATCTCAATGATATCCTCACCTCGCTCACGCAATGGCGGTAGGTGCAATGGAATCACATACAGACGATAGTACAAGTCCTCTCTGAAACGCCCTTCTTGAACTTCTGTCCACGGGTCACGGTTAGTCGCACATACAAAACGCACATCAACACTCTTCATCTTTGAAGAGCCCACCTTCTGAAAAGTGCCCGTTTGGATAAACCGCAATAGTTTAGTCTGCAGGTCCAAATCCATTTCACAGATCTCATCCAAGAACAGCGTCCCGCCATCCGCCATCTCTGCTGCACCTTGTCTATCAGTAGAAGCCCCGGTAAAGGCGCCTTTGACATGACCAAACAGCTCACTTTCAATCAAGTCTTTAGGAATTGCTGCACAGTTGATCGCGATGAACGGGTTAGAACGGCGATTACTTGCAGCGTGGATAGCTTCTGCACACACCTCTTTACCCGTACCACTCTCACCAGTAATGAAGATGCTTGCTTTACTGCTCGCAGCGGAGTCAATAACTCGATACACCGACTGCATATTCTGGCTACTACCGATAAACCCCTGGTATCGATGGTTCTTAGGGTTGCCCACATCCGTTTTGAGCTTTTCTGCCTTGCGCATCGCGGTATTAACAGTTATACGGAGTTGGTCAGCTTCACAGGGCTTAATCAAAAAGTCCTGTGCACCCAAGCGCATCGCCTCAACCGCGGTTTCAATTGAGCCGTGGGCGGTCATGAAGATGACGGGAACATCGGGATGTGTTTTCTTTACTATCTCTAGAACATCCATACCCGTCATATCGGGTAGGCGAAGATCGAGCAGGATAAGATCAGGAATTCGATGGTTGAGGCTTTCTATCGCATCATGTCCGTTGACAACGATATTGATATCAATGCCAAGAGGAGTGAGATAGGTGCGATACAGAGTCGCAACAGACGCAGTGTCCTCTACCATCAATAGGTATTTGTTGCTTTTATCATTATGTTGCATAACCTAGCCGCTATAATTGCAATTTAATAATTATATGGTTTCCATTTTGCAATTTGCAATTGCATATATCAAATGATTTCGTCAATCATTTGTAGCGCAACAAGCCGCATAAAGAATTATGAAACATAAGATAACACTTAAAACAATGATTTTAATAGGGTTAATTTAATTGGATGCTAAAAATTAAAACTTGGCACAAAGAATGCTTTATTAAATTCGACCCGCAAGGGTCACCTAGCCAACTGACGTTGTTAGTGAAAAGTTTTTTCACAAATAGAGCCAATAGCTTTTTTGCTATTGGCTATTTTTTTGCCTGCTGTTTAGCTATTAACAATAAATTGCTGACGCATCTTCTCGATTTGGTCACGCTTTTCTGCCGCTAACTCAAACTCCAAATCTTGTGCGTGCTTGTACATCTGGGCTTCCAACTTCGCGATCTCTTTTTCCAAAGCTTGTGGAGAGAGTGAGCCATAATCGGCTTTCTCTTCAGCAACTTTCGCCAATGGCACCACTTTAGACTTACGATCTCCCTTCGCCTTAGTGATATCACCAAGCTCCATAATATCTTTGATGTTGCGCTTAAGAGCTTGAGGAGTGATTCCCTGCTCTTCATTGTATGCTTGTTGCTTCTCACGACGTCGGTTGGTCTCATCCATTGCAGTCTTCATCGAGTTGGTGATTCGATCTGCATAAAGGATCGCTTTACCTTGTAGGTTACGTGCCGCTCGACCTATCGTCTGAATTAGTGAACGCTCAGAACGCAAGAAGCCTTCTTTATCTGCATCCAAAATAGCGACTAACGAGACCTCCGGCATATCTAAACCTTCACGCAAAAGGTTGATACCCACCAACACATCGAACTCTCCTAATCGAAGATCGCGAATAATTTCCACCCGCTCGACGGTATCAATGTCTGAGTGGAGGTAACGCACTTTCACATCATGCTCGTGTAAATATTCTGTTAGGTCCTCAGCCATGCGCTTTGTAAGCGTCGTCACCAGTACACGCTCGTCTTTCGCAGATCGGATTCGTATCTCAGAAAGCAGATCATCCACCTGAGTCGCAACAGGGCGAACTTCAAGTTCTGGATCGAGCAGACCTGTTGGTCGCACCACTTGGTCGACTATCTCATTTTCTGATTTTTCTAGTTCATATTTACCCGGCGTTGCTGATACAAAAATCGTCTGCGGCGCTATTGCCTCAAACTCCTCAAACTTCATCGGTCGGTTATCTAACGCCGAAGGTAGACGGAATCCATACTCCACCAGCGTCTCTTTACGTGAGCGGTCACCTTTGTACATGGCGCCAATTTGTGGCACCGTAACGTGTGATTCATCAATGACCAAAAGACCATCATGAGGTAGATAATCGAATAGCGTTGGTGGCGCTTCACCTTCCGCACGCCCACTTAGAAAACGAGAGTAGTTTTCAATGCCGGAGCAGAAACCCAACTCATTCATCATTTCAATATCAAACTGGGTACGTTGCGTGATGCGTTGCTCTTCAAGTAGCTTGTTATTGTCTTTTAGGTATTGCGCCCTGTCTTTTAGCTCATCTTTAATATTCTCGATAGCTTCAAGGATTCGCTCTCGCGGGGTGACGTAGTGAGTTTTCGGATAAACTGTAATACGCGGCAAATCGCGCTGTTTTATTACACCGGTTAATGGGTCAAAAATACTGATGTTGTCGACTTCATCGTCGAACATCTCAATACGAACCGCATCTTGGTCAGACTCCGCAGGAAAAACATCGATCACTTCGCCGCGCACGCGAAACTGACCACGTTCAAAAGCGACATCATTACGTGTGTATTGCAACTCTGCTAAACGTCGAATGACATCACGTTGATTAATCATGTCTCCACGACACACATGCAACATCATTTTTAAGTAAGACTCGGGATCGCCCAAACCATAAATAGCGGAAACAGAAGCAATGATGATGGCGTCTTTGCGCTCTAGCAATGCTTTCGTCGCGGACAAGCGCATCTGCTCGATATGAGCATTCACTGACGAGTCTTTCTCAATGAAAGTGTCGGTTGTAGGGACATAGGCTTCTGGCTGGTAGTAGTCATAGTAAGAAACAAAATACTCTACCGCGTTGTTTGGGAAAAATGCTTTCATTTCTCCATAAAGCTGAGCCGCGAGAGTTTTGTTTGGGGCGAGTAACAGCGCTGGGCGCTGAGCTTTAGCTATGACATTCGCGAGTGTGAAGGTTTTACCGGAGCCTGTCACCCCTAACAAGGTTTGATGCGCTAGCCCTGAGTCTAGCCCGTCGAGCAACTTTTCTATTGCTGCTGGCTGATCCCCAGAGGGTTGATAATCAGATTTAAGGTCAAACACTTTACTCATGGTTGTACTCGTTTTTATTCTAATAACGTCTCGCACCAGTATACTCAAACCAAGAACATGTGCGAGCTCGCACGCAAAACAAATCATTTCACAAAGTAGGTGCGACTATGAATTAATTTTGGTATAGTCCCAGCCCTTCTTGAGAAATTACCTCAAAAGCCTCTCTTCAGTAGTACACAGCTTTTCCACATTTTTACTATTAATCACAGCTTTTCCCCAGAACATGGCATTTTGACCATTTCATTCGTTTTACATTTTTGCTGGGTTAATATCACATAAATTAGCGCCTTAGATAAAGATCCTGTTCGATCCTCTTTTCTCAAATCATTTCACTGAACCGATTTTTATGTTTTCAAAGTTTCATCAACACAGTTATCCACAATTTTAGTGGATAAGTTTAGCAAGCCTTTACACAGCAAGGCATAGAGAAATGTAAAGATCATTTTATTGTAAATAATCCATCAAATATTGTTGACACCCTCTGCCGCTATCGTTAATATTCGCCCCGCTTTCGAGCAATTCCCCCTTAGTTCAGTTGGTAGAACGGCGGACTGTTAATCCGTATGTCGCAGGTTCGAGTCCCGCAGGGGGAGCCAAATTTCTAGCCCTAGTCGTAAGACTGGGGCTTTTTCGTTTCTGACCCTCTTTTCCCCACCAAGTTATTCGTTTGCCTCTCCTCAATCGACCACTTTTCCAACGACAAAATAAAACCTTAGCTTTCCTTGGTTGTTATTAGCGTCACAAAGCACGATAATATTGGGATCAGATAATTAAGCAGAAACCATCATGACCGAATATTTCTTGTTACTAGTCGGGACCGTGCTAGTCAACAACTTCGTATTGGTAAAATTCTTAGGCTTATGCCCATTTATGGGCGTATCCAAAAAGCTTGATACCGCTATTGGTATGGGGCTCGCGACCACATTCGTGTTAACCCTTGCTTCGGTTAGTGCCTACCTTGTTGAAAGCTACATCCTCGCACCTTTAGGCATCCAATACCTGCGCACGATGAGCTTTATACTTGTGATTGCTGTCGTGGTGCAATTTACAGAGATGGTGGTACATAAAACCAGCCCAACGCTTTACCGCTTGCTCGGTATTTTCCTGCCTTTGATCACCACAAACTGCGCGGTGTTAGGGGTTGCTCTGCTCAACATCAACGAAAACCACTCCTTCATCGAATCCATCATCTACGGATTCGGTGCTGCAGTAGGCTTTTCTCTTGTGTTGGTTCTGTTTGCCTCTATGCGTGAACGTATTGCAGCGGCTGATGTACCCTTGCCGTTTAAAGGCGCATCAATCGCAATGATTACCGCTGGGCTAATGTCACTGGCCTTTATGGGCTTTACAGGACTGGTGAAACTGTAATGAGCACGATTCTAATTGCTGTCCTTGCTATCGCAGCGCTTGCTGCCCTGTTTGGTGCCGTTCTTGGCTTTGCATCGATTCGTTTTAAAGTCGAAGCGGACCCTATCGTTGACCAAATTGATGCTATTTTGCCGCAAACACAGTGCGGTCAATGTGGCTACCCTGGCTGTCGTCCCTATGCCGATGCGATTGCAAATGGCGACGATATCAATAAGTGTCCTCCTGGCGGTCAAGCAACCATAGAGAAGCTCGCCGATCTTATGGGGGTTGAGGTACAAGAATCTGCGCATGATCTGAGTGACAGTGTCAAAACAGTCGCGTTCATTCATGAAGATATGTGTATCGGCTGTACCAAATGCATTCAAGCTTGTCCTGTTGACGCGATCGTGGGTGGCACTAAAGCTCTGCACACCGTCATCAAAGATGAGTGTACCGGGTGTGACCTGTGTGTTGCTCCATGTCCTACCGACTGTATCGAGATGATTCCTGTGCAAGCCACCACGGATACTTGGAAATGGCAAATGAACGCGATTCCTGTCGTAGACGTGACGAACTCTGAACCATCATCAATAACGAACGACCAATAAGTAGTGGGTATGTTGTCTTTAGTTGAACAAATTAGAACTGGCGCTATTTGGGATTTTCCAGGCGGTATCCATCCACCAGAAAATAAAACCCAATCTAGCAGGCATAATATCGCTCGCGCAGAATTGCCGAGTGAACTTGTCTTGCCTTTAAAACAGCATATTGGTCGTCCAGGCACGCTTATCGTAGATGTTGAGCAAAAGGTCTTGAAGGGCCAGGCGCTCACTAAGTTTGATGCCGGCTTCACGCTACCAATCCATGCACCCACGTCGGGAACTATCGTTGCCATCGAACCGCGTACCGTTGCGCACCCATCCGGGCTTAGCGAAATGGCTATCGTTATCAAACCAGATGGTAAAGACGAGTGGTGTGCGCTGTCACCTGTTGCTGACTTCAAACAAGCAAGTGCTGATGATCTTATTGAAGTGATACGTCAAGCGGGCATTTCAGGCATGGGGGGCGCTACCTTCCCTACCGCCCGTAAACTGCAAACAGGTTTGTCACGCACTGAAATCTTAGTCATCAATGCAGCAGAATGTGAACCCTACATCACGGCTGATGACCGACTAATGCAAGAGCATGCCGAAGAGATTATCCAAGGTATTGAGATACTCGAGCATATTCTGTGTCCAAAACTGACCATTATCGGTATCGAGGACAATAAACCCGAAGCCATCAAAGCACTGGAGTTAGCCGCTCAGCACAAAGATATTGTGATTCGTGTCATCCCAACCAAATACCCTTCTGGGGGAGAGAAACAGCTCATCAAAATCCTGACCAATCAGGAAGTGCCGGCAAACGGCCTACCTGCAGATATCGGCATTTTGGTACAGAACGTTGGCTCTACCCACGCAATCAAACGTGCAGTCATTGATGGTGAGCCATTAATCGAACGTGTGGTAACACTGACAGGTCAGTCATTTACTCGCCCACAGAATGTCTGGGTTCGTTTAGGTACTCCAGTATCGCAACTGCTCGATCAGTTTGGTTTCAAACGTCCAAAGAAAAATCCGCGATTGATTTTGGGTGGCCCCATGATGGGCTTCACGCTACCACATGAGAATGTGCCGATTACAAAAGGGACGAACTGTATCCTTGCGCCAAAAAAACGTGAAATTCCTCATCAAGGCAGTGAGATGGCGTGTATTCGTTGTGGGCAATGTGCTGAAGCGTGTCCTGCTTCTTTGCTGCCTCAACAGCTCGTCTGGTATGCAAAAGACCAAGACTACGACAAATGTGAAGAGCTCAACCTCAAAGACTGTATTGAGTGTGGTGCTTGCGCATACGTCTGCCCAAGTGAAATCCCACTGGTTCAGTACTATCGTCAAGCCAAAGCCGAAATCAAAGAACGCAAAGTCGAGGCGGATTCAGCAGAGCGCGCAAAACAACGATTTGAAGACAAAAAAGCGCGACTTGAGCGCGATAAAGCCGATCGTGAAAATCGCTTTAAGAAAGCCGCACAAGATCGCCGTAAAGAGATGAAAACCTCGGGTGATTCTGATGCTATCGCTGCCGCAATTGCGAGAGTGAAAGCCCAAAAGGCACAGCCAGCCAACGAACAAGCTGAAACTAAACCTGCTGTTGCGGCTGCGATTGCCCGCGCTAAAGCGAAACAGGCAGCTGCCTCTGGTCAATCTGAACCAGACAACAGTGAAATGATGAAGCTTCGTGACGAGCGTAAACAACAAGCTCGAGCAGCTAGAGAGGCAAAAGCCAACCAGACTGCAAATGAGGCACCCTCTGAAACCCCAAAAGACGCGGTTTCGGCTGCGATAGCTCGTGCTAAAGCCCGTAAAGCACAGCAGGCTTCAGGCAATGAGGCTTCATCTGATCAGCCTGAATCTAGCGCCGACTCGAAAAAAGCCGCCGTTGCTGCTGCTATCGCACGAGCGAAAGCGCGTAAAACTGAACAGCAGGCAGAGCAAGACTCTAAGCCTGAGCAATCTAGCGAAGACCCGAAAAAAGCCGCTATCGCCGCTGCTATCGCACGAGCGAAAGCACGCAAAGCCGAGCAGCAGGTAGAGCAAGACTCTGAACCTGAGCAACCTAGCGAAGACCCGAAAAAAGCTGCCGTGGCCGCGGCTATCGCACGAGCGAAAGCACGTAAAGCTGAGCAACAGGCAGAGCAAGACTCTGGGCCAGAGCAAACCACCGAAGACCCGAAAAAAGCCGCCGTGGCCGCGGCTATCGCACGAGCGAAAGCACGCAAAGCTGAGCAGCAGGTAGAGCAAGACTCTGAGCCTGAGCAGCCTAGCAAAGACCCGAAAAAAGCCGCCGTGGCCGCTGCTATCGCGCGAGCAAAAGCGCGTAAAGCTGAGCAACAGGCAGAGCAAGACTCTGGGCCAGAGCAAACCAGCGAAGACCCGAAAAAAGCCGCTGTCGCCGCGGCTATCGCAAGAGCGAAAGCGCGCAAGCTAGCGCAACAGAACGATAAAGAGGATAAACAATAATGGCATTTTTCATTGCGAGCTCACCTCATGCTCACAGTCGCCGAAGTACGCCGACACTAATGAAGCTGCTCGCACTCTGTGCTCTTCCGGGTTTAATCGCTCAAACTCTTTTCTTTGGGTGGGGAACGATTATCCAACTCGCTTTTGCCATAGTCGCCGCCGTTTTGCTCGAAGGTGCAGTAATGCTCGTTCGAAAGCGCCCACCGATGATGGCTTTGCGTGATTACAGCGCGGTTGTCACAGCCTGGCTGCTTGCTGTCGCAATTCCACCCTACTCTCCGTGGTGGATTATCGTGATCGGTCTCATCTTTGCTATCGTGATCGCCAAGCACTTATACGGCGGTATTGGGCAAAACCTGTTTAATCCAGCCATGGTTGCCTATGTGGTTCTGCTGATCTCATTTCCAGTGCAAATGACGAGCTGGAATGCGCCTGTCGCTTTGCAGTCAATCGATGTCAGCTTCAGTGATGCATTCAATCTTATCTTCACTGGATTCGATAATGAGGGTATGTCTCTTTATCAGATCCGCTCTGGTATCGATGGTATCACCATGGCGACACCTCTTGACGCGGTAAAAACTGGGTTACACACCGGTTTAACCCTACCTGAAGTACTCTCTCAACCTCAGTTCAATGGCTTTGCTGGCATAGGTTGGATGTGGGTCAACCTCGCCTACCTGCTTGGTGGTTTGTTGATGATAAAGCTAAGAGTCACTAACTGGCACATCCCTGTAGGGATGCTAAGTGGCCTGGTTGTCGCAAGTACGCTTGGTATGTTGATTATGCCGGGAGAGGTCGCCTCTCCAGCCTTTCACCTGCTTTCCGGTGCGACGATGCTGGGTGCTTTTTTCATAGCAACTGACCCTGTATCCGCATCAACAACAGTAAAAGGTCGCCTAATATTTGGCGCAATGATTGGTGTGCTCGTTTACATTATCCGTTCCTGGGGTGGCTTCCCTGATGGTGTTGCCTTTGCTGTGTTGCTCACCAATATGTGCGTGCCTCTGATTGACCACTACACCAAACCAAGAACCTACGGACACGAAAAATAGACATGTTAAACGCAATCAAAAACAACGCGCTCATTCTTGTAATTTTTGCCTGTGCTTCCACGGGGCTTGTTGCGGTGACTAACCTTGCGACAAAGAATACCATCGCTGAGCAACAGCAAAAGCAACTGCTACGAGTGTTAAATCAGGTGATCCCCACACGCATGCATGACAATAACCTGTATGAAGCCTGTACTTTAGTTTCAGATCCACTACTCGGTAATACTGAACCGCAACCCGCTTACTTGGCATCGCTAAACGGTAACCCGACTGCAATTGCCATTGAGGCGATTGCACCCGATGGCTACAACGGCACTATTCGAGTGTTGGTTGCTAGTGATATGAACGGTAACATTCTAGGCACTCGCGTTCTCTCACATCAAGAGACTCCGGGACTTGGCGACAAGATTGACCTGCGTGTTTCTGATTGGATATTAGGTTTTGCAGGTCAAACTGTCACTGACGCCAACTTAGAAGATTGGAAAGTTCGCAAAGATGGTGGCAAATTCGATCAATTTACCGGTGCAACAATTACCCCTCGTGCGGTAGTAAGCGCAGTGAAAAACGCCACTCTATACTTAAACCATAATAGAGATAAGTTGTTTGCTCAACCAGCAAACTGTGGAGCTCACAATGACTGAACATAAGACGCTGATCAAAAATGGACTCTGGGACAATAACCCAGCCCTTGTTCAACTATTGGGGCTTTGTCCACTGCTGGCTGTCTCATCAACCATGACCAATGCTCTGGGCTTAGGTCTCGCGACTCTTTTCGTGCTTGTCGGTTCAAATGTCATCGTATCATTGGTCAAACACCGAGTCCCCAAAGAGGTACGTATCCCGATTTTCGTCATGATCATCGCCTCGCTCGTGACCTGTGTTCAGCTACTGATGAATGCTTTTGCCTATGAACTATACCTGTCTCTGGGGATCTTTATCCCTCTTATTGTGACCAACTGTATCATCATCGGTCGCGCTGAGGCCTTTGCCTCCAAGAATGATTGGCTACCTGCTGCTCAAGATGGTTTTTGGATGGGGATGGGCATGACTGCCGCGCTAGTGGTATTGGGAGCAATGCGTGAAATATTAGGCAACGGTACTTTATTTGATGGTGCTGATCTGCTGCTCGGTCAATGGGCCACCATTCTGCGTATTGAGCTATTCCAAACCGACAGTCAATTCCTACTGGCACTGCTTCCACCAGGCGCATTTATTGGCGTGGGTTTACTCATCGCACTAAAAAATGTCATCGACAAACAGATTGAAGCTCGTCAACCAAAACAAGAGAAAGCCGCCATCGAGCGTGCGCGAGTCACCAATTAATCACTCACTTTATAAAAGCTCAACAATGAATAATACAAAGCGTGTCGAAATATTAGAAAGGCTAAGAAACGATAACCCCAATCCACAGACAGAGCTCAATTGGTCCACCCCTTTTGAGCTGTTGATTGCTGTACTCCTCTCTGCGCAAGCAACAGATGTGAGTGTGAATAAAGCGACGGATAAACTTTACCCTGTCGCCAATACGCCGCAAGGTATCCTAGACCTGGGCGTTGAAGGCTTAACTGAGTATATCAAGACCATTGGTCTGTTTAACTCAAAAGCCAAAAACACCATTAAGACTTGCCAGATATTATTGGAAAAGCACAATGGTGAAGTGCCAGAAGACCGAGCGGCACTAGAAGCGCTACCCGGTGTTGGTCGCAAGACAGCAAATGTCGTTTTAAATACGGCATTTGGCTGGCCGACGATTGCCGTCGACACCCATATCTATCGCGTCTCTAATCGCACCAAATTTGCAATGGGTAAAACCGTTGATGATGTAGAAGAGAAGCTACTCAAAGTGGTGCCGAAAGAATTCAAGTTAGACGTTCACCACTGGCTGATTCTTCACGGGCGTTATACATGTGTGGCGCGTAAGCCTCGCTGTGGTAGCTGTTTAATTGAAGACCTCTGCGAGTTTAAGGACAAGACTGAGGTATAGTTTCCTTTCTAATTCAGAATGAAAGGAGGCGCTAGCAAGCGCCTCCTTTTTTATTCCATTCCAATATAGTTTGGTAGAGTTTGTATTCGTTCAATCCAACCTAAGACTGCTGGATACTGGGACAAATCAAACCCACCTTCATGCGCGACGTGGGTATAGGCGTATAACGACAAATCGGCAATACTCAATTGCGAGCCAACCAAAAATGATGTCTCGTTCAACTGTTTTTCCATGATCGCTAAAGCGCTATGTCCACCAGCCTGCAAAGATTCATACTCTGCCTCACGCTCTCGCGGCATCCCTAAGTACTTATTTATGAATCGAGCGACAGCAATATAAGGCTCGTGGCTATATTGCTCAAAGAACAACCACTCATAAACTTTTGCTTTCTCAAATCGGTCATGGGGCAGCAAGTCGCTTTGCTCGGCGAAATACCCGAGAATCGCATTGGATTCACTCAATACTTTCCCATCATCTAAAACCACAATCGGGATCTTGCCTTTAGGGCTTAACGCCAAGAACTCTTTCGTTTGAGTCTCTTTTGCGACAACATCTACAACACGCCACTCATGCTCAATGTCGAGTAGCGACAAGAGTAGCTTTACCTTAAAACAGTTCCCCGACTGAATGTCTCCATAGACAACCACTGAACTCTCCTTGTACAGTAATAATTTTAGCTAGCTACATTAGCCTAAATCGAAGTATGAGGGAATGCCTATGGCTCCCTTAGAATACAGGGAACCATACGTCTGACGTTAGTTGAGTTAAGAAAGCTTAAAGAGTGAAAGGTCTTCTTTTTGCTTAGTGGCAAGCTCGGCTAACTCGTTAGCGGCTTGAGTTGTCTGATTAACCGCACTCGCGTTCAAATTCGCCAAATCAAGAATAGTATTGGTACTACTCGACACATCATTTGTGACAATCAACTGCTCTTGTGCGGCGGCGGCTACTTGTCGATTGAGCGCAGACAAAGACTCAACCGATACTTGAATCTCTTTAAACGCAGACTCAACGGAACCTGACAAATTGACCGATCTTTCAATCATACGTTTGTTTTCTAACATATTGTCATTCGCCAGCTCTGCTTGATTTTGAAAACTCGAGATCATCTCTTGGATACGTAGCGTTGATTGCTGTGTTTGGGCAGCAAGATTACGTACTTCATCAGCTACAACCGCAAAACCACGGCCATGAGAGCCTGCCCTTGCTGCTTCAATTGCTGCGTTCAATGCAAGAAGGTTAGTTTGGTCAGATATTTGATGAATAACATCAACCACTTCTTCAATATTTTGAGTCTCCTGCTGGAGTTTACTCAGAACTTCTGAGGTTGCTTGAATTGATGAATCAATGCCACGTGTCAACTCAATGGAGGCTGTCAACTTTTGGCTACCATCGATAACACTTGAGGTTGCAGACTCAGCTGCCGACTCTGCATTTACAGAGTTATCCGTCATTTCTTCGACTGTCGCGGTCAACTGCACTAATGCGGTATTCACACTCTCAATCTGTACTTTTTCTTGTTGTGCATTTTGCGTTGTCTCTTTCATCACGCAAGACAGCTCTTCTGAAGCGGCCGCAACACTGTTTGCCACAGTGTGAGTATCCGTTAACAGGTCATTTTGTCGCTCAGCTAGCTGGATCAGCGAAAGATAAACGCCAGTCTCCTTCCCTGTCGTCGCCTCAAACTTCCTAAACTCACCCTTTGCCATCTTTTGTAAATGCTCGGAAATGACGATGGGTTCTGCACCTAACATCGTTACTATCGAGCTCACTATTTTGTATGAAAGAAACGCGAAAGCGCTTGAGCCAATTAATACATAGACGACGCGCAAGATATTGTAATGTGCTTCTGTTTCCAGAGACTGACTATAAACTTCATCGACAACATCCAGTTGTAGATTGATCAAATCATCGATTCGTAAACTCAGTTCGTCGACCGTCTGGTAGGTTCTTACAATCAGCTCTTCTAAAGTAATAACCCCTGATAGAAGCTCAGATTGATTATTCTGCAACTGACTAACGACCACGAAAAGCTGCTGCTGGGTATCCTCAGCTAATCGTTGCTCCCTAGACGTTAAATTATTTTGTTGATACGCAACCCAGTCAAGGTTCGCGCGGCTGATGGTTTTATCTATTTGTTCAAAGACTTCATCTAGATTCTGCTCACGGCTAAGGTGTGCTTTATTTAAAGCATCGATTACGTTGACAGCATAAGCGTCAGAAATACCCTTGAGCTGAGCTAAAGGTATAGCACGCTCGTTTTGAATCATTTGAATATTACCAATCAAACGCTGAGATAGTAGGAAACTAGACACGCTCGCGCCGATTAACAGAACAACAGCAACGAGACTAATTGAAATTATTTTTTGAGAGACTCTCATCAGACACCAAGGCAAGAAGTACAATTTAGATTTAGAATTTATTTTTGATGGCAAATGCTAGTGAAAAATTCACTGTGGTTCTTTAACTTACATCATACTAACGTGCGTGCTTGATACACCCCCTTGGGAAATTTGTATCTAAATATAAAAAACCCGCAACGACAGCCATCGTTGCGGGTTTCTTTACTTAGTTAAATCAGCTCAAATTAAATGAACTTAACCTTTGTCACTTCTTTGATTGCAGACAGTACGAACGTTGGTACTGCTGCCACTAGAATGATTGACATTAGGTGACCAAATTCAATCGCTTCTGTGCTAAATACTAGCTGACCAAAGCTTGTGTACACAACACCTAGAGATAGGATTGCAGACACAGCTACCGCACCTAGTAGGTAGTTGTTTGTAAACGGGTTCTTACGGTAAATCGTAGTGAACGTACGTGCATCAAACAAACTCCATAACTGTGCAAAAATCAGTGTTAGGAAAGCAACTGTCTGTGCGTATTGAGCACTATATCCATCACCTAGAACGTATGAGAATGTCACGAAGCTCAAACCACCAAGTGCTAGACCACGCGTCAAGATACGCATACCTAAGCCGTCAGAGAAGAAGCCCGCATTACGTTTGCTTGGCTTACGCTCCATCAGGTCTTTCTCTTCTGGTTCAACACCAAGTGCTAGTGCTGGTAAACCATCAGAAACTAGGTTTACCCAAAGAATCATCAGTGGTGTTAGTGGAAGTACAACTTCTGGTCCCATCACTAGGAATGCGAACAAAATAACTGATACTTCACCAACGTTTGCTGTCAATGCTTGACGGATAAACTTACGCAGGTTATCGAAGATTTGACGACCTTGGCGTACCGCTTTCACGATCGTGCTGAAGTTATCATCCAGAAGGATAAGGTCACCAGAGTCTTTTGCTACTGATGTACCAGTGATACCCATCGCCACACCGATGTCTGCGCGGCGCAGTGCAGGTGCATCGTTCACCCCGTCACCCGTCATTGACGCAACTTCGTTGTTCTCTTGCTGAGCTTTTACAATACGTAGTTTGTGCTCAGGCGTTACACGAGCAAATACTGCAACCTTAGGACAGATAGCGCGTAGCTTATCTTCATCCATTTGGTCTAGTTCAGCACCAGTTACCACTAAGTCTTCTTCGCTACGGATAATGCCGATTTCACGCGCGATAGCCGCCGCTGTCACTGCGTGGTCACCCGTAATCATTACAGTACGAACACCCGCTGCGTAACAGCTTTCTACTGCGTCACGTACTTCTGGTCGCGGTGGATCCATGATGCCATAGATACCAAGAATGCTTACGTCTTTCTCTAGCTCAGGGAAGTCAAGCTCTAGCTCTTCTTCTTTAAGCTCACGGAAACCCACAGCCAGTGTACGCAGTGCGTCACCACCGAAGCTTTGGATCGCTGCTTCAAAATTCGTTTGTAGCTCTTGAGCTTGCGCTGTATCTAGAGCAAGGTTGCCTGCAGTCGCCTCAGTACCTACTGTTGGTACGAAACCACCGTCAAGCATAAAGCTTGTAGAGTTACGTAGTACGACGTCTGGTGCGCCTTTCAGTGCTAGGAAGTGCTTACCTTCAGGATCACGAACGATAACCGATGCCATCTTACGACCAGAGTCAAACGGGAACTTCTTAACAATTGAGTAGCCGCCAGTGCTCAGCATTTCAGCTTGATTAAGGCCTGCTTTTGCAGCCGCAACGATCAATGCACCTTCTGTTGGGTTACCACGAACAGTCCAGTTGCCTTTATCGTTTACGTATTCTGCATCATTACATAAAGTTGCAACGACAAGACCTTTCATCATCGCTGGGCTGTTCGTCGCCGCTACGTCATGACCTTTAGCGATGAACTCACCTTTAGGGTCAAAACCTTTACCAGACACATCCCAGTAACGGCCAGACACATCGTATGCCTTCATCACCTGCATTTGGTTTTGAGTAAGGGTACCTGTCTTATCTGAACAGATAACGGTTGTCGAACCTAGTGTTTCGATAGCAGCAAGCTGTTTTGCTAGTGCGTTGTTCTTAACCATCTTAGTTGAACCTAACGTCAATACGATAGTTACAACCGTTGGAAGACCTTCAGGAATTGCAGCAACTGAAAGAGAAATACCCATCGTTAGGATCTCTAACCATGGCATACCGTGGTAAAGACCGATCGCACAAACAATCGCTACAACTGTTAGAGCCACAATAAGTAACACTAGAGCGATAGTATCCATGCGCTCTTGCATTGGAGTCTTAGTTTCTTCAGTTTGGTTCATCATATCAGCGATGTGACCAACTTCCGTTTCCATACCCGTGCTAGTTACAACAGCAAGACCTGTACCCGTGGTTACGATCGTTGTCATGAAGCCCATGTTCTTCTGATCACCAAGGCCAACCGTTTCGTCTTCAATTAACTCAGACTGCTTGTTAACCGGTTCAGATTCACCCGTCAGTGCAGCTTCATCTACTGTGAGACGGTTTGACTCTAGGATGCGAACATCAGCAGGGAGAATATCACCTGTGTTAATTTTAATGATGTCGCCAGGTACAAGCGTTTTCGCAGGTACGCTGATCCACTTCCCGTCACGCATCACTTCTGCTTCAGGCGCCGCCATCTCTTTTAGCGCTTCCATACCTTTCTGAGCTTTAAACTCTTGCCAGAATGCGATACCGGTATTGATAACAATAATAACCGCGATTGCGATTGCATCGATAGCGTGGCCAGTAAACCAAGAGACTAAAGCGCCAACCGCTAGGATGAAAATTAGGGGGTTTTTATACTGGTGAATATACAGTTCCCAAGCAGAAGCTGACTCTTGTGCTGTCAGTTCGTTCGTGCCGTGCTTTTCTAGGCGCGCTTGAGCTTCAGAAGTAGATAGACCTGTAGTTTGATCTGTGTTCAGTTTGCTTAACACATCTGAACCTTGTTGTGTAAACCATTTACTCGTCACTTTGAGTACTCCACATCAACGTCCGACTCCGTGGACAAAGGTAATAAAATAATACTTATAGTTTCTATTCCAAAAATAACCTCAAGTCTTCAAATGCATAACTAGTCGATTTGAGGTAGTGAAAAAACTATATACCAATGGATTTCCGAATAGCAAAGATCGCACCGCAACATTACGGAAACACTTGACAAGCAAAAATCAAACAAAACTGAGGTCACATCGCCACCCAAAAGACCACAAAAATCAACAATTAGAACTAACTAACTGATATTAAAGAAAATATATTATTTTGGTTATTTTGGTCACATTTCGTAAATATCAGTGTTTTCCAGAGTATTTATCGATAATTCCTTATTATCGAAGTAAATCATCGGAATAACCATTAATTTTGTGATGACTATAAGGTGAAATCATAAATTGAAAAAATGGAAAGATAGCTAATTTCGGTTGTTTTTCGTTCAATCAACGTGGTTTGAGTACATGATTTGCTGAACAGCTTGAGCACAACCAGTTGAGTTTTTTGACTTAATGAGGTGAAAAATCAGCTATGCAAAGTTATGCAAAAAAGGACTTTCAACAAACTGAAAATTGACTATTGCCGTTCACTAAACCATACAGCCGCACGATTTAATTGTATTACAAATAAGTTGATTATCTGAGGCAACACCGCTCAACCAGACCCAAGCTTATTAACTCAATAACCTAATATTATTGTTACTTGCCAACCAAACAACGGTATAGTGGCGTAACCCTAAAGGTTAGGTGTCTCTCACTACACTAATTCGAGATGCACTCAATAAAAATCATTAATCACAATCATCTGGGAGCAATGACTATGGCAAACGGCCGCTTACTTCACACCATGCTACGTGTTGGCGATCTTGATCGCTCTATTGAGTTCTACACCAAAGTGATGGGAATGGAATTACTACGTCAGCATGAGAATGCTGAATATAAATACACGCTCGCTTTTGTTGGCTACGGTGATGAATCAAATGGTGCTGTGATTGAGCTGACGTACAACTGGGGCACTTCAGAGTATGACCTTGGCAGCGCATTCGGTCACATCGCCATCGGCGTTGACGACATCTACTCAACGTGTGATGCAATTAAAGCTGTGGGTGGTAATGTCACTCGCGAGCCGGGGCCAGTGAAAGGTGGTTCAACGGAAATCGCTTTCGTAAAAGACCCTGATGGCTACATGATTGAACTGATTCAAAATTCACAGGGTGAGGCTGGTCTAGAAGGCTAAACCAACAAAGTTTGAAAAAGGCTCCAGCAGTTATCCTGCTGGAGCCTTTTTGTTAAATCTGAGTTCGTCCGAGAGAGATAACCACTCGACGGTTTTTATCTTTACCAATCGGTGATGCGTTATCCGCGACAGGACGTCGGTCGCCATAACCTTGGACCTCAATACGGTGTTCGGGCAATCCTAATGACTCGAAGTAATCGCGCAACACTTTAGCACGTTTATCAGACAAGCTCTGACTCACACTTCTTACCTCTTCACTGTCGGTATAAGTCGAGACTAACACCAGATCAATATCCTGATTATGGCGGATGTACTCTGCAATTTGCTCTAAGCGATTCAAGGACGCTTTATTTAGACTCACGCTGTCTCGGTCATAGTGAAGGATGGTAAATGAAATGTCCTCAAAACTGTATGGCAGTAGGTTTGCTACACAATCGCTGAATACACCAAACTTCTGATTAAAACTTACCGGAGAAAGCGCCACTTCTATATACTGGTCGCGGCTTTGCCAATCCTGATAACTAAAGGTAGGAAAGCGTCCTTTTTCTAACTCGCTCAAAATACCCCAAGCTGCCTGACCACCAACGTAACCATCAAACTGCTTGAAGAACTGCACGTTTGCCACGCGATCAGCACGATCACCAGGTTGCCAGCTTGCCGGCATTGATACGAGGCTAACCTCTCGAGTTTCTCCCATTGGCCGACGCATTTTCAACTCAAAATCCAAGTTGATACGTTTGCTCGCTCGCGATGAGAACTCAGCGTCACCATAATTGGGGATCGGATGCACCATGCGGCACTCTAATGGTGTGTTTGCCAACATCTCCCACGTCGATTGCTCCGGCGTTGAGACGTATTTCTTACCTGCAGCTTCAGCACCCACTGCAGCTAGGGTAAATATAACCGGTAATCCACAGCGTAAAACAAACTTCATTAATCAACCTTACCTACTTGAGTTGAGCCCAATGGGGACACTTATTGCCACACTCACTATTCTATTCAGCTAATAAGCAATTTTCTAGCCAAGGTTATCGTAATCGTCGCAGCAAACACCAACCTGCTCTTTAATTTCGGTCGCATTGCATAGGACTTCAAACCGAGCGTATCAATCCTGTTTTCCCATCAGTGAAAATGTGAAAACTTATTCAGATATGTTGGAGAATCTGCAATAATGCAACGCCTTAACAGAATAATCGATTTAATATGAGTGTAGAAAACGAAGCATTGACGCTGAAAAAGCGCTTTAGAGGTTATTTTCCTGTCGTTATTGACGTTGAAACTGCCGGATTTAACTCTGAAACTGATGCGCTGCTTGAGATTTGCGCAGTCACCCTAAAAATGGATGACGAGGGCAACTTACACCCAGCATCGACTGTTCACTTCCATGTGGAGCCTTTCGAGGGTGCCAATCTTGAGAAAGAAGCACTTGAATTTAATGGTATCCGTGACCCATTCAGCCCGTTGCGTGGTGCGGTCTCAGAAATGGAAGCCCTTAAGGAAATCTATAAGCTAGTGAGAAAAGAGCAAAAAGCGGCGGATTGCAGCCGCGCTATCATGGTCGCGCACAATGCGAATTTTGATCATAGCTTTGTGATGGCAGCCAGCGAGCGCTGCAAATTAAAAAGAGTCCCTTTTCATCCTTTTGCAACGTTTGATACAGCAACGCTCAGTGGTTTAGCTTACGGCCAAACTGTACTAGCCAAAGCATGTAAAGTTGCCGGGATGGATTTTGACAATAAGGAAGCACACTCAGCACTCTATGATACTGAAAAAACTGCTGAGCTGTTCTGTGGCATCGTCAACAAGTGGAAATCACTTGGTGGATGGCCACTCATTGAAGAATAAAACAAACACAACACGAGAATAATATGAATCCAGTTGTAATTTCTGTTTGCATCATGCTAGCTCTAGCATTGATGCGCGTTAATGTCGTCGTTGCATTAACATTCAGCGCCATCGTTGGTGGTCTTGTTGCTGGCATGAGCCTAAATGATACGGTTGCTGCGTTTGAGAGCGGCCTCGGTGGGGGCGCTACCATTGCACTTAGCTATGCCATGCTTGGGGCATTTGCTGTCGCTATTTCGCGCTCTGGCCTTACCGACCTTCTTGCACAAAGTGTGATTAAGAAGATTCATGGTAAAGAGAATGGTGCTGCTTCAACCGGTCTTAAGTACCTTGTGTTGGTTGCGCTGATCTTGGTCACTATGTCTTCTCAAAACGTTATCCCAGTTCATATCGCCTTCATTCCAATCTTGATTCCACCTCTATTGGGCGTATTTGCCAAACTTAAACTGGACCGTCGTCTTATCGCTTGTGTACTCACCTTTGGTCTGGTGACCCCTTATATGGTTTTGCCTATCGGTTTCGGTGGTATCTTCCTAAATAATATCCTGCTGACCAACCTGAATAACAATGGTTTAGAAGGCATTACGGCGAGCCAAGTACCAACCGCAATGCTCCTACCTGCAGCGGGTATGCTCTTTGGTCTGCTGACTGCCATTTTCTTTAGTTACCGTAAGCCTCGTGAGTACAAAGAGACAGAATTGACTCACGTAGAAGAGTCGGCGACTGCAATTAACAAGAAGAATATCATCGTAGCGATTGCTGCGATTGCTGCGACGTTGACTGTTCAGCTATCTACCGGTTCTATGGTTATCGGTGCACTCGCTGGTTTCATGGTGTTCACTTTTGGTGGTGTTATCGCTTGGAAGGACACACAGGATGTCTTTACCCGTGGTGTCATGATGATGGCTATGATCGGCTTTATCATGATTGCAGCGGCAGGTTTTGCTGCCGTGATGAAGCAAACGGGTGGTGTGGAAACACTTGTTGAAGCTCTTTCAACGTCAATCGGCGACAACAAACCATTAGCGGCACTACTGATGCTGATTGTAGGCCTGCTTGTGACTATGGGCATCGGTTCTTCGTTCTCTACGATCCCAATTATTGCAACGATTTACGTACCGCTTGCACTTGCGTTCGGCTTCTCACCAATGGCTACGATTGCCCTTGTTGGTACTGCTGCGGCACTGGGTGACGCAGGGTCACCTGCATCTGACTCGACGCTCGGCCCAACATCCGGCCTAAATGCCGACGGTCAGCACGAGCACATTTGGGAAACCGTTGTTCCGACCTTCCTGCACTATAACCTACCATTGATTGCCTTTGGTTGGTTGGCGGCAATGGTTCTATAACCACTTGCTCGCAAACTAAATCAACAAACACAAAAAAGGCTTGGATATTTCCAAGCCTTTCTTTCATTTAGTCTTTAGCGATGTAGCTTTTAAACTAATTACCAGCCAGTGACTTCGCGAAGCGCTGAGCCGATGTCGGCAAGGCTTTTCACAGTACGTACCCCTGCGGATTCTAATGCTGCGAATTTCTCATCTGCAGTACCTTTACCGCCAGAGATAATGGCGCCAGCATGACCCATACGCTTACCAGGAGGAGCTGTCACACCCGCAATGTAAGAGACGACAGGTTTAGTGACATTCTCTTTGATGAACGCAGCGGCCTCTTCTTCCGCAGTGCCACCGATTTCACCGATCATCACAATCGCTTCTGTTTCTGGATCGTCTTGGAACAATTGCAGAATATCGATAAAGTTTGAGCCCGGAATTGGGTCGCCACCGATACCAACACAAGTAGACTGACCAAAGCCTTCATCTGTGGTCTGCTTCACGGCTTCATACGTTAACGTCCCTGAGCGAGAAACAATCCCTACTTTACCTTTCTTGTGGATATGACCAGGCATAATACCGATCTTACACTCATCCGGTGTAATCACACCCGGACAGTTAGGACCAATCATGCGCACGCCTGTTTCTTCAAGCTTCACTTTTACATCGATCATATCCACGGTTGGGATACCTTCCGTGATGGTCACGATCAATTCGATACCAGCATCAATCGCTTCCAAGATTGCATCTTTACAAAACGGAGCAGGAACGTAGATGACCGTAGCTGTTGCGCCTGTGACCTCTACCGCTTCACGAACCGTGTTAAATACAGGCAAACCAAGATGTTCTTGACCACCTTTACCCGGAGAAACACCACCCACGAGTTGGGTTCCGTAAGCGATCGCCTGCTCTGAGTGGAATGTACCTTGACCACCAGTAAAACCTTGGCAGATAACTTTTGTATCTTTATTAATTAGTACAGACATTATTTGCCCTCCGCTGCAGCAACAACTTTCTGTGCAGCATCGGTAAGTGATTCTGCTGCGATAATATCAAGACCTGAAGTCGCTAGAACGTCACGACCTAAATCAGCATTAGTCCCTTCCAGACGCACAACGACAGGAACAGTAACACCCACTTCTTTAACAGCGCCGATGATCCCTTCAGCAATCATGTCACAGCGAACAATACCACCAAAAATATTTACTAAGACCGCTTTAACATTGTCGTCTGACAAGATAATCTTAAATGCCTCTGCCACACGCTCTTTCGTTGCACCGCCACCCACATCGAGGAAGTTTGCTGGCTTACCACCGTGCAAGTTAACAATATCCATCGTACCCATAGCAAGTCCGGCACCATTCACCATACAGCCAACGTTGCCATCGAGCGCTACATAGTTCAGTTCCCACTGAGCCGCGTGTGCTTCGCGTTCGTCTTCTTGTGAAGGATCGTGCATTTCACGCAACTTAGGCTGTCTGTATAGCGCATTCGAGTCGATGTTGATTTTACCGTCAAGGCACAGCAATTTACCTTCACCAGTGATAACAAGAGGGTTGATTTCTAGTAGTGCTAGGTCGTATTGACTAAACATCTGACCCAGACCCATAAAGATTTTCACAAACTGCTTAATCTGGTCGCCGCTCAAGCCAAGTTTAAATGCGAGCTCGCGACCTTGATATGCCTGAGGACCAACAAGAGGATCAATCGCGGCTTTGTGGATCAGTTCCGGTGTTTCTTCCGCCACTTTTTCAATTTCCACGCCACCCTCTGTTGATGCCATAAACACGACTTTACGAGTAGAACGGTCCACGACGGCACCAAGGTAAAGCTCATTCGCAATATTTGAGGCTTCTTCAACAAGAATCTTAGTCACCGGCTGACCATTTGCATCTGTTTGATAAGTCACTAGGTTTTTACCTAGCCACTTTTGCGCAAACTCTTTTACACCGTCTTTTGTATCGTGCAGTTCTACGCCGCCTGCTTTACCACGTCCACCCGCGTGCACCTGACATTTAACGACTTTCTTTGCCGTTGCGATACGTCCAGCCGCTTCAAAAGCTTCTTGAGGCGTGTCACATGCGTACCCTTCTGGCACAGGCAAACCGAATTCTGCAAACAGCTGTTTGGCTTGATATTCATGCAAATTCATTTCGATATTCCGTTTGTTTTCCCTTAGGGTTCCCTAGGGATTTATTATTTCCATGATGACAACTTGGGTTGTTCATCTGTAGGGTCTTCTCAAATAAATGACTGATTACATTGATAATGAAACCGGCCCTTCAAGTGAAGGCCAAACGTTGAGCTAGTCTAGCCTTAGCTAAAAATAACGTCTAGCTGAGAGGTGCAGCTAGACGTTTTAGCGATATTAAACGTCTAATAACAGACGCGCTGGATCTTCTAGGAGCTCCTTGATGGTCACTAGGAAGCCTACTGACTCACGTCCATCAATCAAGCGATGGTCATAAGAGAGCGCTAGATACATCATTGGTAAGATTTCTACCTTGCCATCAACAGCCATTGGGCGTTCTTGTATTTTATGCATACCCAAAATTGCTGATTGTGGTGGGTTAATGATCGGCGTCGACATGAGAGAACCAAATACGCCACCGTTGGTAATGGTAAAGTTACCCCCCATCAACTCATCAACCGTCAATTTGCCATCTCGACCTTTAATCGCGAGGTCTTTAATGCCTTTTTCGATATCAGCAAAGCCTAGCGTATCGCAGTCTTTTAACACTGGCGTTACCAACCCACGCGGTGTTGACACTGCCATGCTGATGTCAAAGTAGTTGTGATAAACAATGTCGTCACCATCGATAGACGCATTCACCTCAGGGTAGCGTTTGAGTGCTTCCGTCACAGCCTTTACGTAGAAAGACATAAAGCCAAGACGAATACCATGGCGCTCTTCAAACTGATCTTTGTACTGCTTACGCAGATCCATAATCGGTTTCATGTTCACTTCATTAAAGGTAGTGAGCATCGCCGTGTTGTTCTTCGCCTCTAGCAAACGGTTCGCAACCGTTTTGCGCAGACGAGTCATTGGAACACGTTTTTGGCTACGAGCGGTTGCTGGTGCTTCTGGTACAGCTGGCGCTGCCGCTTTGGTTTTCTCGGCATTCGCTAGGTGAGCATCAATGTCTTCACGTGTGATTCGACCACCAACGCCAGTGCCTTTCACTTGGCTCGGCTCAAGACCGTGCTCGCCCAATAAACGACGAACGGCAGGACTCAACGCATCATTCGACTCTTCCGTCAAAGCCGCTTTATGGCGCTTATCTGGGGATGCCTCTTTGTCTTCCGTTGTGTCTGTTGTCGGCTCGCCCGCAACTGCACCCGGTTTCAGTTTAGCAATCAACTGTTTAGACAAAACAGTAGCGCCTTCTTGCTCAATGATTTCCTCAAGCACACCTGCTTCTGGTGCAGGAACTTCAAGGACCACTTTGTCAGTTTCAATATCAACAAGGACTTCATCACGCTCAACCGCTTCACCCGGTTTTTTGTGCCAAGTAGCAACGGTTGCGTCAGCGACTGATTCAGGCAAATCTGGAACCAGAATTTCAATTGTCATAGTTGTTTCTTCCTTAATTTCTAGTTCTTAATCCGAAGATTTTGAGTTAACGGTCAGGGCGTCTTCAATCAACGCTTTTTGTTGCTTCAAGTGCACAGACATATAGCCTACGGCTGGAGATGCTGAAGCAGGACGACCCGCATATTTCAAATCAGCGCCACTTGGGATGGCAGCTCGGAAATTATGTTGACTACAGTACCAAGCACCTTGGTTTTGTGGCTCTTCTTGACACCATATGTAGTCTTCAACATTGGTATATTGGGCAATGGCAGCTTGCACTTCATCCATTGGGAATGGATACAGCTGCTCAATACGAACAATGGCTACATCATCTTGTTCATTCGAGCGACGCTGCTCTAGGAGGTCGTAATAAACCTTACCTGAACAGAACACAACCCGTTTCACCTTGCTCGCTTCTAACTCGTCTACCTCTGGGATCGCCGCCTGGAATGTACCCTCAGCTAAATCTTCCAACGAAGAAACACACAAAGGATGACGAAGCAATGACTTCGGAGACATCACGATGAGCGGACGACGCATAGGGCGCACCACTTGGCGTCTGAGCATGTGATAGACTTGAGCTGGCGTTGATGGAACAACCACCTGCATGTTTTGCTCCGCACACAACTGCAGATAACGCTCCAAACGTGCAGATGAGTGCTCAGGTCCCTGGCCTTCGTAACCATGCGGAAGCAGCATAGTAAGGCCACATAAGCGCGCCCACTTTTGCTCACCAGAAGAGATAAACTGGTCGATAACAACTTGCGCGCCGTTGGCAAAATCACCAAACTGCGCTTCCCAGATTGTCAAACCACCAGGCTCTGCAGTCGCATATCCATATTCAAATGCCAATACCGCCTCCTCCGACAAAACGGAGTCAAAGACTTGGAATGGCCCTTGTTTATCATGGATATTTGCCAGTGGCATGTAAGTACTGGCATCACTTTGATTATGAAGTACAGAGTGACGATGGAAGAAGGTACCACGACCGGAGTCCTGGCCAGAAATTCGAATACGCTTGCTGTCATCAACCAAGGTTGCATAAGCGAGAGTTTCCGCCATACCCCAGTCTAGCAACTTCTCACCAGACATCATGGCACGTCGATCGTTATAGAGCTTGTTTACTCGGCTTTGCAGTTTATGACTTTCTGGGTATTGGCATATCTTGTTACCCAGTTCAACCAGTCGTTGCATCTCATAAGTGCTATCCCATGATGTGTCCCAGTCATGGCCGATATAAGGAGACCAGTCAACAGAGTGCATTGCCATTGGACGCCACTCTTTCACAACCACTTCGCCACGGTCTAGACCATCTCGGTATTCGTTGATCAGTTGTGTGGCGAACTCAATATCGTATTCGTTACGTTCGATCAGAACGTCGGCATAGAGCTTACGAGGGGTCGGATGCTTCTTGATTTTTTGATACATCAAAGGCTGCGTCGCATTCGGCTCATCCGCCTCATTGTGACCATGACGACGGTAACATACCAAGTCAATCACGACATCACGACGGAACTCGTTGCGATAATCAAGAGCAATACGAGTAACAAACGCCACGGCTTCCGGGTCATCGGCATTGACATGGAATATCGGTGCCTGAACCATCTTGGCAATGTCAGTACAGTACATGGTTGAACGCGTATCGCGAGGATTAGAAGTGGTAAAACCTACTTGGTTATTCACCACAATGCGAACCGTGCCACCCACTTGGAAGCCACGTGCCGCTGACATATTAAACGTCTCGGCTACAACACCTTGGCCAGCAATCGCTGAATCACCATGAATCGTGATCGGCAGTACTGTACTACCATTTTTATCCCCTAAACGGTCTTGGCGCGCGCGAACGGAGCCAATAACAACAGGGTTTACAATTTCAAGGTGGGAAGGGTTAAACGCCAGAGCTAAGTGAATATCACCGTTGACAGTAGCAAAGTCTGCTGAGAAGCCTTGGTGGTACTTAACATCACCAGTACCCCATGTCTCATCGTGCTTACCCGCAAACTCATCAAACAGATCTTGCGGCTTTTTACCGAGTACGTTAACTAACATGTTCAAACGACCACGGTGGGCCATACCGATAACAACCTCACGCATGCCTGATTTACCAGCATGGCGAATGAGCTCTTTGGTCATCGGGATCAGTGCGTCACCGCCTTCAAGTGAGAATCGTTTTGCACCGGGGAACTTAGCGCCTAGATAACGTTCAAGACCTTCAGCAGCAGTTAGCTCTTCTAGGAAGGTACGCTTTTCATCCAAATCAAATGAAGGCTGACCGACGACCGACTCTAAACGCTGCTGAATCCAGCGTTTTTGTTCAGTATCTGTCATATGCATGTATTCAGCACCAATAGAACCACAGTAGGTTTTCTTTAGTGCGGAATAGATGTCCCTCAGTTTCATGGTTTCTTGACCAATCGCAAAAGAACCTACGTTGAAGGTCTCTTCAAGGTCATCTTCATTGAGAGAGTGGAAGGCTGGATCGAGTTCAGCCACAGGGGGACGCTGCCACAGACCGAGAGGGTCAAGTGCAGCGGCTTCGTGACCGCGAAAGCGGTACGCATTGATTAATTGTAGAACCTTTACTTGCTTTGCATCGACATCTGGGTCACTAACTTGGACATTGTAATGCTTTGTTTCTTGAGCGAGTCGTCGGAAGTAGTCACGGACACGTGAGTGAGGCTGTTCATTTGCCTCTTCTTTCAGAGCAGGTAGCTCCTCAAATACACGTTTCCACTCCTCACTTACCAAATCGGGGTCACTTAGATACAGTTCGTAGAGATCCTCTACGTAAGTTGCATTGGCGCCAGCCAAGTGTGAAGACTCGAGCCATGCCTTCATCACGCCGTTGTGCATATTTTCCCTTAACCAGTAGTTTTCACATTTGCTGCGGTCTTCGCCGAGCTAATCAAGACTGACCCCGTAGAGGAGTCAGTCAATTTTTATCCATTATCAAATCGAACGATTCACAAGCATTGTCTTAATGTGACCAATCGCTTTCGTCGGATTTAGTCCCTTAGGACAAACACTTACACAATTCATGATGCCATGGCAACGAAAAACGCTAAATGCATCGTCAAGATCGGACAAACGTTCATCAGTTGCTGTATCTCGGCTATCAATTAGCCAACGATAGGCCGCTAGCAGCCCTGCCGGACCGATAAATTTGTCTGGGTTCCACCAAAAAGACGGGCAAGATGTCGTACAACACGCACACATAATACACTCGTATAATCCGTCTAAATGTGCACGTTCGTCAGGTGATTGAAGGTTCTCTCTTGACGGCGGCTGTGCACCGTCATCAATCAAGAATGGTTTCACTTTCGCGTAGTTATCATAGAACTGTGTCATATCCACGATCAGGTCACGAACAACCGGTAAACCAGGAAGTGGGCGAATGACTAGCTTGTCACCTTCCAAAGCAGACAGCGGCGTGATACATGCCAAACCATTCTTACCATTCATGTTCAAACCATCTGAACCACACACACCTTCACGGCACGAGCGACGAAATGCGATAGAAGGGTCTTGCTCTTTGAGCAATATCAGCGCATCCAGTACCATCATGTCAGAGCCTTCTTCGACTTCTAACACGTAGTCTTTCATGTAAGGCTTGTTGTCAACATCTGGGTTATAGCGATATAAAGAGAAGTTCAGTTTCATAGTCTATCCTCCTCTAGTAAGTACGTACTTTAGGTGGGAACGCATCACGATGAACCGGCGTCATATTGACATCGCGCTTGCTCATCTGCTCCGTTTCCGGGTTATAGATTGAGTGACATAGCCACTTCTCATCATCACGCTCTGGGAAATCAAAACGAGCATGTGCGCCACGGCTCTCTGTTCGGTAATTCGCCGCAACAGCTGTCGAGAATGCCGTTTCCATCAAATTATCTAGTTCTAAACACTCAATGCGTTGCGTATTGAACTCTGTAGACTTATCTGCCAAGTGTGCGTTTTGCAGACGCTCGCGAATCGCTTTAAGCTCATCAAGACCCGTTGCCATCGCCTCTCCTTCGCGGAATACAGAGAAGCTATTTTGCATACATTGCTGAAGGTCTTTGCGAATTTGCACAGGATCTTCGCCGCTAGTGCTGTTTTCCCAGCGCATCGTACGAGCAAGGGATGCTTCAATGTCAGATTCCGTGGCAGGGCGTGCTTCACTTTGAGCGGCCAACGTTTCCCCCAGATGTAAACCTGTTGCTCGGCCAAATACCACAAGGTCAAGCAGCGAGTTACCACCGAGACGGTTTGCACCATGCACTGAAACAGAAGCGATTTCACCACAAGCAAATAAGCCTTGCACTTCGACATCTGCGCCATCAGCTGTTTGCTTGATTGCCTGACCTGACACTTGAGTCGGCACGCCTCCCATCATGTAGTGACAGGTAGGAATAACTGGAATTGGCTCTTTCACTGGATCGACATGCGCGAAGGTACGAGAAAGCTCACAAATACCCGGCAGACGAGATTCAAGAACCTCTTTTCCTAGATGGTCCAGTTTCAGTTTGATATGAGGTCCCCAAGGGCCATCACAACCGCGACCTTCTCGTATCTCAATCATCATCGAACGAGCAACAACATCACGGCCAGCCAAGTCTTTCGCGTTAGGTGCATAACGCTCCATAAAGCGCTCACCATCTTTATTAAGGAGATACCCACCTTCACCTCGGCACCCTTCTGTTACGAGAACACCGGCACCTGCAATGCCTGTTGGATGGAATTGCCACATCTCCATATCTTGCATCGGTACGCCAGCACGTAGCGCCATACCCACACCATCGCCAGTGTTAATATGAGCATTCGTCGTTGATGCGTAGATGCGACCTGCACCACCCGTCGCGAGAATGGTTGCTTTGGATTTGAAGTAACAAATCTCACCTGTCTCCATACACAGCGCGGTACAACCCATAACGGCGCCATCTTGGTTTTTGACGAGATCAAGCGCATACCACTCAGAGAAGATCGTGGTTTTGTGCTTTACGTTTTGTTGATACAAAGTATGAAGAAGTGCGTGACCTGTTCGGTCAGCTGCCGCCGCAGTACGTGCCGCTTGCTCACCGCCAAACTCTTTTGACTGCCCGCCGAATGGACGTTGGTAAATGCTACCGTCATCAAAACGTGAAAATGGTAGGCCCATTTTCTCAAGCTCAATCACGGATTCTGGCCCATTCTTACACATGTACTCAATGGCGTTTTGGTCACCAATATAATCAGACCCTTTCACCGTGTCATACATATGCCATTGCCAGTTATCTTTGTGCGAATTGCCAAGTGCAACGGTGATACCACCTTGCGCTGATACTGTATGAGAACGTGTTGGAAAAACTTTGGATAGCAGAGCACAGGTCAAGCCTTGCTCTGAAATTTGTAGTGCTGCACGCATGCCTGCACCACCTGCGCCGATAACAACGGCGTCAAACTCTCTTACTGGAATAGACACTTATACACCCCACAAAATAAACAGACCAGAAAACAGGTAACCGAAAAGCACAGCAATCACTCCCAGCTGTAGGCCACCACGCAATTTTGCGCATTTGATGTAATCCGTTAGAACTTGCCATAACCCAATCCACGCGTGAATAAGGACAGAGACTAGCGCCAACATAGTGAATACTTTGGTGAAGGTTCCACCGAAGAATTGGGTCCACTCCAAATAGGAGATATCGCCAGAGAACATGAAGAAGGCGACGATATAAATGGTGTACAAGGTCATAATAATGGCGGAGGCACGAATCAATAAGAAATCGTGGACACCATTACGACCGAATGAAGAAACATGTTTTACCATACCAATACTCCTGCAAGGAGTGCTAGCACACCAGTAACAACAAATGACACTTTCGCCGTCATTGCGCCTGACTCTAGCTCCTCAAAATAACCGAAATCCATAATCAAATGGCGAATACCACCTACGATGTGGTAGGCCAAAGCGGTCAAAATGCCCCAAAGGATCAATTTGACAAAGAAACCATTGACGATATCGGTGGCTTGCATGAAACCGACTGGAGATTGTAATGATGTGGATAGCAACCATAGCAGTATCCCTACCGCGACAAACGTAATCACTCCTGACACTCGGTGTAGGATTGACGCGATTGCAGTGATAGGAAAGCGTATAGTCTGCAAGTCTAAATTAACTGGTCTTGACTTTCTTTCTTTCACGGGCTTGCTCACTTAGCTCTGTTGTTAAGCTTTATCGTTATCTTACGATTTGTTTGACCAAAGCCCTCAAAATTAACATTTGATAAACAAAACCCCTGAATTAGCGGGTGAATTTTTTGTGACAAATAGACAATTTTTTACTTCAAGGCATAAATTATATCTATGCTTATCGCCTTGATATGTATGGGCTAAGGATATTTCAACGTCGTCAATATACGACTGGCAACATTGTAATACAATTGATGTAACAAATTTTGCTACATAGCACAGACTTTTAACCAAATTGATATAAAAAATCGTAACAAGTGCACACAACAGTGGAGAAAAATTGACTTTACTGCTCAAGACACGTAAAAAAATGGCACACAAACATCCTGGATGGATTAAATAATAAACAAAGGAGATTGTTATGGCGGATAAGAATGCGATCCTTCACATTGAAGGAAAAGCGCCAATCGAGCTGCCGATTATGGACGGATCAATTGGTCCCCAAGTAGTCGACGTTCGTAAACTAGGAGCAAGTGGTTACTTCACTTTCGACCCTGGTTTTCTTGCTACTGCATCTTGTGAATCCCAAATAACTTATATTGATGGGGGAAAAGGCGTGCTATTGCACCGTGGCTTCCCTATCGATCAGTTAGCCAATAACGCTGATTATTTAGAAGTTTGTTACATCCTTCTTTACGGCGAAGCCCCTACCCGAGAGCAATACGAACAATTCAAAGTGACAGTCACTCGTCACACAATGGTCCATGAGCAGATCGCAAGCTTCTTCCACGGCTTCCGTAGAGATGCGCACCCAATGGCTGTTATGTGTGGTGTTGTTGGTGCTCTAGCAGCGTTTTACCATGACTCACTTGATATCAATAACGATGAACACCGTGAAATTGCCGCTTATCGTCTACTTTCTAAAATGCCGACGTTGGCAGCAATGTGTTACAAGTACTCTATCGGCCAGCCGTTCATCTACCCTCGCAATGACTTAACCTATGCGGAAAACTTCTTACACATGATGTTTGCTAACCCATGTGAAGAGTATGAAGTTAATCCTGTTGTTGCGCGTGCGATGGATAAGATCTTTACGCTACACGCAGACCACGAGCAAAATGCATCAACATCGACAGTGCGTTTGGCAGGTTCGTCCGGTGCTAACCCATTCGCTTGTATTGCCGCAGGCATCGCATCCCTTTGGGGCCCTGCTCACGGTGGTGCAAACGAAGCCTGTCTACGTATGCTAGAAGAGATTGGCAGCGTTGATAAGATCCCAGAATACGTGGAACGTGCAAAAGACAAAGATGACCCATTCCGTCTGATGGGCTTTGGTCACCGTGTTTACAAAAACTATGATCCGCGCGCAACCGTTATGCGCGAAGCGTGCCACGAAGTGCTTAGCGAGCTAAACATTAAAGATCCACTTCTTGATGTTGCGATGGAGCTCGAACGTATTGCGCTTTCAGATGAATACTTTGTTGAGAAGAAACTCTACCCGAACGTAGATTTCTACTCCGGTATCATCCTCAAAGCGATCGGTATCCCTGTGTCTATGTTCACGGTTATCTTCGCTATGTCGCGCACCATCGGTTGGATTGCTCACTGGAACGAGATGCACAGTGATCCTGGTAACCGTATTGGCCGCCCTCGCCAGCTTTATACTGGTCAAGAGCAACGTAATTTCCGCCCGATCCATGAGCGTGAATAATCGTTTCAACTAAACTCTAACGACCAAAACGACAAAAGGCTTGAATCTAACATTCAAGCCTTTTTTGTTTGTGAGAGATTGATCCTATACCGGATTGTCTATATCGATAAACTCAACATCAAAACCGTGCTCTCGCGCCAACCACTCACCGAGAGCTTTGATGCCATAACGCTCGGTAGCGTGGTGACCAGCTGCAAAATAGTGGATATCTTGCTCGCGCGCAGAATAGGTTGTGCGCTCTGAGATCTCACCTGAGATAAAGGCGTCCAGCCCGTGTTGTGCCGCTAGCTCAATATAATCCTGCCCGCCACCAGTACACCAACCTACCGTTTCGATAAGCTTATCTGCATTGTCTGGTGAGATGTGCAGGGGTTCACGATTCAGCACCTGATGAACTCTTTGTGCAAATGCCTTGCCAGTCATCGGCTCTGATAGGCGACCAAACAACGCCACTGACTGAGGATGACCTTCTAAACCACCCTCTACAACAATATTGAGTAATCTGGCTAACTCAGCGTTGTTACCCAGTTCAGGGTGAATATCTAGAGGCAAATGATAACCTAGTAAGTTAATATCATTCTTGATTAACGTGCGAATACGTTTACCTTTCATTCCTCTGATCGGCTCTGGTTCACCTTTCCAGAAATAACCATGATGAACAAGCAGTGCGTCTGCATTTAATTCAGCGGCTTTATCAATCAGCGCTTGCGAGGCTGTTACCCCCGTGACGATTCGTTTAACGTTCGATTTACCCTCAACCTGAAGACCATTTGGCGCATAATCTTTAATAAGCTGTGGTGATAACTTTTCATTCAGTAGTTTTTCCAGCGCGAGAATGTTCATACTTGCTTCCATATCATTTGCTTTTGGCAAAGTGTATTCCAAGCCGTATAGTGATGCTAGTGTAAGATAAGTTAATGAGAAACCAAGGATGGATAAGCTACAACGCTTCTGTGATTGGGTGCATTCAGCACCTTCACTGTTTGAGGAGGTTCCCCCATTCACATCACTGAGGCACCTGAGTTCAAAAGCCCATTTACAAACGTCTTATAGTGGTAACCCGAGGCTAGGATTCATTTACCAGTACCTGTGCACCAAGCAATTGGAAGCCTCCAAACAATATGTTGTTGAGATCGAGGAACTTCAGCTCAATGATGAGCAAGGAAAAACGCTGGGAGCCATTGACCTTGTTTTGCTAAATACCCGTACCCATCAGCATGAACACTGGGAAGTTGCTGTAAAGTTCTACCTGCTACATCAGGGCACTTGGTATGGACCCAATGCCCATGATCAGTTGGATAAAAAGCTGAGCCGCATGCTCAACCACCAGCTCAAAATGTGTCGCTCCTCTCCCTTTTTACAAAAATACCCTCGCCTAGCACAAGTTTCTGAACATCTGCTGTTGCAAGGTCGACTCTACATCAACCCATTTAACGGGGAGCCTATACCGGACAACTGTTTAGGATATAAACTAAACCAAAGTCAAATTAGTGGTTATTGGTGCTATGAGAGCCAACGTCATCGAGTAACCGAAGAGCTTTTTACTCTTGAAAAAGTCGAATGGGCTGCAGGTACATCGAGTTATTCCAGCATATTCGAGCACCTTCACGGTAATTTTGCACATACACAAACGAAAACTGGGCAATTTTGGTTTATCGTGAAAGACGGCTGGCCTTTGTAAGGATTTTGAGAATAGAGTGGCGCTGTTAAAACCACTTCCGTTAATGTTGTGCTATCGCCAACGATCACTAGCTCTGCACTGATGACAGTTCGTAGCACTCATTGATTGTTTGAATGGAGCGTTTTAGCCGACTCTCAATGTCAGCGATACTCATTAACTGCTTTTGAGATTTCAATCGCGTTCTGCCGTAAAGGTCTCGCTCCAGCATCAAAGGCTGCTCCAGACTAAAAAAAGGCATACACTTGTTCGTGAACGCATGAACAAGTAACCGACGATAGTTTCCCTGCCCATAGCCAATATCACAGCACTGCCAAACCCCTTCTTTAAGGGTAAGATCTTTTAAATGAAGATGCTCTGCAACGGACAAACTCGCTATTGAGTGCTCCAAAACGTCTAATTCGGGGCGATGTGATAGAAAGTTACCTGGGTCAAAATTAATACCCACCACAGATGTGTCTACATCGCTAAGAAACTGAGTAAAGTCACGCGCATCATTGAGTAAATAGCTTTTTCTATCCCCCACATTTTCAATCAGTATCTTAATCCCTGACGTTCGAGCCAACTCAAATGCTCGTCTCGCCTCACTGAAAAACTTCGACCAGCTCACCTCTCTTGGAGCATACAAAATTAGCCTAGAGCAAGACAATGCGATACACAGTTCGACACGTCTTAACAAGAGATCGGCGCAGTTCTCGCCTGTCATCTCGCAATGAGCAGCGATTGAAGTACATTTCATGTTGTGCCAACTAAGAACTGAACGAATCTGAATCGCATAATCTGAATTAATCATTGACTCATCTAACTCATGTATCGCACCTTGAATTAGAGCGACTTCGACATTTCTCACGCCTATCCGTGCCAATGACTTGATTGCATCTTCAAAACTATGCCCAGCATAAGCAACTGTGCTTACTGAATAGTTTTCAAGCATACGCTTGCTCCTCAATCACTTCGCTAGCCAGTCGAATTAATCGTAAGAGCCCCTCTGGGTGCCATGCTGTTCTACCCACAAACAATCCGTCGATATTCTGCTGCCGCAGTAACATCTTAGCGTTGTGAATATTGACACTTCCTCCATACAGCAGTGGTACCTTTTCAGCGATTGTTTTGCCATAGAGCTCAATAAGAGCAAGACGAACTGCCGATAACCCATGTTCAGCCTCTTCTGTTGTCGCAGGTAACCCCCGCTCTCCAATTGCCCAAACAGGCTCGTACGCAATGATGACTTGGCTTACCAGATCAGCTGATACTGTGTGGAGTGCTATTTTTACTTGGCGGGATATTGATTCCGCGGTTACGCCCCAACGCTTTTCGTCTATCGTATCTCCAACGCAAATCAAAGGTTTTAGACCTTCCAATAGCGAAAGCTTAACCTTTTTATTTACCGTCGCATCCGTTTCTCCAAACCATTCTCTCCGCTCTGAATGACCAATTTCGACTAGCGTTGCTCCTATGTCTTTTGCCATTCCTACCGATATCTCTCCGGTGAAAGGACCTGCACTTTCAAAGCCCACATTTTGAACACCCGTCAAGCACCCTGTTTCGGCAAGCGATGAACCCACCTGCTTTACATACGGAAATGGCGGGACTAAAAATGTCTGTAGTTCGACGTCAACGGCCGATAAATAAGGCTTTATAAACTCACAATATCTCACCACATCACTCTGGGTTTTATTCATTTTCCAACTAGAGCCTAGCCAAATCTTTTTCATGCTGGCTCTCCCACTAGCATCGATTCATGCATAAATTGCAAGATCAGTGACATAGATATGGCCCCGGGATCTGGATACCCCAGAGAACGTTCACCTAACGTTTTGGCTTTACCCGTGGTGGCAATCATTGATTTTGTCTCTTCAACCCCATTCTTTGCCGCTTGAACAATCAGTGGCATCGATTCTACTAACGGTAAATGTGACACTTCACGTGCCATTCGTGCGGCCGGAGCTAAAGCATCAATCATCGTTTTTGCACCTTCATCCGCGCCACCGCGCTTGCAAATACCTTCAAGTCCAGCAGCCAAAAATAGTGCGATCCCTGAGGTAGTGAGTTCTGACTTTCCAGCTACTGCTTTTCCACCCGCTCTAAACAGGGTGCCAAAGATCGCTCCTGAAGCCCCTCCCATCGTAGTTAAAAGTTTGGTGCCAACTTTGGTAAATACTTCGCCGACATTGCTGGCTTCAAAATCGAGTTCAATCATGTCATAGACATTTTGAAAACCGCGTTCGATACCAAGACCGTGGTCACCATCGCCAATGGCCTGATCCATTCGAGTTAGTAACGGTTCACTCTTTACCATATTCAATGACATATACTTGAGCATCTGTTTAGTTTCATTTTGATTCATGGTTATTTCCTCAACGCGAACGATTGACAAGGGGCTTGATAGAGTGACTTCAGTTGATCATCGAGTTTAAGAAGTGAGATAGACCAACCCGACATTTCCAGCGACGTGCAATATCCACCAATCAGGTTATCAACCACGGTCACCCTTTTTTCATTTAGGAATCGATGAACAGTTCGGTTGGCGATAAGCAGTTCCATTTGAGTCGAAGCTCCAAGGTTATTGACTAACACAGCGACCTCATCACCTGCTTGAAGGCCAGCCTCATGCTCAAGTTTGGACATCACGTCCAATACCACATCATCTGCGCTAGAGAGCGGCGATTTACCCACTCCCGGCTCACCATGCAGGCCCATTCCAACCTCAATCTCATCGTCGGCGATCTGGAAATTAAACTCGTCATTCCTTGGAATCGCACATGGACCGAGAGCAACACCAATAGAGCTGGTTCGTTTTAGTGCATACTCGGCAGCAGCAACGACTTGTTCAAAACTGTCTCCTCGTGCCGCTGCGGCACCGGCTATTTTGAGAACAAATAACGCCCCGGCTATGCCTCGACGCTCCTTTTGGTTGTCCATTGGTGCTGAAATAACGTCATCATTGACCCTGACTGTATGAGTTCTAACACCCTCGTCTTCCAACAGTTCAGCAGCTATATCGAAGTTCATGTTGTCACCGGCATAGTTGCCGTAAATAAACACCACACCATTTTCGGCATTGAGCGCCATAGCGGTTTCGAAAATGGCATCAGGTGTCGGTGCCGCAAATACATCACCAATGGCAACCGCATCCGCTAGACCCTCACCAACATAGCCACCATACATAGGCTCGTGACCAGCACCGCCTCCTGTAAACACGGCAACCTTGCCATTGAGTGGTGCCTTACGGATTGCGCAGGTAAACTGTGAGATAGGCTCCAGGTCAATTTGCATCGCCGCCACAAAGCCTTCGAATTGCTCACGCGCAACAACGTTTTTGTCGTTAATCAATTTCTTTGGTTTTCTCATCGCACTCTCCTTCGTCACTAGTCCGCGTGAATTTCTGCTTCGATTTCGCAGATTCTTTGCACTTTGGGCTTGGAGGATTCATCAATTTCTTCAGCATTTAGCCATGCCTCCAAGATGGTTTTAGCAAGCTCGACGCCAATCACTCGCTCCCCCATCGTGATGATCTGCGCACCGTTACTCTTTCTTGCTCTCACTGCAGAAAAAACGTCATGACATAATGCAGCACGTATACCCGGCACCTTGTTAGCGACAATAGACACACCGATACCGGTACCACAAACAATAATTCCGCGCTCATGAGTATTATCGGCCACTTTTTTAGCGACACGTTCAGCGATATCTGCGTATAAGTTAGACACACCTCTTGGAGCCTCACTATAATCGATGTATTTATAACCTAACTTATCTAAATGATTACAAAGCTCATATTTTAAATTCACTGCCGCGTCATCGCAGCCAATTGCAATACTCATATAACCCCCCAATTAATAAAGTGGATTGAACAACACTCATTATTAAAGTACTTCATTTTTCACAAGCCATATTTGAATTGAGTCACAAAGAATTTATTAATTTATTTCTTATTAATTCTGTAAATTAACCATTAAATAAAATTCTTTTATATTTTCTTTCTGTAAGTTTGCGTATTTGCAAAATAAATTATTTCACCAACCTAGTGTTTTAATATTCTTTTTTTGTACATTAATTCACTAGCAAAATATGTTAATTTTTATTAATTACCGTGACTCAGGTCGCGTTTGAAGTGCACTGTATATTTTATACTCAGTAGCAATTAACGGATGTTTTAATAAATTTTTTATTGAATGCGGTAGTAAATTAATTGATTTGGCTCAAACCTTGGTTTTTGAATGGAGACAGTGGTAATCACTATGAAACTATCAGAGCAAGCTTACAACAAGCTTAAATGTATGATTTTAGAGAACAAATTCAGAATAAATCAGCAATTACTGGTTGATGAGGCGGTCGAAATCTGTGGCTTTAGCAGAACTCCTGTGAGAGAAGCTCTGCTAAGGCTACAACAAGATGGGCTGATAAAACTCCACCCAAGGCACGGACTAAAGATATGTGCATTGTCAAGACGTGACGTAGAAGAGCTTTACGAGCTGATCGCTCATTTGGAAGTGATGGCACTCGATATTTGCATATCAAAGGGGCTAACCGAAGAGCAATTGAATATACTTCGTAACTACACAGCCCAAATGGAACAAGCACTTGATGATAACGACATTCAAAAATGGGCGATACATGACTTTGCGTTTCATGACCAGATTTTTCAATATACTGAAAACTCTCGACTTATAGAAACTGCCAGGAAATATAACGAACAAAATAAGCGCTGCAAAGATATTGTCATTAAACTTAGGCCCTTACCTTGGGATTCGATTATCGAACATAACAAATTAATTGACACTCTACAGTCTGGCAATATTGACGAAGCGAGAGAAATGCATTTAACACACTGGGATCAGGTATCTAAGCAATTTATTGAATTCTTAGAAAATTACCACTTCTTAGATAAGTAGCATAAAACCAAATAACTAACCTTTGAATTATATCCTATTTAAGGAGGGGCACTTATGTCCAAAATAAGTGTAGACGAGCTATACAAAATAGCGAATGACGTCAGGATTGATATTCTCGATATGGTTTATCAAGCCCAATCTGGTCACATTGGTGGTTCGTTCTCGGCTGCTGAAATTGTCACGACGCTCTATTTTTCTGAAATGAACAATCTCGACCCCACTAATCCAAAGCAGAGCAATCGCGACCGTTTCGTTCTCTCCAAAGGTCACGCATGTCCAGTGTGGTATGCCTGCCTGTCGCGTCTTGGCTATTTCAATAAGTCACACCTTCAGACACTAAGGCAGATTAATAGCATTTTGCAGGGACACCCTGACATGAAGAGCACTCCAGGGATCGACATTACCACAGGTTCACTAGGCCACGGCTGTGCCGCCGCTACCGGTATGGCATTGGAAGGCCAACTTGCAAAAGACGGGCGCCGTGTTTACTCCCTTCTCGGTGATGGTGAGTTAAATGAGGGGGTCGTTTGGGAAACCGCGATGGCAGCAGCTAAGTACAAGCTCGACAATCTGGTTTTCTTTGTCGACAAAAACAATCTACAGATGGATGGCACTAGCGACCAAATCATGCCGCTTCTCAGCATTGAGGATAAGTTTGCTTCTTTTGGATGGAATGTGATGACGATCGACGGTCACAGCATCGAACAGATTTTGAGTGCGCTTAATGAAGCGCGCGAATATAAAGGCAAACCTACCTGTATCGTCGCCAACACCGTCAAGGGTAAAGGCGTTAACTTCATGGAAGACGTTCGCAATTGGCACGGTAAAGCGCCAAGCGATGACGAGTTCCGAGCTGCTCGAGCTGAGTTGATCGCTTAATTTAAGGAAAGGTATTCACATGCTTACAGTCACTAAATCCAATACACCGACACGTCTTGCCTTCGCCGAGCGAATGGTTGAGTACGGCGAACTAAACACTGATTTTGCGGTCTTTGAAGCTGACATTGGTTATTCCACCAACTCTTATCTCTTCAACAACAAATACCCTGACCGCTATTTTCAAATGGGCATCGCCGAGTTTGGCATGATGGCTTCAGCGTCAGGTATGGCAGCAAATGGTCGACCTGTTGTAGTAGCAGGTTACGGCGTGTTCCTGACTATGCGAGCACTAGAGAGCGTACGAAGCTTCATTTGCTATCCGAACCTCAACGTTAAATTAATGTCATCTCACGGCGGCACAACAGCCGCTATTGATGGTGTCACGCACCAAGCCTCTGAAGATATGGCGTTAATGTCAACGCTACCGAATATGCATGTTTTTGCCCCATGTGATAGTGCGTCTAGCCGAGCCCTGTTCGATGTCACTATGGAAACGCAAGGCCCAGTATACTGCCGCCTAATGCGCGATGCCTACTATGAGCTCTACGATGAAACCGCAGAGTTTAAGTGTGGCGGCAGCAATACCTTATCGAAAGGGGCTGATATCACCCTTATTTCCTATGGTGACATCCTATTCCAAGCGCTTGACGCGGCCAACGAACTCAAAGCGGCTGGAATCAACGTAGAGCTTATCGATGCCTACAGTGTCAAGCCATTGGACTGGAAAACCATCAGTGCTTCTATCAAAAAAACAGGTCGCGTCATTGTCGCTGAGGGTCATCAAAAACGTAACGGTATGGCTTATGACATCGCTACTCGGATGGCAAAAGAGCAGATTCACGCACAGTTCGATCACCTAGGGCTAGACGACACCTTCGCTGAATCCGGAGCATATCCACTGCTTCTAGACAAGTATGGGTTGTCTTCCAAACACATCATCGACTGCGCCAGTGCCATGTTGGTGTTGGCCGAACCTACCGTTTAGCAATGAAATTTAGGCAAGTGCCTAAGGAGATTTATGTTTAAGCACGCTGTAATTACCCCGTTTTTAGGCCAGCAAAGGGATCGTTTCTCTGAATATAACGAACCCAAAACGCTGGAACAGAAACTACAAACACTTCGTACTATCGACGGTATGACGGGGGCCGAGTTGGTGTACCCCTACGAAGTGAACTACGACAATCTGGCCGAGCTCAAGCTGTTATTAGTCAAATATGATGTGAAAGTGGCGTGTATCAACGTCAATGTTAAGGTGGAGAAAGAATTCATTTCTGGTGGGTTGACCTCCCCAGATAAGGCCGTACGCGAGCGAGCGGTTAGCTTTATCAAAGAGGCAAAAGACTACGCAGAAGAAGTGGGAGCAGACAAAGTTCAGTGCTGCCCTTTAAGCGATGGCTATGAGTTTAGCTTCCAAGCAGACTATGTTGAAACATGGCAGCGTCTGTGCGAAACCTTTGGCGAAGCTGGCGACTACAAACCGCACATCCCTCTGTTCATTGAGTACAAACCCAACGAAGTACGTGGGCGTTGTTACCTCGATAATGCCGCCAAGACCATCTGTCTAATCAAAGACATTGGCAATCCCAATATTGGCGTCACTCTAGACTACGGTCATTCGCTTTATGGAGACAACAACCCGGCCGAAGAGCTCGCCCTGCTCAATTCTCTCGATATGAAGTACTACATCCATATCAACGATAACGACGGTAAGTGGGACTGGGATTACTTCTGTGGAAGCAGAAGCTTAATGCAATATATTGAATTTATTTACTATCTGAAGAAGTTTAACTACCAAGGTTGGCTTACATCAGATACCTCTCCGACTCGATGGGATATTGTAAAGATGTTTGAAGCGAACATTCGAATGACTAATCGTATCTCCTCGCGCATCGACACGATCGGTATGGAGACTTTTGGCGAAAGTTTGAGAAAGAAAGAGTACATGGATATCTGGGCCGATTTAGAGAGCTATTTCATCAAAATCTAACCCCAGTCGAGTAACCAGCAGTAATAGTCTGGCACAAGATCAGATACTGCATTCAAACAAGGTGAAACAAATGAAGATAAGAACTCTACTGACAAGTGTTTTAGCCACTGCACTTACCCTTAGTACAACAAGTGCAAGCGCCGTTGAGCATTACCCTACGCGCAACATTACTGACGTTGTTACCTGGTCTGCAGGGGGTGGTACTGACGTTATTAACCGTGTTGCAACTGCGTCGATGGCCAAGTACCTCGGAACGAATATCAATGTGATTAACAAACCTGGCGGCGTATCTGGCTCAGTCGGCTTGTTGGAAGGCTATAATTCAGCACCTGATGGCTATACCTTCGTCGGTCTATCTGAGTCGAACGTGGCGGCTGCGGTAATGGGTGGTTGGGACAATCGCATGGACGTGTTTGACTACTTTATCGTAGCCAGCTCACCTGATGTGATATCCGTGTCTAAAAGCTCCCCATTTAATACCATCGAAGAGCTTGTTGCGCACGTTCAAGAGAACCCAGGAAAAGTGCGGGTGGGCGCAGGATCGGCTGGTTCACTTCACCATATCAACTACTTAGCGTTTGAGAAAGGCATTAATGGAGAGATGAACTTCATCCCATTCCCAGGATCATCTCGAAGCCAAAACGCGGCCCTAAGTGGCGAAGTCGATGTGGTGATTACGTCTGTAGCCGAGCAAAACCAGTTAATCCAATCGGGCGACTTTAAAGCACTAGCAACCCTAACTGAAAACCCATTTACCGTTGGTGATATAGAGATTCCATCTGGCTTGCAAACCTATCCAGTTCTACAAGAATACCTACCTATCTCACAGGCCATCGGCTTCGCGATGAAGAAAGAAACGCCGGTAGAGATTAAGAAAACCGTTGCGAAGGCATTTGCAAGTGCAATGCAAAGCGAAGAAGTACAGACCTACGCAAATGAAAACCACTATGAACTCGTGGGTGAGTTCGGCAAAAAAGCGAATGAGCGCATGGCTCGTCTGGAGTCGCTATTTAGCTGGACACTATGGGATTTAGAGGCCGCGAAGATTAGCCCAGAAACATTGGGGATTCCTAAGCCCGAGTAATGCACTCATCGGCCAGTCACCGAGTGTGGCTGGTCTGCCTTTTCTTAATTGACGATTTGCTATTTGGGGGCAAAGATGTCTTCTCAAAATGAACTATCAGAACACGAAGAACAGGACAAAGAGACGTTAGAGCAACAGCAGATGCATGGATGGGACTTCGCGTTCTCACTTGTGGTTATGGTGTTTGCATTAATCGTAGTTGCCAACTCTTTAACCATGCCTTTCTCTGGTACGGTTGGCGGTGTAACGACTGAATGGTACGAATCACCTGGGCTTCTGCCTCTTTTTATTGGCTGCTCACTGTTTGCTGCTGGGCTGTCAGTATTCTTAAAAAGTAAAGCAGAGCAGGGTAAAGCGCTGCTAGCAAAACATTACAAAAACATTAACCCTACTGGTTTTCTTATCTCCGGTGGCGGCATCATCACCTACATCTACGTGTTGATCACTTGGTATGACTTCTTCCTTGCATCGGCCGTATTTCTAATATTCTACATTGGCCTTTATTACTTAGACACGGAAAACATCACGAAGCAACTACTGAAAATTTACTCAACGACCATTGTCATTTCGCTGATGCTGTTCGGATCGGGAGCCTCTGAATATGTTAACACGGCCTACCCATATACAACCGATGTCGTGCTGGTTATCAGTGCGATCGTAATGTCGGGTTACCTTTTCCATGCAGCGAAGCAACAAACTGCGGATATGACGGCAAAAGTGAGGAGATTACTCATTATCAGCATCGTCTTCCCGGCTGTACTTTGCCCGATCTTCAGATACTTCTTGTTGGTGCCACTTCCTAATGAAGGCCTGATCGTTGAGCAAGTATTCAACCAAACCTATTACACCTATTTAGCACCACCGAAACAGACAGAAGCAATGCAGCTTTCAGATGAAGACATGCAAGCGCTCGAAGATGCATTCTAAAAGGTGAAGAACATGGATATTCTATCTACATTCGGAAGTATGTTTTGGCATATTTTCACCTCGCCACTGCTGATCTTAATTCTCGTTGGCAGTACATTTTTGGGGATTATTTTTGGGGCAATGCCCGGTCTAACGGCGACGTTGGGTGTGGCACTGCTTACCACACTTACCTATGGCTTGGACAACCAAACCGCGTTGCTAGCACTGCTTTCAATCTATGTCGGCGGCGTTTACGGTGGTATGTACACCTCAATCTTGCTCAATATTCCGGGCACCGCCGCTTCCGCGGCGACTGCAATGGATGGTTATCCTATGGCCCAGCAAGGACAAGCTGGGCGCGCATTTGGTTTAGCCACTACCTCGTCACTGATAGGCTCGGCCATTGGTATGGTGTTTGTCGCTCTACTGTCACCCGTTATCGCTAAGGCCGCTCTACAGTTCACCTCATACGAATACTTTTTGTTGGCGTTATTCGGTATCTTGATTTCAGGCAGTTTAACGTCACCAGAGCTGGCGATTAAAGGTTGGATCGCGGGTCTTTTCGGTATTTGGTTATCGACCATTGGCCAAGACCATATGCAGATGTACCCCCGCTTTACTATGGGTATCCACGAACTCGATAACGGTATCGATGTCGTACCTGTACTGATCGGTGCCTTTGGTATCCCGCAAATCATGTCGGTGCTAGAGTCGAAGATGAAGATGAAATCGATGAACGCCAAATCGATTGGTAAGCTGCTTCCCGACTTTAAAACCATGTTCAAAAACACACGCAATATCATCGCATCTGCGCTTACCGGTGTTGGCATAGGTGCAGTGCCCGGCATTGGTGAGGACATTGCTGCGTGGGTAGCCTATGGTATTTCCCGCAAAACCAGTAAAAAGCCGGAAACATTTGGTAAAGGAGCGCCTGAGGGAGTCATCTCCACCTCGACGGCGAACCAAGCCTGTGTAGGCGGCGCAATGATCCCACTACTCAGTCTCGGCATCCCAGGCTCTCCACCAGCGGTAATGCTACTCGGCGCTCTTATGCTACATAACGTCGCGCCAGGCCCGATGCTTCTGAAAACCAACCCATCGTTTATTCCAGAAGTAACGGCGATTCTTTTCGCTGCAGCAATTGCGATGTGGGTATGCGGCATGATTCTGTCTAAGCAGGTCATCCATATTCTTCGTATCCCGCAAACGCTGTTTATGCCTCTCATCGCGGTACTGTGTGTTATCGGCTCATTCGCTCTAGGGATGCGAGTCTTCAACCTTTATCTGATGGGCATTATCGGCATCATCTCCTACTTCTTTATGAAACTAAAAGTGCCTATCGCGCCACTGGTCATCGGTGTGATTCTTGGACCTATGGCAGATACCTCGCTTAGAACCGGCCTTAAAACCACCGGCGGTAGTTTGATGCCCATGATTGAGCGCCCTATTTCTCTTATTTTGGTGTGTGTGATTGTGATGATCATCTGTAGCCAAATCCCAGCGGTTAACCGTGGGATACGAACACTATTTAGCACCGTCAAAAACCGACTTGCGACATCTTAAGGAAATTGTATGAAAACCATTGTCTGCTTAGATGGCTACACACTAAACCCAGGTGATAACCCTTGGGCTCCGATTGAGGCTCTGGGTGTATTTAAAGCCTATGACCGCAGCACAGGTGGCACTGAAGAAGTCATCGAAAGAGCCAAAAACGCGAGCATTATATTGACCAACAAGACACCGATTTGTAGGCAAGTGATTGACGCGTGTCCAGAGCTTGAGTGTATTGCGGTGCTTGCCACCGGCTACAACGTTGTCGACACCGAATATGCCAAGGAGAAGGGTATCCCAGTACTGAACGTGCCCGTCTATGGCACACAAACGGTCGCTGAAATGGTGTTCGCTCATATCTTCAACTTCGCTCGAAACGTTAGCGCGATGAGTGATGATGTGAAGCAAAATCTTGGCTGGAGTAGAAACCAAGATTGGACCTACTGGCTAACACCACAACTGGAGTTATCGGGTAAAACTCTGGGGATCGTCGGCTTTGGCAATATTGGTCAGCAAGTAGGGGCGATTGGCTCGGCTTTTGGTATGAACGTCATCGCTCATGATGAGTTTAATCGCCAAGATCCTAGCTACCCTCATCAAAAGGTAGCGCTAGAGACGTTATTAACTCAATCTGATTTCGTGTCACTGCACTGCCCCGCCCTGCCCACCACAGAGAACATGATCAATTCAGCCACGCTACAAAAAATGAAGCAGAGTGCGTTTTTGATCAATACCTCTCGCGGGCAGCTGGTTGATGAGGAGGCGTTGGCAAAGGTGCTCAACCAGGGCGCGATTTCAGGCGCTGCGTTGGATACGTTATGGCAAGAGCCTCCGGCGAAGAACAACCCGTTGCTGACAGCAAGCAACTGTGTCATTACGCCACACATCTCATGGGCTACACTCGATGCCAGACAGCGTATCATGTCGATGGTTGCTGGTAATATCCAAAGCTACCTTGACGGTACCCCAGTCAATGTCGTCAACCCCGCATAGGCACCCGTGATGCCTTATCAGCACTCAATTATCTTTGACTTTTTTGACCGTATCGAAGTCTGAGACGCCTAGATAATAAAAAAGGGTTAAAGCCTAGGCTTCAACCCTTTCACTCGTATGCATTTTCTGCGGTAAGGCTACTAGAGGCCAGCCTCAGCAAATACCTGATTCACAATTTCTTGCGCTTCCGCTTCGATCTGCTTCAAGTGGTCTTCGCCTTTAAAGCTTTCACAGTAGATCTTGTAGATGTCTTCTGTACCTGATGGACGAGCAGCAAACCAACCGTTTTCGGTAGTTACTTTAAGGCCACCGATCGCAGCACCATTGCCTGGAGCATGCGTTAGGCGCGCAGTGATTGCATCACCAGCAAGCGTTTCTGCTGATACCATCTCTGGAGATAGCTTCTTAAGAACATCCTTTTGCGGGCCATTAGCGACAGCTTGAATGCGGTTATATTTAGATTCACCGTGCTTAGCAGCCAGCTCTTCGTAGTACTTTTGTGGGTTCTTACCGGTTACTGCTGTAATTTCTGCAGCCAGTAGACATAAGATAATACCATCTTTGTCCGTTGACCAAGGCGTGCCGTCTTTACGCAGGAATGATGCACCCGCGCTCTCTTCACCACCAAAGCCGAACTTACCAGAGTAAAGACCATCAACAAACCATTTAAAGCCCACTGGGACTTCACACAGTTCGCGGCCTAGATCAGCGACAACGCGGTCAATAAGTGCACTTGATACCAGGGTTTTACCTACTGCGACATCTTTCGCCCAACCTTCACGATGACGGTATAGGTAATCAATACACACCGCTAGGAAGTGGTTAGGGTTCATCAGACCTTTCGGTGTCACGATACCATGACGGTCGTAATCTGGGTCGTTGCCGAATGCCAAGTCGTATTCATCTTTTAGTGCAAGCAAGCCTGCCATCGCGTATGGCGAAGAACAGTCCATGCGTACCACACCGTCTTTGTCTAGCGACATAAACTGGAAGCTAGGATCGATTGCCTCACTCACTAGCGTCAGGTTTAAGTTGTACGCTTTCGCAATTTGACGCCAATAATCGATACCGCTGCCACCTAGTGGGTCAACACCAATTTTTAGATCAGCATTCTGAATCGCTTCCATGTTGATCACATTGGTCAAATCCGCCACGTATGGTGCAACAAGGTCTTTCTCAACGAACAACTCTGATGCTTTTGCATCAGCAAGCTTCATGCGCTTCACGCCTTGCAGGCCCTCAGCAATCAGTTGATTAGCGCGGTCCTCAATCGCCTGAGTTAACTCACCTTCAGCTGGGCCACCGTGTACAGGGTTGTACTTGATGCCACCATCTTGCGGCGGGTTATGGGATGGAGTAATCACGATACCATCGGCTTTAGCATCACTCTCTAGGTTGTGAGTAAGAATAGCGTGAGAGACACCTGGGGTCGGTGTGTAACCATTATCAGCTTGAGCGATAACTTGAACGCCATTGGCTACTAAAACTTCAACCACGCTTGAGAATGCTGGCTCGGATAGGGCGTGAGTGTCTTTACCGACAAACATTGGACCTGTTGTTCCGTGTTCAGCACGCACTTCCGCTACCGCTTGTGCGATCGCCAGAATGTGGTTTTCATTAAATGTAGATTTATCTGCCGTACCACGGTGACCAGATGTACCGAACTGAACCTTGTGTTCTAGGTTAGCGGCTTCTGGTTGAAGTAAGTAGTAGTTAGAAACTAGGGCAGGAATGTTGTGCAGGTCTTCTTGCAAAGCCTTTTGTCCCGCACGAGGGTGCATAGCCATTTCGACATCCTTTCTTTAATAACGAAAAAACAAAAAACCTCATAATACTGATGTTTATAATCGTATTATGAGGTTTGTGTCCAATTTCTTTAAATTGACAGTGTGACTTTTTCAATCAAGTCTGCTGGGAAACTCATTCTCACCATCAACTGCTCAACCATCTGACGTTTGCGGCTGGTATTGTTGTTGGTTATCACCCAGAACGGTGTGTTTGGAATCGCTTTCGGTTTGGTTGTCTTGCCACCTTCCAGCAAAGTTTGTTCGTTCTCAGCAAAGTAGACTCGCTTACGGCCTTTAACCTGCATCGCTTCCGAAAAGTCAGCTGGATTGAGAGTATATAGCGTTGATAGAACTAGCATAAAGCGATCAATCGCTTTCTTCAGGCCAGCAAACTCATCTGAAATAAGCAGTGAGCGCATCTCCTTGATGCTATCTACACCGTTGACGCGCCCAGCATCCTTACTGACTACGATACCTTGTGGCTGCTCTACCGGCTCAGCTGCTACCTGCACAATCGGTGCAGTTTGTTGTTCCCCATCGACTTTTAGCAGACGTCGTAAAATGTCTGACGCACTCTCACCGATATGTTGGGTTTGGCTAGCAATGTAGCGGTAAAGATCCTCATCAACCTCAATTGTTTTCATTCGCTTTTCACAATCTCAATGTTTAAACTCTGAGGAATTATACCCAAGTCAACCCAAGATGCTAGGGATGATCCTGCAAATAACACCATCATAAAAAGAAAACTATGGATAAACTGCTCAACTACAAAATTCAAGGAAACGGCGAACCCCTCCTTCTTGTACATGGCCTGTTCGGTAGCCTTGATAACCTCGGGCTACTAGCACGAGGTCTACAAGAACGCTATCAAGTGATCAGCGTTGATCTGCGAAATCACGGACGATCATTCCATTCAAAAGACCACTCTTATGCCAGCATGGCGGGCGATATTAGCGCACTTTTAGATCATCTCGGCATTCATCAGTGCATTGTCGTTGGCCATTCAATGGGCGGCAAAGTGGCGATGAAATTGGCAAGTACGCAACCAGAGCGTGTGAAACAGCTGGTTGTAATGGATATGTCTCCCGTCGCCTACCAAACGCATCGTCACGACAATGTGTTTTCCGGCCTTCAGGCCGTCAATGAGCGGCGTCCAAAATCTCGAAAAGAAGCGATGGTGATTCTTCAACAACATATCGAGATTGATGGCGTACGGCAGTTTCTCTCGAAATCGATGTACACCCAAGATGGCGTTATAGTCTGGGGCTTCAATGTGGATACATTACTGGAGCAGTACCAAGACATCGTCGGTTGGTCACAAGGTCAGCCCTATTCTAAACCTACCTTGTTTATGAAAGGAGCTGACTCTGACTATATTTCTGCAGAGCACCAACCACAAATCAAAGCTCAGTTCCCCTTGGCAAAAGCTCACATTATCGCCAACACAGGACACTGGCTGCATGCAGAGAAACCTGCGGAAGTCCTTAGAGCAATCACCAAGTTCCTAGATAAATCAAAGTAACTTCTTTCCTTTTTAATCTATGTATTATTGTTAAACAGGAATCATTAACTTTAGTGGATAACAGTGGTATAGTGCGCCCAAGCAATTTGGCATAAAGGGAAAGTATGCTCTACGACTACATGAACGTGTTGGAATCCATTGGTTTAGACCTCCTATTTGCAGCGATCTTCTTCTTGATCGGTATGGCAATAAAGGACGTACTCAAACAGGCTAATGTTCCACCCTTTGGTCGTCGTATTGTCTGGCTTGTGCTCTTTTTGGGTTGTGCTGGATTTATCGCAAAAGGGATTATCCAAATCAGCTGGGAAGGGACTGGACTCTGAGTTCATCAACACATTGCAGATGTATTCCAATGTGGCCCTATTTAGCCAACACTAAACAAACAAAGGTAGAGAATCTATGGCAAGTGTAGGTATCTTTTTCGGCAGCGATACAGGTAACACTGAAGCTGTTGCTAAGATGATTCAAAAGCAACTAGGTAAACAACTGATTCACGTACAAGATATCGCGAAGAGTAGTAAAGAAGATGTCGATAACTTCGACCTACTGCTACTTGGTATCCCGACTTGGTACTACGGTGAAGCTCAGTGTGATTGGGACGACTTTTTCCCAGAGCTAGAGCAAGTGGATTTCTCTACTAAACTTGTGGCTATCTTCGGTTGTGGAGACCAAGAAGACTACGCTGAGTACTTCTGTGATGCGATGGGCACAGTGCGTGATATTGTTGAAGCGAAGGGCGGTACTATCCTTGGTCAAACATCAACAGACGGCTACGAGTTCGAAGCATCTAAAGCACTTGTTGAAGGCGACGATTCTCAGTTTGTTGGTCTGTGTATCGACGAAGATCGTCAACCAGAGCTGACTGAAGAGCGCGTTAACAACTGGTGTAAGCAACTATTTGAAGAGATGTGCCTAGCAGAGCTAGCTGACTAATCTGACTTAGATTGCATTAAAAGCCCAAGCCTCACTGCTTGGGTTTTTTTGTATCTAACTGTGTATGACCATTCACAATTTAGTCATAGTTAGGCTTCCCTATGCTGCGGTTTCTTCCGAATATAAAGCTTGCGTTCTACCTCGGCGACAACCTCACCTGAGCGATCTTTTACATGTACGACAAACTCTGGAAAGCACTTTTCACCTGTCGAAGTTAGCGCCCAAATTTCATCGAGTTGCTGCTGACTCAACTCAAAATCCGCGTACAGATCTGTGCCACCTGGTTTAATAAAGTTGATGCTTGCCTCTTTATCCCAAACATAATACTTTGGCCCCAAAATCCCCATTAACATCAAAGCGTAAACAGGATCGGTAAGAGAAAACATACTGCCGCCATATTGTGTTCGATTGGCATTCTTGTTCCACCAACGTAGCTTTAAACGCATTTTTACCTGGCGAAAATCATCACTGATCGAAATGATTTTAATGCCTGCCCCCCAAAAAGGTGGCCATATGTTTAGAGCGAAGCGAACTACATTGGGTTTATAAATCTTGTCGAACATATCGAGATAAATCTAACTGTCTACATTTGTTACACAATTGTAACTCATCAGACCAGCTGTCGCACTTTTATCTACTCGAATTTTAGACTTCGGTTTATCCCTTTGAAGTTCAAGGTTTATTGTTTTCCTCGCTTGCCATATAATCGAGACATAACTAAATTCATGTGAAAGATGAAGATCGTCAACAGGAACGTATATGCCGGACAATAATAAAGCCTTAAAGGATGCAGGTCTTAAAGTCACCCTGCCTAGGTTAAAAATATTAGAACTACTGCAGCAACCAGATTGTCAGCATATCAGCGCTGAAGACTTATACAAAAAGCTCATCGATTTAGGCGAAGAGATTGGCCTCGCTACCGTCTATCGCGTACTTAACCAATTTGATGATGCAGGTATCGTAACGCGTCACCATTTTGAAGGCGGAAAGTCTGTCTTTGAACTGGCAACACAACACCACCATGATCACCTTGTGTGTCTTGATTGTGGTGAAGTCATCGAGTTTTCAGATGAAGTCATTGAGCAGCGTCAAAATGAAATCGCTCAGAACTACAATATGACGTTGACGAACCATAGCTTATATCTCTACGGCAAAAGCCATAACAGTGCTTGTAAGACTGATCCAAACTACCACAAAAAGAAATAACCTCTCTTTCCCAAGGTAGACCGAGTGACAAAGCCAGCAGCAATGCTGGTTTTTTACGTAGTGGCGCTAATAATTAGGTAAAACATTGCCCTTTACATCCCAGGAAGCGCTATCTTTTCTCGAAAATGCACGGTTTATTATTTCTGTGCTATCATACTGCGCTTTCAAAATACCCGAAGAGATCTTACCTTGAGTCAACAGATTAAATTACTCGTTGGTCTAGCGAACCCTGGACCTGAATATGCTAAGACACGTCACAATGCTGGGGCGTGGGTAGTTGAAGAGTTAGCGCGCTCAAACAATGTGATCCTAAAGAATGAAGCGAAATTCTTTGGATACACTGGACGCATTATGCTCAATGGTGAAGATCTCCGCCTGCTGATCCCAACCACTTTTATGAACCTATCTGGTAAAGCAATCGCAGCACTTGCTAAGTTTTATCAAATCAAGCCTGAAGAGATCATGGTGGCACACGATGAACTTGATCTTCCGCCAGGAGTCGCTAAGTTCAAAAAAGGGGGGGGACACGGAGGCCATAATGGTCTGCGTGATACCATCAGTAAACTCGGGAATAACAAAGAATTTTACCGTCTCAGAATTGGCATTGGCCATCCTGGACACAAAGATAAAGTATCAGGTTATGTGTTAGGCAAAGCACCAGCAAAAGAACAAGAGTGTCTTGACGCTGTTGTTGACGAATCCGTTCGCTGCTTAGATATCCTTATTAAGGATGGCCTAACTAAAGCACAAAACCGCTTACACACGTTCAAAGCTGAATAAGGTTACTATCATGGGTTTTAAATGTGGCATCGTTGGTCTACCAAACGTAGGTAAGTCAACTCTGTTTAACGCACTCACTAAAGCGGGTATCGAAGCCGCTAACTTCCCTTTCTGTACTATCGAGCCAAACACGGGCGTAGTACCTGTGCCAGATCTACGTCTAGATGCTCTAGCAAAGATCGTTAACCCACAGAAGGTTCTTCCGACAACGATGGAGTTCGTGGATATCGCTGGTCTGGTTGCGGGTGCATCACGTGGTGAAGGTCTGGGTAACAAATTCCTAGCAAACATCCGTGAAACTGATGCGATTGGTCACGTTGTTCGTTGTTTCGAGAACGAGAATATTGTTCACGTTGCAGGTAAAGTGTCACCAATCGAAGATATCGAGGTGATCAACCTTGAACTTGCTATGGCTGACCTTGATTCATGTGAGCGTGCTATCCAGCGTAATGCTAAGAAAGCAAAAGGTGGCGATAAAGACGCTAAATTTGAGCTAACAGTCCTTGAAAAGCTACTACCTGTTCTAACTGAAGGCGGCATGGCACGTACGGTTGAGCTTGCTAAAGAAGAGCTAGCAGCCGTTGGTTACCTTAACTTCCTAACGCTAAAGCCAACAATGTACATCGCTAACGTGAACGAAGATGGTTTTGAAGATAACCCATACCTAGATGCAGTGCGTGAGTTCGCAGCGAAAGAGAACAATGTGGTTGTTCCAGTTTGTGCAGCTATCGAATCTGAGCTTTCAGAGCTTGATGACGAAGATCGTGAAGAGTTCCTTGCTGACATGGGTATTGAAGAACCAGGCCTTAACCGTGTTATCCGTTCTGGTTACGATCTACTTACACTGCAAACATACTTCACTGCAGGCGTAAAAGAAGTACGTGCATGGACTATCCCTGTCGGTGCAACAGCGCCTCAGTCAGCGGGTAAGATCCATACAGACTTTGAAAAAGGCTTTATCCGCGCTGAAGTTGTCGGTTATGACGACTTTATCGAATTTAACGGTGAAAGTGGTGCTAAAGATGCTGGTAAATGGCGTCTAGAAGGTAAAGATTACATTGTAAAAGATGGCGATGTGATTCACTTCCGCTTCAACGTTTAAGCTAAGCGTTTAAAATACCATCAAACAGTCAGCAATTGCTGGCTGTTTTTATATGTGCTCAAAATATCCGTTCGTAATTTACTATCAACCTTCAAACATTTAACTGAGATTTATCTGCAAGAATAACGACAGTTTTAGATCACAAATACGCCTCTTTGTTTAAAAAGAAAGCGAACGATTGATTTACGCAAATTTTCTCCAAAAAACTATTGACGGCTTGCAGTGATATCCGCATAATCCGCTCCGTTCTCAGCGATACCGCAGAGAAAAATAAATGGCTACGTAGCTCAGCTGGTTAGAGCACATCACTCATAATGATGGGGTCACAGGTTCGAATCCCGTCGTAGCCACCATTTTCTAAGTGCTTTTTTAAAGAGCCTTTAGAAAAACAACGTTACTAAGATTAACCAATCATCTTAGATAACTATACTCTTAGCTAGAGACTAAACAGCGATGCGGAAGTGGCGGAATTGGTAGACGCACCAGATTTAGGTTCTGGCGCCGCAAGGTGTGAGAGTTCAAGTCTCTCCTTCCGCACCATTATTCAGAACGGATTGTTTTTGACTATATGTCTAAATAAGTTGTTCGCTGTTGGGCTATCGCCAAGCGGTAAGGCAGCGGCTTTTGATGCCGCCATTCCCTGGTTCGAATCCAGGTAGCCCAGCCATACATTAAAGTGGCAATTATTTGAAAAAAGAGTTGGCACTAGAGCGGAGTTTGTATTATATTCTTCGGCTCTCAAGAGTGGCTACGTAGCTCAGCTGGTTAGAGCACATCACTCATAATGATGGGGTCACAGGTTCGAATCCCGTCGTAGCCACCATTTATACAACGCTGTTCCGACTTTACCAATTGTCGGCTTAGCTAAAGATTTGTTGCGGAAGTGGCGGAATTGGTAGACGCACCAGATTTAGGTTCTGGCGCCGCAAGGTGTGAGAGTTCAAGTCTCTCCTTCCGCACCATTATTTGATAATAACGTTTATTCGTTGTTTATCTGCAGGGCTATCGCCAAGCGGTAAGGCAGCGGCTTTTGATGCCGCCATTCCCTGGTTCGAATCCAGGTAGCCCTGCCACTATTACAGTGGCTTGTCTTTAAGACAAAACACAACGTTAAGATCGAGCTTTACCAATTGCTCTCTTAACTACAGAATTGATGCGGAAGTGGCGGAATTGGTAGACGCACCAGATTTAGGTTCTGGCGCCGCAAGGTGTGAGAGTTCAAGTCTCTCCTTCCGCACCATATTTTCTTTAGAAATAAAGAGTAGTGTGATTGACACTTTAAACAATCCTGTTGGGCTATCGCCAAGCGGTAAGGCAGCGGCTTTTGATGCCGCCATTCCCTGGTTCGAATCCAGGTAGCCCAGCCACTATTACAGTGACTTGTCTTTAAGACAAAACACAACGTTAAGATCGAGCTTTACCAATTGCTCTCTTAACTACAAATTGATGCGGAAGTGGCGGAATTGGTAGACGCACCAGATTTAGGTTCTGGCGCCGCAAGGTGTGAGAGTTCAAGTCTCTCCTTCCGCACCATCATTCTTTACTATTAAATTAGTAAAAATGGCTACGTAGCTCAGCTGGTTAGAGCACATCACTCATAATGATGGGGTCACAGGTTCGAATCCCGTCGTAGCCACCATTCATACAATGTTATTTCGACTTTACCAATTGTCGGCTTAACTAAAGATTTGTTGCGGAAGTGGCGGAATTGGTAGACGCACCAGATTTAGGTTCTGGCGCCGCAAGGTGTGAGAGTTCAAGTCTCTCCTTCCGCACCATTATTTGATAATGACGTTTACTCGTTGTTTATCTGCAGGGCTATCGCCAAGCGGTAAGGCAGCGGCTTTTGATGCCGCCATTCCCTGGTTCGAATCCAGGTAGCCCTGCCACTATTACAGTGGCTTGTCTTTAAGACAAAACACAACGTTAAGATCGAGCTTTACCAATTGCTCTCTTAACTACAAATTGATGCGGAAGTGGCGGAATTGGTAGACGCACCAGATTTAGGTTCTGGCGCCGCAAGGTGTGAGAGTTCAAGTCTCTCCTTCCGCACCATCATTCTTTACTACTAAGTTAGTAAAAATGGCTACGTAGCTCAGCTGGTTAGAGCACATCACTCATAATGATGGGGTCACAGGTTCGAATCCCGTCGTAGCCACCATTCATACAATGCTATTCCGACTTTACCAATTGTCGGCTTAGCTAAAGATTTGTTGCGGAAGTGGCGGAATTGGTAGACGCACCAGATTTAGGTTCTGGCGCCGCAAGGTGTGAGAGTTCAAGTCTCTCCTTCCGCACCATTATTCAGTGTGATTGACACTTTTAAACAATCCTGTTGGGCTATCGCCAAGCGGTAAGGCAGCGGCTTTTGATGCCGCCATTCCCTGGTTCGAATCCAGGTAGCCCAGCCAACACAACGTCTAGTTGATTCACCAATCATCAGCTAAGACTACAAATTGATGCGGAAGTGGCGGAATTGGTAGACGCACCAGATTTAGGTTCTGGCGCCGCAAGGTGTGAGAGTTCAAGTCTCTCCTTCCGCACCATATTTTCTTTAGAAATAAAGAGTAGTGTGATTGACACTTTAAACAATCCTGTTGGGCTATCGCCAAGCGGTAAGGCAGCGGCTTTTGATGCCGCCATTCCCTGGTTCGAATCCAGGTAGCCCAGCCAACACAATGTCTAGTTGATTCACCAATCATCAGCTAAGACTATAAATTGATGCGGAAGTGGCGGAATTGGTAGACGCACCAGATTTAGGTTCTGGCGCCGCAAGGTGTGAGAGTTCAAGTCTCTCCTTCCGCACCATCATTCAAAGGCTCAACGAGAAATCGTTGGGCCTTTTTTCTTTCCTGTCCTTTGTATGCCTGACTAACCCTTACCACCACGCGCGCTCCAAGCCGCTCCTACCGATACGTTTGTGGGTCAATCGATAACAGTTATCCAAAGTGAATAGCTCAGCCTTTACGAAGCTCAATGTAGACTCACCCTTATTCAAATAAAACGAGGATAATAACGGCACTTAACTAGTTATCCTCTCTGCCTTAAAGCGAACGTAGCGAGCCAACGGCTGCTATCATTTCCCTGCTTTAAAACACAACTGATCTACAGTGACGTTCTCACTGCTAGAAACCTCCGATTTGGAATTTCACTAGTAATATGATGAGTAATATAACGCAACAGAGAGTTCTATTAGGCTACTTAGATATATGATTTAACAGGAGGGATAAATCAACAGGGAGTATTGCAGGGTTTTAGAGGATACAGAAAAGAAAAAGCCCCTTTTCCTTTGAGAGAACCGGGGCTAGTGGTGGCAGTCAGAGCCTGTGTGGAGATCTTGAGAAATGAACACACTTCCGACTGACCTTTAGTAACTCAACTCGGCACACCAAAGCAGGAGTGAGAGAGAGAGCTTTGATAGCTTCTGTTAAGCTACTTTGCCGTAGCAAAAACCAACCCACGTCTGGGCATACTGGTCAATACTACTACTACTGCAGCAACGTTACTGCAGAGTTTGGCAACTGTTTTGCTTGAGCAAGGATAGAAGTCCCTGCTTGTTGCAAGATTTGACTCTTGGTCATTTGCGTCGTTTCCTTCGCAAAGTCCGTGTCTTTAATTCGGCTATTCGACGCTTCAACATTTTCTTGGATATTTGCCAAGTTATTGATCGTATGTTCGAAGCGATTCTGTTTCGCACCAAGATCCGCGCGTTGTGAATCAATATACTTCAACGCTGAATCAATAATACCGACTGCATTTTGTGAGCCAGCAACCGTACGTACGTCAATGTCATGTACTGTTGTATCGACTTTAGGTGCACCATTTAGGCCAAGGTCCGTCGCTAGACCACCCGAAATCGTCACCGCACCAAGATCTTCAACCTCTGCTTCTGCAAAGAAAACCTGCAGCTCGCCATTTTCGCTTACTGACGCCTGAAGCTGGTCGGTTTGACCATTGATGTAGGTCGCCAGTTGCTCGATATCATCGCCACCTTTAGCGAAGATTTCGATAGACACTGGGTCGCCTTCTTTATCATTGAAGTCAAATTTGATGTCACTCGCAGCAGGGTCAACCCCCCACAATGCGTCTTTACCATTGGTCGCAAAATACGATTGACCGCCCATACGATGATCATCTGCACGAATACTTGTCATCCCCATGATAACCGCTTCACCAGAAGCTGCGCCAATCTGGAATGATGCCTCTCCAAAGTGACCATTTAGCAGTTTACGCCCACCGAAAGAGGTCGTTTCTGCAATACGGTTCAGCTCTGCTTGTAGTGCTTCTACTTCATCATTGATGGCAATACGATCCGCACCCGTGTTGGTACCGTTTGCTGATTGGATCGATAGATCACGCATACGCTGCAGAATAGAGGTCGATTCATTCATCGCTCCTTCCGCCGTTTGTGCGATAGAAATACCATCATTCGCGTTGCGCATCGCAACGTCCAAACCACGCGACTGAGCCGTCAAGCGGTTTGAAATTTGAAGACCTGCAGCATCATCACGAGCACTGTTGATCTTATGTCCAGAAGACAAGCGTTCCATTGACGTATTAAGGTCATTCGATGCCTTGTTTAGGTAACGCTGTGCCGTCATGGCAGAAACGTTGGTGTTCACCGTAATGGTCATATTTTTGCTCTCCGAGTGAGTTCGCAACTCTTGATTGCGAAGCGGTCAGCTTTATCTCAATTGGAAGCACTGACCGTAAAATTACTTGCTAAACCTGATATCAAAAATATCGGTCAAGTTATTCATCGTCCGACTTACAATGCACATTGTATGCCAATTTTATTTTTGTCATTAAACAACAGTTTAATGTTGCTTTTCTTTTAATTCCCTATAGCAAAAGATCGAGTGAGGACGAACTTTGCCGCTTTGTTGCACCTTTGGCATCGCACAAAGGGCTAGAAACGAACTTCATTTTTACTTTCACTATTCGCTATAGGTAGTTAAACAAAGACAAGTCTTTTGTCTTACCGAATGCAAGCTGTGAGGCCTGTAATGCTCGGGAGTTTTCACTAAACTCAATCACCGCTTTTGAATAATCCAAGTCTTCAAAGTTACTTTTGGATTTCGCGAGCGACATTTGAAAATCTTTATGCTGGTCTTCTTGAATATCGAGTGTACTCAATCTAGTACCCACTTCTGTTCGCGTTTGTCCCAAATGAACAAATGCGGCAGAAAGCTCTTCTGTCGCTTGGTGTAGATGCGCTGTATTTGATGCATCTGAGACAGAACCTTCGGCATAATCAATGGCGTCTTGCAGCGCATCGAACACGCTGAAGGCTTCACGGCGTCCAAGTTCGACTTGATCGCCAGCAGCTATCTGACCACGAAACTGGATAGTAAGGTCATTAAACTCAATACCGGCACTTGGGTCGTAAATATCAGCTTTGACCGCAACGCCATTCTGCTCAAGCTGATAACCAAATTGCCCATTACCCATATCCACAAACGTCACGTTATACACCGACAAATCACTGTTATTGGTGTTTTCAGCGCGCTCGAATAACAATTCAGAACCAGAAACCAAGTTGTAGCTCGCTGAGTAATGACCGTAGGGATTCGGTATCTCCATGAACACTTTGCTACCGGGGTCATTCATCGCTATCTCCATATTGTTGGAGATCTTCATTTTGCGCTGATAGTCATCACCCACGTAAGTGACTCGCCCATCGGCATCTCGATAAAAAGGTTGGTAGCGAGGCTTTGTGCCCGCAAAAATATAGTTACCCGACTCGTCTTGCACATTGACCAAGTTGAGAAAGTTACTTGTTAGCTCCTGGAGGTCCTGCTTTTTGGCCGTTCGATCTTGAGGGGAATACGCACCATTAATCATCTCCATCACACTGCGCTTCGCAGAGTCTGTAAATTGCTCTGCGTTGTCTAACAGCACCTCTTCATGATTAAGACGGTTGCGCGACAGCGTGATCCCTTCTATGTAGTGGCCAAGCTGAGTATCTTGTTGAGAGATACTCTGAATGTAATGCGAGGCAAGCGGATCATCGCTTGCCTGAACCAACTGCTTGCCCGACGCAAGTTGAGCATGATTCTGATGAATCTTTCCCTCTTGGCGGCGCATATCATTTTGCACTGACTGGTAGTTGTGAAAGCTTGAAATTCGATTCAACATGACTCTCTCCTATCAGCGCAATGCCAAAATGGTATTAAAGGTGTCGTTTGCGGTCTGCATAACGCGTGATGAAGCCATATAGGCTTGCTGAAACTTCATCATATTTGCCGCCTCTTCATCCAGGTTTACCCCAGAAATCGCTGCAATACGCTCTTCAGCTGCCTGCTTTTCCATTCGCGCCATATCCGTTTCACTTGATGCCATCGAGCTCTTCATCGCCAAATCTGTGTTCAGGTTGTGATAAAGACCAATCAGCGTTGTCTCTCCATCATCCATCACCTTTTCTGTCTGTAGATTCTGGATTTTACGCAAGTTGCCGTTGTCACCTTCCGCAGCGTTCAAATTCGCGGTGAACTTATCATTCGGTAAAGCTCCTTCTGTAAGTTCAAACACGGTTCCGCCTACCGTCACTTGACCACCTGGCGGATAAGCCTGTGGAGGCAGCAAAATATGCCCTCTCGTGTCTGTCACGGCAAACTCATTACCTTGTGGTGAGACGACAACTTCAAATTCTTTTATCGTGCCCACGTTGACAATTTTGAAGTCAGCTTGACCCTGTGCATTCGTCGTTGATGCTTGGAAACTCTGTGCGGCAATATCACCAGGATCCGAGGTGGTCATCTTGATTTCACCCGCAGCATGACGTGTTGGTCGAATGAACAACTTTTCACCCTGTGCCATGCCCTGCCTCACTTCCACTCTCAATCCATCAAAGTGTAACTCTTGACCGATAGGAGCGATGACTGCCTCTTCTCCTAGCGGGTTAATCACATGGTATTGTCCATTACTGAACTGCACCGAATACTCACCACCTCGCAGCTGCGAGATATCGTCTATAAACACCACCAGCTCTGATTGCGTATCCTTTGCAGCCACCACACGAGCTTTGGCTGCTGCCTCACTGTTCACATCAGTGAACAAAGGTTTACCGACTTGCCCTTTCAGATCTAAGCCTTGGCTTTGTAGATCATTAACTTGATATGAAAATGCGGCTGCGACACGACCAATTTCATCGAGTAGCAAAGGAATGTGCTCATCTCGAGAGGTTAAGATCGCGCCAATTTTGCCATCAATATCTTTTTCAGAAATGGCTTTAATGCCTTTTCCTTCCACCATAGCAAGTCGACGTTGATGCACATCGGGATGACCATCAATCACTTTCAATTCGCTGGCTTCCGTGCCAGAAACTAGGGTGTGGCCGTTGCCAATCAGCACGTTGAAGCCTTCGCCATTAGCGCGATTGGTCACTGTCACCTTGGTAAATTCAGACAGCTCTTCAATCAGCTGATCATGCCTGTCCATCAGATCATTGTGTGGGCCGGGCGTGCGCATCATCAGTCGGTGCAGATCACGAATCTCGATACCGATTTGATTCATACGCTCAACACCCACATCCAATTTACGATTCAACTCGCCAGCTTGCAGGCGCACACTCTCATGAAACTCATTGAGGTTATTGGTCACCATTGCCGCTTGGTCGATAACAACCTTACGTGCACCCACGTCGTTTGGGGTGTCCGCCAGTGTTTTAACTGAGTTGAACCAATCATTAAGGTTTTCAGGGATTTTCCGCGCTGATACCGATGAGGTCAGTTGTGACATCATCTCTAAGTTTTGCTCAACATCTGCTTTGGCAGCATAGTTGGTGGTGGCAATCTGCTTCTCTTTAACGGCAAACTGATCCCAAGAGCGGCGAACATTTTCCACATGCACACCCATCCCGTATGACTGGCCACCAAACTGACGTGGGTGTGCCGTCCCTTGAATGACTGACTGACGGCTGTAGCCTTCAGTATTCGCATTCGAGATGTTATGACCTGTGGTGTTCAGTTGTCTCTGAGCCGTAAGAACACTTTGTGAACCTACATTCAGAAGATCTGACGCCATGCTGCCCCCGGGAGATAAAAAACAAAAATTGCCACTATAGCGCTAGATAAGCAATTTAGATGCCAGGTTTTTAAATCAGTTAATGTGATTGATTTTACGATAAAAAAATAGACAAAAGCCTGCATACGCAGGCTCTTGGAAAAGTGATTACATTTGATCGATTCGGCGCTTAACGCTCATGACTTTATCGACATACTTGGGATCGGTTGCATAACCCGCTTGGTGAATGCCGCGCATGAAAGCTTCAGAGTCGCCTTGGTGGCTCTGCAATGCCGTGTTGTATCGTGGATTACGCTCAAGAAATTGAACATAGTCATCAAAGCTTTGCTGGAAGCTATCATATGAACGGAAAGCAGCACGCTCTTGAACAGGTACACCAGAATGATATTCCAATGTTTGAGTCGCCATCTTATCTCCCTGCCAGCTTCGGTCTGCTTTGATGTTAAACAGGTTGTTACTACTACCACGCCCGTTTTGAATGACTTTTTGTCCCCAGCCTGTTTCTAACGCAGCTTGTGCAATCAATACTGATGAATCCACACCCAAAGCCTTCGCTGCTCGGTCCGCATATGGCTGCATCGCAGAGACAAAACTTTCCGGAGAATCAAATGAGTTAGATTGTGTTTCTGTCGTTTTGGAAACCGCTTTAACATCGGCAACAGCTTGAGCTTGCTCTTTCTCAACTCGATTTTGCGCGTATATTTTTTTATCTTGTTGAACACGCTGCATCATCTCTTCAAAGTTCTCTTGAGGCGCTGCGGCATTTGGGTTTTCGATGCTACCCGTACTCAACTGAGCAACGATCATATCTGCTAAGCCCAGAGAGCCATTGGCACTCATCTCTGATGCCATCTGCTCATCAAGCATCTGACGGTAAAAGCTTTGGTTCTGGCTGTTCATCAAATCTGATTCAAAGTCAGCATTCGCCTCACGCATAGATTTAAACAGCATTGATGTGAAAATCGCTTCAAATTGCTTAGCTGCCGCACTCAACGCCGCTTGTTCATCGCCTTCAGTGCCCTCTACTGCATTTTGACGCAGACGGTCTAGACCTGAAATATCGTGGATGAAGCCTATATCGTTTCCGTTGTTAATCATCTTTATGCCTATCTCACTAAATAATGATTAACTGGCCTTCAATCGCACCAGCTTGTTTCAATGCTTGAAGAATGGCCATTAAGTCAGAAGGGGCTGCACCGACCTCGTTTACCGCGCTTACCAGGTCATCCAATGTCAGGCCTGGCTGGAAGTTAAACATTGAGCCTTGCTTCTCGGTTACTTCGATATCGGAATCTGGAACCACAACCGTTTGACCACCAGCAAAAGCATTCGGCTGGCTGACATTGAGATTCTCTTTGATGGCGACCGTCATACCGCCATGCGTGACAGCGGCAGGCTTAAGACGCACATGCTGCCCAACCACGATCGTTCCAGTACGTGAGTTGACGATGATCTTTGCCGAGCCATCTGCCGGATTAAATTCAATATTTTCTACTGCTGATAGGAAAGCAACACGCTGACTGATGTCACGCGGAGCACGAACTCGAATTGACGTTGCGTCCATCGCGTTTGCCATGTTTGGCCCTAAGAAGTTATTGATCGCATCAGCCATGCGCTGAGCTGTCGTAAAATCAGACTGCAGTAAGTTGAAGGTGATATGGTCACCTCGGCTAAACGGTGACGGGATTTCTCGCTCTACCATCGCACCACTAGAAATCATGCCTGCCGCTGGGTTATTGCCAACCACTTTTGAACCGTCAGCGCCAGACGCACTAAAGCCACTGACCACTAGGTTGCCTTGAGCCACTGCATACACCTGACCATCAAGACCTTTAAGCATGGTCTGCATCAAAGTACCGCCACGTAGGCTTTTTGCTGAACCAATTGAAGAGACTGTGACGTCAATCGTCTGACCTTGTTTGGTAAACGCTGGAATTTCTGCCGTGACCATAACAGCGGCAACATTTCTTGTTTTTGGCTTAGTGCCTGGCGGCAACTGAATGCCGAAGTTTTGCAGCATGGCATTGAAGCTTTGGTCCGTAAACGGCGTTGATTCACCGGTACCTGGTAAGCCTGTAACAAGACCGTAACCAACGAGTTGGTTGCTACGTACACCAGCAACCTGCGCTACATCCTTGATACGAGCTGCATGGGCCTGTGCTACTGTTAGCACGAGCGCTATTAGGACTAAAACAAACTTCTTCATTACGATACCGCTAAAAGATAACTTCAACCACTGCCACCGGCAGACCTTACATGGTTACATTAAAAAATCGTGCCAAGAATCCAGGCTCTTGCATATCTTGGTTCGTTCCCGTACCTGAGTATTGGATTCTTGCGTTAGAAATTCGTGTTGAAGCAATGGTATTGTCAAAGCCGATATCATCTGGACGAATTGTGCCGCTTAAACGGATGTATTCGTCACCGGTGTTCAGTGTCAACCACTTTTCACCACGAATGATTAGATTGCCATTCGCTAGCACCTCAATTACTTCAACGGTGATCGAACCCGATAAGCTGTTACTTTGGTTTGCTGCTGCGCTGCCACTGAAATTGTTGTCGTTACTCATTTCGTAAGAGAAGTTGTAATTGCCAACATTCAACTCTTGGCCACCCACCATGAGCGGATCCATAGAGGCATCATTATTCTTGGAAAGATCGGCATCTGAGCTTTTCGCCGCTTTGGTTTTTTCGTCAAGCATCACAGTAATGATATCACCGAGGCCTCTTGGCTTAGTGTCATCGTATAGGCTGTTCAAACTTGCGGTATTAAACAAGGAGCCTGTTTCTGCCGCGTAGTGTTCTGGCTGGTGTTTTGGATGAATTGGCGCCCACGCGGGGTCACCTTGGACTGGATCAGTTCGGCGACGTAATACATCCACGAGGCCACCGCTTTCGTCTTGGCTACCTTCTACCGCATCCACATCCGTCACGCCGGACACATCTTCCGGTGTCTCTGGTGATTGCATACCAACACAACCCGTCATTAGCACGGCAAAAACACAAGGTAATAAACGCTTCATCATCTTAGTCACCGACTTACAGCTGTTGGTTCACGAAGCTCATCATCTTATCGACGGATGAGATCACTTTGGAGTTCATTTCGTAAACGCGCTGAGCTTCAATCATATTAACCAGCTCCTCAGTCACGTTAACGTTCGACGTTTCCAACATTGATTGACGAACACTACCAAAACCATCTAACCCAGGCACACCCTCCTGTGGGTCTCCACTCGCACCTGTTGGCAAGTAGAGGTTTTGACCAATGGGTTCAAGGCCACCAGGGTTAATGAAATCAACCGTCGTAATCTGACCTAGCACTTGGTTGTCTTGTTGACCGCGAATTCGCACTGATACTTCACCATCATTGCCGACAGTAATGCTGATGGCATCATCTGGAATCTCAATTTCAGGCTCTAGCGTGTAACCAGCACCAGAGGTAACAATTTGCCCCTCGCCGTTGACCGTAAACTGACCATTACGGGTGTAACCGATATTACCATCAGGCATCAATACTTGGAAAAAGCCATCACCCTCAATCATCAGATCCAGTGCGTTAGACGTCGTTTGCGTATTACCCTGAGTGTGCACCTTTTGTGTTGCCACAACTTTTGAACCCGCACCGAGCATTAGGCCACTCGGTAGCTCAGTGTTCTGTGACGACTGGCCACCAGGTTGATTGATATTCTGATAGAACAAGTCTTCAAATACGGCGCGGCTTTTTTTGTAGCCGATGGTCGATGCGTTCGCCAAGTTGTTTGAGATGGTTGAGATGTTCGTCTGCTGCGCATCTAAACCTGTTTTACTAACCCATAATGCCGGATGCATAGTATTCTCCTACCTTCCTAATTAGCTGCTGCGTAGTAGAGAGTCGGACGCCTTGTCCATCTCTTCTGCGGTACTCATCATCTTGACTTGCATTTCAAACTGGCGCTGTAAGTCAATCAGACTGGTCATTTCGCCTACTGCGTTCACATTACTGCCTTCAATAGCGCCTTTAAGCAGTGTCACGCCCGCATCAGCTTCATAAATTTGATTGGGATCTTTGGCTCTAAATAGGCCATTAGTATCTTTAAATAGGGATTGATTGTTGGTATTCGTCAGCTTAATTCGATCGACAATTTCAAGTGCGTCTGCGGGTGCGCCTTGAGGGACAACCGACACAGTGCCATCGGTACCGATTTCAACTTTGCTGATGGGAACAGGTAACGTAATAGGAGCATCATTCTCACCGAGAATAAGCTGACCGGCACTGTTCATAAGTAACCCGGTATCACTGACGTTCAGGTTACCATTACGAGTCAGACCTTCCTGACCCGTTTTGTCTAGAACAGATATCCAGCCATCACCTTGTACGGTGACGTCGAGATCTCGACCTGTGGTAATCACGCTACCTTGATTAAAACTGTGGCCTGGGCGTTCAGTCATGCTAAACACACGCGTTGGCAAACCCTCGCCGTACGCTTGCATCGAGCGTGCTTGCGCTAAGTCTGCGCGAAAGCCAGTTGTGCTTACGTTAGCTAAGTTATTCGCTCGCAGCTGCATTGCCTGCATATTTTGCTTTGCGCCGCTCATGGCGAGAAACAGTGAACGATCCATAAATACAGTCCTAACAATCAAAGATAATTGTAGGAAAGCAAATGACGTGCCAAAAAATTAAACTCAATATTTCATTGGTTTAGTGGGCATGAAGGAGAAAATAGAGAAGGATGGGCTTTGCCATGGGGGCAAAGCGGCAACAGGGTTAAACAAGCATTGCCGCTCGTTTAACCCAAGACAATCGCGAACTTAATGTCGAGCACTAAGCTCAAGTTGCATTAGCGGATCTGTAGGATATTCTGTTGCAACTGGTTATGAACTTCCAATGAGCGTGAGTTTGCTTGGAAATTACGTTGCGCAGAGATCAAATCAACCAACTCTTGCGTCATATCGATGTTTGACTGCTCTAGTGTACCGTTACTGATACTACCGAATGAACCTTTGTTAGATTCACCCCAGATTTTGTCACCTGAGAACTGCGTTGAATCCCACTGTGTGCCGCCTTTCTTATCAAGACCTTGTTCGTTAGGTACACGTACCATAGCGACACGGCCAAGCGTTACGTTTTCACCATTAGAGTATGTTGCCAAGACGCTACCGTACTCATCAAAGTCAATCTTAGTCAGGAAGCCTGTTGTAGCACCGTCGTCTGTCATCTTAGTGATTTCAAATGGCGCGGCAAACTGAGTTGACTCTTGCAGGTTAAAATTCAACGTCTGCGCAGGATCAGCACCGTTAAGGTCAACACCCGCAGCACCCAATTGTTCAGTAATCACTGGATTTCCGCTGTTGATAGTATCGAGAGTACCATCGTTGTTAAACGTCATTGAGTGACCAACATGACCCGTTGGGGTGGTAACATCACCGTTCTGAATGTCGACAGGCTTTTCACCTGCTGAATCCGTGACTGTGTAGTACTTCTGCCAAGTATTCGGACTGTTTTGATCTTTCAGGTAGTAAGTCGTCAGCTTGTAAGCTTGCCCCATCGAGTCATAGATCGTCGAAGATGTTGCACGGTTATACGTATCTGGATCAGTATGATCAAACATGAGTGGGTTTTTCGTTTCTGCATTCGCAGGAAGGTTTACACCCACTTCAATGTTTGAACTCATTTTTGGTTTGCCAAACTCTGGCGGAATATTCAGTGGACCCGGCTCATAAGACAGTACTTCACCAGTCTCACGATTCACATCATAACCTAAAAGAAACTGATCGTTTGAGGAGACGATATAGTTGTCTTTGTTGATATGAAACGCACCATTACGTGTCAGCTCATTTTGCTGAGGAATAAACTTCTCTTTGGCAACCGCAAAGAAGCCCGTTCCCTGAATACGCAAATCAAGCGGGTTGTTAGTATAAATACTAGACCCTTCGTGGAACTGCTGTGCCACTTTCTGTGCTTGTGCACCCTGTCCTGGGGTTGTTTTCGCATTCGTGAATAGTGATGTAGAATACACATCACCAAACTCAGCACGAGACTCTTTAAAGCCGAACGTGTTGGCGTTCGCAATGTTGTTACTGGTTGTGTTTAAGTCTAATTGAGCAGCAGATAAACCACTCAAAGCTACATATGACATTCCAAAAATTCTCCTAATCTAGCCAGCGCAATTACGCATTGCCAACTTCAAGTACTTCAGCTAGTCGAACTGGCGACTCAAAGCCAGCCAGATTGAGCAGTACGTTGCCATCACCCTTGCCGAGAAGTACGCTGTTGACGTTTGCATAAGTTGAAACTTCAAACTCACGACTCTCGCCATCCATTAAGCCAGAGGCTTTCACTCTGTACTTGCCGCCAGGCAATGGGTTACCGTTATCATCATTGCCGTCCCATTCGATACGGTTATCGCCTGCTGGCTGTGCTCCTACTTCAAAGGTACTCACGAGCTGTCCCATTTCGTTTTCAATACGAACAAACAGCCCATCTATCGCTTGAGGGAGTTTCACCATTGCCGCCATACCCGCATCTTCTTGCTTCATCCCAGCTGCGCCAGGAACAAGAACGTCACGACCTACAAGCGTAGAAGCCTGTAGTGCTTGGTTTGAGGTCATTGACGTATTCAGCGTTTCAAACTGAGAGTTCATTTGACCAATACCATCAACCGTCGCAAATGATGCCATCTGTGCGATCATCTGGTCGTTGCCGACCGGCTTAAAAGGATCCTGCTGAGCCAACTGTTTCGTAAGCAGGGACAAGAAGTCTTCTTGTTTTAAATCCTGTTTACCTGTTGTTTCATTTGGCTTTTTCTCTTCTTGCAGGGCTTTAAGCTGGTCAACATAGGACAAGCCACTTTGACCACCAAGATTATTGATTCCAGCCATACGCTATCTCCTACTATTGACCCATCTGCAGCGTTCGCAGCAGCATTTGTTTACTGGCATCAGCCACTTGTACGTTCGTTTGATAAGAACGAGAAGCTGAAATCATATTAGCCATCTCTTCCATTACATTGACATTCGGCTTGTAAATATAGCCTTCCTCATTCGCTAATGGATGGTCAGGGTTATACTCCGCATTTAACGGCTTATCACTTTCCACAATCCCTAGCACCTTAACAGGTACATTGTGATCGCGGTTATGACGAGCCCTGTTCAATTCCGCACCAAAAACAGCGTGACGAGCTTTATACGTCTCTTTCGCTGAACTACTGATGCTGTCAGCATTTGCCAAGTTACTTGAGGTCGTGTTTAGACGAACCGACTCAGCACTCATTGCGGAACCTGTCACATTGAATACATTGAATAAACTCATCTAGTTACTCCCCTTTGATAGCCTTGGTTAAATTCTTGAACTTACTACCCAAAAAATCGAGTGATGCTTGGTGACGCAGTTGGTTTTGCATAAACAAATTACGCTCTAAATCAACGTCAACCGTATTGCCGTCACCAGTATCTGGTTGAGTAGGCGTGCGGTACTTCATTTCCCCTGTCACACGAGTAGAGGCAGAGATATGCCGACCATCGGTACGGTTTAGTCCAAAACTTGCCCCCGATGTTGCCGCCTTCAATGCACGATCAAAGTCCATTCCTCTCGATTTAAAGCCAGGCGTGTTCGATTGCGCGATATTCGTAGAGATAACCTCTGCATTGCGCTCACGTACGCCCACCGTATGTTGGTGGATGCCTAGTGCATTATTGAAAGAAATAGCCATGTCGTCCTCTGTACTCGTAATAAATGACCGCCAGTAACAAGAACGAAGCAATATCCATACCACAAATGATTGGACTCGTTTCGTTCTCTACGTTTAGACAGCAATTTTTGTTCCAACACCCGAAAAAGCTGGAATGTCACTAACCACTTTGGGTATTCAAAACAAAACTGCTGCTAAAAGTATAAACCCTCAAGGGACAGTGCGCCGCCTTTAGCGATCTAGCAGCCTTAACTTCGACGTAATAAAAAAGGTCGAGTTAGACTCGACCTTTTATCAAAAACACATTATTTGAGCTTATAGATAATGCCTGGATTACATCGTACCATTTCGAAGCGGTCCGTTAATCCCGTCAAAGACTCTGAAGCCCCCAATAACAAATAACCACCAGGGTTCAAACTATTCGCCATTTGGTTAAGCACTTTTGATTTCATCTCTGGGGAGAAGTAAATCAAAACATTACGGCAGAAAATAATGTCAAACTTACCCAACAATGCATAACTTTCTGTTAGGTTCTGTGGACGAAAAGAGACCAAGCGCTTCGCCGCGTCATTGATCTTCATTTTACCTTCACCCACGTCTTGGAAGAAAGCTCTGCGACGCTCTGGCGACAGACCTCTACCCAATGCAAGATTGTCGTAAACGCCCGACTTACAAATATCCAACATACTCGGTGAAATGTCTGTCGCAGTGATTGAAACGCTGGGTAATAGACCTGGCTTGCGCTGCTGAGTTTCTAACACTGTCATCGCCATTGAGTATGGCTCTTGACCCGATGAACTTGCCGATGACCAAATTTTAATTGGGCGCTTGTTTGCCGCCAACTCTGGTAACAGCATGTCTGCTAAGACTGTGTATGGGTATGTGTCCCGGAACCACAACGTCTCATTTGTTGTCATCGCATCCACTGCCGCAATGCGTAACTCACGATTACGACCGGAGATCACATCTCGGAGTAAATCGGACATTGAGTTCTGCTTAAACTTCGCCACCAATGGACTTAAGCGACTTCTCACTAAATACTGCTTACTGTCCCCTAGGACGATGCCGCACTGCGCCTCTAAAAAGCGGCAGAAGTCTTTGTACTCCTGCTCACCGATGGTAATTGTTGTCATTATTAGCTCTTAAACTGTCAGTGCTGTTTTCACTGCGTTACCCAATTCATCTGGGTTAAATTTCGCAATGAATGAATTCGCTCCTACTCGTTCGACCATCGCTTGGTTAAACACCCCGCTCAAAGACGAGTGAAGGATAACGTATAGATCTTTTAGATCTGGGTTTCGACGAATTTCTGCCGTCAAAGTGTAGCCATCCATTTCCGGCATCTCGATGTCTGAAATAACCAATGAAATTTGATCGCTAATTTTTCCTTTTGCTGCCATTTCTTGAAGCAATCGGTAGGCTTCTTTGCCATCTTTTGCCGCTACAACCTCAAAACCAATCGATTCAATTGCTCGTTGAACTTGCTTACGAGCTACGGTTGAATCGTCAGCAATCAAGATGCGACGAACCACTTCTTTTTCTGCTTGCGCTTGGGCAATCTCTTCTCCAATTGTTGAGTCCATTGACTCATCGACCGGAGCAATTTCCGCTAAGATCTTTTCGACATCAAGGATCTCTACGAGCTCATTATCAATGTTGGTTACCGCTGTCAGGTAGTTTGCTTTACCCGCGCCATCCGGCGGCGGCAGAATCGATTCCCAATGCATATTGATAATACGCTCAACCGAGGAAACCAAGAAGCCCTGAATAGTGCGGTTAAATTCAGAGATAACCACAAAACACTTTTCTATATCCGTTGTCGGTCTGCCACCAATGGCCAGGCTCAAATCGATCACTGAAATCGTCTGACCACGAATATGAGCAATACCCTTCACCAATGGGTTTAGGTTTGGCATAGAAGTGAGCTTCGGGCATTGAAGAACTTCTTTTACTTTAAACACGTTAATGCCATAGCGTTGTCTTCCCATCAGGCGAAACGTTAAAAGTTCTAGGCGGTTTTGCCCAACAAGTTGCGTTCGCTGGTTAACCGTATCCAAAACGCCGGTCATAAGCTCTTCTCCATCTCAAAATCACACAAAATATGGTCTTATACTGCACGCTAGGATCGAACCTTATGAAGCAGAGTGGTATATTCTATTCATATTAACGTGCCAGCACCATATTCATGCGTAGAAAATTAGTTAACTGTATTTACATTTTTATCGGTTTTTTTGTTTCTTTCTTTAGCTTTTTTTCTCAAGCAGCAACACCGGAGCAAATTGATGCGATTAGGAATGTGGCTGAAGAGTTTGTATTAGATAGAGTTATTCCATCAGAAGGCGGGAACATTGAGGCTCGAGCGGGAAATATCGACTCTCGTGTCTTTGCCACAGATTGCTACACGGGCTTAGTCGCTTCCTCAAATAATACCCGCTCCACCACCAACATGACGGTACTGGTCGAGTGCCCTGAAGACGCTTGGCGTATTTACGTCCCAGTGCGGATTGTCACCACAGGGCCGCAAGTCACCGCCCTTACGAACCTTGCTCGCGGCCATCTTATTTCCAGTGGTGATGTCACCGTTTCTTACATCGATGTTAACCGTTCTCGCCGCCAAGGCTTTACGGATATTGACCAAGTCGTCGGTTCAAAAGTCAAACGTTCTGTCCGTGCAGGCAGCACCATCGAGCGTGGAGATGTGTGTGTCGTATGCCGCAATGAAGAGGTCATGATCCTTGCTGAACGCAATGGTATGGTGATATCCACCAAAGGCACCGCACTTTCTGACGGGTCACTGGGTGAGCAAATCAGGGTGAAAAATAACAAATCCAATCGTATAATTGATGCTAGTGTATCGGGAATCGGTGAAGTTTCTGTTCAGTTTTAACAATATGTGACGATATAGACTGCGTCGCATAGTAAACTTGGTCGCTTAAGATACAGTAAGTGACGAAAACCCTTATCAGAAAAAGCTGCAAAAAAGCACTAAAGTTTATCAGCTTGCTGTCGATAGTAAGGGTACACAGATTTCCATCTAATATAAGGCTTTGATATGGCAGGTATCGACAATATTCGTTCGGGTCAAACGATGACAAGCACGACACGGAGTGCTCAACGTTCTGATTCGTCAACACAATCTTCACAGAGCGGCAGTGTCAACCAAACACCGCAAGACTCTGTATCGCTCAGTCAACAAAGTAAAGACATAGGAGCAATGCATTCCAACATGGCTCAATCACCAAGTTTTGATAGTGCAAAAGTTGCTGCCATCAAAGAAGCGATTGCGAATGGCTCTTACTCAGTCGACCCTGAAAAACTGGCTGATAATATGATTAAGTTCGAAGATGAGCTTGGCGGCTTCTAAACGAGTCATACTGCTCGAGAATCGCAAATAACGATGTAACTTATGGCCGCACTACTTAGTCTCGTTGAGTTTCAACTCAAAAATGCTCATGACCTCAATGCACTTCTTATCGAAGAGAGAGCCGCGATCGCCTCTCGAATTTCTGTAGAGATAGAGAAGCTAGCCAAGGCAAAATTGACGCTGATTGAACAGATACGCTCTACGGATGAACGTATTGGTCAGCACCCTGATGTCACTGAGCTAAAGCAAGATGGAAACCTAACTAGCTTGGTGGACCAGATCAATCAAACAATGAGCGCCTGCCAAAAAGAGAACACACTCAATGGTGAGGCTTTAGATAGAGCGCAACTCAGTTACAATCGACTTAACAATCTCATGCAGCAAAGTCAGGGTAAAATTGGCATGACATACAATGCCGATGGACACACACACACCCTATCCACATTGGGAACGAGTCTAAAAGCCTAATTTAGCGCAGAGAGTTAGCATTAAAAAAACGGCACTTTATGGAAGTGCCGTTTTCAATTAGAACAGAGAGAGGATGGCTATTTTAAAATAGCGTTTGGCGTCTTTTTTCTGGTACTTGCTGAACTTCACCGTAGTCACGTAGGCGTTCCATTTTATCAACATCGAGACGCAGCTCAGTGACATAACTATCACCTACTTTATAGCTACGAACGACTTCAGCACCACGAATCACGCCGTCAACCGCACCAGACGTTGTTTCTGTGCCTAGTCTCTGATCGGTCAAGTCAGCACGACCACTCACGCGCATGCCGTACACTTGTTCTGCTAATTCACGATAGGCATCAATTTTAGATGCGCGCATCGCGCGAACCTGTTGCTCTTCGACATTCTTACCTGTCTGCTCGCTAACGCTCGCGTAACCTACCGCCGTTAAAAAACGGTCGTCGTGCATCGGTGAGAGCGGCTGGCAACCCGCCATAATAAAGGTAGCGACACTGATGAAAACCGCTAGGATCATATTGCGCATTGTTATCTCCTATGGTCTCAATGTCACTGTGTAAGGTTGGGTCATCGTTGGATCGGAACGAATCAGCACCCCATCCTGTGTTCGGATCGAGTTCAATGTATCCAGATCGCGACCAATACGATCGGCTGGTAAGAAGCCTTGAGCCGTTGCCACGACAATGCGTGACTGCATGCCAACCACACGTGCATTGATCATCACACCACCTTCTTGGCGAAGCATAGTGCCAGTCAGTACATATTGAACTTCTTGCTCATGAGAGAGATCTTTCCAATCTCGGCTGAAAGCAAAGTCGCCTTCCTGAGTCACTTGAATACTGCCCGTGGTTTTATAGTCTACAACCTTAAAACCGCGACGCTGAAACTGATGAATAAAACCTTCAGACACAGAGTTCCCCAACCAATTGGTTGTATCCATATTCTGTAGGTCAACAAACGATGTCACCGCCACTGGCGTGCGTGCAGTCACACTGGTATTCGAAACCATTAAGTCTTCCGTCATACTATCGATAAAGTAATCGAGTGTATGGCGAGGGCTGTCCATTAACATGAACTGAGAACCACTGTAGGGTTCTTTGCCGTTATAAATCGGCGCGTAAGCACAAGCAGTCAGTAATGTGACAGGTACTAGCGTCAACCACTTTTTCATTTCTCTCATCTCCTGTTCTTCTCTAAGCAAAAGCTGGAACACTCTTTGCTTTATTAACGCTGTCTCTATACGCTAATGCCGCTGCCTAGGAACTCCAGTTAGCAAAAGCAATTTATATACCAAGATAAGAGTTATCCATGAAAAAGATCGCAACTTACTTATTATCAACCCTTTGCGTAGTTGCCAGCGCTCTTCCAGCCTCTGCGGCATGGTATGAAGTCACTGGAACGGCAACGGTTGTTTCCTCTGATGAGGTGGCAAGGATTCATGCGCTAGAGGATGCGATCTATCGTGCCGTTGGTTTTGCCGGAGCGGATATCGGCAGTATTAGCAACCTGACTCCTTTCCTTGAAAGCAACAGAAAGGAATATCAGTTTACCGGCCATGAAGTTAGAACCATCCTCATCGAGCAACAAAAGGTTCGCGGCGGAGTCATGCAGGTTAAAGCTAAGATCGATATCTACCCATCGGCAAGTACTTGCCGTGTAGATCAATACAAGAAGACCTTTTTAATTGGTAACTTCGATATTGCAAGCCCGCAGCAAGCTGTTATGGGGCAAGTTTATAATCTTGGTCGAGATTTCTCTGAGGTCATTAGCCGTCAGCTGGGACAAGAGTCCCTAAGCTTTGTTTCCCTAGGTACGACTAACTATGAGATTGGCCGCACATTCCCACAGCGAACCAAAATGATCGCCGAAGATACTGGCGCACATTACATTGTCGCTGGCGCAATTACCGACCTGACAGCGACAGTAGACGAAAAGGTGTTCAAAGATGACATCATCAATCGTCAATTTGCCTTGGAGATCCAAGTCTATGACGGTAAAACGGGACATGAAATTTACCAGCAAAACTACCGAGAAGTTGCTCGCTGGCCATTTTCTCGTACAAGTCAGGTTGATACCCGTAGTGCTCGGTTTTGGGCATCGACCTATGGTGACATGATGCTAAGGCTCAGTCGTAACATTATGCTCGACCTTGAATCTGAATTGTCGTGTAAAATGACGTTGCCACAAGTAGTCGCTAAATTCGGCAACAATTTGACCATCGACTTAGGTCGTGTTCACGGAGTCGAGAAAGGTGAACAGCTCCAGCTTTGGCATACAAGCTCATTCATCGACCAGCACGGACTGCCAAGAAATAAGGTATCTCAAAGCAACATTACCGTGACCGTGAGTCGAGTATACGAACAAGAGGCTGAAGTAACGGTAGATCAACCTGACCTTGCCGGTGCGATTCAAATTGGCGATGTGATGCATAAAGAGCTTTAACAACCATCGCTAATAGAGCAAATACGACTAAAAGTTATCCCACAATGAAGAAAGCTCTGCGCTAGCAGAGCTTTCTTCATCCATTTAAACCAAACCTCAGATTACTCTTCGACCTGATACTCAAACTCCGGAACAATGATTTCAACAAATCGGTTTTTCTTACGACCTTCTGGCGTGCTTTCATCATACTCTAGGTCACTTTCACCAACGCCGCTCGCAGTGATACGTTCTGAAGCAATACCACGCTCAACTAACGCATCTGCGACCGCATTCGCGCGTTTTTCGGAGAGTTGCTGGTTATAGTCTGCAGCGCCAGAGCTGTCCGTGTGACCAATGAGCTCTACATTAGATTGAGGGTATTTATTGAGGAACGCTGCCAACTTATCAATATCCGCTTGCGCTGCTTCTGTTAGCTCTGCACTGTTAAGTGCAAAGGTCTCTTCACCCATTTTAGCCGTTTGGTGCTTCATGGTTTTCACTTCTGGTTCTGGCTCAGGCATTGGCTCTGGTGGCGGAGCGACAACGGCCGGCTCAGAGGCACCAAACTTGTAAAGTACACCTAACGTTGCACTGTTACCTTCTGCACGAAGTGTTTCAAAGCTCAAGTCTGTCAGAGTTTGATACTCTAACCTAACCGCAACTTTAGGGTGTGGAGTAAGCTCTAAACCCGCAGCTCCTAAATATGACCAATCATTCTCACTGCCAATGTCAGCATAAGCACCACCGAGTTTTGCATATACCCCCCAAAGATCATTGATGTGGTACGTAAATTTCGGTGCTAGCGTCCAAGCAGACACTCGTTCATCATCTAAATACGGTACCGTGTGCTTTCCAAGATCATCATATCCTAGCTCTAGACCTAAGTAGTCAAAGAAGTCATAACCAGCAAAAACACCAAAATGATTTGCTTCATCATCACAATTGACAGTTGAGCTCGTACACGCTCTATCTAACCAAGATTTACCCGCCTTAGCACCGACATAGAAATCGGCCAATGCTGGTTGTGCTGACAGCACCACTGCTGCTGAAATTGCCACTGCTAGTTTTTTCATAATTCACGTCCCTCGTTATTTTATGAATTAGGCATCAACAAAAGTATAGGACGCACTTTTTGGCTTTGATGGGAAATTGTGAAATTTTTTCTACTGAAAAACCATCTAGTTACTATTCCGAGACATAAAAAAACCGCAGCATATTGCTGCGGCCTTTATAATTTTTATTAGCTCGATGCTTTACGCATTCGCTTCTCTTTCAGCGATAAATGCTAGTGCCATCTTGATCCGAGCGATCACTTGCTCTTTGCCAACCAGCTCCATCACCGCATCAACTGATGGAGATTGGCCGCCGCCCGTTACCGCAACGCGAAGTGGCATGCCGATTTTACCCATACCAATTTCTAGCTCTTCACAAACAGCAGCGATGACACCTTCTTTGATGTTAACCGTTGTCCACTCTTCAAGCGCTTCTACCTTCGCCAACGCAGCTTCTAGAGGCGCTTTAGCAACACCTCTTAGGTGTTTCTTCGCTGCGCCCGCTTCAAACTCTGCAAAGTCTTCGTAGAAGTAGCGAATTTGCTCTGCCAGCTCAACCAACGTATTACAACGCTCACCCACCAGCTTGATAACCTCTGTCAGAGCTGGGCCGTTTTCTACGTTCAGCTTTTGGTTATCTAGATGCCATTGTAGGTGCTCAGCGACATACTCAGGCTCTGATGTTTTGATGTAGTGGTTGTTCAACCAAAGCAGCTTTTCAGTGTTGAACGCTGATGCTGACTTTGAGATCGCATCCAGTGAGAACAAGTTGATCATCTCTTCTTGTGAGAAGATCTCTTGGTCACCGTGAGACCAACCAAGACGCACAAGGTAGTTGTTTAGCGCATTTGGTAGGTAGCCTTCATCACGGTATTGCATCACTGAGACAGCACCGTGGCGCTTAGACAGTTTCGCACCATCATCACCAAGAATCATCGCACAGTGAGCGAATGTTGGTACTGGAGCACCTAGAGCCTCGTAGATATTAATTTGACGAGGGGTGTTGTTGATATGGTCTTCACCACGAACAACATGTGTGATACCCATGTCCCAGTCATCCACGACGACAACGAAGTTATAGGTTGGTGCGCCATCAGTACGACGGATGATGAGATCGTCAAGCTGGCTGTTTGCAATTTCGATGCGACCACGGATCTGATCATCAAATACGACACTGCCTTCTTTCGGGTTACGGAAACGAATAACAAATGCATCGCCTTCTTTTGCAGCTGCATTCGCCGCAACGATTTTTGGATGGTTCGCATCGTAGCGCGGCATCTCTTTTGCTGCTTCTTGCTCAGCACGGATCTCGTCAAGTAGCTCTTTCGATGCGAAACACTTGTATGCTTTATCTTCAGCAAGAAGTTTGTCTACCATCTCGTTGTAACGGTCAAAACGTTTTGACTGGAAGTAAGGGCCTTCGTTCCACTCAAGACCCATCCACTGCATGCCTTCCAAGATAGCGTCCACGGCTTCTTGTGAGTTACGCTCTAAGTCAGTGTCTTCGATACGAAGAACAAATTCACCACCTTGGTTTTTCGCAAATAACCAAGAGTAAAGTGCAGTACGCGCACCACCAACGTGAAGATAGCCGGTCGGGCTAGGAGCAAAACGAGTTTTAACCGTCATGAAATAGTTACCTTATTAATAGACTTCGCCATGAATTTAGCTTAAGCCAAACTTTGCGGCATATTCTAGCATTGCCTTGTTAAGGACTACAACGGAGCGTTATTGCTCAAATAAAAATAATGTCGCTATACCCAGCTATTTTGCCAAATCCTCTGGTTGAAGATAACGCTGAAACCCTCTTTCGACTTCGTAACGAAATTGCGGCTCGGAAGCACGACCCTTGCATTGATCTTGATAGCGGTTTCCTTTCAGCCCCCAAGCATAGGCATTCTTCACCTGACAAAACTCCGCTCGACCCTGTTGAAATCCGCTAGCGTATAACTCGTAGGCCTGTGCACTTTCATCACCATCTATTGACTCGCTCATGACAGATTTCATCGCGCGTTGGCTCAGCCCTCGACTCCCATCTTGGAATCCGACTTGGAATGGGTCGAACTCACCTTGTAATGGCGTACAGCCAAGCAAGACTGTACTGGCTGCAAAACAACAAATACGTCGCATAATCACCTCAACAACAAAAGCGAGACCTAAAAGGCCTCGCTGTGTAAATAGATAGTTGTTACTTAATCGATAGAGGAATAACTAAGGTCACTTTCAGGTCATTCTCATCTTGGAAGCCGTTGGTGTAGCCCGTCCAGTTTGGCGCATTTGAATCGTTCACGTAGCTTGTGAAGTAGACACCAAACACCGCATCTTTCAGTGCGCCGCTTTGAATCGCATAGTTCGCGAACACACTACCAGAGTATTCCACCAGCTCATCAAAGCCTTCGGCTTCCGCACCAAATGCATACACACCGTTAATACCTGCTGAGAAACCATGTGCGCCCCAGTCACTGAAGTCACGACTTACTTGACCAAAGAAGCCAATTTCACCATCGTGGTTAAAATCAGAGCGGTTGTTCCACCAAATATCATAAGCACCATTTGAGCCGCCGTAGACTTCAGTTAGTCGGTAAGACATGTTACCCACACTGCTCTTATCACCGGAATCTGCTGAGGTGTAAGTAGACTCTAGACGGAAGTTATATTGCCCTACCGACTTCGCAGAAAGGAAAGCGAGTTGATAAGCGGTGCTGTCGAACTGATCTTCATCATCAACGATGTATGCTTGCGGAGACAGATACCATCCATTTGCAGTGTTATGTTTCAGTTTAATGTGCGCATTCTTTCGATCGCCCTTGGTTAAACCTGCATAAGCAATATCCAATGAGGTGTTGTCATTAAATCGATACACACCGCCGATTGAGTATGCATCACCTGCATCCTTGTTTTGCCCATCACGGAACTCGTAACTGTGCTTAAACCATGGTGCACGATATTCTGTGGCATAAACCACACCTAAATCTAAATCACCGAATGTCGCACCAAACTCACCACCAGTGTATGTACCGGCGGCAAAAGACCAGTTTACCCCCATTGCGCTTGGAACACTTGGTTGGAAGTAACCCGCCTTAGCTCGGAAATCGTCACCAAACTTGAACTTCAGCGCCGCGGTCTGAATTGCCGCGCCATTGTCAGTACACTCGGAATCCCAAGTTCCTGAACAGCCACTTGTACCCGTTGGTGTCTGGTCATAGGGGTTATTCACCCCCCAAAAATTCATCTCATGGTCTGGGCTTGCATTATTCCACATATCAAACGTTGCATAGGCGTTTAAATCTAGGCCGACCGTGTCGGCGATATAGCCGGAGCTAAAGCCTAAGCCAATGTACATTGACCCGTGGTCGAGATTTGGCTTACGCCCAACATCATTACCATTATCATCAACGTCACCGCGCGTTCGGTCACGCATCCAGAAGTTGATAGCACCGTTGAAGGTCGAGTCTTCAAAAAACTCGGTTGCTGCTTTTGAATATTGAGGGCCGAGAGGATCTGCAGCTTGCGCTACCCCCATCGAACCTACCGCCATTAACACTGCTGCGCCAACGAGTGACTGTCTAAATGTCGTTTTCATTGTAATCAACCCTTTCCATGTTCGTGTTGGATTTTTAAATTTCATCGCTCATCAAATCTCTAGAACCCAATGTCTAATGAGCGATGCGTTATCTATGGACGAGTTGAATATGACAATCTTTTTTTTTCTTGAAAATCAACAGAGGGCTATATGCGATCCACTTCAAATATAAAAATGGAACCAATTTTTATTGCCATAAAAATCAATATATTAAATAAAATAAAAAAGGAGATAAAAACATCAAATTTGAGCTTGGTCGCAACAAAATCGTTAAAATAAAGTAAGGAATGTGAGAGCGATAAACCTGATTTGAGATCGTTTTTTTTCGTACAAAATGAACTTTCAGCAAAAATTTGAGTCAAGTCGCATTCTGCCTAGAGTAAAAGGCACAACAATTAATCGTTAAAACCGTTAATTTGCATTTGACCTTGCCGTAAGGGGAAGGTTTATGATGCAGATATCTCGTCTCATTTTAGGGTTGTTCTGATGCACTATCGTCTACCTATTTCACAAGCTCGTTGCAACGGTTGCTTAAACAACATTCGTTCGGGTATCAAGTCGCTGCCAGATACGACGATCGTAAGCCTTGACCTTAAAGAGCTAGTGATCGACTCCCCCTCTTCTGTGCAAGCCATCGTTGACGCCATCGCTGAGCACAGTGATAAACTCGTTGGGCATCGCTATCAATTAGCGCTCTCAGGCCTCAACTGTGGCCGATGTGTTGCCAAGCTCAAGTCTGCATTAGAGCAAGATCCATCCAATGCAAATATTCAGGTATCCAAGACCGAACTGACACTGGTGTCCGCCCACAGTATTGAAACCATTATTGAGCAAGTAGAGAGCTGTGGCTATCAAGCGACATTGCCAAAAGCAATGACAGACGGTAGGCGTAACAATGAGACTCAAAACGTTACTCAACAACATCAGGGGGAAGTCGCTGTCTCAGCTGACAGTCATTCTACTCAACGTTTTCTCATCAAAGGAATGACCTGTGCAAGTTGTGTCCGTTCGGTTGAAACCGCCCTTGAATCTGTGCCGTATGTGAAAAAGGTTCAAGTCAATCTATCGGAGCAGTCTGCAATTGTGTGGCTCGATAAACCAGTGGATGAAAAGCCACTGATCAATGCCGTTGTCAATGCAGGCTATTCTGCCGAGCCATTGATGTCAGATACCAGTGAAGCACTGGATACTATGGTTGAAGAGCAAGTATCGCTGCATAAGCGTAGTGCAATCCAAGGCCTTCTCCTCGGTGGGCCTTTAATGTTATGGGGCGTATTCGGTGGCAATATGATGATCCGTCATAGCCAAGATCAATGGGCTTGGGGAGTCATCGGTTTAGTTTGCTTATGGCTCCTTGCCGACGCAGGCAAACACTTCTTCACCCATGCTTGGCAGGCGATGACCCATAAACGCGCCACCATGGATACCTTGGTGGCCCTTGGCACTGGCGCTGCATGGTTGTATTCAATGCTTGTGGTTATTGCGCCAGCTATCTACCCTGAGCAAGCAAGGCACGTCTACTTCGAAGCTAGCGCCATGATCATTGGCCTCATCTCGCTTGGCCACTACATTGAAGCGAAAGCTAAGGTAAAAACCCGTGCATCACTCAATGCCCTATTGAGCCTGCAAGCCAAAACGGCAACCCAAATTCTCGATGGTAAAGAAATCGAAGTTTCGATCGAACACGTCTCTGCAGGGATGATTTTGCGAGTTAAACCAGGTGAACAGTTTCCGGTTGATGGCAAAGTCTGTCGTGGTGAATCCTACGTAGACGAATCCATGCTTACGGGTGAACCCTACCCTGTCAATAAATCTGTCGGAGATCTAGTATCAGCGGGGACGGTAAACCAAGATGGTAGTGTTGATATCACAACGCATTCGTTCGGCCAGCAAACCAAGCTGTCACAGATTATTGAACTCGTACGTCAAGCACAAAGCAGTAAACCAGAGCTGGCGAAACTTGCAGACAGAATTTCAGCAGTGTTTGTCCCTGTCGTGGTCGCGATTGCACTTGTTGCCGGCATGGTGTGGTTCTTAGTTGGACCTGAGCCACAGTGGAGCTATACCCTTATTGTTACTACATCGGTGTTAATCATCGCCTGCCCATGCGCTTTAGGTCTAGCAACGCCGCTGTCAGTCACCGTAGGGATCGGCAAAGCCTCAGAGCACGGTATCTTAATCAAAGATGCAGATGCTCTTCAGCAGGCTAGTAACCTCAACACGGTGGTGTTTGATAAAACAGGCACGCTGACATTAGGTAAACCTGAAGTTCAGCGTTTTTACACCACTGAACAAGAGGGTGAGTATATACTCACTGCCCTCGCTTCTCTCGAAGCTCACTCAGAACATCCAATTGCCAAAGCCATTGTTAATTACGCGCAACAGCAATCCATCACTATCACCGATATTGATAAGTTTCAGAACCAACGCGGCGAGGGAGTGAGCGCTTACCATCAAGGAAAGCATATACAAGCTCTATCACCGAGCGCTGCAATCAAGCAAAAACTGCGACTTGAACCAATACAAGCGCAACTACAACAAGCCGAAAGCCAGGCTCAAACGGCGATTATCATCGTGCTCGAACGACAAGTTGTGGGTCTTGTGGGTTTATCTGACCCCATTAAGCCTGAATCAAAGCCAACGATTCAAGCGCTCCACCAGCAAGGGATCAAAACGGTGCTGTTAACGGGTGATAGCCATGCCGTCGCACAGAGTATCGCTAATCAACTGGGGATCGACAGCGTCATAGCAGAAGTACTTCCTGACCAAAAAGCTGAGCATATTCGTCAATTAAAAGAGGAAGGCTTATGTGTAGCAATGATCGGAGATGGCATCAATGATGGCCCCGCACTCGCCACCGCTGATATCGGTATCGCGATGGCCACTGGGAGTGATGTCGCGATTGAAAGTGCGCAAGTAACTCTGCTTAATAGCTCACCACTGAGTGTGGTGACCACCATCGATATCGCCAAAGCGACCTTAAAAAATATGAAGCAGAACCTTTTTGGCGCATTCATCTATAACACTCTAGGCATCCCGATTGCTGCAGGGGTACTTTATCCAACATTTGGGTTATTGCTCAGCCCTGTTGTCGCAGGCACGGCAATGGCGCTCTCCTCCGTTACAGTTGTCAGTAACGCCAATCGCTTGAGACACTTTTCCCCTCGAGAAAAGCATAAGGAAAACAATAATGAAGCTAGCTAAAATGGCCACTATAGGCTTGATTCTCATCTCATCATCAGCATTAGCGAACAACGTCATCAACCACAAATCCCCTCACTGTGGATGCTGCGGAGGATGGAGTGAACATATGCAAGAGAACGGTTTCGCCGTTGAAGAGAAGCTGCACGACAACATGCTCAACATCAAACAGTCTTTGGGCATCACGCCAGAGCTGGCATCTTGTCATACTGCTGAAATTGATGGCTATGTGTTTGAAGGGCATATTCCGGCCCAAGATATTGAAGCCTTCCTAGCCAACCCACCTAAAGGGGCAAAAGGTCTTGCGGTTCCTGGGATGCCACTTGGCTCTCCAGGTATGGAGTATGGTGATACCAAACATGAATACGTGGTTTACGTGTTCAACGACGCCGGACAAGTCGCCGAATTCAATCGTTACGGGGGTAATCAATAACATAAAAATGCCGAGTTTAAATCTGAACTCGGCATTTTAATTTATGGACTTAGGAACAAATTGGACAGGGGCTTAGAAGCCGTATGAAGCACCGAATACGAATGCGTTGTTCGCGTTGTCAGCTTGGTTACGGTACTCAAAATATGGTTGTACACCATTGCGAGTCCAAGTAGCGCGAAGCTCGTGATCCATTACTTCTGCCTCAATCATGTATACGTTGTTGTAGCTTAGCGATACATCTTGGTTTACAACGTACCCAATGCGGTTATCCATACGGTAATCAGTGTCTACACCGCTCTCTTCTGCAATGTGAGCACGAGTACGGTTGCTGATAGAGATGCCGTTGTCGAAGTTATAGCCGATCTTTACAAGTGGACGATATTGTAGAGTCTCACCTTGATAAAGTAGGTGTTGGTAACCAGCAGCAACCCATAGATTGTCATTAATTGAGAAAGCTTGCTCACCGCCAATTGTCCAGTAAACATTATCCATTGAACCACGATCTGTCGCTGTCGACTCAACCTCTAGTTTACCAAGCTGAATACCATCAAACTCTGTGTAAACCGTTAGGCCACCAAGTTGGTTTGTGAATGTGTGACCCGCTTCTAGAGTAGAAGTGATGTCTGAACCATGTAGACCATCTGTATGGAACTGTAGGTTACCTGTTACGTAAGAAGATGCGAATGCGCTTGATGCAAATGCTAGAGAAAGAGCGCTTACTGCGATTACTTTTTTCATTGTTACTGCCTTTTCATTTTAGTTATGTGTGAAGCTTCGGGGTTCATCATGAGACAAGCTCCACTACGGATTTCTGCGCTTCCGTGCGGTTGAGGTGGATACTGCATTAATTAATTTGCATTGAAAAATAATTGATCAAATTTAGTGATCTAAATCACCAAACTGTTGCTGACTAATTAGTAAATCTAATTAAAACAATAATTTAATAATGAAAATTTCATTGAAGTTGAAAGTAAGTCAGCATTGTAAGCATACTTTTTAGCCAAAAAAACCCAAATTCCGTGACTGATATCAACTTGGATTTAGAAGTTTTTTTTTTGATGTGAAATATATGAGAATTAAAATTGGGATTTAGATCACTGAGAAGTGATATCCGCGTACAGAAAAGCCCAGCATTCTGAGCTGGGCTTACTGGTTGAGGATAAGGTCTATTTAATTGATGTTACGCGGCTTGCTCGCGAACCGGTAGCAGAGATAGAGCGAATAAAGATCTCCCCTGACACCATCGGCTTTTGCTGCGAGTTATAGTCAACCCAAGTTTCACCGTCGGTTGAGTATTGCAAAGCAACACCTGGGAACTGAACGTTCATATGCAATTGCCCATTCTCAACTTTGCCTCCTGGTACAGGCAGACGATAATCAATACCCGCTCGCTCTAATTTTGCTAGTTCACGTTGTCCCAGAATATTGGCAAAACGATTATAGTCCTCATTTAAGGCAACTTTATTCACCAAATCTGTCTCTTGTGAATACTCAACGCCCACTTGATAGTCGTTTTCCCACTCAGCTCGATGCCATGCACGCTCTGCTGCTGCTAAAACGCGTGGGAACACCATGTATTCATATTGTTCATCATTGCGCACCGTTTCTGACCAAAGTTGAGCAGACAAACCATAGAATGGTTTCGCTTCGATCTCACCCTTCCCAACAAAGCCATTACCGTCACGGTCTACCGATGTTTCAGCGTTTTGCGGCATGTTCTCTGGTGCAAAACCAAACATCTTACGCGTGTCAGTTGCACGAGTTGCCCAGTAGTAACCACGCTCTTTCGGGTCAACTTCGTATGGCATGTCCATGTAAACATAGTCTGGATTTGAAACAATCACGTCGTAGCCTTTTTTAGACCAATCGTAAACTGACGATGTCCCACCCCAATACAGAACGTCCCAGAAGTTCACGCGCGTACTTTCGGTAGCAAACGCTTTTTCACCTTCACTGTATTTCAAGCCATCCTGCCAAGCTTGGAAGTTGGAAATCCCCTTCTCTGCAACAATCTTTGACACTTCCTCAGCAAAGTAACTTGGCAGATGACCAAAATCGCTCACGGTGCCATCGGCAACTAACGTCTGACATTTTGGTGACTGCGCAAACGGCTTATCTTGCTCAGATAGGTCAATATTGCCCTTCCAGCTCACTTTATCTTGTGCGTTGATATCCTGTAGCCCAGCACCAAGCTTGATGTTCTTTGCTTCATCACCACCAAAGTGCCACGTCGTTAGCGGCGCGCCAGCTTCTTGGTGCATCGCCGCGACTTCTGAAATCACCTTATCCACAAATCGAGTTGAAGACTCCATGCATGGGTTGATAAAACTTTGTTTATCGTAGAACTGAACCGTCGTCACGTTCGATGTATCTTGCGGATCCATCAGGCGGTATTCATTCGCTTGCGCTTCTTTACCCTCTGCCATTAGACGCGCATATCGAGCTTCCATTGATACCACCGCCGCACGAGCGTGTGCTGGCATATCGATCTCTGGAATCACCTCTATGTTGCGAGCCTGCGCATACCGTAAGATGTCCACATAATCCGCTGTACTAAAGTAACCAGAGCCGAAATTGTCTTTCGTTGAGCCCGATCCAAGCTGAGGCAGTAAGCAGTTTTTCTCTTCCAAGTCGAAGCAGCGATTCGCCCCTACTTCTGTCAACTCAGGCAACCCCGGAATTTCCAAACGCCAGCCCTCATCATCAGTTAGGTGAAGATGCAGTTTATTCATCTTATAAGCGGCCATTTGGTCCAGAGTGGCAAGAATGGCGTCTTTAGAGTGGAAGTTACGAGCAACATCCACCATCACACCACGATAGTCAAAGCGCGGCGCATCTTGGATAGAAAGAAGTGGTAAAAATTCAACGTTCTGGCTGTCTATTAGGCCAAAAATAGACTGAACCGCATAAAAAGCACCAGCTTGGTCGAACGCTGTGATCGCTATGCCCTGCTTCGCGATGCTTAATTCGTAAGCACCCGATTTCGCCAAATCTCCCTTAAACTGAGAAGGAACAACAGCAACACTGACAGGAAGGTCGCCACTCACATTAAGGTTCACCACTTCTGCTCGCGCTTCCAATGCAGAAAGTTGCGCAGCATCAAAAGCCTCTGCTGGTAGTGCAATGCCCCCTGCAATATTAACGCTACCCTCGCCAACTTCTAGAGATCTTGGTGTTGGCAGCAAGGTGGTTGAGACATCTTGAGCAACCAGATCTGCATTTTTTTCAAATCGAGTGACCGCGGTAGCCATGATGTTGTTGTCATCTGGTGTGCGCTTTAGGTTATCCCCCTCTAAACCGGTCACAAACGACGCAACATCTTCAGTGTTAAGAGAAGCAATCATCGTAGGCTCTGCGTTTGGTGCCGTAACGAAAGCACCCGGCATAAGGTCCGTTTCAAACAACTGCCAGTACTCACCAATCAAAGGAAGCGTGACCGTTTCCCCAGCAGAAAAGCCATCAAACTTATCGGTTGGTTCAAGTTTATGCAGGTCACCCGTGACACGAGTGATGTTGAACTGCTCATTGTCTACATCTAGGATCAAGCGAATACTGTGGAAATAGATAGCCCAATCTTTGGAATCCACGGCTTCACCTTGATTAATCAAGGTCATGTTGACTTGGTTACAAGAAGCCCACTCAGCCCCTAACTCTTGACACGCAAGCCCTTCATTCGCGCCGTGATTGGTCAACACGTCATATTGGATATCTAAGTTGTTGGCTAGCGCATCAACGGTGCTTTGTTGTGGATTCGCTGTTGTAGAGCAACCGGACAACACTGAAACGATTGCAGCAGTAATAAGAGACTGTTTAAACATCTTACCGACCTATAATTTATTGAATCTGTCTCTAATCTACTTGCACTTTTTTCTCCGGGTAAATTAAGAAACCAAATGATTGACCATCTTCACAAACCACCGATGTAAATTTATATAAGTTATTTTAAAACAAGAACTTGGAGTAAACGTTAATTTCGGCAATCATATTTTGACGTAATTGATGGGATCCAAATCACGCAAACAACCTTTGAACGCTGACATTTTCAACAGTAAACCAATCACCTTTTGCGAGTCATACGAAATCGACCGAAAGAACCTTGAAAGCGATCACAAGAAAAACCGTCAATACTTATCTGGGTGAAGCGATTTTGACAATTTTGCTGTGACGAATTTTCCCATCTCGTCTTTGAAAGAATTACACTATGTGCATACAACGCTCATTAAGGTTTACTTTTATGTCTTACTCAAAGCTTCTCAGCTTGCTTCTTCTACTTGTCTCTTGCATTTCACAAGCTGAGCCTCTCTCTTGGGTTGCAGAAAAAGAGGGTGTGTCCTATACCCTTGTAGGTTCGGTTCACGTCGGTGATGATTCAATGTATCCAATGCCGAGCTACCTCACTGAAAAGCTATCCATCGCCGATGCTTTGATTGTTGAGGCTAACACGCTGCAGCATGAACGCATTGCGTATCCAGCAACACAGACCACCATTCAAGATTCGCTTAATGAAGAGCAGCTCGAGCGATTGGGGCGTATCGCTCGCCTAAGTGGAATGCAATTGCCAGACGTCGTGAATTTTCCACCTTGGATGGGGGCAATGAGTCTGCAAATGAATCAATTACAAAGACTGGGCTACACGCCAGAGAAAGGCGTTGATGTTCACTTTCTCCAGCAAGCAACACAGCAGCAAACGACCATCTACGGTTTTGAATCACTCCAGTTTCAAATCGACTTAATCGCCACTCAACCTGATCATGGCTTAGAAATGCTCACCACCTTCATGGACGAGTTTAACCAAACACCAAACATCACTCGCTGTCTAATTGACACATGGAGCGCGGGCGATGAGTCTAATCTCATCCAATTTGCTGAGTTTTCAGAAATGTCGCCAGAGCTAGAAAAAGCCTTCATCGATAATCGCAACCAAGCATGGGCAAACATACTTGACCAAAAAACGCCGCTAGAGGGGCAAACTTCAGTAATCGAAGATGGGGATTATTTTGTGGTTGTCGGTAGCCTGCACCTCGTTGGAAAAGGAAATGTGCGCGAGTTACTTAAAGAGCGCGGGTTTAAAATCACGCAGATTTCGCAGAGTGCGAAGGTTGGATGTGAGTTTTGATTCAGTGCGTTGAAGATTGAGTTCAGCGCAGTTTTACTTGTTTGGTATTCTAACTCTTCTTTTCTAGATATCTGAAACGCAAAAAGCTCACTATAAAAGTGAGCTTTTCTAAAAATGATCGGTGAAGAGGGATTCGATCGGACTGGCGCTCCAGCCCCCGACTCATTCGCACTTTATCTGTTCTTAAACGCAAAAAGCCCGCTGTAAAAGCGAGCTTTTCTAAACGTGGTCGGTGAAGAGGGATTCGAACCCCCGACCCTCTGGTCCCAAACCAGATGCGCTACCAAGCTGCGCTATTCACCGAATGGACGCGTATAATACCGCGAAAAATTATCTCCGCAACCCCTAGTGGGGATTATTTTACAATTTTTCTTCAACTTTCGTTCAAGTGATTATAAAACAGACAAAACGTGATTCGAGCCGCATTGCAACAACCGAAAAAAACACAAAAAGTTAACACTTGATCTAGATCATGACCACATAGACTCATACCCGATAACTTAACCTCGTCTTCGCTACTTAGAGGAAGAAACAGATGAACTTCTGGCTTGACTTGCTGTTTGACAACGCGATTGGACTCTCTTCAATGTGAGTTATCCTCGCTGCACTCGGCCTGATGATCTTTTACGGCGGTTTCTTCATCTATAAGGTTTTGAACGACGAATCTCCTCACTAAGTCGCTTAGCGCATGTTCTTATGAACGCTGCTTAGCACCGGATTAGATCTTGTATCTAATCCGGTTTTTATTATCTTTCTCCCTCGCATCACGTATAATTTTCTCATCTACAACCAATCCGGATTATCAGCCATGAGTCACGATGATGATCTAGCCCTCTTCCAACAGATGATGGGCGATGTAAAACCTCTGCACAATGATACTGCTGAACTGAAAAAGAGCTTAGAAGTGACCGAGTCACAACTGGCGAAGCGTGAAGCGGCAGTCTGGCTCACAGAAAAAGACCCTGAATACCTCTCGATTGATCATGCCCCCATGCTCAAACCAGACGATATGATCGAGTTTAAGCGAGATGGCGTGCAAGAAGGTGTGTATAAAAAGCTTCGTTTAGGTAAGTATCCCGTCCAAGCGCGTTTGGATCTTCACCGTAGAACACTCAAAGAGAGTCGTGACGAAGTCGTGAAGTTTCTCAAACAGTGCATTCGCATGGACATTCGCACTGTGGTTATCGTACACGGCAAAGGCGAGCGCTCAAATCCACCCGCTCTCACCAAGAGTTTTGTCGCCCACTGGCTGACACAAATCAAAGATGTGCAGTGCGTTCATAGCGCCCAACGTTTTCATGGTGGCACCGGCGCGGTTTATGTTTTGTTGCGTAAAAGTTCAGATAAAAAAATCGAGAACCGAGAGCGCCATCAAAAACGGTTAGGATAAGCCTGATACTAGTGCTAGAATCGCTGCCTATTTTTATACCCGTCAGGTATACGCAGCTAAATGAACTGCGCTTCATTTAACTTAACATCAACCGCCGTTGGGAAACGTTAGGAGACGTAACATGTCACAAGATAACGCTAAGCGTTTAAACAAATACATCAGTGAAACGGGCTTTTGCTCGCGACGTGAAGCTGACAAGCTCATTGAACAAGGTCGCGTGACCATCAATGGCAATAAGCCGGAAATGGGCACAAAAGTCATGCCAAGTGATGATGTCTGTATCGATGGTAAGCCTGTTAGCAGCAAGCAGCGCCCTATCTATATCGCCCTGAACAAGCCTACCGGTATTACCTGTACAACCGAGCGCGATATTCCAGGCAACATCGTCGATTTTGTTGGTTTAAACCAGCGTATTTTCCCAATTGGTCGCCTTGATAAGCCCTCTGATGGCTTGATCTTTCTCACCAACGATGGTGACATCGTAAACAAGATCCTTCGTGCAGGTAATAACCATGAGAAAGAGTACGTGGTGCGTGTCGATAAACCGATCACTCAAGCGTTTATCGATAACATGTCTAAAGGCGTGCCTATTCTTGATACCGTTACCCTGCCTTGTAAAGTCACCAAAGAGACCAAGTTCTCGTTCCGTATCGTGCTAACTCAGGGGTTGAACCGTCAAATTCGTCGTATGTGTGAAGCGCTTGGCTACGAGGTCTTTAAACTCCGTCGCGTGCGCATTATGAACATTAGCCTGGACGGTATCCCTAATGGTCAGTGGCGCTATATGACGGACCAAGAAGTCGCGCAAATTCTTGCGATGTGTGAAGCATCATCTAGCACAGAAGAAGCATCGAAAGTGGATGGTAGTGGTCGACGTATTCGCAAAGCGACTGATGCTAAACTTTTTGATAGCCGCGAGGAGAATCAAGAGTCGACAGCACGCCGTAACCAAAAGCAGCGCACCTTTAAAGGGCGTAACGCTGAAGAGTTCCGTCATGCACCCAACTCTAAAAAAGGCCGTGGCAAGCAAATTGACTCACGCAGAATCAACGACTCGCGCCGTTCAGATGACAACCGAAATGAGCGTAAAGAATCACCAAGCAAAGGGAAAACGTACTACAAGCCAAAAAGTTCCGAGGCTTCTACGAGCAATCATAAGCCACGTAAACCGGGCACGTTAAGCCTAAAAAGATAAACTTAAGTTCAGATAACAAAAGGGGGAAGCAGATGCTTCCCCCTTCTTATATGTTTCAAATTTCGGCTTACTTTGTACCGAAGATCTTATCACCTGCGTCACCAAGACCAGGGACAATGTAACCTTTGTCGTTTAGCTTCTCATCAATAGCAGCTGTATATAGCTCTACATCTGGGTGTGCTTTCTCTAGCGCATCAATCCCCTCTGGAGCAGCAACTAAAACCAAGACTTTAATATGCTGGCAGCCTTTCTCTTTCAATAGGTCGATCGTTGCGATCATTGAGCCGCCCGTCGCAAGCATTGGGTCAACAACCAGTGCGATGCGCTCATCGATGTTAGAAGCAAGCTTGTTGAAGTATGGTACAGGCTCTAGTGTCTCTTCATCGCGGTAGATACCCACCACACTGATACGAGCACTTGGCATATGCTCGAGAACACCATCCATCATACCAAGGCCGGCACGTAGAATTGGCACTACCGTCACTTTCTTACCCTTGATCTGATCCACTTCTACTGGGCCATTCCAGCCATCAATGGTCACTTTTTCAGTTTCAAAGTCTGCCGTTGCTTCATACGTTAGTAGGCTACCTACTTCTGTTGCCAACTCACGAAAACGCTTTGTGCTGATATCACCCTCGCGCATCAATCCAATTTTGTGCTTAACAAGTGGGTGTTTCACTTCAACAACTTTCATTTTCTTCTCCGACTTAGTTCAGTAAACGAGAAGATTATACTCCTATTCACAATAAATGTGCAGGGCAAAGCTCGCACTGAACTTTCTAACTCCCCAGCAAAGATAGAGTCAGATCAAGCATTTTGCACTTTAGTGAACACCCTATACCCTCAATCAATCACTCTTGAAAGAGGCGACATCAGCAGATATCTAGCCCTACTCACCTTCATCATTTTCTCACCTTTTCTTTACTTGCGGTAAACATTCCTTTCAACGCTTTAGAATCGAGACAAAATGTGAGGATAAATGACACAGAAAAAACTTTGCGCAAACGTTTGCTCTTTAGGTTTAAGCACTGTTAGAATAGCGCCGTTTTCACATCCAACTAACTACCGAGGATTTCTCCGTGAGTGGTAATAACACATCTCTTAGCTACAAAGACGCTGGTGTAGACATCGATGCGGGTAACGCATTAGTTGATCGTATTAAAGGTGCAGTAAAACGCACTCGTCGCCCTGAAGTAATGGGCGGTATTGGCGGCTTTGGTGCTCTTTGTGAGCTTCCGACTAAATACAAAGAGCCTGTTTTGGTTTCTGGTACAGATGGCGTAGGTACAAAACTTCGTCTAGCTCTAGACCTAAACAAGCACGACACGATTGGTATCGACTTGGTAGCAATGTGTGTAAACGACCTGATCGTACAAGGTGCAGAGCCACTATTCTTCCTAGATTACTACGCGACGGGCAAACTGGATGTTGATACCGCTGCAGACGTAGTATCTGGTATCGCTGATGGCTGTATCCAAGCAGGCTGTGCTCTTATCGGTGGTGAAACCGCTGAAATGCCAGGCATGTATGAAGGCGATGACTACGATGTTGCTGGCTTCTGTGTTGGCGTGGTAGAAAAAGCTGATGTTATCGATGGTACTAAAGTAGCCGCTGGCGACGCACTGATCGCTGTAGGCTCAAGCGGTCCTCACTCAAACGGCTACTCTCTAGTACGTAAGATTCTAGAAGTTTCTGGCGCTGACAAAGGCGAGATGCTAGAAGGCCGCACTATCGGCGAACACCTTCTAGAGCCAACTAAGATTTACATCAAATCAGCACTTAAGATGATTGAGAAGCATAATATTCACGCGATCTCGCACATCACAGGTGGTGGTTTCTGGGAGAACATCCCTCGCGTGCTTCCTGAAGGCACAAAAGCGGTGGTTGATGGTAATAGCTGGGAATGGCCAGTTATCTTCAAATGGCTACAAGAAAAAGGCAACGTTGACACTCACGAAATGTACCGCACATTCAACTGTGGTGTTGGCCTTGTGATTGCTCTACCTAAAGACCAGGCTGAAGCGGCTGTTGAGCTACTAAAAGCGGAAGGCGAAAACGCTTGGGTTATTGGTGAGATCGCAACTGCTCAAGAAGGCGAAGAGCAGGTAGAGATTAACTAGGCATGAAAAGTATTGTTGTTTTAGTTTCAGGGAATGGTTCTAACTTACAGGCAATTATTGATGCTTGTGAAACCAACATTGATAATGGCAAAGTTACTGCAGTATTTTCAAACAAAGCAACAGCTTATGCCCTAGAACGAGCGGAAAAAGCAGGTGCGGCGGCAAACTTTCTCGACCCGGACGCTTTTGACACTCGTGATGCATTTGATAAAGAACTGATGCGTCAAATGGATGAGTACCAACCTGACTTAATTATTCTGGCTGGTTACATGCGCATTTTGAGTGGCGAGTTCGTTCGTCACTATCTAGGCCGCATGATCAATATTCATCCATCTCTATTACCTAAATATCCTGGCTTGAATACCTACCAACGGGCTATTCACGCCGGTGACGAAGAGCACGGTACTAGCGTTCACTTTGTGACTGAACAATTGGATGGTGGGCCAGTGATCTTACAGGCAAAAGTGCCCATCTTCGAAGAAGATAACGTTGAGTCGTTGACTGAGCGCGTTCAAACTCAAGAGCACAAAATCTACCCAATGGTAGCGAAGTGGTTTGTTGAAGAGCGTTTAGAGATGCGTCAAGGTAAAGCCTTCTTAGATGGTAAACAGTTGGGTATTCACGGTCACGCTCCAGAATAACCAAACTCTGTTGCCTCATCGAAAACAAAAAAGGTAGTGATCGCTCACTACCTTTTTTAATGCTTATAACGTTTGAGCACTCGCTACTTAGAGTTACTCCAGTGGCTCTGTTGGCGCTTGATTACCTGGCTTTGGTGCAGCAAAAGGCACATCTTGTAATTGATGTGCATTACCATCAATTAACTCTCCAAAGTGCAAAATACCATACTCACCTGGCTTCATGCGATGCCACTGCTCATTGTCCGTCAAAGGTTGGGTTGCAATCACCGAAACTACATCTTTCGGTGTCGTCTCTTCTTGAAAATTAATCGTCACATCTTCGTCAATTAACGTTGCCTTACCAAACGGAGCACGCCGCGTGATCCAATAGAGGTGGTTGGTGCAATACGTCATTACATACTCACCATCAGAAAGCAGCATGTTGAAGACACCGAGCGCTTTTAACTCATCACAACACTGAGCAATGAATCGAAACACGCCGACCATATCCTGAGGAGGCTCCGGATATTGCTGTTCCATTTTATTCAACAACCAGCAAAAAGAGCGCTCACTGTCGGTTTGACCGACAGGGCGATGACGACCGGTTTCTAGTCCTTGAAAGTCACTTAATTGGCCATTATGTGCAAAGGTCCAATAGCGTCCCCATAGCTCACGGGTAAATGGGTGGGTATTTTCCAAACTCACACCACCACGGTTTGCTTGTCGGATATGACTGACGACTGCGCAACTTTTGATTGGGTAGTTTTGTACTAATTCCGCAATTTTTGACTCACTGCTTGGGTTGGGATCTTTGAAGTTACGAAAGCCCTTGCCTTCATAAAATGTGATACCCCAGCCATCACGATGAGGCCCTGTATTGCCCCCTCTTTGCATCAAGCCAGTAAAACTAAAACAGATATCTGTTGGCACATTTGCGCTCATACCAAGCAGTTCACACATGGTTTAACACACTCCTTTCCTTAAACCGTTGCCAATCACTCTATCCAGACAAGAAGCCGTTAAGCTTCCATCTCTTTTTCGATCAACTGAATGACTATGTGGATAATCTTGATATGCACTTCTTGAATACGGTCAGCGTAGCCGAAATGCGGCACTCGAATTTCAATATCTGCCGTACCCGCCATTTTGCCACCATCTTTGCCAGTCAAAGCTATGGTCTTCATACCTTTGGCTTTAGCCGCTTCAATGGCTTTTAGAATATTGCCTGAATTACCTGATGTTGACAGACCAAACAGGACATCACCCGCGCTGCCTACCGCTTCAACATAACGAGAAAACACGAAGTCGTAGCCAAAGTCGTTGCTCACACACGACAAATGGCTTGGATCTGAGATAGCGATACCAGCATAGCCAGGACGGTTTTCACGGTAGCGACCTGTTAACTCTTCAGCAAAATGCATCGCATCACAGTGCGAACCACCGTTGCCACAAGAGAGCACTTTACCGCCCTGCTTGAAGGAATCAGCAATCATCTTTGCCGCCGCTTCAATTTGCGCAATGTTGTGATCATCGTTGAGGAACTTATTAAGTACGTCTGCCGCTTCAGTCAATTCACTTTTAATTAGATCCTGGTACATAGGCTATCTCTTCATTGTTATTTGTTGCCGCCACCTTGGCGTTTCTTTCGAGTTTACTCACTCAAAACGTTCTGTCGATAGCATAGACGAAAGAATGGGCAAATAAGTTCGTTGTTCGTGCTCTGCCGAGCAAAAATAAACCATCTCGAATTATTCGAATTGGAGCAAAGGCTCGATTTGGATCACTTTTTGACCAATTGGCACTTGAGGAGAATGTTAACAAAATGTTTACTATAATTATCATTACTGGTTTGACCAGTAAGAGAAAATAATACGTATAACTCGACATAGGCCCTCGTAAGGAAACACTATGGAACTCTTGCTCTCTATACTCGTTGTCTTAACCGCGATTGGTTATAGCCTCTATCAAAGCCTCAACCTCACTCGCAGTCTCACTGTTATCACTCTAGCCATGATTGCCTCTACCTTGTTCGGAACCACGGGCAGTCTAGCTTGGATCACCTTTATCGCTGTCGGAGCGATACTTTGTCTTCCAAACATTCGCTACTCGCTTTTCTCGCGACAAGCGCTTTCTGTATTTAGAAAGGTTCTGCCTGCGATGTCTCAAACGGAAAAAGAGGCATTGGATGCGGGTACAGTCTGGTGGGAAGCAGAACTGTTTAAGGGTAAGCCTAAGTGGGATGACCTGCACGCAATCTCTGCTCCTCAGCTCACCGCTGAAGAGCAAGCTTTTCTTGATGGTCCGGTCAACGAAGTGTGTGCCATGGTCAGCGATTTCGAAGTGACCCACGAGCTGGCCGACCTCCCGCCACACGTTTGGCAATATCTGAAAGAGCACAAGTTCTTTGCCATGATCATCAAGAAGAAATACGGCGGTCTTGAGTTTTCTGCCTACGCTCAGTCACTGGTATTGCAAAAACTGAGTGGGGTTTCTGCGGTACTCTCTTCGACGGTAGGTGTACCTAACTCTTTAGGCCCTGGTGAGCTCTTACAACACTATGGCACACAAGAGCAACAAGACTACTACTTGCCGCGACTGGCTGAGGGTAAAGAGATTCCCTGCTTTGCACTCACCAGCCCTGAAGCGGGCTCTGATGCCGGAGCCATTCCTGACTTTGGCGTGGTATGCAAGGGCCAATGGGAAGGCAAAGAGGTGCTTGGTATGCGCCTAACTTGGAACAAACGCTACATCACGCTAGCGCCTGTCGCGACCGTGCTTGGTCTCGCGTTTAAGCTGCGCGACCCCGATGGGTTATTGGGTGACAAAGAAGATCTCGGTATTACCTGCGCGCTGATCCCAACGCATTTAAAAGGGGTGGAGATTGGTAACCGACACTTCCCTCTCAACGTTCCTTTCCAAAATGGTCCGACCCGAGCCAATGATCTATTCGTACCTATCGACTACATCATCGGCGGCCAAAAAATGGCCGGTCAAGGGTGGCGAATGCTCGTAGAGTGCCTTTCAGTTGGTCGTGGCATTACCTTACCATCAAACAGCACAGGTGCACTCAAGACAGCGGCGATGGCAACTGGTGCCTACGCGCGAATCCGTCGACAGTTCAAGCAACCCATTGGTCATATGGAAGGCATTGAGGCTCCCCTATCTCGTATTGCAGGCAATGCTTACGTGATGGACGCGGCTAGCAATCTGACAGTTGCTGGCATCGATTTAGGACAAAAACCATCGGTCATCTCTGCCATTGTCAAATATCACTGTACTCATCGCAGCCAGCAAAGTGTGATTGATGCGATGGATATCGTGGGAGGCAAAGGAATCTGCATGGGGCCATCGAATTTCCTCGCTCGTGGTTATCAAGGAGCACCGATTGCCATTACCGTCGAGGGCGCCAACATACTCACACGTTCAATGATCATTTATGGACAAGGCGCAATTCGCTGCCACCCTTTCGTTTTGGAAGAAATGGAAGCAGCTCATTCTGATCAAAGCGATGCATTAGAGAAATTCGACAGCGCGTTAATGGGTCATGTTGGCTTTGCTATGAGTAACTTGGTTCGAAGCCTATGGCTTGGTCTCACTGATGGTATTGGCAGTGACAGTCCGATCAACGACCAAACCAAACGTTACTACCAAAAACTCAATCGTTACAGTGCAAACCTAGCGCTTCTATCTGATGTATCGATGGCGGTACTGGGTGGCTCTCTTAAACGTAAAGAGCGATTGTCAGCTCGACTTGGTGATATTTTAAGTCAGCTATACCTCAGCTCTGCGACGCTCAAGCGGTTCGATCAAGAGGGTAGAAAAGCGGAAGATCTGCCACTGCTCGAATGGGGCTTGCAAGACAGTCTGTATCAAGCCGAAGTGGCGATTGATGAGTTCTTAGCTAATTTCCCAAATCGTATTATCGGAAGAGCTCTGCGTGTACTGCTCCTCCCATTTGGTCGCGTGCGCCGCTTACCAAGTGACCAGCTTGATCATCAAGTCGCGCAGCTCATGCAAACACCGAGTGCAGCAAGAGATCGTATCGGCCGTTACCAATATCTTGAGCCCTCACGCAACAACCCGGCTGGTCGTATCAACGATACGCTAAGTCTCATCCTCGAAGTGGAGCCTTTATTTGACAAAGTCTGCAAGGCTCGCAAACAAAAACGCCCATTCACGCAACTGGATACCGTGGCTGAGCTTGGTCTAGCAGAGGGTATTTTGACTACAGAGGAATCCGACCTGCTGCGTAAAGCAGAGGCAAGACGTCTTGAAACAATCAATGTTGATGACTTCGAACCCAATTATTTGGCCGCCAAAAAAAGCCCGGCAAAGCTCGTTGAAGTCGCGTAAGCAGCTATCGAACTTGCCACAAATACAAACAAGCCCAGCGTGAATTGCTGGGCTTGTTTGTATTGAGGGGGGAATTACTTTGGCAACTCCAGCTGCATTTCGGGCAATTCTGCTTTCTTCGCTTTACGTTGACGCCATACAAACCATATTACCAAGCCCAAAACAATCACGCTCAGATTACCGACGACAATCCAAATGACCGCTTTTTTGCGAGCTCGAGCACGATGCTCCATTAGGTACTGCTCTTGTTGTCGCTTGAGCTCAGCTTGTCTTTCAAGTTCTTGTAAGCGCTTTGTCTCTTCAAGGTTTACGTGCTCAGCCACCGAATAACTTCTGTTTGGAAAAGAGAACTGTAGCGAGCGCTGACTGGCCTGATCGGTTGCAAAAACCGTTGTTTGCCAACTGTAGTTACCCAATGTGCCCTGATAAGGGATATTGAGGGCAATACTTGTCTGCTCCTCCGAAGCTGCTCCCTCGATATGGTCAACTAACTCTTCAGGGTTCGTGTGATCAACCTTGGCCGCCAGTGAGCCCGGAGCAATCAGACCTGATTCTCCCGAGATGGTTAGGTGATGAGCGGTACCTGGTTCGCGAGATTGTGCAAATTGAATACTGACTGGAGATGGATAGACAAGCACTTCTTGCTCAATCGCGCGCAGAAATACGCCATTTCCCGAAGTAATGCGAACACGGTATTTCCCTGGCTCCGGTGCGATAGGCAAGGCGACGGTAAATTTACCATCACCTGCAACTTCATCTAAACCTTTTCCGTCATCGGCAAATTCACCCACAATCTCTGGAATGGGTCTTGCCTGAGCTGAAAGTTCGGCTTCATTTTCAACGTACTTAGTGAAGGTCACTCTTAGGTTCACTCGATCCAAAAAGTCTCGAACGACCAACGGCTCACCGTTTGATGTCAGCTCTGCAGTGAACTTGATCTCTTCACCTTGATAAAGACGACTAGGCAGTGTGTCTGCACGCAATTCAAGATGAGAAATTAGCAGAATTTTGTTCTTGGGCGTGACTTTGCCCACCGCCTGCCATGGGCCAGGCATCGGGTTATCGATAGAGACAATGTCCATTGCAGACTCTTGGTACCAACGAACATTATCTTCGTTCTTCCACGCATAATATTTCTTGCCATCTGGTCGCACCAACACCACTGGTTGAGAGCGCTCTGCGCGATAGATGACAAAAGTGATCTGCTCGATCGAAGGGTCTACACGAAAACGGTTATCTAAAAGAGACACTGAACTCTCTTGCGAGGCATAGCTAAATGCACTGAAGACCAGTAACCACAGAGTAACTAATACCGCTTTCATGGACTCTCCTATTGACGCCAAAGACAAGCACCACCCTTTTCTACGATATCTAATCGAGACTGGTGTGCTTCTAATTCATCGGCAGAAGCATGCAAAACCTTTAGTGGTTTTCGGCCCACTAGGCGACGGATCTCCTCCCCCCCTTGTTCGCTGCCCTCACTGCCAGCGTTAAATTGCAGCGCCGTTTGTCCACCGGTCATGGCTAGGTAGACATCCGCCAAGATCTCCGCATCGAGCAAAGCCCCGTGAAGTACACGAGCTGAGGTATCGATGGTGTAGTGCTTAGCAAGTGAGTCGAGGTTCTTTCTCGCTGGCATATTCGGCATTTTTTTTGCCATCGCCAGCGTATCGGTCACTTTACACAGTTGAGCGGTTGTCTCATGACTGGCATTAACGCCGGCAAACTCATGATCCATAAAGCCCACATCGAAGGGCGCGTTGTGGGCGATAAGCTCAGCGCCACGAATAAAGTCGACAAACTCTTGGTGAATCTCATGATACTCCGGTTTGTCTCGCAAAAATTCATCGGTGATACCGTGAACTTCTACGGCATCTGGCTGTATTTCACGGTCTGGCTTGATGTAGACGTGATAGTGGCGACCGGTGAGTTTACGGTTAATGATTTCAACCGCACCGATTTCGATAATGCGGTGCCCTTCATAGTGCGGACCGCCTTCGCGGTTCATACCCGTGGTTTCCGTATCGAGAACCACGATTCTGTGTGTTGTAGAATTGTCGCTAGTATTCATATCAAATTATGTGTCAGACTATATACTTAAAGGTCAATCGAGACCTTTCTCAGTCTCTCTAAACCAACGCTGGCAACTATAGTATCAAATCATGACAAAACTCGTGGAAATTTTCACAGACGGATCTTGCTTAGGCAACCCTGGACCTGGCGGCTATGGCATTGTCCTGCGCTATAAAGAAAACGAAAAGACATTGGCAAAAGGCTACACTCTCACCACAAACAATCGCATGGAGATGTTGGCAGCCGTTGTGGCACTTCAAACACTCAAAGAACCCTGTCAGGTGATCCTTACCACCGATAGCCAATATGTACGCCAGGGCATCACTCAGTGGATCCATAACTGGAAAAAGCGTGACTGGAAAACAGCAGATAAAAAGCCCGTTAAAAACGCCGATTTATGGAAAGCATTAGATAAAGAGACCCAGCGCCATCAAGTCGATTGGCGATGGGTTAAGGGCCACGCTGGACATCGAGAAAACGAGATGTGTGATGAACTTGCAAGAACGGCCGCAGAAAACCCGACGGAAATTGATGAGGGCTACCAAGCCTCTTAAAGCCACGAGTGACTTATTGCGTCGCTACTTCGTTATTGATGGCTCGGTTAAGCTTGATGATAGTAACGATGTTTACTGCGATACATCTCATCATCGGCAATTTGAAACATATCGTTAGGTGCATGGTCATCACTGTGCACCACACCAATTGAGAAACTGACACGGTGCGCATGACCCGCCTCATCAAACACCTCTGCCCCCATTTGTGCTTGCTCTAGTTGCCGCTGGAGTGAATGTAACTCGCCCTCACTAACGTCAGGTAAAAGCATCACAAACTCATCCCCACCAACACGATAAACATTAGCAACATTGGTAAAAGACGTGTTCTGTAACAGTTTACAACACGCGATAATGAGTTTATCTCCAAGCTCATGACCATAATGGTCATTCACTGGCTTTAAGCCATTAATGTCGATAACGACTAAAGCAAACTGGCCAATCTCATCATTCTCAAGCTTTTGTTTTAAATAGTTAAAATCATCATCAAAAGCCAAGCGGTTAAGACTATGCGTAAGGCCATCACAACGACCTATTCGTTCAAGTTCAATCCAAGAGGCTAATTGTTGGCAATAAATGTCCATCAACACCTGCTCTTCATCTTTCAGCAAAAGAGGTTTATGGGAGATATGACCTTGCACCTTATCAAAGGAAGACAACAGTTCTAGATGGCTTCCCTCATGCCTTTGGTACGTAAACTTAACGACTTCAAACTCAAAGAGCATCGTCAGCTGATCTTGTACCAGCTGCGGTAGCCCCCGATACCCGATGGATGAAAAGTCACTGATATTTTGCAAGATGAGATCAAGCATTTTACTGTGCCTTGCTTCTCTATTTAGAGTTTGCTGCAGTGCTTTGGTTTTTTCTACAACCTGCTCCTCTAGGCGAGCATTAAAGGTTTCAAGCTGCTGATTTTTATTTGCTATCGTGATGTTGGCTTCTTCCAGCTTTAGGTTTGAAGACTTTAACTCTGCCACCTGCAGACTAATACGGCTTCTTTGTGCCTTAATCAGTCTCTCAATGTTTCGTAGTTCACTAAAAACGTACTTAAATGGGCGGTTTATTGCACTTGCCTCGCCACCACGCGAGAGTTCGAGCACCACTTGGTTAATACGTGAAAACTGGCGACTAAATAAGTGGTTCACCAGCCAGACCAACGCTACGGAAACCAAAAACACAACCCCAATAACCCGTCTCATCTGGTTCTGATAGACGGTCAACTGCTCGGTCCTTGCTGTATCTGACAAAGAATAAATCAGCTGAAGCTCAAAAGGTTGACTTATAGTCGGGTGATTTATCGTCAAGTTACGTGATAGTACAGAGTCACCGTCAACACTTGGTATTGGATGGGGTGGTCGAAACTCGATTGACTCTTCTTCAAGAAGCAATGGCTTGACTCTCGAAGATAAACTTTTGTAATCAATTAATATTATGATATAGCCCTGAGGCTCGTACTGACTGACTTTCTCCAGTGTAAAAGGCAGCAACGGAGCAACAAAAGCGACCCCTCTCCCCTCTCCGGCATCAACGAGCAATGGTTCTTGGTAATGCAGTGTGAAGCCTAAGCCGGAAGAGAGTATCGCTTGCTGATCCCTAATCTGCTTAATCAGGCCACTATTCTCAAAATGATACACACTGCCACTTGCTTCGTAAGCGATATCCCAGCCTCGGTCCGCAAAGTAGACGGTGGCATCGATATCAGTAAGGCCAATGAAGTCATTGATCTTTCTCTGCATCGGTGACGAATAAAAGATGTTATTGGTTGCTTGAATAACAAACCGGTCGGCAGAATAGAGAGCAACGGTATCAAGAAGACGAGTAACATCAGTGCGAATGGTAGCAAGGACAGCAGAGTCGGTATTATTAAGTTGCCTTGTCTTCTGCTCCTGTAAAAAAGTCACCTGCGTGTCGATGAAATAGTGACTGAGGTACAGCAACGGTAGAAGGGTGCATGAAGCCACCAGCACAATCAGTGCAACCCTGATATTAATTGTTGGAAGTTCTCTTCTCATTTCAACCTCTTTTGATACTTAGAAAAGAACTCTTCAAAGAAAAACGCCGCCTGATCGATAGGCATACCCTCATCAACTCGCTGTAAGGTTCGCGCCAGTGATTCCCAACCAATACTTAATCTCGGGTCGATAGGCATAGGTTGTGCGCGCAAATATTGCTCGTAGATTGCCTTTTCCAGAGCTGAATAATGTTTATCATTATTTAAAGAAGAGACCGCCGAAACGTGGTAAGCCTCTCTTTTTAATTCCGAAAGAAACACAGGATCTTGAATTAACTCGATGAACTTTCTGAGAACATCACGCTTGCTCGTCTCTGCCAAGGCAACCTCAGTAATGGCGATGACTTTCCCTCCTGAAAAAGAGATCATCTCCTTGTCTCGCCAAGTTGGTAGCGTTGGTGCGATAGCAAGATGGCTCTTTGCATAAGGTGCAGGAAGATGACTCAGCGCCCAGTCACCATCAATTAAATAGTCAACCTCACCATTGAGCAATTTTTCACGACCACATTGATGATCGCAATCCGCAACGATCACCCCTAATTCAATCAGACTTCGAACAAAAGTGAGGGTCTGCTCTGTGGCTTGTTGGTCGAATTCAAAACTTACCAACGGTGAAGTTGGATAATACAGAGAGAAAAAGGCGTTAAAAAAATAGGCGTCGTTCAACGTTATAGCGAGAATGGGTTTATCCATCAAGCGAGAAGCCGATATCAGAGCTTCCCAACTGGTCGCAGGTTTGGTTACTCGGCGTTTATCGTAATAAAGCATAAGGTGATTGCCGAGAGATAAGGGAACACCAAAAAACTGTCCATCTAAACTCAATGAATCGATGCTCCGCTGCTCGAATAGTGTTTTATCTACCCAGTCATTGGGAAACGGTGAAAGCCCCATATAGTCATGAAGGCCAATAAAGTCTGAAGGCATCCAAACAAGATCGGGGACATACGTACCAAATAGCTGTGCGATAAGCAGTTCAGAGCGTAGCTCAAAGGTCGAGCTAAACTGACGAATGGCAAGCTCATTTCCAGTCTCATGTTGAAAGCGTATTGCAGCTATATCTAGCAAGTCGCCCTGAAATGATGACCAAACTTCGATAGAGAGCGGAGAATTTGGATTCTCATTCAAACTGGAGTCAATATCTTCGGTTTCTCCAAAAGCCGATGCAGAAACCAATAACAGCAGAGAATTTATGAATAGACGAACAGCACGCAAACTAATAACTCACTAACCAAACCTATGCGACAAAACATCACCTGTTATGCATATAAAGGGATAGCTTTGTGCAAACGTAAAGTAACACGGTTCTCACGTAATAACAGGAGTATTTTCATACTAAAGATGATACAACTCAACGTTGATTACAATTGTCTTCGGGATCCCACTCGCGAGCCAATCTTGGAATAGTTGACTAGGGGCGACAGCCTACGTTTTAGCTGCCAGTGAGGTTTTATTGGTTTAAGTGGACACGTTCGTTTGCGAGCAACAATAAAATACAGGCTACCTGCTGGGCGGCACCATTGCCCTAGACTGTTTTCTAACCAAGTCCAAAACGTTCGATTAAATTGATAAGGGAAGACCGCATAACCATCACACTCAATCACTTCATAGTTAAGGACACCAAGCCAGTCTTTAATGCGTGAAGGAGTAAACATTCGCCCACTCCAAGGCAGATTGTTTTTACGCCATGGCAGCAAACTGGAGATGCCGGTTAAACTCAATGGGTTAAAGCCCGTCAGAATAAGATAGCCGTCATCGATCATAATCCGATCAATTTCCCGTAGTAAACGGTGGGGGTCATCACAAAAGTCGAGCTGATGAGCTAAAATTACTGCATCAAAACTCTTTTCAATAAATGGAAGCTCAAAAGGGTCTGCAATCACACTCGCAATAGGGTTATCGCGGTCGAGATTAACTTGATGTTGAATATTGCAATGACAACTGGCAAGCTCACTACTTAAGCCACCAAGTTTAAGTAGATGATAGCCAAACAATTTAGGGCACCATTCATCTAAGCGAAGTTGGATTGACTCACTCACCCAGTGACCGTTTTGCAGTTCACTCCAAGTGGTGGGTTTATTCAGTTCCTTTTTACTACGAGCTGGCTTCATCCGTAACCTACATCATCTAGAGATTCAACTATGTTACCTGTCAAAAGCATACCTGCATTTAACGATAATTACATCTGGCTAATTGAAAATAGCCAACAAGGGTGTGCGGTGGTTGACCCCGGTGATGCCCAACCTGTTCTCGATTATCTTGCTAAGCATAATCTTGAATTAGAAGCCATTTTGATTACTCACCATCACAATGACCATATCGGTGGTGTCGCTGAGTTAGTTCGCCAGAACCCCAATGTTGATGTGTTAGGTCCTCTCAACGAGCCTATTCCTACCGTAACGCAAACTCTGCAAGGGGGCGATCAGTTTGAACTGTTTGGCGAGCGCTTTTTAGTTCTCGACTTGGAAGGACATACTTCTGGTCATATTGGTTTTGTTGGCGACGGTAAACTGTTTTGTGGCGACGTACTGTTTTCTGGTGGCTGTGGTCGCGTATTTGAGGGAACAATGGAGCAGATGTGGCAATCGCTAGACAAACTCGCAAAACTACCCATTGAAACTGAAGTTTACTGCGCCCACGAATACACCCTGAGCAACCTTGCTTTTGCGCTTGCCGTTGAGCCAGAAAACCCACACTTACTCGCTTACCGTGATGAAGTGATTCGCCTACGCGGCTTAGAGCGACCGACTCTACCTACGACAATAGAGCTAGAAAAACGTATCAATCCATTCCTGCGCCTGGAAGAGGTCGCAGTGTTGAAATCCGTGACCAATCGCACACCAGCTAACGACCCGCTGTCTGTTTTTACCGCTTTACGTGAGTGGAAAAACGAATTTTGACAATCCTCCCCTTGCCTAGAGGATATTGACGAAAGTATTATCAGCAGCCGAATTGAAAAATAGGCTGTATTTATGCGCGTACTCATCTGTGGTTTGTTAGGGACGATCTTAGTTGGTTGTCAGGTCGCTCCTAACCCCAACTCTGACTCACAACCTAAAGAGACATCAAAGGACGAAGTGAGCCAAGTGGAAGAATCCACTGCTGTGCAGCAGCCTGAAACTGATGCAACACCTAAGCTGGCGAAAGAGCCTGTTGTCACACCTCAGTCTCAAGAAGATGTGTGGCAACGCATTGCAATGCAACTTGAGATGCCAATCCCACAGCACAAAACCGTCGACTACTACCGAACTTGGTATTTGAAGCACCCTGGGCATCTGCGCACTGTATCTCAACGTGCACAACCTTTTATGCACTTGATTGTTGAGAAGATTGAAGAGCGCGATCTACCAATGGAGCTCGCTTTATTGCCTATCGTTGAAAGCTCATTCGATGCGTTCGCCTATTCACATGGTCGTGCCGCGGGTTTGTGGCAATTTGTCCCTGCCACCGGTAAAGCGATGGGCTTAGAGCAAAACTTTTGGTATGACGGTCGCCGTGATGTTTCAGCATCCACCGATGCCGCACTGGATTATCTCACCCAACAAAGCCGTCGCTTCGATGGTGATTGGTCACACGCTATTGCTGCCTACAACAGTGGTGGTGGTCGCGTAAACAGTGCCATTCGTAAAAACCGCAACGCAGGCAAACCAACCGATTTCTTCTCTTTAGACCTTCCTAAAGAGACCAGTGGCTACCTACCTAAACTGTTAGCACTTGCAGACATCGTTGCGAATCAAGAGAAGTACGGCATAGATATTCCAGCCATCGCTAACGAAAAAGTCGTCACTCAGATTGATCCAGAAGAGCAACTCGACCTCGCGGTTGCTGCGGAGTATGCAGGGATTAGCGTAAAAGAGCTGCAAGGCCTCAACCCTGCCTACAACCAATGGTCAACAGCACCAGAGACGTACCACCAGCTTTTGCTTCCTACGTCATCAGTACAGCAATTCAAGGAAAACCTAGAAGCAAATCGTGGTAAAGGCGTGCGCTTAGTTCGCTACCAAGTAAAATCTGGCGATAGCCTTAGCGTCATTGCTCAGCGCCACAATACGACCTCGCAGGTGATCCGCACAGCGAATGGCCTGAGCGACGACAATATTCGCATCGGGCAACACCTCATGGTGCCGAACTCAATCAAAGATGACCAAGCGTATGCGTTAACCGCAAGCAACCGTCTAAAGAGCACACAGGCGCAATCTCGTGGCCAGTATAAGCTCAACCATCAAGTGAAGAGCGGTGAAAGCTTGTGGACGATTGCGAGAGCACACAGTGTCTCCTACCGATCACTTGCACAATGGAATGGTATGGCACCGAACGATACATTGCGTGTGGGCCAAAGCCTTGTCGTGTGGAAAGAGGGGAAAGAGGGCTCAATTATTCGCACCGTCATCTATAACGTTCGCTCTGGTGATACCATTAGCGGCATTGCCGACAAATTCAAAGTAAAGAGTCGTGACGTTGTGAAATGGAACGAGCTACATAACCAGAAATATCTTCAGCCAGGTCAGCGTCTTAAGCTCTATGTTGATGTTACGAAGGTGAGTGTGTAATGAACGGTTCAAGCAACCCTTTAATCATGGTGCTCGATATTTTTCGCGCGCCATCGGCCGCTTTTCTTGCGCTCTATCAACGTGGCGCATGGGGGTGGCAGACTTATATTTTCTTAATTCTTAGCCCCTTCCTATTTTGGGGCGCGTATTTCGATCTTGCTGATTTTGAAACTATGCGTCAGGTGCTTGTGTCGCAGTTACCCAATGCGACGCCTGAGCAGATTGCTCAGATTGATGCCAATACGCTAATGGCCAGTGAAATCATCAGCGATATCGCAGGCCGAACTCTCACCATTATCATGTTGACGTTCTGGTTTAACTTAGCCACGAAAAATAACCAACTGCAGCTTGGTTTTTGGAAATGGTTTGCAGCGGCAACCGTGATGATTTTTCCTGCTGTGATTGGCGATCTTGCTAGCTATGTGAGTGTACTGCTTAAACACGGTGATGTGATGATTTATGCCGCTGACCTAAATAGCCTCAACGGTCTGATCAAACTGCCGCTGGGACATAACTGGTCACAATTTGCGAGCTCATTCCCGCTGTTAATGCCTTGGTATATCGTGCTAGGTTTCGCAGCACTAGGCACTTGGACACAGCTTGAGCGTGGTCCAGCACTGGTGATTGCCACGTTACCTTGGATTGCCTTTTACACCATTTGGGCACTGTATATTGTGATTTTTGGTTAAAGCTTAAATCGCGCAATCAATGGATTATGATCAGAGGCATCCGTTTTGGGTGCCTTTGCTGTTTCTAGCGTCAAGCCACGATAGTAAATATGATCAAACGGCAGGCCATTGACGAACTGTTTGCGATAATCCGGTTCATAAGTGGCAGGCCTTAAACCAACCTTCTTCAGTGCTTGCTGCATCACCTCAACGCGCTCTGCGCTCCAGCTATTGAAGTCTCCCGCTGCAATAACAGGTCCCTGATGCTTTTGCAGCTCAGTCACCAGCGCGGACAACTGACGCTGATACTCATCCGTGCCGTAGGTAAAGTTAACCGAGTGAATATTCACCACGGCGAGTTGCTCACTATTCGAAAGGGCATATTCTGCATACAATGCCGATTTAGGTAAGCGCAACCATGGCTCTAGCTCGATATAAGCGCAAGCTTTGGCTGGCAACTGCCTTGCGATATTTAACACCCCAGCCGAGGTCTCAAATGCCTTGAAGGCATCAACGGCATTTCCATTCCAGTTACCCTGACCAATCCAGCTTTGTAATTCCTTGGTCAAGCTAGCTTCTTGCAGCAACACAAGTTGACTACTTTGGCTCAACTTATTGAGTGCTGTCTTCCAGTTGGAGCGATTTTGTTTGTAGATGTTCCAAACCAAGAGCTCAATATAACCATCTTGATCTATCGCATGAGGCGTGTCGTTGTAATAACACTGAATATCAGGAGCTTGAGAAGCGCTTTTGTCATAAACCACTAACTGGGGCGTATCCGATTTTGAGAACACCATATCAAAGCCAGCCACGACGGTAGCTAAGACCAGCGACAAAATGACAATTGAATTTGAAAAAAATCGCTTCAAAACAACACTCTCCACCAAAATGACATGATTTCGAGTATAACCCTAATAATCAATCAGGTGCAGGGGTCAAGGCATTAAAAAAGGAGCATCTGCTCCTTTTTTGGTATGTGGCGTTGAATGACACCGCGATTAAATCGCCTCTTCGTCCTCTTCGCCAGTGCGAATACGAACGATACGCTCAATGTCCGTAACGAAAATTTTACCGTCACCGATTTTACCCGTCTGCGCCGTTTCAATGATGGTATCAACACACTGGTCAGCAACATCGGCGTTAACCACGATTTCTAGTTTTACTTTCGGTAGAAAGTCCACCATGTACTCTGCGCCACGGTAAAGTTCTGTGTGACCTTTCTGACGGCCAAAGCCCTTTACCTCAGAAACAGTCATGCCCGTAATGCCTACTTCCGCTAAAGCTTCACGTACATCATCAAGTTTGAACGGCTTGATAATCGCTTCAATTTTTTTCATGTTAATCCCTTGATCGTATTCACTTTAGGCGCATTATAACCTCTAGACACAGTGATATGCAGCCCCGACAATCATTAATTGTCACTTAACTGGACAAGATCTCAAAGCCAAAAGAAAACGTTTGCGCAAATTAATAACCCAAGCGTGATGCTTGGGCTTCAATTTCTTATTTTAAACTCGCTAAATGATTATTTTAAGCTCGCATAGTAGGCGGCTAGGTCCGCGATGTCCTGATCACTTAGCATAGATGCCTGCGCCTGCATCACCGCCGCAAGGCCTCCTTGGCGTTCTTTGTTTTTGTACGCTTTCACAGATGAGATCAAATACTGCTCATTCTGCCCCTTAAGGTTTGGATAACCAGGAATCGTGGCGATACCATCAGCCCCATGGCAGGCTGCACAAATGGCTGATTTGGCTTTCCCTGCTTCTATATCACCTGCTGCCACTGCGCTTACACTCGTGATGCCCAGAGCACAAACAACGCCCATCATTAGTTTTTTCATGTCACTTCCTTATTGCTTTTAATATCATTGCTTTTTGTGTAGTCACTACGTACTCAAAACAGAAAAACAAAAGTAGGTACGTATAAAATCTTCGAGTGGATGATTATTTTATCTCCCTGTGCCAGATGAGTTCGATATCTTGTCCGGAAAAACGCTGGTCCACAAACAGTCCCACAACCGCCACCACTTGCTCGTTTGACATAATGATCGGAGTGCGGCGACGCAACCAACTCGGCACTCCATACTCCTGAAATAGCTTTTTCAATTTTCGGCTATGTTGACGCGCCTCTGGGTGGGCGGATAAGCCAGTAGGATCAAACACAACTCGATAATCCTCACCCGGTGCTGGTGCTCGCAAAATGCCGACTCGCGCAGAACACGGCGCATCGGCTTGCGCCATTTTTTGTAATCCTAGCTCACCTAACCCATCAGGGAGAAGCAATGTCTTTGTTAATGTTAGAGATTGTGACCAGTGCGTTACATCCTCAAAAGACTCGACCCAATACAATGCGCCTTGAAAACGTCTCACCGTACCCCTCGCGAGTTTTAACTGGGGGTTGGCATCTGGTTGAGCGCAAGCAATGCTCGACCACAACTGGTGCATTTGTGCTTGGGAAGGCATCAACTCACCATGACTGGCGAGCCACATTCTTACTAAGCGAAAACGATAGACCTCAGTATGCGGCGTCAAGTCTTCAATGAGCAGCCCACCAAAGCCATTGACTGATGAATCCAGCTTGTCCCTCAACAGCTCGTCTAGCAGAGCTTCTTGCTCGGCACATAATGCCGCGGTGCGCACGGTCGATTGCAGGATATTCGGCCAACGTGCTTTTAATGCAGGTGTCACACTGTGGCGAATGAAGTTACGATCAAATCTCTGGTCTTGATTACTTTCGTCTTCCACCCACTGCAGCTGTGCTTTCGTCGCCCATGCTTCAAGCTCCTGACGAGACAAGTTGAGTAGTGGACGAACCATGAGGCCAGACGCCATAGGGGATATAGACCCCATCGAAGCTAAGCCCTTTGGTCCACTCCCACGCTTTAATGCCAGTAAAAACGTCTCAAGCTGATCGTCACCATGCTGACCTGTGAGCAGAAGAGATTGCGGAGTCATATGCTGCTCAAGTGCCTGGTAACGGGCACTGCGCGCAAGCTGCTCAACGCTCTCACCATGAGAAAGGTCGAGTGATACATGCTCAGTAATGATCTCGACACCTAGCTGTTCACACACCTTTTTGCAAACTTCAGCCCACTCATCCGCATTGTTGCTCAGCCCATGGTGTACATGAATCGCACAACATTTCAGGCGCTGCTCACGGGCAAAAGCAGCACTCAGCTGCAAGAGCACCATCGAGTCAAGACCACCACTCAAAGCCACAACGAGGTTTGATTCGCTGTGAACGAGAGGCTTTAACACTGATTGAAATTGAGACTCAACGATGGACATGAATAGGCTGATACCTTTGTAAATACAATAAAGGGCTGGCACAATGCCAACCCTCTGTTATCTTAGCGTGTTTACTTCGCGAGAGAAATACGATTAACAGTAACCGTAGCTCATCAAACGCTCATAACGGCGCTCCAATAGAGCCTCATTATCGAACTGCTCTAGTTCTGCTAGCTGTTTCAGCAGCAGCGCTTTCATTGAGCCAGAGATTGCAGCGTAATCTCGGTGTGCGCCGCCAAGAGGCTCTTCAATAATCTCATCGATAAGCTCTAGATCTTTTAAGCGTGGAGCAGTTAGACCCATTGCCTCTGCCGCTTGTGGCGCCTTTTCTGCATCACGCCAAAGAATGGAAGCACAACCCTCTGGTGAGATCACCGAGTACGTTGAGTACTGCAGCATGTTCACGTAATCGCCGACACCAATAGCCAGTGCCCCACCCGAGCCGCCTTCACCGATAACATTACAAATAACCGGCACTTTCAGTCCTGCCATCACCTTAAGGTTAGTTGCAATAGCTTCTGACTGACCACGCTCCTCTGCGCCGACGCCAGGGTATGCACCTGCAGTATCAATGAAGGTAACGATAGGCATGTTGAAACGCTCCGCCATCTTCATCAAGCGTAGTGCTTTACGGTAACCCTCAGGCTTAGGCATGCCAAAGTTACGTTTTACTTTTTCTTTGGTTTCACGACCCTTCTGGTGACCAATCACCATGACAGGGCGACCTTCTAGGCGTGCTATACCACCCACAATGGCTTTATCGTCTGCGTACGCTCGGTCACCGGCAAGTTCATCAAACTCAGTGAATACGTGTTCTAGGTAGTCCAACGTATAAGGACGCTGTGGATGACGAGCAAGTTGAGCCGTCTGCCAAGCACTTAAATCGCTGAATGTTTTCTGTTTTAGCTCTTGGCTTTTCTTCTCAAGCTGCTTGATCTCTTTGTCTAGATCAACCGAGCTGTCGCCACCGTGGCGAGTTACATCACGAAGCGCTTCAATTTTAGCTTCTAGTTCTGCAATCGGCTTTTCAAATTCTAAAAAAGTTAGGCTCATTTATAGATCCTTGTTTACTCGATTTACCGCACCGAAATCCGTGACAGTCGAGGTTAGTGAAATTCGAGTTCTACCTGGCGTTTGCCCAGTAGCTGTTTTAATTCGTCTAGTAATTTATCGCTTGGCGTCACGCGCCACTGAGTCCCCATGGTAATACGGGTTCGTGCATCTGACCTTTGATAGTATACATGCACTGGCACACTGCCGGCTCTATGTGGTTCTAATATCTGACTAAAGCGCTCAAAAAACGTTTCATTTATTTGAGATTCATTGATGGAGATAGATAACCCGCGTGCAAACTTCTCGCGTGCAGAGCCTAAATCCATAACTTCGCGCGCGGACATTTTAAGGCCGCCATTGAAGTCATCAAAGCTGACCTGTCCCGAAACCACCAAAATTTTATCTTTTTCCAGCAAATCTGCGTATTTTTCCAGCGCATCGGAGAACAACATCACTTCAATACGTGCACTGCGATCATCCAATGTCATAATACCGATGCGAGTGCCCCGTTTCGTCGTCATAACGCGCGCGGCAATCACCAAACCCGATAAAGTGACCGTCTGGTCACGGCGAGTCGGCGTCGCATCTTTTAGACGACAGCTGGTGTATTTATCGAGCTCTTTGAGATACTCATTGACCGGGTGGCCAGTTAGATATAGTCCAAGCGTATCACGCTCGCCCTCTAACCACACTTTTTCTGGCCATGGCGGCACCTGAATATATTTATGTTCGACTTCTTCTGGCGCATCCGTTAACACACCAAACATGTCACTTTGACCAAACGCTTCTGCCTGGTGATGCTGCGCAGCCGCCTTCACGGCATCGTCAAGAGACGCCATTAACGCCGCTCGGTGTGGCCCAAGACGGTCAAGCGCACCCGCATAAATCAGCTTTTCAATCACTCGCTTATTGACCTTTTTCAGGTCGATACGGGCACAGAAATCAAACAGGTCTTTGAAGTAGCCGTCCTTTTCTCGCGCCTCTAAAATTGCGTCGATAGGGCCTTCACCGACCCCTTTGATGGCACCAATGCCATAGACAATTGCGCCCTTTTCATCGACATTAAATCGATACAAGCCTGCATTGATATCGGGCGGCAGCACTTTAAGCTTCATTCGCAAGCACTCATCCACCAGGCCAACTACTTTCTCAGTGTTATCCATATCGGCCGTCATTACCGCCGCCATGAACTCTGCTGGATAGTGGGTTTTTAGCCACAATGTTTGGTATGAGACCAGTGCGTAAGCGGCTGAGTGCGATTTGTTAAAGCCGTAACCTGCGAACTTCTCTACCAAGTCGAAGATCTTCATTGCCAACTCGCCATCGACACCATTTTCAACCGCCCCTTCTTCAAAGGTGGCTCGCTGCTTGGCCATCTCTTCAGGCTTTTTCTTACCCATCGCACGACGCAGCATATCCGCTCCGCCAAGGGTATAACCCGACAAGACCTGGGCGATCTGCATTACCTGCTCCTGATAGAGGATAATACCGTAGGTTGGATCTAGAATCTCCTTTAGCGACTCATGTTGCCACTTTTCGTCTGGGTAGGAGATCGCCTCTCGACCATGCTTACGGTCGATAAAGTTATCTACCATGCCCGATTGGAGTGGGCCCGGACGGAAAAGCGCTACCAGAGCGATAATATCTTCAAAACAGTCCGGCTGCAGACGCTTAATCAGCTCTTTCATGCCGCGCGATTCAAGCTGGAATACCGCCGTCGTCTCTGAGTTTTGCAATAGATTGAACGAAGTCTCATCTTCCAAAGGAATCGATTCAATTCGAACGGGGGCTAGACCCTCTTTTTCCAGACGCGGGTTAATCAACCCAAGCGCCCAGTCAATGATGGTTAGGGTTCGCAGACCCAAGAAGTCAAACTTAACTAAGCCTGCGGTTTCAACGTCGTTTTTGTCAAACTGCGTAACCGGGAAATGCCCTTCTGAATCGGCATAAATAGGGGCAAAATCGGTAATCGTGGTTGGTGAAATAACAACACCACCTGCGTGTTTACCGGCATTACGTGTACACCCTTCAAGGATGCGACACATATCGATGAGATCTTTCACTTCCTCATCGCGTTCATACAGTTCTGGTAGCGCGGGTTCCGCTTTAAATGCCTTCTCTAGCGTCATACCAGGATCAGGCGGAATCAACTTTGAAATACGGTCAACAAACCCGAACGGGTGGCCGAGTACACGACCTACATCGCGAATTACCGCTTTGGCGGCCATCGTACCAAAGGTAATGATCTGCGACACCGCATCACGGCCGTACATTTCTGCCACGTGATCGATAACTTGGTCACGCTTATCCATACAGAAGTCGACATCGAAATCGGGCATCGAAACACGTTCTGGGTTCAAGAAGCGTTCGAAAAGCAGATCGTATTCAAGTGGGTCAAGGTCGGTGATTTTGAGTGCGTAAGCCACCAAAGAGCCTGCACCAGAACCACGCCCCGGACCAACCGGAATATCGTTATCTTTTGACCACTGGATGAACTCCATTACAATCAAGAAGTAACCAGGGAATCCCATCTGGTTGATAACTTGAAGCTCGATATCCAAACGCTCATCATATTCTGGGCGGCGCTCGGCGCGAACTTCGGGGTCAGGAAATAGGAACTCTAAGCGCTCTTCAAGACCTTCTTGCGACTTCTTGACCAAAAAGTCGGTCTCTTCCATACCTTCCGTTGGGAAGGCGGGTAGAAAATACTCACCGAGGCGCACTGTCACGTTACAGCGCTTAGCAATTTCAACACTGTTCTCTAACGCTTCTGGAATGTCAGCAAAGAGCTCACACATCTCCTCTTCACTGCGAAGATATTGTTGAGGGCTATAGTTTTTTGGTCGGCGAGGATCATCTAGGGTAAAACCGTCGTGTATCGCGACACGGATTTCATGCGCTTCAAACAGATCTTGGTCAATGAAAACCACCTCGTTGGTGGCGACAACCGGAAAATCATATTGCTCGGCAAACTCGATCGCAAAGTGAAGATAGCTCTCTTCATCCGCTCGACCCGTTCGAGTTAACTCCAAGTAGAAACGATCAAAAAAATGTTGCTGATAAAAATCACCACACTGCTTAGCAAGCGCTTGATTGCCCTTGAGTAGAGCGCGGCCAATCTCACCATTTTTACCACCAGAAAGGACAATCAGTCCTTTCGCATGGTCGGCAAGCCAGGCCTTATCAATCACTGGCTGGTGTTGAACGTGACCGCGAAGATAGGCCTGTGAAATCAGCAGCGTCAGATTCTTATAGCCATCATTGTCGGCAGCAAGCACCGTTAGAGAGGTCAACTCATCACCAAACTCATCAGACTGCATCGCAAAGTCTGCACCAATGATCGGTTTGATGCCCTTACCATGCGCATTGCCATAAAATTTCACCAAGCCACAAAGGTTGGTAAAGTCAGTGAGCGCCATTGCCGGCATACCGAGCTCAGCCACTTTATTGACCAATGGGGGAACTTTATTGATTCCGTCCACCATGGAAAAGTCACTGTGAATGCGAAGGTGAATAAATTTAGGGTCAGCCATTTAACGGTCCGATTGCTGTCTGAAAATGGTGTAATAGCGAATATTAACGTAATTTCGCGCCACGTATAACTTTGTTGAGACTAACTGGTGTAAAACCACCCAGTGAGTTCTCAGTGAGCCAAAGGTTACTCTATACCTAATGCTCGTTTAACGGGTTTGAAGCTTTTGCGATGTTGTTCAATCACGCCGTGCTTTTCAATCGCTTCAAAGTGTGCTTTCGTTGGGTAGCCTTTGTGCTTGGCAAAGCCAAATTCTGGATGTTGCTTATCGAGCTCTTCCATCTCTTGATCACGGACGACCTTAGCAATAATCGAAGCAGCACTGATCTCTGCGACACGCAAATCTCCTTTGACCACCGCTTGACTTGCCATAGGCAGCTCTGGACAGCGATTACCATCAATAAGGGCAAGGTCAGGCTGTACCGAAAGCCCAGCAATCGCGCGTTGCATCGCCACCATGGTTGCTTGCAAGATATTAAGCTCATCAATCTCCTCTGGGGAACAACGACCCACAGACCAGGCCAATGCCTTCTCTTTAATCTCCGGCAGCAAAGCTAGGCGTTTCTTTTCGCTCAGTTTCTTCGAGTCATTCAGCCCTTCGATCGGATTATTCGGGTCTAGTATCACGGCAGCGGTGACTACATCACCCACTAAAGGGCCGCGCCCGACTTCATCAACACCGGCAATGAGCTGATAGCCTGATGGATATTCAAATTCTGGGAGTTCTTGTGCTTTGGTTGCAGCCATTAGTGCTTATTTCCAATTAGATTTAATACCGCATCCGCTGCTTGCTTATCTGCATCTTTACGGATCCATTGATGCATTTCGGTGAACTTGTCGATGAGTGGTTGGTTATCCCCATCGAGTAGCTGCTTCACCTCAGTGTAAAGATTCTCCACTGTGCACTCATCTTGAAGGAACTCTTTCACTAAAGGTGCGTCAGCTAAGATATTAGGCAACGAAACGTATTTCGTTTTTAGCATTCGTTTGGCGAGAAATGCGGTAACCGCATTGACTCGATAAGCCACGACCATCGGACGCTTAACTAACATACATTCGAGCGCGACGGTACCCGATGCCAGCATAACCGCGTCAGATGCGGTTATCACGGTACGAGCCGTATCGTTAACCAAGGCAAAATCAAGCTCTGGTGCGACACGCTGCCACACCTCTTCAAATTGGGCTCGGCGCTTATCATTCACTAGTGCAACGACAAAGCCTAACGACGGATTATCTTGGTGAAGTTTTTGACAAGTCTGAACAAAAGGTTCAGCCAGCATATTTAACTCACTACCTCGACTTCCAGGCAATACCGCCAGCCAACGTTTATCGTCAGCAAGACCAAGCTCTTGGCGCGCTTGAGCTTTGTCTGACTGCAAAGGAATTGCATCAGCCAATGTATGACCAATGAATTCGCAAGGCACGTTGAACTTATCATAAAAGGCTTTTTCAAACGGCAAGAAGGCCAGAACAAGATCGGTTGCTTTAGCAATACCGTGAATACGGTTTTGACGCCAAGCCCACACTGATGGGCTAACGTAATGCACCGTTTTGATCCCCGCTTGCTTTAGGTCGCGTTCTAGTCTGAGATTGAAGTCAGGCGCATCAATACCAATGAAAACATCTGGCGGGTTAGCCTTAAAGCGTCTAACAAGTTCTGCCTTAACATGGAGTAGGCGTTTGAGTCGCCCTAATACTTCCACTAGCCCCATCACCGCGAGCTCTTCCATATCGAACCAAGACTCACAGCCTTGCGCGATCATTTTTGGCCCACCGATGCCGACAAACTCAGCGTCAGGATATTGCTGCTTAATCTGCGCAATCAGCCCTTCTCCCAGAGTATCCCCCGAGAGTTCTCCTGCCACAATGCCCACTCGTAAACGTTTTGCCATCACTCTTGTTCCTAACCACTCTGCTATTAAAACTGGCATTCCTAAAATGCAAAAAGACCGCCCCAAGGGCGATCTTCTAAGAGACACCAAAGGTGAGTATTAACGAATAATACCACGCTCAGAGTTCTCAAGCATGTCGCACATTGGCTGTACGCTTGGCCACTCTTTCGCGATCTCTGCAAGCGATGCTTTTGCTTCTTCAAGCGTTTTACCAGAGCGATAAATCTCTTTGTAAGCACCTTGTAGCGCACGCAGTTCGGCACGCTCAAAACCATTACGTTTTAGACCCACTAGGTTTAGACCGAATGGCGTCGCGTGGTTACCCTGTGCAAGCACGTAAGGCAGTACATCTTGAACCACCGCTGAACAGCCACCAATATAAGCATACGCACCAACGCTACAGAATGGGTGAATCGCTGACAGCGCCATCACGCCTGCATAGTCACCAACGGTGACATGACCACCCAAGATCGCATTATTACCAATGTGCGTGTGGTTGCCGACAATCACATCGTGAGCCACGTGTGCGTTGACACACAACAAGTTGTCGTTACCCACAACAGTTGTACTTTTATCTTGTGTCGTACCACGGTGAATCTGAACACTTTCTCGAATCACGTTGCGATCACCGATAACAACCGTTGTCTCTTCGCCGCCGTATTTCTTGTCTTGGTTCTCTTCACCAATGACTGCTTGCGGGAAAATGCGGTTTTCATTACCAATCGTTGTGTGACCTTTAATCACCACATGAGACATGATTTCGTTGTTTTCGCCAATCACGACGTCTTTTGTAATGTAGGTAAATGGGCCAACGGTGGTGTTAGCACCAATTTTTGCACCCTCTTCTACCACGGCAGCCGGGTGTATTTGAGCACTCTCGTGAATCATATTAAAACTCTCTACGCGCACATTTTAGTTCTGCTGAACAAACAACTTCACCGTCAACTTTTGCCACACCATTAAATGCAGCAATACCACGACGTTCTTTAAGAAACTCAACTTCAATCACCAGTTGGTCACCCGGTGTTACTGGCTTACGGAATTTTGCACCATCCACACTGGCAAAGTAGTAAAGCTCATTGCCTTGAGGGGCACCGAATGATTTAAATGCCAACAAGCCTGTCGCTTGAGCCATTGCTTCAAGGATAAGTACGCCAGGGAACACAGGTAGCTGTGGGAAGTGACCAGTAAACTGAGGCTCGTTGACAGAAACGTTTTTGATTGCCTTGAGAAATTTCGCTTCTTCAAAATCAACAACACGGTCAATCATTAAGAATGGGTAACGATGAGGTAGTAGCTCCTGAATTTCAGTAATATTCATCGTCTTGTTTTCTGTAGTCACAGTACTAATCCTTTTCATTTATATTCTTACTAGTATACCCAACAAAGCTGCGCTTGCCGAAACATAGCCAATCAGTTCCAGCTTGTTTGGGTACGCGATCTCAGTATGAGAGACCACCTTAATTCTTAAACGAACAAAAAGACTCGCAGTCGCGAGCCTTTATCTTGTTGGCTGAACACAAAAAAGAGCGCACTCTTTTGTGGAAGTACTCGGTCTTATTTTGACTCGAGTTTCTTTTCAACCGACTTTAAGCGTTTATTCATGTCATCGATGCGATGCACTCGAGCTGCGGTTTTACGCCACTCTTTATTGGTTTGCAAAGGAATACCCGATGAATAAACCCCTTTCTCGTCGATGCTACGCATAACCATGCCCATTCCGGTGATGGTCACACCATCAGCAATAGAGATGTGGCCATTAATGACCGTAGCGCCGCCGATAATGCAGTACTTACCGATACTTGTACTACCTGCAACAATAGTACCACCCGCCATCGCTGTACCATATCCGATGTGCACGTTATGGGCGATTTGCAGCTGATTGTCCAGAATCACGTTATCTTCGATAATTGTGTCGTCCAAAGCACCACGATCAATGGTCGTACATGAACCGATCTCAACACGGTTACCGATGCGAACTGTGCCTAGTTGAGGGATCTTTATCCACTCCCCTTTTTCGTTTGCATAACCAAAACCGTCAGAGCCAATCACGGCGTTCGCTTGAACCAAACAGTCCGTGCCTAATTCTACTCGATGATAAATGCTTACGTTTGACCAAAGCTTAGTATTCGCACCAAGCTTCGCCTCTTTACCAATAAAGCACCCAGCACCAATGACGACATTGTCACCAAGAACGGCACCCGACTCAATGACAGCATTCGCACCCACCGATACGTTTGCACCCAGCACGGCATCTTCTGCAATCACCGCTGAAGGGGCAATAGAGACAGCAGGCGCTGGCGTGGTATCTAGGGCTTGTGTCACCTTTGCAAAGGCCACGTAAGGGTCATCCACCACTAATGCGTTACTGGGACACAACTCCAGTTGCGCCTCTTTAACCATCACAACCGACGCGACACACTCATTCAAGTGTTTGGCATACTTAGGGTTTGATAGGAAAGTCACCGAGCCTTCCTGAGCCTTATCCATCGGCGCAACATGAGAGACAACCACCTTGTTGTCTCCGTGGAGAGTACCACCCGTAATCTGGGCTAATTGTTCAAGAGTCAGTGAGGTCATAAGTAATTATTTGATCGCTTTGATAACTTGCTCTGAGATGTTGAATTCTGGCTTAGCGTAAGATACCGCTTGAATGTCGATGATCATATCGTAACCTTCTTTCTCTGATACTTTCTCAACGGCATCTTGAATCAGCATGAACAGTTTTTGTTTCTCTTCAGCTTCACGACGTGCTGTTGCTTGCTCAAGAGACTGGCCCTTAAGGCGGAACTCGTTCTCTAGCTGAGCGATTTCCATGCGCGCTTTTTCAAGGTCTTCTTGGCTCATTAGCTCGCCATCACGCTGCAGCTTTTCCATCTTAGTACGAGCATTTGCTTCAATGGCTTTGAGCTCATCCGCTTTATCTTTGAACTCTTCCTGCAGCTTTTGCAAAGTCGCATCGCGCTGAGGCAACGCTTGGAATACTTGCGCTGTATTGATGTAGCCGACTTTTTGTGCCGCTTCCGCTGCGTTTGCAAATACAGAAGAAGTAAGAACTACTAGGCTAAGACCAGCCGCTTTAATCATTGATTTCAAAATATCATCCTCGATGTTTTGTCATTGCAGCTTGCGTAAAAGAAGTGAAGCAAGCTGCATAATTCGTTATATTGCTTTCTAAAGGCAGACTACCCAGTTTTAGAAAGTACGTCCAATGGTGAATGTGAAGAATTCGTCATCATCACCTTCGTAAATCTTGATTGGTTTCGCCAATGAGAAGACCAGAGGGCCCATCGGCGACATCCACTGTAGTGCGACACCGTAAGACGCTCGGTAGTTCCCCCAGTCTGAGTAGTCGTAGTAATATTGACCACCACCACTGATCGTGCTGTCTTTGTTGTAGAAGAACTCAGTATCCCAAACACTTGCTGCATCGATAAATGCACTGGTACGAATTTGGCTTCTCGCCTCATCTGAAGCAAACGGCGTTGGGAAAATCAGCTCTAAACTCGCAAGGGCAATCGCATTACCACCCACTGAATCTTCTGTTGCTGATATCGTACCGTTGTTGGAACTACTGTAGTTGGTATATACCGCTTTAGGGCCTGCCGTGTTTGAACGGAAACCACGAAGCGTCGTAAAGCCACCCGCATAGTAGTTTTCATAGAACGGCAAGATGTTATCGCTATCACCGGTCGTTCCGTAGCCGTTTCCGTAACCCAATCGACCACGCATCAATAGCGAGAAGTCATGTTTTTCAGTCAGAGGGAAATATTGGCGCACGTCATACTGCACTTTAAAGTACTTTGCATCCGACCCTGGCGTTGTCACCTTGGCGAAAGCACGTTGGTGGTTACCTGCTGTAGGGAAGAAACCACGGTTCAAGTTGTTGCGTGTCCATGAAATATTCACATCAAAGTCATTGGTACGTATTTCATTTTCACCACCCTGACCGATACTACGCGCAAAGCGCTGGGCTTGGTCGTAAGTCGGAACATTACCAATGTTATTATGCGTATACCCCAAACCAAACTCAAAACGGTTCAATTCATCAAACGGGAAACCCCAAGTGACCGATGTACCATAACTTTCGTTGGTATAGTCGATGATACCGGCTTCTGATGCTTCAAACTCGTTGTAGAATATCGAGCCTGCCAAACTGACACCATCGATGTTCCAGTAAGGGTCACGATAGTCAAGGCTGACGTTCTTCTGGTAGTCGTTCATCATTGCGCTGATGCCGACACGATTACCGGAACCTAGGAAGTTATCCTGTTGCAAACCAACTTGGAAACTCACACCCGATTCAGTACCGTAGCCAACACCAAAGTTGACGCTGCCTGAGTTTGCCTCTTTGACGTTGTAAACCAGGTCAACCTGATCGTCACTACCCGGCACACGCACAGTTTGCACATCGACCGTTTCAAAGAAGCCCAAACGGTTCAGACGGTTTTTACTGGTTTCAATGGATTGAGAGTTCAACCAACTGCCTTCCATCTGACGCATCTCACGGCGCAACACTTCATCTTTGGTTGAGTTGTTACCTGTAAAGCGAATGTCACGCACGTAAATACGGTTACCCGCTTCAACGTTAACTAACAGTGAAACCTCTTGGTTCTCATCGTCAAATTCGGGAATGGTCGTTACCTGCGGGTAGGCATAGCCTGCCTCACCAAGAATACGCTTTACGTTCTCTTCTAAGCCGGTCACTTCAGAGCCGTTATAGGTATCGCCCGGCTTAAACGGCACAAGCGCTTTGAACTCGCCCTCTTTGCCGATCAGGTCACCGCGGAATTGAACCTCTTTCACTGAGTAGGGTTCACCCTCAATAAGGCCGAGCGTGATGTAGACACCTTTCTTATCGGGAGAGATCGCAACTTGTGTGGAATCGACTTGAAACTTCAAAAAACCACGGTCAAGGTAGTATGAACGCAAGGCTTCGATATCACCCGCGAGCACTTGTTTCTGGTATTTGTCATCCGCAAGGAAGTTCCACCAAGCCACATTGACATTCAGATTAAAACGGCTAAGAAGCTCTCTATCTGAAAACTCTTCATTACCAATAAAGTTAATCTGTTGGATCTTAGCTGAAACGCCCTCACTAAAAACAAACTTTAGGTCAGCACGATTACGAGGCAGTGGCGTAACAACCGCTTGCACTTGCGCGTTGTACTTACCGACACTGTAGTAGAAGTCTTCAAGACCTTTCTCAATGGTAGAAAGCGTGGTGCGGTCAAGTGCTTCACCCATACGAACGCCAGAGGCGTCAAGGTTCTGCTGCAGTTGCTCATCTTTGATGGCGCTATTACCAGAGAATGAAATGCTAGCAATGGTTGGACGTTCAGTAACACGAACGATCATCACATCGTTATCGCGCAGCACTTCGATGTTCTCAAAGTTACCTGAGGCGTATAAAGAGCGAATAATGTCAGCGACATCTTGTTCACCAAGTTCATCGCCAACACGTACTGGCATATTAAGTAGGGCAGCACCCAGTGCTACACGCTGTAGTCCTTCGATCTGAATGTCTTGTACTACAAAACTTTCAGCTCCATTTGCGGACAAGCTCGTTGCAAGCAAAGTTGCAAGAAGCGTCTTGTTCATCGCCATAAGTTGTTAGTTATTCCTTACTACTTACTATTGCCTTATTTATAGGCGAGCAAAATCGTTAAATATTGCCACTGCCATCAAAGCGAAAATAATCATTCCGCCAATTCGATAGCCCATTTCTTGGATCTTCTCTGGTACCGGACGTCTGGTCACAGCTTCTACCGCGAAGAACAACAAGTGACCACCATCAAGCATTGGCAGTGGCACTAAATTAATAATCCCTAAGTTGACACTAATGAGCGCTAAGAAGCCTAGGAAATACACCAAACCGTAATCGGCGGTGGCTCCAGCACCTTGTGCAATTGAAATTGGTCCACTTAGATTATTCAAACCCACATCACCGACAATCAGCTTCTTGAGCATGGTGACGGTTAGGCTGATCACTTGACCGGTCTTTTCTACCGCTTTGCCAATAGAATCAAATACACCATATTGCAGATCGAAGCGATAGCTTTCTGGCCATTCTGAGACCTTAGGGGCGATTCCGGCAAAACCAATCTGTGTGCCATCACGTGCCTCACGGGAATTTGGCGTTAGAGTATGAGTCACCTCGACGCCATCTCGAACCACAATCACATCAATCGGTGTATTCGCGCTCTCTTGAATGACCTCAACCACTTGAGCCCACGTTGGCGAACTCATATTGCCGATTTGGATAATCTCATCACCCACAAGCAAACCAGCGACACCCGCAGCACCGTCTTCCGACACGCTGGTCAGAATAGGTTCAATCTCTGGTGAATAAGGTCTAAAGCCAAGAGAAGTGAGTGCCGACTCTCTCTCTGGGTTAAACTCCCAAGTGCTCAGATCCAGTGTTTTGACCTGAGATGAGCCCACTTGATCTGGTGTCGTCACCGTCAACGTCATCATGTCATCGCCAATATGTGCGATTAAACCCATGTTGACTGATTCCCAGTCCCGCGTTTTGACGCCAGAAACTTCAATAAGTTCCATGCCTGGTTGTAAACCTGCTTCGGCAGCAATAGATTGTGGGGTAACTTCACCAACCACAGGCTTTACGGCAGGTACACCAATTAGAAAAACCAGCCAGTAAGCAAAAACAGCAAAAGCAAAATTAAAAGCAGGCCCCGCGGCGACAATTGAGGCACGTTTCCACAACGGCTTTTTATCAAAGGCAAAGGCTTGTTGCTCTGGTGGTACGTCGTCAACACGACCGTCGAGCATTTTTACATAACCACCAAGAGGGATAATCGAAATATTGTAGTTCGTTCCATCTTTCCCGATTCGAGACCAAATTGACTTACCAAAGCCAATCGAAAATGTCTCTACCTTCACTCCACAACGTCGTGCCACCCAAAAGTGACCAAACTCGTGCACTGCCACCAAAATACCTAAGGCGACAATAAATGAAGCAAAGTTCCACAAAATACCAGTCATAACTACAGTTCTCGTAGTGATTCAATCGCGATTGTTCGAGCCATTCTATCTAGCTCTATCAAGCTTTCCAAGTCATAGCTGCTAGAGAGTCGATCCATTGAACAGGCTTTGTTCAACACTCGCTCGTTTAAACGAGCAATATCCGTAAACTTAAGTTGCTGTTTAAGAAAAGCATCTACGGCGACTTCATTGGCGGCATTGAGCGCCGTCGTTGCATGTTGCCCCTCATAGCAAGCATCAATAGCCAGCTTTAGGCAAGGGTAGCGATTATAATCCGGCTCAAGAAACGTCAGTTCGCCCACTTTAGTAAAATCTAATGGTGCAACTCCCGCTGGCACACGTTCAGGGTAAGCCATTGCACACGCAATAGGCGTCGCCATATCTGGCTCTCCCATTTGTGCCAGCACGGAGCCGTCGTTGTATTGCACCATAGAGTGAATCACCGACTGAGGATGGATAATCACCTTTAGCTGCTCGCGTGATGCATTAAACAGCCACTTCGCCTCGATATACTCTAGGCCCTTGTTCATCATGGTAGCCGAATCGACTGAGATCTTCGGCCCCATTGACCAGTTTGGGTGAGCAATCGCTTGTTCAGGCGTGACATGTTGCAAAGACTCAATATCTGAATAGCGGAAAGGGCCACCCGAACCCGTTAGCAAGATCTGACTTACGCCACTTTTAGTGAGATCACAGTGCCCCATTCGAGTTTGCATATCTGCCGTTAAACATTGAAAGATCGCATTGTGCTCGCTATCGACAGGTAACAACTCAGCGCCAGACTGACGAACCGCATCAATAAACACCTGACCCGACATCACCAAGGCCTCTTTATTTGCTAACAAGATGCGCTTACCCGCTTTGACCGCCGCCAACGTAGGAACAAGCCCTGCAGCCCCAACGATTGCCGCCATCACAGTATCGATTTCTGGTAACGTAGAAACTTCAACTAAACCCTCAACCCCAGCGAACACTTTAATTGATAGGTTATGTTGCTTAACGGACTGCTCAAGTTTCAGCGCCGCTGCCTCGTCAGCCATCACGGCATACTTAGGTTGCCATTTCAGGCACAACTCCAGCATTTTTTGATGGTTTGAGCCAGCAGCGAGAGCAACAATAGAATAAGCGGAGGGGTTAGCTTCAATAACTTTGAAGGTGCTTGCGCCAATAGAGCCTGTGGCGCCAAGGATAGTAAGCTTTCTCATCGTAACAACCGATAAAAGTAAGAGCAGGCCCAAGGGCCTGACTTAGAAAACGTAATATAGGAAAGCAAAGACCGGAAATGCGGCTGTTAAGCTGTCTACGCGGTCAAGAATGCCACCATGGCCCGGAATAAGGTTGCTGCTGTCTTTAATACCAGAAACGCGCTTAAACATACTTTCGACCAAATCACCCAATACTGAAATAATGACAGTAAAGAAGGTAATGATAAGCATGGTCGTCATGCTGGCAAATTCAAGTTCAAAACCTTTAGCGGTCGCAATCGCAACAACAAAAGCCGTCACGATACCGCCAATGAGACCTTCAATGGTTTTGTTCGGGCTCACATGTGGCGCCATCTTACGGCGGCCGAATGCACGCCCCGCAAAGTAAGCACCACTGTCTGCTGCCCATACAATAAAGCAAACAAAGAGAACCAGCTTGGCTCCGTAGTAAGGGGCATCAACAATGCTGTCAGCGCGCAGTATCACGATACTCCACAAGAATGGAATTAAGGTCAAAATACCGAAAAGGTGACGGAGCACAGGTGAACCAGACCAGGTAGCGCTGGATTTAGGGTAAGTCAATGCAAGACCTGAAGCCACCAACCACCAAACTGAGCCCAGGGTCAACAAAGCTGTGTGGCCAACATCAAGCTCATTTAGGCTCACGGCATCAAAAGGAAGGACAGCAAAGGTTAATGCTGTTGCGATAACCGGCGGAATCATCGCCAGCTTGCGAGATTTAGCTTCCACGAACTGAGTCCATTCCCAGAAGCCTAATAGAGAAACGATGGTAATAGCGGATACAAAATATGGTAGGGGCAAAAAGAAAATGCCCAAAATAACCAGCGGTGCCAGTATCAACGCGGTAATAATTCTTTGCTTCAAACTAGAGGTCCTTAGCTATGATGAAGTCATGAGAGCTTTCACTTGCTCTCCAGTGCAACCAAATCGGCGCTCACGGTTCACAAACCATGTTACCGCTTCGACGAGATTATCTTCGCCAAAGTCAGGCCAGTAAACAGGCGTAAAGTACATCTCTGCATACGCTAACTGCCACAGCATAAAGTTGCTAATGCGGCACTCACCACTGGTACGAATGAGCAAATCAACCTCTGGCAGATCTGACATGGTAAGGTGTTGAGTGATCACGGCTTCATCTATCTCTTCCGGTGCTAACTCACCGCTAGCAACAAGTTTTGCTACATTACGAGCCGCTTCAGTAATATCCCATTTACCGCCATAGTTAGCAGCAATGTTAATCACCATTCCGGTGTTGTGCTCGGTTAAAGCTTCCGCTTTGGCGATTTTTTCTTGTAGACGCTCGCTAAAGCGACGCTTATCACCAATCACGCGTAAGCGTAGGTTATTCTTGTGCAGCTTTTTTACTTCGGTTGAAAGCACGGAGATGAAAAGCTCCATCAACACACCCACCTCTTCTTGAGGGCGTGCCCAGTTCTCGCTACTAAAGGCAAACAGAGTCACCGCTTTAATACCTAAGCGACTGGCTGATGAGATGGTTTTTCTTACGGCTTTCACGCCATTCTTATGCCCGAATACTCTCGGCTTGCCCTGCTCCTTCGCCCAGCGGCCATTGCCATCCATAATTACAGCAATATGTTGAGGAAGACTGTCTGTTGAGAGTTGATTAGTTTGCATAAGAGTCATAACTGGAAGTGATAGATAGGATGTTACTATAAGAAACGCTGTGTGAAACCACACAGCGTTATAGGGAGAGTGTATTGAAGATTAAACTTCCATCAACTCTTTTTCTTTTGCTGCTAGCACTTCGTCTACTTTCTTAACAGCAACGTCAGTCAACTTTTGAATCTCGTCTTGTGCTTTACGATCTTCATCTTCAGAGATTTCTTTGTCTTTCAGAAGCGCTTTAAGATCGTTGTTTGCGTCACGACGGATGTTACGGATAGCAACACGGCCACCTTCAGCTTCACCACGAACGATTTTAACTAGGTCTTTACGACGCTCTTCCGTTAGCGGTGGAAGTGGAACGCGGATGATTGTGCCAGCAGACATTGGGTTTAGGCCAAGGTCTGAAGTCATGATCGCTTTTTCAACTTTAGGCGTTAGCTCTTTGTCGAAAACAGTGATTGCTAGAGTACGTGCATCTTCAGCAACAACGTTAGCTACTTGGTTTAGAGGCGTTGGTGCACCGTAGTACTCTACAGAGATACCAGCCAGTAGGCTTGGGTGTGCACGACCAGTACGTACTTTAGATAGAGTGTTACGTAGAGCTTCAACGCTCTTGTCCATGCGCTCTTGAGCGTCTTGTTTGATCTCGTTAATCACAATCTCACCTTAATCATCTTATTTCTATGCCTATGCGCAATTTATAAGCAGCATAGGAAGAATGAGGGTCTAATAGAACTGAATTTTGACATTCTATCAGAACTCAAAGGCTTGGGGGAATCTCCACAAGCCTTTCTTTATCAGAGTTTACTCTGCGTCACTAATTAGCGTGCCTTCAGCTTCACCCATCACAACACGACGAAGTGCACCAGGCTTGTTCATGTTGAATACACGAATTGGCATTTTGTGGTCACGAGCAAGAGTGAACGCAGCAAGATCCATTACTTTTAGCTCTTTATCTAGAACTTCAGCATAAGATAGGTGTGAAAGTAGTTCAGCATCTGGGTTTGCTACCGGGTCAGACGTGAAAACACCGTCAACTTTTGTTGCTTTAAGAACAACGTCAGCTTCGATTTCAATACCACGTAGACACGCTGCTGAATCTGTAGTGAAGAACGGGTTACCTGTACCTGCAGAGAAAATCACTACACGGCCAGTACGCAGTTGGCTGATAGCATCTGCCCAGTTGTAGTCATCACACACACCGTTAAGTGGGATTGCAGACATTACGCGAGCGTTGACGTATGCACGGTGCAGTGCATCACGCATTGCTAGGCCATTCATTACTGTTGCTAGCATACCCATGTGGTCACCAACAACGCGGTTCATGCCTGCTTCAGCAAGGCCTGCACCACGGAAAAGGTTACCACCACCGATAACCACACCTACTTGAACACCTAGTTCAACCAGTTCTTTTACTTCTTGAGCCATACGGTCAAGAACCGTAGGGTCAATACCGAAACCTTCTTCACCTTGAAGAGCTTCACCGCTCAGTTTTAATAGGATACGTTGATATGCTGGTTTAGGGTTTGTAGCCATGGAGTTTACCTTCCAGTAGAGAGTGATTGTTTAACAGTCATAGATTGAGACTGTGACAATCTCAATTTATGACCGCTAAGCACGAAGCGTAGCCATCTCAAAAAAAGACCGCAGCCAAGGCTACGGTCTAGAATTCAAGCAATCAAAAAAGATTAACCTTTTTGAACCGCTGCAACTTCGTCAGCGAAGCTCATTTCTTCAGCTTTCTCGATGCCTTCACCAACTTCTAGACGTACGAAGTTAACAACAGAAGCACCGCGCTCTTTTAGGATTTCGCCAACAGATTTCTTAGGTTCCATAACGAACGCTTGACCTGTTAGAGAGATTTCGCCAGTGAACTTCTTCATGCGGCCAACAACCATCTTCTCAGCGATTTCTGCAGGCTTGCCTTCGTTCATTGCGATTTCAACTTGAACCGCTTTCTCTTTTTCTACTACGTCTGCAGGTACGTCTTCTGGGTTAACGAACTCTGGACGAGAAGCAGCAACGTGCATTGCAACGTGCTTAAGAGTTTCAGCGTCGCCAGCACCAGCAACAACAACACCGATTTTCTCACCGTGACGGTAAGTAGAAACAACTTCACCTTCAACGTATTCTACGCGACGGATGTTGATGTTTTCACCGATTTTAGCAACTAGAGCTACGCGAGTTTCTTCAAACTTAGCTTGTAGTTCTTCAACAGATGCTTTAGAAGCTAGAGCGTCAGCAGCAACTTCTTCTGCGAATGCAGTGAAGCTTGCGTCTTTAGCAACGAAGTCAGTTTGGCAGTTAACTTCAAGAAGAACAGCTACGCCGTTTTCTTCTTTGATGATGATTGCGCCTTCAGCAGCTACGTTACCTGCTTTCTTAGCAGCTTTAGCAGCACCAGATTTACGCATGTTTTCGATTGCTAGTTCGATGTCGCCGTTCGTTTCGTTCAGCGCTTTTTTACAATCCATCATGCCTGCGCCAGTGCGGTCGCGCAGTTCTTTAACTAGAGCAGCAGTTACAGCCATTCTGTATTCCTCGGTTGATTCTATATAAGGTAAAAATCAGGGGCCAACTGGAGGCCCCTGATACTAACTATAACTCAGTTTATGTGAACAGATAATTGCACTCAAACTAAGTGTGACAGAGAGCCGCTATTATTCAGCTTCTACAAAACCGTCTTTTTCAGCAGCAACAGCTACGTCTTTGTTGCGACCTTCAGTAACCGCAGATGCAGCAGCGTTTAGGTAAAGCTGTACTGCACGGATTGCATCGTCGTTACCTGGGATAACGAAGTCAACGCCGTCTGGGTTAGAGTTAGTATCTACAACTGCGTATACTGGGATACCTAGGTTGTTTGCTTCTTTAACAGCAATGTGCTCGTGGTCAGCATCGATTACGAATAGAGCGTCTGGTAGGCCGCCCATGTCTTTGATACCACCAAGAGACTTCTCAAGCTTCTCCATTTCGCGAGTGCGCATTAGAGCTTCTTTCTTAGTTAGTTTCTCGAAAGTACCGTCTTGAGCTTGAGCTTCTAGGTCTTTTAGACGCTTGATAGACTGACGAACAGTTTTGTAGTTCGTTAGCATACCGCCTAACCAGCGGTTGTTAACGTAGAACTGGTTGCTAGCGATAGCAGCTTCTTTAACAGCTTCAGATGCAGCGCGTTTTGTACCTACGAATAGTACTTTACCTTTCTTCTCGCCAACTTTAGCTAGTTCAGCTAGAGCGTCGTTGAACATTGGTACAGTTTTTTCTAGGTTGATGATATGAACTTTGTTACGAGCGCCAAAGATGAATGGCTTCATTTTTGGGTTCCAGTAACGAGTCTGGTGACCGAAGTGAACACCAGCTTTTAGCATATCGCGCATTGATACAGTTGCCATTTTAAAATCCTCTATGGGGTTAGGCCTCCACATCCCCCATGTATCCGACCCTACCTTAATGGTGGGCACCCCGGAACATGTGTCGGAATGTGTGTGAAATAATAAATGTGTGTAGAATCTCTCAAAGCATCGCCACTTAGTGAAGACATCAGTGATGATTCCGGCGCGCTTTATACCATATTTTTGCGTATAAAAGCTAGTAAAAAATGATTTTCGCCCTCTAACTGAGGTGTGTAAGGAAATGAGTTCTCTTCTCACTTACACCATTTGGGTTATCCTGTTAGTATACGCAGCAGAAACCATCCTGCTAACGCAGTCTATTGAGAAAGATCTATGTCAATCAAAATCAAAACTGAACAAGAAATCGAACGTATGCGCATAGCGGGTAAGCTAGCCGCTGATATTCTTGAAATGATCGAGCCGCACATCAAAGAAGGTGTGACGACAGAAGAACTGAACCAGATTTGTCACGATTACGCTCTAGAGCGTGGCGCTTATTCTGCGCCGCTGGATTATCACGGTTTCCCGAAATCTATCTGTACATCGATCAACCACATCGTATGCCACGGCATTCCAGCATCACAAGATGAGAAAGGCAGCAATGGCCAAATCAAGCCCGCTGTACTTAAAAGCGGTGACATCATTAACGTTGATATCACCGTGATTATTCCTGACGACGAAAATGCCGACCTAAGCACTCGCCCAGCAGGTTACCACGGTGACACCTCTAAAATGTTCCTGGTTGGTGACGTGTCTCCAGCCGATAAGCGCCTATGCATGGTCGCTCAAGAAGCACTCTACATCGGTATGCGCAAAGTAAAACCTGGTGCAACTGTAGGCGATATTGGCACTGCAATTGAGAAGTACATTAAAGAGAACAATAAGAAGAACCCACGTAACAAGTTCTCTATTGTTAAAGACTTCTGTGGTCACGGTATCGGTAACGAGTTCCATGAAGAGCCGCAAGTTGTGCATTACAAAAATGCCGACCGCCGCGTACTGAAAGAAGGTATGTGTTTCACGATTGAGCCGATGATCAATGCCGGTAAATTTGGCTGTAGTGTTGATGCTGAAGATGACTGGACGGTTTACACAGGCGATGGCAAGAACTCTGCTCAATGGGAACACACCATTGTGGTTACAAAAGACGGTTGTGAAGTCCTGACTCTGCGTTCAGACGACACCATTCCTCGCTTAATGAAGAACGCGTAAAACCTTCTCCTTCTATAAAATATCCCCTTCATGGGGATATTTTTTTATCTACATCAACCTCAAGCTTTTGATAGAGTAAGTTATCTTAGCTTGCACGGAATGCGCTTATGTCTTTTCAATCACCTATTACATTAGAAGATCAACAGATCTCAATTTCAGTCTTGAAAGACCAACTCGAACAGTTTGCTGATTGCCAAAAAGAGCAGTTTCTTGAACATCAGCCTGTTACCGACCTTGTACTCGGCCGCTCACACTACATGGATAAGTTGCTCGAGCGCCTGTGGCAACACTACGACTTCCACACCCTTCCTCACATCGCACTTGTCGCCGTTGGCGGTTACGGGCGTGGTGAGCTACACCCATTGTCTGACATTGATATTCTGATCGTGTCAAAGCTCACACTGCCTGAACACTTGGAAGCAAAAGTCAGTGAATTTATTACTCTGCTTTGGGACCTGCGTTTGGAAGTCGGACATGCGGTGCGCACGGTCAAGCAGTGTGCCGATATTGCGAAAGATGACCTGACGGTTGCGACCAACCTTCAAGAAGCTCGTCTGCTTTGTGGCTGCCAAGAAACGTTTTCACTTCTTCAAAATGAAATTGACTCAGAGGACTTTTGGCCAAGTGATGTCTTCTACCAAGCCAAAGTCGAGGAGCAGAAAGAGCGCCATGCTCGCTACCATGACACGACTTACAACCTTGAGCCTGATATCAAATCCACCCCTGGCGGTCTGCGTGATATTCACACACTAAGTTGGGTCGCTCGACGCCACTTTGGCGCCACCTCACTCCTCGAGATGAGCCGTCACGGCTTTCTAACGGATGCGGAATACCGCGAGCTGGTTGAATGTCAGGACTTTTTATGGCGAGTACGATTTGCCCTGCATATTGACCTTCGCCGCTATGACAATCGTTTGACCTTTGCGCATCAAGCCAATGTTGCCGAGCACCTTGGCTACGTGGGTGAAGGTAACCGTGGCGTTGAAATGATGATGAAAGAGTTCTATCGCACCTTGCGTCGAGTGGCTGAACTCAACAAAATGCTATTAAAGATCTTCGACCAAGCGATTCTCAACAACGGGGTGGTCCAAGACGCTATCGTATTAAGTGATGACTTTCAGCGCCGCGGGAAATTGATCGAGGCGCGTAAACCTGCCCTATTCCAAGCAAGGCCAGACACTATCCTCGATATGTTCATTCATATCGCCAATGATTCAACCATTGAGGGTGTCGCGCCAGCGACAATGCGTCAGCTTCGCACAGCAAGACGACGACTCAACAAGTTTTTGCATCAAATGCCTGAAGCTCGTGAAAAGTTCATGTCACTGTGTCGTCATCCGAACTCATTGCATAAGGCCTTCAGCTTGATGCACAAGCTTGGCGTGCTATCGGCCTACTTGCCACAATGGAGTCAAATTGTCGGCCAAATGCAGTTCGACCTGTTCCACGTTTATACGGTAGATGAGCACAGTATTCGCTTGCTGAAGCACATTAACGGCTTTAGCTATGCGAAAAACCGCGATAAGCACCCGATATGTTGTGAAGTATTCCCAAGAATCCAGAAAAAAGAGCTACTGATCATCGCTGCTGTTTTTCATGATATCGGCAAAGGGCGTGGCGGCGACCACTCTGAGATTGGCGCCATTGAAGCCTATGACTTCTGTATTGAGCATGGGTTATCTAAACCAGAGTCAAAGCTGGTCTCTTGGCTGGTACAGAATCACCTACTGATGTCGGTGACTGCCCAACGCCGTGATATCTATGATCCCGAAGTGATCACCGAGTTTGCCAAAAAAGTCCGTGACGAAGAGTACCTCGAGTACCTAGTTTGTTTAACCGTAGCGGATATCTGTGCCACCAACCCAGAACTATGGAACAGTTGGAAGCGCACTCTGCTGGCAGAGCTGTTTTATTCAACTCAAAGAGCGCTGCGCCGAGGTTTAGAAAATCCTGTGGACGTGCGGGATCGTATTCGCCATAACCAACACCTAGCGTCTGCTATCTTGCGTAAAGAGGGCTTTACTGCGCGTGAGATCGAAGTGTTGTGGCAACGATTTAAAGCAGATTACTTCCTTCGCCATACGCATAAGCAGATTGCATGGCATGGTAGCCACTTGCTCAAACACGAGAACCCTGAACACCCACTGGTCTTAATCAGCAAGAAACCAACCCGTGGCGGCACTGAGGTCTTCGTATACAGCAAAGACCAAACCGCGCTATTTGCGACTGTGGTTGCTGAACTCGATAGACGTAACTTTAACGTCCATGATGCACAGGTGATGGTGAGTAAAGATGGCTTTGTCCTCGATACCTTTATGGTGCTCGACCAACATGGGGAGCCGATTGATGAGAGCCGTCACAAAGCAGTCATTAAGCATATTACCCATGTGCTTACCGATGGCCGCCCGACCAAAATCAAGACAAGGCGCGCGCCAAGGAACCTTAAACACTTTAAAGTTAAAACCCGAGTTGATTTCTTGCCCACCAAGAGTAAGAAACACACCTTTATTGAGTTTGTGGCGCTCGATACCCCAGGGCTACTGGCCAAGGTGGGTGCGACTTTTGCTGAGCATAACGTCAATATTCACGCTGCCAAAATCACCACCATTGGTGAGCGTGCTGAAGACTTCTTTATTGTCACTGGCCCAAATGGCGGCAAACTCGATGAAGAGCAGGAACAACAACTGTCCGATAGCCTGAAAGCACGAGTGAAAGAGCTGATTCCAGAATAAGCGATCTCGTGCACAACTTGTTGGATATTCTCCATTTGATGTGGGTACACCCTATCGCGTACCCACTTCTACTGTTACAGTGAAAGCTATAACAATTATTTCACGCTCGTTTACATTGCTGTAGCGTGTGGAAGAATCGATCAGTCACAGAGAGGTCCGTTATGTTTCCAAACCTCACCGGTTTAGGTATCCAAGATCCAAAACAAATTGAACGCTACTCTTTACGCCAAGAGGCGCACAAAGACGTACTAAAAATCTATTTCCGTAAGCAAAAAGGCGAGCTGTTCGCAAAAAGCGTCAAGTTCAAATATCCACGCCAAGTAAAGCATGTGTTGGTGGATAGCAGCAGTCATCAATACAAAGAAGTGACCGAGATTAATCGTAATCTTACCCTAGTCATCGATGAGCTGAACAAAATCACGAAACCTGCACCAGCGGGTGAAGTGGATGTGAAGAAGAAGATTTTGAGTGACTTACGTCATTTAGAGAAAGTGGTTTCAAGCAAAATTGCAGAAATTGAAGCCGATCTAGAAAAGCTAAAATAGCAGCGATATCATTTAAATGAGAATACAGAATACTAAACTCAGTATTCTGTATTCTGTCTTTCGAACTCTGTTACCAGACTACATCCAACCAGCGAAATGCCCCACAGCGACCAAAGCCACCGCTGACATGATCCCTGCCACAATATCATCAATCATAATCCCTAAACCGCCATGGACGCGCTTATCTAACCAGCCAATTGGCCACGGCTTCACCATATCGAAAAAGCGAAACAGCACGAAGCCTGCACCGAGCCATTTCCAGTCAAACGGTGAAATCGCCAATAGTGGAACCACGAACATCGTAATCCAAAAGCCGGCAAACTCATCCCAAACGATAGAGCCATGGTCATGCACCCCCATGTCGTCAGACGTTTTTTGGCAGATGGTGATACCAACAATACACGAGGCAATCACTGCGAATACATATAACCAGATAGGTAGCTGTACCAGAACGAGATAGAAAGGAATGGCGGCCACTGTACCCATTGTTCCTGGCACGATCGGTGATAGACCGCTACCAAAACCTGTCGCGAGTAGGTGCCAAGGATTACGCATAGAAAGAAGTTGTTTTGGGTTTGTCATTAGGTTTCCTTGAAATGATCGTAACCAGAGATAGGCCAATCTAATAGCTCACCACTGGCGTGTAACTCAAACTGCTCTTGTGGGCGGATCTGACCAATACAGGTCACTTGCACACCGCAGTGTGCGGTGGCTGTATCCACCACGCCTTTGTGCTCTTCCGGTACGGTAAAGCAGAGCTCATACTCTTCGCCACTAGTTAATGCATACTGTTGTGCCATACGCTTATCGTCGACAAACTGAATCAGCTCTTTCGATAGAGGAAGCGCATCGACATCTAGAGAAACACCCACTTGCGACGCTTTTAATATGTGTTGCACATCAGAAATCAAACCGTCCGATATATCAATCGCCGAGCTCGCATACGGCAGCATTGCCTGCCCAACCAACACCCTAGGTGTTGCATGAAAGTGACGGTGGAGAAGTTCATCCGCATAAGGTTTACTTTGACACTGGGAATCTAACACAACGTCCAGCCCAGCTTTACTGTCACCCAGCTCTCCTGTGACGTACACCCAATCGCCTATTTTGGCGCCATTGCGGCGCAACGCTCTCTCTTTTGGTACGAACCCTTGAACGGTCAAGGTAATGCTCAAAGGGCCTTTGGTTGTATCACCACCGATGAGCTGAACGCCAAAGTAATCAGCCAGTTCAAAGAAAGCATCACAAAAGGGTTTTAGCCACGATTCGTCAGGCTCTGGCATGGTTAAAGCCAATGATACCCACGCAGGTGTTGCCCCCATCGCCGCAAGGTCGCTCAGGTTAGAAGCGAGAGCCTTATGTGCAACCCATGCTGCCGGAGCATCGGCAAGAAAGTGAGTTCCCGCGACAAGCGTATCAGTACTGATTGCAATCGAGACATTCTCTGGCATTTCCACCAGCGCACAATCGTCCCCAGCGGCGAGCAACACATCTTTGCGCTGTGACTGACGATCGACGAAGTATTTATTGATTAGGTTAAATTCACCCGTCATGGAGATTACTTCCCTAGCCATGCTTGAATAAGCCGCCATTGTAGCGAGCTCAAGCAAATCTCGAAACCTGTTATCGTGAATAGATGTTCGCTAGATAACAAAAAAGGCCAGTGAACACACTGACCTTTTCAAACTAATGACTCAGAGATTCTGAGACAATTCGTAATTACTTTTTCTTACGAACGTGCGGTGCTGCTTTATCAAGAACACCGTTTACAAACTTATGGCTGTCTTCCGAGCCAAACGCTTTTGCAAGTTCGATCGCTTCGTTGATAACAACTTTGAATGGCACATCTTCACGACGTGTCATTTCGTACATTGCTAGACGAAGCAGCGCAAGTTCCATTTTGTCTAGATCTTGCATTGGACGTGATGTGTAAGGACGAATCTTACTGTCCAACTCGTTGTGACTCAGTACGACACCAGTCAAAAGATCACGGAAGTACGCCACGTCAGTTTCAGGTGCAGACAGTGCTGGTTCAGAGGCGTGGTGCTCCTCTTCTTCGTATTTACCACCTGATAAGAATTGCTCTTCAATGTTAGCAACATTTTCTTTTGTAATTTGCCAAGAATAAATTGCTTGTAGAGCAAATTGACGTGCATTACGACGTGCGGCTGGTTTCACACTGGCCCCCATTAGGAATCGATTTCTGAAAGAACGTTAATCATTTCAAGTGCGCTTAGTGCAGCCTCTGCACCTTTATTACCCGCCTTGGTTCCCGCGCGCTCAATGGCTTGGTCGATAGTATCTACAGTCAGTACGCCAAATGCCACTGGCAGGCTGTACTCTAGAGATACTTGAGCTAGACCTTTGTTACATTCACTGCAAACGTAGTCAAAGTGTGGTGTACCACCACGGATCACAGTACCAAGAGAAACAATCGCATCGAACTTGCCTGTTTTCGCAACGCGCTGAGCTACCAATGGTAGTTCAACTGCACCAGGACAACGAACAACGGTAATGTTCTCTTCACTAACTTGTCCATGACGCTTTAAAGTGTCGATAGCACCAGACAGTAAGCTTTCGTTAATAAAGCTGTTAAAACGAGAAATAACGATCGCAATTTTTGCATTTGGAGCTGGGAAACCACCCTCGATCACTTTCATAAGCCTTCCTTTAACTACATTCATCAAGTGAGAATCGCCGGATTCTATCACAATTTTGTGACACATATCTAATGGAAAATCGAATCCGACCAGTACTAATTCAGTGTTGACGGATAAACGCCCGATACTACTAACATTAGTTGTACAGCGCTTAACCAGCCAACGATTTTATATTATTCGCAAACGTACTCAACGACGTTCAAACCAAAACCGCCAAGCGCGTGATACTTCTTATTGGTCGACGAAAGAAGACGCATATCATGCACACCTAAGTCCGCCAGAATTTGTGAACCCACACCAACACGGCGTGACGTGCCTTGCTTCTTCGCCAGCATTGGGGCTTCACCTTTGTCTTGTGCTTCAAACATCTTCACTCGATGAATCAAAAGATCCGTTGATTCTTCATGACCTAACACAATCAATACACCGCCCTCTTTACCGATGCGTTCCATGGCTTTGTCTAGTGTCCAGCTACGCTCAGCATTGCGGTCACTGTGCAATAGGTCGGTGAAGATGTCTTGCAAGTGAACACGTACTAACGGCGGCTCTGCCGTTAAGTCACCTTTACACATTGCATAGTGCACTTCGTTATCGATAGTGTCGCGGTAAGTCACCAGTTCAAAATCACCGAACTCGGTTGGCAAATGACAACTTGCAACACGTTCAATCGTGGTTTCTGTGTTGTTACGGTATTCAATCAGATCAGCAATCGTACCTAACTTGATACCGTGCTTTTCAGCAAACACTTCAAGGTCAGGGCGACGTGCCATGGTGCCGTCGTCGTTGAGGATCTCAACGATAACCGACGCCGGCTCACAACCAGCGAGTCGGGCTAGATCACAGCCTGCTTCGGTGTGACCCGCGCGAGTCAGTACACCGCCTTCTTGTGCAGCCAAAGGGAAGATATGACCTGGTTGTACCAAGTCTGCAGCCTTTGCATTAGGAGCGACCGCAGCTTGCACTGTACGAGCACGGTCGGCGGCTGAGATACCCGTGGTCACTCCCTCTGCCGCTTCTATCGACACAGTAAAGTTCGTGGTGTACTGCGCATTATTGTCTTGCACCATTGGCGGAAGACCAAGGCTCTCACAGCGCTCTTTTGTCATCGTCAGACAAATCAAACCACGACCATGTGTCGCCATGAAGTTGATGGACTCTGGCGTGATATGCTCCGCCGCCATAATCAAGTCACCTTCATTCTCTCGGTCTTCGTCATCCATCAGGATAACCATCTTACCCAGGCGAATATCTTCGATAATTTCTTGAGGCGTACTAATTGGCATCTTCTTTACCTTTTTGTTCTTCGGTTATTATTGGCTTGATTAAGCGAAGCCATTTTGCTGCAAAAATTCCATCGTCAGACGTGATTTTGGCTCTTCTGCGGCTTGTTTATTCATTAGACGTTCCATGTACCTTGCCAGTACATCCACTTCAAGGTTCACTTTGCGGCCGACTTGAAACTCTTCAATCGTGGTTTCGTCTGACGTATGTGGGATAATCGTGAGTTTAAAGGCATTATCACGCACATCATTCACTGTTAGGCTGATACCATCCACCGTGATTGAGCCTTTTTCAGCGACATACTTTTCGATTTCAGTTGGCATGGCCACCCATAGGTCAATCGCTCGGCCAGATGGAGAGCGTTCAATGATCTCACCAACACCATCAACGTGACCAGAGACAATGTGTCCGCCAAAACGTGTCGTTGGTAACATCGCCTTCTCTAGGTTCACCTTGCCACCGACCTGGTAGTCTACAAATCCGGTTTTATTCAGTGTCTCAACTGACAGGTCTGCGCTGTAAGAGCTCTGAGTGTAATGGGTCACGGTCAAGCAAACACCGTTTGTCGCAATGCTATCACCGAGCTTTACATCAGACATGTCAAGCTTGCCAACACCGACAGTAATGCTGATGTCTTGGCCTTTTTGTTCAATCGCTGTCAGCGTACCAACAGCTTCGATAATTCCTGTAAACATGAAATTGACTTCTTAATTCTTTAATTTTGGCTGTGCGATGATACGAATATCCGGCCCCACTAGGCGCACATCTTTAAAATCGAGCTCGTAGGCTTCGCTCATGTGCTGCAACCCTAAGGCACCAAACAAACCTTGCCCATCGCTCCCCATAATCTTAGGTGCTAAATAGACAATTAGCTCATCGACAACGTGAGCCTGAATAAAAGCACTTGCTAAGGTTGAACCCGCTTCAACCCAAATATGGTTGATATTGTGATTTTCGGCTAGATACTGGCAAAGGGAGTGAATGTCAAAGCGTTGCTCGCTGATCAGCGACTGCTCTTCATCCGTGAGAACCAAAACCTCGCCTTGAGTATCGAATAGCTTGAGGTCTGAGGTCAGTGATTTTTGACGGTCGAGTATCACTCGCAGTGGCTGACGAAGGGGTTGAGGTTTGATTGTGCTTAACGCGTCAGCGCATAACTCGTCTGGACGTACATTCAGCGAGGCGTTATCTGCAATGACCGTTTGGCTTGTCGAGAGCACCGCCCCTGAAAGCGCACGAAAATTCTGAACGTCGCGACGCGCGGCTGGAGAGGTAATCCATTGGCTTTCGCCATTAGCCAAAGCGGTTTGACCATCTAAACTTGCCGCCATTTTGAGCTGAACGAAAGGCATACCGGTACGCATCCGTTTAAGGAAAGCAGGGTTCAATGCCTGTGCGTCTTGCTCTAGTAGCCCCACCTCGACCTCAATACCGGCTTCGCGAAGCATATTAATACCACGTCCAGCCACTTGTGGATTCGGGTCTTGCATAGCGCAGATCACTTTTGCAACGCCAGCTTCGATGAGCCCCTTGGCACAAGGAGGTGTGCGCCCATAGTGAGAGCAAGGCTCTAATGTGACATAGGCCGTGGCACCTCGCGCTTTTTCCCCTGCCATGCGCAGTGCGTGAACTTCAGCGTGCGGTTCACCCGCGCGTTGATGATAGCCTTCACCAACAATATGACCCTCACGAGTAATCACACAGCCCACATTAGGGTTTGGGGCCGTCGTGTATCGACCGCGCCAAGCCAGCTTGATGGCGCGATTCATCATGTCGTAGTCCAGTGACGTAAACGGATTCATCCCGCTCGCTCCCTAGTTTTCTAATTTCGCGATCTCTTCGCCAAATTCTCTAATATCTTCAAAACTTCTATACACGGAGGCAAAGCGAATATAAGCCACCTTATCGAGCTCTTTTAGTTGCTCCATCACCAAGTTACCAATCATGTCACTGGGCACTTCACGCTCACCGGTTGCTCGCAATTTTGACTTAATCAAACTGATCGCAAGCTCAACTGAGTCGGCACTTACCGGGCGTTTTTCCAGCGCACGCTGTAAGCCACCAACCATCTTATCCTCGTTAAATGGCTCACGATTTCCATTCGACTTTATGACTTTTGGCATCACCAGCTCTGCCGTTTCAAATGTCGTAAAACGCTCACTACACGCCAAGCATTGACGACGACGACGAACTTGATGGCCATCTGCAACAAGTCGAGAATCAATTACCTTGGTATCGTTTTCAGAACAAAAAGGACAATGCATATCACCTCCAAATCAATCGGACTAGTGTAGCGGATTAAGGGCTTTGAATAAAAGGAAAAGGGACGATGAACGTCCCTTTTTTCATGCTGATTAGTAAGAGATTGTGATATTAGCTGCGTGCTAAGTAATCCGCTTTACCAACCCATTTGTAGCTGGTTAACTCTTCTAAGCCCATTGGCCCGCGAGCGTGTAACTTCTGTGTAGAAACAGCCACCTCAGCACCAAGACCAAACTGTGCGCCATCAGTAAAACGCGTAGAGGCGTTAACATAAACGGCCGCCGAGCCAACAGAGTTAATAAAGAGTTCTGCGTTTTGCAAGCTATTCGTCATGATCGCATCTGAGTGACTCGCATTGTGCTCACGCATATGATCAATGGCTTCACGTACGTCTTTCACCACGCGAACACCCAAGGTGTAGCTGAGCCATTCTGTATCAAAATCACCCTCTTTTGCCGCGCGAACCTCTTTTGCGTCATCCAGTAGTTCACCAACCGAACCATCGGCAACAAAGGCGACGCGTTCAGAAAGTTGCTGCGCCAATTTAGGTAACAGTTGCGTTGCTACATCTTTATGAACCAACAGCGTATCTAACGAGTTACATGCCGATGGTCGTTGTACCTTAGAGTTTTCAATCACCACCAGTGACTTTTCAATATCAGCGCTGTCGTCGACAAAAATATGGCTAATACCAAACCCGCCGATAATGACAGGGATGGTGCTGTTCTCTTTACACATCTTGTGCAAGCCCGCACCACCACGCGGGATAATCATATCCACATACTCGTCGAGTTTAAGCAGTTGAGACACCAATTCTCGATCTGGCTTTTCAATATACTGCACTGACGCTGCTGGCAGCTCTGCCTTTGCTAGTGCCGATTGAATGATTTTGACCAACTCCATGTTAGAGAAGAAGGTCTCTTTACCCCCACGCAAAATGCTGGCGTTACCCGTTTTTAGACACAGGGCTGCAATATCAATCGTCACATTTGGGCGAGCTTCATAGATCACACCGACAACGCCCAGAGGCACGCGCCGGCGCGATAGAGACATGCCATTTTCTAGAACTTTACTATCAATTTCGCTGCCGACAGGATCATTCAAACCGATTACGTTGCGTACATCATTGGCAATACCCGATAAACGCTCTGATGTCAGTAATAAACGGTCAAGCAAAGCTTCAGTCAAACCCGCTTCACGCCCCAGTTCGATGTCTTTTGCGTTTGCCGCAAGAATGGTTACTTCATTGGCTTCTAGCTCATCCGCAATCAAAGCTAGGGCGCGATTTTTTTGTGCGGTTGATGCTGTAGCCAAGTGGAAAGCCGCGTCTTTGGCCGCTTGTCCCATTAGTGTTAAATCCATACTTAAATCCTTTGTCATTATTCTTGAATGAGCACTAAGTCATCACGGTGAATCACTTCCGCACCGTAGTCGTAACCAAGAATAGAAATGAAATCTTTACTGTGTTGACCAATGATCTTGCCCAGATCTTGGCTCGAATAACTCACGATACCTTTGGCAATCAACTCACCATGTGTACTGATCACACGAGCAACATCACCACGAGAAAATGTGCCTTTTACGCTTGTCACGCCTTTTGCTAACAAACTGCTGCCACTCTTGTTGAGGGCGTTAACTGCGCCTCGGTCAACGACGATATCACCAGTAATTGAAGGGCCTGCTAGTATCCAGCGCTTGCGATTCTCTAGCGCCTCTTCGCACGGCAAGAAGCGAGTCCCTTGCGGGTTATCACTGAGTGAATCAAAAACCACATTTGGTGCGCTACCTGCGGCAATAATCACCTCAATGCCTGCTCTGCGAGCAACATCGGCGGCTTGGAGCTTGGTTGCCATGCCCCCCGTACCTAGGTTCGTTCCGCTGCCACCCGCGATTTTGCGCAGGGTATCATCAATGGTTTTAACTTCTTTAATGAGCTCGGCATTTGGGTCTTTGCGAGGATCCGCAGTAAATAGCCCCTTTTGATCCGTCAACAGTAGCAATTTGTCTGCACTGCACAAGATACCCACCAGCGCAGAGAGGTTATCGTTGTCACCGACTTTAATTTCTGTGGTCGCCACCGCGTCGTTCTCATTAACAACCGGTACAATACCGTTCTCAACCAAAGCATGAATAGTGTCACGCGCATTCAAAAAGCGCTCACGATCTTCAAGGTCAGCACGGGTAAGAAGCATCTGGCCGATTTTGATGCCATAGATGGAGAACAACGCCTCCCAAGTTTGAATCAACTGGCTTTGACCTACAGCGGCAAGCAACTGCTTGCTGGCCATTGCATTGGGGAGTGTGGGGTAATTGAGGTGTTCACGACCTGCGGCAATAGCACCAGAAGAGACTAAAACAACCTGATGACCCTGTTGTTTTAACTGTGCACATTGACGAACCAACTCTACCATATGGGCGCGATCTAGCGCCTGTGTGCCCCCGGTGAGGACACTGGTACCCAATTTAACGACGATTGTCTGCTTTTGCGACGCAGTGTCTTGCTGCTGAGTAGATATCATACTGTTTAATTCAAGTGAATCATGATTGAAAAACGAAAGATTCACTGTTTTAACAATCAATCCACCAATAAACAAGAAAAAGGTGCCAATGGCACCTTTTTCATTTACTTCAACCGCGAATTCTATACAAATTCTTGGGATTCTTGGTCTATCGTGACTTCCAACTCAAAAGGTTGCAGCGCGGCAAGTAGCTTCTCATGGAACTTCACTTGCGTTTTAACCACCTCTTCCTGAGCTTTTGCAGTAATCGGTTCTTCGCTCCAGGTTCCGGCTAGCGTGTAGCGACCTTTGTGATACTTTGCAACAAAACCACCGTCTACTGTAGCCAACGTCAACCACCACCCCCAAAACTCGCGCTCCTCTGGTGACTTAGAGTCATCAACACAAGATGCTAGACAATCAAACATAAAGCGCTCTTTGGTGCACTCCTGCTCTCTCAAGTAGGGGCCAATAGCTTTGAACGTTGCGAGTAAACGGTAGTGAGTCGGGCTTTTTGTCATTTCTGACATAACGACACTCCTTTGTCTCTTTTTGTTATATGTAGTTTGTAACGCATTGTCACTTAACTATCATTCAACATTTTAATCACAAAGTCACCTTAGCAGTTCACTTTCCATCCATTTTATCGCCAATTCGAGGGATTGCTCATATCCTTGTGAAATATTGTCAGATTTTATCTTTTTCGCTTTACCACCCAGACTATACATGGCAACCAGCTGATTATCTGACTCTGGACATATTGGGTCATTCTCTAAACTCATCGCCAAAATAGGCACTTTTGTGCGGCGGGTATTGATAATACCTTGCACTTTTAGCGACCACTTCATCATGAAGTAACTCAGCGATGAAACATCTACCATGGTTTTGCCTAAGCGTGAAGCAAGCATATCGAGATACATCTTTGGCATACTCTTAATGCTATCGGCAGAAGAGAGTACTTTGTGGATGGGTGCACCAATCGCAACACATGCAGAAATCTTGTCTTGCTCTAAGAACGACAGACGAACCATGGCATTACCACCAAAACGGAACCCCAGTACACCCACACGGTTGTGTGACACCCAAGGAAGGTTAGGTAGCTCATTGAGCACGGCTTGGTGAAGTTCTGAACTGTCTTCATTCAGTGTCCAATGGCTGCATGCTCCGATAGAGGGCATATCCACTGAAATCATCCCTATTCCGCGAGGTTTCAAATAGTCGCGATAGAGACGCCACATGTCCGTTTGCAGTGAATCAAGTCCGGCACTCACTATCACAACGGGGAATGGATGCTGGGTGTGAGGTACGTGCAAGCGCGCGGTGAAATGGCGATTTTTGAACGGAATTTGAATCGTCCTAACATGGCTACTGGTCGCTTTTGCTCCCTCATCGTAGGCTGTGTTCGCGAGCACTTGTGCTTGAATCGCCAAGTTGTCATTTTTCAAATGAGGATAACCCGCAACGGAGTAGCACAAAGAAGCGGAGAAGAACTTGTCAGCTTGTTGCTCTCCCTCAAGCTCCGTAGCCTCTTTTTGATAACGTGCGCCAAGTTTCGTCCACTCATAGGCCCAGTTCCCGGGACGATAACCCATCACGGTATCCAACCAATAATCATGCTTACGTGCGTGTTCAGAGCCCGCAATTTTTGCTAAGACTTCCTCTTGATCTACCGGATCGACGCCTTGCCAGATCCACTGCATCCGACGCAGGCCACGATACCATCCGCTATTTTCTGATACATGACGCTCATCCAACCACTCTTGGTCTGAAGGCAAATAATGAGTGAGTGCAGAGGTCTCCTTCGCTTGCTTGTTAGTGGTAAATAGTTTTTCAGAGAGGTTCTTTGATTCCTCTTCTTTTGGCTTGTCCTGCGGTGCAGGTGAAGGTTGTGTATCTTTGGTCATAATCAAGGAGTACCCATTAATTAACTCCCTCAATAGTACAACCTCCATAAAAAAAAAGCTCCTGCGTTTGGCAGGAGCTTCGTTTCGATCTGTATCAACACAGGACGTTGTTCACTGTCAACGAGACAGAATCAAACGTGTTGCAAGTAATTACTTGTGCTTACGGTTGATTGGCTCGATGTATTGGATTGTCATATCCCATGGTTGCTCAATCCAAGTATCTTGTGGAATATCAACGATGTACTCATCCACTAGATCAACACCCGCTGGCTTTGCACACACCGTGATCAGTTTCGCTTTAGGGTACATTTCACGAATTTTACGTGCAGTGTCACCGCTATCTACGAGATCATCAACAATTAGGAAACCTTCACCATCATGCTCAGGTGCTTTTAGTACGCTCATGTCACGTTGGTGGTCATGGTCATAGCTTGAGATACATACTGTATCTACGTAACGAATACCCAGTTCACGAGCTAGGATAGCCGCTGGAACAAGACCGCCACGGCTAACGCCGATAATGCCTTTCCACTGCTCTGCTGGCATCTGTTTTTCAGCTAGCTGACGGCAGTAGTTCTGCATGTTATCCCAAGTGATGATGAATTTATTGCTCATTATTCAAACCTAATTTTTACTGTGGTATTAACCTACGATGTATTTCACAACGAAGATAGCAGACATAACCCAAACGCTAATAGAAACGTCACGGCCCTTGCCACTCATCGTTTTGATCGCAGCGTATGAAATAAAGCCTAGCGTGATACCTTCTGCAATTGAGAATGTTAGAGGCATCAGCAAGCAAGTAACAACAACAGGTGCTGCTTCAGTCAGGTCGCGCCAGTCAATGCTCACCAAACCAGACATCATAAGAATAGCAACATAGAACAGTGCGCCAGCTGTCGCGTATGCCGGAATCATACCAGCTAAAGGCGAAAAGAACAGTGCTAGAAGGAACAAAACACCGACAACAACCGCTGTCAAACCAGTACGTCCACCCGCGGCAACACCAGCGGCACTTTCGATATAAGAAGTGGTGTTTGACGTACCAAGCATCGCACCTACAGATGTGGCAGTAGAGTCAGCCAATAGCGCACGGTTCAGGCGAGGAATCTTGCCATCTTTGTCCATTAGGTTCGCCTTTTGAGAAACGCCAACAAGCGTACCTGCTGTGTCAAATAGGTCGACAAACAAGAAAGCGAAAACCACTGAAATCATACCCACTTCAAACACAGCTGAGAAATCAAGCTGCATGAAGGTTGGCGCTAGGCTTGGTGGCGTCGACATAATACCGCCCCACTGCACATCACCAAAGATAAGACCTAGTGCGGTTACCGCTAGAATCGCCATCATCACCGCGCCTTTGTAGCCATGGTGAACAAGAGCGATAGTGAGGAAGAAACCAAACGCTGCCAATACCGCTTGCAGAGAAGTAATGTCACCCAACTGAACCAATGTGGCTGGGTTATCTACAACGATACCGGCATTCTTTAGAGCGATAAACGCTAGGAAAAGACCAATACCGGCAGAAATACCGGTACGCAAAGCAAGTGGGATCGAGTTAATGATCCATTCACGAACTTTGAACACGCTCAAAAGAATAAATAAGATACCCGAGACAAATACGGCAGCCAAAGCCACTTGCCATGTGTAACCCATACCTAGCACGACAGCATAAGTAAAGAAGGCGTTCAAACCCATACCCGGCGCCTGTGCGATTGGGTAGTTTGCAACAAAACCCATGATGAAACAGCCGATAGCGGCCGCCAAACAGGTTGCGACAAAGACCGCGCCGCGATCCATACCCGCATCTGCCAAGATAGCTGGGTTAACGAAGATGATGTACGCCATTGTCAGGAATGTAGTGATACCTGCAATGATCTCAGTGCGTACGTTGGTCCCATTTTCACTGAGTTTAAATAGCCTTTCGAGCATTTTATTAATCCTTTTGCGGAAAAAGTAAACGGTTGCGTAAACGATTGGTCGAGATTATAAAGTTATCAAATTGCAAATTCCACTGACATAAGTCATAAGAATTAAGAAAAATTAAATTTACAAATACAAATAGAATAACTCAGACAATAATAATTGAATTTAACTCATTAAATTCAGTACCTTAAACAAATGCATAGCTAAAAAATTAACGAATAAAAAATGCACCATGTTGTAATCTTTCATTCTCATTTTTGAGTATGAAATGGATTACATTAGTGAATTTGGCAGATTGAAATGAAAATTGGCGCACATATAAAAAATATAACTATTGGAGATGGTTTTTTACGCAGATAAAAAAACGCCACTCATAATGAGTGGCGGTAGAATCGGTCAACCTAAATTAGGTTGTAATAAAATTCCAAATAAATCGGGGGTTGAACAAAATGTTCAGGTAACAAACTTAGTATCCAAAGCTTGTTGGGTATGCAAAGTTACTCGTGAAGACACCCTTGTCGTTCCAGAACATTGCAGAAGGTAAACCTTTCATCGCTATCACCTATCAATCAAAAATTAAATAAAAAATGATTTCTCGGTTCCCTGGAGGCGATAAATCGGGCTCATCCTTTGAGCATTTACAGCTGCCTAAGCAACGGTGATAAATATACCACCCTGAAAATTTATTACAACAAAATAATGATCAAACTCACAAAAAGGTGTTATGAAGTATGAAAATTGATATTTCTGTAAGTAAGTTACATAACAAGCCTAATTTTCCTTCCTTGTTCTCTAAGCGCTACCCAAGACGACTATTTTGCATCTATCAAGCAGAGTGATATGCTAACCGTCAAGTAAAGCTCAGTGTAATCGACCATGCGCAAGGCACAAGCCACCTACAATAACTGCATATAGAGAGCACGTATCAATACCTTTTAAAGGAGCACTCCCGTGACCGATTTTCTAAAACAGATCCCATCTTCAAACCCTATTTGGCCATTTTTCGCAACGATCTGTTCGATTCCTCACCCGTCAAAGCATGAAGAAGCTTTAGCACAGCACATCGTTCAATGGGCGGAAAGCAAGGGCCTAGACGTTAAGCGCGACCAAACCGGTAACGTGTTCATCAAAAAACCTGCGACAGCAGGTATGGAAAGCCGCAAAGGTGTCGTTCTGCAAGCGCACATCGATATGGTGCCGCAAAAAAATGAAGACACGGTTCATGACTTTACCACCGATCCAATCCGTCCATACGTTGATGGCGAATGGTTAACAGCCGAAGGCACCACTCTTGGTGCTGATAACGGCATCGGAATGGCCTCTTGCCTTGCAGTACTGGATGCAGACGACATTGCACATGGCCCTATCGAAGTGCTTCTGACCATTGATGAAGAAGCGGGAATGACGGGCGCCTTTGGCCTAGAAGAGGGTTGGCTAGAAGGCGACATCCTTCTGAACACTGACTCTGAGCAAGAGGGTGAAGTCTACATGGGCTGTGCTGGCGGTATTGATGGCGCAATGACCTTCGATATTCAGCGTGAAGCGATTCCTGAAGGCTACGTTACTCAGCAGCTAACGTTGAAAGGTTTAAAAGGTGGGCACTCGGGTTGTGATATTCACACCGGCCGTGGTAATGCAAACAAACTATTGGGTCGCTTTCTAGCGGGTCATGCAAAAGAGTTAGACTTGCGTCTTATTGAATTTCGTGGCGGTAGCCTACGCAATGCGATTCCCCGTGAAGCATTCGTTACGGTTGCCCTACCCGCTGCAAACGCTGCGAAGCTCAATGAGCGATTCAAGTTCTACACAGAACTGCTTAAACAAGAACTTGGTAAAGTCGAAACCGACATCGTTTCATTCAATCAAGCCCAAGAGACCCAAGAGCAAGTGATCGATCTTGCCTCGCAGTCGCGTTTTGTCGCGGCATTGAATGCCTGTCCAAATGGCGTGATTCGTATGAGTGATGAAATTGAAGGTGTGGTTGAAACTTCATTAAACGTTGGCGTCATCACGACTGAAGCAGATAAGATCACCGTTTTGTGCCTCATTCGTTCATTGATTGATTCCGGTCGCAGTCAAGTTGAGGGCATGCTTCACTCAGTCGCAGAACTTGCTGGCGCGGATATGAGCTTTAACGGCGCTTACCCTGGCTGGAAGCCGGATGCTGATTCGGAGATCATGGCAATCTTCCGTGATATGTACCAAGAGATCTACGGCCACAAGCCAAACATCATGGTTATTCATGCAGGTCTTGAATGTGGCTTATTCAAAAAGCCATACCCAAACATGGACATGGTGTCGTTTGGCCCAACCATCAAGTTCCCACATTCACCAGATGAGAAAGTAAAAATCGACACCGTCGACCTTTTCTGGCAACAAATGGTTGCTCTTCTTGCAGCAATCCCAGAAAAAGCATAATCCCCTCAATCTCTAAGCCGAGCAACTGCTCGGCTTTTCTTTACCGTATATTCAATCACTTAACAAAAATCCCTCTTTTCCCTCCCCTTAATAGATAAAAACTATTTGTCTTATGGGAAATTTTTATTCGTTAGTCACCCTCACTTATCGCTGCTAAATTTCACGCCATCCGGAAGAGGTACTTTACTTAATACACTCGCACTGAACCAAAACGCGTCTATCTACTATGAATAGACACCGTTAATTGCATATTGGTTGACTCCAAAATGAATAAAAAAATCATCACTGGCTGGCGCGAATACTTGAGCCTGCCTCAACTAGGAATAGAAAAAATCAAAGCAAAGGTGGATACCGGAGCTAGAACCTCATGTATTCATGCTTTTAAAGTCGAAGCTTTTGAAAAGCGCGTAGACGAACAGACCCAACAGTGGGTGAGATTTTGGGTACACCCAAATCAGCACGATGAACAAACAGAAATCGTCTGTGAAGCAAAAGTGATTGATGAGCGTTTGGTTAGGGACTCTGGTGGCCATGAAACAATGCGCTACGTCATTGAGACAGAGCTTCACATTGACAATCAAAGCTGGTCAATCGAGGTCACTTTAACCAACAGAGACAACATGGCTTTCCGTATGCTCCTTGGCAGAACAGCAATGGAAAACCGTATTTTGGTCGATCCGGCCGCATCTTTTTTAGTGAAATTTGAGGAGTAATATTGATGAAAATTGGCATCCTATCTCGCAATGCAAAACTTTACTCTACTCGCCGCTTAATTGAAGCTGCCGAAGCTCGCGGCCACGAGGTGAAGGTGATTGACGCACTGCGTACCTACATGAACATCAACTCTGAAAAACCTCAAATTCATTACAAAGGCGAAGAGCTCATTGATTTTGACGCTGTCATTCCTCGCATCGGCGCTTCGGTGACCTTCTTCGGTACCGCCGTATTGCGTCAGTTTGAGATGATGGGCGTCTATCCGGTTAATGAATCAGTCGCCATCACTCGCTCGCGTGACAAGTTGCGCTCAATGCAACTGCTGTCACGCAAGGGTATTGGTATGCCGATTACAGGTTTTGCAAGTAAGCCAGATGATGTAAAAGACCTCCTCGATATGGTGGGTGGGGCGCCAGTCGTCATCAAGCTGCTTGAGGGAACACAAGGCATTGGTGTGGTATTGGCTGAAACTCGCAAAGCAGCAGAGAGTGTTGTTGAAGCGTTTATGGGTCTAAAAGCCAACATCATGGTGCAAGAGTACATCAAAGAGGCAGGTGGCGCTGACATTCGTTGCTTTGTTATCGGTGACAAAGTTATCGCTGCGATGAAACGCCAAGGTGCGGAGGGAGAGTTTCGCTCTAACCTACACCGAGGTGGCACTGCTTCTTTGGTTAAGATCACCCCTGAAGAACGTCGCACTGCAGTCGCAGCGGCGAAAATCATGGGGCTGAACGTAGCTGGTGTTGACTTGCTTCGCTCTGAACGAGGCCCGTTGGTGATGGAGGTTAACTCTTCACCAGGCCTAGAAGGCATCGAAGCAGCAACTGGTAAAGATGTAGCGGGCATGATCATCGAATTTATCGAGAAAAACGCCGCTAGCAAAAGGACGCAAACTCGTGGCAAAGGTTAAATTCAACCAACCATTTGAACTGCTGGGGCAATTAACCCCAGCAGGGTCTCGCTCAGTCATTGAGATAGAAGGCCCAAAACTCTACACCCATTCACCTCTCTCTATTCCAGTCGAGGTGATCAACGGCAAATACCCAGGTCCAGTACTGATGGTCAATGCGGCTATCCATGGTGATGAGTTAAACGGCGTAGAAGTCGTGCGCCAACTGATCGACACATTGGATGAAACCAAGCTCAAAGGAACGGTGATCGCGGTGCCGATCGTCAATACTTTTGGTTTTATTCATAAATCGCGCTACTTGCCAGACCGTCGTGACCTGAACCGTTGCTTCCCTGGCTCAGAAAAAGGCTCACTTGCCTCACGAGTTGCTCATACATTCTTTGATGCATTAGTCGGTAAATGTGATTACATCCTTGATCTTCATACCGGTGCGATTCACCGCACAAACCTGCCACAAATTCGTGCAGATTTGAGCAACCCTGAAACCCTACGAATCGCAAAGGCATTTGCGACGCCAGTGATTGTCGATGCTCCTTTACGTGACGGCTCACTGCGTAGCGAAGCCGAGCGTTTGGGTATCCCGGTCCTAACCTATGAGGCAGGTGAAGCATTGCGTTTTGAACCTATCTGTATATCAGCGGGATTTATTGGCGTTCAGCGCGTCATGAAAGCAATCGGAATGCTAAGAGCAAGTCGCAAGAAGTTGCCAACGCCTGTTATCGCTAAGTCCACTAGTTGGATTCGCGCAGAAGACGATGGCATTCTACGAACTCAAGTATCACTGGGGGATAAAGTTGAGAAAGGTCAGATCATCGCTTACATCGCATCCCCTCTAGGTCATAGCGAGGTTGCAATAAAAGCGCATCGCAGCGGTATCGTGATTGGTCAGCAGACACTACCTTTGGTCAACGAAGGTGACGCGATATTCCACCTTGCCTACTTCACCCAAGATGAAGAAGAAGTAGAACAAGTGGTCGATGAATTTATTGTTGAGGTGGCAAGCGAAGAAGAGTCGCTCACCACCGGGGCAATTGAAATCAAGAACCCGTAATAAACAAAGCCGAGTCAGTGTTAACCAACTCGGCTTTACTTTTATCAGAATAAACCACTTTACTTAAAAGCGTCTCTTAAAGGAAAGACGCCCAAATAATGGTCCCCACCAAAATCGGACAAACGATTTTGATATAAATAGGCCATATTCTTCCTAAGGCACTAGTAGCAAACGCGGGCTCTCCCTGTTCAATCTCTCTCATCTTTCCTGCTCGGCTCCAAGCCCAACCACCAAATAGACAAATCATCAGTGCGGCAAAAGGCTGCAAGTACTGGGTAGCCACCATAGCAACCAAACCAAATAGCTGGCCGAAGTTTGCAACAATAACCAAACTAAACAGAGCAATAACGCTGCCTAAAACATAAGTCGTGGTTGAACGTTTGGTATTAAAACGCTCACAGACAAGCGCCACTGGGCACTCCAACATTGAAATTGAAGAGGTAAGCGCAGCAATAGTGAGTAATAAGAAGAAAATAATTGCAAACAGCTGCCCCAGTAATCCCAAGCTTTCAAACATCAAAGGCAGCACTGTGAATACCAAGGTATCGGAGTTCAGCAAGCTGCCATCTTCTGCGTAAATAGCGACGCCTTGGTTCATCGCCACATACATAGCAGGGATCACCACGAGACCAGCGATAATAGCGACACCTGAGTCAACAATCGCTACGCTCATCGCCGCTTTTGGTAAGCTCTCTTTCTTACTTAGGTAAGAGCCGTAGATCAGCATCGAGCAGCCACCAATCGTCAGAGAGAAAAAGCCCTGTCCCATTGCGGCGAGCAACAACTGGCGATCCCAAATCTTAGCAAAGTCTGGAATAAGGTAGTGTTTTAGGCCTTCTACCGCACCTTGCTGCATCATAATGTAGGCAAACAAAACAAAAAACAGCACGAAAAGAGCAGGCATCAAACGGGTAGACCACTTTTCAATCCCTTGCTTTACACCGCTACGTACAATCAGCATCGTCAACCAGTAGAAGACCAATGTACCAACAACATTACGCTCAAAGGAAAACCCTTTGAACCAATCTGCTAACCCCACAGCACCGAGGGCTTCGAAAATGGCACCGAAAAAGAAGCAGATCAACCAGCCGCCAACGACGCTGTAAAAGCCCATCACCGCACACGGTACGAGAAGACTCAGCCAGCCTGCAGCTCGCCCGAATATACCGCTTGAACGATGCTCACCCACTGAGACTAAGCTATCGATTGGATTGGCTTGTCCATGGCGGCCGATCGCCATTTCAAGCAATAGCATTGGAAATGCGACGACAATGATCATCACAGTGTAGACAAAAAGGAAAGCGCCACCGCCATTACTGGCCGCTTGCGTTGGAAAGCCCCATATATTACCCAAACCAACGGCTGCGCCCGCCGCTGCTAACACAAAGCCCATTCGAGAGCTAAAGCCTTCACGCTGAAAAGAGTTGGTTACACTGCCCATAAATACCACCATACTAGTTTGCGAGTACGATAACGACAAAGCACTACAGTAGCAAGTCGAACGACTGCTATTTCAACGAATAATAGGTAATTAAACTACTAAGGAATGTATACCTAGATTTACACCCAAGTACACTGGGGAAAGGTACTATTTATGACCATATCTTTGGCTAGATAGAATTGTGGATCAGCCTGTCAGTAAACATGACTATTCTGGATTGTCCGACATAACCCAGAACAGGGCTCATGATTTAGGATACGCTCGCTTTAAATCGTGAATACACGATAGTTTTTAAGCTGTGGGATTTTTTGATGCAACTCTTGCTCTTGCTGTTTCATTCCCTCAAGCTCATCACAAAGGCTATCTTTATCCTTCTTAAGTTGGTTGGCGTGCTCACGAAACTTCTGCTCCAGTTGCCCCTTAAGCTCACCCATCTCTTCAGCCATCTGCGTTAAATTTAGACCACCTTCTTGATTCATCTTCGCAGACAGTGCATTAAATGCGTCTTCAAAAAATTCGCGAGTAAACAATGCCTTTGCTTCCTCTAACTCTTGCTGCCATTGCTCGATAAGCTCGTCAAATGACGCAGCAGGAACGGAGAAGCCATCTTGACTGTAATACCTTTCTTGAAGCTGACCAAAATAGTCTGCCAAGGCTGACTTTAAATCATCAAATGCGTGTGGTGCATCCATAGCTATAGAGACTTCGTCGATAATGTCCAACGCAATGGATAAACCATCATCAGTCAATTGCTTTACTCTCGGCCCATATTCAGCAAGGCGCTGCTTATACGACTCAATCGCAAGTTGTTGCTCGGGAGTCAATGCCAACACTTCGCCTTCAACAGTCACCTGATCTTCATGATCAATCTCTAGATAAGCGCCACTCGTATCACCTACCTTTAGAGAGTTGGCACTAAAGTAGACATCGTTATCAATATCAACACGACACTCTGTAGCCCAAACTGCAGGCGCGAGAACAATGCTCCCTACTGCAAACATAATCGCTTTCATTACTACCTCTAAACCGAACGTCTGACTGACGTATTATGAGATCAATTAGCACACTGGGACAACTATTTAACTCTATGACAAATACGCTTATAAACAACTAGATAAGCGATAGCTGATGGCTATCACCCTGCGGCTTTAGCGTGACATTAAGTCCAATCAAACGTATTCCTCGACCTTTTTGTCGCTGCAATACCTCTTTTAATAACGGCTTGAAGTCATTCAGATCGAGCAAGGTGTGCTGGTGTTCAATGGTGGTAAGTTGAAAATCTTCAAACTTTAGCTTTATGCCCTGCTTGGCAATTTCTCCGATATCAGTATAGCGAGAGAGCCGCCTCTGCAACTCTGGAAACAGCTTTTCCTCAATCAACTGCCAGCACTCTTCGTAACTCTTAATATTATTGGCAAGCGTACGCTCCACCCCAACCGATTTACGCTCGCGAGTTGTCTCAACTTCTCTTGAATCAATACCGTGGCTTCGATTCCACAGCGAGGCACCCAAGCGACCAAATTGACGAATGACATCCCCCTGATTGCTATTGCGGATGTCTAAACATGAGAAGTAACCCGCGCTGTTGAGTTTTTCTATCGATACCTTGCCAACTCCAGGAATCTTCTCTAATGGCAGTTCATCAATAAAATCTTGCAGCTTATCCGGGGTCACGACACAAATTCCATTTGGCTTGTTGACGTCTGAGGCCACCTTGGCAACAAACTTGATAGGTGCAACGCCGGCAGAAGCCGTGAGATTGAGCTCATTTTCAATATCTCGGCGGATGGCATTAGCAATGAGTGTTGCTGAACCCCGACATTGGGTGCTGTCAGTCACATCAAGATAGGCTTCATCCAGTGATAGCGGCTCTATGGTATTTGTGTAACGGTGAAATATTTCGTGGATCTGGCGTGACACCTGTTTGTAAACATCCATTCGGCCAGGTACTAACACTAGATTCGGGCATAACTCAAAAGCTTTTATGGTTGGCATCGCACTGCGCACACCAAATTGACGCGCCTGGTAATTACATGTCGATACCACACCTCGGCGTTTATCTCGCCCCCCCACTGCAATAGGCACATCTCTTAGCTCTGGATTGTCACGCATCTCCACCGCTGCATAGAAGCAATCCATGTCGATATGGATGATTTTCTTCACTACCGAACCCTAAAAACTGTATATTTAACCAGTATAATTCATGTGCTTTTTGTATTCAATTGAGAGATAGGGCACACACGACCGAACTCAGCCAACACTTTGTTGCATTGGTTCATCGCTATAATCTTTAATGAGGCAGGACGAAAGGACGTACCTTAACAAGATGTGAACATTGTATAGCAAGCCCTTCAATAGCCTCCTACTGCTCTGCTCTATAACGCAAAAACCTGCACCGAAGGGTACAGGTTTTTGTTATTTGATAGTAATCGTTAAATCGATTAGCTCGTCAGGTCATCAAAGAATTTCTTCACGCCGTTGAAAAAACCTTCTGACTTTGGCTTATGCTTGGTTGCTGCATCGCCGCCACATGACTCTTCAAACTCTTTAAGCAGCTCTTTCTGACGTGAGCTTAGGTTGACTGGCGTTTCTACCACTAGCTTAACGATAAGATCGCCTACACCACCGCCGCGAACACCTTTCACGCCTTTACCACGCATACGGAACATGCGACCTGTTTGTGTCTCAGTAGGCACTTTCAGATTCACACGACCATCAAGCGTTGGGACTTCAACTTCGCCACCAAGGGCTGCCATTGCAAAGCTAACTGGGACTTCACAGTATAGGTTGTTGCCATCGCGCTCAAAAATGTTGTGCTCTTTCACGTGCACTTGTACATACAAGTCACCGGCTGGAGCACCCATTTCGCCCGCTTCACCCTCGCCAGATAGACGAATGCGATCGCCAGTGTCGACACCCGCAGGGATCTTAACGCTAAGCGTCTTAGTTTTCTGCTTGCGACCTTGACCATGACACACATTACATGGGTCTTTAATGATCTTGCCTTTACCGTGACAGGTTGGACAGGTTTGCTGAACAGCAAAGAAGCCTTGACGCATTTGTACTTGGCCATGACCATGACAGGTACCACATGTCTCTGGTGATGAGCCTTTCTTCGCGCCGCTACCGTCACATGTATCACAGTGAACCAGTGTTGGTACTTCAATCTCTTTCGATACACCACGTACCGCTTCTTCTAGCGATAGCTCCATGTTGTAACGCAAGTCTGCACCGCGCTGCGCACGTTGTTGACCACCGCGACCACGGCCACCGCCGAAGATGTCACCAAATACATCGCCAAAGATATCGCCGAAATCACCTTGGCCGCCGCCAAAGCCACCGCCGCCCATGCCACCTTGTTCAAACGCCGCGTGACCGTATTGGTCGTAGGCTGCCTTCTTCTGTGGATCAAGCAGGATTTCGTACGCTTCTTTTACTTCTTTAAACTTTTCTGCCGCAGATTCATCACCCTGATTGCGGTCAGGGTGGAATTTCATCGCTAGGCGCTTGTACGCCTTCTTAATATCGCGCTCTGATGCATCACGGCTAACGCCTAATACTTCGTAAAAATCACGTTTTGACATGTTCTTCGTCACCAATTTAGTACTGCTAACGGGCTTATTAGAAAGCACCGCTGGGTGTTTGTATCGTTCTAGCTAAAAGCTTTTTAAAGCACAAGAGCAAAGTATTTAGCTGGAACGACAAGTCGTATTTACAAACATACGGGCGTATGAGTTACCTCAAACGCCCGCAAGATTTAGTCAGTTAAGTTAAAAGACCGAAGAATTACTTCTTGTCGTCTTCTTTAACTTCTTCAAACTCTGCATCTACAACGTCGTCTTGCTGAGGTTGCTCTGCACCTGCTTCAGCGCCTTGAGCCGCTTGAGCTTGTTGTTGAGCAATTTCCATCAGCTTCTGAGCTGCTGTCATTAGAGCTTGAACTTTAGCGTCGATAGCTTCTTTATCTTCGCCTTTACGAGCTTCTTCAAGTTCAGTGATTGCTGCTTCAATCTTCTCTTTCTCTTCTGCAGGTAGAGCTTCACCAGCTTCTTCTACTTGCTTGCGAGTACCGTGAATCATTTGGTCAGCTTGGTTACGTGCAGCCGCTAGCTCTTCGAACTTCTTGTCCGCTTCTTTGTTCGCTTCTGCTTCTTGAACCATTTTCTCGATATCTTCGTCGCTTAGACCACCAGACGCTTGGATAGTGATCTTCTGCTCTTTACCTGTCTGCTTGTCTTTTGCAGACACGTGTAGGATACCGTCAGCATCTAGGTCGAATGTTACTTCGATTTGTGGCATGCCACGAGGTGCTGCTTGAATACCTTCTAGGTTAAATTGACCAAGAGACTTGTTGTAAGACGCTTGCTTACGCTCACCTTGTAGAACGTGGATAGTTACTGCGTTCTGGTTGTCTTCTGCAGTAGAGAAAACTTGGTTCGCTTTTGTTGGGATCGTTGTGTTCTTCTCAACTAGCTTAGTCATTACGCCGCCCATCGTCTCGATACCTAGAGACAGTGGAGTAACGTCTAGTAGAAGTACATCTTTAACCTCACCCGCAAGTACACCACCTTGAACTGCAGCACCCATTGCTACTGCTTCGTCAGGGTTCACGTCACGACGAGCTTCTTTACCGAAGAACTCCGCCACTTTAGCTTGAACCATAGGCATACGAGTCTGACCACCAACTAGGATAACGTCGTTGATGTCGCTTACTGATAGGTCAGCATCTGCAAGAGCAACTTTTAGTGGCTCAAGAGAACGTTGAACTAGGTCTTCAACTAGAGATTCTAGTTTCGCACGAGTTACTTTAACGTTCATGTGCTTAGGACCCGTCGCGTCAGCCGTTACGTACGGTAGGTTAACGTCTGTTTGTGAAGTAGAAGAAAGCTCGATTTTCGCTTTTTCTGCTGCTTCTTTAACACGCTGCATCGCTAGTGGATCAGTTTTAAGATCGATGCCTTGCTCTTTCTTAAACTCTTCAACTAGGTAGTTGATCATGCGGTTATCGAAGTCTTCACCACCAAGGTGCGTGTCACCGTTAGTCGCTAGAACTTCAAATGTTTTCTCGCCTTCAACTTCATCGATTTCGATGATTGAGATATCAAATGTACCACCACCAAGGTCGTATACAGCGATAGTGCGGTCACCGCCTTTCTTGTCTAGACCGTAAGCTAGAGCCGCTGCTGTCGGTTCGTTGATGATACGTTTAACTTCTAGACCAGCGATACGGCCAGCATCTTTCGTTGCTTGACGCTGAGCATCGTTAAAGTAAGCAGGAACTGTGATAACCGCGCCAGTGACTTCCTCACCAAGGAAGTCTTCAGCAGTTTTCTTCATTTTCTTAAGTACTTCAGCAGATACTTGAGGAGCAGCCATTTGTTGGCCTTTCGCTTCTACCCATGCATCACCGTTGTCTGCCTTAACAATTTTGTAAGGCATAATTTCGATATCACGCTGTACTTCTTCGTCTTCAAAACGACGACCGATAAGACGCTTAATAGCAAATAGCGTGTTTTCTGGGTTAGTTACTGCTTGACGTTTTGCAGGTTGACCAACCAGCGTTTCACCATCTGTGTATGCGATTACCGATGCTGTTGTACGCTCGCCTTCCGCGTTTTCGATTACGCGTGGCTTGTCACCGTCAAGAACAGCAACACAAGAGTTAGTAGTACCTAAGTCAATACCAATGATTTTACCCATCAGGCTATCTCCGAATAAATTCTATTTTCGTTTGGTTATATCCCCTATGTGGGGATGGAGAATCGGGATTCAACCCCTAATAACAAACAAAAATTTTCATGTTTGTTTCTCGTATGCACCATAGATAAGGGCTAGAAATGGGTTTTCAAGGGGACAAAGTAAAAAAAATTGAAGTTATAAATAAATAGTCATGTTTCGAATTGGCCTAGAGCTCACAGCACGCGTCATGTTGAACTGGTTTTAACATCTAACTGAGTGGGCACGGTAAGCATATAGCGCGTTATGAGTAGATCCTGAAATTCTTCAGGATGACGGGGGAAGGAACGGATGACGGACGTGGCAGTGGATCACGAAAGTAGTAGAGAATGACGAGAGCAATAAAAGAGTGACGAAAGCGATGATGTATTTCTCAGGCGAAGCCATTGTACTTACCACGCGTCATGTTGAACTGGTTTCAACATCTACCTGAGTGGGCACGATAAGCATACAGCGCGTTGTGAGTAGATCCTGAAATTCTTCAGGATGACGGCGGCTGGATAGGATGAAGGTAGCAAGATCGGATGGCGGAGGCAGTAAAGGATGGAATATTAGAAATTGTCGCAAAAAGATGCAGCCATAAAACAAGAGCGAGGACTGTGCCTCGCTCCGATATCTAGCGTCACATATTCAATTAAGCATTAGACTGAGCAGGTTGCGCTTCACGCGTCTCCTCAACACCAATTTCGCCTTCTGACTTCGCGACAATCGTGTTCACGGCAGTATCACCTACTACGTTTGACGACGTACAGAACATATCATTAATGCGGTCAACCGCGGCAACAATTGCAAGGCCTTCTGGTGGTAGACCCAGTTGGTGCAAAATAACACCGATCATCACGACGCCACCGCCTGGTACACCACCAGCGCCAATCGATAGGAGAAGAACAGTAAAGCCAAGTGTCAGCATATCGGCCATCGCGATTGGCTGACCAAAAGCATTAGCACAGAACACAGCGGCAATAGCGATATAGATAGACGCACCAGCCATGTTCATCGTTGCGCCTAGCGGCACACCAAAGCCAGCCACAGACTTAGACACACCCAGCTTATCTGTAAGGGTTCGCATCGTCACTGGAATCGTCGCGTTGGAGCTTGCTGTTGATAGAGAAAACAGCACCTGCTCACGAGTCTTGCGAGAAAACTCGCGCGCTGAAATTCCAGTGAACAGCTGAACCAAAATCGGATAAACCACAAAGATCCAGAAACAAAGTACCGCAACGACAAGCGCTACATAACCCGCTACAGAACCTAGCGTGTTGGCATCAAGGGTTGCACCCAACTGAATCATCAAAGCAAACACACCATATGGCGCTAGACTCATCACCAAGCCGATCAGTTTCATCATCACGCTGTTAGCAATCTTAAATGCTTTTACCGCTGGTTTCGCTTGCGTATCCAGCGCTTGAATCGCTAGACCCGTCAAGATAGCCATAAAGATGATCTGTAGCATGTCGCCTTCAGCAAACGCTTGGAAAGGATTGCTTGGAACGATGTTCACTACCATGGAGAAGATATCAGGCGTGGTTGTAGAGGCAATTTCTACTGTGCCTTCAACTGTACCTGCTAGGTTTGCACCCGCCCCCGGCTGTACAATCATCGCAATCGCAAGTGCAGCAATAATCGCAAAAATAGTATTCAAAATGTAAAGCGAGAATGTCTTGCCACCTAGGCGACCAAACGAGCGAATGTCTTTTAGCTCAACGATGCCGCATACGATAGAAACGTAGACTAGAGGAACAACGAGAAGCTTAATCAATGACACGAACATACCACCTGCACCCTCTGCTAAACCAAGCAAGTAGGTATCAAATAGGGCGATGTCGTTAAGAAGGTATTGGATTGCGGTACCGATGATTAAACCAGTAAATAATCCTACGAAGATTTTACTTGAAAGAGATTTGTCCATAACTACTCTCCGGACGTTTGTGTTTGCATTGTGTTTCTTATAAGAATTTTCTCGCTTCCATGGCGAGAATTACGACACATACTACAAGTGGAGAAGCAAAAGAAAAGAACTTTTTACATTTCATTCACAAACTCAGAGTCAGCATAAAATGTCAAGCAATCGCAGTGCGCAAAATAAAATAACAATATCATGAGGCAATTTAGTCGTTTGTTAAGTTCATATAACTAACAAACAAAAAAAGAGAGGCATAAACCTCTCTTAATTGATAAATGTATAGATAAATAGTTTAACTAATTATCTACTTCGCGACCATAACCATTGCTGGACGGATCACTCGACCGTTTAGCTCGTAACCTTTTTGCATTACGAACATCACTGTATTTGATTCGTGATCTGGGCTTTCTTGAATCGACATCGCTTGATGCATTTCAGGATTGAACGTCTCACCCTCTGGGTTAATCTCTTTCAAGCCGTTCTTCGCTAACGTGTCTTGGAACGTCTTGTGCGTCAGCTCTACACCTTCAAGAATCGGCTTCACAACTTCATTCTCAGCATCAGCAGCTTGAATCGCACGCTCTAGGTTGTCGATCACAGGTAGTAGCTCTTCCGCAAACTTGTTCAAGGCAAACTTACGTGCCTTGTCGATCTCTTGCTCTGTACGACGACGCATGTTTTCAACTTCTGCTTTCGCACGAAGAACAGAGTCTTGCTGCTCTTGAACTTTAGCTTCGCTTGAAAGTAGTGCCGCTTCCAGTTGAGCGATCTTTGATTCAGTTTCGTCTTGTTCAACTTCCTCAGCGTTCCACTCGATATCGCCTTCTGCGCCTACGACTTCCGCGTCTTGCTCAACTTGCTCAACGTCTTGCTTTAGTTCTTCTTCGTTTACTTTGTTTTCTTCGTTGCTCATGATGTCTCCAGAATTCAACGATTCACACGCGAATAACAGTGATGAAAGTGAGGATACACCCTCATATCTAGCCTGCGTATAAAATTCATTTATAGGGTTAACTTGACCTTATTATGGGGATGATAAAGCCCGTTTCAAGCCCTAACATACCGATTGTTACGATAGAAAGGTGCGTAGCGCGACTTTTCGCTGTAAAGTTAAGTCATTACGATAAAAATACCCTATGCAAGTCAGGTCGATACGAATGAAAAAGTCTTTTGACATCATCGCGATAATTGGCAAACCTCGAGACCAACACGCCATACAAACCCACCGAGAGCTCTATCATTGGCTTAAAAGCCAAGGAAAACAGGTTTTCATCGATGATAGGCTGCAAGATATCTTGTCAGATATTCCAGAGTCGGACTTCTCTAATCTGATCGCTCTTGGTAACACCGCTGATCTTGCAATTGTGGTTGGTGGTGATGGCAATATGCTCGGAGCCGCCAGGGTATTATCACGCTTTGATATCTGCGTTATCGGCGTTAATAAAGGCAATTTAGGCTTCCTAACCGATGTTAACCCTGATGACTTCGAGGGAACACTCACAGAAGTTATGAACGGTGATTACATCGTTGAGGAACGTTTTCTTCTCGAAGCTGAGATTCATCGTCACGGTCAAATTAAGAGCCATAATGCGGCACTCAATGAGGCGGTGCTCCACCCTGGTCAAGTTGCACACATGATCGAGTTTGAGGTTTATATCGATGATAGTTTTGCTTTTTCACAACGCTCTGATGGCTTAATTGTCGCGACGCCAACAGGCTCAACCGCCTACTCACTCTCTGGTGGTGGCCCAATCCTATCAACCAGCATGAATGCAATAAGCCTGGTGCCAATGTTCCCACATACACTCTCCAGTCGCCCACTGGTTGTCGATGGTGATCGCCGCATCAAATTAGTGGTGTCTCCAGACAATCGTGGAACCCAGGAAGTAAGTTGCGACGGTCAAATTTCACTGCCTGTCTCACCCGGTGATGAAATTCACATCTACCGCAGCCCAAACTGTCTCAAACTGATACATCCGAAAGACTATAGCTATTACCACGTTTTACGAAACAAGCTTGGTTGGTCAAGTAAGTTATTCTAAACATGAGCTTTCTCTTCACACGCCCCATTTTTATGGGGCGTTTTTGTTTACGCCATAACTTTAATCAAACTCACAAAAAATTCTCACTGTGTAACTTTACTGTATAAAGAAACAGTATATACTGTTTTCTTATACAGTATTGTTCAGTTATACAGGTATCTAAAAATGCTGGCTCATTTAAGCGTAAACAACTTTGCTATCGTTAAAACTCTACAACTCGAACTTGCCCAGGGCATGACCACCATCACTGGCGAAACCGGTGCGGGTAAATCTATCGCTATCGATGCACTGGGCCTTTGCCTAGGAGGGCGAGCAGAAGCTGGAATGGTGCGCCAAGGTGAAGAGAAAACGGAGGTCAGTGCTGCGTTTAATCTGGACAATAATATTCACGCAACACGCTGGCTCGAAGACAATGACCTACTCGACGGTAGTGAGTGTATTCTGCGCCGAACCATCACTAAAGAAGGCCGTTCACGTGCTTTTGTTAATGGCAGTCCAGTGCCACTCTCACAGCTAAAATCACTCGGCCAGCTTTTGATCAATATACATGGTCAACATGCCCACCATCAATTGATGAAGTCCGAGTACCAAATGGCGATGCTTGACCAATATGCGGGTCATACGAATCTTTTAAAAGCGACACGCCATGCTTATCAAGCATGGCGACAAGCGGATAACAACCTCAAGCAACTCAAAGAGAACAGCCAAGCTAACCTAGCCCAAAAGCAGCTGCTTGAATATCAGATCAAAGAACTTAACGAGTTAGCGATCAATGAAGATGAATTCCAAGAGCTTGAACAAGAACACAAACGCCTATCCAACAGCGGTGAGCTCGCCTCTACCTGTCAGCAAGCCATTGAGCTTATCTATGAAGGTGAAGAAGTTAATGCGCTTGGTATTCTCCAATCAGCCAGTCACTCCCTAATTCAGCTCGCTGAACTGGATGAGAAACTTGCTGAGCTGCCAAACATGCTTTCAGAAGCGATGATCCAGATTGAAGAAGCAAACAGTGAACTGCGCAACTATCTCGACAGCATCGATGTAGACCCTGCGCGTATGGCTTACGTTGAAGAGCGATTCTCGAAAATCATGTCGATTTCTCGCAAGCACCACGTTATGCCAGAAGAGCTGTATCAACACCACCAAGATCTTCTTCAGCAAATTGAAGCACTTGATTGCTCGGATGAAAAGCTCGATGGTCTCGCTCAAGAGGTACAGGAGAAGTTCCAGCTGTTTTTGAACCACTCAGAGAAACTGCACAAATCACGTTCGCGCTACGCCAAAGAGCTCAACAAGCTCATTACGCAAAGCATGCACGAACTCAGTATGGAAAAAGCGAAATTCTGCATTGATGTGTGTAATGACATGCCCCACCCTTCACCGCTTGGTATGGACAACGTGACTTTCCTTGTCTCAACGAACCCAGGCCAACCAATGCAACCCATCGCAAAGGTCGCCTCTGGTGGTGAGTTATCGCGAATCTCATTAGCTATCCAAGTCATTACCGCACAAAAAGTCGATACACCAAGCCTGATTTTCGATGAAGTCGATGTGGGCATCAGCGGCCCTACCGCAGCGGTTGTTGGAAAAATGCTGCGTAAACTTGGCGAATCGACTCAGGTACTGTGTGTCACTCACTTACCTCAAGTGGCGGGCAGTGGTCATCAACAGCTGTTTGTCGCCAAACAAACCAAAGGTGGTAAAACTGAAACCCAAATGCGCCTGCTCGATTGTGAACAGCGCGTGGGCGAGCTAGCCCGTCTATTGGGGGGCAGTGAAATCACTGAGAGCACACTGGCAAACGCAAAAGAGCTACTTATCGCAGCATAATTCCTTCGGCACTCAAACCAAGCTGAGCAAGTGTTTGGTTTGAGTGCAACTATTTGACGCTTCTATGGTCTTAAATCTCGCGGTCAAGTTAAAAGCGTGAGACAAAGCACTCAACTCAAAACACAAAACCCGCATCTTTCCCTTGGTTGGCTATACATCTGGCGCTAGCTTGTTTATTATCAGCCAAGTTTAATTCAACTAGACACAATGAAATCACCTATGCAGTTTAAGAAGTGGCTGATCGCTGTCCCACTTGCTCTGACGATGTTAACGGGTTGTTCCTTGGCGGAAAAACTGGTTTATCGAATCGATATTAACCAAGGCAACTATGTCGAGCAGGAAGCGGTAGACAAATTAAGATTTGGTATGACCAAAGAGCAAGTGCGTTTTGTACTTGGCTCACCAATGTTGATTGAAAATGGTCGTCCTGATACCTGGTACTACATCTATCACCATACGAAGGGTCATCAAGACTCAATCCAGCGTGACCTTGTCGTTAATTTCGATGAAGCAGGCACACTAACGGATATTACGGGTGATTACATTGTGGGTGAGAGCTTCTACGAAAGCTTACGTTAATCACCGACAAACAGTGAACATCAAAAAAGCTCGCCTAGGCGAGCTTTTGTTTTGTCAGGGTCTATTTAGCCTGTCTTTCTTAGCGGACTAGGCTTTCCGCCTGTGACAGGATCTGCGGCGCCACTGGCTTTCGCCTGCTCAGCTCGCTTGCGTCGAATCTCTTTTGGGTCAGCCAAAAGTGGACGATAAATCTCAATACGGTCGCGGTCACGCACGGTGGCATCCAGCTTAACGTTACGGCTGAACACGCCGACTTTGTTCTTTGCAAGATCAATCTCTGGGTAGAGTTTTAACACACCAGATTGCTCAATAATCTCCTCGACCGTCGTTTTTTCATTCACGACCAAGGTAAACACTCGTTGCTCTTGAGGTAATGCATACACCACCTCAACATGAATCATCTCAGACTCAATACTCATAACACTGATATACCTGCTTTGCGCGTTTAGTAAACGCATTCACCATGTTGTTAGTGAGTTCATGAAACACTTTACCAAAGGCAAGTTCGATCATCTTGCTGCTAAATTCGAACTCGAGTTTGAGCTCAACTTTACATGCTTGCTCATCAAGCGGTGTAAAATACCAACCGCCTGTTAAAGACTTAAATGGACCATCTACTAAATCCATCACGATAGAGCGCCCTGGCAATAGCGTATTGTTCGTGGTGAAGGTTTTGCTGATGCCCGCTTTTGCTACATCGACCGATGCCACCATTGAGGCATCCCCCGACTCCAAGACTTTAGAGCCCGCACAGCCTGGCAAAAACTCCGGATAGTTTGACACATCATTGACTAGGTCATACATCTGTTCAGCACTAAAACTGACTAATGCGGAACGACTGACTTGCTTCATAAACTCTCCTCATGGATGCGTTGAACATCGATTCGCTCTCTATTTTCACTTTTATTTGCTCTGAGCGCAAATAAAGGGAGTTGCTAACCGCTCCACTGACCGTATAATGCAGGGACTATGGCAAAGAAAAAATCAAAACAAAAAGCGGGTAGCAATACCATCGCTCTCAATAAGAAAGCTCGCCACGAATACTTCATCGATGATGAAATTGAAGCCGGCTTGGAGCTACAGGGCTGGGAAGTAAAATCACTTCGTCAGGGTAAAGCGAACATCGCTGAAAGTTACGTTTTCATGCGTGACGGAGAAGCGTTTGTCAGCGGTATGACGATTACTCCTCTTAATCAAGCATCAACACACGTCGTCGCAAACCCTACGCGCGTACGTAAACTTCTTTTAAGCCGTCGCGAACTTGATAACCTACTGGGTCGTATCAACCGCGAAGGTATGACTTTAGCAGCACTTTCTCTTTACTGGTCTCGTTCTTGGGTGAAGATGAAAATCGGTGTTGCTAAGGGTAAAAAACTGCACGATAAACGTACTGATCTTAAAGAGAAAGATTGGGCACGTGAAAAAGCGCGCGTCATGAAGAGCTCGCTGCGCTAATATTGAGCAGTTAAACGCACAACGCTAGACAGGGTTTACTTTTCTGGTAGTATGCGAAGAACACTTTGGGGCTGATTTAGGATTCGACAGGAATTTTGCAGTCTGAGGTGCATGCCGTGGGGCGGTTGGCCACGTAAAAAGCCGCAAAAAAATAGTCGCAAACGACGAAAACTACGCACTAGCAGCTTAATAACCTGCTGAGAGCTCTCTTGCCCTAGCTTCCGCTTTTAAGACGGGGACCAACAAGAGATCAAACCCAAAAGAGCTAGCCCGGATTCTCCCGCCTGAGAGATGAACGGCGAAGTTTAATTCAGGATAGCCATCAACTAGCGTGTCGGTTCGCAGGTCGGTGGTGAAATTAAAGATCGACTAAGCATGTAGTACCAATGATGAATGGTTTTTGGACGCGGGTTCAACTCCCGCCAGCTCCACCAATTCAATAAATTAAGACGTCCTATGGCGTCTTTTTTTATACCCGCAACTCATTAAAATCAACAACTTATTGACCTATGTCATCCTATCTTATCCTTTACCATCCTACATTATTGGCTATCCTTATAGATATCCTGACTCTGAATTAAGAAGTGGGATACCTAAGGGATAAGTTATAACCAAGGATAGAGCATGGCACGGATTACCAAACCTCTTACAAATACAGAAATAAAGCAAGCTAAAGCCCAAGAAAAGCAATACACCCTAAGTGATGGTGGCGGCTTGTTTCTGCGTGTTCGTCCAAATAATTCTAAAAACTGGCTTCTTAGTTACTACCATCCACTAACCAAAAAAAGACTTGTGATTGGTTTTGGTATGTACCCTGCGGTAACCCTTCAAGAAGCTCGAGTCAAGCGTGACGATGCTAAGTCACTCCTTGCTAAAGGGATTGATCCAAAATCTCACCGTGACCAAGCGTTAAGTCAGGCCATTCATTCAAACAACAATAGTTTGGCATCGATTGCAGATAAGTGGTTTTTGGTAAAGAAGACAAAAGTTACAGACAGTTATGCCGACGACATTTGGCGTTCCCTCGAGTTACACGTGTTCCCAACACTGGGAGCTATTCCGATCAATGAGATCGAAGCCCCCCGTGTTATCGAAAAACTTGAACCATTGGCCGCAAAGGGCAGCCTTGAAACAGTAAAGCGCGTTTGCCAACGCTTAAACGAAATTATGGTATTTGCTGTTAATACTGGTGTTATTCACTCCAATCCTCTTCAGGGCATTAAAGCAGCCTTTGCGTCACCTAAAAAAACACACATGCCTACCCTTGCGCCTAATGAACTGCCTAAGTTAATGAAAGCTCTCTCTACCGCAAGTATCAAGACTACTACGCGCTGTTTAATCCATTGGCAGCTCCATACAATGGTACGTCCCAACGAAGCAGCTGGGGCTCGCTGGGAGGAAATCGACTATGACAATAACCTATGGACGCTTCCTGCCGAACGAATGAAGAAAGGAAAAGCGCATGTAGTTCCATTGACAAACTCTACGTTAGAACTGCTTCAAATCATGAAGCCAATCAGCGGACATCTTGAGTTTATTTTCCCAGCAGATCGTTCGAACGATGCCCACATTAACTCTCAGACTGCAAATGCAGCTATAAAACGCATGGGCTTTGCCGGGGTGCTAGTAGCACACGGCTTACGCTCAATCGCAAGCACTACATTAAATGAACAAGGATTCTCACCAGACATTATTGAAGCAGCACTCGCTCACGTTGATAGGAACGAGGTTCGTAGAGCCTACAACAGAGCCAAGTATATTCGAGAACGCCGTAACCTTATGGAATGGTGGAGCGAATATATCTTGGAAGCTTCAAACAATAATATCTTGTGAGGATTAAATTGAACAAAAAGACTTACTCACCTAAATGGCCAATTGATGCATTCATTTCAATCAATGAAATTGCTTGTGCTTGGTTGTTTGTTGAATACGACATTCAAGAACATGACTATGACTTGGTTTGCTGGGAAAACCATGGGGATTATTGTGGTAATCCTGCCTATCGTTATGCTTTCAACCAAATTAAGCAGCTTGTTTATCAGGCTGCTGCCAATAATGAACTCGAGTATACAGTTTATGGGGAAGCTCCAAAGCAGAACGAGACCATCAACACAAATCATCTAACCTTCTCTCGCTCTGCAATTCGTACCTGGCTACAAGCTCAATACCCGCACATCAAGCCTAAGAAATACTTTCCGGAGATCTTTGCCACTCAAGAGTCGAAAGATCTCAAGATCAAAGAACTTGAATCGATCATTGAGGAAAAAAACCATTGCCTAAGTGAGGCAGAAAAATGGTGGTACAAGAGTCAAAAAGAAATGCAAAACCTAAAAGATAGCCTTGAACACGCTACCAATGAGCTAGCACTAGCCAAAAAACACATGACACCTGATCAGCGTAAACTGAAATCGCTCAATCATCAGCTCGCGGTTTTGGTTCGTCTTTTGACAAAACCATCCTCAGCTCATGAAACTCCACCCTTTCAAAGTCAGAATAAGGTCATTGAAGCTATCCAGTCTGACTATTGTGATGTAAAAGTCCAAGGACTAGGGCAGCGTACCCTTGAAAAAAACATTGCGTTCGCTTCAGAAGAACTTGATATTGCTTTAACTCAATAGCACCGCAAGTGCTATGTAGTTCACCGCTACTGCGGTGAACTACCTTCCCATAGTGAATATATTCCTTCTCAGCAAAAACACATCCTAGAAGGAATGACTATGTCTCATGACATGCCACTTAGACTTATCAATAAAAAAGACTTGTTGTCTCGCCTTACGATTTCAAACTCAACATTGCACTTACGAATCAGACAAGGGTTAATGACTCCACCAATTGACCTTGGAGGTCGCCGTGTTGGCTGGCCGGAGTATGAGTTGAACTCCCTAATTTCCGCACTTATCTCAGGTTGCTCCAGTAACGAAATTAAAAACCTCGTTTCACAGCTAGTTACAGATCGTAAAAACGGAGTTGTGCGATGAACCGCGAGAAAGAAGCTCAACATCATTACCAACCATTAGAGCAGCTCAATAAAGTACAAAAATCGCCTGCTGGAAACGATTTGGCTGTCACCATAGGCTCACACCACAAGCAAGCTCATGGCTTTAGCACAATTACCTATGATGGTATTTGCGACCAAATCAAGAAGCCTTTGAATCTAACGCACTTCAAGAAAAATGAGATCGGGAAACTCATTTCTGCTAAAGCCAACTGCCCTTGGTTCATGGCAACTGACTGCCCTTCTAGAGCAAAACAATCTGTCGCAGAACATAATGAATTCAAGCTACTAATTGTTGACTTAGACACTGGTGACTGGGTGGTCGGTGACCTAGTCAATGCTTTGAAATATGACCATGATATTTCGTCATTTGCTATCTACTCAACTATCAGTTCAGTGCAAAATACACCGCGTTGGAGAGTGATTGTTCCTCTACTATACGCTGTTGATTTGCCGCTTTGGACCGCGCTGCAGGAGTCACTTGCTAAAAGTCTAGGAGGAGACTTGTGCGCAATTAACTGCAATCAAATCGCATACCTTCCAGCATTGAGTGAGCTTAACAGCTGTTCGTACCAGTACCATATCGAAACGGGTGCTTTAATTGACGGTCAGAAATCAAAGCTAGTTGATAGCTTTGAAACGATTGAGAATACTTTAGCACCCAAAAAACAAGCCCAAGAGCATAATTTCACTAAGAGCTTGTCTACTGGACAAATCAGTCCGATTGACCAATTAGAAGCTTCTACTTCATGGGACAATTTCTTACTGTATTTCGGATTTAAAAAGGTTGGGAAGCGCTGGCTTCACCCTGACAGTCAATCTGGTTCGCCAGGTGTCACGATTTCCTATCGAGATGATCGAAACGGAAGATATCTATCAGCACATGAAAGTGATCCATTAAACGATGGTTACTCTCACAGCAAATTTGATGTCTACTGTCACTTCGAACATAACGGTGACACCAACATCGCATTAAAAGCACTAGGAGATAAGATGCTGGTGTCTGGAGGCGCTACCATTAATCAACACAATAAGAAACTATTCAACCAAGCCAACCAGCCTGTGCCTATCGCGTCGGTTAGCACACTAGTTGATGCAACAAATTCGAATAAAAAATCAGTGTCTGAGAAAATTCAAGAAATATTGGATAGCGACCATATCCGTGGATGTGTAAACATCACTCAATATGCACCTGACAATTTAATCTTCAAGTTTTCGGCTTCCCTGGCTAAATCAGCACAGTTTCCACAGCAAACAGCTGCTCTAATAGCTTTGGCATCTTTCAGTTCTGCAGCTAATGGCTCATATGCAGTCCAATACCGTGATGGCTCCTCACTCTCTTTGGGCCTTTATGCCGTAAGCGAGCAGCCTCCGGGCAGCTCAAAAAGTCGAGTGTTGAACACAACTACTAGAGCTATTCGCTCTAAATTTGCTGAACTACGAAAGCTAGCTATTGACTCGGTGAGCTGCGATGCAGATCTATCAAACGACGATGAATCAAAGCAAAAGCCCAGAGTCACTATCCCATACCTTACGGACACAACGCCAGAAGCCTTGGAACAAAAGTTAGCGCACCAAGGGGGGTACTTCGGTATTGCTAGTGCAGAGCAAGCTTCTATTGACACATTACTAGGTACAAACTTGGACCGAAAAAATAACAATGACGTCATCCTAAAAGCATATACCGGGAATGAGCAACACGTTTCGTGTCGAGTTGGAAGAAATGGCTATAGCGGTTCGCCTTACGGTTCTGTTAATGTAATTGCACAAGAGGGCACTATCGAAAGTATTCTCGCCAAGTCTAATGGGCAAGGTATCGCAGAACGATTTTTGATGATCTCTGAACCGAATATGCTTGGACATCGCCAGTACACCGAATACACGATGGTTGACCCAGAGTTATCTACCGACTTTGATAACCTTGCAAGTAATTTAGTCATGGCTCACCATAAACTTAAACCGGAGAGCATTGATGATTTGAATACCCTCTGTATTAACGTGTTAGGCTGGGAGCTTATCGACAAGTACCGCGCAAGAATAGAGCCGCGACTTGCTGACGGAGAGAAATATAGTCATTCGATTTTACGCGGTGCATTTTCCAAAGCCGACATACAGATAATGAAGATTTCAGCATTACTACACCTATCAGGTCCTAGAAAAGACAAAGCCGTCATATCGGACGTAGAAGTTGAGCAAGCTATTGGTGTCGTAAATGAACTACTCAACAATCTTTATAACATCATGGAGGCTAAAGGTATTATTGGTCTAAAGGCAGAATATACCGCTATCTTGGCTTGTTTTGACAAAAATCGATTCCGAACCGAAAGGCAGCTAATTGAATCTCGTAAAAAAGTGAAACCATTCGTCAGCATGACCAAAAAGAATGATGCGATTCGCATGGCTATCAAAGAAATGCTCCAGGGTGGACTATTAACCCAAACTATCGACGATAAAAGTACGATACAACTTTCCATGGCCCAATAGCTTACTTTTTGAGGTATAGGTGGGGTAATTGGCACTCCTCACCTTTAAAGCAGATAAACACTCAGTTTTAGGGTATTTTCTATAAATAAGGGTAGATAGGGTAATAACTATCCTTATTTTCAGAAAGATCTTGTTCCAAAGCGACACAAGGTAAACTCTGAGTTACCTCAATCAGCCAAAAACCCACAAAGACTAAATCTCTCAGGAGGGGTAGAACTTTACCCCAAGATGTACCAACTACCTCAACCTAGTAAAGCTAACCATACTTTTTATTGGGGAGGGGGGGCGGACCAAGCACAACCTCCCCTCCCCCCTACCTCATATATCCTCATGCCAAGTGTGACCTATTTTTGAATATGGGAACTTAATGGCACAAGGTACACCTAAATTTGTTAAGTTCCTTGCCGATATCGCCATCTTTGCCGATTAGTGCGAGTGCAATCCGTGTTGGCCTGCAATCTCATGCAAAAGCACCTTACGGACATCATCAGGAGTGTGAACATGTTCAGCAACTACATAGACAGTGCCATCGTGATATACGCCTTGTACTGTACCCTCAGCACCATAGCGTTGTGCTGCTTGCTGTATTGCATCCGGCAGTTGCGCCTCCGTCGGAACCGCTTGAACAGGAGGTCGATTAGTCCAGCTGCCGACCAACTCGCGCCCAACATTATCAATCATTACGAGGGATCGGTTGATGGATTCACTATCCCCGGCAACGCTATGCCCACTCACAAGGTCGGATGGATGTGTATTCACACCACCAAGACTAAATGACACATCGGCAAATTTTTCGAAGCAATATAATTGATTATTAACTCACCCGACAATCGTTCTCAGCAAAACTACGATTTGCCTCGTAAAGCACATCGATGCCTCTCCCTCTAGAGACCAATTAGACCGATAACAGCTCTATCACGATCACTAAGAAGACAACATTATGAAAGAACACCGAGGTGATTCTATTCTTTCCACTTATACATTTTGCAAAAATGGACTGTCTATATCTCGACAAGAAAATTGGCTAACTATTGTGAGAGCAAATCATAGTTTGGTTGAGATGAGGTTTGACCTGCATTGCACACAGTTCGACACCTACGAAGACGAGAGGCTGATGGTATGGAGTATCCAATATCAAATGCTATCGAACTGCAGGAGGCAAGTTTGTGGCTTTACCACCAGTTGGTCAGTGGGATAAAACTCGCAAGTTAGATTTCTGAGCATTAGTGACTCACCTAAGATCAGGTCATTAGCATTCGTGAAATTGCTTCGAGTCGGCACACTTCCGGACAAAAATCAGTCAGTTCTATTTCTCTCATCTTGATGTGAATGTATGATAATCTGCATAGAAATTTATTCATTATGAATAGGGAGGATTCCCCCCCCCCCTTTAAACAGCAAAACCTAAGTACTAACAGATTGCTTGATTAGATCATAAATTACATCGTCAGAAAACTGTGTTTTAAACTCAACCTTCACTTCTTTACTGATCTGATTGAACAGTTCTTTAGCATGCTTGATTTTACGCTCTTCCTCTTTTCTAAGCGTATCTTTTCCTTCTACATTTTTAGTTTCAATGATGAAGTTCAGATAATCCCCTTCACTGGTCTTAACTACATAAGCAAAGTCAGGAGAATAGGTATAACCACCTGCTACAGGGATTTTTATCGAGTTTTTTGGGATCTTGGTAAAGACCGATACAGACTCAATTTCACCATCAGTAATATTGAGCTTTTCCAGCTCAGAATCATAAAACACATCTTCAAAGAGGTAGCTGTCCAGTGGTGGTAAAGAACAATCCGAATGCACACCGAGATCACTTGCTGTAACATCCTTCAGAGCGTGACCTGCTTCATCTGTAAATTTAGTGGGATGCAGGCTGTTGGAAATGATGTTATATCCAAGCCCAAACTTATTAAATGAATTATGCAGCAAGAACTTACTAAAGCCTGACTTTATCTTTCTGATGGTTTGAATGTTCAAATAATCAGTAATATTAATCGTTCCTTGCACGGCTACAAATGCTTTGTGCAGCGTTGATGGTTTGATAAATGCCATTTGCGATAGGCGATTTACAAACTCTTTGTATGTCATAGTGCAGAACTTAGTGAAGTCATCATCATCACCAAATACGGTTTTTGACATTGCCGTATCATTGCTCACATACACTTTTTCAATACGTGTTTGAACGCCAGTCTTTTTGAACTTCTCAGACTCTTCAAGCAAATAGGTAGTGAAGAGCTTTAGAAAATCATTCTCGCTAGCAATCTTATACTCTAATACTGCCTTTTGATTAATCATTTCCCATAGTTGCTTTAGCTCATCAAATTTACCAGCTCGCATTTTCGAACGAGTTTTTCCCTCTGTGGCAACTTTGATTTTCCCGCTCTTAACGCCCTTATTAAAGGCGTCAGGGTATTCAGCTTTGAGTTTCAAATAGGCTTCTGCACCCAGAAAATTCTCATCTTCATCGATGATCCCTTTATTGACTAAGTACATCATCATTTTTAAAGCAGAAAGTTCTGGGTATTTGGTTGTAATTTTCTCCTTGATGTCCTGAGTCAACTTAGATGGGACAGTCTCTTTGAATGATGTTTCATTCACTTCTTTAACTAGAGAGGCTACAAAATCTTTCTCAGTAAAATCCACAAAGTAGTTCAGTCTAAATTCACCATTTACACGAGCCATATATTCATTGACTGGCAAGCGTAAGCCTCGACCCACTTCTTGAAGCTTTGAGGTTGTACTACCACTTGAACGTAGCTTACAAAGGGTAAAGATGTTTGGGTTGTCCCAGCCCTCTCTAAGCGTCCACTTCGAGAAAATAAATCGTCTAGGGTTATCTAAAGACAAAAGCAGCTCTTTATCGTGCAAAATTTCATTAATCTCTTGCTCGATTTTTTCGTCTTTATCACTGTTATCCTTCGAGAAATAACCACCGTGGACACTACTTATATCAGCAATAGTTCTTTCCAAATACCGTTTGTAGAACTCATCTGTTTCAGTTTTTAGTAATGCCTTAGCTTCAGCCAAAGTCCACTCTTCAAAATTTGCTTTCAAGCTGCCAGAAATATTGCTTCCATCGCGATAGCCCTCGATATCATCAATAAAAAAGAGGGTCAGAGGTTTGATTCGTGGGCGTTGTGTCAGCATTTCTCGCTCAACTTTGAAGTGCTCTTTAATCGCCCTACGCATCATATTACCTTCGAGCGTATCAGAGTAAGAATATGGGTTGATTGACCCATTAACCTTAAGCTCTACACCATTACTCAGAACGACCATTCTCGTGTTCATCGACTCAATAAATAGATCATGAATTTCAGTATGAGCTTTGGACAAAGATTCACCTTTGCCCACTTTGATTATGCTCTTTGATCCGCTTTCATTTAGCTCGAAGGTTGCCTCTTTTGTTGAGGTATTTTTAAGTGTCAAGCTAGCAACATCGTCTCCTACCATCTCCTCAATAAAGGTATTAATACCTTTAACGAGATCAGCATTAAATGCGTCAACAGCCGTCAAACGGTAGACAAGATTTTCATAATCATCATTAAACGTTGCGCCATAGCGAATGATGCTTTGAGCATTGAATTTTTCAATGTTATTCCACGTTGTCTTGGCTTTAGGAAACTTATGAGGCTCATCAATTATAACGAACGGCTTTACTGCACTGATTGCTTCAATAGGCGTGTTACACTTGTTGTCTAGCAATCCACGGTCATACGCTTCCATCAACGATGGTGAGTTCACCATTCCCGAGTTAATCACCATGACATGAATGTATTTTTTGTTGTAGTTATTTGCTTCTACAAAATCGTGGACCGCTTGAGGCATATACGATTTTGTGCTTTTCTTAGACGACTTTTTACTTTCAACAACATACGTTTTAAGCTCACGCTCTGTCTCTCTAAAGTGTTCTTTAAGTGCATCACTTTTAAGAAAATTCACCGTACCTGCTTTGATCGAAAGCGTCGGTACAATGATGATAAACTTATTGATACCAAAAGCTTTGTTCAACTCGAACATCGTTTTTGTATAAGTGTAAGTCTTACCTGTACCAGTTTCCATCGAAACATCAATCACATTACTATTTTCGTTGTAATGCTCTTTGCTGTGTTCGATACCATTAAACTCGTGAATAGCCTTTATGTTTGAACGTTGCTGTAGCTTAGTAATAACGAGTTCTGGATTCGCTAAAAGTCGAACACTTTGATCGTCATCGACTTGTGGCTCAGCGCCTATAAACATATTAAGAACTGCATCAACACCTGCTTTTTGGTGTGGCAGGTTTTTTTCAAAAGTGAATCCTTTACTCATTAGTTACGTGCCACCACATCAATTTCGATAGATTTCTTATTCGCATAACTCTTCAGTGCTTCGTTCAATTCCATCTGCTTCACGCTGTCAAAGTTGTTGGCATAATAAACAATTTTGTTTGGATCAAAATCTTTGTTATCCGTATCATCAAGCTTACGAAGCAAAGCTTTAAGTGCATTGCTAGTAAAATCTGAGGCAATCATATATAAACGTCTATCACACATATGCGCTGTATAACCATCGAGATCAATATCGTAGATAGGTGTCGTTAACGCACTACCATCATACAAAGCCCATGTAGTGAGTAGGGTTTGATACTGATCCTCAGTTAGTAGAACATCATCAAACATAGTAAGATTGGATAAGGTTAGTTCTTTGTCATCTTCTTCAATACGAAAGTCCTTTGCGACCTCGTATACTTTAAAACCTTTATCCAAGTTGTTTGTATCAAATTCATCCTGAACTTGCTCTGCGACCTTTAATAATCTTGCTTGCGTCAACTCGGTAATTTCCTTGTACCCTTTTTTGAATGCTTCACTCCCAGCTTCCACAGCCTCTGGTATTTGGACGAGAATATAAGATCTATTCCCCCCATCTTTAGCGTTCACTTTTTGTACCGCATGCCCTGTTGTTCCTGAACCAGCAAAAAAGTCTAATATGATGTCACTTTTATCTGTTCTCACCAGTTCTATTAAGTATTTTATCAAGTTAGATGGTTTTGCATAATCAAATGGAATATCCATTTTCTTTAATTCAGCAGAACTCTCCCTATTTTCCCAGTTTAATATTATATCACTTGGAACTTTACCTTTTTCTTGCTGCTCTGATAACCATAACTTGTTGTATATGTTGTACTTAGACTTCTCATTCGCGTTGTTTACCAATGCTGATGTTCTAGTAACTTTGAATACAATATTCCCTTTATCATATTCTTGCTTGTAGCGATCATAAGTCCACTTCCATACCCCGTCATCTTTATTAGGGGTCACTTTGCAGCCATCTCCCAGAGCATTAGGTAATGTACTTCCCGGTGGAATAACAAAAGATCCATCAGGACACTCAATCCAATACCTCTGGTTAGGCCTCGCATCTAAGCTGGCTTTATATAGCCTTTCTTCACCGAACTTCTCTCCTGATCGAACACCAGAACTTTCGACCTTATTGTAATAAGTTTTTATTTGCTCATCTGATATAGAAGCTCTAAAATTTTTTGTTTTCAGCTTTTCTTTTGCGTACACAAGAATGTATTCAACGTTAGGTGTAAAGAAGCTTCCTTTTGCTCCCCCTGACTTCATTTGTCGGGCAATCATTGTTATGAAGTTATGTTCTCCATATATTTCGTCAAGCATTAACCTAAGCTGACCCACCTCATCATTACCTATAGAAACAAAGATCACACCTTCACTGGAGAGTAATTCCCTAGACACATAAAGCCTTGGATAAATAAAAGTCAACCAAGCACTATGACTATTCGAACCTTTATCAGCAAAACTCAAAATTCGTTCCGCTTCATCGATATCAAGACCAGCAAGCTCTGCAAGCTGTTCTTTGGTAAATTTACGGTCATCATTGTAGACGAAACCATCTGAACCTGTGTTATATGGCGGGTCAATGTAGATCATCTTGACCTCCTCACTGTAGGCATTAACCAAATGCTTAAGTACTTCGAGATTGTCACCTTTGATAAGCAAGTTGTTACTATGTTTATGCTTGTCTTGCGAGTTGTGCTCTACATCTGCGCGAATCAGGGTTTTAGGTGGTAAATTCGCCAATAGACGAGAGTATGATTTGCCTAGCCAGTTCAGAGCATAACTTTCTTTTGAAAGCTCAATTTCACTTTCATTGACCACTTCAAGCATTCGCTCTTGAATGAACTTACCATCACGATCAAAGCAATTTGGGAAGTGTTTCTTGAGAATCGCAAGCTGTTTGCTACTGGCTGTCTCAACGTTCGAATATACTGTTTCTTCTTTAATGTTCATCTTTGTTCCAAATTCAATGATTTGTGATTAATCGTTGTCTGATTTAGCTGTGATTCTAATTGATGCCTCTGTAAGGCCAATACGCAATAACTCAGCGATAGCACCGTCTAAACTCTTAAAAATACGAGCCTCATAAGGCTGCCGTGAACTACTCAGCACAAGCGGCTCACCCTTCCACTGCATACCATTAAAGACTACCACGTACTCACCTTTGCAGCCCACAACTTGCGCCTGATCTAAAATACCGCTCTTCACTCTTTCTTTCGCCATAGAGCTAAGAATGCAGTTTCCACCATTTAACCCTGAAATCATTCTGACTCACTCAATATGTATTTTTGCCACAATATCAAATATCGTTGCAAAACTATAGTGTTGTAGAGGATTTCGACAAGCGCATGTATAAGCAGATAGTGGGAGGTGAGTTGTTCCACTGGTTGAACATCAGTGAAACCAATAATGGGAGACAAATGAGCTAGATTTTCTGCACCCTACCCCTTAAGCTTCGCCTCTTTGAACATGCGAACAAAAGACTTCGCCACAAACATTAGCAACTACTAAGATTGAATCAATCATGGTTTTATTTAGAGAATGCTAATATGAAAACTTGGTTATGGGCGCTCCAATCGGAAATACTTTCAACAATCAAGACGAATATGCTAAACAGTGCTAAAAACTTGTCTAATGGGTGCGGTTGATCATGAAGGGATTACTTATACTTCAAGAGAGTGGTTTATTACTCTAATACCTTGTATTCAACAAGCTATCCAAATGCTGAGCACAGGTGATATGATCAATTATCGTTTTGACATGCTACCTCAAGCAATCATTTAGAAATAGATCAAACAACACTAGGACGAGAGTGAAAAAATATGACCTGTATGCCTTTGACACCAAAAGAAGAAGAGAAGATACAAGCAAAAGCGACAAAGCAAACAAAGACACTGATTAATCAACTAAATAGATACGCAGCTAAGAACCTGAATTGCAGTATCTTCGAAGATGGCTCTGTAATGATGGATTCAGGAATTCCAGATGTACACTACGCCGATCAGGACACCCTAAAAGATTTGAGGTTGCACTTGGATCTTATATTAAAGAACATCTAACACAGCTATTGATCATTGCTAAATGGTGGGCTTTACGGCTCCCGGCACTCTTTTATCTTACCACACCAAAGATGGCGCTATCAGTTCACACCCATTGTCACTTTAATGATGTTATATGAGTATTAATTCACGCATATGCATATATAGGTAAAACTGTAAAACACAACCTACAAAGGGCGTTACATCAAGGCTTCATTATTAACATTAGCAATTACTAATTATGTTTCTAACATGATACACTTTAGTAGTCGCTAATATAAAGGACCTTCTTTATGGCCGCTCCAATCGGTAATACCTTCAACAATAAGTACAGACAGGATTACGCCAAGCAATGCTACAAGCTCTGCTTACTGGGCGCTATTGACAAAGACTTGGCTGAATTCTTCGAAGTGGACAGGGATACCATCAAAAACTGGGCGAAGAAACACCCTGAGTTTGCAGATGCTCGCCGATCAGGAAAGCTAACCGCAGACGCCGAGGTTGCGAATAAGCTTTACCGCCGCGCCACTGGTTGTCAGGTTAAAAAACAGAAACTACTGCCTAGTGGTGATATCGTCGAATACACCGAAGAGTTACCACCTGAGACTCGTGCGATCGAGTACTGGCTGAACTGTCGTCAGCGAGACAAATGGAGCAAAAGCCAGAAGGTTAAGGTGTCTGGTGACGCAGAGACCCCATTAGCGTTCATCCTGGCGAGCATAGTATAAGAGGTGGAAAGTACTACTTCACTGCCATGCGCTTGATTATCTGGTTCGTCCTCGTCTAGTCGATATTGAATTGAGTTGGCTATCCCAGTAGCTATCCCAACCAAAGAAACCTAAAATATTATCTATAAAAAACAATAATTTAATAGATAAACCCAACTCCCGCCAGCCCACCAATTCAGAGTTTAAAGACGTCCCAGGGCGTCTTTTTTCTTATCTAGTGAAACGTAAAATCAATAACTTACATCAAAAAATAGACTTATCACTCAACTGGGCTCGTTAGATTTTATGAACCCATGGGGTTAACTTCTGGGTCGAACGCCAAAAAGTGAGGGTCTAAAAATGCCGAAAATAGCTAAGAATCTTACACATACACAGATTAAGAATTTCAAAACCAAGGGTAAGGAGCAAACACTCACTGACGGTGGTGGTTTGATCGTTAGAGCCCTCCCAAATGGGTCAAAAAGGTTTTACTTTCACTACACGCATAAACTCACTAAACGTAAAGTTAAATTATCTATTGGCCCCTTCCCTGTAATATCTCTTTTAGATGCTAGAAAAAAGGCGTTCGAACTAAGTCAGCTGATCGCAAGAGGCATTGACCCGAGAGCATACATTGAAGAGCAGAAGGAAGCGGCAGAGATTGCAGAGAGCAGCCTTCTAAGACAAGTCGCTCAAGAGTGGTTCGAAGTCAAAAAACATAGCGTGTCAGAAGACTATGCTCACGACATACGGCGTTCGCTCGAAATGCACATATTTCCAATACTTGAGCATGTACCAGTTTCTGATATCACAGCGCCAAAGGCTATTAAAATCCTGCGCTCCATAGAGGTCAAGGGCAACCTTGAAATAGTCAAAAGGCTAGATCAACAACTCAATGAGATCATGACCTATACGGTGAAACTAAACAGTCTATGCCAACCTAATCCTAAATATCAAAGCCACAATGCACAAAGAGTTTTGGCCAAAAGTCAGCAAAACAGTTAACTCACTTTTTATTGAAAAAACCAACCTTCTCGTCGACTCACTGTTGTAACTTTAATTTCACGTGCTGTAGGATGATGTACATGGGCAGATTATCGCTTTAATATTATTTAGCCTCCCATGCTCCACACATGACTACCTTGGTATCAAATCTGATACCAAGGTTCTTTATTTTGCTTTTAGCCAACTATCTCGAATCTAAAATCAAACTGCAATTACCCCAAACCAACAATTAGCATTAGCGTTATTAACCACAAGATGATTAACTCTCAACTTGTTAAATGGCAAATTTGCATTTTCACAACACATAAGACTAAATACAGATTGAAAAATCTGTTTTGATGTTAAGCAACCATTCACCATATATCGGCTAACCTTGGGTTTTTAGGTCGAAATACTAACCATAAACCCTCGATGGATAGGTGCTGAAATGGAATACCTTTCATACAAGCAAGCCGCACGTTTTCTTGATTATGCCACAATGGGTATACGTGCTGGTGATATAGATAAACTCTTAGAAATTGATGACAGACACGCCTGGATAGACCAACAATTAGAAGAACCATATTCCTTTCATGTCAAACAGCTATACGAACAACAAAACCAAAGGTCTGAGCCCACGCTTTCACAAGAAATGCGCGTATGTGCTTGGTTCGATATTGCATTTTGGTCTGGCGCCCAATTGCGTCAACGAATGGCGTTTGCTTTAAGTCAAATTCTTGTTGTAAGCGATAGGGATCCTCAGCTGAAACCCTTCGCGAAAGCAGTTGCAAACTATTATGACTTGTTAACAACCCACGCGTTTAGTAATTACAAAACTCTTCTTTATGAGGTAACTCGCTCCCCCGTCATGGGTCACTATCTCACGATGGTTGGTAATCTACCTAAAAGCGAGACGGGAGTGAACCCTGATGAAAACTACGCTAGGGAACTCATGCAGTTGTTTAGTATTGGGCTCGAAGAACTGAATATGGATGGATCTTTAAAGCTGGATGTTAATGGGTTGCCAGTCGCGACTTACGATGATTCTGATGTCGAAAATATGGCTAGAGTGTTTACTGGTTGGTTTATGACCGATGGTAGTATGATAGATCCAATGACTGCTGACAGCCTCTATCATGACCAAGAAGAAAAGCTGATTCTAGGTAACACAATACCGGCAGGGCTTACTCCAGAGCAAGATTTAGATTTAGTGCTAGACATACTAATTAACCACCCCAATACCGCTCCGTTTATCTCTAAACTATTGATTCAACGCTTCGTAACTTCTAACCCAAAACCTGCGTACATTGAGCGAGTGGCTACTGTATTTGCGAATACAGGAGGACAGCTCAGCGAAGTAATCAAAGCAGTTCTACTCGACCCAGAAATCGAGACAATCAACAATATTCATCGAACGAAAGTCAGAGAGCCTATTCTCGCAATGACTTACTTTTGCAGGGCTCTTGACTGTCGACCTGGTGCGAGTGGTTTGATTAACTACGATGCTCTCTCTTATCAAGATACATTTAATCAATACCCTCTCGGTGCACCTTCCGTATTTAACTTTTTCTCACCGGATTACTTACCATCAGGTAGCCTATCAGACTTAAATCTTGCTTCTCCTGAACTAAGTATTATCGACTGGAATCAAGTAATTAAATTGAGTAACGTCGTCTGGCGATTACTCAGAAATAATGGTTTTAACACTGGTTCAAATACTCCACAAGATCTCTACCCAAATCTAGAGCTATTGTTGTCTGTTGCCGAGGATTACGAACAGGTTATTGAAGTTATTAAGAGACGATTTTTCTATGGTGATCTCCCAGCAGACCTAGCTCCTCGATTTCAAGATATTTGGGCGGCTAGGGCTGACAAACGCGTTGCCCTTGCACCAATGCTGTACTTGGCATTTGTATCCCCTAGCTTTATGGTTCAGGAGTCATAGAATGAAAATTTCAAGACGACACTTTATAAAAACTGCAGCCTACTCTACGGGAGCTTCTCTTACCCCCTTGAGCCTAACCTTGCCGACTTCGGCCATGGCTAACAGTGAGAGCGACTATAAGGCCTTAGTTTGCTTGTTCTTTTATGGTGGGAATGACTCATTTAATATGGTCTTGCCTGCTGATGGAAATAACCTAATAAACTATCAAAATTCCCGACCTGACATCCAACTTTACCCACATGAATTAGTTAACAATAGAAGCATTGAAGACGACGTTGGACAAACTTTATCTTTAAATGGTGCCATGCCCAATATCAGTGAACTAATCCTGTCGGGAGCTGCAACAACATTACTCAATGTGGGAACGTTAATTGAACCAACAACCAAGCAAAACTACAACAGTGTAAAAAAGCCCCCTAATCTTGGGGCACATAACAAGCAACAGCTCGCTTGGCAGCGCAGCTGGAACACCTCGGAATATCACCCCTATGGATGGGCTGGTATGATGATGGACTTTCTTGCCACAGGTACTGAAGGTGTATCTCCAGCCTTCTCACTTGGAACCAACAACTGGCTAAATGGACAATCAACAGAATCTTTAGCTCTATCAAGTCAGGGCGTTAGAGCTATGAATGCATTGACTGACTTTACGATAAATCGAAATCTTACCCGACTACTTTCAAGCAATTCCGCATCTATATATGGAAAAACATATCTAGACAGGTTCCAACAAGTTTATGATTATCAAAATACTTTGACGAGCGTGCTAGAACAATACCCTGCAGACGAATCGATTCCATCTGGATTTCTTGGCGGACAATTCAAGATGGTCAAGAGAATGGTTCAAGCGAGTACAGCGCTTGGGCAAGCTAGGCAAGTTTACTTTGTTGCTTTTGGTGGTTTCGACAACCACAGAGATCAAAGAGGCAAGCATGAAGCACTACTCGGACAGGTTGATTCAGCGCTTTCTGCATTTTATTCATCTTTAAAGTCTGTTGGACTCGAAGATAAAGTGATCACATTTACTATGTCTGACTTCGGAAGAACTATTGAAAATAATAGCAATCGTGGAACTGATCATGGTTGGGGGAGCAATCAACTCATTATTGGAGGACCAATTAAGGGAAGAAAAGCCCATGGCACTTTCCCAGAGTTCATTAGAGACGGTAAAGATGCTGTTGGGAACAAGTTTATCCCGACGGTCGCTTCCGAACAGTACGCTGCAACTCTATGTAAATGGTTTGGATTATCGGATACAGCGGTAGATTACATTTTCCCTACACTATCCCCGGACAACGAGAACCCCTTTAACAGTCGATATCTTAATTTCATAAAGGGATTGAATAAAGATAAAAATCAAATGAAGGGTAAAGGTAAGATGTAATGTTAAAGAACACGTTGACTATGGGAATATTCACAGTCAAAGTGTTCTCACTACATCTAGTTTGACAAGTAGCCATTTTAATTTTAAGACAAATTACATACTGCTGAGAACGACTAATAGGGTCTAGAATTATACTGATTCCAAGCTCAATTAGGAAAATATCCTCATACAAAGTAAATGGGGATGTCGTTACTTCGACCAATAGTTACTACAGCCCACTATGTAGCCATGACATTTATTCCAGATTTTGCCAATATAATGATGTCAACTTAAGAGCGCCTAACCCATTGTCAAATAAACCAAAGAATTTAAATAACCTTCATATCCTGCTTGAGCTCGTCCGGTTTGTACGTCCATACCGAAGTAGCGTTCTTGCGGCAATGTTCGCTCTGGTTTTCACAGCAGTGATGACACTCTCTGTCGGGCAAGGGGTGAGATTATTGATCGACTATGGCTTTAGCCAGCAATCTCAACAGGAACTAGAAAGCGCGATCTTATTTTTACTAGGGGTGACGTTTGCCATTGCGGTTGGTACCTTCTTTCGCTTTTATCTCATCTCTTCGGTTGGTGAGAGAGTGAGTGCTGATATTCGCACTGCCGTTTTCAATCACGTGATTAGCCTTAACCCTAGCTACTTTGAAACGCGCGGTAGTGGCGACATTATGGCGCGCATCACCACAGATACCACCCTGCTACAGAGCATCATTGGTTCCTCTTTCTCAATGGCCATGCGCAGTGCGCTCATGAGTGTTGGCGCCACCATCATGTTATTCGCCACCAATGCAAAACTAAGCTTTGTCGTGTTGGCAGCCGTGCCTTTTGTATTGCTTCCTTTGCTGCTGTATGGACGCAAAGTAAGGGCACTGTCACGAAAGAGCCAAGACTCGATGGCAGACGTGGGCAGTTACGCAGGAGAGGCGATTGAACACATAAAAACCGTTCAGAGCTTCAACCATGAAGAGCATGAAAAACAAGCATTTGCGAAACAAGTAGAAAAAGCCTATGAGCTTGGAAGGCAGCGAGTCAAGCAGCGTGCCATCTTGATTGCTGGCGTCATTATGATCGTCTTTAGCGCCATCACTGGCATGCTATGGGTGGGCGGCAGCGATGTGCTTGCGGGTAGAATGTCTGAGGGTGATCTTGGCGCGTTTGTTTTCTTTGCAGTGATGCTGGCAAGTTCACTGGCGACCCTATCCGAAATATACGGTGAGCTGCAGCGCGCTGCTGGTGCCACTGAACGCCTGATAGAAATCCTTCAAGTGGAGAACCCAATAAAGGGCCCTGACACGTCTAAAACACCCACTCAAACAAACGATTTGGTCTTCGATAGTGTCTCATTCCACTACCCTACTCGCCTTGAGTATTCAGCCATTAATCAGCTGTCACTCAAGGTGGAGAAAGGAAAAGTGTTGGCGCTTGTCGGTCCGTCGGGTGCAGGCAAAACCACTTTGTTCGAGTTGCTGCAACGATTTTATGATCCGCAACAAGGTCACATTCAGCTTGGAGAACAGGACATTCGTGAGATGTCCCCTCAAGAGTTGCGCAGCCATATGGCGCTCGTTCCGCAGCAGCCCGCTCTGTTTAGTAATGATGTCTTTTACAATATTCGCTATGGCAGCCCTGATGCCACTGATGAAGAGGTGATTGAAGCAGCCAAGAAAGCCCATGCTCATGAGTTTATCGAGCAGTTAACCGATGGCTATTACAGCTTTTTGGGTGATCGGGGTGTTAGGCTTTCTGGTGGTCAAAGACAACGCATCGCTATCGCGCGGGCCATATTGAGAAACCCAGAGATACTACTGTTAGATGAAGCAACAAGCGCACTGGATAGCGAAAGTGAGCATCACGTGCAGCAAGCACTTGATGAGCTAATGCGTGGCCGCACCACGCTGATCATTGCTCACCGCCTCGCGACGATAAAGCACGCCGATAACATCGCGGTTTTAGATCATGGTAACCTTATCGATCTTGGCGATCACGCTACGCTTCTCAATCGATGTGAGCTCTACCAACGTTTAGTCGAATTGCAGTTTAAACAGCATAACAATTAGTGCAGCCTAAACATTCACTTGAAGGTGCTTTATGTGGGCTAATACACAACGTAACGTGCCATAGTCATACTGCTCATCGAGCGCTTCAAATAGTGGCTTCAATTTGTTCTCATTGATGCTATTGAGTCTCGCCGCCGCTTGCTCAATGGCCTCAAGATCAGCAGATGCGAGGCTGACCAACTGCTCAAGCTGACAAGCGCCTGTTTCTATCCCGGCACTCAAATGAGCAAAGACTGTGGTTTCAGATAACTGGCGCTGCTGCGCAACGTTTGACACTGAGCCTAGTGACTTGAAAAGCTCGACCGATTTGAGTTCTGTCTCGCTTAGAGAACGTAACTCGATAGGTTTTGACTCCACCACTGCCAGCAACTGCTCACCATACTTGCTCACCTTGCTATCACCAAACCCTGAGATTTGACTCAGTTGCTCAAGAGTTTGTGGGCGCGCTACTGCGACAGCCTTTAAGCTTGCATCGTGACAAATAAGATAAGCGGGCACATTTTGCTCTTTCGCTAACGTTGACCGAACCTCTTTTAAAGCTTCAAACTGAATTAAATCCGAAGGCGCTAAATCAACTGCAGCTGCAGATTTGGAGGCCTTGGATGCTTTCGCTTTTCTCAACTCTCGCAATTGGACTTGTTGTTGTCCTTTAAGTATTGGTCGACATTGAGGCGTCAGTTTAAGGCTGTTGTAGTCACCTTCAACACGTAAATAGTTCATTGCGATGAGTTGACGAAATACCCCTTTCCACTGCGTTGCATTGAGCTCAGTACCGATACCAAACGTCGAGACCTTATCATGACCAAAACGCTCAATGCGTTCATCACTTTTACCAAGCAAGACATTGATTAGATACGTCACACCAAAACGTTGATCACAGCGATATACCGTTGAAAGGGCTTTTTGAGCCGCTTGTGTTCCATCCCATGTTGTGGGTGGCGTTAGACAGTTATCGCAGTTGCCACATGGCTCTGCTAGGTGCTCATCAAAATAGGCGAGGATCGTTTGGCGACGGCAAGACACCAATTCACAATAGCCCAATAGTGCATTGAGTTTTTGAATTTGAACTTGCTTGTAGGCATCGTTGCCTTCCGAGTTTTCCACCATTTGACGCTGCATAACCATGTCCTGCATGCCATAGGCCATCCATGCGTTCGCTGGCTCGCCGTCTCGTCCCGCACGACCCGTTTCTTGGTAATACGACTCCATACTTTTTGGCAAACTCAGATGAGCAACAAAACGAACATCAGGTTTATCAATACCCATCCCAAAGGCGATGGTTGCCACGATGATCACGCCCTCATCACGTAAAAAACGCTGCTGGTGTTCGTTGCGTTTCTCTACGGGCATGCCCGCATGATACGCCAGAGCGACACGCCCCTTGCTTGCTAGCCATTCCGCTGTCTCTTCGACTTTCTTGCGTGACAGGCAATAGACCACACCCGCATCACTGGCATGATGGGTTGAGATAAACGACCAGAGATCATTTTTAGCGTTGCTCGGCTCACTCACGTGATAACAGATATTGGCACGGTCAAAGCTGTGTACAAAGACTTGGGCTGACTCTAATGCCAATTGACTGATGATCTCTTGTTTGGTGCGCTGGTCAGCCGTCGCCGTTAAAGCAATGCGCGGCACGTTGGGAAAGCGTTGATGCAATACAGAAAGCTGCTGATATTCAGGGCGGAAGTCATGCCCCCATTGGCTCACACAGTGTGCCTCATCAATCGCGAACAGTGAAATTCGACACTCGGATAAGAGGTTGAGTGTCTGCTCCATCATCAAGCGCTCAGGTGCAATATAGAGAAGTTGTATCTCTTCACGCCGAATTAAGTCTTCGACCTCTCGCTGCTCATAAGCGCTCAGCGTTGAGTTCAAATAAGCGGCAGATACGCCCACCTGCTGCAGCGCATCCACCTGATCTTTCATCAAAGCAATCAAGGGGGAAACCACGACCCCAACACCTGGACGAACGATAGCCGGGATTTGATAACAGAGAGACTTACCACCACCGGTTGGCATAAGGGTTAACACGTCTTCTCCGGCTACCAGCGTATCGATGATACTCTGCTGCTGGTGTCGGAACTGGTCATAGCCAAAGACAGAATTTAAAACCTCAAGAGGGGTTGGTCGCTGCATCGCGCATATCTCATTATCATCAATCGAATGGTCTATCCTACCTTAACTTCTCCCTAGGGTCAGAGTTTAAAGCAGCGCCTCAACACACTTCACACCTTCTCATACTCTGATTCTGCTGTTGCAAACAAATAACAAGTACAAGTTTCACTCACATTTTGAAAGGTTAAATATTTGGCATCTGAGAAAATGTCGTTAATATTCAGTAGGGTTTTGTCGGTTTAGGGAGAGCGATAATGACAACGTATATGGAAGCGGCGCTGCAAACCGTGCGCGAGAAAAATGCCGCGACTGAAACATCCACTCATATGGCAACGGGCGTCCTACCTATCTCGATTGTAATTGCTTGTAATCAACACCATCAAGGTCATCAGGTTCAAAAACTCAATATCTGGCTAGAACGGTTATTTTGCCAACTCCAGCAGCAGCCAGTTCTGATGCATGGGCTGGAACTTGCTGTTATCTCTGCTCATGACTACCCTACTGTCCACCAGCCAATGGCCTCCCTAGAGAGTATCTCTAGTATCCCTTTATTAGCGGCAAGGGGGAGTAAGCTTACGCTAGCACAAAGCTTGGACACCGCTCTCTCTATGCTGTTGACTCGCATTGAAGAATACAAACAGCACAGCCTCAAAGCTAAACGGCCTTGGCTACTGATCGTCACCGACCGTGCTGGTACCGATTACGTCGATGACACTCGCGCTCGAATTGAGAGATACAAAGCGAGCTACGAGGTGATTCCGTTTGTACTCAACTTCGGTGATTTCTCACCCGCGCTTGCACCCTTTTCTCTAGGGCGTCAGATCAACATCAACATCAACTCGACCGGTGACATCAACCAGTGGTTAGTTGACAACCTGATTAATGTTCTTAGGACCAAGCAAGGAACCGTTCACCTCACACCACCACCTCAAAAGCAAGCCGAGTAAACCGTACTGGTCAGCAAGCGCACTTTTCAGAATCACGCGTTTTCAATGACAAGTTTGATCTACCTCTCAACTGCCCCACGCTTACTTGTCGTACAATATTAAGTGAAACGCCATTTTATTATTTCCTTTCCTGCTCTCTATAAAACTTAGGTTACGACTGTGACAAATCTTGATTGGTCAGTGTTAGCACTCTATTTTGTATTCTTGTTGATAGTGACTGTTGCCTTTAAGCGTCATGCCACCAGCGCAGATGGCTTTATTAAAGGTAATGGTGCAATGACTTGGTGGATGGCTGGTGCCACCGCATTTATGACGCAATTTTCCGCTTGGACGTTTACCGGAGCTGCCGCAAAAGCATTTGAAGATGGTTTGAGTATCATGTTCGTGTTTTGGGGTAACGCACTGGGCTTCTTTGTCTCTGCACTCTACTTTGCTAAACGTTATCGACGCCTGCGTGTCGCGACGGCAATGGATGTTATTCGTATACGCTTTGATAAGATGTCAGAGCAGGTGTTCACCTGGTCTAGCTTTCCTATCACCCTCGTCGGTGCCGCTATTTGGCTGAACGGTTTAGGGGCTTTTCTTTCCGCCACCTTTGGCATCAGTATCGATATCACCATCATCTCCATCACCGCGCTCGTTACTTTTATTGCTCTTTCTGGCGGTGTATGGACCGTCTCGGCAACCAACGTGATTCAACTGGTGTTACTCGTGACGATTACCGTTGTGGTTGGCTTCACTGCGGCGCAACACATTGTCACGCTGCCGGTTGAATCTGTCCCTGAAGTGATCATGGGCGATGATATTGCCGTTTGGCAAATCTTCGTTTTGTGGGCGGGCGTGATGATGCTTAAGCAAACCCTCAACACCAATAATGCTCTAAGTAGCTATCGATTCCTCATTACCAGCAATGAAAAAGAGGCCACTCGCTCAGCGATGCTCGCTGGCGTACTGTTCCTTATCGCACCTTTGCTGTGGTTCTCTCCGCCATGGTTTGTGGCCTCTATGGGTATCGACTTAGCACAAGCGTACCCTGGGCTTGGAGCAGGCGCGAACAACGGTGCATACCTCTATTACATTGAGCACTATATGCCACAAGGTCTATTGGGTTTGGTGATGGTCGCCATGCTGGCAGCAACGGTCTCTCCAATGACCACCGCCCTCAATCGCAATGCTGGCATTGTGGTCAACAATATCTATTTGTCGTTAATTAATCCAAAAGCCAGTGACGAACAGCAAATGCTATGGGGGAAAGTATCCACGCTAGCAACAGGAATCTTAGCCGGTATTGTCGCCCTACTCTTTGCACGCATTGAAGGCTATAGCTTGTTCGATATCATGATGATATTCACTGCATTGCTACAAATGCCTCTGTCTGTTCCTTCCTTCTTGGCCCTAATGAGTCTGCGTACTCCGGCATGGTCAGGTTGGGCGACCGTCTGCGTTGGGCTAGTGGTTTCGGCGTTTATGCATTTCATCTTCGATGTCGTATGGTTAGAGCCGTTAACTGGCGCACTCAATAGCCGTGAGCAGATTGACCTGATCATCGTTGCCACTCTCTTAGCCCACATCTTCATTACGGGTGGCTTCTTCATCGCAACCCAGTGGTTAGGTGACGCAAAACCGATCAACAACGAAGTTAGCGAGCGAATTAACACCCCAATGAGCGTACAAGATCAGACACCCATCGATCACTCCAACGGCATTTTCATGGGTAAGGCGATGACAGCCCTGGGGGTGATTGTGGCGCTATTTGCAGTGACTACCGATAACTTGAGTGACGCTGGAATTTTTATTGGTATTGGCTTTGCGATCTTGTTGTGCGGATTTGCACTCGCTTCAATGTCGAACCGCCTACACAAACTCACCTTAGCGGAGTCTGTGTAAGCAAAATCTGAAGTTTCAACATCTAATCATCAACTGAAACCGCCACCCAACAATGATAGGCGAGTGCTATTTTTGACAAAGCGCTCGCCTATTGCGTTTTTGGGTGTATAATTCGGCGCTTTTTCGCCCAATGATGCAGATAAGAAGGTGTGAATTGATAACCAAACTCCCTAAATGGATTGAATATGGCGCGTTTCTCCTCGCCTTTGTGGCAGGGTGCATCAACGCAATCGGTTTACTCGGAGTCGAGCACCAATCAATATCGCATCTGTCCGGCACAGCGACGCTACTTGGCACCAGTCTGCTCAAAGATTCCTTCTCTATCACACTGCATCTTGGCGGCATTATCACCGCCTTTTTTGCCGGAGCAGCGCTATCAGGCATGTTACTGCATAGCACGGCTTTAAAGCTTGGTCGCCATTACGATACTGCGCTGGCTATCGAGGCTGTACTGCTGCTCGCCGCGATGTCATTGCTCGCTGACAACTCCCTCTATGGGCATTATGCGGCATCAATGTCCTGTGGATTACAAAATGCAATGGTCACCACCTACAGTGGTGCGATTGTGAGAACGACGCACTTAACTGGAATCATTACTGACCTCGGCATTATGTTTGGCTCTATGCTGCGTGGCGAGTCTTTCAATAAACGTCGTGCTGTGCTGTTTACCATTATCGCCATCGGTTTTATTTCTGGCGGCACACTCGGCGCTTATCTATTTGGTCTGTTTCAGTTTCAAGCGTTGATTGCTCCTGCCGCCATCTGTGCTCTACTGGCGACAGGCTACCGTGTCTTTCGTCTCACGGTCAGAGGCAAAGAAAACTAAAGACAAATTGATGTTGGGGGGCCTATAATCTCCCTACTAACTATGACGAGATAAAAACTGGAGGATACGAATGATTGTAATGACTTTTAACGACTGGGCCATGCAGAAATAGACTTGAGCAGAAGTAACGAAAGCAAGTAGCCACTGAGCTATTTAAGCGGGATGTTTAACCCCAAACTGCTTCACTTCTTAATCCCTCTCCATCGCCCGGACTGAATCCGGGGTCAAAATCAACTCGAACTCGACCCTATAAGTACTATTACTTTTTAGGCGCTTTGCTATACCCTAATTTCAGCAGCGTCTGGGACATTCGAACAATGAAACAACACACTAACGCACCAACTCTAACCCTCTCTCAACTTGGTTGGAAAGGTTTTTACCAGCAACAGCTTACGCTAGAAGATTACGAAAATACCCTGTTTGCACGCGTGATTGCACACCATCGTAGCGGCTACACGATATGGACAGAGCAAGGTGAGCACCATCTTGATATCCACCATAATCTACCCTCAATGACGGTGGGTGATTGGCTCGTCGTTGATCATGAATTTGGGTTTATCAAGCTTTTGGATCGCCATAGTCTTTTTAGTCGAAAAGCGGCGGGAAGCAAGGTGGCTGAGCAGTTTATTGCTGCCAACATCGATACCCTATTCATCGTCGTGTCACTCAATGATGACTTTAACTTAAGCCGTATTGAGCGTTACCTCGCCCTTGCTCATGAAGCTCAGGTTGAGCCTGTTGTGGTACTCACCAAAGCTGATCTCAATCCTGACGCGGAGACTTTAAAGCAGCAAGTGATGCGCATTAACCCACTGTTAATGGTTGAGACAGTCAATAGCCTTGATAGCGACAGCGTCTCTAGCTTGAGCGCATGGTGTAAGGCTGGTCGAACGGTGGCCTTTATGGGCTCATCTGGGGTAGGAAAGTCCACCCTAGTCAATACGCTGCTTGGCTCTCAGGAGCAAGTAACCGGTGGCATACGCGAAGATGACAGTAAAGGCCGACACACCACAACGTCACGCTCTATCCATATTCTGCCAACAGGTGGAGTATTGATCGATACTCCAGGAATGCGCGAGCTACAACTGGCAGACTGTGAGCAAGGTGTGAGTGAGACCTTTGCCGATATTGAAACACTGGCCAGCCAGTGCCGCTTTTCAGACTGCAGTCATCAATCAGAGCCAGGCTGCGCTATTCAAACGGCTTTGGATGCTGGCGAGCTCGAGCTACGTCGCTTCAATAACTACCTTAAGCTACTGCGTGAACAGCGTCATAATGGCGCGACGTTGGCAGAGCAAAGAGCCCATGATAAGCAGCTCGGTAAGATGTATCGCAGCGTTCAAGGTGAAAGCCGAAAACGTAAGGGGAAATAGTCTTTGATAAGACTTAAGCCTCAAAGCAGCTGAGCTTGCTTTAAGATACCAACGACCTTCCCTGTGAAGGTCGTTTTACTCCATTTAACTGCGAAGCGCGTCACAGTTATCAAACCTGATAGCCAAGTGCGACACCCAAATTAAAAAAACGACTATTTTCCTAAAAGCTGAGCTAGTTGCGATTCTGGCCCGTTGGTAGTCTGAATTCATTCAAGAAACCATATTCGAGTTTCTCATAATTCAATACTAAATCTTCAACGGAGCAATATTATGTCTAGCGCATTTTTCATTCCTTCAGTAAACCTGATGGGCACGAGCTGCCTAAGTGATGCAATCAATAGTGTCCAGTCACTGGGTTATAAAAAAGCCCTTATCGTTACCGACTCTGTACTAAACCAAATTGGTATCGTGGCAAAAGTGACGTCGCTACTTGAGCAAGCAGGCGTTGAGTCAGTGGTTTTCGACCAAACAAAACCAAACCCAACGATCGACAATGTGAACGATGGTTTGGCAATGTTCAAACAAGGTCAGTGTGACTGTGTCATCTCTCTTGGTGGTGGCTCTCCGCACGATTGTGCAAAAGGTATTGCCCTGCTTGTAACCAATGGTGGTGAGATTAAAGACTACGAGGGTGTTGATCAGTCAGCGAAACCACAAGCTCCACTCATCGCGATCAACACCACGGCGGGTACCGCTTCAGAGATGACCCGCTTCTGTATCATCACTGATGAAGCTCGCCACGTAAAAATGGCGATTGTTGATAAACACGTAACGCCAATTATCTCAGTTAATGACCCAGAGTTGATGCTAGCAAAACCAGCCTCACTCACTGCAGCAACCGGTATGGACGCTCTGACGCACGCGATTGAGGCTTATGTTTCGGTTGCAGCGACACCAGTTACAGATGCGGTGGCAATCAAAGCCATTGAGATGATTCAGGCTAACCTACGTCAAGCAGTGAGCAACGGTGATGACATCACTGCGCGCGATAACATGGCGTACGCTCAATTTATGGCGGGCATGGCATTTAACAACGCATCATTGGGTTACGTACACGCGATTGCTCACCAGCTGGGCGGTTACTATGACTTGCCACACGGCGTATGTAACGCAGTGCTGCTTCCTCACGTACAGCAGTACAACGCCCAAGTCTCTTCTGCGCGTCTGCGTGATGTTGCAAAAGCGATGGGTGTCGAGGTAACGGCGATGAATGACAGTGAAGCTGCAGAAGCAGGCCTAGAGGCTATTCGTCAGCTATCAAAAGATGTCAACATTCCAGCAGGTCTTGAAGAGCTGGGTGTGAAGAGAGATGACTTTGATATTCTGGCGGAAAATGCACTGAAAGATGCATGTGGTTTTACTAATCCGAAGCAAGCGACTCATCAAGAGATCGTCGAAATCTTGAGTGCAGCAATGTAATTCTCATTTTTTAGAAGCTCTCCGATTTGGGGAGCTTCTAGCACATAAAAGCTGGTCAAAATCAAAGAAGCGAGTGCTAACTCACCTTAAAATTGCATCGAGATTGTTTCGCGGGGGTGACGCAAAAACAGATGCACACGATCAACGACTTTAAACGAGTAACTGAGCGAGAGTATGCGCTCTCCACCGACAGCTTAAACTTACTCTACTATGACCTACCGCAATACTTTGACGATAGCTATCACTCCTACGATAGTCCGCGCCTGTGTACCATTTTAACTGGTACCAAGGAGGTCAAAGTCAACCAATCTGACTCCTTCAAGTATGACCGAACCGAGTTTGTACTTCTGCCGCCCAATGCAACGGTACACATGAGTATGCCAAACTCAACTAAGGCGTTAGTCTATGAGTTTAGCGACCAACTGATCGATGGTGTTGTCCAGCAGGTGGCCGACAACCTTGAGGTTGATTCGGCTCAAGACATCGACTGTAACTCCTTTAGTCATAGCAAGATCAACACCCGCTTAGGTGAGCTCCATCAACGCATGCAGCAAATTGTCGGTGAAAACGACACCAATATGCGCTTTCTGCTCAACCTGACTAGCCAAGAAGTGGTTTATGAGTTACTGAGAAAACAGTCGTGCCACAGCATCTTGTACCAAGCAAAAAATCACCCTATCAACCAGGCAATAAGGTTGATGAAATCCAGTCACCATCAGAGTATTTCTGAGATCGCAGAAGAGGTCGGCTTGTCGCTATCCAATTTCAGTCAAAAGTTTAAAGCTGTCACTGAATCGACACCTAAAGACTATGTGAGAAAGCTGCGATTGCAACGTTCACAGAAGCTATTAGAAACGCTCTCCGTAACCGATGCCGCGATGGAGGTGGGTTATGAGAATATATCCCACTACATCCGACTGTTCAAAAAGGAGTTTGGCGTTACGCCCAAGCAATACCAGCTGCAGTATCAAATTCATGCTTAGTACAGCAATGATTTCATTCGCTTTTATAGGAGACCTAGGTCTCCTTTTTTATTCTTTTACACCGATAGCGTGCAACATATTTCACCACAAAAATACTACATAGTTGGTATTTTCATCCATGAAGGGTCACATTTATCTCATAAAAGGAGTATATTGTTTAACCAGCATGAATAGTGCTGATTCATTAAAGGAATGCTGCACCCACGCCCGAGCAAATTGAAATCATAATTCAAGCGATAGAGGTTTGGGGTAGGTCCACAACAATACTTCAGGATAGATGTATGCAAAACAACATAATAGCCCGCTTAAGCCAAGGTAATCTTGTGCTGCAAATCCTCACCGGTATTCTTCTCGGTGTTCTTCTCGCCTTAGCTTCACCTAGCCACGCAGAAAGCGCTGGCATGTTAGGTAGTCTGTTCGTCGGTGCACTAAAGGCAATTGCACCTATTTTGGTTTTCATTCTGGTGGCCGCATCGATTGCCAACCAGAAAAAAAACCAACACACGCACATGCGCCCTATCGTTGTCCTTTACCTCATTGGTACCCTTTTCGCAGCCTTAACGGCTGTTGTACTGAGCTTCCTGTTCCCGACGACGTTGACACTCGTCACGGGCGCGGAAGGGGCAACACCACCTCAAGGTATCGCAGAGGTTCTGCGTACACTGCTGTTCAAGTTGGTTGATAACCCTGTCAATGCGCTCGTTGAGGCTAACTACATTGGTATTTTGGCGTGGGGTGTCGGTCTAGGTCTGGCACTTCACCATGCATCAGATACAACAAAAGCCGTTTTTGAAGATCTGAGCCACAGCGTGTCGCACATTGTTCGCTTTATTATCCGCTTAGCACCGTTCGGTATCTTTGGTCTTGTCGCTGCAACCTTTGCAACAACTGGCTTTAGTGCTCTAGCTGGTTATGCACACCTGCTCGCGGTTCTTCTTGGCTCAATGATCATCATTGCGCTAGTGGTTAACCCTGCGATTGTGTTCTTTAAAACTAAACAAAACCCTTACCCATTAATTTTCCAATGCTTGCGTGAAAGTGGTGTAACGGCGTTTTTCACTCGCTCAAGTGCGGCAAACATCCCAGTGAACATGGCGTTGTGTGAAAAGCTGAAGCTCGATGAAGACACTTACTCAGTATCGATTCCACTCGGTGCGACTATTAACATGGCGGGTGCTGCTATCACCATTACGACGCTAACCCTAGCAGCAGTGCATACTATGGGTATTCAAGTGGATATCTTCACTGCACTGTTACTCAGCGTGGTAGCGGCGGTTTCTGCTTGTGGCGCTTCTGGTGTTGCTGGTGGTTCACTACTGCTGATCCCTCTGGCCTGTGGCTTGTTCGGTATCTCGAATGACGTGGCAATGCAGGTGGTTGCGGTAGGCTTTATCATCGGCGTGATTCAAGATTCTGCTGAAACGGCACTGAACAGTTCTACAGACGTTGTCTTTACGGCTGCGGTTTGCCAGTCGGTAAAGCAACAAGAGCAAGCTGAGCAACTAACGGAGCAGAAGCTTTAGGCTTGCTTAGATCTAATTGCTGATTTAATACGACGAAACCCCGCATTTGCGGGGTTTTTACTATCGGCTTTTGTGTATAGGGCACTGAAAATAAAATCAAATAGATCGTCATCCTGAAGCATTTCAGGATCTACTCACCGCGCCTGTTCGAATCAAAAATAGATCTTAGGCAACCGGCTCTTTCAGCGTCAGCATCCCTTCCGTCATGATAAAATCAATAATCGTATCTAAGCCCTTACTCTCTTTTAGGTTAGTAAACACAAACGGTTTGGTTGGGCGCATGCGTTGTGTGTCCGACTCCATCACTTCCAAAGAGGCACCTACGTACGGCGCTAGGTCTATCTTATTGATAATCAGCAGATCGGATCGCGTAATACCTGGGCCACCTTTGCGCGGAATCTTCTCACCTTCAGCCACATCGATAACATAAATGGTTAAATCTGCTAGCTCTGGGCTAAATGTCGCACTCAGGTTATCACCACCACTTTCGACAAACACGACATCCAGATTCTTATGTCGCTTAGCCAACTCTTCCACTGCCGCCAAGTTCATTGACGCATCTTCACGAATCGCTGTGTGCGGACAACCACCCGTCTCAACGCCAATGATGCGATCAGGCTCTAGCGCTTCAGCGCGAGTCAAAATCTTTGCGTCTTCTTGGGTGTAAATATCATTGGTTACGACAGCGATATTGAGCTTGTCGCGTATTGCCTTACACAGCACCTCTAAAAGTGCAGTCTTGCCCGAGCCAACTGGGCCGCCAATACCGATACGTAAGGGTTGCTTATAACTTTCCATTGATTTGTTCCTTTATATTTATTCGCCTTTTGCTAAGGCGTTAAGAGCGGAATAGACGTGTATACTGCGTCTGGTGCAGTGAGCTTGCTATTGCGATAGAAGGCGTAAAACTGCCTATCATCCACTCTTCAATGTGTAATGCTTGAGTGATCACCTTTGGAAAACACCCGGTAATATTGATGAGAGCGAGCTGACCATCGGTCTGCCCTAGTGGAATCAGCTTAACGCCCGCAGTAACGATGTTTTCTAGCCAACTCCATAAGTAGCCCTGTTTTAACGTAGCAAGGTCGATGGACCATGCTTTGGCGGCGATACACAGGCCAAGGAGTTGATTCGGGTGACTCGACAAGCGTTCAACAACACTGATGTCTATATCCAACTGACGCAGCAGAGTATTGAGTGCATGGCCTCGTTGTCGCTCCTCTGCTCTCAACTCACTGGTTTCACGGCTGGTGTAGAGCACATCACACCAATGCTCTATCACTTCCATATTTTGGGTATCAAGCGCCTGATAGAGTTTATCGATAATCGGCAGTTCAAGGGTTGCCACACTCGACTCCACCATATAAATGAGCCACTCTTCGAGACTCACTCGATCTTTAACCCATCCCGCTTCAACGGCGTACTCCAAGCCTTGTGAGTAGGTAAAACCACCAATGGGTAACGATGGGCTGATCAGTTGGAACAACCGATAACATGCCAGTTCGCTGTCAGATTTCACGGTGTGTTCCTTCACTATCCGAACCTCAAAAGTTAAGACGCTAGCAGAAGCAATACACTCGCTGATGCCACGCCGACTGAAAGCCACTTAGAGCGAACTAATTGGCCCGCAGCACTGCCTGCTACCATCAATACTGTCGCGCTGATCAGCATGCCTACCGCAAACTGAGAAACACTACCTGTTGCTTCAACACCATGGGCATAACCATGGAAGAACAGCATTGCGATTGAAGCCGCTAGCGCCATGTTTACGCGAGTCGTCGATGGTGAAAAGGCTTGCCATAGGCCAAGGCTAACCACGAACAGCGATGCGATGATGGCTGGCTCAACAATGGTCGAAAAACCAAACCATTGACCAGCAAACAGGCCGAGCATAAGAGAAGCAATACCGCCCGACATCAAGGCGATTTTTTGCTTATTGACCACGGCAACACAACCAATTAATAAACCAAAAGCAATCAACATAATCAGGTGATCAACACCCGTCACTGGGTGGACTAAACCTGAAGAAAAAGAGTGATGCTCATGGCCTGGGTGCGCCAACGCGAGTGAGGGGGTTGCTAAAAGTGCAATCAGTGCCGCAAATTGGGTTTTCATATCTCGTTCCTTAATCGTTAATTTGTCCGTTTTTATGCGCTATCAATGGTGGTGATGATGACCACCAGAGCGACCGCCATACGCGCCGCCCTCTGGCTCAAAAGGCTGCACTTCCGATGTCACTTTAGCGCCTAAGCCTTCCACCATTTCATCAAGAACGTGATCGTGCTGATAACGCACCCAGCCAGCCTCTACCTGCAGTGGCACATGGCGATTGCCTAGGTGATAAGCCACACGGGTTAATAGGTGGGCGTCATCACAATACACAGTGGAGACTTGTTCTGGCGCTGCTTTTACTTCTACAACTAGGCCACATTGGCTTTTAAGTTGCTCACCGCCTCGCAGAATATGACCGCGCGGAAGAAACAAACCGGCATCTCGCCCATCATCCAGCGTCACTTTAAGTCGACTTTTAATTCGACTATCAATCGGCAAGCTCAAATATCCATCCGCTGGCTTGTCACCGTGAGCGTTAATTTCTGTCAGTTCAATCATTGGGTTATGCTCCTATACCACTGAAACAGGACATGTTTTTAAAATAAGAAATAGCGTTGAGCCATCGGTAGTACTTCTGCTGGCTCACACACCAACAGCTCACCGTCCGCTCTCACTTGATAAGTCTGAGAGTCCACCTCAATTTTCGGCATCCAGTCATTAAGCTTCATATCGGCTTTGCTGATATCTCGGCAATGGCTAACTTCACCGATAAGGCTCTGCAGCCCCAACTGCTCTGCGATGTTGTCTTGCTTCGCTTGCTGAGACACAAACAACATCGATGTGTTTTGACTGGCTTTACCGTAACTGCCGAACATTGAGCGGTAGTGGACGGGTTGCGGTTTTGGGATCGAAGCATTTGGGTCACCCATCGGGGCCATCGCTATCATCCCACCTTTTAGGATCACACTAGGCTTAACGCCAAAGAAGGCAGGCTTCCACAGGACAAGGTCTGCCAATTTACCCTGCTCAATCGAACCAATTTCATGCGCCATACCGTGAGTGATCGCGGGGTTGATGGTGTACTTCGCCACGTAACGTTTGAGACGGAAGTTGTCGCTGTAGCTCGAATCTTCAGCGAGGCTGCCTCGCTGCACTTTCATCTTGTGCGCGGTTTGCCAGGTGCGAGTGATCACTTCACCCACACGTCCCATGGCCTGAGAGTCAGAGGCGATCATTGAAAATGCGCCAAGGTCATGCAGGATGTCTTCCGCTGCGATGGTTTCGCGACGAATACGTGACTCTGCAAACGCCACATCTTCTGCAATTGACGGCGACAAGTGGTGACACACCATTAGCATATCGAGATGCTCATCAACCGTATTAATGGTGTATGGGCGCGTCGGGTTCGTCGATGATGGCAGCACATTGGCTTCACCAGCCGCTTTAATGATATCAGGCGCATGACCGCCACCCGCCCCTTCTGTATGGTAGGTATGAATAACGCGATCACCAATCGCACCCAATGTGGATTCAACGAAACCGGATTCATTCAAGGTGTCGGTGTGGATCGCGACCTGCACGTCCATCTCGTCGGCTACCGATAAACAAGTATCGATCGACGCTGGAGTTGTGCCCCAGTCTTCATGCAGCTTTAAGCCAACAGCACCCGCCGCAACTTGCTCACGAAGTGCTTCCGGTTGGCTAGCATTACCCTTGCCGAGCAAGCCAAAGTTCATCGGGAACTGATCGAGTGATTCCAGCATACGATGCATGTTCCATGGACCCGGTGTGCAAGTGGTTGCGTTGGTACCCGTGTTTGGCCCCGTCCCACCCCCAATCATGGTGGTGACACCCGAAGCTAATGCTTCTTCAATTTGCTGCGGACAGATAAAGTGAATGTGAGAGTCGATACCACCAGCCGTGAGAATATTACCCTCACCAGCAAGCACTTCTGTGCCAGGGCCAATGATAATATCAACGCCAGGTTGAACGTCTGGATTACCTGCCTTACCCAGCGCCTGAATGCGGCCATTTTTTATGGCGACATCCGCTTTCACAATGCCCCAATAATCGAGAACCACCGCATTGGTGATCACGAGATCTGGTGTTTCTGCACTTGGGCGCTGGCTTTGCCCCATCCCATCGCGGATCACTTTACCGCCGCCAAACTTGACCTCATCGCCATACACCGTGAAGTCTTTTTCTACTTCTAGCCACAACTCTGTATCCGCGAGACGCACGCGGTCCCCGACCGTTGGACCAAACATTTCGGCATATGCCTGTCTGGATATCGTCGCCATTTCCAATCCTTTGCTAAATTTTTGCTGCACCTCAAGCAACTGAAGTGCGAGAAGAAGGTGGTAGGCCTAAACCTTACCCATCACCTTGCCCTGAAATCCGTATACTTCGAGCTTACCGGCATAACGAACCAACTCGACCGTTCTTGACTGCCCTGGCTCAAATCGTGTGGCAGTGCCTGCTGGAATATTGAGGCGGAAACCCTTGGTGGTTTCACGCTCAAAATCTAATGCGTTATTCGCTTCATAGAAGTGGTAGTGAGAGCCAATCTGAATCGGTCTGTCCCCCAAGTTCTGCACTTGAACGGTCACAGTCTCACGTCCTTCATTGAGTTCAATCTCCCCACTAGGCGTCTCAATGGCTCCGGGGACAAAGCCACTATATGAATGGTTACTAGATGACATCAAACACTCCTTAGACAATCGGTTCGTGAACCGTCACAAGCTTTGTACCATCAGGAAAAGTGGCCTCGACTTGGACGTCTGGGATCATCGAAGGCACCCCTTCCATCACATCTTCAACGGTGAGTAGCGTTCGTCCAAAGTCCATCAATTGTGAGACCGTCTTGCCCTCGCGTGCGCCTTCAAGAATCGCGCTACTGATGTAAGCAACTGACTCTGGGTAGTTAAGTTTTAAGCCTTTCTCTTTGCGTTGTTGTGCCAACATCCCTGCGCAAAAAATCAGTAACTTATCCTTTTCTCTTGGTGATAATTCCATGTTACAGCTCGCGTAAATGATTAAATTAGGTTGCCCATATTCTTGGGTTGTCCGGCGTAGAATCCGTCAGATGGGTACGTGTCATGCGCCATACTTCACTAAACACATCGATCAAATCTTCACTCCAGTGACCAAGTGCTCGCACCACGAGTAAACTCTCAATCTGACTTGCTCCGAGTACATACCTCGGATTACCTGCTACCTTTTGGGCTTGTGATGTTCTAGAACAGAGCAAGCTCTGTACCAACTCAAGTAATTGAATATCATCCGTTTTAATATAGAGTGTCGCGGCAAGTGGATAAGATAACATTCCTTTATTTATCATAAGGTTATTACCGCCATTGAAATTCAATCCCTCGGTTAATATTCGTTGACCATCAACAAAAATCTCTGTTTTCCCAATAAGATGGCCATGGCTAAATCCCTCTTGCAGTGCAGGGCGACCAAAACAGTGCATCTCCCATCCCCAAAATTGTGCATCTTTATCAAGATGAATTTGTGTATCTAGTCGGGTATGTGCATGAGGGAAAAAGATATTTTCTTGCGGAAACCACTCTAACCGTGCGCCAGATTTAACCGCGAGTGTTTGCGTTTGACGTGCGTATTTACTGTTGGATCGATAGAACTTGGTTGCTCCGGGTGTGGTGATCAGGGCATGAGCCTGTTTATCGACGGTAACGTTAATATCGAGCGTATCTCCACCAACAACACCACCAGGTGGGTGCAGAAGGTAGGTATGGCAGGTTGTTCCATCTGGATAGAGCGGACGCTGAATCGCTAGTGGGCCCTTTTGAGTTCTATGTTTAAGAACCGTTTTATCCCCGCGTTGGGTAAAGGTCAGGCCAAGCTCAGCTTTCCATCCGTCACGTATGTCTTGCTCAATGACATCACTCATAGAAACGGGGTGAACAGAACCTTGCTCACCCGCATTGTTGGTCAACCCATCCGTTGCTAAAAGCGTACTCATACGGTGAGATACTCCTTAATGAGCTGTTCGTTAAGCTCGTCAATCTCCCCTTCCGCGACTTGGCGGCCGCGATCAAGAATACAAAATCTATCCCCGACCTTGCGAGCGAAGGGAAGCTTTTGCTCAACGAGTAACACCGTCAGCCCCATTTTTTCATTGAGCATGCGAATGATGTCACCAATCTCTTGAACGATGTTGGGCTGAATACCTTCGGTTGGCTCATCGAGGATCAAAAGCTGGGGATTCACCACCAAAGCCCGACCTATCGCAAGCTGCTGCTGTTGACCGCCAGATAAGTCACCACCTCGGCGATGGAGCATCTCCTTGAGCACAGGAAACAAATCAAAAATGAACTCAGGAATTTTACGGTCGCCCTTTTCACGAATCGGTAAGCCAACCTCTAGGTTCTCTTGCACCGTTAACATTGGAAAAATCTGGCGTCCTTGCGGTACATAGCCAATGCCCTGTCTTGGTCGCTCTTCAGCATCGAGTTTAAGCAGTGATTGACTCCCCATTTTAATATCACCACTTTTAACCTTCACCAAGCCCATGATGCACTGCAACAATGTGGTTTTTCCTACCCCGTTACGCCCCATCAAAACGGTACACTTGCCTTCGGGTATGGTCATATCCAAGTCCCACAGAGTGTGGCTCTCACCGTAAAACTGGTTTAATGATTGAATCTCTAACATCCTATTCTCCGAGATAAACTTGTTTAACTTCAGGGTGAGATTGCACTTGGTCCATCGTGCCCTCTGCCAAGACATGTCCTTGGTGCAGTACCGTGACATGGCTGGCAATCGAACGAACAAAATCCATATCATGCTCAACCACCACAACAGAATGCTTACCCGCTAAAGAGTTAAGCAGCTCCGAAGTGCGATCCATCTCTTGGTGCGTCATACCCGCAACAGGCTCGTCCACTAGCAATAGCTTCGGGTTTTGCATCAACAACATCCCGATCTCAAGCCACTGTTTTTGACCATGTGAAAGATTACCCGCGCTATTCGTCGCTTCATCTTTTAGGTGAATGAGCTCAAGAACAGATTCCAGCTTGTCACGCTGTTCGCCACTCATCTGTGCGGTAAATGTGCCCCAAACCGAACGTACGCCCGACATCGATAGCTCTAGGTTCTGCCACACGGTTAAACACTCAATCACCGTCGGTTTTTGGAACTTGCGTCCGATGCCGGCATTCGCAATCTGCGCTTCATTCATTTTGAGTAGGTTGATATTCGAGCCGAGCCAAACCTCACCGGTATCGGGTTTGGTCTTCCCCGTGATGATGTCCATCATCGTGGTTTTACCTGCACCATTCGGCCCGATAATACAGCGCAACTCTCCCTCGCGAATGTAGAGGTTAAGGTCATTGATTGCCTGAAAACCATCAAAGCTTTTATTCACCCCTTCAACATAGAGCAAGACATTATGACGCGTATCAATCGCAGGGTGAACATCAGGCTTTAGGAATGAGAAGACTTCATCACGACGCGTAAACGTCTGGTAGTTATCTTTTATGTGTTGAACTGATTGCAGCGCACTCATGCTGTTGCCTCCTTCGTGGGTAACTGGTCATCCTCTGGTTTTGTTTTGTCGCTTGAGCGTTTACGTATATCTTCAACGCGGTCACTGACAAATCCAATCACCCCTTTCGGGAAGTACATGGTGGAAAGCACGAAAAGACCACCGAGTGCAAATAGCCATACTTCTGGAAACTCAACCGTAAACCAACTCTTCGCATAGTTGATGATCAGCGCACCAACAATCGCCCCGAACAAGGTAGCGCGACCGCCAAGTGCCACCCACACCACAACCTCAATAGAGTTGAGGGGCGCAAATTCACCGGGATTGATGATGCCCACTTGCGGCACATACAATGCACCTGCAATACCGGCGATCACCGCTGAAAGAACAAACACCCACAGCTTAATGCCATCGACGTCATACCCCATAAATCGAGTACGAGACTCGGTATCACGGATGGCCAATGCCACACGTCCTAGGCGACTTGTGATCACCATGCGGCACACCACATAACTCACCATCAAAGCGACACCAGTAATGACAAACAGAGCGAGCTTGGTGCTGTCACTTTGCAGGCTAAAACCCAGAATATCTTTAAAGTCGGTTAGGCCATTGTTGCCACCAAAGCCCATCTCATTACGGAAGAATGCAAGCATCAGAGCGTACGTCAGTGCTTGGGTCATGATAGACAGGTAGACACCGGAGACACGGGAACGAAACGCGAGGTAACCAAAGACATAAGCCAGAGCTCCAGGGACGAGTACGACCATCAAACAAGCTAACCAAAATTGATCAAACCCTTGCCAGAACCACGGCAGCTCTTGCCAGTTCAAGAACACCATAAAGTCAGGCAAGATCGGGTCACCGTAAACACCGCGCTCACCAATCTGGCGCATCAAATACATCCCCATGGCATAACCGCCGATAGCAAAGAACGCACCATGACCTAAACTCAGAATACCTAGATAGCCCCAAACTAAATCCAGCGCTAGCGCTAACATCGCGTAGCTCAAGTATTTACCCATCAAAGAGACCGTAAAGGTTTCAACATGAAGAGGATGACCACTTGGCAGTAGTGTGTTCGCCAGTGGTACAAATATCACTGCCGCGAGGATCGCAAGCAGTGTTAGCTGACCGCCCCTATCCCCCTGAATAGCTGAAAGAACAAAAGATTTCGACTGCATACTGTTCTCCTTAACTCTCAGCCGCACGACCACGTTGCGGGAATAGACCGCGAGGACGTTTTTGAATAAATAGAATGATGAAAACCAGGACTAGAATTTTCGCTAAAACAGCACCCGCCCAAGGCTCTAAGACCTTGTTGAATAGACCCAAGCTTAAACCAGCAACCAATGTGCCCCACAAGTTGCCGACACCACCAAAGACCACCACCATGAATGAGTCGATGATGTAGGCCTGACCCATATTCGGCCCAACGTTAGTCAACTGAGACAACGCAACACCAGCAACACCAGCCACACCCGAGCCCAAACCAAAGGTCAGCGCATCCACTCGCTCAGATCGAATACCCATCGCACGCGCCATACCACGGTTTTGCGAAACCGCGCGAACTTGCAAACCTAGTGGTGTTTTTTTCAGCACCATCAATAGTCCCCAGAACACCAAGCCACAGAACAAAATGATGTATAAACGGTTGTAGGTCAGTGACAGCATCGGGTTGATTTCAAGTGCACCAGACATCCATTCAGGTGTGCTGACTGAACGGTTTAGAGGAGAGAATATTGAGCGAACGGCTTGCTGTAGGATCAAGCTGATACCAAAGGTCGCGAGTAGCGTTTCTAGAGGTCGACCGTAAAGATGACGAATCACACTACGCTCAATCGCTATACCGACCAAACCAGACACAATAAACGCCATTGGAATCGATAGGATAAGTGCATAGCCGATATGATTAGGCATCAACTGCTGCATCACGTAGGTGGTGTAAGCGCCAATCATGATCAGCTCACCGTGTGCCATATTAATCACACCCATCACACCAAATGTGATCGCAAGGCCAATACCCGCCAACACCAGCACTGAGCCAAGACTCAAGCCAAAGAACACGGTTTCCACCCCTGAATATAAGGATTGCGATTGCTGATAACGAGTCAGCGCGAGATTAGCTGCGCTGGTTAACGCCTCTTCAGGCTCGCTGGCAAGAATGCGGTTGAGGGTTTGGGCTACGATAGGAAATTTGTAGTCACCAATGGTTTCAATTGCCGTAACTCGCTCGGCAGCGCCACGAGCACTATCCTGCGCCACGTCAATTGCGAGAGCGAGTTCAATGAGCTCTGAAACCTTGCTGTCTTCCTCAATTGAAAGACGCGTCGCGAGCGCTTCAAGAAGGTCATCATCTTGCGTGCCGAGTAACGTCATTACCGCATCATAGCGAACCTGCTCATAGGGACTATTGATACCTAACGATGCCAATTCAGAACGAATTTCACGGCGCAGACGGTTATTCACTCGCACCTTTTTAAACTCACGACTGTTTTCAATCACCAAAGGCTCACCGCCCCAAGCAGAGTCAGCGCTTTTTGCCGTTTTTAGATTTTCGATAACAAACAGCGCTTGGTAGGCTGCGCTGCTTTTATCACTGAAATAGTAGAGGTTGCCATCAAACCACGCATTGAGCACAACTTTTGCTGTCGTTGCGTCTTGCTCTGCAACTAACCATTCGATGGCTTGAGATTTCTGGCTGTTGTTTTTGCCGATGAGTGCTTCGCTAAAGCTCTCTTGGCTGCTTACTGCAGCCCAGCTAACATTGACGGAAAGCAGCAATAACAGTGCTGCTTGAAAAACATTCTTCATGACTTACGTCCTTCATCAACCGAGCGTTTTTATTGGCTGGCAGAGTATTTGGCCTACCATGTTCTTTTTACTCGGATACCACGTGAAACGGTGCTCCACAAGGGGAGCACCACATAGGCTAATTAGTTACTGCCTGCACATTTCTTGGTTTCAATGTTGAACGCGCCACAGGAGAATGGCTTAGACCAGCTTGAGTAAAGCTTGGCTGATTCTGGTAAGTATTTAGACCACGCATCACCCGCTACCAGACCGGTGGTTTCCCAAACGACATCAAACTGACCGTCATCTTGAATCTCACCGATAAGAACTGGCTTAGTGATATGGTGGTTTGGCATCATGGTTGAGTAACCACCTGAAAGGTTAGGTACAGAGACACCAATCAAAGCATCTTGTACTGCTTCAGCATCGGTTGTACCAGCGACTGTGACCGCTTGTGCCCACATGTTAAAGCCGATGTAGTGCGCTTCCATTGGGTCATTGGTGACACGCTCTTCACTCTTAATGAACTTATGCCATGCCTCTACAAACTCACCGTTGGCTTCGGTATCAACACTCATGAAGTAGTTCCATGCCGCTAGGTGGCCGACGAGTGGCTCAGTATCCATACCAGAGAGCTCTTCTTCACCAACAGAGAACGCAATAACAGGAATGTCTTCAGATGAGATACCTTGTGCACCAAGCTCCTTATAAAAAGGAACATTGGCATCACCGTTGATGGTTGATACTACGGCCGTTTGCTTGCCCTCTGAACCAAACTTCTTGATGTCAGACACAATTGACTGCCAATCTGAGTGACCAAATGGCGTATAGCTGATCATGATGTCTGATTCAGCGACACCTTTCGATTTAAGGTAAGACTCTAGGATTTTATTCGTTGTACGTGGATAAACATAATCCGTACCCGCGAGAACCCAACGCTCAACCTCAAGGTCTTCCATTAAGTAATCAACAGCAGGAATCGCCTGTTGGTTTGGCGCAGCACCAGTGTAAAATACGTTTTTCGATGACTCTTCACCCTCATACTGAACTGGGTAGAAAAGGATACTATTTAGCTCTTCAAAGACAGGAAGCATCGATTTACGTGATACTGAAGTCCAACCGCCAAAGACGACATCAACCTTCTCTTTTTCGATCAATTCACGGGCTTTCTCTGCAAATAGCGGCCAGTTAGAAGCAGGGTCTACAACAACCGCCTCTAGTTTTTTACCCAACAAGCCGCCTTTTTTATTCTGCTCATCCACCAGCATTAATACGGTATCTTTCAGTGTGGTTTCACTGATAGCCATCGTGCCTGAAAGTGAGTGCAGAACGCCGACCTTAATCGTGTCTTCTGCCGCGAAAGCCGCGCTAGTAGAAAGTGTTAAAGAGGTGCATAGTGCAGCAAGCGTTAAGTTGAACTTCTTGTTCATAGTTAGAACTCCATCTAAGTGAATTATTATTCAATTAGAGGAGTTACAAAAAGAGTGCCAAATTAACACCAAAGTAGTACCAATTTAAAATACCAATAAAAACAACAACTTAAACAAATATTGCCAAGTTTGGTGCAAAAGAAATAAGTTGCAGTGAATCAGGATGGTGCAACTCGAATCAACTTGAACCAAAATGATGACATTTTGTGCTGCTTTGATTGATCATGGTGCTTAATTTGAAGCACAAGATTCTTGCCAGCCATCACTTTAGTGCATTCAAGTGCATATATTGCAGAGTAAGCAATGAAAAAAGCGTAGCAAACACGGGGGCGTTCGCTACGCTAAGACAGTGCGTAATTTCAATGTGAGCTTGAGAGTTTAGCTCACCGTCAGTTAGAACTGATCTTCTTCTGTGGAACCCGTGAGTGCGGTGACAGAGGAATTACCACCTTGAATCGTATTGGTCATGCGGTCGAAGTAGCCTGTGCCCACCTCTTGTTGGTGTGCCACGAAGGTATATCCCTTCTCTGCTGCTTCAAACTCTGGACGTTGTACTTTCTCAACATAGTGGCGCATGCCTTCACCTTGTGCATAAGCATGTGCCAGCTCAAACATGTTAAACCACATGTTATGAATGCCCGCGAGTGTAATGAACTGGTACTTGTAGCCCATGTCAGCAAGCTCTTGCTGGAACTTAGCGATGGTCTCTGCATCCAAGTTTTTCTCCCAGTTAAATGATGGCGAACAGTTATAAGCCAACAGTTGGTCTGGGTATTCAGCATGAATCGCCTCTGCGAACTTACGCGCTTCTTCCAAACATGGTGTCGCTGTTTCACACCAAATCAAATCAGCGTAAGGGGCATAAGCAAGGCCGCGAGCAATGGCTTGGTCAATGCCAGCGCGTACTCGATAGAAGCCTTCCGCCGTGCGTTCGCCTTGAATAAAGTCTTTATCATAAGGATCGCAATCCGACGTCAGTAGATCGGCGGCGTTAGCGTCAGTACGTGCGATAACTAAGGTCGTGGTGCCTGCCACATCCGCAGCTAAGCGAGCAGCGACGAGTTTTTGCACGGCCTCTTGAGTCGG